>NZ_JBPJZH010000001.1:0-3080324 GCF_051216715.1 Variovorax restrictus
ACGGGTCTGGGGCATCGGGCCGTCGGCGGCCGAGCACACCAGGATCGCGCCGTCCATCTGGGCAGCGCCGGTGATCATGTTCTTCACATAGTCGGCGTGGCCGGGGCAGTCGACGTGGGCGTAGTGGCGGTTGGCCGTTTCGTACTCGACGTGCGCGGTGTTGATCGTGATGCCGCGGGCCTTTTCTTCAGGTGCCGCGTCGATCTGGTCGTACGCCTTGGCCTCGCCGCCGAACTTGGCCGACAGCACCGTGGCGATGGCCGCCGTCAGCGTGGTCTTGCCGTGGTCGACGTGACCGATCGTGCCCACGTTCACGTGCGGCTTGGTGCGGGTGAATTTACCTTTTGCCATTTTTCAATCCTTAGAAAGAGCATGTCCGTGTGTTGGTTTTATGTCTGCACCCGATTGCTGATTCGCCCCGCACGGAAACAGGACGGCACCGGATCGCAGACAAGTCGGGCCGCGCACTGCGCGAGCCCCACATTCTTGAAATTACTTCGCGCGAGCGGCCACGATGGCTTCGGCGACGTTACGGGGAGCCTCAGCGTAGTGCTTGAACTCCATCGTGTACGTGGCGCGGCCTTGCGACATCGAGCGCAGCGTGGTCGAGTAGCCGAACATTTCCGACAGCGGCACTTCGGCCTTGATGGCCTTGCCGCCACCGATCATGTCGTCCATGCCCTGCACCATGCCGCGACGGCTGGACAGGTCGCCCATCACGTTGCCGGCGTAGTCTTCGGGCGTCTCGACTTCCACGGCCATCATCGGCTCGAGGATCACCGGGCTGGCCTTGCGGCAGCCTTCCTTGAAACCGAAGATGGCGGCCATCTTGAAGGCCATTTCGTTCGAGTCCACGTCGTGGTACGAACCGAAGTGCAGCGTGACCTTGACGTCGACGACCGGGTAACCGGCCAGCACGCCCTGATTCAGCGCCTCGATCACGCCCTTCTCGACCGCGGGGATGTACTCGCGAGGAACCACACCGCCCTTAATGGCGTCGACGAACTCGAAGCCCTTGCCGGCTTCCTGCGGCTCGACCTTCAGGATCACGTGGCCGTACTGGCCCTTGCCGCCCGACTGGCGAACGAACTTGCCTTCGGCATCTTCGACCGTCTTGCGGATGGTTTCGCGGTAGGCCACTTGCGGCTTGCCCACGTTGGCTTCCACGCCGAATTCGCGCTTCATCCGGTCCACGATGATTTCGAGGTGGAGCTCGCCCATGCCCGAAATGATGGTCTGGCCGGACTCTTCGTCGGTCTTCACGCGGAAGGACGGATCTTCCTGGGCCAGGCGCTGCAGCGCGATGCCCATCTTTTCCTGGTCGACCTTGGTCTTCGGCTCGACGGCCTGCGAGATCACCGATTCCGGGAACACCATGCGTTCGAGCGTCACGATGGCCGTCGGGTCGCACAGGGTTTCGCCCGTGGTCACTTCCTTCAGGCCCACGCAGGCCGCGATGTCGCCGGCGCGGATTTCGTTGACTTCTTCGCGGTTGTTGGCGTGCATCTGCACGATCCGACCGATGCGCTCCTTCTTGCCGCGCACCGGGTTGTAGACGCTGTCGCCCTTGGTCAGCACGCCGGAATAGACGCGCACGAAGGTCAGCTGGCCCACGAACGGGTCAGTCATCAGCTTGAACGCCAACGCAGAGAACTTCTCGCTATCGTCGGCCTTGCGGGTCACGGGCGCTTCGTCTTCATCGGTGCCACCGACCGGTGGGATGTCCGTCGGCGCGGGCATGTATTCGATGACCGCGTCGAGCATGGCCTGCACGCCCTTGTTCTTGAACGCGGAGCCGCACAGCATCGGCTGGATTTCGCCGGCGATGGTGCGCTGACGAATGGCGGCCTTGATCTCTTCCTCGGTCAGCGCTTCGCCTTCGAGGTACTTGTTCATCAGGTCTTCGCTGGCTTCGGCAGCGGCTTCGACGAGCTTCTCGCGGTATTCGTTGCAGACGTCGACGATGTCGGCGGGGATTTCGCCGTACTGGAAGGTCACGCCCTTGTCCTCGTCCCAGATGATGGCCTTCATCTTCACGAGGTCGACGATGCCCTGGAACTTGTCTTCGGCGCCGATCGGGATCTGGATCACGACCGGGTTGGCCTTCAGGCGATCGATCATCATCTGACGAACGCGCAGGAAGTTCGCGCCGGTGCGGTCCATCTTGTTGACGAACGCGAGGCGGGGCACGCGGTACTTGTTGGCCTGGCGCCAGACGGTTTCCGACTGGGGCTGCACGCCGCCGACGGCGTCGTACACCATCACAGCGCCGTCGAGCACGCGCATCGAACGCTCGACTTCAATCGTGAAGTCGACGTGACCGGGGGTGTCGATGATGTTGATGCGGTGTTCGGGGAACGTACCGGCCATGCCCTTCCAGAAGCAGGTCGTGGCAGCCGAGGTGATCGTGATGCCGCGTTCTTGCTCCTGCTCCATCCAGTCCATCGTCGCGGCACCGTCGTGCACTTCGCCGATCTTGTGGTTCACGCCCGTGTAGAACAGGATGCGCTCGGTCGTGGTGGTCTTGCCGGCGTCGATGTGCGCGGAGATACCGATGTTGCGGTAGCGCTCGATGGGGGTTTTGCGGGACATGAGTATTTACTCCGTTAACGGATGAAAGCCCGCCCACCACACGGTAGGTCGGGCTTCCAGCCTGTCTGATTGAGGGACGGTCTTCTTAGAAGCGGAAGTGGCTGAAGGCCTTGTTGGCTTCGGCCATGCGGTGCACTTCATCGCGCTTCTTCATGGCGCCGCCACGGCCTTCCGTGGCTTCCATGAGTTCGTTGGCCAGACGCAGAGCCATCGACTTCTCGCCGCGCTTGCGGGCGGCTTCCTTGATCCAGCGCATCGACAGCGCCAGACGACGCACCGGGCGCACTTCGACGGGCACCTGGTAGTTCGCGCCACCGACGCGGCGCGACTTCACTTCGACCATCGGCTTCACGTTGTTGATGGCCATCGTGAAGGCTTCGACCGGGTCCTTGCCCGGGTTCTTCTTCTCGATCTGGTCGAGCGCACCATAGATGATGCGCTCGGCGATCGCCTTCTTGCCGCCTTCCATGATCACGTTCATGAATTTGGACAACTCGACATTGCCGAACTTCGGGTCCGGCAGGATTTCACGTTTGGGGACTTCGCGACGACGTGGCATGTTACTAACCTCTTTGCTTCAGTTGGCACCGTTTGCGGCACCGCGAGAGCCAACAAGAACTCTCACTTACTCGACCCGACAGTGGGTCACTTCGTTCGATGTGCCCGCCAAGGCCACCGAACACCGATGAATCGACACGGCGAAGGCTTGAACCTTCTTCGCGCCAGAAAGCCGGATCAGGCCTTCTTCGGACGCTTCGCGCCGTACTTGGAACGCGACTGCTTGCGGTCTTTCACGCCTTGCAGGTCGAGCGAACCGCGCACGATGTGGTAGCGAACACCGGGCAAGTCCTTGACACGACCGCCGCGAACCAGCACGACGCTATGTTCCTGCAGGTTGTGGCCTTCGCCGCCGATGTAGGAGATGACTTCGAAGCCATTGGTCAGGCGGACCTTGGCCACTTTACGAAGCGCCGAGTTGGGCTTCTTAGGCGTCGTGGTGTAGACGCGGGTGCAGACACCGCGGCGTTGCGGCGAGTTCTGCATGGCAGGGCTCTTCGAATTGATCTTCTCGACCGTTCGACCCTGACGCACCAGTTGATTGATGGTTGGCATGAATGAATAAGTCCCAAAACACCCCGGCCTTGTGCCTCATCGTGACATGAGAGGCCGGGAAATGACGAAAACGTGAAACCCTTCGGAAATTTCCGAAAAGCCCGCGAGTATAGCAGTCCGCCCGGGTTGCGGGCGTTTTACTTGATCCAGAGGCGGATGGCGTCCCAGGCGCGGCCCAGGATGCCAGCCTGCTCCACAGGCTCCAGCACCACCAGCGGCACCTCGGCCACCGGCTCCTCGCCCAGCATGACCTTGAGGGTGCCGACGGCCTGGTTCTTGGCGAACGGTGCCACCAGCGGATCGGGGCGTGCGACCTGCGTCTTGAGCTTGCTGGCCGAGCCGGCAGGCACCGACACGACGATGGCCTCCGGACGACCCAGCTTGACGGTGTCGGACTTGCCCTTCCAGACCGCCGGCGTGGCCGCAGGCTGGTTGGCGTCAAACAGCTTGACCGCGTCGAAGGCGGTGTAGCCCCAGTTCAGCAGCTTCTGCGATTCGTTGGCGCGCACGTTCTCGCTGGAGGCGCCCAGCACGATCGACAGCAACCGGCGGCCGCCGGCCAAGTTCGGGAAGTCGCGCTTGGCCGTCACGATCATGCAGTAGCCGGCCGCATCGGTATGACCGGTTTTCAGGCCGTCGACGGTCGGGTCGCGGAACAGCAGCAGGTTGCGGTTGGTGTCGTTGGTCGACGGCGTACCCGGGTAGCGGTACTTTTTGATGGCGTAGTAGTGCACGTACTCCGGAAAGTCGTGCATGAGCCGCGTGGCCAGGATGCTCAAGTCGCGCGCCGTCGTGGTGTGGCCCGGCACCGTGAGGCCTTCGGGGTTCCTGTAGCCGGTGCCCTTCATGCCGAGCGCCTTGGCCTGCTCGTTCATGAGTTCGATGAAATGCTCGGCCGTGCCGCCCACGCCCTCGGCCAGCGCCATGGTGGCGTCGTTGCCCGACTGGACGATCATCCCCTTGATCAGGTCGTCGACCGGTACCTGCATCTTCGGGTCGATGAACATGCGCGAACCCGGCATCTTCCAGGCGCGTGTGCTCACGGGCAGCGTTTGGGTCAGGCTGATCTTCTTGGACTTCAGCGCATCGAACACCAAGTAGGCCGACATCAGCTTGGTCAGCGATGCGGGCTCGACCGGGCTGTCGATGTCCTTCTGCGCCAGGATCTGGTTGGCCGTGACGTCGAGCAGGAGGTAGCTGCGGGCGGCGACTTCGGGCGGCGCCGGGACCTGGGCCGCGGCCAGCATGCAGAAGGATGCGGCGGCGGCCAGCACCAGCGCGCGCAGCGCGTCAGAGATACGTTTCATGGGAGATGGGAAGACCTGCAGATCAGGCCGCGCGCAGATGGCGGGCCACGAGATTTTTCAAGAGCGGCAATTGTCCGTGAAAGAAATGGCCGCCTCCGGGGACGACTGTGACAGGAAGTGACTGTGGGCGCGCCCAATCCATCACGGCCGACAGGGCGACCGTGTCGTCTGCCTCGCCATGCACGACCAGCGTCCGCTCGAGCGCACCGTCGGGCAGCGGCGGCGGCACGACGCGCGCCACGCTGGTCCCGACCAGCACCACCTGCTGCACCTCACGCGCTGCCCACAGCACCTGCAGCGCATTCACCGCCACGAAGCCCCCGAAGGAAAAGCCCGCCACGGCGACCGGCCCGTCCGCCGCGACCTGCGCCAGGACGGCGGCGAAGTCCCCGGTCTCGCCACGCCCTTCGTCGTGCGTGCCCTCGCTGGCGCCGACGCCACGGAAGTTGAAGCGCACGGCCGTCCATCCGTTCGCGACGAAGGCGCGGGCCAGCGTCTGCACCACTTTGTTGTCCATGGTGCCGCCGAAGAGCGGGTGCGGGTGGGCGATCACGGCGACGCCGCGCGATGCAGCATCGCCGGGTGGCCGGTCGCGCTGGGCTTCGATGACGCCCGCCGCGCCTTCCAGGCGAAGTTTCTCGGTCTGCGAATTCATCACGGATGCGGGGTCGGGTTCAGCGGCCGACGTCAGGCGGGAGCAGAAGACGCTCGACCACCTGGCCGTTCTGGAGGTGCGACTCGACGATCTCGTCGATGTCGTCGGCGTCCACGAAGGTGTACCAGACGGCTTCCGGGTAGACCACAGCCACCGGCCCGCCGGCGCAGCGGTCGAGGCAGCCTGCCTTGTTGACGCGCACCTTGCCAACTCCGGCCAGGCCGGCCTCCTTGACCTTCGACTTGCAGCGGTCGAAGCCTTCCTGCGCGTTGTGCTTGGCGCAGGCGTCCTCGCCGTTCTTGCGTTCGTTCAGGCAGAAGAAGATGTGGCGTTCGTAGTAGCCGGGCATGCCAGACGTGCTGGCCGAAGTGGAAGAAGGCATCCGCCCGATTCTAGGTTTGGCGGGTGCGCCGCGACAGCGCCACCAGCACGTAGCCCAGCGTCGCGAAGGGCCACAGCCAGCCCAGCCATTGGGCGAGCCCGTGGAAGCGGATGAAGCGCCCCTGCTCCCAGGTGGCCAGCGTCTGCGCGAAATAGGCGCTCTCGGGCGCCTGGTTGAGCAGGCTGAGGTGCAGCACCAGCGCCGCCAGCAGCAGCGCCGCGCAGAGCCGACGCGGCGCGCCGAGCAGCAGCATGCCCACGACCACCGCCGCGGCGATGCCGACCTGCACCGGCAGGCTCAGCCACGCCCACGCGTGCTCCGGCCCCCAGCTCAGCGCCGCCGACAGCGCGCTGGCCCCCACGCCGGTCGCCAGGATCACCGGCATCAGCAGGGCGCGCCGCGCCACCGACCGCGTGACCAGGAAACCCAGCAGGCACGGCACCACCGCCCCCAGCATCACGCAGAGCAGTTCTACCGCCGGCACGAGCGGCTGCAGTTCGAACTCGCGCAGTGGCATCCAGTCGAGGAACGGCGTGTCGATCAACCATTCGGCGATGCCGGCCTCGAGCCGCTCGAAGACCTGGCCCAACCCGAAGGTCACCGCCGCCGGAAAGAGCAGCGCCACCGGCCACAGCGCCAGCAGCACCAGGCCGCCGCGTGCGTCGTCGACGAACCAGTAGGCGCGCGCCCGCCCCCAGTGCGCCACGGCCCCGACGCGTTCCAGCCCGGCGGCCAGCACCGCGCCGACGAACACCCCCAGCGCATTCAGCCCGAGGTCGACGTTCGATGGAATGCGCGCCGGCAGGTAGCTCTGCAGTGTTTCCATCGCGAAGGAGACCGCGCTGCCGGCCACCCCGGCGCGCAGCACCGCCTGCCAGCCACCGGCACCCGGTCGGGTGCGCAGCACGGCCAGCGCCATGAGGAAGCCCAGCGGGACGTAGCCCGCCACGTTGATGCCGAAGTCGAAGCCGGTCCAGTATTTCGGCCACGGCGCCCAGAGGTACGACCACGGCGCGATGCCCTGGTCGCGCCAGTCGGCGAAGGGGTACAGGCTCGCGTAAACGATCAGTGCCGCATAGGCCAGCGCCAGCGGCAGCGCAGCGGACTTGTGCGGCGTGGTCACCGGATGCTCCGGGCGGTCGACGGGCGCGTCAGAACGGCTTGACGACGACCAGCACGACGATGGCCAGCAGCAGCAGCACCGGCAGTTCGTTGAACCAGCGGTACCAGCGGTGACTGCGCCGATCGGTACCGGCGGCGAGCTTGCGCAGGATCACCGCGCAGCCATGGTGGTAGCCGATCACGACCAGCACCAGCGCCAGCTTGGCGTGCATCCATCCGTTGCCCGGACCGCGGCCGATGCCGTAGCCCATCCACAGCCAGACACCGAAGACGATCGCCGGGACGGCCAGGAAGGTGGTGAAGCGCAGCAGCTTGCGCCCCATGAGCAGCAGCCGGGCCCGCTCGGCCTCCGAACCGGGCGGCACCATGGCGAGGTTCACGAAGATGCGCGGGAGATAGAAGAGCCCGGCAAACCAGCTGGCGATGAAGACGATGTGCAGCGATTTGATCCAGAGCATGGCGGCAGTTTAGTGGGAGCGGACCAAAGACCGCATAGACCGTGCCGCGGCGGGCGTCGAGACGCGCTCTGTTCGTGAAACACCGCGGAACGGGCTCCGCCCGGCCGCCGGTGTTGCCCCCGGTAGGAGGTGCGGAGCGCGCGACACGCAGTGCGCGCGACCTGGGGGCAAGCAAAAAAAAGTTCAAAAAAAAGCCCGGCGTTAAAAACGCCGGGCTGGGAAGCCCTTTTGCTGTCACACATCAAGGCACCCGCTCAGGGAGGAAAAGCGGGGAGCGGCAAGCCGCCCGGGGGGGAATTTAACAAAGCAAAATGAACGTATCAAGCAAATGGTTAACTTTCTCTGACATTTGCACACTTCGTCACCCTTCTGAACGACGACGCCGTCACCGCCCCTGCACCTGCATCCGCCCATGCTGGCTGCGGTGCGTGCGGCAAAACAGGCACAATTTTCGATATGACCCCACACGCCCCCTTCCCCGCTGGACGGCCACGCCGCCTTCGCCGCGACAGCTTCACGCGCAACCTCGTCCGCGAGCACGCGCTCACTGCGCACGACCTGATCTACCCCGTGTTCGTGCAGGAAGGGCAGAACAAGCGCGATGCGGTCGGCTCGATGCCCGGCGTCGAACGCTTCAGCCTCGACACCCTGCTGCCGGTGGCCGAGGAATGCGTGGCGCTCGGCATTCCCGTGATGGCGCTGTTCCCGGTGATCGACGGCGCACTCAAGACCCCCGCGGGCGACGAGGCCTTCAACCCCGACGGGCTGATCCCGCGCGTGGTGTCGGCGCTCAAGTCGCGCTTCCCGGAACTGGGCGTGATGACCGACGTGGCGCTCGACCCCTACACGAGCCACGGCCAGGACGGCCTGCTCGACGACGACGGCTACGTGCTCAACGACGTGACCGTCGAAGTGTTGGTCAAGCAGGCGCTGACCCAGGCCGAGGCCGGCGTCGACATCGTGGCGCCCAGCGACATGATGGACGGCCGCATCGGCGCGGTGCGCGATGCGCTCGAAGCCAACGGCGACATCCACACGCGGATCATGGCGTACAGCGCCAAGTACGCGAGCGCCTTCTACGGCCCGTTCCGCGACGCTGTCGGCTCGGCCGGCAACCTCGGCAAGAGCAACAAGAAGGTCTACCAGATGGACCCCGGCAACAGCGACGAAGCCCTGCGCGAAGTCGGCATCGACATCGCCGAAGGCGCCGACATGGTGATGGTCAAGCCCGGCATGCCCTACCTCGACATCGTGCGCCGCGTGAAGGACGAGTTCCGCGTGCCCACCTTCGCCTACCAGGTGAGCGGCGAGTACGCGATGCTCAAGGCCGCCGCGCAGAACGGCTGGCTCGACCATGACGCCGTCATGCTCGAAAGCCTGCTGGCCTTCAAACGTGCCGGTGCCGATGGCGTGCTGACCTATTTCGCGCGCGACGCGGCCCGGCTGCTGAAGCAGCAGCGCTGAAGCCGCAGCGCCGTGCGAATTTTCGAGATCACCGGCTCGCAGGTGGCCGAGCACGACGCGCTGGCGCCCCTGTTGCTGCCGGGCGCCTGCCAGAACGGCTACGTTTGGCTCTCGCTCACGCGCGACGAATTCCGTGCCTCCCTCGCCGAGGTACAAGACCTTCTGCAGACGCTGTGCGGCACGCCACTGGTCGACCTGCATGTGAGCGACCTGCTCAACGACCAGCTGCCCTCGCACTACGACTACACGTCCCAGTACGACGTGCTCGTGTTCCGCCGACTGGCCGCTGCGCAACGCGCCGCGCTGCAGGCCGACGAGACGCCGAAAGCCCGCAGCGGTCCGCCGGTGCTGCGGCGCATCGACACCCGGCCGGTCGGCTTCGCCGTGTTCGACCGAGTGCTGCTGTCGGTGCATCCGGAAGACGGTGCGGTGCGCGACGTGTACGCCGCCAAGCTGTTGGCCGCTGCACGCAGCGACCGTCCCGACGCCGCGACACCGGCACCGGCCCTCGACGCGCGCGCCACCAGCGCCCGCGTGCCGACCGGCCCCGCGGACCTGATGCTGCGCGTGGTGAACCAGATCGTCGACGCCTACCTGGAACTGCGGCGCGAACTCACGCGCCAGCTCGACCACTGGCAGGCCGAGCTGATCGACCCACGCAGCCGCTTCACCAACTGGAGCGCGCTGATGGAAGCACGCCAGTCGCTGCACCACCTCGACGAGATCTGCCAAGACCAGCGCTCGGCCGTGCAGGACTGGATCGACGCGATGGAGACCCTGCCGACGCCCGAACTTCCTGCCGACATCCGCGAGCGCGAGCTGATCATGGTGCGCAGCCGCGACGTGCTCGAACACATCGAGCGCGTGGTGCACCACGTGCGCCGGCTCGAGCAGAACGCCGAGACCGCGGTGCAGATGCACTTCAGCGTGCAGAGCCACCGCGCCAACGACATCATGCGGGTGCTCACGGCGCTCACCGCCATCTTCCTGCCGCTCAACCTGATCGCCGGCATCTTCGGGATGAACTTCGACTTCATCCCGTTGGTGCACAAAGCCGACGGTTTCTGGATCGCCATGGGGGCGATGGGCGTCATCGCCGTCGTGCTGGTCGTCGTGTTTCGGCGCAAGCGCTATCTGGCCCGCACCGCACGCTGACCGCGCGCGACATGGAAAAGGCCGGAGGGTGCAACGCACCGTCCGGCCTTTTTCGAGGGTCTGAATCAACCACGGCCGCGCGCTGCGGCCGCAGCGATCACAGGCCGGCGCGACGGCTGGTGGCCAGCGAACCGTTCGTGTACTCGGCAGGCACCGTGCTGTTCACGAAGGACTTGCGGTCCAGGTTCTGGTTGGCGGCATTGGCGGACGCGACAGCTTCGGCGGCCACAGCGGCGCGGCTGGTGGGCGACGGCAGGGCCGGCGCGACCTTCGAGCTGCGGTTGATGTTCTGGTCCGGTGCGTGCGCAGCGGCGACGGCCTCGGCGTCGACAGCGGCACGGCTCTTGACCGACACGATTTGCTGGACGCCGTCGTAGGTTTCAGCCTGGGCGCCGACAGCGGCAAGAAGGGTCAGGGCAGCAGCGGCGATGATGTGAGCGGTCTTCATGGATAGGTCCTCGGTATGTTGTCGTTGGCACATCGGGCTGGCTTCTTGTGGCTGGCCCGTGGGACGGATTCTCGAAGGAGACTGCATCGCAGATCCATGCAAAAATGAACCACGGTGTTCATGAATACGAAACAATCCGGCACGCTGCACACCCGCTCATTCAACCCACACCATGGACAGCCTCGACCTTCTGAAGACCTTCCGCGAAGTCGCGACGCTCGGTAGCTTTTCGCGTGCGGCCAAGCGGCTCGACATGTCGAAGGCGACCGTCAGCAAGTACGTCGCCGAACTTGAAACGCGCTTCGGCGTGCGGCTGCTCAACCGCTCGACACGCTCGGTGAGCCTGACCGACGCAGGCGCGCTGCTGCTCGAACGCAGCACGCCCGTGATGGAGATGGTGGCGCTCACGCAGGCCGAGATCCAGGAACACGCCAGCCGCCCCACCGGCCGCCTGCGCATCTCTGCGCCGCACGGCATGGGCCAGGGCGACCTGCCCACGCTGTTGGCGCAGTTCATGGGCTACTACCCTGACGTCAGCATCAGCCTGCACCTGAGCAATCGCACGGTCGACATGGCCGAAGAAGCGATCGACGTCGCGTTGCGCTTCGGGCCCATCGCCGACGACAACCTGATCGTGCGCAAGCTGCAGCAGATGCCCCTGGTACTGTGCGCGTCGCCGGTGTACTGGAAGAAGCACGGCACGCCCGAGCACCCATCCGACCTGGCCGGCCACGACGCGTTGACGCATTCGCGCCTGGGCTCGCATCCGCAATGGCGCTTCGATGTGGAAGGTAAGCCGCTGGACGTCTCGGTGAAGAGCCGCATGGACGCCACCGAGGCCGGGCCACTGATCGAGGTGGCCCTGCATGGCTTTGGCGTGATCTACATGCCGGCGCTGCTGGTGCAGCCGCACCTCGATCGCGGCGAACTGGTGCCGGCGCTCGAGCCCTATGTACGCAGCGACATGTGGCTGTCCGCCGCCTACCTGCAACGGCGCCACAACAGCGCCGCGCTCAAGGCCCTGCTCGACTTCCTGCAGACCCGCATCGGCGCCCGCGCCAAGACGGTCAAGAAGTAAGCGTCAATCGATGTGCTTGGCGAAGAAGGCGAGCGTGCGTTCCTTGGCCAGCTTCGCGGCGGCCGCGTCATAAGAGCCGCGCTGGTCGCAGTTGAAGCCGTGGTCGGCCTCGTACACATGCACCTCGACCTCCGGGTGCGCCTTCTTGAAGGCTTCGACCGATTCGAGCGAGATCCAGTGGTCCTTGCTGCCGAAGTGCGCGAGCACCGGCATCTTCGGCGTGCGCGCTGACTCCTCGGGCGTGGTCATGCCGCCGCCGTAGTACGGTGCCGCCGCCGCGATGCCCGACACCCCCGCGGCCGCGCGCCAGGTCAGCAGGCCGCCCCAGCAGTAGCCGACGATGCCGACCTTGCCCGCCTTCGCGGCGTAGTCGACCGCGGCCTGCACGTCCTGCAGCACGCCGGGCGCGGGTAATTCTTCGACCGCGGTCTTGAGCGCCATCCCGGCCTGCATGTCGTCCCCGGTGTAGCCGAGCTCGACACCCGGCTTCACGCGGTGAAAGGTCGACGGCGCCACCGCGAGGTAGCCGGCCGCCGCGTAGCCGTCGGCCACCGAGCGGATATGCGAATTCACGCCGAAGATCTCCTGCAGCACGACGATGGCCCCCTTCGGCTGGCCCGCGGGCTCGGCCACGTAGGCGGGGAAGGTGACGCCGTCTTGGGCGGTGAGATCGATGAATTGACCCATGGTCGTTGCTCCTGTCGGATTGAGGGAATCAGTGGGTGTGGCCTTGCAGCGCAAGCTCGACGAAGTGGAGCCGGTCCTGGCCCCAGAACAGTTCGCCGTCGATGGCGTACGTGGGCGCGCCGAACACCTGCGCGTCGATCGCCTCCTGCGTGAAGGCTTCGTAGCGCTCCTGCACGTCCTGGCGCTGCGACTGCTCGACGCGCTGGGACGGCAGGCCGCATTCGACGGCGATCGCCGACAGCACCTTCGGGTCGGCGATGTTGCGCTCCTGCACCCACACGGCCGCGAAGATCGCGCCGGATATCTGCATCGCCGCGTCGACGCCGTCCTGCATGTCGACCGCGATGATCAGTTTGGACGCATCGTCGCCCGACACCGGGAAGAAGCGCGGCTTGACGTTCATCGGCAAGCCCAGGTGCTGCGAGAAGCGCGCCATCTCGACCAACCGATAAGCCTGGCGCTGCGGCGCGCGCTTGCCCAGCGGCAGGCCGCCGGAGACAGGGAACACCGCGCCGAAGTCGACGGGGCGCACCCGCACGGTGGCGCCGGCGGCCTTCGCAATGGCGGCGAAGCGCTCGTGGCCGAGGTAGGTCCAGGGGCTCTGCGGGGTGAAGTAATAGTCGACGGTGCGGGGCATGGCTGTCTCCAGGAAAGCGGCGATGATGTCATCGCGCCGGGGCGCTTTTTTAACCCACGCACGGCTTTCGTGCAGGAGGCGGGAATTGGACCAGCAGATTGTTCTGATCACAGGCGGTGGCCGCGGCATCGGTGCCGCCGTCGCCCTGCTCGCCGCACAGCGCGGCTTTGCCGTGGCGGTCAACTACGCGAGCAACTCGCTGGCCGCCGACGAGGTGGTGCGCACCATCCGCGCGGGCGGCGGCACCGCCATTGCGGTGCAGGCCGACGTGGGCGACGAAGCCCAGGTGATGGCGATGTTCGAGAAGGTCGACGCCAAGCTCGGCAGGCTCACTGCCCTGGTCAACAACGCCGGCGTGGTCGACATGAAGGCGCGCGTCGACGAGATGAGCGTCGCGCGGCTCGAGCGCATGTTCCGCATCAACGTGATCGGCAGCTTCGTCTGCGCGCGCGAAGCCGTGCGGCGCATGAGCACGAAGCACGGCGGCACGGGCGGCGCCATCGTCAACGTCTCCAGCGCGGCATCGCGGCTCGGTTCGCCCGACCAGTACGTCGACTACGCGGCGAGCAAGGGCGCCATCGACACCTTCACCCTGGGCCTGGCCAAGGAGGTGGCCGACGAGGGCATCCGCGTGAATGCGGTCAGGCCGGGCCTCATCGAGACCGACATCCACGCCTCCGGCGGCATGCCCGAGCGCGCAGCGATGCTGGCGCCGACCGTGCCGATGAAGCGCACCGGCACGCCCGAGGAAATCGCCGGCGCCATCGTCTGGCTGCTCTCGCCCGAGGCCAGCTACACGACGGCGGCCCTGCTCGACGTCACCGGGGGACGCTGATGGCCAGCCCCACGATGGACCTGATCAAGCCGCTGATCACGCTGCTGGCCATCGTGAATCCGCTGGCGATCGTGCCCTTCTTCATCCACTACACGCAGGAATACAACGAGCGCCAGCGGCGCCGCACGGCGTGGATCTCGGCCTTCAGCGCCTTCGTGGTGATCGCCATCAGCGCGCTGCTCGGCCTGCAGCTGCTGGGCTTCTTCGGCATCTCGATCGCGAGCTTCCAGGTGGGCGGCGGCATGCTGCTGCTCATCAGCTCGCTCAACATGCTGAATGCGCAACCGGCCGAGGCCAAGACCAACAAGGAGGAGATCCGCGCGACCGAGGTGAAAGCCTCGCTGGGCGCATCGATCGCCGTGGTGCCGCTGACCATCCCGCTGCTGACCGGGCCGGCCACCATGTCGACCATGGTGATCTACGCCGAGAAGACGCGGCACCTCTGGGAACTGGCCGTGCTGGTCGGCTACGGCGTGGTGATCGGGCTGGCCACGGGCATCGCCTTCTCGCTGGCCGAGCCGATCGCCCGCGTGCTGGGCAAGACCGGCATCAACGTGATGACGCGGCTGATGGGCCTGATCCTCGCCGCGCTGGCGGTCGAGGTGATGGCCGACGGGTTGGGCAAGCTGTTCCCGATCCTCGGGCGCACGCCGGTCTGAACGCGCGCTGTCGGCGTCAAGGCTGCTGATCGACCCAGGCGACCAGTTCCGCGATCACCGCGTCGCTGGCCAGCGTCAGCGCCCGCACGCCGCCCGGCGCGTCCGCACTCGGTGCGGGGCGCTGCACCATGAAGCTGCGCTGCGCCACCACGCTGTCGCCGCCGGGCGCGCTCTGGACGAGCGTGGCGCGCAGGCGCACCAGGCCGGCGCTCTGCGTCGGTGCCGTGAAGTAGTGGCTGAACTCGTCGAGCGATACACGCAGCGTGCGCGGCACGCGGCCGGCCGCGCGCGCCATCGTCGCGCTCTCTTCACGGTTGAGCACGGTGCGGCGCTCGGCGAGCGCATCGCGCAGGCGCTGGTAGAGCAACTGGTTGGGCGCCACGCTCCAGCGTGACTGCCCGTAGGGCCGCAGCTCGTTGGCGTCGGCGTAGGCCAGGCGGTAGAGGATCTGCGTGCCCTCCAGCCGGGCGCTGGCGTCGATGTCGGCCAGCGAGAGCGTCGGCCGCGGCGTGACATCGGCAGGTGCGGGGGCGCGGGCCGTCAGCACCGGGCCGAAGTCGTAGAGCGTCGCCCGCGACGGGCGATCGGGCAGCGAGCCGCATCCGGCCAGAAGAGCGACGGCAGCGGCCAAGGCCGCGATGGGAGCAAAGCGTGTGGTCGGCATGGTCATCACCTCAAGGACGGGCGGCCGCAGCCGGCGCGGAGAAGCCCGGCTCGCCCGGGCCGGCGACGGCACCGCCATTGCCGAACAGCAGCGACTGCGGGTTGTCGTTGATGCCGTCGGCCGCGCGGCCGAGGCGGCGCACCGCGGTCGACGTGTCGTCGGCCACGCGGTTCAGGCGCGGCAGCGTCGCCATGTTGAAGCTGTCCACCGCCTGCGACAGCGCCTTGGTGCCGTCGCCCAGCCGGTCGATCGGGCCGTCGGGCGCATTGAGCCGGTTGGCGGTGGTGTTGAGGTTGTTGGCCACGCGCGAGATGTCGCCGGCCGCGGTCTTCACGCTGCCCATCGTGTCGCGCGTGCGGTCGATCAGCGGCGGCAGCGCGGTGAGCGCCGGGTTCAGGCCGGTCTTGACGGTGGTGTCGAGCTGCTTGGTCAGCTGGTTCGCGCTCGCCGCGGCCTGCGCGATGTTCTCCAGCGCGTCGGCGATGCGCTTCTGGTTGGCCTCGCCCAACACGACGTTGACCCGCTTCGTCACGTCCTCGACCTGGTTGAGGATCGCCTCGCCGCGGTCCTGCAACTGCGCCAGCACCGACGGCTTGAGCGGGATGCGCGGCGGGTTGGCCTCGTCGGGCGCCAACGCCACCTGCGACTCGCCCTTGTCGTCGATCGCGATGAAGGCCAGGCCGGTCACGCCCTGGTAGCTCAGCGTGGCGAAGCTCGACTGCGTGAGCGGCACGCGCTCGTCGACGGTGATGCGCACCCGCACGTTGCCCTTGACCTTGGGGTCGAAGTCGATGGCCGTGACCTTGCCCACCGCGATGCCGCGGTAGCGCACCATGGCTTGCGGCTGCAGGCCGCTCACCGCGTCGCGGGTCGACAGCTCATAGGTATTGCGCACCGTGTTGTCGCGCGTGAGCCAGACCACCAGCGCGACGAGCACGGCGACCAGGCCGAGCACGAAGGCGCCGGCGGCGAGGGCGTGGGCCTTGTTTTCCATGGGGTCTACCTTTCGGCCGGCGCGTTGCCGGCGGGGGTGTCGTGCAGGGCTTCCATGGCGCGCTTTCCGCGCCCGCCCAGAAAGTAGTCGTGGATGAACGGGTGCTCGTAGGCGATCACCTCGCGCGGCCGGCCCGAGACGATGACGCGCTGGTCGGCCAGCACCGCGATGCGGGTGCTCAGGTCGAACAGCGTGTCGAGGTCGTGCGTGACCATCACCACCGTCAGCCCCAGCTCGCGGTGCAGGCTGCGCAGCAAGTCGCAAAAGCTGTCGGAGGCCGCAGGGTCGAGCCCGGCGGTAGGCTCGTCGAGCAGCAGCAGCGGCGCGTCCATGATGAGCGCGCGTGCCAGCGCCACGCGCTTGATCATGCCGCCCGACAGGTCCGAGGGGCTGCGGTTCGCATGCTCGGGCTTCAGGCCCACCATCTGCAGCTTGACCAGCGCCGCGTCACGGATCAGGTCGTCGGGCAGCAGCCGCAATTCGCGCAATGGGAAAGCGATGTTCTCGAGCACGCTGAAGGCCGAGAACAGCGCGCCGTGCTGGAACAGCATGCCGACCTTGGCCGCATCGCGGGCGCCCAGCTGCCCGGGCCGCTGGCCCAGCACCGTCACCTCGCCACGCGTCGGATGTTCGAGCCCGAGGATCTGGCGCAAGAGCACCGTCTTGCCGGTGCCCGAGCCGCCGACCAGCGACAGCACCTCGCCGCGACGGATCGACAGGTCGAGGTCGCGGTGCACCACCTGCTCGCCATCGGGCGAGGTGAACACCGTCCACAGCTTGCGGATGTCGACCACCACCGGCGCGTCGGTTGCGGGCGCGTCGATCATCGGAAGCCCACGCTGCGGAACAGCACGGCGAACAGCGCGTCGACCAGGATCACCACGGTGATGGAAGTCACCACCGACGACGTGGTGCCGCGCCCGAGGCTTTCGGTGTTGGGCTTGACCTTCATGCCGAAGTAGCAGCCCACCAGCGCGATGAGGATGCCGAACACGGCCGACTTGCCGAGCGCCAGCCACAGGTTCGACAGCGGCACCGCGCGCGGCAGCGCCTGCATGAAGTAGGCAGGCGACAGGTCGAGCGTGAGGTTGGCCGCCACCATGCCACCCGCGAGCGCCGCCATCGAGGTCCACATGCTGATGAGCGGCATCGCGATGGCCAGCGCCAGCACCCGCGGCATCACCAGCCGGTAGCCGTGCGGGATGCCCATGACGCGCATCGCGTCGAGCTCCTCGGTCACGCGCATCACGCCGATCTGCGCGGTGATGGCCGAGCCCGAGCGACCGGCCACCAGCACCGCGGCCAGCACCGGCCCGAGCTCGCGGATCAGCGACAGGCCCAGGATGTTGACGATGAAGGCTTCCGCGCCGAAGTTGCGCAGCTGGTTCGACATGAGGTAGGCCAGCACCACGCCGATCAGCACACCCACCAGCGCGGTGATAGGCAGCGCGGTGGCCCCGAACTGGTAGAGCTGGCCCGACAGGTCGCGCCAGGGCGCGCGGTGCGGGGCGCGGATCAGCGTGCCGATGTCCAGCACGAGCTGGCCGATCATGCGCAGCAGGTCGCGTGCCACCGCGAGTGCGCGCGGGCCGTGGAGGGCGTAGGACTGGAGCCGGTCGGCCAGCGTCGGGCTCACCTCGGGCGGCGGCGCACAGGTGAAGGTCGCGACATGCTCGAGCACCGCCTGGTGCGGCGGGTCCATCTCGATGTGCCGGGGCCAGGCGCCGCCCCAGTGCTTCCACAGCACCTGGGCGCCGATGTGGTCGAGCTGCTCGATCGGGCGCAGGTCCCAGGCCATCTCGTCCTGCGGCAGGCTGCCGAGGTTCCGGGTCAGTGCGACCCAATCCTGACGCGACGAGAAGGCCAGTGCGGTCCACTGGCCTTCCGCGACCACCGCACCGTCCGAACCGCGCGCCACGCGGGGCGGTGTACGCGTCGACTCGTTCGACGCGGCGGCGAGCGTGGCGGGCGCGGTGTTCGGCGCGGCAAGTGGCATGGAGGCGGTCTGTTCCGGGGAGGGCTCGTTGGTGGTGGCGCACCATCGTAACCGGAGGGTATGACGCGCACGTCAAGGCGCGGTGCCAAAGCCCTCGGCCAGCGACGCACGCAGCCACGCGACGAAGGCCGCCACCGCGCGCGGCACATGGCTCGCGTAGGGGCGGATGGCGTACAGCCGCTCGCCGAAGGCGCCGACCGGCGTCCACTGCGGCAGCACCTCGACCAGCTTGCCCGCGCGCAGCGCCGCCTGCGCGCTGAAGTCGGGCAGCAGCGCGATGCCCAGCCCTGCCAGGGCCGCGTCGCGCAGCGCCTCGCTGTTGTTGGCGGCCAGCGGGCCCGACACCGGGACGGTGACGCGCTGGCCGTCGTTGCCCACGCCTCCCGCACGGCCGGCGCGCCGCTCCAGGTGCCAGGTCGGCGTGTCCTGCGCGCGCGGGTAGTGGAGGCAGTCGTGCGCGGCGAGCGCCGCCGGTGAATCGGGCGTGCCGCGGCGGCGCAGGTAGCCGCGGCTGGCCGCCAGCACCGAGCGCGTCGGGCACAGCACCCAGGCGACGTGCGTGTCGGGCGGCGCGGCGGTGTGGCGGATCGCGAGGTCGAAGCCTTCCATTGCCAGCGAGCTGAGGCGGTCCGACAGGTCGAGCTCGATGCGCACTTCGGGGTAGGCACGAAGGAACTCCGCCAGCCGCGGCACCAGCTGCTGGCGCGCGAAGGCGACGGGCGCCGTCACACGCACCCGCCCGCGCGGCACGCCGGCCAGGTCGCGCACCCCGGCAAAGCTGTGGGCGATCTGCTCGAAATTGGGCCGCATCTCATCGACCAACCGCTGGCCCGCTTCGGTGAGGCGCACGCTGCGCGTGGTGCGCTGCACCAGCGGCACGCCCGCCGCCTGCTCCAGCTCGGCGATGCGCTGACTCATCGCGGCCTTGCTCACGCCCAGACGCTGCGCCGCGGCCGTGTAGCTGCCCTGCTGCGCCAGCACGGTGAGCGCGTGCAGGTGGGTCCAGAGCGCTTCGATCTTTCGGGAGTCCATGACGTGATTGTTCACCGGACCGAACAATCAGTTAAGCCGGAGCCGTCTTGGCGCCAGGATGCCGCGTGCCTAAACTGCCCACATTCCTCCTCGCACACGAGACACCCCCATGACCATCGCCTCCATCGACCACTACATCCAGGGCCGCGCCGTGGCCAACGCATCCGGCCGCAGCCAAGACGTGACCAATCCCGCCAGCGGCAAGGTCACCGGCAAGGTCGGCCTGGCCGACAAGGCCGCTGTCGACGCCGCCGTGGCTTCCGCCCAGGCCGCCTTCCCCGCCTGGGCCGACACGCCGCCGATCCGCCGCGCCCGCGTGATGTTCAAGTTCCTCGAACTGCTCAATGCGCACAAGGACGAGCTCGCCCACCTGATCACCGCCGAGCACGGCAAGGTGTTCACCGATGCGCAGGGCGAAGTCAGCCGCGGCATCGACATCGTGGAATTCGCCTGCGGCATTCCGCAGCTGCTCAAGGGCGACTTCACCGACCAGGTGAGCACCGGCATCGACAACTGGACGCTGCGCCAGCCGCTCGGCGTGGTGGCCGGCATCACGCCCTTCAACTTCCCGGTGATGGTGCCGATGTGGATGTTCCCGGTGGCCATCGCCGCGGGCAACACCTTCGTGCTGAAGCCGAGCCCGACCGACCCGAGCGCGTCGCTGAAGATGGCCGAGCTGCTGAAGCAGGCCGGCCTGCCCGACGGCGTGTTCAATGTGGTGCAAGGCGACAAGGTCGCGGTCGATGCGCTGCTAGAGCACCCCGACGTGAAGGCCGTGAGCTTCGTCGGCTCCACGCCGATCGCCAACTACATCTACGAAACCGGTGCCCGCCACGGCAAGCGCGTGCAGGCCCTGGGCGGCGCGAAGAACCACATGGTCGTGATGCCCGACGCCGACATCGACCAGGCGGTCGACGCGCTGATCGGCGCCGGCTACGGCTCGGCCGGCGAGCGCTGCATGGCGATCTCGGTGGCGGTGCTGGTCGGCGATGTGGCCGACCGCCTGCTGCCCAAGCTGATCGAGCGCACGAAGACGCTGAAGGTGCTCGACGGCGAGAACCTCGAGGCCGAGATGGGCCCGATCGTCACGCGCGCCGCGCATGAACGCATCACCGGCTACATCGACCTGGGCGTGACCGAAGGCGCCACGCTGCTGGTGGATGGGCGAAAGTTCGACGGCGCCAAGGCCGGCCAGGGTTGCGACGACGGCTACTGGATGGGCGGCACGCTGTTCGACCACGTCACGCCCGAGATGCGCATCTACAAGGAAGAGATCTTCGGCCCGGTGCTGGGCTGCGTGCGCGTGGCCGACCTGAAGGAGGCGGTCGACCTGATCAACGCCCACGAGTTCGGCAACGGTGTGTCGTGCTTCACCCGCGACGGCAACGTGGCGCGCGAGTTCGGCCGCCGCATCCAGGTCGGCATGGTCGGCATCAACGTGCCTATCCCGGTGCCGATGGCCTGGCACGGCTTCGGCGGTTGGAAGCGCTCGCTGTTCGGCGACATGCACGCCTATGGCGAAGAAGGCGTGCGTTTCTATACGAAGCAGAAGTCGATCATGCAGCGCTGGCCGGAGAGCATCGGCAAGGGGGCGGAGTTCGTGATGCCTACCGCGAAGTAAGCTGTCCTGCGTTCGATGAAAACGCCGTGGGCCTTTGTTGGCTCGCGGCGTTTTTCTTTGTTGGTTGTGCGTTCGTGGTGGGCTCGAGGGCGACGGGTAGCCCCTTCCGCGAATGTCCCCCGCCTTCGGCTCCTCCTTTATTTCGCTGCAGGGGCTACCCATCACCCTCGGCCTGGGACGCGGCGCGTCGTTCCGCGCGATCAACCCCCGCCGTGTCCAAGGCTCAGGCCGGTGGGGTGTACTGCGCAGTGAGGTTAAGGAGGAGGCCGAAGGCCGGGGGACACGAACGAAGCAGTGCACCCCGCCGGCCTGAGCCTCGTCCGAACAGGAATCCGGCTTCAAGCGCCGGTCACATGCACCCCAGGCCGCTGCCCCGCGTTCCACTTGCCACCGATGGCCCGTTCGATCTGCGCAGCCAGCTGCAGCAGCAACCCATCGTTGGCTTGCCGCGCCTGCGCCTGGATGCCCAGCGGCAGACCGTTCTCCTGCGCCGCCAGCGGCAGCGAGATGCCCGGCATGCCGCACAGGTTCGCGAGCGGCGTGTAGGCGAAGTTCTTCCACAGGTGGCCGAACCAGTCGTAGACCGACGGGTTGTCGCTGACCGTGAGGTACTCGGTGGTGCCGACCTTGGGCGTGGGCAGCGCGGTCACCGGCGTGAGGATGATGTCCCAGTCCTCGAAGAAGTGGCCGAAGGCGCGCGAGGTGGTGTTGAACACCGCCTGCATCTTCGAGCGCTCGCCGTAGGTGGTGTCCAGGCCCGCTTCCCAGATCTTGATGTTGATTGGCTCGAGCAGATCGGCCGGCGGGCGCTCGTGGCCCAGGCGCGCGATCTGGCCGGCGATGACCTGCGCGAAGTTGCTGATGTAGCAGGTCGTCTGCGCGGCGAAGGCGGTCTGGAAATCGACCTTCGGCAGCGCCCATTCGACGTGGTGGCCGAGGCCTTCGAGGAAGCGGCCCACGCGTTCCAGCTCGGCCACGAAATGCGGCACGGCGCGGTAGTCGCCCCACTCGTGCGACAGCGCGATGCGCAGGCGCCCCGGGTCCTTCTGGATCAGTTCGCTGTACGGCTCGGCCGGTGACCAGAAGGGCATGAACTCGCCGGGCGCGCCCCCGCGGCACTGGTCGACGAAGGCCGCGGTGTCGCGCACCGTGCGGCTGTGGCAGCCCTGGATCGACACCAGGCCCGAGAGGTCCGACAGGTTCGGGGCCAGCGAGAACACGCCGCGCGAGACCTTCAGGCCGATGTTGCCGTTGGCGCCGGCCGGGATGCGGATCGAGCCACCGCCGTCGGTGGCGTGCGACATCGGCAGCACGCCCGCGGCCACGATGGCGCCGGTGCCGGCCGAGGAACCGTAGGTGGTGTAGGCCGTATCCCAGGGGTTGCGCGTGACGTGCAGCGTGTTCTCTGCCGAGCTGCACACGCCGAACTCGGGCGTGGTGGTGCGGCCCATGATGTTCAGCCCCGCCTGGCGGATCTTGCCGGTGAGGAAGCTGTCTTCCGCCGGGCGATGGCCCTGCATCAGCAGCGAACCGAATTCCTGCAGACGGCCCTTGAGCGTGGGGCCCAGGTCCTTCATCAGGTAGGGCACGCCGGCGAAGGTGCCGCCGGTGTTGGTGCCGTTGCCCACCGGGTCGGCCACGGCGTCGTCGAACACCTCGACCACCGCATCGAGCGGGCCGTTGACCTTGTCGATGGCCGCCTTCGCCTGCGCCGCCAGTTCGGCCGGGCTCACGTCGCCCTGGCGCACGCGGTCGGCCAGTGCCACCGCATCGTGGTCCGCCCATTCGGACCAACTCATTGCCATCGTCATTTCAGTTTCCGTTTCTCTTCAATGGATGCGGCGCCTCGTGCGCCGCGATGAATGCATTGCAAGTATCCAGCCACTCAGCCGCCTTCGTGCGCCGCCACCAGGCAGTCCTGGAACAGCTGCGCCGCACGCGACGGCGCCGGCGAACGCCGCAGCACGCTGACGAAGCGGCAGGCATAGCGGAAGCGCTTGGGCGCCACCGCCTGCATCAGCCCTTCCTGCTCGAAACCCTTGGCGTAATGGTCGGGCAGGAAGCCCAGGTACTGCCCTGACAGCACCAGCATCGCGATCGCCTCCTGGTCGAAACCGGTGGCCTTGCGCACCAGCCGCGCGCGGTGGCTGAGCTCCATGTTGGGCGAGTGGAAGCCCAGGCCGGCGAAGGCATGGGCGCGCAGTTTCTCCCACGTCAGGCCGGCATGCGCCGCACCGAACAGCGGATGCCGCGCACCGCAATACAGCAGCATCGTCTCGCCGAACAGGTCGGCGTAGGCCAGCGTCTTCGAGCTGCGATGCGCCGGGATGATGCCGACCTGGAAGGCGCCGTCGATCACGCCGCGCTCGATGGCGTTGATCGAGCCGACGTGGATGTTCAGCCGCACCTCGGGCGCCCGCGTGGCGAAGCGCGCGATGGCATCGCCCACGCGCGCCTGCGGGTTGCTCGCGGTCTTGTCGAACACCGCCACGTCGAGCTGCCCGCCCATACGGTGGTGGATGTCGTCGATGCTGCTGCGGAAGGCCTCGACCGAGGCCAGCAGGCGCAGCGTTTCGTCGTACACGCGCTGGCCTTCCGGCGTGAGCGCGAAGCCGGCCCGCCCGCGCCGGCACAGCACCAGGCCCATGCGCGTCTCCAGGTCCTTGACGTGGCGGCTCACGGTGGAGGTGCCGATGTTGAGTTCCAGCTCGGCCGCCGCCATGCCGCCGCATTCGACGACGCTCTTGAACACCTTGAGCAGGCGCAGGTCCATGTCGCTGAGCTGGCCAATCAACGCGCGGGATTTTTCCTGGGTTTTTACTTGCATGGATGCTCAAGTGAACTTCGATATTGCGCCATTTTCAGGAATAAGCGCGCGGCGAACAATCCGCGCATGACCACCCTCACCGCCCCCACCCCGCCTGCCGCCTCCCGCACCGACGCCGCCTGGCTCGACGCGCACTGGATGCCCTTCACCGGCAACCGCAACTTCAAGGCCGACCCGCGCATGGTGGTGGAGGCCAAGGGCGCCTACTTCACCGACGACACCGGCCGCAAGGTGTTCGACGGCCTGTCGGGCCTGTGGTGCACCGGCCTCGGCCACGGTCGCCCGGAGATCACCGAAGCGGTGAGCCGCCAGATCGCCAAGCTCGACTACGCGCCGGCCTTCCAGTTCGGCCACCCGGGCTCCTTCGAGCTGGCCAACAAGCTCAAGGAACGCACGCCCGCGGGCCTCGACCATGTCTTCTTCACCGGCTCGGGCTCCGAGGCGGCCGACACCTCGCTCAAGATGGCCCGCGCCTATTGGCGCGCCAAGGGGCAGGCGAGCAAGACGCGGCTGATCGGCCGCGAGAAGGGCTACCACGGCGTCAACTTCGGCGGCATTTCGGTCGGCGGCATCGGCGGCAACCGCAAGGTGTTCGGCCAAGGTGTGGAGGCCGACCACCTGCCGCACACCGTGCTGCCCGGCAACACCTTCGTGCGCGGCATGCCGACCGAAGGCGCGCACCTGGCCGACCGCCTGCTCGACCTGATCGCACTGCACGACGCGTCGAACATCGCGGCCGTGATCGTCGAGCCGATGTCCGGCTCGGCCGGCGTGATCGTGCCGCCGGTGGGCTACCTGCAGCGCCTGCGCGACATCTGCACCGCCAACAACATCCTGCTGATCTTCGACGAGGTCATCACCGGTTTCGGCCGCATGGGCGCAATGACCGGCGCCGATGCCTTCGGCGTGACGCCGGACATCATGAACGTCGCCAAGCAGGTGACCAACGGCGCGCAGCCGCTGGGCGCCGTGATCGCCAGCAAGGAGATCTACGACACCTTCATGGCCGCCGGCGGCCCGGACTACCTGGTCGAGTTCCCGCATGGCTACACCTACTCGGCCCACCCGGTGACGTGCGCCGCCGGCATCGCGGCGCTCGACGTGCTGACCCGTGAAGACATGGTCGGCCGCGTGCGCACGCTGGCGCCGCACTTCGAGAACGCGGTGCACAGCCTGAAGGGCAGCAAGCATGTCGTCGACATCCGCAACTTCGGCCTGGCCGCGGGCATCACGCTCGCGCCCGTGCCCGGCGAACCGGCAAAGCGCCCGTATGAGGTGGCCATGGCGTGCTGGAAGAAGGGCTTCTACGTGCGCTATGGCGGTGACACGATCCAGCTCGCACCGCCCTTCATCGCGGAGAAGGCGGAGATCGACCGGCTGATCAACGCCGTGGGCGATGCACTCGCCGAGGTCGCTTGATCAAGTGTGAATGAGCGCCCCGTGACGTAAGCAAGCCGCCAGTCATTGGCGCCTAAACTGCCAAGCCCGAGGCCCGGATACACCGGCCCGGGCTTTTTGTTTGTTCAGTCTGGAGACAACGCGTTGAGCGACACCACATTCGACTACATCGTCATCGGCGGCGGCACGGCCGGCGCGCTGATGTGCAACCGAGTCTCGGCGGACAAGCGCAAGCGCGTGCTGCTGATCGAGGCCGGCCGCAAGGACGACTACCACTGGATCCACATTCCGGTCGGCTACCTCTACTGCATCGGCAACCCGCGCACCGACTGGCTCTACAGCACCGAGCCCGACCCGGGCCTCAACGGCCGCACGCTGCGCTATCCGCGCGGCAAGACGCTCGGTGGCAGCTCCAGCATCAACGGGATGATTTACATGCGCGGCCAGTCGCGCGACTACGACCAGTGGGCGCAGCTCACCGGCGACGACGCGTGGAAATGGGAGCACGTGCTGCCTGCCTTCAAGCAGCACGAGGACTACTACCTCGGCGCCGACGAGATGCACGGCGCGGGCGGCGAATGGCGCGTCGAAAAGCAGCGCCTGCGCTGGGACATCCTCGACGCCTTCGCACTGGCCGCGCAGGAAGCCGGCATCCCGCATTCCACCGACTTCAACCGCGGCAGCAACGAAGGCGTGGGCTACTTCCAGGTCAACCAGAAGAACGGCTGGCGCTGGAACACGGCCAAGGCCTTCCTGCGGCCGACCTGCTATGGCCGGCCGAACTTCGAGATGTGGACCGGCGCGCAAGTCACGAAGCTGATCGTCGAGACGCAGCCCGACGGCACGCAGCGCTGCACCGGCGCGCAGGTGTGGGACGGCCAGGAGATGGTCACGGCGCACGCCACCGCCGAGGTGCTGCTGTGCGGCGGCAGCATCGGCTCACCGCAGACGCTGCAGCTCTCGGGCATCGGCCCGGCCGACTTGCTGCGCGAGCGCGGCATCGACGTGGTGGCCGATCTGCCCGGCGTGGGCGCGAACCTGCAGGACCACCTGCAGATCCGTGCGGTGTTCAAGATCGACGGCGCGCCGACGCTCAACGTGCTGGCCTCCTCGATGATGGGCAAGGCGAAGATCGGCCTCGAGTACCTGATGAAGCGCAGCGGGCCGATGAGCATGGCGCCGTCGCAGCTGGGCGCCTTCACGCGCAGCTCGCCCGACCACGAATGGCCGAACCTCGAGTACCACGTGCAGCCGCTGTCGCTCGACGCCTTCGGCGACCC
Organism: Variovorax restrictus; assembly: GCF_051216715.1. Taxonomy (NCBI): domain Bacteria; kingdom Pseudomonadati; phylum Pseudomonadota; class Betaproteobacteria; order Burkholderiales; family Comamonadaceae; genus Variovorax; species Variovorax restrictus. The sequence goes on from NZ_JBPJZH010000001.1 coordinate 26,405, forward strand.
GCTGCATGCCTTTCCGGCCTTCACCGCGAGCGTGTGCAACCTGAACCCGACGAGCCGCGGGTCGGTGCGCATCAAGAGCGCGCGCTTCGAGGACGCACCGGCGATCGCGCCCAACTACCTGAGCACCGACGAAGACCGCAAGGTCGCGGCCGATTCGCTGCGCGTGACGCGCCGCATCGCCGCGCAGCCAGCGTTGTCGAAGTACAAGCCGGTCGAATGGAAGCCGGGGCCGCAGTACGAGAGCGACGATGATCTGGCACGCCTCGCTGGCGATATCGCGACCACGATCTTCCATCCGGTGGGCACGACGAAGATGGGTGCCGACGGGGACCCGATGGCGGTGCTGGATTCGCGCTTGCGGGTGCGGGACGGGCGCGGGGGGTTGATCGCCGGCCTGCGCGTCGTCGATGCGGGGGCAATGCCGACGATCACGAGCGGGAACACGAACAGTCCGACGTTGATGATGGCGGAGAAGGCGGCGGGGTGGGTTCTGGGGAGCGCGTAGATCTTTGAGGGCGTTTGCGGCGTACGCCCGGCAGGCGGTGCGCGCCGTTCGACCCCGGTGCGCCGGCCGCTTCGCGGCTGCCCTGCGGTGCTCGCGCCATCGGCTGCGTCGCAGAACTCGCTGCGTTCACTTCGTTTCTCTTCGCTCAGACAGCTGCGACGAGTCAGATGTTGAAGCGCGCTGCGCGCGCAGCCGATGGCGCTGTGCTCCTCGGCGGCGCACAGGGGATCGCCCGGCCCGCACCGCCTGCCGGGCTTGTTGCGCGCGCGACGATTGCGCTCGCCGGAAAGAGATGCACAACGATCGCGTCACGTCGGTGGGCGGGCTGCCTTTGGGCGGCTGTTGAGGCTCCGGCGAGCACCGCAGTGGCAGGCGGATCAGGGCCGCGCGTGTTTGAGCGAAGCGAGTTTGCGCGGACCCCGCCTGACGCGAGGAGCAGCAGCGAAGCCCGAAGGGCCGGAGACGTCTGCCGCCCAAAGGCAGACCGCCCGCCGACGCCCCACGACTAACCGCAGCCGCAGCCGCAGCCGCAACGATCACCGCTCGATCGTCTTGTTCCACCGCGCATTCCAGGCCGGCCTGTTCGCATTGATGCTCTCCCAATCCACCGTGATCGCCGTCTTCATGTAGCCGTTGATCGCCGCCACCTGCGCGACGCCCTCGCCCACGACCGGTGCCTTGGGGTTGGTCGGGATCTGGCTGCCGTACTGCAGCACGTTCGCTTGCGCCAGCGGCGACAGCAGGAACTCGGTGAGCTTCTGCGCCAGCTCGGGCTCGCTGTTGTTGGCAATGACGCACTGGCCGACGATCAGCACCACGGAACCTTCCTTCGGGTTCGCGTATTCGACCGGGATGCCCTTGGTCTTCATCGCCGCGACGACCGTCGGCGTCAGCGGGAAGACCGCTGCTTCGTTGGTCTGGACCATCTCGGAAATCTTGGCCGAGCTGGGGATGTACTCCAGCACGTTCGGGCCGATGGTCGTCGGCCAGGCCTTGAAGCCCGGCTCGACGTTCTTCTCATTGCCGCCCTGGATGCGGTTGAACATCAGGAAGCCATGCAGGCCGAAGGACGACGCCGAGGCCGACTGGAACACGACCTTGCCCTTGAACTTGGGGTCGGCGAGGTCCATCCACGAGGTCGGCGGCGCCCAGCCCTTTTCCTTGAACATCTTGGCGTTGTAGGCCAGGCCGGTCATGCCCAGGCTCACGCCGCTGGCCATGTCGCCCTTGAAGCGCGCGGCGGGGTAGATCTCGGCGAGTGCGGCGCTCGGGCGCTGCTTCTCGCACAGGCCCATGCCGATGGCGCGGATCATCACGCCGTCGTCGAGGAACATCACGTGCATCTGCGGACGGTCCTTGTTGGCCTGCGCCTTGGCCAGGATGTCGGACGAGGTGCCGGGCACGACCACCACCTTGACGTTGTTGGCCTTCTCGAAGGCCGGGAACACGTACTGCGTGTACGCCTTCTCCATCGTGCCGCCGTTCATGCCGATGTAGATCGTCTTGGTCTGCGCGACGGCTGCGCCGGTGGCGGCCAGGGCCGCGGCGGCCACCGCGGTGAAGGCGGCGCGGCGCAGGGCGGTGGCTGTTGAGGCGATGCGAGAGATGAACATGGCTTTCCTTTCGGTGGGTGAAGGGGATGCGGGGACGGAAACGGTTCAATGCGCGAGCGCGGGCTCGGCGGCGGATGTGTGAGCGAAACGGCCGATGCCGAACGCGTCGATGGGTGTCGTGCTGCGGCCGTCGCTCACCAGCTCCGCCAGCACCTCGCCCACGGCGGGCCCGATCTGGAAGCCGGCGCCGGCGAAGCCGAAGCCGTGGAACAGCCCTGTCGTGGTTCGGCTCGGGCCGATCACCGGTTGTCGATCGGGCAGGTAGCCCTCGGTGCCGCTCCAGGTGCGGATGAAGTGCGCGTGGCGCAGCACGGGCAGCAGTTCGATCGCCTGCGTGGCGAGCGCGGCCATCGAGGCGCGATCGGAGCGCGCACGGTCGGCGTCGAGCGCACGGCCTGGCCCACCGCCCAGCACCAGGTTGCCGCGCGCGACCTGGCGGCAGTACACGCTGCCGCCTTCCACGCCCAGGCTCCAATGCATGAAGAAGGGCAGCGGCTCGGTGACCGCCATGGCCGGGTGGCCGGAATGCATGGGCACCGTGTCGCCGAACTGGTCGGCGATGGTGTGGGCCCAGGCGCCGGCGCAGTTGAGCAGCACGGGCGCCTGCACATCGAGCCCGCCCGCGCGCAGATGGAAGCGCTGGCCGTCGTGCGCGATCTCGTCGACGCGCGTGCGTTCGTGGATGTCGGCCCCCGCACGCCGTGCCGCGAGCGCGAAGGCCGGCGACACAAGGCGAGGATTGGCCTGCCCGTCTTCCATGCACAGGGAGCCGCCGACCGCCTTGCCGCCGAGCCACGGGCAGTGTTCGCGCAGGCGCGCGCCGGAGAGGATGTCGATGCCCAGATCGAAGTCGCGCGCGCTGTCTCGGTAGGCTTCCAGCGCGGCCAGGTCGGCCTCGCTGCGCGCGATCTTGAAGTGGCCCGAGCGGATGTACTCGCCGTCGGTGCCGATGAGTTCGGGCAGCCGCCCCCAGATGCCGTGCGCGCGTTGTGCCAGCGGCAGCTGGTTCAGCGGTCGGCCCTGCCGCCGCACGCCGCCATAGTTCACGCCGCTCGAGCGTGAGCCGCACAAGTCGCGTTCCAGCAGCACCACGCGCACGCCCTTGCGGCGCAGCGCCAGCGCGGCCGAGCTGCCGACGATGCCGCCGCCGACGATGGCGACGTCGGTCACGATGCGCTGCGTCATGCGGCCACCCCTTCATCGGTCGCGTGCACCAGGTGGATCGGGATCGGCTTGATCGGCGCCTGCCCGCGCAGGCGCCCGACCTGCGCCACGGGCTGGCCGGTGGCGTGCGCGAGGATCTCCGCCGCCGCCACGCCGCACATGCGGCCCTGGCATCGGCCCATGCCGACGCGCGTGAGGGCCTTGAGGCGGTTCATCTCGTCGGCGCCGCTGTCGGCGATGGCGCGGCGCAGTTCGCCGGCCGTGATGTTCTCGCAGCGGCACACGACGAGGTCGTCGGGCGCGTGGGCCGCCCAGTCTTCGGGAAAGGGGAAGGCGCGCTCCAGCCCTGCGCGGAAGCCCATGAGCTTCTCGAGCTTCTGCTGCAGCGCGTTCGCACGCCGCGTATCGATCGTCACGCCGTGGTCGGCCAGCAGCGTGAGGGCCGCGAGTTCACCGGCCCACTCAGCGGCGTCGGCCCCCATGATGCCGGCGCCGTCGCCCGCGAGGTACACGCCCGCGACGCTGGAGCGTCCGGCCGCATCGCGCTCGGGCAGGTGCGCGCGGTGCATGGGCGCAAAGGCGAAACGGCAGCCCAGCAGATCGGCCAGCTGGGTTTCGGAGCGCAACGCGTAGCCGAAGCCGATGGCGTCGCAGTCGAGCGTGCGTTCGCGACCGCCTTCGGCCCAGACGACCGAGCGCACACGCTCGTCGCCCTGCATGCGGACCAGCCGCACGCCGTTGTGCAGCGCCACACCCTGCGCGCGCAGCCACGCGACGTAGGTCACGCCCTTCGCAAACACCGCAGGTTGCCGCAGCATCGCCGGCACAGCCGCGAGCTGATCGGCGAAGCGCGCGGTGTCGAGCACAGCCGCCACCTTCACGCCGGCCTTGGCGTACTGGTACGCCACCAGATAGAGCAGCGGCCCGGTGCCCATGAACACCACGCGCGAACCGATCGCGCAGCCCTGGAACTTGAGCGCCACCTGCGCACCGCCGAGCGTGTACACGCCGGGCAGCGTCCAGCCCGGCACGGGCAGCACCCGATCGGTCGCGCCGGTGGCGACGATGAGCTGACCGTACGGCACGGTGCGCGTGGTCTGCGTGGGGCCGTGCAGCACGTCGAGGCGCTGGTCCTGCACGTTCCACACGAGGCTGTCGGGCCGGTGGTCGATGCGGTCCTGCACGCCGTCGATGGCCGCGTGCACAGCGGTCGCGCGCCCGGCTTCGGTACCGTAGAGCGTCTTGGGCGTGCGCTTGAAATGCGCGGGCGGTCGGCGGTAGATCTGGCCACCGGCGCGCGCGGCCTCGTCGATCACGATCGGCCGCAGGCCATGCGCGGCCAGCGTCTGTGCCGCGCGGATGCCGGCGGGGCCGGCGCCGACGATGACGGGCTGCAGCGCGGGCCTGGTCATGCCGGCACCTCGCTCAGCAACGCCATGCCGGGCACGATGAACGTCGAGCAGGCACGCAGCCGCGCGCCATCGGCGGTGGCGATCCAGCAGTCCTGGCAGGCGCCCATCAGGCAGAAGCCGGCGCGCGGCTCGCCGCTGAATTCGTTGCGGCGCAGCTGCGCGCCTTGCGTGAGCACCGCGGTCAGCACCGTGTCGCCTTCCAGCGCCTGCACCGACCGGCCGTCGAGCGTGAACGACACCGGCGCGCGTTGCGTCTCGGCGACGCGGCGCAGCAGCGGTTGCACGGCGACGACATTCATCGATGCCCCCCCACCAGCACGCGGTCGAGGCCGTAGAGCCGGTCGAGCACGATCATCGCGACGGCCGTGACCGCCACCATCAGCGCCGACACCGCCGCCATCAGCGGGTCGATCGACTCGGTGGCGTACATGTACATGCGCACCGGCAGCGTGACCGTGCTTGGCGAGGTGACGAAGATCGACATCGTCACTTCGTCGAAGCTGTTGATGAAGGCGAGCAGCCAGCCGCCCGTGACGCCCGGCAGGATCATCGGCAGCGTGATGCGCTTGAACACCGTCGCCTGGCTCGCGCCCAGCGACAGCGCGGCCTGCTCGGCGCTGCGGTCGAAGCCGACCAGCGCGGCCACCACCAGGCGCAGCGTGTAGGGCGTGACGATCAGCGCGTGCGCGAAGATCAAAAAGCCGAAACTGCCGGTGCCGCCGACCAGCGCGAACATCCGCAGCAGTGCGACGCCCAGCACCAGGTGAGGAATGATCAGCGGCGACAGGAACAGCGCGTTGAGGAAGTCGCGCCCCCGAAAGTCGTAGCGCGTGATCGCCAGGCCGGCCGGCACCGCGAGCAGCGTCGCGATGGTGGCGGAGGCGAGCGCCAGCCACAGGCTGTTCCTGAACGACTGCATGAAGTCCGAGTGCTCGAACACCGCGCGGAACCAGCGCAGCGAGAACTCGGTCGTCGGCAAGGTCAGCGTGTTCTCGGGCGTGAAGGCCACCACGCAGACGACCACGAGGGGCGCCAGCATGAAGGCGATGACGAGCGCGTTGAACGCGAGGGCGAGGGGGCCGTTCTTGGTCATGGTTTCAGCCCAACGACTTCTTGTAGCGGCCTTCGACAAGGCGGTTGTAGCTGAGCATGACGACCAGGTTGGCCACCAGCAGCACCAGCGCGACGGCCGCGCCCAGCGGCCAGTTCAGCTCGTGCAGGTACTCGTCGTAGACCACCGTCGCAACCATCTTCAGGCGGCGCCCGCCGAGCAGGCCCGGAATCGCGAAGGAGCTGGCCGCAAGGCCGAAGACGATCAGGCTGCCCGACAGGATGCCGGGCATCACCTGCGGCAGCACGATGCGGCGCAGCGTGGTGAACGGCGTGGCGCCGAGCGACAAGGCCGCGTTCTCGACGCCGGCGTCGAGCTTCTGCAGCGAGGTCCACACGGGGATCACCATGAAGGGCAGCATCACGTGCACCAGCGCGATGACGATGGCCGCCTCGGTGTAGAGGATCTTGACCGGGCCGAGGCCGAAGACGCCGAGCAGCCCGTTGACCAGGCCCTCGGGGCCGAGCAGCATGCTCCAGCCGAAGGCGCGCACCACCACCGACACCAGCAGCGGCGCGAGCACCACCAGCAACAGGATCGAGCGCCACGGGTTGCGCATGCGGCTGAGCACGTAAGCCTCGGGCGTGCCGATGAGCACGCAGATGACCGCGACCAGCGCCGAGATCCAGAAGGTGCGCCAGAAGATCTCGTAGTAGTACGAGTCGGTGAAGAGGTGGATGTAGTGATCCAGCGTGAACTCGCCGCTCTTCACGCCCAGCGTCGGGTCGTACACGTTGAACGACAGCACCGCGGTGAGCAGCAGCGGCACCAGCAGCAGCACGGTGAACAGCACCAGCGCCGGGGCCGAGAGCCACCAGGGCGTGGACTTTCGGGCGAGTGCGCTCATGCCGCAGCCACCTCCGCCGAAGCCGATTCGTCAGCCGGCAGCAGGCGCGTGCAGTGGTCGGGCCAGTCGATGCCGGCGGCCTGGCCTTCGTCGATCGCGTCGCGGCCGTCGTTGGGGCTCAGCACCATCAGGTCGCCGACCGGCGTGCCCACGCGGTAGAGCCACTGGCTGCCGAGGAAGAAGCGCTCGCCCACCACGCCCTGCAGCCGGCCGCTGCCGGCGGCGACCAACTGCGCCTTCTCGGGCCGCACGCTCAGCAACACGGCGGCGCCAGGGCGGAAGCCCGCGTCGTCCACGTCCACCACGAGCGGGCCGATCTCGACGCGGGTGCGGCTGCCGACCAAGGCGACCCGGCCTTCCAGCAGGTTCGCCTTGCCGACGAAGGTCGAGATGAAGCGCGTGCGCGGGTGCTCGTACACGCGGTGCGGATGGTCGATCTGCGTGGCACGGCCGGCCTCCATTACGACGACGCGGTCGCTGATGGACATCGCCTCGCTCTGGTCGTGCGTGACCATGATGGTGGTGGTGCCGACCTTGCGCTGAATCTGCCGCAGCTCGAACTGCATCTCCTCGCGCAGCTTGGCGTCGAGGTTCGACAGCGGCTCGTCGAGCAGCAGCACCGGCGGCTCGATCACCAGCGCACGGGCCAGGGCGACGCGCTGGCGCTGGCCGCCGGACAGTTCGCGCGGGTACTTCTTGGCATGCACCTCGAGGTGGACGAGCGCCAGGGCCTGCGCGACGCGCTCCTGCCGCTCGACCTTGGGCATCTTGCGCATCTCGAGGCCGAAGCTCACGTTGTCGGCCACCGTCATGTGCGGGAACAGCGCGTAGGTCTGGAACACGATACCCAGGCCGCGGCTGTTCGCCTTGGCCTGGGTGATGTCCTTGCCGTCGAGCTCGATGCGGCCACTGCTCACCGCCTCGAAGCCCGCCACCATCTGCAGCGTGGTGGTCTTGCCGCAGCCCGAGGGTCCGAGCAGCGAGACGAATTCGCCCTTCTCCACCGACAGGTTCATGGCCGACACGGCGCAGGTCGTGCCGTAGTACTTGGTCACGCCGGTGAGTTGCAGAAATGACATGAACGGCCTTTCATCGATCGGGGGAGCCGCCAGGGGTCTGAATCCGCGCGGCGTTCGAACCAATCTATTGCAATAACCGAACCAGAATTCTCGTGGTATTCCATTAATCGGAAGTTATCTCCGTTTTATTCCATTGATCGGAATACATGCGCTAAACTTTGTTGAAGAGATTCCATAGAACCGACCATGACCACGACATCCACTCCCACCGGGGGCGTGCCCCGGGCCTTCCTGGTGATCCGCGCGCTGGCCGAACTGCAGGCCGAGGGCGGCCGCGTGACCCAGATCGCACGAAATGTGGGCCTGACGCAGGCCACCACGCACCGTTTGCTGCAGTCGCTGGTGACCGAGGGCGTGGTGGAGCAGGGCGAGCGCAGCAAGCTCTACCGGCTGAGCATCGACTTCTTCGCGCTGGCGGCGAAGGCCGGCGACGGCGGCGGGCTGCGCGCCCTGTGCCGGCCCGCCCTGCTGCGCCTGAGCGCCAGCCTGGGCGACAGCATCTTCCTGCTGGTGCGCAGCGGCTTCGACGCCGTCTGCCTCGACCGCAGCGAAGGCCCCTTCCCCATCCGCTCCTTCTCCGGCGACATCGGCGGACGTATCGCACTGGGCGTGGGCCAGGGCGCGCTGGCGATCCTCGCCTTCCTGCCGGAGGCCGAGCGCGAGGAGGTGATCCGCTTCAACCTGTCGCGGGTGCGCGAGTACGGCGTGTACGACGAGGTCTACCTGCGCACCGAGATCGAGAAGGTGCGCCAGCAGGGCTACGCCGGCCGCAACACCGGGCTGCTCGAGGGCATGGCCGGCGTGGCGGTGCCGGTCTGCGACCGCGAAGGCCGCGCCGTGGCCGCGCTGAGCGTGGGCACCATCGCCGACCGGCTCAACGCCGACCGCATGCCCACGGTGGTCGAGCTGCTCAAGCGGGAGGCGGCCGCCATCGGCCCTCGCATCAACCCTTTCGACGCGACCCTGCGCCGGCCGACGCAGAGCCTGGCGAGTTCGCCGGCCGCACAGAAGATAGAGCTGCCGCCGGTGGAATGATCGCCGCCGCATCGGCCTGCGCCTCCCCGACGATCCAGTCGCGGAAGGCCAGCAGCAGCGGCACCTGCGCGCGCGACTCGGGGTAGACCAGGTAATAGGCGTCGTCGCTGGTCAGCGCCTGGGGGAACAGCACGGTCAGCGCGCCGGCGGCGATCTCGGCTTCGACCAGGAAACTGGGCAGCAGCGCCGCGCCGAGGCCCGACACGGCCGCCTGCGCGATCATCGCGAACTGCTCGAAGCGCGGCCCGCGCAGGGCTGACGCGCCGGCCACACCGACCTGCTCGAACCATTCCGCCCACTGGGTCGGCCGGGTGCTTTGCTGCAGCAACACGACCGCCGCGAGGTCGTCCGGCTGCCGAATCGCATGGCGCTCGGCGAAGGCCGGACTGCAGACCGGCACCACCGCCTCGTGCATCAGGTAGACGCAGTCCGCACCGGCCCAATGCGGTGCTCCGAAGTGGATGGCCGCGTCGAAGGGCTCCTGCGCGAAGTCGAAAGGCTCCGAGCGCGCGGCGAAATTCACCGTGACCTCCGGGTGCCGCGCGACGAAGCCCCCCAGGCGCGGAATCAGCCAGCGCGTGCTCAGTGTGGGCAGCACCGCCAGGTTGAGCAGCCCGCCGCCCGCCGACGCCATGACCTTCTGGCTGGCGCCCGACAGCTGCTGCAGCACCGCGCGCACGTCGGCCGCATAGACGCGGCCGATGTCTGTCAGCACGATGCGCTGGCGCACGCGGTGGAACAGCGCGATGCCCAGCTGCTGCTCGAGCTGGCGGATCTGCCGCGACACGGCGCTCTGCGTGAGGTGCAGCTCCTCCGCCGCGCGCGAGATGCTGTGGTGCCGCGCCGCCGCCTCGAAGGCGAGCAGGTCGGCGATCGGCGGGAGGAAGGATTTCTTGAACATTGTCATTCGGAGGGGGAATGAAGCGATGGCTCGACCTGCATCCTCTTCCATGCACCGGTCACGCATTCTGCCGACTTCATTCGGTATCGGCATCAACTCGTTCCACATTTTCGCTATGCAAGCCGGCTGCACTGGCGGACAGTCTCACGGTCGTCTTTCCTGCTGGACCTGCCATGCCCCACGCCGCCCCCCTCTCCTCCCTGCCGACCGAAGTCGCCGAACTGCTGCAGCGCCTGGGCGTGCCGCGCGACGCCTGTATCGGCGGTTCGCTGCCAGTGCGTTCGCCCGTGACGGGTGAACAGATCGCCGCCGTCGCCGAGACCTCCGCCGCCCAGGCCACGGAGGCCATCGGCCGTGCCCACGCCGCGTACCTGCAATGGCGCAACGTGCCGGCACCGCGCCGCGGCGAACTGGTGCGCCTGCTCGGCGAAGAGCTGCGCCTGCACAAGGCCGACCTCGGCCGGCTGGTGACGCTCGAAGCCGGCAAGGTGCCGTCCGAAGGCGCCGGCGAGGTGCAGGAAATGATCGACATCTGCGACTTCGCGGTCGGCCTGTCGCGCCAGCTCTACGGCCTGACCATCGCCACCGAACGCGCCGAGCACCGGATGATGGAAACCTGGCATCCGCTGGGCGTGGTCGGCGTCATCTCGGCCTTCAACTTCCCGGTGGCCGTGTGGTCGTGGAACGCGGCGCTGGCGCTGGTCTGTGGCGACCCGGTGGTGTGGAAGCCGTCCGAGAAGACGCCACTGACCGCGCTCGCCACGCACGCCATCGCCCAGCGCGCCATCGCCCGCTTCGGCGCGGATGCGCCCGAGGGCCTGCTCGAACTGCTCATCGGCCAACGCGACATCGGCGAAGTGCTGGTCGACGACCACCGCGTGCCGGTGCTCTCGGCCACCGGCTCGACCGCGATGGGCCGCCAGGTGGCGCCCAAGCTGGCCGCGCGCTTCGCCCGCGCCATCCTCGAACTGGGCGGTAACAACGCGGCCATCGTGGCGCCGTCGGCCGACCTCGGCCTGGCGCTGCGTGGCATCGCCTTCGCGGCCATGGGCACGGCCGGCCAGCGCTGCACCACGCTGCGCCGCCTGTTCGTGCACGACAGCGTGTACGACGCGCTGGTGCCCAAGCTGGCCAAGGTCTACGGCAACGTGCAGGTCGGCGACCCGCGCGAGGCCGGCACGCTGGTCGGCCCACTGATCGACCGCGCAGCCTTCGATGGCATGCAGAAGGCCTTGGGCGAATGCCGCGACATCGGCGCGACCGTGCACGGCGGCCAGCGCGTCGACGGCATCGGCACGCCCGACGCCTATTACGTGCGCCCGGCGCTGGTCGAGCTGCCCTCGCACGCGGGCCCGGCGCTGCGCGAGACCTTCGCGCCCATCCTCTACGTCGTGCGCTATGCGGCCTTCGACGAGGCCATCGCATGGCACAACGCCGTGGGCGCGGGCCTGTCGTCGTCGATCTTCACGCTCGACATTCGCGAAGCCGAGCGCTTCATGTCGGCGGCGGGGTCGGACTGCGGCATCGCCAACGTGAACATCGGCCCGAGTGGCGCGGAAATCGGCGGCGCCTTCGGTGGCGAGAAGGAAACCGGCGGCGGGCGCGAGGCCGGCTCCGACGCCTGGAAGGCCTACATGCGCCGCGCGACCAATACCATCAACTACTCGACCGCCCTGCCGCTCGCGCAAGGCGTGACCTTCGACATCGGCGACTGATTTTTTTATGACGACACTCACCTCCCGCACCGGCGGCCAGATCCTGGTCGACCAACTCATCACCCACGGCGTCGAGCAGCTGTTCTGCGTGCCGGGCGAAAGCTTCCTGGCCGTGCTCGACGCGCTGCACGACGCCTCGATCGCCGTGACCGTGTGCCGCCAGGAAGGCGGCGCGGCCATGATGGCCGAGGCGCAGGGCAAGCTCACCGGCAAGCCGGGCATCTGCTTCGTCACGCGCGGGCCGGGCGCGACCAACGCGTCGGCCGGCGTGCACATCGCGCACCAGGATTCGACGCCACTGCTGCTCTTCGTCGGCCAGGTCGCGCGCGACGCACTGGGCCGCGAGGCCTTCCAGGAACTGGACTACGGCGCGGTCTTCGGCACCATGGCCAAGTGGGTGGTGCAGATCGACGACCCGGCGCGCGTGCCCGAACTCATCTCGCGCGCCTTCCACGTCGCGACTTCCGGCCGGCCCGGCCCGGTGGTCATCGCGCTGCCCGAAGACATGCTGACCGAGGCCGCCACCGTGGCCAACGCCCTGCCCTACGCCGTCGCGGAAACGCACCCGGGCGCAGCGCAGATCGCCGAGCTGCAGCAGCGCATCGAGGCGGCCGAACGGCCGGTGGTCATCCTCGGCGGCAGCCGCTGGTCCGACGCCGCGGTGCAGCAGTTCGCCGGCTTCGCCGAGGCCTTCGCGCTGCCGGTGTACTGCTCGTTCCGGCGCCAGATGCTGTTCAGCGCGAAGCACCCGTCGTACGGCGGTGACCTGGGTCTGGGCGCGAACCCGAAGCTGCTGCAGGCGATCCGCGCGTCGGACCTGGTGCTGCTGATCGGCGGACGCCTGTCGGAAGTGCCTTCGCAGGGCTACGAGCTGATCGGCATCCCGACGCCGCAGCAGGCGCTGGTGCACGTGAACGCCGACGCCGACGAGCTGGGCAAGCTGTACCGCGCCACGCAGGCCATCCATGCGACGCCGCAGGCCTTCGCGGCGGCGGTCGCGGCGCTGCGGCCGTCGGCCCCGCCAAAGTGGGCAGCTGCCACGGCGCAGGCGCACCAGGACTTCCTGGCCTGGAGCGACCCGGCACCGATCCGCATCCCTGGCCCGCTGCAGATGGGCGAGGTCATGACGCATCTGCGCGAGGTGCTGCCGGCCGACACCATCTTCTGCAACGGCGCGGGCAACTTCGCCACCTGGGTGCACCGCTTCTGGCCCTTCACCACCTTCGCGAGCCAGCTGGCGCCCACCAGCGGCTCGATGGGCTACGGCCTGCCGGCGGGCGTGGGTGGCAAGCGCCTGTGGCCACAGCGTGAAGTCGTCGTGTTCGCCGGCGACGGCGACTTCCTGATGCACGGCCAGGAATTCGCAACCGCGGTGCAGTACGGGTTGCCGATCATCGTGGTGCTGCTCGACAACGCGATGTACGGCACGATCCGCATGCACCAGGAGAAGCACTACCCCGGCCGCATCAGCGCCACGCAGCTGAAAAACCCCGACTTCCGCGGCTATGCCGAGGTGTTCGGCGGCCACGGCGAGCGTGTGACCACGACAGAAGAGTTCGCCCCGGCCCTGGCGCGTGCGCGGGCCAGCGGCAAGCCGGCGATCCTGCACTGCCTGCTGGACCCGGAAGCGATCACGCCGGGCAGCACCTTGCAGAGCATCCGCAAGGCCGCACTGGCGGCGGGCTAAAGTGCGCTAACGCAGGCCGCCGACGTAGCGCGGCGTCGCCACGGCGGGCGCCACCCGTTCGGCGGCATGCTGGCGCTGCGCGGCCGCCAGCGGCGCCATCGCCAGCTCCAGCCGTGCCGCGATGGCGGCGAGCTCGGCGTCTTCCTGCGCAGCCGCATGCGCCCGCGCGAAGCGCACCATCTCTGCCGCGTAGTCGACGTTCACCGCCATCCATTCGGCGTCGGTCACGCGGCTCGTCTTGCGCCTGAGCGCCACGTGCAGCCGCGCGGCTGCGGCGATTCGCTCGTTGTCGGTCATGGCTCGGCTCCCTGTTCGGCGCGGACATCAGCCGCCGATGCGCTCGCGGTGCACGCACAGGTCGAGCCCGTCGACCTCCGTGTCCGCGTCGACGCGCAGACCCACGATGGCGCGTACCACCAGAAGCACGGTGGCGGTCCCGGCCAGGCTGTAGAGCGCCACCGCGCCGACGGCCAGCGCTTGCGTGAGCACGCTGCCGCCGACACCGCCGATGCGCGGGTCGGCGAACACACCGGTCAACAGGGAACCGACGATGCCACCGATGCCGTGCACACCGAAGACGTCCAGCGAATCGTCCGCGCGCAACAGCCGCTTCAGCGTGGTCGCACCCCAGTAGCAGGCCACGCCGGCGATCGCGCCGATGGCCACCGCGGCTGCGGGGGTGACAAAGCCCGCCGCCGGGGTGATCGCGACCAAACCGGCCACCAGGCCCGAGCAGAGACCGAGCAGCGACGGGCTGCGGCGCGTCCACCATTCGGCGAGCAACCAAGCCAGGGCGCCGGCCGATGCAGCGATGTGCGTGCAGGCCATGGCCAGGCCGGCACGGCCGTCTGCGGCGATGGCCGAACCGGCATTGAAGCCGAACCACCCCACCCACAACAGGCCGGCCCCGACCATCGTGAAGGCCAGGCTGTAGGGCTCGAAGGGCTCGCTGCCGTAACCGCGTCGCGGGCCGACCATGTACGCGCAGACCAGGCCCGCCACACCGGCGTTGACGTGCACCACCGAACCGCCGGCGAAGTCGAGCGCGCCGAGTCGGGCCAGCCATCCGCCCGGCTCCCAGACCCAGTGCGCGACAGGCACATAGACCACCAGGCTCCACAGCGCGGCGAACCAGAGCACGGCCCCGAACCGCATGCGCTCGACGAAGGCGCCGACCACCAGCGCTGTGGTGATGATGGCGAAACTGAGCTGGAACATCGCGTAAACCGATTCGGGCACGTTGGGCGCGATGTGGCTGACGGCCAGCGTTCCCGCCTCCTTCAGGTAGTCGAGGCCGGCGAACCCGAGGCGGGTGCCGCCGCCGATCCAGGCGGAGCCGGGGGTGAAGGCCAACGAATAGCCCAGTGCGAACCACACGAGGGACACCACCGAGGCGATGCCCACGACCGCCGCCATGGTGCTGAGGACGTTCTTGCGGCGCACCATGCCGGCGTAGAAGAGCGCGATCCCGGGCAATGTCATCAGCAAAACAAGTGCCGTGGCCATCATCAGCCACGCCGTGTCGGCACCGTTGATCGTGCTCTGTGGCAGCAACCCCGGCGCCGTTGGCAACGTGGCTGCGCAAGCGCCCGCCGTCCACCCTCCCAGGGCCAGTGCGGCCACGGACATCCCTTGCTTCATGGCATGAACCTTGTTGTTGTCGGACAGCCGACTCATGCATGAGTCGTGCCCGCGTGACACGTCTTGAAACACTCAGCAAAGAGGTGGGCGCGACCCTCGCGGGTTACTCCCAATGCACTACCGCGGTGCACACCCTAAAGTCGCCCCACTCGCAAACGGGCATGCCCGTCCCGCGGGGTGCCGAGGAGACATAGCTTTCGCCCAGAACTCGAAGAACCCGAGACAAACAGGCTTCCACAGAGAAGCCGCACAGAAGAAGAAAAAGACGCCGCTGGACGGCGTCTTTTTTTTTGCCTGCTCGAACACAGAGCCCGCGTGACAAACAGCCTCGTTGTGGTGCGCCGCACACAGCCGTGCAGCCAGCGGACGGAAACACGACGGAGTTCACGGAAAGTTTTACCCGCGAATCCAGTGGCCGGCGGAAGATCGACAGACCCCCTCAAGGAGCTGCGATGCCCGTCCACACATCCCCCTACCGCACTGCCGATGCGTCGGCGGCCACGTGGCGCCAGCGCCTCGCGCGGGCCATGGCACGCCGCAAGACGTCCGCCGGTGCCGCGCCCTCGACCCTGCAGATTCCCGTCGCCCGAATGCCCAACGAAGCGTTCGAGCGCATGGACCTCGACCAGCGGGTCCGCCAGCTCGGCGAGTGGTGAGCTGAACGTCCGGCTGCCGCCCCCGACTCAGGGCGCCGTCGCCGGGACGTTCGCAGCCGCAGGCGGCCACGCCACCTCGCTCGCCACGCGCGGCTTGCCGATCGGTGCCGTCGCCTTGCCCACCCGGACCGCCGCCATGTCGGCCTCGCTCGGGTACTGATTCATCAACCAGTAGTCCATCACGCGGCGTGCGAGCGGGGCGGCCGCACCGGCGCCCCAGCCGGCGTTCTCGACGATCACCGCCACCGCGATCTTCGGGTCGTTGGCCGGTGCGAAGCCCATGAACAAGGCGTGGTCCCGCTGATGCTCCTCCAGCGCCTTGGCGTTGTACTTGGTGTTCTGAGCCTGCGTCACGGCCTGCGCCGTGCCGGTCTTGCCGGCGGCCTGGTAGCCCGCGCCCGCGAACACACCGCGCGCCGTGCCGCTGGTGACGACGCTCACCAGGCCTTCGCGCACCACGGCCACGTTGGCCGGTGAATAGCCCAGGCTTTCCGCGGGCGGCTGGATCACGGACTTGATCTGGCCGGTGACCGTGTCGCGGGTGGCGAGCACCAGATGCGGCCGATGCCGCACGCCGCCGTCGGCCACGATCGCCGTGGCCTGGGCGAGCTGCAGCATGGTGAAGGTGTTGTAGCCCTGGCCGATGCCCAGCGAGATGGTCTCGCCCGCGTACCACTTCTTCTGCTCGGCCCGCTTGTAGGCGTTGCGCTTCCACTCGGTGCTGGGCAGCACGCCGCGCAGCTCGCCGCCCAGGTCGATGCCGGTGATCTGCCCGAAGCCCAGCGGCTTCATGAAGTCGTGGATCTTGTCCACGCCCATCTCGTTGGCCAGCGAGTAGTAGTAGATGTTGCTCGACAGCTGGATCGACCGGCGCATGTCGACGCCACCGATGTTGCCTTCGGGGCTGCCGAAGCGACGTCCGCCGAAGTTGAAGTAGCCGGGGTCGTTGACCACGACATTGGGGCCGCGCGAGCCGGTCTCGAGTGCCGCCAGCGCCATGAAGGGCTTGTAGGTCGAGCCCGGCGGGTAGGTGCCGCGCAGCGCACGGTTGAGCAGCGGCTTGTCGAGCGACTCGCTCAACTCCTTCCAGCTCTCGGTGTCGATGCCCTCGACGAAGAGATTGGGGTCGAAGGTCGGTTTGCTGACGAAGGCCAGCACTTCGCCGGTCTTGGGGTTGATGGCCACCAGCGCACCGCGCCGGTCGCCGTACATGTCCTCGACCAGTTTCTGAAGCTTGATGTCGAGCGACAGCATCACCGTGTCGCCCGGTGTCGACGGGTGGCTGGACAGCCGGCGCACCGCCCGACCGCCCGCCGAGGTTTCCATCTGCTCCACGCCGGTCAGGCCGTGCAGCGTCTGCTCGTAGCTCTGCTCCACGCCGAGCTTGCCGATGTAGTCGGTGCCCTTGTAGTTGGCGATTTCTTCCTCCGGCCACTCTTCCATCGCTTCCTTCTCGCGCTGGTTGATGCGGCCGATGTAGCCGAGCACATGGCTCGCCGTCTCGGCGTACGGATAGTTGCGAAACAGCCGCGCCTTGATCTCGACGCCCGGAAAGCGATAGCGCTGGGCCGCAAAACGGGCGACTTCCTCGTCGGACAGCCGCGTGCGGATCGGCACCGAGTCGAAGCTGCGCGAATCCTCGCGAAGGCGCTTGAAGCGGCGACGGTCGCGCGGCGTGATGTCGACCACCTCGGCCAGCGCGTCGATGGTGTCGTCGACCTTGCCAGCCTTCGACGGCGTGATCTCCAGCGTGTAGGCCGAGTAGTTCGACGCCAGAACGACCCCGTTGCGGTCGAGGATCAGGCCACGGTTGGGCACCACCGGCACCACCGCGGTTCGGTTGCTCTCGGCCTGCTCGGCCAGGTCGGTGTGACGCACCACCTGCAGGTAGACCAGCCGCGCGCAGAGCAGCCCGAAGGCGGTGAGCACCACCAGGCCGATGACGATCACGCGCCGCTTGAAGCGGGCGAGGTCGGCGGCGACATTGCGGATCTCGGTCATGCGGGAGCAAGGCTACGCGCGCAGCGCGCGTGGAGCAAGTTCACTGTAGCCACGTCACAGGGGCCGATTGGCGTCGGGCTCCGGCGTGCGCCGCTGCGGCGCCAGCAGGATGAGGCTGACGAGCGGCCAGAGCACCGCCTCGATCAGGGGCGCGATCATCATCGACCAGCCCGGGAACACGCCGCCGCCGATCATGCGGATGGCCAGCTCGATCAGGTGCGACACCGCGAAGAGCGGCAGCACCTGCGGCATCTGCGACAGCACCGGATACCACAGCAGGCGGCGGTGCATCATGATCGCGAAGAAGCCCAGCGTGGTGTACGACAGCGCATGCTGGCCGAGCATGGCCGACTGGTGCACGTCCATGCACAGACCGAAGACGAAGGCCGCGCCGATGCCGATGCGCGCCGGCTGGTGCACGCTCCAGAAGACGATCACCAGCGCCAGCAGGTCGGGCGCCCAGGCCGCGCGGCCCATGGGCACCATGTCGAGCAGCATCGCGACGATCAGGCTGGACCAGATGAAGACCGGGTTGACGGGCAGCAGCAGCTGCTGCTGGCCGGGACGCATGATCATGGCGTGCCCCCTTCGCGGCGTGCGGCGGGCGGTTTGGCAGGCGGTTTGGCGGATGTCGCGCCGGAGGCGGCCGACGCCTTGGGTTTGGCGGCCGGTGCGCTTTTGGCGCTCGCTGCCGACGCCGCCGCCGCGGCCGAGCGCATCGACGCCGCGCTGCCGATCGGCGTGAGCACCAGCACATAGCGCGCCGCCGTCACCTGCGCGAGCGGCAGGCAGTAGATGCGGGCGAAGCCGGAATCGGCGCGGCGCTCGATGCGCTCGATCTTCGCGACCGGAAGGCCGGAGGGGTAGACGCCGTCGACCCCACTGGTGGCGAGCAGGTCGCCCTCCTGCAGGTCGGCATTGGCCGCCACGAAGCGCAACTCGAGACCGCCGCCGTGCGCACTGGCATCACCGAAGGCCACGCTGCGCGCGCCGGTACGGGTGTTCTGCACCGGGATGGAAAGGTCCCGGTCGATCACCAGCGTGACCTCGCTGCTGAAGGGCAGCACCTGCGTCACCTGGCCGATCACGCCACGCTCGTCGATCACCGGCGAGCCGGGGGCGATGCCGCTAGACAGGCCCTGGTCGATGACGACCTTTCGGGTGTACGGGTCGGCCGCGTCGTAGAGGACCTCGGCCGCCCGGCCGGGTGTCTGCGTCGTCTGACGCAGTTCGAGCAGCGAGCGCAGCCGTTCGTTTTCCGTGGCCAGGCTGTCGGCATGGCCGGCGCGTTCGGCCTGCAGCGCCAGCGCACGCCGCGCGTCGGCTTCGTTGCGCTGGGCGGCCTGCAGGTCTTCGAGGTAGCTGCCGCCCTGGGCGAACAGCTGCACTGGCTTGAGCGCGAGCCACTGGAAGGGATACAGCACCGCGCCGACCCCGGCACGCAACGGCTGCGTCAGATGAAATCGCGCATCGGCCACCATCAGAAACACGGCCAGTGCGCTGAAGAAGATCAGCTTGCTGAGCGCCGACGGGCCCTGGTGAAAGAGCGGTGGCGCGGAGCGATCCAGCGTGCCGAGCGGCATACGCGGTCGCCGGGGTTATTCCGACGTGAAGATGCTGCCGAGGCGGTCCATGCGCTCGAGGGCGATGCCGCAGCCGCGCACCACGCAGGTCAGCGGGTCTTCGGCGACCAGCACCGGCAGGCCGGTTTCCTCGGCCAGCAGGCGGTCGAGGTCGCGCAGCAGCGCGCCCCCGCCCGTGAGCATCATTCCGCGCTCGGCGATGTCGGCGCCCAGTTCGGGCGGCGTCTGTTCCAGCGCGTTCTTCACGGCCGAGACGATGTTGTTGAGCGGGTCGGTCAGGGCTTCCAGCACTTCGTTGCTGCTGATGGTGAAGCTGCGCGGCACGCCTTCGCTGAGGTTGCGCCCCTTGACTTCCATCTCCTTGACCTCGGAGCCAGGGAAGGCCGAGCCGATGGTCTTCTTGATGACTTCGGCCGTCGGCTCGCCGATCAGCATGCCGTAGTTGCGGCGGATGTAGTTGATGATGGCCTCGTCGAAGCGGTCGCCGCCCACGCGGACGCTGCCCTTGTAGACCATGCCGCCGAGCGAGATCACACCCACTTCGGTGGTGCCGCCGCCGATGTCGACGACCATCGAGCCGGAGGCTTCGGACACCGGCAGGCCGGCGCCGATGGCCGCGGCCATGGGTTCTTCGATGAGATAGACCGAGGTGGCACCGGCCGCTTCGGCCGCGTCCTTGATGGCGCGGCGCTCGACCTGGGTCGAGCCGCAGGGCACGCAGATGATGATGCGCGGGCTGGGGGCGAGCAGCGAACGCGGGTGCACCATCTTGATGAACTGCTTGATCATCTGCTCAGTGATCACGAAGTCGGCGATCACGCCGTCCTTCATCGGGCGGATCGCCTCGATGTTGCCGGGCACCTTGCCCAGCATCGCCTTGGCTTCGCGGCCGACCGCCTGGATCACCTTCTTGCCATGCGGGCCGCCTTCATGGCGGATGGCCACGACCGAAGGCTCGTCCAGCACGATGCCCTTGTTGCGGGCGAAGATCAGGGTGTTGGCGGTGCCCAGGTCGATGGCGAGGTCGGTCGAAAAGTACCGACGGAAAGCTCCAAACATGTGGAATTCCTTGGGAGCACGGCATGCGCGTCGGCAGGTCGTCGCTCTATTTTTTGGGTCGTCTGACGGGATGGATTGATGGTTTTTGCAGCAAAAGCCGGCGCGTTCGCGGGGGTTGCGGCAAAGGCGGGATAATACCCGAATCCCCTGGACTTCCCCCGCTTTTCGCCCCTCGGCGGGGCCGGTTTCGACACCGTTTCGCCCTCATTTTCGAATGTCACTCACCTCCACCGATATCGCCCGCATCGCCACGCTGGCGCGCCTCCAGCTGGCGCCCGAAGAAAGCACGCGACTGCAGGGCCAGATCAACGGCTTCTTCGACCTGGTCGAGAAGATGCGCGCCGTCGACACCACCGGCCTCGAGCCGCTGGCGCACCCCGTGGCTGCCATCGAAGACATCACCCTGCGCCTGCGCGACGACGTGGTGAGCGAGCCCAACCACCGCGAAGCCAACCAGCAGAGCGCGCCCGCCGTCGAGCGCGGCCTGTTCCTCGTGCCGAAGGTGATCGAATGAGTGCGAACCTGCATCAACTGGGCGTGGCCGGCCTCGCCAAGGCACTGGCCGCGCGCGAGGTGTCGGCGGTCGAGGCCGCGCAGCATTTCCTGCAACGCATCGATGCGCACCAGGCGCTGGGCGCCTTCGTCGCGGTCGATGCCGACGTGACGCTGGCGCAGGCCCGGGCCGCCGACGCGCTGATCGCCAAGGGCAACGCACCGGTACTGGCCGGCGTGCCGATCGCGCACAAGGACATCTTCGTCACCACCGACTTCCCCACCACCGCCGGTTCGCGCATGCTGGCGGGCTACCGCTCGCCGTTCGACGCGACCGTGGTGCGCAAGCTGGCCGAGGCCGGCGCCGTGACGCTGGGCAAGCTCAGCTGCGACGAGTTCGCCATGGGCTCGGCCAACGAGAACGTGGCGGTACCCGCTGTCGGTTCCGACGCCGTTGTGCCCGTGCGCAACCCGTGGGACACGACCCGCATCCCGGGCGGCTCGTCGGGTGGCAGCGCAGCTGCAGTCGCAGCGCGCCTGGCACCGGGCGCCACCGGCACCGACACCGGCGGCTCGATTCGCCAGCCCGCGTCCTTCTGCGGCATCACCGGCATCAAGCCGACCTACGGCCGCGCCTCGCGCTACGGCATGGTCGCCTTCGCCTCCAGCCTCGACCAGGCCGGCGCGATGGGCCGTTCGGCCGAAGACTGCGCGCTGCTGCTGTCGGCGATGTGCGGCCCCGACCTGGACCGCGACTCCACCTCCATCGACCGGCCGGCCGAAGACTATTCGCGCGCGCTGACCGGCTCGCTCGAAGGCCTGCGCATCGGCGTCCCGAAGGAATTCCTGGGCGATGGCGTGGCGCCCGGCGTGCGCGCCGCGGTCGATGCGGCCCTGGCCGAGTACGAGAAGCTGGGCGCCAGGCGCGTGGCCGTCACGCTGCCGCGCACCGAGCTGTCGATCCCCGTGTACTACATCCTCGCGGCGGCCGAGGCGTCGAGCAACCTGAGCCGCTTCGACGGCGTGAAGTTCGGCCACCGCGCCAAGGACTACCGCGACCTCGCCGACATGTACGGCAAGACGCGCGAAGAAGGCTTCGGCGACGAGGTCAAGCGCCGCATCATGATCGGCACCTACGTGCTGAGCCACGGCTACTACGACGCCTACTACCTGCAGGCGCAGAAGGTGCGCCGCATGATCGCCGACGATTTCCAGCAGGCCTTTCAGCACTGCGACGTGATCGCCGGCCCGGCCGCACCGACCGTGGCCTGGAAGCTCGGCGAGCACGGCGACGATCCGGTCGCCGACTACCTGGCCGACATCTTCACGCTGCCCGCCTCGCTGGCCGGCCTGCCCGGCATGAGCCTGCCCGCGGGCTTCGGCGAAGACGGCATGCCCGTCGGCCTGCAATTGATCGGCAACTACTTCGCCGAGGCGAAGCTGCTGAACGCGGCGCACCGCTTCCAGCAGGCCACCGACTGGCATGCCCGCGCGCCCGAGGAAATCTGAGATGAGCGACCCCGTGAACACATTCGAAGCGCAGCAGGAAGGCCGCCCGACCGGCCCGCTGGTGCAGGGCTATGAAGTCATCATCGGCTTCGAGACGCATGCGCAGCTGTCGACTGCCAGCAAGATCTTCAGCCGCGCCTCCACCGCCTTCGGCGCCGAGCCGAACACGCAGGCCTGCGCCGTCGACCTGGCGCTGCCGGGCACGCTGCCCGTGATGAACAAGGGCGCGGTCGAACGCGCCATCAAGCTGGGCCTGGCGCTGGGCTCGACCATCGCGCCACGCAGCGTCTTCGCGCGCAAGAACTACTTCTACCCCGACCTGCCCAAGGGCTACCAGATCTCGCAGTTCGAGATCCCGGTGGTGCAGGGCGGCGCGGTCAGCTTCTTCGTCGGCGACGAATCCAAGACCGTGCGCCTGGTGCGCGCGCACCTGGAAGAAGACGCCGGCAAGTCGCTGCACGAGGACTTCATCGGCCAGTCAGGCATCGACCTGAACCGCGCCGGCACGCCGCTGCTGGAGATCGTGACCGAGCCCGACATGCGCTCCACGGCCGAGGCCGTGGCCTATGCCAAGGAGCTGCACAAGATCGTCACCTGGATCGGCATCTGCGACGGCAACATGCAGGAAGGCAGCTTCCGCTGCGACGCCAACGTGTCGGTGCGCAAGCCCGGCGCCAAGCTGGGCACGCGCCGCGAGATCAAGAACCTGAACAGCTTCAAATTCATGCAGCAGGCGATCGACTACGAGATCCGCTGGCAGATCGAGGAGATCGAGGACGGCCGCGCGATCCAGCAGGCCACCGTGCTGTTCGACCCCGACACCGGCGAGACCCGCGCGATGCGCACCAAGGAAGACGCGGCCGACTACCGCTACTTCCCCGACCCGGACCTGCCGCCGTTGGCGATCGCGCAGGAGTGGATCGAGCGGGTGCGTGAGGCAATGCCCGAGTTGCCGCGCGCCATGGCGGAGCGCTATGTGGCGACGCACGGCCTGTCGGCGTACGACGCCGCGCAGCTCACGCAAAGCGTGGCGCTGGCGCAGTACTTCGATGCAGCGGTGGCCGCGGGCGCGGCGCCCAAGCTGGCCAGCAACTGGATTACTGGGGAGATTGCAAAGCGTTTGAATGCGCAAGACATCGAAATCGGTTCCGCACCGGTCAGCGCAACGATGATTGCAGCGCTGATCCGCCGCATCTCGGACAGCACTATTTCCAACAATGCAGCGAAGCAGGTATTCGATGTGTTGTGGGCTGCGGGAGAGTTCAGCGGCGCACCGTTGCCAGCCGAATATGTTGCCCGCGCGACCGATGACTTGTCTCGGATCGATGCCGTGATCGAAGCCAAGGGCCTCAGGCAGATGAGCGATTCCAGCGCGCTGGAAACCATCATCGACGGCGTCCTCGCGACCAACGAGAAGAACATCGCCGAATACCGCGCCGGCAAGGACAAGGCCTTCAACGCGCTGGTCGGTCAGGTCATGAAGGCCAGCCAGGGCAAGGCCAACCCCGCGCAGGTCAATGCGCTGCTCAAGGCCAAGCTGGGCTGAAGTCGATCAGCGGCCGGCGCCGCCGCCAGCAGCCGTCGCCGACCACAGCGGCTTGAGCCGCGCGCGCTCCTCGTCGAAGCGCGCGTTCACGCGCTTCTTCTCTTCTTCCTGCGCCGCAATGAAGCGGTTCTGGATCGCGACGCTCTGCTCGCTGTCGTCGAGCTTGCGGCGCAACGACGGCGGGGCCTTGCTCGGGTCCTTCTTGTAGAACTCCATCTCGTCGTCGATGCCCTGGCGCTCCTTGCCCAGCTCACCGAGCCGCTTGCGGGCAGCGTCGATGACCGCGTCGATCTGGAGCATCGCCTCCGCACGCTCGCGCTCGTGTGCGGCCGGGTTCGGGTAACGCATCATCAGCGCCCGCTCACGCCGACGCTCTTCATTCAACCGCGACGCCTGCAGCGCGGCCTGACGCGCGCGTTCTTCACGCTCGGCCTGTTCGCGGGCGGTGTAGGTCGGCTCGAGCGTGCGGCGCACCGTGCCGCTGGGGCCGAGCTCGCGCTGCTCACGGTCGATGCAATCGGGGATCGGGCGGTCGGCGGTGATGGTGCGTCCGCGGCTGTCGGTGCAGCTGTAGATGCCGGGCGATGCACTGGCGCCTTGCGCCGAAGCGGAAGCGGCCATCACACACAGCGACCAAGTCGCCCACAAGGTTCGTTTCGGCAGCAGCATCCGTTCTCCCGTGACGGTCCGACTTCAGGCAGCGCCGTAGCGCTGGCGGTATGCCAGCACCTTGTCGCGGTGAGCGTCGAGTTCGCCGCCGCCGCGCTCGGCCAGGTACTTTAGCAAGTCGTCCAGGCTGGCGATCGACAGCACCTGCATCCCCAGCTGGTTCTGCACGTATTGCACGGCGCTGTGGGCCACATCGACGCCGTCTTCCGTCGCCATTTCCTGTCGGTCCAGGGCGATGACGACCGCATGCGGCGTGGCCCCGGCCTGGCGGATCGTCGCGATCGATTCGCGCACCGCGGTGCCGGCCGACATCACGTCGTCGACGATCAGCACCCGCCCCTGCAGCTTGGCGCCGACGAGCGTCCCGCCCTCGCCATGGGTCTTGGCTTCCTTGCGGTTGTAGGCGAAGGGCACGTTGCGCCCGCGCCTGGCGAGCTCGGCGGCCAGCACCGCGCCCAGGGGAATGCCCTTGTAGGCCGGGCCGAACAGCATGTCGAACTCCAGGCCGCTGTCGATCAGGCGCTCTGCATAGAATTCCGCCAGCCGCAGCATCTTGGCGCCGTCGTCGAACAGACCGGCATTGAAGAAGTAGGGACTGAGCCGTCCGGCCTTGGTCTTGAATTCGCCGAATCGCAGCACGCCGGCGTCGAGCGCGAACTGCACGAAATCCAGCGCGAGCCTGTCGCCCGCCCCCTTCACCTCAGCCATCGGGAATTCCTTTGTTCAAACTGACCAGCCTCAACCTCAATGGCCTGCGTTCGGCCGCCACCAAGGGCGTGGCCGACTGGGTGGCCGAACTGGCGCCGGATTGTATTTGCATGCAGGAGATCCGGGTCCAGGCCAGCGACATCGAAGGCCGCTTCGAAGAGATGGCCGGCCTCAAGGGCCACTTCCATTTTGCGGAGAAAAAGGGTTACGCCGGTACGGCGATCTACACGAAGCATGCGCCGAGCGAGGTCGTGGTCGGATGGGGTGATGCCGAGTTCGACGCCGAAGGCCGCTACCTCGAACTGCGCTTCGACACGCCGGCGCGCAAGCTGTCGATCATCAGCTGCTACTTCCCGAGCGGCTCGTCCGGCGAAGAGCGCCAGGCCGCCAAGTTCCGCTTCCTCAAGGGCTTCTTCCCTCACCTGAGCGCACTCAAGCGCGAGCGCGAGTTCATCCTCTGCGGCGACATCAACATCGCCCACCAGGAGATCGACCTGAAGAACTTCAAGGGCAACATGAAGAACAGCGGCTTCCTGCCCGAAGAGCGCGCCTGGATGACCCGCCTGCTCGACGCGGGCGCCGACGGCGCGGGCCTGATCGATGTCTACCGCCAACTCAAGCCCGACACCACGGGCGAGGCCTACACCTGGTGGAGCAATCGCGGCCAGGCCTACGCGAAGAACGTGGGCTGGCGGCTGGACTACCACCTGGCGACTCCGGCGCTCGGCGCGCTGGCGCGGCACGAGTCGATCTACAAGACGGTGAAGTTCAGCGACCATGCGCCGATCACGGTGGACTACGAGTTCACGCTGTAGCCACGGCGCAAGACGTGCGAAGGAACCGCCGCGAGCGGCCCCAGCTTGCGTCGAGGACCGGAGCCGCACTGCCGTGCGGTGAGGA
This sequence comes from Variovorax restrictus, assembly GCF_051216715.1. Lineage (NCBI taxonomy): Bacteria > Pseudomonadati > Pseudomonadota > Betaproteobacteria > Burkholderiales > Comamonadaceae > Variovorax > Variovorax restrictus. The sequence goes on from NZ_JBPJZH010000001.1 coordinate 52,238, forward strand.
CCACAGATGCGAGATCGGGTCGCGCAGCAGGTTCATTCGCACGTCTGGAACACCACGTCCTGCGCGCCTTCCCACAGCACCTTCACGCCGAGCGCGCGAAGGTTTTCCTTGCCTTCGACGATAGTGAGGAAGTGGTTGCCGGCCAGTTGTCCCATCTTGCTGGCGAAGCTGCAGGCGCCGTAGGCCAAGATGATTTCCGTCTCGCTATAGCCGCCCGGGTAGAACAGGATGTCGCCGACCGACGGGTGGCTGGTGTGGTTCTCGAAGCCCACGGGCGTGCCGTCGTTCTCCAGCTTGAATTCGCCCAGCGGCACCCAGCAGCCTTCGCCGCTCCAGCGCACGTGGATCAGCTTTTGCCGGTACGGCAGCAGCTTCAAGAAAGCGGCCACGGTGAGGGGCGCGTCGGGATGGGTTTCGGCGATGAATTCATAGCCGCCGGCGGTGATCTTGAGTCGGGTCATGGGTCGATTGTCGAGGCAAAAAAATGCGTGGGTGCGAAGGCGCTCAGCCCATCGCCAGGTCGGTCTTGCGCTGCGACCAGCCGGTCACGCGCTGTTCGACAAGTGAAGAGATGCCATAGAGCACCACGCCCATCGCCGCCAGCAGAAAGAGTCCTGCGACACCATCGGCACGTCGAAGTTGCCGCTGGCGATCATCATCACGGTGCCGATGCCCTTGTTAGACGCCACCGTCTCGGCCAGCACCGTGCCGACAAAGGACAGCGTGATCGCGATCTTGAGCGACGCGAACAGGTAGGGCATGGCGCGCGGCAGGCCGACGTTCCACAGGATGTCGCGCTTGCGCGCGCCGAGCACGCGCAGCACGTCTTCGAGTTCGGGCTCGGTGCTGGCCAAACCGGTGGCGACGTTCACCACCACCGGGAAGATGCTGATGACCATCGACGTGAGGATGGCCGGCACCGTGCCGGCGCCGAACCACACGACGAAGAGCGGCACCACCGCCACCTTCGGGATGCTGGAGAAGCCGACCAGCAGCGGGTAGGTCACGTCATAGGCCAGCTTCGACGAGCCGATGCCGACACCGATCACGATGCCGGCGAGCACGCCGAAGGCGAAGCCGACGAAGGTGGTGTAGAGCGTCTGCAGCGCGTGCGGCCACAGCAGCGGCATCTTCTCGATCAGCACGGCCGCGATCTGGCTGGGGCGCGGCAGGATGAGGTCGGACACGCCGAAGGCGAGGCAGACCACTTCCCACAACACGAAGAAGCCGACGAGTGCGGCGGCGGACAGGATGCGTTGGCGCACAACCGGAGACAGCGCGTTCATGCCGCCACCTCTTCGATCACGGGCGCTGTCACGACAGGCGGCGGCGTCGCATCGCCGTCGCGCCGGGCCTCGGCGATGCGCATGCGCAGCTGTTGCACCAGCGTCGCGAACTCGGGCGCGTAGCTGCTCTCGAGCGTGCGTGGCCGGGTGAAGCCGACATCGCGCGTCTCCAGGATGCGGCCGGGCCGCGAGCTCATCACGCAGATGCGGTTGGCGAGATAGGCCGACTCGCGCAGGTCGTGCGTCACCAGCAGCACCGTGGGGCGGCGCGCCATCCAGAGGCTCTGCATGATGTCCCACAGCTCCTCGCGCGTGAACTGGTCGAGCGCGCCGAAGGGCTCGTCGAGCAGCAGCAGCTCGGGTTCGTGCACCAGCGCACGGCACAGCGACGCGCGCTGCAGCATGCCGCCCGACAGCTGCCACGGCCGCTTGTCGCCGAAGCCCTTGAGGCCGACCTGCGCGAGCAGCGCGTCGACGCGGTCCCGGTACTCGCCCTTCTTCTTCTTCGCGAAATCCTGGCGGAAGGGCTGGACGATCTTCAGCGGGATCATCACGTTCTCGCGGATCGTGAGCCAGGGCAGCATGGTCGGGTTCTGGAAGGCCAGGCCGATGCGCAGGCGCGGGGCCTGCGACGCGTGCGCGGCGGCCGGCTTTGTGCCCACGGTACCGACCTCGCGCCCTCCGGCGATCACCGCGCCGGAGGTCGGCTTCAACAGCCCTGCCACCAGCTTGAGGATGGTCGACTTGCCGCAGCCGCTCGGCCCCACCAGCGCGACGAAGTCGCCCTCGGCGATGCCCAGCGTGGTGTGGTCGAGCGCGATGGTGCCACCGCCGTAGCGCAGCATCACGTCGGAGAGTTGGATGAAGCTCTGGCTCATGGTGTCTTTCGGGAAAGGGGTTCGCTCAGGAAGAGGGCATGCGCACGATGGCCGCCACCGGCCCGCCGCCCGGCGGCCCCTGGTGTTCGGCGCCGCCCGATACGTAGAGCGCCGTGCGCCCGACGACCGAAGCCAGCACGCCGCCGACGGCCGCGCGCGCATGGCGCGTCGAGTTGATGTCGGAGTCGTTGAGCATGGTATGGCGCGCGCCGCGCACACGGCCGTCGGGGCTGGCCTCGGCCTTGGCGAGCAGGTTGACCAGGCGCGATGCGATGGCGTCGGCATCGCGCTCCGGGTCGAGCCCGAAGTGCGTGCGCAGCAGCGTGCGCACCCCCGTCGCATCGACCGCGTCGCGCATCACCGTGTGGCCGATGCGGAAGGCCGACGCACTGCCTTGGGCCTCGCCCAGCACGATGACGACGTTGCCTTCGAGCTCGATGCCGGCCGACACCGACGCGCGCGCCGAATGCAGCGTGGCGTCGTGCAGCACCGCCGCATCGCTCAGGCGCTCGGGCGCGATCTCACCCAATGCCAGGCCCACGCCCAACGCCGAGGCGCCGCGCGAATACCCCATCGATTCGTAGGTGTCGCGCGTGACCGGCTCGGCGCCGCGCCGCAGCGCATCGTCGACCTTGGCCGAGGTGAGCAGCGGGCACTTCACCTGCGCGAAGTGCACGTCGGCCGCGTCGGCGATGCCGGCGTCGCGCATGGCGTCGCGCACCGCATCGGCGGTGGCCTGCACCTGCGCCATGCGGCCCATCTCTTCCGGCGCGAAGTCGCGCGTGTGGGCGATGCCGACGACGAGGCGTTTCTCGCCGTGCCCCTTTTCGGCATCGACCTGCTCGCGCGTGAACACCGTGAAGTGCGGCGACAGCACACCCTCGGTGCCGCCCGACATCACCAGCGCGACACGCGCGTGCACCGCCTCGGCCGTGCAGCCCAGGTGCGGCGCCAGGAAGTGGCACCAGGCCGTGGCCGCGAAGTCGCGCGTGTGGTCGTTGACGCAGCCGTTGCCTTCGGTCTTGCCCATCACCGCGACGATGCGGCGCGGGTCGATGTCGCCCGTGTCGATCAGCGCCTGCACGCCGCTCAAGTCGCCGGGGCCACGACAGGCGACGACGTGCACGCCGACTTTCTGGCCGCTCATGACGCGCTCCAGTCCACCTCGCCCACCGGCACCGCGGTGCGCGGCACGCCGGGCGGCGTCTCGAGGATGGCGCTGCTGTAGTGCTCGGTGTTGCGCGGCTTCGCCATCGGCATCTTCTGCGCCGTCTTCACCGAGCGGCCCCAGCCCACGGCATCGGTCACCAGCTTGCCGTCGCGCATCACGAAGCGGCCGCGCAGCAGCGTGTGCAGCGGGTAGCCCTTCACGGGGCGACCGTTCCAGGGGGAGATCTTGCTGATGCTCTGCAGCTTGTGCTGCGACAGCACGCCCGCGCGTTCCATGTCGACGAAGGCGATGTCGGCATGCGCGCCCGGGGCGATCACGCCCTTGGGACCGTAGATGCCCCAGGCCTTGGCCGGTGCGACCGCACTCCAGCGCACGTAGTCCATCAGCGAGGCGCGGCCGCGGTTCACCTCGGTGAGCATCAGCGGCATCTGCGTCTCGACGCCAGGGAAGCCGCAGTCGCAGTCCCAGATGCTCTCGCGCGTCTTTTCTTCGGGCGTGTGCGGCGCGTGGTCGGTGGCGATCATGTCGAGCGTGCCGTCCATCAGCGCGTCCCACAGCGGCTGGTTGTGGCGCGCCTCACGGATCGGCGGGTTGAGCCGCATGACGCCGCCGAGCTTCAACATGTGGTCGGTGTTGAGCAGCAGGTACTGCGGGCAGGTTTCTGCCGTCACGTCGACGCCGCGGCGCTTGGCCTCGCGCAGCAGGAAGAGCGAATCGGCCGCGCTGTGGTGCGCGATGTGCACACGCGCGCCGGTCCACTCGGCCAGCGTGAGCACGCGGCCGATGGCCTCGATCTCGGCCACGGCGGGGCGCGCCGCCAGGTGCGCCATCGCGTCGATGCGGCCGGAGCCCTGCATCTTCTTCTGGCGGCGAAACAGGATCGATGAGTTCTCCGCGTGCACCACCGTGCGGATGCCCAGCGGCGCCAGCTTCTCGAAGCCTTCGAGCAGCGCGCCGTCTGTCGGTGCCGGCAGGTTGCCGAAAGTGTTGCCGACGAAGGCCTTGAAGCTGGTCACGCCGGCATCGAGCAGTTCCTCGAGCCGGTCGACGGTGTCGTCCCCCAGCAGGCCGTGGATGCCGAAGTCGCAGTACGAGGCCTCGGCCGCCTTCTGCTTCATGCGCAGCGCCTCGAGGGTGCCGGTGGCCGGGTTGGTGTTGGGCATCTCGAAGACGGTGGTCACGCCGCCCATCGCGGCCGCGGCCGAGCCGGTCTTCCAGGTTTCCTTGTGGGGGTAGCCCGGGTCGCGGAAGTGCACGTGGCTGTCGATGGCGCCGGGCAGCAGGTACAGGCCGTCGGCGCGCATCTCTTCGCGCGCGGGCGGCATGGTGTCGTCGTGACCGACGGCGACGATGTGTTCACCGGCGATTGCCACCGAGGCTTCGATGATCTGGTCCGGCGACACGATGCGCGCGCCGCGGATGACGAGGTCGACTTCTTTCATGCGGCGCTCCTTACAGTGCGGCCCAGCCGCCGTCGACGGGGAGGTCGACACCGGTGATCTGTTTGGAAACTTCGCTCGCCATGAACAGGCAGGCGTTGGCGACATCGGTGTCGGTCGACACGCGCTTGAGCGCGTAGTCGGCGGCGTGGCGCGTCATCGCCTCTTCCAGCGTGATGCCCAGCTTCTCGGCCATGTTGGCGCACACCTTCTCGCGAAAGCGCGGGCCGTCGACCATGCCGGGCGCCACGTTGTTCACGTTGATGTTGTAGGGGCCGGCTTCGAGCGCGAAGCTCTTGGTGATGCCGCGCAGGCCCCACTTCGACGCCGAATAGGCCGTGCGCCCGGCCCGCCCGCGCAGGCCGAAGGTACCGCCCACGTTCACGACCTTGCCGCTGCGGCGCTCGATCATCGACGGCAGCACCGCGTGGATGGTGTTGAAGCAGCCGGTCATGTTGAGCTCAACGATCTCGTTGAACTCGTCGGTCGTGGTTTCCCAGCCGGTCTTGCCGATCGGGCCGGAGCCGCCGGCCACGTTGACCAGCACGTCGATGCGGCCGAAGGCCTTCAGCGCCGCCGCAGCGAGCGCCTCGGTCTGCTCGGACTTCGTGAGGTCGCAGGGCACCACGATGGCTTCGGCACCGAGTGCGCGGGCTTCGGCCGCCACGGGTTCGATGGCGGCGGTGTCACGCCCGGCGAGCACCAGCTTCGCGCCTTCGCGCGCGAAGGCCAGCGTGATCGCGGCGCCCATGCCCTTGGCCGGGCCGGTGATCAGCGTCACCTTGTCTTTGAGTTGTAGGTCCATGGAAAGTCTCTTGTAGGGATGGCGTTGGGGATCAGGGTGCGGCGGTGGTCGAAGGCCGTTCGGCGCGCGCCGGCATGAAGTTGCGGTCAAACACTTCCTTGGTCTCGGGCAGGCGCGGCAGCTGGTTGGCGTCGGCGACGATCGCGATGTTCTTCTTCAGGCGTTCCTCGTCGACGTCGCCCAGGCCGAGGCGGGCGACCTCGGGATGGCTCATGTCGTTCTTGAGCGTGGCGAGCAGCTTCTCCTTCTCGACCTCGCGCTTGAGCAGCGGCTCGCGCTTCATGACGGCGTCCATGCCGACCTCGGGGTTCGCGATGACTTCCTTGACGGCACGGTTGAGCGCCTTCACGAAGCCTTGCACCGCCTTGGGGTTCTCCTTGACGAAGCTGCGCGCGAAGAACACGGTGTTGGAATACAGGTCCATGCCATGGTCGCCGTAGCGGATGAAGCGCAGGTCCTTGGCCGGGTCCAGGCCCATGCCCTTGGCGCTGAAGCTCACGGTGGTCACGTAGCCGAAGCCGGCGTCGATCTGGCCGCGCACCAGCATCTGCTCGCGCAGGTTGGGCGCCATGTTGGTGATGGTCACCTTGCTCGCGTCGATCTTCGCGATCTTGGCGAAGGCGGGGAACAGCTTCAGCGCGCCGTCGTTCGCCGGGCCGCCGATGGTCTTGCCTTCGAGGTCCTTCGGCGTCTTGATGGGGCTGTCGCTCTTCACCACGACCGTGAAGGGCGGCGTGTTGTAGAGCATGTACACGCCCACCGGCGCGTCGGCCGGGCGCTTGGACGCCAGGTCGATCAGCGCGTTCATGTCGCCGAAGCCGGCCTGGTAGGCACCGGCCGCGACCTTGGGGATGGAGGCGGCGGAGCCTTCGCCCTGGTCGATGGTGACATCGAGGCCCTCTTCCTTGAAGTAGCCCTTGTCCTGCGCCAGGAAGAACCAGGCCTGCGCGCCTTCGTACTTCCAGTTGAGCACCATCTTGATCGGCACCTGGGCCGACGCGTTCGTGGCGGCCAGTGCCAGTGCGAGACCGCAGGCCGAGAGCAGCGGGGATGAAAGGAATTTCATGGGTCAGGACTCCTGAGGGTTGGATGGAGAAGAACGAGAGGAAGCGGATGAAGGCAACGCGCGCATCAACGAGGCCGCGCTCGCAACGAAGCCGTGCAGCAGCTCGACGATGTAGAGCACGCCCTTGGTGACATAGGCGGGAGACGGCGTGCTGCACGCGTCCTGCAGCAGCACGCAGTCGTAACCGAGGAAGGCGGCGTCCTGCAGCGTCGAGAACACGCAGCGGTCGGTGTTGATGCCGGCGAAGACCAGCGTGGTGATGCCCTGCTGGCGCAGCACGCTGTCGAGCTCGTTGTCCCAGAAGCCTGAAAGCCGGTGCTTGTGGACCGTGAGGTCGCCGGGCGCGACGGTGAGTTCGTCGATCACCTGCGCACCCCAGCTGCCCTGCACCAGCGAGGGGCCGTGGTCGATGGGTGAGGCCTCGGCGTAGCCCACGCCGTCGGCACTGCGCTTGCCCTTGAAGTGGATGGTCGGCGACAGGTTCGCCCGGTCGGCGCGGATCCCCCAGTTGAGCCACACCAGCGCGCCACCGGCTTGGCGCCAGGCCGGCAGCAACTTCTGCAGCACCGGGATCGGTCGGCGTGCCGCCTTGATGCCCAGACCCTTCTGCGCGAACCAGCCTTCGGGGTCGCAGAAGTCGTTCTGCATGTCGACCACGATCAGCGCCGTGCGGGCCAGGTCGATCTCGACGGGCTGCGGCATGGCGTCGGCGATCGTCAACGGCCGCGGCTTGCGCGCCTTGCGCACGAGGCTGACGCGCGGCGCGGTGGCACCGCCCTGCAGTTGCCAGGCGTTGTGCACCGCCGGGCCGAAGGATGCCGCGATGTCGGGCGTCGTCGGCGCCAACTTGGGGCGTGGGGAGCGCGAAGGAGCTTTCATGCCGAAAGCCACGCACCCGACGTGCCAAACAGTGCGCTGCTTTGACGCTTTATCGCGTCACGACCGTTGCCGAAATGGCACCATTGGCTGCGGCACGATCGTTGCAAGATCCACCCGCATGAACCATCTGCGCCTGCTGCGCTACGTCGACGAAGTGGCCCGCGTGGGCTCGATCCGCCAGGCGGCCGAACGGCTGCACGTCGCACCGTCGGCGGTCAACCGCCGCATCCAGGACATCGAGGAAGAACTCGGCACGCCGATCTTCGAGCGCCTGCCACGCGGCATGCGGCTGACCGCGGCGGGCGAGCTGTTCGTGCGCTACATCCGCGACCGCAGCGCTGAGCTCGACCGCGTGCGCTCCGAGATCGAGGAACTGCAGAGCCTGCGCCGCGGCACGGTCCGGCTGGTGGCCAGCCAGGCACTGGCGCCGCGCTTCCTGCCGGCGGCTATCGCGGCCTTTCGCAAGACCCATCCGCTGGTCGCCTTCGAGGCGCGCATCGGCGACCACGTGCAGGCGGCCGACGCGCTGCGCGGCCTCGAAACCGAACTGGCCATCGTCTTCAACCTCGCGCCCGAGCCGGACCTCGACCGCATGGCCGTGGTCGAGCAGAAGCTGATGGCGGTGATGCACGCGAAGCATCCGCTGGCGCACACACCGGGCCTGCGGCTGCGCCATTGCGCGGACTATCCGGTGGTGCTGCCCAACCGCGACACGGGTGGGCGCCAGTTGCTGGAGCGCTTTCTAGCGCGCAGCTCGATCCGCTTCCAGCCAATGGTGGAGAGCAACAGCTTCGAGTTCCTGCGCGGCTGCCTGGACGACCGCGCGTCGATCTCGTTCCAGATGGCGATCGGTACGGCGCTGGACGACCCGAACATCGTCGCGCGCGAGATCGAGGACCGCGGCTTTCCACGCGGCGAACTGGTGCTCGCGAACCTGCGCGGGCGCCAGTTGCCGGTGATCGCCTATGCGTTTGCCGAGTTCCTGCGCGAGCGCCTCGTGGCGCTCGGCTGAAAGCGACCGATCAGAAGCTGTGGCGAACGCCGAACTCGTAGCCCGTCACGTTGCGGCCGGCCGCGATGGTCGGGCTGGCCAGCGAAGACGACGACACGGTGAGGCCGCGCGTGGCGCGGTCGTCGTTGTCGACGCGTGCGACGGTGGCGTAGAGCTGCGTGCGCTTCGACAGGTTGTAGCCGTAGCCCAGCGCGACGCGGTTCGAGTCCGCATCGGAGATGTCCTTGCGCTTGTACATGCTGTAGGCCGCGCGGATTTCGCCGGCACCCACGGGCACGGTTGCACCGATCTCGTACAGCTCGACCTTGCGGCCGTTGCCGCGTTCCGAAGCGATCAGCAGCATCGGCTTGACGAAGCCGAAGTTGTACGACGCGCCGATGTTGGTGGCGCGGTAATCGATGTCGGCCGTCGTGGTGCCGCCGCGCACCTGGCCATAGCCCAGCGCCACGTTCAGCGGACCGGCGGCGTAGCCAATGCGGAAGCCCGCGCTGTTGCGCAGCGACTCGTTGGTGATGGCCGGGGTGTCGACCTGTTCGCCGAAGGCGTACTGCACCTGGCCGTAGATGCCGCCGAGCGTGGCCGGCAGCAGGTAGTTGATGCTGTTGCTCGCACGCTTGGGCGCGCTGCCTTCGGGCGTACCGGCGGCCGACGTGGCGCTGCCGACGAGGTTGGAACCGTTCACGCCGCCGACGCCGACGTCGCCGAAGGGGTCGAAGGTTTCGATGTTCAGGTACGCCGGCACCTTGTCGCGACCCAGGCGCAGTTCGCCGAAGGCGTTGCTCGACAGGCTCACCGTGGAGCGGCGGTCGAAGGAATAGCCGCTGCTGTTGCCGTTGTCGGCAGCGATGCCGCCTTCGAGCCAGAAGCCGGCCGCGAGACCGCCGCCGAGATCTTCCGTGCCGCGGAAGCCCAGGCGGCTGCTGGACACGCCACCACTGGAGAGGCCGGTCACGCTGTTGCCGCCGCTGGAGATGTGGGCCACGGACGTATCGAGCACACCGAAGAGGGTGACGGTGGACTGGGCGAATGCGCCCGCTGCGGCGGTCAGTGCCGCAACGGCGACGAGTGTCTTTTTCATGGAGTGGATCTCTTCAAGGATGAGGGATCACCGGCGTGACAAGGGCGTGTCGCCCGTCGCTTGCCGGCGGGCTCCGCGTCGATGCGAGGAGCCAGCGCCCATTAGAAAAACACTCTGTGACAAGCCCGGGAAGCCCGCACGCGCCCGTGGGAGATTGCGGGCCTCGATTACCGCGCGATGCTTTGTCCGTTACGACGCGCGAGGTGCATCTGGTGCAGCGTGATCTTGCGCACCTCGGCCTGGCTGGTCTCGATGTGCGCACGCAGCAGCATCGCAGCCTGGTCGCCGCGGTTAGCGCGCACGGCCTTGAGGATCTTCGCGTGCTCGTCGTAGGTGGCGTCGATGCGCGGCTGCTTGGTGAAGTCGAGCCGTCGGATGATGCGGATGCGATCGGTCACGTCGCGGTGCACGCGGGCCATCTCGGCATTGCCGGCCGCGGCCACCAGCGCGCAGTGAAAGTCCTCGTCCCACAGGCCGACCTGCACGGTGTCGCTGCTGCGCTGCGCGGCGGGCACGAGCCAGATGCCGGCCAGCGCATCGAGCATGCCGCGGTCGACATGGCGATCGGTCTCGCACAGGCGGTGCACGGCCGTCGTTTCCAACACCATGCGCAAGTCGTAGAACTGCTCGAACTGGTCGAAGTCGAAGGGCAGCACGCGCCAGCCGCTGCGGAACAGCACTTCGACGAAGCCTTCCTGCTGCAGCCGGAACAAGGCTTGCCGCACCGGCGTGCGCGACACGCCGAGACGCTCGCTGATCTCGTTCTCGGTGAAGCGGTCACCAGGGACCAACTTGAATTCGGAGATGTCGCGCTTGAGCTGCGCGTAGACCTCGTCGGCGCGCGTGCGGAACACGGCAACGTCGGGGTCGAGGGGCGAGGTGGGAGCGAGGACGGACACGGGGTCGATGTTAGCCCTTGAGCGCCGCCAGCAGCTGCGCGCTCGATGTCGTCCAGCCGACGATGGCGCCCTGCGCGCGGATCATCTCGATGGCCGCGGCCTTGAAAGCGGGGAAGTAGCTTTCGGTGCAGTCCTCGAGCAGCAGTCCGTCGTAGCCGCGGTCGTTGGCCTCGCGCATGCTGGTCTGCACGCACACCTCGGTCGTCACGCCGCCAAACAGCAGGTGCGTGATGCCGCGCGCCTGCAGCTTCTCATGCAGGCCGGTGGCGTAGAACATGCCCTTGCCCGGCTTGTCGATGACCCATTCACCGGCGATGGGTGCGAGCGCGTCGATGATCTGGTTGCCCGGCTCGCCCCTGACGAGGATGCGGCCCATCGGGCCTTCGTCGCCGATGCGCAATGTCGGGTTGCCGCGGTTCAACTTGGCAGGTGGGCAGTCCGACAGATCGGGATGGTGCGACTCGCGCGTGTGGACCACCAGGCCACCTGCCTCTCGCCATGTCTCGAGCACGATCTTCGTCGCCGGCACGATGGCTTCGAGCAGCGACACGTCGTTGCCCAGGGTCTCGCCGAAGCCACCAGGCTCGATGAAGTCGCGCTGCATGTCGATGAGGACCAGCGCGGTCTTCTGCAGGTCGAAGTCGTAGGGGAAGGGTTGGGCTTGTTCTATGCGCATGGGATGCCTTCGCCGGCTTGTTCGTTGATGTGCGGGGAGCGTCGGTGGGCGGTCTACCTTTGGGCGGCAGACGTCTCCGGTCCTTCGGACTTCGCTGCTGCTCCTCGCGTCAGGCGGGGTCCGCGCAAACTCGCTGCGCTCAAACACGCGCGGCCCTGATCCGCCTGCCGCTGCGGTGCTCGCCGGAGCCTCAACAGCCGCCCAAAGGCAGACCACCCACCAACGTGGACACGACGGTTGCGCATCTCTTTCCGGCGAGCGCAATCGTCGCGCCCACCAAGCCCGGCCCGCACCGCCTGTCGGGCGCGCACCCAAAAGAAAACGAAAGAGCAAATCAATGATGCCCCCCACCCATATGCGCCCCCAGCTCACGCCGCTCCGCCGTCGCAGCCGCCGTCTCGAACACCACCCGCCCCTCGCTCATCACGACGATGCGATCCGACAGCTCCAATAGTTCATCAAGGTCCTCGCTGATCAGCAGCACCGCCCCACCCTTCTCCCGCACCTGCACGATGCGCGAATGGATCTCCGCAACGGCCGCGAAGTCGAGGCCGAACACCGGGTTGGCGGCGATCAACACGTTGATGTCGCCCGCCAGTTCGCGCGCGAGCACGGCGCGCTGCACGTTGCCGCCCGACAGGCTGCGGATCGGCGCGCCCTCGCCCTGCGTCTTCACGCCGTATTCGGCGATCCACTCGCGCGCGCGGCTGCGCCAGGTCGGAAAGTTCAACCAACCGCCGCGTGACAACGGCGCCTGGTCGAAGTCGCGCAGCGCCATGTTCTCAGCCACGCTCAGGTCACCCACGCAGGCATTGCGCAACGGTTCTTCGGGAAGACTGCGCACCTTCAGCTCGCGGTTCTCGCTGCGGGTCGCGGCGTAGGGCTGGCCCATCACCGTGACCTGGCCCGACAGCCGCGCCCGCTGACCGACCAGCGCCTCGACCAGCTCGCGCTGGCCGTTGCCCGACACACCTGCCACGCCGAGGATTTCGCCCGCCTTCACCGACAGGCTCAGGTCGTGCACGGCCAGCGTGCCGCGATCGCCCATGGCCTGCAGGCGCTTGACGTTCAACGCGACCAGGGCATCGGCCGCCACGGCCTTCAGGGTATGCAGCGCACGGCCGGTCACTGCCGCCGCCACGGGTGCGCCGTCTTCGGCAGGCGCCGGTACGCCCTCGCCCATCATGGCCGCGGCCAGCAGCGCCGGCGTGGTGTCGGCGACCTGGCAGTGGTGCACCGCCTTGCCACGGCGCAGCACCGTCACGCTGTCGGCATAGGCCATCACCTCGCGAAACTTGTGCGTGATGATGAGCACGGTGCACAGGCCGCTCTTGGCGAAGTCGCGCACGTGGCCCAGCACCTCGTCGGCCTCCTGCGGCGTGAGCACCGAGGTCGGCTCGTCGAGGATGAGCAGGCGCGGGCGCAGGTACAACTGCTTGAGCAGTTCGAGCTTCTGCTTCTCGCCGGCCGCGAGCGACGAGGGCATCACGTCGAGGTCGAGGCTGAACGGCGTGGTCGCGAGAAAGGCTTCGAGTTCGGCGCGCGTCTTCCTCCAGTCGATCAGCGCGGGCGTCTTGCCGCCGGCCAGCAGCAGGTTCTCCGCCACCGTCATGCCGGGCGCCAGCGTGAAGTGCTGGTAGACCATGCCGATGCCGAGTGCGCGCGCGACGATCGGGTTGGCGATGTCCTGCTCGCGCCCGTCGATCAGGATGCTGCCCTCCTCCGCGCGCTGGAAGCCGGCGACGCACTTCACCAGCGTGCTCTTGCCCGCGCCGTTTTCGCCGAGCAGCGCGTGCACCGTGCCGGGCTCGACATGCATCGTCACGCTGTCCATTGCGGTGAACGCACCGAAGCGCTTGGTGAGCTGGTAGGTGTCGAGCGCGAGTGCGCCGGTGGCGGCGGGCAAGGCACCGATGGGGGTGGCGACGGCGTTCATGAGGTCGGTCCTTGCAGGAGGCTCAGGCCAGGGCGGCCAGCAGCGCCGCGGAATCGGCATGCGCGCCGAACACGCCGCCCTGCATGGTGATCATCTTGAGCGCGGCGAGGTGGTTGCCGTGGTCGGTGGCTGCCGTGCAGTCCGACAGCAGCAGGCATTCGAAGCCGCGGTCGTTGGCGTCGCGCATGGTCGTGTGCACGCACACGTCGGTCGTGATGCCCGTGAGGATCAGGTTCTCGATGCCGCGCGTGCGCAGGATGAGTTCGAGGTCGGTGGCGTAGAACGAGCCCTTTCCGGGCTTGTCGATCACGACTTCGCCGGGCAGCGGCGCCAGCGCGGGAATGATCTCCCAGCCCGGCTCGCCGCGCACCAGGATGCGCCCGCACGGCCCGTCGTCACCGATTCCCACGCCGTTCGCGCCGATCTGCCGCGAGCGCCAGCGCTTGTTGGCCGGCAGATCGGCCAGGTCGGGCCGGTGGCCTTCGCGCGTGTGGATGATGTGGAAGCCCAACTCGCGCAGGCGCGCCATCGTCTTGCGGATCGGCTCGATCGGCGCTTGCACCAGCGACAGGTCGTAACCCATCACGTCGACATAGCCGCCCTTGCCGCAGAAGTCGGTCTGCATGTCGATGACGACGAGCGCGGTGTTCTCCGGGCGCAGGTCGCCGTTGTAGGGCCATGCATAAGGCTGGGCGGAAACGGTCGTCATTGACCGGTCGCCTTGCGGTGCGAGGAGTCGGGCTGATCCGGAATGTCGGGCACGGTCATCGGCACATGCGGCACCAGCGGATGCGACTCCGGGCCCTTGTACGCGCGCAGCGGCGCGGTGAACCCGCACGAGGTGCCATCGACCACCTTCACCTGGTCGCTCCACGGCAGCTTGTACTGGCCCGACGCCATGTCCTGCATGTAGGTGTACGGAAAGTCCTGCGCACCGCCCTTCACCGCCACGTAGCCGCGGTGATAGAGCTGGTAGATGTTGTTCTCCACGCCCCAGCCCGTGCGCGCCTCGCGCACCAGGTCGGGCCGCAGTTCGCAGGTGACGATCTCGTCGACGCGACCGCCGCCTTCGACCATCACCGTGCCGTCGAAGCTGCAGAACATGCCTTCACCCATCGAGTCGAAGGTGCCGTCGCTGCCGCACATGCACACGCTCGCGGTGTAGGCCAGGTTGCAGAAGGCATTGGCCTGGTTGGTGATCTTCCAGGCGTGGCGGATCGGCGCGGTGTAGCCCGCAGTGCGGATGATGATCTCGGCGCCCTTGTACGCGGCCTCGCGCGCCATCTCGGGCAGCATGCCGTCGTGGCAGATGATGAGCGCGAGCTTGCTGCCGTTGGGGCCATCGCACACCGGGATGCCCAGGTTGCCCGGCTCCCACGGCTCGACCGGCACCCACGGATGCATCTTGCGGTAGTAGAGGCGGATGGCGCCCGTGTCGTCGATGATGAGCCCGCTGTTGTACGGGTAGCCGCCGGGGTTGGCTTCCATGATCGAGAAGCAGCCCCAAATGGTGTTGTCGATGCAGGCTTGGCGGAAGGCCGCGACCTCGGGCCCGTCGAGCGTGCACATGATCTCGGGCGAAATGTCCATCGACAGGCCGTGCAGCGAATACTCCGGGAACACGACCAGGTCCATCGTGCCCTGGTTGCGCCGCGCCTTGCCGACGAGTTCGACGATGCGCTGCGTCTGCGCCGCCAGTTCCTCCGGCGTGCGCACCACCGGCAACTGGCACTGCACCAGGCCGATGACGACGCCGTTCGCCGATTTGTTCAGACCACCGAAACCGCTCATGAAATGTTCCTCAACGTGTGGATGACAACTCGCCCGGGCTGCCGATGGCGACACTGCCCGGCTTGCAGGTGAATACCAGGATGACCAGCGTCAGCACGTAGGGCACGGTGTTGAACAGGTGGTAGCCCCAGCCGACGCCGATCGATTGCAACGCCGGGCCGATGGCACCCGCACCGCCGAAGAGAAAGGCCGCGCCCACACAGCGCAGCGGGCTCCAGCGCGCGAAGATCACCAGCGCCACGGCGATCAGGCCCTGCCCACTGGAGATGCCTTCGTTCCAGCTGCCCGGATAGAACAGCGTGAGCGACGCGCCGCCGAGCCCGGCGATGAAGCCGCCCGCCGTGGTCGCTGCGATGCGGATGCCCGAGACCGAATAGCCGAGCGCCCGCGTCGCGTTCGCCGAATCGCCCGCCATGCGCACCAGCAGGCCGGCACGCGTGCGCGCGAAGCCCCAGTACATGAGGCCCGCCAGCACGATGCCGACGGGCACCAGCGCATTGACCTGCAGCGCCGACTGCACCACCGTGTTGTCGCTCCAGAAGCCGAGCGGGATCGCTGGCAACTGCGGCGCCTGTGGCTGGATCAGCGGCTTGCCCAGGTAAAACGCAAGCCCGGTGCCCAGCAGCATCAGCGCGATGCCGGTGGCCACGTCGTTCACGCGGTCCAGCGAGCACAGCAGGCCGTGCAGCAGCGCGAGCACGGCGCCGGCGACCGCGCCGATCAGCACGCCGAGCCAGGCCGAGTCGGTGAGGTACGCACCGCCGAAGGCCGCCATGGCCGACAGCACCAGCACGCCTTCGAGGCCAAGATTGATGCGCCCCGACTTCTCGGTGAGGCATTCGCCGAGACTCACGAAGAGGAAGGGGGCGCCCACCCGCAATGCGCCGCCGACGATGCCGGCCACCAGCGCGATCCATTGGTCGGCGGTCATGCCGCCTCCTTGGTGAGCTTGGGCTGCACCGCGCGCGGCATGCGGCTCTTCAACAGCGTCTTCCAGTCAATCATGCGCAGCCCCTCGCTCGCCAGGATCAGCACGAAGGCGATGCCCTGCAGCACCAGCACAGATGCATCGGGCAGGCCGAGCCGTCGTTGCAGCAGGCTGCCCGCGGCGCCGAAGCCGCCGAACAGGATGGCCACGGGAATGATCGCGATCGGGTTGTGCCGCGCGATGAACGACACCAGGATGCCCGCGTAGCCGTAGCCCGCGATGAGCGACGCGTTGGCGTTGGTGTGCACCGCCGCCACCTCGACCGCGCCCGCCACGCCGGCGCAGGCACCGCCGACGCCGCAGGCCACCAGGATGAGTTGCGTGGCCGGCAGGCCGACCAGTTGCGCGGTGCGCGGGTTGCCGCCCACCACGCGCACCGAGAAGCCCGATGCGGTCGCGCGCAGCCACAGCCCGAGCCCGACGCACGCCACGATGCCGATCACCAGCCCCCAGTGCACATCCGACCCCGCGATGCCGCCGATGGCCAGCCCTTCGGGCAGCGAGCGCGTCGACGGCTTGTTCAGGCTGGCCGGATCGCGCAGCGGGCCTTCGACCAGGTGCTTGAAGATGCCGATGGCGATGTAGGCCAGCAGCAGGCTGCTGATGGTTTCGTTGATGCCGCGGTACTGCCGCAGCCAGCCCGCCAGCATGATCCACAGTGCCCCCGCCACCGCGCCAGCAATGCAGATGGCCACTGTGCCGACGACGTTGCCGGGCAGCGGCACCACGTAGGGCAGCGCGGCGCAGGCCAGGCCGCCGAGCACCACCGCGCCTTCGCCGCCGATGATGACCAGCCCCGCGCGCGCCGGGATGGCCACGCACAGTGCGGTGAGCATCAGCGGCGCGGCGCGCTGCAGCGTGTTCTGCCACGAGAACCAGTCGCCGAAGGCGCCCTTGAAGAGCGTGACCCACACGTCCACCGGGCTCACGCCGGCGAACCAGACGAGCAGCCCGAACACCCCCAGCGCCGCCGCGATGGCGAAGGCCGGCAGGGCGATTTCCGTCAGCGCGTTGCGCATGGCCGTGTGCTCAGATGGAACCGAGAACGCCTTCGACCAGGTAGTTCATCTTCTCGAGCTCGATGTCGGTCTGCTTGAGCGACTTGCCCGCCGGCACCATGACGGCGCCCTTGTTGTCCTTGATGCCGTTCTTGAAGATGTCGAAGGTGCCCGCGATCATCTGGGCCTTGATGCCGTCGGCCTGCTTCTTCGCGGCGTCGGTCACGGCCGGGCCGTAGGCGGACATCTTCACGTAGCCTTCCTTGAGGCCGCCGCGCAGGAAGTTGGGGTGCGGCTTGCCGGCCTGAGCGGCGTCGATGATGGTCTTGTACGCGGTGAGCCAGTTCCACTCGGCGCCCGTCAGGTAGGCCTGCGGTGCCAGCTTGGCCTGGCTCGCGTGGTAGCCGCAGACCATCTTGCCGCGCTTGGCGGCCGTCTCGACCACGACCTTCGGTCCGTCGACGTGCATCGTGAACACGTCGCAGCCCTGGTCGGCCAGGCTGTTGGTGGCTTCGGCTTCCTTCACGGGCATCGACCAGTCGCCGGTGAAGATCACGCTGCAGGTGATGCCGGGCTTGACCGAGCGCGCCCCGAGCGTGAAGGCGTTGATGTTGCGCAGCACCTGCGGAATGGGCTTGGCCGCGACGAAGGCGATCTTGTTGCTCTTGGTCATGTGCGCGGCGATCACGCCGTTCAAGTACTGGCACTCGTCGATGTAGCCGAAGAAGCTGCCGACGTTCTTCGGGTGCTTGCCTTCGGTCCACATGCCGCCGCAATGCGAGAAGCGCACGTCGGGGTTTTTCGGCGCGAGCGCCAGGATGTGCGGGTCGAAGTAGCCGAAGGACGTGGGGAACAGCAGCTTGGCGCCGTCCTGCGAAATCATGCCGGTCATGGTCTTCTGCACCGCCGCGGTCTCGGGCACGTTCTCTTCCTCGACCACTTTCACGCCGGGCATCTTCTTGATCTCGGCCGCGGCCTGCGCATGCGCCTGGTTGTAGCCATAGTCGTCGCGCGGGCCGACGTAGATCACGCCGACGGTGAGCGGCTTGGCCTGCGCGTTGGCGAGCGCGCTCCAGCCGCCCAGCGTGCCGGCGGCGCCGAGGGCGGCGATGGATTTGAGGGAGTCGCGGCGATTGATCTGGCTCATGGGTGGGCTCCGGTAGGAATGAACGGATGGGTCGTGGAGAAAAAACGAGAGCGGTGCGGCAGGCCTACTCGGCGCGCGCGCCGGTGGCCTTGGCGATGACGGCCCAGCGCTGCGAGTCGGTGCGCACGGCCTCCGACAGTGCCTTGGCCGGCAGGTACTGGATCTCGGCGCCGCGCTGCCACATCTGGCCGCGCAGGCGCGGGTCGGCGGTGGCGGCCTGCACGTCGGCCTCGACCTTGCGCACGACGGCTTCGGGCGTGCCCGCGGGCACGAAGAGGCCATACCACTGGTCGGCCGCGAAGCCCGGGTAGCCGAAGCTCGCGACGGTCGGCACGCCGGGCAGGCGCGTGGTCGGTTTGGCGCCGGTCACGGCCAGCACACGCAGCTTGCCGCCTTCGATCAGCGGCAGGGCCGACACGATGATGTCGAACATCACCTGCGTGCGCCCGGCGATCAGGTCGGGCAAGGCCTGCGCGCTTCCCCGGTAAGGCACGTGCGTGATCTTGAGCTTGGCCTCGGACAGGAACCACTCCGCCGTGAGGTGCGGCAGGGAGCCGCTGCCGTTGGACGCATAGCTCAGTTCGCCCGGGTGCGCCTTGGCATAGGCGACGAGATCGGGGAAGGTCTTGAAGGGCGAGTCGACCGGCACCACGACCACCAGCGGCGAGGTCGCGAAGCCGGCCACCGGCACCAGGTCCTTGATCGGGTCGTAGCCCAGCTTGGGATAGATGTGCGGCGCGATGGTCACGCCGGCCGGGATGCCCATCACCAGCGTGTAGCCATCGGGCGCGCTCTTGGCGCCGGCCTCGGTGCCGATGGTCGAGCCGGCGCCGACGCGGTTCTCGAAGACCACGGACTGCTTCCAGGTGGTCGACAGGGCCGTGCCCATGGCGCGCCCGGCGTAGTCGGTCGCGCCGCCTGCGGGGAACGGGATCACCATCTTCAGGGCGTGGCTCGGGTACGCGGCGGGTTGCGCCACGACGGCGGCGGCCGGCCCCATCAGCGGCGCGAGCGCAGCCGCCTTGAGCACGGCGCGGCGCGACAGTAGGTCGCGCGAGGACGAGGGGCGGGTGGAGGCGGAACGCGTCAAGGTCATCGGCTTGTTCTTTCTTGGATACAAGACGGTGTGCATAAAGCGTGCCTGCGCCGTTGGCTGGCGTACGCCCTCAGCCCAGTGCGGCGACGGGCGCCTGCACGACGCCTGCGGCCTCCAACGCAGCCGCCACGCGCAGCGCCAGGTCTTCACGCCACGGCGCGGCGATCACCTGCACGCCGATCGGCAGGCTGGCATGCGAGCCCCACACCGGAACGGCGCACACCGGCAGGCCGATGCACGAGATCGGTTGCGTGAGCACGCCCATGTTGGGGCGCACCGGCAGGCGCTGGCCGTTGAGCTCGAACCACTCGGCGCCGATGGGCGTCGCGGCACACGGCGTCGATGGGGCCAGCAGGATGTCGAAGCGCTCGAACAGCCTGGCGGCCTGCTCGGCGTAGAGGCGCCGCACGCGCTGCGCACGCGCCACCCAGGCCGCGGGAATCAGCGCGCCCGCGAGGAAGCGGTCGCGCGACAGCGGCTCGAAATCCTGTGGGCGCTGGCGCAGGTCATGCAGATGGAGTGCGGCGCCTTCGGCGTTGGTGATGAGGAAGGCGGCGGCGCGGCCGGCCTCGACCATCGGCAGCTCGCCCGTCTTGCTGGCGCCCAGCGCCTCGGCCACGCGGTCGACCGCGCTCAAGGCCTCGGGCTGGGCGCGCTCGCGGAAGTAGCCGCCGAGCACGCCGATGCGCAGGCCGCGCGTGCCGTGCGACAGCTGCGACACGGTCGGCTCGACCGCACGCTGCGCGCAGCCGGGGTCGTGCGGTGCGTGCGTTTCGGGGCCTTGCATCGCGTCGTACGCCAATGCCAAGTCGCGCACCGAACGCGCGAAGGGCCCGAGGTGGTCGAGGCTCGAGATGAAGGGGTAGGTGCCGGTGCGCGGCAGCCGGCCGAAGGTCGGCTTGAGGCCGAAGATGCCGCACAGCGAGGCCGGCACGCGGATGGAACCGTTGGTGTCGGAACCCAGTGTGAGCGGCACCTGGCCGGCCGCGACGGCCGCGCCCGAACCGCCCGACGAGCCGCCCGCGATGCGCGTCAGGTCGTGCGGGTTGTGGGCCGGGCCGACATGGCTGTTCTCGGTGGTGAAGCCGTAGGCGTACTCGTCCATGTTGAGCGCGCCGACCAGCACCGCACCGGCGCTTTCGAGCCGGCGCACCAGCGCGGCATCGCTGCGCGCGGGTGTGCTGTCGCGCTCGATCTTCGAGCCCGCCAGCGTGGGCAGGCCGGCGATGTCGAACAGGTTCTTCACCGCGAAGGGCACGCCGAGCAGCGGCAGCTCGCGGGTGCGTTGCCCGTTCGACGAGGCCAGCGACGCATCGACCTGGCCGGCACGGCGCAGCGCGCGTTCGCGCACCACGTCGGTGAAAGCGTTGACGCGGCCGTCGGTGGCGCCGATGCGGTCGAGGCTGGCCTGCACCAGCGCGATCGCGCTCACGGTGCCGCTGCGCACCGCTTCAGCCATGGCGGCTGCGTCTTTCAGGAGCAATGCATCCGCGCTCATGCGTCCTTCTCCTTCGCGCTCACCGGCACAAAGGACACCGCCGACTCCGCATGCGGCTCGAGCGGCACGGCGTCGACCACGGCCGCCATCTCGGCGGCCAGCGTGAAGAAGCGCAACACGCCGGGGCGGTAGTCAGGGCGCAGGTTCAGGTCGAGCGCGGCGGCCGCCGCGTCGACATAGGCTTCGGTCTGGGCGGGGGTCATCGCGGCTCCTTCGATGCGCGTGATCAGCGGCGCACTTCGCGCTGGAAGATCTCCAGGCTCAACTTCTTCGTCGCGACGAAGCTGGCCGAGCTGAGCGTCTCCAGCGTGCGCGGACGCGCGTCGTCGTACTTCAGGATCTCGGCGACCTTGGTCGGTCGCTTGGTCAGCAGCAGCACCTCGTCGGCCAGGTATACGGCTTCTTCCAGGTCGTGCGACACCAGCAGCATGGTGGTACCGGTCTGGATGAACACCTCCTGCAGCTTCTCGCGGATGAACAGCGTCATCTCGAAATCGAGCGCCGAGAAGGGCTCGTCGAGGAACAGCACCTCGGGGTTCGGCGCCAGCGCCCGCATGATCGATGCGGTCTGCTGCTGCCCGCCCGACAGCTCGTACGGAAAGCGTTTCAGGTCGAACTTGACATCGAAGGACGCGACCAGTTCTTCCATGCGGCGATCCACCTCGGCCTTCGACCTGCCTTCGAGCTTGAGCGGGTAGGCGATGTTGTCGATGGTGCGCATCCACGGGAACATCGCCTCACGGTAGTTCTGAAAGACGTAGCCGATCTTCGTGTCCTTGAGCGACTTGCCGTCGAACAGGATCTCGCCGCTGTCGATCGGCACCAGCCCCGCGATCATGTTGATCAGCGTCGACTTGCCGCAGCCGTTGGGCCCGAAGACCGAAACGATCTTGTGCTTGGGGATGTCGAGGTCGAAGTTCTCGTACAGCGGCCAGCCGGCGAAGTACTTCGTGAGGCCGCGGATGGTGATGTGCGTGCCGGCCGGGCCGGGCTGGAACGCGGGCTTGGGCACATCGGCGTACACCGGGCCGTTGAGAACTGCGGACATGGCGATTACCTTCCGGACCAGTGAACGATCTTGCGTTCTGCAATGAGGAACAGGATGTTGAGCGCATAGCCCAACGCACCCGCCGCGAGGATGGCCGCGTACATGCTCTTCACGTTGAGCACCTGCTGCGCGTTGATGATGCGGTTGCCCAGGCCCGCGTCGGAGCCGATGAACATCTCGGCCACGATCACGATCACCAGCGCCATCGAGACCGCCGAGCGCAAGCCTACGAACGAGGGCTGCAGGCTTTCCCAGATCAGCACGTCCTTGAAGACCTGCCAGCGCGAGGCGCCCATCACCTTCGCCGCCATCACCCGCTGCTTGCGCGCATTGATGACGCCATAGGCGCTGTTGAAGATCACGATGAGGAAGGCACCGAAGGCCGCGATGGCGACCTTGTTGATGTCCGACACGCCGAAGATCAAGAGGAACAGCGGGATGAGCGCCGACGACGGCGTGGAGCGGAAGAAGTCGATCAGGAACTCGACGCTGCGGTACACGCGCTCGTTGCTGCCCAGCAGCACGCCCAACGGCACGCCGACCACCGCCGCTATCAGGAAGGCCTGCAGCGTGCGCCCCACCGTCACCGCGAAGTCGGTGAGCAGCGGACCGCCGGCCAGGCCGGTGATCAGCGTGCTGACGGTGTCCGCTGGGGCCGGCAGCAGGATCGGCTTGATGAAGCCGAGCCGCACCACCAGGTCCCAGAGGATGAAGAGCACCACCGGCCCGATGAAGGGCAGCAGCTTGTCCCACAGCGGCGGCTTGGGCACCGCCGAGGCGGCGCCGTTCGCGGGCGGCGACCAGGGCTTGGTGGCGGCGCCAGAACTGACGCTGACAGGCGCGACGGAGGTGTCGGCCATGGTTCAGGCCTTGTACAAGAGCGCGTCCACCGGCACCTTCTTCTCGAAGATGCCCTTCTCGGTGAACAGGTCGTAGAACTTCTGGAAGTAGGCGACGTCGCTCGGCTTGAACTCGTTGTAGAGCATGTAGGACGCGAGCGGCACTTCGGCGGTGAGCGCGCCTTCGATGGCGGTATAGCCCTTCATGAACTGGCGGGCCTCGTCGGGCTTCGTGCGCACCAGCTCGACGCCGCGTGCATAGGCCGCGATGTACTTCTTGGTCAGCTCCGGGTTCTTCTTGATGAACTCGGTCGTGAGGCTGGCCGCACCGCCGTGCCATGGGGCCATCGGGTCGCCCAGGATGTACTTGGCGACCACGCCGGCTTCGATGACGCGCGTGGTGCCGTTCATGCGGCCGATGGTGCCGGTCGGCTCCAGCGTGTAGCAGGCATCGACCTGGCCCGCCACCAGCGCGGCCACGTGCTGGCCGATGGGCAGTTCGGTCACGGTGGCGCCGGTGGCGCCGGCGCGCTCGAGCATGGTCTTGCAGAGCGTCACGTTCTGGATCCCGGGGCCCGACGCGACCTTCTTGCCCTTGAGGTCGGCCACGGTCTTGAAGGGGCTGTCCTTGGCGGTGATGAACTCGTCGAGCACGAACTTGGCGTTGCTCGGGTTGGTGCAGAAGATCTTGAAGAGGCCGGGCTGCGCGATCTCGCCGATGGCGAGGTTGGCCGAGCCGGTGCCGTTCGAGCTGCCGTCGGAGCGGCCCGAGAGCATCGCTTCCATCACCTGCTGCGCGCCGGCGAACTTCAGCGGTTCGACGTCGAGGCCGGCCTCCTTGAAGTAGCCCTTGTCGACCGCCGCGAAGAAGGGCAGGCCCGCAGCCACCGGCCAGAAGCCGATGCGAATCTTCGTGGCCTGCGCCAGCACCAGCGAGGGCGCGGCGAGCGCGGCGATGCCGGCGGCACCGGCCTGCAGCACATGGCGGCGCGATGGCGTGGCGGCGACCGCCGCGAAAGACTTGTCTTGAGATCCCATGGGTCCGACTCCTGCGAAGGTTGAAGCGAAAGGTTGATGCGAAAGAAAACCGGGCGAGCTGCGCTCAGGCGAGCGCGGCTTGACGCGAGGCGATGTAGCGGCGCCAGCCGCCGTGGTGCGTGATGTCTTCGGCACCGTCGAGCGCGATCGATTCGCAGACGAAGCCCTGCACGGGGCTGCCGTCGTCCAGCGTCAGCGTGCCGATGCCCAGCGGTGCGGGAATGAGCGCGACGAAGGACCCGTAGGCGGTCGCGGGCATCTCCCACACCTCGACGATGAGCGAGGCCCCGCCGGCCGGCACGCGCACCATGCCGGGCTTGGGCGGCACGGTGCCGGGCAAGGCGTAGAGGCGGTACTGCGGGGCGGTCAGCGTCTCGCGCAGCAGCGTGGCGCCGCGCTCGGTGAGCTGGCCGTTCAGGGGCATGCCCGACAGGTGAGCGCCGACCACGGCGACCTTCACGGTGGCGGCGGGCTTGAGTACCGGCAGCGCGGTGGGTTCCGCCATGCGTGCGCCGGTCGCACCGAGCGTGAGCCCGCTCGCGTGGTGCAGCCGTTGGCCGAGCTCGGCCAGCTGGAAGTCGCTGGCACACGGGCCGATCAGCGTCAGACCGAAAGGCAGACCATCGCTGCGCAGGCAGGTCGGCACCGAGAGCGCCGCGTAGTCGAGCAGGTTGACGAAGTTGGTGTACGCGCCGAGGTGCTGGTTGAGCGCGACCGGGTCGGCCTGCATGGCCTCGATCGTGTAGTGCGTGGGCGAGGTCGGCACCACCAGGAGGTCGATGTCTTTCCACATCGGCGCGGCCTGCTGCGCCAGCGCGCGCAGCCGGGTCTGTGCGTCGACGAAATCGGCGGCGCTGTAGCTTCGGCCCTTGGCCAGGATGCTGCGCACCGGCTCGATCACGTCGTCTTCGTGCGCGTCGAAGAAGGGGCGCACCGCGGCGTAGCGCTCGGCCACCAGTGCACTGTCGTAGAGCAGCGCGGCGGCTTCGGCGAGCGGGGCGTAGTCGATCAGCACGCGCGTGGCGCCCAGTGCTTCGACCTGCGCGAGCGAACGCTCGAAGGCCGCGGCGGAATCGGCATCGCCGAAGAATTCGAGCGTCGATGGCACACCGATGCGCAGGCGCGAGGGCAATGGCGTGGTGATCGGCGTCAGCGCACGCGAATACGGGTCGTACGCGTCGTGCCCCATGGCGACGCTCAGCACGCGCGCCGCGAGTTCGACCGTGCGCGCGAAGATCGACACGCAGTCGACGCTCTGCGCCGCCGGCAGCACGCCGCGGGTGCTGATCAAGCCCTTGCTGGGCTTGAGGCCGACGATGTTGTTGAGCCCCGCGGGCACGCGGCCCGAGCCTGCCGTGTCGGTGCCGAGCGCGAAGTCGACCTCGCCCGTCGCCACCACCCGCGCCGAGCCGGAGCTGGAACCGCCCGACACATAGCGCGCGTCGAAGCTGTTGGGCACCGCGCCGTAGGGCGAGCGCGTGCCGTTCAGCCCGCAGGCGAACTGGTCGAGGTTGGTCTTGCCAACCAGCACCGCACCGGCGTCGAGCAGGCGCTGCACCACCTGGGCGTGGTTCGCCGGCTCGCGGGCGAAAGCCGGGCAGGCCGCAGTGGTCGGCAGGCCGGCCACGTCGATGTTGTCCTTGACCGCAAAGCGCAGCCCGGCCAGCGGGCCATTGGCCGCGCCGCCCGAGGCGGCAATCGGCGGGTCGATCCGCGTGATCCAGGCAGCGGCACCGGGGTCGGCAAATTGCCGGTCATCGGTCGGCTGCGAAGTCCTTGCATGCACCATCATCAAGCATCCTGTCTTGTGTACATGACGAGATGCAAGCGGCGTGCCAACGCCGGCCGGCGCTCAGAGAGCCCCGGCCGGTCGGATTCGGTGCGTCAGGAAAGGAGGGAGGGGCGCAGGCTCAGCCGCGCTTCGCCGCCCGGTACAACCCATCCACCTTGCCGATGTTGGCTTCGAGGATGCGGATGCGGTCGGTGCCGCTGGGGTGCGTCGAGAGGAAGCTCAGCCCGCCCTGGTTCTTCGAGGCGGCGGCCATCTTCTTCCAGAGCGACACCGAGGCGCGCGGGTCGTAGCCGGCCCGGGCCGCGAGTTCGAGGCCGACCAGGTCGGCGTCGGTCTCGTCGCCGCGGCTGAACTTGAGCGACAGCAGTTCCGTGCCGGCGCGCGCCGCCATGTTGCCCATCTCGCCCAGGCCGAGCAGCTGTGCCGTGATCGACAGCGCCGCGCCGGTGCCCGCGCTCTTGGCCAGGCGCGCGCGGGCGTGTTCGCGCAGGGCGTGCGCCATCTCGTGGCCCATCACCATCGCGACCTCGTCGTCGCTGAGCTTGAGCTGGTCGAGGATGCCGGTGTAGAAGGCGATCTTGCCGCCCGGCAGGCAGAAGGCGTTGATCTGCTGGCTGCCAATCAGGTTGACCTGCCATTTCCACTGCGCGGCGCGCGCGTTCCAGGGCCCGACGAAGGGGATGAGGCGCGCGGAGATGGTGCGCAGCCGCTGCAGCTGCGGGTGGCTGTCGGGCGCCAGCGCGCCCTTGGCCTTGGCCTGCTTCAGCAACTCGTCGTACTGCTGCACGCCGGCCTGCTCGATGCTGTCGGCGGGCACCAGGTTGCGCGCGACCGAGGCCTTGCCCACTTCGACCTGCGCCAACGCGGGCGTTACGGCGGCAGCCGCCGCCAAAGCCAGGAAAGTCCGGCGCGCGGGCCAGAGACCGATGGAAGATTCGCAGCGTGTGCACATGCGGGAATAATAAGCAGCCACCCCGATCGCCCGCTCAATGCCCCCATCCTCGGCTGCCGAAGCCTCCCCCCCTGCCCTGACCGAAGCGCCGCTGTCGTGGCGCGACGCACTCAAGGTGTACCTCGAGCCCGCGACGCTGCGCATGCTGGCGCTGGGCTTCTCGGCGGGCCTGCCGCTGCTGCTCGTGCTGGGCACGCTCAGCTTCCGGCTGCGCGAAGCCGGCGTGACGCGCAGCGAGATCGGCTACCTGAGCTGGGTCGGCCTGGTCTACGCCTTCAAGTGGGCGTGGGCACCGCTGGTCGACCGGCTGCCCATCCCGCTGCTCACGCGGCGCATGGGCCGCCGCCGCAGCTGGCTGCTGCTAGCGCAGGCACTGGTGATCGGCGGGCTGGTCGGCATGGCGATGGCCGACCCGCGCGGCGGGCTGGCACCACTGGTGTGGTGCGCGTTGCTGGTGGCCTTCGGCTCTGCCACGCAGGACATCGCGCTGGACGCCTTCCGCATCGAATCGGCCGAAACCCGCAAGCAGGCCGCGCTCGCCGCCGCCTACCAGACGGGCTACCGCCTGGCGATGATCTGGGCCGGCGCCGGCGTGCTGTCGATCGCCGCGTGGACCGAGATCACCGGCGCCGCCGGCTACCAGAACGCCGGCTGGAAGGCCGCCTACCTGGTGATGGCCGCCTCGATGGCGGTCGGCGTGCTCACGGTACTGCTGTCGTCGGAGCCCGCCCAGCGCGTGATGCCCCAGGCGCGCAATGCCGCCGAGTGGCTGAAGAACGTGCTGGTCGAGCCCTTCGCCGACTTCATCCGCCGCTACAAGTGGCAGGCGGTGCTGATCCTGTCGCTGATCGCCATCTACCGCATCAGCGACGTGGTGATGGGCATCATGGCCAACCCCTTCTACGTCGACATGGGCTTCAGCAAGGAAGAGGTCGCGGCGGTCAGCAAGGTGTTCGGCGTGGTGATGACGCTGGTCGGCGCCTTCGTGGGCGGCATCCTGTCGATGCGCTTCGGCGTGATGCGCGTGCTGATGCTGGGCGCGGTGCTCAGCGCCGCCAGCAACCTGCTCTTCGCCTGGCTCGCCGCCCACGGCCACGACATGACGATGCTGGTGCTCGTGGTGTCGGCCGACAACCTGGCCGGCGGCATCGCGTCGGCCGCCTTCATCGCCTACCTGTCGAGCCTGACGAACATCAGCTACTCGGCCACGCAGTACGCGCTGTTCAGCTCGCTGATGCTGCTGCTGCCCAAGTTCCTGGCGGGGTATTCGGGTGTGTTCGTCGATGCCTACGGCTACGTCCCCTTCTTCGTGGGCACGGCGCTGCTGGGCGTCCCGGTGCTGGTGCTGGTGACACTGGCGGCGCGCGGCCAGCGCTAAGCCCCTGCGATTGCGGGGTGCCGGCCGACGTGGTGGCCGGCAGACGGCTGCTAGTCTGTGGCATTGTTCGCGCTTCGCCACTTCTTTCTCACCACCGTGCCGTCCCGCATCCCCCCCCTCCAGATCAGCGCCTACACCGCGACTTCGGCCGTCGGCGTGGGCAAGGCGTCGCTGCTCGACGCCCTCGAAACCTCGCGCAGCGGCCTGCGGGCCAACGACTTCGGCGACATGCCCGCCAGCGGCGCGCGCCTCGCGACCTGGATCGGCCGCGTGGCGGGGGTCGAAGACGTGCAGCTCCCCGAATCGCTGGCCGCCTGGGACTGCCGCAACAACCGGCTGGCCTGGATGGGCCTGCAGGCCGACGGCTTCATGGACGCGGTGGCCACGGCGCGCGCCAAGTACGGGCCGTCGCGCATCGCGGTGATCCTGGGCACCTCGACGTCCAGCATCGGCGAGACCGAGGATTCGTACACGCACCTGACCGCCGACGGCCGGTTCCCGCCCGGGCAGGACCGTCCGCTGGTGCACACGCCGCACTCGCTGGGCATGTTCGTGCAGGCGGCGCTGGGGCTCGAAGGCCCGTCGGAGACGATCTCCACCGCCTGCTCGTCGAGCGGCAAGGTGTTCGCATCGGCCGAGCGGCTGATCCGCCTGGGGCTGATCGATGCGGCCGTGGTCGGCGGCGTCGACACGCTCTGCGGCAGCGTGCTGTACGGCTTCAACTCGCTGGAGCTGGTGTCGCCCAACCCTTGCAAACCCTTCGATGCCACGCGCGACGGCATCAGCCTGGGCGAGGCCGCCGGCTTCGCGCTGGTGGAACGCGCCGCGGCCACCCAAGCCGACGGGCTCTACCTGCTGGGCTACGGCGAGGCAAGCGATGCGCACCACATGTCGACGCCGCACCCGCAGGGCCTGGGCGCCGAGCGCGCGCTCGACGACGCGCTGGCCCGCGCCGGCCTCACGACCGACGCGATCGACTACATCAACATGCACGGCACGGCCAGCACGAAGAACGACGAGGTCGAAGGCGCGCTGGTCACACGGCGCTTCCCCGAAAGCACGCACGCCAGCTCGACCAAGGGCTTCACCGGCCATACGCTCGGTGCCGCCGGCATCGTCGAGGCGGCCATCAGCCTCTTGTCGCTGGAGACCGGCCTGATGCCGGGCACCGTGAACACCACGCAGCTCGACACCGACTGCGGCCCGCAGATCAAGCTCGAGCCCGCGCGCGGCGACGTGAAGGTGGCGCTGTCCAACTCCTTCGGCTTCGGCGGCAACAACTGCTCGCTGGTCTTCGGCAAGGGCGTGCAAGCATGAGCGCCGTCAAGACCCCCACGCTGTACATCGAAGGCCCGGCCTTCTGGGCGCCGACGCTGCCCGGCTGGGACATCGCCCGCGCCGCCTTCACCGGCACCGGCGCGCCGGTCGACCCGCCGGCCAAGCGGCCCGCGCCGCAGGTGCTGGCCCCGGCCGAGCGTCGGCGCGCGCCCGACACCGTGGCGCTGGCGCTCGAGGTGGCGTCCAACGCCATCGCCGCCTCGGGCCGCGATGCGAAAGACCTGCCCTGCATCTTCGCGTCGGCGCACGGCGACCTGGGCATCAACGACTACATGTGCGGTGTGCTGGCCAGCGACCCGACGGTGCTGTCGCCGATCAAGTTCCACAACTCGGTGCACAACGCCGCGGTCGGCTACTGGACGATCGGCGTGGGCTGCATGGCCGCGAGCAATTCGGTCGCGGCCTACGAAACGACCTTTGCGTCGGCGCTGCTCGAAGCCGCGGCGCAGTGCGCGGCCGACGACCAGCCGGTGCTGCTGGTGGGCTACGACATGCCCGCCGTGGGCGCGCTCGCGTCGGTCACGACCAGCCGCGGCCTGCTGGCGGTGGCGCTGGTGATCGCGCCGCAGCGCACCGAGCGCACGGTGGCCGCTTTCGACTGGTCGCTCGTGTCCGGCGCGTCGCACCCGATCGCGCCGCGCTCGGAGGCGGCGCAGGCGCTGTCCACCAACGCGATGGCCGACGCGCTGCCGCTCTTCGAATCGCTCGCCGCAGGCCGCGGCGAGGCGCTGGCGATGCCGCTGTCGGCCCGCCTGTCCCTCCAACTGCAACTCCAATTCACCCAGGGCTGAAGCCGATGACGATCGCCACGACAACGCATGAACAACAGCACGACGTGGTGATCATGGGCGGCGGCCTGGCGGGGCTGACGCTGGCGCTGCAACTCAAGAAGCGCTTCCCCGACATCGACGTGCTGGTGCTCGAACGCCGCGCCCACCCGGTGCCGCACGCGGCCCACAAGGTGGGCGAGTCGTCGGTGGAGATTGGCGCCCACTACTTCGACACGGTGCTGGGCCTGAAGCCGCACATGCACGGCGAACAGCTGCGCAAGTTCGGTTTCCGCTTCTTCTTCAGCGAAGGCCGGCGCGACATCGACCAGGTCACCGAGATCGGCGCCAGCCGCTTTCTGTCGGTGCCGAGCTACCAGATCGACCGCGGCATCTTCGAAAACTTCCTGGGCGAAGAGGCGGCGCGCCGCGGTGTGAAGTTCACCGACCATGCCATGGTGCGGCAGATCGACCTGGCCGAGGACGCACAGGGCCTGCACCGCCTGAGCTGGACGCAGGACGGGCAAACGAACGTCATCGCCGCGCGCTGGGTGGTCGATGCCTGCGGCCGTGCCGGCCTGCTCAAGCGCAAGCTGGGGCTGGCCGAGCCGAACGCGCACGAGGCCAACGCCGTGTGGTTCCGCATCGGCGACCGCATCACGCTCGACGACTGGAGCGACGACCCCGAATGGCGCGCGCGCTGCACGCCGCAGGCGCGCTGGCTGTCGACCAACCACCTGGTCGGCGCGGGCTACTGGGTGTGGCTGATCCCGCTGGCCTCGGGCTCGCATTCGGTGGGCATCGTGGCCGACCCGCGTTACCACGCGCTCGACACCATCGACAGCTTCGACAAGGCGATGGACTGGTTCGCCAAGTACCAGCCGCGCCTGTTCGACGAGCTCGACGGCAAGCGCCACCTGCTGCAGGACTTCGCCTTCTTCAAGAACTTCTCGTACGGCTGCAAGCAGGTGTTCTCGGGGCAGCGCTGGGCGCTGACCGGCGAGGCGGGGCTGTTCCTCGACCCGTTCTATTCGCCGGGCAGCGATTTCATCGCCATCGCCAACACCTACATCACCGATTTGATCGGCCACGACCGCGCCGGCCATTCGGTGGAGGCGCGGGCGCAGCTCTACGACCAGATCTACCACTCGTTCTACGAAAGCACCCTGGCGCTCTATCAGGACCAGTACGGCCTGTTCGGCGACCCCGAGGTGCTGCCCGTGAAGGTCATCTGGGACTACAGCTACTACTGGGGCGTGCTCTCGCAGATGTTCTTCCACGATCGCCTGACCGACCTGGCCCTGCTCGGCAGCCTGAAAGACGAACTACAGCACTGCCAGCGGCTGAACATCGCGGTGCAGGCGCTGCTGCGCGCCTGGTCGGATTCGAGCGAGAAGCGCAACGTGGCGCAGATGCTCGACCACGCCGCGCTGCCCTGGTTCGCCGAACTCAACCGCAGCCTGACCGACACGCTGGACGATGCGCAGTTCAGCGAACGCATCCATGCGTCGGTGGCGCTGCTGCGGCAGCTGGCCCTGGAGATCCATGCGCGTGCGCTGGCCTGCGACCCGGCGCTGGACGACCGCGACCTGAAAGCACTGCTCGCGCAGCACTGGCCTTCGAACGCCGCGGCCGACTGCAGCATGTTGTTCGACACGGTGTCTGGCCGCTCGGCGGAACCCGCTTAGCCGTTACGCCGGCGCTGCCACCGGCGACGACGGGCCGCCAGCGCCCGCCTGTTTACGTTAACTTTACGGAGCCTTCAAGCCGCCTTGGCGGCAACGATCCACCATGGCTGTCATGAGCACTCCCCAGATCCTGATGATCGAAGACGACGCCCGCCTCGCGCAGATGGTGAGCGAGTACCTGACGAAGTCGGGCTTCGGCGTGGCGCACGCGGCCGACGGCCAGGCGGGGCTCGAACAGGTGCAGCAGCACGCGCCCGACCTGGTCATCCTCGACCTGATGCTGCCGGACATCGACGGCCTGGAGGTCTGCCGCCGCATCCGCGCCCTGCCCGGCGCGCTGGCCAAGGTCTCGGTGCTGATGCTCACGGCCAAGGGCGACCCGATGGACCGCATCATCGGCCTGGAGATCGGGGCCGACGACTACCTGCCCAAACCCTTCGAGCCGCGCGAGCTGCTGGCGCGAATCCGTGCCGTGCTGCGCCGCCGCAGCGACAACACCAGCGAGGCGGCGGCCGCGACGATGATGCGCTTCGGCACGCTCGAGATCGACCGCAACGCGCGCACCGTGACCGTCGGCGGCGCGCTGGCTGACCTCACGTCCTACCAGTTCGACCTGCTCGTCGCCATGGCCGAGCGCGCCGGCCGCGTGCTCACGCGCGACCAGATCATGGAAGCCGTGCGCGGCCGCGAACTCGAAGCCTTCGACCGCTCGATCGACGTGCACATGGGCCGCATCCGCGCCGCCATCGAGGCCGACGCCAAGAACCCCAAGCGCATCCTCACCGTGCGCGGCGTGGGTTACGTCTTCGCCAAACAGCAAGACTGAAATGAGCTCCCCCCCGATGCGCCTGCGGCGCCTCCCCCTCGAGGGGGCGCACCCAGCGGCCTGGCGGAGCCAGTTCCGCGGGTGCCCTGGCTTTGGGCTGCGCCGGTTTTCTAGCTTGCGGGTCATGCGCAGCGTGGTGCGAAAACTGAGAGGCGGAGCGGAGCAATGATCCAGCTGTTCACGCGCCATCTCTACGTTCGCATCTGGCTGGCGGTGCTGGCCGGCGTAGCCGTGGTCACGTTCGCGGCCGGCTGGGCTTGGCAGATGGCCGACGAGCAGCGCACCGCACCGCTGCCGCGCGAGGTGGTGCTGCGCGACACGCAGGACCGTGTCATCGGCACCGGGACCTCGCTGCGCACCAGCCGCCCGGGCGAAGCGCTGGAATTCACCATCTCGCTGAAAGACGGTCAGGAATTCCAGATGGAGTTCGGGCCGCGGAAAGACCGCCAGGGCGGCCCGCCGCCCTGGGTGCGCCCCCAGACCGGCTTCTTCTGGCTGCTGGGCCTGGTCGGCCTGGCGACGGCCATCGGCCTGTTCCCGATCGTGCGGCGCCTGACACAGCGCCTGGAGACGCTGCAGCGGGGCGTGCAGCGCTGGGGCGACGGCGACCTGTCGGCCCGTGTGCCCGAGGACGGCCAGGACGAGGTGGCCGACCTGTCGATGCGCTTCAACGCGGCGGCAGCACGCGTCGAGACGCTGGTGCGCTCGCACAAGTCGCTGCTGGCCAACGCCTCGCACGAGCTGCGCTCGCCGCTCACGCGTATCCGCATGGGCCTCGAGCTGATGGGTGAACGGCCGAGCCCGGCCGCGCGCGACGAAATCTCGCGCAACATCGGCGAGCTCGACCAGCTGATCGACGAGATCCTGCTGTCGAGCCGGCTCGACGCCAGCGAGGCCGACGTCGGCACCATCGAGACCGTCGACCTGATTGGCCTGGCCGCGGAAGAGAGCGCGCGCGTCGACGTCGAGCTCGACCTGGCCGAGGGCACCGACAGCGCCCTGCTGCAGGTGCAGGGCGTCTCGCGCCTGCTGCGCCGCGCCATCCGCAACCTGCTGGAGAACGCCCGCCGCTACGGCGCGGGCACGATCGAGCTGCGCCTGGAAGCCGATGCGCACTGGGCGCGCGTCCGCGTCGACGACCGCGGCCCGGGCGTGCCGCCCGCCCTGCGCGAGCGCATCTTCGAGCCCTTCTACCGCCTGCCCGGTGCGAGCGAGCGCGAAGGCGGCGTGGGCCTGGGCCTGGCGCTGGTCAAGTCGATCGCCGAACGGCATGGCGGCAGCGTGCGCTGCGAAGAACGGCCCGGCGGCGGGGCGAGCTTCGTGATCGAGCTACCGCGCGATCTGCACTGACGCGGTCTTTCGCTCACCTTGGATAGCGCCAAGGATCAGCACCGTCATGAACAGCAGGAACATCGTGCCGCTGTTGTGGCCCAGGAAACCCTGGGTCAGCCCAAAGCCGATATACCCGACAGGGACCAACGCACCGATCAGCTGCAGAGGCACGATCGCAGCGGAAGAGGAGGCTGCCGCGCTCGCCTTTCTGGGCCAGAACACCAGCAGCGGTGTCAGATAGAGCGCGAGCAGCGCTGCCAACCCGAGCAGCCCGCGCTTGGCGAACACGTCGAGGAACTCGTTGTGCGCATGCGTGAACTGCAGGATGTAGGGATGCACCTCGCCAGCCTCGACCATGCGCTTCTTCTCGTCCTCGTAGCCCTGCTGCGACCAGCCGAGCAGCGGCTTTTCCAGGCCCATGCGCCAGGCGGCCTTCCAGTGCGCCAGACGCTGACCCACGGAGGATTCGGCATTGCCGGTGGTTTCGTACACCTCGACCTCTTGGCGCGCGCGGTCCAGACGCTCACCCAGCTGCCGTGCCGCCACAGAGATCAGGGTTGCGCCCAGGAGCATTGCGATCAAGCCGGAGATCAGCAGGAATCGACGGTCGAGAAAGCGCGACTTGACCAGCACCATCACCGGCACCAGCAGCGCCAGCGCCAGCCAGCCGCCGCGCGCCTGCGACAGCAACGAACCGAGCAACCCCATGGCCGCCCCGACCGACAACAGAACGGCCCACACGCCTTTGCGCTGCGGCGGCCGCCACATCATCAGGCCGACGATGCTCATCAACCCCAGCAGCAGGCTCAGATCACCGAACTGGATGGCATTGATGGAGCCTTCGGCACGCGGTAGATGCAGCCACACGATCTCGTACACCCCCCGCAGGCCGGCCAGCACGGCACCGCAGGCGATCCCGGCCCACAGCCAGGCCTGACGCGGCGGAAAGCGCAGCAGGAAGAAAAGGCACGGCAACACGAGGAGGAACTTGACCGGCTTGTCGACCGACCGCCAGCCGCCGTCGCTGCGAAGCCCATCGAGCTGCCAGATCGCGGCCATGAACAGAAAGGCGCCCACCAGTTGCCAGGCGGTCCGCAGCTCGACCGGCTTGCCCCACCACTGCGGCGTCGCGGCGAGCGCGACCACCAGCAGGAACACGGCCGCCATCGAGTAGCCGTTGGCCACGCCCACACTCAACGCGGGAAACAGAAAGGCCGCGGCCGAAGCCGCGAGGCGCCAACGTTGCTCACCCTTCATCGGCCCACCTGGGTGCTGAGATGTTCACGGTCGTAGTGCAGCGCTGCATAGCGAAAGAAGGCCTCGAGCGAGACGAAGAAACAGAAGAGGAAGCCGGCGCCACCGCACAGGAAGCCAAGCCGCAGGAAATAGAAGCGCACGAACATCGCCGTGCCGCCGGCCATGCCGCGCAGGACCCCGCCGCGCTTGCCGGCCGCCGCGCGTTTGGCCGCGCCCAGCATCGCGTACTGCGTGAGCTTCTCGAGGCTGCCGCGCACGGTCTGCCAGGAATGGTGCAGCAGCTTGCCGCGCAGCACGTGGCGCGGCGCGTCGGCGAAGGCCGGCAACAGCACCGCCTCTTCGTGCACCGCGCCCTTGAACGAGTCCAGGGTGTCGCGCCGGAACAGCCGCTCAGGCCCGCCGGCGCGGTAGGCCTTCAACTCGTGGCCGTAAGCCACCATGCGCCAGCGCACCCGCCACACGGCGGCCTCGCCCGATGCCACCGCGGCTTCGATGTGGGTACGCAGCTCGGGCGTGATGACTTCATCGGCATCCAGAAAGAAGAGATAGTCACCCGTCGCATGCGCGAGCAGGCGCGTGCGTTGCACGCCGAAGCCCTGCCAATCGGGATACGCCACGACCGTGGCGCCGGCCGCCTGGGCGCGGGCCACGGTGTCGTCGGTGCTGCCGCTGTCGACCACCAGCAACTGGTCGGCGAAGGCGGCGCTGCGCAGGCAGGCGTCGATGCGATGCGCCTCGTTCTTGGCGAGGACGCCGATGGTCAGCGTCGGTCGGGCGCAGGTCGCCTCGGGCACGCGCGCAGGCTCAGTGGCCGTGGCCGACGGTTTCGCCGGCCTTGAGCCGGTACACCGTGCCGCAATACGGGCACTTGGCCTCGCCGCTGCGCGCCACGTCGAGGTAGACCTTCGGGTGGCTGTTCCAGAGCTTCATGTCCGCCTTGGGGTTGGGGCAGAACACACCGCCTTGCGGGTTCAGGTCGGCGGCGAGCAATTCGACGGCTGCTTGGGTCGTGGCCATGATCAGACTTTCGTGAGCCAGTGGGCGTACTTGGGGTTCTTGCCGTTCACGATGTCGAAGAACGCAGACTGGATCTTTTCCGTGACCGGGCCGCGCGAGCCGCCATCACCGCGGTTGCCGATCTCGACGCGGTCGAGTTCGCGGATGGGCGTCACTTCGGCGGCGGTGCCGGTGAAGAAGGCTTCGTCGGCGATGTAGACCTCGTCGCGCGTGATGCGCTTCTGCACGAGTTCGATACCGAGGTCTTTGCAGATGTGCAGGATGGTGTTGCGGGTGATGCCGTTGAGCGCACCGGCCGACAGGTCGGGCGTGTAGACCACGCCGTCCTTCACCACGAACACGTTCTCGCCAGCGCCTTCGGAGACGAAGCCGCTCGCGTCGAGCAGCAGCGCCTCGTCGTAGCCGTCGTCCAGCGCTTCCATGTTGGCGAGGATCGAGTTGGTGTAGTTGCTCACCGCCTTGGCCTGCGTCATCGTGATGTTCACGTGGTGGCGCGTGTAGCTCGAGGTCTTCACGCGGATGCCGCGCCGCATGCCTTCTTCACCGAGGTAGGCGCCCCAGGCCCAGGCCGCGACCATGGCGTGGATCTTGTTGCCGCGCGGGCTCACGCCCAGCTTCTCGGAACCGATCCAGACCAGCGGGCGCAGGTAGCAGCTTTCCAGCTTGTTCTCGCGCACCACCTGCCTTTGCGCCTCGTTGAGCTCGTCCTTGCTGAAGGGCAGCGTCATGCGCAGGATCTTCGCGCTGTTGAACAGGCGGTCGGTGTGCTCCTGCAGGCGGAAGATCGCCGTGCCGTCGACCGTCTTGTACGCACGCACGCCCTCGAACGCGCCGCAGCCGTAGTGCAAGGTGTGCGACAGGACGTGGATCTTGGCATCGCGCCATTCGACCAGCTGGCCATCCATCCAGATCTTGCCGTCACGGTCGTCCAGCGAGGGGGGGAGCACGCTCATGTTGTTTGTCCTTCTGGGGAAAGGGCATCTCCGGGGGGAGATGTCGCAAAAGCTTTCGATTTTACGGCGGCGGGCGCGGGCGGGTTCCCGCGACAATGGCCGGCTTTGCCAATCCGTCCGTAAAGGGATTTCGTGTCCGTATTCAAGAACGTCATCGTCTACCGCATCGAAGGCGGCTGGTCGCCTTCTCTGACCGAGGCCGAAGCCGCGCTCGACAAGTTCCGCTTCGTGCCGTGCACCCCGTCGCAGGAAAAGTCCACCGGCTGGACCGAGCCGCGCGGGCAGGACCACGGCCCGCTGGTCGAATCCGTCGGCGGCCAGTGGGTGCTCGAATTCATGATCGAGGCCAAGACGCTGCCCGGCTCGGTGGTGCGGCGCAAGGTCGACGAACGCTGCGCGCAGATCGAGGCCACCACCGGCCGCAAGCCCGGCAAGAAGGAGCGGCGCGACCTGAAGGAAGACATCACGCAGGAGCTGCTGCCGATGGCCTTCACCCGGCATGCGCGCGTGGCCGTGTGGATCGACCCCCAGGAACACCGGCTGGTGATCAACGCCACCAACGCGGCGCGTGCCGACGAGGTGGTGACCAGCCTGGTGAAGTCGTTCGAGGGCTTCGCCGTGACCCAGGTCAACACCCACATCGAGCCGGCCACCGCCATGTCGGGCTGGCTGTCGAGCCAGGAGCCGCCGGCCGGCTTCACCATCGACCGCGAGTGTGAGCTCAAAGCCACCGACGAATCGAAATCGGTGGTGCGCTACGCCAAGCATGCGCTTGACATCGAGGAGGTCAAGCAGCACATCGCCGCCGGCAAGCGCCCGACGCGCCTGGCCATGACCTGGGAAGACCGTGTGTCCTTCGAGCTGAGCGAGACGATGCAGCTGCGCAAGATCGTGTTCCTCGAGGGCACCGACGACGCGAAGGACGGCAAGAAGGAAGACAACTTCGACGCCGACGTGGCGATCGCCACCGGTGAGCTCGGCGAGTTGATGCCGGCGCTGCTCGACGCACTGGGCGGCGAGGCGGCCTTCACGGCGGCGGTGGCCGATCAGCCGGCCCCGCCTGCTGCGACGGCAGCCTCGGCGACCGCCGACGCCGAAGAAGGCGCCCCGTTCTAGGCTGAAGGCGGCGCGGTGTCGGCTTCGGCCGGCGGCCGCGTCATGGTCCAGCTCTGCAGCTTGCCATTGAGGAACACGGCGTCGACATACGACTGGCCGCCATCGGTCCAGCGGTAGGTCTCGGGCTGCTGCTCCTTCGGCGTCTTGAGTTCGCCGAGCGAGCGCGTCATGGCCACGACGTGCAGCAGCGTGACGTTCGGCTTGAGCTTGGCGTTGAGCATCACCGCGCTTGCCACGTAGCCGATCGGCCGGTCGGCCGCGCGCTTGAGCACCTGCATCGTGCGGGTGAAGTGCAGCAGCAGGAACATCACGATGCCGGTGCAAGCCACGGCGACCCCGCTCCAGCCGAAGCTGCGGTACGACAGGCCGAGCAGCAGCAGGCCGGTCAGCGGAACGAAGACTTTCTGAAGATTCATGGGTGGCATTGTCGCCGTGCCTTGCGCCGCCGCTACTCGCGAACCATGTCGCGCAGCTTGCGGCGAAGGTCGCGCTCGCGCTTCTGCTCGGCGTTCCAGTCCTCCCGGATGGCCAGCGTCACCGACACCGCCATCAGCACCAGCACCAGGGAGAACGGAAGCGCGAAGACGATGGTCGCCGTCTGCACCGCCTGCAGGCCCCCGGCGAGCAGCAGGCTCAGCGCGATGGCCGCTACCAGCACGCCCCAGACGATCTTCACGCGGTTGGGCGGGTTCGGGTTGCCACCGGTGCTCATGGTGCCCAGCACCAGCGTGGCCGAATCGCCCGAGGTCACGAAGAACACGAAGACGAGCAAGGTGGCCACCACCGACATGACGGAGCCCATCGGCATCGCGTCGAACATCACGAACATGGTGGACGACACGTTCGCCGCAACGGCTTCCGCCAGCGGCACCTCGCGGAAGATCTCGAGGTGCAGTGCGGTCCCGCCGAAGACGGCGAACCACACGAAGCCCACCAGGCTCGGCGCGAGCACGGTGCCCACGAGGAACTGCCGCACCGTGCGGCCGCGCGACACGCGCGCGATGAACAGGCCCACGAAGGGCGACCACGCGAGCCACCAGGCCCAGTAGAAGATGGTCCAGTCGCCGACCCACGAGTTCTCGCGGAAGGGCGTCATGCGCAGACTCATCCGGACGAACTCGCTGATGTAGGTGCCCAGCGTGTTGGTGAGGGTGTCGACGATGGCGACCGTGGGGCCGACGCAGAACACGAAGAGCGCCAGCGCGCCGGCCACGCACAGGTTGCCGATCGACAGCCACTTCACGCCACGCTCCACGCCGGTCACGGCCGACGTGATGAACAGCGCCGTGGTGCCCACGATGATGAGCGACTGCGTGAGCGTGCCGATCGGCACGCCGAAGGCGGCGTTCAACCCGCTGTTGATCTGCGTGGCGCCCATGCCCAGCGAAGCCGCCACGCCGAAGGCGGTGGCCACCACCGCCAGCACGTTGAAGGCCGGCGACAGGCGTTGCACGATGCGCCAGGGCAGCGCCTCGGTGGCCGAACTCACCAGCGGCAGCGCCTTGCGGCGGAAGGTGAAGAAGCTGATCGCCAGCCCCACGATGCCGTAGATCGCCCAAGGGTGGAAGCCCCAGTGGAAGAAGGCGTAGCGCATGGCCGCGCCGGCCGCCTCGGGCGTGCCCGCCACGACGCCCGGCGGCGGCTTGACGTAGTGCGACACGGGCTCGGCCACGCCCCAGAAGACCAGCCCGATGCCCATGCCCGCGGCGAACAGCATCGCGAACCAGGCGCCGACGGAGAACTCCGGCTCCTCGTCTTCGTCGCCCAGCTTGAGATCGCCGTAGCGGCTCACGGCCAGGAAGAAGGCCAGCACGACGAGGCCGAGCACGACCCACAGATAGAGCCAACCGAAGGTGCGGGTGACGTCGGACAGCAGCGTGCTGAAGACGCTGTCGAGCGTGCGGGGCGAGACGAGGCCCCAGAGCACGACGGCGGCGATGATGCCGGCGGAAACGATGAGTTGCATCGAACGGATTCTCGACGATGCCGCCGAAGTTCAGTCGAGACGGCGCACGATGTCCAGCGCCTCTTCCACCCGCTCGACCGCATGGATCGTCAGCCCCTCGATCTCCTTGGCGCCCTTCTTCGGCGCATTGGCTTTGGGCACCACGGCCACGCTGAAGCCGAGCTTGGCGGCCTCCTTCAGGCGCTCCTGGCCGCGCGGCGCGGGCCGAACCTCGCCGGCCAGGCCGACTTCGCCAAAGGCGATAAAGCCCTTGGGCAGCGGCTTGCCGCGCAGGCTGGAGGTGATGGCGAGCATCACTGCCAGGTCGGCCGCGGGCTCGGTGATGCGCACGCCCCCGACCGCGTTGACGAACACGTCCTGGTCCATGCAGGCCACGCCGGCATGGCGGTGCAGCACCGCCAGCAGCATCGCGAGGCGGTCGCGGTCGAGGCCCACCGACAGGCGCCGCGGGCTCGGCCCGCCGTTGTCAACCAGCGCCTGGATCTCGACCAGCATCGGCCGCGTGCCTTCGAGCGTGACCATGACCACGCTGCCCGGCACCGGCTCGCTGTGCTGGCTCAGGAAGATCGCGCTGGGATTGCTCACGCCCTTGAGGCCGCGCTCGGTCATGGCGAACACGCCGATCTCGTTGACCGCGCCGAAGCGGTTCTTGATGGCGCGCACCAGGCGGAAGCTCGAATGCGTGTCGCCCTCGAAGTACAGCACCGTGTCGACCATGTGCTCCAGCACGCGCGGGCCGGCCAACGCGCCCTCCTTCGTGACGTGGCCGACCAGCACGATCGCGGTGCCGCTCGCCTTGGCGAAGCGCGTGAGGTGCGCCGCGCATTCGCGCACCTGCGCGACCGAGCCGGGCGCGGAGGTGAGCTGGTCGGAGTACACCGTCTGGATCGAGTCGATGACGGCGATGGCTGGCCGGTGCGCATCGAGCGTGGCGATGATCTTCTCCAGCTGGATCTCGGGCAGCACCTGCACCTGCGAGCGTTCCAGTCCGAGCCGGCGCGAGCGCAGCGCAACCTGCGCACCGCTTTCCTCGCCCGACACGTACAGCGCATTCTGCCCCTGACGCTGCAGCGCATCGACCGCCTGCAACAGCAGCGTCGACTTGCCGATGCCCGGGTCGCCGCCGATCAGCGTCACGCCGCCGGGCACGATGCCGCCGCCGAGCACGCGGTCGAGTTCGTCGATGCCGGTGGGTGTGCGGTCGACGTCGCTCGCCTCGATCTCCGACAGCACCGCCAGGTCGGCCGTGCCGCCGAGCGCGGCGAATTGCGTGCCGAAGCGGTTGTTCGCGGCGCCGCC
Organism: Variovorax restrictus; assembly: GCF_051216715.1. Taxonomy (NCBI): domain Bacteria; kingdom Pseudomonadati; phylum Pseudomonadota; class Betaproteobacteria; order Burkholderiales; family Comamonadaceae; genus Variovorax; species Variovorax restrictus. Next base: position 93,487 of record NZ_JBPJZH010000001.1, read on the forward strand.
CGCGGGCTGCGCCACTTGTTCGACGAGCGTGTTCCAGGCGTTGCAGGCGGGGCACTTGCCCAGCCACTTGGCGCTGGTGCCGCCGCACTCGGTGCAGACGTAGTTGGTTTTTTCCTTGGCCATCGCACGAGTGTAGGCAGGGCGCGCCGCCGACCATTCAATAATCCGCGCATTCATCGCAGGCCACCACTGGAGTCCCCCCACCATGCACACCCCCCTCAACACCTTCAAGAAAGCTATGCAGGACGGCCCGGCCCAGATCGGCCTGTGGGTCGGCCTGGCCGACGGCTACGCTGCCGAGCTGCTGGCCGGCGTCGGCTACGACTGGCTGCTGATCGACGGCGAGCATGCGCCCAACGACGTGCGCTCGGTGCTCGCGCAGCTGCAGGCCATCTCGAGCGCCTGGGCCGCGCTGCCGCACCGCACGCAGCCGGTGGTGCGCTTGCCGGTCGGGGAGACGGCGCTGATCAAGCAGTACCTCGACATCGGCGCGCAGACGTTGCTGATCCCGATGGTCGACACCGCCGAGCAGGCCGCGCAACTGGCGCAGGCCATGCGCTACCCGCCCGAGGGCATCCGCGGCATGGGCAGCGCGCTGGCGCGGGCCTCGCGCTGGCAGGCCCACCCGAACTACATCCACGAAGCAAACGCGCAGGCCTGCCTGCTCGTGCAGGCCGAGACGGTCGAGGCGATGAAGAACCTCGATGCCATCGCCGCCACGCCGGGTGTCGACGGCGTCTTCATCGGCCCGGCCGACCTGTCCGCGTCGATGGGCTTCCCGGGCCAGCCGAACCACCCGGACGTGCAGGCCGCCATTGCCGACGGCGTCGCGCGCATCCTCAAGGCCGGCAAGGCGCCGGGCATCCTGGCGACGACCGAGGAGCAGGCGCGCAAGTGGCTCGCCGCCGGTGCGCGCTTCGTGGCGGTGGGCGTCGACACCGTCGTGCTGACAGCGGCGGCCAAGGCGCTGCTCGCGCGCTACAAGCAGGGCGGCCACGAACCCACGGCCAACGGCTACTGAAAAAGCGCCCGAACGTGGCGTAAACGCGGGGGTGCGAGTGCCCCCGCTGCTGGAAAAATGCGGGTTCGGCCCGCGCCGGGCATCGCCGTGCGCGCGCCCCTTTTCAAACTCCGGAGACAGACCCCATGCCATTCACCCGCCGCCACCTGCTGCAGACCACCGGCGCCTCGGCCCTGCTCGCCAGCATCGGCCAGCACGCCTTTGCCCAGGCCCTGCTCGAGACCACCACCATCGTCACCGGCTTCGCGGCCGGCGGGACCTCCGACACCATCTGCCGTCGCCTGGCGCAAAAGCTGAGCCCCGAATTCGCCAAGGCTGCCGTGGTGGAGAACCGCACGGGCGCGGGCGGCCAGATCGCCATCGGCTACATCAAGGGCCGGCCGGCCGACGGCTCGGCCATCCTGCAGACGCCGACCTCGATGCTCACCATCTACCCGCACATCTACAAGAAGCTGGCGTACGACCCGCAGACCGACCTCACGCCGGTCTCGCTGGGCTGCGTGTTCGACTTCGGCTTCGCAGTCGGGCCGTCGGTGCCGGCCAGCGTGAAGAACGTGCCCGAGTTCCTGGCCTGGGCCAAGGCCAACCCGACCGGCGCGAACTTCGGTTCGCCGGCGGCCGGCTCGACGCCCCACTTCATCGGCGCGCTCCTCGGCAAGAGTGGCGGCGTGGAACTGAAGCATGCGGCCTACCGCGGCACGCAGCCAGCCATGCTCGACCTGCTGGGCGGCAACATCTCGGCCGTGTCGGGCCCCATCGGCGACATCGTGCAGCACCTGCCCAGCGGCAAGGTGCGCATCCTGGGCGTGTCGGGGGCCAAGCGCAGCCGCTTCGCGCCGGACGTGCCGACCTACGGCGAGCAGGGCATCGCCAACATGGCGCACAGCGAGTGGTTCGCCTTCTTCCTGCCGGCGAAGGCCTCGCCCGAAGTCGTCGCGCGCCTGAACACGGCCATGAAGAACGCGCTGGCTTCCAAGGACGTGATCGACGGCCTGGGCACCTTCGGGCTGGAAGCCATGTCGTCGACGCCGACGGAACTGGCCGACCTCATCAAGAAGGACACGGCGAAGTGGGGCCCGATCGTCAAGGATGTGGGCTTCACGGCGGAAGGCTAAGGCGCCGCACGCGTGACGTTCTGACGGCGCGCACTCTGGCACCATCGCGGCCATGAACCTCTGCATCTACGGCGCCGGCGCGATCGGCGGATGGATCGGCGCTGCCTTCGCGCAGGCCGACCAGCAACTCAACGTGGTGGCCCGCGGTGCCACGCTCGACGCACTGCGGCGCGACGGGCTCGTACTGCTGCGCGGCGACCAGCGCACGCAGGTGCCCGTCAACGCGGTCGACGACCCGGCCGCGCTCGGCGTGCAGGACGTGGTCGTCATCGCGGTGAAGGCGCCGTCGCTCGCCGCCGTGGCCGCGCGCATCGCGCCGTTGATCGGCCCGGACACCCTCGTGCTCACGGCCATGAACGGCGTGCCGTGGTGGTTCCTCGACGGCGGCTTCGGCGGCGCGCTGGCCGGCACGCGCTTGCAGGCGATCGACCCCGACGGCGCGATCGCAGCGGCCATCCCCGCGCGCCAGGTGGTCGGCGGCGTGGTGCATGCGAGCTGCGCGCTCGACGCGCCCGGCGTGGTGCGCCATCACTTCGGCAACGGGCTGATCCTGGGCACGCCCTCCGGCGAGGCGAGCGAGCGCGTGCACGCACTGGCCGCGCTGCTGGTGCGCGGCGGCATCGAAGCGCGTGTGTCACCGCAGATCCAGAAGGACGTCTGGTACAAGCTCTGGGGCAACATGACCGTCAACCCGATCAGCGCCCTGACGGGCATGACCACCGACCTCATCCTCGCCGACGACGAGGTGCGGGGCTTCATCTCGGCGGTGATGCTCGAAGCCAAGGAGATCGGCGCACGCATCGGCATCCCCATTGCAGAAATGCCCGAGGACCGCCATGCGGTGACACGCAAGCTGGGCGCCTTCAAGACCTCGATGCTGCAGGACGTGGAAGCCGGCCGACCGGTCGAGCTCGACGCCCTGGTGACCGTGGTGCACGAGCTTGGTCAGCGCACCGGCGTGCCGACGCCCTTTACCGCCGCCCTGCTGGGGCTGGCCCGCCTGCGAACACGCCAGCTCGGCCTGTACTGAACGGTCGCAACGCTAGCGGTGTAGCAGCATTCGCACGGCCTGCGGCAGCGAATTGACCTGCGGCATGAAGCGGTCGATGACCGCGCCCAGCAGCACGGCGCACAGCAGCGCCCCGAGCAGCGGCTTCCACGTGAGCTTGACCGCCACCGTGAGCCAGCCTTCGCGTGCCACCCGCACCGCGGCACGTGCCGAGACGTACGAGAACGCAATCTCGACCGCCACCGCGAGCAGCGCGTCCCAGCCGAAGTAGAGCAGCGCCAAGGCCCCGGCTCCCGTCACCAGCGCGATGCCGACGAGGAAGATGGCGAGCACCGGCACAACGATGACCGCCCCCTCGTCGGCACCGGCCGCCGCTTCGAGCGCGCCGCTGGCGATGTCGCCCACCGCGGAGCCATCGGCGGCCTCGGCGCAGGTCGACGGGTTCGACGTGCCGCTGATCACGTCGGGGAGGTCGATGTCGGTGCGCCCCTCGACCAGCCGCTGCGCCCACCAGCGCAGCAGGCCCAGGTAGCCGAGGTAGCCCACGCCGAGCGTCACCGCATAGCGCAACGCCAGCGAGTCGTTGCCGGCGAGCATCTGCAGCGCCGACACGGCCCACATCAGCAGCAGCGTGCAGGTGCCCAGCAAGAGGCCGTGGGTGCGCAGGCTGTGGCGACGGTGCAGGTCGCGCTCGAAAGCGCTCTCCCAGAGCCGCACCGAGCGCCAGTTGGAAAGAACCTTCATCGGCTCGGTGCGCTCAGTCGCCCAGCACCACCGTCACGCGCGGCGCGACCGCGCACATCAGCTCGTAGCCGACGGTGCCCGCGGCGCGCGCGACCTCGTCGATCGGCAGCAACGCGTCGCCGTTCGACGCGTGGCCCCACAGCGTCACCTCGCTGCCGAAGCCGACCGCGCGACCTGCGGCCTTGAGCGGCGTGAGGTCGACGGTGACCATGTCCATGCTGACGCGGCCGACCACGCGCGTGCGCATGCCGTCGACCAGCACCGGCGTGCCCGTGGGCGCGTGGCGCGGGTAGCCGTCGGCATAGCCCACCGCGGCGACGCCGATGGTCATCGGCGCCTCGGCCACGAAGCTGGATCCATAGCCGACGGTCGCGCCGGGTTGCAGGTCCTGCGTGCCGATGATGCGCGTCGACAGCGTCATGCCGGGCTGCAGCTGCCAGTGCGCGCTGTCGTGCTCCGGAAAGTCGGGCACGCCGCCGTAGAGCACGATGCCGGGACGTACCCAGTCGATGCGGGTTTCTGGCGCGTGGCGCAGAACGGCGGCGCTGTTGGCGATCGAGCGTTCGCCCGGCAGGTCCTGCGTGGCGCGGTGGAAGGCGGCCAGTGCATCCGCGATGCCGCGCGGCCCGTCGGCGTCGCTGAAATGCGTCATCAGCGAGATCTCGTCGACCTGCGGCAGCGCGTTGAGCCGGGTCCAGGCGGCGCGGTAGCGCTCGGGTGAAAAGCCCAGGCGGTTCATGCCGGAGTTCATCTTGAGGAAGACACGGTGCGGCACCTGCGTCTTGTGCGCGGCGAGCATGTCGATCTGCGCGTCGCAGTGCACCGCGTGCCAAAGGCCGAGGCGCGAGCAGAGTTCCAGGTCGCGCGCGTCGAACACCCCTTCGAGCAGCAGAATCGGCCCGCGCCAGCCGAGGGCACGCACGCGTTCGGCTTCTGCCAGGTCGAGCAGCGCGAAGCCGTCGGCGCCGCGGAACGCATCGAAGACGCGTTCGATGCCGTGGCCATACGCGTTGGCCTTGACGACGGCCCACACGCGCGACTCGAGCGCCGAGCGCCGCACGCGCTCCAGGTTGTGGCGCAGGGCACCGGCATGGATGGTGGCGAGGATGGGACGGGGCACGGAAACAGGACCTCTCGAACAGGAAGAAAGCCCTGCAAGGATGGGGGATGCCGCCGCAGGGGAAACGCCATTTTGGCACTGCACCCCCATGCTATAACCGCGCATTCGCCACCGGGGCGACGCCTTTCCTACTACCGCACCACCACATCGCCAGCCCCACACTGGCCAGCCAGCCCATCGATGAAGCGCGGTTTCTACACCATCATGTCGGCCCAGTTCTTTTCGTCACTGGCCGACAACGCGCTCTTCGTCGCGGCCGTCGAACTGATGCGGTCTTCCGGCGCCCCCGAATGGCAGCGTGCGGCGCTGGTGCCGATCTTCACGCTCTTCTACGTGGCGCTCGCCCCGCTGGTGGGCGCCTTCGCCGACGCCTACCCCAAGGGACGCGTCATGTTCATCAGCAACTTCATCAAGGTGGTGGGCTGTCTGATGATGCTCTTCGGCTCGCATCCGCTGCTGGCCTATGCCATCGTCGGCCTGGGCGCGGCCGCGTACTCCCCGGCCAAGTACGGCATCCTCACCGAGCTGCTGCCGGCGTCGCAGCTGGTCAAGGCCAACGGCTGGATCGAAGGTCTGACCATCGCGTCGATCATCCTGGGCATCGTGCTGGGCGGCCAGTTGGTGGGCCACGCGATATCGAGCCATCTGCTGGCCTGGGACATGCCCTACATCGACACCGGCATCAACACCCCGCCCGAAGCGGCGATCGGCGCGCTGATCTTCGTCTACATGCTGGCCGCCTGGTTCAACACGCGCATCCCGCACACGGGCGTCGAGATGCGCCCGCTGCGCGCCAACCCGCAGCACAGCTTCGTGCGCAACATGGTCGCGCTGCTGCCCGACTTCTGGCAATGCAACGCCCGCCTGTGGCGCGACAAGCTCGGTCAGATCTCGCTGGCGACCACCACGCTGTTCTGGGGCGCGGGCGGCAACCTGAAGTACATCGTGCTGTCCTGGGCATCGCTGGCGCTGGGCTACAACACGGCGCAGGCGTCGTCGCTGACCGGTGTGGTCGCCATCGGCACGGCCGTCGGCGCGGTGGTGGCGTCGATGAAGATGCGGCTGGACATGGCCACGCGCGTGATCCCCCTGGGCATCGGCATGGGCGTGCTCGTCATCGGCATGAACTTCATCGGCAACATCTGGGTCGCGGTGCCCTTCCTGATCCTGCTGGGCGGGCTGGGCGGCTTCCTGGTGGTGCCCATGAACGCACTGCTGCAGCATCGCGGCCACAACCTGATGGGCGCGGGGCGCTCGATTGCCGTGCAGAACTTCAACGAGCAGGCCTGCATCCTGATCCTCGGCGCGTTCTACAGCGCGTGCACCGGCCTGGGCCTGTCGGCGTACACGGCCATCACCGCCTTCGGCGTGGTGGTCGCGGGCTTCATGTGGATCATCAAGCGCTGGCACGAGAACAACCTGCGCAAGTACCCCGAAGAAGTCGAGCACCTGCTGTCGATCGCGCGCAGCGACAAGCACCACTGATGCATCACTGAGGCGCCGCCGACGGCGTGACCTTCTTCAACCACCGAGGAACGCCCATGGCATCGATCTACGACTTCACCGCGCAGGCCATCGACGGCCACGCCATCTCGCTGGCGGACTACCGTGGACGCGTGCTGCTCATCGTGAACACGGCCAGCCAGTGCGGGTTCACGCCGCAGTTCGCCGGCCTGGAGGAGCTGCACCAGCGCTATGCGGCCGATGGTTTGAGCGTCCTGGGCTTTCCGTCGAACCAGTTCGGTGGACAGGACCCGGGCAGCAACGACGAGATCGGCGCCTTCTGCACCAAGAACTACGGCGTGAGCTTTCAGATGATGCAGAAGGTCGACGTCAAGGGCAGCGAGGCCGCGCCGCTGTACCGATGGCTCGTGCAGGAAAAGCCGGGCTTGCTCGGCAGCGCCGTCATCAAGTGGAACTTCACGAAGTTCCTGATCGGCCGCGACGGGCAGGTGATCAAGCGCTATGCACCGCTCGACACGCCGGCGTCGCTGGCGAAGGACATCGAAGCGGCGCTGCGCGGCTGAGCGCGCCGCGGCCTTCAGCGCAACGGATCGAACACCGTCGTCGGCATGCCGAGCCCGCGGAAGCCACTCACCGGATCGACTTCTGCGGACTGGCCGGGTGCCATCCAGTCGGCCGCCCGCGCCAGCAGCGAACGACGGGCCGCCAACAGCACCGTGTGGCTGCGCGCGATGTGGTACCAGTCGCCGACGTCGTCCAGATCGAGCACGCCGCGCAGCCCCATGCCGACGAGAGCCGACAGCGAGTAGTCTGTCCAGGACGCGTAGCGCGTCCGCGCCGTCTGCCGCAGGCGGTTCAGGGTGCGCCAGGCCGTCTCGCGGGAGACGTAGCCCATCGTGAATCCCAGCCGCAGCAGATAGGCCACCTGCTGCACGTCCCAGGCCACGAGGTGGCAATGCTGGTCACGGATATCGCCCGGCTTCACGATGCCGGCGTGGACCGACAGGAAGACGAGCACATCGCGCAGCGACCGGTACGCCTCTGTATCGATCGGTGTGCCGGCCCGCCAGGCCTCGAAAGCCTCGGCTTCTTCCGCAGAGACCGCACCGAGCGAGCGAAGCCTGTCGTCGATCACCCGCTGGAAGTCACGTGCCGAGCAAACGTTCCAGTACCGTGCGAGGAGTTCGGGGATGCGTCGGCGTGGCAAGGTGCTCGCCAGCTGGTTGAAATTATCGTGCTCGAGGAGGGCCACGTTGGCCCCCAGCAGCAACCCGAACAGCTGGTCTTCCGAGATTTTTTCGGTAGGAACGAACGCGATGCCACGGGCCCAGCTCGCATCGCTCCAGCCCATCCGAACACCGACGATGGTGCACAGAAGCGCGAGCCAGATGGCGAGGGCGGCGATCCAAAAATCCATGCTCATCTCCCTCGGGTTTTCAACAGTTCACGCCGGCCCGTAGCAGCAGCGGGGCCTCGCGACGCGGTGTCGGGGGACATGCAGCGCCGTCACGGGTACACCACCTCTTTCGTGACCGTGACGCATCCGCCCGCAATGCGGATCAGGTAGACGTGGTGGGTCGGGCTGTAGGCAATGACGGCCGTTTGTTCGCCCAGGCGCTCCAGGGGCTGGGTGTAGCGCAGCTCTTCGAGCGCGACGTCCTGGCAGGATTTGCGCCACACGTCGACCTTGTCGTAGCTCAGGTCGCAACCGCCACGCAGCGTCGGCGAGAAGGTCGCACTCACGAGGCTCGTCGCGTCTGCGTCTTTCCGCTCGATCGTCACACCCAGCGTCGCGGCGTCCGGCGCTGCAGGGTGGGTCATGACGACCGCGGCGTGGCTGCCACCGGTGCCGGTCAGCGCCGGCCCGAAGCGGCGGGTAGCGTCGAGGCAGGTCTGCACGCCTGCGCGCCCCGCCAGGCGGGCCACCGTGCCAAGAGCAGATGCGGCGGCGTCTTGCTGTTGGGCGAGCGCCAGCGGCGCGAAGGCCATGCTCGCCACGACGACCGCCAGGCGGGCATCGCCCAGAAGTGCCCGCGCAGCGAGATGGCGCAACACGAAGGAAGGTCGCATGGGAAGGGCCGGTCCGTCTGACGACTCAGAGTACGGCCTGGACGTCCGCGCTCGCCCGTTGCGGCTCGGCCACGACGGATTCCACGCCGACAGTCAGTGCTACAGCAGCACTGGTGTCGGCGTGGAAGTACAGCGTCGGCGTGACAGCAAAGGATGGCCGTGCGCGATCGGGTCGGCGCACTGCGAGGGCGTCTGGATGTTCGATGTCGTCGGTGGTACAGGTCTTGCCCGACGGCTGGGCCGGGATGGCGGGGCGCACTGGCTCGAGGCAGGCTGCGGCGGAAGACCACACGGCGTGATCTTTCCCGCTTCCCCCCGACCCCTGCCGCATCCCGTCCATGGCATGTACCTTCGATGTTCTAAAAAAACCGCGCAACGTCTGAGCGTCTTGGCGCGCGGTAAAACCCCCTGCTGGGTTCGAATGGTGTCGACAAGCGGAGCGCCGCGGTGGCGTTAGCGAGGTTCTGCGAGATTCAGGACGCATTTCGTTCTCAAAGTGCAAACTAATGGGCAACAAAGATTAAAAATGCGCGCCGCGGAAGGTCAGCCACCCGTGCGCCGACAGGTCAGGAGGTCGACTGCACGCTGATGTCGACACGGCGGTTGGGCGCCAGACAGGCGATCAGCGCCTGTCGATTCGCCTGCGCGCACTGGACCTTCGGCGCCGTCTCGCCGACGCCCTGGACCTGGATGCCATGCGCGGGCACGCCGGCCTTCACCAGGAAATCGCGCACCGTGGCCGCACGGGCCAGCGACAGCTGCTGGTTGTAGCGGGGGGAACCCAGCCTGTCGGTGTGGCCGGTGATGTCGATGCGCTCCACGCCCTGGGCGCCACGCAGGCTGGCGGCGAGTGCGTCGAGTTCCTGCCGCCCCTGCGGCAGCAGGTCGCTCGCGGCAGCGCCGTCGAAGGCGAAGAGCGCATCGGCCGACAGCTCGACGCGCTTGGGTGCCGGCCGCGCCGCCACGCGCTCGACGGGCGCAGGCGGTGTCGGTGCCGCGGCGACCTTGAGCACATCGGCGCAATCCGTCGGCAGCCAGTGGAAGCTCTGCGCCACCACGTGCTTGTCGAAGATCGCCTTGTACTGGCAGGTCTTGACGCCAGCCGGCGTGCGGAAGTGAAAGATGTAGTCCCACTCGCGCACGGCGGCCATTCCCTCGCTGAAATGCGGGCGGCCGACGAAGTCGTAGAGCTGGTCTTTGGTCACCCCCGGCGCGATGCGGCGCAGGTTGTCGAGGTTCGGGAAGGTGCCCTCCTTGAACCAGGCGTCTTTCTGCGCCGGGAATACGACCTCGCCGGCAACGCCCTCGTCCGAGATCTGCTTGCTCAGGGGTATCGGCTCGAGTGGGTCCGTTCCGATGGAGCCGCGGCCGGCGCCTGAGCCGCAGACAGCGCCCTCGCCGTTTCCATGCGCCGCCGTTTCCTGATCGAGTGGCTGCTCATCGCCGCACTGCTGCCGCTGGCCCTGCTCTGGGTCAACGACCGCCCCGGACTGGGCGATATCAACCGACTGCTCTACGACCAGGCGCTGCGCACCGACGAACGTGCTGCGCCTGCGTCCGACATCGTGATCATCGGCATCGACGAGCGCAGCATTGCGGCGCTCGGGCCGTGGCCATGGTCGCGCACCCTCCACGCGCGGCTGCTGGAACAACTCGCCCCGCACGCGCCACGCAGCGTGATGTTCAACGTGTTCTTCGACACGCCCGGGCCGCCGGAAGACGACGCCTGGCTGGCAAGAGCGATGACGAAACTGCCCGTCTATCTGCCGATGAATTTCGGCGTCGTCCCCGGCGCCGCGGGCACCCTCTCCACCGCCTCCATCGGGTACAGCGAACCGGTCCCGCTGCTGGCCACGGCGGCCCGCGGTCTGGGCCACGTCAATGTCAACGCCGACAGCGACGACCGCGTGCGCACCTTGTTTCGCTACGAAGGCACCGCCGTGCGCCTGGCACCCTACGCCGGCGTGTTGGTGGCGTCGGGCGCGCGGGACGCGGCACCCGCCGGGCCCGCCTTCGAACCCGACGGCCGATGGACTCGGCTGTCGCGCTTCGGCTTCCGGCTGGCCGGGCCGGCGGGCAGCTATCGCACGGTGTCCTATGTGGACGTGCTCCTGGGCACGGTGCCGGCGGAATCCTTTCGCGGGAAGAATCTGCTGGTGGGCGCCGTGGAAGACTCACGGCTGGACGATCAACTGGCCGTGACGGGCATGGGTGCGCGAAGCGCCGCACTGCCCGGCGTGGAGGTGCACGCCAACGCGCTCGACGCGCTGATGCACGGCCGCACCATCGAGTTTCCCGGCATGCGGGCGGTTTGGCTCTGGATCGCCTTGCCCTCGTGGACGGCGCTGATCCTCTTTCTCGTCCTCGCGCGGCACGCCGCCATCTGCGCCCTGTTGCTCGCTGCGATCACGGCAGGCCTGGGCGTGGTCGCCTTGCAGGAAGGCCGCACCGCGCTGCCCATCGCCACACCGCTCTTCGGCATCGCGCTGGCCTATGTGTTGTGGAGCTGGCGGCGCCTGGCCGCGCTGATGCAGTTCTTCAGGCAGCGGATCGACGCGCTGAACGCCGTGCCGGCCGGCGCCTTCGAGCCGGCGCAGGTCTCCCGCGCCGTGGCCATGGACTCGCTCGAGCAGCGAACGCATTCGCTCGAACGCGCCATTGGACGCCTCGTGACGCTGCAGTCGACGCTCAGCGATAGTCTGGCGGTGATGCCAGTGGCCGTGCTGATCTGCCGCGGCGATGGTCTGATCGGTCAGAGCAACGCCGCTGCGCGTGCGCTGCTGATGCCCTTTGCCCGCGACAGCATCGCGCATGAAGGCCTGAGGGGTCAGAGCAACGCCGCTGCGCGTGCGCTGCTGATGCCCTTTGCCCGCGACAGCATCGCGCATGAAGGCCTGAGCGACACGCTCGCCGGACGCCCGTTTTTCGGCTTGTTGGCGTCTCTGCAGCGTCTGGATCTGATCGACGTCCCGCCGGCGGTGGTGGCGACGTTGCCCTCGGTGTGGCGGGAGGCTGCGACCGGCGAGTACACGACGGAGGCCGGCTCGGTCTTCCGGGCGCAGGCCGTGCGCCTCGGCGAGCACGAACCCGGACCTGCATCGGAGCGCTGGCTCGTCGTGCTGCGCGACCTCACCCGCGAACGCCAGGCCGAACGCGAACGCGCCGCGTTGTTCGCCTTCTTCTCGCACGACCTGCGCGCGCCGCAGGTGTCGATCCTGAGCCTGATCGAACTCCATGCGCCCGGCGACTCGCCCCCCGTCGCTCAGGACTTGAACGCGGCCGTCGCGCGCGAGGCGCAGCGCACGCTCGCCATGGCCGACAGCTTCATGACCATGCTCGAGGCCGACTCCACCGATTACCGCGTCATGGCCGTGTCGATCGCCGGCGTGGCGACGGAAGCGCTCGATGCCGTCTGGGCCTACGCGCAGACGCGTGGGGTCACGCTGCGCGAGCGCCTGCACGACGAAGAAGCCTTCGTGCTGGCCGACGGCGCACTGCTGATGCGTGCGCTGCGCAACCTGCTCGACAACGCCATCCGCCACAGCCCGGCGGGCAGCCAGATCGACGTCTGCATGGCCGCGCTGCCATCGGACGACGGACAGTCGTCGGAGATCCTTCTATCGATCCGCGACGAAGGCGCCGGAATGGACGGCGAAGCGCTGTCGCGGGTGCGGGAAGCAGGTCACCGCCGGACCGGCGGCGGTCGTGCGCACGGCTGGGGGCTCGGCCTTGCCGTGGTCAACACCGTCGTGTCGCGCCACGGCGGCTGGATCGACGTGACGAGCCGCCCAGGCGCCGGCACGCAGTTCATGATCGGGCTGCCGCAGTGCGCACCCGAGGCGACGGCGCCTGTTAGCGCCTAGAAACGGAAGTCGAGCGTCTTCGGTGCGCCACCGACGGTCACGGTCTGGCGCTTGCTCATGCCCTCGGTGCTTGCCTCGACCGTGTAGTTGCCGGCCGGGAGATTCACCAGGCACACCGGGCCGCCTGCGCGGAGGCTGACCGGGGCGCTGCCCGCGCCGGTCACCGTCACCGCCACGTCCGCCAGGTAGGCGCCGTCGGCGCGAGCGAACAGCAACGACAGCGGATGCGACTTCATTGCCGCGCGCATGGCCGTGGACTCGTCCACGCCGATGCCGCCGCAGGCATAGCGAACCGCGCCTTCACTGCGCATCTCGGGGACGGCGCCCTGCGCCTGCACCAGCGTGAGCGCACTGGCCCCGACGCAGGCGAGCGCGACACACGATTGAACGACCAGCAAACGGCGGGGGGACATGCGGAACTCCTCTGACTTGAACATGCGGCGAGCATGCTGCACGCATCGACCTGCGCGCGTCGGCCGATGACGGCGGCTGCTGTCCGATCAGGCCGGCGCCAAGGCCGCATCCAGCAGCTCGACCCAGTGCCGCACCGGCGTCTCGCTGCCGCTCAGCAGGTGCGTGATGCAGCCGATGTTGGCCGACACGATGGTGGTCGGCTGCAGCTGGTTCAGGTGCCCCAGCTTGCGGTCGCGCAGCGGGTAGGCCAGCTCGGGCTGCAGCACCGAATACGTGCCGGCCGAGCCGCAGCACAGGTGCGCCTCACTCCTTGCGACCTGCATGTCGAAACCCAGCGCGCGCAGGTTCACCTCGACGCCGCCGCGCAGTTTCTGGCCGTGCTGCAGCGTGCACGGCGGGTGGTAGGCGATGACGCCCGCCGGCGCCTTGACGCGCGGCTTGAGCGCGGGCACTAGGTCGGGCAGCAGCTCGCTCAGGTCGCGCGTCAGCGCGCTGATGCGTTCGGCCTTCAGCGCATAGGCCGGGTCGTCCTTGAAGAGATGGCCGTAGTCGCGCACCGTGACGCCGCAGCCGGAGGCATTCATGACGATGGCCTCCACGTCGTCGCGCTCGGCGTGCGGCCACCACGCGTCGATGTTGGCGCGCATGTGCGCCTTGCCGCCCTCGTGGTCGTTGAGGTGGAACTTCACCGCGCCGCAGCAGCCGGCTTCCGGCGCGATCACGGTCTGGATGCCCGCGGCGTCCAGCACCCGCGCCGTCGCGCTGTTGATGTTGGGCATCATCGACGGCTGCACGCAGCCCGCGAGCATCAGCACCTTGCGCGCATGGGTGCGCGTCGGCCAGGCGCCGGCGTCCTGCTTCGGCGGCACCTTGGCGCGCAGCTTCTCGGGCAAGAGGCCGCGCACCGACTGGCCGAGCTTCATTGCCGGCGCGAAGAGCGGTGAGGTCAGGCCTTCCTTCAGCAGCCAGCGCGTGGCCGACTCCATCGCCGGGCGCGGCACCTTCTCGTCGACGATCTTGCGGCCGATGTCAACCAGATGGCCGTACTGCACGCCGCTCGGGCAGGTGGTCTCGCAGTTGCGGCAGGTCAGGCAGCGGTCCAGGTGCAGCTGCGTGGCGCGCGTGGGCAGCTGGCCCTCGAGCACCTGCTTCATCAGGTAGATGCGGCCGCGCGGGCCGTCGAGCTCGTCGCCGAGCAGCTGGTAGGTCGGGCAGGTCGCGGTGCAGAAACCGCAGTGAACGCACTTGCGCAGGATGGCTTCGGCCTCGCGGCCCTCTGCCGTGCCCTGGAATTCGGGGGCGAGTTGGGTTTGCATCGTGGGTTGTCTCGTTGTGCGTCGATTGTGAGCGCCCTACGGGCCGGCCGGTGGCGCGCGTCGACCGAAGCGCCGCGCGGCAGAACCGAGCAGCAATTGCAGGTAGACCGAACGCCGCAGGTCCCGCCGGAAAGGCGGCAGCGACAGCGCCAGCAGCAACGCAGCAAGCGGTACCACCCAGACGAAGCCGATGTACTTGAAGCCGGTGGCGCCCACGATGCCGCCGACGATGAACATGCCGATCAGCCCGCCATAGAAGCGCAAGGCCGCGCGGTTGGCGCGCACCCGCTTTTCGGGAGGCGTCAGGCGATGGTTGCGATAGACGAGCCGGCCGAGCTCGAGCCCCAGATCGGTGACGTGGCCGGTCATGTGCGTGGTGCGCATCTTGCCGTGCGACATCGCCGAGCTCAGCCCGTTCTGCAGGCCCATGATGTACGACAGCAGCAGCACCGTGAGCGGCACCGCGAAGGGCGTCGGCCAGGTGAGCGTGATGGCGCCGAGCAGGCCGAAGACCAGCAGCAGCGCGGCCTCGAGCATCAGCGGCAACGCGAAGGCGCTGCGCAGACGGTGGCGCTGGGCCCAGTGCACGATCACGGCCGTGGTGGCCGCACCGACGATGAAGGCCAGCAGCGCACCGAGCGCGCCGAGCAGCAGCGCCACGTTGCCCAGCACCAGCCCGTCGGCCACCTGCGAGGCGAAGCCGGACATGTGCGAGGTGTACATGTGCACCACCAGCAAGCCTCCCGCATTCACCGCACCGGCATTGAAGGCCAGCAGCAGGCCGAAGATGCGGTCGACCGAGGCGGTCCGATGCTGGCCGGTGAGATGGAGCAGGCGGCGCATGGCGGCGGTGCGGGGCTCCGGCTAGCCGAGCGCGGGCTCGGCGCGGTACAGACGGCCGCGGTTGAAGATGCCGGCCGGGTCGAACTCGCGCTGCAGTGCCCGATGAATGCGCGCGAGCGGCGGCGTGAGCGCATCGAAGCGCGGCACCGCCGCATCATGCTGCGCCGCGCGGAACAGCGTGGCGTGGCCGCCTGCCGCTCGCGCCGCCGCACGCAGGCGCTCGCCCTCGCCGTCCGGCGCGAAGCACCAGCGCTGGCCGCCATGCCATTCGACGAGCGGCTGGCTGCCCAGCGCCAGCACCGGCGCGCTCTGCGGCACCGAGAGGCGCCAGAGCTCGTGGCCGGCCGGCGCGTCGGCGAACCACGGCAAGCGCTGGTCGCGGCAGGCGTCCCAGTCGGCCTTGACGTCGCCCTGACGTTCACCGCCCAGGTGCGCACAGGCGGCGTCGACCGCGGCCACCGCGCCGCGCAGGCGCAGGTACAGCACGCCCTCACCTGCCTCTACCCCGGCCTCGGGCACCCAGCAGCTCGCGTTGAGCGGCAGCGGCCGGCCGCCCCAGCCGTTGAGCAGTTCGAGCGCCTCGGCCTCCCCGCATTCGAAGCGCAGCGTGGCCTCGGCCGGCGGCACCGGCAACACCTTGAGGCTCACCTCGGCAATGACGCCCAGCACGCCGAGCGACCCGGCCAGCACGCGCGAGACGTCGTAGCCCGCGACGTTCTTCATCACCTGGCCACCGAAGCTGAGCAGCTCGCCGCGACCGTTGACGAGCGTCGCGCCCAGCACATAGTCGCGCACCGCACCGACGCTGGCCCGCGCCGGCCCCGAGAGGCCCGCGGCGACCATGCCGCCCACGGTCGCACCGTCGGCGAAGTGCGGTGGCTCGAAGGGCAGGCACTGGCCCTTCTCGGCCAGCACGGCTTCGAGTTCGGCCAGCGGCGTGCCGGCCTGCACCGTCACCACCAGCTCGCTCGGCTCGTAGCTCGTGATGCCCGACAGCGCCCGGGTGTCGAGCAGGTCGCCGTCGCACGGCTCGCCGTAGAAGTCCTTGGTGCCGCCGCCCCGGATGCGCAGTGGCGTGCCGGCGGCGGTGGCCGCGCGGATACGCTCCGCGATGGCGTGAAGCTGGGGGTTCATGCGGTCGATGGTACGCCGTGCGCGGGCCCACGCAGGTCGCGCATCAGTCCTCGAAGAAGTTCACCGGCAGGCCGGCCGTCGCCATGCGGGTGCTGAACACGCGGCCGGAATGCGGCAGGCGCGCGCGCTCGGCATCGCTGCGGCCCTTGGCGGCCGTGGTGACGAAGAGCGTGCGCAGGTCGGCGCCGCCGAAGCAGGGCATCGTTGGGCACTGGGCGGGCAGCGCCAGGGTGTCGACCCGCGCGCCCGACGGGTCGAAGCGCAGCAGCTGTGCGCCCTCGAACATCGCTACCCAGTAGTGGCCATCGACCGACAGGGTGGCGCCGTCGGGTCGGCCGTCGTAAGGCAGGCCGGATTCGGGCGTCCAGCCGTCCGGCTTGGCGTCGAATTGCGCGAAGACCCGTTCGCCCGACAGCGTGTTGGCGGTCGCGTCCCAGTCCCACGCCCGGACGGCATGCGACGCCGTGTCGGCCCAGTAGACCGTACGTGCGTCCGTCGAGAAGGCGAGGCCGTTGGCGGTCGTGGCCTCGTTCGCCATCTGCGTGAAGACGGGCGACTGGCCGCCACGGGCGTCGAGGCAGAACAATGCCGCATTGGCGCGGTCCTTCGCTTCGTTGATCGTGCCGGCCCAGAAGCGGCCCTGCACGTCGCACTTGCCGTCGTTGAAGCGCATGGTCCGCGTGTCGTGGTCGGCGCGCACCAGCAACTGCAGCGCGCCTCCCCACTCGCGGGCGCGGTAGATGCCGTCGCGCAGCGCCAGCACCAGGCCGCCGCTGCGCGCCGGCGCCATGCAGCCGGGCTCGCTGGGCAGCGGCCAGCGTTCGATGCGCATCGCGTGGCCCTCACCGCGGGTGCGCAGCACGGTGCGCGCGGGGATGTCCAGCCAGTAGAGCGCCTGTTCGTCCGGATGCCAGAAAGGCGATTCGCCGAGCTGGCAGGCGCTGTCGTCGAGGGGGGTCCAATTCATGGCGTTCATTGTGGCGCGCGCGGGCAAAAAAAAGCCCGCGGTGCCGAAGCACTGCGGGCTGAACATCCAAAGGAGACTCTCGCTGAAAACTCGTTCGTCTATTCATTCTTTCTTTTTCCCCTGCCAGGAACACCGCGGAACTGGCTTCGCCGGGCTGCTGGTGTTGCCCCCTGGAGGGGGAAGGGCCAGGCAATACACAGTGACACGCAGTGCGCCGGGCCCTTCGGGGGTGTTACCTGTTATAGGCGGTTTCGCCGTGAGCGGAGATGTCGAGGCCTTCGCGCTCTTCTTCTTCCGTCACACGCAGGCCCACCGTCAGGTCGGCGATCTTGAAGGCGATGAAGGACACGACGCCCGACCACACGATGGTCAGCAGCACGCCCTTCAATTGGACCCAGACCTGGGCGCCGATGCCGTTGGAGACGACCGATGCCGTGACCCAGTCACCGACCAGGCCGGGGCCACCGAGGGCTTGCGTGTTGAACACGCCGGTCAGCAGCGCGCCGACGATACCGCCGACACCGTGCACGCCGAACACGTCGAGCGAGTCGTCCGCGCCCAGCAGCTTCTTCAGGCCGTTCACGCCCCACAGGCAGGCGAAGCCGGCGATGAAGCCGATGATGATCGCGCCCATCAGGCCGACGTTGCCGGCAGCCGGGGTGATGGCCACGAGGCCGGCGACGGCACCCGATGCGGCACCCAGCATCGACGCCTTGCCGCGCATCATCGCTTCACCGATGCACCAGGCGAGCACCGCAGCGGCGGTGGCCGAGAAGGTGTTCATGAAGGCGAGCACGGCGCTGGTGCCAGCTTCGAGGGCCGAACCGGCGTTGAAGCCGAACCAACCCACCCACAGCAGCGAGGCACCGACCATCGTCAGCGTCAGCGAATGCGGCGTGAAGGCTTCCTTGCCGTAGCCAACGCGCTTGCCGATCACGTAGGCACCGACCAGGCCGGCCACAGCTGCGTTGATGTGCACGACCGTGCCGCCGGCGAAGTCGAGCGCGCCCCACTGCCAGATCAGACCGGCCTTGCTGTTCATCTCGTCCACGACACCGGCTGCGGTGTAGGCGTCCGGGCCCATCCAGAACCAGACCATGTGCGCCAGCGGCGTGTAGCTGAAGGTGAACCAGATGACCATGAACACCAGCACGCCGGAGAACTTGGCGCGTTCGGCGAAGGCACCGACGATCAGGCAGCAGGTGATGCCGGCGAAGGTCGCCTGGAAGGCAGCGAACAGCAGCTCGGGGATGTAGACGCCCTTGCTGAACGTGGCCGCCGGTGCGAAGGTGCCCGCGGCCGCGTCGAACACGCCCTTCATGAAGAGCCGGTCGAAGCCGCCGATGAAGGCATTCCCCTCGGTGAATGCGAGGCTGTAGCCGTAGATGAGCCACAGCACCACGATCATGGAGAAGGTGACCATCACCTGCATCAGCACCGACAGCATGTTCTTGCTGCGGACCAGGCCGCCGTAGAACAGCGCGAGGCCAGGGATGGTCATCATGATGACCAGCAGCGTGGACAGCATCATCCAGCTGGTGTCGCCCTTGTTGAACGACGGAGCGGCAGCGGCAGGCGCGGCAGCTTCCGCAGCGGGTGCAGCAGCAGCGGGTGCGGCGGCCGGTGCGGCAGCAGGCGTCGCGGCCGCAGGCGTCGCGGCGGAAGGCGCAGCGGCCGACGTGGCCCCGGCTTCCTGGGCGTTCGGCGTCGGGGTCTGGGCGAAACCGGTCACGCCGGCAGTGAGCACGCTCAAGCCGAGCGCGAGTGAGACAAGCAGTTTTTTCATGTCGATTGTTCTTTCGTGCCTCGATGCGAGATCAGAGAGCCTCGCGGCCGGTTTCACCGGTGCGGATGCGCACCACTTGTTCCAGGTTGTAGACAAAGATCTTGCCGTCGCCGATCTTGCCGGTGCGGGCCGCGCCCTCGACCGCCTCGATCACCCGCTCGACCAGCTCGTCGGCCACAGCCGCTTCGATCTTGACCTTCGGCAGGAAGTCGACCACGTACTCCGCGCCGCGGTAGAGCTCGGTATGGCCTTTCTGGCGACCGAAGCCCTTGACTTCCGTCACGGTGATCCCCTGGACACCGATCGTCGACAGCGCCTCGCGCACCTCGTCGAGCTTGAATGGTTTGATGATGGCTGTGACCAGCTTCATGGCGTTTCTCCTAGAGATGAAATGGATCGGCGCGGCAACATGGGCCGCGCCTTTGTTCTTTAGAGCGTCTTGCTGAGCGTGACGATGCCGCGGGCCTTGTTCACGAAGCCGTAGAAGTCCTTCTTGTTCGCGCCCTGCACACCGCCGTAGAGCGCCAGGCCGCTGCCGAAGTCGTACGACACGCCCAGCGCGTAGTCGACGTAGTTCGGGATGCCGGGGACGTTGTCTTTGATGCCGCCGTTGAAGCGCGTGTAGCCCACCGCCGCCTTCAGCGTCAGCGAGGGCGCGACTTCCTGCGCGAAGGCCAGGTTCAGGTAGCCGGTGTTGCGGCCCTTGTAGCCGGAGCCCGCGTCCTCGCCGGCCCAGGCGAAGTAATCCTTGGAGATCGTGTGCGAGTACTTCAGGGTCAGCGGGCCGAAGCTGCCGGCGCCGTAGAGCTCGGTGGTGTTGGCGCCCTTGGCACCCGGGTAGATGTAGGTCAGCGCGCCCACGTCCCAGTTCACACCGCCGGCGGCGAACTTGTAGCCGCCGTAGATGTCGCTCTCGATGCTGTTGCCCGACAGCCAGTTGACGCTGGAGTTCCAGTTGCCGACGTACCAGCCGCTCTCGCCGAAGGCGTAGTCGAAGCCGCCCTGAATGGCGGGCTTGACGGCGCGCGTGCGGCCGGTGTCCTGGTCCTGGCCGCGGAACTTGTAATTGCTCGTGAGTGCAACGTTGCCCGTGAGCTGTGCGCTCGCGAACATCGGCAGGGTGGCAAGGGCGACCACGGCCAAGGCCTGGGCAGTTTTACGGTGCATCATCGATTTGGCTCCTGTGCAGGATTTGAGATAGGGGGAAACCTGTCAAAGCAGGGAGCGTGCCAAACTGCTCGCGTTGTGAACGCATCGGCCAGCGCAACGGCCTGTCACGGCTTGAAACGTTGCCAAAATTGTTTCAAACCGTGGGCGCGCACCAATGTGTGCGTTGTCTCGGCGGACATACAAGATTGCACCGATTTGGTGAAAGGGAGAGGAATGAGTCTGTCTTTGGTGCAAAGTCGCGCCCTGCTCGGGCTCGAAGCGGCCGCTGTCACGGTCGAGGTGCATCTGGCCAACGGGCTGCCCAGCTTCACGCTGGTGGGTCTGGCCGATGTGGAAGTCAAGGAAGCCCGCGAGCGCGTCCGTTCGGCGATCCACAACGCGGGGCTGGAATTTCCGAGCAACAAGCGCATCACGGTCAACCTCGCGCCGGCTGACCTTCCCAAGGATTCCGGCCGTTTCGACCTGCCGATCGCCCTGGGCATCCTCGCTGCCAGTGGCCAGATCGACCCCGAACGCCTGGCCGGACACGAGTTTGCAGGTGAGCTCTCACTCTCCGGCCATCTCCGGCCGGTGCGTGGTGCGTTGGCGATGGCGCTCGCGCTCCACACCCGCGGCGTGGCGACGCGGTTGGTGCTGCCGGCCGACAGCGCGCAGGAGGCGGCGCTGGTGCCCGACGCCGTGGTCTATGGCGCGCAGCACCTGCTCGACGTGGTCGGGCAGTTCCTGCACCAGCCGGCTGGCTCACCCGAGGCGCCGCCGGCCGCCGGCTGGACCCGCGTCGCCGCGCGACCCGCCGCACCGCCGGCGCCCTACGCCGACCTCGCTGACGTGAAGGGCCACGCCGGCATCAAGCGCGCGCTGGAAATCGCGGCGGCCGGCCAGCATGGGCTGCTGATGGTGGGCCCGCCGGGCTCGGGCAAGTCGATGCTGGCCCAGCGCTTCGCCGGGTTGCTGCCGCCGATGACGGTCGAGGAAGCGCTGGAGAGCGCCGCCATCGCCAGCCTCGGCGGACGCTTCACGCTGGAGCGCTGGATGGTGCGGCCGACCGCATCGCCGCACCACACGGCCAGCGCCGTGGCGCTGGTCGGGGGCGGATCGCCGCCACGGCCGGGCGAGATTTCGCTGGCGCACCAAGGGGTTCTTTTTTTGGATGAGTTCCCCGAGTTCGCCCGCGCCGCCCTCGAAGCCCTGCGCGAGCCACTGGAGACCGGCACGATCACCATCTCGCGCGCGGCGCGCCGGGCCGAGTTCCCCGCGCGCTTCCAGCTCATCGCGGCCATGAACCCGTGCCCCTGCGGCCACCTCGGCTCCGCCCTCAAGGCCTGCCGCTGCACGCCCGACCAGGTGGCCCGCTACCAGGGCAAGCTGAGCGGCCCGCTGCTCGACCGCATCGACCTGCACGTGGAGGTGCCGGCGATCGCGCCGCGGCAACTGCTCGACGCCGCGCCGGGCGAATCGACCGCCGACATCCGTGCACGCGTCGTCGCGGCCCGCGAACGCGCCATCGCCCGCCAAGGCACGGCGAACCAGGCGCTGGCGGGCGCGGCGATCGACCGCCATGCGGCGCTGGAGCCGGCCGCGCTCGGCTTCCTGCACACCGCCGCCGCGCGGCTGGGCTGGTCGGCACGCAGCACGCACCGGGCCCTGAAGGTGGCGCGCACCATTGCCGACCTGGCGGCCACCGAAACCGTGCAGCAGGTGCACGTGGCCGAGGCGGTGCAGTACCGGCGCGCGCTGCGCTGAAGGGGTCGCGCCGGGTTCCCTGCCACTGTTGGCTTTTCGGCAAACACTGCGTTCGCAAAGCCACCGCGCCTGCAACGACCGGCTGCGCGACCATCGCTCCATGGCCGCGCACAGGGCGCGGCCCCTCCCTCAAACCCAGGAGAACCCATGAGCACCCCCCTCGACCGCAAGATCGCCTTCATCACCGGCGGCAACCGCGGCATCGGCTTCGAAACCGCGCGTCAGCTCGGCGCCCTCGGCATCCTGCCGGTGATCGGCGCCCGCAGCGCCGAAGCCGGCCGCGACGCCGTCGCGCAGCTGCGCGAGGCAGGCATCGAGGCCGAATCGATCGTCTTCGACGTGACCGACGACGCGGACCACCGCCGCGCCTTCGACTTCTTCCAGAAAAGGGCCGGGCGCCTCGACATCCTGGTCAACAACGCCGGCGTGTACCTCGAGGGCGAACCTGGTGGCGCGCCGCGCTACCTGCCCTCGACCGTGCCCGACAAAGTGCTGCGCGGCACCTTCGACGCGAACTTCTTCGCGCCGATCGCCGTGACGCAGGCGCTGCTGCCGCTGCTGCGCCTGGCACCGGCCGGCCGCATCGTCAACCTGTCGAGCATCCTCGGCTCGCTGACGCTGCACAGCGACCCCGCCTCGCCGATCTACGACGCCAAAGTGACCGCCTACAACGCCTCGAAGACGGCACTCAACGCGTACACGGTGCACCTGGCCTATGAACTCAAGGGCAGCAGTACCAAAGTCAATTCGGCCCACCCCGGCTGGGTGCAGACCGCCATGGGCGGCAGCAGCGCGCCGATGAACGTGGTCGACGGTGCCAAGACGAGCGTGCAGCTGGCGACGCTGCCGGCCGACGGCCCCAGCGGCGGCTTCTTCCATCTGGGCGAGCCGCTGCCCTGGTGAGAACGTTCGGGCTCAGAGCAGCCCGCGGTGCGCGAGGTTGCGCATCAGCGCGGTGATGCCGAAGCGCCAGCGGGGCGCCTGGTCGGCGTGCACCACGCGGTTGACCAGCGCGCCGAGTTCAGGCGCCGAGATGCGCACCTGATCGCCCACCACATGGGTGAAGCCCTGGCCGGGGCCGTGGCGGTCTTGCGTCGGCGCGAACATGGTGCCGAGAAAGAGCATCAGCCCGTCGGGGTAGTCGTGGTGCTGGTTGATGGCCTGGCCCACCAGGTCCAACGGATCGCGGCTGATCTTCGCGAGCGAACTCGAACCCTCCATCGTGAAGCCCTCCGGCCCCGTAACCTGCAGGCCGACCGTGATGCGCCGCACGTCGTCGATGCCGAAGCCGGCGTCGAACAGGCGGATGAAGGGGCCGATGGCGCACGAGGCGTTGTTGTCCTTGGCCTTGCCCAAGAGCAGCGCGCTGCGGCCTTCGAAGTCGCGCAGGTTCACGTCGTTGCCCAGCGCCGCGCCGAGCGTCTGGCCGCGGCTGTTGACGGCCAGCACCACCTCCGGCTCGGGGTTGTTCCACACCGAGCCCGAATGGATGCCGACGTCGGCACCCATGCCCACGGCCGCGAGCACCGGCGCCTTGGTGAAGATCTCGGCGTCGGGCCCGATGCCGACCTCCAGGTACTGGGACCACGCGCCCTGCGCGATCAGCACCTCTTTCACGCGCGCCGCCTCGGGCGAGCCGGGCACGATGTCCGCCAAGTTGTCGCCGAGCACCTCGCCGATGGCCTGGCGCGTGGCCTGGGCACGCGACGCATCGCCGCGCGCCTGCTCCTCGATCACACGCTCCAGCAGGCTGGCGACGAAGGTCACGCCGCTGGCCTTCACCGCCTGCAGGTCGCAGGGGGCGAGCAGCCAGGGTCGGGTGCTGTCGCGTGCCGTCTCGTCGCTGTTGGCCAACACCGCGTCGAGCGAGGCGATGCGATGCGCGATGCCGTCCTGCAGCGCGGCGCGCACGGCGGCCGCGGGCGCGTCGCCTTCGAGCAGCTGGCTCATGGTCGGCGCGACGCGCGACAGGTCGTGCAGGTGGTCGCCATGCACCGCCACCAGCACCGGGCCGACGTCCGGCTGCCAGAGGCGGCCGACCAGCGTGGCCTGCGCGGCATCGTGCGGAAGGGAGGAAGAGGCACTGAGGGAGAGGGGCATGGTGTTGTCTCGGCTCTGAAGTTCTGAAGGACGCATCGGCCGCGAAGGCCGTGCGCCGCAACGATAACGCGCCCGGCTGGCGCGTGCGCGCCGGAGGAATTCTGCGGGGCCTGATCTGGCGCAGCACGCCGCGCGCGATCTTGTGCGCACAATCGCAGTCTTCGCGCTCACTCGCGCCCTTGCGGCGCTGCCCGTCCCTATGCTCGGTTTCCTGCCTCCCGTCGTCCGCGGCGTCATCGCCTTCCTGCTGCTCGTCATCAACACCTTGTTCTGGTGCAGCCTGGTCTTCATCCTCGCGCTGGTGAAGCTGGTGCTGCCCTTCGCCGCCGTGCGCCGGGCCATCGACCCGGCGCTCAACGGCGTGGCCACGGCCTGGATCGCCTGCAACAGCGGCTGGATGCGCCTGACCCAGCGCACCAAGTGGGACGTGCAGGGCGTCGACGCCCTGGCTTACCGCGGCTGGTACCTGGTCAACGCCAACCACCAGTCGTGGGTCGACATCTTCGTGCTGCAGCACACCCTGAACCGGCGCATTCCGCTGCTGAAGTTCTTCCTCAAGCAGCAGCTCATCTATGTGCCGGTGATCGGCCTGGCCTGGTGGGCGCTCGACTTCCCCTTCATGGCGCGCCATTCGAAGGCCGACCTGCGCAAGAACCCCGCGCTGCGCGGCCAGGACCGCGAGACGACACGCCGCGCCTGCGAGAAGTTCGCGCTGGTGCCCACCAGCGTGATGAACTTCGCAGAGGGCACCCGCTTCACCGCCGACAAGCACAAGGCGCAGGGCTCGCCCTACCGCCACCTGCTCAAGCCCAAGTCCGGCGCGCTGGCGCTCGCGCTCGAAGCGATGGGCGCCAAGTTCCAGTCGCTGATCGACGTGACCATCGTCTACCCCGAGGGCGTGCCGAGCTTCTGGGACTTTCTCTGCGGCCGCACGACGCGCGTGATCGTTCGTGCGCGCGAAGTGGCGATCCCGACCGACTTCGCGCAGGGCGACTACGTCGCCGACTCGGTGTTCCGCGGCAAATTCCACCGATGGCTGGCGGGCATGTGGGCCGCGAAGGATGCGGAGATCGACGCGTTGATGCCGCAGCACTCCACGCCGTCCGGCGCAGTGACCCCAAAGGCTTGATCAGCGCTTGACCGTGGTTTCGGCCCGCAGCCGCGCCACATCCTTTGCCAGCGTCGGCCAAGGCGCGGCCTGCGGCGCGAAGCGGGTGCGCATGTAGCCGGCGAGCTCGGCGATCTGCACGTCGTCGAGCGCATCGCCGAAGGCCGGCATGAAGCCGATGTCCTTCGTCGCCGGCTCGCGCACGCCGTCGAGGATGGTGCGCAGCAGGTTGTCCGGCCGGTCGCTCGTGAGGTTGGTGTTGAGTGCCAGCGGCGTGTTCACGCCCAGCAGCGTCGGCCCGTCGCCGTCGTGGTGGCAGGCGGCGCAGGCGTTGTCGAACAGGCGCTGCGGCGCGCCGAGCAGCCGGCCCTTGTTGGCAGCGGCCGTCTGCACGGCTTGCGCGGCCAGCGCCTGCGGGTCGGGCACCGTCGGGTTGAAGGACGCGAGGTAGGTGCTCATCGCGCGGATGTCGTCGTCGGGCACCTGCTGCAGTTCGCGCACCACCTCGGCCATCGGTCCGCCAGCGGTGCCATTCGATGGCGCGTGGCCGTGGCGCAGGTAGCCGTAGAGCGCGTCGGCCGTCCATGGCACCGCGGCCTTGGACAGCGCCGTGAGCGCCGGCGCCTCCCAGCCGTCGACCATCGCGCCCGACAGGAAGGCGCTGCCGCCCTGCTCCGCCCCCAGCGCGTTGCGCGGCGTGTGGCAGGCGCCGCAGTGGCCCAGGCCGTTGACCAGGTAGGCGCCGCGGTTCCATTCGGCGCTCTGCGTGGCGACCGGCGTGTAGGGCGTGGGGTCATGGAACAACGCGTTCCAGCCGGCCATCAGCGGGCGCACGTTGAACGGAAATTTCAGATCCGACTTCGGCGTGGCGGACTGCACCGGCGGCAGCGCCATGAAGTACGCGTACAGCGCCTGCAGGTCGTCGTCACTGGTCCTGGCGAAGGCCGTGTATGGGAAGGCCGGGTACAGGTGATGCCCGTCACGCGACACGCCTTCGCGCATCGCGCGCTGGAAGGCGCTGAAGGACCAGCGGCCCAGGCCGGTCTCGGGGTCGGGCGTGAGGTTGGTGGTGTAGATCGTGCCGAAGGGCGTGTCCATTGCACGGCCACCGGCGTTCGGCGTGCCGCCGTCGGCGGTGTGGCAGACGGCGCAGTCGCCCATGGCGGCGAGGACGCGGCCGCGCTCGATGGTGGTGGCGCTGTAGATCGGCGTGGTGAGCGACACGGGCGCGATCGCGGAGCGCCAGCCGAGCACGCCGGTGATGACGCCGATGCCGCCGATCAGCAAGGCACTGGCCGTGGCCCACAGGCCCTTGCGCTTCGGCCAGGGCGCGTCGGCCGGCAGGCGCGACGGCTGCGCGGCCGGTGCTGCGTCGCTGTGCGGCAGATCCAAGCCCGCGCGAATGGCGCTGCCATCGGGCGGCATCAGCAGGTTCAGCGCCGCCCGCACCACTTCCGGCGTGAACGGCGGCTCGCGAAAGCGCACGCCCGTCGCATCGAAGATCGCGTTCGCGATGGCGGCCGTGCCCGGCACCGACGACGACTCGCCCGCGCCCAGCGGCGCCTCGCCCTGCCGCGGCATGTGCATCACCTCGATCACCGGCACCTGGCGGAAGTTGATGATCGGGTAACCGCCCCATTCGCGGTTCGCGACCACGCCGGACGCGGGCCGGCCGGCCATCACCTCACCGGCAGGCGCGCCGCCCGCCTGCTGCGGCGCGAAGCGGACTTCCTCCATCAGCGCGCGGCTGGTGGTCTGGATCACGTTGCCGTGGATCTGGTGCTCGACGCCCGCCGGGTTGACCATCATCCCCGCGTCATGGCCGACCACCACGCGGCGCACGTGCACCTCGCCGGTGGTGCGGTTGACCTCGACGTCGGCCACCCACGCGGCCCAGGCGGCGCCGTAGCCGGGCCACTTGCTGTGCACGTAGCGCGCGTACGCGAAGCCCTGGCCGAAGAGGATGTCACCGCCATCGCCGAGACCGCCATCGGCGTTCTCCTGCGGGCCGGTGCGCATGCGCCAGCCGGCCTTCTGCGCGGTGGCCTGCACCAGTTCGACCGCGCGCTCGTCGTTCAGATGGCGCAGCCGAAACTGCACCGGGTCGACGCCAGCGGCGGTCGCCAGTTCGTCGATGTACGACTCGTGCGCGAACGAGCTCGGCAGCGCCGACACGCCGCGCAGCCACGAGGCGCGCACGATCGGCGCCATGTCGTTGACCTTCACGCGCAGGTTCTCGACCGTGTACGGCGGGCGCGCGGTGCGGTCGCCCATCTCGTAGGCCTGCGCCACCGGCTCGACCGTGCGCGTGAGCAGCAGCGCCAGCGTAGGCGCGCCGTTCGACGGGTACGAGGTCTCGAAGTCGTAGGCGGCGATGCCACCGTCGGCGTCGAGCCCGCCGTTGACGTCCATCAACTGCGCGGCGCCTTTGGGTTCCCACGCGTGTTCCTGGTCGCGCGTGAGCTGCACGCGCACTGGCGCGCCGACCGCACGCGCCAGCAGCGCCGCATCGGCCGCCACGTCGTCGGCGCCGTTGCGGCCGTAGCAGCCGGCGGCCTCCATGCGGACGACGTCGACCTGCACATCCTGCAGGTCCATCAGCTTGGCGAGGTCGGCGCGTAAAACGTGCGGGCTCTGCGAGCCGGCCCACACGCGCAATGGAAAACCGTCGGAAGCGTCGGCCTGCCAATCGGCCAGCGCACACGATGGCCCGATCGACGCATGCATCTGATAGGGCCACACATAGGTGCGCCGCATCGGCTGCGCCGCGCGCGCGATGGCGCCGTCGACATCGCCGTCGTCGACCAGCAGTCGTTGGGTCGACGGGTTGTCGCGCAGCGCCTGCGCCACGTTCGACAGGTCGGGCATGCCGGGCCAGGCCTTCCACGTCACGCGCAGTTCGCGCATCGCCTGCTCGGCGTGCTCTTCGCGCTCGGCCACGATGCCGACGAAGTCGCGCAGCACCACCACGGCGCGGATGCCGGGGATGTGCGCGATGGAGGATTCATCGACCGATTCGAGCGTGTTGCCGATGAAGTCGCCGTGGTCCGCGCCCGCATACGGCGGCCGCACCACGCGGCCGTGCAGCATGCCGGGCACGCGCATGTCGTGCACGAAGACGAGCTCGCCCGCGAGCTTGGCCGGGATGTCGACGCGCGGCTGGCGCGTGCCGACGACACGGTAGTCGGCCGGGTGCTTCAGCGCCGTGTCGTTCGCGAGCGTGAGCACGGTGCGCTGGCCCGCGACCAGTTGCGCGTAGGTCACTTGGCGCGCCACGTCTTCGGCCACGCGCACGATGCCGTGGCGTACCTCGAGCGATGTCACCAGCGCACCGAGCCGTTCGGCCGCACGCTCCAGCAGCCAGGCGCGCGCCTGCGCCGCGGCCAGCCGCAGCGGCTGGGCGTGGATCTGGATCGATGCACTCGCGATGGTGCCGCCCTGGTTGGGCACGCGCGCGGTGTCGCCGAGCATCACGCGGACGCAGGGCATGCCGAGGTCGAGCTCCTCGGCCACGATCTGCATCAGCGCGGTCTGGATGCCGGTGCCCAGGTCGACGTGGCCGTGCAGCGCCGAGGCGCTGCCGTCGTCCCACACCGCCAGCAGGATCTCGTCGCCCTCGGCCGGGTTGCCCGACACCGCGATCGGCTGGCCCGGCGTCGGCGGCGCGGCGGGCGGGGTCGGACGGGTGACGACCAGCACGCCGTCGGCCGAAAGGAACTCGGCGCGCGTGCGCGGCGCGTCGGCGCGGCGCGAATTCGTCATGCGTCGGCCGCCAGCCGTGAGGCCGCCAGCTGCACGGCGCGAACGATCTCGACATGCGTGCCGCAGCGGCACAGGTTGCCGGACAGTTCGGCGCGGATGCGTTCTTCGCTCGGATGCGGTTCGCGCGCCAGCAACGCCGCGGCCTGCATCACCATGCCGTTGAGGCAGTAGCCGCACTGCGCAGCCTGGGCTTCCTCGAACGCGGCCTGCACCGGATGCCAGGCTGCACGCGTGCCCAACGCTTCGAGGGTGGTGATCTCCCGCCCCGCCACGCCGTGCGCCGGGATCACGCAACTGCGTGCCGCGACGCCATCGACCCACACGGTGCAGGCACCGCACTGGCCGAGCCCGCAGCCGTATTTCGGGCCGTTCAGGCCGAGCTCGTTGCGCAGCACATGGAGCAGCGTCGCCTGGCGCGTGGCATCGACGACGACGGCCTGCGCGTTGACGGTCAGCGAGAGTCCGGGCATCTCGGGATCAGAACCTCGCGCCGACGCCGCGCAGCGTCATGCGCTCAGGATGTCCGACGACTGGATGCGCTTCACGCCCTTGGCCGCCATCTGCTTCCAGGCAGCGGCGAGCGAGCCGTTGAGGTCGATGCCGCGCGTGGCGTCCTCGACCACGTAGGCCTCGAAGCCGGCCTTGCGCGCGTCCATGGCGGTCCAGGCGACGCAGAAGTCGGTGGCCAGGCCGGTGACGTACACCGTCTTGATGCCGCGTGCCTTCAGGTAGCCGGCCAGGCCGGTCACCGTCTTGTGGTCGGCTTCCTCGAAGGCCGAATAGCTGTCGACGCCCTTGTTGTAGCCCTTGCGGATGATGAGCTGCGCGGTCGGCAGCTTCAGGTCCTTGTGCAGCGACGCATCGTCGGTGCCCTGCACGCAGTGGTCGGGCCACAGCACCTGCTTGCCGTACTGGAGCGTGGTCGTCTCGAAGGGCTTCTTGCCGGGGTAGGCCGTCGCGAAAGACGCATGGCCCGGCGTGTGCCAGTCCTGCGTGACCACCACGTTCTGGAAGGCGCCGGCCAGCTTGTTGATCACCGGCACCACCTCGGCGCCGCCCTTCACCGGCAGCGTGCCGCCCTCGATGAAGCAGTTCTGCACGTCGACCACGATCAGCGCGGCGTTTGCGGCCGGCTTGCGCTGGCCCGCGGCGAAGAGCTGCGGCGACAGCGCCACGAGCCCGAGGGCCGCGCCGGCGTGAAGGATGGTTCTGCGTTGCATGTGAAGCTCCTGACGAAGTGGGGACGGACGTTGATCAAACACTCAGGTAGGCGCGGCGCACCTCGTCGTTGGCAGCCAGCTCGGCCATCGTCGCCTGGTAGCGGATCTGGCCCTTCTCGAGCACATAGGCCCGATCGGACACCAGCTCGGCGAAGTGCATGTTCTGCTCGCTCAACAAAATGCTCACGCCCTGCGCCTTGAGCTCCAGGATCATGTTGGCCATCTGCTCGACGATCACCGGCGCCACGCCTTCGGACGGCTCGTCGAGCAGCACGAGGTAGGGGTTGCCCATCAGCGTGCGCGCAACCGTCAGCATCTGCTGTTCGCCGCCGCTCATACGGCCGCCGGGCCGATTCGGCATCTCGCCGAGGTTGGGGAAGAGCTTGAACAGTCGCTCGGGCGTCCACAGCGGCGCCTCACTGCCGTCGGCCCAGCGGCGCGGCGGCTGCTTGCCGACCTCCAGGTTCTCCATGACCGTGAGATCGGTGAACACGCGGCGGTCTTCGGGCACGAAGCCCAGGCCCATCTTGGCCGCGTGATGCGGCTCGCTCTTCGAAATGTCCTGACCGAGGAAGCTCACCGCGCCCTTGCGCTTGCTCAGCATGCCGATCAGTGCCTTCAGCGTGGTCGACTTGCCAGCGCCGTTGCGGCCCATCAGCGCGACGACTTCGCCACGGCGCACTTCG
Organism: Variovorax restrictus; assembly: GCF_051216715.1. Taxonomy (NCBI): domain Bacteria; kingdom Pseudomonadati; phylum Pseudomonadota; class Betaproteobacteria; order Burkholderiales; family Comamonadaceae; genus Variovorax; species Variovorax restrictus. The sequence continues at coordinate 124,142 of NZ_JBPJZH010000001.1, forward strand.
AGGTCGACGTCGTAAAGAATCTGCGCGGCGCCGTACCAGGCGCACAGCGACTTGGCGCTCAGCAGTGTCTCGTGCTTGTTCATGGTCATGCGCCCACCGCCGCGTTCACTTCGGCGGCCTTCTCTGCGATCTTCTCGAAGGTCTTGCCACTACCGAAGTACACCTCCTGCACCTTCGGATGGTCGCGGATCTCCAGCGGCTTGCCCTGCGCGATGAGGCGGCCGCGCGCCAGCACGATCATGCGGTCGGCATAAGCGAAGACCACGTCCATGCTGTGCTCGGTGAAGAGCACGGCCATGCCACGCTGGATCACCAGGTCCTTGGTCAGCGCCATGAGCGAATTGCGCTCCTTCGGCGCCATGCCAGCCGTCGGCTCGTCCATCAGCAGCAGCTTGGGTTCGTTGGCCATGGCGATGGCGAGTTCGACCCGCTTCACGTCGCCGTAGGCGAGTTCGCTGCACGGCCGATCGGCCTGGGCCTTCATGCCGACCTGGTCGAGCAGCGCCAGCGCGTCGTCGCGCCGATGGTCGGCCGCGCGGCGCCACATCGAGAACAGCTTGCCGTCGTGCGAGAGCAGCGCCATCTGCACGTTCTCGACAACGGTGAGCGACGCGAAGGTCTCGGCGATCTGGAAGGTGCGGCCCACGCCCAGGCGCCAGATCTCGCGCGGCTTGCGGCCGACGAGCTCTTCGCCGTTGAGCTTGATCGAGCCCTGGTCGGCCTTGAGCTGGCCGTTGACCATGTTGAAGGTGGTCGACTTGCCGGCCCCGTTGGGGCCGATCAGCGCCAGCAGTTCGCCGGGCGCCAGGTCGAAGCTGATGCCGTCGACGGCCTTCACGCCGCCGAAGGACTTGCCCAGGTTGTTGACTTGCAGAAGGGTCATGACGTCTTCACTTCACCGAGCGCCGTCGCACTCTTCTTTTTCGAACTGCCGCGCCAGCGGTCCACCATCAGCTTGATCGAGCCTGCGATGCCCTGCGGGAACAGCAGCACCAGCAGCAGGATGATGGCGCCGAGCATCGCGCGCCAGTAGTCGGTGTTGCGCGCCACGGTGTCGTGCAGCCAGGTGAACGTGACCGCGCCCACGACCGGGCCGGCCAGCGTCTGGATGCCGCCGAGCAGCACCATCACCAGGCCATCGACCGACTTGCCGACCGCCAGCGTCTCGGGCGAGATGCTGCCCTTGGAGAACGCGAAGAGCGAGCCCGCCAGGCCGGCCATGGTGCCGGCCACCACGAAGGCGGCCCACTGCATGCGCTTGACGTCGATGCCGATGGCGTCGGCGCGCAGCACCGAGTCGCGGCCTGCGCGCAGCGCATAGCCGAAGGGCGAGAACAGCACGCGCCGCAGCCACCACACGCCCAGGCCGACGAGCCCCAGCGTGACCCAGTAGTAGGCGCGCTTGTCCGACAGCCATTCGGACGGCCACACGCCGGTCAGCCCGTTGCTGCCGCCGGTGAAGCTGTCCCACTGGTAGGTGACGGCCCAGGTGATCTGCGCGAAGGCCAGCGTGAGCATGGCCAGGTACACGCCCGACAGCCGCACCGCGAACCAGCCGTAGACGAACGCCCCGAGGGCCGCGACGGCCGGCGCGACGACCAGAGCGAGCTCCATCGGCAGGCCCATGGCGCGCACCAGCAGCGCGGCGCCGTAGGCCCCCAGGCCGAAGTACGCCGCATGGCCGAAGGAATGCATGCCGGCCGGCCCCATGATGAAGTGCAGGCTGGCGGCGAACAGCGCCGCGATCAGCAGGTCGATCAGCAGCACGATGGTGTACGGCGAACCAGCCGTGAGGATCGGCATGGCCGCCAGCACCAGCGCGAAAAGCGCGGTGCCGATGACGTAGGCGCGGCTCGGCAGGCGCAGCGGTTCTTCCTGCATGCCGACGTAGCGGCTCGGCGCCTGCGCCCGGCCCATCAGGCCCCACGGGCGCCACACCAGCACGACGGCCATCACCAGGAAGTCGACCACCAGCGTGAGCTTGGAGAACGAGACCGGGATGCCGAACACGTCGACCACGCCCAGCCAGATGCAGATCGCCTTGATCTCGGCAATGAGCAGCGCGGCCACGTACGCACCGGGCAGCGAGCCCATGCCGCCAACCACCACCACCACGAATGCGGCGCCGATGGTGTTGAGGTCCATCTCGAGCGTGGCGGGTTCGCGCGGCAGCTGCAGCGCGCCGCCCAGGCCGGCCAGCAATGCGCCCAGCGCGAACACGGCGGTGAAGAGCCACGCCTGGTTCACGCCCAGCGCGCTGACCATCTCGCGGTCTTGCGTGGCGGCGCGCACGAGCGTGCCGAAGCGGGTGCGGGTGAGCAGCAGCCACACCAGGCCGAGCACGACCGGACCGACCACGATCAGGAACAGGTCGTACGAAGGAAACTGCCGGCCGAGGATCTCGACCGAGCCCTTGAGGCCGGGCGCCCGCGGGCCCAGCAACTCGTCGGGGCCCCAGAGCCACAGCACCGCGTCCTTGATGACGAGTACCAGCGCGAAGGTGGCCAGCAGTTGAAAGAGTTCAGGCGCCTTGTAGATGCGGCGCAGCAGCACCACCTCGATCAGCGCCCCGAAGATGCCCACCGCCACTGCCGCGAGCAGCAGGGCCGGCCAGAAACCCAGGCTGCCGCCCAGCTTCTCGACCAGCGTGTAGGCGATGTAGATGCCCACCATGAAGAACGAGCCATGGGCGAAGTTCACGATGCGGGTCACGCCGAAGATCAGCGACAGACCTGCCGCCACCAGAAACAGCGACGACGCGCTCGCCAGCCCGTTGAGCAGCTGGACGATGAAACCTGAAAAGCTCATGGATCGTTCTGCCTGCTTCTGTCAGTCTGCCGCGCGCGACTTTTTCACGTCGGCGGCGGACGGCTGGTACTTGGCGTCGGCGCCGTCGAGGTAGACGTAGTCGACCATCACGCCCTTGCCGCCCTCGTTCTTGGTGCGGCCCACGAAGGCGCCCATGGTCGACTGGTGGTCTTCGGGGCGGTAGGTGATCTTGCCCAGCGGCGTGTCGACCTGCAGGCCCTTGAAGGCGGCAACCAGCTTGTCGGTGTCGGTGCTCTTGGCCTTGGCAATGCCGGCGGCGGCCGACTTGATCATGCTGTAGCCGACGATCGAGCCCAGGCGCGGGTAGTCGTTGAACTTCGCCTGGTAGGCCTTGAGGAAGGCGTCATGCGCCGGCGTCTTGATGCCGTACCAGGGGTAGCCGGTCACGATCCAGCCATTGGGCGCTTCGTCCTTCAGCGGGTCGAGGTACTCGGGCTCGCCGGTCAGCACGCTCACCACTTCGCGGTCCTTGAACAGGCCGCGGGTGTTGCCTTCGCGCACGAACTTCGACAGGTCGGCACCGAAGAGCACGTTGAAGATCGCGTCGGGCTTGGCGTCGGCCAGGGCCTGCGCCACGCTGCCGGCGTCGACCTTGCCCAGCGGCGTGGCCTGCTCGGCGACGAACTCGACGTCGGGCTGCGCGGCCTTCATCAGCGTCTTGAACGCGGCCACGGCCGACTGGCCGTATTCGTAGTTGGGGTACACGACGGCCCAGCGCTTCTTCTTCAGCTTGACGGCCTCGGGCACCAGCATCGCGGCCTGCATGTAGGTGCCGGGGCGCAGGCGGAAGGTGTACTGATTGCCGCCCTGCCAGGTCATCTTGTCGGTCAGCGGCTCGCCGCCGAGGAAGAAGAATTTCTTCTGCTTGGCGAAGTCGGTCACGGCCAGGCCGGTGTTCGACAGGAAGGTGCCGGCCAGCAGGTCGACCTTCTCGCGCGACACCAGCTCTTCGGCCACGCGCACGGCGTCGCCGGGGTTGGCGTTGTCGTCACGGGTAATGATCTCGAGCTTCTTGCCGTTCACGCCGCCCGCGGCGTTGATCTCTTCGACCGCCAGGTCCATGCCCTTCTTGTAGGGCTCGAGGAAGGCGGGCTGCGCCTTGTAGCTGTTGATCTCGCCGATCTTGATCACGCCCTGCGCATGCGCGGGAACGAGGGCGGTGGCGAGCGTGGCGACGGCGGCCGCGCTGAAGACATGACGCAATGGGTTCATGGGGAAACTCCTGGAGAGGTCGAACAGAGAAAACACAACGCGTTGGGTGCGGTCAGCGCAGACCGTCTTCACCCTTGATTTCGGAATGCTGGAGGCCGCCGATGCGCGGCAGCGGGCGGCCGCTGTCGGTCACGGCCACGGCCACGACGATTTCGTTGGCCCGCGGCGCATCGCTCACGCGGGCCTCGATGGCGTCGAAATGGCTGCGCACGAAGGCGGCGTCCTTGTGGCCCAGCGGCACGTCGATGGCGGTGCCCAGCGTGCCGCGCTTCTTGGCCGACGGCACCAGCGCGGCACCCTTCTCGACCGCCACGCGCAACGGCGCACCGAGCTTCGGATGCAGGATGGCCGCGGCGTGCTCGAGCTCGCCGGCCTCGCCGACGATGGCGGCCTTGCCGTAGCTCTGCGCCTCGCCGGGTGCGATGCCGAGTGCGGCGACGGCCTTCTGGCCGAGCAGCGCGCCCAGCTCTTCGCCGATGGCGATCAGCTCGTCGAGCGATTCGCTATAGCGGCCGGCGTAGGGGTTCTCGATGACGGCGATGGCCACGGCACGGCGCGTGGGCGGCGTGATGTCCTGGCCCATTTCCTTGCGGGTCTCGTCGACCTGGACGATGAGTTTGCGGATGTTGGCGCTCATGGTTGTTCTTTCCTTCGTCTCAGATGTTCTCGGGGCTCAGCGCAGGCCGTCCCACTTGCTGATGTCCTTGGCCAGCAGGCCGCCGACACGGGCGTGCACGCGGTAGCCGGTACTCATCGCGAGGATGAAGACGATCTCGTCGGCGGCCGGTGCACCGGGCACCCGCACCTCGATGGCGTCGAACTGGCCGCGCACGTAGCTGGCGTTGATGTTCGTCAGAGGAACGTCGAGCGCCGCACCAGGTGGCCCGACCTTCTTGGTCGACGGCACGATCGACAGTGCATTGGCCGGCTGGCCCGTTTTCTCTTCGGCCTTGCCGGCCGTGTAGGCGCTGCGGTCGCCCTTCCAGCCGAGCAGCTCGCGCATGGCGTAGCCGCCCGGCACGTGCCACAGCGCGCCGTGTTCCAGCTCGCCGGCGGCGCCGACGATCGCGCCCTTGCCGTAGGTGGCGATCTGGTTCAGCGGCACGTCCATGGCGGCGTGCAGCTTGTGCGCCATGTCGACGCCCACCGGGTCGAGCAGCGCCATCATGGGGAGGATGTCGGGCTCGTAGCGGCCCGCGAAAGGGTTGGTCATCACCACGCCGATGGCGCCACGCACCAACGGCGTTTCGGCGCGGGGGCCGAACTCGTGGTGGATGTGCTCGACATGGGTGAAGACGCGGCGGATATCGATCATGGAATGAAGCTCGCCATTCGTTAAGCAAATACTGAACCAACTGCATCGCGCGGCGTCGCCGCGGTGATGGAGCATAAGGGCTCGACAAGACGCCACTGCCCCTGGCAAACGAGCATCGCAGCCCAGGCGTTTCCGCCCTTCTGCAGGCTGCGCGCACAGGCCACGCCCGCATCGAGTGCACGGCGCACCGTGGCGGGGGCAAGGGGCGGCACGTCGACCGTCACCGGGATGTCGCCGAGGTCGCTGTCGTCCTTGCACTGGCTGGCCGGCAGGCGGCGAATCGCGGCGTCGTCTGCATCGACGGCGTTGGCAATGACGGTGGCCGCCGCGTCGGCCTGTGCGGCCGTGGCGGCGAGCACCGTCACGCTGTCGGCGATGCCGAGCGAGAAGCTGCGGCCGCGCCAGCCGCTGGTGGCGACGCCGCGTACCGGGTCGGCCGCGTCGATAGCGAACTGTCCATCGATCGTGAGCGGACCGGCATCGGCCAGGTCGAACTGCGCGATGTCTGCGAACAGGCCGACACGCGCTGAGCGCCCGGCCGCCAGGTGCAGCGCGATGTCGCCGCCGTTGTTGACCCAGGCGCGCTCGATGCCGGGGCGACGATAGAAGGCAATGATCTCGTCGGCCACCGACCCGGCCACTGCCGCCATCGGCGTGATGAAGGCCGGACGGAACGGCGCGCAGGCGTTCCACATGCGGCGTGCGATCGGGCCTTGCAACCCACAGGTCGCACCGACAGGCTGGCGCAACAGCGGCAGCTCGCCCACCAACTCCGCAAGCAGCGATTCGAAGCGCGCCCACGCTGCCGCATGCGCCGACGACACGGCCGCAACATCGCCCTCGGCCTCGATCACCAGATCGATCGGGCCGTGGTGCAGGTGCCAACGCTGGGCGTCGAGCAGATGGCGTTCGGCGTGCAAGGTTCAGCCCAGCATCGGCGGCTGGCCGAGTGGCCAGGGGTTGGCGTCATCGATGCGCACCCACTGGCGGGTGACCGGTGCGCCGTCGTCCTGCCACGCACCGCGCGCCAGCGCTTCCTGCAACGGGCACACATGGTCGACGTGGCCGCCGAGCGCGGCGTAGTCTTCGAGCCGCATGCTGAATTCGATGGGCGCGACGATGGCCGGCGTGGGCACGGTGCCGAAGCTGTTGTCGGGCATGCGCATGACGTCGACCATCACCGTGATGCCGCCGCCCGGCCACACGTAGGCGGGGGCACCGCCGCAGGTCACGTTGACCAGCGCGCGTTTGATGGCGCGCGTGAGCAGCACCGGGTTCTCGGTGACGCCCGCGCGCAGGCTGCCGCCGGCACCACCGAGGAAGAGCACGGTGCACAGCGAGGGCTCGCAGTTCTCGCCGATGCGGTCGACGATGCGCTTCACCTCTGGCGGCATTGGCTGCTCGACCGGCACCAGCGCGTCGTCGAGCACGTACCACTGCGCATGCTCGCCCGTGGTCGACGTCATCAGCAGGCGCAGGCCAGGCTTGGCCACGCCCTCTTCCCATCCCTCGATGATCGAGAGCGGGTCGGCGATGTCCGTGCCGCCCCAGCCGTTGCCGGGGTTGGCCACCTGAAAGTAGCGCCCGGGTGTCGACTTGCGGCCCAGCATCTTGATGCCCGATTCGGGCATGTCGAGGCAACGCCCCGCCTGGTGCTGCGTGAGCACGCCGGTGATGTGGTCGTCGACCACCACCACCTCGTCGGCCACGCCGGCGAACTGGCGCGCGAAGATGCCCACCGCCGCCGAGCCGCAGCCCACGCGCATGCGCTGTTCTTCCACGCCGTTGACGATGGGCGCGCGGCCGGCCTGGATGACCAGGCTGGAGCCGCCGTCGATGGTGCATTCGGCCGGCTGCTTGTTGCCGAGCTTCTGCATCAGCTCCAGCGCCATGCGGCCTTCCTTCTTGCTGCCGCCGGTCAGGTGGTGCACGCCGCCGAGCGAGAGCATCTGCGAGCCGTATTCGGCCGTGGTGACATGGCCGACCACCTCGCCCTTGTAGCGGACGTTGGCCTGCTCGGCGCCGAGGAAGCGGTCGGTGTCGATCTTCACCTTCAGGCTGCAGTAGCTGAAGATGCCTTCGGTCACGACCGTGACCATGTCGACGCCGCGCACCTTCGAGCCCACGATGAAGGGCGCGGGCTTGTAGTCGGGGTACGTGGTGGACGAGCCGACACCGGTGACGAAGACCTCGTCGGCGTGCAGCAGGTCGCCGTTCCAGTCGGCTTCCGTGCCTTCGGCGGCCGGCTCGGCGCCGTCGCGGGCGAAGGGCACCAGTGCCGGCGACGGGTTGGTCAATTCGCGGCGCAGCAGCACGACGGGGTCGACGCGCACCAGCACGCCGTCGCGGTTGGCATAGCGATCGCAGGCGCCGGTGCGGCCGTCGGAGATCTGGCAGAGCACCGGGCAGGCGTTGCACTCGACCTTGGCGGTGCTCATGCGGTCGTTGCGCGGCGGCGCCTTGCCGAAACCGGCGGCGTCGGGGATCACCGGCACGTCCATGCCCAGCAATCCATCTGTCTTGGTGTGTTCAGTCATCGTGGCGTTCTCTCAGAAAGCGTGCTGCCACCGCGTGCAACAAACATGCCGGTTTCACGCTTGTGCGCAATTTGTCATTTGTGTAGCATCCGCTCCACGTTCATGTGGTGTTCACTACATCAATGGTTGGGAATCTACCGATCCGGCCCGATGTTTGCATGGGTGTTTTCCTGGGCTCACCGGCATGGTGCATACGGTGAACGACAATTGGGCGGCCTCAGCCGGTGTCTGCTTGTCAAGGTCGCCAGCCCCGTTTGCAAGCCTTTGTCGCGCGCCATTTCGTCCACTTTTCATCGAGTCATTCATGAGTGCATTCAGCGAAGAACGCGTCCTCTCGGTCCATCATTGGACCGACCGCCTGTTCACCTTCACCACCACGCGCGACCCGGCACTGCGCTTCTCGAACGGTCACTTCACCATGATCGGCCTCAAGGTGAACGGCAAGCCGCTGCTGCGTGCGTACTCCATCGCCAGCGCCAACTACGAGGAATACCTCGAGTTCCTGAGCATCAAGGTGGACGACGGCCCGCTCACGTCCAAGCTGCAGCACATCCAGGTCGGCGACACCATCATCGTGGGCCGCAAACCCACGGGCACGCTGCTGATCGACTACACGCTGCCGGGCAAGCGCCTGTACCTGTTCGGCACGGGCACCGGCCTCGCACCGTTCATGAGCATCATCCGCGACCCGGAAACGTACGAGAAGTTCGAGAAGGTCATCCTGGTGCATGGCGTGCGCCAGGTCGACGAGCTGGCTTATCACGACCTGGTGACCCAGCATCTGCCCGAGCACGAGTTCCTGGGCGAGACGATCCAGAAGCAGTTGCTGTACTACCCGACGGTGACGCGCGAAGAGTTCCGCAACCGCGGCCGCATCACCGAGCTGGTCGAGAGCGGCAAGCTCACCGACGACCTCGGCCTGCCACCGATCAACGCCGCAGAAGACCGCGTGATGCTGTGCGGCAGCCCCGGCATGCTGGTCGACCTGAAGCACATGCTCGAAGCGCGGGGCTTCAAGGAAGGCAACACGAGCACCCCCGGCGACTTCGTCGTCGAACGCGCCTTCGCTGAGAAATGATGACCCCCCCCGTGCCGCTGCGCGGCTCCCCCCCGGGGGGGCACATCCTGCGGTCTGGCAGAGCCAGTCCCGCGGATGTCGCTGGCATGGTCCAAACACTCCTGCACTGCGCCAAGGCATGACCACCCGCAAGCCCTCCGCCAAGCCCCAGCGCAAGACGGGCGTGCGCGAGGCTGCGGCGCAGGCCACGCGCGATGCGATCCTGAAGGCGGCCACCAAGGTGTTCGCCAAGTACGGCTACGACGGCGGCAGTGTCGAGAAGATCTCGAAGGCCGCGAAGTCGTACGACCGGATGATCTACTACTACTTCGGCAGCAAGGAAGGCCTGTTCATCGCGGTGCTCGAAGGCATCTACCAGCGCATGGACGACGCCGAGGCCGCGCTCGACCTCGACACCACGCGTCCGGTCGATGCGCTCACCGCGGTCATCCGCTTCGTGCTCGGCTACTACCGCAAGAATCCCGAGTTCGTCACGCTGCTCAACACCGAGAACCTTCACAAGGGCCGGCACATCTCGAAGTCGCTGCGGGCGCGCGAGTATTCGTCGCGCGCGGTGTCCATCATCTCGGACATCCTCCAGAACGGTGCGGCACAGGGCCTGTTCCGCACCGACTTGGTGGCGCGTGATGTCTACCTGCTGATCGCAGCCACCGGCTATTTCTACACGGCCAACCGCCATACGCTCACCGCCTTCCTTGGCGAGCCGCTGGAGTTGCCGGCCGCGGTCACGCACTGGGAAGATTTCGTGATCGAAACGCTGCTGCGCACGGTGCGGGCAGACGAACCACCAGACACAACCCACGAGGAAAAAATGACCCCTATCGCTCACGTTCGTTCACGGCCCCCCAAGGGGGCGCAAGCCTCCCTTGGGGCGGCCCGGCGGGAGGCTTGACATGGCAGAAATCGCAGCCGGCGGCAAGTCGGGCAAGGTCGTCATCCAGAACATAGGTCTGCTGCTCTCGGGCGACATCGACCAACCCATCCTCGACGCCGACACCATCGTCGTGGTCGACGGCCTGATCACCGCGGTCGGCAAGTACAAGGACTGCGACGTCGAGGGCGCGAAGACCGTCATCGACTGCAAGAAGACCACCGTCGCACCGGGCCTGATCGACAGCCATGTGCACCCGGTCTTCGGCGACTGGACGCCGCGCCAGAGCCAGTTGGGCTGGATCGACTCGTCGATGAACGGCGGCGTGACCACCATGATCTCCGCAGGCGAAGTGCACCTGCCCGGCCGCCCCAAGGACATCGTCGGCCTGAAGGCGCTGGCCATCACCGCCCAGCGGGCGTACGACAACTTCCGCCCCAGCGGTGTGAAGGTGCTGGCCGGTGCGCCGGTCATCGAAAAGGGCATGGTCGAGAGCGACTTCAAGGAACTCGCCGAGGCCGGCGTGGGCCTGCTCGGCGAAGTGGGCCTGGGCACGGTGAAGGCCGGCTACGAGGCCAAGGAGATGGTGGCGTGGGCGCGCAAATACGGCATCCAGAGCACCATCCACACCGGCGGCCCCTCGGTCCCGGGCTCGGGCTACATCGACAAGGACGTGGTGCTCGAGGCCGATGCCGACGTCATCGGCCACATCAACGGCGGCCACACTTCGCTGCCCGAGGCCCATGTGTGCGAGCTGTGCGAGAAATCGACGCGCGCGATCGAGATCGTGCACAACGGCAATGAGAAGACGGCCATCGCCGCGGCCCGCGCCGCGATCGAGCTGAAGTGCCCGCACCGCGTGATCCTGGGCACCGACGGCCCGGCCGGCTCGGGCGTGCAGCCGCTGGGCATCCTGCGCATGGTGTCGTTCATCTCGGCCTTCGCCAACATCCCGGCCGAGCAGGTGTTCTGCTTCGCGACCGGCAACACGGCGCGCATCCGCAACCTGAACTGCGGCCTGATCGAAGTGGGCCGCGATGCGGACTTCGTCTTCATGGACCGCGCGCAGCATTCGCCGGCCGCCGGCCTGCTCGAGAGCGTCGCGCTGGGCGACATTCCCGGCGTGGGCATGGTGATGATCGACGGCATCGTGCGCAGCGGCCGCAGCCGCAACACGCCACCGGCGACCGAGGTGCCGGTCGTTCTCTGATCCGGCGCTATCGGCCCACGGCGTTCGGCGTCGAATAGTCGTAGCGCGGGCCGGGGCCGGGGGTGACAGGCGGGCCCAGGTCTTGCCCGCCCGTGGTGGTCACGCTGCCGGTGGGCGACGCAGGAGATGTCATCGGCAACGGCTCGCGCGGACCCGGGCCCGAAACGACTGGCGGACCAGCGTCCTGGTAGTTCGGCGCCGAGGTCATGGCGGGCGGGCGCGACGGCTCGACCCATCCACCGTAATCGGCAGGGCGCACTTCGGCGGGCGGCGGCCGCACGCGTTCTCTTGTCGCCGCCTGGCGTTGCGGCGCGGGTCGCTCGCGCGCTTCGGCGTCAGGCCGTGGTGCTGCAGGCGTCACGGTCGATGCGGGCCGGGGAGCACGCGCTGTCGGGGTTGCTGATGGCGGCGGTGCGTCCGTGGTCGCCGCGGCGGCGCGCGGCAGCGCCACAGGCGCTGGCGGGCTGATCGGCGCCGCGCTCTGGGTGGCCGGTGCCACAGGTGCCACCGCCGGCGTGTCAGCGCTGACCTGCCCTGCAGGCAGTTGCGTCGGCGCCTTGCTGCCCGTGAGCATGTACACGCTCCAGGCGATGAAACCGATCATGACGGCGAGACCCGCCATGCAGAACTTGAACCAGAAGCCGCTGTTGCTGGCCTCCGGCAGCGGCATGGGACGCGAATGCACCGTGCGTGGCGCGTCGAAGCGGCTGTCGCCGGGCACAGCACCCGAGGCCGTCACCGGCGGCGGCACCGGGGCCGTCACCGGGGGTGGCAAGGGTGCACGCGTGGGAGCACGCGTCGACGCGATCGAAGGCTCCGCACCGAGCCGCGCGGCACACGCTTCGCAGAAGCGGGCACCTGCGCGGTTGCGTTGGCCGCATTCAGGACAGGCGATGGTCGACGACTTGGGACTGGACATAGCGCTTCACTGTGCATGAAAGCGACGCCCTTGCCTGTCGGCTACCGCCGGGAGCGCGTTTCCACATGTCACCGGCGCTGCCCCTTTTGCTCAGGCCGGCGCGTAGTCGGTCGACGCCGCCAGTTCGGCCCATTCGGCGGTCTCGCGCTGCAGGCCGTCGATGTGGTCGCGGATCACCTGCAGCGTGTCGGTGCCCAGCGGCAGGCGCATCGGCGGCTTCGGCGACTCGACCAGCCGGATCACCGCCTGCGCCAGCTTCACGGGGTCGCCCGGCTGGTGGAGGCTGATGCTGCGCGCAGCGATGCGCACCTGGCCCGACGTGCCTTCGTAGTCGGCGATGAACTTGGGCGACACGGTCAGCGAATTGCCTTCGAGGAACTCGGTGCGGAAGTAGCCCGGCTCGACCGCCGTGACGTGGATGCCCAGCGGGGCCAGTTCCTTGTGCAGCGCCTGGTTGATGCCTTCGACGGCGAACTTGGTCGAGCAGTACAGCCCGAAGCCGGGTCCGGACTGATGGCCGCCCAGCGACGAGAGGTTGAGGACATGGCCGCTGCGGCGCGCGCGCATCGACGGCAGCACGGCACGCGTCACGTTCAAGAGGCCGAACACGTTGGTCTCGTAGAGCTTGCACACCTCGTCGGCCGTGGCTTCCTCCACCGCGCCGAGCAGGCCGAAGCCGGCGTTGTTCACCAGCACATCGATGCGGCCGAAGCGGGCGATGGCCGCCTCGACGGCACGCGCGGCCTGGGCCTCTTCGGTCACGTCGAGCGACACGCCGAGCAGCGCCGGGTGGTCGCCGAAGCGCTTGGCCACGTCGGCGGCGTTGCGGGCGGTCGCCACCACCGCGTCGCCGTTGGCGAGTGCGGCTTCGGCCATGCGGGCGCCGAGGCCGCGGGAGGCGCCGGTGATCATCCAGACGCGCTTGAAGTCGTTCGTTGCAGTCATGTCGGTTCCTTTGAAATCAGGGTGATGAGGGGATGCGGTGAGGGAAATGTAGGTTTTGCATCCGCATCGGAATAGCCCACTTTGGCTCGCTTCATACGCAAGACAATCGTGATAATCCGGCGATGGCCTTCAACGAACTCCGCGCGATCACCACCTTCATCCAGGCGGCGGAGCTGGGCAGCCTGCGCCAGGCCGCCGCCGCGCAGGCGATCACGCCGCAGGCGGCCAGTCAGGCGCTGGCGCAGCTCGAATCACACCTGGGTGTGCGGCTGTTCCACCGCACCACGCGACGACTGAGTCTCACGGAGGAAGGCAGCCAGTTCCTCGAGGCCGCGCAGCCCGGCCTGAACGCGCTGCAGCGCGCGTTGCGCAATGCGCGCCGAGGGCGCGAAGAGATCGCCGGGCCGCTGCGCATCGTGGCGCCGCGCGCGACCATGCTGCAGGTCCTGTGGCCAGTGCTCGAAGCCTTCTGCGCGCGGCATCCGCAAATCGAGCCCGACGTGCAGCTGGACGACCGCGTCGGCAACTGGGTCGAGGAGCGTGTCGACGTGGGCTTCCGCAGCGGCCTCGCGCCGCAGGACGGGCTGATCGCGCGCAAGCTAATGCCGGTGCAGCTCGTGGTGTGCGCCGCGCCGGCCTACATCGCGCGCTTCGGTGCGCCCCAGCGCATCGACGACCTGGCGCAGCACCACTGCAGTTGCTTTCGGCACCCGACCAGCGGCAAGCTGATGCCATGGGAGTTCAAGGTCGACGACCAAATCGTGGCGCGCGACATCGCACCCGCGCTGTGCACCAACGACGTCGACCTGGAAATCCGCGCGGTGCTGGCAGGCCAGGTGATCGGCCAGTTGATCGGTGCCACGGCGGCACCGCTGCTGCGCAGCGGGCACCTGGTGCCGTTGCTGACGCAGCACGTGACGGACCACCTCGGTCTGTACGTCTACTACGGCAGTCGGGTGGCGCAGCCGCTGCGTGTGCGCGCCTTCATCGACCTCGCGGTCGAGATGCTGACGGACAGCGCCGACTTCGTGCTGCAGCCGCACGAGTTGAAGCCGATACCGGCGCGCAAGCGCGCAGTGGTCCGCAGCAAACCGCGCTAGCCGTTCAAACGCGGCCGTCGGCCGGACGCAGCACGTTGCCCTGCAGCGTCACGGGTTTGCCAATGGGCGGCGCGGTGCGCGTTTCGACCGTGCGGAGGCGGCCATCGTCCATGCGTACGCTGACCTGGTAACTGGTCTCGGTGCGGGTGCGCTTCTCGATGGTGTGGCCGGCATAGCCACCGCCCACGGCGCCGATCACCGTGGCCGCCGTGCGTCCGCCGCCATGGCCGATCTGGTTGCCGAGCACGCCGCCCAGCACACCGCCTGCGACGGCACCGACGCCCGTGGGCGGCGCAGCGTGCTGAACGGTGCGCACGGATTCGACCCGGCCGCAGATCGCGCAGACCGGGGCTCGTGCGGGGGCCGGTGCTGCAGCGACGGTGCCATTGCCCGGTGCCGCATTCATTCCGGCGGTCGAAGGTGCGGTCGACGGCGGCTCCGTGCGACTCACGGTGTCCGGCACACGCGCCGGTGCCGGCAAGGCGGCAGAGGGCCGGTCGCCATCTTCAGGGCCGTACAGCGGTTGCGCCGGCGCAGTCGCGCTGGGCGTCCCGCCGTGATCGCTGCTGTGCTGGTAAAGCATCGTGCCGCCGAGCGCTGCGATCACGACAGCCAGTGCGCCAATGGTGCCCCACAGCACCTTGGGCGAGGTCGCGCCGCGCTGGGCTACCGGGCGGCGCTCGGGCAGCGGTTCGATATCGGTAGTGATCGGGTTCTGCATATCTGTCCTTTCGCTGAAACCTCCACGATGTTCCAGCTTAGACAGCGCAGCACCGCCGCGACTCCCGCCGTGGCTGTAAAAACCGTAACCGCGCCGACGGCCTACAGATTCGGTGCCAGAAGGCGCTCGAGCTCGCTCTCCGGCAGCCGACGGCGTGCCGCCTGATCGGCCAGCTGGTCGTGCCCGATCTTCCCGACGTTGAAGTACGTCGAGTCGGGATGGCTCAGGTGGAAGCCGCTCACGCTGGCCGCCGGCGTCATGGCCAGGCTCTCGGTCAGCGTCATGCCGATGTCGGCGCACTGCATCACCTCGAACATCTCGCGCTTCACGCTGTGGTCGGGGCAGGCCGGGTAGCCGGGCGCGGGGCGAATGCCGCGGTACTTCTCGGCAATCATGTCTTCGTTGCTCAAGGCCTCGTCCGCGGCGTAGCCCCACAGGTCGGTGCGCACGCGGTGGTGCAACGATTCGGCGAAGGCTTCGGCCAGCCGGTCGGCCAGTGCCTTGAGCATGATGGCCGAGTAGTCGTCGAGGTCGTCGACGAAGGCCTTCTCCTTCTTCTCGACGCCCAGGCCGGCGGTGACAGCGAACATCCCGACATAGTCCTTCAGCCCGCTGTCCTTCGGCGCCACGAAATCGGACAGGCATCGGCTCGGGCGCATCACGCCGTCGATCACCTGCTTTTCGGTCTGCTGGCGCATGCCGTACCAGGTCATCGCGACCTCGCTGCGCGTCTCGTCGGTGTAGAGCTCGATGTCGTCGTCGTTCACGGTGTTCGCCGGCCAGAAGCCCACGATGCCACTCGCACTGAGCCAGCGGCCTTCGATCAGGCGCTGCAGCATGCGCTTCGCGTCGGCATACACGCGCACGGCCTCGGCGCCCACGACTTCATCTTTCAGGATCGCGGGGAACGGCCCGGCCAGGTCCCAGGTCTGGAAGAACGGGCCCCAGTCGATGTACTTGGCGAGCTCGGTCAGGTCGAAGTTCTTGAACACGCGGCGGCCGATGAACTTGGGCACCGGCGGCGTGTAGTTCGTCCAGTCGATCGGCGTCTTGTTGGCGCGTGCCTTGGCCAGCGGCCACAGCGGCACCTGCTTCTTGTTGGCGTGCTGCAGGCGCACCTTGTCGTAGTCGGCGTTGAGTTCGTCGATGTACTTGGTCGCCTGGTCGCTCAGCAGGCTCTGCGCCACGCTCACGCTGCGCGACGCATCCGGCACGTAAACGACCGGGCCTTCATAGTGCGGCGCGATCTTCACGGCCGTGTGCACGCGGCTGGTGGTGGCGCCGCCGATCATCAGCGGGATCTTCTTGATGCGGAAATGGTCGTCGCGCTGCATTTCGCCGGCCACGTACTGCATCTCTTCCAGGCTCGGCGTGATGAGGCCGGAGAGGCCCACGATGTCGGCGCCCTCGACCTTGGCGCGCGCCAGGATCTCGTGGCAGGGCACCATCACACCCATGTTCACCACTTCGAAGTTGTTGCACTGGAGCACGACGGTGACGATGTTCTTGCCGATGTCGTGCACATCGCCCTTCACCGTCGCGATGATGATCTTGCCCTTGGTGCGCACGTCGCGGCCGGCCGCCTCGTCGCGCAGCTTCTCTTCCTCGATGTAGGGCAGCAGGTGTGCCACGGCCTGCTTCATCACGCGGGCCGACTTCACCACCTGCGGCAGGAACATCTTGCCGGCGCCGAACAGGTCGCCGACCACGTTCATGCCGTCCATCAACGGGCCTTCGATGACATGCAGCGGCCGGCCGCCCTTGGCGAGGATGTCCTGGTAGGCCTCTTCGGTGTCCTCGACGATGAACTCGGTGATGCCGTGCACCAGTGCGTGGCTCAGCCGGTCTCCCACGCTCACCGGCGCCTCGGGCGTGCCGCGCCAGTCGTTGCGCTTGCTCTCGTCCTTGGCGCCGCTCTTGGCGGTCTCGGCCACTTCGACCAGGCGTTCGCCAGCATCGGGGCGGCGGTTCAGGATCACGTCTTCGACGCGCTCGCGCAGCACCGGCTCGAGGTCGTCGTACACGCCGACCATGCCGGCGTTGACGATGCCCATGTCCATGCCGGCCTTGATCGCGTGGTACAGGAAGACGGTGTGGATGGCCTCGCGCACCGGGTCGTTGCCGCGGAAGCTGAAGCTCACGTTCGACACGCCGCCCGACACCTTGGCGCCGGCCAAGTTCTGCTTGATCCAGCGGGTCGCCTCGATGAAGTCGACCGCGTAGTTGTTGTGCTCTTCAATGCCGGTCGCGACCGCGAAGATATTCGGGTCGAAGATGATGTCCTCGGCGGGGAAGCCGATTTCGTCGACCAGGATGCGGTAGGCGCGCTGGCAGATCTCGACCTTGCGCTCGTAGGTGTCGGCCTGGCCCTTCTCGTCGAAGGCCATCACCACAGCGGCGGCACCGTAGCGGCGCAAGAGCTTGGCCTGGTGGCGGAACTGGTCTTCGCCTTCCTTCATGCTGATCGAATTGACGATGCCCTTGCCCTGGATGCAGCGGAGACCCGCCTCGATGACCTCCCACTTCGAGCTGTCGACCATGATCGGCACGCGCGCGATGTCGGGCTCCGACGCGATCAGGTTCAGGAAGCGGACCATCGCGGCCTTGCTGTCGAGCATGGCCTCGTCCATGTTGATGTCGATGACCTGCGCGCCGTTCTCGACCTGCTGGCGCGCCACGGCCAGGGCTTCCTCGAATTGGCCGTTGAGGATCATCCGCGCGAAGGCCTTGGAACCAGTGACGTTGGTGCGTTCGCCGATGTTGACGAACAGCGTGCCCTCGCCGATGCGCACGGGCTCGAGGCCCGACAGCTTCATCGGGGGAACGGACGTGACGGCAGAGGAAGAAGATTCGGACATGGGCTCACCTGGATTCGCGATGGTCAGGTGAGCGTCGTTGCGGGATCAGACCCGAGCCTGGCGGGGGTGCCGCTGCAACGCTCCTCGGGGTCGTCTATTTTAGTGGCCTTTGGTTGAGGTGATGGTTGTCGAGGTGCTTCGGTGTGGTGTAGGGGCGTCGGCGGGCGGCATGCCTTTGGGCGGCAGACGTCTCCGGCCCTTCGGGCTTCGCTGCTGCTCCTCGCGTCAGGCGGGGTCCGCGCAAACTCGCTTCGCTCAGACACGCGCGGCCCTGATCCGCCTGCCCCTGCGGTGCTCGCCGGAGCCTCAACAACCGCCCAAAGACATACCACCCACCGACGTGGACGCAATCGTTGTGCATCTCTCCGGCGAGCGCAGCGATCCCCAAGCCCGGCAGGCGGTGCGGGCCGGGCGATCCCCTGTGCGTCGCTGAGGAGCGCAGCCTTCCGCGGATCAGGGCTCGCGATTGTCTGAGCGCAGCGAGTTCGAGCGAGACCGCGCGAAAGGCGAGCACCGCAAGGCAGCCCGAAGGGCCGGCGCACCGGGGTCGTCCGGCTCGCACCGCCTGCCGGGCGCCCTCACCAACGCCAACGATCAAGCAGAAACCGCGTCCCCCACCCGCACCGTAGAAAACGTAAACGGCGGCAACCCCTTCAACAACCGCTGACCATACGAAGTCCTCACCAGCCGCCTGTCGTAGCAGTACACGGAAGCGCGATCTTCTTCGCTCCGAATCGCCCGCCCCACCCATTGCGCCAATCGAATGGCCGTCGCCGGCACCACCAGCTCGGTGAACGGATCGCGCCCCACCGTGCGCAGCCACTCGGCCCGCGCCTCGCCGACCGGGTCGTCCGGCGGTGCGAAGGGCAGCTTGGCGATGAAGACCGATTCGCAGAGCTTGCCCGGCAGGTCGAGCCCTTCGCCGAAGGACTGCATGCCGAAGACGATCGACGGCAGCCCCTCGGCCACGCGATGGCGGTGGGTGGCCAGCAGTTGCTGGCGCGGCATGGCGGTCTGCAGCAGCACGCGCGGCTTGAGCGCGGCGGGCAGCGCCTCGACCGCCTGGCGCAGCTGGTCGCGCGAGGTGAACAGCACCAGCGCGCCGTGCCGCACGTCCGCCAGGTCGCGCACCAGCGCCTGGACCATCTCGGCGACGTAGCCGGCCGCGTCGCGCGGGTCGGCCCGGGTTTCGACGGCGATCAGCTTGCCCTGCGCGGCGTAGTCGAAGGGGCTGGGCACCTCCAGCGTGGTCGCCGCCTCGTCGCCATGCAGGCCCGACTCGCGCAGGAAGAAATCGAAGTGGCCGCAGCTGGTGAGCGTGGCCGATGTCAGCACCGCGCCGCGCACCTTGGCCCACAGGTGGTGGCGCAGCGTCGCGCCGGGCAGCAGCGGGCTGGCGTGCGCCTGCAGCGTGGCCTGGTCGCCGTCGACCTGCAGCGTGAACCACTTGGCGGCCGGCACCGCGTCGGGCGGGGCTTCGCGCAGCAGCAGCTGGGCGGTGTCGAGCGTCTGCTCCAGCCGCGGGGCGAGCGCGCCGAGCTGGGCGTACATGGTCGACAGCTTGCGCGCCATCGCGGGTTGTTCGCGCATCTCGGTGCGCAGGGCGCTGGCGATCACGCGCAGAGCATCGAGGAAGCCCGACGCGTGGTGCGCCACCCGGCCCAGCGGGCCCTGGAGCGCTTCGGGCAAGGCGCCCAGCGGCAGGCGCGCACGCGCGGGGCCACGGCCGGGCAGGCCCGCCGGGCCGGCGACGTCGGTCTTGAGGCCGTCGCCGTACAGGTCCATCACCAGCCGCTCGGTCTCCTGCAGCGCCTGGCGCATCTGCGCGGCGTGCATCGGCACGTCGGCCACCTCGGTGACCTCGAAGCGCACGCCCACGCGCACCGCGCGCTGCGCGAGGCGCTCGACCCAGCCGTGGCGGCCCAGGTCCATGCGACAGCCGAACTGCGCGAGCGCGGTGGCCGGCAGGTGGTGCGCCTCGTCGAGCACCAGCAGGCAGTTGTCCAACTCGGGCAGCTGGCGATTGCCGATGGAGGCCAGCAACAGGTCGTGGTTGACCACCACCACCTGCGCGCCGACCAGCGTCTTGCGGCGCTCGTAGTAGACGCACTGGTTGAACGACGGGCAGTGCTTGCCGGTGCACGATGCCGCGTCGGCCGCCATGGGGAGCCAGGCATCGGCGGCGGGCGGGGTGTCGCGGGTGTCGCGGTCGCCGTCCCAGGCGCCGCTGGAGAGCGTGTGGGCGATGCCGGTGTAGAACTGGAGGCGAGCCTCCACTTCGTGCGCAGGCCGCGCGGGGTGGGAATTTGCGGCAGCGTCGTCGTCGGCGAAGAGGTCCTCTTCGCCGTCTTCGTCCTCGTCGTCCTGCTCGGCCATCATCCCGGTCAGGCGTTCCAGCTTCTGCTGGCAGACGTAGCGCCCGCGGCCCTTCGCCAAAGCGAAGCGGAAGGGTTCCGGCATCAGCTTGGCGAGCGCCGGCAGGTCCTTGTGGACCAGCTGCTCCTGCAGCGCCACGGTCGCGGTGGAGATCACGACGCGGGTGTTGCGCGCCAGGGCCAGCGCGATGGCGGGCGCGCAGTAGGCGAGCGACTTGCCGACGCCAGTGCCGGCCTGGATCACCGCGATGGCGCGCACCGGCGGGTCGGCCGGGCCGTCACCGTCATCGCTCTCGGTCTTGCCGAGGGTGGCCGCGGCCAGCGTGTCGGCGACTTGCTCGGCCATGCGCCGCTGGCCGTCGCGGCTGCGGAAACCGGCGCTGGACTGGACCACCCCGTCGAACGCCTGCAGGGCGGACGCGGCCCATTCCAAAGAAGACATGCGCCGAGTGTTGCACGGCCGCCCGACACGGGCGGTGCGTCAGGCTGGCTGGGCGGCCCCCGTCGCGGAGGCCGGCAGGCCGAAGATGGCGTCGAAAGCCCAGTTGAAGACGAAGGTGTAGACGAGGAAGAACACCACCAGACCCAGGTCCATCACCAGCGCATCCCACAAGCTCACATCCAGCCACCACGCGAAGGTCGGCACCAGGAAAGCGACGAGGCCGCCCTCGAAGCCGATGGCATGGGCGACGCGGCGCCACACGCTGCGCCCGCGCACCGCCTGGCGCGACTCCCAGCGTTCGAAAAGCCAGTTGAAGCTCAAATTCCACAACACGGCGATCGCGGACGCGATCATCGCCAGCACACCCGAATGCCCCAGCCCCTGGCCCGACATCAGCGCCAGCCCCACGCTCGCTGCGACGATGGCGATGCCTTCGTAAAGCGTGATGTAGACGACGCGGCGCTTGAGCCCTTGCATGGAAATTCCCGGAAAACAGTGAACAGACGTTGGACTTTATGTGTCAATCGCTGATATAAAAAGTCATCTTATTTCAATTCAACTGATAGATCGGGCGCATGGCCTTCTCCACCGACAACCTGCAGGTCTTTCTCGCCGTGCTCGACCACGGCTCGTTCTCCGCGGCCGCGCGCTCGCTGGGGCGCGTGCCCTCGGCCGTGAGCATGGCGATCGCGGGGCTGGAGGCCGAACTCGACCTGCCGCTGTTCGACCGCAGCGGCCGCGAGCCCAAGCCGACCGCCGCCGCCCGCTCGCTGGAGCCGCAGGCGCGCCTGCTGGCGGCCCAGTTCAAGCAACTCGAGGTGCAGGCGCTCGCCCTCACGCAGGGCCTGGAGAACCGGCTGACGCTGGCCATTGCGCCCGAACTGCTGGCAGCCCCCTGGAGCGGGGCGCTCGCAGCGCTGGCGGCCGAATACCCACTGCTCGAGGTCGAAGTGCTCGCCGCACCGCAGGCCGACGCGCTGGCGCTGCTGCACGCCGGCCGCGCGCAGTTGGCGCTGGTGTTCGAACGGCCCAGCCTCGATGGCCGCGAAGGCTTTCAGGAAGTGGCGAGCGACACGATGGTCGCCGTGATGGCGCCGGCGCACCCGGTGCTGGCCGCCGCCGGCGGACGCTTGCGCGAGGAGCATCTGCACAACACGCGGCAGATCGTGGTGGCCGGGCGCGACCTGGCGACCAGCGACCCGCGCTTCGTCTTCGGTCGTCACGTCTGGCGCACCGACAACGCGCTGGCCGCGCTGAGCCTGATCACCGCCGGCCTCGGCTGGGGCTGGCTGCCGCGCGCCTTCGCCAAGCCGCACGTGGCGGCGGGGGCGCTGCTGGAGATCCCGTTCGAGAACCTCAGCAACGGGCTGGATCTGTGGGTCGATGTGGTGTGGTCGCGCGAGCGGCCGCTGGGGCTGGGGGCGCAGCGCTTCGTGGCGCTGATTGCGAAGGACAAGTCGGCGACGGGCGCCAACTGACCGGGTGCGGCCTATTGCCTTTGCTCGCTGCCAGGCGTGAAGCCGTTGCGCGTGTTCTCGCGTCGCGACTGAATGCGCTGCTCGGGCCGGCCGCCATCCTGAGGGCGTTGAAAGTCCGGACGCCCCTGCGGGGGGCGGTGCTCCTGCTGCCGCTGGCGTTGCTGCTGCGCCTGTTGCTGCAGGCGTTGGCGTTCCTGCTGTTGCCGCTGCTGCTCCTGCTGCCGGCGCTGCTGCTCGACCCGCTGCTGCTGTTGCTGCTGCTGACGCCCGCGCTCCTCGTCGCGGCGCCATTCCTGCCGACGGTCATCGCGCCGGTCGCGGTCCGGCCGGTAGTCGTTGCCCACGGCTGGCCGGTACGGGTTCGGCCGCCATTCCGCGCGCGGCGGTGGCGGCCGCTGCCAGTTGTCGCGTGGCGGCGGGGGCCGACCGCCCCAGTAACGGCGGTCGTCGTAGAACGAGCGGTCGCGGTAGTTGTTGCCCCAGTAGTTGCCGATCGCGAAGGTCACCAGCGGGATGCCGATGGCCGCGCCGTAGCTGGCGATCGGCACGCGCCGCTGCTCGTAGGCGTAGTCGACGCTCTGCGCATAGACCCAGCCACGCAGGCCGTCGGGCATCACCACGTCGCACCAGCTGTAGCCGCTGGTGCAGCCCAGCACCTCGAAGGGCTGGCCCGCGCCGATCGTCGCGATCAGCGGATAGTCGCCCGCAGGGCCGGCCCGCAGGTTGACGGTGCTGCGTGCAAAAGCCTGCTGGGCCGAAGCCGCGACCGGCAGGATGAACGTTAGCGCTCCCACGGCGAGCCAGCGTTGAGCGATCTTGTTCATGTGGTCATCCGGTTGCTTGGTGATTTCCACGGTGGCCGGCTTCGGCTGCCTTGTCAATCAGCCACCGCCCCGCACCGGTTCGCCCGCAGGGGCAGCGCTCAGGCCGCTTCGCGGTAGAACGCCGTGCCCTGCAACGTGCGCCCCGCCAGCGGCGTGACGCTCCGGCCGATGGCGGCGATGTGGTCGGGCGTCGTGCCGCAGCAGCCGCCCACGATGTTCACCAGCCCGTCGGCCGCGAATTCGTGCAGCAGGCGCGCCGTGACGTCCGGCGTCTCGTCAAAGCCGGTGTCGCTCATCGGGTTCGGCAGGCCGGCGTTCGGGTAGCAGCTGATGAAGGTGTCTTCCGCCACGCGCGCCAGTTCCTGGATGTACGGCCGCATCAGCGCCGCACCCAGCGCGCAGTTCAGCCCGATGGCCAGCGGCCGCGCGTGGCGCACGCTGTGCCAGAAGGCGGTCACAGTCTGGCCGCTCAGGATGCGGCCCGAGGCGTCGGTCACGGTGCCGCTGATGATGAGCGGCAGACGCTCGCCCGAGGCCTCGAAGTACTCATCGACCGCGAACAGCGCGGCCTTGGCGTTGAGCGTGTCGAAGATGGTCTCGACCAGGATCACGTCGGCGCCGCCTTCGACAAGCGCTTCGGTCTGTTCGTAATACGCCGCGCGCAGCGTCTCGAAGTCGACGTTGCGGGCGCCGGGGTCGTTCACGTCGGGGCTGATGCTGGCCGTCTTGGGCGTCGGGCCGAGGGCGCCGGCGACGAAGCGGGGCTTGTCCGGCGTGCTGTACTTGTCGCAGGCGGCGCGGGCGAGCTTGGCCGACTCGACATTCATCTCGCGCGCCAGGTGGGCCATCTGGTAGTCCTCCTGCGCAACGGTCGTGGCGCCGAAGGTGTTGGTCTCGATCAGGTCGGCGCCGGCCGCAAGATACTTCTCGTGGATGTCGCGGATCACGTCGGGCCGCGTGAGCGACAACAGTTCGTTGTTGCCCTTCACGTCGCGCTGGAAGTCCTTGAAGCGCTCGCCGCGGTACTGTTCTTCCGTCAGCTTGAAGCGCTGGATCATCGTGCCCATGGCGCCGTCGAGCACAGCGATGCGTTGGGCGAGGATGCCAGGCAGGGCCTGGCCGCGGGTGTAGACGATGGGCTTCATAGCCTGCGATTGTAGGAAGTGCGCCAGCGGCGCGGCAGGCCGCATCATTTGCATGAGGTAGGCAGGAAGGTTCTCGACCTGGTGGGCTTCTCCTGTCTCATTGCCAACAAGGAGGGCTTTTCGAAACTTTTCCCAAACTACGACGGGTTTTGGCGAGGACAGTTAGAAGCATACTGAACCATGATCAAGCGGATATTTGGAATCACGATGATAGTTGCGGGGCTTTTTGTTTGCCTATTGGCCTATCACGCCATTGTTCCAGTCGTTGTTGGAGCCAGAATTAAAGCGACAATTATTGCAGTTGAGCGCGTTGAAGCCAAGTACAAGAAAAATGGAGAAAAGAGATATTCTGATCGCCCTGTTTTTCAATTTAATTATTTGGGCGAAACGATCACCGTGAGAGATAACAATAGCGTCAACGACACCGACACAATCAACTCTCAATCTCATATTTATTACAGCGCAAAATATGGGCTCAGTCGCGGTTTTTCTGTGGTTGAAGTCGTCTTGTTGGCCATGACGTTCGGCCTTCTATTTGCGGGAGTGGCAGCTCTATTTAATGCAAATAGAACTGTTTAATCTCCTTTTCTCGCAACGATTTTGTAGCGGCTGAATCTGAAGCAGGGAGCAAGACCGAGACGCCCATTGATAACGCGGGGCCGTACGAGGGCCGGTGGAACGTGGCGTTCATCGGTCGAACAGCTTCCCCGGATTCATCAACCCCATCGGGTCCAGCGCCTGCTTGATCGCACGCATTGCGCCCAGCTCGGCGGGCGTGCGACTGGCGCCGAGGTAGGGCTTCTTGTGCGTGCCGATGCCGTGCTCGGCCGACACGCTGCCGTTGAACACGGCGACCTGGTCGTACACGAGTTGCTCGACGCCATGTTCGTCGCCGCCGACGGTGCTGGCGTCCACGGAAATGTGCAGGTTGCTGTCGCCCACATGGCCGAAGAAGACCGAGACGTTGCCGGGCCAGCGCGCGTCGAGCGCGGCGCGACAGGTGTCGGCGAAGCGGCCGATCTCGGCCATCGGCAGGCTCACGTCGAAGTTGATCGGCGGGTGCATGTTGGCGGGCAGTTCGGCGGTGGCTTCGCGGATCTTCCACAGCGCACGCGCCTGGGCCTGCGACTGCGCGATGACGGCGTCGAGCGCCTCGCCGGCTTCCATCGATTCACCCAGCAGTTCTTCGATCGCCGTGCGCAGTTCGTCTTCGTCGCTGCCGGTCACGTCGACCAGCGCGGCGAACGGATGCGGCGCATCGAAGGGTTCGCGCAGCGACTGCCACTGCAGCGACGCGGCGACGAAGTCGCGCCACATCAGTTCGAAGGCCGCCACCGCGCCGGGGAAGCGCGCCTGCAGCCGGCCGAGCAGCGCCAGCGACTGCTCGAAGCTACCGACCGCGACCAGCACGGTGGCCTTGGCGCGCGGCGCCGGGTGCAGGCGCAACACGGCGCGCGTGATGACGCCGAGCGTGCCCTCGGCGCCGATGAAGAGCTGCTTGAGGTCGTAGCCCGTGTTGTTCTTGATCATCGGCCGCAGCATCGGCAGCACGGTGCCGTCGGCCAGCACCACCTCGAGCCCGAGCGCCTGCTCGCGCATCATCCCGAACTGCAGCACGCCGTTGCCGCCCGCATTGGTCGCGAGGTTGCCGCCGATGTGGCAAGAGCCGCGCGCACCGAGGTCGACGCCGAACTGCAGGCCCTGCGCGGCGGCCGCTTCCTGCACCGCCTGGAGGGTGACACCGGCTTGAACGGTGATGGTCGACGCCGCCCCATCGAGCGACTCGATGGCGGTCATGCGGTCGAGCGACAGCGCGATCGCCCCGGCGACCGGCACCGCCCCGCCGGCCATGCCGGTGAGGCCGCCCTGCGGCACGACCGGCACGCGGAATTCGCTGCATACGCGCAGCACGGCTGCAACCTGGTCGGTGCTGCGCGGCCGCACCAGCGCGACCGGCTGCACCGGGGTGACGCCGCTCCAGTCGGTGCGATGCCGCGGTGGCACGGCATCGCCGGTCTGCACGGCATCGGCGCCGGCCGCGGCGATCAGCGCGTCGATGAAGGCCGCATCAACCACGCGGCGCCTCGACGAATGCGAGCACCGCCTCGATCATCCGTCGCACATGCGGCTGCACGCCGGCCGCCACGTCGGGCAGGTAATCGAAGGGCAGCGCCTCCTGCATGTAGCTCGACTGCGTCATCTCCAGCTGCACGGCGTGCACGTTCTGCGCAGGCTGGCCGTGGTGGCGCGTGATGTAGCCGCCGGTGAAGCGGCCGTTGAGCACGCCGGTGTAGCCGGGCGCGGTCTCGGCGATGCCGAGCAGCGTCTGCGCGAGCGCCGGGTCGCAGCTGGTGCCCTTGCCAGTGCCCAGGTTCAGGTCGGGCAGCTTGCCTTCGAAGAAGCGGGGCAGCACGGAGCGGATCGAGTGCGCGTCCCACAGCGCGGCGATGCCGTGCTGCGCCTGGATACGCGCGAGCTCTTCGGTGAGCTTCGCGTGATACGGCTTCCAGACCGCATCGCGCCGCGCGGCAATCTCGTCGTCTTCCGGGACGTCGCCGGCCTCGTAGATCGGCGTGTTGTCGAAGGTATCGACCGGGCACAGGCCGGTCACGCTCTGGCCCGGATAAAGACTGGCGCCGTCCGGTGGACGGTTGAGGTCGATCACATAGCGCGAGTGCGTGGCGACGAGCACCGACGCGCCGAGTTCGTCGGCAAAGTCGTAGAGCCGCTCGAGGTGCCAGTCGGTGTCGGGCACCTGCCGCGCCTCGGCGGTGAAGCGCGCGGCGAGCGCGGGCGGCACGTGCGTGCCGACGTGCGGCATCGAGATCAACAGGGGCCGCGTGCCCTGGCGAAAGCGGAACGGGGGTTCGGTCGTTTGAAAGGTCATGGGGAGTCCTGAAGCAGTTGGCGGCGCGCGGCGACGAAGCCGGCCGACGCGCTGTCGTGAAGCAGATGGCGACCGCCCTGCACGCGCGGCTGCCCGGCCACCCACACGGCGTCGATCGCGCTGGTGCGGTGGCTGGCGAAGACGTGGGACGACAGCATGTCGGGCGCATCGAGGCCGGCGAGCGCCGGGTGCGCCGCATCGAGCACGGTGAAGTCGGCCTGCTGCCCGACGACCAAGCCACCCACGGCGCGGCCGGACGCCTGCGCGCCGCCCTGCACCGCCGCCAGCGTCATCGCGCTCGCGACGTTCGGTTGCGACGCATCGGCCGCGACGTTGCGCTGGCGCGTGGCGAGGCGCTGGCTGTACTCGAGCATCAGCAGTTCTTCCGCGGCGTTCACGCAGATGTGGCTGTCGGAGCCGACGCCCCACGCGCCACCCGCCGCGCGCCACGCGGGCAGGTCGAAGATGCCGTCGCCGAGGTTCGCCTCGGTGGTCGGGCACAGGCCGGCGACCGCGCCGCTCGCGGCGGCACGGCGGTACTCGTCGGCGTCCATGTGCGTCGCATGCACCAGGCACCAGCGCGCGTCGACCGGTGCGTGGTCGAGCAGCCAGGCGACAGGGCGCTGGCCGCTCCATGTCACGCAGTCGTCGACCTCCTGGGTCTGCTCGGCGATGTGGATGTGCACGGGTGCGGTCGGGTCGATGGCGTCGAGGCCGGCCAACGCGTCGCGCAATGCGTCGGGCGGTACGGCGCGCAGGGAATGCGGTGCGAGGCCGAGGCGTGCGCCTTGGGAATCGCACAGCGGCTTGAGCTTTTCGAGCAGGCGCAGCATCGAATCGGTCGAGCGAATGAAGCGGCGTTGCCCGTCGCTCGGCGGCTTGGCGCCGAAGCCGCTCGTCTGGTACAGCACCGGCAGCAGCGTGAGGCCGATGCCGGCACGCTGCGCCGCACGCATCAGCGCGTGCGCCAGCTCGGCATCGTCGGCATAGGGCCGGCCGTCGCCCTGGTGGTGCACGTAGTGGAATTCGCACACCGACGTGTAGCCCGCCTCCAGCATCTCGACATACAGGCCCAGCGAGATGGCTTCGAGCTGCGCCGGGTCGAGCCGCAGCGCGAAGCGGTACATCAGCGTGCGCCAGCTCCAGAAGCTGTCGCTCGCCTCGCCGCGGTATTCGGTGAGGCCGGCGATGGCGCGCTGGAAGGCGTGGGAATGGAGGTTGGGGGTGCCGGGAATGACGGGCCCTGATGTTGCTGCCGGTGCTGTCGTGTCGGGTTCGACATGGGTCAGTTGGCCTTTGTCGTTCCATTCGAGGCGGACGTTCTTAGCCCAGCCTGTGGGGAGCAGTGCGTGGCTTGCTACGGTGCTTGCTGTCATGCGCTGATCGTTGTGTGCGTAGGGCGTTGGTGGGCGCCGTGGACGCGATCGTGGTGATCTCTCCCCGGCGAGCGCAATCGGCGTGCGCCCACCAAGCCCGGCAGGCGGTGCGGGTCGGGCGGTCCCCTGTGCGCCGCTGAGGAGCGCAGCCTTTCGCGGATCAGGGCTCGCGATTGTCTGAGCGCAGCGAGTTCGAGCGAGACCCCGCGAAAGGCGAGCACCGCAAGGCAGCCCGAAGGGCCGGCGCACCGGGGTCGATCGGCCCGCACCGCCTGCCGGGCGCCCCCCGCAAGCCAAGCGACAACGATCACAGCACCACCCTCCCCTGCCGCACCACAGATCGCACCGGCCGCTGCCCCAACCAATAAGCCAACTCCGCCACTTCTCGCACATCCCACAACACGAAGTTCGCAGGCATGCCAACGCCCAGAACACCATGTGTACCCTGCAAGCCCAGCGCACGCGCCGCATGCACCGTCACCGCATCGACGGCCTCCGGCACCGTCAGCCGGAACAAGGTGCACGCCATGTTCACCATCAGCAGCAGGCTCAGCGCCGGCGAGGTCCCGGGGTTGTGGTCTGTCGACACCGCCATCGGCACACCGGCCGCACGCAGCGCGGCAATCGGCGGCACCGTCGTGTCGCGCAGGGTGTAGAACGCCCCCGGCAACAGCACGGCCACGGTGCCCGCGTCGCGCATCGCGTCGATGCCCGCCTGCGACAGGTGTTCAATGTGGTCGCACGACAGCGCACCGTAGCGAGCAGCCAATGCGGCACCGCCCATGTCCGAGAGCTGCTCGGCATGCAGCTTGACCGGCAGGCTCAGTCGCTTTGCTGCCTGGAAGACGCGCTCGGTCTCTTCCAGCGAGAAGGCGATGCGCTCGCAGAACACGTCGACTGCGTCGACCAGCCCCTCGGCTGCGAGCGCGGGCAGCATCTCGTCGCACACCACGGCGATGTAATCGCTGCTGCGGCCGGCGTACTCCGGCGGCAGCGCGTGGGCGCCAAGGAAGGTGGTGCGCACCGTCACGCCGTAGGCCTCGCCGAGCCGTCGCGCCACACGCAGTTGCTTGCGCTCGTGTTCCAGCGACAGGCCGTAGCCCGACTTGATCTCGATCGCGCAGACACCTTCGGCCAGCAGCGATTCGAGGCGCTTGCCCGCGCTCGCGAACAGTTCGTCTTCGCCCGCCTCGCGCGTGGCGCGCACGCTCGACACGATGCCACCGCCGGCCTTCGCCACTTCTTCGTAGCTCGCACCGGCCAGTCGCATCGCGAATTCGTTCGCGCGCTGGCCACCGTAGACCAGGTGCGTGTGGCAGTCGACCAGGCCCGGCGTGACGAGCGCGTCGCCGCCGTCGTGGCGTGGCAGCGCGTGGAACTCGGCCGGCACGTCGGCCTGCGGCCCCAGCCAGCGGACCATGCCCTGCGTGACCACGATGGCGGCGGCCACCGTCGGCGCGCTGGCCAGGCGCAGGCCGGTCCAGAGGCCGTCGGCCGAAGGGCAGGTGTCGAAAGTTTTCATGGGTCAGATACGCAGGTCGTCAAGGGCGGGTGCAGCGTCGGCGGGCCGCCACTGCACCACCGCCAGGCGGGCGCCGCGGCTGGCGGGCTTGACGGTCCAGGTCTGGGGCTCGTCCGCCCACCAGACACCCTGGCCGTGCTTCAGCGTGCCGCCGCCGACACGCCACTGGCCATCCAGCGCCATCAGCAGGCCGTGCGCGCTGCGCTCCAGCACCGTCAGTTCGGAGATCACGCGCAGGGTGGCATGGCCGCGGGCGCGTCGCACCATCAGGTTGAAGTCGGTCGACAGGCCGCCGAGCAGGTGGCAATCGACCGTCGCCCCACCGTCGAAGGCGAAGGGCTGGTGAGGCGCATCGAGCACATGGTCGAACGTGCTCGACTGCAGGCGCACGCCGTCGCCCTCGAGCAGCATGATCGTGCGGTCCACGCCCGGAAAGACCGAGAACGGGCCACCCATCGCGATGGTTGCGATGCTCACGCGCCAATCGAAGTCGTCCAGGCCGGCACCGGGTGGAAAGCAGACCACCTCTTGCGTCGTGCCGCCGCCGTTCTTCCACGGTGTCACCGCGAGGGCGGAGCGCGAGAAACGCTGCAGGGTCATCGAATCAATCCTCCTTGTCCCAATTTGCGCTCCCAATGTCGCAGCACGAGCGTGACAGCGCCTGTCAACAGGAAGTAAACAAGGGCAATGGCCAGATACACCTCAAGCGAGCGGTACGACACGCTGATGATCTTCTGGCCTTCGTGCATCACGTCGTGGATGGTGAGCAACGATACCAAGGCAGAGTTCTTGATCAACGCAATGAACTCGTTGCCCAGTGGGGGAATCATGCGCGCCACGGCTTGCGGCAACACGATCTGCCGCATGGCCACGGCGGGCGTCATGCCGAGCGACTGCGCCGCCAGCGTCTGGCCGCGGTCGATTGACTGGATGGCGCCGCGCACGATCTCCGACACGTACGCGCCGGAGTACACGCCCAGCCCGAGCACGCCGCACACGAAGGCCGGCAGCAGGATGCCGAAGTGCGGCAGCCCGAAGAACAGGATGAAGAGCTGCACCAACAGCGGCGTGCCGCGGATGACCGCGACGTACGCGGTGCATACGCCGTAGAGCCAGCGGCGCTTCGGGTTCAGGCGGCCGATGCCCACCAGCAGGCCGAGCACGCAGCCCAGCGCCAGCGCGCACGCGGTGATTTCGACCGTGACGAGCGCACCGCGCAGCAGGTTGGGCCAACCGGCCCAGACCGGCGTGAAGTCCAGATCCATCAACGCAGCCGGGTCACTTGGCCGCCGTGTTGCTGAACCACTTCTTCACGATGGCCGCGTAGGTGCCGTCGGCCTTCAGCTTCGCGATGGCGTCGTTCACCGCTTTGGTCAATTCGGGCGTGTCCTTGCGGATCGCCATGCCGTATTCCTCGGTGGTGAGCTGCTCGTCGAGCACCTTCAGGCCGGGGCGGGTGCGCACGTACTGGTAGGCAGCCGGCTTGCCGGTGACGGCCGCGTCGCTGCGACCGATGTCGACCAGGTTGAACATCTCCTGGTTCTTCTCGACTTCCATCAGCTGCACCTGCGGGTACTTCTCTTTCACGTAGCTGACCGACTTGGTGCCAACTTGCACGCTGACCTTCTTGCCGTTCAGGTCAGCCGGCGACTTGATCGTCGTGTTGTCGGCCTTGACCATCGCGACCAGGCCACCGGCGTAGTACGGCACGGTGAAGTCGACGACCTTCTTGCGCTCGTCGGTGATGTAGATGGCCGACACCGCCATGTCGAAGCGCTTGGACATGAGACCGGGGATCAGCCCCTTGAAGTCGATGTCGACCCATTCGACCTTGCGGCCCATGGCCTTGCCGACGGCCTCGACCAGCTCGATGTCGAATCCGGTGCGCTTGTTGTTCTCGACGAACTCCATGGGCGGGAAGGTGGCGTCGGTGCCGACGGTGAGAACGGCTTGGGCATGGGCGATGCCGGTGAAGGCGGCGGCCGATGCGAATGCGGCGATGAGGAGATGACGGCGGATCTGCATGGTGGCTTTCGTTGGGAGATGAGTTACTCGACCATCGGCAGATGAAGCCCTTGCTTCTTCGCCGTGGCGATGGCGATGTCGTAGCCCGCGTCGGCATGGCGCATCACGCCGCTCGCCGGGTCGTTCCACAACACGCGCCCGATGCGTTGCGCAGCAGCATCCGTGCCATCGCACACGATGACCATGCCGGCATGCTGCGAGTAGCCCATGCCGACGCCGCCGCCGTGGTGCAGGCTGACCCAGGTGGCGCCGCCGGCCGTGTTGAGCAGTGCGTTGAGCAACGGCCAGTCGCTGACGGCATCGGTGCCGTCCTTCATGGCTTCGGTCTCGCGGTTGGGGCTGGCGACGGAGCCGGTGTCGAGGTGGTCGCGGCCGATGACGATGGGCGCCTTCAGCTCGCCGTTCTTCACCATCTCGTTGAAGGCCAGGCCGGCCTTGTGGCGCTCGCCCAGGCCCAGCCAACAGATGCGCGCGGGCAGGCCCTGGAAGGCGATGCGCTCTCGCGCCATGTCGAGCCAGCGGTGCGTGTGCTTGTTCTCAGGGAACAGTTCCTTGATCTTCGCGTCGGTCTTGTAGATGTCCTCCGGGTCGCCCGAGAGCGCGACCCAGCGGAACGGGCCCTTGCCTTCGCAGAACAGCGGTCGGATGTACGCAGGCACGAAGCCGGGGAAGTCGAAGGCGTTCTTCACGCCTTCGTCGAACGCAACTTGCCGGATGTTGTTGCCATAGTCGACCGTGGGCACGCCCATGGCCTGGAAGTCGAGCATGGCCTGCACATGCACGACGCAGGACTTCGCGGCGGCCGCGGTGAGCGTGGCGTGCTGCGAGGCGTCCTTCATCGCGGCCTGCCATTGCGGCACCGTCCAGCCCACGGGCAGGTAGCCGTGGATCAGATCGTGCGCGGAGGTCTGGTCGGTCACGAGGTCGGGGCGGATCGCGGTGCCGGCTTTCGCGCGCTTCGCCAGCTCGGGCACGATTTCGGCGGCGTTGCCGAGCAGCGCGATCGACACGGCTTCCTTCTTCGCCGTGTGGTGCGCGATCAACGCCAATGCATCGTCGAGATCCTTCGCCTGCTTGTCGACGTAGCGCGTGCGCAGGCGGAAGTCGATGCTCGACTGATTGCATTCGATCGCCAGAACGCAGGCGCCGGCCAGCACGCCCGCCAGCGGCTGCGCACCGCCCATGCCGCCCAGGCCGGCGGTGAGGATCCACTTGCCTGCGAGATCATTGTTGTAGTGCTGGCGACCGGCTTCCACGAAGGTCTCGAAGGTGCCCTGCACGATGCCCTGTGCGCCGATGTAGATCCAGCTGCCAGCGGTCATCTGGCCGTACATGAAGAGGCCCGCACGGTCGAGCTCGTTGAACTTCTCCCACGTCGCCCACTTGGGCACGAGGTTCGAGTTGGCGATGAGCACGCGTGGTGCGTTGGCGTGCGTCTTGAACACGCCGACCGGCTTGCCCGATTGAATGAGCAGCGACTCGTCGTCTTCCAGCACCTTCAACGACTCAAGGATCTGGTCGTAGCACGCCCAGTTGCGCGCGGCGCGGCCGATGCCGCCGTACACCACCAGGTCCTGCGGGCGCTCGGCGACTTCGGCGTCGAGGTTGTTCTGCAGCATGCGGAACGGCGCTTCGGTGAGCCAGCTCTTGCACGTGAGTTCGCTGCCGCGCGGCGCGCGGATCACGCGGGTCGGGTCGTGGCGCGGGTCGGTGTTGATCTTTTCAGGGGCGTTCATGGCGCATGGGTCCTTTCAATGGCTGGGCAAGATGTTCAGCAGGGCTTCGGGCAGCGCGGCCGCGAGGGCCCAGCGCCGCATGGCCTGGATGTCGGGTGCGAGGTAGCGGTCGCTGACGAGGAAGGCGACCTGGCGTCGGATGGTGTTCAGCTCGGCTTCGACCAGCGGCGAGCTCTTCAGCACCGCGGTCGGGTCACGCTTGAGTTCGATGCCTTGCGCCGCACACATCGCTTCGATGCCGACGACCACGGCCGTGTTGTCGACCATGTCGCCGAGCCGGCGCGCCGCGAAGGTCGCCATCGACACATGGTCTTCCTGGTTGGCCGAGGTGGGCAGGCTGTCGACGCTGGCCGGGTGCGCGAGCGACTTGTTCTCCGACGCCAGCGCCGCGGCCGTCACCTGCGCGATCATGAAGCCGGAGTTGAGCCCACCGTCGCGCACGAGGAAGGGCGGCAGGCCCGACAGGCCGGTGTCGAGGAGCAGCGCGATGCGGCGCTCGGCGATCGCGCCGATCTCGGCAATGGCGAGCGCGAGGATGTCCGCCGCGAAAGCCACAGGCTCGGCGTGGAAGTTGCCGCCGGAGATCACTTCACCGGTGTCTGTGAAGACCAGCGGATTGTCCGAAGCGGCGTTGGCCTCGATGACCAGAACGCGCGCGGCGTGCGTGATGTTGTCCAGGCAGGCGCCCATCACCTGCGGGATGCAGCGCACCGAATATGGGTCCTGCACGCGGCCGCAGTCGGCGTGCGAAGGCACGATGTCGCTGCCGTCGAGCAAGGTGCGCACCGCGGCCGCCACGGCGATCTGGCCCGGCTGGCCGCGTGCGGCATGGATGCGGGCGTCGAAAGGTTTGATCGAGCCTTGAATGGCTTCGAGCGACAGCGCACCCGACATCAGCGCCGCAGCAAAGACGTTCTCGGCACCGAACAGCCCGGCCAGCGCCAGCGCGGTCGACACCTGGGTGCCGTTGAGCAGCGCCAGGCCTTCCTTCGGGCCGAGCACGAAGGGTTCGAGGCCGATGTGGCGCATCGCTTCGGCACCGTTGACGACACGGCCGTCGGCCAGCGTCGCCTCGCCTTCACCGATCAACACGCAGGCCATGTGCGCGAGTGGCGCGAGATCGCCCGAGGCGCCAACCGATCCCTTCGCCGGAATGCGCGGCAGCACGCCGGCATTGAACAGCGCGAGCAGCGCGTCGACCAGTTCGGGCCGCACGCCCGAATGCCCGCGCGCCAGGCTCACGGCCTTGGTGGCCAGCACCAGACGCACCACGGGCGCAGCGAGCGGTTCGCCCGTGCCGACGCTGTGCGAGAGCACCAGGTTGCGCTGCAGCTCCGCCAGATGGTCGTTGCCGATGCGCGTGCTCGCCAGCTTGCCGAAGCCGGTGTTGATGCCGTAGACCACCTCGTCGTTGTCGACGATGCGCTGCACGGTCGCCTGCGAAGCACGCATGCCGGCCGCGGTCGACGGGTCGAGCGACACGGTGACGCCGCCTGCATGGACGGCGCGCAGGAGCGGGAGATCGACGGCGCCCGGCGTAAGGATCCTGGCGGCAGAGGGTGCGTGGTGAAGACCGGTCATGTTGCTTGTCTATACAGGTGGTTCGGTGCGTGCGCGTGGGCGGTCAGCGGTGCGGTGGCTTCAGCCGAAGCTGGGGTTGCCGTCGGGGCGAAAGCGGCTGCCGAGGCGGTAGCGGGAAGCGGGATGCAGACAGCGCACCCAGGTGACGGGCGTGGTGCGCGTCCAGGTGCGACGCGTCAGCAGCAGGCAGGGCTCGGCGGCCGACATGGCGAGTCGCTCGGCCTGCTCGGCGCTGGGCAGCACGGCGTCGACCAGATGTTCGATCTGGTCGAACGGGACGTTGCGCACCAGGTATTCGCTGGGCGGCGTGGCTTCGAAATCCTGGTCGAGGTAGGTCGGCACCACCGCCGGATTCACGTAGCGCTCCTCGAGCTGAACCGGCGTCTCGTTCTCGAGGTGCAGGCACACGCTGTGGAACACCGACTCGCCGACATGCAGGCCGAGCCAGGCCGCCACGTCGGGCGACGCGGCGACGCGTTCGACCGCGAGCATCTGGCACCGGTAGTCGTGCCCGCGCTGGCGGATCTCGCTGGCGATGTTGGCGATCTGCAGCAGCGTCGACTGCGGCTTGTCTTCCGCGACGAAGCTGCCGACGCCCGCCACACGTGTGATGCGGCCCTGCTCGACCAGTTCGCGCAGCGCGCGGTTCACCGTCATGCGGGCCACGCCGAACTGCGCGACCAGCTCATGCTCCGAAGGCAAGCGATGCCCGGCCGGCCAGGTGCCGTCCTGGATCTTGCGAGAGATGAATTCCTTCACCTGCTCGTAGAGCGCGAGGGCCGGCAGATCGCGTTTCATCGGGCGCCGCTTTTCAGTGCTCGGCCGACGCCATCGACTCGGCGCGGATCTCTTCGGTGAGTCGCGCCTTGATCGCCATGAACTCCGGCGACGTCTTGATCGTGTAGTGCCGCGGGTGCGGGAAGTCCACCGCGATCTCGGTCTTGATGCGGCCCGGCCGCGCGCTGAACACCGCCACGCGGTTGGCCATGAAGATGGCCTCGTCGATGTCGTGCGTGACGAACAGCACCGTCTTCTGCGCGGACTCCCAGATGCCGAGCAGCAGCTCCTGCATCAGCACGCGGGTCTGGTTGTCGAGCGCGCCGAAGGGCTCGTCGAGCAGCAGCATCTTGGGGTCGTTGGCAAGCGCGCGGGCGATGGCGGTGCGCTGCTGCATGCCGCCCGAGAGCTGCTTGGGGAAGTGGTTCTCGAAGCCGCGCAGGCCCACCTTGGCGATGAAGAAGTCGCTGCGCTCTTTTTGCTGCGCTTCGCTCATGCCGCGCTCGCGCAGGCCGAAGCGGATGTTCTGTGCGATGGTGAGCCATGGGAACAGCGTGTAGCTCTGGAACACCACGCCGCGGTCGGCGCCCGGGCCTTGGATGCGCTCGCCGTCGAGCAGCACCTGGCCGGTCGTCGGAAAGTCGAGGCCGGCCACGATGCGCAGCAGCGTCGACTTGCCGCAACCCGACGGACCGAGGATGGTGACGAAGTCGTTCTCGCGGACCTCGAAGTCGATCGGCTGAAGCGCCTGCGTGCGCTGGCCCTTCGCGCCCTCAAACACGCGCGACACACCTTGAATGGAAAGCTGGTTGCGCGCCATCAGATCGTGCTCCATGCAAAGAGCTTGCGGTTGAGGGCCTTGAAGGCGAAGTCCGAGACGAGGCCGATGATGCCGATCACGATGATCCCGAAGATGATCTGGCCCGTGTTGAGCAGCGCCTGGCTGTCGGTGATCATGTGGCCGATGCCCGACGACGAGCCGATGAGTTCGGCCACGATCACGTAGGTCCAGGCCCAGCCGAGCACCAGACGCAGGGTCTCGGCGATGCCGGGCGCGGCACCGGGGATGAGCACCCGCTTGACGATGCCGCCGCTGTTGGCGCCCAGGGTGTAGGCCGCCTCGACCAGGTCCTTGCGGGCGCCACCCACGATGACTGCAACCATCAGGATGATCTGGAACACCGAGCCGATGAAGATGACCAGCAGCTTCTGCGTCTCGCCGATGCCGGCCCAGAGAATCAGCAGTGGAATGAAGGCCGACGCCGGCAGGTAGCGGCAGAACGACACGAAGGGCTCGAGGAAGGCTTCGACCGGCTTGTACGCGCCCATCGCGATGCCCAGCGGCACGGCAACGACGGTGGCGAGCACGAAGCCGCCCAGCACCCGCCACACCGTCATGCCGATGTCATGGATGAAGTTGTACTCGGTGAAGAGCAGCCAGGCTTCCTTCACCATCGTGACGGGGCTCGCCAGGAAGGTCGGCGACACGAAGCCGCCGAGGGTGAAGAAAGCCCAGACCGCGACGAACAGCACGAAGAAACCGACGCCGAGCAGCCAGCGCGCGCGCGCGCCGACCGGCTCGAGTGGTGCCATGGGGGCGAGCCAGCTCACTTGATGAAGGAGGCGTCGAAGGTGACGGCCAGGTTCTCGGGCGCCTTGCGGATCACGCCGGCTTCCAGCAGGATCTTTTCGGCGTCCTTCATGAAGGTCGTGAGTTCACCGGCGAAGAACTTCTGGTTGGCCGCCTTGTCCTGCCAGCGCAGGTAGGCCGACGACTTGGCGAACTGCTCGCCGGTCTGCTTGACGGCCGAACCCATGATCTCGTTCGACTTGACGGGGTCGTTCTTGATCATCTCCAGCGCCTCGAAGTACGAGTTGGTCAGGGCCTGCGCCGCCTTGGCGTTGGCCTTGAGCCAGGTCGGCGCGCAGCCGACCGTGTCCATCACCATCGGGTAGTCGAGCGTGGTCGCGAGGATCTTGCCGGCCGCCGGGTTGGCGCGCACGGTCGACAGGTACGGCTCGTAGGTCATCGCTGCGTCGTTCTGGCCGGCGACGAAAGCCTGCGCTGCGGCTTGCGGCGACAGCGTGGTGGTCTTCACGTCCTTGAGCGTCATGCCGTTCTTGTTGAGCATCCAGGCCAGGCCGAAGTACGGCGCCGTGCCCGGCGCGTCCACGCCGATGGTCTTGCCCTTGAGGTCGGCAAAGCTCTTGATGTCGCCGCGCACCGCGATGCCGTCGGCGCCGTAGGACTTGTCCATCTGGAAGATCTGGACGATCGGCACGCCGTTCGCGTTCCAGGCGACATGCGTCTCGACGGTGGTGGCAGCGCACTGGATGGCCTCCGCAGCCAGCGCCAGGTGACGGTCCTTCTGCGGAATCATCTTGATCTCGACGTCCAGGCCGTTCTTCTTGAAGATGCCGGCCTTGTCGGCGAGGGTGAGCGGCGCGAAGCCGGTCCAGCCGGACATGCCGAGCGCGATCTTGGTGTCCTGCGCGGAAGCCGTGGTGGCCATGCCGGCCGCGCACAGACCGGCTGCGAGCAGCGA
Organism: Variovorax restrictus; assembly: GCF_051216715.1. Taxonomy (NCBI): domain Bacteria; kingdom Pseudomonadati; phylum Pseudomonadota; class Betaproteobacteria; order Burkholderiales; family Comamonadaceae; genus Variovorax; species Variovorax restrictus. The sequence goes on from NZ_JBPJZH010000001.1 coordinate 162,451, forward strand.
AGTGACTTTGACAACCATCTTGACCATGGGTACTCCTGGATTCCGTTCGTGATGAAAAGCAAGGCCTGCGGGCGCCGGAGGCGCAGACCCCAGGCGGCGTGAGCCGGATTGTGGCCGCGCGCCCCAACTTGTCTATACAGGGTTATCCCCGCGCTGCTTTCAGGTGCATTCTTCGAATGCCAGTGCACCAAATTGCTGTCTATACAGGTTGCCGTCGCACGACCGATGCGCTGTTGCAAAGCGCGTGCCAGCGGCTGGTGCGGGACGATCGGGGACAATGGCCGCTTGTCCTCCGCCACCCTCCCCCACGCCCTCGAAAACCAGGGCAGCGCCGCGCCCGCCGACATCCTCCACGAGGTCTTCGGCTACGACCAGTTCCGCGGCGCGCAGGCCGCCATCGTCGACCATGTGGTCGGTGGCGGCGACGCGCTGGTGCTGATGCCCACCGGTGGTGGCAAGTCGCTCTGTTACCAGATCCCCGCCATCGCGCGGCAGCGCGCGGGGCATGGCGTGACCATCGTCGTGTCGCCGCTGATCGCGCTGATGCACGACCAGGTCGGCGCGCTGCACGAGGCTGGCGTCGACGCGGCCTTCCTCAATTCCACGCTCGACTGGCAGCAGACGCAGGACGTCGAGCGCCGCATGCTCAGCGGCGAGATCACGCTGCTGTATGCCGCGCCCGAACGGGTGAACACGCCTCGCTTCCTGCAGCAGCTCGACACGCTGAAGGAGCGCGGCAAGCTCAGCCTCTTCGCCATCGACGAGGCGCATTGCGTGAGCCAGTGGGGCCACGACTTCCGCCCCGAGTACCGCGCGCTCACCGTGCTGCACGAGCGCTACGCCGGCGTGCCGCGCATCGCGCTGACCGCCACGGCCGACGACCTGACGCGGGCCGACATCGTCGAGCGCCTTCAGCTCGAAGAAGCGCGCCAGTTCGTCAGCAGCTTCGACCGTCCGAACATCCGCTACACCATCGTCGAGAAGAAGGACGCCACCACGCAACTGCTGCGCTTCATCCAGCGCGAGCACGAAGGCGAGGCGGGCGTCGTGTACTGCCAGTCGCGCAAGCGGGTCGAAGACACCGCCGTCATGCTGCAGGACGCGGGCATCAACGCCCTGCCTTACCACGCGGGCCTGGACGCGGCCGTGCGCCAGCGCCACCAGGACCGCTTCCTGCGCGAGGAAGGCATCGTGATGTGCGCGACCATCGCCTTCGGCATGGGCATCGACAAGCCCGACGTGCGCTTCGTCGGCCACCTCGACATGCCCAAGAACATCGAGGGCTACTACCAGGAGACCGGCCGCGCCGGCCGCGACGGCCTGCCCGCCGACGCCTGGATGACCTACGGCCTGCAGGACGTGGTGAACCAGCGCCGCATGATCGACGAGAGCCCCGCCGGCGAGGAGTTCAAGCAAGTGATGCGCGGCAAGCTCGACGCGCTGCTGTCCCTGGCCGAAGCGAGCGATTGCCGGCGCGTGCGCTTGCTGGGCTACTTCGGCGAGGTCTACGCCGGGCCCGCCGCCGGGCCGCCCCAAGGCGGGCCAGCCCCCTCGGGGGGCAGCGAACCTCGCGCAGCGGGGAGCGTGGGGGCCACATGCGGCAACTGCGACAACTGCCTGAACCCGCCGCAGGTGTGGGACGGCACAGACGCCGCGCGCAAGCTGCTCAGCACCATCTACCGCGTGAACCAGCACAGCGGCATCAGCTTCGGCGCCGGGCACATCATGGACATCCTGCGCGGCAAGGCGACCGAGAAGGTCAAGCAGTTCGGGCATGAAAGCATCAGCACCTTCGGCATCGGTGCGGAGTTCAGCGAGGTGCAGCTGCGCGGCGTGCTGCGCCAATTGATCGCGACCGGCGCGCTGGCCGTCAATTCGGAAGCCTTCAACACGCTCCAGCTCACCGACGGCTCGCGCGCGGTGCTCAAGGGCGAGACCACGGTGCGCCTGCGCGAATCGGTGTCGTCGCCCGCCGATCGCAAGCCGCGGCGCGAACGGGTGGTGCGCGGCGCGCCGTCACCGGCAGCGGCCACGCTGGACGCCGAGGCGCAGAAGCGCTTCGAGGCCCTCAAGGCCTGGCGCGGCGAGGTGGCGCGCGAGCACAACCTCCCCGCCTACGTGATCTTTCACGACGCCACGCTCGCCGCCATCGCCGAGCGCTCGCCCGCCACGCTGGAAGACCTGCAGGGCATCAGCGGCATCGGCACCAAGAAGCTCGAGGCCTATGGAAGCGATGTGCTGCGCGTGTGCAGCTGACCCATCGACGGTACTGAGCTCAGCGCATCAGTTCGACAGATCGACCGGCCGCACGAGGCGGCTGGAACGCAGGGCGCTGCGGTCCAGGTACGGTGCGCCAGCCCCCTCGGTCTTCTGCAGACCGCCAGCCAGGCTCTTCGATGACGGCGTCGCCGGGCAGGTGCCGCTGCTGCGGTACTGCAGGGCAGCCGCCAGCCGCGCTTCGGCCGCGTCACCCAGCGCGTGGTCGAAGTCGTCGGCCACGGTGCAGGTCGGCGCGAGGCCGTCGCCGTAGTCGCCGAAGCCCTGCGCGTTCACGCCCTGGAACTGGATCGCGAAGTAGGTGGTGCCGCAGTTGTCTTGGGGATAGAAACCGTAGGGCTTGCCGCAGGTGGCGCCGCCGATGAGGTCGACCTTGACGCCGATGCCGCGCAGGCCGTTGACCACCGACTCGCTGGCCGAACAGGTGTCGGGGCCGGTGAGCACGGTGACGCGCGGCAGGTTCAAGCGTGGCAGGGCCTGCCCGGCAGCTACGGTCAACCCACGCCCCGTGGCATAGAACGGCAGCGTGGCCTGCGACGCGCTCAGGCCGAACGGGTTCTTCGCATTGAAGACCAGCCGCTCGAAGGCCGCACCCTGGGTGGACGCTGCCGGCGCCACCATCGTGGCCAGCTCACTCGCGACGGCAAGCAGGCCGCCGCCGTTGTAGCGCATGTCCAGCACCAGGTCGGCGATGCCCGCGGCCTGCAACTGGTTCACCGCATCGACCAGTTGGCCCTCGGCCTTCTCCACATGGTCGTTGAACTGCAGGTAGCCGACGTTGCCGGTGGGCGTGGGAATGCTGCGCACCGCCTGCACCGGCGAGCGCAGCACGCTGGCGGATGTGAGATTGGCCGTTGACGTGCTGCCGTCGGCCGCGCGCAGCTGGAAGGCATGGACCTGCCCGTTCGCCGTCGGCGCCAGCGCCGCGTTGAGGCGGTCCAAGTCGGCCTGGCTGCCGGCGTTGACCGCGTCGATGCCGTCGACGGCCAGCAAGGTCATGCCGCGCACCAGGCCAGCCTGCGCCGCCGGCGACCCGGGCTCGGTGTAGGCCACGCGAATCTGCCGCGGCGGCGTGCGGGCGAGGTAGGCGAACTCGACGCCGTAGCCCGATTCGGTGCTCTGCAGGATGGCGCGGTACTGCGCCGTGTCGTAGGTGAAGTGGAACCGGTCTTTGGCGCGGCCCGACGGCGTGAGCACGGGCGTCTTCAGGTCGGCGAAGTACGCGACCGGCGTGGCGTAGGCGGCGGGCTGCAGCGTGGTCGGCACCTCGCTGTACCAGAGGTAGGTTTCGTCGATCCAGCCGCGCACCCAGGTCTTCTCGTCGTCGAGGGTGCCGGTGCTCGACGCGGCGCAACGATCGGCCACGGTGGCCGACGGCACGATCGCCGGGGCGGTGCTGCCATCGGCGGGCGCGGGCGATGCCGTGGCGCCACCGCTGCCGCCTCCCCCACCGCCGCACCCCGCCAGCGCCAACGCCGCAGCTGCGGCCAGGATCGACAGCGCGCGAAGGGGTCGTGCGGGTAGCAAGGGAGCGCGCGTGAAATTACTGGACGAAGCCCATGCCGCGCGATTCGCGGACCTCGGGCTTGATGCGGTGCTCGGCCTCGAGCTGGTCGAGGAACTCCGCCGCGCTGAACTCGGTCGCGAGGATGTCGGTCTGCCGCTTCACCGCCGCGAAGTCGCCGGGGCACAGCTGCGGCAAACGCTGCAGCCGCCGGCGCAGCTCGGGCGTCATGAGCCCGACGTCGCCCGCCAGCGCTTCGGTCACGAACATGCGCTCGCGCTGCGCATCGGTCAGCGGCATGAACTTGATCTTGAAGGTGAAGCGCCGCAGCGCCGCCTGGTCGAGCCGGTCGAGCAGGTTGGTGGTGCACACGAAGATGCCGCCGAAGCGCTCCATGCCCTGCAGCATCTCGTTGACCTCGGTGACCTCGTAGGTGCGCTGGGCGCCGCGACGGTCCTGCAGGAAGCTGTCAGCTTCATCCAGCAGCAGCACCGCCTTCTCGGCCTCGGCTTCCTTGAACATGGCGGCCATGTTCTGTTCGGTCTCGCCCACGTACTTGCTCATCAGGTCGCTCGCCTGCTTGACGATCAGCGGGCGGCCGATGGCCTTGGCGATGTGCTCAGCCAGCGCGGTCTTGCCGGTGCCGGGGGCGCCGTAGAAGCACAGCGTGCCGTGGCCGCGCACGCGCAAGGCTTCGACGATGCGCGGGATCTCGAAACGCGTTTCGACGTTGAGCATGTCGAGGTCGTAGGTGGTGACGGCACGGCGCGCGCCGTGCTGGCGGTCGACCGTGCCCAGCGCGAGGTCGGCGTTCTTCAGCTGCCGCTCGATCAGCCCTTCGACCGAGGCGTCGTCGGTCTTGGCCAGTTGGGCGAAGCGCACCGCGGTGCGGATCTGCGCCGGCGTCAGGCCCTTGCGCTCGGCGAGCTTGGCGGTGAAGGCATCGGACACGGTCACGCCTTCGAGCGTCTTGCGCACCAGTTGCTCGCGCGCGCCGGGCGGTGGCGACTTCAGTTCGAGGTGGTAGGCGAAGCGGCGGCGGAAGGCCGGGTCGATCTGCTCGATGCGGTTGGTGACCCACAGCGTGGGCACGGCGTTCGACTCCAGGATCTGGTTGACCCAGGCCTTGCCGCTCACGCTGCCGCTGGCGGGCGAGGGCATCTGCTCGGCGCGCGACATGAACTGCGCCGCCTCGGTGCTGATGGGCGGGAACACGTCCTCGACCTCGTCGAACAGCAGCGCGGCCTGCGCGCTGCCCTTGAGGAAGACCTGCGCGATCTGCAGCGACCGGTAGCGGTCGCGGCCCGAGAGCGAATTGCCGTCGCGGTCGGCGTACTCGACCTCGAACAGCTCCAGGCCCGCAGCCTGCGCCACCACCTTCGCCAGCTCGGTCTTGCCGGTGCCGGGCGGGCCGTAGAGCAGCACGTTGACGCCGGGCTCCTTGCGCTGCACGGCGGCGCGCAGCAGCGTGATCAGCATCTGCGTGTCGTCCGCGGCGAAGGAGAAATCGTCGACGGTGAGCGCGCTCTTGGCCGACGGCCGGGTGAACACGGCCATCAGCTCGTTGTGGTCGCGGTACTCGCGCATCAGCACCGGCGGCAGCTTCTCGCTGACCTTCATCAGGTCGGCCAGGTCGGTGATGTTGTGCTCGGAGATGAGGTTCTCGACCAGGCCGATGCGTTCGAGCCGCGAGCCCGCGCGCAAGGCCTCGCCCACGTCGCTCGCGCTCACACCGGCCACTTCGGCGATGGCGGCATAGGCCTCGGGGGCGTTGTTGACCTTGAACTCGACCAGCAGCGAACGCAGGTCGCGCTGGTAGCGCGCCAGTGTGCCGTACAGCAGCAGCGCGCGCTCGGCCTTGTTGAGCTGCAGCAGGCCGGCGAGCGCCTCGATGTTCTTCTCGACCAGCGTCGACTGCTTGCGCAGCGCATGCGTGAGCCAGTCGCGCGTGACCGACAGCACCGACAGCAGGTCCTTCGGCTGGTCCTTCACGTACTCGTCGAGGTAGAAGAACAGCGTGCCTTCTTCGTACGGGCCGCGCCAAACGCCATGGCGCTCCAGCAGCGTGCGGCCGTCGAAATGCTCGACGCCCTTCCACACGTCGTTGCCGGCGCAGCGGCGGCCGAGGAATTCGCGCAGGCGCTGCAGCACGGGCATGGGCCAGACGAGATGGCGGCCAGTCAGCGACAGCAGGCCGTTCAGGTCGCGCCGCACATTGAAGCGCGGACCTTGCTTGGCGGCGAGCGTGAGCACGAAGTGCGAACACATCAGTTCGAGCACCGGTGCTTCCTTGAGTCCGGGCGACGGCAGTGCCTGCCCCCGCAAGGGCGCAGCCACTGCATCGACACCGGCACGCTTGACCATTCGACAACCTCTCGTTACGGAAATCTCAGCGCGACCATAGCGCAGAGTTTTGTGTTGTGGAAGACAGCGCATCGGGAAATCTCCCAATGTTGCAAATCCATCCCACAATGCCGGCCATGATCGGAATCCAAGACATCGAACGCGCCGCGGTGCGCCTCCAGGGCCAGCTGCTGGCGACGCCGTGCGTCGAGTCACGCACGCTGTCGGACATCGTCGGCGCCCAGGTCTTCCTCAAATTCGAGAACCTGCAGTTCACCGCCTCGTTCAAGGAGCGCGGCGCCTGCAACAAGCTGGTCGACCTGGCCGAGGCCGGGGTGCGTGGCGTGGTGGCGATGTCCGCAGGCAACCATGCGCAGGGCGTGGCGTACCACGCGCAGCGGCTGGGCATGAAGGCGGTCATCGTGATGCCGCGCTTCACGCCCGGCGTGAAGATCGAGCGCACCCGCAGCTTCGGCGCCGAGGTGGTGCTGCACGGCGACACGCTCGACGCCGCCCGCGCCCACGCCTTCGAGCTGGCCGAGCGCGACGGTCTCACCTTCGTGCATCCCTACGACGACGAAGCGATCATCGCGGGCCAGGGCACCATCGCGCTCGAAATGCTCGCCACCGTGCCGGACCTCGACACGCTGGTGATCGCGGTCGGCGGCGGTGGGCTGATCTCGGGTATGGCCGTGGCCGCGCGGGCGCTCAAGCCCGGCATCGAGATCGTCGGCGTGCAGACGTCGCGCTTCCCGGCGATGGTCAACGCGATCAAGGGCACCCACCATGCGCAGGGCAGTAATTCGATCGCCGAAGGCATCGCCGTGGGCACGCCGGGCGTGTTGACGCAGGAGATCATCAAAGCGCTGATCGACGACATGCTCCTGGTCGACGAGGGCGACATCGAGCAGGCCGTGCTGATGCTGCTCGAGATCGAGAAGACCGTGGTCGAAGGCGCTGGCGCCGTGGGGCTGGCCGCGCTGCTGCGGCACCCCGAGCGCTTTCGCGGCAAGAAGGTCGGGCTGGTTCTCTGCGGCGGCAACATCGACCCGCTGCTGCTCGCGGCCATCATCGAGCGCGGCATGGTGCGGGCGGGCCGGTTGGCCCGGCTGCGCGTGAGCGCCCGCGATGTGCCGGGCATGCTCGCCCGCATCACCACGACGGTCGCCGAAGCGGGCGCCAACATCGACGAGGTGCACCACCAGCGGGCCTTCACCATGCTGGCGGCCCAGAACGTGGAGATCGAGCTGGTGCTGCAGACACGGGGGCGCGAGCACTTGGCCGCCGTGCTGGCCGCGTTGCGTCAGGCGGGCTTCGAGGCGCAAGAACAGCAGTCGCATTGACCCTGGCCCCGGGAAGGCCCTGGGGCGGCGCCGGGGTCGGTTGGCTAAAATGGAGGCAATCTCCGGTTTGAATACAAAGGAACTACTCATGTCCACCCCCACCCCTGTTGAGCCCGGCCACGACGCCCTGGTCGAGAAAGATGCGGTCGAGTCGGTCGTGCACCTGATGCCGATCGTGCTGCCGCTGGTGGGGGGCGTGCTGATGCTGCTCCTAGCCTCCATCGCCATCTACATGGCTTGAGGGCATGAACTGACCTGCTGCGCGACCCGATCTCGCATTTGCGGTCCTCGCCGTACCTGAGTACGGCTGCGGTCCTCGACGCAAGCTCGGGCCGCTCGCGACGGTCATTTCACGCCCTCACCTGCGCCCGAAGCCCGGTCGCCCTCGCTTCCATCGACGCGGCCCAAGAGCCGCACAGAGCGAAAACGTTTTTTCCAACGGCCCTCCCGCCGGCACGAGCCCCGCTCGAAAAGACGATTTTTCAACTCCTGGAGACTTTCGATGAACGCACCCACGATGAAGGGCCTGCCCATTCAGGCGCCGAGCTATGTGAGGAATGCCAAACTGATCGCCTGGGTCGCCGAGATGGCCGCCCTGTGCAAGCCCGAGAGCGTCTACTGGTGCGACGGCAGCACCGAAGAGTACGACCGCCTCTGCCAGCAACTGGTCGACGCCGGCACCTTCAAGAAGCTCAACCCGGCCAAGCGGCCCAACTCCTTCCTGGCGAACTCCGACCCGGTCGACGTGGCCCGGGTCGAAGACCGCACCTACATCTGCTCGGCCAAGAAGGAAGACGCCGGCCCGACCAACAACTGGATGGCGCCCGCCGAGATGCGTGCGACCTTGCAGCCGCTTTTCGACGGTTGCATGAAGGGCCGCACGATGTACGTGGTGCCCTTCTCGATGGGCCCGCTGGGCTCGCCGATCGCGCACGTCGGCATCGAGCTGTCCGACAGCGCGTACGTCGCGGTCAACATGAAGATCATGACCCGCATGGGCCAAGCCGTGTACGACGTGCTGGGCAGCGACGGCGAGTTCGTGCCCTGCGTGCACACCGTCGGCGCACCGCTCGAGGCCGGCCAGAAGGACGTCGCCTGGCCCTGCAACACCACCAAGTACATCGTCCACTACCCGGAAACCCGCGAGATCTGGAGCTACGGTTCGGGCTACGGCGGCAACGCACTGCTGGGCAAGAAGTGCTTCGCGCTGCGCATCGCCTCGACCATGGGGCGTGACGAAGGCTGGCTGGCCGAGCACATGCTGATCCTGGGCGTGACCAACCCCGAAGGCAAGAAGTACCACGTGGCCGCCGCCTTCCCGAGCGCCTGCGGCAAGACCAACTTCTCGATGCTCGTGCCGCCGGCCGGCTTCGAGGGCTGGAAGGTCACGACCATCGGCGACGACATCGCCTGGATCAAGCCGCAGGCCGACGGCTCGCTGCGCGCCATCAACCCCGAAGCGGGCTACTTCGGCGTCGCGCCCGGCACCAACTACACGACCAACCCGAACTGCATGCGCAGCCTGGACAAGGACGTGATCTTCACCAACGTCGCCCTGACCGACGATGGCGACGTCTGGTGGGAAGGCATGGAGCAGGACGCGGAAGGCAAGGCGCTGCCCGCGCACCTCATCGACTGGCAGGGCAAGGACTGGACGCCGGAGAGCGCCAAGGCCGACGGGGTCGGCGGCAAGCTCAAGCCCGCCGCGCACCCGAACGCCCGCTTCACCGTCGCCGCCACCAACAACCCGGCGCTCGACGAGGCCTGGGACGACCCGAAGGGCGTGAAGATCGACGCCTTCATCTTCGGCGGCCGCCGTTCGACCACCGTGCCGCTGGTGACCGAAGCGCGCAGCTGGACCGAAGGTGTCTACATGGCCGCCACGATGGGTTCGGAAACCACCGCTGCGGCCACCGGCCAGGCCGGCGTGGTGCGCCGCGACCCGTTCGCCATGCTGCCCTTCATGGGCTACAACATGAGCGACTACTTCCAGCACTGGCTCGACCTGGGCAAGAAGCTGGAAGGCTCGGGCGCCACGTTGCCGAAGATCTACACGACCAACTGGTTCCGCAAGGGCGCCGACGGCAAGTTCGTCTGGCCGGGCTATGGCGAGAACATGCGCGTGCTCAAGTGGATGATCGACCGCATCGAAGCCAAGGCCTCGGGCACCGAGCATGTCTTCGGCGTGTCACCGCGTTATGAAGACCTCAACTGGACCGGGCTGGACTTCAGCGCCGCCCAGTTCGACACGGTCACCAGCATCGACAAAGCCGCCTGGCAGGCCGAGCTGAAGCTGCACACCGAACTGTTCGAGCAACTGGCACACCATCTGCCGAAGGAACTGCCGGAAACCAAGGCAGCCATCGAGCAGCGCCTCGCGGCCTGAACGCGCGAAGGGCGCCTCGTGCGCCCATGAAGAAAGCCGCCCGAGGGCGGCTTTTTCTTTGCGCTCAGCGCAGGGCTCAGTAGTACTTGCCGAGGTTCACGCGGCGCATGGCTTCGTACAGCGTCGGCACCTTCACATCGGCCGAGCGCTGGGCCATCATGGCGCGAGCCAGCTGGGCCGGCACGGCGGCCGGGGCGCCGGTCACCGCTTCGTGGCGGGTCACGGCGGCCTGGATGTCGTTCATGATGCGCTGGTCGTACTTGGCGTAGGCCAGGAAACGGGCGTCGGCTTGCGCGGCGTCACGGCGGCGGGCGTAGGCGGCCCAGCCGGCGGTGGCACGGACGGCCAGGGTGCGGGCGGTGTCGGCGAAGAAGGCCAGGGCGACAAACGCCACGCCCCACATCACCAGCCAGGCAGCGAGCAGGCCGCCTTCGTTGAGGTTCGACACCAGCTTGTCGGCGACGACGAGCATGGCCGACACGATGGCGGCAAGCAGCAAGGCTGCCAGGCCGCGCGAGCCGTTGAAGCCGCGCGTGCTGCGGAGGTGGTCAAAAACGGCTTCGGCGCGGGCGACGCCCGGATGAGCCGCGGGTTGTTCGACGTGGACAAAGCTGGTCATGAGAATTCCCTCCAAGGGATGAATGGCAAGAAGCCGATGGATCGAATGTTAGGGGTTACCCTAGTGTTCCGCCACTTTATCTTTCTGATGTTTATCATTCACCACGATGATGAACGTCAACTTTCGCACGCTGGATCTCAACCTGCTGCGCGTTTTCGACGAGGTGATGGCCGAGCGCAACCTGACGCGCGCCGCCCGCAACCTGTCGCTGACGCAGCCCGCGGTGAGCAACGCGCTGCGACGGCTGCGCGAGGTGCTGGGCGACGAGCTGGTGCGGCGCTCCGGCGCCGGCGTGGAGCCGACACCCCGCGCACTTGCCTTGTGGCCGACCGTGCGCGACGCCCTGCAGCAACTGCAACACACCCTGGCGCCCAATGAGTTCGATGCCGCCATCGCCGACACCACCTTCGTGCTGGCGATGGCCGATGCCACCGCGGCCGAGCTGATCCCTGGCCTCGTCCAGATCATGCAGGCCGAGGCGCCGGCGATCTCGGTGCGCGTCGTGCCGCTGACCACGCGCGACCCGCGCCAGTTGCTCGAGCGCGAGGAAGCCGACATGGCCATCGGCTACTTCCCCGCCGTGATCGCCGGGCTGACCGCGCGCGGCCAGTCCGGCGCCGCCGTGCCTTTCGAGGCGCAGCGGCTCTATGTCGGCCAATACGTGTGCGTGATGCGGCGTGGGCATCCGCTGGCGGACAAGCCGCTGACGATCGACGACTACTGCGCCGCGCGCCACCTGCTGGTGAGCTTTTCGGGCCGGCCCTACGGCTTCATCGACCAGACGCTGGCCGCGCTGGGGCGGGAGCGCCGCATCGCGGTCACGGTGAATCAGTTCTTCACGGCCGGCCGCGTGGTGGCGAATTCCGACCTGCTCACGGTCCTGCCACGGCATTTCGTGCGGGTGACCGGCATCGACGAACAGCTGGTGCTGAGCGATCTGCCGTTCGACCAGCCGCTGGTCCACGTGGACGCGGTCTGGCACCGGCGGGCGCAGCACGGGCATGCGCACGAATGGTTGCGCGCGGCGCTGGTGCGCTCGGCGGCGGCGGCGTTCGCGCGCTCGCTACTGGGGCAACCTGCCCCGGGGACGGCGATCACGCCGTGACGATGCAAGGGACGGTTCAGCGAACCACGCGCAGCCAGGCGCTGGCGGCGACGCGCAGGTCTTGCGCGTCATGGGCGTCGTGGCCGGCACGGAGGTCGGCGCTCTCCATCAGGAGCGATGCAGGGCTGGAAGGTGCTTCGTCAGCGGTAGAACGAAAGAAACTGGCGAGTTGGGCGAACAGACGGGTCATGGTGTGTGCGCGGCCTGATCCCGCGCTGGTGTTTGGACTAAGCCATAGATTAAGGGTTATCCCTATGCTTTCCACCGCAACCTTATGCGCCTTGCACATAACTACATTCGCCTAGACTGGGCGCAATGAAGCTTCAGCTGCTCTCCGACCTGCACCTGGAGTCGCACCCCCGCCTGCGCATCGCGCCCGCGCCGGGGGCGGATCTGCTGGTGCTGGCCGGCGACGTCGGCTCCTACCAGACCGGCTCCCGGCTGGAAGACACGGATTTCGGCCTCGGCCGTTTCTCCCCCCGGAACGGCTGGCCGACGCCGGTGTTCTATGTGCCCGGCAACCACGAGTACGACGCGACCGACTTCGACACCACCCACGCGCGGCTGCGCACACTGTGCGACGAGCTCGGCATCGTCTGGCTGGAGCGCGAAACCGTGGTGCACGGCGGCGTGCGCTTCGTCGGCACCACGCTGTGGGCCGATTTCGACGCGCTGGTCGCGCCGACCGATGACCTGGGCGAGCGGCTCAAGAAGCGCGGCAAGGCGATGCGCTCGGCCGATTTCTACCTGGCGAAAGCGGCTGCCAGCCGCGGCGGCCACCCATTCATGGCCGCGCAAATCCGAGAGCACGCGCTCACTTGCGAAGCGTGGCTGACCGAAGCGCTCGCCCAGCCCTTCGACGGCACGACCGTCGCCGTGACCCATTTCGCCCCCACCCTGGCCAGCGCCGACCCGCGCTACGGCCTGCGCGCCGGCACCGCCGGGTTCTGCAACAGCCTCGACCACCTGCTCCCCCAAGCCGACTTGTGGCTGCACGGCCACCTGCACTGCGCCTTCGACTACGTGAAGGACGGCTGCCGCGTGATCGCCAACCCGCTCGGCTACGCGTCGAAAGGCGAGCAGGACGGCTTCCGCCCCGACCTGCTGATCGAGGTCGCCTGATGCTCAACGGCCTGTGGCTCGGCTTCTTCATGGTCGCGGCGGTCGCCGGGCTGGCCCGCTGGCTGGTCGGCGGCGACCCGACAGTGTTCGCCGCGATGGTCGAGAGCCTGTTCGCCATGGCGAAGCTGGCGGTCGAGGTGATGGTGCTGCTCTTCGGCACGCTGACGCTGTGGCTCGGCCTGCTGCGCATCGCCGAAGCGGCCGGCCTGGTCGCGTGGCTGGCGCGGCTGCTCGGCCCGCTGTTCCGGCGCCTGATGCCCGAGGTGCCGGCCGGGCACCCGGCGCTCGGCCTGATCACCATGAACTTCGCCGCCAACGCGCTGGGGCTGGACAACGCGGCCACGCCCATCGGCCTGAAGGCCATGCGCGAGCTGCAGACGCTCAACCCGCACCCCACGGCAGCGAGCAACGCGCAGATCCTGTTCCTGGTGCTCAACGCCTCGTCGCTCACGCTGCTGCCGGTGACGATCTTCATGTATCGCGCGCAGCAGGGCGCGGCCGACCCGACGCTGGTGTTTCTGCCGATCTTGCTGGCGACCAGTGCCTCGACGTTGGTCGGCCTGCTGTCGGTGGCGATCGTGCAGCGGCTCAAGCTCTGGGACCCGGTCGTGCTGGCCTACCTGCTGCCCGGCGCGCTGCTGCTCGGCGGCTTCATGGCGCTGCTCGCGACGCTCTCGTCCGCCGCGCTGGCCGCCCTGTCGTCGCTGCTCGGCAACCTCGTGCTTTTCGGCCTCGTGATCGCCTTCCTGCTAATCGGCGCGCTGCGGCGCGTGCCGGTCTACGAACGCTTCATCGAAGGCGCCAAGGAAGGCTTTGACGTCGCGAAGAACCTGCTGCCCTATCTGGTGGCGATGCTCTGCGCCATCGGCGTGCTGCGGGCGTCAGGTGCGCTCGACATCGCGCTCGACGGCATCCGCTGGCTGGTGCTGCAGACCGGCTGGGACACGCGCTTCGTCGACGCGCTGCCCACCGCCCTGGTCAAACCCTTCTCCGGCAGCGCGGCCCGCGCGATGCTGATCGAGACCATGAAGAGCCAGGGCGTCGACAGCTTCCCGTCGCTGGTCGCCGCCACGATCCAGGGCAGCACCGAGACCACCTTCTATGTGCTCGCGGTGTACTTCGGCGCGGTCGGCATCCAGCGGGCGCGGCATGCGGTGGCCTGTGCGCTGGCGGCCGAGTTCGCGGGCGTGGTCGCGGCCATCGCGGTCTGCTACTGGTTCTTTGGATAGCCCACGCGACAGAGCGGGCGCGGCGCATCGGCCAGAATGGGCCTCCGCCTTCTTCGCATCTTCTCCCCGTGAACGTTCCCGTCCAGGCGCAGCCGCCCTCCTTCTCGGCCGACGAATTCCGTCAGGCACTCGGCATGTTCGCCACCGGCGTGACCATCGTCACGGCGCGCGCGGCCGATGGCTCCCTGGTCGGGCTCACCGCCAACTCCTTCAACTCGGTGTCGCTGAATCCCCCGCTGGTGCTGTGGAGCCTGGCGCTGAGCGCGGGCTCGATGCCGACGCTGAGCACCGGTTCGCACTACGCCGTCAACATCCTGTCTGCGAGCCAGAAAGAACTGGCCGAGCGCTTCGCGAAGAAGCGCGACGACCGGTGGCAGGACGTGGTGTTCACCGAAGGCATCGGCGGCGCGCCGGTGCTCGCGGGCGCCGCGGCCAGCTTCGAGTGCTTCAACCGCAGCCGCTACGACGAAGGCGACCACGTGATCTTCGTGGGCGAGGTAGAGCGCTGCACGCACACGCCGGGTGCATCGCCGCTGCTGTTCCACGGCGGGCGCTTCTACACCGAGCATCCGCTCTGAAAGCCGCGCGGCGCGCTACACCAGGCGACGCAGCAGCCGCATCATCCGGTCGAAGCGCGGGCCATAAGGTGGATACAGCAGCTGGCCACCGGCCCATCTCGACTGGGCGAACACCGCCTTCTCGTGCGTGAAGCGCAGGAAGCCCGCTTCGCCGTGCGACGCGCCCCAGCCGCTTTCGCCCACGCCGCCGAAGGGCAGGCGCTCGTGCGCGATGTGCATGAGCGTGTCGTTCACCGTCACGCCGCCGCTCACGGTGCCCTGCAGCACCGCATTGCGCTGCGCGCTGTCGTCGCCGAACCAGTAGAGCGCCAGGGGACGCGGGCGGGCGTTGATGAAGGCGATGGCCTCGGCCGTGGATTCGCAAAGGACGATGGGCAGCACGGGCCCGAAGATCTCCTGTTGCATCAGTGCCATGTCGGGCGTGGCGCCCAGCACCAGGCGCGGCACCACCTGCCGTGTGCCGCTGTCGCCCGAGGGCGGCGCCGCCACGGCATGCACACGCGCACCCCGGGCTTGCGCATCGGCCACCAGCGCCTCGAGGCGCGCGGCATGGCGCTCGCTCACGAGCGCGGCGTAGTCGGGGTTGCCCTCGAAGCGCGGGAACAGGCGGTTGGCCGCCTGCGTGAAGGCCTCGACGAAAGCCGCCTCCATGGTGCGCGGCAGCAGCACGTAGTCGGGCGCGATGCAGGTCTGGCCCGCGTTGAGCAACTTGCCGTGCGCGATCTTCACGGCCGCGTCCTCGACACGGCATGAAGCGTCGAGGATGCAGGGCGACTTGCCGCCCAGTTCGAGCGTGGTCGGTGTCAGGTTGGCGGCCGCCGCTGCGGCTACCTGGCGGCCCACGCTGGTCGAGCCGGTGAAGAACAGATGGTCGAAGGGCAGGCGCGAGAACGCGGCGGCCAGCGCCGCATCGCCGTTGACCACGCAGAACTCGTCGGCCGCGAAGTCGCGCGCCACGCACGCGGCCAGCAGCGCCGAGGTGCGCGGCGTGAGCTCGCTGGGTTTGAGCATCACGCGATTGCCCGCCGCCAGCGCGCTGGCGGTGGGCCCGAGCGACAGCTGCAGCGGGTAGTTCCACGGCGAGATCACGCCCACCACGCCCACCGGTTGGCGCTGCACCCAGCCGCGCGCGGGCAACAGGTAGAGCGGCGTGCGCACGCGCTGCGGACGCGACCAGCGCGCCAGATGGCGCAACGCGTCGGCGATCGTCGCGCGCAGCACCATCAGGTCGGCCACTTCGGTGAGCCGCGCCGAGCGGTTGCCGAAGTCCGCGTCGACCGCCGCCGCCAGCGCAGCGCCGTCGCGTTCGAGCAGTCGCTGCAGGCGCTGCAACCGGTCGCGGCGCAGCGCCAGCGGCACCTCGGCCTGACCGCGGGACGCGGCGCGTTGCGCATCGAACAGGGACTGGAGCGACGAGGTCATGAGCTGAGATGAGATGGATCAGGCGCGGGGCGATGCGGCGTTCGCCGGCACGGCCGCCATGATGCGCTCGGCCAGCGCGGTGATGGTCAGGCTCGGATTGACGCCGGGGTTGGCCGGCATGATCGAGCCGTCGCACACCAGCAGGTTGCGGTAGCCGAAGGCCCGGCCGTCGCGGTCGACCACGCCGGCATCGGCATCGCGTCCGATCACGGCACCGCCGAGGAGGTGCGCCGTCGTCGGGATGTTGAACAAGGCCTCGGTCGTGGTGCTCTGCGCCACACCGCCGGTGTGCGCGGCCAGCCACTGGGCGGCTTCGAAGCCTTCGGCGATGAAGGTGGGGTTGGGCTTTTCCGGGTCCTGCCGCGTCTGCAGCCTGACCTGCCCGCGCCAGTTTTTGTGCGCCACGAAGGACATCGCGTTGTCCAGCGACTGCATCACCAGCAGCAGCACGGTGCGTCGGCCCCAGCAGCGCGGCGACAGCGAGCGCACGAAGCGCCACGGATGGCGCAGCACCTGCCCCAGCAGCTTGAGCGGGCGCGTCAACCGTGTGCCGTCGCCCGTCAAGAGCGTGTGGAAGAG
The DNA here is from genome assembly GCF_051216715.1 of Variovorax restrictus. Taxonomy (NCBI): domain Bacteria; kingdom Pseudomonadati; phylum Pseudomonadota; class Betaproteobacteria; order Burkholderiales; family Comamonadaceae; genus Variovorax; species Variovorax restrictus. The sequence goes on from NZ_JBPJZH010000001.1 coordinate 178,958, forward strand.
CCGGAGCACATCGCCCTTCTCGCCGTAGGTGACGAACTCGATGTGCGTGTCGGCGCTGACATGGATGCTGGCGCTGATCGACACGTCGCGGTGCACGGGCAGGCGGTCGTCGGGCAGCGTGACGGCGAGGATCGATTCGCTGTTGGTGCGCACCTTCTGACCGAGCCGCGCGCTGAGCTTCGGCAAGCCGCCGACCCACCGGCATTGCGCCAGCAGCCGGTTGCTGCCCAGCGCGCCCGCGGCCACCACCACGCCGCGCGCGCGCAGCACCGACACCGCACGCGCACCGCCGCCGGTCGAGCACCGCAGGTGCACCGCGTAGCCCGTGGCGCCCTCCCCGCCGTCGAGCGGCCGGATGTCGGTGACCTCGGTCTCAGCGCGCACCTGGGCCCCCGCGCGTTCGGCGAACCAGAGGTAGTTCTTGACCAGCGTGTTCTTGGCGCCGACGCGGCAGCCCATCGTGCAGCCGCCGCAGCGCGTGCAGCCGGTGCGCGCCGGGCCTTTGCCGTCGAAGTATGGGTCGGGCACGGTGACACCCTCTTCGCCGAAGAACACGGCGCAGGGCGTGCGGCGGAAGGTGTCGGCCACGCGGAAGTGCGCGCCCATCTCGCGCAGCAGTTGCTGGCCGGCGCTGTCCCAGGGCACGGTCTGCACGCCCAGCATGCGCTCGGCGGTGTCGTAATGCGGCGCCAGCTCGCGCGCCCAATCGCCGTCGGGGGCCAGGTCGGCCCAGCTCTCGTGCGCGAAGAACTCGGGCTTGGCCCGGTACAGCGTGTTGGCGTAGACCAGGCTGCCGCCGCCCACGCCGACGCCGCTGGCAACGAAGATGTCCTTGAAGACCGAGATGCGCGACGGCCCCGTCAGCCCGATGCGCGGCGCCCAGAAGGTGTTGCGCGCGTCCCAGCCATTGACCGCGAAGTCCTCGTCGCGAAAGCGCCGCCCGGTCTCCAGCACCTGCACGCGGTAGCCCTTCTGCGCGAGCCGCAGCGCCGCCACGCTGCCGCCGAAGCCTGAGCCGACGACGATCCAGTCGACGTCGTAGGTTGGCGTGTCCATGTCAGCGGGTGACGATAGGAAAGGTGCCCGGCGCCCGATCGATGAGGCCGAAGAAACTGCGCAGCGCGAGCACGCTGCCATCGATGCGCGTCTCTTTCGAGGTCAGCAGCTCGGCGGCGCCGGCCTGCCCCGTGACGAGGCGCAGGAAGAAGGGCTTGCTCAGGGTGAGCGTGGTGTCGACCGGCCCCTCGAGCGCGCCGCGCCGGTGGTGCAGCACCGCATTCTCGATCCACAGGCCGAAGCGTTCGTTGCTGTCGGGCAGCACGAGGTTGATGCGCAGTGCCACGCCGTCGGCCTTCGGGCCGTTGAGGCCGGCGGCCATGGCTTCGAGGAAACGTTCGGTGGGCGTGTGCTGCAGCATGTCGAGCAGCGCGGTGCGCGTGACGCCGCCCTTCGGCGGGCCGTGACGCAGCTCCTGCGCGCCGCTCAGGTAGAAGTTGCGCCAGGGTGCCGACTCGGCCTGGTAACCCATCTGCTCGAAGCTGCGGGCCTGCAGCTCGCGGGCCGGCTGGTTGCCGGCGTCAGCCAGCACCACGTGCTTGAGCACCTCGGCAGCCCAGCGGTCTTCGCCGCGGTCGTGCGCCTCCTGCGCGGCGGCGATGGCCCGGTCGGCACCGCCGAACAGTCGCACGTAGCGCTGCGCGGCCTCCACCGGCGGCAGGGGGTCGAGGTTGGCCGGGTGGGCATCGAACCAGCCGATGTAGTACTGGTAGACCGCACGCACGTTGTGCTTCACGGTGCCGTAGTAGCCATGCACGCTCAACTGCTGGTCGAGCGACCTCGGGAAGCGCAGCGTCTCGGCGATCTCCGGCGCGGTGAGGCCCGCGTTGATATGGCGCACCGTCTGGTCGTGGATGAAGCGGTAGGCGTCGCGCTGCGCTTTCATGAAGGCCTGGATGTTCTCCTGGCCCCACACCGGCCAGTGGTGCTGGTTGAAGAGCACGTCGGCGCCCTCGACGTGCGCCAGCGCCTGGTCGATGTGGGTCGCCCATCCCATCGCATCGCGCACCTTGGCGCCACGCAGCGTGTAGAGGTTGTGCAGGGTGTGCGACACCATCTCGGCGCCGCCGAAGGCACGCTTCTCGGGCACCGCGAAGATCAGCTCGGCCGGCGCCTCCGCGCCCGGCACGTTGTGGAACACGAAGCGCACGCCGTCGAGCGTGACCGCCTGCGTGGGCTGGTCGATCAGCAGGGTCGGCGGCAGGATGCCGATGCGGCCGAACGACACCGCCTTGCCCAGCCCCGTGTCGACCGCGCCGGTGGCACTGCGCGGCAGCAGGTTGCCGTACATGTAGCCCGCGCGCCGCGCCATTGCCGTGCCGACCAGCAGGTTTTCGCTGGTCGCCTCTTCCATGAAGCCGGCCGGCGCCACCACCGGCACCTGCCGCGCCCGCGCCTCGTCGGCCGGCAGCACACCGAGCGCGCCGCCGAAGTGATCGACGTGGCTGTGGGTGAAGACCACGGCCGACACCGGCTTGTTGCCCAGGTGCTGCCGCGCGAAGGCCATCGCTGCCTCAGCGGTTTCGCGCGAGGTGAGCGTGTCCACCACGATCCAGCCGGTGCGGCCCTCGATCAGCGTGAGGTTGGCCAGGTCGAAGCCACGCAGTTGCCAGATGCCCTCCGTCACCTTGAAGAGGCCGATCTGGTTGTTCAGGAGGGCCTGCCGCCACAGACTGGGGTTGACGGTGGCCGGCGCGGCACCGCGCACGAACTGGAAGGCGTCGAAGTCCCAGATCACGCGCCCATCGGCGGCGCGCACCTGGCCCGAGGGTGCGGCGATGAAGCCGCGGCGCGCGTCCTCGTGACCGGCCGCGTCATATAGCGCGGCGTCGCGCGCCACGGCCGCCTGCCGGGTCTGCGTGGTGGGCGATGCGCCGATGGCGGCGCCGGGCGCGACCGTGGCCGAAGGCGTGGCGGGGGGCGTGCTGCAGGCCGCGGCCGCGAGCGATGCGAGCAGGACCCATGCGGTCTTGAGGAAGGCCATCGTTGTCTCTCTTTCTTGTTCGTGATGGGTGGCGCCCCGCATGGTTTCGACAACACGACTGGAAGTCAAATGCATGAAAATCATCGTTTTGATGACTGGTACGCATCGTGATCGAAACCCGGCACCTTCGTCATTTGCTGGCCCTGGCCGAACACCGCCACTACGCGCGCGCGGCCGACGCGTTGCACCTGACCCAGCCCGCGCTCACGCGCAGCATCCAGGCGCTCGAAGCCTCGCTCGAGGCGCAGCTGTTCGACCGGGGTCGCGGCGAGGTCACGCCCACGGCCATCGGCCACTTGCTGCTCGACTACGCACGCGACTGGGCGCTGGCCGCGCAGGAAATGGTGCGCGACGTGCAGCTGGCCAAGGGTGCCGAGCTGGGCGCCCTGCGCATCGGCGCCGGGCCCTTTGCGGGCGCCTCGCTGGTCGGGGCGGCCGTGGGCCGGTTGAGCCGCCAGCACCCGCAGCTGCGGGTGGAGATCGTGATCGCGCCCTGGCAGGAGCTCCCCGAGCGCCTGCGCGCACGCGACATCGACCTCATGCTGGCCGAGCTGAGCCAGGTGCAGGGACTCGATGCCATCGAGGTCACGGCGCTGAAGCCGCATCCGCCGCTGACGGTGTGCCGCGCCGGCCATCCGCTGACGGCGCTCGCCACGCCCACGCTGGCCGAGCTGCTGGCCTACCCCTGGGCGGGGCCGCAGATGCCGCAGGCGCTGCAGCAGCGCCTGGCGCAGGCCTTGCCGCCGGCGGCGCGCCCACAGGCCGCCAGTGCCCAGCCGCTGCGCATCGTCTGCGACAGCGCCGCGGTGCTCAAGGACGTGCTGCTGCAGTCCGACGCGATCTCGATGATGCCGGCCTTCATGGTGGCGGCGCAGCTGCGCAGCGGCGAGCTGCAGGCCATCGCGGGCCTCGAGCTGGGCAGCGTCGGGCAGTTCGGCATCGCGCGCCTGCGCGGGCGCAGCCGCTCGGCGCCCGAGGGCGCGTTCATCGAGCTGCTCCTGGCACTCGATGCGCAACTGCGCGCGGAAGAAACCGTGCTGATGCAGCAGCTCGCGGCGACCGCGCGCGCGGGCCTCAGCCCCGCGCGCCGTAAGTCGCGTCGAAGCGCGACTGCAGGTAAGCCTGCGTCGTGACAGGCGCGTAGCGCGGCGATTCGCCCTCGGGCACGCACGACGGCATCGCGCTCACCAGCGCATCGGGGTTCGGGTCGACGAACAGCGCGATCGAATAGCGCTGCGCCGCCGGCTTCAAGACGCGGTGCGGCGTCGACACATACACGTCGTTGGTCCAGCGCATCAGGCAGTCACCGATGTTGCAGATGAAGGCGCCGTGCAGTGCCGGCGCATCGAGCCACGCGCCATCGCGCCGCTGCACCTGCAGGCCGGCCACGCCGTCGGTCGCGAGCAGCGTGACGTTGCCGTAGTCGGTGTGCGTGCCGGCGCCTATCTGCCCGGCCGGCACCGCCTGCGCGGGCACCGGGTAGTGCAGCAGGCGCAGCGTGGCGAGCGGGCGGTCGATCTTGTCGGCGAAGAAGTCCTCGGGCAGGGCCAGGTCCAGCGCGAAGGCCCGGTGCAGCCGCGCACCGACCGCGAGCACCGCATCGAAGTAGCGCTGCACCGTGTCGCGGAAGCCCGGCAGTTCGGGCCACACGTTGTCGGGCCGGGTCGCGCCGTCGGTCCAAATCAGGTTGAAGGCTTCCTTGTGGTCCGCCGCGGTCTTCTCGTCGAGCGCCTCGACGCCGAGGCCGACGTAGCCGCGGTTGCTGCCGAGCCGGTCAATCGACATTGCTCGCTTGACCTCGGTGGGCTGCGCGAAGAGACGCGCACTCTCGGCGAAGGTCGCGTCGATCAGCGGCACCGGCACGCCGTGGCCAGTGATGACGAAGAAGCCGACCTCGCGGCAGGCCCGGCCGATTTGCGCGGCGATCGCGCGCCGCGCGGCCGGGTCGCCGGACGCGAGCGGCGCGATGTCGATGAGGGGGATGTCGTGCATGGCTGCATTCTCCGACGCGACCACCGCGCGTGCGGCACGCCGCGCCGCGGCTTACTCGATCTTGATCCCCGCCGCCGCGATGATGCGCGCCAGGTCGCGCCGCTCGTCGGCCAGGAAGGTCGCGAACTGCGCGGGCGTCATCTTCATCGGCTTGAAGCCGGCATCGGCGAGGCGCCGCACCATGTCCGGGTCGGCCAGCACCGCCGTCATCTCGCGAGCGATGCGCTCGACGATCGCGGGGTCGGTCTTCGCCGGCACCAGCAGGCCCTGCCACGATTCGACATCCAGCGTCTTGAACTCCGCCGTCTCCGACAGGCTCGGCACGTCGGGCAGCGTGGCCCAGCGCTGGCGCGAGGTCACGCCGTAGCCGCGGACCTTGCCGTCGCGGATGAAGGCCTGCACCAGCGCCACCGGCAGCACCGCCAGGTCGATCTGCCCGCCAGCCACTTCGGTCAGCACCTGCGGCCCCGACTTGTAGGGCACGTGCACCATGTCCAGCGCGGCCTGCTGCTTGATCATCTCGGCGGTCACGTGCAGGCCGGTGCCCACGCCGTCGGTGCCGAAGTTGATCTTGCCCGGCTGGCTGCGGATGAGCTTGACCAGATCGGCCGTGGTGCGTGCCGGCAGGTCGGGCCGGCCCACCAGCACGAAGGGCGAGGCCGCGACCGGGACGACCGGCGTGAGCTCCTTCAGCGCGTCGTACTTGTAGACGTTGGGCGACACCAGCGGCGCCACGCTGACCGGGCTGTTGACGCCGAAGAGCATCGTGTAGCCGTCGGCTTTTGCGCGGATGACGCGCTGCGTCGCGATGGTGCCGGACGCGCCGACCGTGTTCTCGATCACGATGGTCTGCTTGAGCCGCTCGGCCAGCTTGGGCATGAGGAGGCGTGCGGCCACGTCGACGCTGCCGCCCGGTGAGAACGGCACGACGGCCGTGATGGGCTCGGCAGGCCAGGTCATCGGCTGCGCGAGAGCGGCCAGGGGTGTGGCCAGCAGGAAGGCGAACGCGGTGACGTGCCGGCGCGCGGAAGTCATGGAAAGCGTGGTGTTGGACATGGTGTTGCTCGATGGGAATGCGTGAATCGGGTTCGAGAGACGCGCTTCAGGCACGCAACCAAGGCAGCTGCGCCGCCTGGTAGCGCCAGGTCTGGAACACGCTGTTCAGTCGGCCGGGGCCGGTCTTGCGGGCGGCCGCATCGGGGTATTCGGCGAACCACGGCAGGATGTATTCCCACACGACTTCGCCTTCGGGGTTCACCTCGAACAGCCGGCCGGTGGCCGATTCGGTGACGTGCGTGTTGCCGTTCCACAGCCGCTGCGCGTTGCCCATGAAGGCGGTGAAAAAGGCGTTGACCATCTCGTCGGCGTACGACCAGACGACCTCGCGTGTCTTCGGGTCGATCTCGACAACGCGCGAGAACGGCACGTGGCTGCCCGTGCGGAAGTTGCCGTTGTCGAAGGCCAGGATGTGCCCATTGGGCAGCGCCATCGGCGCATGCTGGTGCGACACCACGTTCGGCGGGATGTGCAGCGTCACGTCGCCACTCGCCTTGTCGACGCCGATGATGCCGGCCGTGGTGCGCAGGCTCATCAGCACGCGGCCTTCGGCGTCGATGTCGAGGCCGTTGACCAGCGGCCAGTGGTAGCGGCCGAAGCCGGGGTGGATCGGGAAGTCTTCCGGCGCGAGGTGCTCCCACGACTTCCATTCCCACACCAGCTCGCCCGCGCGGTTCACTTCGCGGATCACGTCGCCGACCATCGTTTCGTCGGGACCGTGCGCCGTGCCACCCGGCACGCGATCGGCGAAGCCGGCCGGCACCGGCGCGCAGGCCGCGTACAGCAAGTGGCCGTTGGCCAGCCACTTGGCGTCGTGGTGATGGGCCGGGTCTTCGTAGTGCCAGACCACCTCGCCGTCGGGCGTGACCTCGGAGAAATCGCCGCCGTGCCACATCGACCAGGCCGGGTAGAGGTCGGGCGAGTTCGCGTGGTTGCCGTTGTAGCCCATGTGGCCGTTCGGCAGGATCACCGCGTGGCGGCCCGCGCGCAGCGGCATCTTCCACTGGTGGACCACCTCGCCGTCCATGCCGACGAGGTAGACGTGGCCGTCGGCCGTCTGCGGCGCGATCAGCGTGTAGCCGCCGGCCGAGGCCGCCGGGTCATAGGCGATGAGGCCGACGCCGCGGCGGCGTTGGGTGATCTGGTCGACAGTGGTGGTCAAGAGACGCTCCTGATGAAGTGGCGGGCTGCGATGGAGCGGAATCTAGGCGCTTGTTTGCGTCTGGAAAACCTGATTCTTTTGAACGACGCGTTCGCAAATTCCGTACAGTCCGTCAATGGTCGCCATTTCCCAGTCTTTCCGCTGTTTCGACGAGGTCGCGCGGCGTGGCTCCATCCGGAAGGCGGCCGAGTCGCTGCACCTCACCGCCGCCGCGGTGCACCAGCAGATCCTCAACCTCGAGGCGCAGGTCGGCACCCCGCTGTTCGACCGCTTGCCGCGCGGCATGCAGCTGACCAGCGCGGGCGAGATCATGGTGGCAGCGGTGCGCCGCAGCCAGCGCGACTTCGACAGCGCGCTGTCGCGCGTCGAAGACCTGCGCGCGCTGCGGCGCGGCCACATCAGCCTCGCGGTGTCGCACTCGTCAGCCGAGCAGCTGGTGCCCGACGTGATCGAGGTCGCGATGCAGCGCTACCCCGGCGTGACCTACAGCGTGCGCTCGGGCAGCGGCGAGAACATCCTCAAGTGGGTGGCCACCGGCGAGGCCGACATCGGCTTCTGCCTGCGCCGCAAGCCGCCCCCGGGCGTGGAAGAGGTGCGCGGCTTCGCGCAGCAGCTCGGCGTGATCACGTCGCCCGGCCATGCGCTCACCCAGCTGGGTCGCGTGCCACGGCTGCGCGACTGCCTCGACCACCCGCTGATCCTCATGACGCCCGACACCGAGCTGCGCGCGATGGTCGACCAGATCGACCACCGCGAGCACCGCAAGGCGCGGCCGCTGGTCGAAACCAGCTCGGTGGCGATGGTGCGGCGCCTGGTGCGCAGCGGCGTCGGCATCGGCTTCCTGATCCCCGAGAACGTGGTCGAAGACGTGGCCGCCGGCACGCTGGTGTGGCAGGGCCTGGCCGACACCGGCGCCTGGTCGCACGACTGCCTGTACCAGCGCAGCGGCCAGACCACGACAGTCGCGATGGGCATGTTCCTCGAATTTCTGGAAGCGCAGCTCACGGCCATCGCCAAGCGCTTCGAGGGCGCAGGCACGGCGCTGGCGGCGGCGAAGTTCGCGGTCTAGGCGGACGGCTACGATCCCAGGCCGACATCCCGCGCCAGAGACATGACCGACCGCAAGACCCACCTCGACCCCCGCGCCACCACGATCCTCGTGGCCTGCTGCGCCTTCTGGGGCCTGCAGCAGATCCTGATCAAGACGACGGTCGTCGAGGTGCCGCCGATGTGGCAGGCCACCATCCGCATGACGGGTGCGGTCGTGCTGCTGATGCTGTGGTGCCTGGCGCGCGGCGTGAAGCTGTTCGAGCGCGACGGCACGCTGGGGAGCGGCCTGCTGGTGGGCGTGCTCTTCGCGGGCGAATTTCTCTGCATCTACACCGGGCTGCAGTACACGAGCGCGTCGCGGCTCACGGTGTTCCTGTACTGCGCGCCCTTCACCGTGGCGTTGCTGCTGCCGCGCTTCGTGCCGTCCGAAAAGCTGCGCGGGGTGCAGTGGATCGGCCTGGCCCTGGCCTTCGCGGGCGTGGTCTTCGCCTTCAGCGAAAGCTTCACGCACCCGGCCGGCTCGACGCAGCTGCGCGGCGATGCGCTGGCGCTGCTGGCCGGTCTGCTGTGGGGGCTGACCACGCTGGCCCTGCGCACCACCAAGATGGCGACGGCCACCGCCGAGAAGGCGCTCTTCTATCAAATCGCCGTCACCGCGGCGGCTTCGCCCCTGATGTCGCTGCTGCTCGGCGAGCAACGCGGCTGGTCGTACTCGGGCTACGCCTGGTTCTCCATTGCGCTGCAGACCGTCATCGGCGCCTTCGCCACCTACTTGGCGTGGATGTGGCTGGTGCGGCACTACCCGGCCACGCGCATCTCGTCGTTCACCTTTCTCACGCCGCTGTTCGCCCTGGTGTTCGGCGTGGTGCTGCTGAAGGAACCGCTCACGGTGCAGCTCGTGCTGGCGCTGCTGGGGGTGGGCGTGGGGATCCTGCTGGTGAACCGGAAGGCCGGTCGGGTCGCCGCATGAACATCCCCCCAGGCTGAGCGTGCAAATCCAAGAAAATTTCTTCAATTTGCATCCATCGACGTCTCGCATGAATTCCGTTTCCCCCGCCCACCTCGCCACCTGGGCCATCGCTGCACTCGCCACCGCCGCCGTCATCCTGCGGCCCGGTCGCTGGCCGGAGGCGGTGTGGGCCGTGTCCGGCGCGCTGCTGCTGGTGGCCGCGCAACTGCTGCCGTGGCGCGAAGCGCTGCACGCGGTCGGCAAGGGGCTCGACGTGTACCTCTTCCTCGCCGGGATGATGCTGATCTCGGAACTCGCGCGGCGCGAAGGCCTGTTCGACTTTCTCGCGGCGCGGGCGGTGCGCCATGCGCGCGGCTCGGCGCCGCGGCTCTTCTTCGGCGTCTACGCCATCGGCGTGGTGGTGACGGTCTTCATGTCGAACGACGCCACCGCCGTGGTGCTCACCCCGGCCGTGTACGCGGCCGCGAAGAAGGCCGGCGCCAAGCCCCTGCCCTACCTGCTGGCCTGCGCCTTCATCGCCAACGCGGCGAGCTTCGTGCTGCCGATCTCGAACCCGGCCAACCTGGTGATCTTCGGCGCCCACCTGCCGCCGCTGGGGACGTGGATCGCGCAGTTCGCGCTGGCGTCGGTGGCGTCGATCGTCGTCACGTACGCGGTGTTGCGCTGGCTGCAGCGCGATGCGCTGGCTGCACCGATCGCACGCGACATCGAGCAGCCTGTGCTCTCCACCGGTGGCCGTTGGGCGGGCTGGGGCATCGCGATCGTCGCGGTGGTGCTGGTGGTCACGTCGGCGCTCGACGGCCCGCTCGGCGCGATGACGCTGGGCGCCAGCGCGCTGGCCTGCATCGGCGTGCTGCTGCGCGAACGCAGTGCACCCTGGCCGCTGCTGCGTGGCGTGTCGTGGAGCGTGCTGGCGCTGGTCGCCGGCCTCTTCGTGCTGGTCGAGGGGCTGGTGCATTCGGGCTTGATCCCCTTGCTGAGCCACGCGCTGCGCGACGCCGCCAACAGCGCGCCGACCGGCACCGCCATCGGCACCGGCGCGCTCGTCGCCCTGCTGTGCAACCTGATGAACAACCTGCCCGCCGGGCTCATGGCCGGTTCGGTGCTGGCGAGCGCTGATGCGTCGCCGCTCATCCGCAGCGCCGTGGCGATCGGCATCGACCTGGGGCCCAACCTGTCGCTCACCGGCTCGCTCGCCACGCTGCTCTGGCTGGTCGCGATCCGGCGCGAAGGCGAGAACGTGACGGCCTGGCAGTTCCTGCGCGTGGGCGCGCTCGCGATGCCGCTGGCGCTGGCGGCCGCGCTGGGCGCGCTGTACCTGCAGCACCGGCTCTGAGGCGTATGAACACGCTGGTCGACCTGCTCGCGTACCTGCTGATCGGCCTCGCCGTGGCGCCGCTGCTGGTGCTCGGGCTCTACGTGCTGGCCGACCGGCTGGGTCTGTGCATCGCCGAACGCCTGCTCGATGCGCTGCGGCCGCTGCTCACGCTGCAGTGGCTGGGCGGCGGCCTGCTGAACATCGTGGGCGGGCTCGCGATCGGTGCCCTGGGGGCGTGGGCCGTGGTGCACGACGGCGGGCTCGTGGGCTGGGGGGCGGGCGCGCTGCTGGTGCCCTTCGGGCTGTGACGCACGCTGCGGGGCGTGCGCGTGACGAGGGCCTTCATGGCACCGCGGGACCCGCCCTGAACGGTCGCCTCGGCTCCCACAGAATCGAGCCATGCAATTCCAGCCCATCCTCGACCAGATCAATGAAGAGATCCGCCCGCTGCTGGGCCACGCCGGCACCGTGGCCAGCTACATCCCGGCGCTGGCGCGCGTGCCGGCCACGCACTTCGGCATCGCGCTGCGCACCTGCGACGGGCAGGAGGCCTGCGCCGGCGACGCGGCCGTGCCCTTCTCGATCCAGAGCATCTCGAAGCTCTTCACGCTGACGCTCGCCATGCGGCGCATGGGCGACGCGCTGTGGGAGCGCATCGGCCGAGAGCCCTCGGGCAACCCCTTCAACTCGCTGGTGCAGCTGGAGAACGAGCACGGCAAGCCACGCAACCCCTTCATCAATGCCGGCGCCATCGCGGTGGCCGACCGGCTGCTGAGTCAGGGCGATGCGCAGCGCGACATCCTCGCGTTGATGAGCGACCTGGCGGGCGAACCCATCGGCTTCGACGAGGAGGTGGCCGCGTCGGAGGCCGCCACCGGGTACCGCAACCACGCGCTGGCCAATTTCATGAAGAGCTTCGGCAAGATCGACAACGATGTCGCGCCCGTGCTCGACGTGTACTTCCACCAGTGCGCGCTGCGCATGACCTGCCTGCAGCTGGCGCGCGCCGCGGCCTTCCTGAGCCGCGACGGCGCGCACCCGCGCCATGGGCAGCCGGCCATCTGCACCGAACGCCAGACGCGACGCCTCAACGCGCTGATGCTCACCTGCGGCACCTACGACGCGGCCGGCGACGTGGCCTTCTCGATCGGCCTGCCCTGCAAGAGCGGCGTGGGCGGCGGCATCGTGGCGGTCGTGCCCGACCACCTCACGCTGGCCGTGTGGTCGCCCGCACTCGACGCCACAGGCAATTCGCTGCTCGGCCTGAAGGCGCTGGAACTGTTCGTCACGAACACCGGGCTGTCGGTGTTCTGAAGGACGTCGCGGTTCACCAGCCGTCGGACCCCGGCGCACCCTTGAACGGCCCGACCAGCTCGGGCGTGATCCACCCCGCGTAGAAGCGCCCGGGCTGCGGCTGCACCCGGACGCCATCGACACGGCAATCGAGCGGCTGCGGGTAGAAGGCGATGTGGTCGGCCAGCGCCTCGAAGCCGGGCAGCGGCGCCGGGTACCACCAGGCCACCGCGGTCAACGGGTCGCGATCCGGCAACGCGACCGAGTCGTAGCGCGCAGCGCCTTTCCATTCGCAGAACGACTCGCCGGGCGCAGGCGCGATGCATGCCGCATCGACATCGGCGCGCGGCAGGTACCAGGTGGGCGGGCTGGCGGTCTCGAGCACGCGCAGCGCGCGACGGGTGCGTGCGATCTCGACGCCACCGTGCCGCACGACCACCTCGCGCGCATCGGCCTCGACGCGGGGCGGCCGCGGGAAATCCCACACCGACACCTGGCCCGGACCGGGTGCGACGGCGAAGGGCGGTCGCTCGTCGCCGACGTAGCGCCACAGGGAACGCGCCCAGGCGCGGCGCGCGTCGTCGTCACCGGCAGGGGGGGAAGTCATGGGCTCGGCTCCTGTGCAAGACTCGACCCATCATGACCGACATTTCCCCGACCGCCGACGAGCCCGGCATTGAACCGATCCAGACGCCCACGCTGTGGGGCGACGAGCAGTGGACCGCCCGCATCATCAAGAACGAAGACGACGACGGCTGGGCCGTCGCGATGACGCGCCATGGCGACCCGGAGCCCGCACTGGTCGGCCCGTGGACCATGGGCCGCGACAAGAAGAACCCCAAGCCGCTGGACACGCCGGCCTTCCACACGCTGGTGAAGACCGCCAACGAGGTGCTGCGCCGGCACGAGCAGCAGCTGCATGCGCAGCTCAACAAGCATGTGTTCGTGGGCCATGGCACCGAGCGCATCCGCGTGGCGCTGCGCATCGTGCCCGACGAAGACAACCCGCACGGCCTGCTCAGCGCGCAGGACGAATCGGGCACGACGCTCGGCGAGGCGCGCGTGGCGCCGACCTTCAAGCTGACGGCCACCAGCGCCGAGGCCTGGGTCGAGAACGGCTACCCTTCGAAGCCGCGATAGCCGGTGGTCACTCAGGGACTTCCCCGCCGCCGACCCGGAACATCGGCGCGATGATCGCGTCGAACAGGGAACCATCGAACGCCGACGAACCTCGCAAGAAGGCATTGCACACACCATGGGCTCGAACATGCACCTCTTTCCTCTTCCGTCCGTGATGCGCCGCTCGATGCTGGTCGCCGCCGTCGCCGCCCTCGCGGCCTGCACCACGACCACGCCGCTGCCGCCCATGGCACCGCTGCCCACCTACCCGACACCCGCACCGGCCGCCCCCCCGCCGGTTCCGACCCCAGCGCCAACGCCACCCGGCCTGCGCGACATGCCGGGCGCCACCTTCGGCGCACCAGCCGCCGGCCCGGTGATCGGCCGCTTCGACGGCAACATGAACAAGGGCATCGACATCGGCGGACGGATAGGCGACCCGATCCGCGCGGCCCGCGCCGGGCAGGTGGTGCTGGTGAGCAGCGCGCTGCCGGCCTACGGCACCATGGTCATCCTCAAGCACGACAACGACTTCATCACCGCCTATGCGCACATCAGCCGTGCCCTGGTGGCCGAGGGCGACCAGGTGGCGCGCGGCCAGCCGATCGCCGAGATGGGCCAGAGCGGCGCCGACCGCGTGAAGCTGCGCTTCGAGATCCGCAAGGCCGGCGTGGCGGTCGACCCGGAGCCCTACCTCAGCGGCCGGACCCAGTAGCGCTCAGCAGTTCCCCTTCTTGGCCTGTCCGGGCGGGCAGTGGCCGCTGTCGTCGTGGCGGTCGTGGCGGTCATGGCGGCGCTCGGCACGCCGCTCCGCGCGGCGCCAGTCGCCCTCGCGCCAGCGCCACCCGTCGTCGACCCGCACCCAGGCGCCCGGCGCATAGGCGTAGTCGGGGCGCGCGGCCTGGTAGTGGCCGCGCATCCAGCGGTAGTCCCGGCCTGTCCATTGCCAATGACCGGGCACCCACACGTGGCCTGCGCGCAGGCCGGGCATGCGCTCATGGCGCGGCGGCGGCGGCGCCCTGCGCACCACGTCGCCACCGACGTTGATGTTCACGGAAACCTGCGCGGTGGCAGGGAAGGCGGCTGCGGCCAGCACGGCGGCGAGCAGGAGGGTGGTGCTTCTCATGGGTTCCTGACGGTTCGGACAGCCCCCAGCATAGGCCATGGACGAGCACCGCGGTCAGGCGAGCACCGCGGGCCGCCACCCACGACGCCACAGCCCCTGCCAGCATGAAGACGGTCGGTGCTGCAGCAGCTCGACGTCGCCATCGACCGCTTCGAGCACGCAACCGCCGCCTTGTGCCAGTGCATGGCACTGGCCTTCATCCAGCCGGCGCACGGGCGCCACCACGGTGTCGGCCAGCCAGCGCATCGGCTCGCGCAGCACCACCGCGCCGGCCGCCACCTGCAGCATGGTGCCGGCGTCGAAGGCCACATGCGCCGCCTGGCCGCGTTGCAGCCGCAGAGTGTGGGTCGTGGTCATCGTCGAGGTCATCGGGAACTCCTTGAAGCGAGGCCTCGATGCTCCGCCGCGAGGCCGTCTTGCAACAGGCACAGGCGGCGGCGATGCGACCGGAACAGCGGGGCTGCAGCGCCCTCTGTTATGGTCACTTTCCAAGCATCTGCATCTGTTCCACGGCCCGGGCACGGGCCAGCATCGGCCCATGTCCACGACGACGACACCGCCGCTCTACCGTCAGCTCGCGACCCACTACCGGGGCGCGATCGAGGCCGGCGCGCTGCAGCCGGGCACGCGCATACCGTCGCTGCGCAGCCTGATGCGGCTGCACGACATCAGCCTGTCGACCGCGCTGCAGCTGTGCCGCACGCTCGAATCCGACGGCTGGGCCGAGGCACGCGAACGCTCCGGCTACTTCGTTCGGCAGCCGCAGCGCTTGCGCATGGCGCAGATGGACGAGCCGCTGGCCGGCCTGCGCCCCGACCCGGCGCAGTACGTGGGCATCCACGGCCAGGTGTCGGACTTCGTGGCGCGGCGGCGTGCCGCGAAGGTCAAGCTGAACCTCTCGATCGCCCGCGCGGCGCCGCAGTTCTACCCGGCCGAGGAACTGCGCGCCGCCATGACGCGCGCCCTGCGCCTGCGGCCGGACGTCGTCTCCAGCGTGCCGCCGCTGCAGGGCGATCCGCACTTCCGCACGGTGATCGCCCAGCGCGCGGTGGCCGCCGGCATGGCGATCGCACCCGACGACGTGCTGGTCACCAACGGCTGCATCGAGGCACTCAACCTCGCGCTGCGTGCGGTCGCGAAGCCCGGCGACACGATCGCGGTGGAATCGCCCACGTTCTACGGCCTGCTGCAGGTGCTCGAAAGCCTCGGCCTGCGCGCGCTGGAGATCCCGACCAGCCCGCAGACCGGCCTGTCGATCGAGGCGCTCGAGCTCGCCGTGCAGACCTACGGCGACATCCAGGCGCTGGTCGTGGTGCCGCACCTGCAGAACCCGCTGGGCAGCGTGATGCCCGATGCGCACAAGGAACGCCTGGTGACGCTGTGCGACGCCCACGGCATCGCGCTGATCGAGGACGACACCTACACCGAGCTGCTCGACGCCGAAGGCACGCCGCGCGCGCTCAAGTCGTGGGACCGCACCGGCAACGTGCTGCATTGCGCCTCGATGCACAAGATCCTCGCGCCCGGCCTGCGGCTGGGGTGGATCACCGCCGGCCGCTGGCAGGCGCGCGTGGAGATGCTCAAGTACACGCAGACGCGCAACAACGAGATCCTCTCGCAGCTCGGTGCCGGCCAGTTCATGGGCACCGGCGCCTACGACCGCCATCTGCGGCGGCTGCGCACCGCCCTGCGCGGGCAGCGCGAGCGCACGGCCGAGGCCATCGCGACCTACTTCCCCGAGGGCACGCGCATGAACCTGCCGCCGGGCGGGCTGCAGTTGTGGGTCGAGTTGCCGGACGGCTGCTCGTCGGCCGCGCTGTTCGAGGCCGCGCTGCAGGAAGGCATCGCGATCGCGCCGGGCTGGTTGTTCTCGAACAGCGCGCGCAGCGACCGCTTCCTGCGGATCAACTGCGGCTGGCCCTATGACGAAGCGCTCGACGCAGCGCTGCGGCGCCTGGGTGCGTTGGCTCGCAGGACCGGCTGATCAGCGCGCGCTGCGGCGGCGCGAGCGCGCCAGGGCGATCGATTCCGCCACGCCCCACACGAGCGCGCCGGTGAGCACGCGGCACACGTGGAACGCAGTCGTCGGCAGGTGCAGGGCAGCGCGCATGGCAGGCCTCGAAAGTGGTGGAAGAACGCCGCGACCCTACGCGCCGAACATGACGGTTTGATGGCAGGTCGGTGGCTATGCTCAGCGCGGAATCCATCTCGCACCATGCGCCCCGCCAGCCCCTCCGAACTGCCCGAACTCCTCGAATTGCAGGCCCTCGTCGACCTCGCCGGACCGGCGATGGAACGGCGCGTGCTGTGCAGTGTCGACGCCGGCGGCGAGCCCTTCGAGGTGCAGGCCTTCCTGCTCGGCAGCGAACGCAGCGACGTGCCGGCCGTCGGCTTCTTCGGCGGCGTGCACGGGCTCGAACGCATCGGCGCGCAGGTGACCATCGCCTACCTGCGCAACATCGTGACGCGGCTGCAGTGGGACACCACGCTGCAGCGGCAGCTCGAGACGCTGCGCCTGGTCTTCCTGCCCATCGTCAACCCCGGCGGCCTGTGGCTGGGCACGCGTGCCAACCCGCGCGGCGTCGACCTGATGCGCAACGCACCGGTCGATGCGCTCGGCCGCGTGCCCTGGCTGCTCGGCGGGCAGCGCCTGAGCGCAACGCTGCCCTGGTACCGCGGCGCGGAAGGCGGCGCGATGGAGGAAGAAAGCCAGGCCCTGTGCGCGCTGGTCGAGAGCGAACTGCTCAGCCGCCCGTTCAGCATCGCGCTCGACTGCCACTCCGGCTTCGGCCTGGCCGACCGCCTGTGGTTCCCTTATGCGCACACGCCCAAGCCGATGGCGCACCTGCCCGAGATGCACGCGCTGGGCGAGCTGATCGACCTGAACCTGATGCACCACCCCTACGTGCTCGAACCGCAAAGCCATCAGTACACGACGCACGGCGACCTCTGGGACCACCTCTACCTCACCGCGTGCACGCGGCCCGACACGCTCTTCCTGCCGCTCACGCTGGAGATGGGCTCGTGGCTGTGGGTGAAGAAGAACCCGCGCCAGCTCTTCTCGCGGCACGGCATCTTCAACCCCGTGATCGCACACCGGCAGCAGCGCGTGCTGCGGCGCCACCTGTGGTGGATGGACTTCATCACGCGCGCGGCCAGCAGCCACACGCAGTGGGTGCCGGTCGACGAAGCGCGGCGGCGCCACCACGCGCAGGCGCTGGCGCGCTGGTACGAGGCGGCGTGAGCACGATGGCCGACGACCTGCCCTGGGTGCTGCTGCGCGGCCTCACGCGCGAAGCCGGCCACTGGGGGCCGTTACCGGCGATGCTGCGCGAACGCCTGCCCGGCACGCGCATCCTCACGCTCGACCTGCCCGGTGCCGGTGAGCGACACGGGATGCGCAGCCCGACGTCGATCCGCGCGACGATGGAAGACTGCCGCACGCAGTTGCACGCGCTCGGTGTGACGCGCTGCCACCTGCTCGCCATGTCGCTCGGCGCGATGGTCGCGGTCGAGTGGGCGCATCGGCATCCGCAGGATGTGGCCAGCGCCGTCCTGGTCAACACCAGCCTGCGCCCCTTCAGCGCGTGGCACCAGCGCCTGCGGCCGCGCCACTACCCCGCGTTGATCGGCGTGCTGTGGCCATGGCGCGATGCGCATACGCGCGAAGCGGTGGTGCTGCGGCTGACGAGTCGGCGCCGCTTCACCGCGGCGCAGAAGATGGCGGTGGTCGACGACTGGGTCGCGCTGCGCGAACGGCACCCGGTGTCGACGGCGAACGCGCTGCGCCAGTTGCTCGCCGCGGCGCGCTACCGGGCGCCGTTGCCGGCGCCGGGGGTGCCGCTGCTGATCGTCGTCGGTGCATGCGATGGCCTCGTTGACCCGGGGTGTTCGCAACGCTTCGCGCGCGCATGGCAGCTGCCGATCCACACGCACCCCACCGCGGGCCATGACCTTGCGCTGGACGATCCGGCATGGCTGGTGGACGAAGTCATGGCGTGGCGCGAGCTGGTGGCGCCGACCCCGTGATGGCCCGCTCCAGCCCTGGCAGCGCGTGGTCCCGGTACCAGGCCATCATCTGCTGCAGTGCCGCCTGCGCTGGTGCCGACTCCTTGGCGCCGATCAGTTCAGCGGACGCTTGCGCCATCGCCACGATGATGCGTGCGAATTCCGGAACGTAGGGAAGATCGGTGCCGGTGTCGTGGCGCTCGCGGATGATCTGGTAGCGCAGCGATTCCGGAAACGTCCAGGCGCTGATCATGTACTCGAACACGGTTACGCGATTCGACCCGACATCGATGGCGATGTCACGGTGTGCTTCCTCATACCCCATGGCTTCGATCGCCTCGCACGCATCGATGGCCGTGGCCATCATCGAACGGATCACGTCCCAGTCTGTCTTCATGACCACTCCTCTTGCTGACGCTGGCTGAGGGATGTGAGCCCCTGGCTGATCCGCGCAGTCTAAGTGCGGCAGCGGCGCTCAGGCCTGCCGAAACCCCCTCAACGTCTCGATGACCCACTCGGTCGCGCCGTCGAGCGAGGCCTTGCTGCGGTGCGCGATGCCCAGGTGCCGCGTCAGCTTCGGGCTCAGCGGCAGGATCTGCACGCGCTCGCGCCAGGCGTCGTCGGTGCTGGGCGTCAGCGGCAGCATGGCCGCGCCATAACCGGCCGCCACCAGGCTTCGGATGGCGACGTCGTAGTTCAGCTCGATGCGCGCGCGCGGCGCCTGGCCGGCGTTGGCGAACCATTCGACGGCCAGCCGGTACATGTGGGTGGTGGCGTCGTTGAAGATCAGCGGCTGGGCCGCGAGCCAGGCGGGCGTGACGCGCTTGGGCGCCTTCCACTTCGGCGGCACGAAGGCCATCATCGGCTGGCTGCGCCACGCCGTGACCACCAGGTCGCGCAGCGGCGGCTGCGGCATCGCGACCAGCCCGATGTCGAGCGTGCCCTGCGCGAGGCGCGACATCGCCTCGGTGGAGCCGAGGATGCTGACCTCCACGTCGATGCCGGGATGGTTGGCCTGCAGCGTCTCGAGCACCTGCGGCAGCAGGTCGATCACCACGCCGGTCGAGGTGCCCAGCCGCACGCGGCCGATGCGGCCTTCGGCCTGCCGGCGCACTGCGTCGACGGCGTCGTCGGCATCGCGCAACAGGCGCCGGCCGCGCTCGACCAGCGCCGCGCCGGCCGGCGTGAGGGTGACGCTGCGGCTGCCGCGCACCACCAGCTGCGCGCCCAGGCGCGATTCGAGCTCGCTGATGTGCAGGCTGACGGTCGGCTGCGCAAGGTGCAACGCCTGCGCCGCCGCGGAAAAGGTGCCGAGGTCGGCGATGGCCAGCAGCGTGCGCAGCTGGTCGAGGTTCAGTTCACGCATGGAATCGAGCGAAGTTCGATCTATCAGGAAGGCTGATCGATGGCCTCAGAAATCTCAACTTCCACAATAGCACGCGCATGCAGAAGATGGCGGCTCACTTCAGCCAAGGAGCTTTCGATGACCCGCCCGCACGACGCCACCTCCTCCACCCTGCTCGCCTTGCTGCGCCGGTGGCTGGGCCGCGTGCGCGGTACGGACACCGCCTCGGCCGACGCGCTCGGCATGAGCGACCATGAACTCAACGACCTAGGCATCGGCCGCTGCGAAATCCAGGGGTGGTCTCGACGGAACGGTCCGACGGATCGCCCTGGAACCCGTGAATCAGCGTGGACGCACGCGGAGCAACGACAGCACGATGGCCTTGAGCATCTCGGCTTGCGCTTCTTCGCGGACCCCCGGGGCGCGGTCGACCACGTGGCCCTCGGCATGCAGGGTCGATGCCATGTGAAGGTCTGAAGGGCGCGGACCTCGCGTGCGAAGCGGTTCGAAGATCGAACCGCGCCCTGCAACCCGCACGTGCGCGGTGGCGTCGCCCTGCTTTCGCTTCGCGAACGAAAGTCGAACGGCCGTATGGGTACTCATCGGAATCTCTCCTGTGGTTCACTTCGCCGGCATGCACAAGCCTCGACGCCAGCACCTGTCTGAGAGCTATCGGCACGCACCCACCAAGGTTGAAGCCCTTGGAAAGAAGAATGTCAAGCCGGGTGCTCTACGCTGCGCCATGCTCCTCACGACCTCCCTCCTCCTCTTTCTCCATCTGATCGCCGTGACTTTCTGGGTCGGTGGCATGGCGGTGATGCACGTCGCGGTGCGCCCTGCCGCGGCCGCCACGCTCGAACCGCCGCAGCGCCTGCCCTTCATGGCGGCGGCGCTGTCGCGTTTCTTCGTCGGCGTGTCGATCGCGGTCGCGACCACCTTGGTCAGCGGGTTGGGCCTGGTGATGTCGGCCGGCGGCTTCGCACGTGTGCACTGGAGCGTGCACGGCATGTTCACGTTGGGGCTGGTGATGATGGCGTTGTTCCTGCACATCCGCTTCGCGCCCTACGCACGACTGCGGCGCGCCGTCGCGGCACGGGAATGGCCGGTGGCGGCGGCACAGCTGGGCAGCATCCGTACCCTGGTCGGCATCAACCTCGCGCTCGGCGTCGTGGTGTTCGCGCTCGCCATCGTCGGACGCGCCTTCTGAGCCTGCGCGTCAGCGATCGATCATCTGCTGGACTTTGGTCGCCAGCGCCGCCACGTCGAAGGGCTTGGTGATGACCTCCATGCCGTACGCGAGCAGGCCGTTGCCCACCGCAGCGTTTTCCGCGTAACCCGTGATGAACAGCACCTGAAGGCCCGGGCGCGTCACACGGCCGGCGTCGGCCACCTGCCGGCCGTTGAGCCCGCCGGGCAGCCCGACATCGGTGAGCAGCAGGTCGACGCGTTCGTCCGACTGCAGCACGTTCAAGGCCGCGAGGCCGTCGCCGACGGCGATGACGCGGTAGCCGGCCTCCTGCAGCTCCTCGGCGATGAGCTCCCGGATGGTGGCTTCGTCCTCGACGACCAGCACCACCTCGCCATCGGCCCGGTGATCGAAGGCCGGACGTGCGACGACCGCATCGAGCCCCGCCTCGCCGACATGCCGGGGCAGGTAGAGGCACATGGTCGTGCCCTTGCCGAGTTCGGAATAGATGCGCACCTGCCCCCCCGACTGCCGCACGAAGCCGTACACCATCGACAGGCCGAGCCCGGTACCCTGCCCCATCGGCTTGGTCGTGAAGAAGGGGTCGAAGGCGCGCGCCACCACCTCGGGCGACATGCCGGTGCCCGTGTCGGTCACGCAGATCGAGACGTACTGGCCGGGCGACAGCTCGCGCTCGGCCGCGGCGCGGTCGTCGAGCCACTTGTTGGCGGTCTCTATCGTCAGGCGGCCGCCGTTCGGCGTCATCGCGTCGCGTGCGTTGATGCACAGGTTCAGCACGGCGTTCTCGAGCTGCGAGGCATCGACCTTCGTCGCCCAGAGCCCACCGGCGCCGACCACTTCCACGTCGACCGATGGCCCCACCGTGCGGCGCACCATCTCCTCGATGCCGCCGACCAGACGATTGACGTCCGTCGGTTTCGGGTCGAGGGTCTGGCGGCGCGAGAAGGCCAGCAGCCGCTGCGTGAGGGAGGCCGCGCGCCGCACCGAATCCTGCGCCAGACCGATGTAGCGCACGGCGTTGTCGAACTTCTTCGCATGCAGGCGCTTCTCGAGCACCTGCAGGCTGGTGCTCATGCCGCCGAGCAGGTTGTTGAAGTCGTGCGCAATGCCGCCGGTGAGCTGGCCGATGGCTTCCATCTTCTGCGACTGGCGCAGGCGCGCTTCCACTTCCATCAGTTCGTGCGTGCGCTGCAGGACCTTCTGCTCCAGCGTTTCGTTCGCCTCGCGCAGGCGCGCCTCGCTGGCCCGTAGCGCCGCCTCGCTGCGCACGCGCTCGGTGGCGGTGCGCGTGCGGCCGGCCACTTCCCGCAGGAAGGCGACCTCCTCCGGGAGCCACGCGCGCGCGCTGCGGTCGTTGACGAAGAGCATCGCCACCAGCTGCTCCTGCTCGAGAACAGGCAGCTGGACCAGCGAGCGGACGCACAGCGCTTCGATCTCGCCCGCCGATGCGTGGGTACGCGGGTCTTCGCGCACGTCCTCGATGACGACCAGCTGCCCCTGCTTGAGATCGTCGATGAACGAGCCGTCATGCCGCAACGTCAGCACGCCGGAGATCGACGGCACCCCGGCGTCGGTCCAGTCGTGGTCGACCCTCAGTGTTTCGGCGCCGGTATCGATGTCGATCGAGACGTCGCCATAGCCGACGCGGCACACGCCCATCGTGCGGCCGATGATCTCGGCCGCCGCGAAAGCGATCGCCCGGTCGTCGTCCAGGAGCTGGAAACGATCGGTCAGCTGCGCCAGCGCCTCCCGACGCGTCTCGGCCAGCATGCGCTCGGTGACGTCGACGCCTTCGATGAAGATACCCGTCACGGTGCCGGCGGTGTCACGGATGGGCTGCAGGACGACATCGACATGGCGCTCGACGGGCGGCGTCTGCGGGTCGGCCTGCACCGCATAGCGCAGCGCATGTGCCGAGAGGGCTTCGCCGCTTCGGTACACCTGGTCGAGCAGCGCGATGAGACCTTGCGCGGCGGCATCGGGCAGCGCTTCGGCGGCGAGGCGTCCGATCACGGGGCGCTCGCCGACCAGTCGCATGTAGCGCGCGTTCGCAAGCACGAAGCGGTGCGTGGGGCCTTCCACGGTCGCCATGAAGCTGGGCGCCTGCTCGAAAAGCTGCGCCAGGCGCTGCCGCTCACCGAGCAACTGGCGCTCGAGCATCACCTTCTGGGTGGTTTCCGCGAGCAGGGCCATCACGCCGACCGACACGCCGTCCTCGTCGAGCAGCGGCGAGTAGTCGAGGTTGACCCAGAGCGGCTCGAGGACGCCGTGTCGGTCGAGCGCGAACGACTGGTCCTTGTAGCTCAGGGTACCGCCCGCGAGGCAGACCTGCATCACGTGGTCGTTGAAAGCCGTGGCCTCGGGCCAGGCCTCGCGCACAGGCATGCCCAGCAACTGCGGATGACGCGCGCCGGAGAAGGTGGCGTACCCCGCGTTGTAGACCAGGATGCCCTGTGCACCCCACAGCGTGGCGATGGGCACATCGGCGCGCAGCATCGCGCCAATGGCCACGCACCGGCTTGCGGGCCACGAGCCGATCGGCCCGAGCGGCGTGCTCGCCCAATCGAAGGCCGAAATGAGCTCGGCCATTGCGCCGCCGCCCGTCAGGAACGGGTACTTCTGGGTCGTGGCGGGTGGGGCCATGGGCGCGAGCTCCGCGAGGCGGGCGGGGGGTGGCAAACCTACGAAACTACCAGAGCCCCGTGGGCATCCGGGTCGGACGGAGGCGCGACCCGCTCAGACCACACCGGCCGCGCGCAGGGCCGCGATCTGCGCGGCGTCCACACCCCATTCGGCCAGCACCTCGTCGGTGTGCTGCCCGAGTGCCGGCGGCGCGCGGCGCAGCACCGGCGGCGTGGCCGACAGGCGCAGGGGGCTCGCCACGCCGGTGATGGCGGCGATGCCGTCGCCCGCATCGCGCGGCAGCGTCACGGCCAGACCGCGCGCCTTGACCTGTTCGTCGTCGAAGGCCTGCGCGATGGTGTTGATCGGGCCGCAGGGCACGGCCTTGTCCTCGAGCAGCGCGATCCATGCGGCCGTGCTGCGCGTGCGCGTCACGTCCTGCATCAGCGGGATCAGCACCTCGCGGTGCTTCACGCGCAGCGTGTTGGTCGCGAAGCGCTCGTCGGTGGCCCATTGCGGCTGGCCGGCCGCTTCGCAGAAACGCGCGAACTGGCCGTTGTTGCCGATGGCCAGCAGCATCGCGCCGTCCTGCGTGCGGAACTCCTGGTACGGCGCCAGACTGGGATGCGTGTTGCCCTGACGCTGTGGCACGTCGCCGGTGTTGAGAAAGGCGCTGGCCTGGTTCGCCAGGATGGCCATGCCGACGTCGAGCAGCGCCATGTCGATGTGCTGGCCTTCGCCGGTGCGGTGACGCACCTCCAGCGCGGCCAGGATGGCGGTGCTGGCGTACACGCCGGTGAACAGGTCGGTCAGCGCCACGCCCACGCGCAACGGGCCGCCACCGGCTTCCTCGTCGGGCCGGCCGGTGATGCTCATCATGCCGCTGGTGGCCTGGATCATCAGGTCGTAGCCGGCGCGCATCGCATGCGGGCCGTCATGGCCGAATCCGGTCACGCTGCAGTAGATGAGTCGCGGGTTGGCGGCCTTCAGGCTGGCGTAATCGAGCCCGTACTGCGCGAGGCCGCCGGTCTTGAAGTTCTCGACCACCACGTCGCTCTGCGCCGCCATGCGCTGCAGCAGCGCCTGGCCCTCGGGCGTGGCCATGTCGACCGTGACCGAACGCTTGTTGCGGTTGCAGGCGGTGAAGTAGGTCGACTGCGTCGTGTCGTGGCCATCCGCGTCCTTCAGGAATGGCGGGCCCCAGCCGCGCGTGTCGTCGCCGACGCCGGGCCGCTCGATCTTCACGACGTCGGCGCCCAGGTCCGCGAGGATCTGCGTGCACCACGGCCCCGCGAGCACGCGGGACAGGTCGAGCACCTTGAGGCCGGCGAGAGCGCCAGTCGCTTTATCTGTTGTCATCGGCTTGTCCAATGTGCACTTTCCCTTCGCGGGATGCCGCGGAACCGGCTTTGCCGGGCCGCTGGCATCGCCCCCTTGAGGGGGAGTCGAGCTACACGCAGTGAGCGAGGGACGGGGGTGGGTCAGTTGGCGAAGGCGGCGATGCCCGTGATCGCGCGACCCAGGATGAGCGCGTGGATGTCGTGCGTGCCTTCGTAGGTGTTCACCACTTCGAGGTTCACCAGGTGGCGCGCCACGCCGAACTCGTCGCTGATGCCGTTTCCGCCCATCATGTCGCGCGCCAGGCGGGCGATGTCCAACGCCTTGCCGCAGTTGTTGCGCTTCATGATCGAGGTGATCTCGACCGAGGCCGTGCCTTCGTCCTTCATGCGGCCCAGGCGCAGGCTACCCTGAAGGCCCAGCGCGATCTCGGTCTGCATGTCGGCCAGCTTCTTCTGGATCAGCTGGTTGGCGGCGAGCGGGCGGCCGAACTGCTTGCGGTCCATCGTGTACTGGCGGGCGCGGTGCATGCAGTCTTCGGCGGCGCCGAGTGCACCCCACGAGATGCCGTAGCGTGCGCTGTTGAGGCAGGTGAAGGGACCTTTCAGGCCCTGCACTTCGGGGAAGGCGTTCTCTTCGGGGCAGAACACGTTGTCCATGACGATTTCGCCGGTGATGCTGGCGCGCAGGCCGACCTTGCCGTGAATGGCGGGGGCGCTGAGGCCCTTCATGCCCTTCTCGAGCACGAAGCCGCGGATCGGGCCGACCGTGCCGCTCTCGCTGACTTCCTTGGCCCACACGACGAACACGTCGGCGATGGGCGAGTTGCTGATCCACATCTTGGCGCCGCTGATCGCATAGCCGCCGGCGACCTTCTTCGCACGCGTGACCATGCTGCCGGGGTCGGAGCCGTGGTCGGGTTCGGTCAGGCCGAAGCAGCCGATCCATTCGCCGGTGGCGAGCTTGGGCAGGTACTTCTGCTTCTGCGCTTCGGTGCCGAATTCGTTGATCGGCACCATCACCAGCGAGCTTTGCACGCTGGCCATCGAACGGTAGCCCGAGTCGACGCGCTCGACCTCGCGGGCGATCAGGCCGTAGGCCACGTAGTTGAGGCCGGGGCCGCCGTACTGTTCGGGGATCGTCGGGCCCAGCAGGCCGAGTTCGCCCATCTCGCGGAA
This sequence comes from Variovorax restrictus, assembly GCF_051216715.1. Taxonomy (NCBI): domain Bacteria; kingdom Pseudomonadati; phylum Pseudomonadota; class Betaproteobacteria; order Burkholderiales; family Comamonadaceae; genus Variovorax; species Variovorax restrictus. Next base: position 204,782 of record NZ_JBPJZH010000001.1, read on the forward strand.
GATGGCCGGGTCGGTCACGCCGGAGCGGAAGCCTTCCGTCACGCGGGGCAGCAGGCGCTCCTGGCAGTAGGCATTGGCCGCGTCGCGAATCATGCGTTCTTCGTCGGTCAGTTGCTGGTCGAGGAGGAAGGGATCGTCCCAGTGGAATTGCGCTTTGGTGGCCATGTGCTGTCTCCGGAATGAGAGGAATCGGGGGGGTGAAAAGGATCGGACGATCCTAGCCGCCGCGCGCGGACGAGGCAAACGAGCAATACTCAGCCAGATATGAGTTTCGAGAATGTCTGAGGCTTCGCATGCGACGAAAAATCCCCCCCTTGCAGGCACTGGTGTGCTTCGATGCCGCCGCCCGCCACGAGAGCTACACGCGCGCCGCGCAGGAGCTGTCGCTCACGCAGAGCGCCGTGTCGCGGCAGATCGGCGCGCTCGAGGCCTTCCTGGGCGTGGCGCTGTTCCGTCGCACGCGGCACGGCGTGGCGCTGACGCCCAGCGGCACGACGTATGCGCGCCAGACCGCGCTGCGGCTCGAATCGATGGAGCGCGACACGCTCGACGCGATGGCCGACCAGGGCAGCGGCGGCTCGCTCGCGCTGGCGGCGGTGCCCACCTTCGCCACGCGCTGGCTGCTGCCGCGCCTGCCCGGCTTCGCGCAGTTGCAGCCCGAGGCGGTGGTGCACATCGAAACCCGTACCCGCCCCTTCCTCTTCGCCGACGGCGAGTTCGATGCGGCGCTCTATGCCGGCACGCCGGCGCAGGTGGCCAACTGGGCCGGCACCCGCGCGCTGCTGCTGATGCCCGAGGACGTGGTGCCGGTCTGCAGCCCGCGCCTGCTGCCGCGCGGCAAGCCAGTGACGCCCGCCGCCATCGCGCAGATGCCGTTGCTGCAACAGAGCACCCGGCCAGACGGCTGGCGGCAATGGTTCGACGCGCAGCAAGTCGACGCGCCGCGCGCCCGCACCGGGCCGCGCTACGAGCTGTTCTCGATGCTGGCCACTGCCGCGGCGCACGGCCTGGGCGTGGCGCTGATGCCGACCATGCTGGTCGACGACGAGATCGCCCGCGGCGAGCTGGTGGTTGCCTGCGCGCGGCCCCTCTCCGGGCAACGCAACTACTACCTGGTCACGCCGGACCGCGGCGAGCCGCGCCCGCTGGTGAGCGCCTTCGCCGACTGGCTGGGTGGACAGGCGCGCCTGCGTTAGGGTCGAGGCCATGAGCTCCGCACCGACGCCCCCGATCCTCCACATCGACCGCCTGCACTTCGCCTACCCCGGCGACCCGCCGATCGCTACCGATTGGTCGGCCGGCATCGGGGCCGGCGTCACGCTGCTGCACGGCGACACGGGCAGCGGCAAGTCGACGCTGCTGCGCGTGTTGGCCGGCGCCCTGCCCGCCACCGGCGGCCGGCTGACGCTGGCCGGCGCGGCGTTGCCTGGTGCGGCCGAGGCCTACCGGCGGCAGGTTTTCTTCATCGACCCGTCCACCGACGCCTTCGACGCGATGGGCGTGCAGGAATGCGCCGCATCGCTGCGCCGGGCCGACGTGCCTTTCGACGCGGCGCGCTGGCAGGCGCTCGTCGACGGCTTCTCGCTCGGGCCGCATCTGGCGAAGAAGATGTTCATGCTGTCGACGGGCTCGAAGCGCAAGGTCTGGCTGGCCGCCGCACTCGCGTCGCATCAGCCGTTGACGCTGCTCGACGAGCCCACCGGCGGGCTGGACGCCGGCTCGATGCGATGCCTGTGGCGCACGCTCGCCGAGATCGCGCAGGAAGGCGGGCGCGCGGTCATCGTCGCCAGTGGCGAACGCGTCGACAGCGTGCCGCTGGCAGCCACGATCACGCTGCCACTGGTCCGCTGACAGGAGCCGCCCGGTCCACAATGCGTGCAGGCGCGGCGCCAGGCCGCCGCCGATGAATGCCACCTCGAGATGGCGAACGACGAGACACCACCGCATGCCCGCCACTGCGCCCGATCCGCGTCGGCCCGACGCACACCAGCCCGATTCCCGCTACGCCCTGTGGCGCCTGCTCGTCACCCTGCTCATCATGACGGTGGGCAGCAGCGGCATGTACGTGGTGTCGGTCGTCATCCCCGCCGTACAGGCCGAGTTCGGCATCGACCGCGCCCAGGCCTCGCTGCCGTACACGCTGCTGATGATCGGCTTCGGTGTCGGCGGCGTGGTGATGGGCCGGCTGGCCGACCGCTTCGGCGTGATGTGGCCGCTGCTGGGCGGTGCGGTCGCGCTCGGGCTGGGCTATGTCGCGTGCAGCCTGGCGCCGAACATCGTCGTCTTCATCGCGGCGCAGGCGGTGTTGGTGGGGCTGCTCGGCAGCTCGGCCGCGTTCGCGCCGCTGGTGGCCGATACCTCGCTCTGGTTCGTGAAGCGGCGCGGCATCGCGGTGGCGGTCTGCGCCAGCGGCAACTACCTCGCAGGCGCCGTGTGGCCGCCCATCGTGCAGCACTTTGTCGAGACGGTGGGCTGGCGCCAGGCCTACCTGGGCATGGGCGTGTTCTGCGGCGTCACCATGTTCGGGCTGGCGCTGCTCATGCGCCCGCGCCCGCCGGCCGTGGTGATGAACGCCACACCGGTCGCCGGGTCGCCGATCGCGGCCGACACCCTGCGCCCCTTCGGCCTGAGCCTGGGCACCGCGCAAGGGCTGCTGTGCGTGGCCGGCGTCGCCTGCTGCGTCGCGATGGCGATGCCGCAGGTGCACATCGTGGCCTATTGCACCGACCTCGGTTTCGGCGCGGCGCGGGGTGCCCAGATGCTGTCGCTCATGCTGGCCTGCGGCATCGTCAGCCGGCTGGTGTCGGGCGTCATCTGCGACCGCATCGGCGGGCTGCGCACGCTGATGCTGGGTGGGGCGCTGCAATGCGTGGCGCTGCTGCTGTTCCTGCCTTTCGACGGGCTGGTGCCGCTCTTCGTGGTGTCGGCGATGTTCGGCCTGTTCCAGGGCGGCATCGTGCCGTCGTACGCCATCATCGTGCGCGAACACTTCCCGCCCGCCGAGGCCGGCGTGCGCGTCGGCACGGTGCTGATGTGCACGCTGCTCGGCATGGCGCTGGGGGGCTGGATGTCGGGCAAGGTGTTCGACCTGACCGGCAGCTACCACGCGGCCTTCGTCAACGGCATCGCATGGAACTTGTTGAACCTGTCGATTGCGGCGATGCTGCTGTGGCGGGTGCGCGGGCGGCTCACCGGCGCCGCCGTGCGGACGTAGGCCGACACCGCCTTCGGGTCCACCCTCAAAGACAGGGCGCTCGCCGAGGACCACACTGCGGTGCAGACGAACGGTGGAGAGCCCCATGAAGCACTTCTGCATCGCACCCCTGCTCGTGTCCATGCTCGCAATCTGCCCGTGGCTGCAGGCCGCCGCGGCCAGTCCGTCCTCGCCGCTGGGCATGGACCCGGCCCGCATCGAGTACCTGGCCAACGACGCGCCCTTCGTCGTGTTCGACATCGCGCCGCGCAGCCTCGGCGGCGAGCCAACGCCGAGCGGCCAGGGCCACGCCGCGCTCACGTTCATCGCGACCGACCCACTGCGCCAGCTGAGCGTCGCAGTCGCCGCGCTGCCTGACCGCCCCGGCGCCCGCGAGGTCGCGGCGGTGCGCACCACCTGCGGCCCGCAGATCGCCGGCTACCACCGCTGCGCCATCCCCACCGATGTCGCGCTGATCCACCTGGATGGCGACGGCGGCAGCATCGGTCTGCGCATCGAGGCCGACGGGCCGGACGGTGAGCGCAGCGTCGTGTTGATCACGCTGCCGGTGCGGGCGCTGCGCGCTGCGGTGCCGTCCGCCGCGTTGAACGCCGTGGCGCGACGTCAGTAGCTGGCCTTCGCCGCACCGCCGCCCGCCCCGAAGCGCGCGGCCACGGCCTCGACGCCGCGCGCGAGGATCTGCAGGTCCATCGCGACGGCGACGAAGAGCGCGCCGAGGTCCAGGCATTCGCGCGCACGCGCCTCGTCGAGCAGCAGGATGCCCGGCGCCTTGCCGCAGGCACGGATACGGGCGATGGCGCCGTCGATGGCGGCGCGCACTTCCGGGTGCCCGGGGTTGCCCGGGTGGCCCATGCTGGCCGACAGGTCGGCCGGGCCGATGAAGACGCCGTCGATGCCGTCGACGTCCGCGATCTCTTCCAGATGCTCGAGCGCCTCGCGTGTCTCGACCTGCACCAGCAGGCAGAGCTCTTCGTGCGCCTGCTGCACGTAGCCCGGCACGCGGCCGTAGTTGGTGGCGCGCGTGGAGCCGCCCATGCCGCGGATGCCTTCGGGCGCATAGCGCATGGCGCGCACGGCGGCGCGGGCCTCGTCGGCGTTCTGCACGAAGGGCAGCAGCAGCGTCTGCACGCCGATGTCGAGGTAGCGCTTGATGAGCACCGTGTCGTTCCACGCGGGCCGCACGACGGCCGACGAAGGCACCGCGCCCGCCGGCACGGCCGAGGCGGCGGCCTGCAGCTGCTGCAGCATGCGCGGCACGTCGGTGGGCGAATGCTCGGTGTCGAACATGAGCCAGTCGTAGCCGGCACCGGCGACGATCTCCGAGACATAGGGGTCGGGGAGGCTGCACCAGAGCCCGATCTGCGCCCGGCCTTCGGCCAGCGCGCGCTTGAAGTGGTTGACGGGGAGCTGAGACATGCCGGGGACCATAGCCGATCCGGCGCGCCGCGTCAGTCACCGACAAGGCGTCGATATGATGGCGCGCCTCGCCTCCCTTGCCTTCCACCGCCGCCTTTCGGCGTCCTCCACATGCTGCAGAACCTGACCCCCTTCCTCATCCACTGGGCCATCACCGCGCTGTCGCTGTGGATCGCCAGCTACCTGTTCCGCGGCCTGAAGTTCGACACCACCGGCGCGCTCGTGGTGTCGGCCCTGCTGCTGGGCCTGGCCAACGCGGTGGTCAAGCCACTGCTCATCGTGCTCACGCTGCCGCTCACGCTGCTGACCTTCGGGCTCTTCCTGCTCGTCATCAACGCGCTGATGATCCTGCTCGTGTCGGCGCTGGTGCGCGGCTTCAAGGTGTCGGGCTTCTGGACCGCGTTCTTCGCGAGCATCTTCATCTCGCTGCTGAGCATCGCCATCGGCGCGCTCGTCGGCGGCAGCGACCCGGCGACGACGATCCAGATGCCGAGCGGCGGCACCTGGCTGTAGGTTCAGGTCAGGTCGCGCAGGCGGCCGAACCGCAGCCGTGCACCGGGGCCGCCGGCAACGCCTTCGGCATGCGCACCTCGCCGCTGGCGGCATCGAAGCCCACGCTGCGCAGGTGCAGCGCCAGGGCGGCGTCCATGGTCTGCGCGTGCTGGACGAACCACACGGCCAGCTCCCGCGCCATCTGGCGGATCGACTCGTTCTGGCCCTTCAGACCCTGCACCAGCCCTTCGCACATGACCTCCAGCACCACGCGGTGCTGCACGGTGTGGCAGTTGGCCGACGAGAAGCCGGTGCTGCGCATCCAGTCGTCCTCGCGGCCGAAGTGGTCCACCGTGTGGTCGACGAGCGCGCGCCATGCCGGCACCAGATGCGCATCGTCGGCGGTCTCGACGCGGGCCAGCAAGGCGACGAACTCCTGGTGCGTCTCGTCCATCTCGGGCAGTTCGAGCGACAGCGACTCGGACCATTGCAGTACGGCCATGGGGCACTCCTTGGATCGGAAAGCTCCAGGCTATCGAGGTGGGCGCTTTCGGGCCTTGACCTGCCTCAACAGTCGGCTACAACGCAACGGCCGGGGCCTCGGCACGCCGTGACGCCAACGCCACGAACCAGTCGAGGCTCGCCGGGTTGGCCATCGCCTCCTTGTTGACCACCTTCTCGATCGGCTGGCCCAGCAGCAGCTTCTTGATCGGCAGCTCCTGCTTCTTGCCCGACAGCGTGCGCGGGATCTCCGGCACCTCGAAGATGTCGTTGGGGAGGAAGCGCGGCGACAGCGAGGTCTTGATCGCGCCCTCGATCCTGGCACGCATCGCGTCGTCGAGCACGACGCCGGGGCGCAGCACGACGAAGAGCGGCATGTAGCTGTCGCGACCCAGGTACTCGAGGTCGACCACCATCGAGTCGACCACCTCGGGCAGCGCCTCGACCGCGCTGTAGATCTCGCTGGTGCCCATGCGCAGGCCCTGGCGGTTGATGGTGGCGTCGCTGCGGCCGTAGATGATGCAGCCGCCATCCTCGCCGATCTTCAGCCAGTCGCCGTGGCGCCAGACACCGGGGTAGGTGTCGAAGTAGCTCGACAGGTAGCGCGCGTTGCCTTTATCGCCCCAGAAGTAGAGCGGCATCGACGGGATCGGCTGCACGCAGACCAGTTCACCCACCTCGCCGATGACGGGCTTTCCGTCTTCGTTCCACGCTTCCACCGCATGGCCGAGCTGGCGGCACTGCATCTGGCCGGGCACCTCGGGCAGTTCGCGGTGGCCGCCGACGAAAGCGCCGCAGAAGTCGGTGCCGCCAGAGATGTTGCACCACCAGATGTCTTCGGCGCCAGCGGCGCGGAACTGTGCGGTACCCCAGCGCTGCACTTCTTCGGACAACGGCGAGCCGGTGCTGCCCAACGCCCGCACCCGCGACAGATCGCCGCTTGTGGCGGTGCTCACGCCCGCCTTCATGCAGTTCGTGAAGTAGGCCGCGCCGGCGCCGAAGAAGGTGACGCGATGCTTCGCGACGAAGCGCCACAGCACCGCCCAGTCGGGCCGGTCCTTGCTGCCCGCGGGATGCCCGTCGTAGAGCACGATGGTCGCGCCGAAGGCCAGGCCCGCCATCTGGCAGTTCCACATGACCCAGCCGGTGGAGCTGTACCAGTGGAAGCGCTCGCCGAAGTTGTTGGCGCCGTAGCTCGCGCCGATGTCGTTGTGCAGGCCGCAGGCGTACATCGTCATGATGATGCCGCCGTGCCCGTGGACGATGGGCTTGGGCAGGCCGGTGGTGCCGCTCGAATAGACGATCCAGATCGGGTGGTCGAAGGGCAGCCACTCCGGCGCGAACGCAGCCACGTCGGCGCCGTCGCGCGCGATGGCATCGGCCCAGTCGGCCTCGGCGTCGACCTGCTGCGCCGCATACGGCGTGCGCAACAGCAGCAGGGTCTCGACGCTGGGCAAGGCAGCGCGCAGTTCCTGCACGACGGCGCTGCGATCGAGCGGCTTGCCGCCGTAGTGCACGCCATCGGCGGCGATGAGCACCTTGGGCTCGATCTGCCGGAAGCGGTCGGCCACGGCGGCCGTGCCCATGTCGGGCGCGCACACGCTCCACACGGCGCCGATGCTCAGGCAGGCCAGGCAGGCGACGATGGTCTCGGGCACGTTGGGCAGGTAGGCCGCGACGCGGTCGCCGCGCTGCACGCCGAGCGCCTTGAGCGTGAGCGCGACCGAGGCGACCTGGCGGCGCAGTTCGGGCCACGACATCTCGCGCACCTCGCCGCGCTCGTTGTCGCTGACGATGGCCGCCATGCCGGCCGCATGCGCTGCATCGGCATGGCGCAGCACCTCGCGCGCGTAGTTGACCTGCGCACCGGGGAACCACACGGCGCCGGGCATCTTGCGTTCCTGGATGACCGCGCTGTGCGGCGTTGGCGACTGCATGCCGTGGTAGTCCCAGATGCTCTGCCAGAAGCCGTCCAGGTCGGTGGTGGACCAGCGCCAGAGGTCGTCGTAGTGGTCGAAGACGAGGCCGCGCGTGTCGCGCAGCCAATCTTGATAGAGGCAGAGTTGGGGAACGTTGGGAGCGGTCATGTCGCTCCCGAGCTTACGGGGCGCAGGCCTGGGGCAGCCACGGGGAATGTCCCATGAGCCGGCGCGCGCATGTCCCGCGCGCGACCCGTGGGCGCACGTTCAAGGCGCGCGCGGGCCCTTGGGCAGCGGCTTCTTGTCGTCGCCACCGAAGAGGCGCTCGACCTGCTGCCCGATGCGCGCGCCGATGGCGGTGCCCACGCCGGGCAGTACCGCTGTGCCGATGGCCGCGCCGGTGAGCGCAGCGCCGGTGAGCGACAGCGTCGGGTCGTCGAGCGTGCCGCCGACCTTGAGCGGCACACCGACCACGCCGTCGACCAGGTCGACCGCCACCTCGCCGTCGATCGCGCGGTGGTAGATGCGCGCGCTGCCGCTGGCGGTGAGCAGGCCCGAGCGCGCCTTCAGGCCGGTGTAGCTGAAGCGCATGCCGTCGTCGGTGTTCTGTGTGTCGAGGGTGCCGGTGAGTTCGTCCAGGGGGGTGCGGCCACCCCGGCTGGTGCCGGCCGTCTGGATGGCCTTGGCCAAATCGAAACGGGTGAGCGTGGCCGGCTGCACCGAGAAGCGCGTGCGCGTCGTCGCCTGGCGCCAGAGTTCGCCGAGGCTGTCGCCAGCGGCGCGCACCTCGGTCTGACCGCTGGCCTTGCCGGCCACGGGCGTGCGCCGGTCGAAGGTCTGCATCAGCAGCTCGATGTCGACGTTGCGGGGCGCCAGCTGGGCCGTCAGCAGCAGCGAGCCGTCCTTCTGCGTGGCGAGTTCGCTGACGCCGTTCCACGTGCCGCCGCCGATGTCGATCAGCGTGTTCCACCGGTCGGCATCGCCTTCGCGCTCGAGGCGCAGTCGCGCCGGCGGCGTCACGCCGTGGCGGCTGGCCTCGGCGGTGCGCGGGCGCCATTGCGGGTCGAAGTCGATGCGGCCGTCGTAGGCCAGTGCGATGTCGCTGCGGTCGACCCAGGTGAGTTCCGTGAAGCGGACCTGGTCGACCGGTATGGGCGCCAGCGTCCAGTTGCCGCCTGCGGGTGTGGACGCCACCGCTTTGCCGCGAAAGGCACGCACCGATTCGCGCGGCAGCGCGACGCCGTCGACCGAGACGCTGTCGATCTGCACTTCGCGCGAGAGCAGGGGCCGCAGCCGCGGGTTCACTTCCAGCCGGCGGACGCGGATGGGTTCTTGCTGCGCGGTCGCGACGTCTTCCAGCACCAGGCGGGCCACGGGGAACACGGTCCAGTGCAGACGGCCGACCGTCAGGCCGATGCCGGTGCGCTGCTCGAACTCGGCACTCACGCGGGCGGCGAGCTCGGCGTCGCTCGGCACCCACCACGCGACCAGCGCCGCGCCGGCGACGCCCAGGGCAACCAGCCCTGCGGCGCCCCGTACCAGCCATCGACCTGTGCGTGTCATGCTGGGAGCTTAGCCGCGGGGCCGCTCCGGCGTTGTCGGCGGTCGGCCCGAGTTGGGCGCTCGCTATAGTTTTGACCCTTTCTTCCCCCCGGAGTTTTCATGGCCATCTGGCAAAAACCGATCTCGCTCGAATTGCTCGCCGCCTCGAACGAGAAAACCGCCATCGGTCGACTCGGCATCGAGTTCACAGAGATCGGCGACGACTTCCTGCGCGGCCGCGTGCCGGTGGACGAGCGCACGGTGCAGCCCTTCGGCCTGCTGCACGGCGGCGTGTCGGTGGTGCTGGCCGAGACGCTGGGCTCCAGCGGTGCCTACTATTCGTCGCCCGAAGGCCATGGCGCCGTCGGGCTGGACATCAATGCCAACCACCTGCGTTCGGCGCGCAGCGGCTGGGTGACCGGCACCGCGCGACCGGTGCACCGCGGCCGGACCATCCAGGTCTGGCAGATCGACATGGTCAACGACGCCGGCGACCTGACCTGCGTGTCGCGCCTCACGCTGTCGATGCTGCTGCCACGCGGCTGAGCGCCGCGTCACCCCTCTTTCAACAACGAGACATTCCGATGAGCAACCTCTTCCAATGGCGCGAGGTGCAGGCCACCGACGGCGCCGTCGTCGCGCCCGACGAGCGCCTGCCCTGGCCGCAGACCGCGGCGATGGGCGTGCAGCACGTGATCGCCATGTTCGGCGCCACGGTGCTGGCGCCCATCCTGATGGGCTTCAACCCTAACATCGCCATTCTCATGAGCGGCGTGGGCACCCTGCTCTTCTTCTTCATCACCGGCGGGCGGGTGCCGAGCTACCTGGGATCGAGCTTCGCGTTCATCGGGGTGGTGATCGCGGCCAGCGGCTATTCGGGCTCGGGCCCGAACGCCAACCTGGCGGTGGCGCTGGGCGGCATCGTCGCCTGCGGCGTGCTCTACATCGCGATCGGCGCGCTGGTGCAGGCCATCGGCACCGGGTGGATCGAACGCTTCATGCCGCCGGTGGTGACCGGCGCGGTGGTGGCGGTCATCGGGTTGAACCTGGCGAATGTGCCGATCAAGAACATGCAGGCCGGCAACTTCGACGCGTGGATGCAGGCGGTGACCTTTCTGTGCGTCGGCCTGGTGGCGGTGTTCGCGCGCGGCATGGCGCAACGGCTGCTGATCCTGCTCGGGCTGATCCTCGCGACCGTCGTCTATGCACTGCTCACCAACGGTCTGGGCCTGGGCAAGCCGGTGGACCTGAGCGGCATCGCCAACGCGGCCTGGTTCGGCCTGCCGGCCTTCACGGCACCGGTGTTCACCGGCAGCGCGATGCTGCTGATCGCGCCGGTGGCGATCATCCTGGTGGCCGAGAACCTGGGCCACCTCAAGGCCGTGACCGCCATGACCGGCCGCAACCTCGACCCGCTGATCGGCCGTGCCTTCATCGCCGACGGCGTGGCAACCGTGGTGAGCGGCGCCGCCGGCGGCACGGGCGTGACGACCTACGCTGAGAACATCGGCGTGATGGCGGCCACGCGCATCTATTCGACGGCGGTGTTCGTGGTGGCCGCGGTCATCGCACTGGTGCTGGGCTTCTCGCCCAAGTTCGGCGCGCTGATCCAGGCGATCCCGCTGCCGGTGATGGGCGGCGTGAGCATTGTGGTGTTCGGGCTGATCGCGGTGGCCGGCGCGAAGATCTGGGTCGACAACAAGGTCGACTTCTCGCAGAACCGCAACCTGATCGTCGCGGCCATCACGCTGATCATCGGCACCGGCGACTTCACGCTGAAGTTCGGCCAGTTCGCGCTCGGCGGCATCGGCACCGCGACCTTCGGCGCGATCCTGCTGTGGGCGCTGCTGGGGCGGGCGCGCAACGCCTGACTCAGGCGTTGCGCGACGGGGTGCGGCGGGTTGCGGTGAGGCGCGTGAGCCAGCGCCGCAACGGCTGATCGAAGCGCCGATCGAGCACCCAGGCCAGCATGACCAGCGCGGCAGCGAACACCACGCCCGCCAACGGCGCATAGGGCGCCAGCGGCGCGGCCATGGTCCCCTGGAGCCATTCCCCCAGGGGGACATGCAGCACGTAGATCGGGTAGCTCAACAGGCCGAGCATCGAGAACAGTTTGGCCGACGACGCTTCCACGGACGCTTGCGCGCCGAGGTACACGCAGACGGGGAACACGACGAAGACGGCGAAGAGATCCACGGCGCTGCCCAGCCTGGCGAGGTTCGGCAGCAGCAGGAAGGCCACGACCACGGCGCACAACAGCCACGGGCCGGGCGTGCGTCCGCTCTGGACCAGATGCCGGCGTGCCAGGTAGAGCCGGTGCAGCCCGATGCCCAGGAAGATGCCGAACACGGCGCGCAACGCGCCACCGGCCAGCGAGCGCCCGCTCCAGGTGTAGCCGAGGTCGAGGCTGCCGTGGTACAGCGCGATCGCCGCCAGACCGGCACCGCTCGTCAGCAGCACCGCGACCAACACCCGGTGGGTGATCCAGCGATGCGTCAGCGCATACAACAGGTTGACCGCCATCTCGTAGAACAGCGACCAGCCCGGCGGGTTGATCTCGAACAGGCCGTGGCCGGCCTCGGGCATGCGCGACGGCAGGAACAGCATCATCAGCATCAACGAAGGCACCCACACCCCGGGTGACAGCGCGTCCTTCTCGATCAGCATCACGACCCCGAGTGCGGCACCCAACGCATGCAGCGGCCACAGGCGAATCCAGCGGATCAGCATGAAGCGGCCGGCCGACAACCGCCCGTCGCCGAGTGGCTGGGCGTAGGCGTGGCTGATCACAAAGCCGCTCAACACGAAAAAGAGGTCGACCGCGAGGTAGCTGTGATTGTGGGAGAGCGAAGGCGCGCCCCAGTAGGCCTCGGTGTGACGTGTGAGGACCAACAGCGCGGCGAGGCCGCGCAGGCCGTCGAGTACGGTGAACTTTTTGGAAACCATCCCTGAACCTGATTGTCCGGCGCGAGGATGCGCCGCTTGTCTGCGTTTTGCCGCGAGCATAACGTGCCAAAGAGTTGAAACGCGATGCAAGAATCTGTTGCAGAACGCGCCCGTACGCCGCCCGAAGGGCCATGCAGGCCAGGCCCAGCCGTTAGACTTCAACGCTTTTCGGACGACCTTTTCCCATGGCCGATGCTTCCGCCGCGCGCAACAAGGCGGTATTCGAATTCAAGAGCGCCACGCTGCCGCTGGTGGCGGTGATCCTCAAGACGGGGAAGCTGGACGTTCTGGCCGACGCGCTGGACGCGCAGCTGGCCGACTCGCCCGACTTCTTCGAACAGGAGCCGGTGGTGATCGACCTGTCGCAGCTGCAGGACGACGGCGACAGCGACGGCATCGACTTCACGGCCCTGCGTGCCCTGCTGGCGCGCCACCAGACGCAGCCGATCGCGGTGCGTGGCGGCAGCGACGCGCAGCACGCGGCCGCGCGGGCCGCCGGCCTGTCGGTTGCCGAGATGCCGGTTGCCCCGACGCCCACGCCGCGCGCAGCGCCCGCACCGGCCCCGGAAGCGCCGCAGATCGTGCGCGAGGTGCACGTGCCCGCGACCGGCACACTTGTCATCGACAAGCCACTGCGCTCGGGCCAGCAGGTGTATGCCCGCGGCGGCGACGTGATCGTGATGGCGGTCGTGAGCTTCGGCGCCGAGGTGATCGCCGACGGCAACATCCATGTGTATGCGCCGTTGCGCGGCAAGGCGATCGCCGGCGCGCGCGGCAACACCGAAGCCCGCATCTTCACCACCTGCATGGAAGCGCAGCTGGTGGCGATCGCCGGCATCTACCGCACCTCCGAGGTCGCGCTGCCGGCCGACATCGCGGGCAAGGCGGTCCAGATCCATCTGGACGACAAGAAGCTTCTGATGGAGCCGATCCTCTGATCGCCGCTCCGCACCCTGAACAACCGAATAACGAAGAAGGAACGGCAATGGCCAAAATTGTGGTGGTGACCTCGGGCAAGGGCGGCGTCGGCAAGACGACCACGAGCGCCAGCTTCGCGACGGGCCTGGCGCTCGCCGGCAAGAAGACGGCGGTGATCGACTTCGACGTGGGCCTGCGCAACCTCGACCTGATCATGGGCTGCGAACGCCGCGTGGTGTACGACCTGATCAACGTGATCCAGGGCGAGGCCAACCTGAGCCAGGCGCTCATCAAGGACAAGCAGTGCGACAACCTGTTCGTGCTGGCCGCCTCGCAGACGCGCGACAAGGAAGCGCTGACGCAGGAAGGCGTCGAGAAGATCCTCAAGGACCTCGCCGCGATGGACTTCGACTACATCGTCTGCGACTCGCCCGCGGGCATCGAGACCGGCGCGATGATGGCGATGTACTTCGCCGACGAGGCGCTGATCGTGACCAACCCGGAAGTCTCTTCGGTGCGCGACTCCGACCGCATCCTGGGCATGCTCAGCAGCAAGACGAAGCGCGCCAAGGACGGCGGTGATCCGATCAAGGAGCACCTGCTCATCACGCGCTACAACCCGCACCGCGTGGCCGGCGGCCAGATGCTGTCGCTGGAAGACATCCAGGACATCCTGCGCATCAAGCTGATCGGCGTGATCCCGGAATCGGAGACGGTGCTCAACGCGTCCAACCAGGGCGTGCCGGCCATCCATGACAAGGGCACCGACGTGTCCGAGGCGTACAGCGACGTGGTCGCGCGTTTCCTGGGCGAAGAGCGTCCGATGCGTTTCATCGAAGCGGAAAAGCCGGGCTTCTTCAAGCGCATCTTCGGGGGGAAGTAAGCCATGTCCTTCCTCTCCTTCCTGCTCGGCGAAAAGAAGAAGACGGCCAGCGTCGCCAAGGAGCGGCTGCAGATCATCCTCGCCCACGAGCGCTCGAGCCTCAGCGGCAAGAAGCGCCCCGACTACCTGCCCGACCTCCAGCGCGAACTGGTGGCGGTCATCTCGAAGTACGTGTCCATCAACCCGGAGGACATCAAGGTCCACCTGGAACGGCAGGACGACCTCGAGGTGCTCGACATCAAGATCGAACTGCCCGACGCGACGCCCACCCCGGCGCGCTGAGGCGCACGAACGCGAACTTTCGGCTTCGACATCGCGCGAAGCGAGGGGTTTTCCCGGCCTATATCGACACTTCGCCGCCGACCTCGCGGCGGTAGAGTGATGTCGAGAATGGGAGAAGTGCCCGCAACAAGCCGACCCGGAGCGGCAGCGGGCCGATGAACGGGCCAGGACCCTGGAGTTCGCGAATGACAGTCACCTTGAAGCCGATCGACTGGGACCCCCCCAAAGAGATCTCCGGAAGCCGCGCGAGCAAGCGCGAAGGCTTCCTCTGGCCCCACCCGCCCCAGGGCGGTTACCCGGCGGCCAAGCCGCAGACCGAGCCGCTGCCCTGCGAGATCCACAGCCTGAACGACCAGCGCGTGGCCGGGCGCATGACCTTCTTCGTGCCGGAAGAACGGGTGCTGCATGTGCAGCTGCCGCGCGCCCGCACCACCCTGGCGCTGCGCTTCGACCAGATCCGCGCGATCACGCTCACCACGCCGATCGCCCCGCTGAACCCTCCCGTGCTCGACCCGCAATCGGGTGCGCTGCGCCAGCCAGGCCAGAGCCGCTTCAAGCTGCGCTTCACCAGCGGCAGCCAGCTCGCGGGCGAGACGGTCGGCCATGTCGAGAACGGCATTGGCCTCTTCCTCTTCCCGCCGGCGAGCGACGACGGCAGCGTGCAGCGCCTGTTCATCCCGCGCAGCGCGTACGTGAAGTTCGAGCTGGACAACAGCGTCGCCGCGCCGCCGAGCGCCGCCGGCGAGCTGATGCTGTCGCGCGTGGTGACCACGCACGAGCAGCTGCTCGAAGCGATCGAACAGCAGACCCGCATGCCGATGGTGCGCATCGGCGAGGCGCTGATCTCGCTGGGGATGATCAACGCCGAGCAACTGCAGGAAGCGCTGGGGGTGCAGCAGAGCGAACGCCGCGTGCCGCTCGGCGAGTTGCTGGTGCGGCAGAACGCCGTGTCGCGCGCCGACCTGCAGGTCGCGCTGGCCCGCAAGATGGGCTATCCGCTGGTCGACCTCGACACCTTTCCGGCGGAGCCCGAAGCCCTGCGCAAGATCAGCTACAGCGCCGCCCAGCGCCTGCAGGTGATGCCGCTGCTGGTGCGCGACGGCCGCCTGATCGTCGCGCTGGACGACCCGGCCAACCGGCGCAGTGCGGTCGACGAGATCGAGTTCATCGCCCAGATGAAGGCCGTGCCGGTGCTGGCCCAGTGCCGCGACATGGAGCGCATGATGTTCGCCGCCTACGACAAGATCGGCGCGGCGTCGGCCGACGCCCGGCCGGGCAGCGTGGCGATGGCACCCATCGAGTTCGAGCCGGACAACACCAACGAGCTGCTCGAGACCCTGGAGAAGGAAGGCAAGCAGGAACGCGGCGACGACGACACGCCGATCGAGCAGTCGGACAACTCGCTGGTGCGCATGATCAACCGGATGATCCTGGAAGCCCATGGCGCCGGCGTCTCCGACATCCACATCGAGAGCTACCCCGGCCGCGAGAAGATCCGTGTGCGCTTCCGCAAGGACGGGCAACTGCGCACCTACCTCGAGCTGCCGGCCAACTACCGCAACGCGATGATCGCGCGCATCAAGATCATGTGCGACCTCGACATCAGCGAGCGCCGCAAGCCACAGGACGGCAAGATCAACTTCGCCAAGTTCTCGCCGCAGCACCGCATCGAGCTGCGCGTGGCCACCATCCCGACCAACAACGGCCTGGAAGACGTGGTGATGCGGATCCTGGCCTCGGCCAAGCCGATCGCGCTCGACCGGCTCGGCCTGTCGGAGCCGAACCTGGAGCGCCTGCGCGACGCCATCGAGCGGCCCTACGGCATGGTGCTGTGCGTGGGCCCGACCGGCTCGGGCAAGACCACCACGCTGCACTCGGCACTCAGCCACATCAACGTGCCGGAACGCAAGATCTGGACGGCCGAGGACCCGATCGAGATCACCCAGCCCGGCCTGCGCCAGGTGCAGGTGAACCCGCGCATCGACTGGACCTTCGCGAAGGCGCTGCGCGCCTTCCTGCGGGCCGACCCGGACGTGATCATGGTCGGCGAAATCCGCGACGAGGAAACCGCCAAGACCGCGGTCGAGGCGTCGCTCACGGGCCACCTGGTGCTGTCCACGCTGCACACCAACAGCGCCCCCGAGACCGTGACCCGCCTGCTCGACATGGGCATGGACCCCTTCAACTTCGCCGACTCGCTGCTCGGTGTGCTGGCCCAGCGCCTGGTGCGCCGGCTCTGCACGCAGTGCCGTACCAGCCGCGACGCCGAACCGGTCGAGGTCGAGGAGCTGCTGGGCGACTACCTGCACGCCTTCGGCGAGTCCGACCTGCCCGAGTCGCGCGATGATGTGCTGGCGCGCTGGGCATCGCAGCACGGCAAGGACGGCCGGCTGCAGATGCACACCAGCCCCGGCTGCGCCGCCTGCGACCAGACCGGCTTCAAGGGCCGCGCCGGTCTGCACGAGCTGATGATGATCTCGCGCGAGCTGCGCCACCTGATCCAGACCGGCGCACGCGCAGAGGCGCTGCAGGCCACTGCGCTGCGCGAGGGCATGCGCACGCTGCGGCAGGACGGCATCGAGAAGGTGCTGGCGGGCACGACGACCATCGACGAAGTGCGGGCGACCAGCAACGTTTGAGCCGAACGGCCACCGCAACGGATGTAGGGCTGCGCCATATGCGCAGTTTGGGTCACACGGGCGATAGGTGGTGAGCCGTCTCCGCTATGGCGCCTTTTGGGGGAGCTCCGGGCGGCTGCTTTCAGTCAATCCCGGAAGTTCGTCACGACCCTCCAGTTTTCATCATCGGCTACCGGTGTAGATCATCAAATTGATGGCGACATCCGTCTGGGTGAAGGGGATGTCGCCCGCGCCGGCCATGATGCGTCCGACCGCACCGACGACACCAGCCGTAACGCTGCCCTGAAAGCCGAACGGCGAACTGATCGCCGCGACCCAGTCGCCGGGGCTGAGCGCGGCGGCGTCGCCGATCACAGCCTCCAACAAAGCCCTGGCATCGATCTTCAGAAGACCGAAGTCGGTGCGCCTGTCGAGGCCGACCACCGTTGCCGCGAACCGGCGTCCATCGTCCAACCGGACCTGGGCCTCGTCGATGGCGGCCACCACGTGCGCGATCGTGAGAATCAAACCGTTGCTGTCGATGATCACGCCGGAAGCGAGGTCGCGGATGTGGCTGATCCGTGCGCTCGCGGCGAGGGGTCACGCGAGGCGGTCTGCAAATTCGGGATCGGGAGTGATCTCCCGTTCGATGATCTTTGGCCTCTATCGCGCCCGACACGAAGCGTGCTGATATCGACCACCGATCGGCTAAGGCTGGAGACCAGGGACGAGAACACAGGCGTGGACGCCACGGGGGGCCCAGGCGCGGCACTGGCGCCTGCGGCGCCGAATGACGCGGCGCCGATGACGGCACTGCAGATAACCTGGCCGAGATGGGCCGCGAGATGGCGCGCACCTCGATCGATCAGGAGAGCGGCCACGGGTTGAACGCCGCTCAAGTCGAATGCGGCGACAGGGTGACGGGACGCACCACGATATGCGAGTGGGCCTCGCCGCCGATGGCCGTGCCAAACGCCTGCAACTGCGCCGCATAGCTGCCCTCGTCGACTTCGCGCATGGTGACGGCCGCGCTCAGCATCGGCTCACGCCCGAGGAGCGCGCCGACCTCTACCACCGCGTTCGAGGCGCCTCGGCTTCCCATGACCGAGAGGACGGCGACGTTTGGGAGCCGGCTGCCGTGAAGCGCGAGAAAGCTGCGCATGGGGCCGGCCAGACGCAGCATCCAAATCGGCGAAACGAGCACTACGGCATCGAATTGGCCGGGCGGCGGGCCGTCGTAGCGAATCGCGGGGCGCCGTCGAAGAAGCGCGTCCAGGATGCAGCGCAGGCTGCCGAATGCGCCGCGGCGCGCGTGCGTCTCGCGGATCTCGGCGACGGGCCAGCCCTGCTGGCCGCCCAACAGGTCCGCGACCCGACGGGACGTTCCGGTGTAGGAATAGACGACCACCAAGACCTTGTTCATAGTGCGCTCCGCTGTTTGTTGCATCGATGTTCGCAACGACAGGCGCCGCGGCCCGGCGCCGCCACGTTCCAGGGGAAGGTCGGGTTGCCGTTCGCGCGATGAGGGCCTGGGTCACCCCTCAGTGGCTCGCGAAGTTCACCGCGACGCGCTAGCCTCTGGCGAGCGGGGTCTCGCTGTGGCTACAGCGATGCCGGTGCTGCCGCCCGTGGCGAGCGCGACCCGCATGCTTAGGCGTCCACCCGCAGGTCGTTGACCACCACCGAGACACCCGGCGAAGCCCACGCGGCGCCCTGCACGGCATCGCGTTCGGCCCAGGAGTGCACCGTGCCGCGCAGCGTGACCTGCGAGCCATCGACCGCGATCGAGACGTGCTTGGCTTCGCGAGCAGCCTGCCGAGAGAGCGCATCCTGAATGTTCTTCTCGATGTTGGTTGGGCTGACTTTCGGCGTGACCTTCACCATGTTCGACACGCCAGTCACGCCCACCAGGTCTCGCACGGCCCGCTCTGCGGCGCTGCGCTGGTACTCCCATTCGACATCACCCGTGAGCGTGAGCCAGCCCTTCTCGACCATGGGACGGATCTTGTCGTGAGGCACCAACGCGTTCCATTCGAGCGCGCGCTCGGCCGCCATGGCGATGTCGGCATCGGTGCGCTGATTGTCGAACGGCAGCTTCACCGTCAGCTCGATGGCCACCGCCTTGACGCCATGCACGCGCTGCACGGCCCGCTCGATGGCGTACTTCTCGGCATGGCTAGCAAGGTGGCCGGTCAGGGTCACCACGCCGTCCCTGGCAGTCACGCCTACGTCGGAGGTCTTGACTTCGGGGGTCCAATTCAGTTCGGCCTGGACATCGTCGCGCAATTGGATATCGGACTTCATGACAGCTTCCTCGGTGGTTGAATCAAAAGAGGGGCGAGCCCCCCAACCATGGCAGTGGGTTATGGCGCTCGGGGAGGGGTGTCTTGCGTTGGAGCATCTCCGGGGCGCGCCGCGCGCTTCACGGCCTCGATCGTGCGTGCCGACGCGTCCGCGACGGCCTTCGCCGCCGAGCGCATGGCGTTGTCCGCCTTGTTGAGCGCGTCGCGGGTGGCCTGTACCGCTTTCTCCGCATCCTCCTTGCTGGCCTCCGCGGCGCGGCTGACCGCTTCCTCGGACTTGGCAAGCGCCTCCATGGAGGCCTGCGCGGCCTTCTTCGTCTCTTCGTGTGCAGTTTTGGCGGCATCTTTGCTCTCATCGAGCGCCTTGCCCGCCGACGCAGCAGCCTTCTCCTCCAGTCGTCTCGCAGCTTGCGCGGCCTTCCTCGCCGCCAGACGAACACCTTCAGCCAGCGCCCTCGACACCTTGCCGGTGGACTCCTCTCCTTTTTCCGCGGCAGCCCGGGCGGCATCAGTTGCCTTGTGCGCGGCCCTTTCTGTATCCTGAGCTGCCCGTGCAGCAGCGTCCCGTGCTCGCTGCACAGAGCTTTCTGACGGGCTCTGTTGCGCGGGTGGCGACTGATCGGCGGCGAAGGCGAAAGAACTGACGACGAGGGCCGTCAACGCCGCCGTCGTACGGATCGAATGGGCATTCATGGCGTTCCTGCTGGTTGAAGCGAGCACATTGCCGATGAATTCGAGGTGATCTGCATCGGCGTTTCCGCAGAACCTTTCAGGCGACAGGCACCGTGGTTGGCAGGGCCTGTCGCGCGGTGCTCACTGGATCTTCAACAGCTTGTGGGCGATACCTTCCCGCTTGGGTAGCGTGAGGCGCAGAACGCCGTTCTCAAGCTTTGCGACCGCGTTCTTGTCGTCGACTTCGTTGGCCAGCGAGAAGCCGCGCGACACGCTGCCACAGTAGGTCTCGCGAACGATGGAGCGGCCGTGCTTCTTCTCTTCGTCCTTCTTGATCTCGGCGGCAATCGAGACGTAGCTGCCGTCGATCGATACGCGTATATCCTCCTTCTTGGCGCCGGGGATCTCGGCGGTCACGAGATATTCCTTCTCGTTCTCCGTGACGTCGACGCGGATATCGGCTGGCAGATCGGGCTCATCAATCAATTGCATCGGCCGTGCCCAGCGGCGAAGCATTTCCGGAAACAGGCTCTCGATGCGGTCCAGGCGGGACAGTGCGGTGTTCATGCAAGGCGCTCCGTGTATGAGTTGAGGAGCCTTCAATTTAGAGCGATGCTCCGGTGGCCATGTTGCGCACGATCAAGTGAAATGATCTATTTGAGGCCGCGGCGGAAGACCAGAGTGGCTCATCCGTACAGAAATAGCTGAAGCGCTCTGCGCCAGCTGTGTTGATCCGACGCAACTTCTCCGACCACCCGCCGCAGGACCACCTCTCTCATGAAGATCGCATCGCCTGCGCTTTTGAGCGGTGCCTCCGCATCGCCGCCCGCTTGGTTCTCGGAGTTTGAATCCTCGCGGCGACCGCTGCGCCGGCGCTTGACGTGCGTCAACGGTTGGGACGCGCGCCTGCGCGGCTTTTGACAAACATGGACTTGCCTAAAATTTTACTTTCAGAGCGCATCGCGCCATGTCGCGACGGTCATGGCACAGGCGAAGCTCGCCAGCAGCGCGGCTGCCACGCGAAGCGCATAGGTGTGGCCACCGGTGGCCCACGCCACCGCACAACGCGACAGCGAGTTGGCGCCGATTGCCACGAGTGCGCCGCGGACAAATTGCTCGTCGGACAGCGTGCGCGCGGCATGCAGTGACGCCAGCGATACCACGGGCGCATGGGCATCAACCAGCGCCGCCACGGCGATACCAACCTGCAGACCCGCATTGCCGAAGTGCCGCTGTACAGCCCCCACCCCGACGGCCACGACGGCCAGCGCCAAAGCCACAGCGAGCGCCTCCCGAGGTCGCAGCGCGCTTCGCTCGAGTGAAGGCGGCGCAAAAGCAATGGCTGGCTGACGAGAGAGCAGCGGCAGCAGGCCCACAGCAGTAGCCCCTAGCATTCCCGCCAATGCAATGGGCAAAAGTGTGGCAGCGGCCGTCGGCGATAGTGCGGCGCTGAGGGTCAAAGCCAGCACCCAGGTCGCAACCGCCGACAGGCCCGCGGCACTTGCCATCAAGCGGGCATGCAGTGGCTGCAGACGGGCCTGGCGTCCGAACGCCGCCACCGTTGCCGTACTAGATACAAGTCCAGAGACCAGGCCAGCACCAAGAAGACCGGCTCGAACGCCGAGCCAACGCATCGCCGCCTGCCCCGCTGCCTGCGTGGCCATGATGAGCAAG
This sequence comes from Variovorax restrictus, assembly GCF_051216715.1. Classification (NCBI taxonomy): domain Bacteria; kingdom Pseudomonadati; phylum Pseudomonadota; class Betaproteobacteria; order Burkholderiales; family Comamonadaceae; genus Variovorax; species Variovorax restrictus. Next base: position 226,162 of record NZ_JBPJZH010000001.1, read on the forward strand.
ACCATGGCCGCTAGCGGCCGAGGCGAGATGCCGCCCAGCATCTCAATAGAGCCCGATGGGATCAGGGGCAGCGCGATCAGCGCGAGCGCTGCGAGCACAACGCCGTCATTCAGCTCCTGCTCGCTCAGCAGTTCCGTTGCAAACCGGTGAAGCCGGTGGCGTGCTGCCAGCAGGAGCGCCAACGCGGTTCCGCAGGCAGCGCCCAGAGAAGGATTGACTACGCACAGCACTCCGGACAGGTAGGTGGAGAACAGTGCGAGCTCTGTGGTTATGCCCGGGTCGAGGGACCGACTCTTCCAATGAGACAAGGCTGCCAGCGTTGCGGTAAGCACCGCCCCGATGGGAACAAGGCCTGAGCCAGGCAGTAGCTGCGCCATGGCGCCCGCCAGCGAGGCGATGGCAAAGGTCCTCAGGCCGGCGGCTGCACGGCGATCACCATCGCCCTTGCGGCGCTCCCGCTCAATGCCGACGATGAGCCCGACACCAAGCGCCACAGCGAGCCCGACGACCGCTGGTGTCGACGCCGGACGGATGCCGTCGGCGTCAAGGGTGCTCATCCGTCCAACGGCACGCCGCCCCCGAACCTGCACGTCCAACGGTCCCACGCATCTTGTTGCGCCAGCGAAGCGGTGTTCTGCCAGTCCATCCATTGTTTCAATACGTCGCCTTGTGTCTGCAACACCAACGACCAGAAAGCGCATTGCCAGTCCAACACGGCCGGAAGACCGCCGTAGATCTGCGCACGGTCCGATGCCTGATGGGATGCCTCGCTTTTAAATGAATTGAGATTCGAGTGCCCTGCGTCACTGCGGTCTTCGTTCATGAGAATGCTCCTGATCGATTGTGGACATGGCGTAAGGACACACGACCCAGCTCACAGGCGTCAATGAAGGATCATTGGTCGCGCCAGTCGTGCCGCGCAGACGGGGCGACACTCCGAGGTGCATAGCTCTCCGCAGCGAGTAGCCCTGGCCGCGCCAAATCACGCCAGAGTCCTTCATGAGGTGAATGCTCTTCAGTGCGCGCGCCGATTGCTGTTCGGCGCGTCACCCTGCACTGCGTTCAACGCTTTCTCCAGCTGCAGATCGCTGAGCCTATCCAGCATCTTCAATGCTGCGCGCACCAGATGGCTCTTGGTCGTCGTGCGTTGAAACGCCTTCGTTCGCGCCTTCAAGGCGGTGAGCATGTCGAGCTCCACTCGGGGGATGCTGAACTTTTTTCGGGAGATCTTCGCCTGCTTCTTTGTGTAAGCCATGGCTTGCTTCTGGGCCTCGCGTGATGGCGCAGCGACGGTTGAAGTTTTCATGAACGTACTCCGACTGTTGAGGAATTCCGGCCCCACCATGGTGTGTCCAAGCAGGAACGCGCTATTGACATGCATCAATTCCAGCGCGATCGAGTTTGCTCAATGGGCTGGTATCGATGCAACCGCGAGGCAAGCCCCAGTTGAGCGAGCACGGGGACTCTGCCTGCGCTTGCCAGAAAGTACGTTCAATCGCCAGCATGGCGGGCCAGCGTCAAGGTTTTGCCTATTGCCATCTGGCTTGACGCAGCGCAACGCGGCAACGCATCGCCCCCCTAGAGTCGGCGAAGCGATTCTCGGGCGGCGCGCCGGTCGATGAGCGACCATCTAACGTCCGACCGATGCATCGCTGCGCTTGCCGGTGGCCGGTCTCAGGCGCACCACTTGACCCGGCCATAAGGAGAACTCTGTGTACTCAAAGATCCTGGTTCCACTCGACGGTAGCAAAACAGCGCAGCGCGGCTTCGACGAGGCCCTTCGCTTGGCAAGTGCGCTCAAGAGCAGACTTCATCTTTTGCACGTGATCGACGACTTCCCGTCCATGATGGAGATGTCTGGGGTAAGCAGCTTCGAAGCAACTTTGCGAGAGTTGAGGACGTATGGGGAAAAGATGCTCGAAGAGGCCGTCACGCAGGCCTCGAATGTCGGTGTAGCGAGCCAAACGAGCCTTCGCGAGGTGGTGCAAGAGCGCATCGCCAACGTGATCGTCGATGAAGCGGTGAAGGCGGGTTGCGACCTGATCGTGATGGGAACGCACGGGCGCAGAGGCATCAGTCGCGTTGCGCTTGGAAGCGATGCAGAGAATGTGCTTCGAACGAGCCCTCTCCCCGTACTTCTGGTGCGCGGAGCCCGATAGCCTTCGCATCGTGCAATCGGGGCTGCAGCGCAATTGGCACCCAGTGTGCTGTCGACGCTGCACCGCGAATTCCAGCACCGCCGCGATGTACATACAACCGCAGATCACGGCTTCGCCTGTGGGCGTTCTCTCGCTGCGCATCAGGGCGCGCCTACGATGAAATCGTTTTTGCAACGTATCGGACGCACGCATCGCACCGATCGTTTGGATTGCGTAGCCTCACGCGTTGACATGCGCCATTGATCAGTCTCGTCGTCGAGCGCGGCGTCGTGCAGCCGATGGTGCGCACATGCTGGCGAGCGCCCTGCGGGGAGGTCTCGCGATTGAGCGTACCCATGCGCAGGCGGCCTCATGGCACGGTGGGCCATGCGGCCGATGTGCGTCGATTCAACGTGGCGAGACCGACGTGACGCAATTCGTTGTCGAGCGTGGCGTTGAGCTGTCGGGAAACAGGAGCGCTCAGCTGCGCTTTCAGCTCCGGCACGAATGGTGCCGTGGCGTCGTGACGGTTCCCAGCAATGAGAGCGGCGCCTACGCGACCAGGGTGCACATTTGGCAGGGCGTTGCGTCCGATCAACTTTTTTCGTCTGCGCAGCCACCGTGCGATGTGGAAGCGAAGCAAGTCAGCACGTGGGAATTTGAGCCTTATCAAGCGTATGGCGCAGGCGATGGGCAATGCTCTGTAGATTCTCACTCCGGGAGATAGTGCGATGAGCGAAGTCATTCTGGATCCCGCACGCTGGGAATCGGTGGAGGCCGGCGGTGCTGCCTTCATCGAAGGTTGGCTGTCATGCGAAGGCGACAGGGTCCGTGCCGGGCAGGTTATCGGTCGGGCGTTGCTGCTCGAGCAAAACGTGGACATCGAGGCGCCTCACGACGGCGTGCTCGAGGAAATCTGCGTGGCAAGGGGCGACTCTTTCGGTCGTGGCGAGGTGCTGGCTCGGATCGTCAATTTTTGAGCGCTAGCCGATGGGGCCCATCCGTATCGAGGAGGGTGGTGAATGCACGCCTCTGTATTCGCCGTTCCCGCGTCTATGACGCTCGATCAGGCGCTCAAGCGGCGGCGCAACACGCGGGCTTTCCTGCCCGATTGGTTCGCGCTGACGGCACTCGCCGCGCTGTTTTGGCCGTTTCGGCGTCGACCGCGGGCAGTACGGTGGGCGGTCGCGCGCGCGTTGATCGATCGCGTGCGCTGGCGCAGGCGCTTGGACTGCAGCTGGTCCCGCGTACTCACGCTGGCACAGACGGTGTGGCCCCCAAACTGTGATGCGCGGCTCGCTCGCCGTGGCGAAGACCACAACGCTTGTCCGTGTGCGGCGATGGTCAGTAGGGGCGATCGCGAAATCCGATTCGATGCGCCACCCGCGCCAGGGGCACCTCGATCAGCCCAAAGGCTGCCGTGATGCCAGCGATCTCCAGGAACGACGCCCCAGTGACCATGGGAACGCCAGTGGCGGTAACAGCTATTCCGGAATCTGATCGATCTCTAAAGCCCGTCCGCTCGGCTCGATGGCCATGCGTCGCTTTACGAAACTTGAGAGCGCATCGCCCGCCATGGCGACCGTGCCGATCGTGGCGCCGACGCCGGGAGCAAGACCAAGAATCCAGGCGTACAGCATGCAGGCGGCGACGACGCCCCGCACGGTTTTGGACGGCCCGAGCACCGGTCGTCCGTCACGCAGCATGAAGCCCCCATCCAGCGGGCAGGACCATCGCTCGCCCAGCGGCCGTTTGGCAGCGATGGGTGCATTGTTGGCAACCGCGAGCAGCAGGAGCAGCTGAAGTCCGAGCCAGAGATCGTGCATGGCATCAGGACCTTCGCATGGCCGGACCACTGGCGGTCGCGTGCGACACCCACTGTCTTGCGCTCGCTATGCCGATCCGGATGACCTTGCCGTCGTCGAAGCCCTGTTCCAACAGCGCGTTCGCGAGCTTGATGGCCTTCAACCGGGGTTCTGGTGGTAATCCGCGCATCGAAGCGGGATAGCGATCGGGTGTCCAGGGCATCGGATCTCCGGCGTCAGAAGTACCGCGCCGATCTTGATCTCAGAGGGCTAACGGCTGTCGCCTCCGCACTCGCGCGGAGAGGCGCCTGTCCGCTCGCAGTAACCGGCCTGGATCAGTCGATCGCCATCTTCATTCGCCAGCGCCGCGTCGACGCGGCCAGAGCCATGCGGCGGCAATGCGTCCCCAATCGGTCGCAGAGTGTGCATCGAACTCCTCGAGCACCAGGTTCAAAAGCACTGGGTTGAAGAGACCATGACGACCAGGCGTGGGAAAGGAGCAGCGCCGCTCAGCTGGAAGCTGAATCGGTGGCGTGCTCGGAGGTAAGAAAGGCCGGGCTGACGAGTGAGCCCCGGCCGACCATGCGATAGACGTTGGCCTGGCTCATCAACAGCGCCAACAACTGCCCCTGCCCTTGGCAACGCGGAACAAAACCGCCGTCTTGTCGTCGCCAAAATCCATCGAGGCTGAGATACGCATGTACGTACTCATCGAGGTTTGAGGTCGTGGTGGCAGGGCATCTCGTGGACCTTGCCGGCCCTCTCATGCAGCTGCACCCAGGTGCGCCGGCCTTGGACGTAGACGCCTCGGCGCGTGCGCCGGTCGCATGTACGTCATCAGCCAAATGCCCTGATCGCCTGAACGCCTTAGGGTGAGGTAGCCATGAAGGCAACGAAGGCGGCAACCATAGCGGTTGCCACAAAGGCCAAGTTATCGGTGACTTTCCTGTCCTCAATGCACTTCAACAATCTCATCGCCCAGTTCACGTATGTCATGCCGAAGCTTAGGTAAAAAGTGTACAAAACAGTCTTCAGGCTTTTTGTCATCATCATGAAACTGCCAACAAATTGGCAGTTCGACGGAATTCGTCAGGCGCAGAGGCCTGTAGACCCTGCGCATGATGGACATATCGGCACAAGCGTGCCGAGAGCTCAAGAACAGTCGATCGTCGGAAAACATGCGCAGGCCATGATGGCGGCCAGGTGCGACCGGCAGAGATAGTCGCTATTGGCCCCGCGTTCCTCGGAATTCATGACGAACCCGCGGCGTCGGCGTCAGGGGGCGGCCAGGTCCAGAAGGGGCAGGACCACAGCGAGAAAGGCCGCCAGCCGCAGCCCGAGCGCGACGGCGCTCAGCGTGGGGTTGGCATAGCCGCCTGTGGGGAACACAGACGCGCCTGCAACGAACAGATTGTCCACGCCGTGCACTTTGCAGTTGGCGTCGACCACGCCTTGCGTCGGGTCCTCGTGCATCCGCGTGCTGCCCATCGGATGGTGGGATGACATGATCTCGGGCACGGCGGCCGGGTCGAACTTGTACGTGCCCAAACCGGTCTCGCGGGCAAGCTTCGCGAAATGGTGCCGGCTGTGCACGAAGCGCGCCTGGTCGTCTTCGCGCCAGCTGAACTCGTAGCGCACGCGCCGCTGGCCGAACCCGTCGACCGACTCGCCCAGCGAGATCCGGTTGTCGCGGTGCGAGTACTGCTCGATCTGGTTGATCACGTCGATGCGGTCGCCGAACATCTGTGCCTTGTTGGGCACCTGCGACCAGCCGCCGCACTCGAGCGTCGAGATCGCGTCGTGTGCCGTGTAGCGGCGGTACAGGTGCTTGACGATCGCGTACGGGTCGGTCGCCATGGCCACCACCTTGCCACCCAGGGTCGGCGGCGGCGGGAAGCGGGATTCGCCCCGGACCAACGATCGGAAGCTGTTCACCGCCGGCGTCATCAGTGTCGACTCGATCGGCAGCATCAGGAAGGTCATGTTGAGCAGGTTGTGCTGCTGGATGGCCTTTTCCGTGAACCCGAACTTCGCCATGTAGCCGACACCGTCGACGGCGCGCATGTCGTGCATGGTGAGGCGATCGAACACGCCCTTGCTGGAGGGCACGAGGTAGCTCGATTTGTCCTGCGGATGGTCCATCAGATAGCGCCCGACGACGTCGTGCCGGTTGCCCACGCCGGCTGGGTTCCGACTCGTCGACAGCAGGAGCAGCCGGGCGTTCTCGATGGTGCCGCCCGACAGCACGTAGCACCGTGCGCGGACCCGCAGTCGCGACCCGTCGAGGCTTCCGGCGGTCAACCCGACCACATGGCGCTCGTCTTCGGTCACTTCCAGCTCCAACGCGCTGGTGTGCAGCAAAACCTGCGCACGACCTGATTTGGACAGCGCAGCCTTCGACTTCTCGAAGTAGCGATTGGACGGGCCGAACTGAAAAAGACTGGTCTTCAGATCGCCGTCGGTCGAGGTGAAGCCACCGGCCGGCGATGCCGCCTTAGCGATGGCTGTCGCCGCCGGGTCTCCATAGTCGTAGGCCCCAAGTTCGCAATACGCATGCGCCCGCTCGTACCAGGGTGTCATTTCCGGGAAGGTGATCGGCCATCCGCTGTGCGGAACCTCCTCGCGCGCTTCGAAATCGATGGCATCGAAAGGCACATAGCGCACACCCGCGCGCGGTCGATCGAACAGGATTCCCCAGACGTTGGACAGCCCACCGAACTGTCGACGGCGGATCACATACGGGTCGACCATGCCGTCACCGGCCAGTTCGCCGTGATTCAGTGCGTTCACCGCCTCATCGTTCTCGATGCCGCCGCTCTCAACAAGACATACGCTCAGCCCGCGTCCGACCAGGTCTTCCGCGAGAGACACACCGACCGGGCCGGCGCCGACGATGCACACGTCAGCCTCGAACTGGGAGCCGACGCGCACGCGGCGCCCATCGACGAATCCTGGAGGAAGGTGATTCATGGGCGGGGTCCGGTTTTTGGTAATGCCCTAGCAAGTGGGCGGCATCAAAAAACAGTCTAGTCCCCACGTTTCCAAGAGTAAATATTCCAGAAGTAGTGATTCGCTGATTGACTCGAAGCTTGATATTTGTCAATAGGTTCCGAGGATCGCAGCACCGACACGGTTCAGATCAAGATCCGCTCAACCTCGTTCAGTGACACCTGGTCCTGCCGCCAGTCGTAGAGCCCTGTCGTGCGAGCGCTCTCATGGTGCGATAGACGTCCGCCTGGCGAATGGGCAGCGCTGACAACTGCCCTCCCCGCCCCTTGGCCGTCCGGAAAAGAAACGCCTTCTTGTCGTCGCCGAATCCATCGATGCTGAGATACGCACGTACATACTCATCAAGATTGTGGTGGCAGGGCATCTCGTGGACCTTGCCGCCCTTCTCGTGCAGCCGCACCCAGGTGCGCCGGCCCTGGACGTAGACATCCTCGACGCGCATGTCGATCGCTGCGCCCACGCGGGCGAAGGTGGTGGAGCCTTCATACTCAAGACCTGTCTCCTGCTTGTTCGAGATGCCAACCTTTCGCCATGGATAAGTTCTTGCTGCAACAGCAGGTGCTGGAACGGCTCGCCGAAGACCTGCTGCAAGCCGAAAAGGCAGTGCGTGCAGCCCATGAAACGGCGACCCACGAAGAAAACATCGCCGAAAACAAATACGACACCTTGGGGCTCGAAGCCGCCTACCTGGCCACGGGCCAAGCCCGGCGCGCCGAGGCCATCCGCCAAGCGATGGCCAATTGGCGCCAGTTCCGCCCGCGTGCCTACGACGCCAGCACAGGTATTCAGCTCGGGGCGCTGGTCTGCCTCGTCGATTCCGATGACAAGCAGCAACAGCTCTTTCTCGGCCCGGATGGGGGCAGCATGAAGTTGCTCAGCGGCGCTCAGCTCGTTCAGGTCATCAGCAGCGAAGCTCCGTTGGGCAGGGCCATGCTGGGCAAGTGCGAGGGCGATGAGGTGTCGATACAGGTCGCATCAATCCGACAGCACTTTGAGGTGCTGCGGGTTCATTGAACCGCTAGCAAGCTCACGCCCAAGCGGACCGGTGCGACGCACCACCGGTGCGCACCGCGCACCCGCACGGGCCGGCCGAATGATCCACTTTGGACCATCTGGTCAAAACCAGGCGCGCAATGCTCTTCAAGTCCTTGATGCACAAGGAATTTCCAGGATGGCACGAAGCATGCAAAGCGATCTGCATCGCTCCGCAGGCTCGGCCTCGGCCCTCGTCCACTCCTGGAATGGTTCGCCATGAACATCGGCATCTTCATCCCCATCGGCAACAACGGCTGGCTGTTGTCGGAGAACGCACCGCAGTACAAGCCGAGCTTCGCGCTCAACAAGGAGATCACGCTCAAGGCGGAGCACTACGGGCTGGACTTCGTGCTGTCCATGATCAAGCTGCGCGGCTTCGGCGGCAAGACGGAGTTCTGGGACCACAACCTCGAGTCGTTCACGCTCATGGCCGGCCTGGCCGCCGTGACGACCAAGATCAAGCTCTTCGCCACCGCGGCCTCGCTGGTGATGCCACCGGCCATCGTGGCGCGCATGGCGGCGACGATCGACTCGATTTCCAACGGGCGCTTCGGCGTGAACCTGGTCACCGGCTGGCAGCGGCCCGAGTACTCGCAGATGGGGATGTGGCCGGGCGACGAGTTCTTCAGCACCCGCTACGAATACCTGTCGGAGTACGTTCAGGTGCTCCGCGACCTGTGGGGCCGGGGTCAGTCGGACTTCAAGGGCGAGCACTTCCAGATGGAAGACTGCCGCCTGAGCCCGCAGCCACAGGCCGACATGAAGGTGATCTGCGCCGGTGCGAGCGGCGCCGGCATGGACTTCTCCGCCAAGTACGCCGACTACAACTTCTGCTTCGGCAAGGGCGTGAACACGCCCAAGGCCTTCGCGCCGTCCGCCGAGAAGCTGATCGAAGCGACGAAGACGACCGGCCGCCACGTCACGACCTACTTGCTGATGATGGTGATCGCCGACGAGACCGACGAGGCGGCCCGCGCCAAGTGGGAACACTACAAGGCCGGCGCCGACCAGGAAGCGATCGCGTGGCTGGGCGGCCAGGCGGCGGCCGACACCAAGTCGGGCGCCGACACCAACGTGCGCCAGATGGCGGATCCGACCTCCGCCGTGAACATCAACATGGGCACGCTGATCGGCTCCTATGCCAACGTGGCGCGCATGCTCGACGAAGTGGCCGAGGTGCCCGGCACCGAGGGCGTGCTGCTGACCTTCGACGACTTCGTGAAGGGCATCGAGGCCTTCGGTGAACGCATCCAACCGCTGATGAAGAGCCGCGTGAATGTCGACACGCCGGTGCCGTCGCAGGTCGAACCCCAAGCGCTCGCCGCCTGATGGGCCGAAAGGACCGAACGTCGTGACCACCCCCAAGAACACCACCCTCACCTCCACCGTGCCGGTCGGCGTGCCGAACGCGCCCGGCGCGCCCGCACCGCGGGTGCTGCCTGCGCGACCCGAGCCGGTGGCGCTGCACGCGGCCAACTCCGCGCTGATCGTGGTCGACATGCAGAACGCCTATGCCTCCGTGGGCGGCTACGTCGACTCGGCGGGCTTCGACATCTCGGGTGCGCAGGGCACCATCGCCAACATCGTGCGCACCATCGAGGCCGCACGCACCGCGGGCATGCTGGTCATCTTTCTGCAGAACGGCTGGGACGCGCAGTACGTCGATGCGGGCGGCCCGGGCTCGCCCAACTGGTACAAGTCGAACGCGCTCAAGACCATGCGCAACAAGCCCGAGCTGGCCGGCCAGTTCCTCGCCAAGGGCGGCTGGGACTACGAACTCATCGACGCGATGAAGCCGCAAGCCGGCGACATCGTGATCCCCAAGACGCGCTACAGCGGCTTCTTCAACAGCACGCTCGACAGCACGTTGCGCGCCCGCGGCATCCGCAACCTGGTGTTCACCGGCATCGCGACCAACGTGTGCGTGGAGTCGACGCTGCGCGACGCCTTCCACCTCGAGTACTTCGCCGTGATGCTGGAAGACGCGACGCACGAACTCGGCGGCGCCGCGATCCAGCAGGCCACCGTCTACAACGTCGAGACCTTCTTCGGCTGGGTCTCGACCGTGGACGATTTCGTCACCGCACTGACCTGACACGTTTCTTTAGCCCCAGGAGTTTCCATGCCCAAGCAAGCCATCATCCCGCCCGGCACCACCACCCCTATCGCGCCCTTCGTCCCCGGCACGATGGCCGACGGCATCGTCTACGTGTCGGGCACGCTGCCCTTCGACAAGGACAACAACGTGGTCCACGTCGGCGACGCGACGCTGCAGACACGTCATGTGCTGGAGACCATCCAGAGCGTCATCACCACCGCCGGCGGCACGATGGACGACGTGACCTTCAACATGATCATGATCAAGGACTGGGCCGACTACGCGAAGGTCAATGCGGTCTATGCCGAGTACTTCCCGGGCGTGAAGCCGGCGCGCTACTGCATTCAGTGCGGCCTGGTGAAGCCCGACGCGCTGGTCGAGATCGCCTCCATCGCGCACATCGGCAAGCCCTGATGCCGCTCTACCACGAGGTCCACGGTCAGGCGACGCCCGGCGCGCCCAGCCTGCTGCTGTCGTCCGGCCTCGGCGGCTCGGCGAATTTCTGGAAGCCGCAGATCCCGGCACTGGTGGCCGCCGGCTGGCGCGTGGTCGCCTACGACCAGCGCGGCACCGGCCGCAGCCCCGACGCGCTCAAGGCCGACTACGCGATCGCCGACATGGCGCGCGATGTGGTCGAGGTGCTCGACGCGACCGACACCACGCAATGCATCGTCATCGGCCATGCGCTGGGCGGCCTGGTCGGCCTGCAGCTCGCGATCGATGCACCCGCGCGCGTGGCCGGGCTGGTGCTGGTCAATGCGTGGTCCCGGCCCAACCCGCACTCGGCACGCTGCTTCGACGCGAGGCTCGCGTTGCTGAGCGCGGTCGGCCCGCGGGCCTATGTCGAGGCGCAGCCGATCTTCCTGTACCCGGCCGACTGGTGTGCCGCACATGCCGACGCGGTGCAGGCCGAAGTCGACCACGCCTTCGCGCACTTTCCCGGCGAAGCCAACATGCGCGCGCGCATCGGCGCGCTGCGCGCCTTCGATGTCGATGCACGCCTGGCCAGCATCGCCGTGCCGACGCTGGTCGCCGCAGCGATGGACGACGTGCTCGTGCCCTGGACGATGTCGCAGCGCCTGGCCGACGCCCTGCCCCACGCGATACTCGACCGCGTACCGCATGGCGGACACGCCCACAGCGTGACGGACGCGGACACCTTCAACGCCACCCTGCTCGCCTTCCTCGCCAAGACCGGCGCTCACTGATCGCTCCATGACCCAAGCACTCGACACCGCCGCCCTCGCGACCCTGTTCACCGAAGCCCGCAGCCAGAACGGCTGGCTGCCGCAGCCGGTGAGCGACGACCTGCTCCAGCAGGTCTACGACCTCGCCCGCATGGGCCCGACCTCGGTCAACTGCTCGCCGGCCCGCTTCGTCTTCGTGCGCACGCCCGAAGGCAAGGAACGCCTGAAGCCGGCCCTGTCGCCCAGCAACGTCGACAAGACGATGACGGCGCCGGTCACGGTGATCGTGGCCTGGGACACGGCCTTCTACGACAAGCTGCCGACGCTCTTCCCGCATGCCGACGCACGCCCGTGGGTGGCCAGCACCCCCGAGCTGGCGCACGAAACCGCCTTCCGCAACGGCACGCTGCAGGCCGCCTACCTGATGCTCGCCGCCCGCTCGCTGGGGCTGGACGCCGGCCCGATGTCGGGCTTCGACAAGGCCAAGGTCAACGACGCCTTCTTCGGCGGCACCACGTGGACCGTCAACTTCCTCGTCAACCTCGGCCACGGCGACGCGTCGAAGGTGTTCGGCCGCCTGCCGCGGCTGGACTTCGCCGACGCCTGCACGCTCGCCTGAACCAGAACAGCCCCATGCACAAGGCCGACTACCGCAACGCCATGTCGCGCCTGGGCGCGGCCGTCAACATCATCACCACCGACGGCCCGGCCGGGCGCGCGGGCTTCACGGCCTCGGCCGTGTGCAGCGTGACCGACGAGCCCCCCACGCTGCTCATCTGCCTGAACCGCACGGCCTCGGTGTACCCGGCCTTCGAGGTCAACGGCGTGCTGTGCGTGAACGTGCTGGCGCCGGGCCACCAGGAACTCTCCGGCGTGTTCGGCGGCAAGACGCCGATGGACGAACGCTTCGCGGCCGGCCGCTGGCACGAAGGCGTCACCGGCTCGCCGATGCTCGATGGCGCCGCGGTGTCATTCGATTGCCGCGTGGTGCGAAGCACCGCCGTGGGCACGCACGACGTGTTGTTCTGCGAGGTGGCTGCGATCACCCTCGGCGACACGGCCCACGGGTTGGTCTACTTCGACCGGCGCTACCACGGCCTCGTGACGACGGCGGATTAGGGGTCAGTCCGCAGCGATGCCCTGCAGCACGATGCGCTGCACGTTCTCCACCGTCTGCTCGAAGAAGGCCGGATCGTCGAGCGTGCGGCCAGTGATGGCCTGCACCTGCACGCCGAAGTCGGCGTAGTGCTGGGTGGTGGCCCACAGCGCGAAGATCAGGTGGTGCGGGTCGACGGGGCCGAGCTTGCCGGCCGCCACCCACGCGCGGATGACCTCCGACTTGCGTTCGACCAGGTCGCGCAGTTCGCGGCCGAGTTCGTCGCGCAGCAATGGTGCGCCCTGGATCATCTCGAGGCAGAACAGCCTCGATGCATCAGGCCGATCGCGCGAGATCACCAGCTTGCGGCGGATGTAGTCGGCGATGGCCTTGCGCGGGTCCTGTTCCACGCTGAAGCCGCGCAGCGGCTCGAGCCACACGGTGAGCAGGTCGCGCAGCACGCAGACATACAGCTCTTCCTTGTTGGCAAAGTAGTAGAGCAGGTTGCTCTTGGAGACATCGGCGCGCGCGGCCACCTGGTCGATGCTGGTGCCGTGCAGCCCGTAGCGCGAGAACAGACCGAGCGCCGCAGCCAGGATGACGCTGCGCTTGTCCTCGATCTGACGCAGGCGCCGGTTGATCGCGGCCGGCCCGCGCGGGGCCGGTGCCCGCTTGGCCAGCACCCGCTGCGACGGCTTGGCGACTGATTTGGCGACTTTCTTGGGCGGTGGCTTGGTGGTGGGCTTCCCCGCGGTGCTCCCTGTCATCTTTGCCATGTCCTGGTGCTTTCTTGTGCATTGCGCTTCCACGTGCACATCCGCTTGCACGAGCCGTACCCGCCTGGTGCGGCGGGGCGACGGTAACGCATTTGTCCATTTGGTCCAACTGGCATGGACGTTGCGTGCCGTCGAGCTCCACGAACGAAGTACCCGATGCTGACGTCCATTCCCCTCATCGATCTCGGCGGCAACGTCGACCCGCACAGTGCCGCGGCGCAGGCCAGCGCCGCCGCACTGCACGACGCACTGAGCACCCTCGGCTTCGCCTACATCGGCGGCCACACGGTGTCGCCCGCCACGCGCGCCGCGGCCTTCGCGGCGTCGAAGCAGTTCCACGAATCGCCGCTCGAACGCAAACAGTCGCTCGCCATCAATTCGGCGCACCGCGGCTACATGGGCATGGCGACCTCGACCATCGTCACCTCCTCCGTGGCCAAGGTGACCAAGCCCAACATGAGCGAGTCGCTGATGCTGATGCACGAGCTGCCGCCGGACGACCCCGGCCTGCTCGCCGGGCTGCCGATGCAGGGCCCGAACCAGTGGCCGACGTGGCTGCCCGACTTCGAGCCCGCCATGAAACAGTACGTGCGCGAGGTCGACGTGCTGGGCCGCTACATCGTGCGCCTGATCGCGATCAGCCTCGGCCTGCCGGCCACATCGCTCGACCACCACTTCGAGCACCCGACCACCTTCCTGCGCGCGCTGCATTACCCGCCGCAGCCGCCGCAGGACGACGACCAGATGGGCTCGGCGCCGCACACCGACTACGGGATCATCACGCTGCTCGCCCAGGACAACTCGGGCGGCCTGCAGGTGCGCCCGCGCGGCGGCGACTGGATCGAAGCACCGCCAATCGCCAACACCTACGTGCTGAACGTCGGCGACATGCTGGCGCGCTGGACCAACGGCCGCTTCGTGTCGACGCCGCACCGCGTGATCAACCGCTCGGGCGGCGACCGCTATTCGCTGCCCTACTTCCTCGACCCGTCGATGGATGCGCTCATCGAGTGCCTGCCAACCTGTACCGACGCCGAGCACCCGCCCCTCTACCCGCCGGTGCCCTACGGCGAATACCTGATGGAGCGGCTCAACAAGAACTACGACTACCGGCGAGACACGTCGAAGGCCTCGGCCTGACGCCCTTCTTCACTTCTCTTCCTCTTTTCTTCTTCAAGGACACCCATGAAAAACTTCTCCCGCCGCGACTACCTGCAGGCCATGGCCGCTGCCGCGGGCATGTCGGCGCTGGCCATCCCCGGCATTTCCGCCGCTGCACAGAACCTGGTCGTGAACACCTATGGCGGTCGCTGGGAGAAGTTCTGGCGCTCCGACCTGATGCCGATGTTCCAGAAGACGGCCGGCGTCGAGACCACGCTCGACGTGGGCCTGGGCAAGAACTTCGTCGCCAACCTGCGCGCGGCCGGCATCGAGAAGCCGCCCTACAGCATCCTCATGCTCAACGAGAACATCGCGAGCATGGTGCGCGCCGAAGGCTACTTCGAGGCCATCCCCGCGGCCAAGGTGCCGAACCTCGCCAGCGCGTACCCGTTCCTGCGCAACCCCGGCGACAACGGCGTGCGCGCCATCGTGTCGACCATCGGCATCGGCTACCGCAAGGACCTGGTGAAGACGCCGCCGAAGTCGTGGAGCGACCTGTGGAGCAACCCCGAGTTCAAGGGCAAGATCGGCCTCTACCAGATCGGCAACACGGCCGCGATGCTGTTCCTGCTGATGACGGCCAAGCTCTACGGCGGCTCGCAAGACGCGATCGACCGCGCCTTCGTCGAGATCAAGAAGCTGCTGCCCTTCACGCAGGCCGACTGGAGCGGCACGCTGTCGACCATGCTCACGCGCGGCGACGTGACGGTGGCCGTCATCGACTTCCCCGAGATCGTCGCGCTGCAGAAGAAGGGCGTGCCGGTCGAGATGGTGGTGCCCACCGAAGGCGTGCTGGCCTTCGAGCAGTCCTTCAACGTGCTGAAGAACGCACCCGCCAAGGAAGAGGCCTACAAGTACCTCGACTTCATCCTGCGCGCCGACGTGCAGGAGATGATGGCCAAGGAGTTCTTCACCTCGCCGACCAACACCAAGTCGAAGCTCGACACGGCGCTCGCCAAGGACGTGCCGGTGTCCGGCGAAGGCATGAAGAAGATCTTCCAGTTCGACTGGAGCAAGGTCAACCCGCAGGTCGCGCAGATCACCGACCGCTGGAACCGGGAGATGAAGTGAGCGTGGCGACCGACGCGTCGCCCGCCCTCGGGCGACGCACCACGCGCGTGTCGCTCGACGGCCTGCGCAAGACCTTCGCCGGCAGCACCGCGCCGGCCATCGCGCACCTGGACCTGAACACGGTCGAGGGCGAGTTCATCTCGCTGCTGGGGCCCAGCGGTTGCGGCAAGACCACCACGCTGCGCTGCGTGGCGGGCTTCGAGTTTCCCGACCAGGGCCGCGTGCGGCTGAACGACGAGGACATCACCGACCTGCCGCCCGAAAAGCGCGACATCGGCATGGTGTTCCAGAACTACGCGCTGTTCCCGCACCTGACCGTCGCGCGCAACCTGGCCTTCGGGCTGGAGATGCGCGGCGTGGGCAAGGCCGACATGAAGCGCCGCATCAACGAAGTGCTGGCGATGGTGCAGCTCACCGCCATGGCCGAGCGCTACCCGCGCCAGCTCTCGGGCGGCCAGCAGCAGCGCGTGGCGCTGGCGCGGGCGCTCGTCATCGAGCCGCGCCTGCTGCTGCTCGACGAGCCCTTGGCCAACCTCGACGCGGTACTGCGCGAGGACATGCGCGTGTTCATCCGCGAGCTGCAGAAGCGCGTGGGCATCACCACGCTCTACGTCACGCACGACCAGGCCGAGGCGATGGTGATGTCCGACCGCGTGGCCGTGATGCTCGGCGGCCGGCTGCTGCAGTTCGACGTGCCCGAGGCGATCTACCTGCGCCCGCGCAGCATCGAGGTGGCGCGCTTCATCGGCCGCTCGAACCTGATCGAAGGCCGCGTCGAGGGCCTGACCGATGCGGCCGGCCCGTACCCCACGTACCGCATCCGCACGCCGCTCGGCGACGTCCCGGCCTGCTACGACCAGCCGCTCACGAGCGGCCAGGCGGTGCACGTGACGATCCGTCCCGAGGCGATCCGCTTCCAGAACGACGGGCCCTACACCGGCGACGTGCAAGCCACCTACTTCCTGGGAAGCACGGTCGAGCACACGGTGCAGTGCGGAGACAGCCGCGGCCCGCGCCTGCTCGTGCAAACGGCACCGAGCCAGCGCATGGACGCCGGTGTGAACGCCTCCTTCGCCTTCGATCCGGGCCACGCCTGGATCGTCGCGGCCGCATGAGCGCGACGATGACGGGCGCAGCGCCCACCGCGATCGTGACGCGACGTCGCCAACCGCTGGGCCGTCGCGCCTTCTGGCTGATCGTGCCGGCGCTGGTGCTGATCGGCGTCTTCCTGGTGCTGCCCTACCTGAACATCATCAGCATGAGCCTGCGGCCGCCCGCCGTCGGCGCGCCATACGGCCAGGGCTTCACGCTGTCGAACTACGCCGCGCAATTGGGCGACGGCTACGTGCTGGGCGTGCTGGCCGACACACTGCTGCTGGGCCTCACGACCGTGCCGATCTGCCTGCTGCTGGGCTACCCCGTGGCCTTCCACCTTGCACGCACGTCATCGCGCTGGGGCAGCCTGCTCTATGTGCTGGTGCTGTCGCCGCTGCTCGTCGGCGTGGTGGTGCGCAGCTTCGGCTGGCTGATCCTGTTGTCGGGCAACGGCGTGATCAACCGCGCGCTGATCGACATGGGATTGATCGAGACCGGTCTTCAGCTGATGAACAACCGCCTGGGCGTGACCATCGCGCTGGTGCACGTGTTCCTGCCCTTCATGATCCTGCCGCTGGTGGGGGTGATCCAGGCCATCGACCCGACGCTGGAGCGGGCCGCACGCTCGCTCGGCGCCTCTCGGCTCAAGGTGTTCTGGCGGGTCATCCTGCCGCTCTCGTGGCCGGGCATCCAGGCCGGCACCATCCTCGTCTTCGTGCTCACGCTGAGTGCCTACGTCACGCCGGTGATGCTGGGCGGCGCGCAGGTCAAGACGATGTCGGTGCTGGTGGTGCAGAACCTGATCGACAACTTCCAGTGGCCCATGGGCGCAGCGCAGGCGCTGGTGCTAGCCTTCAGCGGCATGGCGGCGGTGCTGGTCTATGCACGCGTGAGCGGCTTCTTCACGAAGGGCATCCAATGAAACGCGCACCGTCTCTGGCCACGCGCGCGGCCGATGGCTTCGGCCTGCTCTACGTGGGCGCGGTCTATGTGTTCCTGCTGCTGCCGATCGTGATCATCGTGCTGATGTCGCTCAACGCGGGGGAGTTCCTGACCTTTCCGCCGCAGGGCATCTCGCTGCGCTGGTTCGGCGCGCTGTTCGTCAACGAAGCCTTCATGCGCGCCATCGGCACGTCGTTGAAGGTCGCGGCCATCGCCACCGTGTGTTCCACGCTGATCGGCGTGGCCGGCGCGCTGTACGTGGTGCGCTATTCGACGCGCTTTCGCGAGAGCCTCCGCATGATGCTGATGCTCCCATTGATGCTGCCGGAGATCCTCACGGCCATCGCGCTGCTGTTCTTTCTCTACGCGAGCGGCATCGGCACCAAGACCATGTTCGGCCTCGTGGTCGGCCATGTGCTGGTGACGCTGCCCTATGTGTTCACCAACGTCGCGTCGACGCTCTACAACCAGGACGCATCGCTGGAGCAAGCCGCGCGCAGCCTGGGCGCCTCGCCGGTTCGCGCGTTCCTGCGCGTGACGCTGCCGCTGATCAAGTCGGGGATCATCACGGGCGCGCTGTTCGCCTTCGTGATTTCCTTCGACCTCTTCAACATGTCGCTGCTGCTCAAGGGCATCGGCATGACGACGCTGCCGCTGCAGCTGTTCGACTACCTGCGCTGGGATTTCGACCCGACGGCCGCGGCGGTGTCGACGGTCAGCATCCTGCTCACGCTGGCGGTCGTGATCGTGATCGATCGCACGGTCGGCCTGCGCTCCTTGCGCTTCGGCTGACCGCGGGCCAAATAGTCCGATCCGCTGTAGCTATCAAAGGTTACAGTGGAATACATCCTCAGCTTGCGAAACGGATCCGCCATGGCATCGACCCAGCAGACGCGCATCGAAGCGAAGGCAGCCGCCGCGGCTGCATCGCGCGAGCGATTGCGGCAGGCCCTGCCCCTCACCGTCGAGCGGCTGAACCATCGCCAGGCGGACCTGATCGACGACCAGGACATCGAGGGCTTCGTGGCCCTCAACTGGCTGGAATGGCACGGCGGCGGCCTGCGGTTGACGATCACTGGACGCAACGTCTGCGCTCAGTTGACCTCCCCCTCTGCTGTCTGAAGCGACGACGAAAAAAGGCGCTGCCCTCGCGGACAGCGCCTTTTTCTCGGTCTGTGCTTACTGCGACGTGATGATCTGCATGATCACACCGGTCGCGATGGCGGCCAGCACGAAGTCCCCGCCCACGCCCACCCACTGGTAGCCGCGCGGCGGCTGCTGCAGGCGGTGACCGCGCCAGTCGTCGACCACGTAGTTGCGGCCCCGGTACTCCTGCGGAACGCGACCGCCGCGCTTCCATTCGGCATGTGGCTGCGGATAGCCCCGACGGTCGAAGTGCCGGCCATCCCGGAAGTCCTGGCGATCACGGCGCGCGTCGCGGCGATCATCGCGTCGGTCGTCCCGTCGATCTCGTTGTTCGTAGCGGTCGTCGTTGCCGCGGTGTCCACGGTCGTCGCCCCGGCGATCCTGCGCGAAGGCGCTGCCGGCCATGCACAGGGCGAGGGCGGCGGCGACAAGGGTCATGCCCCTGGATTTGTTGTTCATCTGAAACTCCTTCTGCGTGGATGGGGGTTCCAGTGTGGTGGCGGTATGTGTCGGCCCGCCACAGCGCAGGTGCGCATCGGGTGAAGGCCGTAAGCGCAGGTATCCGTGGGCGATTCGCCCATGCGCTGGCTCAGCCCGTTTCAGCCAGGTGAAGGCGTGGTGCTCTGTGGACCGATCGGCGGCGGTGCGGGCTGACGTGAGCCCCCGGGCAGCTTGCGGCCGATCGACTCGCCGACGTTGCGAACGGGGCGGCTCGCGCGTTCGGAAACATTCGCGACGCCGCGGCGCGTGGCGTTGTCGGCGCGGGTCACGCCGCGGGCGGCGGCGTCGCTGCCGCGCTCCACGCCGCTCATCACCGGGCCCTTGCGCGGCGGCGGGTTGTCGGTGCGCTGCGCCATGGCGCCGAAAGGCGTGGCGAGTGCCATGCACAGGACGGCAGCCGCGCAGCCGCCGGAGAAGTGGGTTCGGGTCATTCGAGGGCTCCTTGCTTCATTCATCGGTCGCTGCGGAGGCAGAGGCTGGATGCTGCGCCGCGTCTGCCGCCGCGCGCGTCAGACGCTCGCTTTTCCAGTAGACATCATCGCCGCCGTCCACGCGGTTGAGCACGCGCGCCAGCACGAAGAGCAGATCGCTCAGCCGGTTGAGGTACTGGCGCGGCGCGTCGTTGAGCGCCTCGTCGGCACCGAGCGAAACCACGGCACGCTCGGCCCGGCGCGCCACGGTGCGGCAGACATGCGCCTGTGACGCCGCGCGTGTACCGGCCGGTAGGATGAATTCCGCCAGCCGCGGCAAGGTCGCGTTGTGCGTGGCCAGCGCCTCGTCGAGCTGCAGCAGCGCTTCGGCCTTCAGCAACGTGAACCCCGGCATCGACAGCTCACCGCCCAGGTTGAAGAGCTGGTGCTGCACATCGACCAGCAGCTCGCGCACGGCCGCAGTCATGGGCTCGCACAGCAGCAGGCCGATGTGCGAGTTCAGCTCGTCGACGTCGCCCATGGCCTGGACGCGGCGATGGTCCTTGGGTACGCGGCTGTTGTCACCGAGGCCGGTGGTGCCGTCGTCCCCGGTGCGGGTGGCGATCTGGGTGAGGCGATTGCCCATGGCGGAGACTTTCGTGGATGTGGTTCATAGAATGGTAGACCGCCAGGAGACAAACGATGAATGCGCCGACCACCGCCGATCAACTGCTGCCCGAACTTCATCTGCGCGAGGTGCCCTCAGCACTGCTCGACGCGCTCAAGGCCCGCTTCGCCGAGCGCTGCTCGACGGCGCTGGCCGTGCGCACGCAGCACGGCCGCGACGAGTCGTCCTTCGAGGCACCGCCGCCCGCAGCGGTCGTCTTCGCCGAGAGCACGCAGGACGTGGCCGATGCCGTGAAGCTGGCCAGCGACCACGAGGTGCCGGTGATTCCCTTCGGCGTGGGTTCGTCGCTCGAAGGCCATCTGCTGGCGGTGCAGGGCGGCATCAGCGTCGACCTGTCGCGCATGAACCGCGTGCTGTCGATCAACGCCGACGATCTCACGGTGACGGTGCAGCCGGGTGTGACGCGCAAGCAACTCAACGACGAGATCAAGAGCACCGGCCTGTTCTTCCCGATCGACCCCGGTGCCGACGCCTCCATCGGCGGCATGGCGGCCACGCGGGCCAGCGGCACGAACGCGGTGCGCTACGGCACCATGCGCGAGAACGTGCTGGGCCTCGAGGTGGTGACGGCCAGCGGCCAGACGATCCGCACCGGCACGCGTGCGCGCAAGTCCTCGGCCGGCTACGACCTCACGCGGCTGATGGTGGGCAGCGAAGGCACGCTCGGCGTCATCACCGAGATCACGCTGCGCATCTACCCGCTGCCCGAGGCCGTGTCGGCCGCGATCTGCTCCTTCCCGAGCATCGAGGCTGCGGTGCGCACCACCATCGAAACGATCCAGCTCGGCGTGCCCATCGCGCGCGTGGAACTCATCGACAGCAACACCGTGCGCATGGTGAACGCCTATGCCAAGCTCGGCCTGCGCGAGGAGCCGATGTTGCTGATGGAATTCCACGGCTCGCCCGCCGGCGTGAAGGAGCAGGCCGAGACGGTGCAGGAGCTGGCCAGCGGCCACGGCGGCAACGCCTTCGAGTGGGCGACCACGCCGGAAGAACGCACGCGCCTGTGGACGGCGCGGCACAACGCCTACTTCGCGGCAATCCAGTCACGCCCGGGCTGCCGCGCCATCTCGACCGACACCTGCGTGCCGATCTCGCGGCTGGCCGACTGCCTGCTCGAATCGGTGGCCGAGGCCGACGCCAGCGGCATCCCCTACTTCCTCGTCGGCCACGTGGGCGACGGCAACTTCCACTTCGGCTACCTGATCGACCCCGAGGACGCCGAGGAGCGCGCCAAGGCCGAGGTGCTCAACCATGCGCTGGTGTCGCGCGCTATCGCGCTGGAAGGCACCTGCAGCGGCGAGCACGGCATCGGGTTGCACAAGATGGGCTTCCTGGTGGATGAGGCCGGCGTGGGCGCGGTCGACATGATGCGCACCATCAAGCGCGCGCTCGACCCGAAGAACATCATGAATCCGGGCAAGATCTTCACGCTCTAGAAGCGACGCGGGCCTCAACGACAAAGCCCGGCGGCTCTTCGGAGGCGCCGGGCTTTGTCGTTGAGGCCCGCAGGCCGGGACAGTTACTTCTTCTTTTGGGTGGTGGCGCGGCGCGCAGGCGCCTTCGCACCCGGTGCCGAGGTCTGCGACGGCGCGGCGGCGCCGTCCACCCCCAGCCGTCCGCCACCACCCAGGCCCTGGCCTTGCACCGTTTGCGCCTTGTAGTTGCGCAGTGCCACGACCATCTGGTTGAAAGCGTCCATGAAAGCCGCGGTGATCACCTTGCCCTGCGCCGTATTGCTGTAGCCGCCCAGGCCCCCGGCAGCACTGCCACCGAAGATCTGGCCGAAGCCGCCGAAGTCGGTCTTGGAAGCGCTGCCTTCGGACGCCGCCACCTGCACGCCGGAGCGGTTGTCGATCAGCGTCAGCAGGGTGCTGGCTTCCTTGGTCTGCAGGTTGCCGCCAACCGCCGCCAGCACGCCGCTGTAGCGGCCGCCGACCAGGCCGCCGAGCGAGCCACCCATGCCGCCGGCATTGCTGTTGTTGAAGATGATTTCGGGCGACAGGCCGTAGTCCGACGCCACCATCTGGCCGCCGCCGAAGTTGCTGCCCTGGCGCATTTCGCCCGACTGCATCAGCGCGCGCTCGCGCGTCATGGCGTTCATGCCAGCCGCGCCGCGCTCGACCACCACGAAGCAGTTCGATTGCTGGATCAAAAGGCGCAGCAGGTTGGCCGTCGGTGGCAGCTTGTATTCATTGCGCAGGATGGTGTACCAGCCGGCCGACTGGTTCTCGATGAGCGACACGGTGCCCAGGGGCGTCGGGCACTTCTCGAGCGAGCTGTTGGCGTTGGCCGTTGCGTCGCCGGCGGCCGCGCCGGTGGCGACGGTCTTGGCGCCCTGGCTGCCCATCTGCATGTCGGTGGTCTGGCAGGCGGTCAGGAGAAAAGTGGCGGCCACGGCAGCGGCGAGGGGAAGCTTGGCGATCAGCATGGGTCGGGGGCTCGAAAAAGGGTCAAAGGTGAGAAAACGTAACGCCCGCGAGAATAGTCGCAAGCGCGTCGCAGCGCAATTCCCAAATGGCCATCCCGGCCCGACACCGGTTAGGCCGTTCGGCGGATGCGCTCGATCAAGCCGTTGAGGGCGTCCAGCGAGCCGAAGTGGATGGCGAGCTCCCCGCTCTCCTCCACCTTGCCGCCGCGCTTGCTGCGCTTCTTGATGCGCACCTCGACCTCGGCCGTGAGCAGGTCGGCCAGCTCTTCCTCGACGCGCTGCAGATCGCGCGACTTTTCGGCGTTGCTGCCGCGCCGGGGTGACGGCGTCAGGCTGAACTCGGCGGCCAGCTTCTTGACCAGCGCTTCGGTCTCGCGCACCGAGAGATGCTTCGCAGCGATCTGGTTGGCGGCCGTGATCTGGGTGCCACGGTCGAGCGACAGCAGCGCACGGGCGTGGCCCATGTCGAGGTCGCCGGCCATCAGCATGGCTTGCGCCGGCTCGGCCAGGTTGAGCAGGCGCAGCAGGTTGCTGGCTGCGCTGCGCGACCGGCCCACGGCCTGCGCCGCCATTTCGTGAGTGAGCCCAAACTCTGAGACCAGGCGTTGCAGGCCCTGGGCTTCTTCCAGCGGGTTCAGGTCTTCGCGCTGGATGTTCTCGATGAGCGACATCGCGGCGGCGGCCTCGTTCGGCACGTCGCGCACCAGCACCGGCACGCTGTCGAGCCCAGCCAGCTTGGCGGCACGGAAGCGGCGTTCGCCGGCGATGATCTCGAATTCGGCATCTTTGGCGGCGGCCGATTCTGCGTCGAGCCGGCGCACGAGGATGGGCTGCATGATGCCCTGCACCTTGATGCTCTCGGCCAGCTCGTACAGCGCGCCCTCGTCCATGCGGGTGCGGGGCTGGTAGACGCCGGCGACCATCTGGTCGAGCTTCAGGACCGTCGGGTTCGCCGCGGCGGCGCCATCGGCGGGCACACCCGCTTCGCTGCTGCCTGCGTCGCTGCTGCCGTTGTAGGTGGGGCCCAGCAGGGCTTCGAGTCCGCGGCCGAGGCCCTTGGGTTTCTTGGTGGCCATCGAGGTCAGTCTTGGTTGTCGTTCAGGAAGTCGGTCAGAAGCGCCCGGCCTTCGGGCCAGTCGCCCAGCCCGGAGTCGCCGTTGAGGTGGCCGCCGGGTCCGCGGTCGACGAAGCGCGCGCCCCAGTCGGCGGCCATGCCGCGGGCCCGGGATGCCTCGCAGTACGGGTCGTCATTGGCGGCGACCATCAGCGCAGGGAACGGCAATGGTTGCCGCACGATCGGCGCCCAGCCGGGAATCATTTGGCGCAGGTCGTCGCGCTCGAGGTCCCCCGGCGCGACCAGGAACGCGGCGCGCACGCGGCCCGTGTGGCGCGAATGCGCGGCCCAGGCGGCCACCAGGATGCAGCCCAGGCTGTGGGCCACCAGCACGACCGGGCCGGGTGCGGCCAGCACCTCGTCCTCGAGGCGGGCCGACCAGTCGCCACGCTTGGGGCGCATCCAGTCGTGCTGCTCGACGCGGCGGTCGCCATGCACGGCTTCCCAGCGGCTCTGCCAGTGGGTCGCATCGCTGTTCTGCCAGCCGGGCAGCAGCAGCGTTGTGAGGGCGGGTGCGGCGGAGCCGGTCATGGCTGCAGCCCGCCGTCCGCGCTCTGCAGCGTCTCGGGCAGATCGATCGGTGCCGGGGCGGCGGGGGCCGACGGCGCAAAGGCGCTGGCCGGCGGCATCTTTGCGACGAGCTCCTGCGCGAAGGCGACGAAGGCCTGGCTGCCGCGGGCCGACGGATCGAAGATGACGCCCGGCAGCCCGTAGCTGGGCGCCTCGGCCAGCCGCACGTTGCGCGGGATCACGGTGTCGAACACCTTCTCGCCGAAGTGCGCCTTGAGCTGCTCGCTCACCTGCTGCTGCAAGGTAATGCGCGGGTCGAACATCACCCGCAGCAGGCCGATGATCTGCAGGTTCTTGTTGAGGTTGGCGTGCACCTGCTTGATGGTGTTGACCAGGTCGGTGAGCCCTTCGAGCGCGAAGTATTCGCACTGCATCGGCACGATCACGCCGTGCGCGGCGCACAGGCCGTTGAGCGTCAGCAGGCTCAGGCTGGGTGGGCAGTCGATCAGGATGAAGTCGTACTCGGCACCCACGGCCGCCAGGGCGGTGCGCAGGCGCTTCTCGCGGCGGTCCAGGGCCACCATTTCCACCTCGGCGCCGGCCAGCTCTCGGTTGGCGCCGAGCACGTCATAGCCGCAGGCCTCGGCCTTCACCCGCGCTTCGGCGACGGAGGACGACTCCAGCAGCACGTCGTACACCGTCGTTTCCAGCTGGCGCTTGTCGATGCCCGACCCCATGGTGGCGTTGCCTTGCGGGTCCAGATCGATCATCAGCACCCGCTGGCCCACCTTTGCGAGCCCGGCGGCGAGGTTCACGGTGGTGGTGGTCTTGCCGACGCCACCCTTCTGGTTGGCGATACAGAAAATCTTGGCCATCGTCCGGTCTCTTTCAGCGCGACACGGCGAGCTTGACGCCGAAGCCGATGAGGAAAACGCCGGCCAGCTTCTCGAGCGTGGCCGAGATGCGCGGGTTGGCCCGCATGCGTTCGGCCAGGAAATGCGTCAGCAGCGTCGCCGCTAGGCCATAGGCGAAGGTGAGCACCGCGATCGTGAGCGCCATCGCGCCGAAGGTCACTATGCCCTGATGGCGCACCGGATCGACGAACAGTGGGAAGAAGGCCATGTAGAACACGATGGCCTTGGGGTTGAGCAGCGTGATGAAGAAGGCCTGGCGCGCGAAGTGGCGTGGGCGGATGTTGAGGACGGGCGCGGCACCGGGCTTGGCCAACAGCATCCTGAAGCCCAGCCAGGCCAGGTAGGTGGCGCCCAGCCAGCGCACCGCATGGAAGGCAGCCGGGTAGGCGGCCAGCAGTGCGGCCACGCCCGCGACGGCCATCCACATGAGCACCTGATCCCCGGCGATCACGCCCAACGTGGCGGCCAAGCCTCCCCGGATGCCGCCCTTGCCTGTCGAGGTGATCAACGCCAGGTTGCCCGGGCCCGGGATCGCGAGGAACAGAACGATGGCCGCTACAAAAGCGCCGTAATCAGCGATGCCGAACATGGGAGGAGCCTGAAGAAAGGGAGCGTCGAGTCTAAGTCAGCCCCAGCGCGGCGGCGCCCTCTTCCACGCACCAGCATCGCCTCAATGCACCGCTTTTCGGGCCCAGACGATGCAGCGCTCGGCGTCGAGGCCGGGCACCGTGAGTTGTTCCACGTGAAACACATCCACGCCCAACGGCAGTGCAGCCAGTTCATCTGTCGGCACCTTGCCCTTCATGGCGAGCCAGACCCCCTCTTCCGCGAGCAGCTGCATCGAGCCTGCATAGAAATCGGGCAACGAGGCGAAGGCCCTGCTGCTGATGACGTCGTATGTACCCGCCAGGGTTTCGACCCGTGCGTGCAAGCCGCGAAGGTTGGGCAGCCTGAGTTCCGCCGCCACCTGCTGGACGAAGGCCGTCTTCTTGGCCACCGCATCGAGGCAAGTCACATCGACATCGGGCCGCATGATAGCGATCACGACGCCAGGCAAACCGGCACCGGCGCCGACATCCAGTAAGCGCGTCGATACTGACCTTTCACGCTGCAACGGCGCGATGACGGACAGGCTGTCCAGCAGATGGTGCGTCATCACGGTGCCCGGGTCGCGCAGCGCCGTCAGGTTGTAGACCTTGTTCCACTTCAGGATGAGCGCGCCGTAGGCCAACAGCCGCTCGCACTGCCGATCGTCCAAGGCCAAGCCGAGTTGGGCTGCGCCGGCGCGCAGAGTCGCCTCGCCGCTCATTCGGCCGCGGACGCCGTCGCCGTCGCGGTGGTCGATGCATCGGCGTCCTTGGCGAAAGCCCGATGACCGCCCTTGCGCAGATGGACCATCAGCAGCGAGATGGCGGCCGGCGTGACGCCGGAGATGCGCGACGCCAGACCCAGCGTTTCCGGGCGCTGGCGTGCCAGCGTCTGCCGTACCTCGAAACTCAGCGCGGGCACCTGGCCGTAGTCGAAGTCCGCCGGCAGCTTGAGGTTTTCGAAATGCGATGCGCGTTCGACCTCGTCATGCTGCCGGTCGATGTAGCCGGAATACTTGGCGGAGATCTCCACCTGCTCCACCTCGGTCGGGCCGAGCGGCTCCCGTGGAGCGTACTTCCCACCGTCCAGCGACATCAGCGACGCATAGTCGACGTCCGGCCGCCGCAGCAGGTCGCCGAGGTTGTATTCGTGCTCGATCGCCTTGCCCAACACCCGCGCCGATTCAGCGGCCGGCAGGTTGCGGGGGTTCACCCAGGTCGACTTCAGCCGCTGTGTTTCACGTGAAACAGCATCGCGTTTGCGAGAGAAAGCCTCCCAGCGCGCGTCATCGACCAGGCCCAGGCGGCGCCCTGCTTCGGTCAGGCGCATGTCCGCGTTGTCCTCGCGCAGCTGCAGCCGGAATTCGGCACGGCTGGTGAACATGCGGTACGGCTCGGTCACGCCCTTGGTGATGAGGTCGTCGACCAGCACGCCGAGGTACGCCTCGTCGCGGCGCGGCAGCCAGGCGTCTTCGCCCCGGCATTGCAGCGCCGCGTTGATGCCGGCAAACAGGCCCTGGGCCGCCGCCTCTTCATAGCCTGTGGTGCCGTTGATCTGGCCGGCGAAGAACAGGCCCTGGATGGCGCGCGTCTCGAAGCTGCTTGTGAGTTCGCGCGGGTCGAAGTAGTCGTACTCGATCGCGTAGCCGGGCCGCAGGATGTGCGCGTTTTCCAGCCCGGCCATCGACCGCACCAGCTGGTACTGGATGTCGAACGGCAGGCTGGTCGAGATGCCGTTCGGGTAGTACTCGTTCGTCGTCAGGCCTTCGGGCTCCAGGAAGATCTGGTGGCTGTCCTTGTCGGCGAAGCGGTTGATCTTGTCCTCGACACTCGGGCAGTAGCGTGGCCCCACCCCTTCGATCTTCCCGGTGAACATTGGGCTGCGGTCGAAGCCGGAGCGGATGATGTCGTGCGTGCGCGCGTTGGTGTGGGTGACCCAGCAGGCCATCTGCTGCGGGTGCATGTCGGCACGGCCCATGGTGCTGAACACCGGCATCACGTCGGTGGCACCTCCGGGCATGCCGTCGCCCGGCTGCTCGGCGCACTTGGAGAAGTCGATGCTGCGCCCGTCGAGCCGTGGCGGCGTGCCGGTCTTCAACCGGCCCTGCGGCAGCTTCAATTCCTTGAGACGGGCCGACAGGCTGATGGCGGGCGGATCGCCCGCGCGCCCGGCCTGGTAGTTGTCGAGGCCGACGTGGATGCGCCCGTCCAGGAAGGTACCCGCCGTCAGCACCACCGTGCGCGCCCGGAAGCGGATGCCGACTTGCGTCACGGCGCCGACCACGCGATCGCCTTCCACCATCAGGTCGTCGACCGCCTGCTGGAACAGTTGCAGGTTCGGCTGATTCTCCAGCCGGTGGCGGATGGCCGCCTTGTAGAGCACGCGGTCGGCCTGCGCACGCGTCGCGCGCACGGCCGGGCCCTTGCTCGAATTGAGGATGCGGAACTGGATGCCCGCCTCGTCGGTGGCCAGCGCCATCGCGCCACCGAGCGCATCCACCTCTTTCACCAGATGGCCCTTGCCGATTCCACCGATCGACGGGTTGCAGCTCATCTGGCCCAGCGTCTCGATGTTGTGGGTCAGCAGCAGTGTCTTCGCGCCCATGCGGGCGGACGCGAGCGCGGCTTCGGTGCCGGCATGGCCGCCGCCGACGACGATCACGTCGAATTCTTCGGGATACAACATGGTGGATGGCGCACGGGCCCGTGCGCTGCGGAACTCTGCAAGAGAGGGGGCGATGATTTTAAGCGCCAAGCCCCGCCAATGCCGCCTGTGGGGACACCCAGCCGTTCCATCGGCGCCACGTCGCAGCCCTTGCCACGGCGCGCTCCATCGCTATCTTTTTTGTAGCGTCAGTCGAGCGCGGACAGGTCGTGTGCAGCGCTCAGCGCCCGATCGTCCGAGGCGGGCTGCGTCACCGGCACCGGCTTCTCGATGCCGACGATGGTCCCTGTGGGCGCTGGCGTCAATGCGGGCGGCGCGCTCTCGTCCTGGTATTCGCGCACCGTGAGCGTCTTGTTGGTCATGCGGACCGGCCCGAAGATCGTGCAGAAGGCCACGTCCTTGGCGTCGCGGCCGGTGCCCACGCGCACCAGGCGATCGACCGGCGCCATGCGCGTGGGGTCGAACAGCACCCACTGCCCGCCGATCCACGCTTCGAAGACCGCGTGGAAATCCTGGGGCGGCTCGTCGAAGTACACATAGCCGACGACAAGCCGGGCCGGGATGTTCAGCGCGCGGCAGAACGTGATGCCTAGGTGCGCAAAGTCGCGACAGACGCCGGCGCGCTGAACGAAGACATCGCGCGCCGTCGTCGTCGACTCGCTGCTGCCCGGCTCGTAGCGGATGCTCTCGTGGATCCAGTCGACGATGGCCTGCACGCGGCCGATGCCCTGCGACAGGTCGCCGAACAGCTGCTGCGCCGCTCGCGCCATCACGTCGGACTCGCAATAGCGCGACGGCATCAGGTAGTGGAGCAGCTCGTGAGGCACCTGATTGACCGGTACTTCCTGAAGGTCGACCGGCACCTCGACAAAGGAACGCTGCACGCTCGCGGTGTAGCGGATCTTCAATGGCCCGGGCGCCGCGTCGAAGCGGATGAAGCGGTTGCCGCTCCCCTCGTCGCAAAAGGCATGCAGTTCGACGGGCGGCTCCACCACCAGGGTCTCGCGCAGCACCACCTGTGCGCCGGAGCGGACCGCCTCGATGTTGAGCAACAAGTGCGACGGCGCTGCGACCTCGTAGTCGAGGACGGTCTCGATGTGGGAGAAGTGCACCGGTCAGTCGATCGCTTTTCGGACGGCGCCCACACCCAGTGCGGCAAGCACCAGGAACACGACCGTCAACACCAGGAACAGACCGAACAGCACCTTGGCAATGCCGGCGGCACCAGCAGCCACGCCGCCAAAGCCGAGCGCACCGGCGATCAGCGAAACGATCGCGAAAATGATGGCGTACTTCAACATGCGAACTCCTTGTCGGCAGCGACACGCCGCCCGTGAAGGAAGCATAGAAAACTGTTCCAGAGGCCCGGATAGTCGCGCCGCGCAAGGCACCGTAGGACAAAAACGCGGTGCGCACCGGGTGACGGTCAACCCGCTAGGATCGACCTCCGCTCACGTCTTTTCACCCCTCTCCGGAACCTCCCATGAAGCTGTATCACTCGCCCGGTAGCTGCTCGCTCTCGCCCATGATCGCCTGCACGAAGCCGGCATCGCCTTCGAACCGGTGCTCGCCAGCACCAAGAGCCACAAGCTCCAGGACGGCACCGACTACTACGGCATCAACCCGCTCGGCTATGTGCCGATGCTGGAACTCGACGACGGCACGCGCCTGCGCGAAGGCCCGGCGATCGTGCAGTACATCGCCGACCAGGCGCCCCTGAAGAACCTCGCGCCCGCCGCCGGCACGATGCAGCGCTACCGCCTGCAGGAATGGCTCACCTTCATCGGCACCGAACTCCACAAGGGCTTCAGCCCGCTGTTCAACCCGTCGATGCCCGAAGAAGCGAAGACCATCGCCAAGAAACGCCTGAAGTCGCGCTTCGCCTGGCTCGAGAAGGAAGTCGAGGGCAAGGAGTACCTCATGGGCGAGCACTTCAGCGTGGCCGACGGCTACCTGTTCACCGTGCTCAACTGGGCCACCCCGACCGGCGTCGACCTCTCGCCTTACGCCAACCTGCTGGCATGGCACGCACGCGTCGGCGCACGCCCCGCGGTGCAGGCCGCGCAGAAGGCCCAGAGCCAGGCCAAGTAACGCCGCCGCTCAGAGCGCGTCCGGCTGCGCGCGCATGCGCTCGGCCGTCGCGCGGATGGCGGCGACCTCGTCGGCACCGAAGCGCGCGAGGTTCTTGACCATCATCACGGTGCGCGGATTGCGCTCGAGCATCGGCGCGTGGCGCGCCACGAAGTCCCAGTACATCACCGTCATCGGGCAGGCGTTGTCGCCGCTGCGCGCGGTCGGCGTGTAGCGGCAGCTGTCGCAGTAGTTGCTCATGCGGCGGATGTAGGCCCCGCCCGCCGCATACGGCTTGGTCACGAAGCGTGCGCCATCGGCGTACAGCGCCATGCCCAGCGTGTTGGGCGCCTCGACCCACTCCACCGCATCGACATAGACCGACAGGTACCAGGCGTGCACCTGCGCCGGTGCCATGCCGAAGGTGAGCGCGAAGTTGCCGGTCACCATCAGACGCTGGATGTGGTGCGCGTAGCCGGTCGAGAGCGTCTGGCCGATCGCGTTCTTCATGCAGTTCATCTGCACATCGCCGGTCCAGTACCAGTCGGGCAGCGGTGCCGTGTGCTTCAACGCGTTGGCCTCCAGCAGGCCCGGCATGCGCCACCAGTAGACGCCGCGGATGAATTCCCGCCAGCCGAGGATCTGCCGCACGAAGCCCTCGACGGCCTCGATCGGCGCGGCGCCTTCGTCGTAGCGCGCCACCGCCGCATCGATGACCTCGCGCGGATCGAGCAGCTTGAGGTTAAGCGACGACGAGATCAGCGCGTGGAACAGAAACGGCTCGTCCTGCCACATCGCGTCCTGGAAGCGGCCGAAGTCCTGCAGGCGATGCGTGACGAAGTCCGACAGCGCCGCCAGTGCTTGCGCCCGCGTGACCGGCCAGTCGAAGCCGTCGACGCTGCCGTAGTGGTCGCCGAAGTGCTGTTCCACATCGGCGATCGCCGCTTTCGTGATGGCGTCCGGCGCGAACGACGGCGGCCGCGGCAGCAGGCCCGGCCCCTGCCGGCCGAAGCTGCCGCGATTCTCGGCGTCGAAGTTCCACTGCCCACCGACCGGTTCGCCGTCGGGTTGCATCAACACCTGGTGCCGTACCCGCATGCGGCGGTAGAAGGCTTCCATCACCAGGCGCGACTTGCCGCGCGCGTCGTCGATGAAGTCGCGCCGTGCGCACAGGAAGTGCAGGTCGTCGCGCAGGTCGGCCCGCACGCCGGCTGCCTTGCAGGTGCTCAACACCGCTTGTTCGAGCCGCCACTCGCCCGGCTCGACCAGCACCAGAGCCGCTGGCGCATGGCGCGACAGCGCATCGCTCAAGGCGTCGGCGATGGTGTCGAAGGCGTGGCCGCCCAGCGGCAGGTAGTCGAGCGCCCAGCCCTGCGCACGGACGTCTTCGGCGAAGTGCCGCATCGCCGACAGGAACAACGCGCTGCGCATCTTCGTGCTCGGCACGTGCGTCGATTCGGACGGCGCCTCGACCATCAGCACACGGTCGCGCGACGGATCGAAGCCCTCGAAGGCGGCGCTTCGCAGGCTCAGCTGATCGCCGAGCACCAGCACCAGATGTCGCAGTGTCATGCCGCGCATTCTGCGGGCCGTTTTCCTCTCCCCGCCTACACCAAAGTCGACAACCCCGCCGCAGCGCGGATCGGCCGCGCGGCTTACGCTCCACCGGTCCACTCAACTTGCCATCCAACAACAACATGCCAACGCTTTTCGACCCCGTCCAGGCCGGTGACCTGCATCTCGCCAACCGCATCGTCATGGCGCCGTTGACGCGCAACCGTTCGCCCAACGCGATCCCCAAGCCCATCACGGCCACCTACTACGAACAGCGCGCCAGCGCCGGCCTGCTCATCACCGAGGCCACCGCCATCAGCCACCAGGCGCAAGGCTATGCCGACGTGCCGGGCCTGTACGCCACCGAACAACTCGACGGCTGGAAGCGCGTGACCGACGCGGTGCATGCCAAGGGCGGCAAGATCGTGGTGCAGCTGTGGCACGTGGGCCGCATCTCGCACACCGACCTGCAGCCGGACAACGGCAAGCCGGTCGCGCCCTCGGCCATCACGGCCAAGAGCAAGACCGTGTTGATCAAGGACGGCGTTCCCAGCTTCGTCGAGACCTCCGAGCCGCGCGCGCTCGAGGCCGAGGAACTGCCCGGCATCGTGCACGCCTACGCCGTCGCCGCGCGCAACGCCGTGGAAACCGCCGGCTTCGACGGCGTCGAGATGCACGGCGCCAACGGCTACCTGCTCGACCAGTTTCTCAAAAGCGGCAGCAACCAGCGCACCGACGACTACGGCGGCAGCATCGAGAACCGCGCCCGCCTGCTGCTCGAAGCGACGCGTGCGGTGGCCGACGCCATCGGCGGTGGCAAGACCGGCATTCGCCTGTCGCCCGTCACGCCCGCCAACGACGCCTACGACGCCGACCCGCAGCCGCTGTTCGACTACGTCGTGAAGCAACTCGCCACGATGAACCTGGCCTACATCCACGTCATCGAAGGCGCCACCGGCGGCCCGCGCGAGATCGACGATCGCCCCTTCGACTACGAGGCGCTCAAGGCCGCCTACCGCCAGGCTGGCGGCAAGGGCGCCTGGATGGTGAACAACGGCTACGACAAGACGCTGGCCGAGACCGCCGTCAAGGAAGGCGACGACCTCGTGGCCTTCGGCAAGCCCTTCATCGCGAACCCGGACCTGGTTCGCCGCCTGCGCGAGAACGCGCCGCTGAACGAAGTCGACAAGGCGACGATGTACGGCGGCGGCGAGAAGGGCTACACCGACTACCCGACGCTTGGCTGATCGGCCATCGACGCAGAACTGGGCGAGAAAGCGAGGCTCACGCGCAGCCCGCCGCGCGCATCGGCGTCTTCCAGCGTGAGCCGGGCGCCGAGCAGTTGCGCATAGCGCGCAACGATCGACAACCCGAGCCCCGCGCCCTGCCCCAGCCGCTGCCCGTCAGCGCCTTGGGCCCAGCGCTGCATCAGCGCCTGGCGCGATGCGGCGGGGATACCGGGGCCGTCGTCCACCACGCTCAGCACCGTGCCGTCGAGCGCGACGGTGAGCGTGCGACCGCCATAGCGCAGCGCGTTGTCCAGCAGGTTGTCGAGGATGCCCTCGACCAATGCCGCGTTCGCCTGCACCGTCACCGGCCCGGCGCCCAGGCCCTCAGCGCCCAGGTCGACGCCTTGCGCATCGGCCCGCGCCAGATGGCGCATCACCGCTTCTTCGGCCAGCAGGTCCAGCCGCACCGGCGCGCGTTGCAACGCGGTGCGCCCTTCGTCGGCCAGGGCGAGCCCCAGCAACTGATCGACCAGATGACTGGCCCGCGCCTGGCTCGTGGCGATGCGCTTGAGCTGTTCGCGCCACACCGCCGGTTCCTTCTGCGCCAGACCATAGTCCGCCAGCGCGCGGATGCCGGCCAGCGGCGTGCGCAGTTCGTGCGCCACGTTGCCGGCGAATTCGCGCTGTGCGCGCACGCTGTGCGTGACCCGCGCGAACAGGGCATTCATCGCGTCGCCCAGCCGTTCCAGTTCGCGCGAGCTGCGCGCCACCGGCACCGGCGACAGGTCGTTGGCATCGCGACGATCGAGCGTCGCTTCGAGTTCGCCGAGCGGCCGTAGCTCGCGGTTGATCCCACGCCACAGCCAGATCGCCAGCACGGCGAGCAGCAGGATCTGCGGCACGAGCGCGTAGACCAGCAGGCGCTCCACCAGGGCCGAGCGCGCCCGCGTGGTCTGGGCCACCACCACGCGATAGGGGTTGGGCGCGGCATGGTTGAGCACGACCGCCCGCAGGGTCTGGCCGCGGAACACGATGTCGGAGAAACGGTGGTCCACATCGCCCTCGGGCACCGGCGCCGTCAACCCGGCTTCGCCCGCGAGGCGCTGTCCATCCGTCTGCAGCACGGCGAAATGCACCGCCTCGGTCTGGTCGAACAGCACCGCCGTGACTTCACGCGGCGTCAGCAGCAGCTCGATGCCGCCAGCGGTGGCCCGAACGTTGGACGACACGGCATAGGCATCGTCGAGCAGCGTGCGGTCGAAGGCCTGTTCGGTGAAGCTGTTGGCCACGACCAGCGCCACCCCGGTGCCGACCAGCCAGGTGAGTGCCAGCGGCAGCAGCACACCGCGCAAGACGCGTCGCGTGAGCGATGGCGCCGCTGCGCGCACCGCGTCGGTCACGGCGCTTCGGCTTCCAGCAGGTAGCCGATGCCGCGCAGCGTGCGGATGCTCGCGCCGCTGCCGGCCAGCTTCTTGCGCAGGCGCGAGATGAAGGCCTCGAGCGCGTTGTCGCCCAGCGATTCGTCGAAGCTCGAGAGCTTGTCGGACAGCTCACGCTTGCTCACGGTGCGGCCGGGCGGGCTCATCAGCTCCCACAGCACCTCGAATTCGCGGGCCGGCAGCTCGAGCGGCACACCCGCCACGCCGAAGCGCCGCGCCTTGCGGTCCAACCGCAACTGGCCGAGCGTCGAGACATCGTCGGTGCCCTGCGCGCGGCGCACCAGCGCACGCAGCCGCGCCTCGACCTCGGCCAGGTCGAAGGGCTTGCCGAGGTAATCGTCGGCACCGGCGTCGAGGCCCGCGATGCGCTCGTCGGTGCGGTCGCGCGCGGTCAGCACCAGCACCGGCGTGCGGTCGCCGCGGCCACGCGCCTGGCGCAGCGCCTGCAGGCCGCTGGCCAGTCCGCTGGTGGGGCTGGACGTGGCCGGCAGGTTCAGGTCGAGCAGCACGGCATCGAAGCGCTGCACGCACCAGAGGTGGTCGGCATCTTCGACGTTGGTCGCCAGGTCCACGCGGTGGCCGGCATCGTGCAGGCTGCGCAACATCACGTCGTGCAGCACGGCGTCGTCTTCGATCAA
This sequence comes from Variovorax restrictus, assembly GCF_051216715.1. NCBI lineage: Bacteria > Pseudomonadati > Pseudomonadota > Betaproteobacteria > Burkholderiales > Comamonadaceae > Variovorax > Variovorax restrictus. Next base: position 261,471 of record NZ_JBPJZH010000001.1, read on the forward strand.
CAGGATTCGCATGGGAGGGTCGGTGGCCGTGGAGCCGCGTTTCTACACCAGCCCGGCCCGCCTCAACGGCGGCCCTGGGGGTGCCAGCGCCGCAGCAGCAACGCGTTGGCCATCACGCTCACGCTCGACGCCGCCATCGCCGCGCCCGCCACCACCGGGCTGAGCAAACCGAAGGCCGCGAAGGGGATGCCGACGATGTTGTACGCGAAGGCCCAGAACAGGTTCTGCCGGATCTTCGCCACCGTGCGCGCCGACAGGTCGAGCGCATCGGCCACCAGCGACAGGTCGCCACGCATCAGCGTGATGCCGGCGGCTTCCATCGCGACATCGGTGCCGTTGGCCATGGCGATGCCGACATCGGCCGCCGCCAGCGCTGGCGCGTCGTTGGCACCGTCGCCCACCATCGCGACGATGTGACCGCCTTCGCGCAGCGCCGCGACCTGCGACGCCTTGTCGGCCGGCAGCACCTCGGCGCGCACATCGTCGGGTGCGATGCCCACGCGCGCGGCCATGGCCTGCGCGGCATGCACGTTGTCACCGGAGATCATCACCACGCGCAAGCCCCGCGCCTGCAGCGCTGCGACGGCTTCGGCGGCCTGTGGCTTCGGCTCGTCGCTGAAGGCCAGCAGGGCCTTCACCTGCGGCGTGCCATCGGCCGCGAACGCCAGCAATGCCGACACCGTGGCACCGCGCTGCTGCAGGCGCTGCACGGCCGATGCGTCGGGCACCGCAGCGAGTTCCTCGCACCAGCGCAGGCTCGCGATCGCCCAGTCGGCCCCGCCGACAACACCGCGCACGCCACGCCCCGACTCGGACCGAAGCTCGCGCGCCGCATCGACATCGAGCCCGGCCTTGGTGGCTGCATCGAGCACCGCCTTCGCCAGCGGATGCGTGCTGCCGCGTTGCAGGCTCGCCGCGACGGCGAGCAGGTCTTTCGGCGCTTCGGCAACGCTCGGGACCAGTTCGGTCAAGGTGGGTGTGCCCAGCGTCAGCGTGCCGGTCTTGTCGAAGGCCACGGTGTCGACCCGGTGCGCCAGCTCCAGCGAGCGCGCGTCCTTGATCAAGATGCCATGCTTCGCCGCCACGCCCGTGCCGGCCATCACCGCGACCGGCGTGGCCAGCCCCAGCGCGCAAGGGCAGGCGATCACCAGCACCGCGACCGCATGCACGAGTGCGGCTTCGCTGCCCGCGCCGGCCACCAGCCAGCCGACGAGCGTGACCAGTGCGATGCCCAGCACCACCGGCACGAAGACGGCGGCCACCTTGTCGACCAGGCGCTGGATCGGCGCCTTCGCGGCCTGCGCGTCTTCGACAAGCCGGATGATGCGGGCCAGTACGCTTTCGGCACCGACCGCACGCACCTCGACCACCAGCCGGCCCGCGCCATTCACCGAGCCGCCGGTTAGCGCATCGCCCGGCCCCTTGGCCACCGGCAGCGGCTCGCCGGTGAGCATCGACTCGTCGACCTCCGAGCGGCCTTCCAGCACGCGTGCATCCGCAGGCACGCGTTCACCGGCACGCACGGCGAGCCTGTCGCCCTTGAGCACCTCGGCCAGCGGCACGTCGGTCTCCTGGCGCGGGCCGACCAAGTGCGCCACCTCGGGCCGCAGTTGTTGCAGCGCGCGGATGGCCGACGTGGCCTGCCGCTTGGCACGCGCTTCCAGCCACTTGCCCAGCAGCACCAGCGAAATTACGACCGCCGAGGCCTCGAAATAGAGGTGCGGCATGTCGCCGGGTGCAGCACGCCACCAGAGCCACAGCGACAGGCCGAAGGCCGCGCTGGTGCCCAGGGCCACGAGCAAGTCCATGTTGCCGGTGAGCGCGCGCGCCGCATGCCAGCCCGCGCGGTAGAAGCGCGCACCGAGCCAGAACTGCACCGGTGCGGCCAGCAGCAGCTGCCACCACGGCGGCAGCATCGCGTGCACGCCAAAGGGCTGCAACAGCATCGGCGCGAGCAAGGGCGCCGACAGAGCCAAGCCAGCCGCCACGGGCAGAAAGCCTTCCCACGGCGACGCATCGGCCGCGGCCTGTGCGGCTTCGGCGCTGCGGGGTTCGTAGCCGGCGCTGCGTATGGCTCGACGAAGCCGTGCATCGATCGCCGCGTCGTCACTCGCATCGACCATGACGCGGGCACTTTCGGTCGCCAGGTTCACGCTCGCCTCGCGCACGCCGGGCACCTGCTGCAACGCGCGCTCCACGCGGGCCACGCAGGACGCGCAGGTCATGCCGCCGACGGACAGGTCGAGCGTGTGCGGCGAAAGGGTCGGGGTCTGGACATCGTTCATGGGGACGAGCCTAAAGCCTCACATCGTGGCAAGGTCAAGCCATTTTTCTGCTTGACTCTTCCATGGTGTCAAGGTTCACACTGCCAGCCTCTTCCCACCTTTTCCACTTTTCATTCGCAAGGAACAAGACCATGAGCCAGAAATTCGAAGTCGTCGGCATGACCTGCGGCCATTGCGCGAGCGCCGTCCAGAACGCCGTGCAGGCGGTCGACCCCGAAGCGCAAGTGACGGTCGACCTGCCCACCGGCCATGTCGACGTGCTGAGCGAGCAGCCGCGCCAAGACATCGTGGCAGCCATCGAGAACGCCGGCTACAAGGTTCAGTGAGATGACGCCGTCCGCTGGCGCCGGTCCGTGGAACATCGGCGAAGCCGCCCGCCGCTCCGGCGTGTCGGCGCGCATGGTGCGCCACTACGAAGGGCTGGGTCTGCTGCCGGCGGTGGCGCGCACCGAGAGCGGCTACCGGCAGTACAGCGAAGCCGATATCCACACGCTGCGCTTCGTCAAGCGCTCGCGCGACCTCGGCTTCTCAATGGAGGAGATCGCCGAACTGGTCGGCCTCTGGCACAACCGCCGGCGCGCCAGCGCGAGCGTCAAGCGCATCGCGCAGAAGCACCTGGGCGAGCTGGAGCAGCGCATCGCCGACATGCAGGCGATGCGGCGCACGCTGTCGCACCTCGTGCATTGCTGCCATGGCGATGCGCGGCCGGACTGCCCGATCCTGGAAGATCTGGCAGGCGCATCGGCAACCTCCTGACGGGAATCAGGCCCCGCGAACCATCGAGAGGATCTGCGACGGGTTCAACGTGCGCGCCTTCTCCTGGATGGCCGGCAGGTAGCGCGTCTGCAGCCCCTGCCCTTCCTTCGTCACGCTGGCATACGCTTCCTTGAGCATCTGCGTCGACAGCGTGCGGCCACCAGCGTAGTAGCGCTTAGCCACATGGCCCAGTGCATAGGTGGTGGCGAAGCTCATGCCCGAACTCACCGCCTGGTTGCCCAGGCCGCGCAGCAGCCCACCGCCCACCTTGCCCAGCAAGCCGCCCAGCAGCTTGCGGCCGGCCTGCTCGAGGTACTGCGAGGTCAGGCCGACGCCGACGGTGGCGATGAAGTCCTTCACGTGGCCGCTGTCGAGCTCGTAGCCGTGCGCCTTGCCGATGCGGTAGACCAGTTTCATCTGCAGCGGAATGATCGCCATGGTCGACAGCGTCTCGGGCAGCAGCTCGAGGGCGCCGTTGAGGATGGCGGCGTTCAGGATGGCCTGGTCGAGCTCGGCGTTGTCGACGGCGGGCGCCGCACCGGTTGCAGCCGTGGCCACAGCCGCACCGGCAGCGATCGGCACCACGGCCGTCCCGGTCGCCAGCGGTGTCGTCGCGATCGCTTCGGCCTGCTCGGCGAACTGCGCCGCAGCGGGCGCGTCCAGGCCGAGCGAGGTGCGCACATCGGCGAGGAAGTGGCGCTCGGCCTCGGACTGGGCGCCGTCGGCATCGCACACGCACACCGCCATCTCGTAGGCGAGCTGGCGTGATTCGGCACTGGTGAGTGCCTCCCCCACATCAGCCAGCGACACGCGCTTCATCAGCACGTCCTGGTAGAGCGACGGCAGGTGCACCCCATCGGCCTGCGACAGGCCCTCGGCGATGCGCTTGATCTCGTCACGTTCACGGTCGTGCTTGTCGCCATCGACGAAGGCGGCCAGCAGGCTCAAGGTCACGATGGCTCGGGTTTCGGACGGGTTCACAGACGTTCCTTTTCTCAGTAATCGGGTTTCTCGAAGCGATGGCGCCGATGGTGAGGCCGAAGCGCTCGGCCCTGCACCTTCTCCCCACAAACCTTGGGTAACTCTGTGCATAACTCAAGCGGTTTCTTGTAAAGGCTCCGTAACCCATTGTTTTAAAAAGGAAAACAACATTCTGCCTAAAAATTCATCAGTGGATGTCTTTGGTCGCGCCCTCTCCTTTCGCCGATTTTTCGAACCCTGTCAAAGGACAACTCTGGGGAGAGTTTCGGCACAAGCAGGGGGTTGTCCACAGGCCGGTGCCGTGGCGAGAAGTTGTCCCTTTTGGCACGACAGCAGAAAAGCAAGGGTGCGCACATGGGCGGGGGTGCCGCAAGTCCTTGTCACACCGAAGAAATAGTGCCCTGTCCACAGAAAGGCGCGACCCCTATCTACTACTACTAATTTGAATAAGAGAGATAAGAAGAAGATAGGGACGCCGCGCATTTCGCAGAAATCTTTTCCGGGTGTGGCCGTCAGGCCCTGTCCGTCCAGCAATTGGCGTCGCCGTCGAAATGGCCGAATCGGCTCGCTGACGCATCGCTACCATTCCGGCATGAGCGCCCCCGCCCCGGTCCCCAACCCCCGCATCCTCATCGCGGAGGACGAATCCGGCATCGCCGATACCCTGCAGTACGTGTTGCGCAGCGACGGCTTCACACCCGTGTGGTGCGCAACGGCCCAGGAGGCGATCGTTCAGTTCGCGCAGGAACCGCCGGCGCTGGCCATCCTGGACGTCGGGCTGCCCGACCTCAACGGCTTCGAACTCTTCAAGCGGCTGCATGCGCTGCCGGGCGGCGCCGACGTGCCGATGATCTTTTTGACGGCGCGCAGCGATGAGATCGACCGGGTGGTGGGCCTGGAGCTCGGCGCCGACGACTACATTGCCAAACCTTTTTCTCCCCGGGAACTCGTGGCACGGGTCAGGACGGTGCTCAGACGCAGCGTGCGGGCCGCTGCCGCGGTTCCCGTGGCCCCCCCTGCTCCGCCAGCGGCCAGGCCGCCACAGCCCTTCCTGATCGATGGCGAGCGACGACAGATTCGCTACTACGGGCGGGCGCTGGAGCTGTCGCGCTACGAATACGGCCTGTTGTGCCTCTTCGTGCAGCGGCCGGGTCGGGTCTACACCCGCGACGAACTGCTGGAAATGGTGTGGGACGACCCGGGCGAGAGCTTCGACCGCACGGTGGACGCCCACATCAAGACACTGCGCGCCAAGCTGAAGGCGGTGGCGCCCGATGTCGAGCCGATCCGCACGCTGCGCGGCACCGGCTACGCCTTGAACGAAGACCTGCCGACCACGGCGTGATGTAGCGTGACGTGACCAAGCGCTCGCGCATCTTCCTGGGCATCCTGCTGATCTACGCGGCGGGCATCGCCTTCCTGCTGTACCGCGTGGTGGGTGACATCGACCCGCGCTACCGCGAATCGGCCGAAGAATCGCTGGTGGAAAGCTCGCAGCTGATGGCCAGTTTGGTCGAGCAGGACGTGATCGCCGGCGCCATCAACACCGCGCGGCTCGATCCGCTGTTCCGCTCGGTCTATGCGCGCCAGTTCTCTGCGCAGATCTACAACCTGCACAAGAACCGGGTCGAGTTGCGCGTGTACGTGACCGATCGCAGTGGGCGGGTGCTGTTCGACTCGCTCGGCCGTGCGGTCGGCTCGGACTATTCGAAGTGGACCGACGTCAGTCGCTCGCTCGCTGGCCTGTATGGGGCGCGCACCTCGCGCGACGTCGAGGTCGACCCACGCACCTCCGTCATGTACGTGGGCGCACCGATCCGCTGGAACAACGAGATCGTCGGCATGGTCAGCGTCGGCAAGCCGGTGCAGAGCTTCGGCCAGTTCGTCGAGGACGCGCGGGCGCGTACGCTGTGGGTGGGCGTCGGCTCGGCCTTCGCCTTGCTGGTGCTCGCGATCATCGTGTCGGTGTGGCTGGTGCGTCCGTTCGGGTTGATCTCCGACTACGTCGCCTGGGTGCGTGCGCAGAAACGCTTGAGCATCGGACGCATGGCGCGGCGCATGCTCGATGCCTTGCGCGGCGGCTTCAGCGAGATGCGCGATGCGCTCACCGGTCGCAATTACGTCTCGGACTACGTGCAGACCTTCACGCATGAAGTGAAGAGCCCGCTGTCGGCCATTCGCGGTGCGGCCGAGCTGCTGCAGGAACCGTCGATGCCGCAAGCCGAGCGCGAACGCTTTCTCGCCAACATCGCGAGCGAGACGCAGCGCATCCAGGAAATCGTCGACCGCATGATGGAGCTCACCGCGCTCGAGACGCGGCGCGTGCTGCAGCGCACGCAGCCGGTCGCACTGGCCACGCTGCTCGACGACGTGGCTGCCGGTGCGCAGGCAGCAGCTTCCGCACGCGATGTGCGCGTGACGCTCGACCTGCGCGCGCAACCGACGGTCGAGGGCGACCCGTTCCTGCTGCGGCGTGCGGTCAGCAACCTGCTCGACAACGCGATCGACTTCGCCCCGTCGGGCAGCAACGTGGATCTACGGCTCGAGGCCGACGCACGCCATGCACGCATCGTCGTGCGCGACCACGGGCCCGGCATTCCGGACTACGCGCGCGACAAGGTCTTCGAGAAGTTCTATTCGCTCGCCCGCCCGCACAGCAAGCGCAAGAGCACGGGGCTCGGCCTGGCCTTCGTGAAGGAGATCGCTTCGCTGCACCGCGGGCGCATCGACCTGGTCAATGCGCCCGGTGGCGGGGCGCTGGCGACGCTCGCGCTGCCGCTGGCCCCGCGATAGCGTTTCAACGAAACATGTCGAGGATGCTCTTGCGCTCTTCGACGGTCGGCATCGCGCCGATGGCCGGTGCAGCCAGGCCTTCGGCGGCCGGCATCTCGCCGTTCTCCAGTCCCAACGACGCGATGCCGCGCCCCGGCGCGTAGTCGTCGAAGTACCACGTGCCTTCGACCTGCAACACGCCCTCGGGCGGGATCGGGTCCGTCACCGGTACGCCCTGCAGCGCGGTGCGCATGTAGTCGGTCCACACCGGCAGGCTCAGGCTGCCGCCGGTTTCGCCACGCACGCCGAGTCGGCGCGGCGTGTCGTAGCCGATCCAGGCAACGCCGACCATCGTCGGCTGGAAGCCGGCGAACCAGGTGTCGAGCGAATCGTTGGTGGTGCCGGTCTTGCCGTAGAGGTCGTCGCGCTTGAGCGCCTGCCAGGCCTTGGTGCCGGTGCCGCCCTTCATCACGCTGTTGAGCAGCGTGTTCATCACGAAGGCGTTGCGCGCGGGAATGGCGCGCGCGCTTTCGTCCAGCGGAGGCGCCGCGTAGTCGCTCAGCACCTGGTCGCGGTGATCGGTCACGCGCGTGATGAGCCGCGGTGCCACGCGGTAGCCGCCATTGGCGAACACGGCGTAGGCCGACGCCATCTGCATCGGCGTGACCGAACCCGAACCCAGCGCCATCGGCAGCACCGCCGGGTGCTTGTCGCGGTCGAAGCCGAAGTTCGTGATCCAGTCCTGCGCATAGGGCGCACCGATGGACTGCAGCATCCGCACCGACACCATGTTCTTCGACGCCATCAGCGCGCTGCGCAAGGTCATCGGGCCGTCGAAGGTGCCGTCGTAGTTCTTCGGCTCCCACGGCTGGCTGCCGGTGGTCGCGGCGTCGAAGAAGAGCGGCGCGTCGTCGACCACCGTGGCGGGCGTGAAGCCTTTCTCCAACGCGGCCGAATAGATGAAGGGCTTGAAGCTGGAGCCCGGCTGGCGCCACGCTTGCGTCACATGGTTGAACTTGTTCTTCTCGAAATCGAAGCCGCCCACCAGCGCGCGGACCGCGCCGTCGCGCGGGTCGAGCGCCACGAACGCACCTTCGACCTCGGGCAGCTGCGTGATCGTCCAGCTGTCGCGTGCGCCCTTCGCGATGCGGATCACCGCGCCGCGCCGCAGCTTCACGTTGGGGGCGGCCTTGTCGGACAGCGCGACACGTGCGATCTGCAGGCCGGCGCCGGTGAGCTTGATCGGATCGCCGTCGGCCCGCACCACCACCACCTCGCGCGGCGTCGCCGACAGCACCACGGCGGACATCAGGTCGCCGTTGTCGGGCAGATCGCTCAGCACGTCGTCGACGGCCTCGTCGAGCGCCGCAGCGTCGTCGGGCAGGCCCACGAAGCGTTCGGGGCCGCGGTAGGGCTGGCGTTGTTCGTAGTCCATGATGCCGCGCCGCAGCGCGCGGTACGCAGCCGCCTGGTCGGTGGCGATCAATGACGTGTAGACCTTGAAGCCGCGCGTGTAGGCGCTTTCGCCGTACTGCGCCACCATCGTCTGGCGCACCGTCTCGGCGACGTGTTCCGCATGCAGCTGTGTCGGGTCGGCCGGGTCGCGCAAGTGCAAGGTTTCGGCGACCGCCTCGTCGGCTTGCGCCACGGTGATCACGCCGGTCTCTCGCATGCGCTCGATCACGTGCAGTTGCCGTGCGCGCGCGCGGCGCGGGTTGCTCACCGGGTTGCCGGTGCGCGGCGCCTTCGGCAAGCCGGCCAGCATCGCGGCCTCGGCGATGCTGAGGTCCTTCAGCGGCTTGCCGAAATACGCCTCGGAGGCAGCCGCGAAGCCGTAGGACCGGTTGCCCAGGTAGATCTGGTTCATGTAGATCTCGAGGATCTGGTCCTTGCTCAGCTGGCGCTCCAGCCGCAAGGCCAGGAGCGCCTCGTACAGCTTGCGCGAATAGGTCTGTTCCGAACTCAGGTACACGTTGCGCGCCACCTGCTGCGTGATGGTCGACGCGCCCTGACGCGTGCCGTGCTGCAGGTTCGACAGCATGGCGCGTGCGATGCCCTTCGCATCGACGCCGCCATGCTCGTAGAAGCGCGTGTCCTCGACGGCCAGCACCGCGTCCTTGAGCACCTTCGGCACCTGGTCGATCGGCACGAGCTGGCGCCGCTCCTCGCCGAATTCGCCGATCAGCGCGCCGTCTGCGGTGTACACGCGCAGCGGCAGCTTGGGGCGGTAGTCCGACAGGGCCGACACGTCGGGCAGGCGGGTGGAGATCACGGCGACGGCCACGCCGCCGGCACACAGCAGCACGGCGGCCAGGGCCGTGCCGGACAGAAGGCCGATGCGTGCGATGCGGCGCGTGCGCGGTGACAGTCGAGGGAAGCGAATAAAGGAAGGCATAGGGGATCAGGGAACGTTCTAGACGATAGGAGCCGTGACGCCGGGGATCGGTTCCGCAACGGGCGTCGATGGCGCCGAGAGCGCATACCAGTCGACCTTGCGCGTGGCGAGCATCAGCAGGGCCAGCATGCCGAAGACCAGCAGCGCCCCCAGCAGCAGCGCATTGCTTTCCGACGCGAGCAGGCCGTAGAGCGCACCATAAAGCACGGCGACGAACGCCGCGAAAGACAGGCCACGCTTCCAGCCACCCAGGACGGCACTGAAGTACACACCCAGCAACATGACGCTGGCGCCGGCAGCGCTCGCATAGGCCGCGACGAAAGCCATCTTCTCCGACAGCGCGAGCAACAGCAGGAAGAAGAGCGCGATCGACAGGCCCACCAGGCCGTACTGCACCGGGTGCAGGCGCAGTTTGCGGAACAGTTCGAACATGAAGGCAGCCATCAGCACCAGCGCGATGAAGAGTGCGCCGTACTTGCCCGCGCGCGTGGACATCGAATACACGTTGAGCGGTTGGGCCAGCGAGACATCGAAGGTCTGCAGCGGGCCTTCGGCCACGGCCAGTCGGCGGGCCGAAGCCGGCCGTGCAGCATCGATCCGCACCGCAGCGCTGTCGGTCGTCGACGCCGTGGCGGCCGGGTCGAGCAGCCCGGCGCGCACCTGGTCACGCGCCGAGGTCACCAGCGACGAGACGCGCCAACGCGCGTCGAAGCCCTTCGCATCGATGCGGCGTTCCGTGGCGAGAAAGCGTCCGCCGAAGCTGGGATGCGCCCACGGCGACTGCAGGTGCGCGGTGGTCTCGTCGGCGATGGGCACGATCGACAGCGTCTCCTGCCCGACCAGCGCCAGCTTCATGTCGAAGGGCAGCGGCTTGCCGGCCAGCCAGGTGGACAGTGCCGTGCCTTCGAGCGGCGCGTGGATGCCGTTCCCGAAGGCCTGTTCCAGGCCCGGCATGCGCTGGGCGAAGCGCAGCGTCGCGCCGCCGATGCTCAGCGAGGGAGACCCGTCGAGTCCGCGCAGATCGCTCAGGTTGAACACCACGTAGGGCGTGTGGAACTCCAGCTTCGAACCATTGACGCTGCGCGCCACCGTGTCGGGATCGAAACCGCCGAAGCCCCCGTCGAGCGTCGCGTCGAGCGTGTAGAAGGGAATGCGGAAGATGCCGCGGTAGCGCTGCTGCGGTGCCAGCGAACCGTCGATGTTCAGCGTCTCAGGGAACACCAGGTGCACGCCCTCTTCGCTGCGCTGCCCGACGCCGGTGACCTGGCCCTTGCTGTTGCGCTGCGTCTCCATCCAGCGTTCGACGTAGGGCACGGCGAGCACCGGTCCGATCACGGTCTGCGACCCGGTGTAGGTGCTGGCCAGCTCGGCCGCGGCCTCGCGCTGGCTCTCGCCGCGCTCGCGATTGAGCGCGTCGATGCGCTCCAGCGGTATGCACAGCAGCAAGGTCAGCAGCACGAGGCCGAGCACCTTGATGACGATGGAGTTGCGAAGCATCTGAAGCATTGTTGGGGTCCCTGAAGCGAGTGAGCCGTGCGGCGGAGCCCCGATGCTCGCGGGCCTGTTCGAAGGCCCGATGAAGTCGAGCGACGGCTTGGCGCACATCGACTTCACACAGACTTCACACAGCGCGAATTCGCTTCTCATCGGCTTCGCGCGGCGCTTCGACAGTCCTTCCCATGCCTCCGCAGTCCGCGGGGCAACAGGACCACACGAGGACGAACGCCATGCAACACACCACCACACAGCCGGGTCGCTGGAGCCGTTGGCTCTGGGCCGGCACCCTGGCCTTGGCTACTACCGCTTTCATGGCACTCACCGCACGGCCGCTCCACGCGCAGGAAGCCACGGGCCCGCGCCTGAAGACCGAGAGCTCGTACTTCTTCGTGAACGGCGACGAGCCCGGCGTCGATGCGCTGCCGCTGAAGAACACCGCGGTCGACGTGAAGATCTCCGGCGTCATCGCCGACGTGACGGTGACGCAGACCTACCGCAACGAAGGCCAGCGCGCCATCGAGGCGAAGTACGTGTTCCCCGGCTCCACCAAGGCCGCCGTCAGCGGGCTCAACGTGCGGCTGGCCGACCGGCTCATCACCGCACAGATCCGCGAGAAGCAGCAGGCGCGCATCGAATACGACACGGCCAAGAAGGAAGGCAAGACGGCTGCGCTGCTCGAGCAGCACCTGCCCAACGTGTTCCAGATGAACGTCGCGAACATCCTGCCGAACGACGAGGTGAAGGTCGAGCTGCGCTACACCGAGCTGCTGGTGCCGAATGCCGGCAACTACCAGTTCGTGTTCCCGACAGTGGTCGGGCCGCGCTACAACAGCCCCCAATCGGAACAGCGGGATGCGAAGTGGGTGGCGCAACCGGTGTTGCGGGCCGGGGTTCCGTCCACTGCGGGCTTCCAGCTCAAGGTCGCGCTCGACACGCCGATGGGTTTGAAAGAAGTGCGTTCGGCCACGCACGCCATCGACGTGAAGAAGCGCGACGAGGACCGCCATGCCGACGTCGCCCTCACGCCCACGCCGGAGTCCGCTGCCAACCGCGACTTCGTGCTCGACTACCGCCTGGCCGGCGAGAAGATCGAATCGGGCCTGATGCTCTACAAGGGGCAAGGCGACGGCGCAGAGAACTTCTTCCTCGCGATGGTCGAACCGCCGAAGTCGGTGGCGGCCAGCGCGATCTCGCCGCGCGACTACATCTTCGTCGTCGACATCTCCGGCTCGATGCACGGCTTTCCGCTCGACACCGCGAAGACGGTACTGGAGCGCCTGATCGGTGGCCTGCGGCCGAGCGACACCTTCAACGTGCTGCTGTTCTCGGGCAGCAGCAAGATGCTCGCGCCGCAGTCGGTCCCGGCCACGCGGCCCAACATCGAGCAGGCGCTGGCGACCATCCAGAAGTACAGCGGCGGCGGCAGCACGGAGCTGATCCCCGCATTGAAGCGCGTGTACGCCGAACCCAAGGCGCCCAACGTGTCGCGCACGGTGGTGGTGGTGACCGACGGCTACGTCACGGTCGAGCGCGAGGCCTTCGAACTGGTGCGCAAGAACCTGTCGAAGGCCAACCTGTTCGCCTTCGGCATCGGCTCCTCGGTCAACCGTCATCTGATGGAAGGCCTGGCCCGTGCCGGCATGGGCGAGCCCTTCATCATCACCGACCCGATCCAGGCGCCCGAGCAGGCCGCGCGCTTCCGCCGCATGGTCGAGTCGCCGGTGCTGACCAACGTGCGCGCGACCTTCGGCGGCCTCGACGTGTACGACGTCGAGCCGACCGTGCTGCCCGACGTGCTGGGCGAGCGGCCGGTCATCGTCTTCGGCAAGTGGCGCGGTGACGCCAAGGGCCGCGTCGTGATCGAAGGCCAGAGCGCCAGCGGACCGTACCGCCAAGAGATCGCCATCGACGGCCGCACGCCGCAGAACGCCGCCGCGCTGCGCGCGCTGTGGGCACGCCATCGCATCGCGGCGCTGAGCGACCAGGAAGCTTTGGAAGGCGGCGACAGCTTCGCGAAAGCCATCACCGAACTCGGCCTCAAGTACAGCCTGCTGACGCAGTACACCAGCTTCATCGCGGTCGACAAGGTGGTGCGCAACGTCGCGCCGCAGAACGCGGCGAGCGTCGATCAACCCTCGCCACTGCCCAAGGGCGTGAGCGAACTCGCCGTGGGGCAGGCATTGGGCGCGGAGGTGCCGAGCACGCCGGAACCCGAGATGCTCGGTGCGGTGGCCGTGGTGTTGTCGATGCTGGCCATGCTGCGCCGCCGGGCGCGTCGGCAGAACCCGCGGCGCTTCACCGCCTGAGCGCCATCGGGAGTCCTCGACATGAACCTCGCGACCATCGCCTCCGCCCACCCGCGCGTCATCGACGGCGGCATCCGCCTCGACCGCGTGCCCGCCGCCGCCTGGCTGGCCCTGCAGACCGCGGCCCTGTGGCCGACGTGGACCTGGATGGCCCGCCGTGTCGGGGACGGGTCGGACGACCCGCTGGGGCTGCTGGCCATTGCCGCGCTCGTGGCGCTGGTCGCATCGCTGCGTGGCGAACTGCGCGCGGCACCGCGGCTGGGCTGGCTGCTGTTGGCATCGCTCGGAACGTTGGCGGCCACAGCACTGCACGGCGTGTTGCCGCCCTTGCTGTCGGGCCTGGTGGCCGTGCTGGCCTGGGCCTGCGGCCTGCTGGCCTTCCTGCCGCGCCGCGTCGCGGCACTGCCGGTCGCGGGCCTCGCTGTGCTGGCGCTGCCGCTGCTGTCGTCGCTGCAGTTCTATGCGGGCTACCCCTTGCGCGTGCTGACGGCGGAGGCCAGCCGCTGGGTGCTGATGCCGGGCTTCGACGTGTCGCGCGAAGGCAGCACGCTGCTGGTGGACGGTCGCCTGGTCATCGTCGACGCGCCCTGCTCCGGCGTGCAGATGGTGTGGCTGGGTTACTTCACGGCCTGCGCGGTCGCGTTGTGGGCGCGTCGCAGCGACCGCAGTTTCGCGGCGCGTCTGCCGGTCGTCGGGCTGCTGGTGCTGGCCGGCAACGTGGTGCGCAACAGCGTGCTGGTGGCGCTGGAAGGCGCCGGCCAAGCGCCAGCGCCGGGGGTGCATGACGCGCTGGGGCTGCTGGTGTTGGCGGCGGTGTGTACCGGCATCGCCCGGGCGATGGGGCGCGCAACGCCGGCGGATGCGTCGGCGTCGCAGGCTGGGCTGTCGATGCCGTGGCTGGAACGCTGGCTGGCCAACCGCTTCGTCCACCGCATCGCGCACAAGGCGCTGTTCGGTGTCGCCATGGCGGTGTGCGCTTTGGCTTCGGTGGCGCAGGCATGGCAGGCCCCGGCATCGCTGCCCGCGCAGGCCTTCCACGAATGGCCGTCGACCTGGGACGGCGCACCGCTGCGGCCGTTGGCGCTCAGCGAGGTGGAACACCGCTTTGCGCAGCGCTTCCCCGGCGCCATCGCGCGCATGACCGACGGCCAAGGCGTCTTCGTGCTGCGCCATGTTGCATCGCCGACGCGCATGCTCCACCCGGCGGCCGACTGCTACCGCGCGCTGGGCTACCGGGTGACGCAGGTCCGGCTGGAGAACGATGCGCAGCAACGGCTCTGGCGCTGCTTCGCCGCGGTACGCAAGCACGGAGAAACCCTGCGCGTGTGCGAGCGCATCGTCGACGCCGACGGCCGCGCTTTCACCGACACTTCAGCCTGGTACTGGGCTGCTGCGGCCGGGCGATCCCAAGGCCCGTGGCAGGCCGTGACCGTGGCAAGTTCGATGGGAGAACCGTGAGTCATTCGCCGTGAAAAGAGCATTGCGCCTGTTGTCGTTGAGCCTGCTGGCTTTGGTCGTCACCGCCGGCGTCGCGCTCGCGCTGATCGTGAAACTGGTGCTGGCGCCGTCCACCGGCGAGTGGGCGACCGACGTGGGCCCGCCCGCGCTGCGTCTCACGGTCGGCGTGCCGACGACCATCCGCCTGGCGACGTCGTCCTGGTTCGCCCCCCATCTGGCCGGCCGTTCGATCGCCACCGACCACGGCACCCTGCACTTCGACTGGGCCGAGGCCACACAGAGCCTGGCCCTGCGCTGCGGCCCCTGCGCTGTCGACCTTCCCGCGCTGGGTGCGCAGCCGATCCAGGTCGCGCAACTGAGCGCCACCGTGCGCCGCGATGGCCACCTGCTCAATGGGCGCTTCGAGGCCACGCCCGGCGGCGACGCCGAGCCACCGCTGACGGGTCGCTGGAACGGGCGCCTGTCGCAGAAGGGCCTGCAGCTGGCCTTCGACGCCGACGACGCACCGATCGCCCGCTGGTACCAGGTCGTCGCCCCGTCGCTGCCCGAGCTCAAGCAGGCGCGCATCGGCGGCACGCTCGGCCTGCACGCAGAACTCGGCCTGCCAGAAGGCGCGGTCGCGCTGCGTCCGCGCATCGCGGCTTTCACCGTGGAAGGCCTGGGTTCCGAGGCCCTGCTCGGCGCACGCAGCAGCTGCGGCCCCTCGGCCAGGCTGACCGCCGACAGCTGGCTCGCGCGTGCAGTCATCTCCGCCGAAGACCAGCGCTTCTTCCAGCACCCGGGCTACGACCTGGAGGAGCTCGGCGCCGCGCTGGCGGCGAACCAGAAGAGCGGCGGTGTGGAGCGCGGCGGCAGTACGCTGACGCAGCAATTGGCCAAGCTGGCCATCACCGGCTCGGAGCGCAGCGGCGAACGCAAGCTGCGCGAGATGCTCTATGCGGTGGAGATGGAGCAGACGCTGGGCAAGGCGCGCATCCTGCAGCTCTACCTCGACAACGCGCCCTGGGGTGGCACCCTGTGCGGCGCCGAGGCCGCGGCCAGGCGCTACTTCGGGCGCAGCGCCCGTACGCTGGAACCCGCGCAGGCCGCATGGATGGCTGCGATGCTGCACAAGCCATCGGCCGAGTTGTCGCAATGGCAGGCCACCGGCAGCATCGACGCGGCGCGCTTCAAGCGGGTGGCCGAGGGCATCCGCGGCATCAGCCGGGCGCAGCGCGAGGCGCTGCTACGAGGGGTGGCGGCGGCGAAGTTCGTGGCGCCGTCGTGAACGCGTCGCCTGCCGCTCAGCCCAGCCGCGACACGATATAGGCGAGGCTCGTGACGAGCGTGATGTGGATCGCGTACGGCACGCGGTTCTCGGGTTGCGTCCCCATCACGGCGATGGTTCCGAGCACGAGTGTCAGCAGGCCGAGGCCGATCATCGTTTGGAAGTCCATGGGGTGCGCTGCGAGCGGCAGAAGCTGCCGAAAGCCCTGAGGCGGCTGTGGAAAGATGCAGATGGTAACGAGTTCATCTGATCCGAAACTTGCGCACGCATTTGGTGCATGTGCGACTGGCACATGTCTTGCGGAAGCGCCTGCATGGACGTCGCCACACCGCCCCCCGCCGCTGTCGAAGTGATCGCGCTGACCAAGCGCTACGCGGCCGGCACGCCCGCTGCGGTCGACCAGATCGACCTGCGCATCGCCAGCGGCAGCTACTGCTGCCTGCTGGGCCCGTCGGGCTGCGGCAAGAGCACCACCCTGCGCATGATCGCGGGGCACGAGTCGGTCAGCAGCGGCGACATCCTGCTGGACAACCGCAACATCACCGACCTGCCCGCCGCCGCGCGTGGCACGGCCATGATGTTCCAGAGCTTCGCGCTGTTCCCGCACCTCTCGGCGCTCGACAACGTGGCCTTCAGCCTGAAGATGAAGGGCATCGGCAAGGCCGAGCGCCAGAAGCGTGCCGGCGACCTGCTCGAACGGGTGGCGATGGGCCATCTGGCCGAGCGCAAGCCGGGCGAACTCTCTGGCGGCCAACAGCAGCGCGTGGCGCTGGCGCGCGCGCTGATCACCGAGCCGCGCGTGTTGCTGCTCGACGAGCCGCTGTCGGCGCTCGACCCCTTCCTGCGCATCCAGATGCGTGCCGAGCTGCGCCGCTGGCAGAAGGAACTGGGCCTGACCTTCATCCACGTCACGCACTCGCAGGAAGAGGCGATGGCGCTGGCCGACACCATGGTCGTGATGAACCACGGGCTGATCGAGCAGGTCGGCTCGCCGCACCAGGTCTACAACCACCCGTCCAGCGAATTCGTCGCGCGTTTCATGGGCGGCCACAACGTGCTCGACACGCCCGCCGGCCCGATCGCCGTGCGCAACGACCACATGCAGATCGCCCCCGACACGGCCGGCCCCGGCCTTGCCGCGCATGTGACCGATGTCGAATACCAGGGCACCTACGTGCTGCTCGGCCTCGCCCTCGACGGCGTGGCCAAGGACCGCCAGACGGTCTCGGTGCTGCTGGGCGAAGCCGTCTTCCTGGCGCGGCCCTATGCCTCCGGCGACGCGGTGCGCCTGACCTGGGCCGAGGCCGATGCGCGGGTGCTCGGCCCCGGTGCCCAGCGCCCGGCCGACCGCTCGGCCGCCGCCGCGCCGGCCGAGCGAGACGACACCGCAGCCATCGCCGCCTTCGTGGCCTGAATCTGCCAGAGCCCGCGATCCCTTCTTCTCAAACCAGCAACCGGAGACCTTCCATGTCCGAACCCATCGACACGTCCAGCCACGGCCTGCAGCGCCGCACCCTCATCCAAGGCGGCGCCGGCCTGGCCGGCATCCTGGCCAGCGGCATGGCGCCCTTCGTCCATGCGCAGGAGAAGATCGTGCTGCGCTACCTCGGCACCGCGGTGAACCAGGACAAGGCGATCGCCGAGAAGTTCAAGGCCGACACCGGCATCGAGATCCAGTACGTGGCCGTGACCACCGACGACGTGACCAAGCGCGCCGTCACCGCCCCCAACAGCTTCGACCTGATCGACACCGAGTTCTTCTCGCTCAAGAAGATCGTGCCGACCGGCAACCTGAAGGGCATCGACACCAAGAAGATCAAGAACGCCGACAAGATCACGCCGCTGTTCACGCAGGGCATGGTGGCCGGCAAGGCCGTGGGCGACCAGGGCACCGCGCCCAAGAAGGTGATCTACCTCGAAGGCGAGAAGAGCAAGAAGTTTTCGGCCACGCCGACGGAGTACATGTCGCTCATCCCGACCGTCTACAACGCCGACACGCTGGGCATCCGCCCCGACCTGATCAAGCGCCCGATCGAATCGTGGGCCGAGCTGCTCAACCCCGAGTTCAAGGGCAAGGCCGCGATCCTGAACATCCCGTCGATCGGCATCATGGACGCCGCGATGGTGGTGGAGGCCAAGGGCATCCACAAGTACAAGGACAAGGGCAACATGACCAAGGCCGAGATCGACCTGACGATCAAGACCCTCATCGAAGCCAAGAAGGCCGGCCAGTTCCGCGCGCTGTGGAAGGACTTCAACGAGTCGGTCAACCTGATGG
Source organism: Variovorax restrictus (assembly GCF_051216715.1). NCBI lineage: Bacteria > Pseudomonadati > Pseudomonadota > Betaproteobacteria > Burkholderiales > Comamonadaceae > Variovorax > Variovorax restrictus. Next base: position 279,466 of record NZ_JBPJZH010000001.1, read on the forward strand.
CAAGTGGCGAAGTCGTGATCCAGTCGATGTGGTCGCCGGCCGTGACGGCCGTGCGCACCAAGGGCATCGCCTGCAACTTCCAGCCGCTGAAAGAAGGCTACCGCGCATGGGCCGCGGGCTTCGGCCTGCCGGCCACGCTCAGCGGCAAGAAGCTCGACGGCGCCTACGAATTCATCAACTGGTTCCTCGACGGCTGGGCCGGCGCGTACCTCAATCGCCAGGGCTACTACAGCGCCGTGCTCGACACCGCCAAAGCCAAGATGGACGCCTACGAGTGGGCCTACTGGATGGAAGGCAAGGCCGCCTCGCAAGACATCAAGAGCCCGAACGGCGACCTGCTGGCCAAGGCCGGCGCGATTCGCGACGGCGGCAGCTACGAAGCGCGCATGGGCGGCATCGCCTGCTGGAACGCGGTGATGGACGAGAACGAGTACATGGTCAGGAAGTGGAACGAGTTCGTCGCCGCCTGATCCCGTGAGCGCCCCCACCACCAGCGCGCACGCGCCAAGCCCGTCTGTCCATGCCGCCAAGGCCTGGTGGCAGGCGGCGCCGTTCGCGCTGGTGTTCCTGCTGTTCTTCCTGATTCCACTGGCGCTGGTCGCGATGGTCAGCCTGTGGAACTTCAACGAGTACGAGCTGATCCCCGCGATCACGCTGCGCAACTACCTCAGCCTCTTCGAAGGCTGTTCGCAGCTCACCGACAACGGCGACCTGTGCGTGACGCTCAGCACCTACATCAGCACGCTCAAGTTCTGCGTGCTGGTATGGGGCATCACGCTGCTCATCGGCTTCTCGGTCGCGTACTTCCTGGCCTTCCATGTGCGCTCGTCCACGATGCAGACGGTGCTCTTCGTGCTGTGCACCGTGCCCTTCTGGACATCCAACGTGATCCGCATGATCTCGTGGGTGCCGCTGCTGGGCCGCAACGGGCTGGTCAACCAGGGGTTGATGGGCATCGGCCTGGTGAACGAGCCGGTCGAGTGGCTGCTGTTCTCCGACTTCTCGGTGGTGCTCGCCTTCGTGCACCTCTACACGATGTTCATGATCGTGCCGATCTTCAATTCGATGATGCGCATCGACCGTTCGCTGCTCGAAGCCGCCAGCGACTCGGGCGCCACCGGCTGGCAGACGCTGTGGAACGTGATCGTGCCGCTGTCGCGCACCGGCATCCTGATCGGCTCGATCTTCGTCATCACCATCGTCATGGGCGACTTCGTCACCATCGGCGTGATGGGCGGCCAGCAGATCGCCTCCATCGGCAAGATCATCCAGGTGCAGACCTCGTACCTGCAGTTCCCGCTGGCGGCGGCCAACGCGATGATCCTGCTGGCTGTGGTGCTGATGATCATCTGGGGCCTGACGCGGCTCGTCGATATCCGGAAAGAACTATGAGCAACCGTATCGGCGAAAAACGCGCTGCAGGCTTCTGGCCTTTAGCCATCGTCTTCGCGCTCTTCGTGCTGTTCCTCTACGGCCCGATGATCACGATCTTCGTGCTGAGCTTCCAGGGCCCCGAGGGCGGCCTGACCTTCCCGCTGCGGGGCGTGTCGCTGCACTGGTTCTACAAGCTGGCCGAGGGGCTGGGCACGGTCGACATCGGCGCCGCCTTCCGGCGCTCGCTGGCGCTGGGCGCGGTGGTGATGGCCTTCACCGTGGTGCTGTCGGTGCTGGCGGGCCTGGCCTTCCGCAAGAAGCTGGCGGGCAGCAACCTGCTCTTCTTCGTCACCGTGGCCAGCCTGATCATGCCGTCGATCATCATCTCGCTGGGCATCGGCCTGCAGTTCCGGCTGCTCGACACCGGCATCAAGGAAGCACTGACCCTGCTGGGCGCCACGGACATGCTCGAGAACTACGGCACCGCGCTCGGCCTGTTCAGCTCGGCGCTGGGCGCGCACCTGACGTGGACGCTGCCCTTCGGCCTGCTTATCATGTTCGCCGTGTTCAACCGCTTCAATCCGGCCTACGAAGAAGCCGCGCGCGACCTGGGCGCGACGCCGTGGCAGGCTTTCCGCCACGTGGTGCTGCCGCTGATCGGCCCGTCGATCGTCGGCATCGGCATGTTCGGTTTCACGCTCAGCTGGGACGAGATCGCCCGCACCTCGCAGGCCATCGGCGACGTCAACACGCTGCCGCTCGAGCTGCAGGGCCTCACGTCCACCGTGACCACGCCGTCGATCTACGCGCTGGGCACGGTCACCACCATCGTGTCGCTGGGCGTGATGGCGATCGCGCTCGGTGGGGCCTCGTTGCTGCGCCGCCGTTCCACCCGTCGTCGTTGAGGTCCCCCGTGCCGCGCCTGCTCGTCATCAACCCCAACACCTCGACGTCCGTCACGGCGCTGCTGCAGTTGCATGTGCAGAAGGCGCTCGGCCAAGCGGTGGACGTGCAGAGCGTCACGGCCCGCTTCGGCGCGCCGTACATCTCGTCCGAAGCCACCTATGCGGTGGCGAATCATTCGGTCATCGACGCCTGGGCTGCCGCCGTCGCGAAAGACGGTTGCAAGCCCGACGCCGTGCTGATCGGCTGCTTCGGCGACCCGGGCCTCTTCGCGCTGCGCGAAGGCGCCGGCGTGCCGGTGGGTGGGCTGGCCGAAGCGGCCTTCTCGGCGGCTGCGTGGCATGGCCGCTTCGCCATCGTGACCGGCGGCGAGCGCTGGCGCCCGATGCTCTCGCGCCTGGCCGGCGCGCTGGGCCACACGCAGACGCTGGCGGGCATCCACACGGTCGCGCCGACCGGTGCCCAGCTGATGGCCGACCCCGCCGGCGCGCGCCAGTTGCTGGCCGACGCCTGCTGCCAGGCAGCCGAGCGCTTCAAGGCGCAGGCCGTGATCCTCGGCGGCGCCGGGCTGGCCGGTATCGCGGCCGACATCGCCTCGCAGGTGCCGGTGCCGCTGATCGACAGCGTGCAGGCCGGCGCTGAGTGGGCGCTCGATGCCTTGCGCCGCAAGGCCCCCGGTTCGGCCGACGAGCGCTTCGGCGTGGCCTGGCAGAACGTGTCGTGGGAAATGACCGCCCTCGAATGACTCTGCGCTGCCAGCGCGCAGCGGCCTCGACCGACGACAGCGAGGCGCGACCCGTGCCACCATGGCGCCAGACCAAGGAGCACGACGAACCATGAGTACACCCTATATCCCTGAGTCCGACACCCGGGCCGAGCTCGACCAGTGGCGCGGCGCCGCGGTGGTCGACTTCGGCACCAACTGGTGCGGCCACTGCCAGGCCGCACAACCGCTGGTCGACGCCGCGTTCGCGGAGCATCCGGACGTGCGGCATCTCAAGGTCGAAGACGGCAGCGGCCGGCCGCTCGGCCGGTCCTTCCGCGTCAAGCTGTGGCCCACGCTGGTCTTCCTGCGCGACGGCCAGGAGGTGGCGCGACTGGTGCGCCCGACCGACCCGGCGGCCATTCGCGACGCCCTGGCGCGCATCGCAACAACCGCCTGATCCGCTGTCGGCTGCGGCCTACCGCGGCTCAGGCTGTCCCGGGGCAAGCGGCTCGCCGCCTGGCCCCTAGAGTCGCCGACCATGACGGACGTACGAAAAGGCCAGGCCCCGGCCACCCTGGGGCGCGATGCATTCCACCGACGCTTCATCCAGGTGTTCGAGGACCCGGCCTTCGCGGCGGAGAAGCAGGCCCTGGCGCGTCTGGAGGACATCGCCTGGCAGGCCTACGACGAGGGACGCAAGGCGCCGGTCACGCGCCGCGCCGGCGAAGGGTTCGCTGATCCGGACTACGAGATCTCTGTCGAATGGCTGGAAGCCAGTGCGCGACTCCAGCGTGCACAAGCCGCCTGGGGCGCGCCGGGCAAGCCGTCGCGCGTGCTGTTGGTCAACGGCTCGCCAAGGAATGACGGCACCTGCCCCGGCGAGATGTCCAAGACGCACCGGATGGTTCAGCTGGCGAAGGCCGAACTCGAAGCGGCGCAGATCGAGGTGGACGTGCTCGACCTGAGCCGTCTCACCTCGGACTACGACCGGCGGATCCATCCCTGCAAGGCCTGCGTGTCAACCGCGATGCCGCTGTGCCACTGGCCCTGCAGCTGCTACCCCAACCATTCGCTGCGCCAGACCGGTGACTGGATGAACGAGATCTACGAGCAATGGGTGTCCGCGCACGGTGTCATCCTGATGTCGCCCACGCACTGGTACCAGTCGCCCAGCGTGATGAAACTGATGATCGACCGGCTGGTCTGCGCCGACGGCGGCAACCCCGACCCGAGCAGCACCCACGGCAAGAAGCCCGAAGAGGCCAAGGCGCTGGAACTCAAGGGCTGGGACTACCCGAAGCACCTGGAAGGCCGGATCTACGGCGTTGTCGTGCACGGTGACGTCGCCGGCGTCGAAAGCCTGCGGCGCAACCTGAGCGACTGGCTCGACTGGATGGGCCTGATCGACGCCGGCATGCAGGCGCGGCTCGATCGCTACCTCGGCTACTACGAGCCCTATGCGACCAGCCACGAGGCGCTGGACGCCGACGAGAAGCTGCAGGAGGAAGTGCGCAACGTGGCCCGTGCGGTAGGCCGTGGCGTCGCGTCGCTGCGCGCCGGCACGCTCGTCGTGCCCGACCGCGGGCTGAGGCGCCCGCGCGCCAAGTAGTCGGCCGGTTCACGGATCTTTACGCGCGCTCACGGCGCGTTGACCTGCGCGGCAAGCGGCCGAAACATGCGGCCGACACACTTCCCTTCACCTGCTGCCGATCGGCGACAGGCAGGACCCAGGCACCGCAGCCTCGATGAACGATCCCGCGGCAGGCCGGCGTCCTCACACTGAAAGGAAACGCTCTCATGATCTCCGCACGTCAACGCATCCTGTGGGCCAGTCTGCTGGCCTCGGCCACCTTCGCCGCATCGGCCCAGACGCCGCCGCCCTCCAACGTACCGACGGCCATCACCCAGGCCGCCTCGCCGGCCCAGGCCGATCAGCGTGCCCACAAGCCGCACGACGGCAAGGGTTTCGAACGCATGCAGGAGCGCCGCGCCAAGCACTTGGCCGAACTCAAGACCAAGCTGAAGATCGAGGCTTCGCAGGAAGGTGCGTGGTCGAGCTTCACCAGTGCGATGCAGCCACCGGCGAAGGGCGCGCAGCGCTCCGACCGTGCGGCCATGCGCGCCGAGTTCGAGAAGATGACCACGCCGCAGCGCCTGGACCGCATGCAGGCCCGCCAGAGCGAGCGCGCCGCCCGCTTCGCCCAGCGTGCCGACGCGACCCGCGCCTTCTACGCCGCGCTCACGCCGGTGCAGCAGAAGACCTTCGACGCCGAAGGCATGCGCTTCGGCCAACGTGGTGGCCATGGCCGGCACGGCCCGCATCATGGTCCCGACGGCCATCGCCCGGCACCTGCGAAGGGTTGACCGGCTGCCAATGAAAAAGCCCGCGGCAGTGATGCCGCGGGCTTTTTGTCGTGTCGTGACGGCCGACTTACTTGGGCGTGCCGGTCGAATTCTTCGGGTTGGTCGGGACGTCAGGACGCTCGCCGGTCTGGCCGAACTGCGGCTTGGGCTTGATGGCGTCCTGGCGCACTTCGGCGCGGGTCGTGCCACTCATGACCGGCGGCATGGCATTGGGCTGGTTGTTCATGCGCGTGCTGGCTTCGCCACCGGGCGTCGTCGTGTTGGCCTGATTGCGGTTGTTCGCACGGGCCTCGGCCTTCACGGCATCGCGCGACGCCGGCATGCTGCCTTCAGGACGCTGCGTCGGGTTGGGCACACCGGCGCGCGTTTCGGTGCTGGCTTGCCCTTGGCTCGATGGCATCACCGTCGTGGAGGTCTGCGCGAAGGCTGCGCCAGCGCCCAGCAGGGCGGCGAAAGCGAGGGCAGGGGCAATGGCTTTGTTCATGAATGTCTTCCTTGGAGGAGATGAGAGTTGCAGAAGCGATCAGCTTCTTGCCCCTCGCGCACACGCCGTGGAAGCCGTCGTTGCGCGCTGCTGTGGGGCACCGGGGCGTGGGCCTGTAGGACGCGGCAGCGGGCGCGCGAAGACGCTGGTGCGTCCTACAGCGTCGAAGGGGGGCCCGCCCTACAAACGAGGCATGTCCTTTTTCACCCTGCCGCTGCTGTGAGCGACCCCATCCCGCAGCCCGATCAGCGATCGCCCGTGTCGCTCAAGGTCATGACCGTGAACACCCACAAGGGGTTCACGGCGCTCAACCGCAAGTTCATCCTGCCCGAGCTGCGCGAGGCCGTGCGCACGGTGGGTGCCGACGTGGTGTTCTTGCAGGAGGTCCAGGGGACACACGACCGGCATGCGCGCAAGCACAGCAACTGGCCGGAGGCGCCGCACTACGAGTTCCTGGCCGACACCATGTGGCCGCAGTTCGCGTACGGCCGCAATGCGGTGTATCCGAAGGGACACCATGGCAATGCCGTGCTGTCGAAGTTCCCGATCTCCACCTTCACGAACCACGACGTGTCGATCGCGGGACCCGAGAAACGTGGCCTGCTGCATTGCGCGCTGCGGGTGCCGGGCCGTGTGGGCGAGGTGCACGTGATCTGCGCGCACCTCGGTCTGGCCGAATCGCACCGTCAGCAGCAGCTCGAACTGCTCTGCCACATCGTTCGCGACGAGGTGCCCGCGGATGCACCGTTGGTGGTCGCTGGCGACTTCAACGACTGGCGGGGCCGGGCGCACGACATCCTGGCCGAGGGCGCCAACCTGCGTGAAGTCTTCGTGCATGCCAACGGTGCCGCCGCCAAGACCTTCCCGGCGCGCTTCCCGCTGTTGCCGCTGGACCGCATCTATGTGCGCAACGCCGGCGTGCACTCGCCCATCGTGCTGCCGCGCAAGCCCTGGTCGCATCTGTCCGACCATGCACCGCTGGTGGCGGAGATCGAGTTGTGAACGGGCGTGGCTGGCTCAAGGGCAACGCGGTCGAGCTGCTCGAGAACGGGGAGGAGTTCTTCCCGCGCGTGTTCGAAGCGATCGGCGAGGCACAGCGCGAGGTGATCGTCGAGACCTTCATCCTGTTCGACGACAAGGTCGGCCAGGGCCTGCATGCCGCCTTGCGTGCGGCGGCCCAGCGCGGCGTGAAGGTCGACCTGATGATCGATGGCTTCGGCTCGCCCGATCTCTCCGCCGAGTTTTTGTCGGGCCTGACCTCCGTCGGCGTGAAGGTGCGGGTGTTCGACCCAGGTCGCCGCGTCTTCGGTCAGCGGCTCAACGTGTTTCGCCGGATGCATCGAAAGATCGTGGTTGTCGACGGCCAGCGCGCGTTCGTTGGCGGCATCAACTACTCCGCCGATCACCTGATGGACTTCGGGCCGAAGGCCAAGCAGGACTATGCGGTGGAGCTTCGCGGCCCGATCGTCTCCGAGATCCATCGCTTCGTGCTGCACGCCATCGCCGTCGGCGGCAAGGGTGCGAGCTGGTTCCGGCGCCGGCTCAGGGCCGCGCACCATGACGAGGTGAACAACGCCGCCGGCGATGCCGAGGTACTGCTCGTCACGCGCGACAACCGCCGTCACACCAACGATATCGAGCGACGCTACCGCGCGGCGATACGCACGGCGCGCGAGCGCGTCGTGATCGCCAATGCGTACTTCTTCCCCGGCTATCGGCTCATCAAGGCGATGCGCCGTGCCGCGCGCCGCGGCGTCGACGTGCGCCTCATCCTGCAGGGCGAGCCCGACATGCCGATCGTCAAGACGGCGGCCAGCCTGCTCTACCACCACCTGCTGAACGCCGGCGTGAAGGTGTACGAATACGTGGAGCGGCCGCTGCACGGCAAGGTGGCGCTGATGGACGACCAGTGGAGCACGGTCGGGTCGAGCAACCTCGACCCGCTGAGCCTGTCGCTCAACCTCGAGGCCAATGTCATCGTGCGCGACCGCGCATTCAACCAAGTGCTGTCGGAGCGGCTCGAGCACCTGATGACGAACAGCTGCAAGCAGATCCGGGTCGAGGACCTCACCGAGTGGAGCGGCTGGCGGCTGGTGCGCAGCTTCCTGATCTTCCACGTGCTGCGCTGGTACCCCTCGCTCACCGGCTGGCTGCCGCGGCACGCGCCCCGGCTCAAACCGCTCGACCCGCCGCCGGTGCCCGCGGGCGGCGCGACGCACACCGAAACGGCCGCGTGATGGCTGCGGCCCCCGGCGCTGCCGCCAGCGACGCGACGGCGTCCACGACGTCGCCGACCCGGCGGCCCTGGTGGCCGTGGGTCAAGCGCATCGGCACCTGGGTGTTCTTCGCGCTGATCGCGTGGCTGCTGGTGAAGCAGGCGCGCGGCATCGACTGGGACGACGTGCTCGACGCGTTCTCGAAGCTCCCGGCCACCACCCTCGCCATGGCGGCTTGCCTGGCGGCGTCGAGCTTCGTGCTGTACAGCACCTTCGACCTGCTGGGCCGCCGCATGACCGGTCACCCCCTCGGTGCCGCCAAGGTGATGGGCGTGACCTTCGTCAGCTACGCCTTCAATCTCAACCTCGGCTCGCTGGTCGGTGGCGTCGCCTTCCGCTACCGGCTCTATTCGCGGCTGGGCCTGGACAACCCGACCATCACGCGCGTGCTCGGCTTCAGCATGCTCACCAACTGGTTCGGCTACCTGGTGGTGGCCGGCGCGGCCTTCTGCTTCTGGCCCCTGGACCTGCCGGCCGACTGGAAGATCGACAACGGCGGACTGCGCGTGCTCGGTGCCGTGCTGCTGGCGCTGGCCGCGGCCTACCTGGCGCTGTGCGCGTTCGCCAGCGACAAGACCTGGCACATCCGCGGCCATGCGTTTCAGCCGCCACCGCTCCGGATGGCGTTGCTGCAGATGCTCATGTCCTGCGCCAACTGGTGCCTGATGGGCGGCGTGGTGTGGCTGTTGCTGCAGCAGAAGGTGGCCTACCCCGAGGTGCTGGCGGTGCTGCTGGTGGGCGCGGTCGCGGGCGTCATCACGCATGTGCCGGCCGGGCTGGGCGTGCTGGAAGCCGTGTTCGTCGCCCTGCTCTCGCACAAGCTGCCGCAAGGCCAGATCCTCGCCGCGCTGATCGGCTACCGGGCGTTGTACTACCTGCTGCCGCTGGCCGTCGCAACGGTGGGCTACCTGGCGATGGAGCTGCGTGCGCGCAGGGCGGCGACCACCGGCGACTGACGCTGCATCGCCGTACCCGCCCTGTCCCAAGGGTTGTTGGCGAACTGTATATTCGTACAGTGAACACGCAACGCAAGCTCGCCATCCTCGCCGACGCGGCCAAGTACGACGCCTCCTGCGCGTCGAGCGGCACCAGCAAGCGCAACTCGGTGGGCGGGCGTGGCATGGGGTCCACCGAAGGCTCGGGCATCTGCCACAGCTATGCGCCCGACGGCCGCTGCATCTCGCTGTTGAAGATCCTGCTGACCAACTTCTGCCAGTACGACTGTCTCTACTGCGTGAATCGTGTGACCAGCAACGTGCCGCGGGCGCGCTTCACGGTCGACGAGGTGGTGCAACTCACGCTCGACTTCTACCGCCGCAACTGCATCGAAGGCCTGTTCCTCTCCAGCGGCATCATCCAGAGCCCCGACTACACGATGGAGCAGGTGGTCGAGGTGGCGCGGGTGCTGCGCGAGGTGCACGACTTTCGCGGCTACATCCACCTCAAGACCATCCCCGACGCCTCGCCCGAACTGCTGCAGAAGGCCGGCCGCTATGCCGACCGTCTGAGCATCAACGTCGAACTGCCGACGGTGCAGGGCCTCGAAACGCTCGCGCCCGAGAAGGACGGCGCGGCCATCCGGCGTTCGATGGCGCGGCTGCGGGTGCACATCGACGACGCGAAGGACGCCCAGCGCGAGGCGACCCGGACCCACGTGATGTCGATGCCTCAGGCCAATGCGCGCCGCGCGCCGCCACCGGTCTTCGCACCGGCCGGCCAGAGCACGCAGATGATCGTCGGCGCCGACGCCACCGACGACCGCACCATCCTCTCGGCCAGTGCGCAGCTCTACGGGGCCTATCGACTGCGCCGCGTCTACTACTCGGCCTTCAGCCCCATCCCCGATGCCTCGTCGTCGCTGCCGCTCGCCGCGCCGCCGATGGTGCGCGAGCACCGGCTCTACCAGGCCGACTGGCTGATGCGCTTCTACGGCTTCGCGCACGACGAGATCGTGCCGGCCGCCGCCGATGGGTCCACCGCCATGCTGTCGCTCGACGTCGACCCCAAGCTCGCGTGGGCGCTGGCGCATCGCGAGCGCTTCCCGGTCGACCTCGACACGGCACCGCGCGAGATGCTGCTGCGCGTGCCCGGCCTGGGCGTGAAGGCGGTGGAACGCATCCTGATCGCGCGGCGGGTGCGTCGCGTGCGCAGCGACGACCTCGCGCGGCTGCGTGTGCCATTGAAGAAGGTGCTGCCCTTCGTGCAACTGGTCGACCATCGGCCGGGCCGTGCGTTGGATGCCGCCGACTTCGCATCGCGCTTCCGGCCCGCGCCGGTGCAGGCCTCTCTCTTTTCCGCCTGAGCACCTACAAGACAGGCGCACCGCGCGCCCGAGATTGTCTGCATGGCAATGCACACCGTTACGCTCGCGAGCGAAACCGACTGGCCGGGCTTCCGCAGCGAGGCGCGGGCCCTGCTCGCGCGACAGGTTCCACCCGAGCAGGTCGAATGGCACACGCAGGCCAGCGCGGAACTCGACCTTTTCGCTTCGCTCGAGGCGCGTGCGCCCACCATCGGCCACGGCAGTGCATCGGCGGTCGTGCCGCCCGCGTTCGTCCGCTTGTGCGAGACGGTGGTGATGCACCACGACCCGGCGCGCTTCGGCCTGCTGTACCGCCTGCTGTGGCGGCTGGTGCACGAGCCCGGCCTGCGCAGCGACCCCCTCGACGCGGAGCGGGTGCATGCGCAACACATGGCGCAGGCGGTGCGTCGCGAGATGCACAAGATGAAGGCCTTCGTGCGTTTTCGGCCGATTGCGCAGGGCGATGGCCTGCCGCCGTTGCACGTGGCGTGGTTCGACCCCGAGCACCACATCGTCGAAGCGGTGGCGCCCTTCTTCGTGCGCCGCTTCACGCAGATGCATTGGGCCCTCCTGACGCCGCAACGCTCGGCGCGCTGGTTTCCGCCGGACGACGGCGCCGAGAACGCCGGACGCGGCCATCTGGACATCGGGCCCGGCGCGCGACGCGAAGATGCGCCGCCGGCCGATGCGGGCGAGGCGCTGTGGCTCACCTACTACGCGCACATCTTCAATCCGGCGCGCCTGAAGCTCGCGATGATGCAGAAGGAGATGCCCCGGCGCTATTGGCAGAACCTGCCCGAGGCCGCGTTGATCTCGCCGTTGGCGGCCGAAGCGATGGCTCGCAGCGGCCGGATGATCGACGCGCCACCCACCGCGCCGGCACGTCGCATCGTGCCGCTGCAACCCGTGTCGTCGTCGGCGCGGGACGATGACGATGACGCGATGGACCCGGGTGCTGGCGGGTTGGCTGCCGATCCGGCCGAAGCATTGGCCCGGTTGAAGCGCGCCACCGACCGCTGCCGCGAATGCCCGATCGGCGAGCACGCCACGCAGTCGGTCTTCGGCGAAGGGCCGATCGGCGCGGCGTTGATGGTGGTCGGCGAACAGCCCGGTGATCAGGAGGACCTGCGCGGCCGCCCCTTCGTCGGTCCGGCGGGCCAGCTTTTCGACCGCGCCATCGCGGAGCTCGGCTGGCCGCGCGAGGCGCTGTACGTGACCAACGCGGTGAAGCACTTCAAGTTCGAGTTGCGCGGCAAGCGCCGCATCCACAAGACACCGACGCAGCGCGAGGCGGCCGCCTGCCTGCACTGGCTCGAGAGCGAAATGGCGCAGGTGCGTCCGCGCGCCGTGCTGGCGCTGGGCGCGACGGCTGCGCGTTCGGTGCTGGGCCGACCGGTGGCCGTCATGCAGGAGCGCGGGCAATGGCAGCTCGGCCCGCGTGGGGAGCAGGTGCTGGTCGCGCTGCATCCGTCGGCGCTGCTGCGCGGCGACCCGGCGCAGCGTGACGAAGCCTACGCGGCCTGGCTGGAGGATCTGTCCAAGGCCACGTCGCTGGTGCAGGGCGATCTGCACGAGACCGAAGCCCGCTGACGGTACAAATTAACGCTTGGCACGGGAACAGGTAGGACAGTCGCGCCTGAAATGCTGCAGCGCAGCAAATGTGGCGCCATCGGCCTATAGTGACCGTCTCTCCCTGAAAAAAGCGCTCATGTCTTCCTCGTTCACCTCGCGTTTTTTCAATCCTTTCATGCTGTGGACGGATGTCGCACTCAAGACCCAGGAGATGCTCCTGTCGTCCGGTTCCGTGATCCAGATCCGCACCGAGCGCATGGCCAAGGCGGGGCTCGCCCCAAGCGCGGCGGACCTGGCCGAGTTTCAGTTGATGAGCCATGAGAAGCTGGCGGCCGCCAGCGAATCGGGCGCGGCCATCGTCAATCAGCTGCACACCACGAGCTATTCGCTGTTGAACCGCTCGGTGCGCGACTGGCTCAGCGGCGTCACGGCGTTGATGGGCCTGGCCACCAGCGTCACACCGGCGCAGGCGGCGGCGCACAGCCACGAGCTGCTCAGCGCGGGGAATCGCGCGGTGGCCACCGCCACTCAGATGGGCAGCGCCAGCGCGCGCGTGGTGCAGCGCGGCCTCAAGCCGATCCACGCCAAGGCCACCGCGAACGCGCGGCGTCTCGGCCTCCCGCCCAAGGCCTGATCAGCGTGCGACCAGCCGCAGCAGCGTGATCTCCGAGGGCGCGCCAAAGCGCTTCGGCGGGCCCCAGTAGCCGGTGCCCCGGCTGGTGTAGACCCACATGCCCTGCAGGCGATTCAGCCCGGCCACGAACGGCTGCTGCAGCGGCACGAAGAGGTTCCACGGGAAGAACTGGCCGCCGTGCGTGTGGCCGGAAATCTGCAGCTGGAAGCCCGCTTCCAACGCCGCCGGCGCGCTGCGGGGCTGGTGCGCCAGCAGGACCCGCGTGGTCACCGCCTCGGGCGCCCCGGCCAGCGCGGCCTGCGGGTCGCTCGCATGCGAAGCGTCGAAGTGCACGGCGGTGTAGTCGGTCACGCCGGCGAGCAGCAGCGTCATCGCCGCGACCTCCTCATCCGTCTGCGCGCCCTTGGCGCGCCGCGCCGCCAGCAGCACATGCTCGTTGAGCAGCACCGTCAGGCCGAGCCGGCGCAGCTCGGCGATCCACGCGTGCGCGCCGGCGTAGTACTCGTGGTTGCCGGTCACCACGAAGGTGCCGTGGCGTGCGCGCAGGTCGGCCAGCGGCGCGATGTGTTCGCGCAGTTCGGCCACGCTGCCGTCGACCAGGTCGCCGGTGATGGCGACCGCATCGGCGTCCAGACGGTTGACCGCTTCGACGATGCGCTGGATGTAGCCGCGCCGGATGGTCGGCCCGACGTGAAGGTCGCTGAGCTGCGCGATCGTGAAGCCGATCAGGGCCGGCGGCAGCCCGTCGATCGGCACCTCGACCGTCCGCACCCGCGCGGTGCGGCGCGCGTTGAAGAAGCCGATCGCCGTGACGACGGTCGCCAGCAGCGGCACGGCGACGGCGCTCCACGGCTGGACGACCGCCCAGTCGACCCGCGCGCCGGCGACCCACCCGATGCCCCAGGTCAGCGCGAGGCCGGCATCGCGCGCCAGCGTGAGAACGAACATCGACGAGAACCACCCCATGCAGATCAGCCCGAGCCAGCGCCAGGCGTCCGGCAGCGGCGGGCGGGCGCTGCGCAGGCCGACGAAGGGAAGCGGAATGGTCGTGGCCGACACGGCCAGCGCGACCAGCAACAGCAGTGCCGCCGCAGGTGCGAGGGCGAACAGCGCGGGCGACAGGCGCAGCGCGATGTAGACGTGCAGCAGGGCCGTCAGGATGGAAAGGGGGCGAAGCGGCATGCGGAGAGAACGGCGGGGCGGATGAGAGGCGGGCAAGGCGCCCCGCCGCAGGTGCGAGACGCCCAGGACGCATTCAAGCCCTGTGCCAGGAGAAAGGCGCCGGCGCGGTGCCGACGCGGGAGGCGCTTGGACGCGCCCTTTGGTGCGTCAGCGGCGCGCGGCCGAGGCGTCCTGCGTCACCATGGTGCTGCCCGCCAGCGGCGGCACGTCGATGTTCGAGGGCCAGACGAAGCGTGCCCTGACCGGCATGCCGTTGAACACGTTCACCTGCTGGGTCAGGGTGATGCCGCCCAGGGTCGCCTCGACGTCGTACGAGCCGGGCTCGAGACGCGCCAGCATCATCGGGCCGGTGGCGGTGGTTTCCATCACCAGCTTGCCGTTGTACTTGTCGCGCACCAGTACCTGAACCTCGGAGGGCAGTGCGGCGCGTGCGCCCTGCCCCAGCGAGAACTCGAGCGTCGCGGCCCAGCGCGGCGACACCGTCTGCAGGAACTGCGCTTCGGTCTTGTCCGCGCCGCCGCACATGTACTCCACGCCGTCCGCCATGCGGATCGGCGGGTTCGCCGCGGCGTGCGCGGTGACCAAGACGCCCAGGGCCAAGACGGCGGTCGCCACGGTGCGAGCGACGGCGGAGGTGAGGTGAAAAGAGGTCATGCTGTACCGGAATTCCAGTGCGACGGTGCGTCGGGAATTCTTCCCTAGCAACAATCGGGCACAGTACAGCGTTTACGCGTAGATGGCGTGACAACCGCCGCGGGCGCTTCGCGCCTGGCCTCGGTTCAGAGCTGCGTCGCGAGCAGGGACGACAGATGTTCCATCGCCTTCTCGTGCCACGGCCGGGCTTTCCAGGCGGCGTGGGTCAGCCGCGTCGCGCGCTTCAGGTCTTCCTCGAACACGCGCGTCTCCTGCGCGGCGAAGGCCTCGTCGTAGATGTTGAGGTTGGCCTCGTCATTCAGGCGGAACGAGCGGTTGTCGAAATTGGTGGAGCCGACCGACACCAGCAGCCCGTCGACCGTGAACACCTTGCAATGGAACATGGTCGGCTGGTACTCGCTGATCTCGACGCCGGCCTCCAGCAACGGCCCCCAGCTGGCACGCGACGCGCGACGCACCGTCTGCGCGTCGATCAGCGGCCCTGGCGTGATGATCCGCACCCGCACGCCGCGTTTCGTCGCCGCCACCAGCGCCTCGATGGTGAGCGTGTCGGGCACGAAGTACGCGCTCGACAGGTCGATGGTTCGGGTGGACGCCGCGATGGCCAGCAGATACATCAGGTGCATGCTCTCGCTGCCGCCCGTGGGCGAGCTGCTGAACACCTGGGCGCGCCCGCCGCTCTGCGCGCCGTCGGCCACCGCGCGTGCGGCCGCCTCGACGGGCTTCAGCGCCGGAAAGTAACGCTCGCCGTGCAGCACCTCGCCCGAGGTCTTGATCCAGTTGTCCATGAACACCGACTGCATCTGCGCGACCACCGGCCCTTCGACGCGGTAGTGCGAATCGCGCCAGTGGTCCGGGTCCTGCGCGTTGCCGGTCCATTCGGGTGCGATGCCCACGCCGCCGGTGAAGCCGACGCGCCCGTCGACCACCAGCAGCTTGCGGTGCGTGCGGTTGTTCATCCGCGCGATGTCGTACCAGCTCGGCTTGTGGAACTTGCGAATGACCACGCCCGACGCTTCCATCTCCTTGAGGAAGTCCTCGTCGATCTTCGCGCTGCCCACCCAGTCGAGCAGCACATGCACCTTGACGCCGGCACGTGCCCGCTCGCTCAGGGCATCCGCGAAGGCGCGGCCGATGTCGCCCGACCAGTAGATGTAGGTCTCGAAGGTGATGCTCTCGCGCGCGCTTCGGATCGCATCGAGCATGGGCGGGAAGATCTGGTCGCCGTTGTGCAGCGCCTGGAAGCGGTTGCCTTCGGTGATCGGCGGGCCCAGCAGCACGCCCAGCGCGCGCTGGAACTGCGGGTCGTGCAGGGCGTATTCGTGATGGACCTGCTCGTCGACCTTCTTCTCGCCGCCGGTGAAGTTCAGCACCAGGAGGGTGGCGGCGAGGGTCAGCGCGGCCGTCAGCACAATCGTGGTCAGGCGGCTCTTTCGGCTCTTTCGGCTCTTCTTGTCGGTCTGGCGCATGGCTGAAGCAGGGGAATTTTGAAAGGCGCGACGCTAGCACGCAGCGACAGGCCGCCGCGCCATGGCGGCGCTTTCCCTCCTTTGTCTTACACGCGGCCCCGCGTGCGTCGGTAACCGTCACTGGCCGGCAAGCCCAAAACTGCGTCAGGACCAGACCATCGAAGGACACACCGTGGACCGCCCTCTCATCTCTCCCCCCCCCGACCGCGAAGTGGCGGCCCGCGCCGTGTCACTGCATGTCAACGGACACCGCCATGAGCTCGCGCTCGAGCCGTGGGTGACCCTGCTCGATCTGCTGCGGGACCGCCTGAACCTTACAGGCACCAAGAAGGGCTGCGACCACGGCCAGTGCGGCGCCTGCACCGTGCTGGTCGACGGCAAGCGCATCAATGCCTGCCTCACGCTGGCCGTGATGCAGGACGGCCGCGACATCACGACCGTGGAGGGCATCGCCGACGGCGCCGAACTCCACCCGCTGCAGCAGGCCTTCATCGCGCACGACGCGTTCCAGTGCGGCTACTGCACGCCCGGCCAGCTGTGCTCGGCGATGGGCCTGATGAACGAAGGCCAGGCACGCACCGAAGCCGATCTGCGCGAACTGATGAGCGGCAACATCTGCCGCTGCGGCGCCTACCCACAGATCGTGCAGGCGATCGGCGAGGTCATGGGTGTGCCGGTGGGCCAGACCGACGACGGGCGTCGCCGCATCGTGATCGGGACGGTGCCGGCATGAACCCGTTCACCTACGCCGTCCCGGCCGACGCCGACGCCGCGGTCCTCGACGTGGCCGATGGGTCGACCGCCAAGTTCATCGCCGGCGGCACCAACCTGCTCGACCTGATGAAGGAGAACCTGTCGCACCCGATGCGACTGGTCGACATCAGCCGCATCGCGCTCGACGGCATCGAAGAGAGCGACGAGGGCGGGCTGCGCCTGGGCGCGCTGGCGCGCAATGCCGACACGGCCTACCACCCGCTCGTGCGCGAGCGCTACCCGCTGCTGGCGTCCGCCATCCTGGCGGGCGCTTCGCCGCAGATCCGCAACATGGCGACCAACGGCGGCAACCTGCTGCAGCGCACCCGCTGCTACTACTTCTACGACGCCGGCGTGGCCTGCAACAAGCGCGTGCCCGGCAGCGGCTGCCCGGCGATCGGTGGGCTCAACCGCATCCACGCGATCCTGGGTGCGAGCGAGCACTGCATCGCCACGCACCCCTCGGACATGTGCGTGGCGCTGGCTGCGCTCGACGCCACGGTGCAGGTGCAGTCGGTCCGCGGCGTGCGGCACATCCCCTTCGCCGACTTCCATCGCCTTCCCGGCGACCGCCCCGAGGACGACACCACGCTGGACGCCGACGAGCTGATCACGCACATCCATCTGCCGGATGCCGGCCGGTTCGCGGCCCACAGCGCGTACTTGAAGCTGCGCGACCGCGCGTCGTACTCCTTCGCGCTGGTGTCGGTGGCGGCGGCGCTCGACCTGGCTGCCGACGGCACGGTGCGCGAGGTGCGCGTCGCGCTGGGCGGCGTCGCACACAAGCCGTGGCGGCTGCCGCAAGCCGAATCGCTGCTGGTCGGCGCGCCGGCGAACGCCGAGACCTTCGCGCAGGTGGCCGACGCGCTGCTGCGCGACGCGCGCGGCCAGGGCGATAACGATTTCAAGATCCCGCTGGCGCGCCGCGCCATCGTGCGCGCACTGGAAGTCGCCGCGGCGGGCACCGTCACCAATGCGGGCGAAAGCGCCCGTGACCCGAGCGAAGGAACGCGCGCATGACCGATCTCATCGACGCCCTCCACGTGCCTTCGGCCGATGCCGGCACCGGTGCCGTGCAGATCGGCATGCCCGTCTCCCGCGTGGACGGCCGCGCGAAAGTGACCGGCACGGCGCGCTACGCGGCCGAGCACCCGGCCGCCGATCTGGCCTACGGCGTGGTCGTCAACAGCACCATCGCCAAGGGCCGCATCGTCGACTTCGACCTGGCTGCCGCGCGCGCGGTGCCCGGCGTGCTGGATGTGCTCACGCACGACAACCGCCCCAAGATGCGCAGCTTCGGCCTGTTCTACAAGGACATGACCGCCCCCGGCGGCTCGCCCTTCAAGCCGCTGCACGACGACACGATCCTCTACAGCGGCCAGCCGATTGCGCTGGTGGTGGCCGAGACCTTCGAGGCGGCCCGCCATGCCGCCGCGCTGGTCCGCGTGCGGTACGAGGAAGAACCGCACGACACCAACCTGATGGCCAACCTCGAACGCGGTCGCAAGCCCAGCCGCCTGAAGGCCGGCTACTCGCCACCGCCCGACGAGAAGGGCGATGCCGAGAGCGCCTTCGCTGCCGCACCCGTGAAGATCGAGGCCGAGTACTACAGCGGCGTCGAGCACCACAACCCGATGGAGCTGTTCGCGTCCACGGTCATCCGCGGGGCCGACGGCCACCTGACGATCTACGACAAGACGCAGAGTTCGCAGAACAGTCGCTGGTATGTGTCGCATGTGTTCGGCCTGTCGAAGGACAAGGTGACCGTGCGCAACCCTTATGTCGGCGGTGCCTTCGGCTCCGGCCTGCGCCCGCAGCACCAGCTGCCGCTCGCGGTGATGGCGTCGCTGCACCTCGACCGCTCGGTGCGCGTGGTGCTCACGCGCCAGCAGATGTTCACCTTCGGCCACCGCCCCGAGACGCTGCAGCGCGTGAAGCTCGCCGCCGATGCCGACGGCACGCTGCGCGCCATCGTGCACCACGCCATCGCCGAGACCTCGCGCATCGAGGACTACGTCGAAGTGGTGGTGAACTGGTCGGGCCAGCTCTATGCCTGCGACAACATCCTGCTGGGCTACCAGGTGGTCGAGCTCGACCAGCACAGCCCTATCGACATGCGCGCCCCGGGTGCGGCGCACGGTGTGCATGCGCTCGAAGTGGCGATGGACGAACTGTCGTACGCCCTCGGCATGGACCCGCTGGCGCTGCGCCTGAAGAACTATGCCGAGCGCAACCCGATGGACGACCTGCCCTACTCCACCAAGGCGCTGCGCGCCTGCTATGAGCAGGGCGCAGCGCGCTTCGGCTGGGCGCAGCGCCCGCTGCAGCCGCGCACGATGCGCGAAGGCACCGAACTGGTCGGCTGGGGCATGGCGACCGGCACCTGGGACGCGATGCAGATGTTCGCGCGCGCCAGCGCGGTGCTGCATGCCGACGGCCATCTGGTGGTGAGCAGCGCGGCCACCGACATCGGCACAGGCACGTACACCGTCATGGCGCAGATCGCGGCGGCGTCGATGGGCCTGCCGATGGAGAAGGTGCAGTTCCAGCTGGGCGATTCCACGTTGCCGGTGGCACCGATCGAAGGCGGCTCGTCGCATGTGGCGACGGTGGGCTCCGCGGTCGAGGGCGTCTGCGAGAAGCTGCAGAAGCGTCTGCTGAAGATGGCGCTTGCCATGGACGGCTCGCCGCTGGGCAAGGCGAAGTTCGGCGACGTCGAGTTCGCGGACGGCACCGTGCGGCTGCGCGCAAAGCCTTTGCACGCCGTGCAGCTGGTCGACATCCTGGCGGCCTCGAGCGAGGCCCGCATCGAAGAAAAGTACCTGATGCTGCCGCATGTGCTCAAGCAGAAGAAGTACGTGCGCGCCACGCATTCGGCGGTGTTCTGCGAGGTCAAGGTCGACGAGCTGCTCGGCACGGTGCGGGTGACGCGCGTCGTCAGCGCCATCGCGGCCGGCCGCATCATCAACGCCAAGACCGCGCGCAGCCAGGTCACGGGCTCGGTGGTGTGGGGCGTCAGCCAGGCGCTGCACGAAGAGACCCATTCCGACCACCGCCTCGGCCGCTTCATGAACCACAACCTGAGCGAATACCACGTGGCGGTGAACGCCGACATCCACGACATCGATGTCGTGTTCGTCGAAGAGGACGACCGGGTCGTCAGCCGCCTGGGCGCCAAGGGCGTGGGCGAGATCGGCATCGTGGGCGTGGCGGCGGCCATCTCCAACGCGATCTTCCACGCCACCGGCCAGCGCGTGCGCAGCACGCCCATGACACCCGACAAGGTCATGGCGCCGTGAACGCACGCGAGGGGCATGACGGGCGCGACCTGAGCGCCTTCGTGCGGGTGCGCGGTGCGCGCGAGCACAACCTGAAGGACGTGGACGTCGACATCCCGCGCGATGCGCTGGTCGTCTTCACCGGCGTGTCGGGCTCGGGCAAGTCGTCGCTGGCCTTCGGCACCCTCTACGCCGAGGCGCAGCGCCGCTACTTCGAATCGGTCGCGCCGTATGCGCGGCGCTTGATCGACCAGGTCGGCGTGCCCGCGGTCGACGCCATCGATGGCCTGCCGCCGGCCGTGGCGCTTCAGCAGCAGCGCGGCACGCCCGGCACGCGCTCGTCGGTCGGCAGCGTGACGACGTTGTCGAGCCTGTTGCGCATGCTGTATTCGCGGGCCGGCCACTACCCGCCGAGCCAGCCGATGCTGTTCGCGGAAGACTTCTCGCCCAACACCGCGCAGGGCGCTTGCCCCACTTGCCATGGCCTCGGCCATGTGTACGAGGTGACGGAGCAGTCGATGGTGCCCGACGACTCTCTGAGCATTCGCGACCGTGCCATCGCCGCCTGGCCGCCCGCGTGGCAGGGGCAGAACCTGCGCGACATCCTGGTGACGCTGGGCTACGACATCGACACCCCCTGGCGCGACCTGCCGCGCAAGGACCGCGACTGGATCCTCTTCACCGACGAGCAGCCCACGGTGCCGGTGTACGCCGGCTTCACGCCGGCCGAGACCCGCGCGGCGCTGCGTCGCAAGCTGGCGCCGAGCTACCAGGGCACCTTCATGGGCGCGCGCCGCTACGTGCTGCACACCTTCGCCACCACGCAGAGCGCGTTGATGAAGAAGCGCGCCTCACGCTACATGGTCGGCAGCGCGTGCCCGACCTGCGATGGCAAGCGCCTGAAGCCTGAAGCCTTGCGTGTGACCTTCGCCGGCCATGACATCGGGACGCTGGCGCGCTTGCCGCTCGACCGGTTGGCCGAGGTGCTGGCACCCGCAGCGGCTGGCGCGCTGGCGGCCGTCGGCACGTCATCGGTGCGCAGTCGGGATGCGTCGCGCCGCGACGCGGCGCAGCGCGTGGAGGCCGGTGGCTCGGCGCATGCCGCATCGCCCGACGTGCGCCGCACGCCCGAGTTGTCGGAAGAAAAACGCATCGCCGCCCAGCGCATCACGCACGAGGTGCTGGCGCGCGTGGAGACGCTGCGCGCGCTGGGCCTGGGCTACCTGTCGCTGGACCGCAGCGCGCCGACGCTGTCGCCTGGCGAGCTGCAGCGGCTGCGGCTGGCCACGCAGATACGGTCCAACCTCTTCGGCGTCGTCTATGTGCTCGACGAGCCCTCGGCCGGCCTGCACCCCGCCGACGCGGAGGCGCTGCTCGATGCCTTGCATGCGCTCAAGCGCGCCGGCAACTCGCTCTTCGTCGTCGAGCACGACCTCGATGTGATGCGCCAGGCCGACTGGCTGGTCGATGTCGGCCCCGATGCCGGCGAACAGGGCGGCCGGGTGCTGTACAGCGGGCCGCCCGACGGCCTTCGGTCGGTGCGTGCGTCGCACACGGCGCGCTATCTCTTCGCCGACCCGGCCCTTGCCACGGCGCGGCAGCCACGCGCACCCACGGGATGGCTCCGGCTGGAGGGCGTCACGCGCAACAACCTGCACAACCTCGATGCCGACGTCCCGCTGGGCGTGCTGACCGCGGTGACCGGCGTGTCGGGCTCGGGCAAATCCAGCCTGGTGAGCCAGGCGCTGATCGACCTGGTGTCGGCGCATCTGGGCCACGAGCCGCCGGCCGACGAGGACGAGGCCAGCGGTGGCGAGATGCCGGGCGCCGCGCTGGCGTCGACGACGACCGCCGGCCGGCTCGGCGGCGACATCGCGCGCGTGCGCCGCCTGGTGCGTGTCGACCAGAAGCCCATCGGTCGCACGCCGCGCTCCAACCTCGCCACCTACACCGGCCTGTTCGACCCGGTGCGCAAGCTCTTCGCGGCCACGCCCATGGCGCGCAAGCGTCGTTACGACGCCGGTCGCTTCTCCTTCAACGTGGCGAAGGGCCGCTGCCCGACCTGCGAGGGCGAAGGCTTCGTCAGCGTCGAACTGCTCTTCATGCCCAGCGTGTACGCGCCCTGCCCGACCTGCCACGGTGCGCGCTACAACGAGGAAACGCTCGCGGTGCACTGGAACGGCCGCAGCATCGCCGACGTGCTGGGCATGACGGTCGACGAAGCGCACGACTTCTTCGCGGACGAACCGACGGTCCAGCGCCCGCTCGCGCTGCTGCGTCTGATCGGGCTGGGCTACCTGCGCCTGGGCCAGCCCGCCACCGAACTCTCCGGCGGCGAAGCGCAGCGCATCAAGCTGGCCACCGAGCTGCAACGCGCACAGCGCGGCGAGACGCTCTACGTGCTGGATGAACCCACCACCGGCCTGCACCCGTCCGATGTCGACAAGCTGATGGTGCAACTCCATGCGCTGGTCGATGCGGGCCATACCGTCGTCGTGGTCGAGCACGAGATGCGTGTGGTCGCGGGCAGCGACTGGGTGATCGACCTGGGGCCAGGCGCGGGCGACCGTGGCGGGCAACTGGTGGCCTGCGGCACGCCGCAGCAGGTGGCGTCGTCGACAGACAGCCGGACCGCGCCCTACCTTCAGCGCGCGCTCGGTGGTGCGGCAGCGTCCCGGCGGAAGACGACCGTCGCCGCGGCCGCCCGCGCGCGCAGCTGACCGCAGCCGCCGTCGATGTCCTGCCCGGCCGAGTGGCGCAGTTTCGTGAGGATGCCGCGCGCGTGCAGCGTGCGCGCGATCGCCTCGCAGCGCGCCAGCGCAGGTCGGCTGAAGGCCACGCCATCGACGGCGTTGAAAGGGATCATGTTCAGCACGCCGTACTTGCCCGACAGCAACCGGACGATGCCCTCGATCTCGTCGTCGCCGTCGTTGATGCCTTCGAGCAGCGTCCACTGGTACTGGATCGGGTAGCCGGTGACGCGGGCGTAGCGCTCGCCGGCGTCCACCAGTGCCTCGGGCGTCATGGCCGGCGCGCGCGGAAGCAGTTCCCGCCGCAGTTCGGCCCGGGTCGTGTGCAGCGACAGCGCCAGCGCCGGCTTGACGCGCTCCCGATCCAGCCGCTCGAACACGCGTGGGTCGCCGACCGTGGAGAACACCAGGTTCTTGTGGCCGACGTTGCCCACCGTGCCCAGCAGCTCGATGGCCTCCATCACGTTGTCCAGGTTGTGGGCCGGCTCGCCCATGCCCATGAACACGACCTTGCGCACCGGCCGGCGCAACCGCGCGAGCGCGACCTGGGCAATGATTTCGGCACTGCCGACCTGGCGCAGCAGGCCATCGCGGCCCGTCATGCAGAAGCGGCAGCCGACGGCGCAGCCCACCTGCGACGACACGCACAGGCCGCCGCCGGGCAGCAGCACGCTCTCCACCGTCTGCCCATCCGCCAGCGCGACGAGCAGCCGCTCGGCGCCGTCGTCGCCCGGATGCACCGACTGGACGCGGGCGAGCCCGGCCAGCTCGGCCTCGATGGTCGGCAGGGCTGCCATCAGCGACGACGGGAAGAAGCTCGCGGGCAGCCGCCGGCCGCTGTCGCGGGGCAGCGCATGCGACCACAGCCGCAGGATGCGCTGTTCATGGCTGGGGCCCGCGCCGGCCGCGCGCAAGCGCTGCTTGAGTTCAGGGATTCGCACGCGAAGGCTCCTCCGCCTTCTCGCGCAGCACCCCGTTGATCTCCGCGCCGAAGATCAGCGTGGTCGCGCTGATGTAGAGAAAGACCAGCGTGGCGACCACACCCGCGAAGCTGCCGTAGAGCAAGGCCAGCTTGCCAGCGGTGCGCAAGGTGTACGAGAGCGTCGCCGCGGCGCCCACCCACAGCGCCGCGCCCATCAGGGCGCCCGGCATCACGGTGTAGAGGCGCTGGCGGATGTCGGGCAGCCAGCCGTAGAGCAGCGCGTACATCACCGTCAGCACCAGGTAGGCCGAACCGTAGCGCACGCTGTTGCGCAGCCAGAGAGTGTCCTGCCCGACGCCCACGCTCTGCTCGAGCAACGCCCACACGTAGGGCATGACCACCACCGAGCTGAAGACGGCCAGCACGCCCGCGCCCACGATCACCGTGAACAGCGTCGACTTGATGCGTGCCTTCCAGAACGGCAGGCCGCGCTCGATGCCGTAGGCCCGGTTGAGCGCCGAGCGCACGGCCTGCATGCCCGAAGAGGCGGTCCACAGCGTGGCAACCAGGCCGATCGTCAGCAGCGCCTGGTTGCGCTGCGCCAGCACCTGCTGGATGACGGGTTGCATGGCGTCGCGCACCACCTGTGGCGCATAGCCGATCACGCGCTCGACCAGGGCCGCCGCGTCGCCCGGCTGCCCGACGAAGCCCGCCGCTGCCGACAGCAGGATGAGCAGCGGAAACATCGCCAGCACCGACGAGAACGCGAGGCTGCCCGCCTGGTTGGCGCTCTGGTGGAGGATGTAGTTGCGGACGGCCGTCACGACCACGCCGAGCCCGGGTGTGGCCATGACCGTGCGCTGCACGCGCTGCGCGGTGTCGCCGAGCCAGCTCATGGGCGCCGGCCTCCGGCCCCCGGGCCACAGCGAGCCGGCGAGCGCACGAGAGGAAGACGAAACTTGATCGCGGAGGTCATGGGGTCATCATGCATGAGGCTCTGCGGTACGCGCTGGCACTTCCATGCACGTGCGCGAATGTCCGACACGGCAGGCCGAGGGTTGCCGCCCATCATCGCTGCATGGATGAGCAAAAAAACCGCCGTGTCTCCAAGCCCCCGTTCCGGTGGATGCTGGTCTTCCTGCTGGCGCTGGCCGTGGGGATCGTCGCGGCGGTCATGTGGTTCAAGTTCTGGCCGGAGAGCTTGGTGGAGTCGCCGGCGGCGCCCAAGCCGCCGATGCACAACGCGCCGGGCTCGTAGCCCAAAACCCGCTGCGATCGGGACCGCTCGCGGCGGCGGCCCCAAACTGCTCTTGTCTGCGCGCGCTATCCCAGCAGGGTGCGGGCGATCAGCCCCAACTGGATTTCGGCGGCGCCGCCGAAGATGGTGTATGCGCGGCTGTTGCAGTACTCCGGCACCAGCGTCGTGGCTGGGTGCTGCGCATCAGGTGCGGCGCTGCGCCATCGCAGGCTTTCGGCGCCCAGTGCTTCGACGCCGAGCTCGCCGATAGCCTGCTTTAGCCGGCTCGCACGCAGCTTGAGGATGGACGACACAGGGCCGGGGTTGGCACCGGGCGGCAGGCCACCCATCGTCCGAAGTTCGAGCCACTCGAAGGTGTCCAGGTCGGCGACGACCTCGCCGACGCGACGCAACAGGTCGTCCGTTGCATCGCCAGACGCCGGCAGTGCTTCTGCGACTCGCTTGAGCTGCGAGCGAAGGCGAGGGCTGAATATGCCGGCGCCGCGCTCGAACTCCAACAGGTACTTGGCACACTCCCAGCCGGCGTTCTCGTCGCCCACTCGCTCGGACTGGCTGACACGAACACCTTCGAAGTGGACTTCGTTCACCTCGCGGTCGCCGCCGATCGTGGCGATGGGCCGCACGGTGATGCCGGGCAGTGTCATGTCCACGAGCAAGAAGCTGATGCCTTGCTGCCGCTTGCCTTCGTTGCTCGTTCGCACGAGGGCGAACATGCGGTTGGCATGGTGCGCATAGCTGGTCCAGATCTTCGTTCCGTCCAGGACGTAGTCGCCGCCGTCCGAGCGCGCCCGGAGCGTGAGCGACGCCAGGTCCGAGCCGGCATTGGGCTCCGAGAAGCCCTGGCACCAATAGTCCTCGCTGGCTAGGATGCGCGGCAGGTAGAAGCGCTTTTGCGCTTCCGTGCCGTAACGAAGGATGACCGGACCGACCAGGCGCACGCCCATCGGATGGACCAGTGGCGCGCCCGCGAGGGCGCATTCCGTCTCGAAGATGAAGCGCCACAATGCGCTCCAACCCGTGCCCCCCCATTCCGTTGGCCATAGCGGAACCAGCCAGCCTTTGGCCTGAAGTGCTTTCTGCCACGGCATCGAGATCTCGGGTTCGGGGTACATGCCTGTCGTGCGGCGCTGCCCGTCACGCAGTTCGTCGGTCAGGTGGGTCTTCAGGAAAGCGCGGACCTCATCGCGAAAGGCTTTGTCTTCGATGCTGAGTTCGAGATTCATGCGTGGTGATCCAGGATCAGGCGACGAGCGCTTCTCGCAGCGTCTGACTGTGCGCGAAGGCGCCGGTACCGAGTTGAGCGACGCCGAGCGCCCGTGCATGCTGGCCTGCAGCCCCGCATTGCTGCGCGAAGGCCAGCAGCGCCCGGAAAGTGGCTGCGATCGGAAGCTCTTCACACACGCCCATTGCGCCATGAAGCTGCACAGCTTCCTGGGCCACGAAGCGCGCAGAGCGGCCGACCTTGTTCTTCACGAGCGCGGCGAGGTCCGCGCCAGACGCGGGCGATAGCGCGAGCCGCATCGATGCCAGCTCGCAAACGGCCTGTGCTTCTGCACAGTGCACGGCCATCTCCGCCAGGCGGTGCTGCACCACCTGGAACTGAGACAGACTTTGTCCAAACTGCTTGCGCTGCTGGGTGTAGTCGGTGGTCTGCGCGAGCGCTGCTTGCATGGCACCGGTCGCTTCCCATCCAAGCGCGATGATTCCTTCCGCCAGGACCTGGTGCAGCAACGCCTCCGCTTGACCGGATTGATCGTCTCCCAGCAGCACAGCTGCAGTGCCTGCGAAGGTGATGTCGGCGGCCCGGCCACCTGCGAGAGTGTCGTAGGCGTCGAAGCGGATGTTTGGCGCATGCGGGCTCACGAGAAACAACCATGCCGCGCCGTCGACCGTGGCCGAAACGATCCAGGAGGCCGAGCCGACGGCACCGATCACGTGCCGCTTCTCGCCTGTCAGGCGCCAGCCTTGAGCACTTCGCACCGCAGTCGTTTTTCGGCCCTCCCACGGCAGACGATCGCCCGGTTCCGCATGGGCCAGCGAAAGGCGAACTTCGCCGGCCATCAGCCGGGGCAACCACTGCGATTGTTGCGCAGGGGTACCGGCCAAAGCCAGCAGCCGCCCGGCCTGGACAACTGAGGCAAGCCAAGGTTCGACGACGAGATGGCGACCGAAGGCCTGCATCAGAAGTCCGGTCTCGAGCGAGCCCATGCCGAGGCCACCAGCGTCCTCCGGAATGGGCAGGCCGAGCCAGCCCATTTCCGCAAAGGCGGCCCATGTGTCCGGGGACCCGCCATCGCGGTGCACCCCCGCTTCGCGCTGGCGAAAGTCGTACTGGCCGCCGAGCCAGTCCAGCGCGCTCGATGTGATCAGCGACTGCTCGTCCGTGAGCGAGAGTCTCATGTCGGATCTCCGGCGAAGAACGGCTGGGTCATCAGTCCGCCTTGATCTTCGCGCTGCTGATCACCTTGGCCCACTGGTCGATGTCGCGACGCAGGAAGCTGCTGAACTCGGCAGGCGAGTTACCGATGATGTCCAGGCCCCATCCCTTGAAGCGTTCGCGGAGTTCGGGGTCCTTCAGGATATCGGCGGTTTCGCGGTGCAGGCGATCGACGATCGGTTGCGGCGTTCCGGCCGGCGCGACGATGCCCAGCCAGGGCATGGCCTCGTAACCCGGCAGTCCAGATTCGGCCACGGTTGGCAGTTCGGGGATGGAGGGCGAGCGCTTGCCGGTCGTGACGGCGAGCGCACGCAGCTTGCCCGACCTGATGAATGGGCCCGACGATCCCAGTGCATCGAACATCACGCTGACCTGGCCGCCGACCACATCCGTCAACGCCGGACCGCTGCCCTTGTACGGGATGTGGACCATGAAGGTATTGGCCATGCTTTTGAAGAGCTCGCCTTCCAGATGCGTGGAGGTTCCACTGCCGGTGGAGGCGTAGTTGAGCTTGCCGGGGTTGGCCTTGGCGTAGGCGATGAGCTCGGCCACGGACTTCACGGGCAGCTGCTGGTTGACGACCAGCACATGCACGACCGAGGCGACCTGAGTGACCGGCGCGAAGCTCTTGATCGCGTCGTAGCCGACCTTGTCGTACAACAGTGGCGCAGTGCCGAGAGACGACGCGGCGAGCAACAGCGTGTACCCGTCCGCCGGGGCGCGCGCTACCAGGTCGGAGGCGAGGATGGTGCCCGCACCTGGCTTGTTGTCGATGACGACTGGCTGGCCCAGGCGCGGTGACAGCTTCTCGGCCAGCGCGCGCGCCAGGAGGTCGGTCACACCGCCCGGCGGAAACGGAAGCACCATTCGGATCGGCTTGTCAGGGTAGTTCTGAGCCAGGGCTGCTGCCGGTGCGACCAGTGATGCCGCCGTTGCGAGCACGGCAGCGCTCAGGGTTCTCATCAAGAATGTCTTCATGGTTGTCTCCGGTTGTGATTTCTCAGACGGGCGAATGAACGAGTACAAGCGCGTCCAGCGCCACGGCGCCTTGTCCTGCGGCTCGAACCTGCAAAGGGTTGATCTCCAGCGCCAGCGCCTGCTTGCCGAGCGCCGTGGCCGCATCGGACAAAGCGGCGATCCCGGCGCAAGCAGCGTCGACGTCGGCGATGGGTCGTCCGCGGAAGCCATCGAGCAATGGCCAGGCCTTCAGCGAGCGCAGCATGTCGCCCACCATGGCGGTGTCCACCGGCAGCAGGCGATGGCTGGCGTCGCGGTAAAGCTCGGTGAGCACACCACCGAGTCCGACGGTCAGCGCCGGGCCGAAGACCGGATCGTGCGTGACACCGGCGATCAACTCAGTCACGCCGCCGCTTGCCATCGGCTGCACCAGCAAGCCGTCGATGCGCGCTGCCGGGTTGTACGCCTGAGCCGATGCGAGGACATCCGCGCAGGCCAACCTCAGCGACGGCGCGTCGCGGATGTTGAGTTTCACCCCGCCGGCCTCTGTCTTGTGCGCGATGTCCGCGCTCAGGATCTTCAGCGCCACCGGCCAGCCGAGGCGTCCGGCCGCCCGGACTGCGGCCTCCGCATCGCTGCAGACTTCTTCGGGCAGCGAGGGCACACCGTACTGCGCGAGAAGCGCTTTGGTGTCGTGCTCATTGAGCTTCGCGGGCAGTGTCTGCGCGGCATCATGCCGCGGCGGCGTTGCACGCAATGCCGCCCATCGCGCCACGGCCGGTTGGCGTGTCATCCAATGGCAATAGGGTGCGATGGCCCGGGTCGCGCGACCGAGATCGTCGAACACAGGCACGCCAGCGTCGGCCAGTTGCGAGCGGCACTGCGCTGCGCCGGTGTCGATGGCGACCAACAAGCGCGGATAGCGTTTGCAGATCTCGATCAGCGGCTCCGCCATCCGGTCGAGCAGGTAGCCGGGCGCATAGACGATCACGGTGTCCACCGCGTCGGTCTCGGCCAGCGCCGCAAAGATCGTCCGGACGAACTCTGGCTTGTTGACGACGTTGCCGGTCACGTCGATCGGATTCGAGACCATGCCGTAGTCGGGGATGCCTTCTCTCATGGCCTGCTGGACGGAAGCCGGCAATGTGGGAACGTCCAGCCCTGCCAGGATCAGCTTGTCAGCCAGGATGGCCCCGAGCGCCCCAGACATGGTGACGATGGCGACGCGACTGCCGCCCTGTCGATGGCGAAAGCCGCTCAGGTAGGCGAGATCGGCCATCTGCGCGAAATCGGTGCCGCGGATCACGTTGAGTTGCTCGAAACCGGCCTGATACAACGCAAGGTCGCCCGCGAGCGCAGACGTGTGCGAACGAACGGCTTCCGATCCTTTCTCGGTTTCGCCAGCCTTGTAGAGAATCAGCGGCTTGCCCTGTGCGGCAAGCGACAGGGCCGCCTCGATGAAGCGTGGACCGTCGCGCAACTGTTCGACATAGCCGACGACGCAATCCGTCTGCGGGTCCTGCGCGAGAAACGCGAGGTACTCCGCGAACTCGAGCGTGGCCTCGTTGCCGGTGTTGATGAAGTGACTGACCGGCACGCCGAGCCGGCGGATCAATGCGAAGACTGCCGAGCACACATTGCCGCTTTGCGTGAGCACGCTGACGCGGCCTGGCTGCGTCTGCGGCGGTGCGCTGCGAAAGACGGACGCAAAAGCGGTGTGCGCCTGGATGTTCAGGTTCGCGAAGCCCATGCAGTTGGGTCCCGCCACCACCATGCCGCTGCGTTCGACGAAGGCCTCGAGTGTGCGTTGGAGGGCAGCGCCTTCGGCGCCTGCCTCGGCAAATCCCGCGGCATACACGATCGCAGCGGGAATGCCCTTGGCGTGGCAACGCTCGAGCATGGCGGTCACGTCTTCCGCACCGATCGCCAAGACCACGAGATCAGGCACCTCAGGCAGTGACTCGATGTCCGGATAGCAGGCGTAGCCGAACACCTCCTGGTATTTGGGATTGATCGGAAACACCTTGCCCGCGTAGCCGAAGTGCTTCAGCAGGTCGAGGGGCATGCCTCCGATACGACCGGCCTGGTTGCTCGCACCGAGCATCGCGATGGACCGCGGTTGCAGCAACGGCGCGAGCCGATGCGACGGGTTGCGCGCGATCGCCCCGCTCATGCCTTCGCTCCCTTCTGGATGGCATTGGCCAGTCCAGCCTCCTTGGTCTGGCGGTATTCCTCGCTCACATGGCTCAGCTGGTGCACGTCGAAATGCGCCGAAAGCGCTTGCCGCATGCCCTGCACATCGACTGAGCGATTGAGCGACTTCTTCAGGACCTGAAGCGCAAAGGGCGGCGCCTTGGCAATGCGCTGCGCCAGCGCCATCGTCTCTTCGTTCAACCGGTCGTTCGCGGTCACGCGGTTGATCATGCCGAGTGCCTTGGCATCCGCTGCCGTAAGGCGTTCACCAGTGAACAGGAACTCCTTCGCTTGACGCAAGCCCATCACCCAGGGATGGATGAGCACCTCGGTCGCTGCGGCGCCCATCGTATGGGTGACGGGGTCCGAGAAAAAAGCATCTTCCGACGCCACCAGCAGATCGCACATGTTCGCGACCATGAAACCGGCGGCAACGCATGCGCCTTGCACCTGGGCGATCGTGGGCTTCGGAAAGTCCCAGATTCGCATGCAGTAGCTGAAGTAGCGTTGCTCTTCGTACGCCCATCGCTCCTCGACGGTGAACTCCGCACGCTCCGCTTGCGCTTGCTTCAGGTCGTGACCCGCCGAGAAGTGCTCACCCTTGGCCGCTAACACGACCACCCGGGTCGATGGGTCCGTTCGAGCCGCCTCGAAGGCCGCATCGAGCTGGTCCAGCATCTGCTGGCTCTGCGCATTGCGCACCTGGGGACGGTTCAGCCAGATCCTGCGCACAGCGCCGGACTGCTCGATCAGAAGAAGAGGTTCGCTCATCGGATGGTCCTGCATTCGTGGAATGGCCGCGATCATCTGGCTGATATGCTCACAGTGCGATCAGTAAATGAGATGGATCCCATATCATGAGCAAACCTATGGAAACTCCGGGGGCGCAGAACATGCGCCGCTCTCTACAGGTTCTGAGGGCGCTTGGCGCACACCATGAAGAGGGGCTGGCGGTCAGCGAGGTGGTTGCCATCACCGGGCTGGAGCGGTCCACCGCGCATCGCTTGCTGACCTGTCTGGTGGAAGAACAGTTCGCGGAACGCGACGGCACCACACGACGTTATCGGTTGGGTCTTGAAGCGATGCGGTTGGGCTTTGCCTCGCTCAAGCGAGCACCTCTGGTGGCGACGTACCAGCCGGTGCTGCAGCGGCTCGCGCGACTCTCGGAAGACACGGTGTTCCTGCTGGCACGGCAGGGCGACTACACGGTATGTCTGGCCCGCGAAGACGGCGCCTTCCCCGTCAAGATCTTCAGCACCCGTGTTGGCGACATTCGGCCGCTAGGCATCGGTGTCGGTGGTCTTGCGATCCTGGCTGCTGCCGCCGATGAGGACATTGCCCGAGTGAGAAGTCAGCACGCGCCCGCGTTCGATGCAGCCGGATTGACGCCGGTGCAAATGGACAAGGTCATCGCGCGCACCCGACGCACCGGGTTCTCGGAGCTCGTGGACACCGTGACGCAGGGTGTCGGTGGTGTCGGCGCGGTGATCCCGGATCCTGCCGCGCCGTTTGCGGCGATCTCCATCGCAGCCATCAAGCCGCGCATGTCGGCAGCGAGGAGGGCTGAGTTGGGGCAGCTCCTTCTAAAAACCTTCGGAGAGCAACGTTCGGTCGGAGCGGCGCACCTGGACTCCACGCGCTGAACACGGCCTTCGGGGCAAAGCGCTAGCGGCCAATACGGCCATCGCTGGCCAACGCCTTCGTCGTCAAACGTCGATATTCGACGCCCGCAGCGCGTTCTGCTCGATGAATTCGCGACGCGGCTCCACCTCGTCGCCCATCAGCATGGTGAACACGCGGTCGGCTTCGATGGCGTCGTCGATCTGCACGCGCAGCAAACGGCGCACGGTCGGGTCCATCGTGGTTTCCCAGAGCTGCTCGGGGTTCATCTCGCCCAGGCCCTTGTAGCGCTGGCGCGAGGTGGTGCGTTCGGCTTCGCCGATCAGCCACTTCATCGCGATGCGGAAGTCGGAGACCTTCTCTTCCTTCGCGCGCTCGCCTTCGCCGCGCTTCACGATGGCGCCTTCGCCCAGCAGGTCGCGGAAGGTGTTGGCCGCGGTGGCGAGTGCGGCGTAGTCCGCGCCGTGGACGAAGTCCTGCGTGATCACGCTGCTCTTGATGTTGCCGTGGTGGCGGCGGCTGATGCGCAGCACCGGCTTGTCGGTGCGCGTGTCGAACTCGCTCGCCACTTCGGCGGGCACGCCGGTTTCATTGAGTTCGCGCAGCTTGGCCTGCAGCGCGACGGCCGAGGCTTCGGCGGCGGCGGTGGTGTCGAGGTCGAGCGACACGCCGTCGGCGATGGCGCGCAGCGCGGCCGCGTCCATGAACACGCCCAGGCGCGCGATCACGGCTTGCGCCAGTTGGTGCTTGCGCGCCAGCTCGGCCAGCGTGTCGCCGGCCAACGTGGTCGGCGTCGGGCCGCCGGTCTCGATGCTGGCGTTCTGCAAGGCCACCTTCAGCAGGAAGGCGTCGAGCGCCGGGCCGTCCTTGAGGTATTGCTCTTCCTTGCCGACCTTCACCTTGTAGAGCGGCGGCTGCGCGATGTAGATGTGGCCGCGCTCGACCAGCTCCGGCATCTGCCGGTAGAAGAAGGTCAGCAGCAGCGTGCGGATGTGAGCGCCGTCGACGTCGGCGTCGGTCATGATGATGATGCGGTGGTAGCGCAGCTTGGCGACGTTGAAGTCGTCCGCGCCACCGCCGTTCGTCGTGGCGCCGGCGCGGCCGATGCCAGTGCCGAGCGCCGTGATCATCACCAGGATTTCGTTGCTGGTCAGCAGCTTCTCGTAGCGTGCCTTCTCGACGTTCAGGATCTTGCCGCGCAGCGGCAGGATGGCCTGGAACTTCCGGTCGCGGCCCTGCTTGGCGGAGCCGCCGGCGGAGTCGCCCTCCACCAGGTAGACCTCGCACAGCGCCGGGTCCTTCTCCTGGCAGTCGGCCAGCTTGCCGGGCAGGCCCATGCCGTCGAGCACGCCCTTGCGGCGCGTCATCTCGCGGGCCTTGCGTGCGGCTTCGCGGGCACGGGCGGCTTCGACGATCTTGCCGCAGATGATCTTGGCGTCGGCCGGGCGTTCCTGCAGGTAGTCGGTCAGGAGCTTGCCGACGATGTCTTCCACTGGGGCGCGCACTTCGCTGGACACCAGCTTGTCCTTGGTCTGGCTCGAGAACTTGGGCTCGGGCACTTTCACGCTCAGCACGCAGCACAGGCCTTCGCGCATGTCGTCGCCGGTGACTTCGACCTTCGCCTTCTTGGCGAACTCGTTCTCTTCGATGTACTTGTTGATGACGCGGGTCATCGCGGCGCGCAGGCCGGTCAGGTGGGTGCCGCCGTCACGCTGCGGGATGTTGTTGGTGAAGCACAGCACCTGCTCGTTGTAGCCGCTGTTCCACTGCATCGCGACTTCCACGCCGATGTCCGTGCCCGGGATGCCGCCGTAGGTTTCGGCGGGGCGCCGGCCTTCGGCATAGAACACGTTCGGGTGCAGGACGGTCTTGCCCTTGTTGATGAACTCGACAAAGCCCTTCACGCCGCCAGCACCGGAGAAGTCGTCTTCCTTGCCGCTGCGTTCGTCCTTCAGGCGGATGCGCACACCGTTGTTCAGGAAACTCAGCTCGCGCAGGCGCTTGGAGAGGATCTCGTAGTGGAAGTCCGAGTTCTCGATGAAGATCGTGGTGTCGGGCAGAAAGTGCACCTCGGTGCCACGCTTGTCGGTGTCGCCGACGATCTTCATCGGCGAGACCTCGACGCCGTTCACCTTTTCGATGATCCGGTTCTGCACGAAGCCGCGGCTGAACTCGAGTTCGTGGATCTTGCCTTCGCGGCGCACCACCAGGCGCAGCATCACGCTCAGTGCGTTGACGCAGCTCACGCCCACGCCGTGCAGGCCGCCCGAGACCTTGTAGCTGTTCTGGTTGAACTTGCCGCCGGCGTGCAGCTCGGTCAGCGCGATCTCCGCGGCCGAACGCTTGGGCTCGTGCTTGTCGTCCATCTTCACGCCGGTCGGGATGCCGCGGCCGTTGTCGGTGACGGAGATCGAGTTGTCGCTGTGGATGGTGACGACGATGTCGTCGCAGTAGCCGGCCAGCGCCTCGTCGATCGAGTTGTCGACCACCTCGAACACCAGGTGGTGCAGGCCGGTGCCGTCGGAGGTGTCGCCGATGTACATGCCGGGGCGCTTGCGCACGGCTTCCAGGCCTTCGAGGATGGTGATCGAGCCTTCGCCATACGAGGTGTCGGGGGGCGTGATCTCGATCGGGATCGCGCTCTCGATTTCAGGCGTGTAGACCGGCTCGCTGTGCGGTGCTTCCGGCTTGTTTTCTTCGCTCATTGGGGACACATCCTCTCTGGGGAAACGGGTTCGGGGGTCTCTTGAAAGACCCAACCCGCGGCGGCCGCGGGTTGTGGGTGCAAGGGCTCTCGTCGGAAACGCATCAAATGCGCATTGGCATCACGACGTACTTGAAGTGCTCGTTCTCCGGAATCGTCAGCAGCGCGGAGCTGTTGGAGTCGGCCAGGTCGAGCTTGACCATGTCCTGGCTCATGTTCGACAGCGCGTCGATCAGGTAGGTCACGTTGAAGCCGATCTCGATGGCGTCGCCGCCGTAGTCGATGTCGAGTTCGTCCTGGGCTTCTTCCTGCTCGGCGTTGTTCGACGCGATGCGCAGCGTGCCGGGCTCCAGGTTCAGGCGCACGCCCTTGAACTTGTCGCTGGTCAGGATGGCGGTGCGCTGCAGGCTGGCCAGCAGCGTGGCGCGGCCCAGCGTGACGCTGTTCTTGTGGGCCTTCGGGATCACGCGGTTGTAGTCGGGGAACTTGCCCTCGACCAGCTTGGTGACGAACTCCATGCCACCGAAGCTGAACTTCGCCTGGTTGTTGGCGAACTGCATCTCGATGGCGCCTTCGGCGTCGGACAGCAGGCGCTGCATCTCGATCACGGTCTTGCGCGGCAGGATCACTTCCTGGCGCGGTACCTCGACCTCGAGCGTGGCGGACGCGAAGGCCAGGCGGTGGCCGTCGGTGGCCACCAGGCTCAGCTGCTTGCCTTCGGCCACGAACAGGATGCCGTTCAAGTAGTAGCGAATGTCGTGCACGGCCATCGCGAACGACACCTGCTGCAGCAGGTCTTTCAGCGTCTTCTGCGGCACGCTGAAGACCGGGCCGAAGTTGGCGGCTTCCTGCACCAGCGGGAAATCCTCCGCCGGCAGCGACTGCAGCGTGAAGCGGCTCTTGCCGCCCTTGAGCACCAGCTTGGCGGCGCTCGACTCGAGGCTCACCGTCTGGTCGGTCGGCATGGTGCGCAGGATGTCGATCAGCTTGCGCGCGCCGATGGTCGTGGTGAAGTTGCCTTCGTCGCCACCCAGCTCGGCCGTCGTGCGGATCTGGATCTCCAGGTCGCTGGTCGTGAGCTGCAACTGGCCGCCGGTCTTGCGGATCAGCACATTAGCCAGGATCGGCAGCGTGTGGCGCCGCTCCACGATGCCCGCCACCGACTGCAGCGCGGCGAGAACCTTGTCTTGTGTTGCCTTCAGGACGATCATCTTCTACCTCTTCCTCGTTCGTTCGATTCGTTAGTCGTGCAGTGCCGAGATTAGCCGGTGCCGGTGACTAGCCCTTGAGGGTCTGTTCGAGCACATGGAGCTGCTGATTGAGCTCGGTAAGCTGCTGGCGCTCGCCGGAGATCTTGCGCACCGCGTGCAGCACCGTCGTGTGGTCGCGGCCACCGAAGAGCTCGCCGATTTCCGGCAGGCTCTTCTGGGTCAGCTCCTTGGCCAGGTACATCGCAATCTGCCGCGGCCGCGCGATGCTGGCCGGGCGCTTCTTGCTGTACATGTCGGCGACCTTGATCTTGTAGTAGTCGGCCACCGTCTTCTGGATGTTTTCCACCGAGATCTGCCGGTTCTGGATCGACAGCAGGTCGCGCAGCGCCTCGCGCGCCAGGGCGATCGAGATCTCCTTCTGGTTGAAGCGCGAATACGCCAGGATCTTGCGCAGCGCGCCTTCGAGCTCGCGCACGTTCGAGCGCACGTTCTTCGCGACGAAGAAGGCCACCTCTTCGGGCATCTCCGCCGATTCGGCCCGCGCCTTGTTGATCAGGATGGCCACGCGCATCTCGAGCTCGGGCGGCTCGATCGCGACCGTGAGGCCCGAGTCGAAGCGCGACACCAAGCGCTCATGGATGTCGGCCAGGCCCTTGGGGTAGGTGTCGCTGGTCATCACGATGTGCGACTTCTTGGCGAGCAGGGCTTCGAACGCGTTGAAGAATTCTTCTTGCGTGCGGTCCTTGTTGGCGAAGAACTGCACGTCGTCGATCAGCAGCAGGTCGAGCGAGTGGTAGCGCTCCTTGAACTCGTCGAAGGTCTTGCGCTGGTAGGCCTTGACCACATCCGACACGAACTGTTCGGCGTGGATGTAGAGAACTTTGGAATCGGGCCGGTCGGCCAGCAGCCGGTTGCCCACCGCGTGCATCAGGTGGGTCTTGCCCAGACCGACGCCGCCGTAAATGAACAACGGGTTGTACAGATGCCCCGGCATGCCCGACACGTGCATGGCCGCCGCGCGCGCCATGCGGTTGGCCGTGCCCTCGACCAGGGTGTCGAAGGTGAGGCCGGAGTTCAGCCGATTCTTGAAGGTGGCCGAGGCGGCGTCTTCACCCAGACCGGCCACGTCGCGCGGCACATCGGTTTCAGCCATGACGGCCATCGGGGCACTGCGCACGGGCGCTTCCCGCGGAGCAAGCGCTAACTCGACGTGGACCGACTGGCCGTAGATCTTCTCCGCCATGGCGGCGATCTTGCTGGCGTACTGGGCCCGGATCCAGTCGAGCTTGAAGCGGTTCGCGACGAACACGGTCATGCGCGACAGGTCGTCGGTGACCTGGGCGGTCAGCGGCTTGATCCAGGTGTTGAACTGTTGCTCGGACAGCTCCTGCGCGAGTTGATCGACACAGGCCTGCCAGAGGCTGTCACCCGCGCCGTCGTTCGGCATGGGCGGTTTGGAAGGGGGTTCCCTCGGTCATTTTTCTGGTTGTCGTGTTGTGGATAGCTGCCCTTGGAGGGCGACCGGCATTCTAACTTGTCAAAACCTTATCCACACCCGGCTCGAGGGCCGAATTCGCTCCGGGAAGATGCCCTCCCCAGACGCCGGATTTGTGGGTTCTGCAATTGTTTGTGATAATCGCGGGTTTCCCTGAAAACCTCTTGTGTGTTTCGGGGCGTCAACCCTCGCCGGTGCAATCGATCATCGGCGGGCTCCTAGGAAAAGCATCATGAAACGCACTTACCAAGCCTCCAAAGTCCGCCGCGCCCGTACCCACGGCTTCCTGGTCCGCATGAAGACCCGCGGCGGCCGTGCCGTCATCAACGCTCGCCGCGCCAAGGGCCGCAAGCGCCTGGCCGTCTAAGGCCGGATCGACGGCACCCTTGCAGGATTCGCCGCTTCCGCCCGCAGCCCCTCCTGGCGCGCAGCGGGCGGTTCCCATGCAGCGGCTCCAGACCCGCGCGCAGTTCCAGGCCGTCCTCGCAGGCGCCACCGTGGCGCGCACCGCCCACTTCGCATTGCATCGCTGCGCGCTCGACGCGCCGGCGGGTGCCGCGCCGCTTTTCAGCGACGCGGACGCGGTGTGGATCGGCGCCATGGTGCCCAAGCGCTGGGCCCGCCGCGCGGTCACGCGCAATGCCATCAAGCGACAGATCTACACCGTGAGCGCCCTGGCCGACACCTCGCTGCCGACCGCGGCGCACGTGGTGCGTCTGCGTGCGGGTTTCGATCGCACCCAGTTCGTGAGCGCCACGTCGGACAAGCTCAAGGCGGCGGTGCGCACCGAACTGCAGCAACTGCTCGAGCGAGCCCGGGTCTCGCGTTCATGATCCGACGTGCGCTCATCGGCCTCGTCAAGGGCTACCGCTTGCTGCTGAGCCCCTGGCTCGGGCAGTCGTGCCGGTTCGAGCCGACCTGCTCCGTGTATGCCATCGAGGCGCTCGAGCGTCATGGCGCTGCCAAGGGCAGCTATCTCACCCTGCACCGCATCGCGCGCTGCCAGCCCTGGTGCCAGGGCGGCCACGATCCGGTGCCTCCCACGAAGGCCGAGCGCGACGCTTCGCGATCGCTGTTTGCCTTTCTCTCCTCCGACAAGAAGTCTTCTTCATGAACGATATTCGCCGCACCATCCTGCTGGTGATCTTTGGTTTCTCGCTGGTGATGCTGTGGGACCAATGGCAGGTCCACAACGGCAAGCCACCGACCTTCCTGCCCTCGTCCCGACCGGCGGCCAGTGCGCCGGCGACGCCCGCCAGCGGCGCGTCGGCGGCGGTGCCATCCACCGGCACGGCGGGTTCCGCCAGCGTGCCGCCGACGACCTCGGCCGCAGCGGCCGGCGCAGGCGCGGTGCCCGGCGGCGCCACGCCGGTGGCGACGGCCAGCGAGCGCGTGGTCGTCACGACCGACGTGCTCAAGCTGACCTTCGACACCCAGGGCGCCTCGCTGGTGCAGAGCGAATTCATCCAGCACGACGACCTGACGGAGAAGGACAAGCCTTTCGTCCTGCTCGACCAGAGCCCGGCCCGCGTGTACGTCGCGCAGAGCGGCCTGATCGGTGGCACCTTCCCGACGCACAAGACGCCCATGACCTTCACCGGCGACCGCACCCTGAAGGACGGCGCCAACGAGATGGTGTTGCGCTTCGAGTCGGCCGACGTCGGCGGCGTGAAGCTGGTCACCACCTGGACGCTCAAGCGCGGTGCCTACGACATGGCCGTGCGCCACGACGTGATCAACACCGGCACGGCGCCGGTGTCGCCGCAGCTCTACATGCAGATCGTGCGCGACGGCAACAAGCCGCCGGGCGAGTCGTCGTTCTATTCCACCTTCACCGGCCCTGCGGTGTACACCGACGCCAAGAAGTACCAGAAGATCGACTTCTCGGACATCGAGAAGGGCAAGGCCGATTTCGTCAAGGAGTCGCCGAATGGCTACATCGCGATGGTGCAGCACTACTTCGCGAGCGCCTGGCTACTGGCCGACGGCGTGCAGCGCGACCTGTTCGCGCGCAAGGTCGACACCAACTTGTACGCGGTGGGCATGATCACCAACGCGGGCCAGGTTGCGCCGGGCTCGACGAAGTCGATCGACGCGCGCTTCTTCGTCGGCCCGCAGGCCGAAAAGACGCTCGAGGCGGTGGCGCCGGGTCTCGAACTGGTCAAGGACTACGGCATCTTCACCATCATCTCGAAGCCGTTGTACTGGCTGCTCGACAAGCTGCACGGCATCCTGGGCAACTGGGGCTGGGCCATCGTCGCGCTGGTGGTGCTGCTGAAGGCGGCCTTCTACTGGCTCAATGCCAAGGCGTACGCCAGCATGGCCAAGATGAAGGCCATCAACCCGAAGATCATGGAGATGCGCGAGCGCCTGAAGGACAAGCCGCAAGAGATGCAGCAGGAGATGATGCGCATCTACAAGACCGAGAAGGTCAACCCGATGGGCGGCTGCTTCCCCATCGTGATCCAGATCCCGGTGTTCATCGCGCTCTACTGGGTGCTGCTGTCGTCGGTCGAGATGCGCCACGCGCCGTGGATCGGCTGGATTCAGGACCTCTCGGCACCGGACCCCTGGTTCATCCTGCCGGTCATCATGACCGCGACCTCGCTGTTCCAGACCTGGCTCAACCCCACGCCGCCGGACCCGATGCAGGCCAAGCTGATGTGGATCATGCCGCTGGCCTTCAGCGTGATGTTCATCTTCTTCCCGGCCGGCCTGGTGCTGTACTGGATCACGAACAACACGCTGTCGATCGCGCAGCAGTGGTTCATCAACAAGCGCTTGGGCGTCCTGGGCAAGTAGCCCCGGCCCGACGCTGACCTGCCCCGAGGGCCGCGCAAGCGGCCCTTTTCCATGGCAACGATCGCAACTGCGAAACAATAGTCTTCCATGCTCGCCCGCGCCTCCGACCCGATCGTCGCCATCGCGACCGCTTCCGGCCGCGGGGCGGTCGGCATCGTGCGCGTGTCGGGGCGGGATCTCGGCCCGCTGATCGCGGCACTGTGCGGCCGCGCACTCAAGCCGCGCGAAGCGACCTACCTGCCCTTTGTCGACGCCAGCGGCGAGGCCATCGACCGCGGGCTCGCCCTGCATTTCCCGGCACCGCATTCCTTCACGGGTGAAGATGTGCTCGAGCTGCAGGCGCACGGCGGCGCCGTCGTGTTGCAGCTGCTGCTCGCGCGCTGCCTGGAGGCGGCGGCCGAGGTCGACTCGGCCAGCGGCAAGCCGCGGTTGCGCGGCCTGCGCGTGGCCGAGCCGGGCGAATTCAGCCAGCGTGCCTTCCTCAACGGCAAGATCGACCTCGCGCAGGCCGAGGCGATCGCCGACCTGATCGACGCCAGCACCGAGGCCGCGGCCCGCAGCGCCGGGCGTTCGCTGTCGGGCGCCTTCTCCCACGAGGTGCATGGGCTGCGCGATGCACTGGTGCATCTGCGCATGCTGGTCGAGGCGACGCTCGATTTCCCGGAAGAAGACATCGACTTCCTCCAGAAGGCCGACGCCGCCGGCCAGCTCACGGCGCTGCAGGCGCAGCTCACCGCGGTCGGTCTGCGCGCGCGGCAGGGCGCGCTGCTGCGCGAAGGCATCAAGGTCGTGATCGCCGGCCAGCCCAACGCGGGCAAGAGCTCGCTGCTCAACGCGCTCGCCGGCGCCGAGCTGGCCATCGTGAGCGCCGTCGCCGGCACCACGCGCGACGTGGTGTCGCAGACCATCCAGATCCAGGGCGTGCCGCTGCATGTCGCCGATACGGCCGGGCTGCGCGACAGCAGCGACGAGGTCGAGCAGATCGGCGTAGCCCGCGCCTGGGGCCAGATCGACAGCGCCGACGCGGTGCTGTTCCTGCACGACCTGACCCGCACCGGAGACCCGGCCTACACCGCGGCGGACGCCGAAATCCTGCGCACGCTCCAGTCGCGACTGGCGGCGACGGTGCCGGTGCTCGACGTCTGGAACAAACGTGACGCCACATCGGCCGCGGTGCCGGCCGACGGCCTGGCGCTGTCCGCCAGGACGGGCGACGGCATCGAAGCGCTGCGCCAGCGGCTGCTGGAAATCGCCGGGTGGCAGTCGGTGCCCGAAGGCCTGTACCTCGCGCGCGCCCGCCACGTCGATGCGCTGTCGCGCGTGGCGCATCACCTGGCGCAGGCCGATGCACAGCTCGGCGCTCGCACCCCCGCGCTCGACCTGCTCGCCGAAGAGTTGCGTCTGGCGCAGAACGCGCTGAACGAAATCACCGGCGAATTCGGCGCCGACGATCTGTTGGGCGTGATTTTTTCGCGTTTTTGCATAGGAAAGTAGTACACATCCGGACACAAGTGTGTGACATTTGTCTACATTTACGTCTCACCCCGAAACCGAGGACCGGACCCATGTCTTCCGCCATCCAGGCGCTGTGCCGTGCCGTCACGCACAACACCAGTTACGACGCCTTTGCGCCGGCATTGACAGCGCAGCAATGGGAGCTGCTGGGGGAGTACATGCAGGGCTTCGACCTGCCCGCGGGTCATGTGCTGATCAGCCAGGGCGCGATGGATCGCACCTTGTTCTTCATCGAGGCCGGCACGCTCAGCGTGCACCTGACGGGCAGCAAGGGCGAGATGCAGCTGGCCATCCTCAATCCCGGCTCGGTGGTGGGTGAAGGCTCTTTCTTCTCGCGATCGCCGCGCTCGGCCAATGTGGTGGCCATCGGCGCCGCGCGCGTCTGGCGCCTGACGCCGGTGCGCTTCGCCGAGATGTCGAACCGCCAGCCCAACCTCGCGTTGGAGATCGTGATCGCCCTGGGCGGTGTGATCGCCAAGCGCATGGTCGATCGGCTCAAGCGCGTCGCCGTGACCTGAGGGGTGCCATGGCCTTGATCTGTCCGACCTGCCGCACGGAGAACCGTGACGCGGCGAAATTCTGCAAGGGGTGCGGCGGCAAGCTGGTGAGCCTGCCACCGCGCTCGGCCGAGGAAGCCGAAGCGCTCGACGATGCCTGGGGTGCCACCGTGGTGGCGTCGCTGGACGACGACCCGGCGCTGCCTCCGCCGCCTGCGCCATCGCGGGCGTCGCGACCCTCTGCGCTGCATACCGCCTCGTCCGATCCCTCGGCGGCTCGCAGCGCGCGCTCGCATCGTCTCCACCGGGCCCCGCCACGGCGCGACCGCAGTGCGTTCTGGGTGCTGCTGGCCGCGGCCACGATCGTCCTCGCCACGGGCGGGCTGTATGTCTACCGCGGCCAGCACCGCACGCCGTTGCTGACGGTCGTGCAGGAGCAGGGGCCGTCGGCGTCGGGTTCACCGGTGGCGCCCACCGCGACGCCCAAGCCCGCCGCTTCGCCGATCACGGGGCCGGTGACGACCACCGAAGCGGCAGCGCCCGCCACGCCCGCGCCGACGGCCTCGCCGGCGGCGACGACGGCGGCTGTCACCTCGCCCGTCGCCCCGG
The DNA here is from genome assembly GCF_051216715.1 of Variovorax restrictus. NCBI lineage: Bacteria > Pseudomonadati > Pseudomonadota > Betaproteobacteria > Burkholderiales > Comamonadaceae > Variovorax > Variovorax restrictus. Next base: position 322,387 of record NZ_JBPJZH010000001.1, read on the forward strand.
CCCGCAAGCCGCGCAAGGTGGCGTCGGCGCCGGTGGCTGCTCCGCCGCCGCCCGTGGCTGCGGCGCCCGTGGCACCGGTCGTGCCTGCGCCGGAACCGGTCGCGCCGCCGCCCCCGGCCGATCCGAGCCAGGCCTGCGCCAGCCGTGGCTTCTTCGCCACCTCGCAGTGTCTGGTCGTCCAGTGCGCCAAGCCCGAGTTCAGCGGCCATGCGCGCTGCGAGGCGGTGCGCCAACAGCAGCGCATCGACGAAGAGAAGCGCAACCCGACCAACGCGGCCTGAAGGGCGCGACAGCCGGGCGCGTCAGCCCTTCTGCAGCACGTCGATCGCGATCGCCAGGGCGTCGGGCTTGCCCGACAGCACCAGCGTGTCGCCGTCGTCCAGCACGGTGTCGTCGTCCAGCGTCGCCGCCGTGCCGTTGCGCCGCCGGAGCCCGACGATGCGCACGCCCACCGCATGCAGCGCGAGCTGGCCCAGCGCCCGCCCGACGGCCCGTGCGCCGGGCGTGAGCGTGAAGCTGTTGAGCCGCTCGTGGTCGATCTCGTCGCCCCGGTCGTCGTCGGCCCCGTGGAAGTAGCCGCGCAGCAGGTTGTAGCGGGCGTCGCGCAGGTCCTGCACGATGCGGATCACGCGCCGCATCGGCACGCCGACCAGCGCCAGTGCATGGCTGGCCAGCATCAGCGAGCCCTCGATGGCCTCGGGCACCACCTCGGTCGCGCCGGCGGCCTGCAGCTTTTCGAGGTCGAGGTCGTCCTGCGTGCGCACGATCACCGGCACCTGCGGCGCATGCGAGCGGGTGTTGGCCAGCACCTTGAGCGCACCGGGCACGTCCAGGTAGGTCACGACCACCGCGCTGGCGCGCGCCAGGCCGGCGGCCATCAGGGCCTGCAGGCGCGAGGCGTCGCCGAAGACCACCGAGTCGCCGGCGGCGGCCGCCTGCCGCACGCGGTCGGGGTCGAGGTCGAGCGCCATGTACGGGATGCCTTCGCGCTCCAGGATGCGCGCCAGGTTCTGGCCGCAACGGCCGTAGCCGCAGATGATCACGTGCTGCGCGGTGTTGATGGTCTTGCGCGCGATGTTCGTCATCTGCAGCGATTGCTGCATCCAGTCGCTGGCCACCGTCTTGCGCACGATGGCGTTGCTGTACATGACGATGAAGGGCGTCGCCAGCATCGACAGCACCATCGACGCCAGCACCGGGTTCGCCAGCCAGGGCGGCAGCAGGCTGCGGTCCTGCGCCAGCGTCAGCAGCACGAAGCCGAACTCGCCCGCCTGCGCCAGGTAGAGCCCGGTGCGCAGCGACACGCCGGTGGTCGCGCCCAGGCCGCGCGCCAGCAGCGTGACCAGCCCCAGCTTGAAGGCCAGCGGCAACACCAGCAGCACCGCCACCAGCGCCCAGCGCTCCACCACGATGTGCCAGTCGAGCGACATCCCGATGGTGATGAAGAACAGGCCCAGCAGCACGTCGTGGAAGGGCCGGATGTCGGTCTCCACCTGGTGCTTGTATTCGGTCTCCGACACCAGCATGCCGGCGACGAAGGCGCCCAGCGCCAGGCTCAACCCCGCCAGTTCGGTCAGCCAGGCCAGGCCCAGCGTGACCAGCAGCAGGTTGAGCATGAAGAGCTCTTCGCTGCGCCGCCGTGCCACCAGCGTGAGCCACCAGCGCATCACGCGCGGCCCGCCGTAGAGCAGCACGCCGACCAGGAAGGTGGCCTTGAGCATGGCGAACGACAGCGCCCGGAACAGCGTTTCGGGCGGTGCGCCCAGCGCAGGGATCAGCACCAGCAGCGGCACCACGGCCAAGTCCTGGAACAGCAGCACGCCCATCACGCGTTTGCCGTGCTCGCTCTCCAGTTCGAGCCTTTCCGACATCAGCTTCACGACGATGGCCGTGCTGCTCATCGTCAGCGCGCCCGACAGTGCCAGCGCCGTCTGCCATCCCAGTTGCCAAGCCGGCGGCAGCAGCTGCGCCAGCAGCAGGGCGCCGCCGGTGGCGATGCTCATGGTCAGGATCACCTGCAGCAGCCCCAGGCCGAACACATGCTGGCGCATGGCGCGCAACTTGGGCAGGCTGAACTCCAGCCCGATCACGAACATCAGGAAGACCACGCCGAACTCGCCGAGGTGGCGGATGCTTTCGTCGTTCTGGGCCAGTGCGAAGGCATGCGGCCCGATGAGCACCCCGGCCGACAGGTAGCCCAGCATCGGCGGCAGCTTGAGTGACCGGCACGCCACCACGCCGATCACCGCAGCGAGCAGATACAACAGCGTGAGATCGAGCGAGGACATGCCCGATGCTAGCAAGCGCCATGCGCGGGGCCGGGCCATGGATGCGCCCTCGCCGGCCGGCGCGCGGCCGACCGATAAAATCCGCCGGATGAGTTCCCGCCCCCCCCTGGCCGACAAGGCCGACCCGGAGACGTTGCTGGCGCGGGCCCGCACCACCTTCGACATCGAAGCCGAGGCCGTGCTCGGCCTCAAGTCGCGCATCGGCCCGAGCTTCGTCGAGGCGGTGCACAAGATCCTCGGGGTGCGCGGCCGGGTGGTCGTGATGGGCATGGGCAAGAGCGGCCACGTCGGCCGCAAGATCGCCGCCACTTTGGCGTCGACCGGCACACCCGCGATGTTCGTGCACCCCGCCGAAGCCAGCCACGGCGACCTCGGGATGATCAAGGCGGTCGACTTGGTGCTGGCGATTTCCAACAGCGGCGAGAGCGACGAGCTCGCCGCCATCCTGCCGGTCGTCAAGCGCCAGGGCGTGCCGCTGATCGCGATCACCGGCGGGCGCGACTCGATGCTGGCGCGCCATGCCGACCTGGTGCTCGACAGCGGCGTCGAGAAGGAAGCCTGCCCGCTCAACCTGGCGCCGACGGCCAGCACCACCGCGCAGATGGCGATGGGCGATGCACTGGCCGTCGCGCTGCTCGACGCCCGCGGCTTCGGCGCCGAGGACTTCGCGCGCTCGCACCCGGGCGGCGCGCTCGGGCGCAAGCTGCTCACGCTGGTGAGCGACCTGATGCGCGCGGGCGACGACGTGCCGCGCGTCGCACCCACGGCCACTTTCAGCGACCTGATGCGCGAGATGAGCGCCAAGGGCCTGGGCGCCGCTGCGGTCGTCGATGCCGAAGGCCGCGCCGTCGGCATCTTCACCGACGGCGACCTGCGCCGCCTGATCGAGACCGGCGCCGACCTGCGGGCACTGTCTGCGGCCGACGTCATGCACCGCGCGCCGCGGACGATCCGTGCCGATGCGCTGGGCGTGGAAGCCGCCGAGTTGATGGAGCATCACCGCATCACCAGCGTGCTGGTGGTCGACGCGGACCAGGTGCTGACCGGCGCGCTGAGCATCAACGACCTGATGCGCGCGAAGGTCATCTGATGGCGACACGTTTCCCGACCGAAACCCTGCTGGCGGCGCAGGACATCCGCATCGCCTTCTTCGACATCGACGGCGTGCTCACCGACGGCGGCGTCTTCTTCAGCGAACACGGCGAGACGCTCAAGCGCTTCAGCATCCTCGACGGCTACGGCCTGAAGCTGCTGCGCACCGCGGGCATCGAGCCGGCGGTGATCACCGGGCGCGATTCCAAGCCGCTGCGCGTGCGGCTCGAAGCCCTGGGCATCGTGCATGTGCGCTACGGCACCGAAGACAAGCTGCCCGCCGCCGAAGCCATGCTCGCGCAGCTCGGCTTCACGTGGACGCAGGCCGCCGCCATCGGCGACGATTGGCCCGACCTGCCGGTGCTCTGCCGCGCGGCCTTCTGTGCGGCGCCGCCCAACGCGCACGCCGAGGTGCGGGCCATCGCCCATCACGTCACGACCGCGCGCGGCGGCGAAGGCGCGGCGCGCGAGTTCTGCGACCTGCTGCTGACGGCGGGCGGCCACTACCGACGCCTGCTCGACGCGGCGCGAGGCCCTGCCGCATGAAGCCGATCGGCGCGCTGCTTCGCGACGCGGTCGACCGCATGACGATCTACCTGCCGGTCATCGTGACCGCCCTGCTCGCCCTGGGCACCTACTGGCTGGTGCGCAATGCGCCCAAGCTGATGGAGCCGACCGCCAAGGAAGCGCCGACCCACGAGCCGGACTTCTTCATGCGCAACTTCGTCATCAAGAACTTCTTGCCGACCGGCGCCCTGCGCAGCGAACTCTCGGGCAACGAGGGGCGCCATTACCCGGACAACGACACGCTCGAGGTCGACCAGGTGCGCATCCGCGCGGTATCGCCGGAAGGTCTGGTCACCCGCGCCACGGCCGACCGGGGCCTGTCCAATGGCGACGGCAGCGAGGTGCAACTGTTCGGCAACGCGGTCGTGATCCGTGATGCGGCGACCATCGCATCGGGGCGGGCTGCGCCACGCCTGGAGTTTCGCGGCGACTTTCTGCATGCTTACCTCGACACCGAGCGTGTGACCTCGAACAAGCCGGTCACGCTCATTCGCGGCACCGACCGCTTCACGGCCGACACGCTCGACTACGACAACCTGAGCGGCGTTGCCAACCTGCAGGGCCGGGTGCGCGGCCAACTGATGCCGTCGGCGGTCGCGCCGACGCCGGCACCGCGCGCACCGCGCTGATCCCATGGGAATGGCCAACCCGCGACCCTTGGCCTTTGTCACCGGCGCCTCCAGCGGCATTGGCCAGGCGCTGGCCGGCCGCTTCTACGACGCCGGCTACGACCTCGCGCTGGTCGCGCGGCGCACCGGGGAGATCGCCGCCTGGGTGGCCGCGCGTGGAATCGCCGCTGACCGATGCCGCATCTATGGCGCCGACGTGGCGCAGATCGACGCGATCGCCGAGGTCGGCGCCCGCTGCATCGCCGAGCAGGGGCTGCCCGACGTGGTGATCGCCAATGCCGGCATCAGCGTCGGCATCGACACGGCCGACCGGGGCGACCTCGACGTGCTGGCCCAGACCTTTGCCATCAACAACGTCGGCCTGGCCGCCACCTTTCACCCGTTCGTCGCGGCGATGGCGGCCCGGGGCAGCGGCCGCCTGGTCGGCATCGGCAGCGTCGCCGCCATCCGCGGCCTGCCGGGGCACGGCGCCTACTGCGCCAGCAAGGCGGGCGTCGTCGCCTACTGCGAGAGCCTGCGCGGCGAGATGCGTGCGAGCGGCGTGAGGGTCGTGACGATCTGCCCCGGCTACATCGACACGCCCCTCACGCAGGGCAACCGCTACGGCATGCCCTTCCTGATGCGGGCCGACGATTTCGCCGACCAGGCCTTCCGCACCATCGAAGCCGGCCGCAGCTACCGCGTGATTCCCTGGCAGATGGGCGTGGTCGCCAAGCTGATGCGGCTGTTGCCCAACGCCCTGTTCGACCGCGCCGTGCAAGGGCGAGGCCGCAAGAAGCGGCGCAGCGAAGGCTGAGCGCCGAGGCGTCTGCTGCGGACATGAAAAAGGCTCCTCAAAAGGAGCCTCGTTGCTGAGCGTCGCGGATCAGTAGCCGCTGTTTCCGCCACCGCCATAGCCACCACCACCGCTGCGGCCACCGCCGCCACGCGGACCGGCGCCGTAGGGGCTGCGGAAGCCGCCATCGCCACCACCGCCGCCGCCGCTGCGACCGCCGCCGCCGCCGCCGTAACCGCCGCCACCACCGCTGCGGCCACCACCGCCACCGCCGTAGCCACCACCACCGTTGCCGCCGCCGCCATATCCACCGCCGCCGCTGCCACCACCACCGTAACCACCGCCGCCGCCACCGCCGTAACCGCCACCACCACCGCCGTAGCCACCGCTACGGGGCGGGCGCGCTTCCATGGGGCGAGCTTCGTTGACGACGACGCTGCGGCCACCCAGCGGCTGGCCGTTCATGCCGCTGATGGCGGCCTGTGCCTCGGCATCGCTGCCCATCTCGACGAAGCCGAAGCCTTTCGAGCGGCCAGTGTCACGTTCCATCATGACCTTGGCACTGGTCACCGAGCCGAATTGGCCGAAGGCCTGCTCCAGATCACCGTCGCGCACGGAGTAAGGCAGATTGCCGACGTACAGTTTGTTGCCCATCGAGGGACTCCTCATAAACACATCAAAGAAAGCGATGGAGTCCCGAAAGCAATCATCCCGGCGGATCGCCGAGTCGCGCGAAACTGACCGATCACCCAATTTCCGCCCCGGCAAAATTTGAAGGGAGGCTCGTGCATTATGGGTGAAATATAAAAGTTGCAAGCAGGATTTTCCCCTCGGCGCCGTCGCCGTTTTCAGGCGTGGAAGTCAGTGTCGGCTCACAAGGCACTTGGCGTGCACCCGCTAGAATCGACTCGTCATTGGGGAGTAGCCGCCTTCCATCGCGAGAAGGGTTTGCGTCAACAGACTTGTCCTGCCCCACACAGGACATGGCGCAAACGGTAAGAACTTGGCGAGACCTTTGACCATGCAACTTCGGGATTCGGCCGAAGGGTTGCGTGGTCAATTGCGTCTGCTTCGGCCGAGGAACCCCCACGTCATCATGGAAGCTTTTCTCGTCGCCACCGGCATCGTCGCCCTGGCGGAAATGGGCGACAAGACCCAACTGCTCGCGCTCGTTCTCGCTGCGCGTTTTCGCAAACCCTGGCCGATCGTGCTGGGCATCTTCACGGCCACCATCGTCAACCATGCGCTCGCCGGCGCGGTTGGCGCCTTCGTCACGCAGTGGCTGGGGCCGACGACCCTGCGCTGGCTGCTCGGCGGCGCCTTCATCGCCATGGCGCTGTGGATGCTGATCCCTGACAAGCTCGACGAAGACGACACCGGCACGCGCTCGCACTTCGGCGTCTTCGGCACCACCGTCGTTGCTTTCTTCCTGGCCGAGATGGGTGACAAGACACAGATCGCGACCGTCATGCTGGCGGCGCGCTTCGTGAACGACTACATCGGCGTGGTCGCGGGCACGACCTTCGGGATGATGCTGGCGAACGCACCGGTCGTCTTCCTCGGCGAACGCATCATGCGGCGCGTGCCGATCAAGCTGGTGCACGGCATCTCGGCGGCCATCTTCCTGGTGCTGGGCGCGGTCATCATCCTGGGCTGACGGCGCCGACGCTGCACTTGCGCCGCGGCTATACTTGCCCGGCGCCGATTTGCTACAGCTTGCGGGCGCATAACAAATTCAGCTAAAGACCGTGGCCGAACCCGGCTCGTTTTTTGGCGAGGCCGGGTTTTTCTTCGTCCATGTCTTTCGAAGTCGTTCCACAGTCCATGTCCTTCGCGGGGCCGCTGCCCTTGCGGAGCGGCGCGTCGCTCAGCGGCTATTCGCTCGCCTACGAGACCTACGGCACGCTCAACGCCGACCGCAGCAACGCCGTGCTGGTCTGCCATGCGCTCAACGCGTCGCACCACCTGGCCGGGGTCTATGCCGGGCAGCCGAAGTCCGAAGGCTGGTGGGACAACATGATCGGCCCTGGCAAGCCGCTCGACACCGACCGCTTCTTCGTCATCGGCGTGAACAACCTGGGCTCCTGCTTCGGCTCGACCGGCCCGATGCATGTGAACCCTGCCACCGGTCGCGTCTATGGCGCCGATTTCCCGGTGGTCACCGTTGAAGACTGGGTCGACGCGCAGGCCGGTCTGCTCGATGTGCTGGGCATCCGCACGCTCGCGGCCGTGATGGGCGGCAGCCTCGGCGGCATGCAGGCGCTGTCGTGGACGCTGCAGTACCCCGAGCGCGTGCGCCACGCCGTGGTGGTGGCCAGCGCGCCCAACCTCACGGCCGAGAACATCGCCTTCAACGAAGTGGCGCGCCGCGCCATCGTGACCGACCCGGACTTCCATGGCGGCCACTTCTACGAACAGGGCGTGATCCCCAAGCGCGGCCTGCGCATCGCGCGAATGATCGGCCACATCACGTACTTGAGCGACGACGTGATGAACGAGAAGTTCGGCCGCGAACTGCGCAGCGCGGTCGAAGGCGAACTCGCCGGCACCGCGTATCGGTATTCGACGCAGGACGTGGAGTTCCAGATCGAAAGCTACCTGCGCTACCAGGGCGACAAGTTCAGCGAGTACTTCGACGCGAACACCTACCTGCTGATCACGCGCGCGCTCGACTATTTCGACCCCGCGCGGGAGCACGGCGGCGACCTCACCGAAGCCTTCGCAAAAGCGACCGCGAAGTTCCTGTTGGTGAGCTTCACCACCGACTGGCGCTTCTCGCCGGCGCGCAGCCGCGAGCTGGTCAAGGCGCTGCTCGACAACCGCCGCAGCGTGAGCTACGCGGAGATCGATGCGCCGCACGGCCACGACGCCTTCCTGCTCGACGACGTGCGCTACATGGGCGTGGTCCGTTCGTACTTCGAGCGTGTGGCCGCGGAGTTGCCGGTATGAGCGATCTCGACACCCAGCGCCTCATCGCCCGCTTAGTGCCTGAGGGCGCACGCGTGCTCGACCTCGGCTGCGGCGACGGCGCCCTGCTCGACCTGCTGCAGCGCGAGCGCGGTTGTAGCGGCTACGGCGTGGAGATCGCCGACGGCAACGTGCTCCAGTGCATCCGCCGCGGTGTCGATGTGATCCAGCTGAACCTCGACGAAGGCTTGGCGATGTTCGACGACGCCTCGTTCGACGTCGTGCTGCAGATCGACACGCTGCAGCACCTGCGCAATGCCGAGGTCATGCTGCGCGAGACGGCGCGCGTGGGCCGCATCGGTATCGTCGCCTTCCCCAACTTCGCGCACTGGCCCAACCGCCTGAGCATCGCCCGCGGCCGCATGCCGGTGACGCGCCGCCTGCCCTACCAGTGGTACGACACGCCCAACATCCGCGTCGGCACCTTCAAGGATTTCGAGGTGCTCGCGGGCAAGAACAAGCTGCGTGTGCTCGATGCCTTCGGCGTGCAGGAGGGCCGCGAGGTGCGCTGGCTGCCGAACGCGCGCGCCGGCACCGCCGTCTTCAAGTTGCAGCGCGCCTGAGAGGCTGAGCCCGTGGCCCAGACGCTCGCCGCCGCGGTTCACAGCGAGCTCGTCATCAAGAAGAGCCGCTTCATCGGCTGCGTGCAGCCGGTGGCCGACCGCGAGGCCGCGCTGCGCGTCGTGAACGACTTGCGCGTGGCGCATCCCGGTGCGGCGCACGTTTGCTGGGCCTTGATGGCCGGTGGTCAATCGGCGGCCAACGACGACGGCGAGCCCGGCGGCACCGCCGGCCGGCCGATGCTCGAAGTGCTGCGGCACCAGGATCTCGAAGGCGTGCTCGCGACCGTGGTGCGTTACTTCGGCGGCGTGAAGCTCGGCGCCGGTGGGCTGGTGCGTGCGTACACCGATGCGGTGGCGCAGGCGCTGCTCGGTGCGACCAAGCTGCCGTTGCAACGCCTTCGAACGCTGTCTTGCAGCGTGCCCTACGCGATGGAAGGCATGCTGCGCCGCGAGCTGGCCGCGGCCGGTGCATCGCTGGGGACCGTCGAGCATGGCACGCTGGTTCGCGGCACCTTCCAGGTGGTCGAGGCCGATGCCGCGGCGCTCGTGGCGCGCATCGACGATGCGTCGCAGGGCCGCGCTGTCTGGGTCGACGCGGACGCCTGAGCGCTCAGCCCAGCGCGCGTCCGCAGCAGCGGCAGAAGCGCGCGTCGGCAGCGTGCGCACCCGCACCGCAGTCGGTGCAGCGGCGCGTGTCCGGTGCGGCCTGCAGCGCGTCGGCCAGCACGCCGTGACCACCCGTGAGCGCAGGCGCTGCATCGCGGCCGAAACGTACCATCTCGGCGGAGACGATGCCCGTCGGCACGGCCAGGATGCCCCAGCCCAGCAGCATCATCACCGACGCGATCGCGCGGCCGACGTCGGTCTTGGGCACCAGGTCGCCGAAGCCGACGGTGGTCATGGTCGAGATGGCCCAGTAGATCGCCACGGGAATGCTGGTGAAGCCGTGCTGCGGCCCCTCGACCACGTACATCAGTGTGCCCAGCACCAGCACGACCATCAGCACGAAGCCGACGAACACCATGATCTTGCGGCGGCTCGCGGCCAGCGCGGACACCAGCGTGCGGTACTCGGCCGCGTAGCGCGACATCTTGAAGATGCGGAAGATACGCAGCAGCCGCAGGATGCGCACGTCGATCAGCACCGACAGCTCGGGCATCAGGATGGCGAGATAGGTCGGCAGCAGCGCGAGCAGGTCCACCACGCCATAGAAGCTCATCGCATAACGCATCGGCCGTTTCACGCAGGCGAGGCGCGCGATGTACTCCAGCGTGAAGACGATGGTGAAGAACCACTCGAACAAACCGAAGACCGGGCCCCAGCGCGCGCGGATGGGCTGCACGCTGTCGAGCACCACCACCAGAACGCTCACGAGAATGACCGCGATCAACGCGAGGTCGAACCACCGGCCCGCGCGCGTCTCGGATTCGAAGATGATCGCGTAGAGCTTCAGCCGCCAGCCGTGGTCGGGTTTGCCGAAGCGAACTTCGACCGGCACTTCGTCGGCGATGACCGGACCGGCGGGAGGATGTGGCAACGATTTCTTCTTGGGCATGGATCGGTGAAAGAGCGGCGAAGGCGATGGCATTGTCGTTGTGCACCCTCGAAGCACATCGAAAGTACCCAATGCAGAAGCAAGCGAATGATCTCGTTACCAATCTTTCGGAAAAAAGTGCCAGCATGGTGCGTGGCCTTCTTACGATAGGCCGTTTCCAGAGGAGTAAGTCTTGGCTTCACAGTCCCCCTTCTTCGGCAAGCGTGACCGCGACACCGACAACTTCAATTCCCGCCCCGCGCCGCTCGTCGGCGGTGGCACCAATCTCGCCGGTACACCGGTCACGCCCTCGGCGCTGACGCCCACCACGCCGGCTGCGACGACGGCACCGGTCAAGGAAGGCGGCAGCAAGCTCACCGTCGGCCCGAACATCAAGCTCAAGGGCGTCGAGATCACCGACTGCGACACGCTGGTGGTCGAAGGCCTGGTCGAAGCCACGATGGATTCGCGCGTGATCCAGATCGCCGAGCAGGGCGAGTTCAAGGGCTCGGCCGAGATCGACATCGCCGAGATCCGCGGCGTGTTCGACGGCAACCTCACGGTGCGCGAGAAGCTCGTCATCCACTCGACCGGCAAGGTCACCGGCAAGATTCGCTACGGCAAGATCGTGATCGAGGAGGGCGGCCAGCTCTCCGGCGAGATCACCTTCAGCGCATCGGACTCGAAGAAGCCCGCGCTGCAGGCGGCCTGATCAGGCGCCCAGCTTTGCGATCAAAGCACCCGCCGCGGCGGGTGCTTTTTCTTTGGCGCCGTTGATGAAGAAGACGAACACGTCGCGCGCCTTGGCCGCGACGTCGTCGGCGCCCTCCACGCGCCGCAGATCGTCCGGCGCACCGCCACTGGCCCATTGCTTCGCACGCTCCGCCCAGGCCGCCATCGCCTTGGGCGCATAGCCCGCCTTCAGCTTCGCATCGCTGTTCATCAGGCGCGCATAGGCGAAGTCGGCCGTCAGGTTGGCGAAGGACGGAAACTTGTCCGAGTCGGTGAACACCGTCGCGACGCCGTGGTCGCGTGCGAGCGCGAGGTACTCGGCTGTCATGAAGCTCTCGTGCCGCACGTCCATCACGTGGCGCAGCGCATGGCTGCCTGCCTTCTTCGGCAGCAGCGCGAGGAAGGCGGCGAAGTCCTCCGCATCGAAGACCTTGGTCGGCATGAACTGCCAGACGATCGGGCCCAGCTTGTCCTTCAATTCGGTGATACCGCTGTCGACGAAGCGCGCGATCGATTCGCCCGCACCCGCCAGCAGCTTGCGGTTGGTGGCATAGCGCGTGGCTTTGAGCGAGAACACGAAGCCGTCGGGCGTCTCGTCGTGCCATTTGCGGAAGCTTTCGGGCTTCATCGTGCTGTAGTAGGTGCCGTTGACCTCGATGGCCGTGACCTGCCGGCTCGCATAGTGCAGCTCCTGCTTCTGCGGCAGGTCGGCGGGATAGAAGTTGTCGCGCCAGGGCTCGTAGGTCCAGCCACCGATGCCGACGCGGATGCGGTCGGTCGCCTTGCTGCTGCTCATCGCGCGTTCCTTCATGTCGAGTCGGGATTGGGACTGCGCACTCTACGCGTCGCGCGTGCAGGCGCACAATGCCTTTTCCCCTCGATTCCCTTCAGCGGAGACCCCCGATGAACGCCCCCCTGCACCGCGAAATGCCCGCCGGCGCGCTCGACGCCGAGCGTGCCCTGTCCGACGTCACCACGAAGTGGGACACCGACATCCTGCGCCAGCTCACCGACTACATCGCCATCCCCGCCAAGTCGCCGGGCTTCGACAAGGAATGGTCGGCCAACGGCTACCTCGAGACCGTGCTGCGCAACGCCGCTGCCTGGGTCGAGGCGCAGAAGGTCGAGGGCCTGACGCTCGAGATCGTGCGGCTCCCCGGCCGCACACCGGTGCTGTTCTTCGAAGTGCCGGCGACCGGCACCGACATGGGCGACACGGTGCTGATGTACGGCCACCTCGACAAGCAACCCGAGTTCACCGGCTGGCGCAACGACCTCGGCCCCTGGACGCCCAAGTACGAGAACGGCCTGCTTTACGGCCGCGGCGGCGCTGACGACGGCTATGCGGTGTACGCCAGCGTGGCGGCGCTGCAGGCGCTCAAGGCGCAGGGCGCCGCGCACCCGCGCATCGTCGGCCTGATCGAGACCTGCGAGGAGAGCGGCTCCTACGACTTGCTGCCCTACGTCACCGCGCTGAAAGACCGGCTGGGCGACGTCAGCCTGGTGATCTGCCTCGACTCCGGCGCCGGCAACTACGACCAGCTGTGGCTCACCACGTCGCTGCGCGGCATGGCCGGCGGCATGCTCAAGGTCGAGGTGCTGACCGAAGGCATCCATTCCGGCGACGCGTCGGGCCTGGTGCCGTCGAGCTTCCGCATCATGCGGCAGGTGCTCGACCGCCTCGAAGACAGCGCGACTGGCCGCCTGCTGCCCGCGAGCTTCCATTGCGAGGTGCCGGCCGACCGGCTGGCGCAGGCGCGCGTCACCGCCGGCATCCTCGGCGACGAGCTGTTCAAGCGCTTCCCCTGGGCACACTACGACTGCGGCGGCTCGACGCAATTCGCGCTGCCCACCACCACCGACCCGGTCGAGGCGCTGCTCAACCGCACCTGGAAGCCGACGCTGTCGGTCACCGGCGCCGACGGCTTCCCGGCGCTGAAGGACGCGGGCAACGTGCTGCGCCCGTACACAGCGTTCAAGCTGTCGCTGCGCCTGCCGCCGCTGGTCGATGCCGACCGCGCGGTTCAGGAACTCAAGGCCCTGCTCGAAGACAACGCGCCCTACCAGGCCAAGGTCACCTTCGAGGGTGGCGGTGGCGCCACCGGCTGGAACGCACCGGCCATCACGCCGTGGTTCGAACAGGCGCTCAACGCCGCCTCGCAGGCGCACTTCGGGGCGCCTTGCGGCTACATCGGCCAGGGCGGCACGATCCCGTTGATGAACATGCTCAGCGAAGGCTTCCCGACCGCGCAGATGATGGTCTGCGGCGTGCTCGGCCCCAAGAGCAACGCGCACGGCCCCAACGAGTTCCTGCACGTGCCCTATGCGAAGAAGCTGACGGCGGCGGTGGCCGAGGTGATCGCCGCGCTGCCGGTGGCGCACCGCCAGGCGCAGGCGGAGCCGTTGGCCGCCTGAGTTCGATTGCCAGTCAGGCCGTCGCGGCTGCGCGCCGCGCCACGGCCTGCCGGCGCGCCAGCCACAGCAGCGCCGCGGCGATCATCGCGACCGGCACCAGCGAGCCGATGTTGAGCCACTGCCAGCCCTGCGTCGTGACCAGCACGCCCGAGGCCAGCGAGGTGACCGCCACGGTCGCGAACACGCTGAAGTTCAACGCGCCCTGTGCGCGGTCGCGTTCTTCCGGCGCATAGGTGCCCAGCGACAGCGTCGTGCTGCCGGTGAAGAGGAAGTTCCAGCCCACGCCGAGCAGGAACAGCGCGACCAGGAACTGGTGCAGGTCCACACCCGACAGCGCCACGGCGATGCAGCCGAGCTGCAGCACCAGCCCCACGCCCATCACCGGCAGCGCACCGAAGCGCCGGATCAGGTGGCCGGTGAAGAAGCCTGGCGCGAACATGCCGATCACGTGCCATTCCAGCACGAAGGCCACGTCCGGGAACGGCAGGCTGCAGACCTGCATGGCCAGCGGCGTGGCGGCCATCAGCAGGTTCATGACGCCGAAGCCCAGCGCACCCGAGAGCGCGGCCACCGCGAACACCGGCTGCCGGACGATCTCGCGCAGCGGCCGGCCGCTGTTCGCATGCTGCGTGGTCGGCACGGGCGGGAACTCGATGAAATGCATCACGACCATGGCGAGCAAGGCCACGCAAGCCAGCGCGATGTAGGCGCCGGCGAAGGGCACGGCGAGCACGTCGCGCGTGGCGCTCGCGAGGTTCGGCCCGGCCACCGCGCCGATGAGCCCGCCGGCCATCACGATCGACACGGCCTTCTCGCGGCCCGCGGGCGGCGTGAGTTCGGCGGCGGCGAAGCGGTAGAGGCCGGCGTTGGCGTTGTAGTAGCCGGCGATGACCGTGGCTGCGGTCAGCAGCCAGAAGTTGCGGCTGACCGCCGCCAGTGCGCACAGCAGTGCCGCGGCGAAGGCCACGGCGAGGCCGATCTGGAACGACAGGCGACGGCCATAGCGCTTCTGCGTGCGCGCCACCAGCCCCGTCGAGAGCGCCCCGCCGACCACATAGCCCATCACCGGCAGCGTGGCCATCCAGGCACGCGGCGCCATGCTCAGGCCCACCAGCCCGTTGATGGCGATGAAGGTGACGTTGTTGGTGAGGAAGAGCCCCTGGCAGGCGGCCAGCAGCCAAAGCTTGCGGTTCATGCGGTGCAGCGGGCCGGCGGGCGCCGGGCCCTCACCGCTTCTGCAGCAGACCGCTCAGCGACGACAGCAGCTCGTCGTTGGTGCTGACGCCTTGCTCGGGGATCTGGCCGTTCGGGGTGAGCCGGTCGATCAGCGAAGGCAGCATCGTGGCCAGCATGGGCAACAGCATGCCAGGGCTGATGCCCAGCTTGCCGGCGATGGCGGAGATCGCGTCGCTGCCGAGCACCTCGTTGAGCTGGCCGCCGGACACGGGCGCGTTCTCGCCTTTGCCGATCCACGAGCCGATCACGTCGCCCAGGCCGGCCTGCTCGAACTTCGAGAACAGGCCGCCCAGCCCTTCGGGCCCGCCGTTGTTGCCGAAGAGGCCGCCGAGCGCACCGGCGAGGTCGCCCTGCCCGCCCTGTGAGCCGCCGAGCACCTGACCGAGCATCGAGTCGAGCAATCCCATGACGTGTTCCTTGATGGATGTGTGAACGAAAGGCGTCGATTGTGCGCGCCCGGGCGGGGCCTGAGAACCCGTCGGCCTGTGCCAAAGGCCGCGGGCGTGACTCAATTGGCGGGCAGGCGCTTCGCCAGCAGGGGCGCGCTGACCTGCTGGACGCCCACCAGGCCCAGCACGGTGAGCAGCGAGTTCTGCGCACCGCGCCAGGCTTCGTGCAGATCGATCCATTCGTCCAGAGCGTGGAAGCCGCCGGTCAGCCCGCCGCCGCCGACCACGATGGCCGGGATGCCCAGCGACATCGGCACGTTGGCGTCGGTGCTGCCGCCGCGCAGCAGCGTGCGTAGGCCGACGCTGGCGTTGGCCCGCACGGCGGCCTCGACGATGACGGCGTCGCTCGGCGTGCGGCCACCCGGGCGCTCGCCCACCAGGCGGTGCGTGGCGCGCAGCGTGTCGCTGCGGGCGCGCGCGTTCTCTTCGCGCACCGCGGCGTCGACGGCCTCGAAGATCCGGCGCTCGAGCACCCGCAACTCGTTGGGGGCATCGGAGCGAATGTCGATCACCATCCGGGCCTCCGCCGCGATCACGTTGACGGCGGTGCCACCGCTCGCCGTGCCCACGGTGAAGGTCGTGCGCGGGAAGCTGGGCGTCTTCAGGTCGGCGATCTTCGCGATGGCGCGGCCCATGCCGTGGATCGCGCTGGGCACGCGGCCGAAGGCGCCGAAGCTGTGGCCGCCGGGCCCGCTGAAGACGATCTCGTGGCGGCGGCTCCCGGTGCCGGCCACCAGCACGCTGCCGTCGGGTGCGGGTTCGAGCCCGACCATGCCGTCGATCTCGGGATGCTCCGCAAAGATGCGCTTGATGCCGCGCAGGTTGCCCAGCTCTTCCTCGCCGACCGTCGCTGCGAACAGCAGGTCGCCCTCGGTTTGCACCTTTTGCTCGTTCAGCACCCGCAGCCACGACAGCAGGACGGTGAGGCCGCGCGTGTTGTCCGAGATGCCCGGTGCATAGAGGCGGCCGTCGCGTTCGCGCACGCGCACGTCGGTGCCGGCCGGGAACACCGTGTCGAGGTGCGCCGACACGAGCAGCGTCGGACCTTTGCCGCGGCCCTTGCGCAGGCCGAGTACGTTGCCCTCGCCGTCGATGGTGGCGTTGGTCAGGCCCAGCGCCTTCAGCCGTGCGAGGAAGGCTTCGGCGCGCTTCTGTTCCTTGAAGGGGGGCGCCTCAATCTCGGTGAGCAGCCGCAGGTCGTCAATGGTGTTGAGGTGGTCGTCACGCACGGCGTCCAGCGTGCGCTGCACGACCGGCGCCGCCAGCAGCCGCTTGAAGGCGAGCCGGACCTCCGGGCGCACCGTCCTGTCCGCGATGGATTTCGGTGCAAAGTGTTGGGCTTGCACCGTGCCCGCCAGGCAGAGGCCTGCGAGCAAGGCGGGCACGCGCTGGAAGCGGCGTCGCAGACAGGCCAGCGGCGTGGTGCGCGAAATGCCTGCAGCGCACGCAGCGGCGCTCATGCCCCGCCCAGCAAGGTCAGCGCCGCGAGCGCTGCGGTCTCGGCGCGCAGCACGCGGGGGCCGAGCCGTGCCGGGCGGAAGCCCTGTGCCAGCGCGCGGGCTTCCTCGTCGGCACTGAGACCGCCCTCCGGCCCGCTCAACACCTGCCAGGCGCCGGCGCCCGGCAATTCCATCAGCGGCTGCGTGCCGGGCGCCAGGCTCAGGACGATGCGCTGCACGCCGCCGTCCGCCTGTGGACCGCCGAGCCATTCGGCGTAGGCGCGCACCGGATGGATCTGCGGCACGCGGTTGCGGCCGCACTGCTCGCAGGCGGCGATCGCGATGGCTTCCCAGTGGGCGCGTTTCTTCTCGGCCCGTTCGCCGGCCAGTCGCAGCACGCCGTGGGCGGTCATCAGGGGCTGGATGCTCGCGACGCCGAGCTCGGTCGCCTTCTCGACCAGCCAGTCCATCCGGTCGTTGGCCGGCATGCCGAGCGCGAGGTGCACGGCCTGCGGCGCTTCGCGCTCGACCGCATCGTGCGCGCCGACGTTCACCGTCACCTCGCTGCGGCCCATGCGCTCCACCACCGCGGCGTATTCGCCGCCGCGGCCGTCGAACAGCGTCAGCGCCTCGCCGGGTTGCATGCGCAACACCTGCACATGGCGCGCGGCACCCGGTGGCAGTGCGAGCGCGAGCCCGGCCTGCAGGGGAACGGCGCAGTGGAAGCGCGGCACCTCAGGTCCGGCCGTACGCGAAGCCGACCAGCGGCTGCGTGCCTTCGACCTCGTCGATCACGCGCAGCAGCGGCGTGAGTTCGGTGTAGCGGCTGGCCGTGGCGCGGATGTAGGCGATGAAGCGCGGCGTGTCGGCCAGGTACTTCGGTTTGCCGTCGCGCAGGGTCAGGCGCGCGAAGATGCCCGCGACCTTCAGGTGGCGCTGCAGGCCCATCCATTCGACAGCGCGGTAGAACTCGCCGAAGTCCTCGTGCACCGGCAGCCCGGCCTTGCGCGCCTGCTGCCAGTAGCGCACGGTGATGTCGAGCACGAAGTCCTCGTCCCAGCTCAGGAAGGCGTCGCGCATCAGGCTGGCGATGTCGTAGGTGATGGGGCCGTAGACCGCGTCCTGGAAGTCGAGCACGCCCAGCGGCCCGCCGTCGTCGGCCACCATCAGGTTGCGCGGCATGAAGTCGCGGTGCACGTAGACGCTCGGCGCGGCGAGGTTGTGGGCCACGATGGCCTTGAAGGCGCGCTCCAGGCGTTCCTTGATCACGCCTTCGACCGCAACGCCGCGGTGCTGGGCGATGTACCACTGCGGAAACAGCGCCAGCTCGCGCTCGAGCAGCGCACTGTCGTAAGGCGGCAGCTGGTCGGGCTTGGACGCCAGCTGCCATGCGATCAGCGCGTCAATGGCTTGGCCGTACAGGGGCCGGCTCGCGTCGGCGTTCGCCGGGTCGATCACATCGAGCATCGTGTGGCTGCCCAGGTCGTCGAGCAGCAGGAAGCCGTCGGCGGCGTCCCACTCGAGCACCTGCGGCGCCTTCACGCCGGCTTCTTTCATGCGCTGGGCGATCTCGACGAAGGGCGCGCTGTTCTCCTTGTCGGGCGGCGCATCCATCACGATGCGGGTGCGCGCGCCGTCGGTCGTGTCGATGCGGAAGTAACGGCGGAAGCTGGCGTCGGCCGAGGCCAGCCTGACCGTCTCGGGGACGAGGCGATGCGTCGGCGCAATGCGTTCAAGCCACCGTCCGAAGGCCGCTGCGCGGGCCGGGTCGCTCCAGGCGATGGAAGGGGTGGCGCCGGTGGTCGGGTGCGGGGATGCGGTCATGGATAATCGATTCTACAAATCGCCTCCTCAGGCGCCTGGCGAACATCCCCGTTCGCGGCCCCCTTTCCCTCGACGATCCGTGACGCCCCTGCCCATGTTCCCACCGAAATGCCCGCGTGCCTGGCCTGCCGCGCGCTCGTTGCCTGCCGCGACGGGCGCAGCCGGGCGGAGCGGCGAATGAGCCGGCCGTCGCGCCCGCCGCTGCGGCTCGCCGTGCTGACGCTGGCCCTGTGGCAGGCGCAAGGCGCGTTCGCGCAGGACGCCGCCTGGATCGACACGCCGCTGCAGTTGCGGCGCACCCCGCAACTGGCCGAGACCATCCCGAACAGCGAGCGCGGCCTGCGACCGAGCTTCGTCGACGGCGATCGCATCTCCGGCCGGCCCAATCTGGAAACCGTGGTCGAGGGCAACGCGTCGCTGCGCCGCGGCGACACCGTCATCCGCGCCGACCGCCTCGAGTACTACCAGCCCGACGACCTGGCCAAGGCGCAGGGCAACGTCAGGGTGAACCAGGGCGGCAATGTCTACGAAGGCCCGGAGCTGCAGTTGAAGGTCGAGACCTTCGAAGGCTTCTTCAGCAACGTGCGCTACCAGTTTCTCGCGACGGGCGGCAACGGCGATGCCGAACGCATCGATTTCGTCGACTCGAACATCTCGGTGGCGCGCCAGGCGACTTACACCACCTGCCGGCGCGAAGACTACCCGGGCTGGGTGCCGGCCTGGCTGCTGTCCGCTGCCACGCTCACCACCGACACCGAGGAAAACATCGGCACGGCGACCGACGCGCGCCTGAGCTTCATGGGCGTGAGTTCGCCCGCGCTGCCGTCGATCACCTTCCCGCTCAACAACCAGCGCAAGAGCGGCTTGTTGCCGCCGGTCTTCGGAGTCGACAGCGTCAACGGCATCGAACTGCAGATGCCCTACTACTGGAACATCGCACCGAACCGCGACGCGACGCTGTCACCGACGCTGATGACTAAGCGCGGCATCAATCTGGGCAGCGAATTCCGTTATCTGGAAAACGGCTACAGCGGCGTGGTCCGTGCCGACTACATGCCGTCGGACCAGTTGCGCAACCGCGATCGCTGGGGCCTCTGGACCACGCACAGCCAGAGCTTCGACCCCAAGCCCTTCGGCCTCGATTCGCTCAGCGCGACGCTGCGCATCAACCGGGTGAGCGACAACGACTACTGGCGCGACTTCTCCCGCACGCCCACGCTGAGTTCGCGCCTGCTCGACAGCGAGGCCGCGATCAACTGGAGCAAGGGCGACTGGAGCGGCCAGGTGCGTGCGCTGTCGTACCAGACGCTGCAGTACTCGCTCTCGCCGATCACGCCGCCCTACGACCGCATGCCGCAGCTCACGGCGAACAACACCCAGTACGACTGGAACGGCTTCGACGTCAGCACCCAGCTCGACTACACGCATTTCCGGGCCGACTCGCGTTATGCGCCACAGCTCAACGGGCAACGTCAGCCCGACGGCGAACGGGCCTTCGGCATCGTGCAGGTCAGCCGGCCGTGGATCACGCCGGGCACCTTCGTCATTCCCAAGCTGCAACTCAACGCGACTGCTTACCAGTTCGATGCGCCACTGGCCAGCGGTGCGAGTTCCGCCAGCCGCACCGTGCCGACCTTCAGCGTCGACAGCGGCATGGTGTTCGAGCGCGACGCCAGCCTGTTCGGGCGTTCGTTCCGTCAGACGCTGGAGCCGCGCCTGTTCTACGTGCGCACGCCGTACCGCGACCAGAGTCAGCTGCCGGTGTACGACACGGCGGCCAACGACTTCAACTTCGCGACGATCTACACCGAGAACGCGTTCTCCGGCAACGACCGCATCGCCGACAGCAACGTGCTGACGGCCGGCGTCAGCACCCGCCTGATCGACCCCGACACCGGCAACGAGGCGGCGCGCTTCGGCGTCGCGCAGCGCTTCCGCTTCAGCGACCAGCGCGTCACGCTACCCGGCGTCTCGCCGATCGACGATCGGCTGAGCGACATCCTGCTGGGCGCCCAGATCAACTGGACCTCGAAGTGGACTGCGGACACGACCATCCAGTACAACCCCGACTCGCGCAAGTCGGAGCGCAGCACGCTCACTGCCCGCTACAACCCGGGGCCGTACCGCACCCTCAATGCGGCGTTCCGCTACCAGGCCGACAGCACCCCGCTCGCACAGAACGGCAACAAATCGATCGACATCGGCTGGCAGTGGCCGCTCAACGACCTGTGGGGTGACAAGGGCAAGAACCTCGGCCCGGGCCGGGGTGAAGGTGGTGGCCGTTGGTACGCGGTGGGCCGCATGAACTACAGCCTCAAGGACAGCAAGCTGACCGATGGGGTGATCGGGGTCGAATACGATGGCTGCTGCTGGATCGGCCGTGTGGTGCTGGAACGTCTGTCGACCGGACAGGTCACAGCTAATACGCGGATCATGTTCCAGATCGAGTTCGTCGGCTTCGCGGCCGTCGGATCGAGCCCCATGAGGACGCTGGCGCAGAACATCCAGCGCTACCGTCCGCTGCGTGAGCCCGGCGAAACGCCGAGCCGCTTCACCAATTACGACTGAGCCAAAGCACCCATGAAACTCTTCCGTTCCACCGTCACCGTGGCCTGTCTGGGCGCCCTGGTGGTCGCATCGCTCGCGCAGGCGCAAGGCCTGGGCCTGCGCCCGAGCGGCGGCACCGGCATCACCGACATCATGCGCGGCGGCCCGCGCGTCAACGCGACGGCCCCGAGTGCCGCCACGCCTGCGACGCCGGCGCCCACCGGGCAACGATCGGCCGAGTACATCGTCGCGCTGGTGAATTCCGAGCCGATCACCAACACCGAGGTGCAAAAGCGTGCCGCGCGCATCCTGCAGCAGAACCCCGAAGCGCAGCGCATGCCGCGGCCGGATCTCAATCGCCTGGTGCTGGAGCGGCTCATCTCCGAACGCGCCCAGCTGCAGGTGGCCAAGGAAGCCGGCATCAAGATCGACGACCTGGCCGTCGACCAGGCCGAGCAGCTGGTGGCACGCCAGAACCAGGTGAGCCTGGATGAGCTGTACCGCCGCATCGCCGCCGACGGCATCAGCAAGCAGGAATTCCGCGCCGATCTGCGCGATCAGCTCACGCTGACCCGGGTGCGGGAGCGCGAGGTCAATTCCCGCGTGAAGGTGAGCGACACCGAGGTCGAGCAGTTCCTGCAGGAGCAACGCAGCGGCAACGCGGCGCTGTCGCCAGAACTGAACCTCGCGCACGTGCTGGTGGCCGTTCCGGAGGATGCCAGCGAAGCGCAGATCAAGACGCTGCAGCAGAAAGCCCAGGGCCTGGCCCAGCGTGCGATCGGCGGCGAAGATTTCGCCAAGCTGGCGCGCGAGAACTCCGACTCGCCCGACCGGGCCAGTGGCGGGGTGCTCGGCCTGCGTTCGGCCGACCGTTATCCCCCGCTGTTCGTCGAAGCGACGCAGGCGACGCCGGTCAACGGCATCGTCGGACCGGTGCGTTCGGGTGCCGGCTTCCACGTCATCAAGGTGTTGGCCAAGGGTCGCGCCGGCGCCGCGGAAGGCGTGGTCACACAGACGCAGGTGCGCCACATCCTGCTGCGCAACGACGAGAAGCGCAGCACCGCCCAGGCCATCAAGCAGCTCGCCGAGTTCAAGCAGCGCATCCAGACGGGTGCGGCCGAATTCGCGGGCCTCGCACGCGACAACTCGGAAGACGGCAGCGCCAAGGAAGGCGGCGACCTCGGCTGGGGTCGCCCCGGCCAGTTCGTGCCGGAATTCGAGGAGGCGATGGACCGCCTCGCCCCCGGGCAGGTCAGCGACCCCGTCGTGTCGCGCTTCGGCGTTCACCTGATCCAGGTGCTTGGCCGCCGCGAGGCCACGCTGAGCCAGACCGAGCAGCGCGAAGCCGCACGCGCGGTGCTGCGCGAAAAGAAGATGGACGAGGCCTTCGAGACCTGGGTGCAGGAAACCCGCGGGCGTGCCTACGTCGAGTTGCGCGAGCCGCCGCAGTCGTGATGCGTCGCCCGCACCCGGCCTGATGGCCCAGCACATCGCGCGCAAGCGCTTCGGCCAGCACTTCCTGTCGGACGGCGGGATCATCGACGCGATCGTGCAGGGCATCGCCCCGCAGCCGGGCGACGCCATGGTCGAGATCGGCCCGGGCTTGGCGGCGCTCACGCAGCCGCTGGTCGAGCGGCTGGGCCGGCTCACCGTGATCGAGCTCGACCGCGATCTCGCCAAGCGGCTGCGCGAGCACGGCCAGCTCGACGTGATCGAGTCCGACGTGCTCAAGGTCGATTTCGCCGCGCTGGCCGCCCGGCTCGCGGGCGATCCGCCCAAGCCGCTGCGCGTGGTGGGCAACCTGCCCTACAACATCTCCACGCCCATCCTGTTCCATCTGCTCGGCTACGCGCACCTGATCGCCGATCAGCATTTCATGCTGCAGAAGGAAGTGATCGACCGCATGGTGGCCAAGCCGGCCACGTCAGACTACAGCCGCCTGAGCGTGATGCTGCAGTGGCGCTACGCCATGGAGAACATCCTGTTCGTGCCGCCGGAGAGCTTCGAGCCGCCGCCGCGCGTGGACAGCGCCGTGGTGCGCATGGTGCCGCTCGCGCAGCCGCCGGTGCTCGACGCCGCACGGCTCGGCGAGATCGTGCAAGTCGCCTTCAGCCAGCGCCGAAAGATCCTTCGGCACACGCTGGGGCGATGGCTGGACGAGCACGGCTTTGCCGGCCCCTTCGACGCGCAAAGACGTGCCGAGGAGGTGCCGGTGGCCGAGTACGTGGCGCTGGCGCAGGCCGTTCCGCCAGCGCCGCCGTCGGGCGCCGTCTGAGCGGCGCAAAGAAGAAAGCCCGTCGTGGACGGGCTTTTTTCATCAGGCTGCGGCGAGCCAGTATCCCGCGTTGAAGGGGCTGCTCATGCGCAGCGCCAGCGGTGATACGTCGACCAACTTGTCGGTCGGCATCTTTTCTGCGTTGGGATCGACGGGAGCGATATCGATGCCGGTGACCGGCGCGCTACCCTCTGGAGCCTCGGTCGCCCGTTCTGCTTGGCTGGTGGATGCAGAACGGGCTACAGAAAAGAATAGAAGCACCTGAACGGGATCTTCCGGTCGCCCCAGTAGTCGGAGGCGTCGCGGAAGATGTCGAGCAGCTGTTCG
Source organism: Variovorax restrictus (assembly GCF_051216715.1). Classification (NCBI taxonomy): domain Bacteria; kingdom Pseudomonadati; phylum Pseudomonadota; class Betaproteobacteria; order Burkholderiales; family Comamonadaceae; genus Variovorax; species Variovorax restrictus. Next base: position 346,046 of record NZ_JBPJZH010000001.1, read on the forward strand.
CGGGCTTCCTTGTCGAACTTGGCATTGGCCGGGATCTGCTCGAGCACCACCACGAAACCGGGCTGCGGGCCCGATTTATGCAACGGGTCGGTCATGCAGTCGTACAGCGCGTCGAAGTTCTTGCCGAAGTGGGCCGGGAAGGTGAACTGCTGCGCGATCAGGTCGAGCACATCCTGTTTCGACTGGGCATTGGCCAGGTTCGCATACAGGAAGTGCTGCCCGGACGCGTTCGCGGCATCTTGCAGGTCGTTCACGCGGAAGGCGCGAATCGACTGCACGATGTTGGGTCGCACGGCACGAAGGGATAAGGTCATCTCCGCTGGTCTTTCCATGGTTGTCGTCGTCGTCATTTCTGTCGGGCGCTTTGCGGCGCCGCTCCAATCCAGTTCATCGGTCATGGCGAAATCCGCCTGAAGCTCGCATAGTGATCCGCCGTGTACCAGCACGCATCCGGCGTTGTCGGCCGCTCGCCGCCGCACACGATGCGCCGCGCGCCCCGGTTGCGCGCGCCGGGCGTGTCGACCGTGTATTCGCGGTAGTGCCCGCGACGCGCGGCGGGCAACAGCCGTTCGCGGTTGCCGAACACCGTGCCGTCCTTGTCATGACGAAAGGGGCCACCGTCGAGAATCGCTCGGTAGGTCCGTTGACCTTGCAGCGGAAGTTCGCGCAGCGCGATCGATTCCTGGGTCGGCTGCCGCGCTGCCGTCCGGTCGATGTCTCGTGTGTCCCGGGCGTCCGCTCCGGTTGCCAAGGCCGCCAGCAGCATGCCGGCAGTGGCAAATCGGAACACAGACGACGAGATCGAGGCCATGAATGAACGGTGTCCGACGGGACACCACAGGAAAAGAGCGAAGGGGGCCGAATCAGGGATCAACCTTGGGGTTAACCCGCGAATTCAAGCCCGCCAGTGTGCACCACGGATGCGCAAATAGCAAGCGCCTGCTCATTTATTGAGCAGGCGCCTGGGGGTGGCTCTTCGCCTGTGAAGTTAGCGACCGCTGTCGCCAACGGGCTTAGCGGTCGGCGTTGGCGTCGGCCACGGTCAAAGCCGTCATGTTGACGATGCGGCGGACCGTGGCGCTGGCCGTGAGGATGTGCACAGGTTTGGCCGCGCCCAGCAGCACCGGGCCGATGGCGATGTTGCCGCCGGCGGCCGTCTTGAGCAGGTTGTAGGAAATGTTGGCAGCGTCCAGGTTCGGGAACACCAGCAGGTTGGCGTCGCCGGCCAGCGCGCTGTGGGGCATGACGGCGGCGCGCTGCTTGCCGTCGAGCGCCACGTCGCCGTGCATCTCGCCGTCGACCTCGAGCCATGGCGCCTGGATCCGCAGCAGGTCGAGCACGCGCCGCATCTTGACCGCGCTGGGCTGGTTGCTGCTGCCGAAATTGGAATGCGACAGCAGCGCCGCCTTCGGCTTCAGGCCGAAGCGCATCATTTCCTCGGCCGCCATGGTCGTGATCTCGGCGAGCTCTTCGGGTGTCGGGTCGTAGTTGACGTGCGTGTCGACCAGGAACACCTGGCGGTCGGGCAGCAGCAGCCCGTTCATGCAGGCGTAGATCGGCACGTTCTGCGGCGTGCTGGCACAGCCACCAGGGCGCTTGCCGATCACCTGATCGATGTGATGCAGGTGGATGGCCGTGGTGCCCCAGGTGCCGCAGATGAGGCCGTCGACCTCGCCCTTGTGCAGCAGCATCGAGCCGATCAGCGTCAGGCGGCGGCGCATCTCGATCTTGGCGGTCTGCACCGTGGTGCCCATCCGCTCGGTCATGCGGTGGTAGGTCTGCCAGAAGTCGCGGTAGCGGTGGTCCTGCTCGACGTTGACGATGTCGTAGTCGAGTTCTTCCCGCAGGCGCAGGCCGAACTTCTCGATGCGCTGGGCGATGATGGCCGGGCGGCCGATCAGCGTCGGGCGCGCCAGGCCTTCGTCGACCACGATCTGCACGGCACGCAGCACGCGCTCTTCCTCACCCTCGGCGAACGCCACGCGCTTCTTGGTCGCGCGCTTGGCCGCGTCGAAGATCGGCTTCATCATCGTGCCGGACGCGTAGACGAAGCTCTGCAGCTTGTCGCGGTAGGCGTCGAGGTCGGCGATCGGGCGCGTCGCCACGCCACTCTCTTCGGCCGCCTTCGCCACGGCCGGCGCGATCTTCATCATCAGCCGCGGGTCGAAGGGCTTGGGGATCAGGTACTCAGGGCCGAAGGTCAGCTTCTCGCCAACGTAGGCCGCTGCCACCACCTCGCTCTGCTCGGCCTGCGCCAGCTCGGCGATGGCGCGCACCGCGGCGATCTCCATCTCGTCGGTGATCGTGGTCGCGCCCGAGTCGAGCGCGCCGCGGAAGATGTACGGGAAGCACAGGACGTTGTTGACCTGGTTCGGGTAGTCGGTGCGGCCCGTGGCCATGATGATGTCGCCGCGCACCGCGTGCGCGTCTTCCGGCGAGATCTCGGGGTTCGGGTTGGCCAGCGCGAAGATCACCGGCCGCGCGGCCATCTTGGCGACCATCGCCGGCTTGAGCACGCCACCGGCCGACAGGCCCAGGAACACGTCGGCACCCTCGATGACTTCCGACAGCGTGCGCGCCTGCGTCTTCTGCATGTACTGGCGCTTGTCGTCGTCCATCAGCTCTTCGCGGCCTTCGTAGACCACGCCGGCGAGGTCGGTCACGAAGATGTTCTCGCGCGGCATGCCGACCTTGAGCAGCAGGTTCAGGCAGGCCAGCGCTGCAGCGCCGGCGCCGGAGGTGACCAGCTTGACCTCGGCGATGTTCTTGCCCGCGACCTTCAGGCCGTTGAGCAGCGCCGCCGCCACCGTGATCGCGGTGCCGTGCTGGTCGTCGTGGAACACGGGGATCTTCATCCGCTTGCGCAGCTCGCGCTCGATGTAGAAGCAGTCCGGTGCCTTGATGTCCTCGAGGTTGATGGCGCCGAAGGTCGGCTCCAGCGACGCGATGATCTCGACCAGCTTCTGCGGGTCCTTCTCGTCGATCTCGATGTCGAACACGTCGACGCCGGCGAACTTCTTGAAGAGCACGCCCTTGCCCTCCATCACCGGCTTGGAGGCCAGCGCACCGATGTCGCCCAGGCCGAGCACCGCGGTGCCGTTGGTGATGACGGCCACCAGGTTGCCGCGCGCCGTGTACTTGTAGGCGTTGGCGGGGTCCTTGACGATCTCTTCGCAAGGTGCGGCCACGCCGGGCGAATAGGCCAGGGCCAGGTCGCGCTGGTTGACCATCTGCTTGGTGGCTGCGATGGCGATCTTCCCTGGCACCGGCAGCAGGTGGTACTCCAGTGCGGCGCGGCGCAGCTCGGCGCGCTTGTCTTCAGCGCTGGGTGCGGCAGGGACCGCGGGGCTCAGGGGAGAGAGATCGGACATTGGCAGCGTTCTCCGGCGATCGCTGGCGCGTGGAATGACGCGTCCGCGACACGGTTGTAGGGGGCGCGATTGTAGACCTCGCCCATTGGAGAGACGGCTCGCGCAGGGCCTGCGGCACGTCCGGTCTTGGCAGGCGGCAACGGGAAAACCCGCTCCATGTCGCGCAAGACGCTCCCCAAAATCCGATTGTCCGACAAACGAAATGCGCCGCTGACGAGCGCAAGGAGAGATCGATTGACTGGCAGCATTCGCGCACCCCGCCGCACGGCGGGCAACCCCTCGTCCGCACGGCCCGTGGCGCCCGCCACACGGCTGGCGAGCGTGCTGCCTGCGGACGACGCGGCGATGTTCAGTCGGCTCCGGCTGGAGCCGGCCTACAAGGCCGTCTCCTCGGAAATCGAGCGCAGCATCCTCAGCGGCAGGCTCAAGCCGGGCATGCCGCTGCCGACCGAGCAGAGCCTGGCCGAGCGCTTCGGCGTGCACCGCTCGACGGTGCGCGAAGCGATCCGCCAGGTCGAGCAGGAAGGGCTGGTGCAACGTCGCGAGGGACGTCGACTGTTCGTCACGCTGCCCGGCCTGTACGACCTGGCGCCGCGTGCCGCGCGGCTGCTGCTGTTGCAGCAGACCACCTTCCAGGAGCTGTGGCAGGTGGCGGTCACGCTCGAGCCACTGGCCGCGCGGCTGGCCGCCGAGCAGGCGGAGCCGGCCGACATCGAGGCCCTGGCGCTCAACACCGAACTCACCGCCGAGCTCCAGGCGAACGACACCGACTCCGTCGAGCACAACGCGCGCCTGGTCGAGCTCGACGTCGAGTTCCACGCGCTGGTGGGCCGGGCCAGCCACAACCGCGCGCTGATGCTCGCGCGTGAGCCGATCAGCCTGCTCTACAACCCCACGCTGCTGCAGATCCACCTGCACCTGCCGCAGTCGAAGGCGCGCAATCTCGCGGCGCACCGCGCCATCCTCGCCGCACTGCAACGGCGCGACGCCGATGCCGCCGCCGAGTGGACGCGCAAGCACATGGTCGATTTTCAGAAGGGTTTCGAGATGACGGGGCAGGACATGCGCACGCCCATCACGAAAGCACGGTAGTTCATCCACAACGAAGGAGACAAGAGACATGACATCGAAGCAGCAACAGGTCGGGTCGACACGGGCCGGCGCATGGCGCCGCGGCATGGCGCGTTCCGCCATCGCCCTGGGCGTGGGCGCACTCGCGCTCGGTGCGCAGGCGCAGGAGACCTTCAAGGTCGGCGTGGTGAGTTTTCTCTCGGGCCAGGCGGCGGAAAGCTTCGGCATCCCCGCGGTCAACGGCGCCAAGGCGCTGGTCGAGGCCTTCAACAAGGGCGAGGCGCCCGCGCCCTACAACAAGACCGGCTTCGGCGGCATGAAGATCGAGGCGATCTACGTCGACGAGAACGGCGGCGCGACCAAGCAGGTGCAGGAATTGCGCAACCTCTACGACCGCGAGAAGGTCGATGCCGTGGTCGGCTACGTCGGCTCGGGCGACTGCCTGGCGGTCGCCCCGGTGGCTGAGGAGATGAAGAAGTTCCTCATCCTCTACGACTGCGGCACGCCGCGCATCTTCGAGGACGGCAAGTACAACTACGTGTTCCGCACCGCGTCGCACGCCACCATGGACAACGTCGCGCTGGCCCGCTACATGAAGGCGCGCAACGTCAAGGTCGCCAGCTACAACATGATCAACCAGGACTACGCCTGGGGCCAGGATTCGCGCAAGGACTTCATGCTGTCGATGGCGCAGCTCTATCCCGATGCGAAGGCCGGCGAAGACCTGTTGCCGAAGTTCGGCGCGGGCCAGTACGGCACCGAGATCTCGGCGCTGATGTCCAAGCGTGCCGACGTCACGCACTCCAGCCTGTGGGGCGGCGACCTGCAGGCGTTCATCCTGCAGTCGGGTCCGCGCGGGCTGTTCAAGCGCTCGCAGGTCGTGCTGTCGGCGGCCGACCATGTGCTCACCAACCTCGGCGACAAGATGCCCGACGGCGCCATCCTCGGTGCGCGCGGTGCATACGGCCTGCTGTCGCCCAAGTCGGCACTCAATGACTGGTGGTGGAGCGTCTACCAGAAGGCCCAGAACACCTACCCGGCACAGGCGCCCTACCGCATGGCGCAGGCGCTGTTGGGCCTGAAGCTCGCGGCCGAGAAGGCGATGGCGGCCAACGGCGGCAAGAAGCCGACGTCGGAGCAACTGGCGGCGGCGCTCAAGGGCATGGAATGGGATTCGCCCGGCGGAAAGATCCGCATGACGCTGGGCGACGGCCACCAGGCCACGCAGGAGACCGCCATCGGCAAGACGCGTTACGACGCGGCCAAGAAGATGGTGGTGCTCGACGACATCCAGCGCTTCCCGGCCGAGTGCGTGAATCCTCCGCCGAACGTGAAGTCGGAAGACTGGATCAAGAGCAACTTCGCCGGCGCCAAGTGCTGAGCGCCTGAGCGCCTGAACGCGCCACCGCCCCCGTCGTGCCACCGGTCCGCGCCCCGCGCGGGCCGGTCGGTGCGGCGCCCCCCACCTCCACCGATCCGGGCATGAACACCGCCATCACCATCCTCATCGACGGCCTGAGTTACGCCTCCTGGCTCTTCATCGTCGCGCTCGGGCTCACGCTCGTGTTCGGCGTGCTGAAGATCCTCAACATCGCGCACGGCAGCTTCTATGCGCTGGGTGCGTACGCCGCGGCCAGCTTCGTCGGCTGGTTCGCCACGCTGAAGTTCGCGCCGGAATGGTCGCTGGTGGCGATGCTGTTCGCCGCCGTCGCGGTGGCGGTGCTGGTCGCGCCGCTGACCGAGCGCGGGCTCATGCGCTTCTTCTACGGCCGCGACGAGGTGCTGCTGGTGCTGGTCACCTATGCCCTCTTCTTGATGCTGGAAGACATCACCAAGCTCATCTGGGGCGCCAACCCGTACTACGTGTCGGAGCCGTATGCGCTCTTCGGCAACGTGGAGATCGGCGACCAGGTGTACGTGGGGTACGACTTCATGCTGATGGGCATGGCGGTCGCGGTCGGGCTCGCGGTGTGGTGGGGCCTGAACCGCACGCGCCACGGCAAGATCGTGCTGGCCGTGATCCACAGCGAAGAGGTCGCGGCGAGCATGGGCGTGAACGTGTCGCGTGTGTACATGCTGGCCTTCTCGGTCGGCATCTTTCTGGCGGCCATCGGTGGCGCCTTCACCGCGCCGCTGATCTCGGTGCAGCCGGGCGTGTCGGTCGGCGTGATCATCGTGTCCTTCGCGGTCGTGATCATCGGCGGCCTCGGCAGCATCGAGGGCGCGGCCATCGGCGCGCTCATCGTCGGACTGGCCCGCTCCTTCGCGGTCCACGTCATCCCCGAAGCCGAACTCTTTTCCATCTACATCGTCATGGCACTGGTGCTCATGGTGCGGCCCGAAGGGCTGTTCCAGCGCATCCAGGCGAGAAAGATCTGACCATGCAGAGCATTCCTCTCACTTCGTCGCCACCCGCCGCAGTGCGCCGCTCGCACCGCGCGACGGTGCTGCTCGTCGGCCTCGTCTTCATCGCGGTGCTGATCGCCGCCGGTGCCTTCATGCCCAAGTGGCTGACCTTCCTGCTGACCATGGCGGCGTCGCATGGCCTGGTGTCGCTGGGCATCGTGCTGCTGATGCGCGGGGGTGTGGTGTCCTTCGGCCAGGGTCTCGTTTTCGCGGTCGGCGGCTATGCCGCGGCGCTGGCCTTCAACCAGCTCGGCATCACCGATGCGCTGGGCCTGGCGTTGCTGGGTGGCGTGGCGGCGTTGGTCGTCGCCGCGCCCTTCGCGCCCATGCTGGCGCGCTACCGAGGCATCTTCTTCGCGATGCTCACGCTGGCGCTGTCGATGGTCTGCTACGGCGTGCTGGTGAAGACCAACGCGCTCGGCGGGTCCGACGGCTTCAACATGGGCCGCCCGACGCTGTTCGGCCAGACGCTGCCGGACGCCCGCGTGGGCTACGTGCTCTACGGCGTGACGCTCGGCTTCGCGGGTGTGATGGCGCTGCTGGCGCGCGCCTACTTCGACTCGACCCGCGGGCTGGTCACGCAGGCGGTGCGCGAGAACGAACTGCGCGTCGAATACCTCGGCGGTTCGGTCAAGCAGGCGATGAGCATCAACTACCTGCTGGCCGCCTTCGCCGGTGGTGCGGGCGGCGCGCTCACCGTGATGTCGCTCGGCCACATCGACCCGAACTTCAGCTACTGGACCACCTCGGGCGAATTCGTCTTCGTCGCCATCCTCGCGGGCTGGCAGAGCGTGCTGGCGGTGTTCGTCGCCTCGACGCTGCTGGAGATCGTGCGCTCCTTCTCAAGCCTCTATTTCCCCAACACCTGGCAGCTGTCGCTCGGCCTCTTCCTGCTGCTGATGATCCGCTTTCTGCCGCGCGGCATCGGCTCGCTGTGGGTCGATCGCGTGGCCGCCAAACGTTCGAAGGGAGACCGCGCATGAACGCCGTGATGAAGTCTTTCCCCGGGGTCACGCCGCCGCTCGAGCGCGAGATCCTCTTGCGCGCCAGCGGCATCGAGAAGCGCTTCGGCGCGGTGGTCGCGGCCAGCGGCATCGAGGTGGCGGTGGGTGTCGGCGAGCGCGTCAGCCTGATCGGCAGCAACGGCGCAGGCAAGACCACCTTCGTCAACATGATCACCGGCTACCTCAAGCCCGACACCGGCAGCATCGTGTTCGGCGACCGCGACATCACGCGCCTGGCGCCGCGCGAGATCACGCGGCTGGGCGTGGCGCGGTCCTTCCAGATCCCGCAGTTGTTCCAGGAGCTGTCGGTGCTCGAGAACATGCTGGTCGCCACCGCCTGCCGCGAAAACCGCCTGTCGTTCTGGCAGACCGCGCGGCGCGACGACGCGGTGGCGCGCGCCGATGCGCTGCTGGCGCGCTTCAACCTCGCCGAGCACCGCGAACGCCGTGTGGCCGAGCTGCCTGGCGGCGTGCGCAAGCTGCTCGACATCGCGATGGCCATGACCGGCCAGCCACGCCTGCTGCTGCTCGACGAGCCGACCAGCGGCGTGTCGGCCGAAGAGAAGTTCCCGATGATGGAAATCATCATGACCGCGCTGGGCCAGGAGCCGATGACCGTGCTCTTCGTCGAGCACGACATGGACATCGTCGAGCGCTACGCCGACCGCGTGATTGCCTTCTACAGCGGCCGCATCATCGCGGACGACACCCCCGCCGCCGCGCTCGCCACCGACGACGTGCGCCGCTACGTCACCGGCACCCTTCGCCAGGAGTAAGCGATGCTCGCCATCGAATCGATCCATGTCGCCATCGGCTCCGTGCAGGTGCTGCGCGGCCTCAGCTTGGCCGTCGCGGCCAACAGCATGGCTGGGCTCATCGGACGCAACGGCGCGGGCAAGACCACGCTGCTGCGCTCGGTGATGGGCCACCTCGCGCCCACGCAGGGCCGCATCGTCTTCGACGGGCAGGACCTCGCGCGCCTGCCCAAACACGGGCGCGCGGCAGCGGGCATCGGCTACATGCCGGAAGACCGTGGCCTGGTGCCCGAGCTCACCGTCGAGGAGAACATCCTGGTGCCGCTGTGGGCCACCGGCGCACGCAACGCGAAGGAGCGGCTGGACTTCGTCTACGGCGTGCTGCCCGAACTCGCGGCCATGCGCGAGCGCCGTGCGCTGCTGCTCTCGGGTGGCCAGCAGAAGCTGGTCGCCCTGGGGCGCGCCTTGGGCGTCGGCACGCGGCTGCTGTTGCTCGACGAGCCCTTCGAGGGCGTCGCGCCCGCGTTGTCGATGCGCCTCGGCGAGGTTATCGCGGGCTTGCGCGGCAGTGCGCTGTCGGTGCTGATCGCGCAATCGGACCTGAACCATTCGCGCAAGCTGGTGGATGTCGAATACGTGATCGAACGCGGTGCCAATGTGGCCGCCGACGCCCACGCGAGCGCCGCATGAACTCACACTGGAAGTCCCGGGACATCCCCGGGCTGCGCCACGAGGCGGCCTACGGCGATCGCATCGTGCGCTGCTTCGTCGAGCGGCCGGGCAGCCTGCATGCGCTGCTTGAAAACGCCGTCGCCGCGCATGGCGACAGCGACGCTGTGGTCTGCGGCGACACGCGATGGAGCTACCGGCAACTCGATGCCGAGGTCGCGCGCATCGCCGCGGGGCTGGCGGCGCACGGTGTGCGGGCCGGCGAGCGCGTCGTGCTGTTCATGAGCAACCGGCCCGAGTTCGTCGCCGTGCTGTTCGCGGTGCAGCGCCTGGGTGCCATCGCGGTGCCGATCGGCGAACGCGAGCAGAAGCCCGGCCTCGCGTACATGCTGCAGCAGTGCGGCGCCTGCGCGATCGTGTTCGACGCGGCGCTGGCCGACCGCGTGCCGGCCACCGCCGACGTACCGGCGCTGCAGTTGCGCGTGGTCGCGGCCGGTGCAGCCGAGGGCGCGTTGCCGCTCGATGCGCTGGGCCACGACAACGCGCCAGCCGCCATCGTCGGGGTGAAAGAGCAGGACACCGCGCTCATCCTCTACACGTCAGGCACCACCGGCCGGCCCAAGGGCGCGATGCTCACGCACCTCAACGTCGCGCATTCGGTGCGGCACTACGCGGTGTGCATGGGCGTGCGCACCGGCGACCGCTCTGCGCTGGCGGTGCCGGCCAGCCACGTCACGGGCCTGATCGCGGTGATCGCGGCGATGGTCCACGTCGGCGGCGCCATCGTCATGATTCCTGCGTTCAAGGCGGCGAGCTTTCTGCAAACGATGGCGGCGGAGCGTGTCACGCACACGCTGATGGTACCGGCGATGTACACGCTGTGCCTGATGGACCCGACCTTCGACGGTGCGAAGCTCGCGCACTGGCGGCTGGGCGGCTACGGCGGCGCGCCGATGCCGGTGTCGGCCATCGACACGCTGGCCGAGCGGCTGCCCGGGCTCACGCTGGTCAATGCCTACGGCGCGACGGAAACCACCTCGCCCACCACGATGATGCCGCCGGGCCTCACGCGCGGCCACGCCGACACCGTGGGCGTGCCGCTGCCCTGCGCCGACGTGCGCGTGATGGACGATGAAGGCCGCGAGTTGCCCGCGGGCGAGACCGGCGAGTTGTGGATCGCCGGCCCGATGGTGGTGCCCGGCTACTGGGACAACCCGGAGGCCACGGCCGCGGCCTTCACCGGCGGCTACTGGCATTCGGGCGACCTCGGTTCCGTCGATGCCGAGGGCTTCGTGCGCCTCTTCGACCGCAAGAAGGACATGCTCAACCGCGGCGGCTTCAAGATCTACTCGGTCGAGGTCGAGAACACGCTGATGGCGCTGCCCGGCGTGGTCGAAGCGGCGATCGTCGGCCGGCCGTGCCCGGTGCTGGGCGAGCGGGTGCACGCTTTCATCCACGCGCCCGGCGCGCCGCACGACGACGAGGCGGTGCGCGCCCACTGCCGCGCGCAGCTCACCGATTACAAGGTGCCCGAGACCATCACCTGGGCCGACGCGCCGCTGCCGCGCAACGCCGGCGGCAAGCTGCTGAAACGCGCGCTGCGCGACCAGCTGGGTTGAAGTCGCCGCAGTGTCGTCCGCTGCGCATATGATCCGGACAAATCAACACAACCGATCTGGAGGGACGCCATGGCACTGATGGATTTCATCAAGAAACAGTTCATCGACATCATCCAATGGACCGAGTCCGGCGATGGCACGCTGGCCTGGCGCTTCCCGATGGCGGAGATGGAAATCCAGAACGGGGCCTCGCTCACGGTTCGCGAATCGCAGGTGGCGGTGTTCGTCAACGAAGGCCAGGTGGCCGACGTCTTCGGCCCGGGCATGTACAAGCTGACGACGCAGACGCTGCCCGTCCTTACCTACCTGAAGAACTGGGACAAGCTCTTCGAGTCGCCCTTCAAGAGCGACGTCTACTTCTTCAGCACGCGCCAGCAGGTCGACCAGAAGTGGGGCACGCCCCAGCCGATCACGATCCGCGACAAGGACTTCGGCGCGGTGCGCCTGCGCGCCTTCGGCAACTACAGCTTCCGCATCGGCGATGCGAAACTGTTTCACACGGAAATCTCCGGCACGCGCGACATCTACACGGTGGCCGACCTCGACGGCCAATTGCGCGGCCTGGTGCTGCAGAACATCAGCAACGCCATCGCCTCCAGCGGCGTGCCTTTCCTCGACCTCGCGGCCAACCAGATCGAGTTCGCCAACGCGCTGTCGACGCAGCTGCAGCCCGAGTTCGCGAAGATCGGCATCAAGCTCGAGGCCATCACCGTTCAGAACGTCTCGCTGCCCGAAGAGCTGCAGAAGGTGCTCGACCAGAAGATCGGCATGGGCATGGTCGGCGGCGACATGGGCAAGTTCATGCAGTACCAGACGGCGCAGGCCATCCCGAAGTTCGCCGAAGGCTCGGCCAACGGCGGGGGCGGCATCGCCGGCGACGCGATGGGGCTGGGCGCCGGCGTGGCGCTGGGCCAGGTGCTGGCGCAAAACCTCGCGCAGGGCCTGAACCCGAACGCGGCGGCGACGGCCGCGGTGGCCGCTGCGGCACCCGTGACCGAGATCAGCGCCAATGAGGTGATGGCCACGCTCGAGAAGCTCGGCGACCTCAAGACCAAGGGCATCCTCACCCAGGAAGAGTTCGACGCCAAGAAGGCGGAGTTGCTCAAGAAGCTGGTCTAAGCACCGGCGATGGCTGAGTTACCAGGCGCCCAGCGCGCCTACCGTGCGCCCTGCCCGGGTTGCGGCGCGCCGGTCGAATTCAGGTCCGCGCAATCGGCGTTCGCCGTCTGCCCGTACTGCCAAAGCACTGTCGTCCGTCAGGGCGAAACGCTCGCGCGCATCGGCAAGATGGCGGAGCTGTTCGACGACTTCAGTCCGCTGCAGCTCTTCGCGGCGGGCCGGGTCGACGGCCAGCCCTTCACGCTGGTCGGGCGGCTGCAGTACGCCTACCCGGGCGGCCGCTGGACCGAATGGATCGCCGCGCTCGACGGCGAACGCACCGGCCTGCTGAGCGAGGACAACGGCGCCTTCGTCTTTTCGCTGCCCCACACGCTGGAGCGCGCTGCGCCGCCAGCCGGCGATCTGCGCGTCGGCGCCACCACCGCCTTCAATGGCCAGAGCTACACCGTCGCGTCGAACGAGCAGGTGACGCTGGTGTCGGCGCAGGGCGAGCTGCCGCGGCTGCCCGATCTGGGCAAGCCTTTCGCGGTCGTCGAACTGCGCAGCGACCAGGGCCAGGTGCTCAGCCTCGACTACGACACGCAGCCGCCCGGCGCCTACCTCGGCCGCGCGGTGCGGCTCGAAGACCTGCAACTCACCGGCCTGCGCGACGAATCCACCAAGGACGAGAAGGGCCGCAGCTTCGCCTGCCCGAACTGCGGGGCGCCGGTCACGGTCAACCTGGCTGACAGCAAGAGCATCACCTGCGGCAACTGCAACAGCATCATCGACCTGTCGCAAGGCATCGGCGGCGAACTGAAGCACGCCGAGCAGGACGAGCCGGTGCGCCCGCTGATCGCGCTGGGCAGCGTCGGCTTGTTGCAGGGCGTGAACTGGCAGGTGGTCGGCTTCCAGCACCGCATGGGCGTCGAGCCGGGCGACGACGAGCACTTCGGCTGGAACGAATACCTGCTCTTCAACAAGAAGCGTGGCTTCAGCTTCCTGGTCGATGCCGAGGACGGCTGGAGCATGGTCGCGCCCACCACCGGCGCGCCCAGCATGGCCGAGAGCGGCAAGACCGCGAAGTACCTCGGCAAGAGCTACCAGCAGCAGTACGCGTACAACGCCGAAACCACGTACGTGGCGGGCGAGTTCTACTGGCAGGTCGAGCGTGGGCAGAAGACCTTCAACCGCGACTTCGCCAACGGCAATGCGCTGCTGTCGATGGAGCGCTCGGCCAACGAGCTGACCTGGTCGTCGGGCAACAAGATGGACAGCGCGACGGTGGCCGCGGCCTTCAAGCTCGACGCGAAGAAGGACATGTTCACGCGCGGCGATGCGGCGCCGCTGAGCAGTGGGTCGCGCGTCGGCTGCGGGACAATCATCGTCATCCTGGTCGTGATCTTCATCCTGCTACCGCTCCTTTTGACCACCTGCAGTTCGCGTTGCGACCCGAACACGCAGAACTGTTCGTCGACGCGCAGTTCCGGCGGCTCCTACGGTGGCTACTCCAGCGGCGGTGGTCACAAATGACCGCGGCCCTTTCACACCCCCTTTTCTTCAGGAGCTTCTCATGATGGGAATCGAATGGCTGCGGCCCGCCGCGTTTCTGGGCTCGATGCTCTACGCCATCATCGGCGTACTGATCTTCTGGGTCACCTTCCTGATCATCGACAAGCTCACGCCCTATGACCTGTGGCGGGAGATCATCGAGAAGCAGAACCGCGCGCTCGGCATGGTGGTCGCGGCGATGTGCCTGGGCATCTCGATCATCGTGGCCGCCGCGATCCATTGAGCGAGCCGGCCCCCGCGGCGCGCGGCCCGCAGCCCGTCGAGATCGCCCTCCTCGCCAGCGTCTTCGTCGTGGCCGCCTGCGGGCTGGTCTACGAGCTGAGCGCGGCGGCGCTGAGCTCCTACCTGCTCGGCGATTCGGTGCTGCAGTTCAGCACCATCATCGGCACCTACCTTTTCGCCATGGGCGTGGGCTCGTGGCTCTCGCGCTACTTCGAGCGGCAGTTGCCGGCGCACTTCCTGCGCATCGAGCTGCTGGTCGCGCTCATCGGTGGCGCGCTGCCGGCGCTGCTCTTCCTCGCCAATGCCTACGTGCCCGGCGCCTTCCGCCTGTTGCTCTATGGGCTGGTGGTCGTGGTGGGCACGCTGGTCGGCCTGGAGATTCCGCTGGTCATGCGCATCCTCAAGCGCAACACCGCGCTGAAGGACCTGGTGTCGCAGGTGCTGACCTTCGACTACCTCGGCGCGCTGGCGGTGTCGGTCGCCTTCCCGCTGATCTTCGTGCCGCAGCTCGGCATGATCCGCACCGGCCTGCTGTTCGGCTTCATGAACGCGGCCGTCGCGCTGTGGGCGCTGTGGATGTTCCGGCACGAGCTGCGCCGGCTGGGTGCGCACGTGGCCGCTTGCTTTGCGACGCTCGCAGTGCTGGCCTGCGCTTTCGTCTTCGCCGACCGCATCACGACATTGGCCGAAGACAGGTTCTACCAGGACCACATCGTCTTCAGCGCCACCTCGCCCTACCAGCGCATCGTGGTCACGCGCGGCGGCGCGGGGCATCGGCTGTTCCTCAACGGCAACCTGCAGTTCGCCGAGCGTGACGAGTACCGCTACCACGAGGCGCTGGTGCACCCGGTGATGGCGGCGCACGGCGCGCCGAAGAAGGTGGCGGTGCTGGGCGGCGGCGATGGCATGGCGGTGCGCGAGGTGCTGAAGTACCCGTCGGTCGAGTCGGTCACGCTGGTCGAGCTCGACCCGAACATGACGCGGCTCTTCGCCGAGCACGAGACGCTGTCGGCGCTCAACGGCGGTGCGCTCAAGTCGCCCAAGCTGAAGATCGTCAACACGGATGCGTTCAAGTGGCTGCAGGATGGCAGCGACACGTTCGATGTGATCGTGGTCGATTTCCCGGACCCGACCAACTTCGCCATCGGCAAGCTCTACACCAACTCGTTTTACGCACTGCTCGACAAGCGCCTGGCCGCGAGCGGCTATGCCGTGGTGCAGACCACTTCGCCGCTGATCGCACGCCAGAGCTTTTGGACGGTGGCGACCACGATCGAATCGGTCGGCCTCACGGCCACGCCGTACCACGTGCATGTGCCGAGCTTCGGCGAATGGGGCTTCGTCATCGCGAGCCATCGGCCTTTCCGCCGGCCCGAGGCCCTGCCTGCCGGCTTGCGCTATCTCTCGCTGCCCACGCTGCCGCTGATGTTCGATTTCCCGCTCGACATGGCGCGCGTTCCGGCCGACGTGAACCGGCTGTCGAACCAGACGCTGGTGACCACCTACGAGCGCGAGTGGGGCAAGGTCTCGGGGCACTGACGATGCAGCGCCGCGCATTCATCGGCAGCGCCTTGGGCGCGGGCGCCTTCGCGCTGGCGGGCTGCGAAGCGTCGCGCACCATCGCAGGCGGCTTCACCGGCATCGACGTCACGCGCGGCCATGCGCTGCGCGATGGTGTGCTGCGCGCTGCGACGCCTTCGTCTGTTCAGCGCACGCGCGTGCTGATCGCTGGCGGTGGCGTCGCTGGCCTCGCGGCGGCACGCGCGCTGCGCGCAAAGGGCGTCGACGACTTCGTGCTGCTCGAGTTGGAAGACACGGCCGGCGGCAACAGCCGTGGCGGGATGGTCGAAGGCATCGCCTGCCCGCTCGGCGCGCACTACCTGCCGGTGCCCGGCGACGATGCGCATGAGGTGCAGGATCTGCTCGAAGAACTCGGCCTGCGTCGGCGCGTGGCCGGCCGCTGGGCATACGACGAGCGCCACCTGTGCCACAGCCCGCAGGAGCGGCTCTTCTTCCAGGGCGAATGGCACGACGGCCTGTTGCCGGTGCAGGGCGTCGGCGCCGACACGCTGGCCCAGTACCGCCGCTTCGCGCAGCGCGTCGAGGCGCTGCAGCAGACCCTGCGCTTCGCCATCCCGGCGCTGCGCGCGCCGACGACACCGGCATCGCTCGCGCTCGACGCCATGACCTTTGCGCAATGGCTCGACGCCGAGGGTCTCAGCGACGCGCACCTGCGCTGGTACCTCGAGTACTGTTGCCGCGACGACTATGGCGCCGGCGTTGCGCAGGTGTCGGCCTGGGCCGGCATCCACTATTTCGCGAGCCGACACGGCTTCCATGCGCCGGGTGACGAGAACGCCGACCGCGATGCGGTGCTCGCCTGGCCCGAAGGCAACGGCTGGCTCACACAGCGCCTCGCCGCGCCGCTGGGCGAGCGGCTGCGCACCGGGCAGGTCGTCACGCGCATCGCCGAGACGCGCGACGGCGTCGAGGTCGATGTGTTCGACGTGGCAACGAAGGCGCTGGTGCGCTGGCAGGCCGAGCGCTGCATCGTCGCGCTGCCAGTCTTCATCGCCGCGCGCGTGGTGGAGAACCCGCCGGCGCTGCTTCGCCGCGCTGCGTCAGCGTTGCAGTACGCACCCTGGCTGGTGGCGAACGTGCACCTCGATGCGCCGCTGGCCGACCGGCCGGGCGCCGCGCCGAGCTGGGACAACGTGGTCTACGGCAGCCGCGGCCTGGGGTATGTCGATGCACGCCACCAAACGCTCGACCCGACACCGCGTGCCACCGTGCTGACCTGGTACCGCCCGCTCGGCCCGAGCAGCTTCGACGGCGCCGACGGCCGCCGGCAGCTGCTCGATCATCCCTGGTCCGCCTGGCGCGATGCGCTGCTCGCCGAGCTGTCGGTGCCGCACCCCGACATCGCCGAGCGCGCCACGCGCATCGACATCACGCGCTACGGCCACGCGATGGCCATCCCGACGCCAAGGCTGCGCGCGCAGCTCGGCCACGAGGCCACCGTGGTGGCCGGCCGGCTCGCCTTCGCGCATGCCGACTGGTCGGGCTATTCGATCTTCGAAGAGGCGTTCACGCGCGGACACCTGGCCGGGGTCGCATCGACATGAAGACACTGGTGCTCGGCGGCTACGGCAACTTCGGCGCACGCATCTGCCGTGCGCTGGCGCAGGATGCCGACATCGAGCTGATCGTCGGAGGGCGCGACCTCGATCGGGCCTCCGCCTTTGCGCATTCGCTGGGTGGCACGGCGCGCGGCATGCGCATCGACGTGCAGTCGACGGAGCTGGCGCGGGCGATCCGCGAGGCCGATGCCGAGCTCGTCATCCATACCGCCGGACCGTTCCAGAACCAGGATTACCGCGTGCCGCACGCCGCTGCGGCCGCCGGCGCCCACTACATCGACCTGGCCGATGGCCGGCGTTTCGTCTGCGATTTTCCGACGGCGCTCGACGCCACCTTCCGCGATGCGGGGCGCACCGCAGTCAGCGGCGCCAGCACCGTGCCGGCGCTGTCGTCGGCGGTGGTGGACCACCTCACGGCCGGTTGGCAAGCCATCCGCAGCATCGACATCTGCATCGCACCGGCGCAAGGCGCACCGCGCGGCGAAGCCACGCTGGCCGGCGTGCTCGCCTACTGCGGCGCGCCGATCCGCATCTGGCAGGAGGGCCGATGGGTCGAGCGCCTCGGCTGGGCGCGACCGACGACCGTCGCGTTCGCGCGCATGAAGCCGCGCCGCGGCGCGTTGTGCGACATCCCCGACCTCGAGCTCTTCCCCGCGCGCTACGCCGGCGTGCAGTCGGTGATGTTCCGCGCCGCGCTCGAAGTCGGCTTCACGCAGCATGCCTTCGCCTTCCTGGCGTTCCTGCGCCGCGCGGGCTTGCTGCGTGCACCGCAAAAGCTCGCGCCACTGTTCCACGCCACGGGTGGCGCGTTCGATGCGTTCGGCACCGCGCTCGGCGGCATGGTGGTGCGCGTCGATGGCGTCGATGCCCATGGCACGGCTGCACGACGCGCCTGGCACATCGCCGCCGACGACAACCACGGCCCCGAGATCCCCTGCATGGCCGCCATTCTTCTGGCCCGTCGTATCGCGCGCGGCGAAGCGTTGCCTCTCGGTGCGCGAGCCTGCACCGGTCTGCTCGCCCTGTCGGAATTCGCGCCCGAGTTCGCGCGCTGGGGCATGGTGACCGACGTGGTCGACGAAGGCTCGCGATGACACGCCAAGGTCCCGACGACGACCGCCTCCTGCGCCTCAGCCTCGTCGCCGTCTGGCTGGTGACCGCTGCCGCCAGCCTCCTCGAGTTGAACGGGCAGAGCCGCCAGCTGCTCGCCGATGCCGGCGTGGCGTCGCCCGCCTGGCTGGTGCAGGGGCTGATCGTCGGCGGCGCCGTGGCCGACCTGCTCGTGGGCATCGCGCTGTGGCGATGGCCGGGCCGCGCGAGCTACATCGCAGCCCTGGCGCTGATGGTGGCGATGACGCTCGCGGCGACCGTGCTCCAGCCCGGCCTGTGGCTGCATCCGCTCGGCCCGCTGCTCAAGAACCTGCCCATCGCCGCCGTGCTCTGGCATCTGATTCGACGCGCAACGCCATGAACACCTACCTGATCCTCAAGTGGCTGCACATCCTCTCGAGCGTGCTGATGGTCGGCACCGGCCTGGGCTCGGCCTTCTACATGTTCTTCACCCACCGCAGCGGCAGCGTGCCGGCGCAGGCGGTGGTGAGCCGGCTGGTGGTGCGGGCCGACTGGTGGTTCACCACGCCGACGGTCATCCTGCAGCCGCTCAGCGGTTTCGCGTTGGCGCACATGGCGGGCTGGCCGCTGTCCACGCCGTGGCTTGCGCTGTCGATCGCGTTGTTCGTGCTGACCGGTGCGTGCTGGCTGCCGGTCGTGTGGCTGCAGATCCGCATGGCGGCGATGGCTGCGCAGGCGCTGCGCGATGGCGCGCCGCTGCCGCCGCTCTACGCGCGCTACCAGCGTCGCTGGGAGTGGCTCGGCTACCCGGCCTTCGTGGCGATGATCGGGGTGTTCTATCTGATGGTGAACAAGCCGGCGCTCGCGTTCTGGCCGTTCGCGTAACGGCTCGCGTCAGCCCGACAGCACCCGCGCGAACAGCTCGTTGCGGAAGTGGATGCCCAGCCGTGCGAACGCCCGGTTGCGGTAGGTCTTGACCGTCGGCAGCGCGAGGCCGAGGTCGCTCGCGATGCCGTCCTGCGTCATGCCCTGCAACAGGCGGACGCACACTGCGCGCTCGCGCTCGGTCAGCGCCGGGCACAGGCTGCGCAGGCGCGCTTCCATGTCGTGCGCGCCGACGTCGACCACGGGCGCGCCGTTCGGCTGTGCCAGCGCCATGTGCTTGCGCACTAGCGCCAGCAATGCCGGCGCGAGCGCGCCGAAGCTGTCGAGCGCGGCGTCGCTGAAGGCGCGCTGATGGCCGTGGCGGTAGAAGTTGATGGCAAAGACGCCGCCGTCGTCCTGCGTCTGCGCGACCGATACGCGCTCGGCCATGCCGTGCGCCTCGTAGACCTTGGTGCGGTGTTCGTCCGGCGCCTCGTCGGCCGTCAGGTGGCACAACAGCGGCGCGTGGTCGGTGGCGTTCGACGCCTGCGCAAAGCTGCGGTCGCCGCGGTGCGGGCCGCTCAGGTAGGCGCGCCAGCAGTCGCGCGTGGTGTCGGGCACGCCGCGCGCGGCCGACAGGAACAGCGCGGGCCGCGCGCCGAGCCGGTACACCGACCAGGAGGCGGCGGGCACCAGCTCTTGCAGACCGTCGAGCACGGCCGGGCCGAAGCGCGGGCTGCCGATGTGGCCGATGAGATCGGTCAGCACCTGGGTGCGCCGGTCGCTCGTGGGCGCGGCCTGCCAGCTTCTCATGGCGAGAGGGGCCGGCGGGGCGGTCGAACGGCAAGGGCGGCAAGCATCCTGTCATCTTCCAGGATGACAGACCGCGCGACCACCCGGAATTACGCTATCGGCATGCCCTCGAACCCCGCATCGCCCCTCGTCGCCCCACCCCTGCTCGACCACTTCGCCGCCCTGCGCGTGGAGGTCGGGACGCCGCAGGATGTCGGCGTCACGCCGCGCGGCCGGCGCCGTCTGATCCCGATCACCGGCGGCTCGGCCGAAGGCCATGGCTGGCAGGCGCGCGTCGCGCCCGGTGGCGCCGACTTTCAGTTGATCACCGCCAGCGGCATGACCGACCTGGACGCGCGTTACACGCTCGAGACCGACGCCGGCGACTGGATCTACGTGCAGAACACCGCGCTGCGCTGCGGCGCGCCCGAGGCGATGGCGCGGCTGGCGCGCGGCGAGCCGGTCGACCCGGCCGAAATCTACTTCCGCTGTGCGCCGCGTTTCGAGACGTCGTCGGCCGCGCTTGGATGGATCAACGAGCGGCTCTTCGTCGGCAGCGGCGTGCGTCGGCCGGACCGCGTCGAGATGCAGTTCTTCACGGTCACCTAGCCGGCTCGGCCGGATCGCCTTCCCCCGAAAACAAGGAGACAGACATGAGCAAGTTCCGCATTTCCCGCCGCACGGCGCTGGCCGTGGCCGCTGCATGGGCCGCCTGCGCCGCCCTTCCGGCTTTCGCGCAAGGCAGCAGCTACCCCGACAAGCCGGTGCGCATCATCGT
This sequence comes from Variovorax restrictus, assembly GCF_051216715.1. Classification (NCBI taxonomy): domain Bacteria; kingdom Pseudomonadati; phylum Pseudomonadota; class Betaproteobacteria; order Burkholderiales; family Comamonadaceae; genus Variovorax; species Variovorax restrictus. The sequence goes on from NZ_JBPJZH010000001.1 coordinate 366,478, forward strand.
CGGCTTCCCGGCCGGCACCGGGCCCGACATCGTCGCGCGCCTGCTGGCGCAGAAGCTGTCGGAAGGCTGGGGCAACCAGGGCGTGGTGGTCGACAACAAGCCGGGCGCCGGCGGGTTGATCGCCGCCAGCGAGGCGGCCCGCGCCGCACCCGATGGCTACACGCTGATGCTGGCCGAGACGGGCCAAATGAGCATCGCGCCCAGCAGCTACAACCGTCTGCCCTACGACCCGGTGAAGGACTTCGTGCCGGTGAGCCAGGTGGTCACGTCGGACTTCGTGCTGCTGGTCAATCCGCAGAAGGTGCCGTCGAAGAACGTGCGCGAGTTCGTCGACTGGAGCAAGCAGCAGAAGGGCTTGTTCATGGCGACCTTCGGTGCCGGCACGCCGGGCCATTTCGGCGCCTACATGTTCGGCGACGCGATCGGCCAGAAGCCGGAGCCGGTGCACTACCGCAACACGGCCGACGCACTGAGCGGGTTGTACGGCGGCGATGTGTCGGGCGTGTTCGCGACCGTGGGCCTGGCGGCATCGACCGTGAAGTCGGGCAAGCTGGTGGCGCTGGGCAGCACCGGGGCCACGCGCAGCCCGTCGCTGCCCGACGTGCCGACGATCCGGGAACAGGGCTATCCGAACCTGGCGTTCACCGCGTGGTTCGGCATCGTCGCGCCAGCGAAGACACCGCCGGAAGTCGTGCGCAAGCTCAACGCCGACATCGTCAAGGCCGTGCAGTCGGCCGAAGGCGAGCAGAAGCTGCTCGAGGCGGGCTTCCGCGCGACCGGCACCAGCACGGCAGAATTCGCCAAGGTGATCGCCGACGACACCGCTGTCTGGGGCAAGGCCGTCGCGGCGACCGGCTTCAAGGCAGACTGAGCGCGCGCACCCGCGCAGGAACAGGAGACGACAGACCATGAAAGTGACGATCATCGGCGCCGGCATCGGCGGACTCACGCTGGCGCTCGCGCTGCACCGCGAGGGCATCGAGGCGGAGGTCTACGAAGCCTCGGAGAGCATCAAGCCGCTGGGCGTGGGCATCAACCTGCTGCCGCATGCGGTGGCCGAGCTCACGGCGCTGGGCCTGGGCGACGCGCTGGGCGAGATCGGTGTCGAGACCGCCGCGCTGGCCTACTACAACCACTTCGGCCAGCGCATCTGGCACGAACCGCGCGGGCGTGCCGCGGGCTACCCGGTGCCGCAGTACTCGATCCACCGTGGCGCTTTCCAGATGCTGCTGTACGAGACCGCGGTGAAGCGCCTGGGGGCGGGCCGTATCCACACGGGCCAGGTGCTCGAGTCGGTCACGCGCACCGGTTCCGGCCTGATGGACCCACCCGGCCAGCCGGCGGTCTTCACGCTGCGTGACCGCAAGGACGGCACGCTGAGCGAGCTGAGCGCCGACGTGCTGGTGGGCGCCGATGGCATCCACTCGGCGGTGAGGCGGTCCTTCTACCCGACCGGCGATGCACCGCGCTTCTCGCGTCGCCTGCTGTGGCGCGGCGTGACCGAGGCCGCGCCCTACCTCGACGGCCGCACCATGTTCATGGCCGGCCACCAGGACCAGAAGTTCGTCTGCTATCCGATCTCGGAGCCCCTGCGCCGCGAAGGCCGCTCGCTCATCAACTGGATCGCCGAGCTGCGCGTGCCGGGCACCGACGACGACACGCCGCCCAAGAGCGACTGGAACAAGAAGGTCGACAAGTCGGTTTTCGCGGATGCGTTCAAGGACTGGCGCTGGGACTGGATCGACATCCCCTCGGTCATCGACGGGGCCGAGGCCATCTACGAATTCCCGATGGTCGACAAGGACCCGTTGCCCGGCTGGACGCGCGGGCGCGTCACGCTGCTGGGCGATGCGGCGCACCCGATGTACCCGATCGGCTCCAACGGCAGCGCGCAGGCCATCATGGACACGCGCGCCCTCACGCTGGCACTGCTGCAGTTCAAGGACCCGTCGATGGCGCTGCGCGAGTACGAGGCCGACCGCCTGCCGCGCACGGCCGGCATCGTGCTGCGCAACCGCATGAACGGGCCCGAGCAGGTGATGCAGATGGCGCACGAGCGTGCGCCGGAAGGCTTCACCGACATCGAGCAGGTCGTGCCGCACGAGGAACTGGCGGCGGTCGCGCTGCGCTACAAGCAGCTCGCGGGCTTCGACCCGAAGAGCGTGGTGGTGCGCCCGGCCGTTTGACCGGCTCGGCCCGGATGGCGCAAAATGCGCCATTCAGGAGAAGCCATGACCACCGTCAGTCCGTTCTCGTCCGTCAAGCTCTCGGCCGAGCTGGTCGAGAAGGCACGCGATGCCGCACAGCCGATGCGCCGTTCCATCGCCAGCCAGATCGAGTACTGGGCGACGCTCGGTCGCGCCCTCGAGAACGCCGGCCTGTCGGCGCAGGACAGCCGGGCGCTGCTGGCACGCGAGAACGCCGCGCCGTATCCGCTGGCGTCGTCACCGTCGGCCGAACTCGGCGCACTGCACGGCCATGTGCTGGCGCTGGCGCAATCGGGCGCGTTGGCCCAGCGTGCCCAGGCCGCTGTAGCCGAGAACCGCGCCAAGGCGCCCCCGCGTGCCAGCGCCCGCAAAGCGGCCTGAGCCGCGCGGCCCCGGTAGCGCCCGTCCCGTTCTGCACCTGATCGCCGGCCCCAACGGCGCCGGCAAGTCGACGCTCTACCGCTACCTGATCCAGCCGCGCTATCCGCAGTTGGCGTTCGTCAACGCCGACATCCACGAGCGCGAGCACCTGGCGCACATCCGCGGGGCGCTGCAACGTTCCGAGGCGGCCCGCGCCTGGGCCGATGCGCAGCGCGCCGCCTCGTTGCAGGCCGGGCAGGCCTTCGTCACCGAGACGGTGTTCTCGCACCCGTCGAAGCTGCAATTGATCCGCGATGCGCAGGCGCGGGGCTTCGACGTGGCGCTGTACGTCGTGTGCCTCGACGAGCCGCGTCGTTTGCTGGCGCGCGTGCGTGGGCGGGTGCAGGAGGGCGGCCATGCCGTCCCGGCCGACAAGATTCTCGCGCGCTATCCGCGCACCGTCGCCAACCTGCGCGAGGCGGTGCGCCTGGCCGATCTGTCGATGCTGTTCGACGCGGCGGAGGTCGACGCCGGCGGGCCGCATCTGGTCGCCTCGGGCATGCGCGGCAGCGTGCAGTGGCACGGGCCGTGGCAGCCGGCGTGGGCGCGCAGCGTGCTCGGACTCGACTGAAGCGGAACGCGCCCGCCTCGGCCGGTATCAGCCCCGCATCAGCGCCTCGATCTCGTCGGCGTCCACCGGCACGTCGCGCGTGGTCAGCTCGCAGCCGTCGGCGGTGACGATCGCGTCGTCCTCGATGCGGATGCCGATGCCGTGGAACTGTTCGGGCACGCCCTCGCCCGGTCGCACGTAGATGCCGGGTTCGATGGTCAGCACCATGCCCGGATGCAGGATGCGGCTCGGGCGGTTCTTGATGGTCTCGCCGCTCAACGGGTCTTTGCGCTCGCTCACCTCGCCCTGCTGCGTGGGCTCGACGTAGCTGCCGCAGTCGTGCACGTCCATGCCCATCCAGTGGCCGGTGCGGTGCATGTAGAAGGGGAAGTAGGCGCGTTGCTCGATCACGTCCTCGAGGCTGCCGACCTTGTTCGCGTCGAGCAGGCCGACGTCGAGCATGCCTTGCGCGAGCACCTTCACGGCGGCCTCGTGCGGGTCGTTGAAGCGGTTGCCGGCCTTGGTGGCGGCCACCGCGGCATATTGGCTCGCCAGCACGATGTCGTACAGCGCGCGCTGCGGGCCGGTGAACCGGCCGTCCGCCGGGAAGGTGCGGGTGATGTCGCTGGCGTAGCTGTCGAGCTCGCAGCCCGCGTCGATCAGCACCAGTTCGCCGGCGCGCACTGGCGCGGCATCGGCGTGGTAGTGCAGCACGCAGGCGTTGGCGCCCGCGGCGACGATCGACGGGTAGGCCGGGTACTGCGAGCCGCCCATGCGGAATTCGTGCAGCAGCTCGGCGTCGAGGTGGTATTCACGCAGGTCGCGGCCTTCGCGCAGCATGCGGGCCGATGTCTGCATCGCGCGCACGTGGGCGCCGGCGCTGATCTTGCCGGCGCGCCGGATGATGTCGAGTTCGTGCGCGTCCTTCACCAGCCGCATCTCGTCGAGCGGGCCGCACAGGTCGCGCTGCTGGTCGGGGCACATCGCGCCGAAGCGCACGCGCGACCGCACCGACGACAGCCAACCGTCGATGCGCGACTCCAGCCCCTTGTGCGTGGCGAACGGGTACCAGACGGCGGACGTGTTCTCCAGCAGGCGCGGCAGCCGGGTGTCCAGCTCGGCGACCGAGCAGGCGGCGTCGACGCCCAGCGCCTCGGGCGCGGCCTCGGGGCCCAGCCGGTGGCCGTCCCAGATCTCGCGCTCCAGATCCTTCGGCGCACAGAACAGCGTGGCGTGACCCGTGCCCGTGAGCACCAGCCAGGCGTTGGGTTCGGTGAAGCCCGTCAGGTAATAGAAGTAGCTGTCGTGGCGGTAGAGATGGTCGCTGTCGCGGTTGCGTGGCCGCTCGGGCGCGGTCGGAATGACGGCGATGCCACCGGGCCCGATAGTTGCTGCAAGACGATTGCGTCGGGCTATGTAGAAGGAAGTATCCATTGCTGTAACCATGACCACGGGTTTGTAACGACACAGTGTGGCATCTCTGCCGACGAGAGCAAGGAATTGAAAGAAGAGTTCCCGACGGGTGACCAAAAATGTACAAACGCGCCACTGTCTATCAGAGGATTCCTACATTGTTTCAAGTCAATGACTACAAACTCACGATGACGCTCGTAGTTGCAGCGGCGTTGGTGGGGTGCGGCGGCGGCGGCGGAGGCGGCGGCGGTTCGACGGCGTCCGCGGGCTCGACGTCCGGCAGCGCCAGCCTATCCACCACCGTCCAGGCGGACGGGAGCAGCAGCGGCGCAGCCGGCACGACCGGATCGGTCGGTCTCAGCAGCGGCACGGTCTCGCTGCAGAACGACGTCGTCGACACGGGGGGCAAGGTGGTGCCTGCCGCCTACCGCGAGACCGCGCTGCTGATGAGCAAGGCTGCGGGCATCGAGTACCGCTACGGCCCGTCGGCGGCCAGCTACGGCAAGGCCGGCAACAGCGGTGTCCCGACGATGCAGACGCGCGGCGACCAGTCTTACGACCCGATCTCCATCCGCACTCAGGGTGACCGCGGCTGCGCGCCGTCCAGCCAGGGTGGCTTCTGCGGGACCTGGCAGGTCGGCGGTCCGTTGCAGACCGCCTCGGGCGACTACTCGTCGTCGATCGTGCACACGGCCTACGTGGCAGACAACCCGGCGACCCACGTCGGCATGTCGAACCTGCAGGCCCTGAGCATGGCCCACAACACCTTCGCCCAGAAGCCGGAGCCCAGCTGGACGACCGAACTCAGCAACGGGGTCAACGAGATCGCCGCCGTCGGCTACCTGAACAAGGGACTCGACGCGCGCGAACCGGTCGCCGTCGGCCGTTGCTACGGTCGCTCCGGCTGGTGCATGAACAGCCTGATGGTGTTCCAGAACGGGCTGATCGGCACCGCCGGCAGCAACACGGGGTCGAACCGCGCCACGGTGCAGCTGGCATCGGGCAAGGTGCCCACCGCCATCGCGGTCACGGGCAGCAACGAGTTCGCCCTGGTCACCGTGTGGGACACCGTCAACCTGAAGGGCCAGATCGCGGTCATCGCGCTGGCAGGCCTGTGCAATGGCTGCGACCCCGACAACCAGAGCACCTGGTACTACAACTGGGGCGAGTGGAACGGCGTCTATCCCGGGCTGCCCAACCTCGGCAACACGGCGTACATGAAGGTGCTGGGTTATGTCGACCTGCCCGAAGGCATGCGCTCCCCGACGGAGATCTCGGCCTCCACCGGCATGGTGTTCGAGGAATACAACCGGACCTTCGCCGCCGGGACCAACGACATGACGCCCTACCATGCGCTGCCGCTGACGAACCCGACGAACCGCGCAAGCTTCGACTCGGGCGTCAACAGCAACGCCTACGCCAAGACCGGCGTGGCCGTGGTCATCTCCAAGTCGGAAAAACGCGCGGCCTTCATCGACCTGCGTCCGCTGTTCAGCTACTACCGCGACAAGTATTTCCGCGGTTCGCAAAATGACTTCAACGCGATGATCGCCAGCCGCGGTCCCGGCGCCAACCAGTGGCCGTACACCTTCGACGCGGTGGCGTCGCAGAAGCCGACGGTCATCAAGACCGTGGACTTCGACAACCGGCCGACGGCCGTCAACGTGCGCCCGAACGATGGCCCGCGTCGTGCGTTCATCGCCACGCAGGAAGGTCAGTTGCACATCTACGACCTCGGCAACTACCTCAACGCCTCGGGCGGCGGCGCGGCCTCGGAGATCGTGCGCCGGGGCGGTGTGACCGTCGGGCGCAATCCGACCCACATCGCCACCGTGAAGCCGCACGAAACCACCACCGTGTACAAGGAAGGCTTCGGCCGCGAAGTGATCGTCACCTCGCGCGGCGATCGCCGGATCGAATGGGTTCAGTTCGCGCAGGACTTCAACAGCGGCGTGTCGCGTGCGAACCCGCTGACCGACACGCGGCTGGTCGACCCGATCGCCACGGAAGACGCCGAGAACCACGGCACCGAGTCGTACATCCTGTCCGTGGCCGACTACGGCGGCAAGAAGCTGTCCAACTACCGCTACGGGCCGGTGGTCTTCTGGACCAACCAGGGGGGTGGCAGGGCCTGCCAGCCGCCGGGCGGCTGCACGACCAACGGCACCTACGAATTCGGTGGCAGCTACGACCTGCCGGGCCGCCCTTTCCAGGCGGCGGGTTCGAACATCCCTTGACGCTGGCGCGGCGCCGGTCTCAGCGACCGGCGTTCAGCGCGTCCAGCCGTTCGGGTGTGCCCACATCCGTCCACGCGCCCAGGTAGCGTTCCGCGCTCACCTGGGCTTTTTCGATGGCGCGGCGCAACAGCGGCGCCAGCGCGGCCTTCATGCCCTGCGGGTTGCCGGGTGGGATGTCGCCGTTGGGTGGCGCGAAGAAGGCGGCGCGGTAGAGGGCGATCGTCGAGAAGGTCAGGCGTTCGTGCGCGTCGTTCAGTGCCAGGCCGTCGGGCGAGACGCCGAAGTCACCCTGAGGGTTGTGGGCCGGATTCGGCACCAGCCACAGATGGGCGAGGGCACCGCTGGTGACAAAACGTGTCACCGCCGTCTCGGAGAAGACGAAATCCGGCGCATACACGTCGCCCGCCACGACCAAGAACACGTCCGCGAGCATCGGCAGCGCCCGCACGATGCCGCCCGCCGTCTCCAGCGCGCCGCCGAAGTCGCGGCCCTCGTGGGAATAGGCGATCGACGGCAACGCACCGCCGCCCGCACCGAAGCGCGCCTCGATCTGCTCGCCCAGCCAGGCGGTGTTGACCACCACCGACGCGCAACCACCGGCCGCCAGCGCCTCCAGGGGCCACTGCATCAGGGGCTTGCCGCGCACGTCGAGCAGCGGCTTGGGCGTGGCGTCGGTCAACGGGCGCATGCGCTCGCCGCGGCCGGCGGCCAGCACCATGGCGCGCGCGCTGCTCATGCTTTGACCACCGAAGCGCCACCGCGAACGATCTCGTGGCGCTCGACATGCCCCGGTTCGAACAGCGCGAGCAGCGTGTCCAGCAGCGCGCGCGCCTGCGCCGAATGGTCGGCGCCGAAGTTGCACACATAGATGTCGAGCGTGGCGCCGCGCAGCTCCGGCCAGGTGTGGACGCACAGGTGCGATTCGGCCAGCAGCACCGTGGCGGTCACGCCGCCGGGGCCGTCGGGTGTCGCGGGGAAGGTGTGGAACAGCTGGCCGACGGCCTGCAGCCCGGCGGCTTCGACCGCGCGGATGCAGCGCTCGCCCAGCAGGCGCGCATCGGTGAGCCACGGTGCCGCGCAGTGGCAGTCGTGGAGATCGGCGGTGAGGTGCAGCCCTTGCATGGCTCGCGACTCTAGCAGCGCGCCCTCGCGACGCCGGGACTTGTCGCGCATCAGCGAGCCCGCCGGACCCGGCCCGTTAAAATCGCGGGCTCCCCCAATCACACCCCGAAAGCCTTCCCCGATGGCCAACCAAGCCTTGATGGCCAACGCGATCCGCGCGCTGGCGATGGATGCCGTTCAACTCGCCAACTCCGGCCACCCCGGCGCCCCGATGGGCATGGCCGACATGGCCGTGGCGCTGTGGGGCGACCATCTGCGCCACAACCCGGCGAACCCGCACTGGGCAGACCGCGACCGTTTCGTGCTGTCCAACGGCCATGCGTCGATGCTGATCTACGCGGTGCTGCACCTGGCCGGCTACGACCTGTCGGTCGACGACCTCAAGCAGTTCCGCCAGCTCCATAGCAAGACCGCCGGCCACCCCGAAGTGGGCGTGACGCCCGGCATCGAGACCACCACCGGCCCGCTGGGCCAGGGCATCACCAACGCCGTGGGCTTCGCCCTGGCCGAGAAGCTGCTGGCCGCCGAATTCAACCGCCCGGCGCACGCCATCGTCGACCACCACACCTACGCCTTCCTGGGCGACGGCTGCCTGATGGAAGGCATCAGCCACGAAGCGGCCGCGCTGGCCGGCGCCTGGAAGCTGGGCAAGCTGATCGCGCTGTACGACGACAACGGCATCAGCATCGACGGCCCCGTCAAGCCCTGGTTCGTCGACAACACGGCCGAGCGCTTCAAGGCCTACGGCTGGAACGTGATCGGCCCGGTGGACGGCCACGACACCAAGGCCGTGTCGAAGGCCATCGCCGACGCGAAGACCTCCACCGACAAGCCCACGCTGGTCATCTGCAAGACGCAGATCGGCAAGGGCAGCCCGAACCGCGCCAACACCGCCAAGGCCCACGGTGAACCGCTGGGTGCCGACGAGATCGGCCTGACCCGCAGCGCGCTGCAGTGGTCGCACGCGCCCTTCGAACTGCCCGAAGCCGTGTACGCCGAGTGGGACGCCAAGGCCGCCGGCGCCAAGACCGAGGCTGCCTGGAACGAGCGCTTCGCCGCGTATGCCAAGGCCTTCCCCGACCTGGCTGCGGAGTTCACCCGCCGCATGAAGGGCGAGCTGCCCAAGCGCTTCCACCAGACCGCGTTCGATGCCGTGGTGGCCGCCCATTCCAAGGGCGAGACGGTCGCCAGCCGCAAGGCCTCGCAGCTCGCGCTCGAAGCCTTCACCGCCGCGCTGCCCGAGATGATCGGCGGCAGCGCCGACCTCACGGGCTCGAACCTCACCAACACCAAGAGCACGCCCAACCTGCGTTTCGACGACAAGGGCGACGTCGTCCGCAGCGAAGGCAACGAGCAGTTCCCCGACGGCCTGCTGGGCCGCCACATCAATTACGGCGTGCGCGAGTTCGGCATGGCGGCCATCATGAACGGCGTGGCGCTGCATGGCGGCTTCATCCCCTACGGCGGCACCTTCCTCACCTTCAGCGACTACAGCCGCAACGCCATCCGCATGGCCGCGCTGATGAAGCAGCGCGTCATCCACGTGTTCACGCACGACTCCATCGGCCTGGGCGAAGACGGCCCGACGCACCAGTCGATCGAGCACGCCGCGTCGCTGCGCCTGATCCCCAACCTCGACGTCTGGCGTCCGGGCGACACGGCCGAAACCACGGTGGCCTGGGCCGTCGCGCTGCAGAACGCCACGCGCCCGACGGCGCTGCTGCTGTCGCGCCAGAACCTGCCGTACTCGCCCAAGGGCGACCTGAGCGACATCAGCAAGGGCGCCTACGTGCTGGCCGAACCCGAGCGCGTCGGCCTGAAGAACAAGAAGGTCAAGGCGGTCATCATCGCCACCGGCTCCGAAGTGCAGCTGGCGCTGAAGGCGCAGGAGCTGCTGGCCGCCAAGAAGATCGGCGTGCGCGTGGTGTCGATGCCCTCGACCACCACCTTCGACCGCCAGGATGTGGCCTACAAGAAGAGCGTGCTGCCCAAGGGCCTGCCGCGCATCGCCGTCGAGATGGGCGTGACCGACGGCTGGTGGAAGTACGGCGTGTCGGCCGTGGTCGGCATCGACACGTACGGCGAATCGGCGCCTGCGGGCGTGCTGTTCAAGCATTTCGGGTTCACTGCGGAGAACGTGGCGGCCACCGTCGAAGCCGCGCTTTCGCGCTGAGTCTTTTCCTGCACAACGATTTTTCAACCTTTAGGAGCAAATCAGATGGCTATCAAACTCGGTATCAACGGCTTCGGCCGCATCGGTCGCAACGTGCTGCGCGCAGCGGTTCAGAACTTCAAGAATGACATCGAGATCGTCGCCATCAACGACCTGCTCGAGCCCGACTACCTGGCGTACATGCTGCAGTACGACTCGGTGCACGGCCGCTTCAAGGGCGAGGTCTCGGTCGACGGCAACACGCTGATCGTCAACGGCAAGAAGATCCGCCTCACGCAGGAACGCGACCCGTCGGCCCTGAAGTGGGCCGAAGCCGGCGCCGACGTCGTGCTCGAATCCACCGGCCTGTTCCTCACCAAGGAAACCTGCCAGAAGCACATCGACGCAGGCGCCAAGAAGGTCATCATGTCGGCGCCCTGCAAGGACGACACCCCGATGTTCGTCTACGGCGTGAACGACAAGAAGTACGCCGGCGAAGCCATCATCAGCAACGCCAGCTGCACGACCAACGCCCTGGCGCCGCTGGCCAAGGTGCTCAACGACAAGTGGGGCATCAAGCGCGGCCTGATGACCACGGTGCACGCCGCCACGGCGACGCAGAAGACCGTCGACGGCCCGAGCAACAAGGACTGGCGCGGCGGCCGCGGCATCCTGGAGAACATCATCCCTTCGAGCACCGGTGCCGCCAAGGCCGTGGGCGTGGTGATCCCCGAGCTCAACAAGAAGCTCACGGGCATGAGCTTCCGCGTGCCGACCTCCGACGTGTCGGTGGTCGACCTGACAGTCGAGCTGAACAAGGAAGCGACGTACAAGGAAATCTGCGCCGAGATGAAGGCACAGAGCGAAGGCGCGCTCAAGGGCGTGCTGGGCTACACCGAAGACAAGGTGGTCGCCACCGACTTCCGCGGCGACCCGCGCACCTCGATCTTCGATGCCGAAGCCGGCATCGCGCTCGACAGCACCTTCGTCAAGCTGGTGAGCTGGTACGACAACGAATGGGGCTACTCGAACAAGTGCCTCGAGATGGTCAAGGTCGTGTCGAAGTAAGCACGGGCCACCGGTCGATCAGGAACGCGCCTTCGGGCGCGTTTTTCATGGGCGCACGAGATCGGCTAGGCCGGCCGAGATAGGCGATCTCGGCGATTGCGAGCCCGTGCGAAGGTCTCTAGCATCGCGCTTTTTTCAAACGCCATCCCATGACGAAGAGATTCAAGAACGGCCTGCGCCTCGTCGGCATCGCCCTCGCCGCGCTGGTGCTGCTCGCCGCCGCCGCGCTGTGGTTCGGGCTGCACCAGGCCGAGCAGAAGATGCAGCGCAAGGTCGACGTCGCCGTGCAGCCGGTGCCCTTGCGCCCGCTCACCGACACCGCCGCGCTCGACCGGGGGCGCTACCTCTATGCCTCGCGCGGCTGTGTGGACTGCCATGGGGCGAGCGGCGGTGGCCGGATCTTCATCGACGAGCCGAACGGCATGCGCGTGGTCGGCCCGCACATCGGCGCCGGGCCCGGCAGCGCGACCGCGGGCTACCGGCCCGAAGACTGGGTGCGCACGATCCGCCACGGCGTGAGCCCTCGCGGGCGGCCGCTGATGATCATGCCGAGCGAGGACTACAACCGCTTCACCGACGACGACCTCGCATCGCTGGTCACGTACATCCGAAGTCTGCCGCCGATGCCCGGTGCCGCCGCCGTGGTCGACCTGCCGCTGCCGGTACGCGCGCTCTACGGCTTCGGGATGATCCAGGACGCTGCCGCGAAGATCGACCACACCCGCCCGCCGGCCGCGCCGGTGCCCGAGGGCGTGAGCGTGCAGCACGGGGCCTACGTGGCCAACATGTGCCTGGGCTGCCATGGCGCGCAGTTGGCCGGCGGGAAGATCCCCGGCGGGCCGCCCGACTGGCCGGCGGCATCGCGCCTGGCGCCGGGCGAGGGCACGGCGATGGCGCGCTACCCCGACGCCGAATCGATGATGCGGATGTTCAAGACCGGCAAGCGCCCCGACGGCACGCCGGTGCAGGTGATGCCCTTCGAGTCGCTGCGCGAGATCAGCGAGACCGACATGCGCGCGCTGCACCTCTACCTGCGGCAGCTGCCGCCGCCGGCGAGGGGCTGAGCGCGATCAGCCGAAGCTCAGGCGGCTTCGAGCACGTGGATCGTGCGGCTGGCCGTCCAGTCCTTCACCTTGGCGCCGTAGGCCGCCATGTGCGGCGACGCGGCGTGCGCCTGCAACGCGGCCAGACTGGCCCAGCGCTCGATCACGACGAAGGTGTCGTCGCCGACGCTGCCGCGCGACGGCGGCATGCGCGCGGCGTCGACCGTGGCTTCGTAGGCGATGCAGCCGTCTTCGGCGAGCACCGCCGGCACGTTGGCCTGGAAGGCTTCGAGGACCTGGGCGCGCAGGCCGGGCTTGGCGGTGATGAAGGCGAGGACGTGGATCATGGGCGAGGGGCTCCTGTTGGGCTGGTGAATCTAACGCGCGTTCGCGCGTGGAACTGACGCCTATTTGCCAGCACTCCCGGCGCCACCCGCCTCGCCCTTCGCCAGCGCCGCCGCCATGAAGTCGACGAAGGCGCGCACCCGCGTCGACAGCTGGTGGCGCTGCGGGTACACCGCATGGATGTCGGCCTCGGGCGTGCGGTAGCCGGGCAGCACCTGCACCAGCCGGCCGCTGCGCAGGTAGCGCGCGATGTCCCATTCGGCGCGCATCACGATGCCGTGCCCGTCGAGCGCCCAGCTCACCGCGATCTCGCCGTCGTTGGTGGTGAGCGGGCCGCGCGTCTTCACGGCCTGCGTGCGTTGCGTGGCGCCGCGGCCGCTGGTCAGGCGCCAGGTGCCGTAGGCCTCGTCGCCCTGCCGGATGCCGATGCAGGCATGGCGCGCCAGGTCGTTCGGCACCTTGGGCGTGCCGGCGCGCGCCAGGTAGGCCGGCGACGCGCACAGCAGCCGCCGGTTCGACGCGATGCGCCGTGCGATCACGCGCGTATCGGGCGGCACGCCGAAGCGGATGCAGACGTCGAAGGCGTCGTCGGTCAGCGGTGGCGGGTTGACCGACAGCTGCAGTTGCACGTCGACCTCCGGGTAGCGGCGCGCGAAGCGCGAGATCACGGGCGCGACATGGCTGCGGCCGAAACCGAGCGTGGCATTCACCCGCAGCAGACCCTGTGGCTCGCCCTTGGCCTGCCCGAGCAGCTGGGCCATGTCCTCGATCTCGCCGAGGATGCGGCGCGCATGTGCGACGTACAGCTCGCCCTCGGGCGTGAGGCCCATGCGCCGCGTGGTGCGGTTGACCAGCGTCACGCCCAGCCGGGCTTCCATGAGCGCGAGCCGCTTGCTGACCGCCGGCGTGGTCACGCCCATCTCGCGCGCCGCCGCGCTCAGGCTGCCGGCGGCCGCCAGCGTCGAGAAGAAGCCCAGTTCGGCGGGCTGGATGGAGGCGCTCATGGACTTTCCATTGTTGAATTCAGGTTAACGATGGATTCAATTTCGGTGCGAATGCATCGCGTGGGGCGATCCTACAGTGCGTCACCCAGACCACCGCCGCATCGAAGGAAGACACCATGAAGACGTATCGCATCGCCACCATTCCCGGAGACGGCATCGGCAAGGAAGTGATCCCCGCCGGCCGGCAGGTGATGGACGCGCTGGCCGCAGCCGACGGCACGCTGCGCTTCGAGTTCGAGGACTTCGGCTGGGGCGGCGACTGGTTCCGCGCACACGGCGAGATGATGCCGGCCAACGGCCTCGATGCGCTGCGCGACAAGGACGCCATCCTCTTCGGCTCGGCCGGCGACCCGCACATCCCCGACCACATCACGCTGTGGGGCCTGCGCCTGAAGATCTGCCAGGGCTTCGACCAGTACGCCAACGTGCGGCCCACGCGCATCCTGCCGGGCATCGACGGCCCGCTCAAGCGCTGCGGCCCTAAGGACCTCGACTGGGTCATCGTGCGCGAGAACTCCGAGGGCGAATACGCCGGCGTCGGCGGCCGCGTGCACCAGGGCCATCCGATCGAGGCCGCGACCGACGTGAGCATGATGACCCGCGCCGGCGTCGAGCGGATCATGCGCTTCGCCTTCAAGCTGGCGCAGTCGCGGCCCCGCAAGCTGCTCACCGTGGTCACCAAGAGCAACGCGCAGCGCCACGCGATGGTGATGTGGGACGAGATCGCGGTGCAGATCTCGAAAGAATTTCCGGAGGTGACCTGGGACAAGGAACTGGTCGACGCCGCGACCGCGCGCATGGTCAACCGCCCGGCCACGCTCGACACCCTCGTCGCCACCAACCTGCACGCGGACATCCTGAGCGACCTGGCCGCCGCGCTGGCGGGCAGCTTGGGCATCGCGCCCACCGGCAACATCGACCCGGAGCGCCGCTACCCGTCGATGTTCGAGCCCATCCACGGCTCGGCCTTCGACATCATGGGTCAGGGGCTGGCCAACCCGGTCGGCACCTTCTGGTCGGTCGTGATGCTGCTCGAACACCTCGGCGAGCACGCCGCCGCAGCGCGTGTGATGCAGGCGGTCGAACACGCCACCGCCAATCGCACGTTGCACACGCGTGACCTGGGCGGCACCGCCACCACCGACGCCGTGACGCGCGCGGTCTGCGAGCACATCGCCGGCGCACGCAGCGAATGCCGCGCCGCCTGAGCGGCCGCGCCGACGCGGCGCGCGCGAAGAGATTCACCACAAAGACGGAGACAACACCATGCGCATTTCCTTCACGCCCCGGCGTCGGTCCCTGGTGCAGGCGGGCCTGCTCGCCCTCGGCCTGTCGTCCACGCTCGCCATGGCGCAGGCCTGGCCGACACGTTCGATCAGCCTGATCGTGCCGTTCCCCGCGGGCGGCACCACCGACGTGCTGGCGCGCGCGCTGGCCGACAAGCTGTCGCAAAGCCTCGGCCAGCCCGTGGTGGTCGAAAGCCGGCCCGGCGCCGGCGCCACGGTGGGGGCCGACTACGTCGCCAAGGCCAAGCCCGATGGCTACACGCTGCTGATGGGCGCGGTGCACCACACCATCGCCACAAGCGTCTACAAGAAGCTGCCGTACGACTTCCAGAAGGACCTCGCGCCGGTGGCCACCGTGGCGATGGTGCCCAACGTGCTGGTGGTGAACGCCGCACTCACGCCCGCACGCAACGTGACCGAGCTGGTGGCCTTCGCCAAGTCGGCAACGGCCAAGCTGGCCTACGGCTCGAACGGCAACGGCACCGCGCAGCACCTGATCGGCACGCAGTTCCAGGCCACCACCGGCGTCGAACTGCTGCACGTGCCCTACAAGGGCAGCGGCCCGCTGACGACCGACCTGCTCGGTGGCCAGGTCGCGATGTCCTTCGACACCATCACGCCGGTGCTGCAGCACATCCAGGCGGGCAAGCTGCGCGCGCTGGCCGTGACGACCGCGAAGCGCTCGTCGGTGCTGCCCGACGTGCCGACGCTGGAAGAAGCCGGGCTCAAGGGCTTCGACATCGGGACCTGGTTCGGCGTGCTCGCCCCGGCCGCGACGCCGAAGGACGTGGTGGCGCGTTTGAACACCGAGATGGTGAAGATCATCCGCTCGCCCGACTTCGCGCAGCGCATGCAGGCCATCGGCGCCGAGCCGCTCGGCGGCACGCCCGATCAGATGGCCAAGCAGATCGCCGACGAAACGACCAAATTCGCGAAGCTGGTGAAGGACGGCAAGGTCGTGATCGACTGATCGCCGCCGCCAGCGAGGGGTCGGCCCGGCATGGCGTCCGGTTCCGTGTGCAGCCGTTCGCACGCGTGGACATGAAGCCGTCTGCGGGACTTGGCAGAGAGAATGGATGCTGCCCCATGAATTCCCTCGCGCCATGAGCCCCGTCCCCGCCCCGCTGCCCGTGCGCAGCACCTACCGCCATGGCGACCTGCGGCGCGCGCTGCTCGAGGCGGGCATCGCGCTGGCCCGCAGCGGCGGCCCCGAGGCGGTGGTGCTGCGCGAGGTCACGCGCCAGGCGGGCGTGGTGCCCAACGCGGCGTACCGGCACTTCGGCAGCCGGCAGGAGCTGCTGAAGGCGGTGCGCGCGGCGGCGCTGTCGGCGTCGGCCACGGCCATGGAGGCCGAGCTGGCCGCCGTCCCGCCCGGCTTGCCACCGGCCGATGCGGCCCGTGCGGCGCTGCGCGCCATCGGCACCGGCTACCTGCGTTTCGCCCAGGCGGAGAACGGGTTGTTCCGCACGGCCTATGCGGCGTCGGATGACCTGGCCGGCCCCGGTGACCCGGCGCGCGCCGGGCCGAGCGGCAAGAACCCGTTCCAGCTGCTCGGCGAGGCGCTCGACCAGATGGTCGCGGCCGGCGTGATGCCGGCGGCGCGGCGCCCCGGTGCGGAGTTTCTGGCGTGGTCGGCGGTGCATGGGCTGGCGGCGCTGGTGCTCGACGGGCCGCTCGGCCCGGTGGTCGGTCCGCAGATGGAGCAGGTCGGCCAGCGGCTGCTCGACATGGTCGAGCAGGGCCTGTCCGCCTGATTCAGGCGCTGCGCGAAGCGGTCTCGTCGGTCGGCTTCGGCAGGTACACGAAGGCGCCCGCACCCGCCAGCAGCAACGCGGCGATGGTCAGCAGCACGCTCATGAAGGGGTCGGCGCCATGGGCCGATGCCGCCGACGCGACCGCGCCGGTGAACCACTGCATCACCGCCACGCCGAGGAACATCGCCATCGTGAAGACCGCCATCGCGCGGCCGGTCATTGCCGAAGGGTAGGCCGCCTTCACGTCGGCGTACTGCAGCACGATGTAGCCCGAGAGCACGCCGACGGCGATCAGGCCCGCCACGTCGAGCGCCGCGCCGGGGTCGAAGGCCATCACGCCGAAGACGGCAGCCACCGTGAGCGTGAAGCCGACGATCCAGCGTCGCCGCGACGCGCCGGGGTCGAAGCGGCCGAACAGCACCGGCCCGAACATGCCGACCACCGACACCGCGATCGCCACGTTGCCGCTCTGCACCAGCGAGAAGCCGTGCCGCTCGATCAGCAGCGGCCCGAGCCACAGCCCGCGCAGCGAGATGAAGGACGCGTAGGTCACCCACGCCAGCGCCAGGATGCCCCGCGTGTGCGGCAGCGCGAACAGCGCACCGTAGCTGCGCAGCGCGCCGAGGACCGACGGGCGCTGCGACGTGGGCACGGCTACTGGTGCAGGCGGCTCTCGCACCAGCCACAGGATCAGCCACCACGACAGCACCGAGACGCCGCCCAGCGCCCAGAAGCCGGTGCGCCAGGAGGTCGCCTCCACCAGCCACGCGAGCGGCGTGCCGGTCAGCAGCATGCCGAGCGAGCCGACGCCCAGCGTCAGGCCCGACACCGCCGCGAAGCGCTCGGCCGGGAACTGCCGTGCGATGAACACCGTGCACACCAGGAAGGCCGGCGCGCAGCCCACGCCGATCAGCACCTGCCCCGCCACCAGCACCGGGAAGTTCGGTGCCAGCGCCGACACCGCCGCGCCGACGATCGCCAGCGGGAACGCTGCCAGCACCGTTCGGCGCACGCCCTGCAGGTCGATGCCGATGCCCATCAGCAGTTGCAGCGCACCGAAGGCGAAGTGGAAGGCCCCGGCGAACACGCCCAGGGCCTGGGCCGACAGGCCGAATTCGGTCTGCAGCGGCGTGGCCAGGATGGCGGCGACGGTGCGGAAGGCCTGGCTGAGTGCGAAGGCGGTGGTCAGTGCGAGCAGCATCAGCCAGGGCGAGCTGGCGGTGCGGGGGACATGTCTCATCTTTTTTGACGGCCGAGCGTCGAAACCGCGCGGCGCGTGCGTGTGCAACGCCTGCGAGCATGCCCGCAATTCCGGGGCACGTCAGCGCCTGGGCGACTCCGTGTGCGCAGCGGCCGCGCGACCCGCTGCGCACAGGGCGTCCAGGTCGGGGCCGCACAGCCCCGCATGGTCGGCCCGGACCAGCGCGTAGTGGGCCAGCCGCTTCGCTTCGGCGTCGAAGGGCGGGTGCGAGAAGCGCATCACGGAGCCCAGCGCGCGCTGCAAGGCGACACCGACTTCGACCGACGCCGCGCCGTAGCGTGCAACCGGCGTGAACAGGTCGTCGACCATGCCTGCTTCGCGCACGGGCGGCACGCTCACGCGATCGAAGACGACCTCGGGCGCCGTGTCGTCGCGCTGTCGGCACCCGCTCGCCCAGTGGTGCAGCGTCTTCACGCCGGCCGCCAGCACGTCGAGCGCGCTGCCGGGGTCGTTGACCGATGGCGACAGCGCACGCGACGCGATCTCGCCCATCACCACCAGGCCGAAGCGGGGGTCGTGGTCGAAGGTGCGGGTGGCGCCGATCAGCACGGCGTCGCTGATGGCCTTGCGGGACGCGTCGTCCAATGGGCCGTCCGTGCTCGCGATGCGCGTCGCGGGCTCGACGAAGGCGCCGGGCAGCACATGCAGATGGACGACGGCGCCCAGCGTCTCCGCGCGTGCCTGCAGCAGGTCGAGAGACACATGCTGGACGAAACCGGTGGTCGGCGCTTCGACGACATGCGTGCCGCGCTCGTCGGGCTGCTGTGGCCGTCCGCCCAGGTACGGCTTCTGCAGGCGCTGGTCCATCGCCTCGATCGTCGCCGCTTCAACGCGCCGGATGGTCTCGCCGAGCCGGCCCATCACCGAGAGGTAGTCGATCCAACGCAGCAGCACGACGACCACCAGCAGCAGGATGACCAGCGTGAAGCCGAAGAGCACCAGCCGACCGCCGTCGCCGTAGACATGGGCATGCAGCCCGACCAGCGCGATCACGCTGTACAGGAAGGCGCCGATGAAGACCGCCAGCGTGTTCTGGATGGTGCTGTCTTCGATCAGCAGCTGCGATGCACGCGGCGTCGCGCTGTTGGCCACGGCCGCGAACGACGCGACCATGGTGCTGGCCGAGAAGATCGCGACCGTCAGCATGCTGGACGCGAGGATGTTGAGCAGGCTGCCGATCGAGTCGGACCCGAGCTTCAGCGCGATGTCCTGCGGGATGAGCGGGCCGAGCAGCGTCGACGACAGCACCGCCAGCAAGGCGAAGAGCGAGAACAGCGCGCAGCGCACCCACGACCGGCGCCAGACGCGTTGCAGGAGGAAGCGCAGCTTTTCGGACATCGCGCGAGTGTCGGGGGGCGCCCGGGGGAATCGCGCGCGCGGGAATCGCCGCAGCGCGTAGGCGCCCGGCGCGCCGCGGCTAGTCGAGCTTCACGCCGGTGGTCTTCACGACGTCGCGCCACTTGGCGACGTCGGCCTGAATGAGCTTGGCGAAGGCATCGGGCGTGTTGGCCACCGGCTGCGCGCCGAGATCGAGCATCTGCTTGTTGACGTCGGGCTGCTTCACCGCCTCCGCCAGCGCCTGCTGGATCGTGGCGAGCACGCCCGGCGGCGTGCCGGCCGGCGCCAGCAGGCCGAACCAGCCCGACACCTCGTACCCCGGCAGGCCGCTCTCGGCCACGGTCGGGATGTCCGGGGCGCCCGGCCAGCGCTGCGGCGTCGTCACCGCGATGGCGCGCACCTTGCCGCTGCGCACGAAATTGATGGTCGAGGGCAGGTTGTCGAAGCCGATCTGCACCTGCCCGCCCATCAGGTCGGTGAGCATGGGCGCGGCGCCCTTGTACGGCACGTGGACCATGTCGACGCCGGCCATCATCTTCAGCAGCTCGGCGCTCATGTGCGGCGAACCGCCCAGGCTGGTCGAGCCGTAGTTGAGCTTGCCGGGCTGCGCCTTGGCGAGCGCCAGCAGTTCCTGCAGGTTCTTCGCCGGCACGCTCGGGTGCACCGCGATGATGTTGGGGGTGCTCGCCACGATGGTCACCGGCGCGAAGTCCTTCACCGCGTCGTAGGGCAGGTTCTTGTAGACCGCCGAGTTGATGCCGTGCGTGCTGGCCGTGCCCATCAGCAGCGTGTAGCCGTCGGCCGGCGCGCGCGCCACCTCGACCGAGCCGATCGCGCCGTTGGCGCCGGCCTTGTTCTCCACCACGAAGGGCTGCTTGAGGCGCTCGCTGAGCTGCTGCGCGGCCACGCGCGCGATGATGTCGGTGGTGCCGCCGGCCGGGTACGGCACGATGACCCGCACCGGCTTGTTGGGATAGCCCTGCGCCTGTGCGGCGCCGACCGCCGCGACCGAGAGCACCGTGGCTGCGAGCCAGCGAAACGTCGTCTTCATTTTTGTCTCCGTCTTCTTGTGATGAAAAATGATCAGAGCAGATGGCGCCCGTGCAGCTTGTCCGCCAGGGCGTCGGGCACCTCGATCTCGAAGCCCAGCACCGCCGCCGACAGCGCCTTGCCGTAGTTGTCCAGGCACAGGCTGCGCGACACGCCGCCGCCCAGCGCGCCGTGGCAGACGAAGTTCATCGCGTCGATGTTGCGTGCCTCGTAGCGCAGCACCTCGCCGGTGATCGCGCCGCGGTAGAAGGCCTTGAAGCGCTCGGCCGTGAGCTGGTCGCGCAGCAGGTCGTAGAACTCGGGTTCGTAGGCGAAGACCGAGATGTTCGAGGTGTTGCCCTTGTCACCCGAGCGGGCGTGGGCCACGTGTTGAAGAAGTACTTTCATCGGTGCCTCAGCTTTCGAAATACTGGATGGACGCCGGCACCTGCTCGCGCGGCACCAGCGACGACCACACGCCGATCACCTCGCGCGTGCGCTCCTGGTGCGGCACGCGCTTGCCGGTGTGGGCGATGCCCGAGACGGCCATGCCGTCGACCTCGCGGCCGACCTTCGCGGCCTCTTCACGCGTCTTGGTGCGGGCCGCCACGCGCACGGCGATCTCGTAGGGTTCGGGCGCGTCGGTAGGGGTCGCGTCGCCGTGGATCGCGTTGATGCCGAGGAAGTCGACACGCATGTCTTCGGCCTGGAGCTTCACGATCTTGAAGCGCTCTTCCAGCACCTTCTTCGCGAGCTGCGCACGGCGCAACGCGCCGGGGCCGGCGTAGAAGAACATGTCCTCGCCGATGAAGCCCTCGGTGCAGCCGATCGACACCTTGAGCGTGGGCGTGCGCGGCTTGCCCGACAGGCCGGTGACGCGCACGCGGTCGGGGCCGACCTGCTCGAGCTTCGCGGTGGTGAAGTCGACCACCACGTCGGGCGTGATGTAGTTGGCCGGGTCGTGCACCTCGTAGAGCATCTGCTCCTTCACCGTCTGCAGCGTCACGGCGCCGCCGCTGCCGCTCACCTTGGTGATCACGACGTCGCCGTTGGCCTCGACCTCGGCGATCGGGAAGGCGAAGTTCCAGGGCTCGGGCACGTCCTTGAAGCCAGGGTCGGAGAAGTAGCCGCCCGTCACCTGCGCGCCGCATTCCAGCAGATGGCCGATGCCGTTGCCGGCGCCGACGCGGGCATGGTCGAGCGGGTCCCAGCCGAACTCGTACATCATCGGCGCCATGAAGATCGACGGGTCGGCCACGCGGCCGGTTACGACGATCTGCGCGCCGGCCTTGAGCGCCTCGACGATCGGCTCGGCGCCGAGGTAGGCCTCGGCGGAGATGAGCGTGGGTTTGAGCGTGTGCGTGGGCTGGCCGTTCTCCAGGATGGTGTCGGTGAGCTCGAGCACGCGGTCGGTGATCAGGCTGCCGCCGACGGCCGCCACCTTCACGCCGGTGACGCCGATCTCCTGCAGCAGCTCGACGATGCGCTTGGCAGCGGCGGTCGGGTTGATCCAGCCCTGGTTCGACACGATGCGCGTGCCGTTGCGCATGCAGGCGGGCAACACGGCCCGCATGCGGTCGTCGAGGTAGGTGTCGTAGCCGGGGAAGCTCGGGTCGCGCCGGGCCCGCACCTGGGCGGCCGACACGGTGGCTTCGGCCATGGTCTCGAAGCAGAGGTAGTCGAGTTCGCCGCGCTCGGCGTTCAGGGCGGCGGGCTCGACGCGGTCGCCCCACCACGCTGCGCCGGAACCGATCCGGAGGGTCTTGCTCATGTGGTCTTGTCTCCTGTGTGAGCGGACCATTCTGTACAGTGCCCCGGAGCGAGACAACGCACGCCGCAGCACACCGCCTGTGACGCGGCGGCACAGTACAAAGAAACCCGCATGGACAAATTCGGCGAGATGACGGTCTTCCTTCGCGTGGTGGAAGAGGGCAGTTTTTCAGGGGCCGGCCGGCGGCTGCTGCTGTCGCCATCGGCCGTCAGCAAGCTGATCGCGCGGCTCGAGGCGCGGCTCAACGTGCGGCTGTTCGAGCGCATCGCCGGGTCGATCCGGCTGACCGAGGAGGGCGCGAAGTTCCAGCGCGCGAGCCAGCGCGTGGTCGACGCCATGGACGAGGCGGAGAACATCGCCAACGCGGCGGAGTCGGAAGTCTCGGGCACGCTGCACATCCACACGCCGCTGACCACCGCCAAGTATTTGCTCGCGCCGCTGTTGCCCGCGCTCATGGCTCGGCACCCCGCGCTGCGGCTCGAATTCATCATCGGCACCGAGCGCGGCGACTTCGTGAAGCAGGGCATCGACGTGGCCATCCACAGCGGCCGGCCCACCGAGCTCTCGCTGATCGGCAAGCCGCTGATGCCGCGGCCCTGGGTCATCGCGGCAGCGCCGTCCTATCTGCAGCAGCACGGCACGCCGCAGACACCGGACGACCTGCTGCGCCATCGCTGCCTGAACTTCACCATCCGCACGCAGTGGAATGCGTGGACCTTTCGCGAGAGCGATGGCGCGCTCAAGACCATCGACATCCCGAAGCACATCGGCGCCAACCAGGGCGAACTGCTGCGCACGCTGGCGATCGTCGGCCTGGGCGTGGTGCGGCTGGCGGAATTCAACATCGCCGCGGACCTGAAGAGCGGCGCGCTCGTGCCGCTGCTCGCCGACTACCGCGAGACGACCGACGACATGTTGTACGTGCTGTATCCGCGCGGCCGGGTGCTCGCACCGCGCGTGCGCGCGTTCCTGCAATTCCTGGACGAGCACTTCCCGGTGTCGGGCCGCCCGGGCTGAACCGGGCGCCGTTCAGTCGCTCGGCGACGTCACAGGCCGCTCCTCGCGCCCGTCCGGATGCCGCGCGAAGCGGGCCGGGTCGGTGCCGTGCACCGGCGCCTCGTCGGCCCACGGCCAGCCGCCGAACTGGGTGCGGCGGTAGTCGGCCATGGCCTGCTCGATCTCGGCTCGCGTGTTCATCACGAACGGGCCGTACTGCGCCACCGGTTCGGCGATCGGCTGGCCCTGCAGCACCAGGAACTCGCTGACCATGCCATCGCCGTTGACCAACTCGACCGCCTGGTCGGCGCGCAGTTCGATGGCGGCGTGGCTTGTCACGTCGCGACCGCCCACGGTCACTGAGGCGCCCTTGAAGAAGTAGAGGCTGCGCCGCGTGCCCCGGCCCGTGGCGGCGGGCAGCGTCCAGCGGGCGCCGGGGGCCATGCGGATGGTCCAGATGGCGACGTCGGCGTCGTCCTGGGCCGCCCACGAATCGGGTGGCGGCGCGAGCGGTCCGCCGGCCGCGCCAGGGGCGGCGTCGACGGGGCCGATGCGGCCGGCCACGCAGGCCACGTCGGTGCTGCGGCCCGCGTCATCGGTGGCGGTGAAGCGCGGGATGTCTTCGGCCCAGAACATGGTGAAGTGCGGCGCCACCATCTTGTGGCGCGCCGGCAGGTTGAGCCAGATCTGGAACAGCTCCAGCGGGTTCGGCGCGGTCGCGTCGAGCAGCGGGAACATCTCCGAATGCACGATGCCCGCCCCGGCAGTCACCCACTGCACGTCGCCGCCGCCGAAGCGCGCCGCCGCGCCGAGCGAATCGGCGTGGTCGACGAGGCCCTTGCGCACGATGGTCACGGTCTCGAAGCCGCGGTGCGGATGGCCGGGGAAGCCGGGGATCTCTTCGCCGTGGTACATGCTCCAGCCGTCCTTGCGGCTGAAGTCCTGGCCGATGGCGCGGCCTTCGAGCGACACCGCCGGGCCCATCGCGCCGTTGCCGGCCGGGTAAGCGTCGTCGTGGTACGCGCAGAACAGGAACGGGTCGATGGTCTCCCACGGAAAGCCGAGGGGCTTGATCTGGACGATGGGGTCGGTCATGGGGGTCTTCCTTGTTGGCGCCGGCTGCGATGGCGAGCGGCGATCCACCGAATATGGGGCCGGTCGGGTCGGCCGAAAGGCCGGTGCGGAGGACAAGCTGTCCCGCGGGCGGAACGCTAGACGATGCCCGCGATGCGGCCGATGTCCTCGGCACATTTCTGCAGCCGGGGCAGGAGCTCGAACAGGTCGTCGTGTGCCGTGTGCGTACCGCGCAGCGACGCGATGGTGAGCACGGCGCGGGTGCGGCCGTGCGCACGCCCCACCGGCACGCTCAGGTCACGCCCGCCGACGAAGCGCGCGTTCTCGGCGTAGCCCCAGCCGTCGGCGGCCATCTTCGCCAGCATCGCCAGGTAGGCGGTGCGCTCCTCGGCGCTCTTGCGAAGGAACTCCGCGCGGCGCGACAGCAGGTCGTCCCGCTCGGCGTCGGGGGAATTGGCGAGCAGCACCTGGCCGGACAGCGTGTCGACCGCCGAATGCAGCGAGCCGGCCTCCACCGACAGGCGGATGGACGTGGGCGCATCGACCTGCGTGAGCACCAGCACCTGGTCGCGGTGCAGCACGCTCAGGTGGCAGGACTCGCGGATGTGGTCGACCAGCTCGCGCATCGGCGCGGTGGCCGCGCGCAGCAACTGCTCGTGTGGCGAATGGGTGCGGCTCAGCTCGAAGAGCTTCAGGGTGAGCACGTAGCCGCCATTCTCTTCGCGCCGCAGGTAGCCGCGGGCCTCGAGCGCGCTCAGCATGCGGAACAACTCGCTCGGTTCGCGGCCCAGCGCGCGCGCGAGCTGCGCCTGCGTCATGGGCACCGCCTGCGCCGACAGCAGCTCGAGCACGTCGAGCGCCTTCTCGACCGCCGGCACCGAATACTTCGGGCGTCGGTCGGCCTCGGTGTCGTCGGGCTCGGCGGCGGTGGTCTTCATGCGGCGGCAGTTTAGCCCTGCGTGGTGCGCCGCTCGACGATGTGCAGGTGTTCGCACACGAGCACCGTTTCCTGACGCTGGTTGGTCACGGTCACGGTCTCGACGACGATGCCGTGGCCGGCGCGCTTGGGGTGGTCGCGCTTGTCGCTGACCTCGACCTTCGAGTAGACCGTGTCGCCGATGAACACCGGCTTGACGAAGCGCAGGCGGTCGTAGCCGTAGGACATGGCGCGCGGGTTGATCACCGTCGCGGTCAGGCCGATGCCTACGCTGAAGATCAGCGTGCCGTGCGCGATGCGCTGGCCGAAGTCCTGCGTGGCGCACCAGGCCGCGTCCATGTGGTGCGGAAAGAAGTCGCCGGTCTGCCCGGCGTGCAGCACGATGTCGGCCTCGGTGATGGTGCGGCCGGTGGTCGTGCGCACAGTGCCGGGCACATAGTCTTCGAAGAATTGTTCGTGGGTCATGGGTTTGCCGTGGAAGCGGGGGTCGTGGCCGGAAGGCCGAGTTCGCGGGCGATGGCCTCGGTGTCGGCACCCAGGCGCGGCGCGCCCTGGTCGCTGTACAGCCGGCGCCCATCGATGCGGATCGGGCAGCGCGTCGTCTGCATCGTCGCGCCGGTCGCGCTGCGAATGGTCTGCGTCATGCCCAGCGCGGCGAAGGCCGGGTGCGCGGCGAGCTGCGGCCAGCCCAGCACGTCGGCGCACCACACGCCGGCCGGCTCCAGGATGGCGAGCCAGTGCGCGCTGTCCTGCGCCAGCAGGTCGTGCTGCAGCTGGCGCTTGAGCGTGTCGCGGTTTCGGAACCAGCTGCCGCGGTCGGCGGCCAGCGCGGCCAGCGCGTCGCTACCGATGTGCTGCGCGAGCGCGTCCATCGGCGTCATTGCGATGGCCATGAAGCCGTCGCGCGTGCGGTAGATGCCGTACGGGGCGGCGCCATGCACGCTGGCGTGGTTCTCGGCGGTGCGCGCGGGCTGGGTGCCGTCGCCGTTGAGGAAGGCGGTGAAGGGCTCGAACTGCAGGTCGAGCGCAGATTCGAGCAGGCTCACGTCGACGCGCCCTCCGCGCCCGGTCACACCGCGCCGCAGCAGCGCCGCGAGGATGCCCTGCACCAGGTGCGCGCCGGTGATCACATCGATCATCGAGACGCCGGCGGGCACCGGTGGACCGCTGCCGTCGAGCCCCGCGTCGCCGGTGAGCCAGGCCATGCCCGAGAGCGATTGCACCAGCAGGTCCTGCCCCGGCTTGTCGCGCCACGGTCCTTTTTCCCCGTAGCCCGTGACCGCCGCGTAGACGATGCGCGGGTTGAGCGCCAGCACGCTGGCCGCGTCCAGGCCGATGCGCTCCATCACGCCCGGGCGGAAGTTGTGAATCATCACGTCGGCGCGCTCGATCAGCCCCCTGACGCGCGCCAGGTCGGCCGGCGCCTTGAGGTCGGCCGCGAAGCTGCGCTTGCGGCGGTTGATGGTGTGGAAGAGCGCGCTGTCGCCCTCGAAGGTCTGGTCGGCCAGTACGAGCCCGCGGCACAGGTCGCCGCCATCGGGCCGCTCGACCTTGATGACGTCGGCGCCCAGGTCGGCCAGCCGCAGCGCGCACGAGGGGCCGGCCAGGAACTGGCTGAAGTCCAGCACGCGAAGGCCGTCCAGAGGCAGCGGATCCGAAGACATTGATTCAAGCATGAGAAAACCGAGTGTTCATATGGGAACAGACGACGCGCCTTTCCCCGGAAAACCCTAATCGACAAGGCGATTAGCTGCCGTCATCATTTCATATATGAACTAGCAGTTCATATAGGAATTACACCAATGCGCCCCGAGCGCTTCCAGGAGACATCCATGACTTCGCGCCGCACCGTCGTATCGACCCTGTCCACCCTCGCCGCCGGTCTGGCGCTGGCGCTCGGCGCCGTGGCCCCGGCCGCTGCGCAGAGCTACACCCTGCGCTTTTCCACGTCGCAGGTGAACCCCAGCGAACCGGTCGTGAAGGTGATGCATTCCTTCGCCGATCGCGTCAAGGAGCGCTCCGGCGGGCGCCTGACGCTGAACATCTTCACGGGCGACCAGCTCGGCCCGCAGAAGAAGGTCAACGAGATGATCAAGGGCGGCGCCCGCGTGCTGAGCGTCACCGACTACGGGCAGCTGAGCCAGTTCGTGCCTGACCTCGGCATCCTGGCGGGCCCCTACCTCTACGGCAGCCAGGACGAAGCGAAGAAGCTCTTCGCGTCCGACGTCTTCAAGGAGATGTCGGGGCGCCTCGAGCAGCAGGGCATGAAGCTGATCGTGGCCGACGGCCTGTTCGGCGTGCGTCACGTGCTGGGCAGCAAGCCGGTGCGCACGCCCGCCGACATGGCGGGCATGACGCTGCGCGTGCCACCGTCGCCGATCATGCTGGAGACCTTCACCGCCTTGGGTGCACGGCCCACCGCGCTGCCCTGGGGCGAGGTCTACAACGCACTGCAGACCAACGTGGTCGATGCCGCGGAAGCCAACTATGGCTCGCTGGTCGGCTCCAAGCTGTACGAGGTGCGCAAGGTGCTGTCGACCACGGCGCACCAGACGATGTACGTCGCGATGGTCACCAGCACCGATTTCTTCAAGAGCCTGCCGCCCGACCTGCAGGCCGTGCTGCTCGACGAAGGAAAGAAGGCCGGCGCCGAGCTCACGCAACTCACGCTGGCCTCCGACGCCGCCTACGCCGACGAAATGAAGAAGGCCGGCGTGCAGATCGTGACGGACGTCGACAACAAGGCCTTCGCCGAGAAGGCCAAGGTCGCGTACGCCAAGGTGCCGGGGCTCACGCCGGGCATGTATGACAAGGTCCGCGCTGCCATGACGCGCTGAACCCATGAGTGAATCGACACCTGTCTCGCCCGGCCCGCTGCTGAGCCTGCGGCGCGCGGACGAGGCCATCGGCGTGGCCTGCGTGCTGGCCATCGTGCTCTCCATCACCTGGGGCGTGGTCACGCGCTACCTCTTTCCGCAGCCGGCGGCATGGACCTTCGAGGTCGCGGTCATCGCGTTCGGCTGGATGGTCTTCTTCGGCGGCGCCGCCTGCATCCGTTGGCGCATGCACGCCGACGTGGACGCGCTGGTGGCAATGTTCCCGCCGGCCGTGCGGCGCGGCATCTTCATCTTCAACTGGTGGCTGCTGGCCGCGCTGTTCGTCACGCTGACGGCGATGTTCGTCTGGCAGGCGGTCATCGCGCATTCGATCCGCGTGGTCGTCATCGACATCCCGCGCTCGGTGGTCTACGGGCCGATGGCCTTCGCCTCGCTGCTCATGCTGGTGCAGCACCTCCTGCTCAAGCCGTGGGCCACCGGCTGGACATGGCAGCCGTCGTCGGAGATGTCCCTGTGAGTGCGTTCCACCTCTGGCTGCCCGCCGTCCTGATGCTGGTGCTGCTGGCCCTGCAGACGCCGATTACCTGGGCGATGGCCATCGCCGCGCTCGGCTTCTTCGTGCTCAACATCAACGAGATGCCGTTGGCCAACTTCTCGCAGCAGATGGCCGAAGGCACCGAGTCGGTGTCGCTGCTGGCGCTGCCCCTCTTCGTGCTGGCCGGCTGCATCATGAATGCGTCGGGCATCACGCGGCGGCTGCTGAACCTCGCCGAAGTGCTCGTCGGCCACATGACCGGCGCGCTGGCGCAGATGTGCACCGTGCTCGCCACGCTGCTCGGCGGCCTCACGGCCTCGGCCAACGCCGACGCCGCGATGCTGGCCAAGACCATCGGCACGCAGATGGTCGCGCGCGGCTACAGCCCGGCCTTCGCCGCGGTGATCACCTCGTCGGCGGCGATCATCACCGCGCTGATCCCGCCGTCGATCGGGCTCATCATCTACGGCTTCCTGGCCGAGGCCTCGATCGGTCGGCTGTTCGCGGCGGGCATCGTGCCGGGCCTGTTGCTGGCGGTGGCGCTGATGTTCACCACGCATGTGCTTGCCATCAAGCGCAAGTACAAGCCGCAGCGCGCGACACGTGCGACCGGGCGCGAATTCCGGCTGGCGCTGGTCGACGGCCTGTGGGCGCTGTCGATTCCGCTGGTGATCATCCTGGGGACCCGCTACGGCATCTTCACGACCACCGAGTCGGGCGCCATCGTGGTCATCTACGTGCTGCTGGTCGCGATCTTCGGTTACCGCGAAATGAAGTTCCGCCAGCTGCCCGAAGTGCTCGCCGAGTCGGTGCGCGACTCGGCCAGCGTGATGATGATGATCTGCGCCGCCTCGGCCTTCGGCTTCTACCTCTCGTGGGAGCAGGTGCCGCAGGCGATGTCGGGCTGGCTCGCCGGCACCACCCAGGACCCGATCCTGCTGCTGCTGCTGATCAACCTCGTGCTGATCGTGCTGGGCACGGCCATCGAAGGCTCGGCCGCGCTGATCATCCTCACGCCGATGCTGCTGCCGCTGATTGCGGGCGCGCACATCGACAAGGTGCACTTCGGCATCGTGCTCATCACCAACCTCACCATCGCCGGCATCACGCCGCCGGTCGGCGGGCTGATGTACATCTCGTCGCAGACGCTCAAGGTGAGGATGGGCGACTACGCGCGCGAGGTGGTGCCCTACCTCGCCGTGATGATGGTGCTGCTCGTCATCCTGTCGGTCTTTCCGCAGCTCTCGCTGTGGCTGCCCAACCTGCTCTACGGCACCGGCGCCGTCCAGTAGCGCCACATCCCGCACACCGCATGACAACCATCACCCTCAAGGGCATGACGTGGGACCACCCGCGCGGCTACGAACCCCTGGCCGCATGCTCGGCGCTCTGGAAGGCGCGCACCGGCGTCGACATCACCTGGGACCGCCGTTCGCTGCAGGACTTCGAGTCCTTCCCGGTCGACGAACTCGCGCGCCAGTACGACCTGATCGTCATCGACCATCCGCACGTCGGCCAGGTCACGCGCGAGGACTGCCTGCTGCCCTTCGATGAAGCGCGGCTCGCATCGATCGCGAAAGGCACGGTCGGCCGCTCGTATCCGAGTTATCACTGGCAAGGCAAGCAGTGGGCCCTGCCCATCGATGCGGCCACGCAGGTGCTGGCGTGGCGCCCCGACCGTCTGGCCGCGGCGCCGAAGGACTGGACGGCGGTGCTCGAGCTCGCCCGCGCCGGCCGCGTCGCGCTGCCGCTGCGCCCGCCCCATTCGCTCATGTGCCTCTACACGCTGTGCGCGCAACGCGGCGCGCCGGGTCGTGTCGACGGGCCGGAGCTGTTCGATGTCGAGGTGGCGAGCGCGGTCTGCGAGGACCTGCGCGCAGTGATGAAAGTCATCGACCCGCGCTGCCTGGCGATGGACCCGATCGCCGTGTTCGAGGCCATGGCGCTGCCCGATGCGCGCATCGACTGCGTGCCGCTCATCTACGGCTACGTGAACTACGCGTGGCAGGGCTTCCGGCCGGTGCGCCTGGGCTTCGCGGACATACCAGATGTCGAGGGCCACGGCCCGGTAGGCTCGGCGCTCGGCGGCACCGGCATTGCGGTGTCGGCACGCACCGTGCACCCGACGGAGGCGGTCGATTTCGCCGTGTGGGTGGCCGATGCGGAAGCGCAGCGCGGGCCGTTCGCGTCGGCGGGCGGCCAGCCCGGACACGCAGCGGCGTGGGAAGACGATGCCGTCAACCAGACCGCCGGCAATTTCTACCGCGCCACGCGCGCCACGCTCGACGGCGCGTGGGTGCGGCCGCGCCACGATGGCTACATGCCCTTCCAGCATGCGGCCTCGCAACGCCTCAACACCGGCCTGCTGGGCAGCGAACCGGCACGCGACACCGTGCGCGCGCTCAACGCGCTGTTCCGCGAGAGCTTCGCGGCATGACGGCACCGCTCGACGGCCTGCTGGTCCTCGACCTCGCGCAATTCCTGTCGGGGCCGTCGGCGGCGCTGCGGCTGGGTGACCTGGGCGCGCGCGTCATCAAGGTCGAGCGGCCGGGCAGCGGCGACATCTGCCGCACGCTGTACCTCACCGACACCGATGTGGGTGGCGATTCGACGCTGTTCCACGCGATCAATCGCAACAAGGAAAGCCTCGCGATCGACCTGAAGCATCCCGACGACCTTGCGGCGCTCAAGCGGCTGATCGCACGGGCCGATGTGCTGATCCAGAACTTCCGGCCCGGGGTCATCGAGCGGCTGGGCCTGGGCTACGAGGAGGCGAGGGCGATCAACCCGCGGCTCGTCTACGCGGGGGTATCGGGCTATGGCGAGAGCGGCCCGTGGGCCGACATGCCGGGGCAGGATCTGCTGGCGCAGTCGCTCTCGGGCGTGACCTGGCTCAACGGCCACGAGGGCGACGGGCCGGTCCCGCTGGGCCTGTCGATCGCCGACATGCTTGCCGGCCACGTGCTCACCGAAGGCATCCTCGCAGCGCTGGTGCGGCGCGGCATCAGCGGCGAAGGCGCGCATGTGCAGACCAGCCTGCTCGAAGCGCTGGTGGACCTGCAGTTCGAACTGCTCACCACGCACCTCAACGACGGCAACCGGCTGCCCGCGCGTGCGGGCTTTCGCAACGCGAACGCCTACCTCGCCGCGCCCTACGGCATCTACCCGACGCGCGACGGCTATCTCGCGCTCGCGATGATGCCGCTCGCGCAGCTCGCCGCCACCTTGCCGCTGCCGTCCATCGGCGCCTTCACGGCGCAGGAAGCCTTCACGCAGCGCGACGAAATCAAGCGCCTGATCGCCGCTGCACTGTCGCAGCACGACACCGCCCACTGGCTCGAACGCCTGCGGCCGGCCGACGTCTGGTGTGCCGAGGTGCTCGACTGGCCGCGCCTGCTGCAGAGCCAGGCCTTCGGCCTGCTCGACATGCTGCAGACCGTGCAACGCGGCGACGGCACGCCCGTGCGCACCACGCGCGGGCCGGTGCGCATCGACGGCGCGCGCGCACGGAGCGCGCGGGGCGCACCGCGCGTCGGCGAGCAC
The DNA here is from genome assembly GCF_051216715.1 of Variovorax restrictus. Lineage (NCBI taxonomy): Bacteria > Pseudomonadati > Pseudomonadota > Betaproteobacteria > Burkholderiales > Comamonadaceae > Variovorax > Variovorax restrictus. The sequence goes on from NZ_JBPJZH010000001.1 coordinate 398,400, forward strand.
TCCGCACCGATCCGCGCCGAGTTCGGTCTCTGATCTCCTCTTCTCCACTTCCTGCAACCAGCACACCATGAGCCTCGAAGGCAAGACCGTTCTCATCACTGCCGCGGCGCAAGGCATCGGCCGCGCCAGCGTCGAAGCTTTCTCCCGCGCCGGCGCCACCGTGTGGGCCACCGACATCAACGACACCGCGCTGGCCGAACTCGCTGCCTTGCCGGGCGTGCGAACACGCAAGCTCGACGTCCTGCAGGACGCCGCCGTGCAGGCGCTGGTCGCCGAGATCGGCGCAGTCGACGTGCTCTTCAATTGCGCGGGCGTGGTCCATGCGGGCAACATCCTGGAGGCGACCGACAAGGACCTCGACTTTGCATACGACCTGAATGTGAAGGCGATGGTGCGAACGCTGCGCGCGGTGCTGCCGGGCATGCTCGAGCGCAAGGACGGCGCCATCATCAACATGGCGTCGGTCGCCAGCAGCGTCAAGGGCGTGCCCAACCGCTTCGCCTACGGCATGACGAAGGCGGCGGTGATCGGGTTGACGAAGTCGGTCGCCGCCGACTTCGTGGCGCAAGGCATCCGGTGCAACGCCATCTGTCCGGGCACGGTCGACTCCCCGTCCTTGCACGATCGACTCCGGGCACAGGGCGACTACGAAACGGCACGCAAGGCCTTCGTTTCGCGCCAGCCGATCGGCCGCATCGGTCAGCCTGAGGAAATTGCCGATCTGGTGCTCTATCTGGCTCAGGCCAGGTACACGACCGGTCAGACCCACGTGATCGACGGCGGCTGGGCGATCTGACGCGGTGGCGGCTTCGGTGCCGCTATGTGGTCGCTATGCTGGCACCGCATGTCCCTCTTCCGCTTCTCCTTTCGCGCAGCCGCACTGGCGTCCTGCCTGACGGCCGGTATCGCCGCCGCCGACACGGCCTCCACCTGCCTAGCCACCGCCACGCAGCGCCCCGCCTCGCCCCGTGCCATCGCCTTCGCGTTAGCCGCGCAGCAGGAACTGAATGCCTTCGGCGACCAGACGCTCGACGCCGAGGGCCGGCTCGTCGTCGCCGGCAACGCTGAGGCGGAGGACACGCGCAGCGGCATCGGGGCCTCGCCGCCCTGGCAGCGCGTGCTCGGCTACTGGGAGGCGGTCGATCCGCAGGACGGCCTGCTGCCGTCGCAGGTGCGCTTCGGCGCGTGGCGGCCGGCAGACCGGCGGCTGCTGGTGCAGGCCATCGGGCAGGCGTCCGAGGCGCGCTTGCGCGGGCTGGGCATCGGGCCGGACCAGGGGCTGGCGGCGTCGGAGGTGCGTGCGCTGCAGACAGCCGTCAACCGCGTCGCGGTGATCGACACGCCGTGGTCGGCCGCCTTCATCAGCTGGATCGCTCGGCAAGCCGGTCTGGACGAGGGCGAGTTCGTGTTCTCCGAGGCGCATGCCGACTATGCGGGCGCTGCGTGGCAGGCGGGCATGGCCGAAGCGGCGGGCCAGCCGACGCGCTACGCGATGCGCGCCTGCGACATCACGCAGACCCCGCCGCGCGTGGGCGACCTGGTCTGCCAGGCACGCGGCACCCGCGCCGGGCTCGACACCTTCGCGCGCATCGGCGAGGCGCTGGCCGCGCGGCCCACCGGCGGCGCGGCCTTGCCGATGCACTGCGATGCGGTGGTGGCCGTCGACGCGCAGGGCTTCGACGCGGTGGGCGGCAACGTGCTGCAGTCGGTCACGCGGCGCCGACTCGACTTCGCGCCGGGCACGTCGGTGCTCGATGCGAGCTACCTTGCCGAAGGCTGCGCGGCAGGTACGCCCGGCTGCATCGACCGGCACCTGAGCCGACAGCCGTGGTCGCTGATCCTGCAGTGGCGGTGAGATGAACCCCACCCCCGATGCGGCGCACTGCGTGTCGCCGCCTCCCCCTCAAGGGGGCGCACCCGGCGGCCTAGCAGAGCCAGTTCCGCGGGTGCCCTGGCCTCGGCCGTGCCGGTTTCATCGGCTCAGGTGGCGCGCAGAGCCGTGGATCACTGATATGAGCGCAGTGTTCTATCTGTAGAAGGCATCGACCTTGCCCTTGAGCTTGAGCAGCAGCGGCTTGCCCTTGCGGTCGAGCGTCTTGCCGGCCGGCACCTTGATCCAGCCTTCGCTCACGCAGTACTCCTCCACGTCGGCGCGCTCCTTGCCGTTGAAGCGGATGCCGATGTCGTGCTCGAACACGGCGGCGACATGGTGCGGGCTGCGCGGGTCGATGGAGAGGTGGTCGGGCAGGTCGGGGCGGGTGGTGGAATCGTTCATGGGGTCGGGTGGGTTCGAACCCGCCATTTTCTCTGGGAAACTGTGCCTTCCATGCCGCGCGCTTCGCATCGCCCCCTCGACCTCGATTTCGACGCGCCGTCCGAGGTCGTGGCGCGCGCGCTCATCGGCGTCACGCTGCTGGTCGACGGCGTCGGCGGCCGCATCGTCGAGACCGAAGCCTATGACCGCGACGACCCGGCCTCGCACACCTTCGGTGGGCAGACGCCGCGCAACGCAGCGATGTTCGGCCCGTCGGGCCACGCTTACGTCTACCGCTCCTATGGCATCCACTGGTGCCTGAATGTCGTGTGTCGAAAAGCGGGCCACGGCGCCGGCGTGCTGATCCGCGCGATCGAACCCACGATGGGCATCGCGCGCATGCAGGCGCGCCGCGGGCTCGACGACCTGCGCCTGCTGTGTGCCGGCCCGGGCCGCGTGGGGCAGGCGCTCGGCATCGACGGCAGCTTCAACGGCAAGGCGCTCGAGGCACCGCCCTTCGTACTCATCGCGCCCGAGGGCGACCAGCCGGTCGTGCAGGTCGAGGTCGGCCCGCGCATCGGGATCACGAAGGCCGCTGACGTGCCGTGGCGCTTCGGGGAGAAGGGGTCACGGTTTTTGAGCCGGCCGTTCAGGCAGACCTGACGGACCCGTGCCCGCAGGCACCCGGCCTCACTTCTTCGTCAGGTGCCCCAACGGCAACGCATGGCTCGCCTTGACCTCGCCCAGCGAGAAGCTGGTGTGCAGGTCTTTCACGTTGGGCAGGTGCATGAGGCTGTTGAGGGCGAAGCGCGAAAAGGCATCGAGGTCTTGCGCGACCACCTGCAGCTCGAACATGCCGGTGCCGCTGATGTAGTGGCAGGCGATGACTTCGGGCAGCTTGCGGATCGCCTCTTCGATCTTCTTCGTGACCTCGCTGTTGGCGCGCTCGGTGTCCAGGCGCACGAAGGCGAGCACGCCCAGGCCGATCTTGCGGCGGTCGATCTCGGCGTAGTAGCCCTTGATGAAGCCGGACTCCTCCAGCGCCCGCACGCGGCGCCAGCAGGGCGCGGCCGACAGGCCCACGCGCTGGGCCAGTTCGGCATTGGTCAGGCGGCCATCGGTCTGGAGTTCTTTCAGGATGGCGAGGTCGAACTTATCAAGGCTTTCCATGAAGTGCGATTCTAAGAAAGGATCTTTCAGAAACTAGGGTTTCCCTGGCGGTATCTGAAAGCACCTGTCCGACACCCGCCAATACACTTTCAGGCGCATCATGAAGGCACCGCATCCCGTCGGGCGCTCATGCCGCCCCAGCCAGGCCCACAAGGCCCATGCCAACCGGAGATCAGACGATGAACGCCCCCCTGCCCGAGCACATCCGCAAAGCCCTCGAGACGGTCACGCTCGACGACAAATATTCGCTCGATTACGGTCGCGCCTTCATGTCGGGCGTGCAAGCCCTGGTCAAGCTACCCATGCTGCAGCGCCTGCGCGACCAGCAGAACGGCAAGAACACCGCCGGCTTCATCAGTGGCTACCGCGGCTCGCCGCTCGGCGGCTATGACCAGGCGTTGTGGAAGGCGAGCAAGTACCTCAAGGCGCAGAACATCGTGTTCCAGCCGGGCGTGAACGAAGAACTGGCCGCCACCGCGCTGTGGGGCACGCAGCAGCTCGGCTTCTCGCCGCAGGGCACCAACAAGTTCGATGGCGTGTTCGGCATCTGGTACGGCAAGGGGCCGGGCGTGGACCGCTGCTCCGATGTCTTCAAGCACGCCAACATGGCGGGCACCACCGAGTTCGGCGGCGTGATCGCGGTGGCGGGTGATGACCACATCAGCAAGAGCAGCACGGCTGCGCACCAGAGCGACCACATCTTCAAGGCCTGCGGCACGCCGGTGTTCTTCCCGACCAACGTGCAGGAGATCCTCGACCTGGGCATCCACGCCTTCGCGATGAGCCGCTTCTCGGGCGTGTGGTCGGGCATGAAGACGATCCAGGAGATCGTCGAATCCAGCGCCACCGCGATGATCGACCCCGAGCGCGTCGACATCGTCATCCCCACCGATTTCGAGATGCCGCCCGGCGGCCTGCACATCCGCTGGCCCGACCATGCGCTGGAGCAGGAAGCGCGGCTGATGCACTACAAGTGGTACGCCGCACTCGCGTACATCCGCGCCAACAAGCTCAACCACAACGTCATCGAAGGGCCGAACGACCGCTTCGGCATCATGGCCAGCGGCAAGGCCTTCAACGACACGCGTCAGGCGCTGATCGACCTGGGCCTGGACGACGCGGCCTGCCGGCAGATCGGCATCCGGCTGCACAAGGTCGGCGTGGTGTGGCCGCTCGAAGCCCAGCTCACGCGCGACTTCGCCACCGGCCTGCAGGAAATCCTGGTGGTCGAGGAGAAGCGCCAGGTCATCGAATACCAGCTGAAGGAAGAGCTCTACAACTGGCGCTCGGACGTGCGACCCAACGTGGTCGGCAAGTTCGATGAAGGCCTAGGCGCGAGCGACGATGGCTACTCCGGCGGCGAATGGTCGATGCCCAACCCGACCGCGCACACGCTGCTGCGCGCCAACGCCGACCTGAACCCGGCGCTGATCGCCAAGGCCATCGCGCAGCGGCTGCGCAAGACTGGCCTGCTCGACCAGGTCGGCGCCGACATGCGCGCGCGCATCGACGCGCAGCTCGCCATCCTCGAGGCCAAGGAGCGCTCGATGGAGGTCATCAAGCTGGACGGCGTGCAGGGTGCCGACCGCCAGCCCTGGTTCTGCTCGGGCTGCCCGCACAACACCAGCACCGTGGTGCCCGAGGGCTCGCGCGCCATGGGCGGCATCGGTTGCCACTTCATGGCGACCTGGATGGACCGCAGCACCATCGGCTTCACGCAGATGGGCGGCGAGGGCGTGCCGTGGGTGGGGCAGCAGCCCTTCACGACCGACCAGCACATCTTCGCGAACCTGGGCGACGGCACCTACTTCCACAGCGGCCTGCTCGCCATTCGCCAGAGCATCGCGGCGGGCGTGAACATCACCTACAAGATCCTTTACAACGACGCGGTGGCCATGACCGGCGGCCAGCAGGTGGGCGAGCGGCCCGAGGGCCATTCGGTGCTGCAGATCGCGCAGAGCCTGCTGGCCGAAGGAACGATGAAGGTGGTGATCGTCACCGACGAGCCGGAGAAGTACGAGGGCGTGAAGGTGGCCGGCGATCCGGAGGTGAAACACCGCGACCTGCTCGACGACATCCAGCGCGAGTTCCGGGAGATCAAGGGCACCACCGCGATCATCTACGACCAGACCTGCGCCACCGAGAAGCGCCGCCGCCGCAAGCGGGGCACGGCCGTCGACCCGGCCAAGCGCGTCGTCATCAACGAGCTGGTGTGCGAAGGCTGCGGCGACTGCAGCGTGCAGAGCAACTGCCTGAGCGTGGAGCCGCTGGAGACCGAGTTCGGCCGCAAGCGCACCATCAACCAAAGTACCTGCAACAAGGACATGAGCTGCTTGAAGGGCTTCTGCCCGAGCTTCGTCACCGTCGAAGGCGGTGCGCTCAAGAAGAAGTCGAAGGCCAAGGCGAACTCGCCTTTCCAGATGGGCGCGATGCCCGAACCTGTCGTGCGGCAACTGGCCCGCGATCAGGTGTGGGGCATCGTGGTCGCCGGCGTCGGCGGCACGGGCGTGATCACCATCGGCCAGCTGCTCGGCATGGCCGCGCACATCGAAGGCAAGGGCATCGTCACGCAGGACGCGGCCGGCCTCGCGCAGAAGGGCGGCGCGACCTGGAGCCATGCGCTCATCGGCGACACGCAGGAGGCGATTCGCACCACGCGCGTGGGCACTGCCGCGGCCGACCTGATCCTCGCGGCCGACCCGCTGGTGGCGGTCAACGCCGAGACGCTGGCGCGCATGCGCGAAGGGCGCACGCATGTGGCGCTCAACAGCCACAGCACGCCGACGGCGGCCTTCGTGCGCAACGCCAACTGGGTGAACCCGCAGGACGATTGCGCGAACCAGATCGCGCGCATCGTCGGGCTGGATGGCCTCGGCAGCTTCGACGCCGACGCGGCCGCGGTGTCACTGATGGGCGACAGCCTCTACGCCAACCCGATGCTGCTGGGCTACGCCTGGCAGAAGGGCTGGGTGCCGCTGGACTACGCCTCGCTGATGCGCGCGATCGAGCTCAACAACGTCGCCATCGAGAACAACAAGACGGCCTTCGAATGGGGCCGCCGCGCCGCGCACGACCTGGGCGCGGTGCATAAGCTGGTGTCGCCCGGCCAGGTGATCGAATTCAAGAAGCGCGAGACCGTCGACACGCTGGTGGCACGCCGTGCCGAGTTCCTCACCGGCTACCAGAACGCCGCCTACGCCGACCATTACAAGGCCTTCGTCGCCAAGGTGCAGCAGGCCGAGACGGCCGCGGTCGGCAAGACGACGCTCACCGAATCGGTGGCGCGCTACCTGTTCAAGCTGATGGCGTACAAGGACGAGTACGAGGTGGCGCGGTTGCACACCGACCGTTCGTTCCTCGATCGCGTCAACGGCATGTTCGAAGGCGACTTCAAGCTCAACTACCACCTCGCGCCGCCGCTCATCGCGAAGAAGAACAGCCGCGGCCAGCTGCAGAAGCAGAAGTTCGGCCCCGGCATGCTGACCGGCTTCAAGGTGCTGGCCAAGCTCAAGGGCCTGCGCGGCACGGCGCTGGACATCTTCGGCCGCACCGAGGAGCGCCAAACCGAGCGCGCACTGATCGGCGAGTACCGCGCAAGCATCGAGGAAGTGATCGCCGGGCTCAGCGCTGCGAACCATGCGACGGCGGTGGAGATCGCGACGCTGCCGGAGCAGATCCGCGGCTACGGCCACGTGAAGGAGCGCAACCTGGCGGCAGCGCGCACGCGCTGGACCGAGTTGATGGCGAAGTGGCGCAACCCGGCCACGGAGCGCGCGGCCGCCTGAGTGGCTTCCGCTCATGAAAAAAGCGCCTCACGGCGCTTTTTTCATTTCAGCCTTGAGGCGGCGGCGTCTTCAGGGTTTGGTGTCGGCGAAGCTGGGACGCTGCATCAGCTTGTCCTGCAGCTTGGCCAGGTTGGTGTACTGGCTGCGCCAGTCGATGTCCGGGAAGCGGAACTCGATCCAGCCCAACGCACAGCCGACCGCGATGTCCGACAGGCTCAGGTGGATGCCGCTGCAGAAGGGCTTGTCGCCCAGGCCCTTGGCCATGGCGGCGATGCCGCCGGTGATCTTGGCGCGCTGGCGGTCCATCCAGGCTTGGCTGCGTTCACCGTCGGCGCGACCGGCCCAGGTGGCCTCGAGGCGGCACAGCACGCCGGCGTCCATCACGCCGTCGGCCAGCGCTTCCCAGGTCTTGACCTCGGCGCGCTCGCGGCCCTGCTGCGGAATGAGCTTGCCCACCGGCGACAGGGTGTCGAGGTATTCGACGATCACGCGCGAGTCGAACATCGCCTCGCTGCCTTCCATCACCAGGCAGGGCACCTTGCCCAGCGGGTTCGAACTGGCGATGGTGGTGTCGGCGGCCCAGACGTCTTCCTGGACGAACTGATAGTCAAGGCGCTTTTCGGCCATGACGACGCGGACCTTGCGCACGTAGGGGCTGGCGTTGGATCCAATCAGTTTCATTCGGCTTCTCTCTCTTCCCTCGAGGGTCGTTTTTAGCGTTTGGATTCTAGTGCGCCACCTCCGTGAACGGGCTGCGTGCCTGGCACCAGGCGGACAGCTCCCGGGGAATGTGGTGCGTCGCCAACGGGGCCGTGGCGGCCCCGGGGCTCAGTGGGCGCGGCGGCAGGGACGGCGCGGCACAGGCCGACGCCTAAAATTCACCCCATGAGCTTCTCCACCGTTTCCGCCCTTTCCCCCCTCGACGGCCGCTACGCCGCCAAGCTGGCCGCGCTGCGCCCCCTGATGAGCGAACAGGGCTACATGCACCGGCGCGTGCAGGTCGAGGTGGCCTGGTTCATCGCCCTGTCCGACTGCGGCTTCGCCGAATTCAAGCCGCTCACGCCGGGCGCGCGCAAGTACCTGATGGGCCTGGTCGCCAACTTCGCCGAGGCCGATGCGGTCGCGATCAAGGAGATCGAGAAGACCACCAACCATGATGTGAAAGCCGTCGAGTACTGGATCAAGTCGAAGTTCGACGCCCGGCCCGAGCTGCTGGCCGCCGCCGAGTTCGTGCACTTCGCCTGCACCAGCGAAGACATCAACAACACCAGCCACGCGCTGCAGATCCAGGCCGCGCGCGACAAGGTCATGCTGCCGGCGCTCGACGGCCTCGTCGCCAAGCTGCGCGAGATGGCGCATCAGTTCGCGGGCGTGTCGATGCTCTCGCGCACGCACGGCCAGACCGCCAGTCCGACCACCGTCGGCAAGGAGATCGCCAACGTCGCGGTGCGCCTGGCCAAGGCCCGCGAGCGGATCGCCGGCGTGCAGCTGCTGGGCAAGATGAACGGCGCCGTGGGCAACTACAACGCCCACCTGGCCGCCTGGCCCGACTTCGACTGGGAAGGCTTCAGCCGCAAGGTCGTGGAGACGCCGGCACCGCTGGGCCTGGGCCTGACGTTCCAGCCGTACAGCATCCAGATCGAGCCGCACGACTACATGGCCGAGCTGTTCGACGCCGTGGCGCGCGCCGACACCATCCTGATCGACTTCTCGCGCGACATCTGGGGCTACGTGAGCCTGGGCTACTTCAAGCAGCGCCTGAAGAAGGGCGAGATCGGCTCGTCGACCATGCCGCACAAGGTCAACCCGATCGACTTCGAGAATGCCGAAGGCAACCTGGGCCTGGCCAACGCGCTCCTGCGTCACCTGAGCGAGAAGCTGCCTATCAGCCGCTGGCAGCGCGACCTGACCGACAGCACGGTGCTGCGCAACATCGGCGTGGCCTTCGGCTACGCCACGCTGGCGTACGCGAGCCTGATGACCGGCCTGGGCAAGCTCGAGATCAACGAAGAAGCCATCGCCGACGACCTCGACGCCTCGTGGGAAGTGCTGGCCGAGCCGATCCAGACCGTGATGCGCCGCTTCGGCGTGCAGGGCGCCTACGAGCAGCTCAAGGAAGTCACGCGCGGCAAGACCGTGACGGCCGAGGCGCTGCACGGGCTGATCCGCTCGCTGGAGATTCCCGAGGCCGAGAAGGAACGCCTGCTGGCGATGACGCCGGCGAGCTACATCGGCAAGGCCGAGGAGCTGGCACGTCGTGTCTGACGGCGCGCGGACGACCCCAGCGACATCACGATCCTGGTTCACCTGCGCGGCGAGCGTCGCAGCGGCCTTGGCGCTGCTGAGTGGCTGTGATCCGACCACGACGCCTAAGGCCGTCGCCGCGACGGAGGCGGTGGTCGTCGACGCCACGACCGGGTTGCAGTGGCTGCGTTGCGCCGTGGGCCAGACCTGGCAGGACGGCCGCTGCATCGGTGAAGCGCAGGCCTTCACGCTGATGCAGGCTCAGGCGCGCGTCGAAGCGCTCAATGCCGAGCGCCGGGAGGGCATCACCCAATGGCGGCTGCCGACCATCACGGAGTTGGCGGCCTTGCGCAAGTGCGACCAAGGCTCGTGGAGGACACTTTCTCGCTGGACATGGGTCCGGAGCAGCAGCCGGTGGTGCTCAAGCGCTGGTGCGCCGGCGCAAGCACCATACCCACCATCGACGCCACCCGCTTCCCCGGCACGCCGCCCGTCAAGTTCTGGTCGGGTTCCGGCAGCGAGACCCATCAGCACTTCTACGCGGTGGACTTCGGCACGGCCTGGATCGGCATCAACGAAGCGGCCGAGGCCACGCACTCTGTGCGGCCGGTGGCTGACCGGGCTCGCTGATCGACAACCAAAGCTCTCATGGCCCTCAAATCCACCATCTTCAAGGCGAACCTCGCGGTCGCCGACATCGACCACAACTACTACGCCGACCATGCGCTCACGCTGGCTCGGCATCCGAGCGAGAACGACGAGCGGATGATGGTGCGGCTCATCGCGCTGGCGTTGAACGCCTACAAGCTGCAGAGCGTGTGTGACGGCGACGGCGTGCTGGGCTTCGGCGCGGGCCTGTCGAACCCGGACGACCCCGACGTGTCGCTGCGTGACTTCACCGGCCGCACGCGCGTCTGGATCGAGGTCGGCCAGCCGGAAGAGAAGCCGCTGATGAAGGCCTGCGGCAAGGCCGACGAGGTGCTGCTGTATTGCTTCAGCCATGCGGCGGGCATCTGGTGGAAGGGCATCGAGAACAAGCTCGCGCGGCTGCAGAACCTGGCGGTGTGGCGCATTCCGAGCGAGACCTCGCAGGCGGTGGCGGCGCTCGCGCAGCGCAGCATGCAATTGCAGGCGACGGTTCAGGAAGGCACGCTGATGCTGGGCGACGGCAAGAACAGCATCGACATCGAGCTGCAGCGACTCAAGTAGGGCGAGCGTTCAGGCGGTCGGCATCATCGCGCCGCATTGCCAGCACTGCTCGAAGCCGCCTTCGACCAGTTCGCCACAAGCGCAGTGCCAGCGTCGCTGCGGGCGGTGCTGCAGGTCGCGCAGCGCGGTCTGCGCCAGCGCGAACTGCGCATCGTCCTCGATCCAGATCTCGGGCAGGCACTGGTCCGGTGGCAACTGGCCGGCCGCCGCGCCGAGGTATTCGCGCTGCACCGACGCGGTGATGCCGTCCTCGCGCAGCGCATGCACCCAGAGCGTGGCGATCGCGAGGTTGGGGGCTTGGGCCAGGCGACGCATCGCGGCGTTCAGGTCGCGTCGTCGGGCGACGTCGGCGATGTCTGCGGGGAGGGTGCCTCGCGCGCCCGCTCGGCATAGGTGTTGAAGCGCCACGCGCGGTCTTCCATCGTGATGCGGCGCCAGGTCTGGCGCTTTTCGGCAGGCGTCATGGCGGGCCAGTGCTGCACCTCGTCGAAGCTGCGGCCGCAGCCCTTGCACTCGTCGTCGCCCTGGCTGGTCGAGCAGATGGCGATGCACGGCGTGTCGATGGTGGTCTGGTACCAGGCCATCCACGCGGCCCACGCCTTGGCGGGGAAGCCGACCTCGTCGACCTCGTCTTCGTGGTGAAACACCATGAGCGCGTAGACCTCCGCGAGCGCGCGCAATTCGGGCGCCAGGGTGATGCCGTCGGGCGAGGGCTTGAGCGCGCGCCAGTGGTTGATGGCGGCCTCGATGTCGGTGATGTGAATGGCGGCCATGGGTCGGGAGAAACTGCGGAGCGGCATCATAGTGCGGCAAAGTCCCGGGCTCTTTCAAGGTTATGCATCACACCGCGCCCGACAACGCCGCAACCGCGTTTCATTGGGGCTCGAGGGGCTTTGTCCCCTCTTGGGGCTTGGCCCGGTTGCCAGCCTCCGTTGCAGGATGATCTAATCCGCGCACGAAGGGGAGTAGCTCCCGCCCGCGGTCCACCCTGCGGGTATCGCCAGGTCGTCAATACGAAGCACAACACTTCCGGCCTGTCGGGCATCGCCATGCGCGTTGCCGAGCAAGACCTTCGATTTGAACCTGGCAGGTTTGATCGAAGCGTTTGCGCGGCCCGTTGACTCTGGTCTTTCATTCAGCCGCTTCGATCCGATCCGCTCGGCCCCCATCGAAATGCACAGAGGACGCCATGGAAGCTTTTATGACCCCGGAATTCTGGGTCGCGGTCGGTCAGATCATCATGATCGACATTCTCTTGGGCGGCGACAACGCCGTCGTCATCGCGCTGGCCTGCCGCAAGCTGCCGCCGGCCCAACGCACCAAGGGTATCTTGTGGGGGACGGCCGGCGCCATCATCCTGCGCGTCATCCTGATCTTCTTCGCGCTCACGCTGCTGGCCATTCCGTTCCTGAAGATCGTCGGCGCCATCCTGCTGCTGTGGATCGGCGTGAAGCTGCTGGCCCCCGACCATGACGACCCGCACGGCAACATCCAGGGCAGCGACAAGCTGTGGGCCGCCGTCAAGACCGTCATCGTCGCCGACCTGGTGATGAGCGTGGACAACGTGATCGCCATCGCCGGTGCCGCACAGGGCGCCGGTGAAGGTCACCAGATGCCACTCGTGATCTTCGGCCTGCTGGTCAGCATCCCGATCATCGTCTGGGGCAGCCAGCTGGTCATCAAGCTGATGGACCGCTTCCCGTTCATCATCACCCTGGGCGGCATGCTGCTGGGCTGGATCGCCGGCACGATGCTGATCTCCGACCCGGCCGTGGTGCGCCTCGATGCCTGGACCTGGGTTCCGAAGATTCCGCAGACCGACACCATCAAGTACGCCGCCGGCATCGCCGGTGCCCTGCTGGTGCTGGCCATCGGCAAGTGGGTTGCCTCGCGCCGTCCGAAGGCGCACGATGCACCTGCCGTCTGATCTCGCGACCGAAGTCTCTGCCACTCTAACTACCTGAAGGAGCGCATCGTGGAAAAGATCATCCTGTACGTCGACGACGCCGCCTATGCCCGCGAGTTCCTCGCCAAGGCACCGGCCGGCACCGTGAGCGCCGGCGCCAAGCACTGGGTGCTGGTGGCCTGCGCGCCGCGCATGACCCACCGCATCAGCAAATGGGTCAGCCACAGCGCCCGCGAAAACTGGCGCGGCAAGTGGTTCGCCAAGACGCAGGAACAGGTGATGCCGCTGCTGCAGCACCCGGGTGACACGGTCACGCCGGTGCTGGCGCAGGGCTCGCTGACGGATCTCACGCAGCGTCTCAAGCAGGAGCACGGCGCCACGCGCGTCGTCGATGCGCGCCGTCCCAAGCTCGGCGTGGACATGGAACCCGTGTCGCCCGACCAAAAGCCAGCCGGCCACACCGGCTGGGCCCTGCCTGGCGCGACCATGGGCCTGGGCGCCCTGCTGGTGCTGGCCAACGAGCTGGCCGAGTAAGCGTCAGCCCACGGCTTTCGCCAGAGCGGCCGCCTTCGGGCGGCCGTTTTGTTTTCGGCAGGCGGTCAGCACGCTGGGTTATCCTGCCCGCCATGCGACTCCTCCTACGATGGCTTCTCAGCGCGGCGGCCTTGCTCGCCGTCACCTACCTCTACAGCGGCGTGCAGGTCAGCAGCTTCACCTCGGCGCTGATCGCGGCCGCGGTGATCGGGCTGCTCAACATGATCGTGCGACCGGTGCTGGTGGTGCTGACGCTGCCGGTCACCATCGTCACCTTCGGCCTGTTCCTCTTCGTCATCAACGCGCTCATGTTCTGGGCCGCATCGGGGTTGCTCGGCGGCTTCGTCGTGACGGGCTTCGTCGCCGCGCTGATCGGCTCGCTGATCTACTCGCTGTTGCGACTGCTCATCGAGGCCGCGCTGGGCGGCTTCACGAAGCGCTGAGGTTCTCTTCGCGGGCCAACTGACCGAGCGTCTCGTAGACGAAGCGCGGCGGCTGGATCTCCCACCCGAAGCGCTCCCGGATGGTCATCACGGCGCGCATCGCGAGCAGCGAATGGCCGCCCAGGTCGAAGAAGTTGTCGCGCAGGTCGACCGTGTCGATCCCCAGCAGTTCGCACCAGACTTCGGCGATCCCGCGTTCGGCGGGCGTGCTCGGCGCCACGCGAATCGCGCGGGTCGCCGCATGCACTTCCACATGCGGCGCCGGCAGGGCCTGGCGGTCGATCTTGCCATTGGGCAGCAGCGGCAGTGCGTCCAGAGTCACCACGTGCTGCGGCAGCATGTACTCGGGCAGCCGGGTGCGCAGGTGGTCGCGCAGCACGGTCGGGTCGGGCGCCTCGCCGCGCGGCACGACGTAGGCCACCAGCCGCACGTCGTCCTCGCGCTGCGCATGGGTCGCGACGACGGCCTCCGCCACCGCCGCGTGGTCGCGCAAGGCGGCCTCGATCTCGCCCAGCTCGATGCGCAGGCCGCGCAGCTTCACCTGCCGGTCGAGCCGGCCCAGGTGTTCCAGCCAGCCGTCGTGGCGCCAGCGGCCCAGGTCGCCGGTGCGGTAGAAGCGCGCGCCGGGCGCGTGGCTGTCGACATCGGGCGGGAAGCGGTCGGCGGTGAGTTCGTCGCGCTGGTGGTAGCCGAGCGTGACGCCCACCCCGCCGATGCACAGCTCGCCCGGCACGCCGATCGGGCACAGCTGGCCGTCGGCATCGCGCACCTGGATGTCGGTGTTGTCGATGGGCCGGCCGATCGAGATGCCGTCGCGCGGCGCACTGACGCGCCACACGCTCGACCACACGGTGGTTTCGGTCGGCCCGTACATGTTCCAGAGCTCGACGCCGCCGGCCAGCAGCCGCTCGGCCAGTGCTGCCGGCAGCGCCTCGCCACCGACCAGCGCCTTGAGGTGCGGCACATCGTCGGGGCGGCGCCAGCCGGCGTCGAGCAGCATCCGCCAGAGCGTCGGCGTGGCCTGCATGACGGTGGCGCGCTCGCGCGCGATCAGCGCGCGCAGCGCGTGCGGGTCGTGCACCTGCGCCGTATCGGCCAGCACGACGCGCGCGCCCACGGCCAGCGGCAGCAGCAGCTCGAGCACGGCGATGTCGAAGGACAGCGTCGTGACCGCCACCAGCCGATCGTCCGCGGCCAGCCCCGGCGTGTGCGCCATGCTCGCGAGAAAGTTGACCACCGCCCGGTGCGGCACCGCCACGCCCTTGGGCTGGCCGGTCGAGCCCGAGGTGTAGATCATGTAGGCCGCATCGCGCGCTTCGGCGTCCTGCGATACATCGGGCGCCAGCGCTTCGCCCTGGCCCGGTGCCAGGTCGGCGTCGATGTCGAGCGCGAGCACCGGCACGTTGGCCGAGGCGAGCCAATCCGCCGGCACGCCGCGCGTGACGAGCGCCGACAGGCCGGCGTCTTCGGCCATGAAGCGCAGTCGCTCATCCGGAAAGCCCGGGTCGAGCGGCACATAGGCGGCGCCCGACTTGAGCACGCCCAGCAGCGCCACCAGCAGCCCGGCATCGCGCGCGACGCCCAGGCCCACGCGGTGGCCCCGGCCGATGCCGCGGGTGCGCAGCGTGCGCGCGAGGTCGTTGGAACGGGCGTCGAGTTCGGCGAACGACCACGGACGGCCCTGCGCGTCGACCAGCGCAATCGTGTCGTCCCCGACCGCGCGGGCATCGCGCAGGTAGCGATGCACCGTCTGCGCCGCAGGCAACGAGCGCTGCGTGGCGTTCCAGCCCTGGCGCAGAAAGGCCTGCTGCGCGGGCGAGACGATCGGCATGTTCGACAGCGGCTGCGCTGGCGTGGCGAGGAGCCGCTCGAGCAGCGCGAGGTAGTTCTCGAGCATGCGCTCGACCGTGGCGTGCGCATACAGGTCGGCCGAATACTCGAAGTGCACGCGGTGCGTGAACTCGGTGTCGATATGCACCGACAGATCGAACTGCGCGGTGGCCCGGTCGAACGGGAACTCTTCCACCTCCAGGCCCGCATGGTCGAGCCGGCCGAGCGGCGCGTTCAGCACGTTGAAGAGCACCCGCACGAGGCCCTCGGGATGCACCGCGCGGTCGTGGCCCAGCGACTCGACCAGTTCGTCGAAGGGCGCTTCCTGGTGGGCATAGGCTTCGACGGCGGTGGCGCGCACGCGCTGCACCAGCGTGTCGAAGCTCGGGTCGCTGCCGAGGTCGGTGCGCATCACCAACGTGTTGACCAGGGTGCCGACCAGGTGCTCGGCGGCGAAGCGGTGGCGGTTGGCCACCGGCGTGCCCACGGCGATGTCGGTGCTGCGCGCCTGGCGCGCGAGCATCAGCTTGAAGGCCGCCAGCAGCACGACGAAGGGCGTGACCGACACGCGGGCGCCGTAGGCGCGGATGGCCGCGCGCAGGCCGACCGGCAGGGTGGCGGAAGCGCGCGCGCCGCGGAAGCTCGGCCGGGCCGGTCGCGGGAAATCGGTCGGCAGGTCGAGTGGTGCCAGGTGGGCCAGCCGCTGGCGCCAGTAGTCCAGCTGCGGCCGGCGCTGCGCGACCGAGATCGGGCTGCGCTGCCAGGCGGCGTAGTCGGCGTAGGCGACCGGAATGGGGTCGAACGCCGGCGTCCGCCCGGCCTGCCAGGCCGCGTAGACGCCCAGCGCCTCGCGCATGAGCACCGCGAAGGACCAGTTGTCGGCGATGGCATGGTGCATCACCCACAGCAGCACGTGGTCGTTGGCGCCCAGGTGCAGCAGCGTGGCGTGATGCAGCGGCGCGCAGTCGAGCGCGAAGGGTGTGTCCAGTCGCTCGGCCAGCAGCGTGCGCGCCTGCGCCAGGCGGTCGGGGCGTGCGGCCAGGTCGATCTGCTCGATCGGCGCAGGCGCCGACGGCTCGATCACCTGCATCGGCTCGGCACCGTCGAGCACGAGGCGTGTGCGCAGGCTTTCGTGGCGCTCGACCATGAGGTCGAACGCGCGCTGCAGCAGCGGCACGTCGAGCGCACCGCGGATGCGCAGCGAGATCGCGACGTTGTACGCCGTGGAGGCCGGGTCGAACTGCTGAATGACCCACATGCGCCGCTGCGACAGCGACACCGGCAGCGGCACGCCTCGCGCGACGCGCGCCATGGCGACCGGCAGGGGAAGCGCGTCGCCGCCGGGTTCGGCCTGCAGGCGCGTGATGTGGTCGGCCAGCGCCGTCACGCTGGTGTGATCGAACAGCGCGGCCAGCGGCAGCTCGACGCCGAGCTGCTGGCTCACGCGCGACGCCACCTGGGTCATCAGCAGCGAGGTGCCTCCCAGCTCGAAGAAGTTCTCGTGCACGCCGAAGGCGGTGGTGTCGAGCACCTCGCGCCAGATGTCCCAGACCGCCTGCTCGGCGGCATCGCGGGGCATCTCGTGCATCGTCGCCGTGCGCACGTCGTCGTCGGCCGCGTCGATGTTGGGCATGGCCCCTTCCCGGGCGAACAGCGCCTGGACGTCGAGCGTCCCGTCGAGGTAGCGCTGACGGGTGGCGCCTCGCTGGATCTTGCCGCTGGAACTGCGCGGCAGCGAGCCGGAGCGCACCAGCACCACCGCCTCGACCGGCAGACCGTGCGCTTCGCCGATGGCGCGCCGCACGGCCGCCGCGGCGCTCTGAGCGTCGTCGTCGCGGGTGCGGCGTTCGGTCTCGAGCGCCAGCACCAGGGCTTCGCCCTCGGGCGTCTCCACCGAGAAGGCCGCGCCATAGCCCGCGCGCAGGGCCGGGTGGGCGCGCTCGGCGGTCCACTCGAGGTCCTGCGGGTAGTGGTTGCCGCCGTGGACGATCAGCAAATCCTTCAGGCGACCGGTGACGAACAGCTCGCCGTCGTCTGTCAGGAAGCCGAGGTCGCCGGTGCGCAGGTACGGCCCGCTGCCGTCGGGCAGCCGGGCGCCGAAGCCCGCCTCGGACCCTTCAGGCTGGCGCCAGTAGCCATGGCCGATGCTGGGCGAACAGACCCAGATTTCCCCGACCGTCGAGGGGGCCGAAGGCAGCCAGTGGACGGGGTCGACGATGCGCACGGTCGTGTGCGCGAGCGCCTGGCCGCTGCCCACCAGGCGCAGCGGCGCCGCGCCGCGCGCCACCGGCACGACCCGGTCGCGCTGCAACGCCTCGGCATCGAGCGCCAGCACGTGCGGGGGGCGGCCGGCCGCGCCGAGCGTCACGCCCAGCACCGACTCGGCCAGGCCGTAGGCCGGCATGAAGGCCTCGGGGCGCAGACCCGCGGCGCCGAACACATCGAGCACGCGCTCAACGACCTCGGCGCGCAGCGGCTCGGCACCGCAACTGAGCGACACCAGCGACGACAGGTCGCTGGCCAGCGGCGCACTGGCGAGCGCACGCAGGCAGGCCGCGTACGCCGACATCGGCGCGCCGGTGTGTGTGATGCCGAGCGCACCGACCGCCTCGAGCCAGCGCAGCGGCCGGCGCAGAAAGGTCAGCGGCGACATCAGCCAGCTGGTGGCGCCGGCATGGAAAGGGGCCAGCACCCCGCAGACCAGCCCGTAGTCGTGGAAGTGCGGCAGCCAATTCAGCGTGCGGCTCCGGGCGTCGACCCGGCCCGCGGCGTTGAGCGCCCGCACGTTGGCCAGCGCCTGGGCGTGGCCGATGCGCACGCCGCGTGGCGTGTGGGTCGAGCCCGAGGTGTACTGCAGATAGGCCGGCGCGTCGGCGGTGATGAAAGGCAACTCGCCCGGCGCGGCGAGCTCCGTCGCTTCGAGGTCGGCGGTCGAGAGCCACTGCGCGACGGTGAACAACGACGGCTCGAAGGCCTGGCGCGCGCTGTCGAGCAGGTCGGCGGAGGTCCACACCAGCGTGGCCTCGGTGTCCTGCAGGATGCCGCGCAGCCGCGGCGCCGAGCGCAATAGCCGCACCGGGTCGGGCGCGGGCACCGGCACGGCCACGCAGCCGGCGAGCATGCAGGCCCAGAAGGCACGCACGAAGTTGAGGCCGGGCGGCAGGGCCAGCAACACGCGGTCGCCGGGCCGGGCGCGTGTCGCGAGGCGCGCAGCCAGGCGATGGCATTCGACGGAGAGTTCGCCGTAGCTCAGCTGCTCGGCCGGCGACAGGTCGTCCTTCAGGAAGACATACGCCGGCTGGTCGGCATGCCGCGCGCATCGCGCTTCGAAAACAGCGGACAGGGAGTCCGCGAGCACCAGGCCCGCATCGTGATTCATGGGGTCTGCAGATCTCAGCGCAAGGGCGGTTCGGCCTGCTGCTCGCGCAGCAGGGCGTCGACGGCACGCGCCCGGGTATCGATGATGGACGCCTCGTAGTGGTCGACGGCGCCGGTGGCGCCGCGCGCGGCCATGTCTTGCGCGGCCTTGAAGCGATCGCGCGCCGCCGCGTAGTCGAGCACGGCGACGTTCGCTTCGGCGGAGGCGCGCACCGCGCGCAAGGCGTCGTTCTGCGCGCCGTAGACAGCCGCCAGCATCTGCCATGCCCCGGCATCCCGCGGACGGGCCGCGACCCAGTCACGCAGGGGCGCGACGGCGGGTTCCGGGCGGCGCGTGGCGACGGCGGCCTGCGCCGCGAGCAGCATTTCGGCGCGGGTCTTCGCGTTCACGTCGAGCAGGGCGGCCGCTTGCGGTGCGGCACCGGCCGCGAGGTACAGCTCGGCGCTGAGCAAGCGTGCCAGCCGGGCCGAGGCCGGGTCGGTCGCGGCCAGCGCGGTCAGCCGATCGGACAGCGCGCGCGCTGCCCGCGGGTCGCGCAGCTCGTTTGCCGCCAGCGCCGCGGCGGTGAGCATCCCGGCCTGCTGGGCCGGTGAACGTCGCGAGAACTCCATGCCCGAGGCCGCGTCGATCCACTGGCGCAGCAGGTCGACACCGGGGCGCGACAGCACGCGGGCACGCGCTGCGACGATGGCGTGGTCCATCTGCGGCGCCGCGGTGGCGCCGTCGCCGCGAACCGGGGTGCGCGCCTGCATGTCGGAGATGCGTTCGCTGTTGAGCGGGTGGCTGCGCAGGTACGGGTAGGAGCCGTTGTCGTTGAGGCGCGAGGCGTATTGCAGCTTCTCGAACATCGAGGCCGCGCCCTGCGGCGCGAAGCCGGCCTGGGTCATCACGCCGAAGCCGACGCGGTCGGCCTCGCGCTCCATGTCGCGCGAGAAGTTGAGCTGGTTCTGCATCGCCATGGCCTGGCTGCCCATGATCACGGCCTGCCCCGCGTCGCCGCTGCCGCTCTTGGTGGCGGCGATCATGCCGAGCACCAGCGCCGCCAGCATCAGCGGCATGTCGCGGCTCTGCTTGGCCATGAGGCGGGCGATGTGGCGCTGCGTGACGTGCGACAGCTCGTGCCCCAGCACCGTGGCGAGTTCGTCGCGGCTGTCGGTCACGGCGATCAGCCCCAGGTGCACGCCCAGGTAGCCGCCCGGTAGCGCGAAGGCGTTGATGCTGCGGTCGCGGCCCAGCAGCACGGCCCAGGCGAAGCGTTCGTCGAGTTCGGGCGTGAGGTCGCCCCGCACGCGCGCCGCCGCCATCAGCGGGCGCCAGATGGACTGGACGTAGTCGACCAGCACCGGGTCGTCGAGGTAGTCGGGGTCGCGGTAGAGCTCGCGCGCGATCTGGTCGCCCAGCCGGCGCTCGGCCGCGGCGGTCATCTCGCCGCCGTCGCCCAGGCCCGGCAGCAATTGCGCCTGCACGGCCGACGGCATCAGCGCCTGCGACGCGACCAGCACGGCGAGGGCCGCCGCACGCCAGGTGCGGCGAAGGCGAAGGTGGGGGCGACGGGTCGGAGAGCGGTCGGCGGCGGATGGGCTCGGCATGAAATGCATCATCGTCGGAAGGCGTCGGCCTCTTATGATGAAGCCCCATCGGGAACGTTCACCATGAGCAAACTTACCCACTTCGACGCCCAAGGCCAGGCCCACATGGTGGACGTGGCCGCCAAACCCGCGACGCACCGCGTGGCCGTGGCCACCGGCCGCATCGAAATGCAGGCTCACACGCTGGCGCTGATCGAATCGGGCACCGCCAAGAAGGGCGATGTGCTCGGCATCGCGCGCATCGCCGGCATCCAGGCCGCCAAGAAAACCAGCGACCTCATTCCCCTGTGCCACCCGCTCGCGCTCACCCGCGTGGCCGTGGCCTTCGCGCTGTCCGAAGGCGGCGTGCCCCAGGTGGTGTGCACCGCCACCGTCGAGACCGTCGGCCCGACCGGCGTCGAGATGGAAGCCCTGACGGCCGTGCAGGTGGCACTGCTCACCATCTACGACATGTGCAAGGCGGTCGATCGCGGCATGACGATCACGGACGTGCGGGTGTTGGAAAAGCACGGCGGCAAGTCCGGCAGTTACGTCGCCGACTGAGGCGTCGCCGCCGGCCGCACCGCGGCGGGCGTGGCCAGCGTCTGACGGTAGATCGCCTCGATGCGGTCGAGCGCGGATTCGGAATCGAAGCGCCGCACCTGCGACAGGCCCTGGTCGACGGCGAGCTGCCGCTCGAGCGGCGACAGCGCCAGCACCTTCGTGATCACCTCGGCGGCCGCCGCCGTCCACGCCGCATCGGCGGGCGCATTCGCATCGGCCGCCGGCACGTAGAACGCCGCGCTGCCGCCCACTTCGTTCATCGGCGCCGCGTCCGTGGTGATGACCGGGCAGCCCGAAGCCATGGCCTCGGCAATCGGCCAGCCGAAACCCTCGGCGATCGACGGAAAGAGGAAGGCGGTCGCGGTGCCGTAAAGGCCGACTAGCACGTCGTCCTCGACCTTCGACAGAAAGTGCACCTCGCTCGGCGCATGCATGGCCAGCCGCTGGCTGGCCAGCGCGTCCGGCGGCGGCGGGCCGACCATGAGGAGCGGCAGGCCTTCGGGCGTGCTGCGACGCCAGCGGTCGACCATGGCCAGCACGCCCGCGCGGTTCTTGTACCAGGTGTTCACGCCGACATGCAGCAGGAAGCCACGTGACAGGTCGATGCCCAGCTTGCGCCCTAGCGCCACGCGCTCGGCCGTGATGTCCTTGGCCGGCCCGAACTTCGGGTTGACGCCGTTGTAGACCACCTCGATGGCCGGTGCCGGGCCGACGAAGCCGCGCAGGTCCTGCTCGGTCTTCTTCGAGATCGCGATGAA
This sequence comes from Variovorax restrictus, assembly GCF_051216715.1. NCBI lineage: Bacteria > Pseudomonadati > Pseudomonadota > Betaproteobacteria > Burkholderiales > Comamonadaceae > Variovorax > Variovorax restrictus. Next base: position 420,044 of record NZ_JBPJZH010000001.1, read on the forward strand.
GCGGCGCCCCTGCGCGAAGCCGTTGCGGATGTAGCGCTGGTAGAGCCGGCCGGTGAAGCCCGTCGGGTTGAGCGGCACCCGGCCCAGGGCGGAGTGCTGCGCCAGCAGGTCGTGGCAATGGATGACATGCGCCCGCGATGCCGCCAGCGGCACCCACGGCCCGAGCGAGTGGTCGGTGAAGACGTACAGCGTGTCGGCCGGCTGGCCCGCCATCTGCCGGCGCACCCAGCGCGGGAAGACGGCGAACTGGTCGAGGTAGCCCATCCACTTCTTCAGCCGCGCAGGTACTGGCAGCGCGTAAAAGCCCGGCTGCGGCGCCCAGATGCGCACCGTGTGGCCGCGCGCGGCCATGCCGTCGGCCAGCCACTGCGTGTAGCGCGGCATGCTGGCCGAGCCGAGGAAGGTCGGATGCGCGAAGAGGACGAGGTTCATGCGGCGGCCACCATGGGTTCGTTCTGCACCGCGCGCAGGGCGCGGAGGAGTCGCTGCGCGGCTTCGCCCGCAGAGAAGTGGCGCCGGTAGGCGGCGAAGGCCGCCACGCCGAGCGCCGAGCGTTCGACCGGCGACAGCGCCAGCCAGCGGGTCAGCAGGCGGCTCACGCCGGGGGCGTTGTCCTCGTCGACCAGGCCACCCGGTGCGCACTCGCGCCAGATGTTCACCTGCGGGCTGATCATCACCGGCTTGCCGCAGGCCATCGCCTCGACCACGGCGATGCCGAAGTTCTCCTGGTGGCTGGGCAGCACGAAGGCGTCGCAACCATAGAGCGCACCCCACTTCTCGTCGCCACGCAGCATGCCGGGGAAGTACACGTCGGGGTGCCCGTCGGCCAGGGCGAGCAGCCCGCGGCCGTGCTCGCTCTCCAGGCCCGGCCCGGCGATCACGAGGGCCGGCATGTCGGGCCGCTCGCGCCGCAGCTCGAGGTAGGCGCGCAGCAGCAGGTCGGTGCCCTTCTTCTCGTGCACCCGGCCGAGGAAGAGCAGATACGGCTTCTCGCCCAGTTCGGGGCAGCGCGCTGCGAAGGCCGGCGCCATGGCGGCGGTCAGCGGCGGCGGCGCCTGGATGCCGAGGCCGACGTCGAGTTCGCGCTGGGGGCGGTAGGGCGAGAAGGGCTGGCGCGCCAGGATCATTTCCTGCGCGCAGGTGAAGAGCACGCCGTCGGCGCCGTTGACCGCGCTGCCCTCGAACAGCTTCCAGGCCAGCACGTTGCGCAGCGCCTTCCAGCGGCGCTCCGGCGCGTTCTGGAAATAGGGGTCGAGCATGCCGTGCGGCATCACATAGAAGCGCGGCCCGGCCTCCGGATGCGCCCGCCGCAGCCGCTGCACCGTGCGCCAGGTGCCGGCGTTGTTGTGCAGCCAGAGCCCTTGCGCGATGACGGCGTCGAAACGCGCGATGTTCTCTTCGAGCCACGGCCGCAGCGCGGCGCAATAGGCGTACGGGCCTCTGCCCGGGCCGATGGCGTGGATGAGGAAGTCGTCTTGCCCGAGAAAGCCGGCATCCGGCGCGTCGAAGCTCAGCACTTCGCTGCTGGCGCCGAGCGCCGACAGCGCCGGCACCAGGTTGCGGATGCTCTGCGACAGCCCGCCCCTCACCGGATCCATGCTGGAAATGACGCTCAGAATCTTCATGCGGGCAAACGAGGGGTAGTCAAAAGTTTACATTTTGACCCAATTCGGGAACGACGCGGTTCAATCACCCGGTTCATCGGGCGCTTCGCCTCGGATCCAGCGGGCATATTCCACGGGATAGGCGATCTTGAAGCGTGCGGCCACGGCCAGCGCCTCGTCGTCGCGGTCGAGCAGCGTGGCGCTTTCGACCAATTTGGCGGCCACCCGCGGCTCCGGCGAGAAGTGCAGCACGCGCGTTGCCAGCGCGTTCACCGCCGCGGCGTTGGCGCGCATCACCGGCGTGAGCGACAGCTCCGCGAACTGCACCTGGCCGGCGAACAGCCACGACGCGCGCAGCTTCTCCAGCGTGTGGTCCTCCCAGGGCGGCAGGCGCTCGGCGCGGGCGGCGTAGATCTGGCTGATGCGCAGGTAGTCCCAGCCGGTGTAGGCCACCATGGCCACCATCACCGCGGTGGCGACGCGAACGCCGACCCGGGCGATCGTCGGGCCCTGCCCGGGCGCCGGCCAGAGCAGCCCCAGGCACAGCCCGAACACCAGCTGGAAGGGCCCGTACCACAGCGGGTACTCGAGCAGGCTGTGCAGCACCATCGCGCCGAGCACGCCCCAGGCCATCAGCCGCGTGGGGTCGCGCTCGCGCCAGGGGCGGGCGCCCAGCACCAGCGCCATGAAGACGGCGCACACCGCCGCCGCCACGGGAATGCCCAGTTCCACCGCCAGGTGCAGCGGCAGGTTGTGGGCGTTGTCCAGGATCTCCACGAAGCGCGGCCCGGCGTACAGGTGGCTGAAATGCGCGAAGCTCAGCTCGCCCCAGCCCCAGCCGCCCCACGGGCGCTCTGCGATCAGGTCGAGCACGTTGCGCCACAGCAGCAGGCGGCTGTGGCCTTCGGGCGCGCCGTCGCGCAGGCGGCGCAGCATGTCTTCGACGGCCGGGCCGGCCAGCATCGGCAGCAGGGCCGCGGCGGCGAAGTAGGCCGGCACCAGCGACAGCAGCCAGGCCGGGTGCGGCAGCCGCGGCACCGCGGCGGCCCGTCCGCGCCGCTCGCCCCACGCCAGGCCGGCCGCCGCCACGCTGATACCCGCCCACTGCAGCAGCCCGGTGCGCGAGGTCGACGCGGCGGCCGCCAGCGTCAGCAAGCCCACGCCGACCAACAGCAGCCACCGACCGCGCCGGCCCTCGTCGGGGCGCACGGCATGCAGCCACAAGGCGGCCACCAGCGCCATCGAGATCAGCGTGGCGAACTGGTTGCGCTGGCGCAGGTTGCCGTAGGCCTGGCCGACGTCCGGCGTGGTGGTCAACGGCCCCAGCCAGGCCGCCGCCCCGTAGTACTGCAACAGCCCGAGCACCGCGCTGAGCACGCCCGCGGCGAAGAGCCCCCACGCCAGTGGCGCCGCCACGCCCTCGCGCTTGCCAGGCCCGCGTGCCCACCCCGCGCCCACCGAGGCCGCCACGCCCGCCATCGCCAGCGCCACGCACGCGCCCAGGCTCTGCGACAGGTCTTCCCCCCGCCGCAGCGCGATCGCCCCGCCCAGCAACGCCAGCAGCGCCAGCACGCCCCGCGACGGCAGCGCCCGCGGGCCGAGCGCCCACAACGCGGTCGCGCAAGCCCAGGCGACCAGCAGTTGCCACACGTTGGCGGACGGGCCGGCGACCAGCGGGGAGAGGAAGGGGAAGGCGATCAGCGCCGCCGGGGCGAAGCCTGGTACACCGGCCGAGGGGGTGGCGGGCGAGGCGGCAGGGGAACTCATGGGGAGGATTGTGCCGACCCGGCCGGTGGCTTTTGCGCCCTGCGCGATGGACGGAAGGCGGCATCGGGCGGACAAGCGGTTATCGTCGGGCCCTCGTTCTGGTGACAATTTGTCACCGTTGCCAATTTCAATGCACAAAGGTCATTCAGTGTCCAAAGCCGTACCGCCGAGCGCGCGTGCATCGCAGGGCTTCACGCTCATCGAGGCGATGGTGGTCGTCGCGCTGGTGGCGATCCTGGCCGCATTGGCCGTGCCGTCGTTCACGACGATGATCGCCAACCAGCGGCTGAGTTCGGCAACCCAGGAGCTGCAAACGCTGCTCCAGTTCGCGCGGGCCGAGGCCGTTTACAAGCGCACGCCGAGCACGGTGACAGCCACGGGCCAGAAGTGGGAGGCCAAAGTTGGTGAAAAGGTCCTGCGCGAAACGGTGCTTTCCGGGGCGATCAATGTCGCGCCCGGCTCCGAGGGCGGCGTTGGATTCGATGTGACGGGCGCTGCGCAGCCTGCGGCGGGCACCGCCCCGTACATCTTGACGATTTCCGCGACTCAAGCGACGCGGGTGCAGTGCCTGTATTTGACAGGGCCTGGCCTCATTCGCTCGGATCGGTTGCCTGCGGGGCAAACCTGTTCCTGACGCCTTCGGTCACTCTCAATGCTCATCCCCATGCGTGCACGTCACTCTCCACCACCCGCCCGACAAGGGGGTTTCAGCCTCATCGAGGTGCTTGTCGCCGCGCTGGTGGTCAGCATCGGCCTGCTCGGAGCCGCGGGCATGCACTTGCGCGCGATCGAATACACCGTGGACACCGAGCGGCGACAAATGGCATCGATGGTGGCTGCTGAACTGATGGAAACGATGCGAGGGGATACGACGACTGCCTTGCAGCCCGATGGCGTGCCCAAGACCGATCTGGGGGGTTACAGAAAGGTTGCTGGAGCCGCCCTGCCCGCGGCCGAGAGTGCTGACTGCCAGCCCCTCTCATCGGCGCCCGATAAGCGACTTGGCTGCTGGGGCATGCGCGCCAAGCGCGTCATCCCGGAACTAACCGACGACATCCTGACGAGCTACTTTGCCGTCGGTGTGAACGCGGGCAGCAATGTGATCTCGATCACGGTGGCATGGCCGGTGAAAAAGGGCCAGTGTCTGGACAAGGACGGAAGCGACGATGACACCCATTGCACCTTCACGCTGCAGTCGCGGCTTTGATCCGATGACACGCACACCAGGGCCGGTCGCCGGTCGACGCATCGGGTCGACGCGCGCCGCACAGCGCGGTCTCTCGCTGGTCGAAGTCATGGTGGCCATGGCCATCGGGTTGTTCATCGTTCTGATCGCCACCACCCTCTATGTGAATGGCGCGTCCAACGTCGGTTTCCGAATGGGGCAGAGCGAGAACCTGGGTAACAGCCGTTATGCCCTGGGCGCGCTGGACAACGAGTTCACCAAGGCGGGTTATCGGCGTGATCCGACGCAGCCCATGGACCAGGCCTTTCCTGCCGATGCCACGAAACTCCTTAACGGCTGCCAGTTCACTGTGGGGCAGGCTGCGTACGTCAACGCCGACGGTCATCTGTGCATCCGCTTCCAAGCGCGGGACAACACGGAGAAGGATTGCGTCGGTTCCGCAGCCGGCATCGGCACCCTGGGGGCGTATCAGGCGCCTCCGGCTCCCGCTTTGGGGGCTGGCTTGTTCGTCGAGAAGTATTGGGTCAAGGACGGCGCATTGTTCTGCCAAGCCGGGAACCCGGTGGCAGAGACGCAAGTGGCCGCCGGTGTGCGCGGCATTCTTTTTGAGTATGGCGTGGGCACAGGCACTGACTCCCTGGCCGAGCGCCGCGTCGAGAGCTTCAAGACCACCACCCCCACCGCCAACGAAGCGATCCGCTCGCTGCGCTACGCCGTTTTGTTGGCAAGCACGGCCAACGGGCTCACAGGCGGTATGGAGTCATCCGTCTGCACGCGCTGGACGGAACTGGGTGGTGCCGCCGCCGCCTGCGACACCAGCAAGGGCAAGCTCTACCAGCTCGCCAGCGGCTCCCTCACTCTGCGGAACCTGATGCCATGAGCGCACGACCTTCTTCCATGCGCTCGAGCAGGCCCTCGAAGGCGCGCCAGGGCGGCGCGGCGCTGTTCGTCGCCATGATCATGCTGCTGCTGATGCTGCTCATGGCGGTGGTCGGCATGCGCACCGTCACGCTCGAATCGCGCATCGCCGGCAACATGCTCGAAAGCCAACGCCTGCAAGAGACGGCGGATGGCTCTCTTCGCCAGGGTGAGCGGGTCATTCAGAAATACGGCCTTTCTCTGGCGCAGTGTCCCCCGGATGCGACCACACCCCTGACCGCTGGCAAGCCCTGCTTCATGGGCGAAGCCCGTACCTACGGCCTGAACAGCGATTTCGCGACCAGCGCCGAAGTCACCGGTTTTGCGAGGACCTGGGGCTACTGGTACCCCCGGTACATCGCCACGGAGTGCCCCAAGGGCTCCAGCGCGACAGCCGCGCTGGAGACCGCGAATACCGGCTGCATGGAGTTCTACGAACTCAATGCCCAAGCCACCGCGACCCAAGGCGTCAAGGAATGCGGTCCCGACGCGCTGTGCCTGCGTTCGGCAATCAACCTGTTCATCAAATAACCGAGGAGAGCCGCAATGGTTCGCCCCCCACTTTTCAAACGACTGCCCCGCCGCGCACTGCATGTGGTCGGCTTGTTGGCTGCTTTTGTGGCGCTGCTGGCCGGACAGCATCTCGCCACGGCGCAAGGCAACACGGATTCCGCATTGGCGCAGACGCCGCTGTTCGTGAGCGAGAGCTACCCGCCGCTCAACATGATGGTGATGGCGCGCGACCACAAGCTGTACTACGAGGCTTACAACGATGCCTCGGACCTTGATGGCGATGGCGTGATCGACGTGGGCTACAAGCCCAACCAGATCGATTACTACGGTTACTTCAACAACAACGCGTGCTATTCGTACGCCGACAACGTGTTCTCGCCGACCGCTGCCGCTACGGGAGCCAAGAACAAGCAGTGCGGTGGCACGGCCTGGAGCGGCGACTTCCTGAACTACCTGACCACCTCGCGCATGGATGCTCTGCGCAGGGTGCTCTATGGCGGCACCCGTGTGGAAGACAGCACCAGCCGTACCGTGCTGCAGGGTTCCTATATCCCACGCGATGCGCACAGCTGGGGCAAAGCCTACGACCCGGCGCGCGACTTGGCGATCTACAACATCCGCGACTACGCACCGCTGTCGCAACCCGCTGCAGGCACGCGCCATCTTTTCGCCGTGACCACCACGGCCGAGGCTGACGACGGCGCCATTCCGCGCCTGCGCGTTCTCAACGATTCGAAGTTCCAGATCTGGGAATGGGTGTCCAAAGAACGCCCTGTGGCCCAAGACAAGTGCATCAACAACGACACGTCATGCGCGCAGCCTGCGGGGTCGCTCTACGAGATGCTGACTTCCAGTGCATTCCAGAATCTGACGCTCACGACGTGGAAACGGTCCGGCTCCATGCCCGGCGACGTGACCACCATGAACACGCATTTCGACTTGAACGCAGTCGATGCCAACAAGTGCGGCACCACAACCGTCATTGCGATAGACATCACGGGCGCAGGCAACAACCCCTTCAGTGGCATCAACGGTTGCAGCCAGAACAACTACCTCACTCGAATCCAGGGCCAGCTCTACATTCCTGAAGCAGGCACCTACCGGTTTGCCGTGAATGGGGACGACGCCGTCGATGTCACGATCAACAATGGCACGACATTTGGGTGGTGGGGTGGGCATGGCAACGAGAGTCGCACTCAGACCAGCCTCGATGCGCATTCTTACGACATCTATTTTTCTACGCCAGGCTGGAAGGACGTGACGTTCCGACACGTCGAGGGCACCGGTGACGACAATTGGGGCCTGGCCCTGCGGCTGACACGTCCCGACAGCGCCATCGTCGACCACAAGATCCGCCTGGAAGCCTGCTCAAGCAGCAATGCAGCCCTGCGCGAATCCACGTGTAAGGCATACCCGAACAGCGGCAACGGGACCATCTACAAGCCGACAGGGCTGCTGCACGACTTCGGTGAGAACGAGAAGATGTACTTCGGCCTGCTCACAGGCTCGTACCAGAAGAACATCGCTGGCGGTACGCTGCGCCGCAACATCAGCAAGTTCACGGAAGAAGTGGACTTGCAGACGGGCCAGTTCAAGACCACCGTCAAGGGCATGGTGGCGAACATCGACGGCCAGAGGGCGATTGGCTTTAACGGCGACACCTACAACAACTGCGGCTGGATCACCAATGGGTCGATCAGCGCGATGAACGATCCGTCGAATTGCGCGATGTGGGGCAACCCCATCGGCGAAATGATGTACGAGACGATGCGCTACTTTGCTGGCGCGACGGGTGCGCAGGCCGAATACGCCTACAACAACAACGGCTCCAAGGACAACGCCCTCGGCCTTTCAAAGCCGGATTGGAAGGCGCCCTATCGGCCCATAGCTGAAGGCGGTTACCAGCACTGCGCTCGCCCCGTGATGACGGTGCTGAGCGACATCAACCCGTCTTACGACTTCAAGATGCCCGGCAGTCGCTATCAAAAACTGGCGGCCGGTGTCGACAGCCTCGGCGGCTTCAATGTGTCCGACGAAGTGCAGGCGATCGGCGCGGCCGAGGGCTTGCACGGCAAGAACTTCTTCATCGGCCAATCGACCGAAACCAACGCAGATGCGGCACCCACGGTGAAGCAGGTGAACGACTTTTCATGGGTGCGCGGCCTGTCGCCGCAGGAGCCGAGCAAGGAGGGCACCTACTACTCGGCGGGCGTCTCGCGCTTTGCAGCCAACAATCTCATTTTCGGCAACAGCAGAGGCAAGAGCGGGCTGATGACCTATTCGGTCGCGCTGGCGTCGCCGCTTCCCGAGATTCGCTTGCCCGTCGGGAATGGCCGTTTCGTGACTGTCGCGCCGTTCGCCAAATCCGTGGGCGGCAGCGGCATCGACCCCGCGCGATTCGCGCCGACCGACCAGATCGTGGATTACTACGTCGATCGCATCGCCAACACCGGCACCGTGAAGAACGCGGCGATCAATGGTGGGCGCCCGTACGCGGAATTCCGTATCAACTACGAAGACGTGGAGCAGGGCGCTGACCATGACATGGATGCGATCGTCCGCTACATCGTGGCGCTGCAGGCCGATGGCTCCGTGAAGATCGATCTGGTCTCCGAATACGCGGCGGGTGGCATCACCCAGCACATGGGCTACGTGATTTCAGGCACCACCCAAGACGGCATGTATCTGGACGTCCGCGACAAGGACTCCGGCGCCGCCTCCGGCTACTACGCGCTCAACACGCCGCAAGGTCGGGCGCCGGGCTACTGCGCGGGTAAGTCGGGCGACGCGGAATGCCAGGGCTTGCCGCTGAACGCCAGCCGCACCTTCACGCCCAGCACGTCCGAAGCCTCGGGCAGCTTCCTCAAAGACCCGTTGTGGTACGCCGCCAAGTACGGCATGCCAGGGCGCGCGCCCGCCGACGTCGATGCTGAAAAAGGTCCGGACAATTACTTCCTGGTCACCAACGCCACGACGTTGAAGGAGAAGATGACCAAAGCCTTCAACGACATTCTGCAAAAGAACGACTCGGTGACGGCGGTGGCTGTCACCGTGCCGGAAGGCACCCTCACCGTGGGCGGCGATGTTTTCAGAACCAGCTTCACGGCCGATAAATGGGTGGGCGATCTGATTCGAGACAAACTCACGGAGATCGCCGTGCCGGCCACGCCAGCCACGGAGACCACGCCCGCGACCCCCGCCACCACGCGGCTGAACTCGGTCCGGCAGTGGAGTGCGGCCGAGAAGCTGGCAACCCGCACCGCGGCCCGCAAGATCTATTACGCGGGTGCGGGAAGCGGGACGCCCGCGTTGCGCCCCTTCACCTTCGATGGCATCAGCGGGCAGCCCGATGACGCTGCTTGGCTCACAGCACTCAACATCAACCCCGCGACCAACAGTGCTGATTCGAGGGCGCAAGAGCGCATCGCCTTCCTGCGCGGCGAGAGCGAGACGCTGCGCATTCGCAAGCGGCTGCCCGGCGGACAGCCCATCGTGCTGGGCGACATCGTCAACTCCTCGCCGCTGCGCGTGAGCGGCGCGATGTACCGGGGAACCGCCGCCGAAACGTTGGAGAAGGACGGCAATTACCCCGCTTTCATCCAGGGTCAGATCGGCAAGCCCGCGATGATCTATGTCGGCGCCAACGACGGCATGCTGCACGCCTTCAACGCAGACACCGGGGAAGAGGAGTTCGCCTTCATCCCCAGCGCGGTCCGCAGCAACCTGAACGTGCTCACCGCTTCGAACTACGGTGAGAAGGAAGGCACGCCTCATCGCTATTACGTCGACGGCTCTCCGGTCGCGACCGACGTGTTCTTCGGTGGGGCCTGGCACAAGGTGCTGATCGGCAGCCTGGGCGCTGGCGGCCGTCAGGTATTTGCTCTGGACATCACCGACCCGCTCAACCCCAGCTTGCTGTGGGAGTTCGGCGCCGACCAAGACAGCAACATGGGCAACTCGGTGGCCCAACCCACCATCGCGCGCCTCAACGACCCGTCTTCAACGGTCGTCGGCAAGTGGGTCGCGCTGGTGCCGAGTGGCTACCAGGGCGGCAGCAGCAGCGCGGGCGGCGCCAACCTCTTCGTTTTGGACATCGCGACGGGCGCCAAGATCAAGCGCTTCGATCTGGCTGGCGGTATGGAGCCCGCCGAATTGACGGCATCGCTCCCCTTGGGCAACGGCTTGTCGCGCGCCACAGGCGTGGACGGCAACCGCGACGGCAAGGTCGACCTCGCCTATGCGGGCGACTTGTTGGGCAATGTGTGGCGTTTCGACATGCGCAGCGGCGACAGCGAAGCCTGGACGGCACAGAAGTTCTTCACTGCCAAGGACGCGAGCGGCGTGCGCCAGCCCATCACGGCCGCGCCCTATGTGGTGGAGCACCCGACGGGCAACGGTGACTTGGTCATCGTCGGCACCGGGCGCCTGCTCACGGTGAGCGACAAGAGCAGCACCCAGAAGCAGTCGATCTACGGCATTTGGGAGCGCTACAGCGGCAGCGCTGTGGCGCCTACCCCGCTGCCCACCGCCAACAAGGCGCGCAGCAATCTGCAGGCCCAGACCTTCACGGAGTTGACGGGAAGCCCGGGCAATTTCGGACTGTCGAGCAACACCGTGCAGTGGATGGCGGCCAACGCGACCGGCACGGGCGATGCCGACGTACAGAAATGGGGCTGGTACGTGGACCTGCCGCGCAACGGCGAGAAGATGACCTACGACATGGCCCTTTACGGGCGGGGACTGTTCATCTCTACCGTGAGGACCTCGGACGACCCCTGTGCGGCCGGTTTAAGCGGCACCTTGTACGCGATTGACCCAGGCGCCGGTGGGCAGACCAAGTACGTCGTGTTCGACATCAATGGAGACGGCGCATTCAACGCCGGCGACGCCCTGGCCAATACCACGGTCAGCGGCACGGAGACCGGCGCAGGCCGGCAGACCATCCGGGCGGGGCGCGTGTTCGACCCGAATGCAAACGCTGAGAAACGCGTTAACTCGGGTATCGAGTTCGGACGGCAGAGTTGGCGTCGGCAACCCCCGAATCCGCCTGCTGCGGTGCCGCCTCCTGTGACACCTTAAGCGGAAGCCTATGTCGACGAAACGAGTTCGCTCGAAGGAGAAACCAGTGCGCAAGGATGAAAGGGGCTTCACGCTGATCGAGTTGATGATTGTCGTGGCCGTCATCGCCGTGCTCTCGGCGATTGCTTATCCGTCGTATCAAGAGTACGTGATGCGCTCTCGCCGGGCTGAAGCGCAGAGCCTGCTCAACGAGGCCGCTGCGCGTCAGGAGCGGTGGCGGGCGCAGAACGGCAGCTACATCACCCCCGGCGGTGCCGAGACGGACATCACCAAACTCAAGCTTCCGAACGGCACACAGTCGGAGCACGGCTACTACACGCTGGAGGTTGCAAACGATGCGAGCGGCTATTTGCTCACGGCCAGACGCGCGGGCTCGCAGGCGGCGGATGGCAAATGCGGCAACTTCACATTGAACGCTGCGGGCAAGAAAGACATGGTTGCAGGAACACCTGGCACCGTTGAGCAGTGCTGGCGGTAGAGGGCTTAGCCCCCCGGTTGGGCCAAGCTTTACTGATCGGATTCCGTGCAAGGAGTGACGGCGGCAGTCGGTGCAGCCATGATCAGGGCGACCGAACTTTGCGCCATCGTGCGAAGTGACGCACCCAACGCATCAAGAGCACTTATGGTGCCACGGGAAATCGCGTCGTTTAATCTTCCGAACTAGATTGTTGTGGCAACAATCAACAAATTCTTCCCAAGAATCTTGCCGAATAATCGATCAAGTATTTTGGTGAGAGGAACGGCGTATTTGTCGTAAATCTTAAGTTCTCTTAAAGAGGGTTCGGATCCGGCATTCTTCGTGAATTTAAACATCAAAGAAGCAAAGAATCCGACAGAGTCGCAGTACTCCCAGCGTGAAACTCGAAAGCCTGCTCCTGCAACTTTTGAGATCAGCTCCGAGGCTCGATACCTTCTGCAATGACCGACTGCATCATCCATAGATGTCCACAGTAAAGGGAAGGCCGGCACGAATAGGACTATCGATGAGTTGACGGGCAGCTTGGCTCGAAATTGTCTGAGAACTTCTTCATCGTCTTGAATGTGCTCCAGTACATTTGAGCTGAAGATTCCACTGACATCCAAATCGCATTGCGCCAAAGACGAAAAGACTTTGATTCCCCGCTCCACTGAAGTCTCTGCCAAGTGCGGGTCGATTTCCACCCCTACAACCTCATTGCAAACTTGCCTCTGTATCAAAGCTGCTAGAGTTCCTATTCCGCAACCAAAATCTAGAATTGCATCGGAGTGTCTGATATTGAGGTGGCAGTGTATTTTTGAAGCGATCCAGGAGTTGTAGTTTTTCAGCGCCTCCTCCACGTTGAAAAGTGCGGCCGTGCCCGAATAGACCGGACTATCTTCGCATTGACTTGTAGATTGCTTCTTCAAGGTGACCTCCTTTGATGCTTTGCTTTATCGATGCAGGCCGACTATTTCAAGTAGCGTTGTGCAGGAAGCGGAGGACATACAAGGGACGAAAGCGTCGGGTTTTTGAGCGTGGTGATGAAAGTCGGAAATAGGACCCTGTATCCGGTCATATATACCGCACCGTGATCTGTGTAAAGGCCTGTCGCCGTGTTGAAATAGGATCTAACAAACTCATTGCTGTGATGTATTGTCACCACTCTCTTTGGTGAAAATGTCCCTGGGCATTGGTCCTCGATTGCATTAAACAGGTCATCATGTTGTTTGCTCAGCCGCGCCGACGCCAGCTTTTCGGATTCCGAAAGCGATTTTAACTTGCAGAATGCAAGGCGGAATCCTTCGGCAACGTACGGCACCGTTGAGAAGTTTGATGATTTTCTGTTGAATGCCAGATCTCCAAACGAGCACTGGTCGCTCGAAATCGCAAGCCCATACGGGCCTATTTTATCGTTCAATATCCCCAGGCGATTTTTCGAGATTTCGGCTTCTTTTCCCTTTCCGTATTGGCCTACTGCATACATGATGTACAAGTTGCCCTTGTAATTATCAATCATATGTTGAAGCTGTTTTGGCGTATCGCGCCCGTTGGGCATCGTGTGCATTCCCATGATGGTGGCCATAGAAGAATGCTCGTGGATAGACGGAACTATGGCCGAGAAAGACATTGTGTCGGTTGATATTATTCCTGCGGGATTTCGGATAATTTCTTGCGGAAGCTGAAAGTCGAACCATGTTGTCCCCCAGGTTACGGGCGCCAATCTATCGGTACCGTGATGCAAATTTAGGTAAATTTGTGCGCACAGAACGAGCGTGAGAAAAACGCGGGCCAGCTTGGGAATTGCTAGCGCTGCTGTGGCAAGTGCCAAAATTGGGCCGAGTAGTAGCCAGAGGGGGAATGCGTATCGCCCGATTCGTGAGGTAATCCCCCAGATCACAAAAGAGAACATTGAAAAAGCGCAGACGATCCATATGGCTCTCGACGACGAGCGAGTTGCGGAGTAAATGGCCCCACTCGCCGCGCTTCGCATTGCGCCATGGCTCGGAAGCTTTCGCCAAATATATACGCAGATGAAAAATGCGGTCGAAAATATAAGCGCCAAGGGGCGAATGTCAGGCGACGGGGCTTCAATATAGATCCAGCTTTGGACTTGCAGCATGTCAAAGGGAAGGCGCAGAAGCCCCAAAACTCCACTTCCCAAGAATCTTAGATCTCGAATATTGGTGAGACCAAACTCCTCGGATCGAAATACGCCATTGAAAAATGGAAAAACCGGGCTTCCGAAGTGTTGAATAAGAAGTGCGGACCAATATCCGTGCACAATGGCGAATCCAAGTGCTCCCCCGAGGCTGTACGCTAGGGTAAGCCGCGCCATGTGTGCGGCAGTACTGCGTTGGCCAGACAAGAGGTCGGCTGCTATAACGAGGATAAATGCTAAGCCGAATATGCCGCTTGTTAGCTTGATCCCGATTGCAACGCCAGTGCACAATCCGACTAGGAACAGTTGCCTGGAGCGCTCAGCGTTCGAGGAAAGCAATATTCTGAGCGCTAGCAGAACGAAAATTGAACCGATAGGATCGTTGAATGTTGATCCATTGGCTTGGAGGTAGAGTGGTGCTGAAATTGCCAGCAAGCAAGACAATGCGACCAGTTGGGCCCTCTGAGCCTCATATCTCTCAAGAATTTTGTGCGCAATGCTTCCGATGATTAGAATATTCAAGAAATGGATGGTCGATAGTACCAAGCCAATCAGAATTGCTGGCCAGTCCCAGCGAACCATTAGGTAGAATGGCACATATGCGATTGGGTTCAAGTAAGACTGAATACTGGCCGCAAAATAGTCTTGCGTCCAGCGCGCCCGCAGCAAAAGATCCGGCCCGTAGAAGTGATAGTTGAGCAGATCCCAGTTGTAGTCCTTTCCAGCCAAGAAGCACACTAATGCATTTAATGCGTAAAGCGAAAGCCACTGTGCGCGCTGAATCCATGGATGCATGATGCGGGAGCAGTAAGTTAAAAAGGCCCCGTAGGGCCTTTTTTCAAGTGGGTACTTTGTTTAGGAGTACTTATATTACTGACCGCGGCACGAGCCAGGCAGATACTTGGGGTTCATTGCGGTACCTGAAACGCCCGGGCCGCAGACCCATTTGAAGATGGTTTTGCCGGAGTCGGTGTTGGTCAGCGCTGCGGATGCATCGGAATACGGCGTCATGGAGATCGTCTTGCTGGCGGCATCCTTGAGGTCAGTTGCGGCAGCGGTCGTGATTGTCACAACGCCAGCGTCCGTGGTCGCCACGGAGGCTACATACTTAGTGGGTGCGGTCGAAGATTCACAACCCCATGCGCCAGCGGCCGGCAGGGTTGAACCAACTGCGCTTTGCACCGTCTCGGTGATGCTGGTGCGGCAAGAAGAGCCGGCCAAAATGGCTTCGGTCACCTTGGCGCGGATCGTGTAATCCTGATAAGCCGGCAGCGCCACAGCAGCCAAGATACCGATGATCGCCACGACGATCATCAACTCGATCAGGGTGAAACCCTTTTGCACGTTGCGTGCGATGGAACGACGGTTCATTTCTAACTCCAGGTTGGTTGATGGGCCCGGGACCCTCCCCGGTGCGGTCTACGCACCGCAGCTACCGTGCCAACCGGATGGAATCACCTCAGGCCTTGATCGCCGTGGACTCTGTCACGTTTCGTTTACATGATGTGACAGATCGCGTTGTTTGATGGCGTCATGCCCTGACAAATCCTGTCAGGCCTGCCGAAAGTGTCGATGCCGGCAGACCTCGCAGGTCGCGGACAGACGTCCGGGGCGCGGCTTCGACAGGCTCAGCCCGAACGGTTTGGGGAGGCGATGAGCGGGCGGGTAGACGCCCGAGGCCCTCAGATAGTCAGCACGCTCGCCGTCTGCAGCCAGCGGATGTCGTGCTGCTCTACGCCACGCAGTTGCCAGTCGGCCGTGATGGCGCCGATCTGGCTCATGATTTCCTCGGTTTCGGCGGGCTTGGTGTGGGTGATGTAGATCGGGTACTGGCGGCCGGGGGCGATGTGGGCCAGTTCGTCGACCAGGCTGGCGGGCGACAGGTGCAGGCTGCGCTGGGCCAGGGCCTTTTCGCGGTCGCTGAAGGCGGTTTCGATGACGAGCATGGCCACGTCGAGGGCGTTCACGCGGTCCCAGAAGGGCGGGTTGCGCTCCGTGTCGCCGCTGAAGACCCAGTGCGGGCCCTGGCTTTGCGCGCAGCGCACGGCGTAGCCGCAGGCCGGCACGGTGTGGACGGCGGGCAGCACCTCGATGGCCTTGGCGCGGCGGCTGCCGAGTTGCAGGGTCTGGCCGACGGCGATGTCGTGGAAGCTGACGAAGGGTGCCTCGCGGCTCGGAATGCTCGCGAAGTCGGGCCAGATGACGTTGTTGAAGACGTGGGCGCGCAGGGCCTCGATGGTGGCGCGCAGCGCGTGCACGCGCAGGGGCTGCACGCGGCGCGACGCGATGGCGTCGATCATCAGCGGCAGGGCCGCGATGTGGTCGAGGTGCGAATGGGTGAGCAGCACGTCGTCGATGCTGGCCATCTGCTCGAGCGTGAGGTCGCCGACGCCGGTGCCGGCGTCGACGAGGAGGTCGTCGTCGACCAGAAACGATGTCGTGCGGCAATCTTTGGCGATGGCGCCAGAACAGCCGAGCACACGGACCTGCATTGTGGAAGACCCTCGTTTACTTGGTGTCGAAGCGAATTGCGCCGTCCCAGGCCGGGTCTTTGGGCTGCAATGCCATGGAGGCTAAACGCTTCGCATAAAGCTGGTAAAGAAATTTTTTCGTATCGCCGGCCAGCAGGGGGGCCAACAGCGTCTGCCCTTCCGCCCATTGCTGCGCGCGGTAGGCCGAAAGCACCAACGCCCAGCGTTCGAGCTGGGCCCGCTTGGCCACCCCCACGTCCCCGGCCCGCCCGACCGGCGTGAAGATGGCCACGGCACGGGCCTTGCCGCGAACGTAGACCCGGTCGAGTTCCTGCCAGACATAGGTCGGCACGGCCTTCCGGGTGGTTTCAGCCGCCAGAATCTGCGCGCCGTAGTGGCCGCTGAGGCTTTCGAGCCGTGCCGCCAGGTTCACGGCGTCGCCGACGACTGTGTAGCTGCGGCGCACGGCGGAGCCCATGTCGCCCACGCTCATGACGCCGGTGTTCAGGCCGATGCCCACGCTGATCTGCGGGCCACCTGTTGCGCGGTGGCTGAGGTTGATCTCCTGCACGGCCGCGACCATCTCGATGGCGGCCTGCACGGCCAGGGTGGCATGGTGCGGCGTGTCGACCGGCGCCCCCCAGAAGGCCATGACGCAATCGCCCATGTATTTGTCGACGGTGCCGCGGTGGTGGCTGATGATTTCGGTCAGACGGCTGAACACGGCGTTGAGAAAGGCCTGCAGCTCGGTCGGCGCCATCGTTTCAGACAGCTGCGTGAAGCCGCGCATGTCGCAGAACATCACCGTGAGCTCCTTGCTCTCGGCCCGCATGCTGTAGCGCTCGGGGCGCGCGAGCATCTCGTCGACCAGCTGCGGCGGCACGTAGGTGCCGAAGAGCCGTGCCAGGCTGCGCCGGGCGCGCGCCTCGACGAAGTAGCCCCAGCTCATGTTGAGCAGGAAGGCCATCGCCACCATCATCAGCGCGACCGCCAGGGGCAGCACCAGGCCGAAGCTGGCGAACAGCACGGCGTTCAAGCCGACCACCGCGGTGCCGACGGCCGCGCCGAGCAGCACCGCGCGCGAGGCCGGCAGCATCGACATGCCGAAGGCGAGCGTGAGCCCGGCGACGAGCAGCACCAGCACGTCGTAGCCGGGGGCGTAGTCGGGCACGAAGGGCAGCCGCCCGTCGAGCAGGCCGGAGATGATGTTGGCATGCACTTCCACGCCAGGGAAGGCGGCGCCGACCGGGGTGGCACGCAGGTCTTGCAGGCCGGGCGCCGTCGCGCCGACCAGGACGATCTTTTTCCGGAGCTCGGCGGGCGCGAGTTTGCCGGCCAGCACGTCCGCCGCGGCCACATAGCGGAACGACCCGCCCCGCGCGCCGCCGGGCCCACGGTAGGGCACGAGCAGGCTGGCGCTCTGGTCGACAGGCACGCGCAACGGCGACCCCGCTGTGCCGCCGACCACGATCGCCTCGAGCAGAACGGGCGAATTCTTCAGGGCGTTCTGCGTGAACGCCGGTCGAACCGGCGGCTTGCCGTGCGCCAGGCGATAGACGGCCAGGGCGAGGGATTCGTAGAAGCCCGGCGTGGCCGCGTCGCCGTCGTAGCGCGCGAGCAGGGGCGCGGCGCGCACCACGCCATCTTCGCTGGACTCGATCAGTACATTGATGAAGCCGCTGCTCGGCGCCGCGGCAGCCAGCGGCGCGATGCTGCCGGCGAACCCGTTCCAGCGCCTGGCGTAGGCCTGGCCGCGCGGGAAGGCGTCGGTCGCCAGCACCGGCGCCGGGAGCACGCCTTTGGCATGCGGCGCGGCGGTCTGCGTGAAGTAGTAGCCGAGCGACACGCGCTGGCCCGCCAGCGACCGCGCGAAGGCGGCGTCGTAGTCGAGGCTCGGGGCCAGACGCGCCAGCGCCTCGGCGAAGGCCGGGTTGTCTTTCAGCGCGCCGCTGGCCAGTCCGCGCAGGCTCGGCAGGCCCGAGCTGCCGTCGGGCTCGACGAAGAGCACGTCATAGCCGAGGACCGCGGCCTGCTGCCGGCCCATGAGTTCTTCGGTCAGGCGTGCCAGCGTGTCGCGGCTCCACGGCCACTGGCCGAGCTGCTGAAGGCTCGGGTCATCGATGTCGACGATGACGATGCGGGGGTCGAGCGTGCTCGGCATGGTGAGCCGCAGCCGCGCGTCGTAGATGAAGTTGTCGAAGGGCTCGACGAAGGGGGAGCGCCAGGCGCCCGTCGCATGGGCCAGGGCCATGACCACGGGCACCAGCGTGATGACGATCCGCAGCCAGTGCTGGCGCAGCGCTTTCATGGCGCGCAGCGCCGATCTCGGTGGGGCCGCGCCGCCTCAGGCGTGGATGAATTGCATGCGCGTGCCGCCCAGCTCGAGCACGTCGCCATCCTGCAGCGCGACGGCCTCGTTGCCCAGCAGCTCGCCATTGAGCGTGGTGCCGCCGTCGATCGGGGCGACGACGTAACCGTGCAGCCGCCGCGTGACGGCGGCAACGGCCACACCGGGCTTGCCGATGGTGGTGACGACCTTCTCCAGAGACATTTCACGCCCGGCACCGACGCCCGACAGCACGCGAATGGCCGCTGCAGCGACCGGCCCGCCCAGCGGAGACGAGACGGTGGGTGCGCTCGACAGCGGGATGGGGCCGGACACGACGGGCGGCCCGACGCGGACCGGGCCGCTCGCGACCATGCCCGGCTCGCCGCCGGCCAGGTAGCGGATCTTGTACTTGCCGACCTCGATGACGTCGTTGTTCTCCAGCGCCTGCTTCTTGATGGCGCGGGCATTGACGTAGGTGCCGTTGGTGCTGTTGAGGTCTTCAAGGTAGACGTCGCCGCCGATCATGTGCAGCACGGCATGCTCGCCGCTGATCGCCAGATTGTCGATCACGATGTCGTTGTAGGGCCGCCGACCCAGCGTGGTCCGGTCCTTCGCGAGCGTCACCTCCTTGATGACAACCCCATCGATCGAAACGATCATTTTCGGCATGGCCGACTCCTGAACTGCGTGTTTGTATCAGCGGGCCCTGCGGAATGTCGGATTCCTGGACCTCTCACTCCGGGCTGCTCGGGGCCGATTGTTCACCGACCGCGCGAGCCAGGACGACCGAAATATTGTCCCTGCCGCCATTGTCGTTTGCAGCTGCAACCAAAAGTAGTGCTTTTTGCGATAAGTCGCAATTTTGTAACAGAAGCGTGCAAATCTGCGCGTCGCTCACCATCTCGCTCAGCCCGTCGGAACAGAGCAGGTACAGGTCGCCGATCTTCGCCTCGTGCTCATGCATCTCGAGATCGACCGCCGGCTCGATGCCCATGGCGCGGGTCACGAGGTTGCGGTGCGGCGACTGGGCCGCCTGCGCCGGCGTGATGAGGCCGGCGTCCAGCTGCTCCTGCAGCAGCGAATGGTCGCGGGTCAGCAACTCGAGCTGCCCGGCACGCAGCCGGTAGCAGCGGGAGTCGCCGATGTGGCCGACCACCACACGCTGCGGGCCGAAGGCGCCCAGCACCAGCGTCGTGCCCATGCCCTGGAGTTGCATGTTGGCCACGCCGGCTTCGAGGATCGCGGCATTGGCCTCGTCGGTGCCCGCCTGCAGCGCGCGCTTCATGGCGCGCACATGCGCATCCACGCCCGCGTGCGTGAGCCAGCGCCCGAAGCTCGCCTGCAGCAGCGCGATCGCCATGCCGCTGGCCACCTCGCCGCCGTTGTAGCCACCCATGCCGTCGGCCAGGATGGCCAGGCCGAGCGAGGCGTCGAAGGCGATCGCGTCTTCGTTGTTGGCGCGAACACGACCCGCGTCGGTGAGCGCGGCGAAATCCCATGACCGGATGCTGTCCTCGGCGGACGAAGAAATGGGATCAGGTCGGTTCATGAGGGACTGCGTCAGGGGCGAGGGCGCGGCGCGTCAGTGCGCGGGCTGGTGGGCGGTGCGGCGCCCCAGCCAGCGCCCGACGAACACCACGAAGGCGGCGCCCGCAGCCGCGGCTGCGTAATGGAGCCACGGGTTGGCGGCCAGCACATCGCGCAGGAACACATCGCTCACGATGGTTTCGCCACCGACCCAGCCGATGAGGGCTGCGCCGAGCATCACGATGATGGGGAAACGTTCCATCAGCTTGATCATGAGCGTGCTGCCGAAAATCACCAAGGGAATGCTGATGGCCAGGCCGAGGATGAGCAGCGTCGTGTCGCCCTGTGCCGCGGCCGCCACGGCGATCACGTTGTCCAGGCTCATCACGAGGTCGGCGATCAGGATGGTGCGCACGGCCGCCATCAGGGTGCCGTATTCCTTGCTCTCGCCTTCGCCCTCGTCTTCGTCGCCCAGCAGTTGCAGGCCGATCCACAGCAGCAACAGGCCGCCCACCACCTGCAGGAAGGGCAGGCTCAGGAGCTTGGCGGCCACCACCGTCAGCACGATGCGCAGCACCACGGCCGCGCCCGAGCCGAAGAGCACGGCCTTTTGCTGCTGCGCGGGCGGCAGCGAACGGGCAGCCAAGGCGATCACCACCGCGTTGTCGCCCGAAAGAATGATGTTGATCCAGACAATCTTGACCAGGCCGATCCAGAAGTCAGCGCTTTGAAGCAGTTCCATGTCTCTTTTCCACGTGTTATGTATTGAAAAAGCGCCCGCAATTCAATTGCGAGCGCTCTTCGTTTGTGTGTGGTGCGGGACGCGAGTCTTACAGCTTGGCCTTCAGCAGTTTGGCCAGTTCCGAGAAGTTACGCGTCACGGTGAAGCCCGACTCTTCCATGATGGCGAGCTTGGCATCCGCGGTGTCGGCACCGCCCGAGATCAGCGCGCCGGCGTGGCCCATGCGCTTGCCCGGAGGCGCCGTGACACCGGCGATGAAGCCCACCACCGGCTTCTTCATGTTTTCCTTGCACCAGCGTGCGGCGTCGGCTTCGTCGGGGCCGCCGATTTCGCCGATCATGATGACCGCGTCGGTGTCCGGATCGTCGTTGAATGCCTTCATCACGTCGATGTGCTTCAGGCCGTTGATCGGGTCGCCACCGATGCCCACTGCCGACGATTGGCCGAGGCCGATTTCGGTGAGTTGCGCCACGGCTTCATAGGTCAGCGTGCCCGAGCGCGAGACCACGCCGATGCGGCCCTTGCGGTGGATGTGGCCGGGCATGATGCCGATCTTGATCTCGTCGGGCGTGATCAGGCCGGGGCAGTTCGGGCCAAGCAGCAGCGTCTTCTTGCCGCCGGCGGCTTCCTTGGCCTTCATCTTGTTGCGCACTTCGAGCATGTCCTTGACCGGAATGCCTTCGGTGATGCAGATCGCCATGTACAGGTCGGCTTCGACGGCTTCCCAGATGGCGGCAGCGGCGCCGGCGGGCGGCACGTAGATCACCGACACGGTGGCGCCGGTTTCCTTGGCAGCTTCTTTCACCGAACCGTAGATCGGGATGCCGAAGATCGACTCGCCGGCCTTCTTCGGGTTCACGCCGGCCACGAAGGCGTTCTTGCCGTTCGCGTATTCCTGGCACTTCTCGGTGTGGAATTGACCGGTCTTGCCGGTGATGCCTTGCGTGATGACCTTGGTGTCTTTGTTGATGTAGATCGACATGACTTGTTCCTTACTTGGCGACTGCCGCCACCACTTTTTGGGCCGCGTCGGCCATCGTGTCGGCGCTGATGATCGGCAGGCCCGAATCGGCCAGCAGCTTCTTGCCTTCGACTTCGTTCGTGCCCTTCATGCGCACGACCAGCGGCACGGAGAGGTTCACGGCCTTGCAGGCTGCGATCACGCCGGTGGCGATGGTGTCGCACTTCATGATGCCGCCGAAGATGTTGACCAGAATGCCCTTGACGTTCTTGTTCTTCAACATGATCTTGAAGGCTTCGGTCACCTTCTCGGGGGTTGCACCGCCGCCCACGTCCAGGAAGTTGGCCGGCTCGCCGCCGAACAGCTTGATGGTGTCCATGGTGGCCATGGCCAGGCCGGCGCCGTTCACCAGGCAGCCGATGTTGCCGTCCAGCGAGATGTAGGCGAGGTCGAACTTCGAAGCTTCGACTTCGGCGGCGTCTTCTTCGTCCAGGTCGCGCAGGGCGACGAGTTCGGGGTGGCGGAACAGCGCGTTCGGGTCGAAGTTGAACTTCGCGTCCAGCGCCATCACGTTGCCCTTGCTGTCACGGTTGAGCGGGTTGATCTCGACCAGCGAGGCGTCCGTCTCCATATAGCAGGTGTAGAGCTTCTTGAGGATGTCGACGGTCTGCGCGGTCGAATCGGCCGGCATGCCGATGCCGTCGGCGATTTCCTTGGCTTGCGCGTCGGTCAGGCCCAGCTGCGGATCAGCGAAGACCGTGATGATCTTCTCGGGGGTCGAATGGGCGACCTCTTCGATGTCCATGCCGCCTTCGCTCGACGCGATGAACGCGACCTTCTGGGTCGCGCGGTCGGTCACGGCGGAAATGTAGTATTCCTTGTTGATGTCGGCGCCGTCTTCGATGTACAGGCGGCGGACCTTCTGGCCTTCGGGGCCGGTCTGGTGCGTGACGAGCTGCATGCCGAGGATCTCGCCGGCGAGCTTCTTCACGTCTTCGATGCTTTTGGCGACCTTGACGCCGCCGCCCTTGCCGCGGCCGCCCGCGTGAATCTGGGCCTTGACCACCCACACAGGGCCGCCAAGCTTCTGGGCGGCCTCGACCGCCTCCTGGACCGTGTATGCCGGAATGCCGCGTGGCACGGGCACGCCGAACTTGGCAAGAATTTCCTTGCCTTGGTACTCGTGAATCTTCATGAGGTGTCTCTCGGAACGGAGGTTGAAAACTGGAGAGGGAGGGCTGTTGTTCACGAGCCACGGCGCACCGGAGGGCGGGGGCGGGAACAACAGGCGACTGTATCATGGTGCGCCGCACCAACGGCGAGCGTTCGCCTGCGGTCATCACGTAGTACCCACACTCGGTAACAAACATGGCCAAGGTCTTCATCGACGGCGAAGCCGGCACCACCGGCCTCCAGATTCGCGAGCGGCTCGCGAAGATGCCCCAGATCGAACTCGTCAGCATCGCGCCCGAGTTGCGAAAAGACGCGAACGCCAAGCGCGACCTGATGGCCGGCGTGGACCTCGTCATCTTGTGTCTGCACGACGACGCAGCCATCGAATCGGTCGCGCTCATCGACCAGCTGCCGGGCAAGAAGCCCAAGATCATCGACGCTTCGACCGCGCACCGCACGAACCCCGACTGGGTCTTCGGCTTCCCCGAGCTGGTCGAAGGCCACTGGCAGGCCGTCTCGAAGGCCCAGCGCGTGGGCAACCCCGGCTGCTACGCCACCGGCGCCATCGCCATCGTGCGCCCGCTGGTCGACGCCGGCCTGCTGCCGGCCGACTTTCCCATCGCCCTGCCCTCGGTCAGTGGCTACTCGGGCGGCGGCCGGACCATGATCGAGGCGTACGAAAAAGGCGAGGCACCGCCCTTCGAGACCTATGCGCTGGGCTTGAAGCACAAGCACATCCCCGAGATCATGAAGTTCACCGGGCTGACCCGCCGGCCGATCTTCATCCCCTCGGTGGGCAACTTCAAGCAGGGCATGCTGGTGCAGTTGCCGCTGCACCTCGATGACCTGCCGGGCAAGCCGAAGGCGGGCGACTTGCACGACGTGCTGGCCGCGCACTATGCGCAGAGCAACACGCCGGAAAAGTTCGTCGCGGTGCTGCCGCCCACGCCGGACGGCAAGCTCGAGCCGACGGCGCTGAACGACACCAACCAGCTCGAGCTGCGCGTGTTCCCGAACGAGGACCACCGCCACGCGGTCGTCATCGCCCGGCTCGACAACCTCGGTAAGGGCGCCAGCGGCGCGGCGGTGCAGAACCTGAAGCTGATGCTGGGGCTCTGAGCCCTTCGTCCCGCTTCGTCAGCACCAGCTCACCACACCAGCCAGAGACCGATGCCGAGCAGCGCGGCGTGCGCTGCGATGGTGAGGTAGAGCGGCTGGCGCGAAGGCGTGCCCAGGTCGTTGAGGGTCTCGGCGATGCGGCGGGTGAGCAGCTCGCGCAGCGCCGGGTCGGTCGACTTGTCGGCGCCGGGCGGCGTGGGCTGGTCGGGTGTGTCGGCGCGTGCCTGTTGCCACTCGGCGAGCATTTCGGACAGCGGCAGACGCTTCAGCACGAAGGTGATCACGGCCCGGATCGCCCGCCCTTTTCCCAGCATCGGTGCCACCTGGCTGCAGAGCTGGTCGACCGACAGCCAATCGGCCGTGCGCTTGAGAGCGCCGTGCGTGCGCGGCATCGCTTCGATGCGGCTGGCGATCCCGATGGCGAGCCGCTGCGAGATCGCATCGCCGTGGTCGGCCGTCACCTTCTGCAAGGCCTTGCGGCGACCGTGCGCGACGCCGATCGTCACGTAGAGCGGGATGAAGAACAGCAGCAGCACCGCGATCAGCAGCGACGGTGACGCGATGAGTGCCAACACTGCACCGGCGCCGCCCGCGCGTGCGCCCGGCATGCCTGGTCCGTCGAGCCGGCTCAAATAGAAGAAGAAAGCGCCGCCGCCGAGTACGACGGCGAGCACGATGCCCTGGATGACCGAGCCGGCGAAAGAGGCGCCGGCCTTCAGCCCGGTGCGTCCGATGGACGACGTGGTGGTGAAATTCGATGACATGACGGTCCTCCCTGATTGACCCGGGGCCGCATGCGTGGCGGCCCGATATGGGGCCGGATCATGCCATCCGCCTGCTCGCCTACCGCAGCAGGGCCGACATCGCCGAGCAGCAATTGAGCATTCGTACCGCCGCCTCGACCGAGGGGGCGGCGAAGCGCAGTTCGACCGGCGCGACGCGCTCGAAGGTGGGCCACTGGCAGAACAGGTCGGCCAGCGCCGGGGTCTGGGTGCGCAGCGTCACGCGCAGGGGCGTCGGCCACACGAGCAGTCCGACGGCGCCGCGTGCGGCGAGCGCGTCGGCCACACCCGCACGAATCGCCGCGCACGACTGCGCGGGCGACAGCGAGATGCCGCTGGTCTGGCCCGTCGCGCGCTTGGTCTGCACGAAGGTCGCCTTCGGGAACAGCGGACGCGTCTCTTCGATGAACAGGTCGTCGCCACTCGCCATCAGCACCGGCGCGCCGTACTCGCCCGCGAGCGCGCCGTAAAGGCCGGCTTCGCTCATCGGCTGGCCGTCGAACTCGACGCCTGCGAAGGCGAAGCTGTTGATGGTGTGCGCGAGGATGCCGGCACCCTGCGCGCGTGCGTGGTAGCCGACCATGCAGACGCCGTCCATGCCCAGCTCCACGCCCGCCACCATGCTGAGGTAGCGCGGCTTGCCCTGGATCGCCTGTGCGCGCAGGTCGAGCAGGTCGGGCAGCAGGTTGCGGAAGTCGCCATGCGAATCGTTGACGTAGACCTCGGTCGCACCGCCGTCGAAGGCGCCAGCGATGGCCGCGTTGGCCTCGTCGGTCATCCAGCGGCGGGCGCGCTCGTACTCGCCATTGCCCGCGCGCGTCTGCTGCGGGTGGTAGACGCCGGCCACGCCTTCGATGTCGGTGGAGATCAGGATTTTCATGGGGTTCGTTCGTTTGGAAGCGGCAGCACATAGCGCAGCGCGCGCCGCACATGGCCGTCGCGGCCGGTGACGGTCTCGGCGCGCCACAGCGCATGCAGGATCGCCTGTTCGACGCTGTCGGCCACCGCCTGGAACAGGCCGTCGAGCAGCCCGTCGTGCAGCATCGCGATGGCCGGCATCGGCTCGCCCTGCCGCTGCGGCACGGTATAGGCGGTCGAGAAAGCCAGCGCGATGTCGCCGCTGCCATGACCGAAGACCGAGCCGGTGCGCGCGAGCCCCGCGCCTGCGCGCAACGACAGGCGACGCAGCTGGCGCGCGTCCAGCGGCGCGTCGGTGGCGATGAGGATGATGATCGAACCCTTCTCGGGCTCGGTCGGCACGGTGGGCACCGGTGGACCGATCGCATGCCCCGCGATCACGAGGTTGTCGCGCACGCCGTAGTTGGCCAGCACCAGCGCGCCGACGGTGTGCGCGCCGGCCAGACGCGATGCGCTGCCAATACCGCCCTTCAGCCCGAAGCTGGCCATGCCGCGGCCTGCGCCGACCGAGCCCTGCGCGAAGTCGTCGCTTGCGGCCGACCAGGCCCGCAGGTAGTCAATCTCGGTCACGGCCATGCGCTGGATGTCGTTGAGATAGCCGTCGTTGCACTCGAAGACCAGCGGGTTCACCGTCGGCAGGTCACGGCCGCAGTCGGGGTTGGCCGCCACGCACTGGCGGATCTGCGCTGCCGCCACTGCGGGCACCGCGAAGGTGTTGGTGAGCGCGACGGGCGTTTCGAGCACGCCGAGCTCTTCGACCTGCATCAGCCCCACGCTCTTGCCGAAGCCGTTGAGCACCGTGAAGCCGGCCGGCACGCGCTGCCGATACGGGTCGCCGCCGTGCGGTCGCAGCACGGTGACGCCCGTCTGCACGTCGCCGTCATCGAGCGTTGCGTGGCCGACGGTGACGCCCGCCACGTCGGTGATCGCGTCGCGCGCGCCCGAAGGCAGGCGGCCGATGCGCGGAACCGGGACCGCCATGGCTACAGCCGGTCGATCTTCGGATCGAGCGCGTCGCGCAGACCGTCGCCCAGCAGGTTGAAGGCCAGCACCGTGAAGAAGATCGCGAGCGACGGGAACAGCGCGACGTGCGGCGCGTTGACCATGTCGGCGCGCGCTTCGTTGAGCATCGCGCCCCACTCGGGCGTCGGCGGCTGCGCGCCCAGGCCCAGGAAGGACAGGCTCGCGGCCGTGATGATCGAGGTGCCCAGCCGCATCGTGAAGTACACGACGATGGCAGAGATGGTGCCCGGCAGGATGTGGCGCAGCAGGATGGTCCGGTCGCTCGCGCCGATGCTCTGTGTGGCCTCGATGTAGGTGAGATTCTTCAGCACCAGCGTGTTGCCGCGCACCAGGCGCGCGAAGGCCGGCACGCTGAACACCGACACCGCGATCACCACGTTGATCATCCCGCTGCCGAGGATCGCCACCACGCCCAGCGCCAGCAGCACGCCCGGGAAGGCGAAGAGCACGTCGGAGATGCGCATGACGATGCGGTCCCACCAGCCGCCGTAGTAGCCCGCGAGCAGGCCGAACACGGTGCCGACGATGGCGCCCAGCACCACCGAGAAGAAGCCGGCCGCCAGCGAGATGCGCGTGCCCATCAAGATGCGGCTGAAGATGTCGCGGCCCAGCGGGTCGACGCCGAACCAGTGCATCAGCGACGGGCCCTGGTTGATGCGGTCGTAGTCGAAGAAGTTCTCGGCGTCGTAGGGCGCGATCCAAGGCGCGAGCACCGCGACCAGCACCAGCAGGCCCACGAAGATCAGCGCGCCGAAGGCGACGTGCTGCATGCGGAACTTGCGCCAGAACTCGCGCCAGGGCGTGCGCACCGTGTGGTCGGCAGCGACCGTGGAAGAAGTCGTCATGGTCGGGGCTTCACTTGTAGCGGATGGTCGGGTTGATGAAGCCGTAGAGCACGTCGACCACGAGGTTGATCAGGATGAACTCGAGCGAGAACAGCAGCACGAGCGTCTGGATGATGGGGTAGTCGCGCATCTCGATGGCGTCGACCAGCAGGCGGCCGAGCCCCGGCCAGTTGAAGACGGCCTCGACCACGATCGAGCCGCCGAGCAGGAAGCCGAACTGCAGGCCCATCATGGTCACCACGGGAATCAGCGCATTGCGCAGGCAGTGCTTGAGCACCACCCACTTCTCGCTCACGCCCTTGGCGCGGGCGGTGCGCACGAAGTCTTCCTGGATCACCTCGATGAAGGACGAGCGCGTGAAGCGCGCCATCACGGCCGCGACGGCCGCACCCAGCGTGATCGAGGGCAGGATGTAGTGGCGCCAGGTGTCCGCACCGACGGTAGGCAGCCAGCCCAGTTGCACCGAGAACACCTGCATCAGCAGCATGCCCAGCGCAAAGGCGGGAAATGAGATACCCGAGACCGCCAGCGTCATGCCGATGCGGTCGGGCCATTGGTTCCGATACACGGCCGAGACGATGCCGATGACCATGCCGAAGATCACCGCCCAGACCATGCTGGTGAGGGTGAGCAGCAGCGTCGGCATGAAACGCTCGGCGATCTCGGTCGACACCGGGCGCTTCGAGCGCAGCGAGGTGCCGAAGTCGCCCTGCACGATGTTCACGAAGAAGTTGAGGAACTGCTGCGGCAGGGGCTTGTCGAGCCCCAGGTCCTGGCGCACCAGTTCGACCGTCTCGGGGCTGGCGTCGACGCCCGCGGCGAGCCGCGCCGGGTCGCCCGGCAGCAGGTGGACGAACAGGAACACCAGCACCGCGACGATGAGGAGCGTCGGCAGCAGACCCAGCAGGCGCTTGAGGATGTAGGAAGTCATCGTCGCGGAACTGTGTGGACGCCTTTACTTCAGGTCGACGTCGTCGAAGTTGAAGCTGCCATCGGGAATGACGTAGAAGCCGGCCAGGTTGCGCGCGCGCACCGACAGCAGTTGCTCCGTCACCAGGAAGGCCCAGGGCGCGTCCTTCCAGATGCGTTGCTGCACATCGGCATAGATCTTCGCCTTGGCGGCCGGGTCGGTGGTGACCAGCGCCTTCTTGATGCCGGTGTCGACCTCGTCGTTCTTGTAGTAGGCCGTGTTGAACAGCTTCGGCGGGAACGATTCCGACGACAGCAGCGGACGCAGTGCCCAGTCGGCTTCACCGGTCGACGACGACCAGCCCACGTAGTACATGCGCACCGGCGCGGTGGCCGGGTCTTGCGCGCTCTCGACGCGTTCGACGCGCTGGCCGGCTTCGAGCGCCTGCACCTGCACCTTGATGCCGACCTGGCCCAGCTGCTGCTGCACGAACTGGATCACCTTCTGCGCGGTCGTGTAGTTGTAGGCCGACCACAGCGTGCTCTCGAAGCCGTTGGGGTAGCCGGCTTCCTTCAGCAGTTCCTTCGCCTTGGTCGGGTTGTAGGGCCACGGGCCCAGCTTGACTGCGCCGTCGACGCCCTTGGGCAGCACGCCTTCGGCCGGGATCGCATAGCCGGAGAAGGCCACCTTCGCCAGTGCTTCCTTGTTGATCGCGTAGTTGATCGCTTCGCGCACCTTCGGGTTGTCGAAGGGCTTCTGCTGCGTGTTGAACGAGATGTAGCGCTGGATGATCGACGGCGCGGCCGTCACTTCCAGGCTGGCCTTGCCCTGCAGGTTCTGTGCGGCTTCAGGCGGCATCGGGAAGGCGAAGTGCGCCTCGTTGGTCTGCATCATCGCGGCGCGGGTGTTGTTGTCCACCACCGGGCGCCAGGTGATCGAGTCGACCTTCGGGTAGCCCTTGCGCCAGTAACCGTCGAACTTGGCGACCTTCAGGTAGTCGGTCGACTTCCATTCGACGAACTTGAAGGGGCCGGTGCCCACCGGGTTCTGCGCGATGCCCTTGCTGCCGAACTTGGCCAGCGCGGCCGGCGAGATGATCACGCCCGACGGATGCGCCAAGGTATTGATGAACGGCGAGAAGGGCTCGGTGAGCGTGAACTTCACCGTGGTCGCGTCGACCGCTTCGGTCTTGGCGATGTTCTTGTAGAGGTTGTAGCGTTTGAGCTTGTTCTCGGGATTGGTCACGCGGTCGAAGGTGGCCTTCACCGCTTCGGCGTTGAAGTCGGTGCCGTCGTGGAACTTGACGCCGGTACGCAGCTTCACGGTGTAGATCAGACCGTCCTTGCTGACGGTGTGGCCGGTGGCGAGCACCGGCACCATCTTCATGTCCTTGTCGAAGCCGTAAAGGCCTTGGTAGAAGGACTTGGCCACGGCCTGCGACAGCGTGTCGTTCGCGTCGTACGGGTCGGTCGTCGTGAAGTTCGACTGCACTGCGACCACCACATCCTTGGCGGCATGGGCGGACAGCGCGACGCCGGCC
Source organism: Variovorax restrictus (assembly GCF_051216715.1). Lineage (NCBI taxonomy): Bacteria > Pseudomonadati > Pseudomonadota > Betaproteobacteria > Burkholderiales > Comamonadaceae > Variovorax > Variovorax restrictus. The sequence goes on from NZ_JBPJZH010000001.1 coordinate 450,069, forward strand.
AGGGCCAGCGCGCCTGCGATTCGGGAAAGGCGTTGGGTGTACATGCGAAGACTCCTTTGAAGTCGGTTGGGTGGGGATTGAAAAGGAAAAACTGAAACGGGTCAGACGACCGGATGCCGCGCCACGAAGTGGCCCGGTCCGACCTCGACCAGCGGCTGCACGTCGGGCTCGTAGCCCACCGGGTGCACCGGGCTCGGGATCTCGCCCTTCTGCAGCGTGCGGCCGATGTGGCGGCGCGTCGGGTCGGCCACCGGCACCGCAGCCATCAGGCGCTTGGTGTAGTCGTGCTGCGGGTTCTCGAAGATCGCGCGGCGCGGGCCGATCTCCACGATCTGACCGAGGTACATCACGGCCACGCGATGGCTCACGCGCTCGACCACGGCCATGTCGTGCGAGATGAAGAGAAAGGCCACGCCCAGCTCGCGCTGCAGGTCGAGCAGCAGGTTGACGATCTGCGCCTGGATCGACACGTCCAGCGCCGACACCGACTCGTCGGCCACGACCACCTTGGGGTTGAGCGCCAGCGCGCGCGCGATCGCGATGCGCTGACGTTGCCCACCGGAAAACTCGTGCGGATAACGCTGCGCATGGTCGGCCGGCAGGCCGACCTTCTCGAGCAGCCAGCGCACGCGTGCCTGCGCCTCGTCGCCGCTGGCGATGCCGTGCACCAGCAGCGGCTCCATGATCGAGTAGCCCACCGTCACGCGTGGGTCGAGCGAGGCGAACGGGTCCTGGAAGATGAACTGGATGTCGCGGCGCAGGGCCTGCACGTCCTTCTTCGGCAGCTCGAGGATATTGCGGCCGTTGAACTCGATGGCACCGCGCTGGCTCTCGACCAGGCGCAGCAGCGAGCGGCCGGTGGTCGACTTGCCGCAGCCCGATTCGCCGACCAGCGCCAGCGTCTCGCCGGCGTGCAGGTCGAAGCTCAGCTTCTCCACCGCATGCACGCGGCGCGTGACGCGGCCGAGGATGCCGCTGCGCAGGTCGAAGCGCGTGACCAGGTCCTTCACGCGCAGGATGGGTGGCTGGTCCTGGCGCACGGTGTCCTGCGGCACGGCCGCGGTCGGCGTGGCGTTCTCGTCGACCCGCAGCAGCTCGAACTTGGCCGGCAGGTCGGTGCCACGCATGGCGCCCAACTGCGGCACGGCCGACAACAGCGCACGCGTGTACGGGTGGCGCGGGTCGGCAAACACCCGCTCGGCCGTGTCGGCCTCGACCTTGTCGCCGCGGTACATCACGAGCACGCGGTCGGCCACTTCGGCCACCACGCCCATGTCGTGCGTGATGAAGAGCACGCCCATCTGCATCTCGGTCTGCAGCTCGCGGATGAGCTGGAGGATCTGCGCCTGGATGGTCACGTCGAGAGCGGTGGTGGGCTCATCGGCGATCAGCAGCGACGGCTTGCACGACAGCGCCATCGCGATCATCACGCGCTGGCGCATGCCGCCCGAGAGCTGGTGCGGGAAGCGGTCGAGCACGTTCTTCGCTTCGGGGATGCGCACCAGTTCGAGCATGCGTAGCGCCTCGGCGCGCGCGGCGGTGCGGTCCTTGGCCTGGTGGATCGCGATGGCCTCGGCGATCTGGTCGCCCGCGGTGAACACGGGGTTCAGCGAGGTCATCGGCTCCTGGAAGATCATCGCGATGTCGGCACCGCGGATGCTGCGCATCGACGCGTCGGAGGCGCGCGCCAGGTCGAGCACCTGGCCGTTGCGGCGGCGGAAGGCCATGCGGCCATTGATGATCCGGCCACCGCCGTATTCGACCAGCCGCATGAGCGCGAGCGAGGTCACGGACTTGCCCGACCCCGACTCGCCGACGATGGCCAGCGTCTCGCCACGCTCGACGTGGAAGGACAGGTGGCGCACGGCGTCGACCACGCGCTCCGAAGTCGAGAAGCGAACGTTCAGGTCGTCGACCGCCAGCACCTGGCTGTCTGGCAGCGTGAGCGCGGAAGCGACGGGTGGCGGGGCGGAGAGGACGGCAGACATGGCGACCCGATTCAACGGTGGATGGCAGTGTGGGGCGCTTCGGCGCCGCGGGCATGCGCGCGGTACATGCCCTCGGTGTTGAAGGGGAGGCAGACGTTGCCCAAACGGTCGACGGCGATCAGGCCACCGCGTCCGCCGAGCGGCGGCAGCGACTGCATGACGACCGCGTCGGTGGCCTGCTGCAAGGTCTGGCCGCTGTAGCGCATGCGCGCGCAGACATCGTAGGCCGCGACCACGCGCATGAACATCTCGCCGCTGCCGGTGCATGACACCGCCGCCGTGGCGTCGTCGGCATAGGTGCCGGCGCCGATGAGCGGCGAATCGCCGATGCGGCCGACGCGCTTGTTGGTCATGCCGCCGGTGGACGTGGCGGCGGCCAGGTGGCCGTGCACATCGAGCGCGACAGCGCCGACGGTGCCGAACTTGGTGCCCTCGGCCAGCGGCGCGCCGTCATGGTCGAGCGAGACGCGATCGCCCGCCCGGGCGTGGTGCAGCTGCTGGCGCCGTGCCTCGGTCGAGAAGTAGCTCGGGTCGACCATCTCCAGCCCGTGCTCGCGCGCGAAGGCTTCGGCGCCCGTGCCGGCGAGCAGCACATGCGCGCCGTCTTCCATCACCGCGCGGGCGGCGCGCACCGGGCGGCGGATGTGGCTCACGCCCGCGATGGCGCCGGCACGCAGGTCGGCGCCGTTCATCACCGCGGCATCGAGCTCGTGCGTTTCGTCATGCGTGAAGACCGCGCCGTGGCCGGCGTTGAACAGCGGGCAGTCTTCCAGCATCTCGACGGCCAGGCAGACGGCGTCGAGCGCCGGGGCGCCGCGCAGCAATGCGGCCTGGGCGGCCGCGACGATGGCATGCAGCGCCTCACGGTAGGGCTGGGCGCTGGCGGCGTCGGCCGCCACGGCGGCAATGGTGCCGGCGCCGCCATGGATGGCGATCACGGGGGTGGTGTTCATGGTGTCTCTTTCTTGTGGGCCGCCGCGGCCGCGCGCAGGCCTTGCGCGCCATGCAGCCAGGGCATGACCGACTCCATCACGCTGCCGGCCATCTGGAAGGCGCCCGGCGTGCGCAAGGCGACGGCGCTGGTCAGCGCCTCGATCACGGCCAGCGCACTGGTCTCGCAGTTGGGACGGTAACGGGTTTCGGTCTGCGCATACAGGGCCACATCGGCCAGTGGCGCCAAGGGGGAACTGGGCCGGTCGGTCAGCACGAGCACCCGCACGCCGTGCGCCCGCGCGATGCCGGCCAGCGTGACGGTGTCGGTCAGGTAACGCGGGAAACCGATGGCCACCAGCAGGTCGCGCGAGCTGCCGCGCGCGATCGAGCGGGCGCCGTGGGTCACGCCGCTGGGCGTAGGCAAGAGGCGCAGGTCGGCGCAGTAAGCGTCCAGGCCGTGGTGCAGCAGCCCCGCGAGCCAGGCGCTGGCCCCGAAGCCGGCGATGTAGACGGTGCGGGCGTCGAGGATGTGCTGCACCGCCTGCTCGCAGGCGCCGTAGTCCAGCGTGCGGCGGGTCGCCTCGATGTTGCGGTGGCTTTCTTCCAGCGCCGTGGCGAACACCTCGGCCACGGTCGACGGCTGCGCCAGGTTGCCGCGTAGCTGCTCGACCGGCGCGATCAGCGGCTCGAAGCCCCGCACCAGCTCGGCCCGGAAGCTGGCATAGCCCTCGTAGCCCAGCGCCCGCGCGAAGCGGTTGGCCGTCGCCACCGACACGCCCGCCGCCACCGCCAGTTCGTCGATTGGCAGCGTGGCCACCTGCAGCGGGTGCGTGAGCACATAGTCGGCGACCTGCCGGTGCGAACGCGTCAGGCGCGGGAGTTCCTGCGCGATGCGTTGCGCCACCGTGGTGCTGCTGGCAGGGGAAGAAGACGGGGTCATGCCGGGGCGGATGCACGCTTTGCGGGCATAAAAGTAAATTTCATTACAAATATACCTGCGCAAAGAAAACTTTTGGTCATTTCCGTGCGTGATGCAACTTCCGCGCCCGCAGTCGGGCGCGTCAGGGCGCCCGAAGCGGGGCGTCAACCGAGCATGCTGCCCGTGTCGCGGTAGCGCAGATGCCACGACAGCGCCTTCTCCAGCACATGCGGCGTCTGCCCGCCGCGCGTGGCGATGGCTTCCTCGTAATAGGCGCGCAGCATGTCGCGATAGGGCTGGGCCGTGCAGTTGGCGATGATGAGGTGCGCCCGTTCGCGCGGCGCCAGGCCGCGCAGGTCGGCCAGGCCGACTTCGGTGACGAGGATGTCCACGTCCTGCGGGATATGGTCCACGTGCGAGACCATCGGCACGATGCTCGACACCGCGCCGCCCTTGGCCACCGACTTGGTCGCGAAGATCGACAGGTAAGCGTTGCGCGCGAAGTCGCCCGAGCCGCCGATGCCGTTCATCATGTGCGTGCCCAGCACGTGCGTCGAATTGACGTTGCCGTAGATGTCGGCCTCGAGCGCCGTGTTGAGCGCGATGATGCCGAGCCGGCGGATGATCTCCGGGTGGTTGCTGACCTCCTGCGTGCGCAGCACCAGCCGGCTCTTGTAGGCATCCAGGTGGCCGAAGACCTGCGCGGCGCGCGCCGGCGACAGCGTGATCGACGAGCCCGACGCGAAGTCGAGCTTGCCGGCATCGAACAGGTCGAAGGTGGAGTCCTGCAAGACCTCCGAGTACATGCTCAGGTGCCGGAAGGGGCCGGCGCCCAGCCCCGACATCACGGCATTCGCGACGGTGCCGATGCCCGCCTGCAGCGGCAGCAGCCGCTCGGTGAGCCGGCCCTGCGCGACTTCGCGCTGGAAGAACTCGACCAGATGCCCGGCGATGGCCGCCGTCTCGGCATCCGCGGGCAGCACGTTCGACGTGCTGTCGGCCTTGTCGGTGATGACGATGGCGACGATCTTCTCCGGCGGGATCTCGATCGCGGTGGTGCCGATGCGGTCGTACGGCGTCATGAGTGGCATCGGCTCGCGCTGCGGACGGTGCTTGGGAATGAAGATGTCGTGCAGGCCTTCGAGCGCAGCCGACTGCGTCATGTTGATCTCGACGATCACCTTGTCCGCCAGGATCGCGAAGCTCGCGCTGTTGCCGATGGAGGTGGTCGGCACGATGGCCCCGGTCTCGGTGATGGCCACCGCCTCGATCACGGCGATGTCGATGGGCGGGATCTGCCGGGTGCGCAGCAGCTCGACCGTCTCCGACAGGTGGTGATCGATGAACATCACCTCGCCGCGGTTGATCGCGGCGCGCAGCGTCGGGTCGGCCTGGAAGGGCATGCGGCGCGCGATGGCGCCGGCCTCGGCCAGCGTGCGGTCGATGTCGCTGCCGAGCGAGGCACCCGTCATCAGCGTGATCTTCAGCGGCTCGCGGCGGGCGCGCTCGGCCAGGGCCAGCGGCACGGCCTTGGCGTCGCCAGCGCGCGTGAAGCCGCTCATGCCGACGACCATGCCGTCGCGGATCCAGTCGGCGGCGGCGTCCGCGGTGGTGACGCGGCTCAACAGTTCGGGCAGGCGGATGCGGCTTTCGTAGGACATGGCGGGTTCTCGTGGACGGGACGGCGGGAAGGGGACGTGCGCAAGGCTCATTGCAGCCGGTAGTCGACTGGCCGCAGCGGCGGCGGCGCGGGCGCGCCGACCGCCTCCAGCAGGTCGATGTCCAGCGTGCGACAGATCGCTTCCAACGGCAGGTCGTTGGGCTCGATGCCGAAGGGTTCCTCGATCTCGTCGCCCAGTGCGTCGAGGCCGAAGAAGGTATAGGTAATGATCAGCGTGACGAAGGGCGTCATGAAGCCGATCGAGTCGACCAGCCCGAAGGGCAGCAGGTAGCAGTACAGGTAGGCGGTGCGGTGCAGCAGCAGCGTGTACGAGAAGGGGATGGGCGTGCCGCGGATGCGCTCGCAGGCCGCGGCCGCACCGCTCAGGGCCGACAGCGTGTCGTCGACTGCCACCGCGACACAGGGGTCGATGCGGCGGTCGCGCAACGCCTCTTGCAGGTCGTCGCCCATGCGCAGCATCAGGAAGTGCGGCCGGTTCGAGAATGCGCGCATCGCCTGGCGTTCCGGCTCGCGCAGAAAGCGCTGCACGTCGGCCATCGGATCGGTGCCGCGCAGCTGATGCCGCAGGGCGTGCGCGAAGGCCGCCGCGCGCAGGGTCATGCGCACACGCAGGTCGTCCAGGCCACCCGAACCCGGGCCTTCCAGCCGCGCCGGGCCGTCGCCGTCGATCAGGCTCTGGCACTGCCGCGCCAGGTTGCGGGCGCGCAGCACCACCTCGCCCCAGAGCTTGCGCGCCTCCCAGAAGCGGTCGTAGGCGGCGCTGTTGCGAAAGCCCAGGAAGATGGCCAGCGGCAGGCCGATGAGCGTGAAGGGAACGGTGCCGATCGGGATCTTGAACTGCCCCAGGTGGCCGTGCGCCAGGGTCACGAAGATGGCGACGACGAGGTTGACCAGCAACGCGGGGCCGATGCGCCACAGGATCGAGCCGCGCCAGAGAAGAAACATCTTCAGCCCGGAAGGGCGGTTCCGGACGATCATGGGTGGCGGGGTCGAGGAGGCATGGCGCGGGGCGGCCGCAGCGGTGCTGGGCGGGGGCGGGAGTCGCCATTGTCCTACAAGGCGACGAACGGCGCAGCGGGCCGAGCTCAGACGAACGCGTCGGGCGCCGTGGGGTCCATCCGCAGCACCTTCGCCACGACCGCACCCGAGAAGCCGCGCGCCATCAGGAAGCGCATCTGCCTGGCGCGCTCCTTCGCGTCCTGCGGCGGCACTTCGAAGCGGCGGCGCCAGACCTCGAAGGCGCGCGAGGTTTCACTCGCTTGCAGGCCCGCCACCGCCTCCGCGATGGCCTCGGGCGCGATGCCCTTGTGCTGCAATTCCTGACGCACCCGCAGGGCCCCCATGCGCGGCGCGCGCTGGTGCACCACCGACTGCACCACCCGCGCCTCGCTGATGAAGTCCTTCGCGGCGAGTTCGTCGAGTGCCGCGGCCAGGGTGCCGGGCTCTTCTTCATACTTCGCCAGCTTGCGCTCGAGCTCGGCGCGCGAATGCTCGCGCTGGCTCAAGAGCCGCAGGGCGCGGCCCTTGAGCGAGGGCGCGGCAAATCCCATTTATTCCTTGGCGGCCGCCTTCGCGGCCTTGGCCTCTGCCTTCGCCTTGGCGTCGCTCTCGGCCTTGGCTTCCGCCGAGCCGGCTTCGGCGGCCAGCAGCGGGATGCCCAGCGATTCGCGCACCTTGTTCTCGATCTCGCGCGACAGCGCCGGGTTCTCGCGCAGGAATTCGCGTGCGTTGTCGCGGCCCTGGCCGATCTTCTCGCCGTTGTAGGCGTACCAGGCGCCCGACTTGTCGAGGATCTTGGCGTTCACGCCCATGTCGATGATCTCGCCCTCGCGGCTGATGCCTTCGCCGAACAGGATGTCGAACTCGGCCGTCTTGAAGGGCGGCGACACCTTGTTCTTCACGACCTTCACCTTGGTCTCGTTGCCGATCGCCTCGTCACCCTTCTTGATGGTGCCGATGCGGCGGATGTCCAGGCGCACCGAGGCGTAGAACTTCAGTGCATTGCCGCCGGTGGTGGTTTCGGGCGAGCCGAACATCACGCCGATCTTCATGCGAATCTGGTTGATGAAGATGACCATGCAGTTGGTCTTCTTGATGGTCGCGGTCAGCTTGCGCAGCGCCTGGCTCATGAGGCGGGCCTGCAAGCCGGGCAGCGAGTCGCCCATCTCGCCTTCGATTTCGGCCTTGGGCGTGAGCGCGGCGACCGAGTCGACCACGATCAGGTCGACGGCGCCCGAACGCACCAGCGAGTCGACGATTTCCAGGGCCTGCTCACCCGTGTCGGGCTGGCTGATCAGCAGGTCGGACAGGTTGACGCCCAGCTTCTGGGCGTACTGCACGTCGAGCGCATGTTCGGCGTCGACGAAGGCGCAGGTGCCGGCCTGCTTCTGCATTTCGGCGATGACCTGCAGCGTGAGCGTGGTCTTGCCCGACGATTCCGGGCCGTAGATCTCAATGACCCGGCCGCGCGGCAGACCGCCGACGCCCAGCGCGATGTCCAGGCCGAGCGAGCCGGTCGAGACGACCTGCACGTCTTCCAGCGCCTCGCCCTCGCCCAGCCGCATGATGGTGCCCTTGCCGAACTGCTTTTCGATTTGCGCGAGCGCGGCCTGCAGGGCCTTGGCTTTTTCGCTGCCGGCGACCGAGATGCTGCTGCCCTTGACGAGTGCGTCCATGAGAAAACTCCTTGAATATCAACGGGTTGTGTTGGAAATCATCCCGCTGCTTTTAACCACAGGCCTGGATGCTTGAACAGTAGTGTAGCGATCGGTACTTTGAAGTAAACCCGATTTATGGTCAGTTTGCTTTACCATTTGGCGCCATGGCAGAGCCCCTGTTCCCCACCGATCCCGACGCCTGGCGCCAGACCCACCTGGGACGCCTGCTCGGCCATGCCATGCGCCGCTTCGACGAGCGGGTGCTCGCGCTGATGGCGCACGACGCCGACGTGCCGCTGGCACTGTCGAACCTGGCGGCGCGGGCGCAGGTCAGCGCGGCGCACATCCACATCACGCGGCATCTGTCGCGCGGCGGCTCGCGCCTGACCGAGCTCGCCGAGCGCGCCGGCATGACCAAGCAGGCGATGGGCACGCTGGTCGACCAGTGCGAGGCCTGGGGCCTGGTCACGCGCGAGCCCGACCCGCTGGACGCCCGGGCGCGGCGCGTGCGCTTCACGCCCGACGGGCTCGCCTGGCTGGAGGCCTTCCGCCAAGCCGTGGCGCAGGCCGAAGGCGAGTTCCGTGCGAGCGTGGGCGACGAGGTCGCCACCGTGGTCACCCTGGGCCTGGAGGCCTATGCGGGTTGACGCGGCTAGGCGGGTTAGGGCGGAGCGTCGGCGGACGTTCGTGCGGGTTCACGCGATGGCCTGCGCCAGAACAAGCACAGTCGGCGAGTGCCGCCCCTAGAATCCGCCGCGGAGACGAACAACAAGCGCGACACGCGCACCACAAGCCGGAGGTGGCTCATGCGAATCCTCATTGCAGAAGACGACCAGGTGCTGGCCGACGCCCTGCTGCGCAGCCTGCGCACCTCGGGTGCGGCGGTGGACCGCGTGGCCACCGGCACGCAGGCCGACGCGGCGCTGATGACCAACAGCGAGTTCGACCTGCTGATCCTCGACCTCGGCCTGCCCAACCTGCATGGCCTGGAGATCCTCAAGCGCCTGCGCGCCCGCGGCTCGCAACTGCCGGTGCTGGTGCTCACCGCGGCCGACAGCGTGGAGGAGCGCGTCAAGGGCCTGGACCACGGCGCCGACGACTACATGGCCAAGCCCTTCTCGCTGCAGGAACTCGAAGCGCGGGTGCGCGCCCTCACGCGTCGCGGCATGGGCGGCACCAGCAACGCCATCAAGCACGGCCCGCTGGTCTACGACCAGGCCGGCCGCGTGGCCACCATCGACGGCAAGATGGTCGAACTGTCGGCGCGCGAACTCGGCCTGCTCGAGGTGCTGCTGCAGCGCGCCGGCCGGCTGGTGAGCAAAGACCAGCTGGTCGAGCGGCTCTGCGAATGGGGCGAAGAGGTGAGCATCAACGCCATCGAGGTGTACATCCACCGCCTGCGCAAGAAGATCGAGAAGGGCCCGGTGCGCATCGCCACCGTGCGCGGCCTCGGCTATTGCCTCGAGAAGATCCAACCCTGATTCCCCTTTCCGCGCGATGAAGCTCTTTCAGCGCGCGCAGCGCTCCCTGTTCGGCGAGATCCTCGACTGGATGCTCACGCCGCTGCTGCTGCTGGTGCCGGTGAGCATCGGCGTCACCTGGCTGGTGGCACAGGGGATCGCCAACGCGCCCTTCGACCGCGCGCTGGAAAACAACGTGCAGACGCTCGCGCGGTTGCTGGTGATGGAGGACGGACGCATCCGGTTCGCGCTGCCGCAGCCCGCGCGTGACATCCTGCGCGCCGACGACATGGACGTCGTCTACTACCAGGTGCTCGACGGGCGCGGCCAGTTGCTCAGCGGCGAACGCGACGTGCCGCCCCCGCTGGCCGACGAGCTCACCGCGCCGGGCACGGTCTATCTGCACGACGCGACGATGCGCGGCAAGGCGGTGCGCATCGCGTCGCTGTGGGTGGCCGGCACCGACGACGGTCCGCCGGCGCTGGTGCAGGTGGCTGAAACACGCGCCAAGCAGTCGGTGCTGGCCACCGAAATCATCAAGGGCGTGCTGCTGCCGCAGTTCGCCATCCTGCCGCTGGCGGTGTTGCTGATCTGGCTCGCGCTGGTGCGCGGCATCAAACCGCTGTCGGTGGTGGAGGCGCGCATCCGCGAGCGCCGGCCCGACGACCTGAGCCCGCTCGACGAATCCGCCGTACCGCTGGAGGTGGTGCCGCTGGTGTCGTCGGTCAACGAGCTGCTCAACAAACTGCGCGACTCGATCGCGACCCAGAAGCGCTTTCTGGCGGACGCGGCGCATCAGTTGAAGACGCCGCTGGCCGGGCTGCGCATGCAGGCGGACCTGGCCCAGCGCGAAGGCGCGAACGCCGAGGAACTGAAGCAGTCGCTCAAGCAGATCGGCCTGGCCAGCGTGCGCGCCACGCACACGGTCAACCAGCTGCTCTCGCTGGCGCGCGCCGAAAGCAGCGGCGCCGTCATCGGCTGGCAGAACTGCGACCTGGCGCGGCTGACGATCGAGGTGGTGCGCGAGGCGGTGCCGCGCGCCATCGAGAAGCGCATCGACCTGGGCTACGACGGGGCCGAGGCGGGCGCGGCCGGCGTGGTGCTGCGCGCCAATGCCACGCTGCTCAAGGAGATGGTGCGCAACCTGGTCGACAACGCGCTCAACTACACGCCGTCGGCGCCGGCGCGCTCGGGCATCGTCACGGCACGGGTGCTGGCCGACCCCTTCGGTCGCATCGTGCTGCTGCAGGTGGAAGACAACGGGCCCGGCATCGCCGAGGCCGACCGGGAACTCGTCTTCGAGCCCTTCTACCGCGTGCTGGGCAACGAGGCCGACGGCTCGGGCCTGGGCCTGCCGATCGTGCGGGAGATTGCACGCCAGCACGGCGCCACGGTGCACCTCGAAGATGCCCACCCTGGCGAGCAGCCGCCCGGGACGCGCGTCACCGTGCGTTTCGAGCTCGAGGCCTGAACGCCGCGGGGCGCTCGGGTTGGACTCCCTCTCCCCCTGGGAGAGGGTTGGGGTGAGGGCAACGGCGGGTGCTCAAGGCGCCTTGCGGATCTGTAGCAGCTCGGGCCGCACCTGCTGCTCGACACGGTGCGGTTCGCTCTCACTGAAGCGCGCCGGCTGCAGGCCGAAGACCGAGAGCGCGCCCTGGCTCCACGCGAAGTAGCCCAGGTTGGCCAGCACCAGCACCACTGCGACGACACGCCAACGTGTGTTCATGGCAGAGCCAGGCCGCGCGGCCGCACGCTGACGTCGGAACTGGTGATGCTTTGCAGGCCCGTCGCCGTTTGCACGAGCAGCTCGCCGCCCCAGCCGACGCCTTCGCACAGGCCGGAGGTGCCGTCGCTCAATTGCACCTCGCGCCCGCGCAGGGCGTCGCGCGCGGCGAAGCGTTCGGCGAAGGGCGCGAAGCCGCGCTCGGAAAAAGTCTGCACCGTGGCGACCAGCGGCGGCACCAGGCCATGCAGCAACTCGCCGGGCGTCGCGTCCGGGCGCCATTCGTGGACCCAGGCCGGCGGCATGCGCAAGCCATCGGCCTCGCGCGGGCCGAGGTTCACGCCGATGCCGATCACCACGTAGCGCAGCGACGCGTCGCCCTGCGGCACGGCCGTCTCGATCAGGATGCCGACCAGCTTTCGGTCGTTCACCCACAGATCATTCGGCCATTTCAGGCGCACGCCGGCCGATGCGGTCGGGTCGAGGCTCTCGGCCACGCTCACCCCGACGGCCAGCGACAGGCCCGACCAGTCCTTGGGCGCGAGTGGCAGGCCCAGCGAAAAGGTCAGCGAGGCCGGTTGCGCGGCGTCTTGCGCGCTCTGCCAGGGCCGGCCGAGCCGGCCGCGGCCGGCGGTCTGGCGCTCGGCCACCAGCAGCACCGGCGCATCGGACCCCGCGCGCGCACGGCGCATCAGTTCGGTGTTGGTCGAGTCGATCTCCTCGACCCGCTCGACCGCGAAGCCCGGGCAGTGCGGCGCCACCGCAGCGGCGATCCGGTCGTCGAACGCTGGCCCGGCCATGGCGTGCATCACACCAGGGCCATGGCCTCGATGGCCGGCGTGGGCGACCCGCTCTTGCGCAACTTCTTGCCCGCTTTCTTCTCTGCCTTCTTTTCGGCTTTCTTCTTCTCTTCTTTCTTCTCGGCCTTCTTTTCCGCCTTCTTGGCCTTGGCCTTCTTCTTTTGCTTCTTCGACTTCTTCTTGTCCTCGTCCTTCGGCGCGAGCAGCGTGCCGCGGCAGCTGGCCGAGCCGCACCAGCAGGGGAAGTCGGCCAGCAGTTCCGGCGTGTAGGGCAGGTCGATGACCAGGCCGTAGTCGTAGTTCAGTTCCTGGCCGGCCGGGATGTCGCGCAGCGCCTTGATGAAAATGCGGCCATCGACTTCGTCGGCTTCGCAGTTCGGGTCGCAGGAATGGTTGATCCACTTGGCGGCGTTGCCGTCGACCTTGCCGTCGATCACACGCTTGTCGTCGATGTGGAAGTAGAAGGTGTGGTTCGGCTGGGCCGGGTCGTGCGGATGGCGGCGCAGCGCCTCCTTCCAGCTGATCACCTCGCCCAGATACTCGATGAGCGTTTCGCCCTCGGCGATGTCCTGTGCAGCGAACACGCCCTTGCCATGGACGCCCGATCGACGGGTCTGGATGCGGCGGCCACGAAGCGGAGGGGTTTTTGAAGGCATCGCCGAAGTCTGATAGTTTGAATAGGCACACATGTGCGTGCGCGCGTGTACGCACACGCGAGAGCAGCGAAGTATAGAGAGAGCCCAGATGACAAAGACATTGGTAATTGCAGAAAAGCCGTCGGTGGCGCAGGACATCGTCCGCGCCCTCACGCCCACGGCGGGCAAGTTCGAGAAGCACGATGAATACTTCGAGAGCGAGCAGTACGTCGTGACGAGCGCCGTCGGCCACCTGGTCGAGATCCAGGCGCCGGAAGAATTCGACGTGAAGCGCGGCAAGTGGAGCTTCGCCAACCTGCCCGTCATTCCGCCGCACTTCGACCTGAAGCCGGTCGACAAGACCAAGACGCGCCTGAACGCGGTGGTGAAGCAGGCCAAGCGCAAGGACGTGACCCAGCTCATCAACGCCTGCGACGCGGGCCGCGAGGGCGAGCTGATCTTCCGCTTGATCGAGCAGTACGCGGGCGGCAAGAGCCCATTGAACAAGCCGGTCCGGCGCCTTTGGCTGCAGTCGATGACGCCGCAGGCCATCCGCGATGGCTTCGAGTCGCTGCGCACCGAAGCGCAGATGCAAGGCCTGGCCGACGCCGCGCGCTCGCGCTCCGAAGCCGACTGGCTGGTGGGCATCAACGGCACGCGCGCCATGACGGCCTTCAATTCACGCGACGGCGGTTTCTTCCTCACGACCGTGGGCCGGGTGCAGACGCCCACGCTGTCGGTGGTGGTCGAGCGCGAAGAGAAGATCCGCAAGTTCGTCAGCCGCGACTACTGGGAAATCCACGGCGCCTTCCAGGCCGAGGCCGGCCAGTACCCCGGCAAGTGGTTCGACGCCAACTTCAAGAAGCCGCCGCCCGGCCCCGACGGCGTGGCCGACCCGGAGATGCGCGCGGACCGTGTTTGGAGCGAGCGCGAGGCTGCCGAGGTTGCCGATGCCGCGCGCGGCAAGCCCGCCACCGTCACCGAAGAGAGCAAGCCCACCACCTCGGCCTCGCCGATGCTGTTCGACCTGACCTCGCTGCAGCGCGAGGCCAACGGCCGCTTCGGCTTCAGCGCCAAGACCACGCTGGCGCTGGCCCAGAGCCTGTACGAGCGCCACAAGGCGCTGACCTACCCGCGGACCGACTCGCGCGCGCTGCCAGAGGACTACCTGCCGGTGGTCAAGGACACCATGAAGATGCTGGCCGACAGCGGCATGAAGCATCTCGCGCCCTTCGCCAAGCAGGCGGTCGACGGCAACTACGTCAAGCCGAACAAGCGCATCTTCGACAACGCCAAGGTGTCGGATCACTTCGCCATCATCCCGACGCTGCAGGCGCCCAGCGGCCTGAGCGACGCCGAGCAGAAGCTGTACGACTTCGTGGTGCGCCGCTTCCTCTCGGTGTTCTTCCCGAGCGCCGAGTTCCAGGTGACCACGCGCATCAGCACGGTCGAGACGAACGGCAATAAGTACCCGTTTCGCAGCGACGGCAAGGTGCTGGTCAAGCCGGGCTGGCTCGCCATCTGGGGCAAGGAAGCCGTCAACGACGACGACGAGAAGGACGGCAAGAACCTGGTGGTGGTGAAGCCCGGCGAAACGGTGAAGACCGAATCGGCCGACCTGAAGGCCCTGAAGACCCGACCGCCGGCCCGCTATTCGGAAGCCACGCTGCTCGGCGCCATGGAAGGCGCTGGCAAGACCATCGACGACGACGAACTGCGCGAGGCCATGCAGGAGAAGGGCCTGGGCACGCCCGCCACGCGCGCGGCCACCATCGAAGGCCTGATCGCCGAGAAGTACATGCTGCGCGAAGGCCGCGAGCTCATCCCGACGGCCAAGGCCTTCCAGCTGATGACGCTGCTGCGTGGCCTGGGCGTGGAGGAACTCTCCAAGGCCGAGCTCACCGGCGAGTGGGAATACAAGCTCGCGCAGATGGAGAAGGGCGCGCTCAGCCGCGCCGACTTCATGCGCGAGATTGCCGAGATGACGCAGCACATCGTCAAGAAGGCCAAGGAGTACGACCGCGACACGGTGCCCGGCGACTACGCGACGCTCGCGACGCCCTGCCCCAACTGCGGCGGCGTGGTGAAGGAGAACTACCGGCGTTACACCTGCACCGGCAAGCCCGGCGCGGAGCCTTGCGGCTTCTCCTTCGGCAAGTCGCCGGCCGGCCGCACCTTCGAGGTGGTCGAAGCCGAGCAGCTGCTGGCGACCAAGCACATCGGTCCGCTCGAAGGCTTCCGCTCCAAGGCGGGCTGGCCCTTCACGGCCGAGATCATCCTCAAGTACGACGAAGCGGAGAGCAAGAACTGGAAGCTGGAGTTCGACTTCGGCGACGACGACGCCGACAGCGGCGAGATCGTCGACTTCAGCGCGCAGGACACGCTGGGCCCCTGCCCGATCTGCGGCGCCCCGGTGTTCGAGCACGGCGCCAACTACGTCTGCGAGAAATCGGTGCCGACGAACGCACAACCGACGCCGAGCTGCACCTTCAAGACCGGCAAGGTCATCCTCACGCAGCCGGTGGAGCCCGCGCAGATGGAAAAGCTGCTGGCCACCGGCAAGACCGACCTGCTCGACAAGTTCGTCTCGATGCGCACCCGTCGCGCCTTCAAGGCCTTCCTGGTGTGGAACAAGGACGAGGGCAAGGTGACCTTCGAGTTCGCGCCGCGCGAGGGCGGCAGCAAATTCCCGCCGCGCAAGACCTTCGGCAAGGCCGCACCGGCGAAGAAGGTCGCGGCCAAGAAGACCGCCGCGGCGAAGACGCCTGCCGCCAAGAAGGCCGCGGCACCCAAGGCGCCGCGCAAGCCGGGCGCCGGCCTGAAGCCGAGCGAGGCGCTGGCCGCGGTGATCGGTGCCGACCCGGTAGCGCGCACCGAGGTCATCAAGAAGCTGTGGGACTACATCAAGGCCAACGGCCTGCAGGACGCGACCAACAAGCGCGCCATCAATGCCGACGCCAAGCTCAAGCCCGTCTTCGGCAAGGACCAGGTGACGATGTTCGAGCTGGCCGGCATCGTCGGCAAGCACCTGACAGCCATTGCAACCTGACCGCAGACATTTGAGGAGCCACACGATGCAACGCAGGCAATTTCATGCGCTGACTGGCGGCGCGCTGCTCGGACTGGCGGGTGCCGGCCGAGCCGCCACGTGGCCCGACAAGCCGATCAAGATGGTCGTGCCCTTTCCGCCCGGACAAGCGACGGACATCTTCGCGCGCGCGCTGGCCGAACAACTCGCGCGCCGGCTGGGCCAGCCCGTGGTGGTCGACAATCGCGCGGGCGCCGGCAGCAACATCGGCACCGAAGCCGTCGTGCGTTCGGCGCCCGACGGCTACACGCTGGTGGTGGCCGGCAGCGCCATGGCGGTGAACCAGACGCTCTATGCGAAACCAGGCTTTGATCCACGCAAGGACCTCACCGGCATTTCACTGATCGCCAAGGTGCCGCTGGTGTTTCTCGCTACGCCGGAAAGCGGTATCCGCACCATGGCCGACCTCGCGAAGCGCGCACGCGCCGAGCCCGGCAAGCTCAGCTACGCGAGCGCCGGCATCGGCGGCACACAGCACCTGTCGGGCGAAATGTTCAAGTCAGCGGCGCGGGTCTTCATCACGCACATCCCCTACCGTGGCAGCGGGCCGGCGCAAGCCGACTTTCTGGGCAATCAGGTTCCGCTGATGATCGACTCGGTGACCGCGGCACTGCCGCACATCAAGTCGGGCCGCGCCATCCCTTTGGCGGTGACGTCAGCAACTCGCTCTTCGCAGTTGCCTGAAGTGCCGACCGTGCGCGAGAGCGGCGTGTCCGGTACGGCCGATTTCGAGGCCGTCGGCTGGCTCGGCCTGATGGCGCCGCGTGGTACGCCCGATGCCATCATCGAGCGACTCAACGGTGACGTGGTGGACCTGCTTAAAAGTGAATCGCTGGCGCGCTTCATTCGCGACCGAGGATCGGACCCATCACCTTCCACCGGGCCGGAATTTGATCGTTTCGTGGCGAGCGAGATCACGCGCTGGGGCGCCGCAGTCACGGCCTCAGGCGCCAAACCGGAGTGAACGACTGCATTGGCGGCAGGGTTTAGCTTCGACGCGATTTAGGGCAAAACGCAGTGGCTGCCTATAGTGACTTCAACACCCCGAACGGAGCACTCTTTTGAAATCACTCGTTTCTGCCGTCTTCTTCGCGCTCACGGCGTGCCTCGTCGCCGGCTGCGCATCGAACGGTGGTGCATCGAATTCGGCCGGTACGCCCGTCGGCGGCACCGGCATCCAGATGTTCGGCACCATCGACGCCGGCGTCAGCCGGACCGACACGAAGCGTTAAACGCAGCGTCGAACGTGTGAAGGAACCGTCGCGAGCGCCCCGAGCTTGCGTCGAGGACCGGAGCCGCACTGGCGTGCGGTGAGGACCGCAGATGCGGGATCGGGGTGCGCAGCAGGTTCATTCGCACGTTCAGCGCCGCAGCAGCGCCTGGCGCAGCATGCGCGCCGCGCGGTCGCGGATCTTGCCGGGCGTGCTGTGGTGTGGCCGGTGCGGCTGCACCCGGGCCGCCGCGCAGGCGCCGAGGAAGTCGTTGAGGATGGCCGTGTCGTCCACCGTGCTGATGGTGCCGTCGGCCTTGTGGAACTCGGGGTGCCACTGCGTGGCCGCGATGTAGCCGCGCCCGGCCCGGCCGTTCACGCGCCGGATCGCCTCGGGCACCCGGTCCGGGTAGCTCCAGGCTTCCACCTCGAAGCCCGGTGCCAGGTCCTTGATGCCCTGGTGGTGGATGCTGTTGACCCGCGCGTGCTGCACGCCCGGGTACATGCGCGAGAGCTGCGTGCCCTCCACCATCACGATGTCATGGAAGTTCTGGTCGTAGCTCACCGGGTCGCGATGCCGCAGTGCATGCGGGTGCTGCGTCTCGATGTCCTGGAACAGCGTGCCGCCGAAGGCCACGTTGATCAGCTGCAGGCCGCGGCACACGCCGAAGATGGGCTTCCCGGCCTGTTCGAAGGCTTCGACCAGCGCCAGGTCGTACAGGTCGCGGATGCGGTCGCCAACCCATGCGTCGCGCAGCGGCACCTCGCCATAGCTGCCCGGCCACACGTCGGCGCCGCCGTGCATCACAACCCCATCGAGCCATTCCGCGTAGTGCGACAGCTTGGTGTCGCCGCGCGCCGTCTCGCCGGTCGGGCAGGGCACCATCACGACCATGGCGCCGGCCGACATCAGCCAGTGCGCGATGGACTGCTCGACGTACTGCAGCGTCTTGTTGGTGAAGAGGGACCGCGCCGGGTCGGCGTGCTGGAAGCAGGCGGAAAGGCCGATCTTGAGGCGGCCGGCGACGGTCTGTGGCATATCAGTGGCGCCCGGCCGCCCGAAGGCACTGATGCGCCCCCTCGGGGGGCAGCGATACGCGAAGCGATGAGCGTGGGGGTTTCATCCTAGGAGCGCGGGCGAAGCGGTGAGGGAAAGACAGGCGACCATTGTGGCGCGATGGCCCTCGCGCGGCGAGTCGGACGATGCGCCAAGTATGCTTTCGACCACAAGAGTTCACAGAGACACCCCATGAGGACATCGCGATGAAGACCATCCAGGGCCCGGGCATCTTCTTGGCGCAGTTCGCCGGCGACACCGCCCCCTTCAACTCGCTGGACGCCATCGCCGGCTGGGCCGCGGGGCTCGGCTACAAGGGTGTGCAGATCCCGACCTGGGACGCGCGCCTGTTCGACCTGCAGAAGGCCGCCGAGAGCGAGACCTACTGCGACGAGGTGCGGGGCACGCTGGCGCGCCACGGGCTGCAGATCACCGAGCTGTCGACGCACCTGCAGGGGCAGCTGGTGGCCGTGCACCCGGCCTACGACGCCGGCTTCGACGGCTTCGCGGCGCCTGAAGTGCGGGGCAGCCCGGCGGCGCGGCAGCAGTGGGCCGTGCAACAGCTGATGCTGGCGGCGCGCGCGTCGTCGCGCCTGGGGCTCACCGCGCACGCCACCTTCTCTGGCGCGCTGGCCTGGCCGTACCTCTATTCGTGGCCGCCGCGCCCGCCGGGCCTGATCGACGAGGCCTTCGACGAACTGGCGCGGCGCTGGCTGCCGATCCTCAATGCCTTCGACGACGCCGGCGTCGACATCGCCTACGAGGTCCATCCCGGCGAGGACCTGCACGACGGCGTGAGCTACGAGATGTTCCTCGACCGCGTGGGCCAGCACCCGCGCGCCTGCCTGCTCTACGACCCGAGCCACTTTCTGCTGCAGCAGCTCGACTACCTGGCCTACATCGACCACTACCACGCGCGCATCAAGGCTTTCCATGTGAAGGACGCCGAGTTCAACCCGAGCGGCAAGCAGGGCGTGTACGGCGGCTTCCAGCCGTGGCTGAACCGTGCCGGCCGCTTCCGCTCGCTGGGCGACGGGCAGGTCGACTTCGGCGCGATCTTCTCGAAGATGGCGGCCTACGACTTCCCCGGCTGGGCGGTGCTGGAATGGGAATGCTGCATCAAGCACCCGGAAGACGGCGCCCGCGAAGGCGCGCCCTTCATCGAGCGGCACATCATCCGGGTGGCCGACCGGGCGTTCGACGATTTCGCCGCCGGCGGTGTCGACCAGGCGGCCAACCGGCGCATGCTGGGCCTGGATTGAACCTCGCCAAACCGCGTGAGTCGGGCAAATAACCACAGCAGTTAGCAACACTTGTGCCCGATCGAGTAGAATACGCGGTTCGTTTCGATACCACGACGAAGCACTTTCGTCTTATCGCCGGCTGACTTGGACCCTCTACGGATGTGCCAGGCCCTTCATTCTCAAGCCGGCTCATACAGTGTGTTGGAGCGCCAGACCGGGCGCCCATGATTGCCACCACTGCCTTCGTTCCTGTTGAAGCGAATTCCGCGCTGTCTGCGCCGTGCGCGCCCCTGTCGGGCGCCTCTCCCGGTGCATCTGCGTTCGTTTTCAATTATTTTCAGCGTGTTGCGGTGTCGCGATGCGCCAAGGCTTTCATGGACAACATTCAACACACGGTGGGCAAGTACCTCGTGTCGCCTCTCATCAAGAACCTGGACGACGGCCGCTTCGCAGCCGCCGTGTCGATCCGCTCGGGCCGCGGCAGCGGCATGCACGACCGCGTGATGCGCTTCACCCCGCATTTCGCCAGCCACGCCGCCGCCCTGCGCTACGCCGTCGACGAAGGACTGCACTGGGTGCGCGAACGCACCGCCGTCCGACCGACGCCCGCGACTTGCGCCGCTTGAGCGGCACCCGGTTTCTCATCATCATCACGACAACTTTTCAGAGGTAATCATGGCCAAGGAAGAACTGATCGAAATGAACGGCGCAGTGACCGAAGTGCTGCCCGACTCGCGCTACCGTGTCACGCTGGACAACGGTCACCAGCTGATCGCCTACAGCGGCGGCAAGATGCGCAAGCACCACATCCGCATCCTGGCGGGCGACAAGGTGTCGCTCGAACTCTCGCCCTACGACCTGACCAAGGGCCGGATCACCTTCCGCCACCTGGAACGCCGCGGCCCGCCGCCGGTCAACAGCGGCGCCCAGCGTCGTTGATCGCCGCAGAAGCCCGCCAGTGACAGGTCCCGCCACCGGTTTCGGCACGCTGCCGCTCGCGCCGCAGACGCTCGCCAACCTCACGCAGCTCGGCTACGTGCAGATGACGCCCATCCAGGCGGCCAGTCTGCCGGTGGCGCTGCTCGGCCGCGACCTGATCGCCCAGGCCAAGACGGGCAGCGGCAAGACCGCCGCCTTCGCCTTGGCCCTGCTGGCCAACCTGAACCCGCGCCGCTTCGCCGTGCAGGCGATGGTGCTGTGCCCCACGCGCGAACTCGCCGATCAGGTGACCACCGAAATCCGCCGCCTGGCGCGCGCGGAAGAGAACGTCAAGGTCGTCACGCTCTGCGGCGGCGTCGCCCTGCGCGGCCAGACCGCCAGCCTGGAGCACGGTGCCCACATCGTGGTCGGCACGCCCGGCCGCATCATGGACCACCTCGAGCGTGGCAACCTGAGCCTCGACGCGCTCAACACGCTGGTGCTCGACGAAGCCGACCGCATGCTGGACATGGGCTTCTTCGAGGACATCGTGACGGTCGCGCGGCAGTGCCCGCCCGAGCGCCAGACGCTGCTGTTCTCGGCCACCTACCCCGACGGCATCGCCAAGCTGGCGGCGCAGTTCATGAAGTCGCCGCAGCAGATCACGGTCGCCTCGCAGCACGAGGAAGGCAAGATCGTCCAGCGCTGGTACGAGGTGAAGAACAGTGATCGGCTGCACACCGTGTCGATGCTGCTCGACCACTTCCGCCCGGCCAGCACGCTCGCCTTCTGCAACACCAAGCAGCAGTGTCGCGACCTGGTCGCCGTGCTGCAGGCGCAGGGTTTCAGCGCCATGGCGCTGTTCGGCGAGCTGGAACAGCGCGAGCGCGACCAGGTGCTGGTGCAGTTCTCCAACCGCAGCTGCTCCGTGCTGGTGGCCACCGACGTGGCGGCCCGCGGTCTGGACATCGCCCAGCTCGAAGCCGTGATCAACGTCGACGTGACGCCCGACGCCGAGATCCACATCCACCGTATCGGCCGCACCGGCCGGGCGGATGCCGAAGGCCTGGTGCTCAACCTGGCCAGCATGGACGAGATGGGTTTCGTCGGCAAGATCGAGCAGCTGCAAGGCCGCGAATCCGACTGGCGCCCGCTGACCGAGCTGACGCCCGGCGTCGGCGAGCCGCTGCGCCCGCCGATGTCCACGCTGCAGATCGTCGGCGGCCGCAAGGAGAAGATCCGCGCCGGCGACGTGCTGGGCGCGCTCACCGGCGACGCCGGCTTCGCCAAGGAGCAGGTCGGCAAGATCAACGTCAACGAGTTCTCCACCTACGTGGCGGTCGACCGGCGCATCGCGCGCGAGGCGGCCCACAAACTCTCCACCGGCCGCGTCAAGGGCAAGAGCGTCAAAGTGCGCCTGCTCGACGATGTGGCTTAATTACGCCCTTCGAACTTTCACTCACTGAGCCACCATGCCCAAGAAGATCCGCACCGAGGCAGACCGCATTGCCACTCCCGCCCCCACCCCGCTCGCCGGCTACGCTTTCCCCAAGATGGGTGGCGGCCAGAAGGTGAGCCTGGAACGTGGCACTGCGACCCGCAGCAAGAAGAACCCCGGCAAGCGCCCCAAGAAGGGCGGTTGAAGGCGCGCGGGGGCCACGCTCCCGCACCTTCCCCTTCTTGCTGCTTCCTTGAAGAACGCGCCTTCGGGCGCGTTTTTCATTGGTGCACCGTCTCTGGACCTACCGCTCGGTAGAAGTCGCGGACGCGACCCGACTGCGGGCAAACCTCAGTCGACCCACCACGGACCGTTCCCCACAATGCCTCGCAGGACCGCCGCACCGCACCGTGCGGTGCTGGCTCTTCCTTTGAGGATCGATGTGGAACTCTTCTTCCAGCAATTGCTGAACGGCCTCACGGTCGGCGGCGTCTACAGCCTGGTGGCGCTCGGCCTCACGCTGGTCTACGGCATCCTGCACGTGCCCAACTTCGCGCATGGTGCCTTCTACATGGCGGGTGCCTTCGCGGGCTACTACTTCATGACGAAGCTGGGCCTCAACTACTGGGTCGCCATGGCGGGCGCCGCGGCGGTGGTGGCGGTCATCGCGATGTTGGCCGACCGGCTGGTGTTCCACCCGCTGCGCAACGCCCCCGAGCTGCACGACATGATCGCCGCCATCGGCATCCTGCTGTTTCTGGAAGCCGGTGCGCAGGCGATGTTCGGCGCCGACTTCCACCGCATGCCCACGCCCTACGGCCAGATCGTCGAGGTCTTCGGCCTGACCGCGCCGCTGCAGCGCCTCTTGATCATCGTCGGTGCCTTCTCGCTGATGATCGTGCTGCACCTCTTCCTCACACGCACCGTCACCGGCTCGACCATCGTCGCGATGGCGCAGGACCCCAAGGGCGCTGCGCTGGTGGGCATCGACGCCACCCGCGTGAAGCTGCTGGTGTTCGCGATCTCCGGCGCGCTGGCGGCCATCGCGGCCGTGCTCTATGCGCCGATCAACCTGGTGTACCCGGCGATGGGGCACCTGGTCATCACCAAGGCCTTCGTGATCATCATCCTGGGCGGCATGGGCAGCTTCCCGGGCGCGATCGTCGGCGGGCTGATCATCGGCCTGGCCGAGAGCTTCGGCGGCTTCTACTTCTCGACCGACTACAAGGACATCATCGCCTTCGTCCTGCTGGTGGTGATCCTGTCGTTCCGCCCCCAGGGCCTCTTCACGCCGAAGGGAGCGCGCGCATGAAGCTGCTCGAAGGCAAGACCGGCTGGGCGCTGCTGGCCGCGATCGCGCTGGTGTTCCCGCTGTTCGCGCAGAACAACTACCTGATCTCGGTCGCGACGCAGACCTTCATCATGGCGATCGCCGCGCTGGGGTTGAACCTCATCACCGGCTACACCGGGCAGTTCAACCTGGCGCACGGCGCCTTCATGGCGGTGGGCGCGTACACGGTGGGCATCCTCACGGTCGACCACCAGGTGCCGTTCTGGATCGCGTTCCTGGCGGCGGGCTGCGTGACCGCACTGCTCGGCTACTTCGTCGGCCTGCTGTCGCTGCGCCTGAAGGGCCACTACTTCTCGATCTTCACGCTGTGCGTGAGCTACATCATGTACCTGCTCATCGAGAAGTGGGAAAGCCTCACGCACGGGCCGGTGGGCATCATGGGCATCCCGGCGCCGACGGGCATCGGGCCGCTGCAGTTCGGCACGCCGCTGTCGCAGTACTACCTGGTGCTGGCCTTCCTGGTGCTGGGCATCTGGATCATGGCGCGCATCGTGCGCTCGCTGCTCGGGCGCAGCTTCATGGCGGTGCGCAACAGCGACATGCTGGCCGAGGCGCTGGGCGTCGACCTGATGCGCACCAAGACGCTGTCCTTCGTGCTGTCGGTGGTGTACGCGGGCTTCGCCGGTGCGCTGTATGCAGGCCAGGTGCGCTTCCTCGGCCCCGACCTGGCCAGCGAGGTCGTCACCTTCGACCTGGTGATGTTCATCCTGGTCGGCGGCGTCGGCACGCTGCTGGGGCCGCTGGTCGGCACGTTGCTGGTCACCTACCTCACGCAGAGCCTGCAGTTCCTGCAGGACTACCGCATGGTGGTGTTCGGGCCCGTGCTGATCGCGCTGATCATCTTCCTGCCCGACGGGCTGGTGGGCACCTGGCTCAAGCGGCGTGCGCGGCGCGCCGATGCGGCGCAAGCGGCGCTCAGGCCCGCCGCCGCAGCGTCACCGTCGGTGGCCCCGACGACGCAGGAGGGCCGCTCCCATGCTTGAGATCACCGACCTCACCAAGCAGTTCTTCGGTCTGACGGCCGTCGACCACGTCACGACCCGCTTCGAGCGCGGCCAGGTGAGCGCGATCATCGGCCCCAACGGCGCGGGCAAGACCACCTTCTTCAACCTGGTGGCCGGCACGCACCCGCCGACATCGGGACGCATCGTGTTCAACGGCCAGGACGTGACCGGCATGCGGCCGGACCACGTGGCGCGCCTGGGCATCGCGCGCACCTTCCAGACCACCAATCTGTTCGACAACGCGACCGTGCTCGACAACCTGATCGTCGGCCACCGGCTGCGCACGCACTCGGGCCTGTGGGACGTGCTGATCAACTCCCGCCGCCTGCAGAGCGAAGAGCGCCTGTGCCGCGAGAAGGCGCGCGAGGCGCTCGACTTCGTCGGGCTCTCGCACGTGGCCAACCGCATCGCGGCCGACATCACGCAGGAGGAGCGCAAGCGCGTGGCTTTCGCGCTGGCACTGGCCACCGACCCCGAGCTGCTGTTGCTCGACGAGCCCGCCGGCGGCGTGAACCCGGAAGAGACGGTCGGCCTCGCCGCGCTCATCCGCAAGCTGGTCGACCACGGCAAGACCGTGTGCCTGATCGAGCACAAGATGGACATGATCATGCGGCTGGCCGACAAGATCGTGGTGCTGAACAACGGCGCGAAGATCGCCGAAGGCACGCCCGCCGAAGTTCGGCGCGACCCGCACGTGATCGAGGCCTACCTGGGCACCGACCATCGCGCCGAACAGGGAGCCGAACATGCTGCGGTTTGAGAACGTCGACCTGCACTACGGCAGCTTCCGCGCACTAGAGGGCGTCACGCTGCATGCCGATGCGGGCGAACTGGTGGTGCTGCTGGGCGCCAACGGCGCGGGCAAGACCTCGATCTTCATGGCCGCCAGCGGTATCGAGAAGCCGAGCCGCGGCAGCATCCGCTTCGACAAGCAGGAGCTGGTCGGCATGCGCCCGGCGCAGATCGTGCAGTCGGGCCTGGTGCACTGCCCCGAGGGCCGCAAGCTGTTCCCGCTGATGTCGGTGCGCAAGAACCTGGAGCTCGGCGCCTACGTGCACCGCGGCGACAAGGCCGGCATCCAGCGCTCGATCGACGAGGTGTTCAGCCTGTTCCCCATCCTCGAGGCGAAGCAGCACGATGCCGCCGGCTCGCTTTCGGGCGGCCAGCAGCAGATGGTGGCGATCGGCCGCGCGATGGTGGGCCGCCCCAAGGTGCTGCTGCTCGACGAACCCTCGCTCGGCCTCGCGCCGCTAGTGGTCAAGCAGGTGTTCGAGGTGATCCAGCGCATCCACCGCGCCGGCACCACGGTGCTGCTGGCCGAACAGAACGCCTACTCGGCCCTCGCCATCGCCGACCGCGCCTACGTGATCGAGCGCGGCCGCATCGCGCTCGAAGGCGACCGCGAATCCCTGCTCAACAACGAGGCCGTCAGAGCCGCGTACATCGGCGCTTGAATTCGATTCAGCCGCTTCAGCCATTCATCCACCCCGACCTCCGGAGACAAACCCATGAAGATCGCTTTCGAAACCCGCCGCCGATTCGCCGCCGCGCCCCTCGCCCTCGCGCTGGTGGCCGCCTTCGGCTCCGGTGCCGCCTCGGCCCAGGACACCGTGAAGATCGGCTTCACCGGCCCGCTCTCGGGCGGTGCCGCGCTCTACGGCAAGAACGTGGTCAACGGCATCGAGATGGCCATCAAGGAGATCAACGCGGCCGGGCTGGATGTCGGCGGCAAGAAGGTCAAGCTCGAACTGGTCTCGCTCGATGACAAGTACGCACCGGCTGAAGCCGCCATCAATTCGCGCCGTCTGGTGCAGCAGTACCAGACGCCGGCCGTCTTCGTGCCGCACTCGGGCGGCATCTACGCGATGCAGGCCTTCAACGAGCAGGAGAAGTTCATCGTGATGGCGTACTCGAGCACGCCCAAGATCACCGAGACCGGCAACAAGCTGACCATCCGCATTCCCCCGGTCTTTGCCGGCTACATCGAGCCCTTCACGAAGTACGAAATGGGCAAGTACGGCAAGAAGGTCGGCATGCTGCCGGGCGACCACGAGTACGCGAAGAACTGGAGCGCGCTGTTCGAGCCCGCCTGGAAGCAGGCCGGCGGCACGGTGGTGTCGAACAACCCCATGTCGTACAACCGCTCGGCCGACTTCTACAGCGGTGTGAGCCGCGTGCTGGCCGAGAAGCCCGACGTGCTCTTCGTCGGTGGGCCGTCGGAGCCGACCGCGCTGGTCGTCAAGCAGGCCCGTGAACTTGGCTTCAAGGGCGGCTTCCTCATCATGGACCAGGCCAAGTTCGACGAGATGGCCAAGGTCACCGGCGGGCTGGCCATGCTCGAAGGCTCCATCGGCGTGCTGCCGGTGTCGGACGACGTGCGCATCGGCGCCAAGACCTTCGCCGCCGCCTACCGCAAGGCCTACGGCGACGACAAGTCCCCCACCACCGAGTCTTCGTACAACTACACGCTGACGCACGCCCTGGCCAGCGCGATGAAGATGGCCGGCACCACCACCGACGCCGCGGCCATTCGCGCCAAGATGGGCGACGCCCTGGCCAAGCTGCCCAAGGAAACCAACGCCGGCGACTTCCGCGGCGTGGACGCGACCGGCGGCACGCTGCTCGACCCGCTGGTCGCCACCATCGAGGGCGGCAAGATCAAGCCGGTGAACCTCAGCGACCTGATGAAGTGAGGGCGCTCGCGCTCAGGTGCCGAGGAAGGGCGTGACGTTGCGCATCGCCCGCGCCACGTAGTCGTCCTTTTCTCCGACGGGCGCGACATAGTGGATCGCGCTGCGGGCCTCGTCCACGCCGACGAGCCGCGCGATGACCCAGGCCGCCAGATACTGCGACGCCAGGCAGCCACCCGCCGTCGCCACGTTGCCCCGGGCCACGAAGGGCTGGTTCAGTACACCGACGCCCGCTGCCTCGACCCATGGCCTGGTCGTGAGGTCGGTGCAGGCCGGCACGCCGTCGAGCAGACCGAGCTTCGCCAGCACGAGCGTGCCGGAGCACTGCGCGCCCAGCAGTTGCCGCGCAGGGTCGAACTGCAGTTGCGCCATGAGCGACCCATCGGCCACCACCTCTCGCGTCAGCGCGCCACTGCCGACGATGACAGCATCGGCTTCGCCCGCCTCGCGAAGCGACGCCTGCGCTTCCAGCACCACGCCGTTCATCGAGCGGACTCGCGCCGCCGGACTGGCGATCGAGACGCGCCAGCCGGGCGTCTTCACGCGGTTCAGGATGCCGAGCGCGATCAGCGAGTCGAGTTCGTTGAAGCCTTCGAAGGTGAGGATGGCGATGTGCATCGCGCCGGATCGTAGCCATGCCGATCAATACAATCAAAACATTGTCATGAATACAATCCGCCATGGCAACGGTTCGCTACAAGCAACTGGTCGACGCACTCGTCGTTGACATCCGATCGGGCCGCCTGCCACCGGGCACGCGCCTGCCCACGCACCGCACGCTCGCCGCACGGGAAGGCCTGGCGCTCGTCACGGCCACGCGCATCTATGCCGAACTCGAAGCCATGGGCCTGGTCAGCGGCGAGACCGGGCGCGGCACTTTCGTGCGCGAGAGCGCACTCCCGCGCGGCCAAGGTATCGACCAGCACGCCACGGCAGCGGGCATGGTTGACCTGAACTTCAACTACCCGTCGCTGCCAGGGCAGGCCGAACTGCTGCGCGAAGGCCTGCGCCAGCTGGCGGCGGGCGGCGATCTCGAAGCGCTCCTGCGCTACCAGCCGCATGCCGGCCGCCCGCACGAGCGGGCGAGCGTGGCACGCCATCTCGTGGACCGCGGCCTGACGGTCCATGCCGACCAGGTGCTGATCGTCAATGGCGCCCAGCAGGGCTTGGCCACCACCGTCATGGCGCTGCTGCATCCGGGCGACGTGGTCGCGACCGATGCGCTGACCTACCCCGGCTTCAAGGTGCTCGCGCAAGCGCATCGCCTGGAGCTAGCACCGATTCCAGCGGCCGGGCAGGGCCCCGACCTGGACGCGCTGGAACGCCTTTGCAGCCGCCGACGCGTGCGCGCCGTCTACGCGATGCCCACGCTGCACAACCCGCTCGGCTGGGTGATGAGCGCGAGCCGCCGCCGGCGGCTGGTGGCGATCGCACGCCGGCACGGCCTGCTGATCGTCGAAGACGCGGCCTACGCCTTTCTCGCCGAGGACCCGCCCCCGCCGCTGGCGGCGCTGGCGCCCGAATCGACGGTCTATGTCTCGGGCCTGTCCAAGAGCGTCGCGACCGGCCTGCGCGTCGGCTTCGTCGCGGCACCGAGCGACCGGGTGGCAGCGCTCGAACGCGCGATCCGGGCGACCACCTGGAACACGCCCGGCGTGATGACCGCCATCGCATGCGGCTGGATCGGCGACGGCACGGTCACGCGCCTCGAATCGCAGAAGCGGGAGGACGCCGCGGCGCGGCAGGCGATCGCTGCCGAAGTGTTCGCCGGGCTGCGGGCCGTGCGCCACCCGGCCTCGTACTTCGTTTGGCTCCCGCTGGCGGAAGAGCGGCGCGCCGACCAACTGGCGGCCACGCTCATGCGCGACGGGATCTCCGTGTCGACGGCCGAGCCCTTCGCGACCTCAGCGCAGGTGCCGCACGCGCTGCGCCTGGCACTCGGGTCGGTCGACCTCGCCACGCTTCGCGGTGCGTTGGAAAAGGTGCGGCGCGCGATCGATGCGCAGCCGTGGTGACCCGGCCGACCGGCCGGGCTTCCCGACCCGTCAGCCCAGGCCGCCCACCACCGACGCCACCAGCCACACGTTCGCCACGCTGATCACGCCGAACAGCGACCAAGCCACGGTCTTCAGCACGATGCCGTTGGCGTAGTCGCCCATCAGCGCGCGGTCGCTGGTAAAGCGCAGCAGCGGCCAGATGGCAAAGGGCAGCTGAAAGCTCAACACCACCTGGCTCGCCACCAGCATCTTGCCGATGGCCCCGTCGCCCAGCCACCAGACACCGACGAAGGCCGGCACCAGCGCCAGCGCGCGCGTGATGAGGCGGCGCTGCCAGCACGGGATCTTCAGGTCGAGGAAGCCTTCCATGATGATCTGGCCGGCGATGGTGCCGGTGAAGGTCGAGCTCTGGCCCGAGGCAAGCAGCGCGATGCCGAAGAGCGCGGCGGCGAGCGCACTGCCGACCAGCGGCTCGATCAGGTGGTACGCGTCCTCGATGTCCGCGACCTCGCGGTGCCCGTTCGCGTTGAAGGCGCTGGCCGCCAGCACCATGATCGCGGCGTTGACGAGCAGCGCCAGCGACAGCGACACCACCGCGTCGAGCGTGCAGAAGCGCACCGCCTCGCGCCGCGCGGCCTCCGTCTTCGCCACCAGCCGCGTCTGAACGATCGACGAGTGCAGGTACAGGTTGTGCGGCATCACGGTCGCGCCCACGATGCCGATCGCCAGGTACAGCGCACCGGGCTGCTGCAGCCGCTCGAGGCTGGGCGCGAAACCCATCGCGACGCCGAACCAGTTGGGCTGCGACATGATCAGTTCGACCGCGAAGCAGCCGGCAATGGTGGTCACCAGGCCCAGCACGATCGCCTCCACGCGGCGGAAGCCTGCGCCCTGCAGGCCCAGCACCAGCAGCGTGTCGAAGGCGGTGATCGCGATGCCCACCGGGATCGACACGCCGAAGAGCAGGTGCAACGCCAGCGCGCTGCCCAGCACCTCGGCCAGGTCGCAGGCCACGATGGCGAGTTCGGCGCCCAGCCACAGGCAGCGGTTGACGCGCGGTGAATAGCGCTCGCGGCAGGCGCGTGCCAAGTCCTTCTGCGCCACCAGCCCGAGCCGGACGCACAGCGTCTGCAGCAGCATCGCCGCCAGGCTGGCGAGCAGCACGACGAAGAGCAGGCCGTAGCCGAAGCGGGAACCCGCCTCGATGTCGGTGGCCCAGTTGCCCGGGTCCATGTAGCCGACCGACACCAGGAGGCCGGGCCCGGCGTAGCGCCAGAGCTTCTTGTGGAAGGGCAGCCCAGCGTCGATGCCCACGCTGCCTTTGACTTCGGACGGACAGAACGGCGCGGTGGCGGTACGAGGCAGCGAAAACATGGCGCCCGATGATAGGTGTGGCGTGTCGCGCGGGCGCCACGCGTTGGAGCGATGCGCCCGC
Organism: Variovorax restrictus; assembly: GCF_051216715.1. Classification (NCBI taxonomy): domain Bacteria; kingdom Pseudomonadati; phylum Pseudomonadota; class Betaproteobacteria; order Burkholderiales; family Comamonadaceae; genus Variovorax; species Variovorax restrictus. The sequence continues at coordinate 480,297 of NZ_JBPJZH010000001.1, forward strand.
GCCACCGGGCCGCGTGCTGCTGTTTCATTGTGTTCGCCGGGGGCGCATGAGCGGCGGCGAAGCGGCGGTAGCGTCCTACGCATAAAGGCAGTCGTTCTGCCTACTTTGAAGTGGGCTTCGGCCGCACCGCGCCGACGCCCCCTCATTTCCAACAGACCCACACCACATCCCATGGCCAAATCACGCACACCTTCGTCGCCCCCGGTCGATCCCGTCGCCGCCAATACCGCCAAGGCGGCTGCCCGCAACACCGACAGCGGGCCCGCCCACCCGGCGCCTCCGGGCGCCGCGCCCGGCGACCTGCCGGCGCAGAAAGCCGCCGACACGCAGGCGCTGGCCGCCGCGATGCCGGCCAACACCAACAAGCCGCTGGAGCACGGCGAAGCGAATGCACTGAAGGCGCCCCAGGGCCTCACGGCCACGCCCCCGTCGCGCCTGCCGGGCGGCAGCACGTTGTCGGAAACCAATGGCTCGGACAAGACCGGCACCGTGGCAGCCGAAGGCGTGAACGCCACCATCGACACGCTCGACCGCGTGCGCGTGGATTCGAGCGGCCAGCGCCTCACGACCAACCAGGGCGTGCCGATCGCCGACAACCAGAACTCGCTGAAGGCCGGTGCCCGCGGCCCGGTGCTTCTGGAAGACTTCATCCTGCGCGAGAAGATCACGCACTTCGACCACGAGCGCATTCCAGAGCGCATCGTGCATGCCCGCGGTTCGGGCGCGCACGGCTTCTTCGAGGCCTACGAGCCGCTGACGAAGTACACCAAGGCCGCGCCCTTCCAGGAGGCCGGCAAGGTCACGCCGGTGTTCGTGCGCTTCTCCACCGTGGCCGGCGAGCGCGGGTCGAAGGACACGGCGCGCGACGTGCGCGGCTTCGCCGTCAAGTTCTACACCGACGAAGGCAACTGGGATTTGGTGGGCAACAACATGCCCGTCTTCTTCATCCAGGACGCGATCAAGTTCCCGGACCTGGTCCATGCCGTGAAGCCCGAACCGCACCACGGCATGCCGCAGGCGGCCTCCGCGCATGACACTTTCTGGGACTTCGCCTCGCTGATGCCCGAGTCGACCCATATGCTGATGTGGCAGATGAGCGACCGCGCCATTCCGCGCAGCTACCGGATGATGCAGGGCTTCGGCGTGCACAGCTTCCGCCTGGTGAACGAAGCCGGCGAGTCGGTCTTCGTCAAGTTCCACTGGCAGCCCAAGCTCGGCACCCATTCGCTGGTGTGGGACGAGGCGGTGAAGATCTCCGGCGCCGACCCGGACTACCACCGCCGCGATCTGTGGGAAGCCATCGATGCGGGCGAGTACCCCGAGTGGGAACTGGGCCTGCAGATCTTCACGGAAGAGCAGGCTGAGAGCTTCAGCTTCGACATCCTCGACTCGACCAAGATCGTGCCGGAGGAACTGGTGCCGGTGCAGATCGTCGGGCGCATGGTGCTCAACCGCAACCCCGACAACTTCTTCGCCGAGACCGAGCAGGTGGCGTTCTGCACCGCGCACGTGGTGCCGGGCATCGACTTCTCGAACGACCCGCTGCTGGCCGGTCGCATCCATTCGTACGTCGACACGCAGATCAGCCGCCTGGGCGGGCCGAACTTCCACGAGCTGCCGATCAATGCCCCGGTCGCCCCGGTGCACAACAACCAGCGCGACGGCATGCACCGCCAGGCCATCCACCGTGGGCGCGTGTCGTACGAGCCGAATTCGCTGGCTGGCGGCTGCCCGTTCCAGACAGGTGCCGCGCAAGGCTTCACCAGCGTGGCACGCCGCATCGACGCCCAGGCATCGAGCGACAAGGTGCGCGCCAAGCCGGAGAAGTTCGCCGACCACTACACGCAAGCCAAGCTCTTCTTCGCGAGCCAGACGCCGGTGGAGCAGGCGCACATCGCCGCGGCCTTCCGCTTCGAGCTGTCGAAGGTCACCGTGCCGGCCGTGCGCCAGCGCATGGTCGCCGGGCTGCTGAACGTGTCGCAGGACCTCGCGGCGAAGGTGGCCGATGGCCTGGGCATGGAACTGCCCGCCCCGCTGCCGCTGGCGCTCGAAACGCCGACGACGCCCGAGGTCGACACCTCGCCAGCGCTGTCGCTGATGGCGCGCACCGGTGACGGCGGCATCCGCTCGCGCAAGATCGCGATCCTGGTCGCCGATGGCGTGGACGGTGCCTCGCTCGCCGCGTTGCAGGCCGCGTTGCTCGACGCCGGCGCCGTGCCCCGCATGGTGGCCGCCAAGCTCGGCACCGTGACCTCGGCCGACGGCCAGAAGGTCGAGCCCGATGCGACCATGGAAAACAGCCCCGGCTTCCTGTTCGACGCGCTGGTGCTGCCCGACGGCCAGGCCGCGGCCGAAGCCCTGGCGGCGGTGGGCCACACGATGGACTTCATCAAGGACCAGTACCGCCACTGCAAGACGATCCTCGCACTCGGTGCGTCGCAGGCCTTGCTGGGCGAGGCGGGCATTCCGCTGACGCTGCTCGACGGCGCCGCCGACCCGGGCCTGATCCTGGCCGATGGTGCCGACATCGCCGGTGCCACGGTCGACTTCATCGCGGCCGTGGGCATGCACCGCCACACGGCCCGCGACACCGACCCGCCGCGCGTCTGAGCGTTCGATCCGCGGCGGCGCGGCGGGCTCCCGCTTCGCCGCCGCGCGTCCGACCGCATCTGTCGGCTTTGACGGTCACGCAGGCGCCACGCCTGCGTGGGACGATGTGCTTCCTTTTCACCTTTGCGAAGAAGCACCCGAATGAAGCTCCAGGCCAACTGCACCATGACCGTCAAGGCGGCAGAGGATTGCCCCGTGATCGCCATGCTCCGGCCCCGCAGCGGCATGGCGCAATGGATGATCAGCGAGCGTTACGAGCTCTCGCCCTGGGTGCGCACCACCGAATACGTCGACAGCTACGGCAACCTGTGCCAGCGCCTCACCATCCCGCAGGGCGAGATGCGCATCGAGGTCGAGATGGTGATGGAAACCGAGGAGCACATCCGCGTGACGCCCGGCGCGCCGGCCACGCCCATCGCGGCGCTGCCCGACGATGCGCTGCTCTACCTGCTGCAGAGTCGCTATTGCCCGTCGGACAAGATGGAGGGCAAGGCGCGCGAGATCGTCGGCGAGGCGCGGCCGGGCTACGACCAGGTCGAGGCCATCCGCGCCTGGATCCACCAGAACATCGAATACCGCTACGGCGTGAGCGACGCCACCACCGATGCGCTCGACACCCTGGGCCACGGCGCCGGCGTGTGCCGCGACTTCTCGCACATCGGCGTGTCGCTGACCCGCGCCTTGAAGATCCCCGCGCGCGTCGTCGTCGGCTACCTGTACGAACTCGATCCGATGGACATGCACGCCTGGTTCGAAGCCTTCATCGACGGCCGCTGGTACACCTTCGATGCCACGCAAAGCACGCCGCGTGGCGGGCGCATCGTGGTGGCCTACGGTCGCGATGCGGCCGACGTGGCCTTCGTGTCGAACTACGGCCCGCTCGAGATGGGCGACATGCACGTGTCGGTGAAGCAGCTCGAACCGTCGCGCTGAGCATTGCAGCGTCGTCCATCGCCCGCTTGGCGATAGGACTTCGCCTCACAACGCGCGCGTGAATGGCCTTTAAGGTCGGTGGAATGCCACAACAATCATCGAACGAGACAGTCCGGCCCATGCTGCCGCCCCTGACCGCCGCCGAAGAAGCGCTGACCCAGCCGCTGGCAGACATTGCCCAGCGACACGGCTTCGGCCGCGCCGCCGTGCAGTCGATGTGGGACGCCATCCGCCGCGGCGACGGTGGCATGGCGCAGTTCAGCCATCCGGAATTCGGCGGCAGCGGCCAGTGGTTGCGCGGCGGAATGATCATGGTGGGCGACATGTTCAACCATGCGATGGCGGCCCGTGTGGGCGCGCTGTGCGACGACCTCTCGGAGCTCTTCGAGATGCATCCGGAATGGTCGGGTGAAGCACCGCGACGCCTGTCGGTGCGCTGGTGGCCCGACGACCTCGGCGACCCGTCGAGCAGCGGCGCACAGAACGGCGTGCGCTACGCCTGGTTTCCGCAGCGGCACCGGCTCGCCGTCGAACGCGAGGGTGCCGTGTCGCTCTATGACACCGAGGACCACCGCATCGGCGGCGTCGCGCAGCAGCAGGGCGGCCGCGGCGAACGGCTCAGCTTCATGAGCGAGCAGGGGCCGATCGACCTGGCCACGCTGCGCCGCGTCGAGAACCCCGACTGAACGCTCACGGCGCGGGCACATCCCACGCCGGCGTGCCTGCCAGCGTGTCGGCGAGAAAGTCCACCATCACGCGCACCTTGGCGCTCAGGTGGCGGCGGCTGGCGTAGATCGCCTGGATGTCGATGTCGGGCATGCGAAAGCCTGGCATCACCTCCACTAGGCGACCGGCGCGCACGTCGTTGCCGATGAGGAAGCTGGGCTGCCAGATCACGCCGGCGCCGGCCAGGGCAGCCGCCCGGGCGGTGTCGCCGTTGTTGGCGCGCATGGCCCATCGCACCTTCACCGAATGCGGGTCGCCGGCGGCGTCGACGAACTGCCATTCGTCGGCCGTCGCGCCGTAGGTGTAGCCCAGGCACACATGCCGCGCGAGGTCCGCCGGCACCTGCGGCATGCCGTGCGCGTCCAGGTAGGCGGGTGAGGCACAGACGATGTTGCGCGAGCGGCTCAGCCGGCGTGCGATGTGGCTGGTGGAGCCGCTGCGCGAGATGCGGATCGCCAGATCGTAGCCCTCTTCCACGATGTCGACGATGCGGTCGATCAGCACGATGTCGAGCTCGACCTCGGGGTACTTCGCCATGAAGCGCGGCCACAGCGGTGCGAGCACCAGGATGCCGAAGCTCAACGGCGCATTGATGCGCAGCCGCCCACGCGGCTGGAGCGACGCCGTGCTGGCCATCGCTTCGGTTTCGGCCACCTCTTCGAGGATCGATTTCGCCCGCTCGTAGAGCGTCTCGCCGCTCTCCGTGAGCGACAGCCGGCGCGAGCTGCGGTTGAGCAGGCGGGTGCCCAGGTGCGCCTCCAGTTCGTTGACGTAGCGCGTCACGTTGGCCGGAGACGTGTCGAGCGCATCGGCCGCCTTGGTGAAGCTGCCGCGCGCCACCACGGTGACGAAGACTTCGAAGGCACGCAGTCGGTCCATGGCCGCTCCAATCATTCATGAAAGCTGAATGAGTAGAGCAGTTTTGGGGCCTTCTTGAAAGCGAAGCTGAATCCTAAATTCACCCCATCGCTTCAACACCCCCGAAAGGACTTTCACCATGACCACCGACACCCTCCCCACCCGCCGCGCGCTGATCGCCGGCGCCGCCGGCCTCGGCGCCGCGCTGACGCTCGGCGGCCCGGCGCACGCCGCGCCGGCCGCCGTCGCTGGCTTCCGCTCGCGCTTCGCCGACGTCAACGGCACGCGCATCCACTACCGCATCGGCGGCAGCGGCCCGGCTGCCGTGCTGTTGCATGGCTATGCCGAAACCGGCCACATGTGGAACCCGCTGATGCCGCTGCTGGCCAAGACCCACACCGTGATCGTTCCCGACCTGCGCGGCGCCGGAGACTCGGCCAAGCCCGAGACCGGCTACGAGAAGAAGAACATGGCCGTCGACATCCATGAACTGGTGACCTCGCTCGGCATCGCCAAGTCCAGCATCGTCGGCCACGACATCGGCCTGATGGTGGCCTACGCGTACGCCGCGCAGTTCCCTGCCGAGACCGAGCGCGTGGTGCTCATGGACGCCTTCCTGCCCGGCATCGGCCCGTGGCAGAACGTCTGGCTGCTGCGCGACCTGTGGCACTTTCATTTCCACGGCACCACGCCGCTGGCGCTGGTGAAGGGGCGCGAGCGCATCTACTTCGAGCACTTCTGGAACGACTTCGCGGCCGACCCGACGCACTCGGTGCCCGAGGCCGACCGCCGCCTCTACGCCAAGGCCTATGCGCAACCGGGCAGCATGCGCGCCGGCTTCGAGTACTTCAAGGCCTTCGAGCGCGACGCGGCCGAGTTCGCCGAACTGGGCAAGACGCCGCTGCCCATGCCGATGCTGGTGCTCTCCGGCGAGAAGGCCGGTGGCAGCTTCCTGATCGAGCAGGGCAGGATGGTCGCGACGAACGTCGAAGGCGTGATCGTCAAGGGCTCGGGCCACTGGCTGATGGAAGAGGCGCCCGAGCAGGTGATCCCCGCGTTGCTCAGCTTCCTCGGCTGAGCTTGGCGGCGCGCCGCTGGCGCTTCTGCCAGCGCGTGACGGCCGCACTCGCGACCGTCGCGACCGTGAGAAGCACCACCTGGCGCACCAGCGTGGCCGAGGCGGTGTGCATGTGGCGCTCGATGCGCCGCTGCATCGATGCGGTCCTGGCCAGACCCGCCGTCGTGGCCCGCGGACGCGTGTCGGTGTGGGGCACCGCGCCGGCGGCCACCGCGGCCGGCGCGGCATCGGTGCCCGCCTCGGCCGCCGCCGCCGTCGCCTGCGTGCTGGCCACGGCCTTCGCACCGGCCACCGAGCCGTGTTCGTCGGCATAGACCTTGGTGAACTCGGCGCCGAGCAGGAAGATCTGCGCGGCGTAGTACACCCACGCCAGCAGCACTACCACCGAGCCCGCGGCGGCGAAGGTCTCGGCCACGCCGCTCTTGCCGAGGTACAGGCCGATCAACGTCTTGCCGACCTCGAACAGCACCGCCGTGACCACCGCGCCCACCCACACGTCGCGCCACGCGATGCTGGCCGTCGGCATCAGCTTGTAGATCATCGCGAAGAGCACGGTGGTGATGCCGACCGAGACGGCCGTGTTCAATGCGAGCAGCAGCAGCTCCGACCCCGGCATCAGCCCACCGGCCCAGCCGCCGAAGGCCGCCACCCCGGCGCTCACCAGCAGCGACACCATCAGCAGAAAGACCAGCCCCAGGATCAGCCCGAAGGACAGCACACGCGCCCGCAGAATGGCCCACACGCCGCTCGGCTTCTCGGCCTCGGGCACATGCCAGATGCGGTCGAGCGAGCTCTGCAGTTCGGCGAAGACCGTGGTCGCGCCGACCAGCAGCACCACGATGCTGATGCCGCCGGCCACCAGCCCCTTGCCCGGCTCGCTGGCGCTCTGGATCATCCCCTGCACCGCGAGCGCGCCGTCGCGGCCGATCAGGCCCTGCAGCTGCGCGACCACCTCGCCCTGCACCGCCTCGCGTCCGAAGATGGCGCCCGCAATCGCAATCACGATCACCAGCAGCGGCGCCAGCGAGAACACGGTGTAGTAAGAGATCGATGCGCCCATGCTGGGCGCGAAGTCGTCGATCCAGGCGTTGACGGCCTTCCGGCAGAGAGAGAAGAGTTGGGAAGGCTTCATGGTGGCGACCATCGCGGGGAGAAGAAGGTGCCACTTTGAAGGCCGCAGCGCGCGGGCCGATGCGCCAAGCGCGGAAGCTGGAGTAGGCGGGCGCCGCGCGCCACGCCCTGGCGCACCTCAGCGCGCCGCGGTGGTCTGCGGTTCGCGCTCCCGCGCCCAGACCACGGGGCCGATGCGCACGATGTCCAAAGGCAGGGTCTTGGGCAGCGTGTCGAGCCACGCGTCGATCTGGTCGAAGGCGACCACGGCACTCACCCGCGTCTCGGCCACCGTGCCGTCCGGCCCGTACCACAGCCGCCGGTCGTAGCGACGAACTTCGTCCATCACCCGCCCGAGCGCCTCGTTCTCGAAGTGCAGCTCGCCGCGGCGCCAGGCCATGGCGCGGGGTGCGGCGGCGCGTTGTACGCCGAAGTGCGTGCGCCGGTCGAAGCGCAGCACGTCCCCGGCGTGCAGCACGGTGGGCGCGTCCAGCGCGGTGCCCACGACCTCGGCCTGGCCGCGTTCGACGGCCACCGCCACGGTGCCGTCGGGGTCGCGTCGCACGGACAGGGCGCCGTCGTGCGCCCGGATCTGGCCGACGCTCGCCTCGATGAGCAACGGGCGCTGGGCCGCGGCGGCGGTGTCGACGTAGATCCCGCCATGCGCCAGCTCGACACGGCGTTCGCGCGCGCCGACATCGATGTCCACCGCCGTGTCGGTGTCGAGCTGCAACTGGCTGCCGTCGGCCAGACGCACGGTGCGGCTTTCGCCGACGCCGGTAACCTCGTCGAACCGTTCGGCCGACCACCACAGGCCGGCCGTCACCACGAGCACGACCGCCGCCGCCATCGCCGGCCGCCCGCCGCGTGTGTGGACCAGCGCCTCGACCTGCGACAGCCCGGGCGAACGCGGCAGGGGAACGGCGGGGGGCTGGTAGTCGTACGCATGCGAGCGCGCGGGGTCGGGCGGCCATGCCAGTCCGCGGCCCCGCGCGGCGGCGTCTTCGCCCACGTCGGCCCACCAGGCCTGTGCCTCGGCGAAGGCCGCCGCATGCGCGGGATGGGCGTCGCACCAGCGCTGGCAGTTGGGCAGCCAGTTCGAGCCGCTGCCGCCGCTGTGGAGCAACGCCACCCAGCGCAGCGCCTCGGCCTGCACAGCGGCCGGGTCGGGCTCTGCGCCGGACGCCGTGCCGCCCGGCGCATCGGGCGTTCGATCGGGGGGCGCTTTTTTCCAGAAAGGGGGCACAGGGTTCATGCAATCTCGACGCGTGTGGACGCTCGGCCAAACGCCGCGCCTGCGCGCGGTGAACCGAGACGGAAATCCCCACAACTGCTCGGCATGCTAGGCCGTTGACGGACGACCGACCTTCGCGTTTCCTCTCGGTTGATGCGCGTTCGCCACGGTCGGACCCATGGTCTGACGCGGTGCTGACAGGTCGGCGCTACCGTTTCTTCCAGAACCGGGGGGCGTCGTTCATCTTGCGCAGTGCGCGGCGGCTTGTCTGTACGCCATCCGCCTGCCGTGCGCTCAGCCACCCGACCGCGAACCAGGCGCGCGGGTCGCTCTCGGCGGCGGCGCGGTACACATCGAGCGCCACCTGCTCGTCGTTGGCGCGGCCCAGCGCGTCCTGCGCCGGGGCGATGCGCTTGAGGTAACGCTCGGCCCGCGCTGCATCGAACAGCGGCGCCACGAATTCCGTCAGGTAGCGCAGTCGCTTGAGGCGTTTGCGCACCGCATGTCGTGCCTCGACGTCGAGCGTGTCGAAGCGCTTGCCGTCCTTGCACGCGCGATGGTGCAGCGCGCCCAGCCGTTCGCGCAGGTGGCGACGGGCATCGGCAGGCGGCATGCCGTCTTCCGGCAGCGGCTGCGCCGCGAAGCCGATGAGGCCGACCAGCGCCGCCTGGAAGCCGGGGCTGCGCACCACGGTGCCGGGCGAGGGCGCATCGGCCGCGTCGTCGGGCAGCACGATCTGCGGCGCGTCGGCCGCCTGCAGACCCGGCGCGACGGTGCCCGTGGCGACTTCTGCGTCGCGGTGCGCACCCAGCGCGCGGAAGGCAGCCACCAGCGGCGCCTCCCAGGCCGCATCGAAGCCGGGGCCGAGCGGCTCGAGCTCGCGCAGCGCGGTCCGCAGGCGGCGGATGCCGACCCGCAGTTGATGGATGTGCTCGGCGTCGTCGCTGCCCGCGGCCACCTCGCTGGCGTTCGGCAGGATCTGCGCGAGGCAGGCCGCCACCACGGCGCGCTGCACGGCCGGGCCCGAGGGAAAGCCGTCGCTCGCGTCAAGGCGCGGCGCCGTCGCCTTCACCGCCGGGCCGCGCGCGGTGCCGGCCAGCAGGCGCTCGCCGCGCTCGGCCTTCGACACCGTGTCGAACCACAGGCGATGCTGCTGCGACCACCGGTAGGCCAGCGCGACCAGGCCCTCGACCTGGCCGCGCACCAGCTCGAGTTCCAGCTCGCAGACGGCGGCCATGCGCGGTGCGCTGCCGTCGGCCGGGTGGGCCGTGATGGTGCCGGTGTCCAGCGCCAGCTCGACCACCGCGCCAGGGGTGCGCAGCTCGCGCGTGAGGCGCCAGATGTCGGTGCCGTAGGTCTCGACGAGCGGCTGGCCCGCGTCGGCCAGCAGCCGCGTCAGCGTGTCGCCCACCGGCGTGCCCGCGTGGCGCTGCACGTCGGGCATCGGCGGTGCGCCGGCGCGGGCGAGGCCGAGGTCGACGTTGTGCTCCAGCCGGTGCAGCGGCCCATCGCCCAGCGCCTTGGCCGTCTGCACCCAGCGCCGGCCTTCCTGGCGCAGCCGCAACACCGCGCCGTGCGCGGCCAGCGTGCCGTCGGCCGTGTCGAAGTAGCGTGCGCGCAGTCGGGTGCGCTTCACCGGCGCGCGGCGCACCGCGGCTTCGAGCGTCTTCAGGCGCTCGGCAGGGATGTGGAACTTGAATTCGATTTCCATGGCGTGTCTCGCTTCCTTGGCAGCGAAGTGTCGTCGCCGCGCGGTGGCCTCACCTTGACCCCGGGCATGATCGCGCCATGTCCGACGAATACCAGATAGATATCCCGCCCTCCTTCTTCGCCGTCTACACCGACCCGGTGCGTCAGCGCCTGCGCGAACCCATCGGCACGGTGCGCGAACGTTACGAGGTCTGCGAGGACCTGGCGACCGCGCTGGTCGAGCAGGCGCGCATCCTGGCGCACGTCGAGGTGCCGTCGGAAGACGAGGTGCTGCAGCGCATCCACGCCGGCCTGCGCTCGGCCGGCTCGGGCGTGTCGACGGACGAGGCGCGCTGGGTGGTGCTGCGGCTGGCCGAGCTGCTGGGGTGGCAGACACCCGAACTCGACGAGGGCTGACGCTCGTCCCGGCGGCGCCGCAGAACCGGCTTTGCCGGGCCGCCCGCGGTAGGGAGGCATCCTTGGTGCGCCAGGCTCAAGTTATCGAGCCAGGCGGGCGAGGGTGGTGACCGTTTCCGACAGTGGGCCGCTGTGGCATCCTCCGGTCGGCCGCATTCGGCCAAAAGCAGCCGATCGCGGCAGGTGAAAACGGACGCTCAACGCTACCAGCTAACCGGCGGGCTGTGCCGACAGAGACCACAATGCAGCCCTCTACCGCCCGTCCGGTTGAGCGCAGGGTTGAGGGTCGCCGCGAGACTGGGAGGCATCATCGAGCGCCTTTAGCAATAGAAGAATTGACGTACTGCTTGCTGTACTTACTCGTTCCCTCTCGTGGGAATATCGCCAATCGACGAACGAGTTAGATAACTCGCCAATGACTGAGTCAAGGGTCACAGCAGTATCGCAATCGAAGTCTTGTGCCACGGTGATCCACGCTTGGTCAAGGCTGTTACGCTCCTGAGCAGGCAAAGTGGCAAGCAATGTCGAAAGTCGGTGGCCTTCCAAGCGGGCTCCTCCGCGGTCGGCGAGTGCCTTCAGGAAAAGTTCGCACGCAAATGATGCGTTCACGACGAACGGCACGATCAGAAGCGGCTCCTTGCGCGGAGCTTCCTTTAGGCAAGTTGCGTAGAGCAGTGTTGCTGTCTGTGTGAAGCACTGGGCAATCTTGCGGGCACGATGATAGTGACCAAGGTATTTGCTGTGCATGTGGAAATCTCGTCGATTGCGCGGACCGTTCACGACGTCTAACGCAATGTGTTTCGCACACCAAGTTCTCCTGTGATCAGCTTGTAGCCGGATTTTCACCCATCGTGCTGTTCAAACATCTAGGTATAGAAATCTGCGAAACCCGGCAAGTTTTAGCTTGGCCAACTATAGCTGGCGAGCAGGCAGGGACCGGGCGCTCAAGAGCAAGTTTCGCGCTGCGATCAAGCTGACTTTTAAATTAACGACCGCTATGACGAACTGGGCCTTCCGTCGCATTCGGGCCCAAAGCGGCTGCACGCCTCACCCAAAGCGGACGGTCAGCAAGCGGAAAGTTCATCAGCTTTGCCACGGAGCGCGCCGGCTCAACTGCTGTGGTGGCGACCGCGCGATCGTCCATCCCAGCTAGTGCGCAAGCTGTTGGTCTATGGTGCGGTACCAGATCAGCATCTGTGCGATTCCCACACTGGCGTCGCGCGCTTGAAGGGAAGCGCCGCAGGTGATTCGGAGGCGGGCAGGTTCAGCAGCGCTCGATGTCGACGGCCGTGTCGTAGTAGGTCGCGCCGCCACCGATGTCGGCCAGGCCGTCGGAGGTGACGGCGTTCGAGTTCTCGCCGTCGGCCGACTTCTTCTGCCACCAGATCGAGGGTGCCACCAGCACGCCGGTGCGCGCCTTGGTGCCCACGCGCGCCACCGCCTCGAAAGCACCGCGGTCATTGAAGATACGCACCCGTGCGCCGTCGGCGATGCCGCGTGCGGCCGCGTCGTCGGCGTGCAGGTCGACCCACGGCTCGCCGACCTCGGCGGCCAGTGAAGGGATCGCCGAGAAGCTCGAGTTGAGGTAGTGCCGCGCGGGCGGCGTGAGCAGCATCAGCGGGTAGCGCGCGGCGAGTGCCGGGTCGGCCAGTGCCGATTCGCGGGGCGGGATGAATTCCGGCACGGCGCTCCAGCCTTGCGCGGCGGCGCTCGCGCTTTCGAACTCGCACTTGCCCGACGGCGTGGGGAAGTGGCCGTCGGCGAAGGGCGCATAGCGCTCCGGCACGTCGAGGCGCCGCCAGCCGTCGCGCTGCAGCTGGTCGAAGTCGAGCGTGGCGTTGACCGGCGACTGCAGGTCATGTGCAGCGCGCGCGATGGCTTCATCGCTCTCTTGCAATTCCGGGTCGTCGAAACCCATGCGCGCGGCCAAGCGACGGAACAGCTCGGCGTTGGAGCACGCCTCGCCCAGCGGCGCGATGGCCTGCTGGTTGAGCATGGTGTAGAGCGTGCCGTAGGGCCGGTGCACGTCGAACTGCTCCAGCTGCGTGGTGGCGGGCAGCACGATGTCGGCGTAGTCGCAGGTGTCGGTGAGGAAGATCTCGTGCACCACCGTGAACAGGTCGGGCCGCAGCATGCCTTGGCGCAGCAGGCCGTTGTTGGGCGCCACCGCCATCGGGTTCGACGCGTAGACGAACAGCGCCTGGATCGGCGGGTCGGTCAGCTCGTTCAGCGCGCGGCCGATCTGCGCCATGTTGATGTGGCGCGGCGGCTTCGCCGGGTCGGGCAACAGCGCACGGCCGTCGAGCGCGGCCAGGTCGACCGCGTGCGCCCCGGCGTTGTCGAGCAGCACGCCGCCCGCGGCCTCGCGCCAGGCGCCGGTGAGCGCCGGCAGGCAGGCGATGGCGCGTACCGCGTTGCCGCCGCCGGCATGGCGCTGCATGCCGAAGTTCATGCGGATGGCGCTGGCACGCTCGGCGCCGTAGAGGCGCGCGAGCTTCACCACGTCGTCGGCATCCAGGCCGGTGATCTCGGCCACGCGCGCTGGCGTGAAGTCCTTCGCGCGTGCGGCGAGCGCGTCGAAGCCCAGCGTGTGCTGCGCGATGTAGTCGTGGTCGAGCAGGTCTTCGTCGATCAACACATGCATCAGGCCGAAGGCGAGCGCGCCGTCGGTGCCGGGGCGCGGCGCGAGGTGCCAGTCGGCCTTCTCGGCGGATTGCGAGCGGAACGGGTCGATCGCGATCACCAGCGCGCCGTTGCGCTTGGCCTCGGCGATGCGCGTCCACAGGTGCAGGTTGGAGGTGATGGGGTTGGTGCCCCACAGCAGGATCAGCTTCGCCTGCGCGAAGTGCGTGATGTCGGTGCCGATCTGCGCACCGATCACCGTGGCGTAGCCCACGCGACCGGCCGTGGCGCACAGCGTGCGTTCGGGCCGCGAGGCGCCCAGCCGGTGGAAGAAGCGACGCGGCATGCCGAAGTTGTGGACGAGCCCCAGCGTGCCCGAGTACGCATACGGAAAGATGCCCTGCGGGTCGACCGCGGCGATGGCTTGGAGCTTGCCGGCGACGATGTCGAGCGCTTCGTCCCACCCGATGCGTTCCCACGTGCCCTGGCCGGGGCCTTTGGCGCCGACGCGGCGCATCGGGTACAGCACGCGGTCGGGGCTGTAGGTGCGCTCCAGGTAGCGCGAGACCTTGGTGCACAGCACGCCCTGCGTGGTCGGGTGCGCCGGGTCGCCGCGCACCTTGGTCGCCACGCCGTCCTTCACCGTGATCAGCATCGCGCAGGTGTCGGGGCAGTCGTGCGGGCAGGCGCCGCGCACGATGCGTTCGGCGGTGATGCCGGTCGCGGCCATGGGCGTCAGGCTGCCGCTAAAAGCATTGCGTCGAGCAGCACGTTGCAACCGGCCGTCAGGTGCTCCGGCTTGGCGTCTTCCACCTCGTTGTGCGAGATGCCGTCCTTGCAGGGCACGAAGATCATGCCCACCGGCAGCTGGCTCGCGACGTACACCGCGTCGTGGCCGGCGCCGCTCACCACGTCCATGCAGCTGTAGCCGCGCGTCTTCGCGCCCTGGCGCACGCCCTCCACCAGATGCGGCGCGAAGGCGGTCGGCGGGAAGTACACGACCTGTTCGATGTCGACCTTGGTGCGGGTGGCGGTGGCCACTTCGGCGCAGGCGGCGCGGATCTCGGCGTCCATCTTCGACAGCGTGGCGTCGTCGATGTTGCGCAGGTCGGCCGTGAACTTCACGCGGCCCGGGATCACGTTGCGCGAGCTCGGGAACACGTCGACCGTGCCCACCGTGCCGCGGCCGTGCGGTGCATGGCGCAACGCGATGGCGACCGTCTCCTGCATGAGCTTCGTGGCGGCCTGCAGCGCATCGCGGCGCAGCGCCATCGGCGTCGGGCCGGCATGGGCTTCCTGGCCGGTCACGGTGATGTCGTACCAGCGCTGGCCGAGCGCGCCGGTCACGGCGCCGATCACGACGTCGGCGTCTTCCAGCACCGGGCCCTGTTCGATGTGCGCTTCGAAGTAGGCGGCGAAGAGCGGTGCGCCGGCCGAGACGGCAGCGGGCGTGTCGCCTGCGTAGCCGATGGCCTTCAACGCGGTCTCGACGCTGATGCCTTCGCGGTCGACCGCGGCCAGCGCGGTCTCGAGCGTGAAGGCCCCGGCGTACACGCCCGAGCCCATCATCACCGGCACGAAGCGCGAGCCTTCCTCGTTGGTCCAGATCGCCATCTCGAGCGGCAGGCGCGTCTGGATGTCGTGGTCGTTCAGCGTGCGGAAGACTTCGAGCACGGCCAGGACGCCGTAGTTGCCGTCGAACTTGCCGCCGGTCGGCTGCGTGTCGATGTGGCTGCCCGACGCGACCGCGGGCGCATTGTTCTCACGGCCCGCGCGGCGCGCGAAGATGTTGCCGATCTGGTCGACACGGATGGTGCAGCCGGCTTCCTTCGCCCAGCCGATGACGCGCTCGCGCCCCTGGCGGTCGAGGTCGGTCAGCGCCAGGCGGGCCACGCCGCCAGCGGGCGTGCCGCCGATCTCGGCGAGGGACATCAGGCTGGCCCAAAGGCGGTCGCCGTTGATCGAAATTGCGGTCATGTCAGGTTCTCCGGATGGACTTGAGGTGCGTCGTTGGGCAGCAGATGGCGCAGCACCGCCGCCGTCGCGGCCGGATAGCCGGGCGACGTGTTGACGATGTGCGGCGCCAGCAGCGCGTTGAGCTTGGGCAGGGCGTGGAAGGGCACGGCCGGGTAGGCGTGGTGCTCCACGTGGAAGGGCATGTTCCACGCGAAGAAATGGACGAAGCGGTTGGTGTAGGTGGTGCGCGTGTTGGCCAGCATGTCGTTGCTGTGCGCGCAGCCGGTGTGCTCGGCCAGCAGGTAGGGGCGCAGGAAGAGCTGGCCGGCCATCAGCGGCACGACCCACAGCCACAGCGCGGCGAGCGAGCCGCTGGCGATGGATGCAGCCACGATCAGCGCGTAGCCCGCCAGATAGGCGCGCGCCTCGCGCACGATCAGTCCGCGCTTGTCTTCCGGCACCCAGGGCACGGTCACGCGGCCGAGCACGCCGTGGCGCCACAGCAGCCGCGCACGGCCGACCCAGATCGGCATGCCGGTCCAATACCAGGCGATGGCGGCACGCGTGCGCGGCAACGGGTTGGCCAGCTCCGGGTCTTTCTCAGGGTCCTGCGTGTGGCGGTGGTGCACCCAGTGGTAGGCGCGGTAGTACTCGTAGGGCAGCACCACCGCGAAACCGGCGAAGTGGCCGAGCGCGTGGTTGAAGGCGCGCGTGCGAAAAGCCGTCTGGTGCGCGGTCTCGTGCACCACGTTGAAGAGGAAGGCGATGAAATAGCCCTGCAGCAGCGTGAGCGGCACCGCCCACACCGTGCCGAGCGCGTGCCACAGCGCGACGCCGCCGAGCGCGATGGCGCCCAGGTGGCCGATGGCGCGGCGCGCGCCGGCGGCGTCGGATCGCACGGCGAGCGCCTTCAGGTCCTGCGCGCTCACGCGGAAGGTGGCGGGCTTGCGCACGGTGCGCGGCGCGGTGGTTTCTGTCATGTTGGCGTTGTCGCTCATGGAGGTCATTCGGCCAGCAGCGCCTTGACGCGCGTCTCGATGAAGGCCCGGTCTTCGGGCTGGTGCAGGGCACTGGGGTTGCCCGCCCGGTGGCCCCACACGGACGAAATAGGGTGTAGATCGCCATGGCGCAGGTGCGGCAGCTCGGCCCGGTTGTCGTCGACCTGGAAGTACAGGTCGTGGTCGCCCGGCATCAGCAGCACGCGGGCGCGGATGGCATTGAGCGCCTTCTTCAGGTCGCCGCCGTACAGATCGTTGGCGCTGATGTCGCCCGTCTGCCAGGTGCGGAACTGCGCCAGCAGGTCGGCCGCATCGCGCCGCGCAAAGTTGGTTTCCCAGGCGCTGACGAGGTAGTCCTCCAGCGACGAGGCGCCGAGTTGGCGCCACATCTCCTCGCGGTAGAAGGTCTGCGACAGCGCCCAGCCCGCGTAGACGCGGCCCATGGCGCGCAGGCCACGCACCGGCCGCTCGGTGAACGCGCCGTCGCGATACGCCGCATCGGCCATCAGCGCGTGCGCCGCGCCTTCGATGAACACGCGGTTGTGCGGCGCGCAGCGCGCGGCGCCGCACACCACGGCGATGCGGTCGACGGCGTCCGGGAACAGCGCCGCCCAGTGGTAGGCCTGCATGGCGCCCATCGACCAGCCGTAGACCAGCGCCAGGCGCTCGATGCCCCACAGCTCGGCCAGCATGCGGCGCTGCACGTGCACCGCGTCGTAGTACGTGACATCGGGGTAGCGCGTGCCGACGTCGGGCCAGGGCGTGTTCGACGGCGAGCTCGACAGCCCGTTGCCGAACAGGTTGGCGATGACGATGAAGTACTTGGCCGGGTCGAGCGCGCCGCCCTCGGCCACCATGTGTTCGATGTCGGTGTGCTGCGCGCTGTACGAGGTCGGGTAGAGGATGACGTTCGATCGCTCGGCATTCAGCGTGCCGAAGGTCTTGTAGACGAGCGACATCTGGCGGAAGGTGCGGCCGGACTGGAGCACCACGTCGCCGGCCTGGAACACACCGGTTTCGGCGCGTGCATCGGCAGCGGGCGTGGCGGTCATGGTCGGTGTCCTTCTTTGGTGCTTCGATCGTGCGGCTGAATAACTATACTCCGCGTACAGCAAAGACGACGCAACATGCATGCCACCCCGCCCCCCGACGCCGCTCCCGCCGCCGCGCCTTGTAGCGACGCCCCCCGGCGCCGCGGTCGCCCGCGCTCCGACGCCGCCACCGCCGCCGTGCTCGACGCCGCCTACCGCCTGAGCGCCACCGAGGGCCTGCGCGGCGCGACCATCCAGGCGATCGCCGCCGAATCCGGCGTGTCGAAGATGACCATCTACAAGTGGTGGGAGGGGCGCCTGCAGCTGCTGATCGACGCCTACATGCGCCAGGCGACGGTGATGCTGCCGCTGTCGGAAACGCTGCCGCCGCCCAAGGCGATCCACGCGCACGTCCAGCAGTACCTGGTGGCGCTGCGCGGCGACCTGGGCCGGGTGCAGCTGGCGGTGCTGGCCGAATGCATGGCCGAGACCGGCAATTCGGAAGTCTTCGTGGCGCGCTACCTCAGCGTGCGCCGCGCCCTGGGCGTGCGCGTGATCCGCCGCGGCCAGCGCGACGGCAGCATCGCGTCGCCGCGGCCCGCCGAGGCGCTGTACGACCAGATCTACGGCACGATCTTCTACCGCTTCCAGTTCGGGCTGAAGGGCCTCGACAAGGGCTTCGTGCAGTCGCTGGTCGACACCGCCTTCGCGGCCTGAGAGCGCCGCCGGCGACCGGCCAAGGGCGCCGGCCTACGTCAACACCCGCCGCCTTCCCGTGGCGGCCGGCGCGGCGGCATACGACAGTGGTGGCCTTCACTCCGGACCGCTCATGTCAGACCCCACCCCCACGTACACGCTCGAAGAAGGCGCCCCCCACCCCCTGGGTGCCACCTACACCGGCCGCGGTGTGAATTTCGCCGTCTTCTCGGCCCACGCGACGAAGGTCCAGGTCTGCCTGTACGACGACGCCGGCACCACCGAGCTGGCCTGCATCACGCTGCCCGAATACACCGACGAGGTCTGGCACGGATTCGTGCCCGGGCTGGAGCCCGGCGCGCGCTACGGCCTGCGGGTGCACGGCCCGTACGAGCCCGAGCAGGGCCATCGCTTCAACCACCACAAGCTGCTGCTCGACCCCTACGCCAAGGCGCACATGGGCGAGCTCAAGTGGGGCCCCGAACTGTTCGGCTACACCGTCGGCCACGCCGACGGCGACCTGAGCTTCGACGAGCGCGACAGCGCGCCGTTCATGCCCAAGTGCGTGGTGGTCGATTCGCGCTTCGAGTGGACGCAGACCGACGCCCCGCGCGTGCCCTGGAACCAGACTGTCTTCTACGAAACGCATGTGCGCGGCTTCACCATGAAGCACCCCAAGGTGCCCGAGCTGTTCCGCGGCACCTTCGCCGGCCTGGCGCTCGACGAGGTAATCGGCCCGATCAAGGAACTGGGCGTGACCAGCGTCGAGCTGCTGCCGGTGCAGATGTTCCTGAACCAGCCTTTCCTCACCGAGAAGGGCCTCACCAACTACTGGGGCTACGACACGATCGGCTTCTTCGCGCTCGACCAGCGCTACATGGACGGCCCGAACATCGACGAGTTCAAGAACATGGTCGACCGCTTCCACGCCCATGGGCTGGAAGTGATCATGGACGTGGTCTACAACCACACACCCGAAGGCAACGAGATGGGCCCGACCATCTCCTTCAAGGGCATCGACAACGCCAGCTACTACCGCCTGCTGCCCGACCAGCCGCGCTACTACATCAACGACACGGGCACCGGCAACACGGTGAACCTGAGCCACCCGCGCGTGCTGCAGATGGTGACCGACAGCCTGCGCTATTGGGTGACGGAGATGCACGTCGACGGCTTCCGCTTCGACCTGGCGACCATCCTGGCGCGCGAGCCGCACGGCTTCGACGAAGGCGGCGGCTTCCTCGACAGCTGCCGGCAGGACCCGGTGCTCTCCAGCGTCAAGCTCGTCGCCGAGCCCTGGGACATCGGCCCGGGCGGCTACCAGGTCGGCGGCTTTCCGCCCGGCTGGGCCGAGTGGAACGACCAGTTCCGCGACACGGTGCGCGCCTTCTGGAAGGGCGACGAGGCGATGGCACCCAAGCTCGCCCAATGCGTGACCGCCAGCGGCGACCGCTTCAACAAGCGTGGCCGCCGCCCATGGGCCAGCGTCAATTTCATCAGTGCGCACGATGGCTTCACGCTGGCCGACACCACCAGCTACAACGAAAAGCACAACGACGCCAACAACGAAGGCAACCGCGACGGCCACGGCGACAACCGCAGCTGGAACTGCGGCGTCGAAGGCCCGACCGACGACCCCGAGGTGCTCGAACTGCGCGCCCGCCAGCAGCGCAACATGCTCGCCACGCTGATGCTGTCGCAGGGCACGCCCATGCTGCTGGCCGGCGACGAGTTCGCGCGCACGCAGCAGGGCAACAACAACGCCTACTGCCAGGACAGCGACATCTCGTGGTTCGATTGGGAGGCCGCCAGCGCACCGGCCGGTCGCAGCCTCACGACCTTCACCCAGCAGCTCACGCACCTGCGCCACACGTTGCCGGTGCTGCGCCGCAACCGCTTCCTCACTGGCCAGTTCAGCGAGACAGCACAGGTGAAGGACTCGACCTGGCTCGCGCCGGACGGCAACGAGATGGACGAGGCGCATTGGACCGACACGCAGACCCGCTGTTTCGGTCTGCTGCTCGAAGGCACGGCCCCCGCGTCGTCGCTGCCGCGGGCGGCGCACGACGACAGCGTGCTGCTCGTGTTCAATGCGTGGGAAGGCGCCATCGACTTCGTGCTGCCGCCGCGTGCCGACGGGAAGGTGTGGACCCGCGTGATCGATACCGCGCTCGACCCGCAGGAAGATGTGGACTTCCAGCCCGGCCACGGCTACACCGTCACGGGCCGGTCGCTGTTGATGTTCACGTCCAAGCCCTGACCTGCCACTGCCCCAGCCCGAGCGTCCATGACCGTTCTCTGCGCCAACTGCCACACCGCCAACCGAGACCGCGCGATGTTCTGCATCGGCTGTGCGGGCAAGCTGCCAGCCTTCGCGGCCACGGGGCCGTCGGCACTGGAGGCGGCCGGCGCGAAGCCGAGGCCGCCAGGCCAAGCCGCCGACGGCGTAGAGCCTCCGACGACGGCACGCGCGCCGGCATCGCACGCACCGCGCGGCCTGATGCTCGCGGTGCTGTTGCTGGGCGCCACCGTGGTGGCCCTGGCGGCATGGATCAGCTTCGGCCCCGAGCGAGCGGCAGCGCCCGGGCTGGCATCCGCCGCCGCACCGCTGCAGACCTTGCCTGCCACACCGGTGGCGGCGCCGGCCCCCGTCACGGTCGCACCGCCGCCCATTCAGATCCCGGTAGAGGCGGCGCTCTCGCCCGGCGAGTCGACCGTGCCCCCGGCGGCATCAACCACGCATGCGCCATCGCTCCCTCCAGTCGTCACGGCGGCGCCATCGGCCGCGGCAGTGCCGGCGCCGCCGACGCCGGCACGCACGTTGAGCACCCGCAGCGCTGGCGACCCGCGTTCAGGCTGCGAGCACCTGTTCTTCGTACTTGCCGCGCGTTGCGAAGCGCAGCATTGCGAGCAGGCGGCCTATGCGCGCCACCCGCGCTGCGAGGTGGTGCGCGAGCAGCGCCGGCGCGACGAGGCGCGGCGCAACCCTGCGGGCGGTTGACAGGCCAGCTCGCTGGTCGCTTGACAGTTGTTGACTGTCGAGCGGCGACCTCCTGCCTATGATGGAAATCAAACAACGTCAGGGAGGACAGCATGAACTCGGGAACGACCTCGGTGGGCAGGGCGCAGCATTCGGAGCCCACTTTCACGCTTTATGGGCGCGTTGCAGCGTCTCCGCTGGGAAGAGCTGGCAGGCCTTACGACAGCTTGCACGTCTCGCTGGTGATCGACGATGCCTACACAGGCATCACCGTCATCGATGGGCAGCCGACCGCGGTCGAGGCCGGCTTGAGCAATGCGCTCAGGATTCGCACCAACCTCTACACAAATTCGCTGCCGGCCAACCCGGTCTTGAAGGTGGCGTTGAATCCACCAGCAGGCATGTCTCGAGATGAATTTGCTCAGGCACTGATGAAGCGTGCAGCCAGCTTCTCCAGTTACGTGTCGCCATACAGCTTTCCAAGCAGGCTCACCGGCAATGCGATGCAGCCGGGCGAATACAACAGCAGTTCATACCTCGCGGCACTCCTCCGGAGTGTCATGGGCTACGTGCCGGACATCGGAAGACCTGGCTTTCAGACGCCGGGATGGGAGAGCCCGATGCCGAGCCACTTTTTCAAGGGCGAAGCAATCCGATGAAAGCGGGCTGGCGTCTCACGTTGAACATCGCCGCCTGGGCACTCGCCATCCCAATTCTCGGAGTCACAGGTTTCGCGCTCAGTCGCTCGATGTCCCGTACTGGGCAAGCCGAACAACTCATCGGCTATGCCATTGAGCTTCTGCTGCTTGTGTGGGCCGCACTGATCTACCGACACTGTGTACCCACGTCACACGTACTCATTCGCCGCACGATCTATCTCGTTGTCTTCGTCGCCGCAATGGTGGTCATCGGTGAAGCCGCCTGGTATGCCGCTGTCCTCTTGAACGCCTTGCTGTTCGGCGTTTAGGCAGTCCTCGAAGGCCGGTCGCAACGTCGCAGCCTGCAAGCGTTTCGTCTCAGGCGCCCGCTTCCTTCACACGCTCTTCGTTGGTCGTGCTGCGGCTGCCCTTGAGGTGCATCTCGACATCGGTCGCGCGATCGCCGACCTTCGCCACGGCGTCCTTCAGCTGGTCCTCGGTCACGGCGAGCTTCTTGGCCCACTCCTTCAACGAGGCATCGGACACGAGGTCGATGCGGTCGGGCTCGGTGCCCTGGGGGGCGATGGCGGAATTGTTGTTGTCTGGCATGTGATGCGTCCTGGTGGGATGGAAGATGCTTCCAAGCTAACCGGCCGCACACCGGTCTGTTGTAGGCGCAGGCGGTCGGCGGGGCGTCCGCCCAGGACGACGCGACGCGTCAGCGCTCAGGGGCGCACATCGATGTCCGACAGCGGTACCGGCTTGCCCACCGCCCACCCCTGGGCGTAGTCGACGCCGATCCGGCGCAGCGCTGACAGGATGGCCGCGTCTTCCACCCATTCGGCGACCGTCTTGAGGCCGCACAGCTTGGCCACGCGATGGATCGACTCCACGATCTCGCGGTTGACGGGGTCCTGGCCCATCGTCTTGACGAAGCTGCCGTCGATCTTCACGAAGTCGACCGGCAGCGAGCGCAGATAGCCGAACGACGACAGGCCCGCGCCGAAGTCGTCCAGCGAAAACAGGCAGCCGCGCTGTCGCAGGCAGGCGATGAAGCGCAAGGCGGCGGGCAGGTCGGCGATGGCCGCGGTCTCGGTGATCTCGAAGCACACGCGTGCCGGATTCAGCGCCCGACCGGCCAACTGGTCGACGACGTAGGCCAGGAAGTCCGCATCCCCGAAGGACTGCCCCGACACGTTGATCGAGACCTGCACCCCCGCGTGCCGATCAAGCCAGTCGAAGGCGTTGAGCACCACCCAGCGGTCGATGTGGCCCATCTGGTGGTAGCGCTCGGCCGCGCTGATGAACGCGCCCGGCGGCACCAGCCGCCCCTCGTCGTCGCGCAGGCGCAGCAGCAGCTCGCCGTGCGGGTGCGCGTCCGGCGCGCCGTCGACCCGCACGATGGGCTGGAAGAACAGCTCGAAGCGGTTCTCGCTCAGGTCCTGGCGGATGCGCGCCACCCAGCCCATCTGTTCACGGCGTCGGCGGATGTCGGCGTCGCCCGCATGCACCGTGTGCACGCGGTTGCGCCCGGCCTCTTTCGCCGCCTGGCAGGCCATGCCGGCGCTGGCGAGCGCGCCGTCGGCCGAGCCGCCGCGCTCCGGGAGCACGGCCAGGCCGACGCTCGCAGTCAGCATGTGCGAGAACTCGCCGCGGTTGAAGCGGAAGTCCTCGATGTGCTGGCGCAGCTTGTCGGCGACCTGGGTGCCCGCATCCACCGTGCACCGGGGCAGCAGCACACCGAACTCGTCGGCGCCGAGCCGCGCCAGCATGTCGGTCTGGCGCAGGTTCTGGCGCAGCAGCTCGGCGATCTCCAGCAGCAGCTCGTCGCCGGTCGTGGCACCGGCGGTGTCGTTGACGATCTTGAATTGGTCCAGGGCGATGTGCAGCAGCAGGTGCGGCTTGTCGGGCGTGCCGCTCGCGTTGCCCAGCTCGAGGTTGACCAGGCGCTCGAACTCGCGACGGTTGAGCAGCCGGGTCAGCAGATCGTGCGTGGCCTCGAACTGCCGCTCCGCGGCGACGGCGCGCCTCTGCGTCACGTCGCGCCACACGTAGACGCCGCCCTCGACCCGATCGGCCTCGTCGCGCAGCGGCGCCGAGGTGCCTTCGAGGTAGCGCTGGGTGCCGTCGGCTCGCACCAGCAGGAAGTCGGAGGAACTCTGGTGCGGCGCATCGTGCTGAAGAACACGCAGGTCGACCAGGCGACGCGAATCGGCCTCGAACACCCGGCCGACCGAGCCCACCGGCGCGCCGATGGCCTGGGCGACAGACAGACCTGTGACGGTTTCGGCGCTGGGGTTGAAGGTGGTGATGCGGCCCTGGTCGTCGGTCGTCATCACCGCATCGGCGATGGAGCGCAGCATCACGCGCAGGCGCTCGTGCTCCACGCGCAAGGCCTTGTGCGACACGGCCAGGGCCTCGGTCGCGGCCTCGGCATCGCGCCGGGCGGCGCGCAGCACCTTTTCGAATCGGCGCGTCTCGGTCGCGTCGAAGACGGTGATCGACACGATCCCTGCGCCGCCGGCCCGCCGCAGGGCGCTCGCGAGAATGGGGAAGCGGCTGCCGTCGTCGCGCGCCAGGTCGAGCGAGATCTCGCTGACCGCCCCCTGGGCTTCGAGCCGGGGCACGAAGTGCGTCTCGTAGAGGATGCGGCTCGCGGGCGCGAGCAGCTGCTTCCACGTCACGCCACCGCACAAGGCTTCGCGCGAGCGGCCCGCCCACGACGCGAAGCGCAGGTTGGCGTCGATGATCGTGCCGTCGGCCGCCGTGGTCAGCAGGCCCCACGGCGTGTCGGGGCTGTCGTCGACGAGCCGCGGCGCGGTGGCGCTTGTCGCGAGGGACACGGTCATCTCCATGGTCTCAGCGCCGCTGGCGGAGGAAGTCGGTCAGCGCCTCCACGACTTCCGCAGGCGCGCTCATGTGCGGGCAATGGCCGGTGGCAGACAGCTGCAGCAGTTGGCTGCCGGCCATGCGTCCGGCGAGGTAGGCGCCGACCTCGGGCGCGGCCAGCGCGTCGTCGCTGCACTGCATCAGCAGGCTCGGCACGGGCATCCGGTCCAGGTCGGCGCGGTGGTCCGCCAGGAAGGTCACGCGCGCGAAGTGGCGTGCGACGCCGCTGTCCATGCGGCAGAAGTTGTCGCCCAGCGCACCAGCGAGTTCGGGCCGCTCCGCGTTGCCCATGATCACCGGCGCCATCATGCGGGCCCAGCCGAAATGGTTGGATTCCAGCGTGTCGAGCAGGCTGTCGATGTCCTCGCGCTCGAAGCCGCCCACGTAGGCGCCGTCGTTGAGGTACGAGGGCGACGGCGCGATCAGCACCAGCGAATCGAAGAGCTCCGGCCGGCGCTGCGCGGCCAGTACGGCGATCATGGTGCCGATCGAATGGGCAACCAGCACCGGTCGCTCGAGCTGCGCGGCTTCGCAGATGGCGATCAGGTCGTCGGCGTGGCCGCCGAGCGTGGCGTGGCGCACCGTGTCGTACAGCGACGGGTCGGACGCACCACAGCCCGCGTAGTCGTACAGCACGATCTCGTGGTCGGCCACCAGCGCGCTTGCGACCTGCTGCCAGACGTTCTGGTCGCAGCCGTAGCCGTGGGCGAAAAGCAGCGTCTTTCCGGCACCGGTGCGGGTGACGTTGTGGCGTTGAAGGACAGACATGGCAGGAGCACGCAGACGAAGGAGGCAATCTCACTTCCTATCGGCAGCTTGCTCGTCGATATTGAGGGGCTCCGCGAAAAAAATTTTTCGTCCGACAGCCAGACGAGACGGGCCCAGGCAGGATGCGGCATGGACTTTTCCGCTATCGCCTTGAACGGCTTCAACGCCGTCGACCTGCTGCTCGTCGCCTTGCTGCTGCTGGGCCTATGGCGCGGCTGGCGCGTCGGCTTCGTGGCCGGCACGGTCGAACTCGCCGGCCTCGCCGCCGGCCTGCTCGTCGCCTTCTACGCCACCCCCTGGCTCGCGGCGACCCTGGCCCGCCACGCCGGGCTGCCCGAACCCTGGGCCTCGCCCACGGCGTTCCTGGTGGTCTTTCTGGTCGTGCAGATGCTGCTGTCCGCGATCGCGCGCCGGCTCGTGCGGCCCGTGCAGGCAGGCCCCGCGGTGCGCCACCTGAACCGCGGGCTCGGCCTCGTGCCCGGCGCGGCCAACGGCGCCATCAACGCGATGGTGGCCGCCGTGCTGCTCACCGCGCTGCCGCTGAGCGACGGCATCACCCGCGCGGCGCAAGGCAGCGTGCTGGTCGCGCGGCTGGGCGAGCCGGCCGACTGGCTGGAGCGCCACCTGGGCCCGATCTTCAACCCCGCCGTCGAGCGCACCATGCAGGCGCTCACGGTGCAGCCGCAGTCGCAGGAACGCGTCGCGCTGCCCTTCGTGGTGAAAGACGCGCCGCCGCGCCCCGAGCTCGAAGCCGCCATGCTGACCCTGGTGAACGCCGAACGCGCCAAGGCCGGCCTGCGCGGGTTGACAGCCGACACCGACACCGTCGACGTCTCGCGTGCGCATTCGCGCGACATGTTCGAGCGCAGCTACTTCGCCCACGTCACACCCGAGGGGCGCTCGCCCTTCGACCGGCTGCGCGCCGCGCGCCTGACCTACCGCGCCGCTGGTGAGAACCTCGCGCTGGCGCGCACGCTCGACATGGCCCACACCGGCCTCATGAACTCACCCGGCCACCGCGCCAACATCCTGAACCCGGCCTTCGGGCGGGTGGGCATCGGCATCGTCGATGGCGGGCGGCACGGGTTGATGGTGACGCAGACCTTCCGCAATTGACGCGGCAGCCGCTCGGTCAGTTGCTGCGCTGCGTGTTGACGTCCTGGCTGCTGGCAGGCGCCGAAGAAGACGGTGCGGCCTGGCCGGCCGCTGGCTGGTCGGCGTCGCCGCCGCCGCCGCCGCCGCCGCATCCGCCGAGCAGGGCGGCGATGGACAGGAGAACCAACAGGTTGAGTTTTGCTGACATGTTTCTTTTCTTCGCGGAGATCAATTGATGTTGGCGCCCATGGCGTGGAAGGGCTTGCCCGGGACCTTGAACGTGCCCCCGTATTCGAAAGGCGCGTTGTCGAGCAGCTTGCAACCGCCCTTGGCCTTGGAGCAGCCCTTCGACGCCGCGTAGGTGTGCCAGGTGATCGGGCCGTAGAGGAAGTTGTGGATCCCCTTGCCGCCGTAGTCGGCCACGCTGAGCACGTAGCTTTCGGTGGCGTGGTTGTCGGTGTCTTCGGTCGAGATCGGGTCGATCATCCGGCTCTCCTGCAGCGTGCGTGCCACGGAACCCGAGTTGATGTTCGTATCGAAGCGAACCCACTGGATCTTCCGGTCGCCGCGCGACGTCACGATCACCTCGCGCTCGACGGAGTTCGGGTAGATCTCCGTGGGCGGCGCGCCCTTCTCCTTGGCATAGGCGATGCCGGTCGGGTTGCGCCCCACGGCCACGGAGAAGCGCTCCACGATGTCCGACGGCGAGCCGCCGGCCTGCTGGTTCAGGTAGCCGCTGCCCAGGTCGAAGACCCGCAGCTTGCCCTCCTGCGTGG
Organism: Variovorax restrictus; assembly: GCF_051216715.1. Classification (NCBI taxonomy): domain Bacteria; kingdom Pseudomonadati; phylum Pseudomonadota; class Betaproteobacteria; order Burkholderiales; family Comamonadaceae; genus Variovorax; species Variovorax restrictus. The sequence continues at coordinate 507,401 of NZ_JBPJZH010000001.1, forward strand.
CGATGAACGCGCGGAACGGTGCGGCAAGCGACACCTTCACGGCCGTCGGGCGGTTGTCCAGGTTCATCACCTTGATCACCGACGGCTTCTGGCTCGGCGCGACGTCGAAGGTGTACGGCCATTGAGACGGCTGCGTGCCGCGGTTGGCGATCATGCTGTTGAAGCCCGACTGCGATTGACCGAAGTACTGCTGCTGGTAGTACGCCAGGAGCGGGCGCAGGTCGACGAACGCAGCGCGCCTTTCCGACTTCGAGATCACCACCGCCACGCCGGTGCGGGCGTAGGCGTTGGCCAGGTCACCGTTGAAGTAGCGGGCGCGAACGCTGGCATTGTCGAGGTCGGTGTCGAAGTAGCGGCGCACCTGCTGGTAGTCGTCGTTGCGCACGCCTGTGGACGCGGAGATCTCCGTCGGCGCGCGCATGCTCTCGGGCAGGTCGACGAAGCCGACGAGCTTGATGAAGTTGTAGTTGCCCAGGCCCGGCAGGCCGGGGTAGGTGCGCTTCCAGTTGCCCCAGTTGCTGTACCACTGCGATTCGTTGGCCATGGTGCAGTTCTGGCAGCCGTCGCCCAGCGCCAGCACCGCCACCTGCCCGCGCATGGCGGCCGTGTCCCAGACGGTGACCAACGCGAACTCGCCGCTGTTGGTGATGGTGATCGCCGTGGGCACCTTGCCCGAAGGCAGCTGTGTGCTGACCAGCGTGCTGGCCGTGTTGCTGCCGACGCCGACGATACGGCCGTCCGCGTACACCGCCAGCGTGTTGGTGCACCAGCCGCCGCGGCCATAGCACTTGCCCAGCGCCACCGGCTTTTCGAGGGTGAAGCTCTTGAGGTAGGTGGCGATGCTCGCGTCGAGCGCGCCGCCGTCGTTGGGGGGGCCGTCATTGCGGGTCCAGCTCGGCTCGGGCTCCACAGACATCGTGTTGTGGGCCACGCTGATGGCTTGCACCGAGCCCAGGCCCGGCGCATACGACTTCCTGAAGAAACTGTTGTCGGGCGTGGCGTCGGCGATGTAGCCGAAGTTCAGGATGCTGGAGCTGTAGTCGCCCGGCTCGTATTCGAGAGGTCCGCCGACCTGCCAGTTGCCGCACCAGCCGTTCCAGCCGCAGCCGCGGTTGCCGCGGCCGTTGGGGTTCTGGATCGACACCATGCCCATCGACTGGCTGGGGCGCTTGCCGTAGCTCGGCAGGCCGCCTTGCGTCGCGGTGCCGTACTCGGCCGACGACGGGCCGTAGCGATAAGCGATGGCCGCGTCGGTGCCCATCTTCTGGGCCATGGCCTGGTACTCCGCATTCGACACCGCGCCGTTGACCATCACGTCGCCGGAGATGCCCAGCACGTTAGGGTTGGAGGGCGCAGGGGCTGGAGCCGGAGCCGGAGCCGGGCTCGGCGCAGGCGCCGGGGTGGGTGCCGGTGCCGGCTTGCCGGGTGTCGACGTGGTGGTCGTGTAGCAAACCTTCCGGATGCCCGGTGCCGGGTCACCGAACAGCTGGTCGCTGCAGGAGTAGGAGCCCGCAGCAAGCGACTTGGTCGTCGTCTGGTTGTTGAGCCCGTAGATGACGTTCGTCGTCGTCGTCAACGTGAAACGGTCGTGTTGCTCGGCGATCACCGTCAGTGGCCCCGCGGCGGGGCTGGGTGCAGGTGCAGGGGCAGGGGCAGGGGCAGGGGCAGGCGCGGGCGGCGCCGGCGTTGGCGCCGTGCCAGTCGCGTAGCACGACTTGGGCAGGCCTGGCGCGGGATCGCCGAACAGCGGGTCACCGCAGACATAGGAGCCGCTCGCCAAGGTCTTGGTGTTGAACGCGTTGTTGGCGCCGTAGCGAACCACCGTGCTGCTGCTCAGCGAGAACACGCCGCTTTGACCGGTGAGATAGCGGCTTTGTGCGAGCACGGGCGTGGAATGGAGGGTGGCAAGGGTGGCGACGGCGCCCAAGCACGAGACAAATAGTTTTGACACGTTGAAGAGGTGGATGCACGACCGTCGAACGAGCTGCGTGGCAAAGCCGTGGCCTCTGAGAGACCACTGAGCCCGTTCGACTGACGACGGAAAAAAAGACAGGAGATCCGAGGAGCTCTTGCGAGAAGTGCAAAAGGCGCACCGAGCGGCAAGGCATGTCAGACAGGTCCGACGCCTGCTGGAGACAAGCCCCTACTCGTCCTTGCGGATGCCGCGATTGGACGGTGTCGCGGAAAGTTCCGCAATCTTTTGCACAGACAGTTGCAGCTCTCACGTTTGACCGGCCCGGGTTTGCTCCGCGCAGCCACGCCATGTTTCAGGCGCGTAACGAATAGCGCCTGAAAGCGGCCGAAACCGAAACTTCCCGGCGCTTTCGCGCGCATTGACGCGAATCGCCCCGACTGCCCCAGGCGTCGTGAGGTGCGGGTTTCGACCAAGCCGGTAGGGTCAGGGGCGCTGGGCTGCGGGCGGCACCGTCAACGTGACCAGCCGCGGCGTCACCCGCCCCTCGTCGATCAGCAACTCCGCCACCGAGATCGGCAGGCTGAATCGCCGCGGCCCCGCGCTGCCGGGGTTGATGAACCACACGCCGTCGCGCTCGACCATCGACGGCTTGTGCGAATGGCCCGAGACGACCACCCGCACGTCGGCATCGGCCGGCTCCAGCTGCAGATCGGCGATGTCGTGCACCACATGCACTGCCACGCCGCCGAGCCGCACCGTGAGCGACACCGGAATCTCCGCCGCCCACGGCGCTATGTCGTTGTTGCCCCGCACCACGCTCACCGGCGCAATCGCCGCCAGCCGCGCCAGGATCTCCGGCCCGCCGATGTCGCCGCCATGGACGATGTGGTCGCTGCCCGCGAGAAAGGCCAGGGCTTCGGGGCGCAGGAGGTTGTGGGTGTCGGAGATGAGGGCGATGCGGGGCATGGGGGTTCTGGTGGGGCATCGGCGAACGACGGGACCGTTTGCCATCAACACGGAAGGTAAACTGCTTGCTCTTCTGGCGATCAGCCGGGTGGCCGCCGAACAGGCGTTCCGTCCGGTTTCGGGTTCGCTGGCCCTTGCTGACAGCGTTTGCTGGCGCTGCCCTGACGACCGTCTGGCAGCTTTCGCAAACCGCACTGTCACATGCGGGCCGCCCCGCCTCCTGCCATCCACACCGCTCTGCCGATTGGGGTCACACGCGTTGCGCGTTCGCATGACCTCGGGCCACCATCGGCTATTCAAGGAGAAGCATTTTGCAGCTCATTATTTCTGCCGGGCTGATCCTGGCCATTGTTCTATGGGGCATCGTCGCCCCTGCCCACCTGGGGGCCATGTTCGACGGCGCGCTGGCCATGATCACGCGCAACTTCGGCTGGGCTTATCTCTGGCTGGTGCTGGGCCTGGTGATCATGGCTGTGGTGCTGGCCTTCAGCCGTTACGGCAACCTGAAGCTTGGCGCCGAAGACGAGGAGCCAGAGTTTTCCGTGGGCGCCTGGTTCTCGATGCTGTTCGCGGCTGGCATGGGCATCGGCCTGGTGTTCTGGGGCGTGGCCGAGCCGATCTCGCACTACGGCACGCCACCCCCCGGCATCCTGCCGAACACGCCCGAGGCGGCCAACGCCGCCATGCGCTACAGCTTCTTCCACTGGGGCATGCACCCCTGGGCGGTCTACAGCGTGGTGGCGTTGGCGATCGCGTTCTTCCAGTTCCGCCGAGGCGGCTCTGCGCTGGTGAGCACGTCGGTGATGTCACTGCCCTGGGCGCCACTGCGCCACATCGGGCCGCTGGTCAACGTGCTGGCCGTGATCGCCACGGCCTTCGGCGTCGCCGCCTCGCTGGGCATGGGCGCGCTGCAGATCAACAGCGGCCTGAACGCCGTGCTCGGGTTGCCGGTCAGCCAGACCTCGCAACTTGGGATCATTGCGGTGACGACGGTGCTGTTCCTGACCTCGGCCGTCAGCGGCGTGACCAAGGGCATCAAGTGGTTGTCGACCTTCAACCTGATCGTGGCGGCGTTGCTGGCACTGGCGGTCTTCATCCTCGGTCCCACGGTCGTCATCATCGACACACTGACGTCCACGCTGGGCAGTTATGCCAGCGAGTTCGTCCGGATGAGCCTGCGCATGACGCCGTTCCGCGACAGCCAGTGGGTCGGCGGCTGGACCATCTTCTATTGGGCCTGGTGGGTGAGCTGGTCGCCGTTTGTGGGCCTTTTCATTGCGCGCGTGTCGCGTGGGCGCACCGTACGTGAGTTCATTCTGGGCACTGTGGCCGCCCCCACCATCGCCGCATTCGTGTGGTTCTCGGTGTTCGGCGGTACGGCGTTGCACATGGAAATCATGCAGCACGTGCCGATCGCCGACGCTGTCAAGGCCGACGTCTCGACCGCGCTGTTCGCCATGTTCGACCAATTGCCGCTGGGCACGCTGATGTCGGGCATTGCCACCGTCCTGGTCATCGTGTTCTTTGTGACGTCGGGCGACTCGGCCGTCCTGGTGCTGGGCATGATGAGCACCGGCGGCAACGAGAACCCCAGCGCACGCGTGAAGATCGCCTGGGGCCTGCTGATCTCGGGCATCGCCATCAGCCTGCTGCTGGCTGGCGGGCTCAAGTCGGTGCAGACCGCGACCATCGTTTTCGCATTGCCCTTCGTCGGCGTGATCGTGCTGATGGCCATCGCGCTGTGGCGCGGCCTGCGCGAAGACTACGAAGAAGAGCAACGCCGCGAGCGCGCGCTGCGCCGGCGCATGCGCGAGTTGGTCGACCACGTGCCGCCCACCCGCTGAAACAGGCCTGCCGTGACACTTGAACTCCTGGGCGCCTTCGGCAAGAGCTTTCTCTTCGTCGTTGCCGCGCTGCTGCCGATCCTGAACCCCGCCGCCACCGCACCCATCTTTCTGGGCCTGACCGAAGGCGCTTCGCCGGCCACGCGCGCGCTGCTGGCGCGCCGCATCGCACGCAACATGTTCTGGCTGCTGCTGGGCGCGATGCTGGTCGGCTCGTACGTGCTGGAGTTCTTCGGGATCTCGTTGCCCATCGTGCGTGTGGGCGGCGGCATGATCGTGGCGGCCACGGCCTGGCGACTGCTCACCGCTACGCAAGCGACCGTGGACAGCCGCACCGAGCTGGCCGAGAGCTTCACGCCCGAGATGGCGCGACGCCAGGCCTTCTACCCGCTCACCTTCCCGGTCAGCTGCGGGCCCGGCTCGATCGCAGCGGCCATCACGGTCGGTGTGTCGCTGGCCGACGCGCGGCTGTCGCTGTCACTGGCACGCATGGGCGGCGGCGTGCTCGCGCTCCTTTTCGTCGGCGTGCTGCTGTACCTGGCCTTCCGCTACGCGCAGCAACTGCTCAAGCCGCTCGGCGAAGCCGGCTCGGTCATCTTCCTGCGGCTGTCGGCTTTCATCCTGCTGTGCCTGGGCGTGCAGATCGTCTGGGACGGTGTGTACGAACTGGGCGTGGGGATGTTGCGCGATGGGATGCTGCCGCTGAATTCCTGAGCAAAAAAGCCTTTTGCACCCGATGTTGCGCGGGGCGGCCCTCCAAGTGATCGCAGTGGATGGAAGTCGGTGGGCGATCAGGATTGCCTTGGCGGCACCACGACGGGATGGAGGAATGTGCGCGTGCGCTGACGCGTCGCAGGTTGCCGCATCAGGTGCGCCAAAGGTCGGCGATGTCATGCACCGCATAGCCAGCGCTTCGGGGCGCAGGAGGTTGTGGGTGTCGGAGATGAGGGCGATGCGGGGCATGGGGGATTGTGGTGACGCGATGGCGAACGACGCGGCGTGGCGCGTCAGTCGAGCGCGCGGTGTTTGGCGAGTTCGTAGTGCGTGCTGCGGCCGCTGGCCGACGACTTCACGAGCACGCCCTTGGCCAGCAGGTCGTTGATGTCGCGCAGCGCCGTGTCGGCGGAGCACTTGGCGATGGCGGCCCACTTGCCCGAACTGAGCTTGCCGTCGAAGCCGTCGAGCAACCGGTTCAGCAGCTTGATCTGCCGCTCATTGAACGACACGCCCGCCCAGCGCTGCCAGAACTGCGCCTTGCCCATCACGACACCGACCGTCGCGTCCGCGCCTTCGATGGCACGTAGCAGGCAACCCAGGAACCAGGCCAGCCAGCGCGTCACGTCCATCGTGCCCTTCTGCGTCGCTTCGAGCTGGTCGTAGTAGTCCTTGCGCTCGCGCTGGATCTGGCCCGACAGGCTGTAGAAGCGCTGCGGTGACCGCTCGGCCCGCGCCAGCATCAGGTCGCCCACCGCGCGCGAGATGCGGCCGTTGCCGTCGTCAAACGGATGCAGCGTGACCAGCCACAGGTGCGCGAGCCCTGCATGCAGCACCGGGTCGCCCGACGACTGCGCGCCGCCTGCGTCTTCGAGCCAATGCAGAAACGTGTGCATCCCGGCTTCCAGTTGCGCTGCCGGCGGCGCCTGGTAGTGCAGCTTGCGCCGCCCGACCGGCCCCGACACCACCTGCATCGGCCCACTGGCGTCGTCGCGCCACGCCCCGGTGCGGATGCGGCTCAGCCCGCTGTAGCCGGTCGGAAACAGCGCCGCGTGCCAGCCGAACAGACGCTCGGCCGTCAGCGGCGCGGCATGCCGGCCGGTCGCATCGAGCACCATGTCGACCACGCCCTCCACATGCCGGTCGACCGGCGCCAGCGCACCGATGTCCACGCCCAGGCGCCGCGCGATTGACGAGCGCACCGCCGCCTGGTCGAGTTGTTCGCCTTCGATCGCGCTGGTCTTGAGGACGTCTTCGGTCAGCACCTGCAGCGTGGCCTGCTCGCGCTGCATAAGGCCCAGTTCGCTCATCCGGCCGCGCAGATGGCCCTGGGCTTGATGGACCTTGGCGAGCGGCGCTGCGAGCGCAGACGCATCGAAGCGCCAGGCGGGCCAGTCAGGTAGCTGCCAGATGTAGAGCGGGTCGGGGGACGAAGGCATGCGGGGATTGTCCTTCTAATCGCCGCATGACGTGCGGAGATTGACGGGGCGATTCGCCGCATAGCGCATAGCTGGTCCGGTGCGAAGCGGGTCGCAGCACGGTGGCCGTTACCTAAGAGGAGGCACAAAGTCACTCGTCGCCAAGGCGCTGGTTTGTAGGACTGGTCAGACAGCATTCAGGTAGGCATGATGCTTTGTAAACAATTGTTGCCTCAGGCAAACCATGGCCGTCCTCATCCCCTCGCTCGGCGCCAGCGTCTCCCGCATGACCACGGGCGAGCGTCGCCTGGCCGAACGGCTGGAGCAGAAGCTCGATAGCGACTACCTGCTCTGGTACGACGTGCCGGTCGGGCCGAAACGGTCGCACCCGGACTTCATCGTGCTGCACCCGCTGCGCGGCCTGCTCATCCTCGAGGTGAAGGACTGGCGGCTCGAGACCATCCAGAAGGCCACCCGCGGCATGTGGGAGATCGTGCCCGGCGGCGAGCTGAAGTCGGTCAACAACCCCTTCGAGCAGGCGCGGCACTACGCAGAAGAAGTGGTCGACGCGCTCAAGCGCGACCCGCAGCTGGTGCAACCCAGCGGCAAGTGGCAGGGCATGCTGACCTTTCCGTGGAGCTACGGCGTTGTCTTCAGCCACATCACGCGCCGGCAGTTCGAGGCCAGCGGCCTGAACCACGCCATCGACGGCCACCGCGTGCTGTGCGCCGACGAGATGCAGGAGACGCCGACCCCGAAGACCTGCAGAGCCGGCTGTGGGGCATGTTCCCCATGCTCATGCGCGGCGCGCTCACCCTGCCGCAGATCGACCGCGTGCGATGGCTGCTGTTCCCCGAGGTGCGCGTCAATACGCAACGCAGCCTGTTCGATGGCTCCGATGCCGGCCAGGACGAAGCCGCCGAACGCGCGCTGCCCAGCATCCTCAGCGTGATGGACCTGCAGCAGGAGCAACTGGCACGCAGCCTGGGCGACGGCCACCGCGTGATCCACGGCGTGGCGGGCTCGGGCAAGACCATGATCCTCGGCTACCGCGCCGAATTCCTGGCCCAGGCCGCCAGCGCCGCCAAGCCCGTGCTCGTGCTTTGCTTCAACGAGCCGCTGGCCGTGAAGCTCGCGTCGATCATGGAAGCCAAGGGCCTGACCGAGCGCGTTCAGGTGCGCCACTTCCACAAGTGGTGCCGCGACCAACTCGTCACCTTCGGCCAGGAACTGCCGCCGCACAAGATGGCGATCGGCGCCAAGATGGACGACATGGTCGACCGCGTGATCCGCGCCGTCGACCGCAAGCACATCCCGTCGGGCCAGTACCTCGCCGTGCTCATCGACGAAGGCCACGACTTCCGCCCCGAATGGCTGAAGCTGGTGACGCAGATGGTCGACCCGAGCACCAACAGCCTGCTGCTCCTGGACGACGACGCGCAGAGCATCTACGAGCGGCAGCGCAGCAAGCAGTTCAGCTTCAAGAGCGTCGGCATCCAGGCGCAAGGGCGCACCACGGTGCTGAAGATCAACTACCGCAACACGCGCCAGATCCTGCAGACCGCCAGCCAGATTGCGGGCGGGCTGCTCACCGCCGAGAACTCCGAGCAAGGCGAAGACGGCATCCCGCTGCTGCTACCCGTGAGCTGCGGCCGCGAAGGGCCGGAGCCGATGGTGATCAACCTGCCCACGCTGCATGAGGAAGCCGCGAAGGTCGCCGAGTTGCTGAGTGCGGCGCATCAGGAAGGGCATGCGTGGGGTGACATGGCGGTGCTGTGTCGGCACCACGATGGGATGGAGGAATGTGCGCGTGCGCTGACGCGTCGCAGGTTGCCGCATCAGGTGCGCCACAGGTCAGGGGATTTCAGGCCGCTGGAGGACAGCATCAAGGTGATGACGATGCATGTCAGTAAGGGCTTGGAGTTTCCGATCGTGGCGGTCATGGGCCTGCACGACTCGGGTACCAAGGAAGAAGACGTGGAAGTGGAAGCGCGGTTGCTTTATGTGGCTGCGACGCGAGCTACGCAGAGACTTTTGATTGCGACGACAACGTCAGCGCGATCGACCGGGGCGTCACACGCCCCCGGTCAATCAGCAGTTCCGCTACCGAGATCGACAGGCTGAAGCAACGCGTCCGCGGTGCTGGGGATACTCCAGATCCTGTGCCCGCAATCGCAAGTGCAGCTAACAACAACTGAATTAGCCAGGAGGCGATGTCATGCCAAAGTCAGACGCATTCGAACGTGGCTCGGAATGGAGGCAGTGGGACCTGCACGTCCATACACCGGCGTCGTTCTACTGGAAAGGCGCAAGGTTCGACACTGACCCGAGCTCCGCGCACAACCGCGGACTCGTCGACCAGATGATCGGGGCCCTCAACGCCGCCCCACCTGCGGTATTCGCGTTGATGGACTACTGGACTTTCGACGGATGGTTTGCGCTTCAACGCCGCCTGAAGGAAGACAGCGCGCCAAAGCTCACCAAAACCGTATTCCCCGGTATCGAGCTCCGCCTCATGGCGCCTATGAACACACCGGGGAAACGTCTCAACGTACACGTCCTGTTTTCCGATCAGACCCCCGATCAAACGCTTCACGACTTCAAGTCAATGCTGCGGATCGCGGAGACTGGCAGTGCTCTCTCGAATGCCGGCCTCATCGAACTGGCGCGGACGACGTCCGAGGACAATTTGAATTACAAGGGCTTCAAGAAAGCCGACATGGCTGATGAAGCCAATGCGCTTCACGCAGGATGTTCGCTGGCCGAGCTGACGGCTGAGAGCTACAAGGCGGCAATCGCGCACGTTAAGGACGGTCTCGCGATTGGCTTCATGCCGTTTGACACCAGTGACGGCCTCAAGGAGGTGAAGTGGCAGGAGCACTACGCATTCTTCATTTCGCTGTTCAAGTCATCCCCGATCTTTGAATCGCGCAACCTCGAACTGCGCGACTGCTTTATCAACGCGCCGACCGAGAAGAACAGGGACTTCCTGAAGAAGTTTCAGGAGCGACTTGGCAATGTTCCTCGCCTTGTTGTCGCGGGCAGCGACGCCCATTGTTTCGTCGGAGTCAAGGGTGATAACGACAAACGCGGCTACGGTGACTTTCCATCCGGAAAGATCACATGGATCAAGGCGGACCCAACGTTCTTCGGGCTGCAGCAGGCCATCATGGAGCCTGAGAAGCGATCGTTCATCGGCGATCGACCGCCGAAACAGATCGAGATCGAGACCAACAAGCCTTTCTATATTGAACGCGTCGAGATCACCAAGCACGTCGCCGCAGCGCCGGGGACTTGGCTTCATGGCATCACGATCCCCCTCAACTCCGACCTGGTCGCGATCATCGGCAACAAGGGCAGCGGCAAGAGTGCCCTTGCCGACGTGATTGCGCTCCTCGGCAATTCCCGGCAGAAGCAGCATTTCTCATTCCTAAAAAAGGAGCGCTTCCTCGGCAAGAACGGTGAGCCGGCGAGGAACTTCACCGGCAAGTTTACATGGGTCGATGCCAAGAGTGAGTCCAGGATCCTCTCAGACGACCCCGCACCCGACAGGGTGGAAATGGTGCGATACATCCCGCAGAACCATTTCGAGGCGCTCTGCAACGCGCACATCACCGGGAGCTCCAATGCCTTTGAGCACGAGTTGCGCTCTGTGATCTTCTCGCACACCAGCGAACAGATTCGCCTCGGCGCGCATAGCTTCGACCAGTTGATCGAGCAGCAAGAGGACGGGTTCCGCGTTCAGCTCAACGACTTCCGGAAGGATCTGCATCGAATCAATGGGGAGATTGCTGCCATCGAAGCGCAACTTCAGCCCAATGTCAAAAGCTCGGTACAGGAGCTTCTCGCAGCGAAGAATCACCAGATCGACGAGCTCTACAAGATCAAGCCGACAGTTGGTCCCAAGCCGGCAGATGCCCTGACGCCGGACCAACAGACGGCGACCACACGCCTTGAACAGATTGCGGTTGAACTAAAGACGCTTGAAACGAATGCAGCAAAGAGTGCCGCGACGATCCTAGCTTTCGCAGGGCAGCTGAAGGCTGTGCAGAACATCCGGGAGCGCCTCAAGGTGTTAACACGCGCGCACGCGCAATTCCTGGTCGACACTGAAGGGGATCTCACGTTGCTGGGCCTTACAGCCGATGCAGTCGTCGTGTTCACGAGCAAGGATGACACTCTGCAGGCTATCTCCGATGCGATCCCGGACCAGCAGAAAGCTTTGCAGGCGAACAGGGATGCCGCGGCCGCACAAAAGATCAAGCTTGAGGACGAAAGACTGTCCTTGAATGCCAAGCTAAATGGGCCGCAACTTCAGTATCAGCAGGAACTCGCGGCGCTTGAGACGTGGAATCAAAAACTCGCGGAACTGAAGGGCACAACCGAAACACCTGAGGCCCAGTTGGGGCTGCTGGAGCGGATCAAAGAGCTAGATGAATTGCCGAAGCGGCTGGCTGAACATGAGCAGGCGCGCAGGAAGCTAACCGGCAACATCTTCGACATCCTCGAGGCGCAGCGAAAAGCCCGGGAGATTCTCTTCAAGCCAGTTCAGGACCTCATCCAAAGCGACGAACTCATACGGGAGGAATACAAACTGCAGTTCCAGGCCTCATTGAATGGGTCTGCCGACGCCATCGCTGCGACCTTATTTGATTTGATCAAACAGACGCACGGCGAACTCCGGGGCGTCGACGAAAGCCTCAATGTCATCCGCGGTCTGTCCGACAAATTCGAGTTCGGAAGTCAGGACGGCATTCTTGGATTCGTAGATGCATTGCACAAGAAGGTGCGTGAAGCGGCGAGTGCGGCCGGCAAGACCACGATCGGCGTCGCGTCAATCCTAAAGAAGGACAAGGCAGTCGTTGATGTGTACGACCTGCTTTTCGGGCTGCCGTTCCTTGAGCCTCGATACTCGTTGCTCTTTCAGGACACCCGGATTGAACAGCTATCTCCGGGACAACGCGGCGCTTTGCTGCTCATTTTCTATCTGCTGGTCGACAAGGGCCGCAACCCGATCATTCTGGACCAACCTGAGGAGAATCTCGACAACGAGACGGTTTATAACCTGCTCGTCCCTGTCCTGACCAAGGCCAAGAAATTCCGCCAGATCATCATGGTGACCCACAACCCGAATCTCGCTGTCGTTTGCGATGCCGAGCAGTTGATCTGGTCCACGTTTGATCGCAAGAACGGTTCGAAAATCTCGTACGTAACGGGTGCGATCGAGAATCCCGCTATCAACGGTTACGTAGTGGATGTGCTGGAGGGCACGATGCCGGCTTTCAATAACCGCGGCAACAAGTACCATCCAAAGGCGACATAGGCAATTCTTGCGATAGGCCCAAGACGTTGAGTCCGGAGATCGCGCTGACGATCGTCTTTGCCCGGTTCGCCGTCCGAAGCGCCGGGTGACCGAAGCCCTAACATCCGCTGTCAGCTGAACCAGTCGTTGACCGTGTCGCCTGCGAGTGGCTGCACCCAGTCTTAAGCCGTCTATTTGAAGCCAGCGAGTACCACCCCGTTCACGCTCCGCAGGGCGGACTAACCCCGCGCCGCCGTTCGCTTCAGCGCCGCCCGAATCGTCCCCAACCCGCGCAACAAATGCGCATCCAGCTCCTCCAGCATCGCGTTCAGGTCATCCCCGATCGCCAGCTTCAGGAACAGCTGGTGGTTCTCCGCATAGTCCGGCTTGGGCGTGTGCGTGAGCCGGCACACGGCGAAGCCGAGCTGGATCTTCTGCGTCATCTGTTGCCACACGTCGAGCAGCAGGTGGTTGCCGCAGCGTTCGTAGACCAGGCCGTGGAAGTGCGCCTCGGCGGCGCTTTCGCGGTTGAGGTCGCGGTTGGCGGCGGCTTCGGCCAGGGCTTCGAAGCGGGCGGTCATCTCGGTGCGGAACGCGGCGTCGCGTTGCGGCCAGAGGCGGATGAAGGCCTGCTTTTCCATGATGCGGCGCACCTCGTACACGTCGCTCATCGTGTTCTCGTCGATGTCGGCGACGTAGGTGCCGGCGTAGGGGCGGTTCACGACCAGGCCGGTTTCGATCAGCTCGCGGATGGCTTCGCGCAGCAGGCCGCGGCTCACGCCGAACTGGGTGGCGAAGTGGCTCTCCACCAACTGCGTGCCGGGCGCGATCTGGCCTGTGAGGATGGCGGTGCGCAGGGTCTGGGCGACGTAGTCGCGCCGCGTGGCGGACGGTGCGGGTGCGAAGTCGGGGAGCAGGGTGTGGGTCGCCATCGGGTGTCTGTTCGAGTTCAGTTGCTGCGCAGTGCAAGCCGCTTTTCGAGCCGGCCCGCGGCCCAGGCGCCGGGGTAGATGAGCACGAAGTAAATCACGGCCACGGCGGTGAGCATTTCCAGCGGACGGTACGACACGGCGCTGAGCGCGCGGCCCTGGTACATCAGCTCGTGCACGGCAATCACCGAGGCGACGGATGTGTTCTTCGCCAGCTCGATACCGCGGTTGGTAAAGGCCGGCAGCATGCGCTTGAGCACCTGCGGCAGCACCACGCGGCGCAGCACCTGCGTGCGCTGCATGCCGATGGCGAGCGCGCCTTCCCACTGGCCCTTGGGCAGCGACGCGATGCCGCCGCGGAAGATCTCCGAGCAGTACGCCGACGCGTTGAGCGTGAGCGCCAGCAGCGCCGCGACGTACGGGCTCAGCTGGATGCCGGTGACGATGGGGAACGCATAGAAGAACCACACCAGCTGGATGAGGATGGGGATGTTGCGGAACAGCTCCATGTAGCCGCGCGCCGCCGCGCCGAGCCAGCGGTTGCCGGAGCGCGCGCCCAGCGCGATCAGCACGCCGACGAGCATGGCAGCCGGGAAGGCCACCGCCCACAGGCCGGCCGTGACGCCCACGCCGCGCAGCAGCACGGGCCAGTTCTGCAGGATGACGGTGAAGTCCCAGGTGAAGTCCATGGCCTCAGGCTCCCTGCGGGCGGGTCGACACGCCCAGCCGGTGTTCGAGCGCGCGGGCGCCGATGCTCAGCACCAGCAGCGTGCAGAAGAAGATGGCCGCGACCACGGTGTAGACCTCGAGCGGGCGGAAGGTGATGGAATTGACCTGCATCGCCTGGTAGAGCAGATCGGAATAGGCCAGCGTCGATGCCAGCGCGGTGGTCTTGATGAGCTCGAAAGACCGTTCGATGAAGGGCGGCACCATGCGCGCCATGGCCTGCGGCAGCACCACGCGGCGCAGCGCCTGGTGCGGCTGCATGCCGATGGCGCGGGCGCCTTCCCACTGGCCGCGCTCGACCGACACCACGCCCCCGCGGAACACCTCGGCGAAGAAGGCGCCCGACTGCGTCGACAACGCGATGACGGCCGCCACGTACGGGTCGAGGCTCACGCCGATGAGCACTGGCAGGGCGTAGAAGGCCCAGAAGAAATGCACCAGCGGCGGCGTGTTGCGATAGAACTCGATGAACCACAGCGCGGGCAGCGCGAGCCAGCGCTTGCCCGACAGCCGCATCACCGCGAGCACGATGCCGACCAATACGCCCACCGCGATGGCGACGGCCGCGATCTTCATCGTGCCGACGAAGCCGGTCAGCAGCATGTCGCGGTGCGCCCAGACGCCGCTGAAGTCCCACTCGTAGTTCATATCGCTGCCGCTGTGTGCCGGCTTACTGGCCCAGCGTTTCCTTCATCACGCCGGGCACGGTGGCGGCGTCGATGTTCTTGGTCTTGAGGTACTGCGCGTACAGCGCCTGCGTCTGGCCCGACGTGTAGAGCTTGCCGATGATGGTGTTGAGCTGGTCGCGGAAGGCGGTGTCGGCTTCGCGGCGGATGCCCACGCTGGTCGGCAGCGCGACGACCGGTTGCGGCACCACCACCTTGCCCTTGCGGATCTTCGAGTACGCGATGACCAGGGCCGGGTGATAGAAGCCGATGGCGTCGACGCGGCCCGACATGAAGGCGGCCACGGTCTCGTCGGTGTTGGTGAAGCGCTCGATCTTGGCCTTGGGCAGGCGCACGGTCAGGTCGCGGTCGGTGGCGGTGCCCAGCGCCACGCCGATGCGCACTTCGGGCTTGTCGAGGTCGGCCCAGTTCTTGGCGGCCAGGCCGTCTTTCGTCAGCACGCCTTGCGCGTACCAGAGCAGCGGGTTGGCCGGGAAGTCGAGCGCCTTCTTGCGCTCCTCGGTGGCGTCGAGCACGAACATCGCGTCGATCTGGCCGGACTGCAGCGCGGCCACGCTGTTGCCCCAGGTGGTCTCGACCCGCGTCATCTTCACGCCCATCTCCTTGGCGACCTGTTCGCCCAGCAGCACGCCCAAGCCGGTCCATTTGTCGGCGGCCGGATCGCGGAAGTACCACGGGTCGCCGGGTGCGACGCCGATGCGCAGCTCGCCAGCCGACTTGATCTTCTGCAGGGTCTGTGCCGATGCGGCAAGGCTGCCGAGCGACAGGGCGGTGGCGAGCGTGACGGTGAGGGCACGGCGCAGGAACGAGGTGTTGGCGTTCATGGTGTTTCCGGTGGCAGGTTGAAGGACGTGGGGTGAAAGGAAATCAGTTGGCGGCCGGCAGCGTGCCGTGCGCTTCGGTGGCGCTCGCGATGTAGGCGCGGTAGAGCGCGTCGAGCCGCTGCGTGACCGGGCCGCCGGGCGCCATCGCGCGGCCATCGACCGCCTGCACCGGCGTGATGCCGGCCAGCGTGCCGGTGACGAAGGCCTCGTCGGCGGCGTACACCTCGGCCAGCGTGAAGTCGCCTTCGAACACCGGGATGCCCGCCTCGCGTGCAAGGCGCGCGATGGTGGCGCGGGTGATGCCGTTGAAGCAGTAGCGGCCCGACGACGTCCACAGCGCGCCGTTGCGCACGATGAAGAAGTTGGTCGAGTTGCAGCTGGCGACGAAGCCGTGCGGGTCGAGCATCAGCGCCTCGTCGGCGCCGGCCTGAATCGCCTGGATCAGCGCCTGGATGAAGTTGAGCCGGCTGTGCGAATTGAGCCGCAGGTCGAACACGTCGGGCCCGCTGCAGCGGAAGGTCGAGGTGAAGAGCTTCAGCCCCTTCTGCTTGGCCTCGGGCGTGACGACCTTGTGCTCGGCCACGCACACGATGGTGGCGCTGCCGATGATGAAGCGCGGGTCCTGGTTGGGCGTCTTCTTCACGCCGCGCGTGACCATCAGCCGCGCGTGGGCGCCGTCGCGCATGCCGTTGCGCAGGAAGGTGTCGGTCACGACCTTCTTGATCTGGTCCTTGTTCATGCCGATGTCGAGCGAGATCGACTTGGCACCTTCCCACAGGCGGTCGATGTGCGCGTCGAACGACACGATGCGCCCGTCGACCAGCCGCACGCCTTCCCACACGCCGTCGCCGCAGACATAGCCGGCGTCGAACACCGACACCGTCGCCTGGTGGCGCGGCACGAAGTTGCCGTTGACGTAGACGAGCACGCCGTCGTTGCGGTCGTCGGGGGTGTAGGCCTGGGAACTGGTTTTCGAGAGGGTGCTGTCGGCGGACATGGTGATTCGAGGTCGGTTCGTTCAGAAATGGAAGGCGGTGAAGCGCTCGAGAAAGCGCTGCGTGCGTTCCTGCTTGGGGTGCTTCAGCACCTCGTCGGGCGTGCCGGTTTCGTGCAGCTGGCCGTCCGCGAGGAAGACGACCTTGGTGGCGAAGTGGTACGCAAAGCCCAGTTCGTGCGTCACCAGCAGCATGGTTCGGCCTTCCTTGGCGAGCGCCAGGATGGTCGACAGCACTTCGCCGACCAGCTCCGGGTCGAGCGACGACGTGGGCTCGTCGAACAGCAGCACCTCCGGCTCCATGGCCAGCGCGCGAGCAATCGCGACCCGTTGCTGCTGCCCGCCGGACAGGTGGCCGGGGTAGGCGCCGGCTTTCTCGGCGAGGCCCACCTTGGTCAATTCAAGCAGTGCGCGCTCACGTGCGTCGCTGGCCGACACACGCTTCACGGTGACCAGCCCCTCCATCACGTTCTGCAGCACCGTCATGTGCGGGAACAGGTTGAACTGCTGGAACACCATGCCGACGTGCTTCCGCACCTCGCTCAACTCGGCTTGGCCGTAGCGCACTTCGCCACCCGCGCCCACCGGCGTGCCGACGGCGCGGCCCTTGAGCACGACGCGGCCGGCCGACGGCATTTCCATGAAGTTGAGGCAGCGCAGCAGCGTGCTCTTGCCCGAGCCGCTCGACCCGATGATGGCGATGCGGTCGCCCGGCTGAACGTCGAGGTCGATGCCGCGCAGCACGGCGTGATCGCCGAAGCGCTTGTGCAGGGCCTGGATCTGGAGGATGGGCGATGTGTCGGTCATGGGTGGGCGGATCGTAGCGATTGTCGAACAATCGACAATCGGTAGTTCTACGACCTAAGCAAGCGGCGTGCCTGCAGAGATGCACGATATTGGGGAGTCGGCCGACGAGCGCTCGGCGGCGAACCACAGCGCCTGGGGCAAATGCCCTACGCCCGCTGAAGCCTCCGAATGTGCTTTCGGAGTAAACGCCTCCCTACGATGGGACGCATTCGCTACGGATGCGAAGGCCATGGCAATCGTGCCCTCGGCAGACAGAACCCAAAGGAATGACCATGTTCGAAAAAGCAGAAGGAACCATGCAGAACGTCGCCGGCCGCATGCAGGACGCATTCGGCGCTGCTACCGGCGATACCGGCACGCAGCTGGAAGGCAAGGCCCGTCAAGCCGCCGGGCGCGCCCAGCAGAGCTATGGCGAGGTGCTCAACCAGGTGCGTGAGTCGGCGGTGAGCAATCCGCTCGGCACGCTGGCAGCAGCAGCCGGCGTTGGCTTCGTGCTCGGCGCGATCTGGGCGCGTCGCTAAGTACCTCAGCGATTCGGCGCAGCGGCGGTCAGCGTCGACTGCGTTATTGCCTGCTCGGCCTTCGCGTCGATGCGCAAGCGACCGGCGCGCATCGACTTGACGATGGCGGCCAGCATGTTCGCGTCGGCGGCGCGGCGATGGTCGAGACGGTGATGCAGGACGCTTCGTGGTGCAGCCGCTCGCTGGTCGAAAGCTGGCGAAGGTCCAGCAGCCGGGACGAGCCGCCACCGCGCGCGTGGACGATCTCACCATGCGCGAGCGCCACCATGTAGCGACCCTCTACCCCGAGCTCCATGTGCACAGCCGTGGTGTGGCGCTGCCGTGGGCGCGCCACCATCGCTACCTGCCCCGCTCGCCGAGGCCTGACCGATAATCGCGGCTCGGCGCCATGCACGGCGCCGTTCCCGGGTGAGCCACGCATGTCGAAGCCAACCTGTCCTCCAGGACTTCGACTTTTTTCCGGCCGTGGCTGCCCGTGTTCGAACGCTATTACCGCGAACTGCTGAACTTCCTTGCGCGCACGGTGCGTGACCGTGAGCTGGCGGCCGACCTGGCGCAGGAAAGCTATGCACGCGTGTACACCGCGGCGCGGGCCGGCACCGAGGTGCGCGACGCCCGTGCGCTGCTCTACAAGGTCGCCCGCAACCTGATCACCGACGAACACCGTCGGGCCGAGGCGCGCGGCGTGTCGGCCGCCGATGAGGCGCAGGCGGGCCTGTTCGACGTGGATGAACAAGCCGGGGCGTCGGCCCTGGAGCCCGATGCGGCCTTCGCGTCGCGGCAGCGCTTCGAGGCCATCGCGGCCATCGTCGACACGCTGCCACCGCGCTGCCGCGAAGCCTTCATGCTGGTCAAGTTCGATGGCCTGACGCACGCCGAAGCCGCCACGCGCATGGGCATTGCCACCAAGACGGTCGAGATGCAGATCCAGATTGCGCTCGAAGCATGCTGGGCCGGCCTGGAAGACTTCGACCAGGCGCCGCGCGGCGCGCACCCGTTGCGCCCGCCCCGGCGCCGCGCCCCGAAATGACCGTCGCCGCCGACCCGGCCGTGTCCCTACAGGGTGCGGCACCGCGCCCGCGTCTACATTCCTGAGAGATCCCATGTCCGCCCCAGCCTCCCCGTCGGAACACGCCGTCCGTCAGCGCCGCGAAGCGCTGGGGTGGTTCGTGCGCCGTCGCGATGCCGCCTGGCGACCGGTCGACGAGGCGGACTTTCAACGCTGGCTGGCACAGCACCCCGACCATCCCGCGGCGTACGCCCGATGCGCCACGCAATGGCAGTCGTTCGACGCGATGCCGCACGACCTGGTGGCCGGGTTGCGCCGCACGGTGGCGCGCGACCGCGCGGCGCTGGCGCCGCCGATGCCCGACCGGCGCCGCTTCCTGCAGCCGGTGCTCGCGCTGGGCAGCGCTGCCGCGATGGGTGGCGTCGGCGTGGTCGCCTGGCGCCAGCTCGACGCACAGCCGCTGCAGGTCGAGTCGCTGTCCACCGCCCGGGGGCAGCAGAAGGACGTCGAGCTGCCCGATGGCACCCGGCTGCGCCTGGACACCGCCACGCGTGTGGAGGTCGCCTACTTTCGCGACCGCCGCGAGGTGCGGCTGATCGACGGGCAGGCG
The DNA here is from genome assembly GCF_051216715.1 of Variovorax restrictus. Classification (NCBI taxonomy): domain Bacteria; kingdom Pseudomonadati; phylum Pseudomonadota; class Betaproteobacteria; order Burkholderiales; family Comamonadaceae; genus Variovorax; species Variovorax restrictus. The sequence goes on from NZ_JBPJZH010000001.1 coordinate 526,666, forward strand.
GTCTTCAGCGTCCAGCCCGATGCCGCGCGGCCCTTCGACGTGCGGGCCGGGCCGCTGCGCGTGACCGTCGTGGGCACGCGCTTCTCGGTGCGGCACACGCCGGGCCAGCCCGGCCACGACGGGGTGAGCGTGGCGGTCGAAGAGGGCAAGGTGCGGGTGGCGCGGGCCGGGCCGGACGGCGGCGAGCCGGCGCCTGGCAGCGCCTTGTTCCTGACGGCCGGCGAGCAGGTCGCGGGCGACGCGGCCGGGGCGCTGGGGCCGGTGGGCGCGGTGCCGGCCGATGGCATCGCGCCGTGGCGGGCGCAGCGCGTGAGCTTCGTCGATGCGCGGCTGGACCACGCCCTGGCCGAGCTGGCGCGCTACGGTCCCACGGGCCTGGTGGTGCGCGATCCGCAGGTGGCGGCGCTGCGGCTGACCGGCACCTTCGACCCGCTGAACCCGGCCACGCTCCGGCTAGCGCTGGCGCGGGCCCTGCCGGTGCGGCTGGTCGACACCGGCACCGGCACCGCGGTGGTGGTGCCCTGACGGGCCGCACCGGCCGCGCGCCGCAAAAATAAACGCGATTAATTCTCAATCGATACAGGGTTGGCGGCGCGGCGTGCGTCTTCCCAGGTAGCACCTCTTTTTCTACCTGGAGAACTCCGAATGAACCGCCTTCTGACGCGACGGGCACCTGTCGCCCTGGCGCTGGCCCTTGCCTTCGCCCCCGCGTTCACCCACGCGCAGACCGACGTCGCCGGCACGTCGATGTCCCTGCGCATCGCGTCACAGCCGCTGGCCCAGGCGCTCAACGACTGGGCGAGGCAGACACGCCTGCAGCTGGCGGTGCAGCAGGACGCCGTGGCCGGCCGCACCGCGCCGGCCGTGAGCGGCACGCTGAGTCCGCGCCAGGCGCTCGACCGGCTGCTGGCCGGCAGCGGGCTGTTCGGGCGCTTCGAGGGCAACCTGGTGACCATCGAGCGCCTGCCCCCCGCTGCAGGGCCGAGCTCGCGCCAGAACCTGGCCGAGGTCACGGTCACGGCCGACGCCGAACGCGGCGCCACCACCGAGCGCACCGGCGCGTACACCACGCGGGCGGTCACCGTCGGCAAGGGCGAGCAGTCGCTCAAGGACATCCCGCAATCGATCAGCGTCGTCACGCGGCAGCTGCTGGACGAGCAGAACCTCACCAACATCTACGACACCCTGGCCAGCACCACCGGCGTCACGGTCGCCCAGAGCCCGCAGGGCGGCAAGTACATCTACTCGCGCGGCTTCGACCTGACGACGATCCAGCTCGACGGTGTGGCGCTGAACCGCGGCATGTACGGCCGGGCCAGCAACTTCGGTGCGGGCATGGCCATTTACGACCGCGCCGAGGTGCTGCGCGGTGCGGCGGGCCTGCTGCAGGGCGAAGGGAACCCCGGCGGCGCCGTGAACCTGGTGCGCAAGCGCCCGATCCCGGGCGGCGCCACGACGGTGGAAATGCGCGCGGGCTCGTGGGACCGCTACGGCGCCCAGGTCGATGCCAGCGGCGCGCTCAACGCCGAGGGCACGCTGCGCGGTCGGGCGCTGGTCGACTACGAGGACCAGCATTCGTTCATCGACGACGTGAACCGCCGCAACGCCACTTTCTACGGCACGCTGGAATACGACATCTCTCCCACGACACGCGTGAGCATCGGCGCCAGCTCGGAAGAAACGAAGGGCCGTCCCTTCATGAACGGCCTGCCGCGCTACACGACGGGTGCCGACCTGCGCCTGCCGCGCTCGACCTACTTCGGCTCCGCCTGGAGCCGGCAGGACAGCACCAACCGCGGCCTGTACGCCGACCTGTCGCATGCGTTCAACGACGACTGGAACCTGAAGGTCACGGCGGTGCATGTGGCGGAAGACCACAACCTGAAGTACGCCGGTGTCAACCGCGCCGTGAACCCGCGGCTGATGCAGACCGCCAACGTCGTTGCGCGCTCGATCGCGGACATCGAGGCCTACGGCATCGATGCGCAGGTCAACGGCAAGTTCGACGCGCTGGGCCGGCGCCACGAACTGGTGAGCGGGCTGAGCTACAGCCGGACCACCAACGACACCACCTATGGCGTGCGGACGAACTTCAACATCTTCAACATCGGCAGCTACGACCCGGCGGCGCTGCGCGAGCCGTCGGACCAGGAGATCTACGCCGCGCTGCGAGAAGACCGCGACGGCAAGGCCGAACAATACGGCATCTACAACGCGCTGCGCCTGCAGCTGACCGATCCGCTCAAGCTCATCGTTGGCGCCCGCGTGAGCTGGTTCCGCACGCGCTGGGCGACCGACACCACGGGCGCCGCGCCTTCGACCTCGCTCTCGGACAGCCGCGAGAACGCCAAGGTCAATCCGTATGCCGGGCTGGTGTACGCGCTCGGCCCGCAGTGGTCGGCCTATGCCAGCTACGCGGACATCTTCAAGCCGCAGACCGAGCAGAACGCCGCAGGCGACCTGCTGCGACCGATGGTCGGCACCAACTACGAGCTGGGGCTCAAGGGCGAATTGGCCGAGGGCCGGGTCAACACCTCGGTGGCGCTTTTTCGCATCGACCAGAAGCACCGCGCTCAGGAAGACTTCAGCTCGGGCCCGACCTGCCGCAGCGATTACTACTGCTACATCGACTCGGGTGAAGTCCGCAGCCAGGGCCTGGACGCCGAGGTCAGCGGCGAGCTGGCGCGACGCTGGAACGTCTTCGCCGGCTACACCTTCACCAGCACCAAGTACGTGAAGGACGTGGCCAGCGAAGGGCAGAGCTTCAGCACCTACACGCCCAAGCACATGCTGCGCGTGTGGAGCACCTACCAGCTACCCGGCGCGCTGAGCGCCATCACGCTCGGAGGTGGGGTGAGCGCGCAGAGCGACAGCTACCGCCAGGTTGGCGCGGTGCGGCTCGACATGCCGGGCCGCGCGGTCTGGAACGCCTATGCCAAGTACCAGATCAACCGCCACTGGTCGGCGGCGCTCAACCTCAACAACGTCTTCGACAAGACCTACTACACCTCGTCGACGACGCTGGTCAACGGCAACTACTACGGTGACCCGCGCAACCTGATGCTGACCCTGCGCGGCACGTTCTGAGCGCGCGCCGATGAAGACCGGCTTTCGCCAATCGATGGCGTGGCTGCACACCTGGGCCGGCCTGACGGCGGGCTGGGTGCTGTGCGCGATCTTCCTGACCGGAACGCTCAGTGTGTTCCGCGAGCCGATCACGCACTGGATGGCCGCCAAGCCCTCCCTTGCCACGGCCGCGCACGCCCGAGCCGATGGCGCCGACGCCGGCGACAGCGGCGCGGCGGCGGAACACGCCGCGGCGCACCTGGCCGCGGTAGCGCCGGGCGCGCGGTTCTGGCGCATCGACCTGCCATCGCGTGCGGACGAAGCCGTCGAGCTGGCGTGGCGCGCGGGCCGCGACAACCACCGCGCCGCCCTGCATCCGGGCACCGGCGAGCGGCTGCCCGAGCCCTGGGGCCGCAAGACCGAAGGCGGCCGGCATTTCATGTCGTTTCACTACACGCTGCACGGCGGTCTGCCGGGCTACTGGCTGGTCGGCTGGCTCTCGATGTGCATGCTGGTGGCGCTGGTCTCCGGCGTGGTGGTGCACCGGCGCATCTTCAAGGACTTCTTCACGCTGCGCTGGGGCAAGGGCCAGCGCTCGTGGCTCGATGCGCACAACGCCACGGCCGTGCTGACGCTGCCTTTCCTGTTCATGATCGTCTACACCGGCGTGGCGTTTTTCTACACGAGCTACCTGCCCGCGCCGCTGCAGGCGGCCTACGGCACCGATGACAAGGCCCATGCACGCTTCCAGGCCGAGCTGGCGCCGGAAGCCGCACCACCGGCACGGCCGCGCGCGGGCGTCTCGGCCGCTCTGCACCCGCTCGCACCGCTGCTGCAGACCGCGCAGTCGCTCACGGGCCGGCCCGCGGGCCGCATCGTCGTCGACCAGCCCGGCGACCGGCACATGGTCGTGCGCGTGTTCGGCCGCGGCGACGACGGCGGCGCGCCGTCGCCGAACGCCACCCTTCTGAACCCGATCGGCGTCGTCACCTTCTACGGCACGACAGGGGCGGTGCTGCGCGTACAGAGCCCCACGCCGCCGGCGCGCTTCTCGAGCGAACAGATCCACGGCGCCATCACGACCCTGCACCTGGTGCGCTTCGGGGGCTGGCCCATGAAGTGGCTCTACTTCGTGAGCGGCCTGCTGGGCACCGCCATGATGGCGATGGGCACCGTGCTCTTCATGGTCAAGCGTCGCAAGAAGAGCGAGATGGAATTCGGTGCCGCGACGGCCCGGGTCTACCGCGTGGTGGAAGCGCTCAATGCCAGCGCCGTGGCGGGCGCCTGCATCGCCTGCATTGCCTATCTCTACGCAAACCGCAGCATCGCGCCGGAGCTGGCCGGTCGTGAGGCATGGGAGATCCGGGCCTTCCTCGCAGTGTGGGGCCTGACGCTGGTGCACGCGTTGCTGCGGCCGCCCGCGCGGGCCTGGGTCGAGCAGCTCGCGCTGGCCGCCGTGCTGTGCCTGGCGCTGCCGGCCCTCAATGCCGCCACCACGGGCCAGCACCTGGGCCGCTACCTGGCGCTGGGCGACTGGCAGGGTGCCGGTGTCGAAGGGGTGACGCTGGTCTTCGGCATGCTGCTCGCGTTGGCGGCCTGGCGAGTACACGTCGGATGGCGCGCGGCACCCGCCGAGCCACGCCGCGGCCCCCCGCAGAACGCGGGCCAACTGCGCGACGCCATGCGCCATCGCTGGAACGTGCTGGCCCGCGTGCTGGCCGCGAGCGTCGGGGGCTATGGCCTGGCCGCGCTCGCGGCGGTGGTGCTGGCCCTGGCGCTGCCGCGGCTCACCACGGCGTCGCGCGCCGATGGCGTGCTCATCGCCACGCTGCTGGGCTTTGTGGTCTACACGGCGGTGGCGATCTGGGTCTTCAGTGTTCGCGGCGTGCGGGTGGCCGCGGGGCTGGTCGGCGCGGGCCTGGTGCTGGGCGTCTGCTGGGCGTTCTTCCAGCGCGGGGGATGAATCCATGAGCCCATCGACGGCAGTGCTGCTTTCCCTGACTTGCGCGTTCGTCGGCATGGCCGCGCTCGCCGGCGCCATGGACCGTCACCATGAACAGATGGTGGGCCGCGCCGCGGTGCCGCCGATGCGCCGCCGGGCGCTGCAGGCGCTGGGGTGCGTGTTGCTGGGCATTTCGCTGGGGTGCTGCATCGCCGCGTGGGGCGCGAGCGTCGGCCCAATCGCCTGGTGGGGCCTGCTCACGCTCGGCGCGGGTGGCGTCGTGTTGCTGCTGTCAGCCCTGGGGCGGCGAACGCCACGGCGATAAGCGGCCCGGCAAGCCGGGCTGCGAAGGCACCGCGCGCCGAAGCGACGTCGGCCATGCGAGGGGCGCTCGCCGCGCGCGTGGTTCGAGGCGACGCCCTGACGGGCTGAGTGAGGCCTCAGCGATTCGGCGCAGCGGCGGTCAGCGTCGACTGCGTCAGTGCGCGCTCGGCCTTCGCGTCGATGCGCAGGCCACCGGCGCGCATCGACTTGACGATGGCGGCCAGCGTGCCCGCTTCGGCGGCGCGACGATAGTCCACGCGCCGTTCGCAGCCGGTCGAGCAATCGACCCGGTCGTCGACGGCGCGGGCCAGGCTTTCGAAACGGACGGCCAGTTCGGCGGCTTCGGACGACACCGACTGGCCGCGTGCGAAGCGGGCGAACTCGCTCGCCAGCCTTTCGGTCTGGCGTTGCGCCACGGCCGCAGCCGGGCGGCAATCGTCGAACAGCGGCGTGCGGGCGACAAGGCCTCGCCCGGTGCAGACGAAGGCCACGTCGTCGTCCTTGGTGATCGTCGTGGCCACGGCTGCGCTGTCGCGCGCCAGGCGCGCCTTCGTCCCCAGCAGCACGCCGTCGCGCAGCACCACATAGGGCACCTGGTCGTCGTCCTTATTCATGCCCAGCACGCTGCCGCTGAGCAGGACCTGGCGCCCGAGCAGCCGGCGGTCGCCCGCGGCCGGGTCCTTGGCATAGACGCGTCGCGCTTCCTCGGCCGTGACGGCGACCGTGCCGAAGAGTTCGCCGACGGCCGTCTCTTCGCCGCGCCCGAAGGCGGCCACTTCGTCCTGCAGGTAGAAGTTGACCAACGGCCCGAACTGACGGTCGAGCGTGTAGCGCACGTTCGTGACGACGGCGTCGACCGGCGGCGCATGGAATTCGAGGGTCGGCACGCGCAGCGTCGCGTCGATGGGCGACGGCGGTGGCACCTCTCGCTGCGCGCAGGCGGCGAGCGCCAGCAGAAAACACAGAGAGAGGAGGCGTCGGGTCATGCTCAGATTGTCGAGGCGCGAGGTGACGACTGTCTGTGCAATGTCAACGCTCCCGGCGCATCTGTGCACTGAGATCGCCTTAGTGCCAAGAAGTTAACGATTGTTGCGTGGCAAAACGGCCCACAGCCTCAAGTCCGGCCGTCGGCGTCCGAAGGCGGCCCGGTCGATGCCCCATCATCGTCACCATGACGAGAACCGCGGTCTGCACGCTCTTCGAAGCCCACTACCACCATGGCGTGGCGGCGCTCGTCAACTCGCTGGTCGCCGCGGGCTACCGGGGCACCGTGTGGGTCGGCCACCGCGGGCCGCTGCCGGCCTGGCTGACGCGGCATGCGGGCTTCGACCGCGCCGCGGGGCGGTTGCAGGTCACGCCGCAGGTGGTGCTGCAGGCCGTGGCGCTCGACCCGCCGCGCAGCCTCAACTACGAGAAGCCGGCCTTCATGCGCGCACTGCTGCAGGTGCATGAGCCGACCGCCGACGCGGTGGTCTACCTCGACCCCGACCTGGTCGTGAAATGCGCCTGGACGGAGATTGAGGCCTGGTTCGCCGATGGCGCGGTCGCGCTGGTCGAAGACATCGACGGCGCCCTGCCGTCCGACCATCCACGGCGCGAACGCTGGTGCCGCTTCTTCGCTGCGCACGGCGAAACCCCGCGCCGCGCACTGGAGCGCTACTACAACAGCGGCTTCGTCGGCGTGCCGCGCGTGCACGTCGAGCTGCTCGCAGCCTGGCAGCGCATCTGCGAGCTGATCGCCGCGCAGGCCGACGGCGCGCTGCGCGAACGCAAGCGGGGCACGCCCGACCACCTCTTCCATTCGACCGACGAAGACGCGCTCAACTTCGCGCTCATGCTGGGCGAGGCGCCGCTGCGCACGCAGGGTCCCGAGGCGATGGACTTCGCCCCCGGCGGGCGGCACCTGTCGCATGCGGTGGGTGCGGCCAAACCCTGGCAGGGCCACCACTTTCGCGGTGCGCTGCGCGGGCGGCCGCCGTCGGTCGCGAGCCAGGCCTTCTATCGCTTCGCGCGCGGCCCGCTCGCCTCGCTGTCGCCGCTGACGCTGGCGCGGCGTCGGGTGTCGATGGCCCTGGCGACGGCACTCGGTCAGGTGTATCGGCGGCGTTGACGGCGTTCGCGCGCCGGTGTCAGGGCTGGGGCGGCTGCGCGAGCACCCAGCGCGCCAGCGTCTCTGATTCCGCCACCGTCATCTTCGGCTGGCGCGGCATGATCACGCGGCCCCAGGCGCCCACGCCGCCTTCGCGGATCTTGCCCGCCAGCCGCGCCGGCGCGCTGGCGTCGCCCTGGTAGCGCGCTGCGATCTGCGCGAAGCCGGGGCCGACCTGCTTGCGCACCATGCCGTGGCAGGCCAGACAGCCGTAGCCGCCGGCGAGCCGCAGCGCGTCGTCGGCCGGTCCGCTCGCGGCGTGCGCGAGGGTGACGGAAGCGATCAGGAGGCCGGCGAACGCAGAAAGGCGCCTGCCACCCGTGCAATGCGTCACTCCTTGCTGCCGAAATGCATCCATGGGTTTCATTTCTATCACTTCGTTGATATCATTTGGCACATCGACCGACGCCATCTTGCACGAGGTCGCCCCGAAGATGACCATGACGACCACCTCACCCACCGTTGCGACCCCCGGCTTCACCGCCTCTGCCTGGCAGGCACTCGAGCGCGCAGCGGTCAAGCGTCGCTCCGCGGCGACCGTGCTCCGGCTGCTGGCGCGGCTGACCCAGCCACTCGCCACGGCCGCCTCCGATGCCGGGGCTCATGCATCGGCCGCGCGCCTGCCGGTGCTGGCGCCGGCAGGCCGCCCGCTGGTGGTGGACGCGCCCTTCGAGCAGTGGGCCGCTTTGACCGATGCCTATGCGGAGCAGTTCCTGCGCATGCAACGTGGCGAACCGCGCGCTCGCGAGGAAGCCATGCGCCTGTCGCGAAAGATGCTGCGCATGAACGAGGAAATGAACTGCAGGGCCTGATGCGCCAGCACCCGGGCAGTCGAAGAAGAGGTCTCTCCCCATGCGGACCCCGCACCGTTCGTCAGTCGGCCAGACAGAGCGATGTCACATGCGCGCGAAGGCGACCCCAGTCGGTGGCCAGCGCCTGAAAGGGCTGGCCCTGGGCGGCCGCGTGTTCCAGCTCGCGTGCCATTGCATGCCCTTCTGCGCTGCCGATGAGTTGCAGGACCGACTTGAGGTTGTGCGCCACCCGACGCAGCGTGCCGGTGTCGTGCGCCGCGCAGGCCCCGTCCCCGGCTTCGATGTCGGCCGGGAGCTGCGCCAGGCAGCTGGCGAAGAACTCGTCGAACAGCGCGGCCTGCCCGCCGAAATGGTCGTCGATGGCGCGCTGTCGCTGCGTCGCAGGCAGGCTGTGCGCCAGCGCCACCGCCGGCTCGACAGGCAACGGCTCGGCCGTCCCGAGGGCCTGCTCGACGCAGGCGACCAGCTCGCGGTAGGGCACCGGCTTGTCCAGCACCCGGAAAACGCCCAGTTCGGCAGCGAGTTCGCGCGCCGCGGCGGACACACCGGCACTGAAGACCACGATGCGCATCGTGCTGCCCTGCCGATCGGCGCGCAGCGTGCGGAACATCTCCATCGCATTGCCGTCGGGCAGCATCAGGTCGGAGATGAAGAGGTCGAATTCGTGCTGCGCGAGCTGCTCCCGCGCCTGGGCAATGGACATCGCCTCGACGAGTTCGATGGGCAGCCCGGTGAGCGCCATGTCGACGAAGCGGCAGATGGAGGGGTCGTCCTCCAGCAGCAGGACGCGGCGCGGTGCCTTCATGCAGCGACGGCGCTTCGCAGCGCCAGCACCTCGTGAATACAGCGGGGAAGGTCCGTCACCATGCGTGGCTTGTGCACGATGGGGACGCCTTCCAGCGCGAACATGTAGGGCGCCCGATCGGTCTCGTCGAGCGAGGTCAGCACGATCAGGCGGCTCTCCGCGAACTGCGGGTGGGAGCGCAGGCTCGCGATCAGCGTCGCGCCGTCCATGCCGGGCAGCAGGATGTCCACGATCAGCAGCGCCGGCTGCAACTGCCCGGCCATGGCCAGGCCCGAGAAGCCATCGTCTGCGACGAAGAGTTCCAGGGCGGGGAACTCGTTTCGCAGCAGCATCGACGCGAGCTTCTGGTAGTGCTTCGAGTCCTCGATGAGCAGGACCTTGGCCTTGCCGTCCCTGGCCGTTGCATCCGGCGCCGTGCCGGCAGCACTTTGCCGCTTGCTCGCCAGCCCCTGGCGGCCTTGCAGAAAGGCGTCGACCGAGGCCCGATCGATTCGGCGGTGGCCGCCGGGCGTCTTCCAGGCCTGCAACTCGCCACGGTCGACCATCAGTTGCACCGAGCGCACGGCGAGGCCCAGCAGGGCCGCGACGTCACGCGTGCTGTAGTCCGTGTCAGTGGAATCCGGTGCTTTGTTCATGGTTGCGTGACTTCCGACCCCAATTCAGGGAATCGGCAAATTTGATGCCTTCAGTTTATTTCAGTTCTGCCGATACCTCCATGTCATTCACCACAAAACCCTCTTCGGACTCGTCATGAACAGCATCCTCATCGTCGACGACCACTCCGACATCCGCCGGCTCATCCGCATGACGCTGGAGTTCGCCGGCCATGGCGCCAACGTGGCGGAAGCGTGTGACGGCGAGACGGGCCTGGCGATGGCGCGTGCGTTGCGGCCCGACGTCGTCATCACCGATGTGATGATGCCGGGCGCCACCAGCGGCCTGAGCCTGTGCCAGACCTTGACCTCGGACCCCACGATGTCGGGAACCGCCATCGTGATGATCTCCGCGAAGGGGCGGGCCGAAGACCGCATCGCGGGCCTCGAGGCCGGCGCCCAGGCCTACCTGGTCAAGCCCTTCAGCCCGCTGGAGCTGGTGAAGACGCTCGAGCAGCTGGGGGTGTCGGCATGACCCCCTCCGCGCGCGACAGCGGTAAGCGCTTCGACGACGACGCTTCGGCGCAAATGGAAACGTTGCTCACCGACCTCGGCAAGATGTACCAGGAGCGCAACGAGGCCCTGCGCGAAGTCGTCGCGGCGCACCAGGACGCGCTCTACAAGCTGGCGCTGGCTGCCGAGTACAAGGACGACGACACCGGCGTGCACATCGTGCGCATCGGGGTGCTGGCCGAGGCCCTGGCGCTGGCGCTGGGCCAGAGCCGGACCTGGTCGACCCTGCTGCGCAAGGCGGCGCCGATGCACGACATCGGCAAGATCGGCATCCCGGATGCCGTGCTGAAGAAGCCGGGCGGCTTCACGCCGGAAGAGCGCGACGTGATGAACCGGCACCCGGAGATCGGCGCGGAGATCCTCGGCCGATCGCGCGTGCCGCTGTTCCAGTTGGCCGCGGAGATCGCACTGTCCCACCACGAGCGCTTCGATGGCGGTGGTTATCCCAAAGGTCTGGCCGGCACGGCCATTCCGCTGGCCGGGCGCATCGTCGCGGTGGTGGACTACTTCGACGCGCTGTCGATGGCGCGGTGCTACCGGCCGGCCTTCGCCGCCGACGAGGTCCGGCGCATGCTGATCGCCGAGCGCGGCACGTCTTTCGACCCCCGGGTGGTCGACGCGCTGCTCGACCGCTGGGCGCCGTTCCTGGCGCTGCGCGACCGCGTGACCGAAAGCCGCGTCAGCTTCGGCGACCTCGTCCACACGACCGACCATCCCTGGAGCCTCGCATGAGGTGGGGCAGGCATCTGGTGCTGGCGGCGGCGCTCCTCATCGGGGGCGCAGGGCTGCTGCCGGCCCCCGTGCAGGCCGGGCCCGTGGCCGACCGCGTGGCGCGCTCGGGCACCGTGCGCGTGTGCATCTGGCCCGACTACTACGGCGTGACGTACCGCAACCCGCGCGACCAGTCGCTCAGCGGCATCGACATCGAGCTGTCGGCGCAACTCGCGCAAGACCTGCGCGTGCGGCTCACGTACGTCGACTCGTCGTTCGCGACACTGGTCCGCGACCTGAGCACCGGCAGCTGCGACGTCGCCATGTTCGCTGTCGGTGTGCTGCCGCAACGCCTCGCGCAGCTTCGCTTCACGCGGCCCTATCTCCGCAGCGACATCTACGGCGTCACGACCAAGGGCAACCGCGTCGTTCGACGGTGGGAAGACATCGACCAGCCGGGGGTTCAGGTCGGCGTTCAGGCGGGGACCTTCATGGAGCCGGTCATGGCCGAAGCACTCAAGCAGGCACGGCTCGTCGTGGTGGCGCCGCCGACCACGCGTGAACGTGAGCTCGAGTCCGGCCGCATCGATGTGTTCATGAGCGACTACCCCTACAGCCGGCGGCTGCTGGACAACGCGGATTGGGCCGAGCTGGTGGGCCCCCCCCAACCCTTCCACGTTCTGCCCTACGCCTATGCAGTCCTTCCTGGGGACGACGCGTGGTTGCAGACCATGGACAAATTCGTCGAGCGCATCCGCAGCGACGGCCGGCTCGATGCCGCTGCCCGTCGCAACGGCTTGTCGGCCATCGTCGTCCGCTGAACGCCATGAAGGCTCCGCAAGACGCCCTGCCGTGGCCGGCGAGTCGCATCGTCCGCCTGATCGGCCTGTCCCTGGTCGTCGTGATGGCCGGGATCTCGGTGGCGCTGCTCGTCAGGGATCGCGCCGCCGCCATCGACGAACAGCAGAAGCGCAATACGCTGTATGCGCGCGTCCTCGAAGACCATGTGACGCGCAGCATCGACACCGCGGCGATCTCGCTGGCCAGCGTCGCGAGCGAGCTGAGCAGTCAGAACACCACGAGCGCGGCCGTCTCCGCCAACCTCCGGCAGCTGGTCCTGAGTCTTCCGCTGTTGCGCGACATCGCGGTCGTCGACATGAACGGACGGGTGGTCGCCGCCAGCAGCGCCGACGACGTGGGGCGGCGCATCGACCTGGGTCGGCTCGGCCTGCTGCCGAGCGAGGGGAGCGACGCCTTGGGCCCCTACCTGCCCGGACGCGGGCTGGCCGCGCTGGCGACCGGTGCCGCCCCTTCGACGTCGCCGGCCTCCGTCGGCGTCATCCCGCTGATGCGGCGCGCCCGACCGCCGTCGGGCGACCTCCTCGTCCTCGCGCTGATCCATCCCGAAGGCCTGGTGCGGCAGATGCGGCTCACGATCACCGACCCGGGCAGCCGCGCCGCCCTGGTTCGGTACGACGGCCGCCTGTATGGCGACACGGGTGCCGGCGCCCCGGGCACGTTGCTGCGGGAGCATCCGGTGTTCCGGACATTCCTCCCGCGCATCGAGCATGCCAACTACCAGGCGGCGGGCATCGACCCGGAGACCCAGACCGGGGCGTTCCGCGTCTCGAGTTCGCGGCCCCTGGTCGTGCTGGTGGAGCGGCCCTTGCAGGCGGTCACGACGGAGTGGTTCGTCGAGGCGCGCTTCCGGATGCTGGTCATCGTGCTCGCCACGCTCACCCTCGTGGGGCTGACGATCACCGCATCGCGCAGCCTGAAGGCCCGCGAGGAAGCCGGCCAGCGTGTCGATGCCATGCAGCTGAAGATCGCTCGCAGCGAGCAGGAGCTCAACGTCATCGTCCGCAGCGTCCAGGAACTGCTCTTCAGGACCGATGCACGAGGCAGGCTGACTTTCGTCAACGCGCACTGGATGGCGGCGACGGGCGAATCCCAGGAGTCGATCCTCGGCACGCCCCTTGTCGAGCTCGTGGCGCCGGATGAACGGTCGGTCGTCCACGCGATGCTCGAGCGCGACGCCGCCCGTGGTGCACGCGCCGCGACGCTGACTTTCTGGGCGGGAACGGACCACCCTCGGCGCGTGGACGTCGCGCTTGTGCCGCTGCACGACGGCCAGCAGGCAACCGGTTTCGCCGGTAGCGCTGTCGACATCACGGCGCGCGAGGAGGCGGAGGCGCAGCTCGCCGAACAGGTGGCGTTCATGGCGCTGCTGCGGGACATGAGTCCCCTGCCGATGTCGATGCGCGACATGTCGGGCCGCTACCTCGACGTGAACCGCGCCTGGCTGGAATTCGCGCAGCGGGGCAAGGCGGAGGTTCTGGGCCGGCGAGGTGAGAACTTCGTCCCGGAGTCCGAGGCGCGGCTGCACGAAGCCTGCGACCGAAGCTTGCAAAGCAACGGCGGCCAGCTTCAGTATGAAGCCTTCCATACGCACCCCAACGGCGACAAGCGCGACCTGCTCATCAACAAGGTGCTGGTGATGGGGCGCGACGGCAAGGCGCAGGGCATCCTGACCACCTTCATGGATGTCACGGAACTGCGGAACGCCTCCCGCACGACGCAGGAGGCCCGGGAGGTCGCCGAAGAGGCGTCACGCGCCAAGAGCGAGTTCATCGCCAACATCAGCCACGAACTGCGCACGCCGCTGCAGTCGATCATCGGCTTCTCCGAGCTGGGGGCCGGCCGGGTGCGCAACGACCCGATGGTCGCGGGCATGTTCTCGGACATTCTGTCGTCGGGCCAGCGCATGCTGGCGCTGGTCAACGACCTGCTCGACGTTTCCAAGATCGACAGTGCCGTCGGCACCATCCACCTCGAGCGGACCGATCTGCGGCCGCTGCTGCGCACGGTCGTGCACGAGCTGGGTCCGCTGTTCGGCGCGAAACACCTGACGGTCGACATGCAGCTGCCGAAGACGGCGCTCTCGGCGAAGGTCGACCCGTTCCGTTTCCAGCAGGTCGTGCGCAACATCCTGGCGAACGCGATCCGCTTCTCGCCGGTCGGCGAATCGATCGACGTGGGAGCCCGAACCGCCTCGGACGGGAGTCTCCACATCTGGTTTCGCGACCACGGCCCCGGCATCCCGCCCGATGAGTTCGAGGACATCTTCGACGCCTTCGTGCAGTCGAGCAAAACCAAGGACGGTTCCGGCGGGACCGGGCTGGGCCTGGCGATCTGCCGGAAGATCCTGGACGCACACCGCGGCACGATCAGCGCCGGCAATGCGAAAGACGGCGGCGCGCGCTTCGATGTGCTGCTGCCGGCCAACGACTTCAGTGAAACCACGCCAGGCGTGCTGACCGAGCTCGACTGAGCACAACGCTGCGTTAGCAATCGGTTTTGCCGGATTCGAAGCGTCGTGGGCGCCGCGGGCGCTTGTTGCCGTCTGCCGTCAGTGCGCCGCAGCAGGCCAATCAGCAGTGGCAGAAAGCCGCACAAGTTCACGCAGCCCCGACAATCAAAGTATCACTTTAATCATTTCTGAAATATCATTTCAGACATGACGGCGACGCGATCTTGCGAAGGCCGGCAACCGAGTGGACGGCTGTAGATCCACCCGATTTAACAACTCTCATTCTGGGTGTCTCTATGAAGCTATTCGATGGTTTTGGCATTGCCAAGCGCCTGTATGTCGCTCTTTTCGTGGTCGTTGCGGCGCTGGGCGCCCTGGGGGTGGTCTCCTGGGTTCGGCTCAGCGATGTCAATGCCACGGCGGATCGCACGGGCGCGATTCGCGTTCCGCAGCTCCAACGCATCGCGTTGACGGAACTCAGCGTGACGCGCGTCTCGTTGCAGATCCGCCATGCCATCCTGGTGCGGACGCCGGAAGACCTGCGCATCACGCTGGCGGACATCGCGGAGAAGCGCAAGATCATCGAGGAGAACAGCGCACTGTATGGGAGGGACAGTGTGAGCCCGGCAGCGCGAAAAGCCTTCGATGAAGACTTCAAGAAGCTCGCCAGCGAGTTCTGGGCGATTGGAGAGGTCAACATCAAGCTCATCGAAGCCGGGCGCAAGGACGAGGCCTTCGACTTCCTGGTGGAGAAGACGATCCCGGCGCGCAACAAAGTGCTCGCATGGCTGAAGACCGAGAAGGACCGTCAGGGCACGCTGCTGACCGCGGAACTCGACCAGGTCCAACAGGCGGCCACGAGCACGCGCTCCGCGCTGCTGGCGATCATCCTGGCGATCACGGTCGCCTTGGCGGGGCTGTTCTTCCACATCGCCGACCTGGTGCGCCGTCGTGTCGGGGCGGCGTCTGTCGTCGCCGAACGGGTGAGCGCCGGTGATCTGACGGTGCCTGTCGTGAACGAGGTTCGCGATGAATTCGCACCATTGATCGCGGCCCTGGCGGCCATGCAGGGCAACCTCGTGCGCATCGTCGGCGACGTCCGAACGGGCACGGACACGATGTTGACGGCGTCCCGCGAGATCGCCAGCGGCAACCAGGACCTGTCGTCGCGCACCGAGCAGCAAGCGAGCGCGCTGGAGCAGACCGCCGCCTCGATGGAAGAGCTGACCTCGACGGTCAAGCAGAACGCCGACAACGCGCGTCAGGCCAACCAGCTCGCCGTCGCGGCATCGGACGTCGCCGTACAGGGCGGCGAAGTGGTCGGCCGGGTGGTCGACACGATGAACTCGATCGACGCATCGTCCAAGAAGGTGGTCGACATCATCGGCGTGATCGACGGCATCGCCTTCCAGACCAACATCCTCGCCCTCAACGCCGCGGTGGAAGCCGCGCGTGCCGGCGAACAAGGCCGCGGCTTCGCGGTGGTGGCGTCGGAAGTTCGAAGTCTGGCGCAACGCTCGGCCGCCGCCGCCAAGGAGATCAAGGGGCTGATCGACGATTCGGTGGGGAAGGTGCGCGTGGGCACCGAACTGGTGGGCGACGCGGGACGGATCATGGACCAGGTGGTCGGCAGCGTGCGCCGCGTCACGGACATCATGGGCGAGATCACGGCCGCCAGCCAGGAGCAGTCCACCGGCATCGAGCAGGTGAACCAGGCGATCATGCAGATGGACCAGGTCACGCAGCAGAACGCCGCGCTGGTCGAAGAGGCCGCTGCTGCCGCCGGCTCGCTGCAGGACCAGGCGTCCGGCTTGGTCGGCGTGGTGGCGGCCTTCAAGCTGAACGACGGCGATGCGGGCGCCCTGAGCGGCAACGCCTCCAGCCGGCCGGTTGCCAGCCGCGCTTTGGTGCCCAAGAAGCGCCCTGCATCGCTGGGACGGCAAGGCAGCAAGACAGCCCCCGCCGTTGGCGTGAAGCCAGTGCGCGCCGAATCGGCGGAGTGGGCGGAGTTCTGACAGTCAGGCTCTCGGCGTAGCGTCCTCGACGACCACGCCCAGCACGCGCGCCACGTCCGCGTCCTCGATCGGCAGCTCCCAACTCAGGAAGGCCACGGTGCCATCGGCGCCGTCCGAGAAATCCGCCGGATCGAAGCTGCCGCGGTCGCGCCGGAACACGGCGTGCGGCTGGCCCGTGTCGAACACCACGGCCGTGCCGCGCGTCAGGGGAATGCGCAGGCCCGCGCGGGGGAAGTGCAGATCCAGCCCCTGGTCGTCGCTGAGGAAGAGGTTGCAGAAGGCCATGCCGCCGTAGTGCTCGGCGTCGTGGTGGTACGCCGCGCCGCGGCAGGCCATCAGCGCCACCTCGCTGGACGCCAGCACGTCCGACAACCCGAGCGCGCGGGTCCAGTCGGCCATCGCTTCCACGCACCGCCGGTAGTCCGGCCAGCGCAGGCGCGCCCGCGGCAGGGGCAGCGGCTCGACGTCGCCGGGTTCGAGGGCCAGGACCGACGCCACCTCGCGCTGCCAATCGGCCGTCAGCCGCGCAGGGAGGCTGGGAATGTCGACGGTGCCGACCCGCACCACCTCGCCCACGCATCGGATGCGCGGCACGTCGCCGCTGACGAAGCGGACGGTCGACGGGCCGCAATCGTCGGGCAGTGGTGAAACAGGGTGCATTCGGCAGTGTAGTAAGGCGAAAGGCAACAGGCCGTCGGGGGCCTCTTCAATGCGTCGTTGCGAACGTGCCAAGGTTGACGCGCGCCGAGCGCATGGAAGGAGGTTTGGACACCTTTTGGTCCTATAGTCAAATTTTCACCCCTGCCACCCCGCAGCGCGCGTATCTGTATCTGGAACGCACACGACCGTCATGCTGAAGAAGATCAAGGCCACCGAGTTGGAAGAAGGCATGGTCCTCAAGGGGCTCGATGGCATCTGGACGGGCGTGCCCACCGCACGCTCTACGTCGCGCGTGCTCGGCCGACGGCTACTGCGCTCGCTGCGTGCCCGCGTCGACATCTTCGTGTGGATCGAAGTCGCCGAACCCCCGCCGGCGGTTCGCGTGCCACCGCCCGTCGATGTGCATGAAGCCGCCACGAAGGCGCGTGCCTTCGGCGCGTCCACCATGAAGAGCACCTTCGCCGACGTGCAGGCCAACCGGCCTCTGAACGTGCCGCAGGCGCTCCAGGTGGTCGACGGCATCTACGCATCGATCGAGCAGGACCCGGGCGCCATGCTGAGCGTGGCCCGGCTCAAGACCGCCGACGAGTACACGTACATGCATTGCGTCACCGTCTGTGCGCTCATGGCGGCCTTCGCGCGCGAACTGGGCATGCCCGAAGGGCAGGTCCGCAACGCGGCCATCGGCGGCCTGTTCCACGACCTGGGCAAGGCGCGGGTGCCGGCCGACATTCTGAACAAGCCGGGCGCGCTCACCGACGCGGAGTTCGCGACGATGAAGAACCATCCGCGGCTGGGCATGGAGATGCTGCAGAGCAACGGCTTCGACGAACCCATCGCGCTGGACATCTGCCTGCATCACCACGAGAAGATCGGCGGCGGCGGCTACCCGGACGGGCTGGACGACGAGGAGATCTCGATCTACGCGCGCATGGCGGCCATCTGCGACGTGTTCGACGCCGTGACCTCTGCGCGCGTCTACAAGCGGGCCTGGGACCCGGCCGATGCGCTGGTCCGCATGGCTGCGTGGAAGGGCCACTTCGACCGCGAGCTGCTGGCCGCCTTCATCAAGCTGGTCGGCGTGTACCCGGTGGGCTCGCTTGTGCGGCTGAATTCGGGCCTGCTGGCGGTGGTGGTGCAGCAGCGCAAGGACCAGCTGTATGCGCCCGTCGTGCGCACTTTCTATTCCACGGTGCAGGAAACCCCCACGGTGCCGACGCTGCTCGACCTGAGCGAGCCGGACTGCACCGTGCAGATCGTCGGGCGCGAGCCGCGCGACCTTTGGGACGACGCGCACATCCAGCGGCTGTCGCTGCCGGACTGAAACCAAACCCACCCCCGATGCGCCTGCGGCGCCTCCCCCTCGAGGGGGCGCACCCGGCGGCCTGGCAAAGCCAGTTCCGCGGGTGCCCTGGCGTCACCGGCCCGTCGGCGGCCCGCTGTCGTCCCGACGACGGCGCCGCTGCTCAGGCCTCGCGTGGGCCCAGCACCCAGGGCGTGGCGAGCAGCCCGAGCAGCTGCACCAGGGCCAGCTCCTGCGGCTGCCAGGCGGGCCGCACGCCGAGCAGGTTGAAGGTCGCGGCGCAGCGCCCGTGCGCATCGAGCAACGGCACGTTGACGACCGCACGCAGGCCGAGCGACGCGATGAGCGCGTGGTCGTCGAAGACCTCGCGCAAGGCGGCGTCGCCCTCGCCCACGAACATCTGGGCACCGCGCAGCAACTGGCGCGTCCACGGCGTCAGCGTCTTGCGCTTGCGCCCGCCCACCGGGTAGGCGGCGGGGTCGGAGGTCCACACGCGCTGCAACTCGACGGTGTCGCTGTCGTCGTGCGCGGGCGAGGCATCGAGGTTCACTGTCAGCAGCCCGTCGCCCAGCAGGCGCCGGCGAACGCCGTCGATGCATTGCAAGGCCGCGTCCATCGTGCGCGCGCGCGGCAGGTCGTGCGTGAGCGCCTGGCACACGTCGAGCGGCAGGCGCAGCGCGTCGGCCATGCCTGCCTCACTCATTCTTGATGCCGAGCTCGCGGATGACCTTGCCGTAGCGGTCGGCGTCGCTGCGCAGCACGGCGGCGAACTGCTGCGGCGTGCCCTTGACGATCTCGACGCCCATCGAATCCATGCGCGTGCGCACCTCGGGTTGTGCCAGCGCCTTGTTGATCTCGTCGTTGAGCTTGGTCACCAAGTCCTTGGGCATGTTGGCCGGGCCGAAGGCGCCGTACCAGACGCCGAGCGCATAGCCCGGCAGCGTCTCGGCCACGGTGGGCGCGTCGGGCAGCAGCGGCGAGCGCTTGGCCTCGGTCACGCCCAACAGGCGCAGCTTGCCGGCCTTCACATGCGGCAGCGTCTGCGTGCCGGCGGAGAACAGCACCTGCGTCTGGTTCGACACCGTGTCGACCACGGCCGGCGCGCCGCCCTTGTACGGCACGTGCAGCATCTCGATGCCTGCGGCCTTCTCGAACAGCACCGCGCTCAGGTGGTTGGTGGAGCCAGGGCCGGCCGACGCATAAGCCAGCTTGCCGGGGTTGGCCTTGGCGTAGGCGATCAATTCCTTCACGTTGGTCGCGGGCACCGCGGGGTTGACGACCATGGTGTTGATCACGTTGGCCATCTGCGCGATGGGCGTGAAGTCCTCGACGCCGCGAAAGGGCATGGACGGCATCAATGCCGGGTTCATCGCATGCGTGCTCATCGAGCCGATCAGCAGTGTGTAGCCGTCGGGCTTGGCCTTGGCCACGAAGTTCGAGCCGATGTTGCCGGACGCACCGGCCCGGTTGTCGACGATGACCGTCTGGCCCAGCGACTTGGTCAGCTGCTCGGCCAGCGAGCGCGCCAGGATGTCGGTGGAGCCGCCGGGTGCCCAGGGCACGACCAGCGTGATGGGCTTGTCGGGCCACTCGGCCGCGGCGAGGGTGGCGAAGCCGCTGAGGGCGAGCAGCGTGAGGCCGCGACGGATGCGAGAAAGCATGGGATGAACTCCTGGATGAAAAAGAAAGGGGAGGGAGGGATCAGCGCCCGACCGCGTAGCCCTGCATGCCGCGCGGGTTGGCCGCGGCGCGCAACAGCAGGCGGCCCTGGGCGTCGTGCTCGCGGGTGCAGGCGGACATGCGGCTTTCCGACCACGGGTCGCCGACCTTCACGTCGTGTCCCTGCGCGCGCAGCGCATCGAGCACCTCGGGCGAGAAGCGCGACTCGGCCGTGAGCCGGTTGAGCGTGGTCGACCGCGGCCAGAACGACGCGGGGAAATGGTCGACGTGCCAGGCCGGCGCGTCGATGGCTTCCTGCAGGTTCATGCCGTGCACCGCATGGCGCAGGAAGAAGGCGGGCGACCACTGGTCCTGCTGATCGCCGCCGGGCGTGCCGAAGGCCATGTAGGGTTCGCCGTCGCGCAGCGCGAGCGAGGGCGACAGCGTGGTGCAGGGCGGCACGCCGGGCGTCACGGTGTTCGGCAGGCCGTCGTCGAGCCAGGTCATCTGCAGGCGCGTGTTGATCGCGAAGCCGAGCGCCGGGATCACTGGGCTGGACGACAGCCAGCCGCCCGAAGGCGTGGCCGCGACCATGTTGCCGTGGCGGTCGATCACGTCGATGTGGCAGGTGTCGCCGACGAAGACTTCGCGCTCGGCCCATTCGGCGACGGGCGGCAGCGCGGCGAAGGTGGGCTCGCCGACGCCGAAGCGCGTGTCGGCGGTGCGCAGCGTGCGCGCGGCCACGTCGAGGTCGGGCAGGCGCGGCGCCTGGCCCAGCGGCGAACCGGGCTGCAGCTGTTGCGAGGCGTTGTCGCCCACCGTCATCCAGCGCTGGCGCAGGTAGTCGTCGGACAGCAGCGCCATCTGCGCCTCGCGCGACGCACCGGGTGCGCTGCCGTACCACGCCAGGCGGTCGGCCATCGCGAGCTTGGCCGCTTCGGCGATGCGGTGCACGAAGCCCGCGGTGTGCGGCGCGTGCTGTTCGAGGCCGGCGTGGCGCAGCATGCCGATCTGTTGGAGGAAGGCCGGGCCCTGGCTCCAGAAGCCGCACTTGGCCAGCGTGTAGCGGCCGAAGTCGACCGTCAGCGGCGCTTCGACGGTGGGCTGCCACTGCGCCATGTCGTCGTAGCGCAGCAGGCCGGCGTGGCGCTCGCCGGTGGTGTCGCGCACCTGGGCCGTGCGGTAGTAGCTGTCGATCTCCTGCGCGACGAAGCCCTGGTACCAGCAGCGCATCGCCGCATCGATGGTGCCGGTGCGTGTGCCGTCGCCGCCGTGGTCGGCCGTGTGCAGGATGCGCTCGTAGGTGGCGGCCAGGCGCGGCTGGCAGAACAGCGCGCCGGGCTTCGGCACCTGGCCGTCGGGCAGCCAGACCTCGGCGGACGAGGTCCAGTGCTCGCGGAACAGCGCCTGCACCGCGACGATGGCCTGCACCGCGCGCGGGATGAGCGGGTAGCCGTCGCGTGCGTAGCCGATGGCCGGCGCGAGCACGTCGGCCAGCGACCAGGTGCCGTGGTCGCGCAGCATCGTCAGCCACGCACCGAAGGCGCCCGGCACGGTGGCCGGCAGCAGGCCGATGCCCGGCACCTGTTCGAGCCCCAGGCGGCGAAAGGCCGCGGCCGAGGCCTCGCCCGGTGCGGCGCCCTGGCCGCAGACCGACTGCATGCGCCGGTCCTTCTCGCTCCAGAAGAGGATGGGTACTTCGCCGCCCGCGCCATTGAGGTGCGGCTCCACCACCTGCAGCACGAAGCCGCCGGCCACGGCCGCATCGAAGGCGTTGCCGCCGCGTTCGAGCACGCCCATGGCGGTCTGCGCGGCGAGCCAGTGCGTGGCCGCGGCGACGCCGTGCGTGCCGGTGATTTCAGGGCGGGTGGTGAAGGTGCTCATGGTTCTGGTGCATCGAAGGGGATGCGCCGATTCTGGTCGCACGAAATAGGCCAATGCACATGGATAGCTATCGATGCATGCATCGATTGCTATGCTCGGCGATCCATGTCTCCTGCACCCCTTGCCCCCGACGCCCTCGCCCTGCGCCTCGAAACCCGCCTGAAGATGCGTCATTACGTGCTGCTGATGGCCGTCGACCGGCATCGCTCCATCACCCGTGTGGCCGAGCAGCTGTCGCTCGCGCAGCCGACCGTGACGCGTGCGCTGGCCGACATCGAGGACATCTTCATGACGCCGCTCTTCATCCGCAGCCGCCGCGGACTGGAGCCGACCGTCGCCGGCGAGGTGGTGCTGGCGCGCGCCAAGCTCGCCGTGGCGGACAACCACGCGCTGCAGCAGGAGCTGCGCGCCGTCAGCGGCGCCGGGCTGCAGGGGCGGCTGCGCGTCGGCGTGATTCCCTATGCGGCCACGCAGACGCTCGACGCCGTGTGGCAGCACCTCTTCGGCCTGCGCCCGCGCATCGCGCTGCTGGCGCACGAGGACACCACGCACAACCTGGTGCTGGCGGTGCGCCAGCGCACGCTCGACTGCGCCATCTGCCGCTTCTCGCACGACAGCACCGACGACGACCTGGTGCAGGAGCTGCTGTACCGGCAAGAGGCGTGTGTCGTGGTGTCGAAGGCCAGCGCGCTGCGCCTCGCGCGCCAGTCGAACCAGGACGGGCTCGACATCTCGCTGCTGTCGGAGATGGACTGGATCTTCCCGCCCTCCGACACGCCCATCCGCCAGATGATCGACACCGTCTTCGCCGCTGCCGGCCGTACGGTGCCCGTGCCGCTGCTGGAGGCCTACGCGGTGCGCACGGTGGCCTCGGCCATGCAGCAGTTGCCGCGTGCCGTGACGATCCTGCCGCGCGACGTGGCGCAGGCCGTGGCCGCCACCGGTGCTGCCGAAGTCATGCCGCGCCCGCTGCCGTGGAATCTGCCACCGGTGGGGCTGGCGTGGCTGCGGGACTCGCCGAAGGCGTCGGTGATTCAGGGGCTGGCGGCGGCCTTGCGCTGAAGGTGCCCGCGACGGGTGCGTGACGAGCGCTCACAGCACTCACCCGCGCCTCCCGCCCGGCGCCGCGCAGGGTCACCAAAGCTTGTAAAAAAGAAGCGTCAACGCCGCCATGTTCATGACCACGCAGAACGCGATGCACAACGGTGAAAGTTCAAGGGCGAACGTCGGCGACATCCCTTCGGCACGCACCGACGCCACGAGGGGGGCGGGGTCGGTGTATTCGAAGTGGCCGCCGTACCCGTCGCCCGACGGCGTACCGTGCACCGTGAAGCTTGCGTCGGCGACTTTCACCGAAGCCCCCGAGACGCGAGTTCCGCGCGCACCGGCTCGGTCGGGCCTGTCGCACTGCGATCCGCGGCATCGGCCAGCCGCTGCTCGAGTCGATGCTCTTCTGCCGCGAGCACGGCGAACGTACGTAGCGCCGAATCGCTCGGCTCCGAACCGGCGCCTTCGAGGTGGGCACGGAAGGTGTCGACAAGACGCGCCTGGAACGCAAGGCGGGCACGTGTTGCCCGTGCGAGCGCCGCAGCGTCCCGATTGAACGCCGGAATCGCGCCAAGCTTGGGGTGTTCGACCCGGAGGAAATGTTGAGCCGACATAGGCCCTCCCAGAAAAATTCGTTGGATGTGAAAACGTCACATCCGCGCATTTTTTCTGGCGATGCCCTCGCTGGCTGTCGGACACATGCCCGCCCAAAGGCTCTCTGGTAACGAGGGGTTTCCCGCGCACTTGGCTCGTGTCAGAGGCGCCGAGGGGCACGGCCCTTCTCGGCGTGGGCCTTGGTTACTCGAAGACGACTTGGCTGGCGATCAGCACGTCGTTGACGATGCGTCCCCCGACGACGGTGACCCGGACGCCATTGCCGAGGTTGCCTGCCGCACCATTGACGTACTGAACGCCGGCGCCGCTGGCGTCGATCGCCTGGCCCTTGACCTTGAAGTCGGCCAGCGACCTGAAAGCGCCCACCGTGCCGATGGCCGTGAAGGAAGCCGAACTCGCACCACCCGGGGTCTTCTTGATCCTGATCTTGGTGGCCACCAGCGACCCATTGACGACGGTGCCGGCGACCTCGAGTTCGACGCCGTTGGCAATCGCCGCTGTCGGCCCGCCCGACACCTGCGCGGACAACGCGTTCACGGGTGTGCCGAGGACGCGGAAGCTGGCAACGCCGCTGAAATCCGTCACCACGCCGCCCAGCTGGCGTCGCGTGCCGTCTCGCAGCGAAACGGGATACCAAAGCTCGACCGACGTCGCCTGCAGCATGCCGGCCGTGGGCGATGAGGTCGCACGCACGCGCACGTTCACCCCGGCAACCAGGCCAGACGGTGCCGTGGTCTGGCTGAAATCGACGGCCAGGCTTCCCAGCAGGAACTTGCGGTTGAACACGTCGAGGTTTTGAACGACTCCCGAGAGAATCGGCGTGCCGGTCGCAAGCTTCTCGATCCGCGTCGCGCGCAGCGAGCCCGGCCCGGCAGGCAAGCCCCACACCTGCACGGTCATCCCGGGGGCCAGCGCGCCGAGGCCCGGGAGGTTGCCCCACACCGTCGTCTCGTCGGTACTGATCGTCATGCCGAGCACGACCAGGTCACCATTGCCCGCGTTGACCGCGCTGACCACGCCACGCACATCTGCAGCGGACTCGACCTCCGTGGCCTCGCCCGTGGTGAAGTCCGCATTCGTGGGGCCGTTGACCTTGGCGGTCATGCCCAGCTGGAGCTTGGGTGCATCACGCAACTTCAGCACCGCGCCGGCCGTGTTGTACCGGACGCCGTTGACGATGATGCTGGCAACGCCGCCCACGCCGCCCACGCCCGAATCGCCACTGTCCCCGGCGGAGGCGGACGCACCGGTTCCGCCCGATCCCACGCCACCGGCATCACCGGCCGAGGCCGAAGCCGTGTCACCACTGCCTGCGGACGCGCCCGAGGCACCGCTGCCGGCGCCCGAACTGTCGCCTCCGTTGCCGCCGCCCTCCTGGGAGCCGGCCTGGCCAGCGAAGCCCCAGTCCGGCGAACTCGCATTGCCGAAGGGAACGGCAGCGCCGCTTGAACCGGCGGCCGGTGATCCGTCGATGACGTCACCACCACCGCCGCCGCCGCATGAGAGAAGGAGCGCCGTCGACAAGGCGACAAGGCAACGCATCAGGGTTTTGTTCATTGCTTCAAATTCTCCGGGGGCGCCCGATCGAACGGCACCTCGGAGATTCCCTTGTCATCTTCGAAATACGTGTAGATGCCCACTCTGATCCGCGCTGTGGCGCCCTCGCCGCCCATATCGATGGCCGTGCGCATTTCATGCGCCAGCTCGTGATGCAGCGTGCTCCAGCGCGCGCGGACCAGCTGGTGGATTTCCTCGCAGGCTTCCACCGGAAGGCCGTGCGCAAAAATCGATCGCTCCAGCAGCGGAGGCCGTTCCGCCAGGATGTTGGACACCGATGCATTCAGGTGGTCACGTCCGTTGTCGGCGAAGAAGGCCAACATGGCGCCGAGGTCGTTCGCGGGGATAAAGCCATCGGCCTTGAGCTCGACCTGCGCGCCATGGTCGACCACCAGTCCCAGGCGAACCAGCTCTTCGAGGATGGCGCGGTGGTGCACATTGCCGCGGCTGCCGATCCATGCCATGGACTCGAACGACGGCGCCTTGCTCTCGCTCATCACGGGCAGTTGGCGCAGCGCCTCGTTGTCCGTGGCCATCTCCAGCCATACCGTGAGCGTCTTGGCCGCCGAGGAGAGCTCGGTCGGCGCCAGAGGGTCGCGCGGCGTGCGAACCCTCGCCGTGACCGCTTTGCGGTTGATGCCGGTCGTGATGGAAAGCTGACTGAGGTTCGGTTGCACACCCTTGGCTTGCCACGACCTGCGCGCTTCATCGAGCAGCAACTCGTTGAGCAGTTCCTGCAAGTGCGGCTGCTTCAGGCCCAAGCCCATGGCGAGCCTGACCACCGGCCGCAGAACGCGTGCGCAAGCGGACAGTGCCAAGGCGAGTTGGTTCATTGGGCGGTCGCGATTGTCGCTGAGTTGCTCAATCCTCAGGACGGCATGGCTACCGGCGACAGCATGCGCCGGACGCGGAGCCGGGGCAGCGCTTGCATCGCCATACCGATCCGTCCCCAGCTCGAGACGACGGATGACGGGCGTGCTTCGGATTCGACAGACATCGGAGGCAGGGGCCGCTCACCGACCAGCAGGGCGTACTGGTTCAACTGCCTGGCGATGTCCGCCATCCTGGCGGAAGCGCCGGGCTCGCGGCGCCGCAGCGCATCCAGGCCTTCGGAATATTGCTCGGTCAACCGAGCCCAGTTGGAGAAGTCGCTGCCGAGGACGGCGGCATGCGGGTGCATGGGAGACATAGACGGGTCGTGAGTGGATGCAACAACTGTATGTGACATGTTCACATTTGCAAACTCCGCTGGGCGCCAGGGGGGATTGGGTGTGACTTATTTCTCGGTCTCGCTCCGGTCACGGCAGCGCTCGACGGGCCTGAGAATCGGGCATGTCCCATGCCGTCGCCCGGCTGCGCGCCGCACGGCTGGCGCGCAGCAGCAAACCCTTTCTCGCCCGCGGCGGCTTCAAGCGCGAGCGCTGCGAAGGCTGCCGGCTGCTGCCGAGCCACTGCCTGTGCGCCTTGCGGCCGACGATGTCCACCCGCGCCGGCGTCTGCCTGCTCATGGCCGACATCGAGCCGCTCAAGCCCAGCAACACGGGCTGGCTGGTCGCCGACGTGGTGGCCGACACCTTCGCCTTCGGCTGGGCGCGCACCGAGACCGACCCCGCGCTGTTGGCCCTGCTGAGCGACCCGCAGTGGCAGCCCTTCGTGGTGTTCCCGGGCCAATACGCCGCGCCCGAGCGCGTGGTGCAGGCCGTGCCGTCGCCCGACGCGTCCGCTGAAGGAACGGGCAAGCGCCCGCTGTTCATCCTGCTCGACGGCACCTGGGCCGAGGCCCGCAAGATGTTCGGCCGAAGCCCTTATCTCGACATGCTGCCGGTGCTGAGCCTGACGCCGGAGCAGGCCTCCCGCTACCAACTGCGCAACTCGGGCCGCGACGACCACCTGTGCACCAGCGAAGTGGCTGCGTTATGCATGGCACTGGCGGGAGAACAGCACGCTGCGCAGACCTTGGACGTCTACCTGGATGTCTTCACCCACCACTACCTGTGCGCGAAGAACCAGCAGGCTGTGGCGTGGGAGGGCCTGGCGCATCAGAGGCTGCGCGAGGTGGCGGCTTAATTGCCGCAGGTACCCGGCTGCGCCAAACCGAGTTTGGCGACGTCGGCCTTGCCTTGCTCCTCGGGGATCTGTTCCAGGTCGGCCCCGCCCACGAAGGCACCCATCTTGATGAACTGCCGAATGAAGTAGTTCTTGCCGGCTTCCATGAACACCTCCAGGGCGTTGGGCGAGAACTCCGATTCCGTTTCGATCTTGTGCTTCTTGCCACCTTCGACCTGCGTGTAGAAGAACACGTCGGATGCACTCTCGCCCAGGCATTTGCCGTCGACCCAGATGTCCTTCTTCAGCGCCTTCCCGACGAAGCTGTTGCGATACACATAGACGCCGGAGTTTCCTGCAGTGGGAGCGCTGAATTGCTTGGCCTTGTCCGACTCCTCCTTGCTGGCCATGTTGACGGAGGCGCATCCGGTCAACACGAAGGCGGAAAGGGCGAGGATGGTGATGTTGTGATGGATCTTCATTCGAACTTGCTAGGCAATGAAAGTGACAGAACGCCGAGCCCTGTTTCGGGCTCCCTCCATGGCTGCGGCGCGAGCGCCGCGGGCGGCTGGATTATGCCGACATGTTTCAATGCGTAACATCTCTCGTTGCGTATGCACCTGGGGCTCACGTCAACGCCAGCGACGGCAAGGTCGGAATTACTCGCTACCAAATCGCTCAGCCTCTCTGCGGGACAATCCCCCCATGAAAATCGCCAAAGACACCGTCGTCACCCTCCGCTACAAGGTCACCGACCTGCAGGGCAAGCTCATCGAGGAAGCCAAGGAGCCCATGGGCTACCTGCATGGCGGCTACGACAACACGCTGCCCAAGATCGAAGAGGCGCTGGACGGCCAGGAGGCCGGCTACGGCGTCACGCTGCAGCTCAAACCCGAAGACGCATTCGGCGTGCGCGACCCGGCGCTGGAGCGCACCATCGACAAGAGCGACTTCCCACCGGGCGTGAAGGTCGGTGGCCAGCTCGAAGGCCGCAACGACAACGGCGAGCCGCAGATCTACTACGTCAAGAAGATCAAGGGCAGCCAGGTGCTGCTCGACGGCAACCATCCCCTGGCCGGTCAGGAGCTGCGCTTCGTGCTGAAGGTGCTCGAGGTGCGCGCTGCCGCACCGGAAGAGCTGGCGCACCGGCACGTGCACGGCGCAGGCGGCCACCATCATTGATCCACGAACCGACGGCCCACCCATGAACTCCCCCTTGAGCGCCCGCGAACAAGACCAGAAGAAGATGGCGCTGTGCGAGCCGTGCACCGGCATCCAGCGCAACTGGCGTCGAGCCCCCGGCCACGCCGAGCTGGTGCAGGGCAATAACCGCAAGGAAGAACGCGAAGACGGCCGCTCGGTGACCGTCACCAGCTACCGCTGCGACCGTTGCGGCACCCGCTGGGAATACGAGAACGACAAGGCCAACCTGCATGCGGGGTGGTCGGTGACGGGGCGGTAGGCCGTTGGAAGACGCGCTTCGCATCCGCAGCTACCAGCCGGGCGACGCCCCCGCGCTGCGCCGCGTCTTCGCGTCGTCCGTCCACACCCTCGCGGCCCGCGACTATCGGCCCGAGCAGCTCGCCGCCTGGGCGCCGCACGACCACGACGCCGCACGGTGGGCCGAGCGCATGCAGCACATCCGGCCCTTCATCGCCGAACTGGGCGGCACGATTGCCGGCTTTGCCGACGTGCAGCCGTCCGGCCACATCGACATGTTCTTTGTCTCCGGCGATCACGCGGGTCGCGGTGTCGCGACGGCCCTGATGGCGCATCTGCATGCGGTGGCGCAGGCGCAGGGCATCGCCGCGCTGCATGCCAACGTGAGCCTGCGTGCGGAGCGCTTCTTCCTCGCCTCGGGTTTCGCGATCGAAGCGCGGCAGGAGATCGAGCGCGCTGGCGTCATCCTGCGCAATGCACGCATGCGCAAGGTACTGACGGCCGCGGCCTGAGCCCGCCGCAGGCCGCGAACTGAGGAGCAAAGCCCCCTCTGTTCCCCCCATGGGGAACGGCACCCGCGTCCTAGGATGAAATCTCCTTCATCCCGTCACGCGGTACGCCGACCCTTGGGCGCATCCGTCTTGCCCCTGCCATGTCCGGAACTGCCGATTTCAAAGGCGTGACGTTCTCTGCCGACGTCGCCTCGCTCGTCCCGCGCATGGCGCTGGTGAACGACCATCGCGAGTCGCTGCAGCGGCTGGAAGACACCTGGGACCAGCTCGGTCTGCTGGCGCAGATGACCGGCAGCGGCACGTCCATCGCCGCCACGGGCGCGAAGTTCCACGCCTTGACCGGCGTGCTGCTCGACGCCCTGGCCCAGCGCCTGCGCCAGGACGCCCTGCGCTCGGCGCGCGCCAAGGCACAGACCCTGGTCGACCTGCTGGTGCGCAACCTGTTCGAGCGCACCGCGGACGTGGGCTTTCTCGCGCTGGACCCTGCGCTCGTCGGCGCGGCCACGGCGGCCGAGATCGACGCGACGCAGGCCACCGCCCTGCACAACCATCTGCGTTCGTACCAGGCCAAGTACAGCGTGTACGACGACATCCTGCTGCTCGCGCCCGACGGCCGTGCCCGCGTGCGCCTGCGGCCGGACACCCTCACGCAGGCCGACGCCGATCTGGCCCAGGCGGCGTTGCGGAACGATGCGCCCTACCTCGAGCGCTTCGGCCCGACGCCGCTGCTCGGCGGTCAGGACGGCCTGCTCTTCTGCGCCCCGGTGCGCACCGCCGGCGGCCACGCCGCCGCGGTGCTGTGCCTGAGCTTCGCGCTGCAGAACGAGATGGCGTCGATCTTCTCGGCGCTCACCGCGGGCGACGAGGCTTCCGTGCTGCTTCTGCTCGACGCGCAGCGCAACGTGGTCGCCAGTTCCGATGTGCACCAGGTCGCGCTCGGCGTGGTGCTGCCGACGGCACGCGCCGGCGGCACCACCCTGCGCTTCGCAGGACGCGAGTACCTCACGGTGGAGGCCACCTCGAACGGCTACCAGGGCTACGTCGGCCTGGGCTGGGTCGGCTGTGTGCTGGTGCCGCTCGATGCCGCGTTCGACGGCAGCACGACGCCGATGTCGACGCCGAACCAAGACATCGCCGCCCGGCTGTCCGCCGGCAACCACCTGTTCGGCGAAGCGCTGCGCACGATCCCGGCCCAGGCCAAGGGCATTCAGCACGGCCTGGAGCGGCTGGTGTGGAACGGCCAGCTGCGCCTGCGCAAGGAAGACGGCGGCGACGTGTCCGGCACCGGCTTCGCGAACGTGCTGCTGGAGCGCGTCACCGACACGGGGCGTCGCATCAGCCGGGTCTTCGAAGCCGCGATCGCGCAACTGCAGCAGTCCGCCGAAGCCTCGGTGATCGACGAGGTGCGCGCCTGCGCGGCACTCGGCAGCGACATCCTGGACCGCAGCTTCTACGAGCGCGCGAACGACTGCCGGTGGTGGGCGCTCGACGAGACCCTGCGCACTGCTGCGCGCGAGCGCACGCCCGACGCCTGCGCCCGGGCCTCGAAGGTGCTCGCGCACATCAACGGCCTGTACACGGTGTACGCGCAGCTCCTGCTGCTCGACGAGCACGGCAAGGTGCTCGCCGCCTCACGCACGCCGCAGGCGGGCAGCGCGGCAACGCCCTGGATGTCGGCGGCCGCCCTGCTGCGTGACGAGAGCGCCTACGTGCGCGCGGCCTTCGGCCCCTCGCCCTTCTACGACGGTCGCGGCACCAGCATCTTCGCGGCGCATGCCCACACCGGCACGGGCCGGGGCGGGACCGTCGCGACCGTCTTCGACAGTGCCGTGCAGATGGCAGCCATGCTGCACGATGTGCTGCCGCGCGACGCGGCGGGCACACCGCTGCCCGGCGCCCTGGCGCTCTTTCTTACGCGCAACGGCACGGTGGTGGCCAGCACCGATGCGCGCTGGCAGGCCGGCGACGAAGCACCGCTGCGCGAGCGCTGCGCATCGCTGGCGCGGGGCGCGTCGAACGGCGCGCTTGTCGAACTCGACGGCGTGCTCTACGCGGCCGGCATCGCCATGACGGGCGGTTACCGCGAATACGACAGTGCCGGCAGCTGCGGACCCGACGACATGGCTTGCCTGGTGCTGTCGGCGCTGGGCGACGCGGCCGCTGGCGACACCGACGCCTGGCCCGCGCGCTTTGCGCCGACGCTGGACGTGCACGTGCCGGCGAAGGACGAGCGCACCGGCTTCGCGAGCGTGCGCATCGGCCCTCAGTGGCTCGGCCTCGCGACGACCCAGGTGATCGAAGCCATCGAGGCACCCGCCTCGGCCGCCAGCGAAGGGCGCGGCGGCATCGTCATCCACAACGACCGGGCGCTCGCGGTGATCGACCTGCATCGCCTCGGCCGCGACACCGGTGGCGCGACCGACCGCCGCCATGCCCTGCTCGTCGTCTGCGAAGACGCGAAACATCGCCGGGTTGCGCTGCGCGTGGACGAACTCGGCCCGGTCTTCGACCTGCCGCGCTCGGCCCTGCGCCCGCTGCCGCCGGGGCTCGATGCGCGCGACCCGCTGGCGACCGCGCTGGTGGACGGCGGTGACGGGCCGATGCTGACGGTCATCGACATCAACGGCCTGCATGCCATCGGGCGAGCCGCGGCGCGGGCGTGACAACGCCTGCGGGCGGCGTGCGGGCACGCGCCTTGCACAATCGCCCGCATGACCCGCCCCACCGCCATCCCCACCGTCCAGATCGACAACGACCGCGTCACCGTCACCGAATGGCGCTTTCCGCCTGGCGCCGAAACCGGCTGGCACCGCCACGGCATGGACTACGTCGTGGTGCCGATGACCACCGGCACGCTGCTGCTGGAGACGCCCGAGGGCGAGGTGCGCAGCCCCCTGACGGCCGGGCTGTCCTACACCCGCCTGACCGGCGTGGAACACAACGTGGTCAATGCCAATGACCATGAATTCGTCTTCGTCGAAATCGAACTCAAGTAGCCGGTTGCGCACCGGCGCCTGCCAGCGATGCAAGCCGCTGCCGCCTGCGGCCTGACTGGCCGGGGGCGGGCGCGACCGCGAGGCGTTGCCTGACGCGCCGCCCGGCGGCTTCGACTTAGCCTGACAGCATCTCCTCGACGACGGCCCCGCTCTGCAGGCCGCGCTTTTCGATGTCCCAGCCAGAAAAACCACGCATCCGCGATTCGACGCCCCCCGAAGTCTCCGTCGAGGCGTCGGGCCATGACGCCATCGCCAGTCACCGCAACGACATCTTCTTCGCAGCCATCGAAACCACCCGCATGCCGATGCTGGTGACCGATCCGCGCCAGGAGGACAACCCCATCATCTTCGCCAACCGGGCCTTCCTGTCGATGTCCGGCTACCGCAACGACGAGATCCTCGGTCACAACTGCCGCTTCCTGCAGGGGCCGGGTACGTCGCGGGCGGCGGTGAAAGAGATCGCCGAGGCGGTGGCCGACCGTCGCGAGATCTCGATCGAGCTCCTGAACTACCGCAAGGACGGTTCGTCGTTCTGGAACGCGCTCTATGTCTCGCCGGTCTTCAACGAAGACAAGGAGGTGGTGTACTACTTCGCTTCGCAGCTCGACGTCAGCCGTCGGCGCGACGCCGAGGAGGCGCTGGGGCAAGCCCAGAAGATGGAAGCGCTGGGCCAGCTCACCGGCGGCATCTCGCACGACTTCAACAACCTGCTGCAGGTCATGTCGGGCCACCTCGACATCCTCGAACTGAAGTCGCGGCGTGGCGAGGTCGACATGCAGGCCGTCACCCGGGGCATCGAGAACATCCGCAGTGCCGTGTCGAAAGCCGCGACGCTGACCCAGCAATTGCTGGCCTTCTCGCGCAAGCAACGGCTGGAAGGCCGGCCGCTCAATCTCAACAGCGTGGCCGAAGGCGTGCTCGAGCTGGCCCACCGCACCCTCGGCAACGGCGTCGAGGTGCGGCTCGAGCTGCAGCGCGACCTGGCCAACTGCCAGCTCGACCCCACGCAGCTGGAGATGTCGCTCCTCAACGTGCTGGTGAATGCGCGCGACGCCATGCCGGAGGGCGGCCAGATCACCATCCGTACCGAGAACCTCACCGTCTCGCCCGACGACCTTTCGGCGGCTTCCGGCCTGCCGCCGGGCGCTTATGTCGCGATCTCGGTGGCCGACAACGGCACCGGCATCCCGCCGGAGATCGTCGGCCGGGTCATGGACCCGTTCTTCACCACCAAGGACGAAGGCAAGGGCACCGGGCTCGGGCTGTCGATGGTGTACGGCTTCGCCAAGCAGTCGGGCGGCACGGTCGACATCCAGTCGGCGCCCGGCGTCGGCACCACGATCCGCCTGTGCTTTCCCGTCACGCGCAACGTGTTCCGTTCGACCACCGAATTCACCCGCCGCGCGAGCGATCGAGGTGGCGACGAAACCGTGCTGGTGGTGGACGACCGGGTGGAGGTCGCCAACCTCTCGCGCGACATGCTCGAAGGCCTGGGCTACCGCGTGATGACCGCCAACAGCGGTCGCGAGGCGGTCGACCTGGTCGACGCGCTGGGCGATCAGCCGCCGCCTTCGCTGCTGTTCTCCGACCTGATCATGCCGGGCGGCATGAACGGCTATGCGCTGGCGCGCGAACTGCGCCGCCGCCTGCCGGGCCTCAAGGTGCTGCTCACCACCGGCTTCGCCGGCTCGGCCGACGGCAAGAACTCCGACGAGGGCGTCGAGTTCGAGGTGATCAAGAAGCCCTACCGCCTGGCCGACCTGGCGCGGCGCGTGCGCATGGTGCTCGACGGGCCGACCGGCAACAGCATGTAGCCGCCACGGCGCACCGCTATGGCAGTGCGCCGTGTCGCCGGTTCAGGCCACCTTCACTTCGACCCGGCGCGGCTGCGCATGCTGCGCCTTCGGGATGCGCAGCCGCAGAACGCCCTGCGCGAACTCAGCCGAGACCTGCTCGGTGTCGAGCTCCTTGCTCAGCGTGAAGACGCGGCGAAAGCGCGCGAGGCCCACCTCGGTGTGGCTCGACTGCAGGCCTTCGGGCGAGGGCAGCGCCGACTCGGCTTCGATGGTCAGCGTGTCGGCCTCGACGTTGAGCTGCAGCTTCTCGCGCGACACGCCCGGCAGGTCGGCATAGAGCGTGATGCCGCCGCCGTCCTCGATGACGTCGACCGGCGGCGTCAGCGCAGCGTCGCTGTAGCGCGAGCGCTGCAGGGCGTGCTGCGCGGCCGGCGTGGTCGACGCGCCGCGGGTGGTGGCGGGTGTTTGCTGAGTGTTCACGATGCACTCCTTTCTTGCGGTGTCGATGGTTGCTGTCACTGAATGGCGATGCGCCGCGGCTGGGCCGACGCGCGGCGCTGGATGCTGATGTGCAGCACGCCGTCGCGGTACCGGGCGTCGACCGCGTCCGGGTCGGCGTCGTCGGGCAGCGTGAGCACGCGGCGGAAGCTGCCCTCGAAGCGCTCGTTGATGTGGACGGCGGCCTTGTCTTCGGGCTTCGGCAGGTCGGCCTGGCGCTCGCCGGCGATGGTGAGCAGGCCGCGTTCGAGGTTCACCTCCAGCTTGGCCGGGTCGACGCCCGGCGCGAAGGCGAACACCTCGATGGACTGCGGCGTGCCGCCGACGTTGATGGCCGGGAAGCCGTTGCGGCCGATGCCGCGGATGGTGGGCGACAGATCGAAGGCCTGCTGCATGTCGCGCTGCAGGCGATCGAGTTCGGCGAACATGTCGCGCGGAAAAAACGATCGAACCATGGCGATAACCTCCATTGATGCGTTGAATCGACGGAGGCGCCGGAGGCGTGTCCAGCGCATCCGAGGGCCTACATAAGGCAGGCCCGCACGACTTCAAGAGCGGAGATTTCGCTTTTTCTAAGCGGCAGGATCGATCGGCATCGGCGGCGTTCCACGCGCCTCGATGGCCTCGCCGGCCGCCAGCAGCAGGTCTTCACGGAAGCGCCCCGCCACCAGCTGCACGCCGACCGGGCGCGTGCCGACCATGCCGGTGGAAACGACCAGCGACGGCAGCCCGGTGAGCGGCAGGCCGATCATCGGGGCCTGCGCGGCCCACACCCGCGCGTAGGCGTCCGGCCCCTGCAGGTCGAGGTCCGACGCGAAGGGCAGTTCGGCGCTCGCCGGCATCAGCAGCACCGGGTAGCGCGTGGTGAATGCCTGCCAGGCACGCGCCAGCGCGGCCCGGCGGATGAGCGCCTTCGACAGGTCCGGCGCGCCCGCCGCGCCGACGAGGCCGGCCTGGCCAGCGAGCGCCGCGATGGCACCGGCATCGCCTTCCTGCTGTGCGGCCGCGACCATCGCGTCGTAGCCGTCGCCCATCCACAGCACGATCTGCGTGGCGCAGGCGTCCTGCAGCGGCGGCACGTCGTCGAGTTCTTTCACCTGCCAGCCAGCGTCTCGCAGGCGCTCGGCGGCGTCATTGAGGGCCGCCGCGACGTCGGGCGACGTGTCGAGCCCGTCGGGCCGCACGCACAGGCCCACGGTGCGCGGCGTGTCGGGGCCGACGAGCGGCGCCGGCACCCACCACGGGTCGCGGTCGTCGGCGCCGGACATGGCGGCCAGGCCCAGGCGAAGGTCGCCGATGGTGCGCGCGATCGGCCCCGACACGGCGGTGATCTGGCCGCCGATGTTGCGCTCCGGCCCCGACGCATTGAAGGCCGCGACGCGGCCCAGCGACGGCCGCAGTCCATGCACGCCGCAGGCATACGCCGGATAGCGGATCGAGCCCGCGATGTCGGTGCCGTGCGCGAGGTGGCCGATGCCGGCCGCGATGGCCGAGGCCGCGCCACCGGACGAGCCACCCGGTGTGAGCGATGCATCGCGCGGGTTGACCGTGCGGCCGTGCAGCCGGTTCTCGGTGAACCAGCGGTAGCTGAAGGCCGGCGTGTTGGTGCGGCCGACGATCACCGCGCCGGCCTTGAGGAAGTTGTCGACCACCGGGCTGTTCGTCGCCGCGATGCGGTCCTTCTGCAGCGTCACGCCGTTGGTGGTCGCGAAGCCGGCCTGGTCGATGTTCACCTTCACTGTGATCGGCACGCCGGCCAGCGGCCCGCAGTCTTTGCCGCGTGCCAGTGCGGCATCGATCGCGTCGGCGCGCTGCAGCACCTCGTCGGGCCGCCAGTCGACCACGGCGTTGAGCCGCAGATTGACCGCGTCGAGCCGCGCCAGGGCGGCTTGCGCGGCTTCGACGGCGGAGAATTTGCGTTGCGCGATTTGCTGCGCAACGTCGGAGGCAGAGAGGCGCCAGATGTCGGTCATGGTTGGGGTGTTTACAACGTGGCGAGCACGCTGTCCAGCGTCTCGACCAACAGGTCGGCGTTGGCTTCAGAGAACACCAGCGGCGGGCGGATCTTCAGCGTGTTGCCCTGCTCGCCCGTGGCGCTGAACAGCACGCCGCGCTCGCGCATCGCGTTGACGATGCGCGCGGTCTCGGCCGTCGCCGGCGTGCGCGCCTGGCGGTCGGTCACCATCTCGACGCCGACGAAGAAGCCGGCGCCGCGCACATCGCCGATGAGCGGATGGCGCTCTGCCAACTGCCCGAGCCGACCACGCAGGTAGGCACCCACGCGCTGCGCATTCGCGACCAGGCCTTCGCGCTCGATCACGTCGAGCACCGCCATGCCGGCCGCCATCGACACCGGGTTGCCGCCGAAGGTGTTGAAGTAGCGGCATTCGCGGCCGAAGGCGGCCAGCACTGCGGGCTGGATGGCGATGCCTGCCAGCGGGTGGCCCGCGCCGAGCGGCTTGCCCATGGTCACGATGTCGGGCACCACGCCGTGGCGCTGGAAGCCCCACATCGCATCGCCGGTGCGGCCGAGCCCGGCCTGCACCTCGTCGGCGATGAAGACGCCGCCGGCCCCGCGCACCGCTTCTACCGCTTCCTGAAGAAAGCCGGGCGGGTCGGTGAAGATGCCGTCGCTGGAGAAGGACGTGTCGACCAGCAGCGCGGCCGGGCGCAGGCCTTTGGCCTGCACGTCCGCGATGGCCTCACGCACGCCGGCCGCGAAGGCGCGACCCATGTCGGACGGCGCGATGCGGTAGCTGTCGGGCGCAGGCACGGTGCGCACGTTGTCGCCGAGCCGGACGAACTTGCCGAGCGAGGGCGAGGCCACGGCGATGGCCGAGGTCACGCCGTGGTATGCGAAGCGCGTGACGATCAGCCCTTCGGCCTTCGTGTGCGAACGCGCGATGCGCATCGCCAGGTCGTTCGCCTCGCTGCCGGTGCAGGTGAACATCGCATGCGCGAGTTCGCCGGGCATGGTGGCGAGCAGGCGCTCGGCGTAGTCGAGCACGCCTTCGTGCAGGTAGCGCGTGTGCGTGTTGAGGATGCTGGCCTGCCGCGCGATGGCCTCGACCACGTGCGGGTGGCAGTGGCCGACCGATGCGACGTTGTTGTAGGCGTCGAGGTAGCGCCTGCCGTCGGCGTCGTGCAGCCACACGCCTTCGCCGCGCACCGGGTGCAGCGGTGTTTCGTAGAACAGGCGGTAGGCCGGGCCGAGCACGCGGGCGCGGCGTTCCATCAGGGCCTGGGTCTGAGGCTGGATCTGGGCGGGGATCGAGGACATCGGATGCTTTCGGATCAGGGGCCGCAGGCGCTGCGGAAGGCCTGCGTCGCTGCAGCGTGGCCGACGCGCTCGCACGCCTGCAGCCGCGCCCACGACAGCGGGTTGTTGCGCAGCAGGTAGGCCGCGTTCTCCGGGTAGCGCGCGGCGCGCCAGCCGCTGATGGCAACGACCATCACCAGCCGGGCGGTGATCAGCGTGAAGAGCAAGTCGAGCTCGGTCGCCGACAGCGGCCGCACCGCGTGGTACGCGGCGACGAAGGGCACGATGTGCGCCAACGGCTCGTCGTCGGTGCCGATCTGGTAGGCCGCGGCCACGGCCAGGTCGTCGATGCACGGTGCCCGCACCATGTCGCCGAAGTCGAGGATGGCGGCGATGCGGTCGGTGTCCTGCGGGTCGACCAGCACGTTGTAGATGTTGAAGTCGTTGTGGATCGGCTGCGCTGGCAGCGTGCGCAGCAACGGCTGGGCCGTGTGCTCGAAGCGGTCGAGCGCCTCTGTGGCGAGCGCGCGGCGTTCGGCGTCGACGATGTGCGCGAGCAGACCGCGCACGCTCTCGGCGCGCTGCAGGTCCCACGGCAATGGCAGGTCGCCGGCGGGGTGGTCGAAGCCGGCCAGCGCCACGTCGAGCCGCGCCAGCATGCGCGCCAGATTCTGCTGCTGCAGCGGCGTGCGCGGTGCGTCGGGCAGCGGCAGGCCGGGGAGGTAGGTGAAGACACGTGCAACGCGGGGCAAGCCGTCACCCGGGTCGACCACGATCGAAGGCGCGCCATCGCGTGTCGGCACGATGCGCTGCACCGGCAGCGTCGGGTCGGCCTTGGCGAGATGCAGCAAGGCCTGCGTCTGGAAGTCGGCAACCAGCGCGGTCTCGGCCGGGTGCGAGATCTTCAGCACAAAGCGCGCGCCGTCCGATGCGCGCGCCAGCCGGTAGTTGCGGTCGCGCTCGCCGGTCAGCGGCTTCATCTCGCCGGCGATGCCCCAGCGTTCCTGTGCGAGCGCACGAACCCAGTCGTCATCGAGTTCGGGCGAACCTTCGCTCAGCACCTGGGCGTCGTCGAATTCAGCGCTCATGCAGCGCTCTCGAATCCACGCAGCGCGCTCGCGATGTTCGGGCCGAGGTCGTCCGACAGGTAGCCGCCCTCCTGCACCAGCACGGTCGGCAGGCCCAGGCGCGCGATCTCGGCCAGCAACACTTCGAAGCCGGGCGTGGTGATCTTCATGCCCTTGTACGGGTCCTTCTCGTGCGCATCGAGGCCCAGCGCCACCACCACCGCACCCGGCGCGAAAGCGCGGATGCTGTCGCAGGCGTCGCGCAGCGCGGGCATGTAGCCGTCGATGTCGGTGCCCAGCGGCAGCGGCTTGTTGATGTTGTAGCCCAGGCCTTCGCCCTCGCCGCGCTCGTGGGCGTGGCCGACGAAGAAGGGCGTGAAGTGGCGCGGGTCGCCGTGAAGCGAAATCGTCAGCACGTCGCTGCGCCGGTAGAAGATGCCCTGCGTGCCGTTGCCGTGGTGCACGTCGATGTCGAGGATCGCCACGCGGTCGTGGACCCGGCGCATGTACTGCGCTGCGATCGCCACGTTGTTGAGGTAGCAGAAGCCGTTGGCCCGGTCGACATAGGCATGGTGGCCCGGCGGGCGGCACAGCGCGTAGGCGGCGCGTTCGCCGTCGAGCACCAGCTGCGCGGCATGCGTGGCCATGTTCGCCGACGCGGTGGCCGCAGCCCAGGTGTGCGGGCCGATCGAGCAGGCGGCGTCGCCCATGTGGAAGCCGGCCTGGCCGACCACGCTCTCGGGGTAGGTGCAGGGCTGGCCGGGGAAGGGGTGGATGTTGGGCATGACCTCGTCCGACGGGTCGTCCAGCAGCTGCCAGCGTGCGTGGGCCGTCTCCAGAAAGCGCAGGTACTCGGGCGTGTGGATGGCCGCGCGTGGCGCGGCGCCGAAGTCCTCGCCGGCGATGACCTCGTGCCCTTCGGCCTGCACCGCCTTCAGCAGGCGGAAGGCGCGCTCGGGCTGCTCGTTGCTGCGCTTGAGCTTGCCGCGCACCATGAAGAGCTGCGGGTCGTGGTCTTTGTGGGTGTCGGTGTAGACGACTTTCATCGCTGGGATCCTCGGGCGGTTCAGACAGTGGAAGGCGTCGGCGCGGCACCGTGCTGCTTCACGAAGAGCGCGCGCACGTTCTTCCACGCGTCCTCCAGGTGCACGCGCATGGCGGCCTTGGCGGCGTCGGCGTCGCGCTTCATCAGCGCGTCGACGATGGGGTAGTGCAGCGACGCGATGGTGGCCGGGTCCTGGTAGACGGCGTCGATGAGCGCGATGATCATCCGCAGCTCGGTCTGCGTGTTCTGGTAGATGCGGCGCAGGTGCGCGTTGCCCGACAGTTCGCAGATCAGCGTGTGCAGTTCGAGGTCGCTCGTGATGCGTTCGTCCTGCG
The DNA here is from genome assembly GCF_051216715.1 of Variovorax restrictus. Classification (NCBI taxonomy): domain Bacteria; kingdom Pseudomonadati; phylum Pseudomonadota; class Betaproteobacteria; order Burkholderiales; family Comamonadaceae; genus Variovorax; species Variovorax restrictus. The sequence goes on from NZ_JBPJZH010000001.1 coordinate 566,685, forward strand.
CCTGCGTGGCGGCCTCGCGCACCATGGTGTCGACCAGCGCCTTGACGCGCGCCAGGCCGGCATCGTCGGCCCTTCGGCAGGCGAGCTCGATGGACGTGAGCTCGATGCTCAGGCGCACCTCGTACAGGTCGTCGATCTCCTGCACGCTGATCGTTCGCACCGCGAAGCCGTGGCGCGGTCGCGAGACCAGCACGCCCTGCCGCTCCAGCCGGCGCGCCGCCTCGCGCACCGGCGCGCGGCTGATGCCCATGCGGCGCGCGATCTCGGCCTCGACGATGCGGCTGCCCGGCGGCAGGTGGCCCTCGACGATGGCACGCGTGAGTTCGGCCTCGACCAGACCGACGAGGTCGGTCGATTCGACGGACTCGAAGAAGGTGGCGTCGGACGGTGTGGAGGGGGTCATGGATGTCTTGTCTCGGTGGAGCCTGCGGCCCTGCTCTTTATTCGATGGCCACGCGCGGCGGCGTCGATCGCGCGCGTGCGATGTACATGCCGGCGCACATGATCAACGCGATGCCGGCGATGGCCAGCGTGTCGGGCGGCCGGTGGAAGAAGAAGGAACTGATCAGCACCGCCAGCAGCAGCTGAAAGTAGTTGAGCGGTGCCAGCGTCGAGGCCTCGACGCGCGAGAACGCAGCGAGCAGCAGCCACTGCGCCGCACCGCTGCAGGCGCCGCCAGCCAGCAGCAGCAGCGCGTCGCCCACGGGCACATGCTCGGTCGGCCAGAAGAAGGGCGCCGGGATGGCGGTGACGATCAGGCAGACGATCGCCGTGTACGCGTACTGCACGGGGCTCGCCACGTGGCCCGCAAGGCGCCGCGTGAGCAGCTGGAAGATCGCGTAGCAGACGGCCGACACCGCCATCAACACCGTGCCCAGCAGCGGCAGGTTGCCGCCCGGCCGTACGATGAGCAGCATGCCGCCGAAGCCCACGAGCACCGCGACCCAGCGGCTGCGCCGCACCGTCTCGCCGAGCAGCCAGGGCGACAGCGCGACCATCAGCAGCGGCGCGGTGAAGTAGATGGCGGTGGCCTCGGCCAGCGGCATCCACAGCAGCGCCGTCATGAAGCAGGTGGCCACCGTCGCCAGCATCGCGCCGCGCAGCAGCAGCAGCGGCTTCTGCGGCGCGCGCCAGATGCGCAGGTCGCCGTGGTGCAGCAGCATCGCGAAGGCGATGCCGATCACCGCGAAGTAGCGCATCACGTTGACGAAGGGCGCCGAATAGAACTGCAGCATGTACTTGCAGAAGGCGTCGTACGACGCGAAGGCCACCAGCGCGCAGAAGAAGATCGCGACGCCGGCGCTTCGGGAGCCGGGCGGGCGCAACGAGGCGATGGCAGCACTCATTCCGCGGCGTTCATCGGGTGGACAGGAAGCCCTGCACGAACTGATCGAGCGCAGGCCCGATGGCCTCGACCATGTAGCCGCCTTCCTGCACCACCACCGTCGGCAATTTCAGCGCGCCGATGCGCTCGCCGAGCGCGCGGTAGGCGTCGAGGTCCAGCTTCAACACACTGATCGGGTCGTCCTTGTAGGTGTCGAAGCCCAGCGGCAGCACCAGCGCGCCCGGCGCGAAGTCACGCACCGCCGCCACGCCGCGGTCGACCGCGGCCAGGAACTCGCTATTGCCCGTGCCGTGCGCCAGCGGCAGGTTGAGGTTGAAGCCCTCGCCCTCGCCGACACCGCGCTCGTGGTCATAGCCCGTGAAGAACGGGTAGTAGCCGCTCGGGTCCGCGTGCGTCGACACGGTGAGCACGTCGCCGCGCGCGTAGAAGATGTTCTGCGTGCCGTCGCCGTGGTGCGCGTCGACATCGAACACCGCCACGCGGCCGTGCTGCGCACGCAGCCGCTGCGTCGCGATGGCGCTGTTGTTGATGTAGCAGAAGCCGCCCGCGCGGTCGCGGTGCGCGTGGTGGCCCGAGGGCCGGCACAGCGCGTAGGCCACGTCGTCGCCGGCCAGCACCGCATCGGCCGCGGCCACGGCGGTGTGCGCCGAGCGCAGGATCGAGCGCCAGGTGTGCGGCCCGAGCGGGCAGGACAGGTCGCTGACGTAGTAGCCGGTGCGCGCGATGAGCGACGGTGACGGGCACGGCGCGCGGTCGACGCCCGGCACGCCGTTGTAGTACGGCGAAAGATTCGGCAGCACCTCGATGCCCGGCTCCAGGCCGAAGACCTTCAGCTCGCGCCACTGCGCATAGGCCGTCTCGAGGTAGTCGAGGTAGTCGGTGCTGTGCACCGCTTCGAGCGGCGCGCGCCCCACGTCCGGCGGCGATGCCAGCGCGATGCCGCGGCCAGCCAGCGCGTCGCGCAGCGCATGCGCGCGGCTGGGCAGATCGGTCGGCTTGCAGATGCGGCCGACGCGCATGTACTGCTGCGGGTCGTGCAGCAGCTGGTCATCGGTGAAGAAGGCCTTCATGCGAAGGTCTCTTCGAAAATGGCCATGGCGCGATCGAAGCGCACGAAGAGTTCGTCCATCTCGGCCGACGTGGTGATGAGCGCCGGGCAGAAGGCGATGGAGTCGCCCATGGCGCGCACGATCAGGCCCTGCGCCAGCGCCAGTTCGGCCAGCCGCGCACCGGCCTTCTTCGCGGGGTCGAAGGACACGCGCTTCGCCGGGTCGGCGTACAGCTCGATGGCGGCGATCAGGCCCACGCCGCGCACCTCGCCGACGTACTTGCGGCCTTCGTAGCCATGCAGCGCCTTCTGGAACTGCGGCACCAGTGTCTTGACGTGCGCGAGGATGTTCTCGTCTTCGTAGACCTTGAGCGTCTCCAGCGCGATGGCGCAGGCGACCGGGTGGCCCGAGTAGGTGAAGCCGTGGCCGAAGGTGCCGATCTTGCCGCTGTTGGCGGCGATGGCCGCATGCACCTTCTCATTCACCATCACGGCCGAGATCGGCACGTAGCCCGACGACAGCGCCTTGGCGCTCGTCAGGATGTCGGGCTTAAGGCCGAAGGTGGTGGAGCCGAACATTTCGCCCGTGCGTCCGTAGCCGCAGATGACCTCGTCGGCGATCAGCAGCACGTCGTACTTGGCGAGCACCTTCTGCACCTTCTCGAAGTAGGTGGCCGGCGGCACGATCACGCCGCCCGCGCCCATCACCGGTTCGGCGATGAAGGCGCCCACGGTGTCGGGGCCTTCCTCGAGGATGCGCTTTTCCAGGTTGTCGGCCAGGCGGGTCGCGAAGTCTTCCTCGGTCTCGCCCGCTTCGGCATAGCGGAAGTGGTGCGGGCAGTCGACATGCAGGATGCGGTCGATCGGCAGGTCGAAGTCGCGGTGGTTCGTGATCAGGCCACTCAGGCTGGCGGCCACGACGGTGACGCCGTGGTACGCGTTCTTGCGCGCGATGATCTTCTTCTTGGCCGGCTTGCCGATGGCGTTGTGGTAGTACCAGACCAGCTTCACGGCCGAGTCGTTGGCCTCGGAGCCGCTGTTGGCGAAGAACACCTTCGACATCGGCACCGGGGCCAGCGCGATGAGCTTGTCGGCCAGCGCGATGGCGGCCGGGTTCGAGCGGCCGTTGAACGTGTGGTAGTACGGCAGCCCGTGCAGCGCGTCGCTGCCGGCCTTGGCCAGGCGTGCGTTGCTGAAGCCCAGCGACGCGCACCACAGGCCCGACATCGCCTCGAGGTAGCGGCGGCCCTGGTCGTCTTCCACGAAGATGCCGTCGCCGCGGGTGATGACCAGCGGGCCGACCTGCGGGTGCGTCGCCAGGTTGGTGAAGGGGTGCAGGTGCGACGCGACGTCGTGCGCGGCGTTCTCGGCGTGGGTGGTTGCGCTCATGGGGAGTCTCCTGGTGTGATCGGCGGATGGCGGCTCAGTAGCCGCGTTCCAGGTCGATCTGGTTGAGCGGACGCTGGCCTGTGCGGATGGCCGCGAGGTTGGCGAGCGTCTGCTGGGCGATGACGAGGCGGTCGGTGCGCGTCGCGATGTGTGGTGTGACGAGGATGGCCGGGTGGCCCCAGAACGGATGGTCCTTGGGCAGCGGCTCGACCGAGAAAGCGTCGAGCGTGGCGGCCGACAGCTGCCCGCTCGCGAGCGCTGGCAGCAAGTCCGCTTCGACCAGGTGGTCACCGCGGCCGACGTTGATGAGGTGCGCACCGCGCGGCAGTTTCGCGAACAGGTCGGCGTTGAGAAAGCCCTGCGTCTGCGGCGTCAGCGGCAGCAGGCACACCAGCGTGTCGCAACCCGACAGGAAGTCGTCGAGCTGGTCGACGCCGTGGAAGCCGACCACGCCATCGGGGAGGTCGCTCTTCGCGCTGCGGCTCCAGCCGCGCACCTGGTAGCCGATGGTCGCGAGCGCGTCGGCGCAGGCCAGGCCCAGCGTGCCGAGACCGGCGATGCCGACGCGGTGGCGCCGCGGCGAGACCACGGGCTGCTCTTCCCAGGCCGCGGCGTCGGAGCTCCTCACGTACGCCTTCATGCCACGGTGTTGCTGCACCACGGCCCAGCTCACATAGGCTTTCATGCCGGCCGCCATCGTGTCGTCGACGATGCGGCACAGCGGCAGGTGGCGCGGCAGTTCGGGGTCGGCCAGGATGTGGTCGACGCCGGCCGCCAGCGACTGCACCAGCTGCAGGTTCGGCAACTGTGCGAGCCGGCCGTGCGGCGGGAACCAGCAGACGGCGACGTCGATGTCTTCCAGTGGGCCGAGGTCGTCGCCCAGGCGCACGTCGATGCCCGGCTGCGCCGTCTCGAAGGCGTCGGCCAGGTACTGCATTTGGATCGCCGAACTCAGCAGCGCGACGACGGGGGGCTTGTTCATCTTCATGGTGTCGGAAGTCATGCCGCGAGGGCCGGTGCTTCGTCGGGCGACGACAGCCGCGGCACCGCCTCGATCAGCTTGCGCGTGTATTCGTGCTGCGGATCGCCCAGCACCTTGGCCGTCTCACCGTATTCGACCACCACGCCGCGTTGCATGACGGCGATGTGGTCGCACATCTGCCCGGCCACGCGCAGGTCGTGCGTGATGAAGACCATGGCGAGCTGGAATTCCTCGCGCACCTGCGCGAAGAGCTCCAGCACCTGCGCCTGCACCGACACGTCGAGGGCCGACACCGGCTCGTCGGCCACCAGCAACGACGGCTGCATCGCCAGGGCGCGGGCTATGCCGATGCGCTGGCGTTGCCCGCCCGAGAACTCGTGCGGGTAGCGGTCTGCCGCGTCGGCGCCCAGGCCCACCAGCTTGAGCAGCGCCATCGTGCGCGCCATCGCTTCGACCTTGCTCACGCCCTGCGCGATCGGCCCGCCCGCGATGGCCGCGCCCACGCGGTGGCGCGGGTTGAGCGAGGCGTACGGGTCCTGGAAGACCATCTGGATCTTGCCTTCGGCCGCCGCGCGGAAGTTGCCGCCTTGCGAAAGGTTGCGGCCATTGAAGAGGATGCGTCCGCTGTCGAAAGGCGCGAGCCCGACCAGGCAGCGGCCGACGCTCGACTTGCCCGAGCCGGATTCGCCCACCACGCCCAGCGTCTCGCCGCGCCGCAGGTCGAAGCTGATGTCCTTCGCGGCCTGCACAGTGCGGCCGCGCTTGAACAGGCCGTTGCCCGAGCGGTAGGTCTTGCACAGTGCCTGCACCTGCAGCACGTAGGGCGCGTCGCTGGTGGACGGGCCACGCGTGGCGGTGCCGTTCGGAATCGCGTCGATCAGCTTGCGCGTGTACGGATGCTGCGGCGCCTGCAGCACGTCGCGCGCCGGGCCGGCCTCGACGACCTTGCCGGTCTGCATCACCACGACGTGATCGGCGATCTCGGACACCACGCCGAAGTCGTGCGTGATGAAGAGCACCGCGGTGCCGCGGCGCTGCTGCAGCTCGCGCACCAGCTTCAGGATCTGCGCCTGCGTGGTCACGTCGAGAGCGGTGGTCGGCTCGTCGCAGATCAAGAGCACCGGCTCCAGGATGAGCGCGCAGGCGATCATCACGCGCTGGCGCTGGCCGCCCGACAGGCGGAAGGGGTAGGCGTCGATCAGCAGCTCGGGGTCGGGCAGGCCCACGTCGGCCAGGGCCGCGAGGATGCGTTGTCGCTTCTCCTCGGCCGGCACGTTCATGTGCGCGTCGAACACCTCGCCGATCTGCTCGCCGATGCGCATCACCGGGTTGAGCGCCGTCATCGGCTCCTGGAACACCATGCCGATGCGCCGGCCGCGCAGCTCGCGCATCTGCGGCTCGGTCAGCGTGAGCAGGTCGATGCCTTCGAAGAGGATCTTGCCGCCGACCGGCCGCACATGCGGCAGCGGCAGCAGGCCCATCACCGAATTGGCGATCATCGACTTGCCCGAGCCGGACTCGCCGACGACGCACAGCGTCTGGCCCGGCAGCACCGACAGCGATGCGCCTTCGACGGCCAGCGCGCGGTCGGCGCCGGCGGGCAGGCAGATGCTGAGGTCGACGACGTCGAGCACCGGTTGCACCGGCTTGATAGCGGTGACGCTCATTTGGTTCTCCCGTCGAGGCGCTGGTTCAAGCCGTCGTTCAGGCCTTCGCCCACGAGGTTGAGCGCCAGCACCGTCAGCACGATGGCCAGGCCCGGGAACAGCGCCATCCACCAGGCCTGGCGCAGCACGGTGCGCGCCGAGCCGACCATGTAGCCCCAGCTCATCTGGTTCGGGTCGCCCAGGCCGAGGAAGCTCAGGCTCGACTCCAGCAGGATCGCGGTGGCGATCATCAGCGAGGCCATCACGATGATGGGCGACATCGCGTTGGGCAGGATCTGCGTGAGGATGATGCGCGGCGTCGACTGGCCGGCCAGCAGCGCGGCCTGCACGAAGTCGCGCTGGCGCAGCGTGAGGAACTCGCTGCGCACCAGGCGCGCCACCGGCGGCCACGACACGATGGCGATGGCCGCGACGATGGAGCCCACCGACGGCTGGAAGATCGCCACCAGCACGATGGCCAGCGCGAAGCTCGGCACCGCCTGGAAGATCTCGGTGAAGCGCATCAGCGCCGCGTCGATCCAGCCGCCGAAGTAGCCGGCGATGGCGCCGAGCGTCACGCCGATGAGCAGCGCCACCACGGTCGACACCAGGCCGATCAGGAGCGAGATGCGCGCGCCGTGGATGACGCCCGAGAGGATGTCGCGACCGAGCGTGTCGGTGCCCAGCGCGAAGCCGGGTTCGGTCCACGGCCGCAGGAAGGGCTGCTGCACCATGCCCCACGGGTCGTTGGTGGCGATCCACGGGCCGAACAGCGCGATGAAGCCGACCAGCAGCAGCACCACCATGCCGGCCACGGCACCCTTGTTGCGGCGGAAGCGCCGCCAGAATGGACTGTTGAGGGTCATAGCTCGATGCGTGGGTCGACCAGCGTGTAGATCAGGTCGGTGATCAGGTTGAACAGCACGGCCATCGCCGCGGTCACCAGGAAGGAGCCGAGCAGCAGGCTGTAGTCGCGCTGCAGCAGCGCGTCGAACATGAGCCGGCCGATGCCGGGCCAGGCGAAAACGGTTTCGGTGAGCACGGCGCCGCCGATCATCCCGCCGGCCTGGATGCCGGCGAGCGTGACGACCGGCAGCAGCGCGTTGCGCAGCACATGCGCGCGCAGGATGCGCCCGGGCTTCACGCCCTTGGCGCGTGCCGTCTTCACGAAGTCCATCTGCGCGACTTCGAGCATCGCGGCGCGGGTCATGCGGGCGTACACCGCCATGTAGAAGAGCGCGAGCGTGAGGGCCGGCAGGAACAGGTGCTTGGCCACGTCCCACGCCAGCGCCAGGCCGGTGAAGCCCGAGCCGACGGTGCTGAAGCCGAAGCCCGGCAGCCATTCGAGCTGCACGGTGAAAACCAGCACCGCCATCAGCGCGAGCCAATAGAGCGGCGTGGCATAGAAGATGAGCGCCACCACGGTGATCGAGCTGTCGACCCAGGTGCCCGCCCGCCGCGCCGAGAGCGCGCCGAGCGTCACGCCGAAGAGCAGCGACAGCACGAACGCGCTGCCGGTGAGCAGCAGCGTCGCGGGCAGGCGCTCGAGGATGAGCGTGAGCACCGGCTGCTGCTGCCGGTGCGAGAAGCCCAGGTCGAGCTGCACCACCTTGCCGAGGTAGGTGGCGAGCTGCGTGGTGATCGGCTTGTCGAGCCCGAACTGCGCACGCAGCTGCGCGACGTACTGCGGGTCCGACGCGCCCGACTCCCCGGCCATCACCGACACCGGGTCGCCCGGCGCGGCGCGGACCAGCATGAAGTTGACGGTCGCGATCAGCAGGATCGCCACCAGGCCCTGCAGCACGCGGGCCAGCATGAACTGCGTGCGCTTCATGTCAGGCGATCGATGCGCCGCCGAGGCTGTCGTTCAGGCCGATGCCCGACGTGACGAGGTTCTGCAGCTTGGTGCGGTACAGCGTCGGGAAGTTGATCTCGTAGAGCCACGCGACCGGCACTTCGTCCAGCAGGATCTTCTGGACCTGCAGGTAGATGGCCTTGCGCTTCTCCGGGTCGGACTCCTTGGCGCCGGCGTCGAACAGCTCGTCGACCTTCGGGTTGGAATAGCCCTCGACGTTGTTGAAGGGCGAGCCCTTGGCGATGTTCGAGGTGGTGTAGTTGCGCGCCACGCCCAGCGCCGGGTCTCCGTACTGGTACACGAAGGTGAAGGCGAGGTCGTAGTCCCACTCGTTGAGCTTCTGGTTCCAGCCCGCGACGTCGGTGGCGGTCATCTCGATCTTCACGCCGGCCTGCAGCAGGTTCTGGCGCACGATCTCGGCCGTGCGGGCCCAGGTCTCGCCGTAGGGCAGCGGCAGCATGCGCAGCGTCTCGCCCTTGTAGCCGGCTTCGGCCAGCAGCTTCTTGGCGGTCTCGACGTTGCGCGGGTACTTGGCGACGTCGGTGCTGTAGAACTTGATGTTGCTGTTGAACGGGCCGGTCGCGGGCTTGGCGAAGCCCTGCCACGCCACCTTGCAGATCGCCTCGCGGTCGATCGCGAACATCAGCGCCTGGCGGAACTTGATGTTGTCCATCGGCGCCTTGCGGTTGTTGATCCACAGCCACGATTGCGGTGCGAAGAACTCCCAGCCCTTGGTCGTGACCGCGGCACCGGGCAGCTTGGCCAGGCGCTGGACGTCGAAGTACTCCACGGCGCCGCCGGGCACCAGGTCGACCTTGCCCGATTCGAAGGCCGCGGCGCGCGAGGCGGCGTCGGGAATGATGTGGAAGTACACGCTCTCGACCAGCGGCATGTCCTTGACGTGGTACTTGTCGTTGGCCACCAGCTGGATGTAGCTGCCCTTGACCCATTCCTTGAGCATGAACGGGCCCGTGCCGATCGGCTTGGCATTGGCCGGGTTCGTGAGGAAGTCGGTGCCTTCGTAGATGTGCTTGGGCACCATCGGCATGCTGCCGACCTCGAAGATGCCGATGAACGGGCCGAAGGGGTACTTGAGCTTGAACTCGACGGTGTGCGCATCGAGTGCCTTGATGCTTTCGACGGCGGCCAGGTTGGCCCGCAGGCGCGCATGGGTCTTGCGCAGGAACACGTCGGCCGAGAACACCACGTCGTCGGCGGTGAAGGGCTTGCCGTCATGCCACAGCACGCCCTGCTTGAGCTTGAAGGTGAAGACCGTGCCTTCCTTGTTCTGCGTCCACGAGGTCGCCAGGCCCGGCAGCGGGGTGATCTTCTCGTCGTAGCGCAGCAGGCCTTCGTAGATGTTGCCGGCGATCATCTGCGTCGGGCCGTTCTGCGTGATGCCCAGCATCAGGCCAGGGGGTTCGGGCTGCACGACGGCGTTGATGATGCCGCCCTTCTTGCCGGCCGCCAGAACGTGCAGCGGCACGCCAGCGATCGAGAAACCGGCAGCGGCAGCGACACCCGCCTGAATGAGATTGCGTCTTTTCATGGGGAAGGACTCCTGGGGCTCGTGGAAGGATGAGGGAAGGGGAAAGAGGGCGCGCTCAGTCGCGGAAGGACGTGACCGGGGAGGGCGCGATGCGTTCGAGCATGGCGCGCCATTCGCGGGCGTTCGGGTCGGGGTCGCCGGCCTCGCGCGTGCTGTCGCCGCTCTCGTACTGCTGCGCCGTGCGCTCGCAGACCTCGGGCGGCACGGGATGGATCGCTTGGCCGGTGGAGGCGATCGCCAGTTGCACGCGGCAGGCGCGTTCGAGGTTCAGCATCAGGATGAAGGCCTCGGAAACGGTGCGGCCCAGCGTCATCAGGCCGTGGTTGCGCAGGATCATGGCGCGCGACGTGGGCCCCAGGTCGGCGATGAGGCGGTCGCGCTCCTCGTGGTCGAGCGCGATGCCTTCGAAGTCGTGATAGACCACGCGGTTGTAGAACTGCAGCGCCCACTGGTTGCACGGTTGCAGCCCGCCGGCCAGCGAGGACACGCCGACACCGGCCACGGTGTGGGTGTGCAGCACGCAGGCCGCGTCGTGGCGGGCCGAATGCACCGCGCTGTGGATGGTGAAACCGGCCGGGTTCACGTCGTAGGGCGAGTCGTCGAGGATGCGGCCGTCGAGGTCGATCTTCACAAGCGACGACGCCGTGATGTCGCGGAACAGCATGCCGAAGGGGTTGATGAGGAACTGGCCCTCTGTGCCCGGCACCCGCGCGGAAATGTGCGTGTAGATGCTGTCGTCCATGCCGTAGTACGCGACAAGGCGGTACGCGGCAGCCAGGTCTTCGCGCACCTGGCGCTCGGCGGCGGAGATGTCGGTCTTTCGGGGACCTACGGATTGGAGATGCATGTCGGTCCTTTGCACGCCGTCTGCCTGCAGGGTCCACGACCGGGATGGCCTGAGGAACCGAGTTGTAACCTGTCGACAGTCAACGTTTGACAGTTGTCATGCAAATTGCGGGCCAGGTGTGATAGGGGGAACCCGCCCGCAAACGGTGCAAAAATCCCTCGCGGGGCTGATCCGGGTGGCATCGCCTTTGCGTACGCACATGCAGGCCTGAAAATGTGAAGTTCTGTAAAGCAGGGCTTGTTTCGGCCCACAGCGTGAACCAGTCGCGTCCGCTCGTTTCACACTTTCGCCTGCCTCCCACAACCACCGGCCTTCATGTCACACCCTGCCCGCCTTGCGCCGCCATCCCCCGCCTTCCGTGGCCTTCACATCGGACTCGCCTTGGGGTTGGCGGCAGCATTCACCGTCGCGGGGTGCTCCCGCAGCGAGCCGGCCGCCAAGGGCCCAGCGCAGCCGCAGGTGAAAGACGTGGGCGTGGTGACGATCAAGCCCGAGCGGCTGACCTTCAGCACCGAGCTGTCGGGCCGCACCGTGGCGCCGGTGATCGCCGAGATCCGGCCGCAGGTGGGCGGCATCGTCCAGAAGCGGCTGTTCGCCGAGGGCTCCCAGGTCAAGGAAGGCCAGGCGCTGTACCAGCTCGACCCGGCGCCGTTCCAGGCGGCCTATGCCAGCGCCCAGGCCAACGTTCGCAAGGCCGAATCGACGCTCGCCAACGCGCGCACCATCGCCAGGCGCAATGCCGAGCTGGTGAAGATCGACGCGATCAGCCAGCAGGCGAACGAGCAGACCCAGGCGACCGCCCTGCAGGCCGAGGCGGACGTGGCCGTGGCGCGCGCGGCCGAGCAGACGGCGCGCATCAACCTGGGCTACACGCGCATCAATTCCCCGATCACCGGCTGGGTCGAACTCTCGACCGTCACGCCCGGCGCGCTGGTCACCGCCAACCAGGCGACGGCGCTCACCACCGTGCAGCAGCTCGATCCGGTGTACGTGCATGTCACGCAGTCCAGCGCCGACCTGCTGCGCCTCAAGCGCGACCTGGCCGAAGGCCGCCTGCAACGCGGCAACGCCAACGAAGCGCCCATCAAGCTGCTGCTGGAAGACGGCTCGGTCTACCCGCACCCGGGCAAGCTGACCTTCGCGGGCGTCACGGTCGACGCTGGCACCGGCAGCGTGACGCTGCGCGCGGTCATGCCCAACCCCGACCGCCTGCTGATGCCCGGCATGTACGTGCGCGCGGTGCTGCAGGAAGGCGTGAACGAGGCGGCGCTGCTGATCCCGCAGCAGGCCGTAACGCGCACGCCCGACGGTGCTGCGACCACGCTGGTCGTGGGTGCCGACGACAAGCTGGTGCGGCGGCCGATCGTCGTCGGCCGCGCCGTGACGAACCGCTGGCAGGTGCTCAGCGGCCTGCAGGCCGGCGAGCGCGTGCTGGTCGAGGGCTCGCAGCGCGCCCGCGTGGGCGACACGGTGCGCGCCTCGGAGGTCACGCCGCCGGCGGCGACCCCGGGCGGTGCGACCCCGAAGTCGCCCAACGGTGCGGCCGGTGCGCCCGGCCCAGTGGCAAGCGCCGGCCCCGCGGCCACCCTGCGCTGAGGACCGACGATGGCCCAGTTCTTCATCGACCGCCCCATCTTCGCGTGGGTGCTGTCCATCATCGTCATGCTCGCGGGCCTGATGGCGATCCGCACGCTGCCGCTGGAGCAGTACCCGGACATCGCGCCGCCGCGCGTGTCCATCGTCTCGACCTACACCGGCGCGTCCGCCAAGACGGTGGAGGACTCGGTCACGCAGGTGATCGAGCAGCAGCTCACCGGCATCGACAACCTGCTCTACATGCAGGGCACGAGCAACTCGTCGGGCGTCTCGCGCATCCAGCTGACCTTCGCGCCCGGCACCAACGTCGACATCGCGCAGATGCAGGTGCAGAACAAGCTGCAGCCCGCCATGGCCCGGCTGCCCCAGCAGGTGCAGACCCGCGGCGTGTTCGTCATCAAGGGGGGCAACGACTTCCTGATGATCGTCTCGTTGTCCTCGGCCGACGGCAGCGCCAGCGCGGTGGACGTGGGCGACTACATCAGGAGCAACCTGGTCGACGTGGTCAGCCGCATCGACGGCGTCGGCGAAGTGCAGACGCTGGGCACCGGCTATGCGATGCGCATCTGGCTCGACCCCGACAAGCTGCGCAAGTACGCGCTGATGCCCTCGGACGTGAACAGCGCCCTGCAGGCGCAGAACGCCCAGGTGTCGGCCGGCCAGCTGGGTGCGCTGCCGGCCACGTCGCAGCAGCAGCTCAACGCCACCATCACCGCGCGCAGCAAGCTGCGCACCGTCGAGCAGTTCGGCAACGTGGTACTGCGCGCCACTCCCGACGGCGCGGTGGTGCGGCTGCGCGATGTGTCGCGCATCGAGCTCGGCGCGGAGAACCTGACGGTGCGCTCGGTGCGCGGCGGCAAGCCCGGCGCCGGCCTGGGCATCGTGCTGGCCGACGGCGCCAACGCGGTGCAGGTGGCGGAGAAGGTGAACGCCAAGATCGCCGAGTTGCAGCCCTTCTTCCCGAACCAGCTCGAGACCTTCGTGAGCTACGACACCACGCCCTTCGTGAGTGCGTCGATCGAGGAGGTCGTGAAGGCGCTGGCCGAAGCGATGCTGCTGGTCGTGCTGGTGATGTACATCTTCCTGCAGAACTTCCGCGCCACGCTGATCCCCGCGGTGGCGGTGCCGGTGGTGCTGCTGGGCACCTTCGGCGTGCTGTCGGCCTTCGGCTATTCGATCAACACGCTGACGATGTTCGCGATGGTGCTGGCCATCGGCCTGCTGGTGGACGACGCCATCGTGGTGGTCGAGAACGTCGAGCGCGTGATGAGCGAAGAGGGCCTGTCGCCCAAGGAGGCCACGAAGAAGTCGATGGCCGAGATCACGCCGGCGCTGGTCGGCATCGCGCTGGTGCTGTCGGCGGTGTTCATCCCGATGGCCTTCTTCGGCGGCTCGACCGGCGTGATCTACCGCCAGTTCTCCATCACCATCGTCTCGGCCATGGTGCTGTCGGTGCTGGTGGCGCTCACGCTGACGCCCGCCATGTGCGCCACCATGCTCAAGCCGGTGCCAAAAGGCGCGCACTCACCACACGGCGCACCGCGCAAGGGCCTGTTCGGCTATGTCGACCGCTTCTTCGCGGGCTTCAACAAGCGCTTCGACCGCAGTGCCGACCGCTACACCGGCATCGTCGGCGGCATCGTGCGGCGGAGCAAACGCAGCCTGCTGGTCTACCTCGGCATCTGCGCGGTGATGGCCGTCATGTTCATGCGCCTGCCCACCTCCTTCCTGCCCGACGAAGACCAGGGCTTCGTGCAGGTGCAGATCACGCTGCCGCCGGGCTCGTCGAACGCGCGGCTGCAACCGGTCGTCCAGCAGGTGCAGGATTACTTCCTGAAGCAGCCCGAGGTCGTGACCATCAACGTGCTCATCGGCCAGAACGGCGACCAGAGTTCGGCGCGCGCCTTCGTGAAGCTCAAGGACTGGGCCGACCGGCCGGGCAGGGAGCATTCCGCCGCCGCGGTGGCGCGCCGCGGCAGCAAGGACCTGGCCGCCGTGCGCGACGCGCGCATCTTCGTCGTGCTGCCGCCAGCGGTGCGTGGCCTGGGCGCCAACGCCGGCTTCAACTTCTTCCTCAAGGACCAGAATGCGCTGGGCCACGACGCGTTGCTGAAGGCACGCGACCAGGCCCAGCAGCTGATGAACCAGCGCCCCGAGCTGGCGAACGTGCGCAGCAACAACCTGGAAGACACGCCCGAATTCGCCGTCGACATCGACGACGCCAAGGCCGGCGCGCTGAGCCTCACCACGAGCGCCATCGACAGCACGCTGTCGACCGCGATGGGCGGCACCTACGTCAACGACTTCCTGAACAACGGCCGCGTGAAGCGCGTCTACATGCAGGGCGACACGCCCTTCCGCATGCTGCCCGCCGACATCGGCCGCTGGAGCGTGCGCAACACGCTCGGCCAGATGGTGCCCTTCACCGCCTTCTCGACCACGCGCTGGACCTATGGCTCGCCGCAGCTCATCCGCTACAACGGTGCCCCGGCGTACGAGTTCGTCGGCGACGCGGCACCGGGCGTGAGTTCGGGCGCGGCGATGCTGGCGGTCGAGGAGGTGATGAAGGAGATGCCCGCGGGCATCGGCTACGAGTTCTCGGGCGCGTCCTACCAGGAGCGGCTGTCGGGCGCGCAGGCGCCGATGCTCTACGCCATCTCGATCCTCTTCGTGTTCCTGTGCCTGGCCGCGCTCTACGAGAGCTGGTCGGTGCCCTTCTCCGTCATCCTGGTGGTGCCGCTGGGCGTGGTGGGGGCGCTGCTCTTCACCTCGACGCGTGGGTTGAGCAACGACGTGTACTTCCAGGTCGGCCTGCTGACCACCGTGGGGCTGTCGTCGAAGAACGCCATCCTGATCGTCGAGTTTGCCAAGCAGCTGCAGGAGCAGGGCAAGAGCGTGATCGACGCGACGCTGGAAGCGGTGCGCCTGCGGCTGCGGCCCATCCTGATGACCTCGCTGGCCTTCGGCTTCGGCGTGCTTCCGCTGGCCATCGGCACCGGTGCGGGCGCCGGCGGCCGTCAGTCGATCGGCACCGCGGTGCTGGGCGGCATGGTGGTCGGCACCGCACTGGGCATCTTCTTCGTGCCGTTGTTCTTCGTGCTGATCCGCAGCTTCGTGGAACGGCGCCGCAGCAAACGGGCGCCTACGGCGCCCGTGCCGGCCATCGAGCAAGGGAGCCACTGATGCGCGCGCACCGCGGCGTTCGCCGTTCGCTTCTTTCGCTGGCCGTCCCGGTCGCTCTGCTGTCGGGCTGCGTCAACCTTGCGCCGAGCTACACCCAGCCGGCCGCGCCGGTGCCTGCGGCCTGGGCGTCGGCACCCGTCGGCACCGCCGCGGCGACGCCCGCCGCGCGCGACCTGGGCTGGCGCGACTTCTTCGTCGACGCACGGTTGCGCGGCGTGGTCGAGCTCACGCTCGCCAACAACCGCGACCTGCGCGTGGCGGCGCTCAACATCGAGCGTGCGCGTTCGCAGTTCGGCGTCACGCGCGCGAGCGCGTTCCCGTCGGTGGGCCTGGGTGCGGGCGGCAGCCGCGCCCGCACGCCCGGCAGCGTGTCGGCCAGTGGGCAGGCGCGCCTCGCGACGCAGTACAACGTGAACCTGGGGCTCACGAGCTACGAGCTCGACCTGTTCGGCCGCGTGAGCAACCTGAGCGACGCCGCACTCGAAAGCTTCTTCGCCACCGAGGACGCGCGCCGTAGCACCCAGCTGAGCCTGGTGGCCGAGGTCGCCACCGCCTGGCTGGTGCTGGCGACCGACCAGCAGCGCCTGCAATTGGCGCGCGACACGCTGGCGACGCGGCAAAAGTCCTACGACCTGATCAAGCGCAGCTACGACCTGGGCGCGCAGTCGGGCCTGGCCCTGGCGCAGGCGCAGACCACCGTCGACACTGCGCGCGCCGACGCAGCCGCCTTCGACAGCCAGGTCGAGCAGAGCCGCAACGCGCTGAACCTGCTGGCCGGCACCACCGTGCCCGCCGAACTGCTGCCGCCGCCGATGGCCGCGATGGCGCAGGCGCCCGCCGCGCAACTGCTCGCGCCGCCGGCCGAGCTGCCGTCGTCGGTGCTGCAGCAGCGGCCCGACGTGCTGGCCGCCGAACATGCGCTTCGCGCCAGCAATGCCAACATCGGCGCCGCGCGTGCGGCCTTCTACCCGCGCATCACGCTCACCGGCTCGGCCGGTACCGCGAGCAGCAGCCTGTCGGGCCTGTTCGCGGACGGCAGCGCGGCCTGGAACTTCGCGCCGTCGATCAGCCTGCCGATCTTCGATGGCGGCATCAACCGCGCCAACCTGGGCGTGGCCGAGGCGCAGCAGCAGATCCAGTTGTCGAGCTACGAGAAGACGCTGCAGGTCGCCTTCCGCGAAGTGGCCGACGCCCTCGCCGCGCGGCGCACGCTGGGCGAGCGCCTGGCCGCACAGCAGTCGCTGGTGGCCGCCACGACGCGCGCCTTTGAACTGTCCGACGCGCTCTTCCGCAGCGGCGGCTCGGCTTTCCTCGACGTGCTCGACGCGCAGCGCGCGCTGTACACCGCGCAGCAGTCGCTCATCAGCCTGCAGCTGACCGAGCAGGCCAACCGCCTCACGCTCTACAAGGCGCTGGGCGGCGGCTGGCGCGAGACGACGGAACAGGCGGCGCTGCCGGCTGCGAGCGGCGGGTAGGTGGAGCGATTGGTCGGGGCGCGGCGCCCCGGCGGGCCATGGCGCATCGCCCGGGCGGCGATCCAAGGACAATAGCCCTCGATGCCCCCCATCTCCCCCGACGATTCCCCCATCCCGCCGATGCGCGCCACGCCCGCGCGCATCGGGCCCTTCGCCCCGCTGAAGCTGCCCGTCTTTCGCATGCTGTGGAGCACCTGGCTGCTCGCGAACATCTGCATGTGGATGAACGACGTGGCGGCGGCGTGGATGATGACCACGCTGACCACCACGCCGCTGTGGGTGGCGCTGGTGCAGTCGGCGTCGACACTGCCGGTGTTCCTGCTGGGCTTGCCCAGCGGGGCGTTGGCCGACATCCTCGATCGGCGCCGCTGGCTGATGGCCACGCAGTTCTGGCTGGCGGGCGTGGCGATCGTGCTGTGTGCGGCGGTGGCGATGGACATGATGACCGCGCCGCTGCTGCTGATCCTCACCTTCTTCAACGGCATCGGCCTGGCGTTGCGCTGGCCTGTGTTCTCCGCGATCGTGCCGGAGCTGGTGCCGCGACCGCAGCTGCCGGCGGCGCTCGGGCTCAACGGCATCGCGATGAATGCGTCGCGCATCATCGGCCCGCTGGTGGCGGGTGCGCTGATCGCCAGCGCCGGCAGCCTGTGGGTCTTCGTGCTCAACGCGGTGATGTCGGTGGCGTCAGGCTTCATCGTGCTGCGCTGGCGGCGCGAGCACACGCCCAACCCGCTGGGCCGCGAGAAGCTGGTGAGCGCGATGCGCGTGGGCGTCCAGTTCGTGCGCCAGTCGCTGCGCATGCGCGCGGTGCTCACGCGCATCTCGATCTTCTTTTTGCATTCGACCGCGCTGCTCGCGCTGCTGCCGTTGCTGGCACGCGGGCTCGAAGGCGGCGGTGCCGGCACCTTCACGCTGCTGCTGGCGGCGATGGGCTCAGGCGCCATCGGCGCGGTGCTGGTGATGCCGCGGTTGCGCCAGGCCTACGTGCGCGACCAGCTGGTGCTGCGCGGCGCGCTGCTGCAGTCGGCGGCGACGGCGGTGATGGCCGTGGCGCCCAACACCTGGGTGGCGGTGCCGGCGATGTTCCTGGGCGGCGCGGCGTGGATCACGGTGGCCAATTCGCTGTCGGTGTCGGCGCAGCTCGCGCTGCCCGACTGGGTGCGCGCGCGCGGCATGTCGATGTTCCAGATGTCGATCATGGGCGCGAGTGCTTTCGGCGCGGCGCTGTGGGGGCACATCGCCACGGTGAGCTCGCTGCAGGCCAGCCTCTTGATCGCGTCGGTGACCGGCGTGCTGATGATGGGCGCCGCGCTGCGCTATGTGCTCGACGGCGGCGTCGACGACGACGTGAGCCCCGCCGCGCCCGGCTGGGCCGACGCACCGCCGCATGCGCCGCCGGGCGAAGGCCGCCTGATCATCAACGTCGAGTACCTCATCGACCCGGCGCGCGCTGCCGCCTTCCACGTCGTGATGCAGCAGACGCGGCGCACGCGGCTGAGCGAAGGCGCGATCGGTTGGGAACTGCTGCACGACATCGCCGAGCCCGGCCGCTATGTCGAGCAGATCATCGACGAGTCGTGGACCGGCCACCTGCGCCGCTTCCACCGCGCGACCGCCGCCGACCTGGCGCTGCGCGAGCGCCGGCTGGCCTTTCACCTGGGCGACGGGCCGCCGGTGGTGACGCGCTACGTCGTCAGGCGCTGAGATAGAGCCCACCCCCGAAACGGCGCACTTCGTGTCGCCGTCTCCCCCTCAAGGGGGCGATACCAGCGGCCCGGCAAAGCCGGTTCCGCGGTATCCCTGGCATCTGGCCGCGCCGGTTTATCGGCTGCGGGCCGCGCGCAGCCAGCCGAGCCCGTCCGACGTGCCATTGGGCACCGCACCGCGCGCCGGCCGGTACTCGCCGCCGACCCAGCCGTCCCAGCCGCATTGCGCCGACACCTCGTCGATCACCTTGAACAGGTAGGGGTGGTTCAGCTCGCCGATGTCGGGCTCGTGCCGCTCGGGCACGCCGGCGATCTGGATGTGGCCCACGCGGCCGGTCGGCAGGTACTTGCGGATCTTCATCGCCACGTCGCCTTCGACGATCTGGCAGTGGTACAGGTCGAACTGCACCTTGAGGTTGGGCGCACCGATGGCCTCGACGATGGCGTGCGCCTCGTCCTGCCGGTTGAGGAAGAAGCCCGGGATGTCGCGCGTGTTGATCGGTTCGATCAGCAGGTCGCGCCCGGCCTTCGCGGCCTCGCCCGCGGCCCAGCGCAGGTTCTCGACATAGGTCGACTTGGCCGTTTCGCGCGGCAGGCTGGCGGGCAGCAGGCCGGCCATCACATGGACGCGCGGGCAGTCGAGCGCCACCGCGTACTCCAGTGCCTTGGCGATGCCGTCGCGGAACTCGTTCTCGCGCCCCGGCAGGCAGGCCAGGCCGCGTTCGCCGCCGTCCCAGTTGCCGGGCGGCGCGTTGAAGAGCACCTGCTTCAGGCCGTTGGCCTTCAGCCTTGCCGCGATTTCTGCGGCGGGGAAGGCATAGGGGAACAGGTACTCGACGCCGTCGAAGCCGTCCTTGGCAGCGGCGTCGAAGCGGTCGAGGAATTCGAGCTCGGGGTAGAGCATCGAGAGATTGGCGGCAAAGCGGGGCATGGTGTTTTCTGGAAAGGTGTGGGTTACCAGCGCGCGCCGAAGGTGCGGCGCAGGTCGTCGATGGCGTCTTCGCCGAGCGGCGCGGGTTCGGTGGCGGACATCAGGCGCAGGCGCGCCGTCTCCTCGAGTTCTTCGAGCACGGCCATCGCCGCGGCCGGCGTGTCGTGCCACACGTTGGGGCCGAGGCGCGCGAGCATCACGGCACGGATCGGCGTGCCCGCGTCGCCATACCGCGTGATCGCCGCGGCCACGGCATCGGCGGCTTCCGTCGCGCCAGGCCGGTGGTACGGGATCACCGGCACATGGCCGACCTTCATCACGAAGTAGGGCGTCAGCGCGCCCAGCAGTTCGTCGCCAGTCGGCCGCAGCGTGAGGCCGACGCAGTGCGTGCTGTGCGTGTGGATGACGCAGGCCGTGCCCGTGTCGAAGCGCCGCGCCGCCGCATAGATGCGGGTGTGCAGCGCGATGGTCTTGCTGGCGCGGTCGCCGCCGGTCTGCACGCCGCTCGCATCGAGGCGCGCCAAGCGTGCCGGGTCGAGGAAGCCCAGGCACGCGTCCGTCGGCGTGATGAGGAAGCCGTCGTCCAGCCGCACGCTGATGTTGCCGGCGGTGGCATGCACGTAGCCGCGCTCGAACAGGCTGCGCCCGACGCGGCAGACCTCGTCGCGGGCCTCGTTCTCCTTCATGCGAGGACCTTGAAGGCCTTGGTGAAGAAGTCGTCGGCCCCGAAGTTGCCGGACTTCAGCGTGAGGTGCACGCCCGCACCATCGGCAGCCTCGGCCAGCGCATGGCACCACGGCACGCCGGGGTCGATCTGCGGGCCGATCTGCATCTGCGTGACGCCCAGCGCCTGCACACAGGCGCCCGAGGTTTCGCCACCGGCCACCACCAGTTGGCGCACGCCCAGCGCGACCAGGCCGCGCGCGATGGCGGCGATGGTGCGCTCGACCATCGCACCGGCTTCTTCCACGCCCAGTCGGCCCTGCACCGACTTCACGGCGCTGGTCTCGGCCGTGGAGTAGACGAGCACGGGGCCGTCCTTGAGCAGCGGTGCGGCCCAGGCCAACGCCTCGGCCGCGACGTCGATGCCTGAGGCAATGCGCAGCGGGTCGATCGCCATCGCCGGTCGGCCGCTCTGGATGAAGTTCATCACCTGGCGGTTGGTCGCGATCGAGCAGCTGCCCGAGACGACCGCCGTCAGTCCTTCGGCCGCCGGCAGCGCGCTCGCCTGCGACGAGGGCGCGATGCCGAAGTTGGCCGGCAGCCCGATCGCCACGCCCGAGCCGGCCGTCACCAGCGGCATCGCCGCCAGCGCCGGGCCGAGGCGCAGCAGGTCGTCGTTCGACACGGCGTCGACCACCGCCATGGCCACGCCCGCGGCGCGCAGTTCGGCAATGCGTTCGCGCACCGCGTCGGCGCCGCGCGCCACCACCGTGTGGTCGATCAGCCCGACCTGGCGTTGGGTCTGCGCCTGCAGCACCCGCACCAGGTTCGGGTCGGTCATCGGCGTGAGCGGATGGTTCTGCATGCCGCTCTCGTTGAGCAGCACGTCGCCGACGAACAGGTAGCCCTTGAACACGGTGCGCTTGTTGTCCGGGAAGGCCGGCGTCGCAATGGTGAAGTCGCTGCCCAGCGCGTCCATCAGCGCCTCGGTCACGGGGCCGATGTTGCCGGCGGCCGTGCTGTCGAAGGTCGAGCAGTACTTGAAGTAGATCTGCTGCGCGCCCTGCGCCTGCAGCCAGGTCAGCGCGTCGAGCGACTGCGCGATGGCCTCGGCCGGCGCGATGGTGCGCGACTTGAGTGCAACGACGACAGCGTCGACATCGGCCGCGAGCGGCCCACTCGGCACGCCGATGGTCTGCACCACGCGCATGCCGGCGCGCACCAGGTTGTTGGCGAGATCGGTCGCGCCGGTGAAGTCGTCGGCGATGCAGCCGAGCACGATCTTGCTCATGCGGCGCCGTCCTTCTTCTTGGGCAGTTCGATGCCCGGGAAGATCTTGATGACGGCGCTGTCGTCTTCCTTCGCGAAGCCGGCGGTCGAGGCCTGCATGAACATCTGGTGCGCGGTCGATGCGAGCGGCAGCGGAAACTTCGTGGCGCGTGCGGTGTCGAGCACCAGGCCCAGGTCCTTCACGAAGATGTCGACGGCCGACAGTGGCGTGTAGTCGGCGGCCAGCACATGCGCCATGCGGTTCTCGAACATCCAGCTGTTGCCGGCGCTGTTCGTGATCACCTCGTAAAGCGCGGCAGCGTCCACGCCTTCGCGCAGGCCCAGCGCCATCGCTTCGGCCGCGGCGGCGATGTGCACGCCGGCCAGCAGCTGGTTGATGATCTTCACCTTGCTGCCCGCGCCGGCACCGTCGCCCAGGCGGTAGACCTTGCCGGCCATCGCGTCGAGCACGGCGTCGGCCGCGGCGTAGGCGGCGGGCTTGGCCGAGGTCATCATCGTCATCTGGCCCGACGCGGCTTTGGCAGCGCCGCCGGAGATGGGGCCGTCGACGTAGTTCACGCCCTGTTCGGCCAGGCGGGCTTCGAGTGCGATCGACCAGTTCGGGTCGACCGTCGAGCACATCACGAAGGTGCTGCCGGCCGGCATGGCGGCAGCGGCGCCGTTCTCGCCGAACAGCACCGACTCGGTCTGCGCCGCGTTCACCACCACCGACACCAGCACCGGGCAGGCGGCGGCCAGGGCGGCAGGCGATGCGCAGGCGACGCCGCCTTCTTGTGCGAAGGCGTCCGCCGCGCCGGGGCGGACGTCGCACACGTGCACGTTGAAACCGTTGGTGCGCAGGGTCTTGGCAATGCCCAGGCCCATGGCGCCGAGCCCGATCACGCCGACATTTTTGGAGGTCATGCTGGATTGTTTCTCTGGAAGGGGGAAGAAGGAAGGATCACGGTGGGCGCCGCGGGAAAACCCCGGTCAGGCGACCAGCGCCCACAGGGCCGCGGTCATCAGGAAGCCGGCCACGCCGAGCACGGTGGTCAGCACCGTCCAGCTGCGCAGGCCGTCGGCCACGCTCAGGCCGAGGTAGCGGGTCACGATCCAGAAGCCGGAGTCGTTGACGTGCGACAGGCCCAGGCCGCCGAAGCCGATGGCCACCGCCAGCAACGCGACCTGCACGGCGCTGTAGCCACCCGCCACGACCGCCTCGGCCAGCAGGCCGGCGGTGGTCAGGATGGCGACGGTCGCCGAGCCCTGCGCGGCGCGCAGCGCCAGCGAGATGACGAAGGCCGCGAGGATCAGCGGCAGGTGCGCCGCCGTGATGCTCTGCGACAGCGCCGCGCCGATGCCGGTGGCCGTCAGCACCTTGGCGAACACGCCGCCCGCGCCGGTGACCAGGATCACGGTGGCGGCCGGCGGCAGCGCCGATTCCATGACTTCGTTGGTATGGGTCTTCGACCAGCCCTGGCGCTTGGCGATCATCACGAAGGCCAGGCCGATGGCGACCATCAGCGCGAAGATCGGCGAGCCGATGAAGCCCAGCACGCCGCGCAGCGGGTCGCCCTTGGGCAGCAGCGTGGCGCCGGTGGTGCCGGCCATGATGAGCAGCAGCGGCACGACGATGAGGGTGAGCACCACGCCCACGCCCGGGGCCTGCAGCTTCTGGCGGGCCGATGCGTCGGCGCCGGCATCGAAGGCCGCGAATTGCTCTGCCGTGGTCGGCAGCATGGCGTAGCGCTTGCGGTTGAGCCAGGAAGAGACGAACTGCGACAGCACCGCCAGCACCAGGCAGATGCCCAGGCCGATCAGCGTGATCCAGCCGATGTCGGCCTTCAGCACGGCGGCGCCGCCCACGATGCCCGGGTGCGGCGGCACCACCACGTGGGTGGCCAGCATGATGCCCGCCACCGGCAGGCCGAACTTCACCGGGTCGACCTTCGCCGCCTTGCAGAAGCCGTAAATGATCGGCACCAGGATGATGAAGCCCACGTCGAAGAAGACGGGGATCGACAGCACCAGGGCCGCCGCGGTCAGCGCCGCCGGCACCCGCGTCGGGCCCAGGAGCTCGGTGAAACGGTGGGCCATGCTGCCCGCGCCGCCCGACACCTCGATCATCCGGCCCAGCATCGCGCCCAGCGCCACCAGGATCGCGACCGAGCCGAGCGTGCCGCCCATGCCGCTGATGAGCGTGGGAATGATGTCCGCGATCGGCAGGCCGGCCGCGAGCGCGACCAGGAAGCTCACCAGCATCATGGCCACGAAGGCGTGGACCTGGAAACGAATGATCAGCAGGAGCAGCAGCGCGATGCCGGCGGCTGCAATACCGAGAAGGGCAGGAGTGGACATGGTGACGAGGAGAGTGAAGTTGTCTGGGTGACGGACGTGCCGTCACAGCAGGGCGCGTCGCACCCTGCAATGACCGCATTATCGTCTGTTGATATGGTCATCATACGACTTTGGTTTGCAAGACCCGCGGAATGGGCCTGTGCAGTGCGCCGCGCAGACGCCTCCGCTCAGTCGAGCTGGATCTTGGCGAAGCTGGCGACCTTCTTCCACTGGGCCGCGTCGGTCGCGAGAAATCGGCGGAAAGCCTGGCTGTCCATCGGCGCCGATGCAGCGCCCTGGCGGGCCATCGTCGCGACCACTTCCGGGTCGCTCGCGATACCGGCGACCAGTCGTTCGAGCTGCGCCAGCACCGGGGCGGGCAGGCCCGCAGGCGCTGCGAGGCCGAACCATGCACTCACCTCGAAGCCGGGGACGCCGGCCTCGATCATGGTGGGCACGCCCGGCAAGGCGGCACTGCGCTGAGGCGTGGTCACCGCCAGGGCTTTCAGGCGGCCGGCCTGGATCTGCCCGATGGCCGACGGGAGGTTGTCGAACATCATGTCCACCTCGCCCGCCAGCAGGGCCGTGACAGCCGACGCCGCGCCGCGGTAGGGAATGTGCGTCAGAAAGGCGCCGGTGCTGCTCTTGTACAGCTCGGCGCTCAGATGCAGCGAGGTGCCGTTGCCGTTCGATGCGTAGTTCAATTTGCCGGGCTGCGCCTTCGCCCGTGCGGTGAGGTCGGCCACCGACGCGATGCCGCTCGACGGGTTGACCAGCAGCACGTTGGGCACGCGCCCGAGGAGCGCGACCGGCGCAATCTGCGTCGGCTGGTAGGGCAGCGAGGTGTAGACCGCCGGGCTGATCGTCAGCGGTGGCGACGCCATCAGCAGCGTGTAGCCGTCGGGCGCGGCACGGGCCACTTCCGCGGCACCGATGTTGCCGCCGGCCCCGGGCTTGTTGTCCACCACCACCGCCTGGCCGAGCGCCTGGCCAAGACGCGGCGCGATCAGGCGGGCCATGTTGTCGATCAGCCCACCAGGCGGGAAAGGCACGACCAGCCGGAGCGGGCGGGTGGGCCATGCCGCCTGCGCGACTGCCAGCGGTGCGATTCCAAGGGCGGCCAGGCCAGCAGTGGCCAGAACAAGCTTTCTGCGATGCATCGGTCTCTTTCCTTCATCGGCGTGGCGTCGGTCCTGGCGACCGAACGCACCACCTGTACATATGTTGATATGGTCATCATATGAATCAGGACGGCCCACAGCTATGCTCGTTAGCCCTCGGTCCGGCTCAACCCGGGGTGTCGGGCGCAGCGACTTCCGGTGAGAGCCCGCGCATCAAGGCGCGTGCCAGGACCGAGCCCTCCTGCTGCCAGAACGCCGGGTCTGCTTCTTCGATGCGGCGGATCGCGTTGTTCATGTGGCCGAAGGCCACCGCGCGCGCCGCCGCGGCGTCGCCGGACTCGATCGCCACCAGGATCGCGTCGTGCTCTTCCCGCACCTCGCGCGCGAAGTCGCCCCGCCGCGCCTCGTTCGCGCGGGTCACCCGCGTCGCGCCGTACAGAAAGCGGCCAAGGTACTGCAGCGTGCTGAGCAGAAAAGGGTTCCTGGCAGCGTCGGCGATGGCGCGGTGAAAGGCGACGTCTTCCATCACCCCGTCGCCGCCCGCTTCGACGGCGCGCTCGAGGGCGGCGATGGCGTCGCGGATGCGGCGCAGGTCTTCCGGCGTTCTGCGCTGCGCCGCGAGACCGGCGACTTCGGCCTCGAGCGCGCGGCGCACCTCGACCATCTGCACCACCGCCTCCTTCGACACCGCGTAGCTCGCATCGAAACTCAAGGGGGGGATGCTGGGCTCCAGCACATAGACGCCGCTGCCCTGTCGCGCGTCGACCAGGCCGATCGACTTCAACCGCGAGACCGCCTCGCGCACGACCGTGCGACTCACGCCGAACTGCTCGACCAGTTCAGGCTCCGTCGGGAGCTTGTCGCCCGCCCGCAGGCGGCCGGAGCGGATCTCGGCGGCCAGGGCTTCGGCCACCCGCTCCGACAGCCGGGCAGCCGGCGCCATCGTCGGAAACGACGGGGCGGTCGTCATGCGAACCTTGCTGAATTCATACGATGACTCTATCGCATCGAACGCGCGATGCTTCCCGCCGAGCGGGCGTTCAGCGCATCGCGTGCTTCGCCGCGCGCACGATGCTCGCCGCATCCACGCCGAAGAAGTCGCGCAGCGCGGCGCGCGTGTCGCTGCGGCCGAAGCCATCGGTGCCCAGCGTGAGGTAGCGCCGGCCCTCGGGCAGAAAGGCGCGCACGCTCTCCGGCACGGCGCGGACGTAGTCGGTGGCGGCGACGATGGGGCCGCTCGACGCGCCGAGTTGCTGCGCGATGAAGGGCGTGCCGCCGTCGTCGCCGTTCAGGGCGCGCGCTTCGCACGCCTGCCCGTCGCGCGCGAGTTCGCTCCAGCTGGTCACGCTGATCACCTGGGCGGCGATGCCTTCGATCGCAAGCTGCTGCGCGGCCTTGACGACTTCGGTGAGGATCGCGCCCGAGCCCATCAGCGTGACCTGCGTCTCGCCCGCGGTGGACGATGCATCGCGCCAGCCCTCGTAGCGCCAGCAACCGCGCAGGATGTCCGCGGCGGCCTCGGTCGGCACGTCCGGCTGCGCGTAGTTCTCGTTCATCAGCGTCACGTAATAGAACACGTCGTGCTGCTCGACCATCATTTCGCGGATGCCCGCATCGACGATCACCGCCATCTCGCCCGCGAAGCCGGGGTCGTAGGCCTTGCAGTTCGGGATGGTCGCGGCCACCAGGTGGCTGCTGCCGTCCTGGTGCTGCAGCCCTTCGCCGCCGAGCGTGGTGCGGCCCGACGTGGCGCCGAGCAAAAAGCCCCTTGCCCGCTGGTCGGCCGCGGCCCAGATCGCGTCGCCCACGCGCTGGAAGCCGAACATCGAGTAGTAGATGTAGAAGGGCAGCATCGCCAGCCCGTGCACGCTGTAACTGGTGGCCGCGGCCGTCCAGCTCGCGATGGCGCCGGCTTCGCTGATGCCTTCTTCCAGGATCTGCCCGTCGGTCGCTTCGCGGTAGCTGAGGATCGAGTCGATGTCCTCCGGCGAATAGCGCTGGCCCACGCTCGAGTAGATGCCGACCTGCTTGAACAGGTTGGCCATGCCGAAGGTGCGCGCCTCGTCGGCCACGATCGGCACCACGCGGGGCCCCAGCGTCGCGTCCTTCATCAGGTTGCCGAGCATGCGCACGAAGGCCATGGTCGTGCTCATCTCCTTGCCGGCCGCGGCGACGGCGAACTGCGCGTAGGCGGCGAGTTCGGGCTTTGCGACCACGTCGCAGGCCGTCTCGCGCCGCGGCATCGACCCACCGAGTGCCGCGCGGTGTTGCTTCAGGTAGCGCATCTCCACGCTGTCCTCGGCCGGCTTGTAGAACGCGAGCGAGGTGGCCTGTTCGTCGCTGAGCGGCAGGTTGAAGCGGTTGCGAAAGCCGATCAGGTCGGCGCTCTCGAACTTCTTGTGCGAGTGCGTGGTCATCTTGCCCTGGCCTGCCGCGCCCATGCCGTAGCCCTTCTTGGTGTGGGCGAGGATGACCGTCGGCTGGCCGACGTGTGCCGCTGCTGCGGCGTAGGCGGCATGGATCTTCACCAGGTCGTGGCCGCCGCGCTTCAAGCGGTCGATCTGCTCGTCGGTCATGCCCTGCGCGAGGCGCGCGAGCTCCGGGTCCTGGCCGAAGAAGGACTCGCGGTTGAAGCGACCGTCCTTCGCCGCGAAGGTCTGCATCTGGCCGTCGACCGTGTGCGCGAAGGCCCGCGCCAGTGCGCCAGTGGTGTCGCGCGCGAAGAGGCCGTCCCAGTCGCTGCCCCACACCAGCTTGATGACGTTCCATCCGGCGCCGGCGAACAGCTTCTCCAGCTCGTCGATGATGCGGCCGTTGCCGCGCACCGGGCCGTCCAGGCGCTGCAGGTTGCAGTTGACCACCCACACCAGGTTGTCGAGCTTCTCGCGCGCGGCCAGCGTCAGCGCGCTCATCGATTCCGGCTCGTCCATCTCGCCGTCGCCGAACACGCCCCACACTTTTCGGCCGCTGCAATCCTGCAACTTGCGGTCGGTCAGGTACCTCATGAAGCGGGCGTGGTAGATCGAGCTGATCGGCCCGATGCCCATCGAACCGGTCGGGAACTGCCAGAAATCCGGCATCAGGTACGGGTGCGGGTAGCTCGACAGGCCGCGTGCCCCCGTGCCCTGCGTGAAGGCGGGCGCGGTCAGCTCCTGGCGGTAGTGCGCCAAATCCTCTTCGCTCAACCGGGCTTCGAGAAAGGCCCGCGCATAGACACCTGGCGAGCTGTGCGGTTGGAAAAACACGAGGTCGCCGTGATGCCGGTCGTTGCGGGCATGGAAGAAGTGGTTGAAGCCGACCTCGAACAGGTCCGCGGCGCTCGCATAGCTGGCGATGTGGCCGCCGAGTTCGCCGTACGCCTGGTTGGCGCGCACGACCATCGCGAGCGCGTTCCAGCGCATCAGCGAGGCGAGCCGCTCCTCGATGGCGAGGTCGCCGGGGAAGGCCGGTTGCTGGTCGACCGCGATGGTGTTGACGTACGGCGTCGCCAGCTCGGGTTGCCAGCCGATGCGCCGCTCTCGCGCGACGCGGGCGAGTTCGTCGAGCATCTGCCGCGCGCGCTCGGTGCCGTGCGTTTGCACCAGCGCCTCGAAGGCGTCGCGCCATTCGGCGGTTTCCTGCGGGTCGGGGTCGGTCGCTGCGGGGTCGAGCAGCGCATGCATCTGGTAAGCGGAGATCGGAGCGTTCATGCAGGCACTGTAGGCCGCTGCGCGCCGAACACAAAACGGCGCTGCCGCTGACTCGGGGCGAGGCAGCGGCAGCGCGGGGGCAAGGCCCGGCCTGCGGGCCGGGCGGGGTGCGTCGATCAGAGGCCGATCAGGCCACCGTCGTTCCGCGTGATCACGACCGTGGCCGAGCGCGGGCGCGACGTGCCGCCGTCCGGCCAATGGCTGCCGAAGTTGGCGGGCGTGCCGATGGCACTGCCAGCCGTGCCTTCACCCGGATGCTGGATGTTGACGAACAGCGCACGGCCGTCGCCCGATTCGGCGATACCGGTGATCTCGCAGTCCTTCGGTCCGACCAGGAAGCGGCGCAGGCCGTCGGTGCCCGGCGCCTTGCCGACGATCGTGGCTTGCGTCGCGGTGGTGGCGCCGCTGATGTTGGTGATCGTCTTCGCGCCGCCGTCGCCGACCTTGCCCGGAAGCGCGGCCAGCATCATGCAGTTGGTGACGTCCGTGTAAGCGCCGTCGTCGGTCTGCAGCCACAGCAGGCCGGGTGCCGCTTCGCTGAACCACAGGCCGTCGGGGCTGGAGAAGTCGTTGTCGGCACCCAGCTGCGACACGTTGATGTCGGCCGATGCCGTCGAGCGCGCGCCGAAGAGGTACACGTCCCACTTGAAGCTGAGCGCCGCCGGGTTGGCGTTGTCGTCGGCGAAGCGAACGATGTGACCGTTCGGGTTGCCGCCGTAGAAGCGCGGGTTGGCGGCGTCCGTCGCGTTGATCGGGCGCGACGCGGCATTGGTGTTGGTCAGCGTGACGTACACCTCGCCCGTCTTCGGGTTGACGGCCGTCCATTCTGGGCGGTCCATCTTGGTGGCGCCGGCGGCGTCGGCCGCCAGGCGGGTGTTCACCAGCACGTCGGCGGCATCGGCGAAAGCGTAGGTCGTGTTGGCGGCGGTGATGCCGTTCACGCCGAGCTTGATCTCGAGCCAGGCACCGGTGCCGTCGGCGTTGAACTTCGCCACGTAGAGGCGGCCGTCGTCCATGTACTTGTCGCCGGCGGCCAGGCCACCGCCGATGTCGGCCGCGTCCCAGTTCTTGGTCGAGACGAACTTGTAGATGTACTCGTTGCGCGAGTCGTCGCCCATGTACCAGACCAGCGGCTTGCCAACCACGACCGGGCCGAGGCAGGCGCCTTCATGGCCGAAGCGGCCGAGCGCGGTGCGCTTCTTCGGCGTCGACAGCGCGTCGAACGGATCGATCTCGACGACCCAGCCGTAGGTGTTGGCGCCGTTGCGGTAATCGGCGAGGGCGTTGGCGCCGAGCACTTCGGTGTTCCAGCGGCCGTACAGGTCGTCGGAGGTGTCGGGCGTCACGGTGGCCCACAGTTCACGGCCGGTGCCGGCCACGCCGTAGCGCGCGAAGGAGGTCAGCTCCTTGGCCGTGCGGTTGGCGTTGTCCGTGGACGTGACGCGGCGGAAGTAACCCGCCCAGTTCTCTTCGCAGGTCAGGTAGGTGCCCCAAGGCGTGGTGCCGTTGGCGCAGTTGTTGACCGTGCCACGCGTCATGCTGCCGTCGGTCGAGTACTTCGTCTTCACATAGTCGGTCTTGGCGACCGGACCGGAGAGCGTCATTTCCGTCAGCGTGTGCACGCGGCGGTTGAAGCCCGACGTCTGCTTGTAGCTCCACTTGTTGGCGCTCTTGCTCACCTCGATCACGCTCACGCCGTGCAGGTAGAACTCGCGCAGCACTTCGTCGGGCACGGTGCGCACGCCGCCGGCAGCGGTCTGACCCGTGGGGTGTAGGAACAGCGGCGTGATGGCCTCGTGGTTCATCACCAGCAGGCCGCGGTCGGTGGCGGTGTGGCTCCACTTGCCGTTGGCATCCACGCCGAAGAAGGTCATGCCGTCGTGGTGGTCGCCGGCACGGCGGTCGTAGGTGGCGGCAGCGTCGGTGCCGTCGTTCTTGTATGCGGACACGCCCGTCGCGATCGGGTCGCCCAGGCGATACAGGACGCTGGCGGTGTAGCCGGCCGGCACGGTGACCACGTCGTCGAGGCTCTTGGGCACGGCGCTGAAGTTGAGCTTCTGCGGGGCTGGCACGGGGGCCGGTGCCGGTGCGGGGGCCGGCGCTGGGGCTGGTGCGGGCGCAGGCGCTGCGACGCTGTCGTTGCCGCCGCCGCCGCCGCAGGCGGTCAGCAGGGCGGCGCCGGCCGTGCCCACGCTCAAACCGAACAGTTTGCGGCGGCTCAGGCGCGCAGCGATCAGGTCATTGAATTCGGGATTTTTCGTTGTGTTGTAGCCGATGTCGTCGGGATCGATCGCGGTCGGTGCGCTCGGGGTCTTGCTGGTCATGTGGACTGTCTTTCGTGGGTTGAACGGAGTCAACCCGCGACGGTAGGCACTGAAGATGACGCGTGCGCTAAAGACTCATGTCAGTTCCATGACATGGGCTTCGACACCTCGATCCGCGACGACTCAGGGAGCCGATGCCTACCGCGGCCACAGCGCCCACAGCCGCAACGGCTGGTTCACCGTCGCCGCCAGCCTGCCCGCTTCCGGGCCCGTGCCCGCGAAGTAGTCGGCCCGCACCGCACCGACGATGGCGCTGCCGGTGTCTTGCGCGACGACCAGCTTCTGCAGCGCCACCGTCGGCCCCGGCGAGGCGAGCCAGACCGGCGTGCCGTAGGGGATGCTCTCGCGGTCGACCGCGATCGAGCGCCCGGCCGTCAGCGGCACGCCCTGCGCGCCGCGCGGGCCGAAGGCGGCGTCGACTTCGTTGAGGGCCTCTTCGCGGAAGAACACGTAGCGCGGGTTGCTCCACATCAGCTGCGGCACCCGTTGCGGGTTCTGGGCGACCCAGGCCTTGGTGTCGTCGGGCCAGCGGCTCACGCGCCCCGCGCCCTGGTTGATGAGCCACTGCTGGATGCTGCGATAGGGCTGCTCGTTGGTCGCGGCGAAGGCGACGCGCACGGTGCGCTGGCTGCCGTCGGCTTCGATGAAGCGCAGACGGCCCGAGCCCTGGATGTGCAGCATCATCGCGTCGACCGGGTCGGCCATCCAGGCGATCTCGCGGCCGCGCAGCGCGGCCTGCGCCTCGGGCAGGGTCTCGATCTGCTGGCGCGTGAACCAGGGGCGGCGCGGCACCAGGCCGGCGGGCGGTGCGTAGAGCGGCACGTTGAACTGCGCTGTCGGCTGGCGCGTCGCGTCGTAGATCGGTTCGTAGTAGCTGGTGAGCTGGCCGTCGCTCTGGCCGGTGAGCGATTCCACCCGGTAGGGTTGCAGCCGCTCGGTCATCCACTGGCGTTGCGCGTCGGGCTCGGCGATGGCCAGACGCCGTACCTCCGGGCACAACGGCGCGAAGGCGGCATTCGGGCGGGCGCAGTTGCTCACCATCGCGTCCCAGCCCTCGTGCAGTGCGTCGTCGGCGAAGCCCGGCAGGTCGGACCAGGCCACCGGCACCCAGCGGCTCTTGGGGTGGGTCAGCGGGCCCGTCAGCGGGCCGAGCGCAGGCGGTGGGGTGGTGATGGCGGGTGTGCCGGCGTTGGGCGGCAAGCGTGTGCCGGTCGAGCAGGCGGCCAGCATTGCTACGATCGCCAACCCAACCAGCCTCCGGAGTCCTTGTGTCATGGGCCTGATTCTCCTTGAAGCGCTCGGCGCCCTCGTCCTGCTGGTGTTCATCGTGTGGTGGACCATGTTTTCGGGTCGCAAGCGCGGCGAGATCGACGAGCCACCCGTGAAGGAAGCCCCAGACGGCTCGCGGGACGACGGCCCTCGCGGGTGAATGCTGACGTGACGCGGCGCGGCCGGTGGCCATAATCCGCCGACGTTCCGCAGCTACGGCGCCTCGGCGCCGATGCGGCCTACTTCCGATCCATCGAAGGGAATCCTCATGAAAAAACTCGTCCTCTCCACCGCCGCCCTGGCCGTCCTGCTCACCGGCTGTGCCGGTGGCATGTCCGACACGCAGCGCAACACCGGCATCGGTGCGGGCGCCGGCGCACTGGGCGGCGCAGCCATCGGCGCCATGACGGGCGGCCGGGCCGGCACGGGTGCCGTGATCGGTGCGGGCGTGGGCGCCCTCGGTGGCTACCTGTGGTCGCAACGCATGGAAAACCAGAAGCGCGAGATGGAAGCCGCCACGCGCGGCACTGGCATCGGCGTGACGCAGACGGCCAACAACGAGCTGAAGCTGGCGATCCCGAGCGACGTGTCCTTCGACACCGGCCGTTCCGCCATCAAGCCGAACTTCGCGCCGATCCTGAACCAGTTCGCCAACGGCCTGCGCAACAACCCGAACGCCGAAGTGCGCATCATCGGCCACACCGACAGCACGGGCACCGACGCGATCAACAACCCGCTGTCGGTCGACCGCGCCGCCAGCACGCGCGATTACCTGATTGCCCGTGGCGTGCCGTCGTCGGCCTTCCGCATCGAAGGTCGCGGTTCGCGCGAGCCGGTGGCCGACAACGGCAGCGATGCCGGTCGCGCACAGAACCGCCGCGTCGAGATCTACGTAGGCGAGCGCCCGCAAGGCTGATCGCGCACAACGCTCGGAGGGCGCTCAGAGCCCTCTGAGCACGTTGGCCAGTTCCACGGCCGACTTCACAGCCATCTTCTCGAACACGCGCGCGCGGTGGACCTCTACCGTGCGCACGCTGATCGCCAGCTGATCGGCGATCAGCTTGTTCGGCAATCCCTCGACCACCAGCCGCATCACATCGCGCTCGCGATCCGTGAGCTCGCCGATGTGCGCGCGCAGCACGTTGCGCGCAGCTTCGGCTTCCACCGCGCGCAGCGACACGCCCAATGCCTTCTCGATGCGGTCGACCAGTGCGTTGTCCGAGAACGGCTTCTCGCAGAAGTCGAAAGCACCGCGCTTGACGGCATCAACGGCGGTCGGCACGTCGGCGTGGCCGGTGAGGAAGATCACTGGCATGGTGTCGAGCAGGCCGCGTTCGGCCAGGCGGTCGAAGAGCACCAGCCCGCTGGTGCCGGGCATGCGCACGTCCAGCAGCAGCACGCGCGGCTGCGGCGGCAGCGACTGGCTGTCGAGGTAGGCCTCGAAGGCTTCGGCGCTGCCGAAATGCTCACTGGCCAGACGACGCGAACGCAGCAGCCAGGCCAGCGCCTCGCGCACATGCGCGTCGTCGTCCACGATGAAGATCAGGCCGTCGATGAGGGGTTGCATGGGATGTCAGGCGATCGGTAATGTGAAGCGGAAGACGGTGCCGCGGGGCTGGTGAGGCTCGTGCATCAGCACGCCGCCGTGCTGCTCGACCACGGTGCGGCACAGGCTCAGGCCGAGCCCCATGCCATCGGCGCGCGTCGTGAAGAAGGGGGTGAACAGGCGTGCGGCCACGTCGGGGCTGATGCCGCTGCCGATGTCCGCCACCGAGAACTCGAGCCACTGGCGGGTGTCGGCCGGCGCATCCGACGCGCCGATACCACCCGCGCGTGCCACGTGCAAGGTCAGCACGCGGGGGCGCAATTCCGGCATGTCCATGGCCTGCATCGCATTGCGGGCGAGGTTGAGCAACACCTGTTCGACCAGCGTTCGGTCGCACAGCACGG
Source organism: Variovorax restrictus (assembly GCF_051216715.1). Classification (NCBI taxonomy): domain Bacteria; kingdom Pseudomonadati; phylum Pseudomonadota; class Betaproteobacteria; order Burkholderiales; family Comamonadaceae; genus Variovorax; species Variovorax restrictus. The sequence goes on from NZ_JBPJZH010000001.1 coordinate 600,859, forward strand.
CGGGCAACGCGTCGGCCAGCACCAGGTCGATGCGCACGCCGAGCTTGCGGGCCTGCAGGCGCACCAGCGGCAGCACCGCGTCGATCAGCGCCTGCGGCGCCACCGGCTCGCGGGTGCGGTCGCGTCGCCGCACGAAGTCGTGCACGCTGCGGATCACCTGGCCGGCGCGGTCGGCTTGTTCAGCGATGCGCCGCACCGCCATGGCGACTTCGGCACCGTCGCCTTTCGCGCCGTGCAGCAGGTTCAGCGAGCCGCTCGCATAGCTGGCGATGGCGGCCAGCGGCTGCGTCAACTCGTGGCTCAGCAGCGAGGCCATCTCGCCGACGGTGGCGAGCCGGGCACTGGCCTGCAAGCGCTCCTGCGTGGCGCGCGACAGTTCTTCGACACGGCGCTGCTCGCTCACGTCGATGAAGGCGCTCATCCAGCCGGTCTGCACGCCATGCGCGTTGATCAGCGGTGCTTCGAAGATGAGCACCGGGAAGCGCGAGCCGTCCTTGTGCATGAAGACCGACTCGAAGCCTTCGCGCGGCGGCAGGCCGCCCGACAGGCGGTGCGTCTGGCGCTTCTGGTACTCGTGGGCGAGCTCGGTCGGCCAGTAGGGTGCTTCGCCGGTGCCGGCCTGGATCAGTTCGTCGGCGCTGAAGCCGACCATCTCGCAGAAGGCCGGGTTGACGTAGGTGATGCGACCCTGCAGGTCGCGTGCGCGCAGGCCGGTGATGACGGAGTCTTCCATCGCCTTGCGGAAGGCCAGCGCATCGGCCAGTTCGTTCTCGGCGCGCAGCCGGCGTCGCGTGTCGCGCGCCAGCAGCACCAGCACCGACACCAGCGCGATCGAGATGGCCGTGACCAGCCCGGTCAGCAGGTTGGGAAACACATCGGGCGCGGCGCGCCAGCCGTCGACCCGCAGCACCAGCGCCGCGCCGGGCAGGTCGATCAGCTGCTGCGTGCTGAACACGCGGCTGCCGCTGCGGCGTGCGGTGCCGACCGACGCGAGCCGTGTGCCGTCGGGCTCGGTCAGCGACACCTCCTGCCCGCGCCGCAGCGTGGGCGCGACCAGCTCGATCAGCACGTCGCGCAGCGTGTACGTGGCGATCAGGTAGTCACCGCCCTCGGTCGGTACGCACAGCTCCATCACCTCGATGCCACCGCTGTCGGGCAGCGCGACATAGTGGCTCGGCGAGTACGCGGCGCCTTCGGCCTTGCGGGCCGAGGCGCAGGCGAGTGCGACGTCGGACTGCGCGCCGACGCGGCTGTCGTCGTCGAAGTGGCGCACGCGGTAGGGCGTGTCGGCGGCGGCCACCGTGCGCAGCGCGCGGTCGCGCCATTCGAGGCGCAGCCACTCGCGGTGACCGCGCATCAGCGCCGTCGACTCGGTCGCCCAGCGCTCGGCGTCGAGGCCGGCGGCCTGCAGCGCATGCAGGCTCTGCACGTTGCGCTGCAGCCCGACACGCAGATCGGCGGCGGCGTCGGCCGTGTCGCGGTCGAGCGCGGCCTGTACCTGTTCGGCCTCGTGCCGGCCTGCCAGCCACACGACGGTGACCAGCAGCGCCGACACCAGCACCGCCAGTAGCACCCACAGAAACCAGCGCTGCCACACCGAGCGCAGGCTCAGAAAGGCCTGCCCGCCGACGCGGATCGCCAGCCGCGTGGCGAGGTTCTCGCGTGGCGGGGCCTTGGGCGATGTATCGAAGGGTGGCGCGGACACGTCTTGAAAGCCTGTCGGCTAGAGCACGGCGTGCGACAGCGCCGGCAGCTGCGCGCGCGACGCGGCGGTGCGCCGCGCGTCGATGTCGAACAGCACCACGCCTTCGCCCGTCGCCTGCTGCGCGACCACCGTGCCCCAGGGGTCGACGATCATCGACTGGCCCCAGGTCTGGCGGCCGTTCTCGTGCAAGCCACCCTGCGCCGGTGCCACGACCCAGGCCAGGTTCTCGACGGCACGCGCGCGCAGCAGCAGCTCCCAGTGGGCGGCACCGGTGGTGTGGGTGAAGGCGCTGGGCACCAGCAGCAGGTCAGCCCCTTGCTTGGACAGCGTGCGGTACAGCTCGGGGAAGCGCAGGTCGTAGCAGACCGACAGGCCGATGCGCCACGCATGACCGTCGCGCGAGGGCAGGTCGAAGTGCACCGGCGCACTGCCGGGCACGATGACACGCCGCTCGTCGAAGCGCTCGCGGCCGTTGTCGAAGAAGAAGAGATGGATCTTGTCGTAGCGTGCGACGCAGTCGCCCGTCGGCGTGTAGACCAGCGAGCTGTTGAAGACATGCTGGTCGTCGCCGGCCTCGAGCGGCAGCGTGCCGCCGACGATCCAGAGCCCGAAGGTGCGCGCCGCGTCGGCCAGGAAGCGCTGCACCACGCCGTCGCCCGGCTGCTCGCGCAGCGCGAGCTTGTCGGTGTCCTTTGCGCCCATCACGCAGAAGTACTCGGGCAGCACCGCCAGTTCGGCACCGGCCGCCGCGGCCTCGGCCAGCAGGGCGTGTGCGCGCGCCAGGTTGGTGTCGCGGTCGATGGCCGAGACCATCTGCAGGGCGGCGACTTTCATGGCGTGATCTCCTTCGTCAGCGCGTCGCGTGCGGCCGGCAGCGCGCGGCGCGGCACCTTGGTGATCTTCGGGTCCGTCCAGGTGCCTTCGATCTGGAACTCCTGCGTGGCCGCCGCCGCCAGCGGCTTGCTGAGCAACGCCTGCGCGAGGAAGGTGCTCAGCCCGATCAGCGGGTTGATGGCGGTGGCCACCAGCGCGGCGGTGCCGGCATTGATCTCGGGCACGACGACCACGCGCAGGCTCTGCGTCTCGTGCGCGATGTCGGCCGAGCCATCCATCAGCACGGCGGCGTTCACGCCCTTCATCTGCAGGTTGTTGGTGCTGGCCACGCCGTTGGCGATGGTCGCGTCGCCACGGATGAAGTCGAAGGCGAAGCCCTCGCTGAAGATGTCGCGGAAGTCGAGCGTGAGCCGTCGCGGCAGCGCCTGCAGGCTCAGCACGCCCAGCAGCTTGGCCAGGCCCGGGTCGGCCTTGAGGAACTGCCCGGTGGCCACGTCCACATGCAGCTGGCCGTTGAGGCTCGGGTAGTCGAGCGACAGCGGCGAGCCGCGCCAGTCGACCGCGCCTTCGAGCCGGCCGCGGCCGCGGCGGATCACGTCCTTCATGTTGAAGCGGCCGAGCAGCGCGCCGGCGTCGCGGATGTCGAGATGGAAATCCATCGCGGTGCGGCGCTGCGCCGCGTCGTTGCCGGCCCAGGTGCCCTGCGCGGTGAAGCTGGCCTCCGGCAGGGTGAACGCGAGTTTGTTGAGACGCCATTCGCGCCGCGCGCCGCCACGGTTGACCGCATCGATCTCGGCCCGGCCGAGGTGGCGGCCGAGCAGCTCGAAGTCGTCCACCACGATGTCGAGCGCGGGCAACGTGCTCGGCTGCTCGTCGAGCAGCGACTCGACGTTCTTGGCCTCGCTGGCGGCGATCTTCAGCCGCGACAGCCGGGCATAGATGCGGCCGTCTTGCGCCGGGCGGTATTCCATGTAGCCGCTCAGTTCGGCGGCGTCGACATTGGCGCGCCACAGCGCGCCTTCGCGCGAGCCGCCCATCACCACGTCGTGCAGCGTGCGGCCACCGCCGATGTCCAGCGCCTGCGCGCGCACGGCCACGGTGGTCGGCAGGTAGGCCGACGGGTCGGCGGCGCTGGTGTCCCCGGCCGGCGCCGGCCCGGTGGCCTCGCCGAACAGCGCCTGCCAGGCCGGCAGGTCGAAGGCGGCGAGGTGCAGTGTGGCCTGCACACCGCGCGCCGGCGCTGCAGGCGCCTCGCCGTCGGGCAGCCCCACGCCGAGCGCGCCGTTCAGCACGCGCGCCGTGTCGCCACCGATGTCGCGCAGGTAGTGGGCCGACGCGACGCTGCCGAGCGAGAGCGAGATGCGGTCGTGCACCACCGGCGCGGCTCCGGCACGGGCTTCGCGCAGCACCACCTTCTTGTCGATCTGCAGCGGCATCGTGGTGTCCGCGGGCTTCGCCAGCGGCGCAGGCAGGTCGAGGCTCAGCCCTTGCAGGTTGCTGGTGACGGAGAACTCCGGCGTGCCGTCGCGCAGCGACAGCGTCGCGGCGTAGGCCGTGCCGCCCCCGGCCTTGGCGGCCAGCCGCGGCAGCCAGTCGACCTCGCGCATCGCGCGCAGGCCGTCGGCCGTGAGCGTGCCCTGCGCGCGAAAGCTCATCTCCGATGGCGACCCGCTGGCGTAGCGGCCCCGGCCTTCGACCCGGGTGTCACCGCCGGCGAGGCGGCCCTGCACGCCATTGAGCTGGAAGCCGCTTTCTGTGAAGCTGAGGCTGCCGTGCGCCTGACCGATGACCGGCGCTTCGGGCGCCAGCTGCAGGTCGTTGCCGGCCAGCACCACGTTGGCCTGCACCTTGGTCTTGTCCATGTTCTCCAGCGGCAGCTCGAGCTTGAGCTGGTAGTCGGCGTTACCGGTGGCGCGGATCGCGGCGACCGCGGCGGCCACCTCGCCCGTGAGCGGCGCCCCGGCCTTGAGCAGTTCGCCCAACGGTCCGCGTGCTCGTGCGTCCACCCCCAGCATCGGCGCCGGGTGCGCCATGTCCTCGATCTGGACGTCGGCCTTCGTCACCTCGATGTCGGGCGCGCCGACGATGCGCCCGCGGGCGTTGCGCACCCGCATGCCGTTGCGCTCGAAGACCAGGTCGCCCGACACGCCCGTGAGCGCTGGCCACGCCAGCGCCTGGCCCGTCGTGGCCAGGCGGGGCGGTGCGTACGCATAGGTCACGTCGCTCACCTTGGCGGCGATGCGGAAGTCGCCGTCTCGTGGGTCCGGAAAAGGCACGTTGTGCAGGTCGCCCCGCACCCGGAAGTCCACCGTGCTGGCCACGCCCTTGGTCACGCTTTCCTGCACGTAGCGGCGCGTGTGCTGCGGAATCTCCAGCGGCAGGTAGCGGTGCACGCGGGTCCCGTTGGCGCGGGTGAGCTGGCCTTGCAGGTCGAGCACGCCGGGGTAGCGCGATCGGCTGCGCGAGACGGCCGGGTCGCTGGTGCGCCAGGTGGCGCGGGCCTCGCCGGCGGCGTCGGCGTTCTCGAAGCGCAGCTCGCTCACCTGCAGCTGGGCTTGGTCGCCGTCGCGCTTCCACTGGAGCTCGGCCGAGAGCTGGTCGATGGGGATGCGCGGCTCCTCGAACACGCCCGGGAAGTCCAGCGCGCCCTGTGCGATGGCGATCGTGGCCTTGCCGCCGTCCTGGGTGGCGTCGAAGCGGATGGCCGCGCCGCTCAGGCCCGGCGTGCCGGTGTGCGGCGCCGGCGCGGGTTGCGAGGCCAGGCTGAAGGCGCTCACGCTGCCGCGGGCCTTGTACTGATGCGGGTCGCCGAGCGAACCCTGCCAGCTGGCATCGATGTGCTCGACCACGCCGCGCGGCGCGTAGGCGGCCAGCACGCGATGCGTCGCGTCGCCCAGCGGCAGCCGTGCGGCGATCAGGCTCAGCGCGGCCAGGTCGAGCCGGTCGGCGCGAAAGGCGCCGCGCTCGGGCGAGCGGCCCTGCACGGGCGTGTGCTGGAACCACAGGTTGCCGCCGGGCCAGCGCAGGCCGTCGGCAGTGTCGAACTGCAAGGCGGTGGTCGAGAACTCGAAGGTCTGGTCCTTCAGCTGACCGGCAATGCGACCGGTGACGGCGCGCAGCACCAGCGGATCGAGGCCGGCTTCGAGCGAGGCGTCGATGCGGTCGAGCGCCAGGTCGGCCGCGCCGCCGACCACCTGACCGTCGCGCACGTCGGCCCAGGCGCGCAGGCCGCCGCGGCCGTCGCGGATGCGGGCATCGAGCGAGACGTACTGGCCCAGGCGGCGCACGTCGATGCGTGGCAGCTCGGCGTACATCTGGCCGACCCAGCGCTGCCAGTTGCCGCTGCGCACCGACAACAGCGGCTGTCGGAAGTTGCCGCGCAGGGAGAAGCGTTCGCCCCAGCCTGCGGGCGGCGTGGCGTCCAGGCGCATGGCGTGGCGGCGGCTGCCGTTGCGCGCGATGAAGCGCAAGTCGGTCAGCAGCAGGGGTTCGGCGCGGCGGCGCTCGTCGGTCCAGCGCACCGTGCCGCCCTCGATGACGAACTCGCGCTGGCTGAAGAACCAGTCGACGGCGCGGGTGTCGTTGCCGCCGGTCTGGCCCGACATGTCGAGGCCCGCCACATGCAGCTTGCCCAGCGCGTCGAGCCGCACGTCGAGCTGAGGGTTCTGGATGTAGAGCTGCACGAAGCTCAGCCGCCACAGCGAACGCGGCGACATGCTGGCCACCACCCGCGAGAGTCGCAGCGCCTCGCGATCGCTGGCGTCGCGCACGACGACGTCGCGCAGCTCGAAGGTGGGGAACAGGGTGCCAGATTTCGCGCTGAGTGCGCCGATGTGCACCGGTACCCCGATGATCCGGCTGGCTTGCGTTTCGACGAAGCCGCGATAGTCGCCGATTCGCGGCACAATCCAGCCGTGTAGGACCACGACCGACACAGCGAACAAGAGCCAGGCGGCGACCACCAGACCCAGCAGCCATTTCGCCGAACCAGCGGTGATCTTGAGCAGCCGTGAAGGATGTGTCGCCGTGTCGTTCATTGAGGATCGCGCTGTGCAGGAATTATGACCCCCAGCCTCTCGACGGGTTCCGCTCCCACCGATGCCCTTGCGCATCCCACGCCTGCTGTGGCCATGCCGCAGTCCACCGTGCCGTTGTCGTCGCATTCGCGCTTCGTGCAGCGGCTGCGGCGACGCTATGCCGACGAGCTGCATCTGCTGCCGGCCGGGGCGCCGCTGCGCCCCGCCATGGCCCAGGCGTATGCGCAGCTGCGTGCGCGCGGCGACAGCGCGGCCGATGCGCTGCGCATCGTGCGGCAACTCGTCATGGAACGCCTCGTCACGCTCGACTGCGACCAGGGTGCGCCGTTGGCGGTCGTCACCACCGCCGTCACGCAGTTGGCCGAGTTCGCGCTCGACATCGCCTGCACGGAAAGCGCGGCCGAACTCGATGCGCGCCACGGTGCGCCGACGGGGCCGGACGGCCGCCGCGCGCAGTTCTGGGTCGTCGGCATGGGCAAGCTCGGCGCGCGCGAACTCAACGTGTCGAGCGACATCGACCTCATCTACCTGTACGACCAGGACGGCGAGACCACCGGCGACGCGGCCGGCCGCGGCCGCATCTCGAACCACGAGTACTTCGCCCACGCGGTCAAGCGCCTCCACGCGCTGGTCGGCGAGACCACCGAGCACGGCTTCGTCTTCCGCGTCGACCTGGCGTTGCGGCCTAACGGCAACTCAGGCCCCAGCGTGGTGTCGGTCGACGCGCTCGAGGAATACCTGCAGGTGCAGGGCCGCGAATGGGAGCGCTTCGCCTGGATGAAGAGCCGAGTGGTCGCGCCCGCATCGGTCATCGTCGACGGCTCGGCCCAGGCGCTGCGCACCGTGGTGCTGCCCTTCGTCTTTCGCCGCTACCTCGACTACAGCGTGTTCGATGCGTTGCGCACGCTGCACCGCCAGATCCGCGAGCAGGCGCTGCGCCGCTGCGCCGGCCGGCCCGAGCGGGCCAACGACGTGAAGCTGTCGCGCGGCGGCATCCGCGAGATCGAGTTCACCGTCCAGCTGCTGCAGGTGGTGCGCGGTGGCCAGTTCCCCGAGCTGCGCACCCGGCCCACGCTCGATGCGCTGCAGCGGCTGGCCCGCGCCGGCCTCATGCCGCAGGAGACGGCCGACACGCTGGCGGCGGCCTACACCTTCCTGCGCCGGGTCGAGCACCGCATCCAGTACCTGGACGACCAGCAGACCCATGTGCTGCCGGTCGCCGACGAGGATGTGCGCTGGATCGCCCACTCCCTGGGCCTGGCTGACAGCTGCGTCTTCCTGGCCGAGCTCGACAGCCACCGCGAGTTCGTGGCGCAGGAATTCGACAAGCTGCTCGGCGGCGACAAGCCCTGCGTCGGCTGCAACGGCAAGACGAAGCTCGAGCCGTCGATCGACCTGAACGACCTGATCGCGCAACTGCCCGCGGCCTTCGGTGCGCGCATGGAGCGCTGGCGCGAGAGCCCGCGCATCCTGGCGCTGCGCGACGAGACCCGGGCACGCCTTCGGCAGCTGGTGCGGCGCACCGGCCACTGGATCCAGGCCGCCGACGGCGACGAGGCCACCGCGCAGCGCACCGATGCCGCGCTGCGCTGGTCGGACTGGATCGAGCCGTTGCTGCGCCGCGAAAGCTACCTGGCGCTGCTGGTCGAGCGCCCGACCGTGCAGGAGCGACTGCTGCGCCTGTTCGGCGCGGCCAAGTGGCCCGCCCGCTACCTGATGCAGCACCCGGGCGTCATCGACGAACTGGCCAGCGACGAGATGCTGGCCGGCCGCTTCGACGCGGAGGAGTTCGAGCGCGAACTGGAGATGCGCCTGGCCTCGCTGCGCCGCACCGGCGAAGACGACGAGGAGCGGCTGCTCAACCTGCTGCGCCACGCGCACCATGCCGAGGTCTTCCGCACCCTGGCGCGCGATGTCGACGGCCGCATCACGGTCGAGCAGGTGGCCGACGACCTGAGCGCCATGGCCGACACCGTGCTGCGCATCACCGCGCGCTGGTGCTGGCCGCATGTGCGCAACCGCCACCGTGAGACGCCGCAGTTCGCCATCATCGGCTACGGCAAGCTGGGCGGGAAGGAGCTGGGCTACGGCAGCGACCTGGACATCGTCTTCGTTTACGAAGACGACGACGAGCGCGCCGGCGAGGTCTACGCGGCCTACGTGCGCAAGCTGATCAACTGGCTCACCGTCAAGACGCGCGAGGGCGACCTGTTCGAGATCGACACCGCGCTGCGGCCCAACGGCAACTCCGGCCTGCTCACGACCAGCTTCGCCGCCTACGAGAAGTACCAGCTGGGCCGCGGCGGCAACACGGCGTGGACCTGGGAGCACCAGGCCATGACCCGCGCGCGCTTCGTGCTGGGCGACCCGGCGCTGGGCGCGCGCTTCGACGGCGTGCGCGAGGCCGTTATCTGCGCGCCGCGCGACCGCGACGCGCTGAAGGCCGAGATCGTGGCGATGCGCAACAAGGTGCGTGCGGCGCACCCGGTGAAGGCCGGTCGCTTCGACGTCAAGCACAGCCCGGGCGGCATGGTCGACGCGGAGTTCGCTATGCAGTATCTGGTGTTGTCGCAGGCCTGCCTGCATCCCGAGCTGGTGCCCAACCTCGGCAACATCGCGCTGCTGCAGCGCGCCGAGGCCACCGGCCTGCTGCCCGACGACGTCGGCCGCAGCGCCGCAGCCGCCTACCGCGAGCTGCGCCGCGTGCAGCACCGCGCCCGGCTCAACGAAGAACCCACGCAGGTGCCGTTGCCCGGCCTGGCGGCGGAGCGCGAAGCCATGCTGGCGCTGTGGCATGCGGTCTTCGGTTGATCGCGTGACATCGCGCTGCGGCGGTGCGGCGCTGGCCCTGATCGGCGCGGCCCTGGTGCTGGCCGGCTGCGCGAGCGGCCCCAAGGGCGGGTCCTTCGGCCGAGACGGCGGACCGACGGGCCCGCCGACGAACCTTGCCGCGGTGCCCGACGCCGAGCCGCGCGTCGAACCCGTCCGCGGCAGCGGCGGCACCAGCAAACCCTACACCGTGCTCGGCCGTTCGTACGTGCCGATCACCGACGACCGGCCCTTCCGCGAATCGGGCCTCGCGTCCTGGTACGGCACCAAGTTCCACAGCCAGTCGACCGCCAGCGGCGAGCCCTACGACATGTACGCGATGACGGCCGCACACAAGACGCTGCCCTTGCCGAGCTACGTGCGGGTGCGCAACCCGGCCAACGGGCGCGAGGTGATCGTGCGGGTGAACGACCGCGGCCCGTTCCACGACGGACGCGTGATCGACCTGAGCTACACGGCGGCGGCCAAGCTCGACCTGCTGCGCGGCGTCGCGCCGGTGGAGATCGAGCGGCTGACGAACGAGGACATCCGCAGCGGGGCCTGGCGTCGGGATGGCGGCACGATGCTGGCGGCGTCACCGCCAGTGCCCGATGTGAATTCGGCCGTGCCGGTACCGTCGGGCTGGGCGGCGACCGTGGCTGCGACACCCAGCGACGCGATGGCGCAGGCCGTCGTTCCCGCCGCACCGCCGCCGCCCGCGCCGCTGGTCGTGACCGAGCTGCCGCCGATGGCGCCTATCGCCCCGCGTTCAACCGCTTCGCCCATGGCGTCGTCCCCGACGCCGCCGGTCGATGCCCCGGCCGGTGCGGCACCCGCCGGCTTCTGGGTCCAGCTCGGCGCCTTCCGCGAACGCGATGGCGCCGAGAGCCTGCGCGCCCGGGCGTCGCGCGGCCTGCCGACGCTCGCGCCGCTGCTGCGCGTCTTCGATGATGCCGACACGCACCGGCTGCAGGCCGGTCCTTTCGCCACGCGCGAGGCGGCGTCCGCCACCGTCGCGCGGGTGCGCGACGAACTGCGCATGGCCGCGATCGTCGTCGAGCGCCGCTGAAACCTATTCAATCGGCTTGTCGGCAACGGGCAGGTGCATGCCGACGCCCAGCCGGTTCCACGCGTTGATCTGCGCGATCAGCACTGTCAGGTCGACGATCTCGGCATCGCTGAAGACCGCCTGCAACTGCGCGAAGTCGGCATCGCGGTCGCCGTGGTGCTCGACCAGGCGCGTGAGGCTCTCGGCCCAGTTCAGCGCGGCGCGCTCGCGGGCGTCGTAGAAGCCGACCTCGCGCCAGGTGGTGATGCTGTTGATGTGCTGCCACGGCACGCCGGCCTTGCGCAGGTCGCGCACATGCATGTCGACGCAGAAGGCGCAGCCGTTGAGCTGCGAGACGCGGGTCTGGACCATCTCGTAGAGCCGAGGTCCGAGGGTATGGTCGGCGATGGCGCCGTTGACGCCGAGCAGGGCTTGGTAGGCCTTGGGTGCGATCTTGAACCAGGGGAGGCGGGGGCTGTTCATGGCGGTGTCCTTGTCTTGAAGAAGTGATGACACCCTCAAGACGCGCCAGCCGCCGCGTTTGTGACGTGCCGCGCGCTCAGATTGAAAGTTCCGCGGCGATGCGCGCCAGCTTGTCCGGGTTGCGCTGGGCATGGATGCGCGCGATGCGCTCGCCGTCCCACTCGATGCCCTGCACCGACTCCAGCACGCCGTCGACCCAGCGCAGCAGTCCGGGCGCGCCGTTCACGTCGGCCACCTCGACACGCACCGCGTCCGGGAAGCGGCGCGCCACCGCGAAGTAGATCTGCGCCACGCGCTGGCCACCGACGACCGGCTGGCCGAAGGACGGCACCTTGCCGCCGCCGTCGCTGACGATCGCCACGTCTTCCGTCAGAAGGGCCTTGAGGGCATGCAGGTCGCCTCTTTGCGCCGCTTCGGCAAAGCCGCCGAGCAATCGCAGGTGAATCTCGCGCGACACGGCCTGCTTCGGGCGACCGTCTTCACGCACCTGAGCCTTCGCGCGATGCACGAGCTGGCGGCAGGCCGCCTCGGACTTGCCGAGCGTCTGCGCGATCTCGTCGTAATCCACATCGAAGACCTCGCGCAGCAGGAACGCGGCGCGCGCCTCCGGCGCCAGTCGCTCCAGCACGGTAAGGAAGGCGATCGAGAGGTCTTCGGCACGGCCCAACAGTTGCTCCGGCGTGGCCGGGCCGTCGCTCACGACCGGCTCAGGCAGCCAAGTGCCGACGTAGTGCGTGCGCTGCGCCTGCACGGCGCGCAGACGGTCGATGGCGATGCGCGTGGTGACGGTGACGAGCCAAGCCTCGGCGCTGTCGAGCGCGTCGTGCGCGGCCTCGTTCCAGCGCAGCCAGGCGTCCTGAACCACGTCCTCGGCCTCCGCCACGGAGCCCAGCATCCGGTAGGCGATGCCCTTCAGGCGTGGGCGGTGGCGGTCGAAGGCGAGGGTGGCGGCGTCCATGGGGCGATGATGGCATCGCCCGTCATGAACCGGCGCCGCCGCGCTCAAGCGCCCTGGTATTCCGGCTTCGGGCCGAGTGCCACGGCCAGTTCCTTGCGGTACTTGTTGAGTTCCTGCACGGTCTTGAAGCTGCGGTTCATCAGCAGGCTCATGTTGTGCAGGATGCGCTCGCCCACCTTGGTTTCCCACGCCGCGTCGAACTTGATCTGGTTGTCCAGCCAGTGCTCGAGCCAGTCCGGGTCGGGCATGCGGCTCTGGATGGTGTCGTTGGGGAACAGCGCCTTGCTGACGTGCAGGTTGGTCGGGTGCAGCGCCTGGGCCGTGCGCCGCGCGCTGGCCATCAACACGCCGACCTTGGTGAAGGCGGCGCGAGCCTCGTCGCCGAACTTCTCCATGGCGCGCTTCATGTAGCGCAGGTAGGCGCCGCCGTGGCGGGCTTCGTCCTGGCTCAGCGTGGTGTAGATGTGCTTGATCACCGGCTCGGTGTGCCATTCGGCGGCGCGGCGGTACCAGTGGTTCAGGCGGATCTCGCCGCAGAAATGCAGCATCAGCGTTTCCAGCGGCGGCGCCGGGTCGAAGTCGAAGCGGATGTCGTGCAGTTCCTGCTCGGTCGGCGCGTGCTGCGGGCTGAAGCGCTTGAGGTATTCCATCAGCACCAGCGAATGCTTCTGTTCCTCGAAGAACCAGATCGACATGAAGGCGGAGAAATCGCTGTCGTGCCGGTTGTCGCGCAGGAACATTTCGGTGGCCGGCAGGGCTGCCCATTCCGTGATGGCGTTCATCTTGATGGTCTGGGCCTGTTCGTCCGACAGCTTGGTGCCGTCGAACGACTGCCAGGGGATGTCCTTGTCCATGTCCCATCGGACGGACTCGAGCTGTCTGAAAAGTTCTGGATAAAGCATGGTCGTCCTTCGTGAGCCGGCGCATTTTAGTGGCGTCGTGCGACGTCGCCGGCTGGCTGCAAACCTTGAAGCCTAAGTGTGTCGGTCGGGTACGGCGTCATCCACCCCCAGCCTCGAAGGGTCGGACGGCACGCCGCGTCTCGATGCAATTCGTCACAAAACCCTGGTGCGGCATCGGGAACCGGGCTCGCCGGCTGCCGCTCATACCGGCACTGGCTCTCAGAAGCCAGCATGTTTTCATGTTGCGAGGTCTTCGTGGCGCCGTCCCGGTGCTGCGTTGAAATCCCGGGGCGATTCTCCTCCTCCTCCCTCCTCCCTCCTTCGTGTCGGGGCGCTTCGCAACATTTTTGTATTCCAACGGGCCCCGCAGGGCCCGTTGTCGTTTTTGGCCGTCCCTGACGGGGTGGCCGTGGCTGGCGGAATGCCCCGGGGGCTTCCGCGGGGAAGGCCCTGAAGCGTTGCGCCCCGACGAATACAATGCCCGGTGCTGCGCGTGGCCCCCTGCCGCGCGCCGTGGCCGCCCCAACCGCGGCCACGCAGGCGTGAATCCTGTCCGCGCCCTTTCTACCCCGCTCTTCTGTTGGAGACTCTCTTGTTCATTTCCTCTGCTTTCGCCCAGACCGCACCGGCCGCTGCCGCAGGCGGCGACATGTTGTCCTCGCTGGGCAGCATGCTGCCGCTGGTGCTCATGTTCGTGGTGCTGTACTTCGTCATGATCCGCCCCCAGATGAAGCGTCAGAAGGAAGCGCGGGCCATGATCGAGGCGCTGGCCAAGGGCGACGAAGTGGCCACGGCCGGCGGCCTGCTGGGCAGGATCACCTCGCTGGGTGACCAGTACCTCGGCCTCGAGATCGCGGGCGGCGTGGAAGTCAAGATCCAGCGTACCGCCGTGGTTCAGGTGCTGCCCAAGGGCGCCATCAAGTAAGTTTTGTCAGTCCATGCGGCACTGCCGCACAAAGCGCGATCATGAACCGTTACCCGGTCTGGAAGTACGCGATCATCGTGATCGTGCTGCTGGTGGGGCTCGTCTATGCCTTGCCTAATTTCTTCGGCGAGGCCCCTGCGGTGCAGGTGTCGGCGGCCAAGTCGACCGTCAAGGTCGATGCGGGCACGCAGGCCCGCGTGCAGGAAGCCCTCAAGGCCGGTGGCCTGACGCCCGACATGATGACGCTGGACGCCACGTCGGTGCGGGCGCGTTTCCTCACGACGGACGACCAGCTCAAGGCGCGTGATGTGCTGCAACGCGCGCTGGTGCCCGACGCCGCCGATCCACCCTACGTGGTGGCGCTCAACCTGGTGTCGCGCTCGCCGACTTGGCTGACGGCACTGAACGCCTTCCCGATGTACCTGGGCCTGGACCTGCGCGGCGGCGTCGACTTCCTGCTGCAGGTCGACATGAAGGGGGCGATCGACAAGCGGGCGGAGTCCTTCGCCGGCGACCTGCGCACCGCCTTGCGCGACAAGAACATCCGCGGCAGCGCAGTGAGCCGCAACGGCCAGACCATCGAGGTCCGCTTCCGCGACGCGGCCAGCCTGCAGGCGGCCAGGCAGCTGGTGCAGGACCAGTTCCCGGACCTGAGCACCGTCGACAGCCAGGAAGGCAGCGACTGGAAGCTGACTGCCTCCATCAAGCCCGAGGCGGCCCGCCGCCTGCAGGACTCGGCGCTCAAGCAGAACATCACCACGCTGCACAACCGGATCAACGAGCTCGGCGTGGCCGAGCCGGTGATCCAGCAGCAGGGCCTCGACCGCATCGTCGTGCAGCTGCCCGGCGTGCAGGACACGGCCAAGGCCAAGGACATCCTGGGCCGCACCGCCACCCTCGAGATGCGCCTGGTCGACGAGTCGACCGAAGGCCGCGCCGCCGAGCTCGGCAACGGACCGGTGCCCTTCGGCTCGGAGCGCTTCCTCGATCGCGAAGGCCGTGCCGTCATCGTCAAGAAGCAGGTGCTGGTCACCGGCGAGAACCTGACCGACGCGCAGCCCGGCTTCGACTCACAGACGCAGCAGCCCAAGGTCGACCTGACGATGGACGCCAAGGGCGGCCGGATCATGCGCGACGTGAGCCGCGAGAACTACCGCAAGCGCATGGCCATGCTGATCTTCGAGAAGGGCAAGGGCGAAGTGCTCACGGCCCCGTCGATCAACGGCGAGCTGGGCAACCGCTTCCAGATCTCCGGCTCGATGAGCGTGGTGGAAGCCAACGACCTCGCGCTTCTGCTGCGCGCCGGCTCGCTGGCCGCGCCGATGGAGATCATCCAGGAACGCACCATCGGCCCGAGCCTGGGCGCCGACAACATCGACAAGGGCTTCAAGAGCGTGATGTACGGCTTCGCCGCGATCATGGTCTTCATGTGCCTGTACTACGCGCTGTTCGGCGTGTTCTCGTCGATCGCGCTGGCGGTCAACCTGCTGCTGCTGGTGGCGATCCTCTCGCTGCTGCAGGCCACGCTCACGCTGCCGGGCATCGCTGCCATGGCGCTGGCCATCGGCGTCGCGATCGACTCCAACGTGCTGATCAACGAGCGCGTACGCGAAGAGCTGCGCAACGGCGCGTCGCCGCAGGCGGCCATCCATGCCGGCTACGACCGCGCCTGGGGCACCATCCTCGACTCCAACGTGACGACGCTGATTGCCGGCGTGGCCCTGCTGGCCTTCGGCTCGGGCCCGGTGCGTGGCTTCGCGGTGGTGCACTGCATCGGCATCGTCACCTCGATGTTCTCGGCCGTGTTCTTCTCGCGCGGGCTGGTGAACCTCTGGTACGGCGGCAAGAAGAAGCTCAAGACCGTGTCGATCGGCACGGTGTGGCGGCCCAAGACCGACGGCACGGCCGCGGTCGAAGCGAAATAAGGGGCGCAGGCCATGGAATTCTTCCGCATCCACAAGACCATCCCGTTCATGCGCCATGCCAAGGTGCTGAACATCATCTCCTTCGTGACCTTCGCGCTGGCGGTGTTCTTCATTTTCCAGCGCGGGCTGCACCTGTCGGTGGAGTTCACCGGCGGCACGGTGATGGAGGTCGCCTACCAGCAGTCGGTCGACGTCGGCAAGGTCCGCGAGACGGTCGGCAAGCTCGGCTACCCCGACGTGCAGGTCCAGAACTACGGCACGTCGCGCGACGTGCAGATCCGTCTGCCGGTGCAGAAGGGCCAGACGTCGGCGCAGCAGAGCGCGCAGGTCATGGACGCGCTCAAGGCGGTCGACCCGACCGCCGTGTTGCGCGGCAACGAGTTCGTCGGGCCGCAGGTCGGCGAGGAGCTCACCACCAACGGCATCAAGGCGCTCGCCATGGTGGTGGTCGGCATCATGATCTACCTGGCCTTCCGCTTCGAGTGGAAGTTCGCGCTGTCCACCGTGCTGGCCAATCTGCACGACGTGGTCATCATCCTGGGCTTCTTCGCCTTCTTCCAGTGGGAGTTTTCGCTGGCGGTGCTGGCGGCGGTGCTGGCGGTGCTGGGCTACTCGGTCAACGAGTCGGTCGTGATCTTCGACCGGATTCGCGAGAACTTCCGGCGCTACCGCAAGATGAGCACGGTCGAGACGATCGACAACGCGATCACCTCGACCATCAGCCGGACCATCATCACCCACGGCTCCACGCAGCTGGTGGTGCTGTCGATGTTCTTCTTCGGCGGGCCGACGCTGCATTACTTCGCCCTGGCGCTGACCATCGGCATCTGCTTCGGCATCTATTCGTCGTGCTTCGTGGCCGCGGCGATCGCGATGTGGCTGGGCGTCAAGCGCGAAGACCTGATCAAGGCGCCGCCTAAGCGCGACGGTGAACCGGAGGACCCGAACGACCCGAACGCCGGCGCGACCGTCTGATCGCCCGCGGCGTGGTCAAATCCACCGTCCTTCGTACGCCGTTCGGGTAGCCGAGCATGGTGCGCACTTGTGCAGCGCGTCAGACCCGGGCAAGCTCGCAGGGTTCCATGACGTTTACTTGCAATCCTGACTTTTCATGAGCACTGCGCGGCCTCACGCCATCTCCCTGCAAATCGCGCGCGAAACGCGCGAGCGCTTCGTCACCGCCACCGTGGCGGCGATCGAGCCGACAGAGCAGGCGATCCGCGAGCGGCTCACGGCGTCGGCCAATGCGATGGGCAGTGCCCGTGACATGCAGAACTGGCGCGACGATTTCCTGGCCTTCCAGGGTCAGGGCGCGCGCTGGGTGACGGCGTCGCAGGTGGCCTGGCGCAAGACGCTGGGCGTGGCGGTCGCCAGCGGCAACGCCAATTCGCTCCGGCTGGAGCTGATGGGCGACGACGTCGTCGAAACCACCATCCTGTCGTCCCGGCTGGCGCAGGCCATCCAGGGCAAGGCGAATTTCGAGATCAACGACCTGCGTCTGCGCGTGCAGTACCTGGAAGACGGCGTCGAGCTCGACAGCAAGGACGTGCTCCGGCCCGAGGCCCTCGCGAAGGTGCTGGTCGAACAGTGGCTGGCCGTCGGACTGACACGCCTGCTCTGGACCCGCGTACAGGATGTGATCGAACGCCGGATCGTCGAGGCCGCCGCCGATGCCTACAAGGCGGCCAACGCCTACCTGATCGACAAGGGCGTCATGCCCGAGATCGATCTCAAGAGCTTCGTGAAGCGCACGGGCGGGTCCAGCTCCGGCGCCATGCCGCTGGGCGGTGGCGGTGGCGGTGGCGGGAACGGCGGGGTCTTCCAGCATGGCCAGGTCGCGACCGGCACGCAGCACTTCGCACCGGGCATGGGCCAGGGCGGTGGGATGCACGGCCGCGGGCCGGGCGCGGTCGGAATGTCGCCCGGCCCCGTGATGGGTCCTACCGGCGGCACGCCGTTGCTCATGGCGCGTCAGCGCGCGCAGGGCGTGCTGATGAACCTCAAGCGCTTCGTCACGGCCCGCATCGGCGGCGATTTCTCGCAGCAGCGCGGGGCGGGCGGTCAGAGCGCCATGGCCGGTGGCGGCGTGATGGTGCCGCAAGCCTTCGCCGCGGCCATCGCAGACGCCGGCGCCGCCTTCCAGGCGGTCTCGTCGCAGTACGTGGTGGGCAACGACGCCACCGCCCTGCAGAACAGCGCCGCCGACCTGCGTCGCCGCAGCACCGAGCTCAAACGCCGTGCGCCGACCACTGCCGACAAGGCCACGGTCGAGATCGTGGCGCTGATGTTCCAGGCCATCCTGGCCGAGGAGCGCATTCCCTTCTCTGCGCGCGTCTGGTTCGCGCGCCTGCAGATGCCGGTGCTGCGGGTGGCGATCGCCGAGCCGGAGTTCTTCGGCACGCTGCAGCATCCCGCGCGCATGCTGATCGACCGCATGGGCTCGGTCGTGATGGGCTTCGACGCCGCCGCCATTTCGGGCAGCGCGCTCGAGGGCGAGATCCGGCGCGTGGTGCAGGTCATCGAGCAGTACCCCGAAACCGGCCAGCGCGTCTTCAAGCTGGTGTTCGACGAATTCGTCGCCTTCCTCAACAAGTACCTGACGCAGAGCGACACCACGCAGCGCGTGATGAGCGTGGCGCAGCAGGTCGAGCAGAAGGAGACGATGGCGATCCAGTACACCATCGAGTTGCGCAAGATGCTCAACGACATGCCGGTGCGCGAGGAGATCCGCGAATTCCTGTTCAAGGTGTGGGCCGAGGTGCTGGCCATCGCCGCACTCAAGTACGGCGCGCAGGACGACCAGACCGTCACGCTCAAGCGTGCCGCGTCCGAGCTGGTGTGGGCCGCCAGCGCCAAGCCCAACCGCAACGACCGCACCCGCGTGATCCAGGACCTGCCCAAGCTGTTGCAACGGCTGCGCGCCGGCATGGCGCTGCTGGGCATCGTCGGCGATCCGCAGGAGGCGCACATCAAGACGATCGGTGCCACCCTGTCGGACGCCTTCATGTCCAAAACCGAGGCGATTCCCCAGGCCAAGATCGAAGCGATGGCGGTGCGCCTGGCCAACCTCGAGGACTTCGTCAGCGACGAGGGCACCAGCGACCTGCCGCTCGATGCCGCCAGCATCGAACTGCTGCTGGGCGTCGATGCCGCGTCGATCGAGGTGGTGCCCGACACGGGCGTCAAGGTCGAAGAAGACATGCTGGCGTGGGCGCACGAACTGCAGGTCGGCAACTGGTTCATGCTCGACCACAACAACCGGGCCAGCCAGGTGCAGTTCGTCTGGCGCAGCACGCGCAAGCAGCTGCATCTGTTCGCCTCGGCCGACGGTCGCAGCTTCCTGATCCAGGCCGGTCGCCTGGCGTCCTACCTGCAGGCGGGCCTCTTGGTGCCGGCGGAAGAAGAGACGCTCACGGTGCGCGCCACGCGCGAGGCGCTGGCCAAGCTCGACGCCAACCCCGAGCGCTTGCTGGATTGAGCGGCGCCGGCCGGGCCGGCAGCCTTCAGTGCGCGATGCGGCCTTCGCGCCCGTCGCAGAGTTCGTCGAGCACCAGCGCATCGGGCTCGATGCCGCTGCTCCAGTGCACCATCAACACGATGATCTTGAGCTCGTCGAGGGCCACGGGCTGCTCCCGCGTGGCCATCGCGCGTTCGATCACGATTTCGCGCAACGCGCCGGAGAGCACGCCCGCCGCCTCCAGAAAATGGATGAAGCCCAGGCACTCGGCGCCGAGCTGGTCCTGCTCGGCGGCGGAGTAGATGCGCATGGCGCCGTCCGACGGGGCGCGCACGTCGTCGGCAACGGTGCGACGCCCGATCGTCACCTCGGAGGCATCGATGCCGCGCTCCAGCGGCAGGCCCTGCGTCACTGCGCTGAGTTCGTCGAGCCATTGCAAGGCGGCACGGATCTCGTCGGCGTCGAAGCCGTGCGCACTGAGCTTGCGGCTGAGTTGCTCGGGTTCGGGACACGCGTCGCCGCGCCAGTAGTTTTCGTAGACGAACACGAGCACTTCAAACATGGGCTCAATATAGCCCAGCGACGGCGCAGCACCCATGCTGTTGCGCGGATGATGCGCAACGCCGAGGCACCGACCGTGCGTCAGCCGCGCGACTGGCGTTGAAACAGTCCGCCGGGCAGGCGGGCCACTTGGTCAGCCAGCTCGAGTTCGAGCAGCAGCGCCTGCAGTCGCGCCATGCTCTCGCCGGTGCGCGCCACCAGTTCGTCGAGGCCGACCGGGTCGAAGCCGATCGACGCGAGCACGGCCGCCGTCCCGGGCGGCGCGGTGACCCCACCGCCCTCGTCGCCTCCGGGGGGCGCCGCGACCGGCGATTCGGGCGGAAGCTCTTCCAGCACGTCGTGCACCGACTCGACCAGCTTCGCGCCCTGGCGGATCAGCGCATGGCAGCCGCGCGACTGCGGCGAGTGGATGGAGCCTGGAATCGCGAACACCTCGCGGCCCTGCTCGGACGCCATGCGGGCGGTGATGAGCGAGCCCGAGGCCAGCGCTGCCTCGACCACCAGCGTGCCGCGGGTCAGGCCCGAGATGATGCGGTTGCGCCGTG
This sequence comes from Variovorax restrictus, assembly GCF_051216715.1. Taxonomy (NCBI): domain Bacteria; kingdom Pseudomonadati; phylum Pseudomonadota; class Betaproteobacteria; order Burkholderiales; family Comamonadaceae; genus Variovorax; species Variovorax restrictus. The sequence continues at coordinate 621,047 of NZ_JBPJZH010000001.1, forward strand.
GGAAGTTCTGGTTCAGCGGCGGCGTGCCGAGCGCGAATTCGCTGACGATCAGGCCATGTGCCGTGATGCGGTGCGCCAGCGCGCGATGCCGTGCCGGGTAGACCCGATCGAGCCCGGTGCCGACCACCGCCACGGTGGCCAGCCGGCCCGGCGTGAGGGCGGCACCGTCGAGTGCGCCCTGATGCGCCGCGCCGTCGATGCCCAGCGCCAGGCCCGAGACGACCGGAATGCCAGCCTCGACGAAGGCGTGCGCGAAGGCCTTCGCATTCGCCTCGCCCTGCGGCGTCGGGTTGCGGCTGCCGACGATGGCCAGGCTCCGGCCGAGCTGGGTGAGGTCGAAGTCCGCGGCGCCGAGCAGGTACAGCATCACCGGCGGATCCGCAGTTTCGAGCAGCGATGCGGGGTAGCCGGCGTCGCCCAGCGTGAGCACGCGTCGAACGGCGCCATCGGGCTCGCCGTCCTGCAGCCAGCGCAGCGTCTGGTCGACCTGTTCGTCCAAGCCTTCCGGTGGCTGTCGCAATGCGCCGAGCTGGGCCGGCGTCACGAGCTCGCCCAGTGATGCGGGCGATTGGCGGAAGATGTCCTGCGGCAGCCCGAAGGCGGTCAGCAAGCGGCGTGCGGTGGTGTCGCCGATGCCCGGACTCAGCGTGAGTCGCAGCCAGCCAGCGAGTTCTTCGCGGTCCACGCCGACGAGTGGTGAGGTGTCAGGTCAGGGGTTGACCAACAGGTCGCCGACCTTTGGGGTGTCGCTGATCTCGAGCACCAGCGCGTACGACACGCGGTCGAAGGGGCGGAACACCATCAGCAGGCCGATGCGCTCGTTCGGCAGCTTGAGCGTTTCCTTGGTGCCGCCGGTCTTGTCGACGATGGTCTCGCCGTTCTTCAGGATGGCCAGCACATGGCCGTTTTCGATGCCGTCGCGCAGGCCCTTGTTGATGGCCACCACCTGGTTTTGCGCCGCGAACTGCACCGCATTGCCGTAGACGGAGACGATGCGTCCGTCGAAGGTGGCGGTCGGCGCATGCGGCGTGTAGCTCAACAGCTGGCGGGCCGGTTCGGGCAGGAGGCGGTCGCCGGCGCGCATTTCTTCGCGGGCGGCCACGATGTCGATGGTCGCGGGCACGACGGTGGTCAGTTCCTTGCCCCCGTCCATCGAGCGTTGCACCGACTCGCCGCGTTGCAGCTGCGCCTTGCCGAGGTACTGGGCCTCGTAGCCCAGGATCTCACCGGTGCCCGGGTCCTGCAGCGGTGTGGCGTTGCGGAAGATGCGGAAGGTCTTGATCGGGCCGGCCGTTTCGACCAGGGGCGTACTGGCCTCGCCGCGGGCGTAGGCGCGGTCGCCGCGGGCCAGCAGCACGCGGCCGTCGTTCCCGGCCACGATGCGCGGCGCGGCCAGCAGCGTGCCTTCGTCGACCACGATGGGTTCGCTGAGGAAAGGTTCGATCAGGGACGGGTTGAGCGTGGGCAGCGCCATGCCCGACAGCGACTCGTAGCGGGTGCGGGGCGACAGGCGGATCGTCTGGTCGCCGCCCATGCCCCCGCGGCGCGTGCTCAGGCGGGCGCGGCCGCCGGTCTTGTCCAGGTACAGCACCTGGCCAGGGTAGATGCGGTGCGGGTTGCTGATCTCGGTGAGGTTCATGCCCCAGAGTTCCGGCCAGCGCCACGGGCTGCGCAGGTAGAGGCGCGAGACGGCCCAAAGCGTGTCGCCGGACTTGATGGTGTATTCGTCCGGGGCGTTGGGCGCGAGTTCGCTCAGGGGCACGCCGGTCTGGGCCGTCTGCTGCGCGGTGGCGCGTTGCTGGGGCGTTACGGGATAGTTCTGCGCCAGCGCCGTACTGCCGAAACCGATCGCGGCGACGGTCGCCAACGCGGTGAGGAGGGCCGGCCGGCGGCGTTGGATGCGGAATGTGTTCATGGTTGGGTCGGTGGTCACGCAGTCGCCGCGCCGGGCGTACGAATCCTCACAATTTGCAACGAATTTTGCGCTGAAGCCCTTGAATGGGCAACGCTTATCGCTTCCAGCGGCGGCGCCGCTGCCCGGAATTGGCGAAAATAGCCACAATTTCCGTCTGATTTCCATGGCCACAAGAACCATCCTGAGCTTTCCCGACCCGCGCCTGCACACGGTGGCCAAGCCCGTGCAGGGCGTGGACGCGCGCATCAAGGCGCTGGTCGCCGACATGCTCGACACCATGTACGACGCCAAGGGCATCGGCCTGGCAGCGACGCAGATCGACGTGCACGAGCGCCTGGTCGTCATCGACGTCTCGGAAGAGCGCGACGAGCCGATCGTCCTGATCAACCCCGAGATCGTCTGGGCGAGCGACGAGAAGGTGCTCAACGAAGAGGGTTGCCTGTCGGTGCCAGGCATCTACGACGGCGTGGAGCGTTCCACCGCCGTGCGCGTGACGGCGCTCGATGTCGACGGCAACCCGCAGACGATCGAGGCCGACGGCCTGCTGGCGGTCTGCATCCAGCACGAGCTCGACCACCTGCTGGGCAAGGTGTTCGTCGAGTACCTGTCGCCGCTCAAGCGCAACCGCATCAAGAGCAAGCTGCTCAAGCTGCAGCGCGAAGAGCAGCGGGACGCCGGGCGGTGATCGGCCTGCGCACGCTGTCGCTGGCATTGGCGGGTGTGCTGCTGGCAGGCTGCGCCAGCGAGCCGACCCGTCTCCCGCTGGGGACGACGCGCGCCGACGCACTGCAGCGCCTGGGCACGCCGACCGCCGTGTACCCGCTCGGCAGCGGCGAGCGCCTGCAGTATTCGCGGGCGCCGATGGGCACCGAGGTGAACAACGTCGACCTCGATGCCGGCGGGCGGGTCGTCTCGGTACGACAGGAACTCGACCCGTCGCTGTTCGACCGCACCATCCGCCCCGGCGTATGGCGCGAGGCCGATGTGCTGCGCACCTATGGCCGGCCTTTCGAGATCACTCGCGTGTCGTCCTTCGACGGCGTGGTCTGGACCTGGCGCTTCAAGGCCTTGAACGAGCGCCGTCTGCTTCATATCTACATCGACCCGACCGGGGCGGTGGCGCGCTATCACACGGCCGACGACCTGATGCGCGACGACGTCCGATGGTGAGGCTTTCTTGACCCTGAAGATCGGATTTGCGGGCACGCCCGAGTTCGCCCGCGTCGCGCTCGAGGCGCTGCACGCCGGCGGCTTCGACATCGCCCTGGTTCTGAGCCAGCCCGACCGCCCGGCCGGCCGCGGCATGAAGCTGCAGGCCTCGCCGGTCAAGCAGTTCGCGCTGCAGCACGGCTGGCCCATCGCTCAGCCGCGCAGCCTGCGGCTTGACGGCAAGTACCCGGACGAGGCGAAAGCCGCGCACGACACGCTGCAGGCGGCTGCGCTCGACGTGCTGGTCGTCGCGGCCTACGGCCTCATCCTGCCGCAGTGGGTGCTCGACCTGCCGCGCCTGGGCTGTCTCAACATCCATGCGAGCCTGCTGCCGCGCTGGCGCGGCGCCGCGCCGATTCACCGTGCCATCGAGGCCGGCGATGCTGAGACGGGCGTGACCATCATGCAGATGGATGCGGGCCTGGACACCGGCGCCATGCTGCTGCGCGAGTCGCTCGACATCGGCGACGACAGCACAGCGCAACTGCACGACCGGCTGGCTGCCATGGGCGGTCGCCTCGTCGTCGATGCGCTGCATCGGGCCGCGGCCGGCACGCTGCAGCCGGTGCCGCAGCCGGCCGACGGCGTGACCTACGCGCACAAGATCGAGAAGCATGAGGCGGCCGTCGACTGGACGCAGCACGCCGACACCATCGTTCGCCGCGTCCGCGCCTTCGACCCCTTCCCCGGTGCCAGCAGCACGCTCGACGGCGCCGCGATCAAGTTCTGGGCGGCCCGCGCACGCAGCGCCACCGTGGCCGAAGTGCCGGGCACCGTGCTGGCCGTGTCGCCGGCCGGCATCGAGGTCGCCGCACACGGTTCCATCGTCAGCTTCACCGAACTGCAACGCCCCGGCGGCAAGCGCCTGCCCGTGGCCGACTTCCTGCACGGCTTCGATGTGAAGGCCGGCCAGGTGTTCGGCTGATGTTCCTGAGCGCGGACATCCGCCGCCGGCCGACCTTCCGCGAAGGCGTCACCCAGATGGCACCGATGGCACTGGGCATCGGCGCCTGGGGCCTGATGACCGGCGTGGCCATGGTCAAGTCGGGCATGAGCGTGATCGAGGCGCTGGCCATGACCTTTCTGGTCTATGCCGGCAGTTCGCAGCTGGCGGCCATCCCGCTGCTGGTGGCCGGCGCGCCGGCCTGGGTCATTTTGGCCACGGGCTTCTGCGTCAACCTGCGCTTCGTGGTGTTCAGCCTGCATCTGCGGCCCTACCTCATGCACATGCCGCGCTGGCGCCGCATGGTGCACGGCTACCTGACGGCGGACCTGAGCTACGCGACCTTCACCACGCGCTACCCGTCGCCACCGACCACGCGCGACGAGCAGCGGGCGCAGGAGGCCTACCTGACCGGCGGCTACTTCATCACCTGGTGCTCGTGGATGGGCATGAGCACCGTCGGCATCGCGCTGGCCAACCTGATCCCGCAGGCCTGGGGCCTGGGCTTTGCCGGCGTGCTGAGCCTGGTGGGCATCCTGTGTTCGATGGCGACCACGCGCCTGCGCGTCCTGTCGGCGCTGATCGCCGGTGCGACGGCGGTGGCGGCCTATGCGCTGCCGCTCAAGCTCAACATCGTGACCGGCATCGGCGTGGCCGTGCTGCTGTGCTTCTGGCTGGAGAAGCAGTTCGTGCGCGACCCGGCGGAGGCGGACGAATGACCGGGACGACCGACCTGTGGAGCCTGGCTGTCATCGTCGGCCTGGCCGCCGTGACCGTGCTGGCGCGCTGCTTCTTCTTCATCCTCGACCGGCCCTGGGGCCTGCCCGAATGGGCGCACCGCGCGCTGCACTACGCGCCGATCGCGGCGCTGGCCGCGGTCATCGTGCCGGAGATCGTCATGACGCAGGGCCACCTCGTGCCCACCTGGCAGGACGCGCGCATCTTCGGCGCCCTGGCGGGCGCGGCCTACTATTTCTGGCGGCGCGGCGTCCTGGGCACGATGCTCGTGGGCATGGCGGTGTACCTGCCGTTGCACCTGGGTCTCGGCTGGTAGCGGCGGGAAGCGCAAAAACTACAATAGTTAAAGCTTTCTTCTTCCTTTCATCTTCATCCCACCTCCCATGAACGTCATCCGCTTCACCGATCTCTGTGCGCAAGGCAAGGTTGCCGGCCAGCGCGTTTTCATCCGTGCCGACCTCAACGTGCCGCAGGACGACGCGGGCCGCATCACCGAAGACACCCGCGTGCGCGCCTCGGTGCCCTGCATCCAGGCCGCGCTCGACGCTGGCGCGGCGGTGATGGTCACGTCCCACCTCGGCCGCCCGACCGAGGGCGCCTTCAAGCCGGAGGATTCGCTGGCACCGGTGGCCGAGCGCCTGTCCGAGTTGCTCGGCCGCCCGGTGCCGCTGGTGGCGAACTGGGTCGACGGCGTCGACGTGGCGCCCGGCCAGGTCGTGCTGCTCGAGAACTGCCGTGTCAACAAGGGCGAGAAGAAGAACGACGAGACGCTCGCCAAGAAGATGGCCGTGCTGTGCGACATCTATGTGAACGACGCCTTCGGCACCGCGCACCGCGCCGAAGCCACCACCTACGGCATCGCCCAGTTCGCGAAGATCGCCTCGGCCGGCCCGCTGCTGGCCGCCGAGATCGACGCCATCACGAAGGCGTTGGCGCACCCCGCCCGGCCGCTGGTGGCGATCGTCGCCGGCTCCAAGGTCAGCACCAAGCTGACCATCCTCAAGGCGCTGGCCGAGAAGGTCGACCAGCTCATCGTGGGCGGCGGCATCGCCAACACCTTCATGCTGGCCTCGGGCCTGTCGATCGGCAAGTCGCTGGCCGAGCCCGATCTGCTCGACCAGGCCAAGGCGGTGATCGACGCCATGCGCGCGCGCGGCGCGGCAGTGCCGATCCCGGTCGACGTGGTCACGGCCAAGACCTTCGCGGCGGATGCCGTGGCGACCGTCAAGGCAGCCGATGCCGTCGACGCAGACGACCTGATCCTCGACATCGGCCCCAAAACTGCCGAGATGCTGGCCGCGCAGCTGCGCGAGGCCGGCACCATCGTGTGGAACGGCCCGGTCGGCGTGTTCGAGTTCGAGGCCTTCTCGCACGGCACCGAAGCCATCGCCCGCGCCATCGCCGAGAGCAAGGCCTTCTCCATCGCCGGCGGCGGCGACACGCTGGCGGCCATCGCCAAGTACGGCATCGAGCAGGACGTGGGCTACATCTCGACCGGTGGCGGCGCCTTCCTCGAGATCCTCGAGGGCAAGACGCTGCCGGCCTTCGAGATCCTGAGCAAGCGCGCCGCGGGCTAACGCCGGCCGACGGCCGTCGATGCCGCCTGACCGTCCGACAGCGTGGTGAAGATCCGCATCTGCGCCGTCGCCAGGCCCAGGTAGACCAGCGTTTCCCACCACTCTTCCATCGTTTCCTTGGCGGCGCCGACGCCTGGCAGCGCGAGGCCGCCGACGTGGCCTTCCACCGCAGCCGCGAGCACGGCCGCCGCCACGCACAGGGCCAGTTCGAACCAGGGAAACTGGCGCCGCCGCACGAGGTCGAACAGGGGACGGTCCAGCCGGTAGCGCAGGAAGACGTACACCGAGAAGGCCAGCGCCACCACCACCAGGGGCGCGATGCCGGGGCGGTACCAGAGATCTCGTGAGGTGAACGACGGGCCGTCGTGTCCCATCGTGCCGGCGGTCAGGAAGGTGGCGCCCCAGCTGAGCTCACGCGCTGCGCACAGCGCCCAGATCGGCAGCGTGAACAAGGCCAAGCAGCGCAGCTCGCTGCCAGGCGGCGCGCGGCGGAACGCGATGGCGGCGAACAGCAGCCCGCCCACCAGCACCGCCACCTGCACATTCTCGATCCAGTGGTTTTCCCAGCCGGCGTCCGGGCGGAGCCAGCCCGACACCCAGTAGCCCGCAAGCAGCAGGCCGCTCAGGACCCAGCGTGCGTACGCCAGCCAGAATCGTGAGGGGGAGCATGGCCTCGAAGCACTGAAATTCATCGCCCGATACTAGGGCAAGCGCCGCAGCGCGCGCCCGAAGGATCGAGCGCGTCGGACTCAGGCCGGCACGGCGCGCATCGAGCTGGTCGCGCGGCCCTGGAAGTCGGTCCAACACTGGCGCGAGAAGTCATAGAGCTTGCAGGCGCGCGCAGTGGAGAAATACCACTTCCAGGAGAAGCGCTGCACGATGATGCGTTCGGGCAGCAGGTGCTCGAGCATCTTCTGGGCTTCCTTCAGTTTGTAGAGCGGGATGCTCATGTCCACGTGGTGCGCCGTGTGCTCCATGATGTGGTGGATGAGCGCGCCGATTTGCATCGGGAAGGTCAGGTGCACGGTGGTCGACACGAAGGGCTGTGCGCGCTGCCAGGCGGCCTTCTCGTCGTGCCACTGCACCTTGACGTGTGTGTGGTGGCCGTAGATCACGAAGCCCATCATGTTGAACCAGAAGGCCATCGGCACCACGAAACCGAGCAGCAGCGCCAGCAGCACCGACTGGCCGGTGGCCAGGGCGCCAGCCGTGAGCGCGGCCATCCACAGCAGGGCGAAGCCGCTCACCAGGGCGCAGTCCTTGGCGAAGATCGGGCGGTAGCTGTTGCCCATCGTGGCCCGGGACGGGAACATCATCTTCTTCCACCAGATCTCGACCATGTAGTACAGGCCCGGGCCCCAGCCGCTGCGGTAGATGCGCTCCAGGGCGCGGCGCACCGGCGACAGCGCGCGGTACTCGGCCTGCGTCAGCGGCGCCCAGACGAAGTCGACGCCCTTGAGGTTGGTGAAGCCGTGGTGCACCACGTTGTGCCCCATGTCCCAGAGGCTGTAGGCGGTGAGCGAGGGCAGGAAGGCGATGCGACCCAGCCACTTGTTCAGGCGGCGGTGCGGTGTGAGGCTCTGGTGGCAGCCGTCGTGGCCGATGATGAAGAGCCGGCCGATGACGAAGCCCGCCAGTAGCGCGGCCAGCAGCTTGAGCCACACAGATTCCAGCAGCACCGTGCCCGTGATGAGCGCGCCGAACAGCAGGTAGTCGATGGCCAGCAGGACGAAGGCGCGCACGGTGGTGCGCTGCGAGATCGGGATCAGCCAGGAGCGGATGATCTTGCGATGCGGCAGCGGCGCATCGGGCGCCAGCGGGACGGGAACGGGTTCGATCGGGGTCTGCATAAGACGAATCAGGAGGAGGAAGAACGACGGAGCACGGAGCGCACCGTAACGCATTCATCGGAAGGGGATATGACGAAGATCAAGCAGCGTCGGTTGTCTGTTGCAGCCGTATCGCATCGCGCACTTTCATCTCCGCATGTGAGAATTGTGCCAAAAGCGCTGCTGCGCACCGGCACACGGCCCCCGACACCCCCAGGAGACACAGTGGATACGACCCGCCTTCCCCGCCATGCCACCAAGATCGTCGCGACGCTCGGCCCCGCGTCGAACACGCTCGAACTGATCGAGCAGATGATCGTCCACAAGGTCAGCGTGGTGCGGCTGAACTTCAGCCACGGCACCGCGCAGGACCACATCGATCGCGCGACCTTGGTGCGCGAAGCCGCGCGCCGCGCCGGCCGCGAGGTCGCCATCATGGCCGACCTGCAGGGCCCGAAGATCCGCGTGGGCAAGTTCGCGCAGGGCAAGATCTGGCTCGAGCCGGGCGCCAAGTTCGTGCTCGATGCCTCGCGCACCGAACTCGGCGACGTCGACGGCGTCGGCCTCGACTACAAGGACCTCCCGCGCGACGTCAAGGCGGGCGACAAGCTGCTGCTGAACGACGGGCTGATCGTGCTGGTCGTCGACGCGGTCAAGGGCGACCTGGTCATGACCACGGTCAAGCTCGGCGGCGAGTTGTCGAACAACAAGGGCATCAACAAGCAGGGCGGCGGCCTCACGGCACCGGCGCTGACGGCCAAGGACATGGAGGACATCAAGACCGCCATGAGCTTCCAGGCCGACTACGTGGCGGTGAGCTTTCCGAAGAACGCGACCGACATGGAGATGGCGCGCCAGCTGTGCAACGTGGCGGCGGCCGAGTTCGGCCATCGGCCCGGGATGATCGCCAAGATCGAGCGGGTCGAAGCGATCCCGAACCTGGAAGCGATCCTGCGTGCCAGCGACGGCATCATGGTCGCGCGCGGCGACCTGGCGGTGGAAGTGGGCAACGCGGCCGTGCCGGCGCTGCAGAAGAAGATGATCCGCATGGCGCGCGAAATGGATCGCGTGGTCATCACCGCCACGCAGATGATGGAGTCGATGATCACCAACCCCGTGCCCACGCGCGCCGAGGTGAGCGACGTGGCCAACGCCGTGCTCGACGGCACCGACGCGGTGATGTTGAGCGCCGAGACCGCCTCCGGCCGCTACCCGCTGGAGACCGTGCAGGAGATGAGCCGCATCTGCGAGGCCGCCGAGCAGGCCGAGGACACGGCCCGCGACACCGACTTCAGCGGCCACACCTACGCCCGCATCGACCAGGCCATCGCGATGGGCGCGCTCTTCACGGCTCACCACCTGGGCGCCAAGGCGATCGTGGCGCTGACCGAATCGGGCTCGACGCCGCTGTGGATGAGCCGGCACTCGGCGCACATCCCGGTCTACGCGCTCACCTCGCGCCTGTCGACGCAGCGCAAGATGGCGCTCTACCGCAACGTGCGCCCGCTGTTGATGGATTCGCACACCGACCGCGACACGGCCCTCGAGCAGGCCGAGTCGCACCTGAAAAAGCGCGGCATCGTGCAGAGCGGCGATGTCTACGCCATCACCTGCGGCGAGCCGATGGGCGCGCCGGGCGGCACCAACATGCTGAAGATCTGCCGCGCCACCTGAGGCCGAGGATGCAGGCGCTGTCCTGCAAACCGAGGCGCGGGGCGATGCGTACAGGGGGGGCATGATCCGATCCCTCTTCCTGCGCCGCCGCGTCACGTTCGCCGTGGCCGCCACATCGCTGCTGGCCGCCTGCTCCCCCCTCAAGCTTGTCGACCGGCTCACGCCGCGCGACACCTATGTCGCCGAGACCGGCGTCGCCTACGGCCGCGAGCCCCGGCAACAGCTCGACGTCTACCGCCCGTTGACGGAGGCGGCCCCGCCCGAAGGGCAGCGCCCGCTCATCGTCTTCTTCTACGGCGGCACCTGGACCACCGGTGAGCGCGCGAGCTTCCGCTTCGTGGGCGAAGCGCTGGCCGCGCGCGGTGCCGTCGTGGTCATTCCCGACTACCGCCTGTCGCCGCAGGCGACCTATCCGGCCTTCGTCCGCGACAGCGCTCTGGCGATGAAATGGGGGCTCGACAATGCGGCCCGGCTCGGCGCGGACCCGAAGCAGGTCTATGTCATGGGCCACAGCTCGGGCGGCTACAACGCCGCCATGGTGGCGCTCGACCCGCGCTGGCTGGGCGAAGTCGGCGCCAGCCCAAAGCAGCTGGCCGGCTGGATCGGGCTGGCCGGGCCCTACGATTTCCTGCCGATGGGCGACCCGGCTGCGCAGCGTGCCTTCGACTGGCCGAACACGCCGCGTTCGTCGCAGCCCATCGCCCACGTCTCGACGGCCGCGCCGCGCACCTTGCTGCTGGCCGCCACGAAGGACGCGCTGGTCGACCCCGTGCGCAACACCGGCCAGATGGCCCGCCGGCTGCGCGCCGAGGGCATCGACGTGCAGGTGCAGACCTTCGACAACCTGAGCCATGTCACCCTGATCGGTGCGGTCGCCACGCCGATCCGCTGGATCGGCGGGCCGGTGGTGCCGCCCATCCTGCAATTCGTGGGCCTGCCGTCGGACCTGTCCCACAAGCCCCCTCGGTAGAATTGAGCTAGTTTTTCTTCATTTCCCATCTTTAATTCCCGCGAGGTATTTCCCATGGCTCTCGTCTCGATGCGCGAACTGCTGGACCACGCAGCCGCCAACGGCTACGGCATTCCGGCTTTCAACGTCAACAACCTCGAACAGGTGCAGGCCGTGATGGAAGCCGCCAAGGAAACCGGCGCGCCGGTGATCCTGCAGGCCAGCGCCGGCGCGCGCAAGTACGCGGGCGAGGGCTTCATCAAGCACCTGATCCAGGCGGCGATCGAGAGCTACCCGAACATCCCGCTGGTGATGCACCAGGACCATGGCCAGAACCCGGACGTGTGCCAGGGTGCCATCGACCTCGGCTTCTCGTCCGTGATGATGGACGGTTCGCTCGAAGCCGACGGCAAGACCATCGCCAGCTACGAATACAACGTCGAAGTCACGAAGAAGGTGGCGCAGCTGGCGCACCGCGTGGGCGTCACCGTCGAAGGCGAGCTGGGATGCCTCGGCTCGCTCGAGACCATGAAGGGCGACAAGGAAGACGGCCACGGCACCGACGCGACCATGACGCGCGAGCAGCTGCTGACCGACCCGGAGCAGGCCGCCGATTTCGTCAAGCGCACCCAGATCGACGCGCTGGCCATCGCCATCGGCACCAGCCACGGCCCGTTCAAGTTCACCCGCAAGCCCACCGGCGACATCCTGGCGATCGACCGCATCAAGGAAATCCACCAGCGCATTCCGAGCACCCACCTGGTGATGCACGGTTCGTCGTCGGTGCCGCAGGACCTGCTGGCGATCATTCGCCAGTACGGCGGCCAGATCAAGGAAACCTACGGCGTGCCCGTCGAGGAAATCCAGGAGGCCATCAAGCATGGCGTGCGCAAGATCAACATCGACACCGACATCCGCCTGGCCATGACCGGCGCGGTGCGCAAGTTCATGTTCGAGAACCCGGAAAAGTTCGATGCCCGCGAATGGCTCAAGCCGGCGCGCGAAGCCGCCAAGCTGGTCTGCAAGCAGCGCTACATCGAGTTCGGCTGCGAAGGCCAGGGCGCGAAGATCAAGGGCGACACGCTGCAGGTCGTCGCGGCGAAGTACGCCAAGGGCGAGCTCGCGCAACAAGTGCGCTGAGCCTCTGCCGTCTGCCGAAGCCACCGCTCGCGGTGGCTTTTTTCTGCGCGCACAATCCGCCTTTCCCTTCCGTTTTCTCACGTCTTCGCCATGACCACCGTCCACACCTCCTCCATCCAAAGCCTGCCCCTGCTCGCGCGTGGCAAGGTGCGCGACAACTACGCCGTGGGCGAAGACCGCATCCTGATGGTCGCGAGCGACCGGCTTTCGGCCTTCGACGTGATCATGGGCGAGCCGATTCCCGGCAAGGGCGTGATCCTCACGCAGATGGCGCTGTGGTGGTTCGACCGGCTCGGCCACCTCTGCCCCAATCACCTCACCGGCGATGCGCCCGAAAGCGTGGTGACCGAGGCCGAAGTGCCGCAGGTGAAGGATCGGTCGATGCTGGTCAAGCGCCTGAAGCCGATCCCGGTCGAGGCGGTGGTGCGCGGCTACCTCGCCGGCAGCGGCTGGAAGGAGTACCAGGAAGGACGCGCGGTTTGCGGCGTGCCGCTGCCCGAGGGCCTGACCAACGCCAGCCAGCTGCCGCGACCGATCTTCACGCCTGCCGCCAAAGCCGCCGCCGGCGAGCACGACGAGAACATCAGCTACGACCGCATGGTCGAGGTCGTCGGCCCGGCGCTGGCGCAGAAGATCCGCGAGACCAGCATCGCCATCTACGAGGCCGCCGCCGAGATCGCGTTGGCCAAGGGCATGATCATTGCCGACACCAAGTTCGAGTTCGGCCTGGACGAGGCCGGCACGCTGGTGCTGATGGACGAGGTGCTCACGCCCGACAGCTCGCGCTACTGGCCGGTCGAAGGCTACGAAGAAGCACTGCGCAACGGCACCAACCCGCCGAGCTACGACAAGCAGTTCGTGCGCGACTGGCTCGAGGCCACCAAGGTCAACGGCAAGCCCTGGGACAAGACGCCGCCCGCGCCGCGCCTGCCGGCCGAGATCATCGAGAAGACCGCGGCCAAGTACCGCGAGGCGCTGGAGCGGCTGACGGGCTGAAGTCGTTCCCGGCTCAGAACGTGTGAAGGAACCGTCGCGAGCGCCCCGAGCTTGCGTCGAGGACCGGAGCCGCACTCGCGTGCGGTGAGGGCCGCAGATGCGAGATCGGGGTGCGCAGCAGGTTCATTCACACGTTCTCAGCGGTTGTCCAGCACGGCCAGCGTGCGCCCGCTGTCGTCCAGCAGCGAGAGCTGGCTGCCGAGGCGGCTGTAGGCCGTGGTGGCCTGCAGCGCGATCAGGAAGTTCGTTTCCATGGCGCTGCGCTCGGGTTCGATGCAGGCCATGCGCGTGGCGGCCATCGGGCCGATGGTCAGACGGTGCCCGGCGCGCTGGTAGGGGCCAGACAGGCGGTTGCAGCCGCCCGAGCCGCTGACGCGCGACCCATCGAACTGCAACTGCGCATCACGCCGCGGGTCGGCATCGCGCTGGGCCGGCTGGGTGCCCACGCTGACCAGCCGCCAGGTTTGCGATTCGATCGGTTCGTCGAGGCTCACGCTGGTGCCGCAACCGGCCAGCAGGGCGATGCCGAGGATCGGCAGGGCGACGCGTGAAGAAAGTCGGCGGATGAACGGCATGGCAGTCCTGTGTCGATGCGCGCGGCGACGCCCGCCGCGCCGCGATGGTAATGCCGCACAGGGCTCCTCACTCCTCAGGCTTCGAGCGCGTCGAAGGCCGCGTCGTCGGGGCCGATCGCCGCGGGCGGCCGCCAGCCGGCGTCGCGCATCGAGCGCGGCACCTGGTCTTCCACGCCAAGCAGCACCGCGAACAGCGCCATGCGCACCGGGATGCCGTTGTCGGTCTGGCGGAAGATGGCCAGTCGCGGGTCGTGGTTGAGGTCGGTGCTCAGGTCGTTGGCGCCGGGCCGGCTGTCGCGCGGCAGCGGGTGCATCACCAGCGTACGCGGGCTGCAGTGGGCATCGATCAGCGCCTGGTGGATCTGGAAGTCCGGTGTGTAGCCCTCGAACTGCTCCTGTTCCTTGGGCTCGAAGCGCTCCTTCTGGATGCGCGTGGCGTACACCACGTCGGCGCCCGTCAGGCCCTCGGCCAGCGACGCGGTCTGCACCACCACGTGGCCGTTGCGCGAGATGCGGTCGGCCAGGTGCGCCGGCAGTTCGAGCCCCGCGGGCGCGATCAGCGTGAACTTGAGCCCGCGGTAGAGCGACAGCAGCTTCACCAGCGAGTGCACCGTGCGGCCGTACTTCAGGTCGCCGACGAAGGCGATGTGCGCGCCGTCGACGATGCGCCCGAGCCGCGAGAACTCGCGCTGGATCGTGTAGAGGTCGAGCAGCGCCTGGCTGGGGTGCTCGCCCGCGCCGTCGCCGCCGTTGATCACCGGGATGTTCGTGGCCCGTGCGAATTCCGCCACCGAGCCCTGCTCGGGATGCCGCACCACCAGCGCGTCGACGTAGCCGCTCATGACGCGGCTGGTGTCGTAGATCGACTCTCCCTTGGCCATCGACGAGAAGGTGAATCCTGTCGTGTCGCAGACCGAGCCGCCCAGCCGGCAGAAGGCGGCGCCGAAGCTCACCCGGGTGCGGGTGCTGGCCTCGAAGAAGAGATTGCCGAGCACCGCGCCTTCGAGCACCCGCGACACCTTCTGGCGCCGCGCGATGGGCTGCATGATGTCCGCGACCCGGAACAGCGCCTCGACCGAATCGCGCGAGAACTGGTCGACCGACAGCAGCTGCGGCCGGCCCTCGAACAGGATGCGGTCGCGTAAGGCATCGGGCTGTACGCTCTGCGTTGTCTCGGCCGCGCTCGCCGCCTGCAGGATCTCCGAGACGAAGCGCTGGACGATCTCCGGCATGCCCCGCGCTTCCGACGATCCTTCCGGCAGCAGCCAGGTGTCGAGCGCGCGGCGGGTGACACCGATGCGCTGCGAGAAGGCCTCGCGGGTGAGGTTGAGACGCCGCATGGCGTCACGGAGAAAGGTTTGCTGATCGGCGTTCATGCTGGAAATGTACGCGATGCGTACATTTCCAGCGATACACTCAGCTCAGGACGACGCTGCTCAGTCGGCGGCGGTAGGTCGCCACGGTCGGGTCGTCCGGCGGGATCTGGCCGTCGGCCACCTTGGGCTTGGGCGGCTCGATGATCTCCAGAATGGCGATGTAGGTCTTGCGCGCCAGTTCTTCGCTCCAGGCCTTGTCGCGCATCAGGATCTCGAGCAGTTCGTCCATCGCGTCGGTCCAGCGCTGCTCGGCCATCAACAGCTGTGTGCGGGCGAAGCGCGCGTCGAAGTCGCGCTTGCCCGCGGCGATGCGGGCGTCGGCATCGGCCAGCGTCGGTGCGGTGCCGGTGGGCGGCGCGGCGACGTCGATGGCGTTCATCCAGCGCTGCAGCGCGTCGAAGCGGCGCACTGCCGGTGCCTTGGCGATGATGGGTGCGAAGGCGACCTTGGCGTCGTCGCTGCGGCCCAGTTGCAGTAGCAGCTTGACGTAGTCGAAGCGGGCGTCGTCGTTGGCCGGGTCGGTGGCCACGGCGTGCTGCAGCTTCTCGAGCGCGCCTTCGGTGTCGCCCTCTGCCAGCGCTTCCTGCGCGGCTTCTTCCTCGGCGGCGGCTTCCAGTTCTTCGGCGGCCGGCACATGCTTGTCGAGAAACTCGCGGATCTGCGCGGCGGGGATCGCGCCGACGAAGCCGTCGACCGGCTGGCCGTCCTTGAACATCACGCAGAAGGGGATGCTGCGCACGCCGAACATCTCGCTGAGCTGGCCCGAGATCTGCGGCACCTTGTCGGCGTCGAGCTTGGCCAGCGTGAAGCGGCCGGCGTAGTCGGTCTCCAGCTTCTCGAGCACCGGCCCGAGCTGTTTGCACGGTCCGCACCATTCGGCCCAGATGTCGAGCAGCACCGGCGTGGTCATGGAACCGTCGATCAGCGCGGTCTGGAAGTTTTCGAGGGTGATATCGATCATCGGGTGCAGATGGAGGCGAAACGTAAAATTGCGACCATGAACCAAACAATCCAGGTCGGCGTGGTGATGGGATCGAACTCCGACTGGGAGACGATGCGTCACGCGGTCGAGATTCTCCAGCAATTCGGCATCGCGCACGAAGCGCGTGTGGTCTCGGCCCACCGCATGCCGGACGAACTCTTTGCCTACGCCGAGAGCGCCGCGCCGCGCGGGCTGGCCGCGATCATCGCCGGTGCCGGCGGCGCGGCCCACCTGCCGGGCATGCTGGCCGCCAAGACCACGGTGCCGGTGCTGGGCGTGCCGGTGGCCAGCCGCCATCTGCAGGGCGTCGATTCGCTCTACAGCATCGTGCAGATGCCCAAGGGCGTGCCGGTCGCCACCTTCGCCATCGGCAACGCCGGCGCGGCCAACGCGGCGCTGTTTGCCGTGGCCATGCTGGCGGTCGGTGACCCGCGGCTGCGCACGCAGCTCGACACCTTCCGTGCGGCCCAGACGGCCGCCGCCCAGGCCATGACGCTGCCACCGCCCGAGGCCGGCGCGCTGGCGACGACACCGGTGTCGCCGTTCTCGCCGCAGGGCGGGGGGGCGCTGTGAGTGCGTCGACGCCCTATGTGCTGCCCGGCGCCACGCTGGGCGTGATCGGCGGCGGCCAGCTGGGCCGCATGTTCGTGCACGCGGCCCAGCGCATGGGCTACTTCACGGCGGTGCTCGACCCCGACGCCGACAGCCCGGCCGGCCGTGTGAGCCACCACCACATCCCCACCGACTACACCGACGTCGATGGGTTGGCGCGTCTGGCCGGCCTGGCTGAGGCGATCACGACCGAATTCGAGAACGTGCCGGCGCCGTCGCTGGAGCATCTGGCGGCGGCGCGCCCGGTCGCGCCGGCCGCGGCCTCGGTGGCGATCGCGCAGGACCGCATCCGCGAGAAGGCGCATTTCGTGCGCTGCGGCGTGGCCTGCGCGCCGTATGCCGTGATCGAGACGGCCGAGCAGCTCGCGGCCGTGGCCGACGACCTGCTGCCCGGTATCCTGAAGACCGCGCGGCTTGGCTACGACGGCAAGGGCCAGCAGCGCGTCGCCACCCGTGCGGAACTCGCGGCGGCGTGGGAAGCCACCGGTGGCGTGCCCTGCGTGCTGGAGAAGCGGCTCGCGCTCGACTACGAGTGCTCGGTCATCGTGGCGCGCGGGCAGGACGGCCAGATGGTCCATTTCCCGCCGCAGCGCAACCTGCACCGCGACGGCATCCTGGCCGTGACCGAGGTCTACCTGGGCAACATTCCGGCCGGCCAGGCGACGCGTGCGGTCGAATCCACCCGCGCCATCGCCGACGGCCTGGGCTACGTGGGCGTGCTGTGCGTCGAATACTTCGTGCTGGCCGACGGCACCATGGTGGTCAACGAGATGGCGCCGCGCCCGCACAACAGCGGCCACTGGTCGATGGACGCCTGCGACCTGTCGCAGTTCGACCTGCAGGTGCGCACCGTCGCCGGCCTGCCGCTGTCGACGCCGCGCCAGCACAGCCCGGCCGTCATGCTCAACCTGCTGGGCGACCTGTGGTTCGTCGATGCCAGCGACACGACTGTCGAGCCGTCGTGGGCCGACGTGCTGGCGCTGCCGGGCGTGCATCTGCACCTCTACGGCAAGACCGACGCGCGGCGCGGCCGCAAGATGGGCCACCTGAACATCACCGGGCCGGACATCGACACGGTGCGCAGCACGGCCGACTTCGCCGCCGCCGTGCTGGGGTTGCCCATCCCCTTGTCCGAATGATCGTCGACGGCCAATCGCCCGCCGCCATCGCCGCTGCCGCCGACCGGCTGCGCGCGGGCGGCCTGGTGGTCTTCCCGACCGAGACCGTCTACGGGTTGGGTGCCGACGCGGGCAGCGATGCCGCGGTCGCCGGCATCTTCCGGGCCAAGGGCCGGCCGTCGGACCATCCGCTGATCGTCCACATCGCGGCGGGTGCCAAGGGCACCCAGGCGCTGTCGCATTTCGCGCAGCCGCTGCCGCCCTTCGCCGAGAAGCTGGTGCGCGCCTTCTGGCCCGGCCCGCTGACGCTGATCGTCACGCGCCAGCCGGGCGTCGGCGCGGCCGCCGCCGGCGGGCAGGACACGATCGGCCTGCGCTGCCCCGCGCACGCCGTGGCGCAGGCACTGCTCGAAGCCTGCGCCGAACGCGGCGTGCTCGGCCTGGCCGGCCCCAGCGCCAACCGCTTCGGGCGCGTCAGCCCGACCACGGCGCAGCATGTGCAGGACGAGTTCGGCGACGAGTTGCTCATCGTCGATGGCGGCGCGTGCGCGGTGGGCATCGAGTCCACCATCGTCGACTGCAGCCGCGGCGCCCCTGTGCTGCTGCGGCCGGGCGCCATCACCCGCGACCAGATCGAGGCGGCCTGCGGCGAGCCGTTGCGCGACAAGGCCGATCTCGCCGCGCCCGACCCGCGGGCCTCGGGCACGCTCGAGGCGCACTACGCGCCCGACGCCAAGGTCCGGCTGATGGACGCCAAGGCGTTGCAGTCGGCGCTCGATGTGCTCGGCGCGCAGGCGGCGCACATCGCGGTGTGGGCGCGCTCGCCGGTCAAGAGCCGCTCGCAGCGCGTGCTGCAGCGGCGCATGCCCGACGATGCGGCGGCGGCGGCGCAGCAGCTCTTCGCCGTGCTGCGCGGCTTCGACGCCGAGGGCGCGAAGCTGATCTGGATCGAAACGCCGCCAGACACGCCCGACTGGGAAGGTGTGCGCGACCGTCTGCAGCGCGCCGCGGCAGCCTGAGACGGTTCGTGATCGGCCGCGGCCGGGCCGTTCTCCACAGAATACTTTCGTTGACGTTCGTGAAATTGTTTGCAACCCCCTGATCGGGGCCGCTGGCAACATCTGAAGCTACAAAAAAAGTAATTCAGGGAGAAGCCGATGATGATGATGACGACGACGCGCAGCGATGCTGCGCTGATCGACAGTGCCGTGGCTGCCATCGAGGATCTGCTGGCACGCATCGAAGACGATGTGAGCTGTCGTGAGCGCACCGAACGACCCCAGGAGAACCGTGCGATCCGGCGCTGCCTCGCCTCGGCCGTCGCGCTGCTCGATGTGAGCCGCACCCTGGTGCTCAAACCTGTGGCGCCGACGCCGGCGGAAACGGTGCGCCATTGGGACGCGCTGGTGCTGCAGACCAAGACCGCCGGGCGCGCCGCCTACGAAGCGGCGCTGATGCTGGCCGAAGGCCCGGCCCAGTGAGACGGGGGCCGTCGAGGCCTCAGTCCTGCGTCGCCCAGTCCACCAGCGCATCGAAGGCCGGCCGCGCCGCCGCCGCGTTGGCGTGGTTGGCGATCGCCACCACCACATAGCGCCGCCCGCTGGCGCCGTCGACATAGCCCGCCACGCCCGCTGCGTCGCGCAGCGTGCCGGTCTTCAGGTGCGCGGCGCCGCCCGAGCGCAGCGCGCGCCGACGCAGGGTGCCGTCCACCCCGGCGGCCGGCAGCGACGACATCAGCTCAGACATGACCGGCGAACGCCAGGCCACCTGCAGCATCTTCGCGAGCTCGCCGGCGGTGATGCGCTCGTCGCGCGACAGCCCCGAGCCGTTGTCGAACACCGGCTGGCCTTCGCCGGTGCCGATGCGGTTGTTCCACCACTGGCGCATCGTCGTGCGCGACGCGTCCAGCGCGCCGCGCTTCTTCTGCTGCAGGCCAAGCGTGAGGAACAGCTGCTGCGCCATCACGTTGTTGCTGAACTTGTTGATGTCGCGGATCACCTCGGCCAGTGGCGGCGAGACGATCTCGAAGGCCGGCTTCAGTGCCGCCGGCACGCGGCCGTCGCGCACCGTGCCCTTGAGACGGCCGCCCATCTCGGCCCATACGCCGCCAATGGCGCGTCCGGCGTAGCTGCGCGGGTCGGCATAGGCCAGGGCCCAGGTCTTCTCGCCGCAGGCGGTCGGGTAACTGCCGGCGAAGCGCAGGCGCGACGGGTCGGCCACGTCGGGCACCAGCGCGGCGCGCCAGTCGCCGCAGTCGCCGGCCGACAGTGGCACCGTCGGCTGCATCGCCACGCCGGCGAGCGGCGGGTCGAAGCTCACCTGCGCGGTCGCCGCGCCGCGGTTGGGCGTGAAGGTCATCACGACCGACTTGAAGTTCACCAGCAGCGCGTCGGGCGAGGCGTTGTAGGGCCGCAGGCCCTCGCCGTCGAAGGCGTTCGGGTCGGCTTCGATCGCCTCGAAGGCGCTGCGGTCGAGCACGATGTCGCCCTCGATGGCCTGGATGCCCAGGCCCTGCACGCGGCGCAGCAGCAGCCACAGGCGCTCGATCACCAGCTTCGGGTCGCCCTGGCCCTGGATGTAGAGGTTGCCCTGCAGCACGCCGTTGCGGATCGGGCCGTCGACGTAGACCGGCGTGGTCCAGGTGAAGGCCGGGCCCAGCAGGTCGAGGCCGGCGTAGGTCGTCACCAGCTTCATGATCGACGCGGGGTTCATCGGCACCTGCGCGCGCCAGGCCAGGCGGGGCGGTTGCACCGCGTCGGCGTCGGCCACCAGCAGCGTGACCGCGTCGCGCGGCACCTTGGCGCGGGCCAGGGCGGCGTCGACCTCGGGCGGCAGTTGCTGGAAAGGCTGTTGTGCGGCGGCGCTGGCGCCAATGAGGAGGGCGAAGGCGAGCGCCAGGGCGGCGCGGCAGACCGGGCGCGGCCCGGCCGGGAGGAAGGCGAGAGGCATCGGTCCATTATCCCGGCGGCATGGCCCCACGCCGGCGGCCGGTCACGCCCTGCCCGGATAATCCGCGGATGCCCGCCGCCTCCCGCTTCCTCCCGCACCTCTCCGCGCGCCAGTTGGGCATCGGTGCGGCCGTGGTCACGGTGCTGGTGTGGACGGCCTTCATCCTCATCGCCCGCGCCTCGGCGGCACGCTCGCTCACCCCCTTCGACCTGGCCTTCGCGCGCATCTGCGGTGCCAGCGCGGTGCTGGTGCCCTGGGGCGCGTGGCTGGTGGCGCGAGAGCGCCAGCGCCATCCGGGGCGGCCGGCCGGCTCGCTGTTCGGGCTCTCGCCGCTGGCGCTGCGCGTCACGGCGCTCGCCGGCCTCTTCGGCGGGCTGCTCTATGCCCTGCTGGCGTACAGCGGCTTCTTCTATGCCCCCGCATCGCATGCCTCCGTGTTGCTGCCCGGCAGCCTGCCGCTGTGGACCACGTTGCTGGCCGCGGTGGTGCTGCACGACCGCATCACGCCCGCGCGGGCTGTGGGGCTGGGGTTGATCGTCGTGGGCGATCTGTTCGTCGGCGGCCGCAGCCTGTTGCATGCCTTCGAGGGCGGCGACGTCTGGAAGGGCGACCTGCTCTTCATGTGCGCGGCCTTCTGCTGGGCCTGCTACAGCGTGGTGGCGCGCCGCCACGGGCTCGACGCCGTGCGCGCCACCATCGCGATCACCGTCTTCGCCTTCGTCAGCTTCGTGCCGGTCTACACGCTGCTGGTGGCCGGCGGTTGGGTGGCCAGCCGGCTCGGCAGCGCGCCGGCCGGCGAGATCGTCTTCCAGATGGCCTTCCAGGGCATCGGGTCGGTGGTGATCTCGGGCATCACCTTCACGCGGATGATCCAATACTTCGGGCCGGTGCGCTCCACCATGATCACGGCGCTGGTCCCGAGCCTGTCGGCACTGGGTGCCGTGCTGCTGCTCGACGAGCCGATGCACTGGACGCTGCTGGCCGGGCTTGTGCTGGTCACCGGTGGCATCCTGTTCGGCGTGCACCGGGCCACGGCGGCACCGGCGCCGGCCACCACACCCTTGCCGCGAGCTTGCGATGCCTGAACCGAAGCTGCTGGCCTTCGACACCAGCACCGACGTGTTGTCGGTCGCCGTGCGCCACGGCGATCGGGTCGTCGCCCACAGCGGCGCCGGCGGCGCGCAGGCGTCGAGCACGCTGATCCCGCTGATCCGCCGCCTGCTGGACGAGGCCGGCCTGACGCTCGCCGAGCTCGACGCCATCGCCTTCGGCCGCGGCCCGGGCTCCTTCACCGGCCTGCGCACCGCGTGCGCCGTGGCCCAGGGGTTGGGCTTCGGCGCCGGCGTACCGCTGCTGCCGATCGACACGCTGCATGCCGTCGCCGACGAGGCGCACCACCGTTTCGGCGCCGTCCGCGTGGTGGCGCTGCTCGACGCGCGCATGGACCAGGTCTACGCCGCGCGCTACCCCTTCGATGGCGACGAGGCAACGCCGGCCGTGCCCGAGCTGCTGGCGCCCGAGCAGGTCACCGTGCCCGACGGCTGGGCCCTCGCTGGCAACGCCTTCGCGGCCTACGGCGAACGCCTGCCCGCCGGCACCGCGCGCCACGCCGTGCTGCCGACCGCCGAGGCGCTGCTGCGCCTGGCGCCGGCCCTGCTGGCGGCCGGCGGTGCCGTGGCGCCGGCCGACGCGTGGCCGCTGTACGTTCGCGATAAAGTCGCCCAGACCACCGAAGAGCGTGCGGCCCTCAAGGCCGCCGCCGCTTCCGCCACCGCACCCTGAACCTTTGACATGAGCGCCGTCCTGCAACCGCTGGAAGCCCGCCTCGACGCGATGACCGTCGAGCGCCTGGAGGTGGTCTGCGCCGTCGAGAACCAGGCCTACTCCCACCCCTGGACGCATGCCAACTTCATCGATTCGCTGGCGGCGGGCTACCACTGCCAGATGCTGCTGGGCGGCGACACGGTCATCGGCTACTTCGTCGCCATGAAGGGGGTGGACGAGGTGCACCTGCTCAACATCACGGTGGCGCCCGCGTTTCAGCGCCAGGGCTGGGCGCCGCTCATGCTCGAGGCGCTGGCCGGCTGGTCGCGCGGGCAGGGCGCGCAATGGCTGTGGCTCGAGGTGCGCACGGGCAACGCGCGCGCGCTGCAGATCTACGAGCGCAATGGCTTTCGCCGCGTCGGCGTGCGCAAGGGCTACTACCCGGCGCACGGCGGCCGCGAAGACGCCGTCGTGATGAGCCTGCGGCTGCACGAGCCGACCAGCGCCTGGGGCAGCCTCGCATGAACACATCGTCGCTGAACCTCGATGCGCGGCAGCGCGCCATGCTCGACGAGATGGGCGTGAAGGTCTGGTGGCCGGTGGCGGCGCCTGTGGTCGCCACGGTCGACGTCGCGCCCGTCCCCGTGGCCGAGCCGCCGCCCCGGGCCGTCCTCGAAGAAGCACCGCAGGAGGCGCCGCGCGCTGCGCCGGCGCCGGCGGCCGTCCGCGCCCCGGTCGCCGCACCTGCAGCCGCCGCACCTGCCGCACGCGCCCACGGCGCCGCCGTGCTGGTGGCACCGCCGCACCGCCTGTACGCGACCGATGGGCCGGCCGAGGGCGGCTGGCTGGTCGTCGCCGACATGCCGCCCGAAGCCGACGGTCGCCACGGCGAGCCCCTGGCCGGCGACGCGGGCCGGCTGCTCGACAACATGCTGCGCGCCTTGCAGTTGCACGCCGGCGACATGCCGGTCCACCTGATGCGCACCCACCGCGGCGTGGCCTCCGGCCGCGACGACAGCCCACGGCCCTTCGCCGACGCCTTTCTCCCGCAGGCCCAGGCGCTGGCGCCGCGCCTGATCTTCGCCATGGGGCCACTCGCAGCGCAGACCCTGCTGCAGAGCGCCGACCCGCTGGGCAAGCTGCGTGGCCGCGCTGCCCGCATCGAGGCGCTGGGCGGCACGCCGGTCGTGGTGAGCTACCACCCGGCCTACCTGCTGCGCAATCCGGCCGACAAGGCGCGCGCCTGGGTCGACCTCTGCCTGGCGGCCGACGCGCTGGCGGCCGTCCGCTAGCACCCTGCGGCCGGCGCGTCGGCCCGCCACCTAAAATTCGGCATGACTTTCATCGACCAGCTGCGCGCCGCCGAGCGGCAGAACCGCTCCCTCCTGTGCGTCGGCCTCGACCCGGAACCCGCCCGGTTCCCGGTGCGCCTGAAGGGCGACGCCAACAAGATCTACGACTTCTGCGCGCGCATCGTCGACGCTACGGCCGACCTGGTGATCGCCTTCAAGCCGCAGATCGCCTACTTCGCCGCGCACCGCGCCGAGGGGCAGCTCGAGCGCCTGTTGGAGCACATCCGACGCGTCGCGCCGCAGGTGCCGATCATCCTGGACGCCAAGCGCGGCGACATCGGCTCGACCGCCGATCAGTACGCGATCGAAGCCTTCGAGCGCTATGGCGCGGACGCGGTCACGCTGTCGCCCTTCATGGGCTTCGACTCGGTCGCGCCCTACCTCAAGTACCCCGAGAAGGGCGCCTTCCTGCTGTGCCGCACCAGCAACCCGGGCGGTGCCGACCTGCAGGGGCAGCGCCTGGCCAGCGTCGACGGCCAGCCTTTGGTGTATGAACATGTAGCCAGCCTCGCCCAGGGCCCGTGGAACCTGAACGGGCAACTGGGGCTGGTCGTGGGCGCCACCTACCCGGCCGAAATCGAGCGCGTGCGTGCGCTTGCGCCGACGGTGCCGCTGCTGATCCCGGGCGTCGGCGCGCAGGGCGGCGATGCCGTCGCCACGGTGCGCGCCGGGTGGCGGGCGGATGCCCCGATCGTCGTCAATTCGTCGCGCGCGATCTGCTATGCGTCCGACGGCGACGACTTCGCCGACGCCGCGCGGCGCGAGGCGCAACGCACACGCGACGGCCTCGAAGCCGCCAAGCCCTGACCGACATTTCGTGTCACCGGCAGCCCTGAGTTGTGTCAGGGCGACGGAAAAAGTCACGTTTCTTAACAGTGCTTGTCTGACAGACGGCGCTTAGAGTCCTCGAGCACCGGGACAACCCGGGCATGGCGTTTGCCTTGAAAAGCATAGGGCGCATCGCGCCGAGGAGCGGGGACTCATGGTCGAAGAAATGGTGACGGGCCGCGTCGGCGTGCCCGGTGAGCGCGTGCGCGAGCTCGAACGGGTCGATGCGCCGGAGGCCAGACCGGCCACGTCCGGCCTGCCGACGCTGCCACTGGCGACGACGCTGGCGGCCGCAGCGGCGCTCGCGGCCTGCGGCGGCGGTGGTGGAAGTGGCGGTGGCGGCGGCAACGGTTCGGTCACCGCCGCGGGCACGACAGGCGACGGTGCCGGCACGCTCTCGCCACTCGCAGGCACGGCGACCGCCCAGACCTACGTCTATACCAAGCCGCAGAACGACACGGAAGCGGCGCGCTTTCTGTTGCAGGCGCAGTTGTCCGCGTCGGAAGCGGACATCGCCAGCGTGACGGCCAAGGGCTACCTGCCCTGGCTGGGCGAGCAGTTCGATGCGGCGCCCACGCTCACGGGCTGGGCCTGGATCGCCAGCAAGGCCCACAACGCGGTCGACACCGACGGCATGATCTGGCAGCAGCTCATGAGTTCGCGCGACAGCCTGCGCAAGCGCATGGCGCTGGCACTCACCGAGATCTTCGTGGTGTCGGCCAACGACATCGGCTCCAACTGGCCGCAGTACATGATGGCCCAGTACTGGGACATGCTGGTGGCCGGCGTCACCGGCAACTTCCGCACGCTGCTGGAGAACGTCACGCTGAACCCGGCGATGGGCTATTACCTCAACACCCGCGGCAACCAGAAAGAGAATTCCAGCGGCCGGCAGCCCGACGAGAACTACGCCCGCGAGGTCATGCAGCTCATGACCATCGGGCTCTACCAGCTCAACGCCGACGGCAGCATCAAGCGCGCCGCCGACGGCATGCCGCTCGATAGCTACACGCAGGACGACGTGACCAACCTGGCACGCGTCTTCACCGGCTACGACCTGGACATCGCGACGGCCGACAAGAACGCCTTCACGCCACCCGGCGCCAGCTACACCATCGAGAGCAACGCGTGGACCACGCGCCCGATGGCGCTCACCGCGTCGCGCCATTCGACGCTGGCCGCCACGTTCCTCGGCACCACGGTGGCCGCGGGGACCGAAGGCAAGGCGGCACTCAAGACCGCGCTCGACACCCTCTTCAACCACCCGAACGTCGGGCCTTTCATCGGCAAGCAGCTGATCCAGCGGCTGGTCACCAGCAACCCGAGCGCGGCCTACGTCGCACGCGTCTCGGCGGTGTTCGCGGACAACGGCGCGGGTGTACGCGGCGACATGAAGAGCGTGATGGCGGCCGTGCTGCTCGACAACGAGGCGCGCAGCCCGGCCGGCCTCACCGACGCCAGCTTCGGCCGTCTGCGCGAGCCCATGCTGCGCTTCGTGCAGTGGGGCCGCACCTTCGGCATCGGCTCCACGCTCGACACCTGGAAGATCGGCAACCTCTCGGGCACCGCCAACCAGCTCGGCCAGAGCCCGCTGCGCTCGCCCTCGGTCTTCAACTTCTTCCGCCCCGGCTACGTGCCGCCGGGCACCGCATTGGTCGAAGGCGGGCAGGTGGCGCCGGAGTTCCAGCTGGTCAACGAAACCACGGTGGGTGGGTACCTGAACTTCATGCAGGACCGTATTGCCAACGGCTTCAGCAGCAAGGACGTGATCCCGACCTATGCCGCCGAGAAGGCGCTGGTGCTCGATCCGGCGCGGCTGGTGCAGCGGCTGAACCTGCTGATGGCGGCCAACCAGCTGCAGGCGGCCACGGTCAAGCTCATCACCGACGCGCTGGCGCAGCCGGCCGTCACCTCGACCAGCACCGACGCCGTCAAGGCCAACCGCGTGTACGCGGCCGTGCTGATGGTCATGGCCTCGGCCGAGTACCTCATCCAGAAGTAAGAACCCGGAAAGCCAAGGCCATGCACTTCATCGATCCCCAGGGCCACACGCGCCGCGCCTTCCTGCGCCGTTCGGGCCAGCTCGCGATGGCCGGCACGGCGCTGCCCTTCGCACTCAACCTCGCGGCCATGGGCGAGGCCGCGGCGCAGAGCGCCACCGACTACAAGGCGTTGGTCTGCGTCTTCCTGTTCGGCGGCAACGACTACGCCAACACCGTCGTCACCTACGACGACCCGAGCTACCTGGCCTACAGCCAGATCCGCGGCGGCAACGGCCTGGCCGGCGGCGGCGTCGCGATCCCGAAGGCGTCGCTGACGCCGACGCTGCTCAGCCCGACGACCGCGCTGGCCGACGGCCGCCAGTACGCGCTGCACCCCGCCATGACGCAGCTCGCCAACCTGTACAACACCGACGGCAAGGTGGCGGTGCAGCTCAACGTCGGCCCGCTGGTGGCGCCGCTCACGCGGGCGCAGTACCAGGGCGGCGACCGCCGCAACTACCCCGTGCCGCCGAAGCTCTTCTCGCACAACGACCAGCAGTCGACCTGGCAGTCGTCGTCGCCCGAAGGCTCGACCGTCGGCTGGGGTGGCAACATCGGCGACCTGGCGATGACGCAGAACAGCACCTCGCTCTTCACCTGCATGTCGGTGTCGGGCAACGCGGTGTTCCTGTCGGGCGACAACGCGTTGCAGTACCAGGTGAGCACCGACGGCGCGATCGCCATCAACAGCCTGAAGAACAACGTGTACGGCTCGTCGTCGGTGAGGGCCGCGATGGCACAACTGGTGCAGCAGACCCGCGGCCACACGCTGGAGAACGAATACAACCGCATCACCGTGCGGGCGGTGCAGGCCGAAGGGCAGATCAACAGCGCTCGCGGCGCGGCCTACCCGAACGGGAACCCCGGCACGGCGGGCACCTTCCCGTACAACGTGACGGCCGGCGGCGTGACCTACAACGGCAACGGGCTCGCCTCGCAGCTGGCCATGGTCGCCCGCCTGATCCGCGGCCGCGACACGCTCGGTGCCAAGCGCCAGGTGTTCTTCGTGTCGATGGGCGGCTTCGACCTGCACGACAACCTGATCGCCAACCAGTCAGGCCTGATGGCGCGCCTGAGCGACGCGATGGCGGCCTTTCACAAGGAAATGGTCGCGCTGGGCCTGGGCAACAACGTCACGAGCTTCACCGCGTCCGACTTCGGCCGCACGTTGGCGAGCAATGGTGACGGATCCGACCATGGTTGGGGTAGCCACCACCTCGTGGTCGGCGGCGCCGTGAAGGGCAAGGAAAAGCTCTACGGCAAGGCGCCGGTGGTGAGCATCAACAACGACTCGAAGCTGGCCGGCTACGAAGGGCATGTGGGGCAGGGCCGCCTGATCCCCGGCACCTCGGTCGACCAGTACGCGGGCACGCTCGCCAAGTGGTTCGGCGTGCCTGCGGGCGACCTCGGCAGCATCCTGCCGAACCTCAAGAACTTCGGCGGTACGGACTACCCGACCGACCTGGGCTTCATGGCGTAGGCGCTGCACGGCGCGCGGCGTTGGCGACGTGCGCACGGGGGCACAATGCGCGGGCCGGCACGCTCGCCGGTCGAAGGAACACACCCCCCATGAACGCCACCCGCATCGTCGGCATCCTCCTCATCGTCGCTGGCATCGCAGGCCTGTCGATCGGCGGTTTCAGCTTCACCAAGGAAACCCACCAGGCCAAGCTCGGCCCGCTGGAGCTGTCGGTGAAGGAGCGCGAGAACGTCAGCATCCCGACCTGGGCCGGCGTGGCGGCCATCGTCGTGGGCGGCCTGCTGCTGGTGGTCGGGGGCAAGAAGGGATGAGCCTGTCGCGCGCACGCGCCGAACCGGCGGTGCGTCAGCCAGCGTAGGTCTTGGGGAACAGCACGCGGAACGTGGTGCCTTCGCCTACGTCGGACTCGAGTTCGACGCTGGCGTCCAGCAGGTCGGCCAGGCGCTTGACGATCGACAGGCCGATGCCTTCCCCCGGTCCGATGCGCACCGCAGCGGCGCTGTGGGCGATGGGCTCGACCACGGTCTGCGCAACGGCTTCGTCGACCGGCACGCTTTGCTCGTACCCCTTCGTGAGCTGCGTCGCACCCTGCAGCGCCATCGCCATCTGCGAGACGGGGCCGGACTGGATGCCGGGCCCGGTGTCGCGCACGCTGAGCACCCAGCGCGGGTCGTCGTAGGCCCGCGCGTCTTCCCACTGCACGTCGACCCCCCCCGTGGTCGTGTACTTCAGGGCATTGAGCACCAGGTTCTGGACGAGACGCCGCGTCTTAACCGGGTCGCCCGTCACCGGAAACGGGGCCGGACCGCGGGTGCGCAGATACAGGCCGCGTTCCTGCGCCAGCACCTGCAGGCCTTCGCACAGGCTGCTCACTTCGACGGCCACGTCCATCTCGACCAGCTGTCGGGTTTCGGTGCCGGCCTGGAGCCGCGCCAGGCTCGTGACGTCATCCAGCAGGTGCTTGAGCGAACTCACGTTGTGACCCAGCACGCGGATGAACTTGTCGCGCGAAGCGTCGGCCGCCGTGCCCATGGACAGGCCCCGCGCCGCGGTGGCCACGACGCCCACGTTGCCGCGCAGGTCGTGGGCGATCTGGCGCCACAGCTCGGCGCGTTGCGATTCCAGCTCGTTGAGGCGTTCCAGCGCGACCTCCAGGTCCTTCACATGGCCGGCCGCCTCCACCCGCTGCAGACGGAAGTACTGCGAGGTGCTCTCTTCGAGGTCGGTCGACGTGGAGGCCGCCCAGATCTGCCGTGCATGGGCCATCACCGCATGCGGTACCTCGGGGCGGGCCTCGGCATAGGCGTCGAGTTCGGTCACCATGCAGCGGTTGAGCGTGCCCAGTTCGCGCGTGACCTCGTGCAGGTCGTAGCCCTGCTGCCACCGGTGCACGCCGTGGGCGCTGGCCTCGGCGCTGGGCGCGAGCTGCGTCACCTCTGCGGGGGGCGCACGCAGCGCCTCTTCGAACCCTGCCAGCACACCCGGCACATGGTCGTTGAGTTGCGAGCGCGGCAGCGCGTGGCTGGTCGTCAGCGCCGGGTCGCGGCGAACCGCGGTGCGCCAGGCCCGGAGGATTTCTTCGCGGCGCTGTCCAAGGTGGTCGGCCAGCCTGGCCAGTTCGGGGTGCATGGCCCGAGTGTGCCTGTTGCCGCGCGCGCCGAGAAACTATTCGTGACGATGGTCAGGCGGCGAACAGCCGTCCGGCCTCGACCGGCTTGCTGAACAGCCACCCCTGCGCCAGTGCCGTGGGAGCGAGCGCCAGGAAGTACGCGGCCTGCTGCTCTTCCTCGATGCCTTCGATGACCATGCTCAGGCCCAGCACCTCGGCCATCGCGACGATCTGCGGTGCGATGGTGTCCTGATCGCTCTGGTCGTGCAGGGCCTGCATGAAGGTCCGGTTGATCTTGATGGCGTCGACCCGCAGCCGCGACAGGTACGACAGGCTGGAATAGTCGGTGCCGAAGTCGTCGATGTACACCTTGTGGCCGGCCTCGCGCAGCCGGGCGATGGCTTTGCCGAGCTCGCGGCTGTTGGCGGTGGTGCGCTCGGTCAGTTCGAGGCCGATGCAGGTCGGCGGCAGGTCAATGGCCTGCAGCCGCGCGCTGAGGAAGGGGGCGAATGCGTTGTCGAGGATGTCGCTGGCCGCGACATTGATCGTCACCTGGAAGTCCGGCCGGCGGCGCAGCTCGTCGTGCAACTCCTCGAGCACGCGGGTCACCACGAAGCGCGTCACCTGGCCGATGAAGCCCTCGTTCTCCGCCGTGGCGATGAAAGCGTCGGGACTGACCGGCTTGCCCGTCGGGTCGGTCCAGCGCAGCAGCGCCTCCGCGCCGACCTGGCGCCGGTCGGATAGGCGCACGATCGGTTGGTAGACCACCTTGAGCTGGCCCGAGCGCATCGCCACGCGCAGTTGCTTGCCGAGCGAACGAGAGCGCCCGATGACCACGCTCGCCGCAAAGCCGCCGCTCAGGCCGAGCAGCAGGCCGAACATGCCGAACTCGAGGATCACGGGCGAATGGAGAATCGAACGGGTCTGGCGCAGCGCCGCGACGATGCAGCCGGCGAAGCGCTGCGAGCAGCGCATCTCGTAGGCGCGGCCGTCCAGGCGCAGCGGCTGCGCCGCGACCAACCGAACCCCGTCGAGGTTCGGCATGGTGCCGACGGTGCGGAGCACCCGCCGTGGTTCCTCGCGACCACTCACGACCACGTAGTCGAGCCGTGGGTCCACAACCTCGATGTAGGCCTGCCCGTTGAGGGTCACGGCGGCATCGCCGCGCTGCATCAGCAGTGCATTCGCGCCAGGCACGCCGACCTGCGGTGCGTTGAAGCTCACGGTGAGGCCGTTCTCGCCCACCACGTCGGGCCTCGGCACGGGCACCTCCGGGTTGATCACCCCCACCGTCGAGCTGCAGAACGCTGCGCCGTTGCGCAAGCGGCTGGCGCTCTTGAGGTAGCGGGACGTCAGCACGATGCGGCGCAAGCGCGACACCTCGGCGTCGGCGCAGGTCGCGTCGTTGGTCCGCTCGATCTCGGCCAGGGCGTCGAACGCTTCACCGCTGATCTGGTCGGCTCGGGCGATGTAGGCGTCCGCCATCTCGGCGACGGCGGCCTGCTGCTGGCGTCGCACCGTCCACTCGCCCATCACGAGCGCGAACCCGGTGGCCAAGAGTGCACCACACACCATGGAGACCACGGTGCGCGCCAGCGGCTTGCGGATCATGGGAGGCACAGCGTGCGGTCAGGGTGTCCGACGAGGAGGCACGGGCCTGGGAGGACGGGGGGAGGACGCATGGTGCAGCAGGGGTTGTGGCGAGGTCTGCGTGTGCCGATCATCGCCGCGCAGGGACCGATTCTGAACGATGCCTGCAGGCGTCGTTTCCCTACCACGCACTTTCTTTCCATGCTGTCGCTGCAAAGCTGCATGTGTAAGTCGATGTGTCTGCTTTTGTATCGAAATGATTCAATAGTGCGGCGGCAGTTCATCCCCTGGATGGCGTGCACCACCGCCTTCGGGCATCTGCTGTCGCAGCTGCGTCAGCTGCTGGATCAGCCGGTCGATCTGTTCCTGCTGCCGGTAGATCGTCAGGTTGAGCTGGTCGAGCAGGTCGTCGGTGAAGCTCGCCTTGACCTCCAGGTCTTCGATGCGGCGTTCCAGTGCGTGGGTGTGTTCCATGCCCCTATTGGACAGGACGATTTGTCCCATGGCGCTGTCGCTGCCCGCGCCTACACTCGCCGCCCATGCGCCGTTGGTTCTGCCTCTTCCTGCTGACCCTGCTGCCGTTGCAGTTCAGCTGGGCGGCCGCGGCGGGGTACTGCGCGCACGAAAGCCGTCCGCAGAGCGCCCATCTGGGCCACCACCAGCACGAGCATGCCCAGGACGACGGCGCGGTCGACGCGGCGGCCAGCCCGTCCGCCGACGACGACAGCCGCGTCGGCGCCGACGTCCATCCCGACTGCGGCCAGTGCCACGGCCTGGGCGTCGGCCTGCCGATGCCACTCGTCGCCATGGCCTTCCCGGCCACCGTCCGCGACCCGGCGCCGACCACGGCCGCGGGCCGATGGCTGCGCGCCACCGCGCCGCCCGACCGCCCGCAGTGGCCGCCCCTCGCCTGATCGGCGAGGCGGACCGGCCCTTCACACCCCGTTCCCGTCCGCGCGACAGCGCGCCCTCGATGCCCGAGGGCGGCTGACGCGCCGCAGCGCGATCGTTTCGATCGCGCCCCTCGCTGATCTCCCCGTGGCTTGTTCCATCAACGGAGATCCGGATGCACCGACAGATATCACGACGTTCGATTCGCGCGCGCGCCCTGGGCGCAGCGCTGTTTTTCATGGGCGCCACAGGCCTGGCCGGCGCGCAGGCTTCCGCAGGCCTGGGCCCGCTGCGGCAGGCCTTCGACGCGGCCTGGGCACGCCAGCCCGAAGCGGCCACGCTGCAACTGCGCCGCGACGCGGCCGCCGCGCAGGGCCGCGCGGCACAGGCCTGGACACCCGAGGCGCCCGCGCTGGAGCTGTCGAATCGCTCCGACCGCTGGCATGACAACCAGGGCGTGAGGGAGCTGGAGGCCGGCGTCACGGTGCCGCTGTGGCTGCCCGGCGAGCGCAGCCGCAGCGGCGCGCTGGCCGACGCCGGTGCACGCGCGGTCGAAAGCCGCGCCGACGCCGCGCGGCTGCGCGTGGCCGAGGCGCTGCGCGAGGCGCACTGGGCCTGGCAGCGCAGCGGGGTCGACGCCGCAGTGGCGCGCGACCAGCAGGCCGCCGCACGCCGCCTGGCCGACGACGTCGCGCGTCGCCTGAAGGCCGGCGACCTCGCGCGATCCGACCGGCACCAGGCCGACGGCGCCGTCGCTGCGGCCGACGCTGCGTTGGCTCAGGCGATGGCCGCGCGCACGCTGGCCGAGCAGCGCTGGCGCGCAGTCGTGGGCCCGGCGTTCGTGGCCCCGGCGACGGACGACGCCCCCGCGATGGAACCCGAACCGGCCACGCCATCGACCGACGCCCATCCCGCCCTGCGCGACCTGCAGGACCGCGCCGCCGTCGCCGACCGCGCCGCAGCGCTTGCGGCCCTGCGCACGCGTGCCAATCCCGAGCTGCTGCTGGCCACCACGCGCGAACGCGACGGCCGTGGCGAGCCGGCGCTGCGCACCCTCACGCTCGGCATCCGCATCCCCTTCGGGGCGGGCGACCGGCAGGCCGCCGTGGCCGCCACCGCGCGCGCCGAGGCGACCGAGCTGGACGTCGAGCGCGCGCTGGCCGCCGATCGTCTTGCGGGCGAGGCCGACGCGGCACGCGCCCAGGTCGATGCGGCGAAGGTGCAACTGGCCGCGGCCGAGCGCCGCGCGCAACTCGCGGCCGAATCGCGTGGCTTCTTCGACCGGTCCTTCCGTCTCGGCGAGACCGACCTGCCGACGCGCCTGCGCATCGAGGCCGAAGCCGCCGAGGCGCAACGCCAGGCGGCCCGCAGCCGCATCGACCTGGCGGCCGCCATCTCGCACTGGCGCCAGGCGCTGGGCCTGTTGCCCGAATGACGGTCATCTCCTCTTTCTCGAAAGCATCCACATGATTTCCCGACACCTTCTCGCCGCGTTCTGCGCGGCCCTCCTGCTGCTGGCCGGCGCCCCGGCGCGCGCCGACGCCGGCCACGACCACGGCGATGCGCCCGCCGCACCCACCGGCTCGGCCCTGCCGCGTTTCACTGCGGTCTCCGACGCCTTCGAGCTTGTCGGTGTGCTCGACGGAAAGTTGCTGACGCTGTACCTCGATCGCTTCGCCGACAACAGCCCCGTGCCGAAGGCGACGCTGGAGCTCGACATCGGTGGCACGACGGTCAAGGCCGAGCCGCATGGCGAAGGGCAATTCGAAGTGCAATTGGCCGACGTGCCCGCGCCGGGCGTGCTGCCCATCACCGCCACGGTGATCGCCGGCAGCGAGACCGACCTGCTGGCCGGCGAACTCGACATCCACGTCGATGCGCATGAGGACGCCGCGGCACCGCGCAATTGGCGGCGCATCGTCGGCGGGACGCTGGGCGGAGCGGTCGTCCTGGCGCTGCTGATCGCGCTGGCGCGACGCACGCGCAAGCCGCAAATGGGAGGTGCCGCATGAACGCCACACGCATCCTCATCGCCGTCGCCCTGAGCGCCGCGCTCGCCACCACCGCCTACGCCGACGAAGGCCACAGCCACGGCGAGGCCCCCGCCGCCGCCAACGCCAACGGCCCGCAGCGCCTGCCCGACGGCAGCGTGTTCCTGCCCAAGCCCGCGCAGCGCCAACTCGCGGTGCGCACCTTCGTCGCCGAATCTTCGGAACATCCACGCACCACCGAGCTCGCCGGCAAGGTGCTGATGGACCCGAACGCCGGTGGCAAGGTGCAGGCGCTCGTTGCCGGCCGCGTCGAGCCCGGCCCGCGCGGCCTGCCCGAACCCGGGCAGACGGTGCGCAAGGGCGAGGTGCTGGCCTATGTGGTCGCCTCCGCCGGGCCGGTCGAGCGCTCGAACCAGTCCGCGCAACTGGCGGAACTTCGCGCCGCCAAGGCGCTGGCCGACCGGCGCGTCGCGCGGCTGCGCGAGCTGGCCGACACCGTGCCGCGCAAGGACATCGAGGCCGCCGAGAGCGATGCCGCGAGCCTGCAGCAGCGCGCGGCGGCCATCGGCGCGGGCCTCTCGCACCGCGACGCGCTGGTGGCGCCGGTGTCAGGCGTCATCGCCTCGGCCAGCGTGGTCGCCGGCCAGGTGGTCGACGCGCGCGAGCTGCTGTTCGAGGTCATCGACCCGACGCGGCTTCGCGTCGAGGCGCTGGCCTTCGACACCGCCATCGGCGCCGACATCGCCGACGCCGCCATCGCGGTGGGTGACGCGCGCGTGCCGCTGGCCTTCGTCGGCGCGGCGCGCAGCCTGCGCGAGCAGGCGCTGCCGCTGCAGTTCCGCGCGGAAGGCGCGGCGCTCGCGCGGCTGGCCGTCGGGCAGTCGGTGCAGGTCTTCGTGCGCAGCAAGCAGACGATCACGGGTATCGCCGTGCCGAGCGCGGCGCTGATGCGCAACCCGGCCAACCAGACCATCGTGTGGGTCAAGACCGAGGCCGAGCGCTTCGCGCCGCGCACCGTGACCACCGTGCCGCTCGACGGCGTGCGCGTGGCCGTCACGTCCGGCCTGCAGGCCGGCGACCGCGTGGCGACGCAGGGCGCCACGCTCATCA
The DNA here is from genome assembly GCF_051216715.1 of Variovorax restrictus. Lineage (NCBI taxonomy): Bacteria > Pseudomonadati > Pseudomonadota > Betaproteobacteria > Burkholderiales > Comamonadaceae > Variovorax > Variovorax restrictus. The sequence goes on from NZ_JBPJZH010000001.1 coordinate 656,286, forward strand.
ACCAGCTCCGCTGAAGGCCGCACGATGTTCAAGTGGCTCCTCGAATTCAGCCTGGGCAACCGGCTGCTCGTGCTCATTGCCGGCGTGGTGCTGATGGGCTATGGCGCCTTCACGCTGTCGCGCATGCCGGTGGACGTGTTCCCCGACCTCAACAAACCCACCGTGACCATCGTCACCGAAGCCGGCGGCATGGCGCCGGAAGAGGTGGAGCAGCTCATCACGCTGCCTCTCGAAACCACGATGAACGGGCTGCCCGGCGTGGCGTCGGTGCGCTCGGTCTCGTCGGCCGGGCTGTCCTTCCTCTACGTGACCTTCGACTGGTCGACCGACATCTACCGCGCGCGCCAGCTCGTGGCCGAGCGGCTCGGTTCGATGGAAGAGGCCATGGCCGAGGGCATCACGCCGCGCATGGGGCCGGTGAGTTCGATCATGGGCGAGATCATGCAGATCGCGATCCCGATCGACACCGCCAAGGTCAGTCCGATGGCGGTGCGCGAATATGCCGACTGGGTGCTGCGGCCGCGGCTGCTGTCGGTGCAGGGGGTCGCCCAGGTGATCCCGATCGGCGGGGAGGTGCGGCAGTTCCAGGTGCAGCCCGACACGGTGCGCATGGGCGACCTCGGCATCACGCACGAACAGCTCGAGGCCGCGCTCAAGGGCTTCTCGGGCAACACCTCGGGCGGCTTCCTCGAGCTCAACGGGCGCGAATACCTCATCCGCCACCTGGGCCGCACCTCGCGCCTCGACGACCTGAAGAACCTCGCGCTGACGGCGAAGGGCGGCCAGCCGATCCTGCTGCGGCAGATCGCCGAGGTCACCTTCGCCGCGGCCATCAAGCGCGGCGACGCGGGCTTCGAAGGCAAGCCGGCGGTCATCCTCGGCATCCAGAAGCAGCCGACGGCCGACACCATCGCGCTGACGCGTTCGATCGAGGACGCGCTGGTCGGCCTGAAGGCCTCGCTGCCCGCCGGCATGGAAGCACCGCAGGTCACGTTCCGGCAGGCCAGCTTCATCGAGGCCTCGATCACCACGCTGCAGGGCAAACTGATCGGCGCGTCGGTGTTCGTCGCGCTGATCCTGTTCTTCTTCCTCGGCACGATCCGGCCGACGGTGATCGCGCTGGTCGCGATTCCCGTGTCGATCTTCATCACCGCACTGGTGTTTCGCTGGTTCGGCCTGTCGATCAACACCATGACGCTCGGTGGCCTGGCCATCGCCATCGGCGGGCTGGTCGACGATGCGGTGGTCGACGTGGAGAACATCCTGCGCCGCCTGAAGGAAGACCGCGCCAAGCCGCCCGCGCAGCGCATGAACCTGCTCGCGCTGGTGGCCAAGGCGTCGATGGAGGTGCGCTCGGGCATCCTCTATGCGACGGTGATCATCGTGCTGGTGTTCATCCCGCTCTTCGCGCTGCCGGGGCTGGAGGGCAAGCTCTTCGTCCCGCTGGGCATCGCGTTCATCGTGTCGACGCTGGCCTCGCTGGTGGTGTCGGTCACGGTCACGCCGGTGCTGAGCTACTACCTGCTGCCGAAGATGAAGCGGCTCGACCATGGCGACACGAAGGTGCTGGCGTGGCTGAAGGCTGGCTACCGCAGCGGGCTGCAGTCCGTGCTGGCGCGGCCCAAGGCGGCGCTGGTGGCGGCCGGCGCGGCGGTGCTGGTCGCGGGCGCGGCGGTGCCGTTCTTTCCGACCACCTTCCTGCCGCCCTTCAACGAAGGCACGCTGCTGATCGGCATGCGCCTGAACCCCGGCGTGACGCTGGCCGAGAGCGCGGCGCTCGCGCGGCAGGCCGAGGTGCTGGTCAAGCAGGTGCCCGAGGTGACGCACGTCGGCCGGCGCAGCGGCCGCGCCGAGCTCGACGAGCATGCCGAGGGCGTGCATGTGAGCGAACTCGACGTCGGCCTCAAGCCGACGGCCGAACTCACGCGCTCCATGGACGCCATCGGCGCCGACATCCGCGCGCGCCTGGCCAACCTGCCGGCGTCCATCGGCGTCGGCCAGCCGATCTCGCACCGCATCGACCACATGCTCTCGGGCGTGCGCTCGCAGATCGCGATCAAGATCTTCGGCGAAGACCTCGACGTGCTGCGCGGCCAGGCCGATGCGCTGCGCGCGAAGCTCGCGGCCATCCCCGGACTGGCCGACCTGGAGATCGAGAAGCAGGTGCTGGCGCCGCAGATCAAGGTGCGCATCGACTACGCCGCGGCTGCGCGCTACGGCGTGCCGGCGCCGCAGGTGCTCGCCACGCTGCAGAGCCTGGTCGAAGGCGAGAAGGTGGCGCAGATCGTCGAAGGCAACCGTCGCTTCGCGCTGGTGGTGCGACTGCCCGAGACGGCGCGTTCCATCGAAGGCCTCGGCCAGATCCTGATCGACACGCCCACCGGCCGTGTGCCGCTGTCGAAGATCGCCGCCATCGAGGACGGCGACGGCCCCAACCAGATCAGCCGCGACGACGGCAAGCGCCGCATCGTGCTCTCGGCCAACGCGCAGGGGCGGGCGCTGTCGGACGTGGTGGCCGACATCCGCGCGGCCGTGGCGGCGACACCGCTGCCCGAGGGCTACTTCGTCACCCTGGGCGGCCAGTTCCAGGCGCAGGAAGAGGCGTCGCGCCTGATCGGCGTGCTGTCGCTGGTCTCGCTGGCGCTGATGGCCGTGGTGCTCTACAGCCGCTATCGGTCGATGGTGCTGTCGGCGCTCATCATGGCCAACATCCCGCTCGCGCTGGTCGGCGCGGTGCTCGGCCTGTGGCTGTCGGGCCAGCCGCTGTCGGTGGCGGCGCTGGTCGGCTTCATCACGCTGGCGGGCGTCTCGGTGCGCAACGGCATCCTCAAGGTGAGCCACTACGTCAACCTGATGCGCTATGAGGGCGAGGCCTTCGGCGTGCCGATGATCGTGCGCGGTTCGCTGGAGCGATTGGCACCGGTGCTCATGACCGCGCTGGTCACCGCCTTCGCGCTGGCGCCGCTGCTATTCGAGGCCGAGCGGCCCGGCACCGAGGTGCTGCACCCGGTGGCGGTGGTGATCTTCTCCGGCCTCATCAGCTCCACGCTGCTCGACACCTTCCTCACGCCCGCGATGTTCTGGCTGTTTGGCCGCAAGGCCGCACAACGGCTGGCCAACGACGACAGCGCCGAGGCGCTGTGATCTTTTCTTCCCTCAATTTCCCAAGGAGTCTTTCATGACATTGCGTTCCCTTCTTCTCGCCGCATCCTTCATCACCTTCGCTGGCGCGGCCCTCGCGCATGGCGACGAACATGCCCACACGCCGCTGCACGGCGGCGTGGTGACCGAGGTCAAGGACATGGACTACGAACTCGTCACCAAGCCCGGCGTGGTGCAGCTGTACCTGCGCGACCACGGCAAGCCGGCCGACGTGGCCAAGGCCAGCGCCAAGCTCACGTTGCTGGCCGGCACCGACAAGCAAGAGGTCGAACTCAAGCCCGCCGGCGACAGGCTCGAGGCCGCCGGCAGCTTCAAGACCGCGGCCGGCACCAAGGCGGTGGTGGTGGTGCGGATCGACGGCAAGCCGGCATCGACCGCGCGCTTCACGCTGCGCTGATCTCGCGCAGCGTCGGGATCGACGTCTGCGCCCCGCGCCGCGTGACCGACAGCGCCGCCGCGGCCTGGCCGAAACGGATCGCCTCGGCGGCCGATGCGCCCGCGGCCAGCTTCGCGGCGAAGCCGCCGATGAAGGTATCGCCCGCGGCCGTGGTGTCGACCGCTTCGACCACCGGGGCCGGGTGGTGCTGCATGCCGTCCGCGTGCGCGTGCAGCACGCCCTGCGCGCCGAGCGTGATCAGCACGTGCTCGCAGCCCTGGCCCAGCAGCACCGACGCCGCCTCGCGCGCCGAGGCGACGCCGTGCACCGCGATGCCGCTGAGCATCGACGCCTCGACCTCGTTGGGCACCAGCCAGTCGACCTGCGCCAGCAGCGCCGCGTCGAGCGCCTGCGCGGGCGCTGGGTTCAGCACCGTGGTTGCCCCCACGGCCTGGGCGCGCTGCAGCGCCTGCAGCACGGTGAGCATCGGCACCTCGAGCTGGCACACGACGACGGCGGCATCGGCCAGCAGCGCCTCCGCCGCGTCGAGGTCGGCGCTGCCCAGCGTGTCGTTGGCGCCGGGCACCAGCACGATGTGGTTGCGGCTCGCGCGGTCGACCGCGATCAATGCCATGCCGGTGGGCTGCGTCGCATGCGTGCGCAGCGCGCGCAGGTCGATGCCTTCGTGCCGCAGGCCATCGCGCAGCAGGCGGCCGTAGTTGTCGGCGCCCACGCAGCCGACCATCGCGGTGCGCGCGCCGAGCCGCGCCGCGGCCACCGCCTGGTTGGCGCCCTTGCCGCCTGCCACCGTCGCGAAGCCTTCGCTCGCCAGTGTCTCGCCCGGCGCGGGCAGGTGCGGCACGCGCGCCACCAGGTCCATGTTGAGGCTGCCGATGACGAGGACGAGGGCTTCGTTGGGAGAGGGCATGGCGTGGCAGTGTAGGGAGCGCGCTCGGCGGGCAACTTGTGTGCACGTGCACCGCCTCTGTGCTGCGCCTTCGACGGTCATCGACCGGCGCGGACGGCGCCCGCTGCGCAAACCCTTGTCGCGCCTGGGCTGCGCGCGATGCAGGGGCCGCGCTCGCATCGATTGTCCCGATCACCGGGACAGTGGTTGCGCCGATCGCCGTTTATCGCGCCCGTCCTTCTGACTATCTTGCAACGGCTCCGGCCTCGCCAAGCAATTCGTCAAGGCAGGCCACAGCGTGACGCTGACCGGCCGCTCGCTCGACAAGGCCCAGGCCGTGGCCGAAGCCGTGGGGGCCAAGGTGCTGCCGATGGCCGAGGCCGCCAAGAACGTCGACGTCGTCGTGCTCGCCGTGCCTTGCGACCAGGCCCCGGCCGCGCTTGCTGCGCTGGGCGAACTCAAGGGCAAGGTGATCGTCGACGTCTCGAACCCGCTGACCGCCGACTACATGGGTCTGACCGTCGGCTTCAGCACCTCGGCCGCCGAAGAGATCGCCAAGGCCGCGCCCACGGCCTACGTCGTGAAGGCCTTCAACACGCTGTTCGCCCAGGTCATGCACCAGGGCGCGGGCTTCGGCGACGCCAAGGGCAGCGTGTTCTTCGCCGGCGACGAGCCCAAGGCCAAGGACACGGTCAAGGCGCTGATCGAAAGCATCGGCTTCGATGCCGTCGACGCCGGCGGCCTGAAGAACGCGCGCTACCTCGAGCCGGTGGCCGGCCTGAACATCTACTTCGCCTACGGCGCAGGCCTGGGCACGCAGATCGCGCCGGCCTGGCTCAAGCGCTGAGCGGGGTCCGGTCGTCGATCGACCGGATGCGCGTCCCGGGGATGCTCTCGGCAAAGCCCGCCCCGAACAGTCTTGCCGGTGTGCCGAACCCCGCGCGGGCCTCGCCACCGAGCACACGCCTGGCCGCTTCCACGGCGGCCAGGGGCGTGTACGTGTAGCCGTTCACCGTCTCGATCACCGATCGCGCCACCGTGCCGTCTGCGCCGGTGACCTCCGCCACCGCGCGTGCCCGCTGGCCGTCGCGCTCTTCGCGGCTGGGGCCGTCCGTGAGCTTGGAAAGGTCGCCGCCGGGGAAGGCGCCGCCCGTCACGTTCACGAACATGGCGATGTTGGGGATGCCCGTTGAATGCCATGCCGTGATCAGGTCGCCGAACGACAGCGGCGCGCAGGCCACCGGGCCGTCGCCGAAGTCGAACCGTGCCGGCTGGGCCTCAGGCGTGGGAACCAGCACGCCGTCCACCCGTGCCATCAAGCCCGCAGCGAAGATCTCGCCGGCACTGATGGCCGAGCCGCGCGACATCGATCCTGCGACCTGCAGCGCGATCCGCAGCGACACCGGCTTCTCCACGCGCCGGGCGACGTGCATGGCCAGGCAGTCGGTGGGCACCACGTCCCAACCCACGCCCGGCATCAGCAGGACGCCGGCCGCGACGGCTTCCTCGTGGAGCCGCTCTGCCAAACGATAGACATTGATTTCCGCCGTGATGTCGAGATAGTGCACACCGGACGCGATGCAAGCCCGCATCAGCGGCTCCGCGGTCTTGGCAAAGGGCCCGGCGCAGTTGAGCACGATCGCGAAATCTTCGAGCGCGTTGATCGCCACGCCGTGGTCGTCGAGTGCAAACACGCTGTGCGGTACGTCCAGCTCGCGAGCCAATGTCAGCAGCTTGTCGGCGTCTCTGCCGGCAATGGCGAAGTCGAGTCCTGCGGCCTTGGCCTGCCGCGCCACCATGCTGCCGGTGTAGCCGGTCGCGCCATAGATCAGCAGCCTGTTCATGCCTGCAACTGCTGCCCGTGCGGTGGGCGAAACACGGTCTTCAACGGGAGAAGGGTTCACGATGATTCCTTGGTGGCTGGTCTGCAACATGAATTCACTGTTCGAGATCGGCGTCGATTCGACAGATCAGCCCATCTGCGTCGATACGGATGTTCAGGAGGCCAATTTCGTGACCGAAGTCCCCTGTGAAATCAACGCGAACACGTGCCTGTCCCTCGTCGACGTTTCCGATTGAAAGGACGCGCGTGACGGTGTGGTAGCCCTTGAAGTACCGCTCGACGTAGTCGCGGATGCCAGCGTGGCCGTCGAATCGGTGGCCGGTCGATGGATCGTCGATCACCGCATCTGGACTGAACAAGGTGATGGCGGTGTCGACGTCTGCGGAATTGAATGCGGCCAGTAATGCATCTACCGCTTTGCGTAGGGTGCTGGTGGTCATCGTGTTGGCTCCGCCTGCTGCCAGCTCTAATGCGGCTGTGTACAAAGCAATGGAGCGATCGGTGTTGCTGACCGGGAGAGAGATGTGATCGAGCATGGTGCCGTCCGTTCAGATGTTGTAGCCGCCAGCGACTTCGATGTTCTGTGCGTTGATCCAGCCGCTGTCCGGGGACAGCAGGTTGGCGATCACGCGGCCGACGTCGTCCGGCTCGCCGACGCGCCCCAGCGCAGTCTGTTTCGCCAGGATGGCTTCGAACTCGTCGTTCAGCCCACCGCCGAGTTCCGTGCGAATGGCGCCGGGGGCGATCGAGTTGGCGCGAATGCGGCGTTCGCCGAATTCCTTGGCCATGTAGCGCGTCAGCACTTCCAGTCCGCCCTTGAAGGCCGCGTAAGGTGCCACCCCTGCCGTCGCCACGCGGGTGGTCGCACTGGTCACGTTGACGATGTGGCCGCCGTCGGCCATCAGCGGCAGCAACGCCTGCGTCAGGAAAAACGGGCCTTTCAGGTGCACATTCAACAGGCCATCGAATTCGGCTTCGGTGACCGTCGCGATCGGGTTGGACACGCCGTAGCCTGCGTTGTTGACCAGCGCGTCGAAGCTGTCGCGACCCCAGGTCGACTGGAGCGCCGCAGCGACCTTCTCGCGAAAGCCCGCGAAGGAGGCGACCTGGCCGACGTCGAGTGGCAGGGCCACGGCCTTGCCGCCCTCGGCCTCGATGCTGCGAACGATCGCCTCGGCGCCTGCCGCGTGGCTGTTGTAAGTCACGATGACGCCCATACCGCGATGGGCAACCTGCAGTGCGGTAGCAGCCCCGATGCCGCGGCTTGCGCCGGTGATGATGACGATGCTCATGTGATTTCTTCCTGTGGGTATTTGGTGCATGAACGATAGGTCCCGAGCCGCCACGGGCCCTGCCTGTTCCTGCCGCAAACCTGCCTATTCCTGCTTTGCGGGTTGCAGCTTCCCTCGCATTGCGGTCTGATGCACCCCATGGAAGAACAACTTGAAGAGCTTCGGACGCTGGCGTCGAAAGCAAAGAACCGTCTGACCGAAACCGGCATTCCCCGCGTCGCCATGGTGCAGGGCAAGATCCCGGAACACGAACTCAACGCCGTCTACGAGCCGATGGTCAACCTGATTCTTCGAGGGAGCAAGTCGCTCACCGTGGGCGAGCGAACCTTGCACTACGACCCGGCGACCTACTTCGTCATGTCGATCGACCTGCCGGCCGTGGGCGCCGTGATGCCTTCGGCCACCGGAGAGCCGTACCTGGCGGTGGCCTTGACATTGCAGCCGGCGGTGGTGGCGGCACTGATCGCCGACTTGCCTAAAGTCGCCCAGAGCGAGAAGACGGAAACCGGATTTTCGGTCTCGGCAACGACGCCCGATCTGATGGACGCATGGGTCCGCATGCTGCGCCTGATGGAGCGTCCGGCGGACATCCCCGCCTTGGCACCCGCGTACGAGCGCGAGATCCTTTATCGCGTGCTGCAGGGCCCTCAAGGCGCGATGCTGCGCGACATCGCCACGCCCGACAGCGCCATCGCACGGGTGAGCCTGGCGATCCAGTGGATCCGGCGCGACTTCGCCGAACCGCTGCGGGTCCAGGCGCTGGCACACAAGGCGGCGATGAGCGAGTCGGCGTTCCACCGGCATTTCAAGGCGGTGACGGCGCTGAGCCCGTTGCAGTACCAGAAGCGGATTCGCTTGCTGCAAGCCCGCTCGCTGCTGGTGGTCGGCGGCAAGAGCGTGACCGCGGCGGCCTTCGAGGTGGGCTATGAAAGCGCGACCCAGTTCAGCCGCGAGTACGCCCGTGCATTCGGGCTTCCGCCGGGACGCGACGCGGAACAGATCCTGGCCAGGTACGTGCCGCCAGCCGACAGCAGCAGGCCGCGGCAGCGTGCTGCGTGAGCGCATGCAGCCAGGTCGGCTGCTCCCGTGATGCGGTCGGCGTCGGAGTCGATCGACTGGTGATGACTACCATGACCGCATGAGTGCCTTCTCCCCCCTTGTGCGCTACTTCGAGGAAGTCGCTGACCAGAAGTCCATCCGTCGAGCGGCGGAGCGACTCCACATCGCGCCCAGCGCAGTCACCCGGCAGATCGCAAAGTTCGAGGAGCTGCTCGGCCTGCCCTTGTTTGAACGGTTGCCGCGGGGCGTGCGACTGACGGCTGCTGGCGAGGTCATGCTGGCCAACGTGCGTCGCATGCAGCGCGACTTCGAGGGCGCACTCACCCAGGTGGATTCGCTGAAGGTCATGCGGCGCGGAAAGGTCCGCATCGGCATCTTGCAGTACATGAGCGACCGCCTGATCCCCGACCTGATTGCCGACGTCACGCGTGACCACCCGGGTTTTTCGTTCACCGTTCGTTCCGCCAACTCGGCGGACATCGTCGACCGCGTTGCCAATGGCGAGCTCGACATCGGACTGTGCTGGGCGCCGCCCGCGACGGCGCCGGTCCGGCGTTTGCGCAGCGTGGCAGTGACGCTGGGCGTCGTCGTGCCTGCAGCGCACGAATGGGCGAAGCGGCGCGGCATCACCTTGCCCGAGTGCATGAGCCAGCCGTTGATCGTGCCGACGCCGGAGATGGAGCAGCGCCGCATGCTCGAAAGCCTCTTGCGAGGGGCGGTCATGCGCCTGCAGCCTCTGGCCGAGACCAACTCCATCGCCACCATGATCCGGCTCGTGCGGTCGGGTGCGGGCGCCGCCGTGATGACGCGCGTGACGGTTCTGGACGAGGTACGTGCAGGCACGCTGGCGCACATCCCCTTCACCGATCGTGGCCTCGGCCAGCTTTCTTTGGAGTTGCTGGTGCGCGCAGATCGCAATCTGTCGTCTCCCGCCGAGCTGGTACTGCAATTGCTGGAGACGCGCTTCGATGACTACGCGGGCCTGACCTGAGCTTCTCGGCCTAGCGCGTTGTGTTGCCTTGAACGCAACAGTCGGATCGAAAGACGGTTCTTGTGCAAGCGCAGGCGTGCTTCTAGATTCGCGTCGAGGCGGGGCTTTCCTGCTTGACGCCGAACGGAACCATCCATGCACAACCGCTCCACAGCCAACATCAACCGTCGCACGTTCGCGTTAGGAGGCGCCGCAGCGCTGGTTGCCGCACCGGCGTTCGCGCAGCGGCTCCCTGTCAAGATCACCTACCAATGCGACTGGCGCTTCGAAGCCGGCACCATTCCTTATGTGGTCGCCTTGAAGAAGGGTTACTTCGCGCAAGAGGGGCTGGACGTCAAACTGAATGTCGGCGCGGGCGCTTCCGCGACCGTCACGCGCCTTGCCGCAGGCAATGCCGACATGGGCACCGGCGACATGAGTTCCCTGGCTGAGTTCGCTGCAAACAACGCACAGGTGCCCGCCAAGGCAGTGATGCTGGTGTACGAAAGCACGCCGGCGGCGGTGTTCTCGCTGCGCAAGAGCGGCATTCGCACGCCGGCCGACCTGCGTGGCCGCAAGCTGGCGGCGCCGGCCAATGACGGTGCGCGCCGCATCTTCCCGCTGTTCGCCGCGGCCAACGGGCTGGACCCGGCAACGGACGTGAGCTGGACGTCGGTCGAACCCGCCATCCGCGAAACCATGCTCGCGCGCGGTCAGGTCGAGGTCATCACCGGCTACATGGCATCAGCTTGGGTATCGCTGCAGAGAGTGGGCGTGACGCCCGGCGAAATCAGCGTGATGAAGTACGCCGACCACGGTGTCTCCCTGCCGGGCAATGCGATCCTTGCCAGCAACGCTTTCATCAACGATCAGCCGCAAGCCGTCGCAGCCTTCCTTCGTGCGGTGGCCCGTGCGGTCAAAGACGCCGCCGCCGATCGCGCCGGTGCGGTCGCGTTGTTGAAGGAGTTCGAGCCGCTGACCGACGTGAAGATCGAGGCCATGCGGCTCGACGTGGCGTTGGACGATGAGATTGCCACGCCCACCGTGCGGCGGAACGGCCTGGGCGGCATCGATGTCGCGCGCTATCAGGCCGGCATCGATTCGCTCGCACGCGTGCTCGCCTTCAAAAGCGTCCCCGACGCTGCGAGCCTGGTGGACACCCGCTTCTTGCCGAGCAAGGCCCAGCGCATGGTGTTTGCATGAACGCGCGAGATGTCGGGCCCGCCACGCGCAGGATGTCTTCGCATCGCCTGCCCTTGGTGGACATGCACGGCCTGCGTTTCGGCGACCGGGCCGAGCGCCAGCGCGTCGCCGAGGACATCGCCGCCGCCAGCGAGCGGTACGGCTTCTTCTATCTGTCGAACCATGGCATCGCCCCCGAGCTCATGGCGTCTGGCTTTGCTGCGGCGAAGGCGTTCTTCGAGCTGCCGTTGGCGCAGCGCATGGCATGCCGGCCGCGTGAGGCCAAACAGAACCGCGGCTACCAGCCGATGTTCGACACCGTGCGACCCGGCGGCAAGCCCGACCTGAAGGAGTCGTTCGACATGGGCTTCCCACTGCCCGCGAACGACGCCGACCAACTGGCGCGCTTGCCCTTTCATTCGCCCAATACCTGGCCTGATCTCGCCGGCTTCCGAGATCGTGTGGAGGCGCTCTACTTCGCCATGCTGGGCTGTGGGCATCAGGTGTTGCGCGGCATGGCCCAGTCGCTCGGCGCCGACGAGAACTTCTTCGTCGGCCGCTGCGTGAAGCCGACCACCAACATGCGATTGGTTCACTACCCGCCGCAAGCCGCGGATGTCGACGAGGGCATCGGCGCCAGCGCCCACACCGACCGTGGCCTGATCACCTTGCTGCTCAACGACGACAACGGAGGGCTGCATGTGGCTTTCGACGATGGCGAATGGATCGATGCGCCGCCGCGAGACGACGCGATCATCGTCAACGTCGGTGATCTGATGACGCGCTGGACCAACGGCCTTTTCCGATCCGCGAAGCATCGCGTCGTCAACGCCAGCGGCCGCGAGCGCTACTCGATTCCGCAGTTTCATCACCCGTCGTTTCACACGGTGGTGGACCCGGCAGATCTGCCGCGTTCTGACCCGGATGCTCTGCTGGCTTTCGAGCCGGTCGGTGCCGGAGATTTCGTGGCCAACGGCTTCAGCCGTGACCGAAAGTCCTGGAGCACGACCGATGCGCGTCGGATGTGAAGGCACGGCCGCGTCAGACCAACGCTGCTGGCTGCGTCTGCGAAAGGCGGATACGGCGCTGGTGGAGACGACGTCCCGACCCATCTCAGTTGGAGAACTGCCGGACCTTCAGCGTGCTACCTGCAGCTTCTCGAAATCAGCATCCAGCCGTGCCAGCGACGACGCGATCTGCGTGCGTCGGCCCTTGATCCATGCCTCTTGCTGCGCCACGCGCTGGGTGGCCTCCTTCAACATGCGTTCCATCTCCACCGGCTGCGGGCCACCCGCCGTGGCGCGGTTCTTCACGATGGCGATCGGGTCCAGCGTCGCACGAAACTCGGCTTCGGACATCGGCAGCACGGGCGCGAAGTCCGATCCCTTGACCGTCTCGGCGTAGATGCGTTGCGCCTCGGCATAGGGGAAGACGAGCGGCTTGATGTCCTTGGCCTTGGCGAACTCGACCACCTCCGAGGCGAAGTGATGGCCGACGCGGAACGGCAGTCGGTACCTGCGCATCAGAACATCGGCCAGCTCTTGCGAGGCGGTCCAGTCGCTGTTGAGCTCTTCCAAGGCACGTTCAGGGCTGATCACCAGGTTGTCGAGGATTCGGCTCCAGTTGTTCAGCACGCCCGTCGCGGTTACCACCATGGCGGTGTTGTTGCGGACTTCCTTGCCGTCTTGCATGCCGGGCGGCAGGTTGTGCGCCAGCAGCGCGGTGCCACTGCCGAGGTTGATGGCCTGCGAGGCGTCGCGCCGGGTGCTGTTGAGCAAGCCGGGGTTGCGCTTTTGCGGCATGGCGCTGCTCACGTAGGTGTTGCCGCCGCCTTCCTGCAGAAGGATCCAGGGGCGTGCCTGCGCGTACTGCGTCATCACATCCTCGATGTACGCACCCGCGTGCAACGAGATGGCCGTGACGATGGCGCCGACTTCCACCGGAAGATCCACCGCGGAAATCTGCGCAGCGTCGTAGGCGTTGTCGACGGTGGAGGCGTAGCCGAGGTAACTGGCCATGCGTTGGCGCTCGAGCGGCCAGCTCGTGCCATTGAGCACCGTGGTGCCCATGGGCGATCGGTCGACGCGGGCATAGGTTTCACGAATGCGTTGGGCATCGCGGTCCAGGCCGCTGGCAAAGCCCAGGAGGTAGTGGCCATAGCTGTTGGGCTGGGCCGCCACGCCGTTGGTGTAGTTGGGCACGATGGTGGCGCGATGCTTGTCGGCCAGGCGGACCATCGTCGCCGTGGTCTTGTTGAGGGCATCGGCCAGGTCGAGCAGGTTGTCGCGCAGGATGGCCGAGCGCACGGTGGCCAGCATGTCCTGGCTGGAGCGGCCGGCGTGCAGCAGCGTGATCTGCGGGCCGACGGCATCGATCAACAAAGGCTCGAAGGTGATCACCAGCGTGGGGCGCTTGCCGCCGGGCTGGTTGCCGTCCTTCAGGACCTTGGTGATGCCTTGGTAGGCGAGCGGTGCGATCGATTTGTCCAGCAGCCCCTCGTCGGTGTTGATGACAGCCGTGGCCTTGTTGATCTGGCCGAGCCAGAAGAACTCGTCTTTCTTTCCCGTCTGGGCCACGACCGGATGCGCGAACACGAGAAGGCCGATGACGACCGCGAGGGTTCTGCTAGAGGATTGCATGGTGCTTGTTGTCTCCTTGTAGGTCGGTCCTGCGGCGGACGCTTACCGGGCCGCTCGTTCACTGTAGCCGTAGCGAATCAGTCGGCGTACACGCCCGCCGCCTTGATGACCGGGCCGAAGCGCGCGACTTCGGACATCACGAACTTCTTGTGCTCGGCGGGCTCGACACGCTTGTCGGTCACCACGACCGCGCCCAGACCTTCTTCCTTCTTGATGAACTCCGGGTCCTTCAGCGCGACCTTCAGGGCGTCGTTCAACTTCTTGAGCACTGGCGCCGGCGTGCCCTTGGGCGCGTACAGGCCGTGCCAGATCGTGACCTGGAAGCCCTTGAGGCCGGACTCGTCGGCCGTCGGGATGTCCTTGAGCGCCGGCGTGGTCAGGCGCTTGAGCGTGGTCACCGCGTAGGGCTTGACCTTCTTGGCCTCGATCTGGCTCGTGGTGTTGGTGGTCTGGTCGCACAGCAGGTCGATCTGGCCGCCCAGCAGGTCTGCGATGGCCGGGGCCGTGCCCTTGTACGGAACGGTGGTCATCTCGGTCTTGAGCTCGCTCATGAAGAGCAGGCCGCACAGGTGCGAGGCGGAGCCGATGCCGGCGTTGCCCAGGTTCACCTTGCCCGGATTTTTCGCGACCCACTCGCGCATTTCCTTGAAATTCTTCGCTTCGAGTTGCGGCTTGCCGATGATGGTCATGGGCACGTCGTTGATCATGCCCAGGTACTCGAAATCGGTCTCGTAGTTGTAGGGCAGCTTGCGGTAGAGCACCGGGGTGGTGGCCATGCCCACGTGCGTCAGCAGCAGGGTGTAGCCGTCGTTCTTGGCGCGCGCCACCTTGGCGTTGCCGATGGTGCTGCCGGCGCCGGCGGTGTTGTCGATCACGACGCTGACGCCGTCGAGCGGCTTGCGCAGCGCTTCGGCCAGGTCGCGCGCGACGCGGTCGGTCGGGCCGCCGGCCGCGAAGGGCACCACGATGGTGATGGGCTTGCCAGCAGGAAAGTCCTGGGCCAGGGCGCCCGTGGATAGCGTGAGGACGCAAGCCGAAAGGCAGATCTTTTGCAGAGTGGAGGGCATGAAGTTGTCGTTCTGAGATGTCGAAATTGATGCGAGTTCACTGAGGTCGGTCGCGCGCCGGAACGCGTGTTTCGAGCGCAGCAGGCGTGTACGCGGGCGCAAAGGAGCACCCGATGCCAAACCTCGCTTCGTTGGCGGGGCAGGCCGCGGCGATGCTGGCGGGCGTTGGCTTGATCCCCTGCTCCACCCAGCCCAGCAGGGCCGAGACAAGGGTCGGATAGGTCGGCCCGCTGATGTAGCTGTGCGTACCGCTGGTCGTGAAGGTCTGGACCAGGCGGTCGCCGCTGCCGCCTTGTTGCATCACCGACTTGAAGTGCGAGTCGAGCTCGACGAAGGCCGTGGGGTCGCTGATCCACTTGACCGTGAGCACCGGGACCGGGATCTTCCCCGTCGGGTCGGTGTCTGCGGCGAAACGTCGGTACGCCGCCGGGTCCGCGGCGTAGCGCGCCACACCGGCGTTCAGCGCGACATCATCGTCCGACCCAGCGTAGTTCACACCCACATTGCCAAAGGGGCTCGCGCCGCCCGTGCGCTTGCTCGTCACATCCTGAAAGTGGAAAGTCCCCCAGTTCAGATGCGACTGGATGGCGCTCGACGGGATCTTGATGACCTTCTCGATCGTCTCGACGCGCGCCTGCTGCGCCGGCGTGCGGTCGCCCACCGGCTTGTTGAGCGCGAGACATTCGTTGACGCGCGCCGTCAGGTTCGACTGGGTCATCGTGACGTTGGCGGGCAGGCCCAGGTTCAGCGCGTATGGGGTTTCCGTCGGACGCGGATGGTTGTTGCAAAGGTATTGGTACACCACGCGGAGGTCGGTCCGGAAGTCGTAGGAGCGGGTGCCACCCGCGAGCACGCCGCTTGAGAGCAGAACGCCGTCGTACGGCTGCTCTCCGACGGTCTCTGCCGTGAACATCTCCGCGGCCTTGGCGGCCACGCCGGCACCCCATGACTGACCGTGCAGGATGGTGCGCGTCGGCTTGCCCACGTGCTGGCGGAAGATGCCCCTCAGCCGCTCGGTGTCTTCGGCGGCGGCGCTCACCTCGACGCCACCCTGGCGGAAGGTGGAGCCGGCCCACGCGTAGCCCGCATCCACCATGACCGCCCAGCGCGTCAGATCCTCCGTCGCTCGTTCGGCGGTCGGCGTATCAAGACTCGGTCCGCCGTGGGCGTGCAGTACCAGCTTGCCATTCCAGTCGGACGGCTTGGCGATCAGGTAGTAGGCACCCTTGGAATCGAGGCCTGAGAGACAGGTGGCCGTGGAGGGAACAGCCGAAGGGCATGCGACAGGGGTGGGTGCCGCTTCGGTCGAGGCCGGGGGCGGCTCTGCCGGTGGAGGAGGCGGCGGCGGGGGTGGCGCGGGCGGCAACTGCACAGGAGCGGCCGGTGCAGGATCCTGTCCATCGCCGTCGGAGCCGCCACCGCAGGCGGTGAGCGCCGACAGCACGGCGACGGCCACGACGGCCGCATTGAAATTTGCGTTCATTTGCATGTCTCCTTCTTTTGTGCGGCGATTCTGGGAACATGCAGTGAAGATGGCAAAGATGTTTAATATCTCGACTGCATACGAAATGAATATCGAGATTCGTCATCTTCGCTACTTCCTGGCCGTGGCTGAAACCGGGCACATCACCCGCGCCGCCGAGACGCTGGGAATGCACCAGCCGCCTTTGTCGCAGCAGATTCGCGCGCTCGAAACCGAGCTGGGCACCTCACTCTTCAATCGCCATCCCAAAGGCGTCGAACTCACCAGCGCGGGCCGGATGCTGCAGCGCGAGGCCAAGCTTCTGCTGGACGAGTTCGCCGGCATGCAGGAGCGCGTGGTCGACTTCGTCCAAGGCAGACGCGGGCGGATTTCCGTGGCTTTCACGACCTCGGCGGCAGCACACGCCTTCACGCCGGCGTGCCTTCGTCTGTGTCGCAGCCGTCATCCCGATATCCAGGTCGACGTGAGCGAGAAGAACGCCGCGGAGATCACCGACGCCGTGCTCGCGTTGCGCCTCGATTGCGGTTTTCTGCGCATGCCGGTCGCGCGCCCCGCCGGCCTTGTCTTCGAGCAGATGCTCACCGAAGAGTCGGTCCTCGCCATTCCGATCGATCACCGACTGGCCGTGGACGAATCGATCCCGGTCACCTTGAAAGAGCTGGAGGGTGAACGGCTCATCCTGGTGCGCCGGCCGGGAGCGCCTGGCCTGTACGCGAACCTGCTCGCGGCGTGCGCCCGCGCCAAGGTAAATGTCGAATTGGCGGTCGAAGTCGAACGCATGATGACCAGCCTCAACCTGGTCGCCGCCGGCGTCGGCCTGTCGCTGGTTCCTGCCTCGATGCGGGGCGCTCACGCCAAGGCGGTGAAGTACCGGCGCTTCAAGGACGCGTCACGACTGGAATCGCCACTCACCATCGTGTATCGGGAAGCCGATCGCGACGGACCCACGGCCACCTTCCTCGAACTGGTGCGCGGGCTTGCTGCAAAGTACCGCAAGTAGTCGGATGGTCTCTTACGTCACCGCGATGTCGCCTCGTCGCCGATTGCTGGTCTTGCTGCCGTTGGCGCTGACACTGCCGCGCGGCGTCCGTGGCGCATTGACATCCGAGCCGACGCCGTGGCCCCGGCGGCCGATCCAGATCACGGTGGCCTATCCGCCTGGCGGTATCAGCGACCAGATTGCGCGCGCGCTGGCCGAAGTCATGGCGCGACGACTCGGGGTCGCCGTCCTCGTCCATAACCGGGCAGGCGCGAGCGGAACGCTGGCACTCGACTTGCTGTCACGCGAGGAGCCGGACGGCCACAGCCTGTGTTTCGTCGCGGCCACCGCCTTTGCGTTGAAATCGCGTACAGCGGGCCGACGCGGCGTCTTGCTGCACGCCCCGGTGCCGGTGGCGGGCGTCATGCGCACACCCCTCCTTGTCGTCGGGACGCGCAGCCTGCACGCCGACACCTTTGCCCGGATGATCGACATGGCGCGCGCCCAGCCGGGCCGTGTCCGGTGGGCGACGACGGGTGAAGGAACCACGGGCCACGCGGTGCTCGATCGCGTGCGCAACGCAAGCGGCGCCGAGATCGTTCACATCCCCTACAAAGGAGGTGGCCAGCAGCTCACGGATGCGCTCGCGGGGCACTTCGAAGTGCTGTCCACCAACGTGGCGACGGCGCAGCTCGCGGACATCGCGGCGGGCCGCCTCGTGGCCCTCGCGGTCGGTTCGCCTGAGCGCCTGGATGTACTTCCGGACGTTCCCACGCTTTCCGAACTCGGCTATCCGGAGGCCAACCTGGATTCGCTGTTCGGACTTTTTGCACCGGCCGGGATTCCCGAAGAACGGGTCCAGCAGGTGAACCAGGCCGTCGCAGCTGCGCTGGCGGATTCGAACCTTCAAGGCAGGCTGCGCCGCATGAACAACCTGCCTTTCAGCGGAGGCGCGGCTGATTTCTCGCGGCAGGTGGCACGAGAGGCGCACCGTTAGCCATCGGCTCAAGCGAACGCGTCGATGCCCGCCGTCGCGCGACCGGACGCGACCGGCGCCTTGAAGCGCGCCATGTCCCGCGCAGGGGGCATTCCAAAAAGGCGCGCGTACTCGCGGCTGAACTGCGACGCGCTTTCGTAGCCGACCGCGAACGCGATCGACGCCGCATCGCGCGGTTCGAACAGGAGCAACCACCGGGCCCTCAGCAGCCGCAGCCGCTTCTGGTACTGAATGGGCGCCATGGCGGTGATGGCTTTGAAGTGCCGATAGAACGCCGGCACGCTCATGTCGGCCATCGCTGCGAGCTGCTCGACACGAAACGGCTCGGCATAGTGCTCGCGAATCCAGTGGATGGCGCGGCGAATCTGGGGCAGCCGGCCGTCGGGCCGGGCGATGTCGCGCATCAAGCCGCCCAGCGGCCCCTGCAAGGCGCGAAAGAGGATCTCGCGCTCGATCATCGGCGCCAGCATCGCGACCTCCTGAGGGCGATCGACGAGTCGCATCATGCGCAGCCACGCGTCCATCATCTCGGCGGGCGCCGGCAGGGCGCGGAAGCACGCCGGGTTCGGCGACCCGTCACCATCGCGCTTCTCGACGAGCAGGCTGGCGATGACGGCCGGGTCGAGGGTCAGGCTGAGCGCGAGGTACGGCCGGCCCGGTCCACCGGGTCGAATCTGGCCGGTGGCGGGAACGTCCACGGGCACGACGAAATACGTCCCCGCCTCGTAGGTCATCACACGGTCGCCGATGGACAAGGTCTTCGAGCCCTGCAGCACCAGATGCAGCATGGGTTGATAGACCTGATCGGCGCACGCCTCGGCACAGACCATGGCCACACGGGGCACACCGATGTCGGTCCACGTGGTGCCCGCCCGCATCACGATGCCTCGGAGTTCGTCCAGTGCTGTAGTCATGCGGCCGATGATGGGGCACGCGCAGGGTAAACGGTAGCGATATGAGAAGAATGGGCAAGGACGCGAGAAGAACCGGCATCCTGGGAGATCCGGTTGATCGAATACTGGACGCCGTACTCAACCGAAAGAACCCCATGAAGAAGCTAGAAGGAAAAATCGCCGTCGTCACCGGTGCATCGAGCGGCATCGGCGCCGGCGTCGCCAAGGCATTGGCCGCGGAGGGCGCCACCGTGGTCGTGAACTACGCCAGCAGCAAGAAGGGAGCCGACGCCGTCGTCGGCGCGATCGAGGCGGCGGGCGGCAAGGCGGTCGCGGTGCAGGCCGACATGAGCCGAGCTGCCGATGTCGTCCGCCTGTTCGACACCGTCAAAGCCGAGCACGGCAAGCTCGACGTGCTGGTGAACAACGCTGGCGTCGCGGTATTCGAAATGGTCTCCGACCTGACCGAGGAAGCCTTCCACAAGCAGTTCAACGTCAACGTTCTGGGTTACTTCCTCGCGATCCGCGAAGCGGTGAAGCACTTCGGCGAGGCTGGCGGCAGCATCGTCAACATCAGTTCGATCCTCAGCACCGACCCGTATCTGGCCTCGAGCGTCTACGCAGCGACCAAGGGTGCCGTCGATACGATGACCTTCGCGCTCGCCCGTGAACTCGGACCGCGCAAGATTCGGGTGAACTCGATCTTGCCGGGTCACACCAACACGCCGGCCACGGACGGCAACTTCGCCGGCGAGCTCGGTGTGAAGTTGATCGCAGGCACTCCGCTCGGCCGCTTCGGCGAACCCGAGGACATCGCGCCCGTCGCGGTGTTCCTGGCGTCGGAGGATTCGCATTGGGTCACGGGCGAGTCGATTCGAGCCGCGGGTGGCGTGCGCGGCGTCGGCTACTGACGTCCTGCGCCTGCACGATGTGCTTGCAGCGGCCAGGAAGCGCATGCCACGCACGGAGACTCGATGGCGCGTAGCCCTACACCCGCTCCGTCCGCCCCCGCCCATCGGCCTTCGCCTGGTACAGCCCCCGATCTGCCCGGTCGATGGTCTGTTCGATGGCTTCGTCGGGGCGGTGCTCGCTGATGCCGCCCGAGAAGTTCAGGCGCAGGCCCGGCACGCCGGGAGCGATCGGGGTGTCGGCCAGCTGCCGGCGCAGTCGGTCGAGACTGTCTGCAGGCGTGCGATCGGGCGTGTGCGGCAGCAGGATCAGGAACTCCTCGCCGCCCCAGCGCGCGATGATGTCGGTGTCGTGCAGCGCATGGCGGGCGACCTTGGCGAAGCCCTGCAGCACCTCGTCGCCCACGGCATGGCTCCAGGCGTCGTTGATCTGCTTGAAATGGTCGAGGTCGATCAGCGCGATCGAGAACGCGCCGCTGCCGTCGCGATGCATTTGCGCCTGGTGCTGCAGCAGCAGCGTCATGTGGCGCCGGTTCACCAGTCCGGTCAGGTCGTCGTAGGTTGCCAGCCGGCGCATGCTCTCGTGGGCGACGGCGAGCTCGTGGGCGCGTTGTTCGAGCAGCACCTGCGCCCGTTGCCGCGCCTCGTAGTCGCCCGACACCAGCTTGATGATCTTGAGCGCGTAGAAGAAGAACAGCACGAACACGGTCGCCAGGGCCCAGTTCGCGACGCCTCCCCGGAAAGCCAGCACGACGCAGGTGGGGCCGAGCAGCAAGGGTGCGTACCAGCGGGCCAGCGGCGCGTCGATGGCCATGATGGCACTGGCGCCGGCGGTGAGGCCGACGGTGGCCATCAGCATCGACCAGCGAACGGTGTCGACGTCGGCTGTGCCGACGATGTACGCGCACAGCCAGCCCCAGTAGCCCTGGAAGATCCACGAGGCCCAGGCGAAGGTGCGCTGCGCGAGGCGGAAGTCATGGTTCGCGAAATGGGCGAGGCGCCGTTCGAGCCCGAACCGGCCGGCGGCCCCGACGAGCAGGCACAGGCCGGTGATCAGGGTGAAGGCAGGGCGCGTCGATGCCACGCCGTGGACATAGGCGATCGCCAGCCAGAACAGCGGGTACAGGAACAGGCCGCTGCGCGAGCGCTTCGCGACATCGAGCAGTCGCTCCCGCTGGCTGGCGAGCGGGAGCTCGGCGTTGCCGACAGCGGTCCGTGTGTCCACCGCGTGCGGAGGGTGCGCTGCCATGGCTATTCCCTCGCGTCTGCCGCCAGGGCCGACGGGCGGCGGCTGGCCGGGGCGCCCTGCGCGTCGGGCGTGCCCAGCCGGTCGGACACCTGCCGCGCGCAGCGCACGAGCGCTGTCGCTACCGTTCCGGCCCAGCGGGTGTCGAAGATGCCCGACGGACCGATCGCGGTCACGGCCAGCACGATGGCGCCGGTGTGGTCGAACACCGGCGCGGCCATGGCGCTGACACCGGGGATCACCTCGTTCTCCGAGCGGCTCGCGCCGTGCGCGCGCACCTCGTCGAGCTGCACTTCGAACTCGCTCCACGACGGCAGGGGCCGGGCCGACGGCAGGCCGGCGGCGGCAGGCGCGTCGGCCTTGCGCTGCTTCTCGCGGCGACGTTCGTCCTCCAGCATCCGGCGGACCTCGGCCGGCGGCAGGTAGGCGGCGAACAACCGGCCGGACGCGGTGCGCGTCAGCGAGAAGACGGTGCCATGCCGCAGGCTCACGTGCACGGGCGAGGGCGCCTGCGCGATATGCACCATGGTCGCGCCGCGCGCACCCCACACGGCCAGGCCGACGGTCTGGCCGATCTGCGCAGCCAGCGGCGCCATCAGCGGCGTGGCGAGGTGCACCGGGTCGGCCTGCTGCAGGCCGATCAGCCCCAATTGCAGGGCGAGCGGCCCGAGCCGATAGTGGCCGCTGGCGCCGTCCTGTTCGACGAGGCCGAGGCGTCCGAAGCTCACCATGTACGGGTGCGCCTTGGCGGGCGTCATGTCGGCTTCGCGCGCCAGGTCTTTCAGCGCCATCGGGCGGCCGTGGTGCACCAGTGCGCGCAGCAACTGGCCGCCGACCTCGATGCTCTGGATGCCTCGCTGGGCGGGGCTGTCGCGTTGGGTGATGCTGCTTTTGCTGCTGCTGGCCATTGGTCCCGTCTCTGTCGCGGTTCATTCATGGATGAAGAACGGATTAGACATGAACCGGCGCTCGCACTACACTGCGAAAATTCGCCCCATGCGAACGCATTCGGATTAGACGAACTTTCTGATGGAGACAAAACAATGAACATCCCACCGAGCGACACCGCCCCGCGCTACCAGCACGGCTTCGGCAACGAATACGCGAGCGAGGCCGTGGCCGGCGCGCTGCCGCAGGGTCGCAACAGCCCGCAGCGCGCGCCCTTCGACCTGTACCCCGAGCTGATCTCCGGCACCGCCTTCACCGCGCCGCGCCACACCAATCGCCGCACCTGGCTGTACCGCCGCCAGCCTTCGGTGGTGTCGGGCCGCTACCAGCCCTACGCACAGCCGTTGTGGACGACCGGCGCCGACCGCGACATGGCGGTGGCGCCCGAGCCGCTGCGCTGGCATCCCATGCCGATCGGCGCCTCCGCGGCCACCACCGACTTCGTCGACGGCATGCACACGCTGGCCGCCAACGGCGACGCCGAAGCGCAGGCCGGTGTGGCCGCGCACATGTACCTGGCTGGCCGCTCGATGGAGCGCCGCGCCTTCGTCAACGCCGATGGCGAGATGCTGCTGGTGCCGCAGCAGGGCCGGCTGGTCATCACCACCGAGATGGGCGTGCTGCACGTGAAGCCGGGCGAGATCGCGCTGCTGCCGCGTGGCGTGGCCTTCAAGGTGGCGCTGCCCGACGGCGTGTCGCGCGGCTACGTCTGCGAAAACTACGGCGCGCAGTTCCGTCTGCCCGAGCTCGGCCCGATCGGCTCCAACGGCCTGGCCAACGCGCGCGATTTCCAGGCGCCTGTGGCCGCGTACGAAGACATCGAAGGCGGTGACGGGGTCTACGAGGTCGTCAAGAAATTCGGTGGCCGCTTCTGGCGCGCGCCGATGAAGCAGTCGCCCTTCAACGTGGTCGCGTGGCATGGCAACCTGGCGCCGGTGAAGTACGACACGGTCAACTTCATGACCATCGGCTCGATCAGCTTCGACCACCCGGACCCGTCGATCTTCACCGTGCTCACCTCGCCGAGCGACACGCCCGGCACGGCCAACTGCGACTTCGTGATCTTCCCGCCGCGCTGGCTGGTGATGGAAGACACCTTCCGTCCGCCGTGGTACCACCGCAACCTCATGAGCGAGTTCATGGGCCTGGTGTACGGTGAATACGACGCCAAGCCCGGCGGCTTCAAGCCCGGCGGCGCCAGCCTGCACAACCCGATGGTGCCGCACGGCCCGGACGAGGAAGCCTTCGACAAGGCCAGCCATGCTTCGCTTGCGCCGCAGAAGCTCGACCACACGCTGGCCTTCATGTTCGAGAGCCGTTTCCGCTTCGTGCCCACGCCGTTCGCGATGCAGAGCCCGGCGCTGGACGACGCCTATGCCGACTGCTGGGCCGGCCTCAAGGACCAGTTCAAAGGCTGAGGGGCCGACGGCCCCAAGCGCGGCGCGTGCAGGGTTTCCCGCGCGCCGCAACAATGAACGCCTTTCCCACAACAACGACCCCGAGACATGACCTTCGCCTCTTCCCGCCGCGCGAGCTTCGCCGCGCTCGTTGCCACCGCCGTGATCGGCCTGCCTTTCGCCACCGTGGCAACCGCGCAGGCCGCCGACTACCCCGCCAAGCCGATCCGATTCATCGTGCCCTACACCGCGGGCGGCACCACCGACCTCGTGGCGCGCACGGTGGGCCAGAAGGTGTCCGAGAAACTGGGCCAGCCGGTGATCATCGAGAACCGCGGCGGCGCCGGCGGCAACATCGGCATGGACGTGGTGGCCAAGGCAGCGCCCGACGGCTACACCATCGGCTTCGGCGCCATCTCGACCAATGCGCTCAACCCGCACATCTACAAGTCGATGGCCTTCGACCCGCGCCGCGACTTCACCGCCATCAGCCTCTTGGGCACCTCGACCATCGTGCTCGAAGTGCCCGCGACCTCGCCCATCAAGAGCGCCGCCGACCTGATCGCCGCCGCCAAGAAGGCGCCCGGCCTGCCCTATGCGACCGCGGGCGCCGGCACCTCGATGAACCTGGCCGGCGTGATGTTCGCGCAGATGACCGGCACCGAGCTCACGCACGTCGCCTACAAGGGCAGCGGCCCGGCCATCAACGACATGCTGGGCAACACCATCGGCGTGATGTTCGACAACCTGCCCGCGTCGCTGCCGCACATCCAGGCCGGCAAGCTGCGTGCGCTGGCGGTGGCCGGCCCGGCGCGATCGCCGTCGCTGCCCGACGTGCCGACGATCGCCGAGACGGGCCTGAAGGGCTATGCGCTCGACCCGTGGTTCGGCGTGTACGGCCCGGCGAATCTGCCGGCGCCGATCGTCAAGGCGCTCAACGACGCCTTCACGGAGGCGCTCGCCCTGCCCGAGGTGAAGGACAAGCTCACGCAGGCCGGCTTCACGCCACGCGGCTCCTCGGCCGAGGCGCTGGCCAAGCTCACCCAATCCGAATACCAACGCCTCGGCGACGTCGCCAAGAAGGCCGGCATGTCCGCAGACTGAAAGCACCCATGACCACACTCGACGCCACCCACAACCCAGCGCTGCGCAGCTGGGTCGAATCCGCCAACGCCACGGGCACCGACTTTCCCATCCAGAACCTGCCCTTCGGTCGCTTCCGGCCAGCCGGCACCGACGAGCCCTTCCGCATCGGCGTGGCCATCGGCGACCAGGTGCTCGACCTGAAGGCTGCGAAGGTGATCGACCATGCCGACATGAACCTGCTGATGGCCGCCACGCCCGCGGAGCGCGCGGCGCTGCGCACGGCATTGTCCGAAGGCCTGCAGGAAGACAGCGCCAAGAAGGGCGAGTGGGAGATCGCGCTGTACCCGCAGGCGGCGGTCGAGATGGCGCTGCCCTGCCGCATCGGCGACTACACCGACTTCTACACCGGCATCCACCACGCGACCACGGTCGGCAAGCTGTTCCGCCCCGACCAGCCGCTGATGCCCAACTACAAGTGGGTGCCCATCGGCTACCACGGCCGTGCGTCGTCCATCGGCGTGAGCGGGCAGCGCTTCAAGCGCCCGCAGGGCCAGACCAAGGCACCCGATGCGGCCGAGCCCAGCTTCGGCCCGTCCAAGCGGCTCGACTACGAGCTCGAGCTCGGCTTTCTCATCGGCCAGGGCAACGCGCTGGGCGCGCCCATCGCCATCGCCGATGCCGAGCAGCACCTGTTCGGCGTGACGCTGCTCAACGACTGGTCGGCGCGTGACCTGCAGGCTTGGGAATACCAGCCGCTCGGCCCCTTCCTCGCGAAGAACTTCGCCTCGACGCTGTCGCCGTGGATCGTCACCATGGAAGCGCTCGCGCCCTTCCGTGCGAAGTTCGAACGGCCCGCGGGCGACCCGCAGCCGATGCCGTATCTCGATTCGCCTGCCAACCGCGAGCGCGGCGCGCTGGCCATCACGCTGGAGGTGTGGCTGCAGACCGCGAAGATGCGCGACGCCGGCGAGCCCGCCACGCGCCTGACGCGCGGCAGCACCACGCAGGCCGCCTACTGGACCGCCGCGCAACTCGTCACCCACCACACGGTCAATGGCTGCAACCTGCAGCCCGGCGACCTGCTGGGCTCGGGCACGCTGTCGGGCCCGACGCTGGAAGAAGCCGGCTCGCTGCTGGAGATCACCCTGGGCGGCAAGCAGCCGATGACGCTGCCCAACGGCGAGACGCGCACCTTCCTGGAAGACGGCGACACGCTGACGTTGCGCGGTTACTGCGAGCGCGACGGCGCAGTGCGCATCGGGCTGGGCGAGGTCAGCGGCACGGTGCTGCCGGCCGCCTGAAACAAAGCCCACCCCCGAAGCGGCGCACTGCGTGTCGCCGCCTCCCCCTCAAGGGGGCGATACCAGCGGCCCGGCAAAGCCGGTTCCGCGGTATCCCTGGCACTTGGCTGCGCCGGTTGCTCGGCTGCCGGTGGCTCGCAGCGCTACGGGATCACTGAGCTTCAGTTGTCGGAGGGGGCGGGCGCCGGGGCCGAAGCGCCTGCGGCGCGGCTCGCATCGAGATGCGCCCGCGCCCGTTCGGCCAGCGCCATCTCGCCCGGCGTGGCCGGCGTGAAGGCATCGACCGGCAGCGGCTGGCCGTGCGAATCGACCGAGACGAACACGATCAGGCATTCGGTCGTCTTGTGCATGCCGCCGCCCTTCATGTCGCCGCTGCGCACTTCCACCGAAATGTTCATGCTTGTGCGGCCGGTGTAGACCAGGCGCGCTTCGACTTCCACGAGGTCGCCGATCATGATCGGGCGGTGGAAGCGGATGCTGCCGATGAACACCGTCACGCAATAGCGCTTGGACCAGCTCGTGGCACAGGCGTAGCCCGCCTCGTCGATCCACTTCATGACGGTGCCGCCATGGACTTTGCCGCCGAAGTTGACGGTGCTCGGTTCGGCCAGGAAGCGCAGGGTGATGGAAGACATGGCGTTGATTCGGTGGGACGGTGGGTGCGGATTATGTGGGCGCGCCCTATCCGCCGCCGAAGAGCTGGGCCATGGTCCGCCGCAGCCATGCGTTGCCGGGCTCGGCGTGGAAGCGCTCGTGCCAGTGCTGCTTGACCGCGTACGAGGGCAGGGCGAAGGGCAGCTCCATCAGCCGCACCGGCTCCTGCGTCGCCAGCACCTCGCCCAACACGCGCGGCACCGTGACGATCAGTTCGGTGTGCGCCACGATGCGCGCCACGCTCAGAAAGCTCGACAGCCGGGCCACCACGTGGCGCTGCACGCCCAGCCGCGCCAGCGTCTTGTCGACGATGGCGTGGCCCGTGCCCGACGACGAGATCACCGCATGCGCCTCCGTCTCGAAGCGCTTTCTCGTCAGGCGTGCGCCGATGCGTGGGTGGTTCTGCGCGACCAGGCAGACGAAGTTCTGCAGGAAGAGCGTCTGCTGGTAGAAGCCGGCGTCCAGCTGCGGCATGAAGCCCACCGCCAGGTCGACCTCGCCGTTCTCCAGCCGCCGGCCGCTGTCGGTCGAGACGATCTCCGTTTCCAGCTGAACGCCCGGCGCCACCCGGCGCAGGTGGTCGAGCAGGCCGGGCAGCAGCACGACCTCGCTGATGTCGGTCATGCAGATGCGCAAGCGGCGCTGCGCGCGCGCCGGGTCGAAGGCTGCGTGGCTGCCGCGTGCGGCCTCCAGTTGCAGGAGCGCCTCGCGCAAGTGTGGCCGGATGCGCTCCGCATGCGGCGTCGGCTGCATGCCGCGCGCGGTACGCGTGAACAGCCGGTCGTCGAAGTGCGCGCGCAGTTTGTTGAGCATGGTGCTGGCCGCCGCCTGCGCCATGCCGAGGCGGTCGGCCGCCTTCGACACGCTGCCGGTCAGGTAGACCGCGTCGAACACGGCGATCCAGTCGAGATCGAGCTTGGCCATGGATGCAACTTCGTGGGTGGCGGGACCCCCATTATCGAAAAAGGAGATATCGACTATTGGCGGGCGGTCTTGATTCCATAGTGGGGCGCGGCGAACAATGGCGCACCGAGGCACGGCAGATGCCCGTCCTCTCCAGGAGACAAACCCCATGAACACCGCCACCCGGCGCGCCGTCGCGCCCCAGGCCGACGAGCGACGCGCCTACTACGAGCGCATCCGTCCGCTGAACCTCACGCCGCTGTGGGAGTCGCTCCACGCGCTGGTGCCGCGCGAGCCGCAGACGCCCTGCGTGCCAGCGCTCTGGCGCTACGACGACATCCGGCCGCTGCTGATGGAATCGGCCGAACTCATCACCGCCGAGGAGGCCGTGCGCCGCGTGCTGGTGCTGGAGAACCCGGCGATCCCGGGACGCTCGTCGATCACGCAGTCGCTCTATGCCGGTCTGCAGCTCATCATGCCGGGCGAAGTGGCGCCTTCGCATCGCCATGTGCAGTCGGCGCTGCGCTTCATCGTCGACGGCAAGGGGGCGTACACCACGGTCGGTGGCGAGCGCACCACGATGCACCCGGGCGACTTCATCATCACGCCCTCGTGGGCCTGGCACGACCACGGCAACGAGGGCATCGAGGGCGTGAGCGAACCGGTGGTGTGGCTCGACGGCCTGGACATCCCGATGGTGCGCTTCTTCGACGCCGGCTTCGCCGAGAACGCCGACGCCAAGGTGCAGCACGTGGCCCGGACCGAAGGCCACAGCCTGGCGCGCTTCGGCCACAACATGGTGCCGGTGCGGCATGACCACACCTCCGCCACCTCGCCGATCTTCAACTACCCCTATGCCCGCAGCCGCGAGGCGCTGGCGCAGTTGCAGACGCAGGAAGCGCCCGACGCCTGGCTGGGCCACAAGCTGCGCTACATCAACCCGTTGACCGGCGGCTCGCCGATGCCGACCATCGCGACGAACCTGCAGCTGCTGCCGCGCGGCTTCACCGGCAGGACGCACCGCATGACCGATGGCGCGGTGTACAGCGTGGTCGAAGGCCGCGGCCATGCCGACATCGGCGGCCAGCGCTTCGACTTCGGCCCGCGCGACACCTTCGTCGTGCCCTCGTGGGCACCGCTGAAGCTGGTGGCGGCTGATGACGTCGTGCTCTTCAGCTTCTCCGACCGCCCGGTGCAACAGGCCATGGGCGTGCTGCGCGAGGCCTTCCTCGACGACTGAGAACGTGTGAATGAACCTGCTGCGCGCCCCGATCTCGCATCTGCGGTCCTCACCGCACGAGAGTGCGGCTCCGGTCCTCGACGCAAGCTCGGCGCGCTCGCGACGGTTCCTTCACACGTTCTGAGCCTGCGCGGTTCGGCCTCCCGTTTTCTTGTTTCGATCATTCGCCGCCGCGAGCGGCAGGAGCACCCATGTCCTTCGTCGTCACCCCGCCCGCCGTCGTCGGCCTGCCCATCGTCGGCAGCGACGACCTGTTTCCCGTGCGCCGTGTCTACTGCGTCGGCCGCAACTACGCGGCGCATGCCCGCGAGATGGGCTTCGACCCCGACCGCGAGCCGCCCTTCTTCTTCTGCAAGCCCAACGACGATGCGTCGGTGGTGCCGGTGGCCGAAGGCGCGACGGCCACGCTCCCCTACCCACCGCTGACCAAGAACTACCACTACGAGGCCGAGCTGGTGGTCGCCATCGGGAAGGGCGGCCGCGACATCGCGCAGGCCGATGCTGCGTCGCACATCTACGGCTACGCGGTGGGCCTGGACATGACGCGGCGCGACCTGCAGATCGCCGCCCGCGAAAAGGGCCGGCCGTGGGAAGTGGGCAAGGCCTTCGACTTCTCCGCACCCATCGCGCCGATCGTGCGCCGCGCTGATGCGGCCGGCGTCGACAGCGCGGGCATCGTGCTCGAGGTCGACGGCACGGTGCGCCAGCAGGCCACCGTCGCGCACCTGATCTGGTCAGTCGACGAGGTCATCGCCAATCTGTCGACGCTCTTCACGCTGCATCCCGGCGACCTGATCTTCACCGGCACGCCCGAAGGCGTGGGTGCGGTGCAGCGCGGGCAGTCGATGGTGGTGCGCATCGACGGGTTGCCGTCGCTGTCGGTTCGCATCGAGTGACCAGCGCAGGAGCACGGCGATGAACACATCCCCCACGACAAACGACACCCCCCGCGTCCTGCTCATCGGCGGCGGCATCGGCGGCATGGCCGCGGCCTTGTCGCTGGCACGGCTCGGCCTGGCGGTCGACTTGCTGGAGCAAAGCGCCACCATCGGCGAGATCGGTGCCGGCCTGCAACTCGGCCCCAACGCCTTTGCCGCGCTCGATGCGCTGGGCGTGGGCGAGGCGGTGCGCAGCGGCTCGGTCTTCACCGACCGGCTGGTGATGATGGACGCCGTCGATGGCAGCGAAGTCGCCTCGGTGCCGGTGGGCGAGGCCTTCCGCACGCGCTTTGGCAACCCGTATGCGGTGAGCCACCGGGCCGATCTGCACGGCGCGCTGTTCGACGCGGTGCAGCGGCAGCCGCTGATTCGCGTGCACACCGGCGCGCAGGTCGACGTGCTCGAACTCGGCGGTGCGCGCGTGCAGGCGCACACGCGCGACGGCCGGCACTTCAGTGCCGATGCCGTGGTCGGCTGCGACGGCGTGAAGTCGATCGTGCGCGCGCAGCTGATCGGCGACGCGCCGCGCGTGTCCGGCCACGTGGTCTACCGCGCCGTGGTGCCGGCCGAGGACATGCCGGCCGACCTGCGCTGGAACGCACCGGTGGTCTGGGCCGGCCCCAACTGCCACCTGGTGCACTACCCCTTGCGCCATGGCGAGCTGTACAACCTGGTCGTGACCTTCCACAGCCGCGACAAGGAGGTGTGGGGGGTGAGCGAGGGCAGCCAGGCCGAGGTGCTGTCGTACTTCGACGGCGTACATGCGCGCCCGCGGCAACTGCTGGACCGGCCGAGCTCGTGGCGCCGCTGGAGCACCGCCGACCGCGACCCGGTCGCCACCTGGAGCGAAGGCAACGCCACCCTGCTGGGCGACGCCGCGCATCCCATGATGCAGTACCTCGCGCAGGGCGCCTGCATGGCGCTGGAAGACGCGGTCACGCTCGGCGCCGCGGTGCAGGCGTGCCGCGCCGACGACGGGCGCTTCGACCTGCCGGCCGCTTTCCGCCTCTACAGCTCGGCCCGTGTCGCACGCACCGCGCGCGTCGTGCTGTCGGTGCGCGAGATGGGCCGGCTCTACCACGCGAAGGGCGTCGAACGCCTGGTGCGCAACAGCCTGTGGGCGGGCCGCACGCCGGAGCGCTTCTACGACGCGGTCGAGTGGCTTTACGCCTGGCGGCCCGAACACTGCCTCGACGATGCCGATATACGGACACGCGAGCACGGCATGATCGGTGCATGCATTTCCTCTGCATGACAGCAACCCCATAAAACCAACCGGAGACAACACCCATGCGATCGATTCAACGGCTGCTCGCGACGGCGACAGCGGCCACTGCACTCTTGTCGGGCGTCCAAGCCCTCGCCCAGACCGCTGCTGCGAGTGCGGCCGACTTCCCCAGCAAGCCTGTGACCCTGATCACCCCCTTCGCCGCAGGCAGCGGCCCCGACGCGGTGCTGCGCCTGGTCTCGGACAAGCTCTCTCGCCTGTGGAACCAGCGCGTGGTGGTCGACAACAAGCCCGGCGGCGGCGGCTTCATCGCCATCGAGCAGGCGCGCCGTGCCGCGCCTGACGGCTACACGCTGCTGCAACTCGACAGCGAGCACATCGCTGCGCTGCCGCACCTGTACAAGTCGCGCAACTTCGTGACGCTGCAGCACTTCGACCCGGTGGCCTCGCTGTTCCGTACGCCCTTCTTCGTGGCCGTGGGCAGCGAGTCGAAGTACAAGACCATGAGCGACCTGATCGCCGATGCCAAGGCGCATCCGGGGCAGGTCAGCTACGGCTCGTGGGGCGTGGGCAGCCCCGGCCACCTCGGCGGCCAGCAGCTCGATGCGCTGACCGGCGTGCGCATGCAGCATGTGCCCTACCGCGAGGTGTCGCAGCTCTTCGCCAACGTCGGCGCGGGTGAGGTGCCGTGGAGCTTCGCCAGTATCCCGTCGAGCCAGGGCATCTACAAAGCTGGGAAGTTGCGCTACATCGCCGTGGCCGCGTCCAAGCGCGTGCCGCAGATGCCCGACGTACCCACCATGGCCGAGGCCGGTGGGCCGCCCTCGCTCGAGGTGAATTCCTTCGTCTCGCTGCTCACGCCGAAGGGCGTGCCGGCCGCCGTCAAGGCGAAAATCAACGCCGATGTCGCGAAGGTCATCGCCGATCCGGAGATTCGTGCGCGCTTCGACACCTTTGCCTTCGAGCCCCTGGCCTGGTCGCCGGAAGAGATCGAACGCAATGCCGAAGCCAAGTCGAAGGTCTATGGCGAGCTGGTGCGCATCGGCAACATCAGCCTCGAATAAGTCCCTTCACCTGTGAAAGCGAATCCCATGCGTCGTTCCCTTCTCGTTCTCGCCCTGGCCGCCGCCGCGGCACTGCCCCTGGCCGCATCGGCACAGGGCACTGCCTGGCCCACCAAGCCGATCCGCCTGCTGGTCGGCTTCCCCGGCGGTTCGACGCCCGACATCGCGGCGCGTGCCATCGCCGAGCCGCTGTCGCGCGCGCTCGGCCAGCCGGTGGTGGTGGACAACCGCGCCGGCGCGTCGGGCAACATCGCGGCCGACATCGTGGCGAAGGCGGCCGACGACCACACGATCGGCCTCGTCATCAACGGCAACCTCACGTCGTCGAAGATGCTCTACCCGAAGCTGCCGTACGACCCGGCCAAGGACTTCACCTACCTGTCGCTCATCGCCACCGCGCCGCTGGTGCTGGTCGCGCAGAACAGCCTGCCCAGCGGCACCGCCTTCTTCGACGCGGCCCGTACCAGCGGCAATAAGTGGAGCTACGGCTCCGTCGGCGTGGGCTCGGTCGGCCACCTCGGCACCGAGCTGCTCAAGAGCAAGGTGCCCGGCATGGCGGCGGTGCACGTTCCCTACCAGGGCAACCCGCAGGTGGTGACCGACCTGATCGGCAACCAGATCCAGTTCGCGCTGATCCCGCCGGGCGTCGCGCTGCCGCAGATCCGCGCGGGCAAGCTCAAGGCCATCGGCCTGACCAGCGGACGCAGCCCGCTGGCACCCGACGTGCCGCCGCTGGCCGACGCCGGCGTGAAGGACTTCGCCCTCGAGGTGTGGACCGCGCTGCTCGGCCCGGCCACGCTGTCGAAGGTGGCGCAGGCCCGCATCACGAAGGAGCTCGCCGTGATCATGAAGGACCCCGACGTGCGCCGGAAGCTCTTCGAACAGGGCTGGCAGGCCGTCGGCACCTCGCCCGAAGGCATGCAGGTGCGCGTGAAGGAAGAGGCGGCCATCATGAGCCGCATCATCCAGTCGCAGGGCATCAAGCTGCAATGACGGCGGCGTCGATGCACGAACCGGCGCGCGAACTGCCGGTGTATGGCGACTACGACGTCGTGGTGGTCGGCGGCGGGCCCGCGGGCTTGGCCGCCGCGGTGAGCGCGTCGCGCCACGGCGCGCGCACGCTGCTGGTCGAGCGCTACGGCTTCCTCGGCGGCATGGGCACGGCGGGCGGCGTGACCAACTTCGCGGGCCTGTACGCCAAGCGCGGTGGCGAGATGACGCAGGTGGTGCACGGCGTGGCCGACGACCTGCTCGCGCGCATGGACGCCATGGGCGGCCTCAACAAACCGCAGGACGGCATGCAGGGCCGCATTCGCGTGCGTTCCTACGACACCTCGGTCTACAAGTGCGCGGCCGACCAGTGGCTGCTCGACGCGGGTGTCGAACTGCTGTTCCACGCGCATGCAGCGGCCGTGCTGATGGACGGCACGCGCATCGCGGCGCTGGTGGTCGAGACCAAGTCGGGTCGCCAGGCGATCCGTGCCAATGCCTTCGTCGACGGCAGCGGCGACGCCGACGTCGCCGCCTTCGCCGGCGTGCCCTTCGAGGTCGGTGACGGCCACGGCAGCGGCCTGTTCCCGACCACCATGTTCCGCGTCGGCCAGGTCGACGCGCCGCGTGCGCTGGCCGCCGTGGGCGAGTTCAAGGCCATCAACGACCTGATGAACACGGTGCGCGAGCGCAGCCCCGACGCCTACCGCTTCCCACGCGACGGCGCCATCCTGCGGCCCAACATCGACCCGCGCGAATGGCGCGCGAATGTCACGCAGATCCGCAATGCCCAGGGCACCGCGATGAACGGCGTGGACGCGCGCGAGCTGAGCGAGGGCGAACTCGAAGGCCGCCGCCAGATCGCCGAGTACTTCCGCTTCCTGCGCGCCGAGGTGCCGGGCTTCGAGCAGTCGGCCATCGTCGAGATCGCGCCGCAGGTCGGGCTGCGCGAGACACGCCGCATCGAAGGCGTCTACGCGCTGACCGGTGAGGACATCCTCTCGTCCGCCAAGTTCGACGACGTGATCGGCCTCAACGGCTGGCCGATGGAGATGCATGCCGACGGCCGCATCCAGTGGGCCTTCCCGCGCGACGACGCCAACACCTACAACCACCTGCCCTGGCGCATGCTGGTACCCAAGGCGGTTGACAACCTGTTGGTGGCAGGCCGCTGCGCTGCCATGACACACGAAGGGCAGTCGGCCGCACGCGCGAGCGGCGGCTGCTTCGTGATGGGGCAGGCGGCGGGCACGGCCGCAGCGACGCTGGGTGCCGGCCGCTTTGCCGACGTCGACGTGGCGGGGTTGCAGACGAAGCTGCGCGCCGACGGCGCCGATCTCGACCGCTGACACCGCCGGTAGTTGGCTGCCGCGCGGGTGCGCATCGAAGGCTGAGCGGTCTTGTGGCTCAGAACGTGTGAAGGAACCGTCGCGAGCGCCCCGAGCTTGCGTCGAGGACCGGAGCCGCACTCGCGTGCGGTGAGGACCGCAGATGCGAGATCGGGGTGCGCAGCAGGTTCATTCACACGTTCTCAGCGCGGCACCACCTTCAGCACCCGCCCGGCCTTGTTGTCGGTCAGCAGATACAGCGCGCCATCGGGGCCGGCGCGCACGTCGCGCAGGCGCTCGTTGAGTTCGGTGAACAGCGTCTCCTGCGTGCCGGTGCGGCCTTCCTGCATCGGCACGCGGCGCACGCTCTTCTCCTTCAGCGCCGTCACGAAGAGGCTGCCGCGCCAGGCCGGGAACAGCGTGCCGTCGTAGTGCGCCATGCCGGCCGGCGCGATCGACGGCGTCCATTCGAGCAGCGGCGGCGTGATGCCGGCGTAGGTGCGGTAGGGCGTGATGCGCGCACCCGTGTAGTCGACGCCGCCGGTGGTGATCGGCCAGCCGTAGTTGGCGCCGCGTTCGATGCGGTTGAGTTCGTCGCCGCCCTTGGAGCCGTGTTCGTGCGCGTACAGCGCCTGCTCGCCGGGCAGGCTCACCATGCCCTGCGGGTTGCGGTGGCCGACGCTGTAGATCTCGGGCAGGGCGCCGCTGCGCCCGACGAAGGGGTTGTCGGCCGGCACGCTGCCGTCGCGGCCAATGCGCAGGATCTTGCCCAGGTGCGTGTGCAGGCGCTGGGCGTCGGTGCGTTCGAGGTTGCCGTCGCCCATGCCGACCACCAGCGTGCCGTCGCCCAGCAGCGCCATGCGGCCACCGAAATGCTGGCTGTGCGTCTTCGCCGGTCGCGAGGTGAAGATGTCCTTCACGTCGTGCAGGCGGGTGCCGTCGAAGCGCGCGCGCACCACGCGCAGGTGGTTGGCGGCGGGCGTGCCGTGCGCGAACGAGAGGTAGATGAACCCGTTGTCGGCGAAGCCTGGGTCGACCAGCACATCGAACAGGCCCGACTGCCCGCGCACGAAGATCGGCGGCAGGCCCGCCACCGGCGCGGCACGCAGCGCGTGGCCACCGCCGGCCGCCGGCGTCAGCACGCGCAACCGGCCCGGTCGCTCCGTCACCAGCAGGCGGCCGTCCGGCAGGCTCGCCAGCGCCCACGGATGCACCAGCCCCTCGGCGACGGTTTCGATGCGGTAGGGCACGCTGGGTGACGCGGCGGTCGACTGGGCCGGCATGGCCAGCAGGCCCGCCGACAGCAGCGCGGCGGCGACGAGGGCCATCGTGCGGTGAGACCCCAAGGCGCGGTCGTTCATTCGTGGTGCTCCATGATGCGGGCCAGTGGCGCCCCGGACCGGGCGCCTTGTCATGGCTTCAGTATCGAACAGAGCCCGCCACCGATGCATCTCGAAAGCCCTGCAACCCACCGCCCCTGGCGCAAGCGTCTGATCGCCTTCGCCGGCGCCGCCCTGCTGGCCATCGCCTGGGGATCGCTGGTGCAGACGCAGTTCAACCTGAACGCGCTGGTCGCGCTCGGCGTGGAGATGCCGGCGCGGCTGCGCCTGCAGACCTCGCTGCAGGACCTGGCCGGCTTCGGCCCGGTCTACGCCGGCATCGTGCTGGCCGCCTGGTTGCCGTCCTTCGCAGTCGCCGGCTGGCTGGGCCGACGCAAGCCCGCGTGGCGCGCCGCGCTCTTCACGCTGGCCGCGGGCGTGGCGTTGCCGATTGCCATTCGCGCCGTCGATGCGGTGGCCCCCATGCCGGTGCTGATCGATGCCACGCGTGGGCTGGGTGGGCTGCTGGGGATGGCCGCTGGGAGCGCGGCGGGCGGGGCGCTCTTCGCCGGCTGGACCCGGCCGCGCCGCCGGGCCTGACCGGCGCGACAGCGCATTCGGCCGCGCTTTGCTATGGTCCACGGGTTTTCTTTCTCGCCCCCGCGGCCTTTTTCGATGACCGATCCCGCCACCGCCGCCCGCCTTGTCGACGACCTCGTCGACCTCATGCAACTCGAGCCGCTGGGCGACGACCGCTTCCGCGCGCAGAGCGAAGACCTGGGCACGCCCGCGGTGTTCGGCGGCCAGGTGCTCGGCCAGTCGCTGATGGCGGCGAGCCGCACGGTCGATGCCGACCGGCCGGTGCATTCGATGCACGCCTACTTCCTGCTGCCGGGCGAGCATGCGCCCATCGACTACGCGGTCGACCGCGTGCGCGACGGCCGCAGCTTCACCACGCGGCACGTGGTGGCGCGCCAGGGCGAGCGCATCATCTTCGAGATGTCGGCGTCGTTCCAGACGATCGACGCGGGTGTCGAGCACCAGATGCCGATGCCCGCCGTGGCCGGCCCCGAGGGCGTGAAGAGCGACCTGCAGCGACGCATCGACCTCGGCGACCGACTGCCCGAGCGCGTGCGCGAGAAGGGCGTGCAGCCGCACGGCATCGAGTTCCGACCGGTCGAGGCCGACGACCTGCTGGCGCCGGCGCGGCGCGAGGCCACGCGCTCGATCTGGTTGCGTGCCGTCGCGCCACTGCCGGACGATCCGCTCATCCACCGCGCGCTGCTCGCCTACGCGTCCGACCACGGCCTGCTCGGTGCGGCCCTGTTGCCGCACGGCCTGAGCTACATGCAGCCGGGCGTGCGCATGGCCAGCCTCGACCACGCGATGTGGTTCCACCGCGATTTCCGCCTCGACGACTGGCTGCTGTACCAGCTCGATTCGCCGAGCGCCAGCGGTGCGCGCGGGCTCGCGCGCGGCAGCCTTTTCACCCGCGACGGACGCCTCGTCGCATCGACCGCGCAGGAAGGCATGCTGCGCGCCCGCAACCCCCCGCCCGACGTCAATCCAAGGACTTCATGAGCTCGCTTTTCTCTCCACTGCAAGTCGGCGCGCTGACGCTGCCCAACCGCATCGTGATCGCCCCGATGTGCCAGTACTCCGCCGACGACGGCTGCATGAACGACTGGCACCTGATCCACCTCGGCCAGCTCGCGCTGTCGGGCGCCGGGCTGTTGATCATCGAGGCCACGGCGGTCGAGGCCATCGGCCGCATCACGCCGCGTGACGTGGGCCTGTACGACGACGCGACCGAGGCGGCGATCGCGCGCGTGCTGAAGGCGGTGCGCCAGCATTCGCGCATGCCCATCGCGATCCAGCTCGGCCACGCCGGGCGCAAGGCGTCGAGCCACATCCCGTGGGAAGGCGGCCAGGCCCTCGGGCCGGACGAAGGCGCATGGCAGACGGTGTCGGCGTCGGCCCTGCCGCATGCGCCCGGCGAGCCGGCGCCGCTGGCGCTCGATGCTGCCGGCCTGGCGCGCGTGAAAGCTGCTTTCGTGCAGGCCGCGAAGCGTTCGCAGGCGCTGGGCCTCGACGCCATCGAGCTGCACGGCGCGCACGGCTATTTGATGCATCAGTTCCTCTCGCCGCTGTCGAACCAGCGCACCGACGACTACGGCGGCTCGCTCGAAAACCGGCTGCGCTTCCCGCTCGAGGTGTTCGAGGCGGTGCGTGCCGCGGTGCCGGCGTCGATGCCGGTCGGCGTGCGCCTGTCCGCCACCGACTGGGTCGAAGGCGGCTGGGATGTGGAGGGCAGCATTGCGTTCTCGAAGGCGCTGACGGCGCAGGGCTGCGACTTCGTGCATGTGTCCTCCGGTGGCGTCTCGCCGCAGCAGAAGATCCCGCTGTCGCCCGGCTACCAGGTGCCGCTGGCCGAGCGCATCAAGGCAGAGGTCGACGTGCCGGTCTTCGCTGTCGGCCTCATCACCGAGCCGAAGCAGGCCGAGGCCGTGATCGCCGCGGGCCAGGCCGATGCGGTGGCCATCGCGCGCGCCGCGCTGTTCGAGCCGCACTGGCCGTGGCGCGCGGCCGCCGAGCTGGGCGCGCAGGTCCAGGCGCCGCCGCAGTACTGGCGCTCGCAGCCGCGCGAGCTCAAGGCCCTTTTCGGCGACGCGCGCATCGGCGCACGCTGACTCCTTTCACGCACCCGGGAGACGACCATGACCAGCTTCAAGAAGTACCGCGTCGGCGCCAAGGTGCGCCTGGCCGACATCGACCCGGGTGACAGCCGCTTGCTCAAGGGCAGCGAGAGCGAGCAGCGCGCGCAGCTCGACGAGCTGGCGCAGGAGCTCGATGAGTTGCAGAACCTGCTGCACGCCGAAGGCAAGCGCAAGCTGCTGCTCGTGCTGCAGGGCATGGACACCAGCGGCAAGGACGGCACCATCCGCTGGGTGTTCTCGCGCACCTCGCCGCTGGGCGTGCGCGTGGCGGCCTTCAAGGCGCCTTCGCTGGAGGAGCTGGCCCACGACTTCCTGTGGCGCTGCCACGCGGTGGTGCCGCGCACCGGCGAGATCGCGGTGTGGAACCGCAGCCACTACGAAGACGTGCTGGTGCCGGTGGTCGAAGGCTGGATCGACAAGGCCGCGACGCAGCGCCGCTACGCGCACATCAACGACTTCGAACGCCTGCTGAGCGAGACCGGCACGGTGGTGCTCAAGTGCATGCTGCACATCGGCCCCGACGAACAGCGCGAACGCCTGCAGGCGCGCATCGACGAGCCCGCGAAGAACTGGAAGTTCGCCATGGGCGACCTCGACGCGCGCAAGAAGTGGGACCTGTACCAGCGCGCCTACGCGCGCTTGCTGGACGCCACGTCGACGAAGAACGCACCGTGGTACGTGGTGCCCGCCGACAGCAAGACGCACCGCAACCTGATGATCGCGCAGCTGCTGGTGAAGACGCTGAAAGACATGAAGCTCAGCGCGCCACCGGCCGACCCGGCGCTCAAGGGGCTGGTGGTTCGCTGACGTCGGCCGGGGCGGCCCGCGTCGCCGTCAGCCGCTCCGCGCTGCCGAAGCGGTCGAAGCCCGTCAGCACCAGCATCACGACCACGGCGGTCACCGGCCCGGCCAACGGGTGGACGATGCCGGCCAGCACCGGCGTGATCAGCACCAGGTGACGCAGGCCCCAGCTGTAGAGGACGCCGGCACGCCGCACATAGACTCGGCCGGCGTCATTCCAGCGCCGTCGCGCGTCGGAGCCGACCGGCATGGCGCTCACGAAGCCCGCATGGTTGTAGTAGCGCACCGCCATCACCGACAGCACGAGCGACGCGAAGAGTTGCGCCATCAGCAGCAGCTCGAGCATGAAGCGCGGCGTGAGCCATGCCACACCGGACGCTGGCTCGAGCGCCGCATGCAGCGACGGCGCGGCCAGCGTCGCCGTGCCCATCAGGGCCAGGGCCGCCGTCGATGCGGTCATCGTGGCCGACATCAGCGAATTGCGCAGCGTCTGCACCGCGAGGATCTCCGACCCGGGGTGCGCGGACACCGCTGCGAACCAGTCTTCCCGCAGCAGGGCATGCCCGTTGCGCGCCAGTGCCGCCGGCTGCGCACGATGGCCCCACGCCAGGGCCGCCTCGTAGACGATGAGGAGGCCCATCGTGGCCCCTGCGGCGACCCAGCTGACGGTGCTCGTCATGGGCCGACCTCAGCCGGCGAACGCCAGCGCTGCACGGCGCCGTCGCTCGATCAACTCGAAGACCCCCATGCCGGCCAGCATGGCGGCGACGAAGACCAGCGCCTGCGTCTTGCCCATGCCGAGCGCGACGAGCGCCGGCCCGGGGCAGAACCCCGCGATACCCCAGCCGATGCCGAAGAGCACGCTGCCGCCGACCAGGCGCCGATCGATGGTCCGCGCCGTCGGCAGGCGCATCGGCGCGCCGAGCAGCGACACCGCGCGGCGACGGGTCCACGCGAAGGCCGGCAGGCCGACGGCGATGGCGCCGCCCATCACGAGGGCCAGCGACGGGTCCCACGCGCCGAAGAGGTCGAGGAAGCCGAGCACCTTCGCCGGGTCGGCCATGCCGGAGAGGATCAGGCCGAGGCCGAACACCAGGCCGGCGAGCAGGGAGGTCAGGATCTGCATGGAGAGACGCCTTTCAGAAACCGAGGGCATGGCGCACCACGAACACCGTGGCGAAGCCCGCGCCCATGAAGGCCAGCGTGGCGACCAGCGAACGTGGCGACAGGCGCGACAACCCGCAGACGCCGTGGCCACTGGTGCAGCCCGCACCGTAGCGCGTGCCCACGCCGACCAGCAGCCCGGCCAGCACCAGCGCACCGGTGCCCGCGTCGATGCGTGGCACCGGCAGCGCGCCGAACAGCCGGTAGGCCAGCGGCGCCGCAATCAGGCCCGCCACGAACGCGATGCGCCAGACGATGTCGCCGCGGGTGGGATTCAGCAGCCCGCCCAGCACGCCGCTGATGCCCGCGATGCGGCCATTGAGCAGCACGAACATCGCAGCCGCGAGGCCGATGAGTGCGCCGCCCGCCAGCGCGGACCACGGCGTGAAGTGTTGCCAGTCGATCGTCATCGTCATTCCTTCGGACAGTAGAGGCGGTAGAGCAGCGCGAGGATCTGCAGCACGTCCGGGTCGGCCACGCTGTAGAAGATGTTCTTGCCTTCGCGGCGGGTCGTCACCACGCCTTCGCCGCGCAGCACGCCGAGTTGCTGCGACAGCGTGGGTTGGTGGATGTCGAGCGCCTGTTCCAGGTCGCTCACGCACATCTCGCCCTGCGACAGCTGGCAGAGCAGCAGCAGGCGCTCGGGGTTGGCCAGCAGCTTGAGCACGCCGACGGCCTGGCCGGCGGCGCCGCGCAGGGCTTCGGGATCGAGGACGGGTTGTTTGGGCATGGGCTTGATCAATTTGGTTTGCAATATTATGTTGATAAATATAATATCAGTCAATCGATTGAAAATCGCATCGCTCAGGAGCATCACATGACCGCACGTACCGCCACCGAAGGTTTCTTCGACCCCCGCACCGGCACCATCTCCTATGTGCTGTGGGACACCGCGACCCGCCACGCCGCGGTGATCGACCCGGTGCTGGGCTTCGACGTGAAGTCCGGCCACACCGACACCGGCGCGGCTGACGCACTGCTGGCCTGCGTCGCACGCGAGGGCCTGCACGTTGATTGGATTCTGGAAACGCACGCGCATGCCGATCACCTCTCGGCCGCGCGCCATGTGCAGGCGAAGGTCGGTGGGCGCATCGGCATCGGCGCGAACATTCGCACGGTGCAGGCCACCTTCGGCAAGCTCTTCCATCTCGAAGCGGGCTTCACGCCGGACGGCAGCCAGTTCGACCATCTGTTCGAGGACGGCGAGACCTTCCGCATCGGCGATGTCGAGGTCATGGCGCTGTGGGTGCCGGGCCACACGCCGGCCGACATGGCGTACCGGGTCGACGGCGCGGTGTTCGTCGGCGACACGCTCTTCATGCCCGACCTCGGCAGCGCCCGCGCGGACTTCCCCGGTGGCGACGCGCGGCAGCTCTACGCGTCGATGCGGCGCCTGCTCGCGCTACCGCCCGAGACCGTGGTCTACGTGTGCCACGACTACCCGCCGGACACGCGTGCACCGGCCTGGAAGACCACGGTGGCCGAACAGCGCGCGGCCAACATCCATGTGCGCGACGGCATCGACGAGGCCACCTTCGTGGCGATGCGCATCAAGCGCGACGCGACGCTGGAGGTGCCGACGCTCATCCTGCCGTCGATTCAGGTGAACATCCGCGCCGGCCACTTTCCGCCGGCGGACGACAACGGCGTGGCCTACCTGCGCATTCCGCTGAACGCGCTGCCCTTGCACAGCACGCCCAGCGGCAGCTGAAGCTCAAACGCCGAGGTAACGCGTCCAGAGCCCGCGGTCGGCGTCGAGTGCGGCGGAGTCGCCCGTCCACACGACGCGGCCGCGTTCGAGGATGAGGTGCCGGTCGGCCAGCGGCAGCAGGCGCTGCACGTACTTGTCGACCACCAGGATCGCTTCGCCCTCGGCCTTGAGCGTGGCCAGGCAGCGCCAGATCTCTTCGCGGATGACCGGCGCCAGCCCTTCGGTGGCCTCGTCGAGGATCAGCAGCTTGGGGTGGGTCGACAGCGCACGCGCGATGGCCAGCATCTGCTGCTCGCCGCCCGAGAGCTGGTTGCCGGCGTTGGCCTTGCGTTCGCCGAGGCGCGGGAACAGCCCGTAGAGCGCATCGACCGTCCAGCGTGGCGCCTGCTTCATCGCGCCGGCCCGGGGCCGTGCGAAGGCGCGCAGGTGCTCGTCGACGCTCAGGTTCGGGAACACATGTCGGCCTTCGGGCACGATGGCCACGCCGCGGCGACCGATGGCGTCGGGCCGCGCGCCGCCGATGTCGGCACCCTCGAAACGCACGCTGCCGCGCATCGGCTTGAGCGAACCGGTCAGCACCTTCAGCAGCGTGCTCTTGCCCATGCCGTTGCGCCCGAGTAGCGCCATCACCTCGCCGGGCTTCACGTCGATGTCGATGCCGAACAGCACCTGGCTCGCGCCGTAGCCGGCCTCGATGCCGGTCGCTTCGAGCAGCTTGCTCATGAATGTCCCTCTGCTTCCGTGCCCAGATACACGGCCTGCACGTCGGGGTGGCCGCGCACCTCGTCGGCGGTGCCGGTCATCAGCACCTTGCCCTGCACCAGCACCGTGAGGCGGTTGGCCAGGCGGAACACCGCGTCCATGTCGTGTTCGATCAGCAGGATCGCCATCTCGCTGCGCAACGATTCGATCAGCGCCACCATGCGCGCCGACTCGTCCGGCCCCATGCCGGCCATCGGCTCGTCGAGCAGCAGCAGCTTCGGGCCCGCGGCCAACGCCAGGGCCACGTCCAACGCGCGCTGCGCGCCGTGCGGCAGCGTGCCGGCGATGCGATGGCGCTCGCCGGCCAGGCCCACGCGCTCGGCCAAGGCTTCGGCCTTGGACACCAGTTCGCTTTCGTTCGCGCGCGGCGCCATGAAGCGCAGGCTGCTGCCCGCGTGCGCCTGCACCGCGAGCATCAGGTTGTCGTGCACCGTCTCCCTCGCGAACACGCGCGTCACCTGAAAGCAGCGCGACAGGCCGGCGCCCACGCGCTGGTGGTCCTTGAGCGGCGTGATGTCGTGGTCGCCGAGCCAGATACGGCCGGCGTCGGCCTTCAGCAGGCCGGAGATGAGATTGACCAGCGTCGTCTTGCCGGCGCCGTTGGGGCCGATCAACGCATGGATCTCGCCGGCGTCGACCGTGAGGTTCACATGGTCGGTCGCCAGCAGGCCGCCGAAGCGCTTGACCAGTCCTTCGATGCGGAACAGGCTCATGCCTTCACCGCCTTCGTCTTGCGCGACAACGCGGCCAGGCCCTTCGGCGCCCACAGCGCGACCGCGATCAGCAGCAGCCCCAGCGGCAGATGCCAGTACTCGCTGTACTGCTTGAGCACCTCTTCGAGCAGCAGCCACACGGCGGCACCCACCGGCCCGCCCCAGCTGCGGCCCAGCCCG
The DNA here is from genome assembly GCF_051216715.1 of Variovorax restrictus. Lineage (NCBI taxonomy): Bacteria > Pseudomonadati > Pseudomonadota > Betaproteobacteria > Burkholderiales > Comamonadaceae > Variovorax > Variovorax restrictus. The sequence continues at coordinate 699,733 of NZ_JBPJZH010000001.1, forward strand.
CCGATGACGACCATCACCACCAGCGTCGCCGACTGGGTCCAGTGCATCGCACCCGGGCTGATGAAGCCGTTGCCGCCCGCCAGCAGCGCGCCGGCCAGGCCCGCCACCGCACCGGCGATGGCGAAGGCCACCAGCTGGATGCGGAACACCGGGTAGCCCAGCGCGCGCATGCGTGTCTCGTTGTCGCGGATGCCCATCAGCGCATGGCCGAAGCGCGAGCGCGTGGCGCGGTGCATCCACGCCAACGCCAGCGCCACCAGCACCAGCACGACCCAATAGAAGGTCGACTCGTTGCCGAGATCGATGCCCAGGCCCAGCGTGGGCCGCGCGGGCAGCGTGTAGCCGTCGTCGCCACCGTAGGTGCGCAGCGACACGGCGATGAAGTACAGCATCTGCGCGAAGGCCAGCGTGGTCATGATGAAGTACACGCCGCGGGTGCGCAGCGCCACCGTGCCGATGAGTGCGGCGACGAGGCCGGCCACCAGCGCGGCCATCGGCCACAGGACCCAGGCCGACATCACGCCGGCGTCGGCGAAGGCGACCACCGTGTACGCACCGACACCGATGAAGCCCGCATGCCCGAGCGCCACCATGCCGCCGAAGCCGAGGATGAAGTTGAGGCTGGCCGCGGCCAGCGCCATGATCAGCACGCGCCGCACGAAGCCGATGTAGAACTCCATGCCGAAGAGCGGCGCGACCAGCGGGAAGGCGGCCAGTGCGACGAGCAGCACCAGCGGAAGAACGAAGCGTGCTTTCATGCGCGGGCCGAGAAGAGGCCCGAGGGCCGGAAGATCAGGACGACCACCATCAGCGCGTACATCGCGACCTCGGCGAAGAGCGGGCCGAGGTCGGCCGCGGTGGCCGGCGGCAGCGTGGCGCGCAGCAGCATCGGCAGGAAGGCGCGGCCGATGGTGTCGACCAGGCCCACCAGCAGCGCGGCCACGAAGGCGCCGCGCACCGAGCCGATGCCGCCGATGACCAGCACCACCAGCGCGGGGATCAGGATCTGTTCGCCCATGCCGACCTGCACCGCGACGATCGGCCCCATCAGCGCACCGGCCAGTGCAGCCAGCGCCGCACCCAGCAGGAACACGCCGTTGAAGATGCGGCCGACGTGCACGCCCATCAGCTCGGCCATCGGCCGGTCCGACGCACCGGCGCGCACCCGCATGCCGACACGCGTATGGTTGACGAGCAGGTACAGCGCCAGCGCCACCGCCACGCCCGCGCCGAGGATGACCAGGCGGTAGGCCGGGTAGGGCAGGCCGTCGATGATCTCGATCGGGCCGCTCAGCGCGGCGGGCGTGGGCGCCATCACCGGCGACGGGCCCCAGATCATCTTGACGATGTCGTCGGCCACGAGGATCACGCCGAAGGTCGCCAGCACCTGCGCGAGGTGATCGCGCTTGTAGAGCTGGCGCATCAGCAGCACTTCGAGCAGCGCCGCGACGATGACCGTGACGATCACCGCCAGCGCGATGGCCGCGACGAACGACCCGCTCTGCTGGTGCGCCTGCGCCGCCACGTACGCGCCCGACATGAACAGCGAGCCGTGTGCCAGGTTCAGCACGTCCATGATGCCGAACACCAGCGTCAGGCCGGCGGCCAGCAGGAACAGCATGAGCCCGAAGCCGAGGCCGTTGAGCAGTTGCTCGAGAAAAAGAATACCGGTCATGAATCCTGACGGCAGGTGGATGACTTATGCGTGAAACACCGCGGAACCGGCTCCGCCGGGCCGCAGGTGTTGCCCCCAGCAGGGGGGAAGGGCGCAGCCACACGAAGTGGGCCAGCCCCTCGGGGGGTTACTTCATCGGGCACTTGTCGGAGTAGGTGTCGCCGTAGTTGGTCAACAAGGTGCTTACCGTCTTGTTGGTGATCTTGCCCTGCGCGTCCTTGCCGATCACGCGGAGGTAGAAGTTCTCGACGGGGTAGTGGTTGTTCGCGTACTTGAAGCTGCCGCGCGTCGACGCGTAGTTGGCCTTCTTCAGGGCGGCGATCACGGCTTCGCGGTTTTGCGCGTTGCCGCCGGCCTGCTTCACGGCGGCGTCCATCGCCAGGATCACGTCGTAGGCCTGGGCGGCGTACAGCGAGGGGTAGCGGCCGTTGTATTCCTTCTTGAAGGCTTCGACGAAGGCCTTGTTGGCGGCGTTGTCGAGGTCGTGCGCCCAATGCGAGGTGTTGAACAGGCCCAGCATCGGCTCGCCCACGGCGCCGATCACGTCCTCGTCGGCCGAGAAGCCGCTGGTGACCAGCGTGATGTCCTTCGACAGGCCCGCGCCCACGAACTGCTTGATGAAGTTGATGCCCATCGCGCCGGGCAGGAAGAAGTAGATCGAATCCGGCTTGGCCGCGCGGATCTGCGCGAGCTCGGCGGCGTAGTCGATCTGGCCGAGCTTGGTGTAGAGCTCGTCGGCCACCTGGCCCTTGAACTGGCGCTTGGCACCGCCCAGCGCGTCCTTGCCCGCCGGGTAGTTGGGGGCGATCATCACCATCTTCTTGAAGCCGCGGTCTTGCGCGAACTTGCCGGCGGCTTCGTGAAACTGGTCGTTCTGGTAGGCGGTGCCGAAGAAGTAGGCATTGCACTGCGCGCCGGCGAACTGGCTGGGGCCGGCGTTGGACGACAGGTACGGCACCTTGGCGGCGAACAGCGTCGGGCCGACGGCGATCGCGATGTTCGAGCCGATCGGGCCCGAGAACAGGTCGATCTTCTCGCGCTGGATCATGCGGTCGACCAGCTGCTTGGCCTGGTCAGGGCTGCCGGCCATGTCGGCCTGTACGAACTCCACCGGCTGTCCACCGAGCTTGCCGCCCAGCTGCTTGATGCCCAGCGCGAAGCCGTCACGCGCTTCGGCGCCCAGGGCGGCGAAGGGGCCGGAGATGTCGAGCGCCAGACCCACCTTCACGGGGGCGGCCAATGCCGCGCCGGCCATGCCGAAGGCGGACGCGAGCATCAGGGAGCGCAGCGTGCGGGACAGGGCGGTCGCGACGGGCGGCTTGGTGGACTTCGAGCGCATGGGAAGACTCCGGTTAGGTCAGGTTGGCACCACTTCGATGCATGTGGCCCCGGCATTGTGCGGAGCCACTTCATTCACAAGTAAATACTTTATGCATGAAGCATCTGGTGTCAATCGGGCTTGCACGAACAGTGCCAGCTTCAATACCTGCTAGGGCACCGGGGCGGCCCGCGGATGCGATCAACGCGTACGGCTGGGCGCCAGCACCGCGCCGATCGCGACGACCATGAGCACCACCGCGGCCCAGTCCTGCCAATGCAGCACTTCGCCGAGCCACACCGCGCCGCTGAAGACGCCGAGCACCGGGATCAGCATCACGCTGAGCGTCGAGGCGATGGGCGGCAGCCCGCGCGCCAGCGAGAACCACGCAGCATGCGCGAAGCCGAAGATCAGGACCGCGTTGTAGAGGATCGACCCCCAGGCGACGGTGCCGGGCATCTTCCATTGCGGCCGCTCGAACACCGTCGCCAGCACGGTGATCACGACAGCGGCGAGCGCGGTCATCCAGAACGAGAGCGCCAGCGTGGGCACCGGCATCGTCGAGCGCCGTAGCAGCTGCGTGCCCAGCGCCCAGGTCGCGGCTGCCAGCAGTGCCAGCGCCATGTAGCCCGGCTTGCCGGCCATACCGACGAGCTCGTGCCACAGCAGCAGTGCCACGCCCAGCGCGGCGGCGCCCACGCCCATCCAGGCGCGCGCGCTCAGCCGGTTGGAGAACAGCCAGGCACCGATGACAGCCGAGAAGATCGGCATGGTGTAGCCGAGGATCGCCGAGCGCCCGCTCGACAGTTCCTTGACCGCCAGCATCATGCAGGCGTGCCAGACGAACATGTTGGTGGCCGCCAGCCACAGCAGCTCCGGCCAGTGGCGGCGCGGAATGCGGAAGGGCACCTTCATCGCCACCAGCGCCAGGCCGAGCACCGGCAGGCCGATCCACAGCGACAGCGCGCGAAAGCTCAGCGGCGGAAAGTCCGTCACGCCCAGCTTCATCACCGGCCAGTTGAGGCCCCACACCAGCGTGAGGGGAACGAGCAGCGCGAGCTGGCGGCGGGTCAATGTCTGCATGTGCGGGGATTGTGGCGGGTGGGGTGCCACGGCGCTGTCAGCCCACACGCCTGCGTCCGCCTCGCAGGCGCGTTGGAGAGATACTGCCGTCATGATCGACCACACCGGCATCTACGTCGCAGACCTCGCGCGCAGCAAGCGCTTCTACGAACCCGTCCTGGCGGCGCTGGGGTATGTGCTGCGGCGCGATGTCGGAGACGCTGTTGGCTACGGCAAGGACGTCCCCGGGCCTTTCGATGATTCGGGCGGCGAGTTCTATCTGATCGAAGGCACGCCGCTCGAGCCGCGAATCCACATCGCATTTCGTGCCCACAGCCGCAAGAGCGTGGATGCGTTCTATCGCGCCGCGCTGGCCGCCGGCGGCACGGACAACGGTGCGCCGGGGCTGCGGCTGGTCTACCACCCGCACTACTACGCCTGCTTCGTGCGCGACCCCGACGGCTACAACGTCGAGGCGGTCTGCCACGCGCCGCCGGGCTGATTCGGTCGCGCTGTCTGACAAGGGATTCGTCTGCGCGGTAGGCAGAATCGGTCCCCGCATGCGTCAAAACTCCAATCTCCTGGCTCGGCTCGGTTGGGGGTTGCTCGTCCGGGCAGCCCAGCCGCTGTGGGCGGCCCTCGTGCTGGCGGGCCTGTCCGCATCCGTCGCACACGCAGCGGCGCCAGGGCCGGCACCGGCTGCAGCGGCAGTCGCCGGTCCCATTGCGGTGCCCGACATCCTGGCCCGCGCAGACGAGGATCAACAGCGCGTGGACCGCGCCAAGCAACTGTTGCAGGCGGCGGACCCGGCCGCCCGCCTGGGCCGCGCGCTGGACGACATCGCGCGCCCGGTCGATGCCAAGCTCAACAACACGGCCGGCGGCGCGTTGCGTTCGCTGCCCGTCATGCGGCTGGAGAGCCTGGCCCGCCACTGGGAATTCGACGCCCGGCGTTTTGCACGGTGGGAAGAGCAGGCACGCCGCGCGCTGGCGCCCTATGCCGACAGTGCACTGCAACTGGCCCAGCGTCGCGCCGTCTGGTCGGCCACGCGCGCTGCCGGCCTGCTCGACGGCCTGCCGCCCGCCATGTCGTCCCGCGTCGACGCCATGCTCGGGGAGATCGACACCTCCGAGGCCGCGCTCGGCGCCACGCTTGCACGGCAGTTCGACCTGGCGCAGCGTGCCAGCGAGCTCAAGGCCCGCATCCAGGCCGGCAGCGCGGATGTCGCCTTCGCCATCGAGGACATCGACCGGCGGCTGCTGCAAACCGATGTGCCGCCGCTCTGGCAAGGCTTGGGGCCCAGCGTCGGCACGGAGGCCGCCTGGCGCGGGATGGAGCGCGGCCTGCAGATCGAACGCCAGTTCGCGATGGACTATCACGCGGCCAACACCGGCAACCAGCAGGCGCTGCGCGTGGTGCAACTGCTGCTGTTGCCGCTGATCGTGTGGCTGGTGGTGCGCAGCCGCCGCGCGGCCTCCGACGCGGCTGCGCCGCAGCACGTAGCGCGCGCGCTGCGCCGCCCGATCTCGTCGTGGCTCCTGCTGTCGATGCTGGCCGTGCTCGTCCTGGAGCCTGACGCACCGCTGCTGGTGCAGGAGTTGGCCCTGGTCTTCGCATTGATTCCGGTGCTGCGGCTGTTGCCGGCCGGCATGTTGCGTGCGCTGGGCGCCTGGCCCTATGTCGCCATCGCCTTGTATGCGCTCGACCGCCTGGCCCTGGCGGCGGTCGCTGACGCGGCGCTCTACCGCCTGTTCCTGCTCGCGCTCAATGTCCTGGCGTTGGGGCTGACGGTCTGGCTGTTGCGCCACCCCGTCTCGACCGCGACGCCGCACGACAGCATGCTGCAGCGCGCCGTGCGGCCGGTCGGCTGGGCCGCATTGGCGGTGCTTGCGCTGGCCGCGGCCTGCAACATCGCCGGGAATGTCTCGCTGGCGGAGATGCTCACGAGCGGCGTGATCGACAGTGGCTACATGGCATTGCTCCTGTATGCCGCCGTGGCCGCATGCATCGGCATTCTTCAGGCCCTCCTGGGTCAGCCTGAACTGACCAACCGCCGCCTGGTGCGCGAGCACGAGCGGCTCGTGCAGACCTTCTGCATCCGCCTGCTGGTACTGGGCGCCGTGCTGGGCTGGCTGCTTTACGCACTCGACCGGTTTCGCGTGTTGAGGCCGTTGCGCAGCATGGGCACCGCCGTGCTGGACCTCGGCATCGACGTCGGCGAAGTGTCGTTGCACCTGGGCGACGTTCTGGCGTTCGCCGTCTCCATCTGGATCGCCTACTGGGCGGCGCGCGCCGTCCGGCGGCTGCTGCGCGACGAGCTGCCCGGCCATGTCGGGTTGCCGCGGGGCGCGGGCAACAGCATCGCATCGCTGAGCTATTACGGCGTGCTGCTGCTCGGTGTGCTGGTGGCGCTGTCGGCTGCCGGTTTCAAGGTCGGCCAGCTTGCGCTGGTGTTCGGCGCGCTGGGCGTGGGCATCGGCTTCGGGCTGCAGAACGTGGTCAACAACTTCGTGTCGGGCCTGGTGCTGATGTTCGAGCGCCCGATCCAACCGGGCGACATGGTCGAGGTCGGTACCGTCGCGGGCACCGTGCGCGAGATCGGCCTGCGTGCCACGACCATCCGCACCTACGACGGCGCCGACGTGGTGGTGCCCAATGGCCTGCTGGTGAGCGGCAGCCTGACGAACTGGACCATGTTCGACCGCAGCCGGCGCTTCGAAGTGGCCATCAGCGCGGCCTACGGCTCTGACCCGGCGCAGGTGCTGGCGCTGCTGGAGGCCACGGCGCGCGCCACGCCGGGCATTGCGGAGCAGCCGCCACCCTTTGCACAGATGACGGGCTATGGCGACAGCGCGCTGAACTTCGTGATGCGTGCCTGGACGCAGGACATCGGCACGTGGGGGGCGCTGCGCAGTGACCTGTTCGCACGCACGCTGGCCGCGATGCAGGCCGCCGGCATCGAGATTCCGTACAACCAGCTGGACGTCCACCTGCGCAGCACGCCAGAGCCCGGCGCGCCCGCGGCCATGCCGGTCGGCAGCGTGCCATAGCCACCGTCCTACAGACCATTTGCGACGCCATGGCATCCTTTTGTCCGAGAAGGAGAGTAACCATGACAAGTCATCAACGAAGCGCGGGTTTCGCGCTGGCACTGGCCCTTGTGGGCAGTGCGGCGGCCCAGGCGCAGACGCCGTCGGATCTGGCCGACTTGGTCGGCGCGCGCGGTGCCGGCGGCGAGACGCAGATGGAAGCGCGTGGCTACCAGCTGGTGCGCGCCACCAAGGTTCGCGACCAGGCTTGGACCTTCTGGTGGAGCGACGTGCAGCGCGCCTGCGTGGCGATCTCCACGAGCGATGGCCGCTACGCTGCCATCAACCGCATTCCCGAGCAGAACTGCCGGCCCGGCGGCGTGGCGGGCGACGCGATGCCGCGGCCGCACCAGCCCGATACGCTCACGCTGATCTGCTACGGCCAGGGCGAGCACGCCGTGTTCTCCAGCCATTCCGGCTACGAGTGGAACGACAAGCGCCAGCACTACGAGCCCATGCAGCGCACGGAGACCGCCAACGAACAGTTCCAGACCGGCGTGCAGTTCGAGTTCCGCGACGGCGGCGGCCGCGTGCACCTGAGCGGCAAGATGATTCCACCGCTCAACTCAGGCGGCGTCGACGGCTGGTGGCCCCTCGAGAACGTGCAGATGTCGCCCGACCGCATCACCGCGCGCTACCGCGTCAGCGGGCTCAACCGGCTCAGCGTGAACATCGACCGCCGCACTGGCATGGTCGAGATCAAGGACAGGCCCGGCTTCAGCGGCAAGTGCGACCAGGGCGACTGGGGCGCCGGCCGCAAGTTCTGAAGATGGCCGCCGCCGTACCCCCACCGGGCAGCGGCCCGGCGACCCGCACGCTGGCGATCCGCCTTTCGACCCTGTTGTGGGCCGTGCTGCTGCTGTGCTTCCTGGCCGGGCTGCCGGTGCTGCTGGGCGCGACCTGGCTTTCGCTACCCGCCCTGCTGCTGATCGCGGCGCTGCTTGCGCTGCCGCTGGCCTGGCTGTGGCGCCGCATCTGGCGCCCGGCTCGCGCGCGCCGCTGGTCCGGCACCTGGCTGCGCGGGAGTGTCGGCCTGTGGTTTTTGCTGTGCGGCCTGGCCGCCGCGCCGGTGTACTTCCTGGCTATCACCACCGAGACGCGGCCCGCCATCGTGCCCACCGTGACCCTCTCCAACGGGCCGCGCACCGTCGTGTTGCAGGGTATGCAGCATGTGGGCGCCGAGCGCTTCTACCAAGCGGTGGTCTACGACCTGGAAAAGGCACTGGCGGACGGCTACGTGCTGGCCTACGAAGGCGTGGCCGACAGCGACCCCGAAGCCGATGCCTGGTTCCGCAAGACGCTGAGCCACGGCAAGGACCTGGGCGACAGCTACCGGGAGCTGGGCAAGACCTGTGGTCTGTCCTACCAGATCGACTACTTCGGCCCTGTCGTGGCCGACGCCAAGGCGCACCCGGAGCGGCATGTGACGATGGACGTGAACACCCGCGCCATGAAGCAGGAGTACGACCGCCTGATGCAGTCCGACCCGGCTTTTGCAGACGCGATGCGCAAGCGTGACGAGGAACAGGACGCTGCGGCCGACGACGATGCGCCGGACTTCGTCACCCGCCTCATCGAACGGCAGAAGGCGGGCGACGAGCGCCAGAACGCGCTGGCCGGCACCCTGTGCCGCGGCATCATGACCTTCGTGATGCGCCAGGCGACCCCTGGCGGGACCGGCAACGACATGGACCCCGTCGTGCTCACCTTCCGCAACCAGCGCCTGGCCACGCAGCTGCTGACCGACCCGCGGGAGAAGATCTACGTCACTTACGGCGCAGCGCACCTGCCCGGTGTGATGGACCTGATCAAGCGCGAGCCGGGCTGGAAGGTCGAGTCGGTCAAGTGGATGCGGACCATCGCGGCGCCCGAGCACCTGGAAGGCAGGCTCTAGCGCGGCGCTGGTTTCCTGCCTCGACGATGCCGGGGCATGGCGCGGTCAGGCCGTCCGGCTCTTGCCGCGACGCGACAGCATGTTGAGCACTTCGACCAGCGTGGAGAAGGCCATCGCAGCGTAGATGTAGCCCTTGGGCACATGCACGCCGAAGCCGTCGGCGATCAGCACGGCGCCGATCATCAGCAGGAAGCCGAGCGCCAGCATCACGACGGTCGGGTTGCGGTTGATGAAGTTCGCCAGCGGCTCGGCGGCCAGCAGCATCACGGTGACGGCGGTGATGACGGCGATCACCATCACGGCCAGGTTATCGGTCATGCCGACGGCTGTGAGGATGGAGTCGACCGAGAACACCATGTCCAGCAGCACGATCTGGATCAGCACCGACGAGAACGCGATCACCGCGACGCCTGCCGCGCCGCCCTCGCCCTTGACGATCGGCGGATCGACGTGGTGGTGGATTTCTTTCGTGGCCTTCCAGATCAGGAAGAGGCCGCCGACGATCAGGATCAGGTCGCGCCACGAGAACTGCGTCTCGAAGCTCGGCGAGCCGTTCGCATCCAGACTGCCCTTCAAGCCGAGATCGAACACGGGCGCCGTGAGCCCGACCAGCCACGCGATCATCGACAGCAGCACGAGCCGCATGATCAACGCCAGCCCGATGCCGATCTGGCGTGCCCGCTTGCGCTGGTGCTCGGGCAGCTTGTTCGAAAGGATCGAGATAAAGATCAGGTTGTCGATGCCGAGCACGACTTCCATGATGACCAGGGCGACCAATGCCGCCCAGGCGGTCGGGTCGGAGAACAGGGCTTGGAGACTTTGCACGTTGTTCGGGCGGAGTAGCGGAGGCTGGATGATGCCCGCTGCCGGCAAGGCCTTCGTCGATGCCCGGCTTTCGACTGGGCCTTTGGGCAGAGCGCCTGCCGCGCGCTCGACGCCTTCAGCCCGGCGCCAGCGGCAGCGATACCGTGACCATGCTCCCCTGCCCGAGCCCCGCGCTTGCGGCCGACACCTTGCCGCCATGGCGTTCCACGATCTTCTTCACGATCGCCAGGCCCAGCCCCAGGCCGCCCTCGGCGTTGGACGCGGCGCCGGGCGCCTGCACGAAGGGCTCGAACAGGTCGTCGATGGCTTCGGGCTGCATGCCGATGCCGTTGTCGCGCACGGTCACGACGACTTCGCGCACGGTCGTGGTGTGCAGCGCCAGCGTCACGTCGCCGCCCGGGTCGGTGTACTTGGCGGCGTTGTTCAGCAGGTTCGCGAACACCTGCACCAGACGGGTCGCATCGCCGAGCACTTCGATGGGCGCCGTACCCAGGTCGGTGTGGAGCCGATGGCCCTTCTTCGCGATCAGCGGGCCGCTCTGTTCCAGCGACTGCGCCAGCACCTTTCGCAGATCGATCGGTCGTTGCTCGATCTGGAACTCGCCGCGCATCACGCCCGAGAGGTCGACCAGGTCGTCGGCCATGCGCGTCATCTGCAGCACCTGCCGCCCGATGAGTTCGCTGGCCCACACCACGCGCTTCGGGTCGTCGGGGGCGCGCCGCAGGACTTCCTGCGCCGAATGCAGTGCCGCCAGCGGGTTGCGGATCTCGTGGCCCAGCGTGGCCATGGCGTTGTCCTTGGCGCGGTTGCTGGCGCGCAGCTGCCGCACGCTCTCGGCCAGGTCGTGGCGCGAGGTGCGCAATCGGCCGCCGATCATGCCGATGCTCAGTCCGATCAGCAGGAACAGCACGGTACGGCTGATGTTCTGCGGTTGGAGGATCACCTGCGCGGAACCGCTGCCGATGAAGAGATAGGTGCCGATGGAGGTGCTCAACACCGTGGCGAACAGCGCCGGACCGAAGCCGCCGTAGAACGCCGCCACCACGACCGCCAGCGCCAGGATGAGGTAAGGCCCCTGTTGGCCCAACAGCGGGTTCAGCAGAAAGCGCAGCCCCAGCGCGGCGAGTACCGCCACCCCAGCGACGAGGTAGTCACGCGGTCGCGCACGCGAGGTAGCTCGCTGGGGCGACAGCGACTGGGGCTTGGGCGTCGGTGCGCGGTGCAAAGCGGACTACTTCGCCAGCAGCAGCCGCTGCAGGTACTTCCCCGTGTGGCTCGCCTCGTTCGCCGCGATGTCCTCCGGCGTGCCTTCGCCCACCACCAGGCCGCCGCCCGCACCGCCCTCGGGCCCCATGTCGATCAGCCAGTCGGCGGTCTTGATGACGTCCAGGTTGTGTTCGATCACGACGATGGTGTTGCCGGCGTCGCGCAACTGGTGCAGCACCTTCAGCAGCAGCTCGATGTCGGCGAAGTGCAGGCCGGTGGTCGGCTCGTCGAGGATGTAGAGCGTGCGGCCGGTGTCGCGCTTGCTCAGCTCCAGCGCGAGCTTCACGCGTTGCGCCTCGCCGCCCGACAGCGTCGTCGCGGCCTGGCCCAGCTTGATGTAGGAGAGGCCCACGTCCAGCAGCGTGTGCAGCTTGCGCTCGATGGTCGGCACGGCCTTGAGGAATTCGTGCGCGGCCTCGACCGTCATCTCGAGAATCTGCGCGATGTTCTTGCCCTTGTACTGGACCTCGAGCGTCTCGCGGTTGTAGCGCTGGCCGTGGCAGACCTCGCAGGGCACATAGACGTCGGGCAGGAAGTGCATCTCGACCTTCACCACGCCGTCGCCCTGGCAGGCCTCGCAGCGGCCACCCGCCACGTTGAAGCTGAAGCGCCCCGGCCCGTAGCCGCGCTCGCGCGCGGTGTTGGTCTCGGCCATCAGCTCGCGGATCGGCGTGAACAGGCCGGTGTAGGTGGCGGGGTTGCTGCGCGGCGTGCGGCCGATGGGGCTCTGGTCGACGTTGATGACCTTGTCGAAGTACTCGATGCCTTCGATGGCCTCGTGCTCGGCCGGCTCGTCGTGCGCGCGGTAGAGCGTGCGCGCGACCGCGCTGTAGAGCGTGTCGTTGACCAGCGTCGACTTGCCCGAGCCCGACACGCCGGTCACGCAGGTCAGGAGGCCGACCGGGAAGGCCACGCTCACGTTCTTGAGATTGTTGCCGGTCGCGCCGACCACACGGATTTCCTGCAGGTCGGTCTGCGTGGCCAGGTGCGCGGCTTCGCGCGCGGCGCGGCGTTCGGCCGCCGGGCTCTGCGGAAAGCGCGAGGCCTTCTTGCCTTCGTTGAAGGCCGGCTTGGCCACCACCGGCAGCCACGCGGTGCGGTGCTTGGGCACCTCGATCTTCTTCGCGCCCGACAGGTACTGGCCCGTCAGCGAGTTCGGGTTGGCCTTGACCTCTTCGTAGGTGCCCTCGGCCATCACGCGGCCGCCGTGCACGCCGGCGCCGGGCCCCATGTCGATCACGTGGTCGGCGGCGGCAATCATGTCTTCGTCGTGCTCGACCACGATCACGCTGTTGCCGATGTTGCGCAGGTGCTTGAGCGTGCCGATGAGCCGGTCGTTGTCGCGCTGGTGCAGGCCGATGCTCGGCTCGTCGAGCACGTACATCACGCCGGTCAGGCCCGAGCCGATCTGCGACGCGAGGCGGATGCGTTGCGACTCGCCGCCCGACAGCGTCTCGGCGCTGCGGTCCAAGCTCAGGTAGTTCAGGCCCACGTCGTTGAGGAACTGCAGCCGCAGGCCGATCTCGCGCACCACCTTGTCGGCGATGTCGGCCTTGGCGCCGCGCAGCTTGAGGGTCTTGAAGTAGGTGAGGCTGTCGCGCAGCGTGAGATGGCTCACCTCGTAGATCGCTTGGCGCTTCGGCATGCTGCCATCCGCCTGCACCGTCTCGTCCACCAGGAACACGTTGCGCGCCTCGATGCGCAGCCGCGAGCCGCCGCAGTCGGGGCAGGGCTGCATGTTGCGGTAGCGGGCCAGGTCTTCGCGCACCAGCGTGGAGTCGGTCTCGCGGTAGCGCCGCTCCATGTTCGGGATGATCCCTTCGAACGGGTGCTTCTTCGTGAGCTTCTTGCCCACCGAAGCACCCGACTCCATCGTGTAGGCGAACTTGATCTCTTCCTCGCCGGAGCCATGCAGCAGCGCGTGCTGCACCTCGGGCGTGAGCGATTCGAAGGGCGCGTCGACGTCGAACCGGTAGTGCTTGGCGAGGCTCTCCAGCATGCTGAAGTAGTAGCCGTTGCGCCGGTCCCAGCCCTTGATGGCGCCGCTGGCGAGCGACAGCGACGGGAAGCCGACGACGCGCGCCGGGTCGAAGAACTCGCGGTGGCCCAGGCCGTCGCAGCTCGGGCAGGCGCCGACCGGCGAGTTGAAGGAAAAGAGGCGCGGCTCCAGCTCGGCCAGCGAGTAGTGGCAGATCGGGCAGGCGAACTTGGCGTTGAACAGGTGTTCCTTGCCGTTCGCCCCCTCGTCGCCCATCTCCATCGCGATGGCGCGGCCGTCGGCCAGGCGCAGCGCCGCCTCGAAGCTCTCGGCCAGGCGCTGCTGCATGTCGGCGCGCGCGCGCAGCCGGTCGATCACCACATCGATGTCGTGCTTCTCGGTCTTCTTGAGCTTGGGCAGGTCGTTGTATTCGTAGGTCTGCCCGTCCACGCGAAAGCGCACGTAGCCGGCCGCCTGCATCTCGGCGAAGAGCTCGAGAAACTCGCCCTTCTTCTCGCGCGCCACCGGCGCCAGGATCATCAGGCGCGGCTCGTCGGGGATGGCCAGCGTCGCATCCACCATCTGCGACACCGTCTGCGCCTGCAGCGGCAGTTGGTGCTCGGGGCAGAAGGGCGTGCCGGCGCGGGCGTACAGGAGGCGCAGGTAGTCGTGGATCTCGGTCACGGTGCCTACGGTGGAGCGCGGGTTGTGGCTGGTCGCCTTTTGCTCGATGCTGATCGCGGGGCTCAGGCCCTCGATCACGTCGACATCGGGCTTGTCCATCAGCTGCAGAAACTGCCGCGCATACGCCGACAGGCTTTCGACGTAGCGGCGCTGGCCCTCGGCGTAGAGCGTGTCGAAGGCCAGGCTCGACTTGCCCGAGCCCGACAGACCGGTGATCACCACCAGCTTGTTGCGCGGGATGTCGAGGTCGACGTTCTTCAGGTTGTGGGTGCGGGCACCGCGGATGCTGATGCGCTGCTGCGCGAGCACGGCGCCGAGGTAGGCGTCATCAGAGGGCGAATTCACGGGCGGCAGTCCATTCGGGGCAACCGAACATGATAGACGCCCGGGCGTTTCAGGGCAGTGGGGTGGGCGGGTGCACTTCGGCAGGCACGGGCTTTTCCGGCGCGCGCGCGGTGGCCGCGCCTACCAGGTGCTCCGCCAGCGCCTCGTACAGCGGCCGGCTGATCATGCGCGACACCAGGCTCGCAAGCATGGCGCTGGCCATCAGGCTGAGCACCATCGAATGCCCGTCGACCATCTCCATCACGATGATGAAAGCGGTCAGCGGCGCCTGCGTGACCGCGGCCAGGAAGCCGGCCATGCCCATGGCGATCAGCGCCGGTCCGAGGTCGGCGCCCGCGAGTTGCGCGATGCCGTCGCCGATGCCCGCACCGATCGACAGCGACGGCGCGAAGATGCCGCCCGGCACGCCCACCCAGGCCGACAGCCAGGTGACGACGAACTTCAGCAGCGTGTAGAGCGGCGTCAGCTCGTCGTGGCCGGCCAGCATCTGCTTGACCGCCTCGGAGCCGGCGCCGAAGGTCACGCCGCCCGTGACCAGACCGATCACGGCGATCACCAGGCCGCCGACGGCCGCGAAGCGCACCGGCCAGCGCGCACGCCAGTGGTTGAGGCGTTGCGGCGCCCCGGTGAGCGACGCGATCATCAGCCGCGCGAAGAGGCCGCCGGCCACACCGCTCGCCAGCGCGACCGCCAGCCCGGGGCCGAGCAGATTCCAGCCGATGGGCGGCACCCGGATCACGCCGAAGTAGCTGAGGTTGCCGAACACCGAGACGGCCACCAGGCCGGCGAGCACGATGCCGGTGATGATCACGCCGCTGGCGCGCGCCTCCAGCCGGCCGCTCAGTTCCTCGATGGCGAACACCACGCCGGCCAGCGGCGCGTTGAAGGCGGCGGCGATGCCGGCGGCGCCGCCGGCCACCAGCAGCGAGCGCGTGTCGATGGTGCTGTGCGGCGACAGCCAGCGCCTGGCGTGCTGCATCACGCCCGCCGCCACCTGCACGGAAGGGCCTTCGCGGCCGATCGACAGGCCGGCAAGAAAGCCCGCCGCGCCGAGGCCGATCTTGGCGACCGTGAGGCGCAGCGAGGCGAACAGGCCGCGCTTCTCGGGTGGCAGGTCGGGGTCCAGCGCCGCCTTGATCTGCGGGATGCCCGAGCCAGCCGCGCCGGGAAACCACCGGCGCGTGGCCCAGACGATGGTGGCGGTGAGCGCCGGCGTCCAGATCAGCACGGCCCAGGGATGGCTGCCGTGCAGCGACTGGAACACCGAGAACGCCCATTCGCTCGCCATCGTGAAGCCCACCACGAACAGCCCGGCCGCCACCGCATAGCCCAGCACGATGGCGCGGTCGACCCAGAGGCGGACGCTGGAAAGTTCGGCGCGCAGGTTCTGGAAGAAGTCGGGTTCGCGGTTCACCGCTTCGATTCTGAACGTTCCTCGCAGCCTGCGGCCCCGGCGCGCGCGGCGTGGATAATCACCGGTTCTCTTTTTCCTTCCCTTTCATTCCTTCATCAGGGGCAGCGCACATGGCATCGGTCAATAAAGTCATCCTCGTCGGCAACCTCGGCCGCGATCCGGAAACCAGAACCTTCCCGAGCGGCGACCAGGTCTGCAACGTGACGCTGGCCACCACCGACAAGTGGAAGGACAAGGCGAGCGGCGAAATGAAGGAGGCGACCGAGTGGCACCGCCTCGTGTTCAACGGCCGCCTCGCCGAAATCGCCGCGCAGTACCTGCGCAAGGGCTCGCAGATCTACGTCGAAGGCCAGATCCGCACCCGCAAGTACCAGGACAAGGACGGCGTCGAGAAGTACGCCACCGACATCCGCGTCGACCAGATGCAGATGCTGGGCAGCCGCCAGGGCATGGGCGGCCCGTCGGGCGGCGGTGGTGGCGATGACGACGGCGGCTACTCGCAAGGCGGTGGTGGTGGTGGCGGCGGTTACTCGCGCCCCCCGGCTGCGGCGCCTCGCGCACCGGCCGCACGTCCGGCCCCGGCACCGGCCAAGTCGTCGTCGGGCTTCGACGACATGGACGACGACATTCCGTTCTGACATCCCCCGTCGACGGGGCGTTCACGAGGGCCGACAGCGTCACACTGCCGGCCTTTTTTGCGTCTGACGCACGACGGCGCATGCAAGTACGATCGTTCGATGGAATCTGTCGACGCTGCCACCTTTGACGAGGCGTACTACGCGCGCTACTACTTCGACAAGAAGACGAAGGTGGCCGACCCCCAGCACGTCGAGCGGCTCGGGGCCTTCGTGAGTTCGTACCTCAAGTACCTCCGCGTGCCCGTGCGCCGCGTGCTCGACGTCGGCTGCGGCGTGGGCCTCTGGCGCGACATCATCGCCAAGCACTTCCCGCAGGCGAGCTACCACGGCGTCGAGGTCAGCGAATACCTGTGCCGCCGCTACGGCTGGGAGCGCGGCTCGGTGGTCGACTACCGTGCCCATGAGCCCTTTGATGTCGTCATCTGCCAGGGCGTGCTGGCGTACCTGAACCCCGTCGACCTGAAGCAGGCCCTGCGCAACCTCGGCACCTTGAGCCGCGGCGCGCTGTACCTCGAGGCGGTGACGCTCGAAGACTACGAGAACGACATCGTCGACGAGGACCTGACCGACCCGCTGCTGTTTCGGCATCGTGCGGAGCTCTATCGGCGCGGGCTGTCGAGGAAGTTCCAGGCCTTGGGCGGTGGGATGTGGCTCAGCCGACGGGCGGATGTGCCGCTCTTTGCGCTGGAAGGTGCGGGGGAGTGAGCCGGCTGCGGCGGTCCGCCGGGCCGTTTTCAGGTCCGTGTGTAGCCGACACGCCTACATTCCGTCGCTGGAGGAAGCGCTAAGGTGTTCGAAAGGATTCTCTATGCCACATTCCAAAGTCCCCCATGAAGACGACCCTGCGCAGCTGCCGGTCGAGCCGGAATTTCCAACCGATGCGGGCCAGGGCAACCCGCATTCCGACGAAGGAACCCCGGGTGCCGATGAAAATGCGGCCGGTTTCGTGAAGGAAAAAGCTGTAGCAGGCGCTCGACGGCCGCGCCCGCGGCGCGCGGCCCTCCCGGCCGTGTGATCGAGGCGCACCGCGTCAACAGAAAGTCGGTCTCCCCCGCGCACTGAGCGCAGGCACGCGCCCGATTTCAGAGCCGCAGCCTGCGGCGGCTGACGAAGGCCGATCTTTACTGCGGCCCGTCGCAGAACGGCGCGGCATCTCCGCCACGACCGATGAAGCGAGTCACGTTGGTGCGCGTGGCGCGTGCCGGCTTGTGCGCCGGCCAGTCGCTCTGGCGCCAGGTGTACGACCAGCCGTAGTCGCCGCCCGGCGTCGACGGCGGCGCGTAGGCGATGCGCAGGCTGCCGGTGCTCTCGTCGTGGCAGTGCGGCGAGGTCTGGTAGTCCTTCTCGCTGAAGCAGGCGCGGACCATCTTGTAGCAGTCGAACGGCACGGCGGCATGGGCCAGGCTGTCAGCCTTCTTCGGGCCATCCACCGGCACGAAGTCCGCCGTGCGAAAGGACGCGCCGCCGCCCGAGTAGCTCTCGGTGACGGACCACAGCACGGCCGCTGCCCAGCGGCCGTCGGCCAAAGGGTAGAGCGCCGGAGCCAGCGACAGCGGCGGCGATTCGGAGGCGCCGTGGTCGCGCGTCGGATCGGCCATCGAATGGCGATAGCCGCGGAAGTCGTGCAGGGTGTCGAGCTTCCAGCCAGTGCCCGGCGTGTACGTGACTCGCGCCATGGCGAGCGGCTGCGCAGCCAGCACGACATAGGCATCGGCGTCTGCGGCACGTGGCCGGAACAGCCGCAGCGACGCCGCTTCGCACGGCTGGGGCAGCAGCGCGCAGAGGGCGGCGCGCCATGGTGTGTCGATCCGCTCGGGCTTGTCGACGGCGTCGAAGACCTGGGCCGCCCGGCCCGCCGGCGCGGCCGATGCGTGGAAGGCTGCGCTGGCGCAGAGCATGAGCAGAGCAGACAGAAGAGGAAATCGCATGGGCGCATGCTAGCGCTGGGCGCGATGCTCGGCGGCCTCCTCGTACCAGCGGTCCTTGCCCAGCATCACGCGGTGGTGGCCCTGGCCCGACGGCATCATCGGGAAGCAGTTTTCCTGCGCGGCGACCTGCACGTCGAGGAAGAAGGGGCCGTCGTACGCCAGGCATTGGGCCAGCGCGGCGTCGAGCTCGGCCGGGTCGCTGACGCGGGCCGCGCCCCAGCCGAAGGCCTTGGCCAGCGCCACGAAGTCGGGCAGCGCCTCGTTCCAGCTGTGGGAGAGGCGGTTGCCGTGGTTGAGCTCCTGCCACTGGCGCACCATGCCCATGTAGCCGTTGTTCGACAGCACCAGCTTCACCTTCGTGCGGTGCTGCACGGCGGTCGACAGTTCCTGGATGTTCATCAGCACCGACGCGTCGCCGCTGACGCACACCACCAGCGCGTCGGCGTGCCCGATCTGCGCGCCGATCGCGGCGGGCAATCCGTAGCCCATGGTGCCGGCGCCGCCGGAGGTGAGCCAGCGGCGCGGGCGCTCGAAGCGCAGGTACTGCGCGGCCCACATCTGGTGCTGGCCGACGTCGGTGGAGACGATCGCATCGCGGCCGTGCAGGCGCTGCTGCAGCGTGGCCATGAGCTGCTGCGGCAGGATGGCATCGGTGCGCGGCGCGTAGGTCAGGCAATCCACCGCGCGGCGGCGCGCGATGCGTTCCCACCAGGGCGCGAGCCGCTCGGGCGCGAGGCCGTCGAGCTCGGGCATGGCCAGCAGCGCGTCGAGCACGACGCCGCAGTCACCCACCATCGGCACGTCGACCTTCACCACCTTGTTGATGCTGCTCGGGTCGATGTCGATGTGGATCTTGCGGGCGTGCGGGCAGAACTCGTCGAGCTTGCCGGTCACGCGGTCGTCGAAGCGCGCGCCGACGCACACCACCAGGTCGGCCTCGTGCATCGCCAGGTTGGCCTCGAGCGTGCCGTGCATGCCGAGCATGCCGATGAACAACGGGTCGGACGCAGGGAAGGCGCCCAGGCCCATCAGCGTGAGCGTGCAGGGTGCGCCCAGGCGCCGCACCAGCTGCGTGAAGGCCTCGCAGGCGGCGGGCCCGGCATTGACGAGGCCGCCGCCGCCATAGAGCACCGGCCGGCGCGCGGTCGACAGCAGGTCGGCCGCGCGCTGCAGGCTGCCGCGCGGCGGCAGGGCGCGTGCGCTGCGGCCTTCGTCGCGGCGCGCGCGGGTCGGCACGGCCGCTGCGGCGCCGGTCAGGGGCATCAGCTGCACGTCCTTCGGCACATCGAGCAGCACCGGCCCCGGCCGGCCCGAGCTGGCGATCTGCAGCGCGCGCCGCACGGCGGCCGGCACGTCGTCCGGCGCGCGCAGCTGGTGGTTCCACTTGGTGACCGAGCGCGACATGCCCAGTGCATCGCTCTCCTGGAAGGCGTTGGTGCCGATGACGGCGGTCGCCACTTGCCCGCTGATGCACAGCACCGGCACCGAGTCGCTCATGGCGTCGAGCAGGCCGGTGATGGTGTTGCCCACGCCCGGCCCCGAGGTGACCAGCACCACGCCCACGCGGCCGGTGCTGCGCGCATAGCCTTCGGCCGCGTGCACCGCCGCCTGCTCGTGGCGCACCAGCACATGCCGCAGGCGTGGCTCGCCGTGCAGGGCGTCGTACAGCGGCAGCGCGGCGCCGCCGGGGTAGCCGAAGATCGTGTCGACGCCGCACGCGACCAGGGTGTCGAGCAGGGCTCCGGCGCCGTTGCGCAGCGTGGCGGGCGCGTTGTGATCGAGGGCCGGTGCGGCAGTGACGGTGGCGGTGAGGTTCATGCCTACATTCTTCCGGCGTCCGGGCAGAATGTGCTTCATTCTTTCGACTGAATCGGGCCGTAAATTGAAAATCAATCGCGAAACAGGCAAATCATCCGAAGATTCTTTCGATAAGACCGATCTGGCCATCCTGGCGATCCTGCTGAAGGACTCGCGGCGCACCCTGCAGGACATCGGCACGGAAGTCGGCCTGTCGCCCACCACCTGCTGGAGCCGCATCAAGCGCCTCGAAACGCAAGGCGTGATCCGCCGCTACACGGTCGACATCGACCCGGCCAAGCTCGGCTACCACGACTCGGTCATCGTGCAGGTCACGCTCGAGAGCCACACCGACGAGACGCTCTACGACTTCGGCCGCGTGCTGGCGACCATCCCGGAGATCCAGGAGGCCTACCTGGTCTCCGGCGACTACGACTACTACATCCGCATCGCCGTGCGCGATACGCGCGACTACGAGCGGCTGCTGCGCGAGAAGCTCTACAAGATTCCGGGCATTCGTCACAGCCAGTCGCACTTCGTGCTGCGGGTGCTGAAAGAGGCGAGCGTGCCGCTGGGGTGACCTTCAGGGCGCCGCGACAATTCCGCCATGAGCATCAACCTCCAGACCCTCAAGTGCGCCGAATGCGGCAGCGGCGTGCTGCGGGGCAGTGGCCTCAACCAGTACGTGTGCGCCCATTGCGGCTCGGTGTCGGTGGTCGAGGACAACGTGTCGGAGCGGCTCGACCGCGTGCTGGAGCAGGTGAAGGACGCGGCGGCACGCCGCCTTGCGTCGGATGAGGCGCAGCGGCGCGGTGGCGCGCGACATGCGAGAGTGGTCGGCATCGTCATCGCCGGGATGGCGATCACGGGACTGATCACCGTGCTCGTGATGAAGCAGGCGTTCAGGAACGTCCGCGCAAGCAGCGAACGGCCCGCGGCCTATGCCGCCTCGCCGGACCGCACCATTCCGGTCGAGGGGCTCAAGCTCGACGCACGACGCCAGGTGCTGGTCGGCAGCGGCAGTTCGGCCCGGCCCAAGCTCTTCGTGATGGCGCGCAACGAGACCGGGAAGGTGCTCGACGCGCCGCGCGTCGAGGCGGTCTTCTACGACGGCGACAACCGTCTGGGCAACCGCACCGAAAGCCTGCCGGTCGGCCTGCTGCTGCCGGGCGAATCCGCGCCGCTGCTGATCGACCTGCCTGGCGACAAGACGCCGACGCGCCAGACCCTGCAGGCGCAGCGCCTGTCGGCCCCGCACCGCGCGGTCGAGGGGCCGAAGCTGGCGTTCTCCCGCGTGCGCCTCGTGCAGCAGAAGGACGATGTCCGCCTGGTCGGCCGGCTCGTCAACAACCTGCCGGACGCCACGCTGGCCGGCGTGCAGGTGCTGGCCACGCTGTACGACGACGCGGGCACGGTCATCGGTCTGGGTCGCGGCTACATGCAGGCCACGGCGATCAAGCCGGGCGAGCGCAGCGCGGTCGAGGTCCGGCTCGACCGCTTCGGCGGCAGCGCACCGATCGCCGCCTGGGACTACCGCATCGACCACTCCCTGGACGATGCGGGCAAAGGCCGCACCGCGGTGATCGCGACGGACCGTGTCGTTCGCACCGCCAGCGCGCCCGAGTCCTTCAACCCCGAGCTGCGCATGAGCACCGAGGACCTGCTGGCCGACGACAGCGAGCGCTTCGACCTGGCGCAGCTCGAGCTGCTGCCGCTGATCCCCGGCCTCAACACGATTCGCCAGCGCACCTACATGACGGAACTGGTCAACCGCAGCAAGGACGCCATCGCCGTGACGCCCGCGGCGGTGATCTCGCGCTTCGACGGCAACCAGCTCGACGGCACCACGCGGCTCGACGGCGCGGACTACCTGTATCCGGGTGAGCGCCTGCCGGTGCAGGTCGACCCGAACCGGGCCGACCGCATCACGCAGACGCGCGTCGAATGGAAGCCGATGCGCCGCGCCGCGCTCCCGGGGCCGCGCGTGCCGCTGGAGGTGCAGGTCGAGGGCACGAAGGCCGAGATCGGCAGCGTGCTGCTCAACTTCAGCCAGCGCTTCTCGTACAAGGCGGTGTCGGTGAAGGGCAGCGTGCGCAACCCGGGCTCGACGATCGTGCGCAAGACGCGGCTGTGGGTGAGCCTGCGCGACAAGGGCGGGCAGCTCACCGGCTTCAAGCTGGTCGAGAACCTGCCGGCCATCGCGCCGGGCGACAGCGTGCCCTTCGAGGTGCGCATCGAACAGCAGGGGCGCGACTTCGCCAGCGTCGACACGCTCTACCAGACCACGGAATAGCCTGGGCCTGCAAGCTCAAGCCGATCGGGCCATGATCCGGGCCATGGCCGAATTTTCCATCCTCGATCTCTCCCCGATCTGCGAAGGCAGCGATGCCGCGCAATCGTTCAAGAACTCGCTCGCGCTTGCCCAGCATGGCGAGAAGCACGGCTATCGCCGCTACTGGCTGGCCGAGCACCACGGCATGCCGGGCATCGCGAGCGCCGCGACCGCGGTGCTGCTCGCCTATGTGGGCGCAGGCACCTCGACCATCCGCATCGGTGCCGGCGGCGTCATGCTGCCGAACCATTCGCCGCTGGTGATCGCCGAGCAGTTCGGCACGCTCGAATCGCTCTACCCCGGGCGCATCGACCTCGGGCTGGGCCGCGCGCCGGGCTCCGACCAGCGCACCGCGCAGGCGCTGCGGCGCAACCTCGAATCCGACTCGGACCAGTTCCCGCAGGACGTCGTCGAGCTGATGGACTTCATGAGCAAGTCGCCACGCCAGCCGGTGATGGCGGTGCCGGGCCGCGGGCTCGAGGTGCCGGTCTGGATCCTCGGCTCCAGCACCTTCGGCGCTCAGCTGGCGGCGCACCTCGGCCTGCCCTATGCCTTCGCGTCGCACTTCGCGCCGCAACAGATGATGCAGGCCATCCGCATCTACCGCGAGACCTTCAAGCCTTCGGCCCAGCTCGCCAAGCCTTATGTGATGCTCGGCTTCAACGTGTTCGCGGCCGAGACCGACGAAGAAGCCCAGTTCCGCTCCAGCTCGTGGCAGCAGGCCTTCGTGAACCTGCGCAGCGGCCGCCCGGGCCGGCTGCCGCCGCCGGTGAAGGATTACTACGCCAACGTCGGCCCGTCGGAGCGCGCACTGCTCGACTCGGTGCTGTCGTGTTCGGCCGTCGGCTCGCGCGAGACGGTGCGCGACGGCATCGCGGCGTTCGTCGAACGCACGGGGGCCGACGAACTGATGATCACGTCGCAGGTGCATGACCATGCGACCCGGCTGCGGTCCTACGAGATCGTGGCGTCGCTCAAGGAAGAAGTGGCGAGCGCGCGCGTCTGAGGCGTGGTCGCCTCCTCGGCTCAACGGGCCGTTGCATGGGGCCCGCTCATGATGATCGCCACGCCGACGAAGCACACCGCCACGCCCACCCAGTCGGTGACCGAAGGCGCGACCTTGTCCACCGCCCATAGCCACAGGATGGCGACGCCGATGTAGACGCCGCCGTAGGCCGCATACACGCGGCCCGCGGCGGTGGGGTGCAGCGACAGCAGCCCCACGAACAACGCCAGGCTCAATGCGGCCGGGAGCAGCAGCCAGGCCGTCTTCCCTTCCTTCAGCCACAGGTAGGGCAGGTAGCAGCCGACGATTTCAGCGACGGCGGTGACGACGAACAGGCCGAGGGTCTTGAGGACTTCCATGCGCGCATTGTGCGCAAGCGCTCGTCGCGCCTGCGTTCGGCCGGCATGGCTTGGCGAACGCCGGCTTCTCTACCCGATGCCCGCGGCGCGAAGGCACCGCAGCAACGCGGCGAAGGCCGGCGCGATGTGCGCCTCCTGCACGCAGGCATAGCCCAGCAGCAGCCCGCGGCGTGCGCCGGCGCGGCGGTAGTACGCCGACAACGGTCGGGTCAGCACGCCCCGGGCCTGCGCCGCGGCGGCAATGGCGGCGTCGTCGCAGCCGTCGGGCAGGCGCAGCACCAGGTGCAGCCCGGCGTTGCTGGCCTGCGGGTGGAGGAACTCGCTGCCCAGGTGCTCGGTGATGAGCCCGACCAGCAGCGCGCGCCGCCGCGCGTAGAGCACCCGCATGCGCCGGATGTGCGCGGCGTAGTGGCCCTGCGCGATCAGTTCGGCCAGCGCGAGCTGGGTGATGGCGTGGCCCTCGCGGTAGAGGTCGGCGTGCGCCGTGCGAAAGGCCGGCGCCAGCGCCCGTGGCAGCACCATGTAGCCCACGCGCAGGCCGGGGAACAGCGTCTTGCTGAAGGTGCCGATGTAGATCACCGGGCTGTCGGCCTCCAGCCCCTGCATCGCCGGGATCGGCCGGCCGGCGAAGCGGAACTCGCTGTCGTAGTCGTCCTCGACGATCCAACCGCCCACGGCGCGCGCATGGTCGAGCAGCTCGCGCCGCCGTGCCAGGCTCATCACCGCACCCAGCGGGTACTGGTGCGACGGCGTCACGAAGATGAGGCGCGGCGGCTTGCCGCCGCGCGGCCAGCCGGCACCGGCGAGGCCCGTGTCGGCGGTCTCGACCTGCAGCGGCCGCATGCGGGCCGCGTCCATCTGCAGCACCTTGTGAAAGCCCCAGTAGCCCGGCTCCTCGACCCACACCGTGTCGCGCGGGTCGACCAGCATGCGCAGCGACAGGTCGATGGCCTGATGCACGCCTTCGGTCACCAGGATCTGATCGGGCTCGCACCGCACCGAGCGTGCCACCCGCAGATGCTCGGCGATGGCGGCGCGCAGCGCGGGGTGGCCGCCGCCATGGGCGTAGGTCAGCAGCTCGGGCGCCGGCGCGCGCCACAGCCGGGTGAGGATGCGGCTGAAGGTGCGGTGCGGGAACTGCGTGACGTCGGGCACCCCGGGCATGAAGGCACCCCATTGCACCGGCGCGGCCGAGGCATTGGCCAGCAGCGCCTGCGCGCGCTTCGACAGCCGCACCGGGGCGCTGGCCGCGGCGGGCTCGGCCGATGCGCGGCCGGCGCTGAGAAAGCTGTCGGGCGCGGTCGCGGCCACGAAGGTGCCGCTGCCCACGCGCGAATGCACATAGCCCTCGGCCTGCAGTTGCGCATAGGCGTGCAGCACCGTGTTGCGCGACATGGCGATCTCGCGGGCCAGGTCGCGCGAGGCGGGCAGGGCGCTCGACGGCGGCAGGCTGCCGTCGAGGATGGCCTCGCGCAGGCAGTCGTAGAGCTGCCGGTTGAGCGCGGCACCGGTGTCGGGCGCCAGGCGCTGCAGCACGAGGTCGGCGCAGATGGATTGCATGGATGGGGTCTGCCTTCTTGCATTGGCTCCATCGAATCGCCGAAAGCGGATCTTTTCGATGGGGCCAATCCGCCATTCAATCACGACTTCATTCTTCGCCTGCCCCCGCTTCACCAGGACACCCACCATGACCACCAACAGCGAACTCCATGCCCGCCGCCTTGCCGCCACGCCCCGCGGCGTGGGCGTGATGTGCGACTTCTTTGCAGCGCGCGCCGAGAACGCGACCTTGTGGGACGTGGAGGGCCGCGAGTACATCGACTTCGCCGCCGGCATTGCCGTGGTCAACACCGGCCACCGCCACCCACGCATCGAAGCCGCCATCGCCGCGCAGCTCCAGCAGTTCACGCACACGGCCTACCAGATCGTTCCCTACGAAAGCGTGGTCACACTGGCCGAGCGCCTGAACAAGCGGGTGCCGATCAGCGGCCCGGTGAAGACGGCCTTCTTCACCACCGGTGCCGAAGCGCTGGAGAACGCGGTGAAGATCGCCCGCGCCCACACCGGCCGCGCCGGCGTCGTCACCTTCGGCGGCGCCTTCCATGGCCGCACGCTGATGACGCTCGCCATGACCGGCAAGGTCGCGCCGTACAAAGTCGGCTTCGGCCCGTTCCCCTCGGATGTGTTCCACGTGCCGTTCCCGAGCGCCATCGAAGGCGTGAGCGCGGACGATTCGCTGGCCGCATTGGCCCGCCTCTTCAAGACCGACATCGACCCGCAGCGCGTGGCCGCGATCGTGATCGAGCCGGTGCAGGGCGAAGGCGGCTTCAACGTCGCGCCGACGGCGTTGATGAAGGGCCTGCGCGCGCTGTGCGATGCGCACGGCATCGTCTTCATCGCCGACGAGGTGCAGAGCGGCTTCGCGCGCACCGGCACGCTGTTCTCGATGCAGCACCACGGCGTGGAACCCGACCTGATCACCATGGCCAAGAGCCTGGCCGGCGGCATGCCGCTGTCGGCCGTGGCCGGCCGTACCGCCATCATGGACGCGCCCGCACCGGGTGGCCTCGGTGGGACCTACGCCGGCAACCCGCTGGCCGTCGCGTCGGCGCTCGCGGTGCTCGACGTGATCGACGACGAGAAGCTGTGCGAGCGCTCGGCCGCGCTGGGCGCCAAGTTGGTCGCGCGTCTGTTGAATGCGAAGGAGTCGAACGCGGCCATCGCCGACGTGCGGGCCCAAGGCTCAATGGTCGCCATCGAACTGCGCGACCCGGCCACCGGCGCGCACGACGCCGAGGCCGTGAAGCGCGTGCAGGCCAAAGCGCTCGCGCAGGGGCTGCTGCTGTTGAACTGCGGCATGTACGGCAACGTGATCCGCTTCCTGTACCCGCTGACCATTCCCGACGCGCAGTTCGACCGCGCGCTGGACATCATCGACGAGGCACTGAAGGCATGAGCACCGCATTCGACTTCGGGTTGGCGCGCCCCGACCTGGTGAAACAGGTCGGCCTCATCGACGGCGAATGGGTGCAGGCCGATGGTGGCCGCACGCTCGACGTGATCGACCCGGCGACGGGCCGGGCGATCGCCACCGTGCCGCACATGGGCCGTGCCGAAACCGAGCGCGCCATCGCCGGCGCTGCTGCGGCGCTGCCCGCCTGGCGTGCCCGCACGGCGCGCGAACGCGCCCAGGTGCTGCGCCGCTGGGCCGACCTGATGCTCGCGCACCAGGACGACCTCGGCCGCCTGATGACGCTGGAGCAGGGCAAGCCGCTGGCCGAGGCCAAGGGCGAGATCGCCTACGCCGCGTCCTTCCTCGAATGGTTCGCCGAAGAAGCCAAGCGCGTCGACGGCGAGGTGCTGCAATCGCAGCGCGCGGGCCAGCGCATCGTGGTGCTCAAGCAGCCCATCGGTGTGTGCGCCGCCATCACGCCGTGGAATTTTCCGGCCGCGATGATCACGCGCAAGGTCGGCCCCGCGCTGGCCGCCGGTTGCACCATCGTCGTGAAGCCGGCCGAGCTCACGCCGCTGAGCGCCTTCGCGCTGGGCGTGCTCGCCATCGAGGCCGGCCTGCCGCCGGGCGTGCTGCAGATCGTGACCGGCGACGCACCCGCGATCGGCGGCGCGCTGTGCGAAAGCGACGTGGTGCGCAAGCTCAGCTTCACCGGCTCGACCGGCGTGGGCCGCATCCTCATGCAGCAGTGCGCGCCGACCCTCAAGAAGCTGTCGCTGGAACTCGGCGGCAACGCGCCGCTGATCGTGTTCGACGATGCCGACCTCGACACCGCCGTGGCCGGCATCGTTGCGTCGAAATTCCGCAACGCCGGCCAGACCTGCGTGTGCGCCAACCGCATCTACGTGCAGGCCGGCATCCACGATGCGCTGGTCGAGCGGCTGGTGACGGCGGTCGAGGCCATGCCGGTGGGCAACGGCCTCGATGCCGGCGTGACGCAGGGGCCGCTGATCGACGACCGCGCCGTCGCCAAGGTGCGTCAGCACATCGACGATGCCCTGACGCACGGCGCGCAGGTGCGCACCGGTGGCCAGCCGCATGCGCTGGGCGGCACCTTCTTCACGCCGACCGTGGTCACCGGCGTCACGCAGGCGATGCGCGTGGCGCGAGAAGAAACCTTCGGCCCGCTGGCGCCGATCCTCCGCTTCGAGACCGAGGACGAAGCCGTCGCGATGGCGAACGCCACCGAGTTCGGCCTGGCCGCCTACCTCTTCACCGAAGACCGCCGCCGCATCTGGCGCGTGAGCGAGCAGTTGGAGACCGGCATGGTCGGCATCAACACCGGGCTGATCTCCAATGAAGTCGCACCTTTCGGCGGCGTCAAGCAGTCCGGCCTGGGCCGCGAGGGGTCGCGACACGGCATCGACGACTACCTCGAACTCAAGTACCTCTGCCTGCAGGATTGACGTTCCAGGCCGCATTCCGAAGGCGAATCATTTAATTCGCCTGCGGCAGCGCCAACGCCGTTGCGGTCGTCGAATGCTGCCAGAATGACTACAGCCCGGCGGGTGTGGGTGAGTCCGCGTCGATTGACCCCGGATCCGCTTGAACCCAGGTCCCGTTCGAAAACTTGGCGATACTTTGCCCGTGGCCAGTGCCTGGCGCGGGCGACAGAGCAGTTCACACCCTGAGCCGGAGGGCCATGCCAAGCGAAATAGTCAAGCGAATGATTTCGCAGTGCGCGGGCCATGAGCTTCCCTCTGCCACCGTCGCCCGATCCATCATCGGCGCGCTGAAGTCGCTGCACGCGGAACTCACCATGGTGGTGGGCGTGCAGGCGTCCTCGTCGCTGATCGCCCATGCCGTGCATCGCACGCGCGCCACGGTCGAATGGACCCTGCCGTCGTCTTCGGTCGTCACCGACAAAACATTCGATGCGTTGCGCGACGACCTGACGGCACGCCCGCCAGCAGGCTGTCGCGCGGCGGGTGAATACCTGCTTCTCGCCTTGGTCGATCACCTCGTCTCCCTGATCGGGCAGCCCTTGACTCGGCGCATGCTGCAGTCCGCCTGGAACCTGCCCGACGCCGAACTCATTTCTCAGGAGAGTCTTCAATGACCGACAAGATTGTCATCCAGCGCCTGCCCACCGGCGTCCCGGGCCTCGATGCGCTCCTGACCGGAGGGCTCGCCGAGTACTCCTTCAACCTGATTGCAGGGGCGCCCGGTTCGGGCAAGACCACGCTCGCGCACCAGATCATGTTCGCGCTCGCCAACCCCGATCGCCGCGCCATCTTCTTCACCGTGCTGGGCGAACCGCCGCTCAAGATGCTGCGCTACCAGCAGCAGTACAGCTTCTTCGATGCGGCCAAGGTCAACGAGTCGATCCGCTTCATCAACCTGGCCGACGAGCTGGTCGCCGGTGACTACGACCGGGTGCTCGCGCGGATCGTCGAGGAGGTCGAGCGCTTCGAGCCCTCGCTGGTGATGGTCGATTCCTTTCGATCGGTGGTGCAGGCCGCGCGCGTCGTGGGCAAGGACGAACTCGATCTCCAGCGTTTCGTGCAGCGGCTCGGCATGCTGCTGACCACCTGGCAGGCCACCACCTTCCTCATCGGCGAGTACGTCGCCATGGAGGCGGAGGCCAACCCCATCTTCACCGTCGCCGACGGCATCCTGTGGATGGCGCAGAGCGTCGAGCGCAACTCGATGGTCCGCAAGATCCAGATCATGAAGATGCGCGGACACGCCACGATCCCGGGGCTGCACACCTTCCGCATCGGCAGCGACGGCGTGCAGATCTTTCCCCGCACGATCACCAGCGGCCACATCCCGCCCGACAACACCGGCAAGCAGAGCGCAGTGCCCGCCCGGCTGTCGATGGGTGTTCCGCTGCTCGACGACCTGATGGGTGGGGGTTTGCCGGCCGGCTACTCGCTGCTGGTCGCCGGCCCTTCGGGGTCGGGCAAGTCGCAACTCGCGGCGGCGTTTCTGGCCGAAGGTGCGCGCGTCGGCGAAAAGGGCGTGCTCGCCGCCTTCGAGAAGAGCCCGGCGCGCTCGCACAAGGTCAAGCTCGATGAGCTCATCGCCGACGGGCAGGTCGGTGTGATCGACACCCGTGCGCTGGACCTGTCGATCGACGAGACGCTCTATGCGCTCACGGAGATGATCGAACGCACCGGCGCGACGCGGGTGGTGATCGATTCGCTCTCCGGCTTCGAGCTGGCGCTGGCGCCGACCTTCCGCACCGATTTCCAGGAGTCGATGCATCGCATGATCGCGGTGCTCACCGGGCTGGGCGTGGCGGTTCTGTTGATCTCCGAACTCGAAGATCGCTACACCGACCTGCGCTTCAGCCCCTACGGCACGGCTTTCCTGACCGACGCGATCATCGTGCAGCGCTATGTCGAACTCCAGGGCCAGCTCAAGCGCGTCATGGGCGTGGTGAAGGTGCGCAACAGCGCCCACAGCCATGACCTGCGGCCCTACGAGATCACCGATGCGGGGCTGGTCATCGGGGCGCCGGTTCCGGCCATGGACGCCATGCTGACCGGTCACCCCCGGCCGCTCGGCCCCGGGGCCTGAGATGAACAGCGGGCCCCGTGACAGCCATACGTCGGCCCCGGTCGCGGCCGAGCAGCGCCTGCGGGACATGCTGGAAGCCAATGCCCACCTCGTTCACGCGACCCTCGCGGCGGAGCAGCTCGGAGAGGTGGCGAAACGGGCCAAGCGGAAGCAGGACGAGTTCATCGCGATGCTGGCGCACGAGTTGCGCAACCCCCTGGCCCCCATCCGGGGCGCGGCGGCGCTGCTGGAGCGGCTCGAGCCGGTCGATCCTCGGGTCAAGGCGATCAGCGACATCATCGGCCGACAGGTGGCGCACATGGCGCGCCTGCTGGACGATCTGCTCGACGCATCGCGCGTGACCAGCGGCAAGGTCAGCTTGCACCGAAGGCCGACCGCGGTGGCGGAGTTCGTGGACGAGGCGGTCGAGACCACCCGTTTCCTCATCGAATCGCAGCGCCAGAAGCTCACGCTGACGTTGCCGCCGTCACCTCTCTATGTGAACGGCGACCCCACGCGCCTGGCGCAGGTCGTCGGCAACCTGCTGCACAACGCCAGCAAATACACCCCGGACGAGGGCACCATCGACCTGAGCGTTCGACAGGACGGGGCCACCGTGGTGCTGCGCCTGAAGGACAACGGCAGCGGCATCGCCGAGGAGGCGATCGAGGGCATCTTCGATCTCTTCACGCAGGAGGAGCGATCGCTCAGCCGCAGCCACGGCGGTCTGGGGGTCGGGCTGGCGGTGGTGCGCAGCATGGTGCAACTGCACGGCGGGTCGATCGCGGTGCACAGCGACGGCGTCGGTCGGGGCACCGAGTTCACGGTGGTTCTCCCGCGCATCGACCATGTCGCCGAACCCGCTGTCGCGCCCACGGGCGAGACCGGATTCGTGGCCGCCCGCGTCCTGGTCGTCGACGACAACCAGGACGCGGGCGACATGCTCGGCATGCTGTTGAAGGTGTCCGGCCATCAGGTGGAAGTCGCTCGCGACGGGCCGACCGCTCTCACCGCCTTCGCATCGCAACGGTCGCAGGTGGTGCTGTGCGACATCGGCCTTCCCGGCATGAACGGCTACGAAGTCGGAAAGCGAATGCGATCCGAAGCAAAGGCGGAAGACGCCGAGCCGCTGTTGATTGCGCTCACCGGGTACGACTCGCCCGCCGATCGCGCCCGCACCTTGGCGTCGGGCTTCGATGGCCATGTGGCGAAGCCGGCTGATTTCGACGCCCTCCTGGCGTTGATCCAGGCGCACTTCGCCGCGGGACGCGGCGCTTCGCTCAGCCGATGAGGCCGGCGCCGGGCAGCGATGTCGTGCCGCGCGTGCGCAGCCGCCGGACCTGCAGGATGCAGCCGATCACCAGCAGCACGAAGAACACCCCCACGGTCCTCTGCAGCGCCGGGTCTCGGGGCTGGTGAAGAGCGGCGCGCCCGCAGGCAACCGCGTGAAGGTCTCGGTCAGGCCCGGGATCATGTGGAAGAACAGGGTGGTCGAGTAGGCGATGGTCGCCACGTAGCGCGACGCGCCGCCGAAGAGCCGCCCGCTGCCGGCCAGCGCCGCGATGCCCAGCACCGCCAGCGTGACGATGCCCAGCACGTGCGGCGCGCCGAAGCCGCCGCGCTGGAAGATGCCGAAGCCCGTGAGGCAGGTGAGCACGGTGGCCCAGACGTACACGCGCCCGACCGTGCGGCCCGCCGCGATCTCGCCGAAGCGGACGATCGAGACGATGCCGGCGGCGAGCGCCACGAGGCTGATGGCGGTGTGGACGGCGCCGAGCGTTGTCAATCCGAACATGGTCTTCTCCTTCTGGGTGATGGGGTGGGGCAACCCAGGGATACCGCGGAACCAGCTTCGCGGGGCCGCTGGTATCGCCCCCTGGAGGGGGAGGCGCCGAAGGCGCTTCGGGGGTGTTTCACATCTGCAGCCGTGCCTTGAAAAAATCTTGGGTGCGGACGTTGGCCAGCCGTGCCGCCGCCGCGTCGTAGTGCGCACCGCCGTGCCGCGCGAAGGCATGCATGCAGCCGGGGTAGCGGTAGACCTCGACCTTGGGCTTGCCGGCCAGCGCATCGACGATGGCCTGCTGCGCGGGCCTGTCGATGAACTCGTCGTCCTCGCCCAGATGCATCAGCAGCGGCGCGGTCAGCGCGGGCGCCTCGGCCAGGAACTCGTCGGTGCGGCCGCCGTAGTACGCCACCGCGGCGTCGACGGGGGATCGCGCGGCCGTCAGAAAGGTCATGAGCCCGCCGAGGCAGAAGCCCATGAGCCCGACCTTGCCCGAGGCGCCCGGCAGCTGCCGCGCGGCCTCGATCGTGGCAGCCACGTCGCGCACGCCGGCGTCCAGGTCGTAGGCCTGGTAGAGCGCCAGGGCCCGCGGCCAGTCGGTGTCCGGCGACAGGTCCAGCCCCGGTTCGAGGCGCCAGAACAGGTCGGGGCACAGGGCGATGAAGCCCTGCGCCGCCAGCTCGTCGCAGGTGGCGCGCAGGTCGGCGTTGATGCCGAAGATCTCCTGGCAGACCACGATGGCGGGCGCGGGCTTTGCGCCCGCGGCCGGGCGCGCGACGTAGGCCGTGAAGTCGCCGTCCGGCGTGGTGATGGTCACGCTGTTCATCGCGGTCTCCTTGTCGGCCTCAGCCCTTGATGAAGGCGAGGATGTCGGGGTTGATGATCTCGGGGTGCGTCGTGCACATGCCGTGCGGCAGGCCGGGGTAGATCTTCAGCGTGGCGTTCTTCACCAGCTTGGCCGACAGCACGCCGGCGTCCTGGTAGGGCACGATCTGGTCGTCGTCGCCGTGCAGCACGAGCGTGGGCACGTCGATCTTCTTCAGGTCTTCGGTGAAGTCGGTTTCCGAGAAGGCCTTGACGCAGTCGTAGTGGGCCTTGATGCCGCCCATCATCCCTTGCAGCCACCATTCGCGGCGAATGCCCTCGGACACTTTGGCGTTCGGGCGGTTGTAGCCGTAGAAGGGCATCGTCAGGTCGATGTAGAACTGCGAGCGGTTGCTGGCCACGCCGGCACGGATGCCGTCGAACACTTCCATCGGCAGGCCGCCGGGATTGGCCGCGGTCTTGAGCATGATGGGCGGCACGGCGCCGATGAGCACGGCCTTGGCGACGCGCTTGGTGCCATGGCGACCGATGTAGCGCGCGACTTCGCCGCCGCCGGTGGAGTGACCGATGTGCACCGCGTTCTTCAGGTCGAGCGCTTCGGTCAGCGCGGCCAGGTCGTCGGCGTAGGTGTCCATGTCGTTGCCGGTCCAGGTCTGCGTCGAACGGCCATGGCCGCGGCGGTCGGCCGCGATCACGCGGAAGCCCTTGCCGAGGAAGTACAGCATCTGGTTGTCCCAGTCGTCCGCCGTGAGCGGCCAGCCGTGCGAGAACACGATGGGTTGGCCGGTGCCCCAGTCCTTGTAGAAGATCTGGGTGCCGTCTTTGGTGGTGATGGTGGGCATGGGGTGGTGTCCTTTGGAGAGCGGTTGGGAGGATGGGAAAAGGCGGCCACCTGTGGCGCAGCCAGGCAGGGCCATGGCGGCGGTCACGGCCGCCGCGCCGCCCGCCAGCAACAGCTGGCGGCGCGACAGGTCGGCGAGAAAGGTGGTGGGTGTTTCGTTCACGAAGACTCCTGATTCATGGCGCGTTCGATGGGAACTCGAACAGCTCGCCCGCGCATCGACCTTTGGAGGCAGGCACCGCCAATGCAGCATGGCCAGGCCGTCGTGGCATGTGTCAACTGTCGAAGAGCGTCGCCGGCTGGTCACAATGCCGGGCGGACGGCAGCCCTCCAATGCAGGCGAGCCGTCCCGATCGAATGGCACAAGGAACCTCACACATGCTGGACGGACGATGGCAGATCTGCAGCGCCACAGGCTGACCGCCGGCGGGGCGCCGCCGAGCCGCCTGGTCGACCGCACGCTGCGCAGCGACGCGCAACTGCTGCTCGCGCGGCGCACCGCCTCCGGCGGCGGTGCGTCGGTGCTGATCCTGCGTGCTGTCGCGGCCCGGCCCGGCGCTGCGTTGCGCGAGCGCTTGCGCCACGAGTACGCGCTGCGCGAACGGCTCGACGAAGGCTGGGCCGCGCGCCCGATCCACCTCGACCTCGACGCCGAGCACCCGGCGCTCACGCTGAGCGACCCGGGGGGCGAGCTGCTGTCGCGCCGCATGGGCGGGCCGTGGCCGGTGCGCGCGGCCCTGCGCGTGGCCGTCGGCATGGCCGCGGCGCTCGGGCAGTTGCATGCGCGCGGCCTGATCCACAAGGACATCCAGCCCGGCCACTTCTTCGTCGACGTGGCCGCGGCGCGGGCCTGGCTCACCGGCTTCGGCCTGGCTTCGGCGCTGCCCCGCGAGCAGGCCAGCGCGACGCCCTCGGACATCATCGCCGGCACGCTGCGCTACATGGCACCGGAGCAGACCGGCCGCATGAACCGCTCGGTCGACGCGCGCAGCGACCTGTACGCGCTGGGCGCCACGTTCTACGAGATGCTGACCGGCGTCGCGCCCTTCCAGGTCACCGACCCGGCCGCGCTGATGCACGCCCATCTCGCGCAGCTGCCGGTGGCGGCCGACCTGCGCGTGCCCAGCCTGCCGAACACGCTGTCGCGCCTCGTCATGAAGCTGCTGGCCAAGGCTGCCGAGGACCGCTACCAGACCGCCGCCGGGCTGGAACTCGACCTGCGGCGCTGCCTGTCGGACTGGGAGCGTCAGGGCAGCCTCGACGACTTCGTGCTCGGCACCGCCGACGTGCCGCGCCAACTGCTGGTGCCGGAACGGTTGTACGGCCGCGAGCGCGAGGTGGCTGCGCTGCGCGCCGCCTTCGACCGCGTGGCCGACCAGGGCCGGATCGAGTTCGTGCGGGTGCACGGGCCGGCCGGCATCGGCAAGTCGTCGATGGTGCGGGAGCTGCAGCGTGCGCTGGTGGGCTCGGGGGGGCTCTTCGTCTCGGGCAAGTTCGACCAGTACACCCGTGAGGTGCCGCTGGCCACGCTGTCGCAGGCGCTGCAGGGGCTGCTGGGCATGGTGCTCGGCCGGCCCGAGCCCGAACGCGCCGTGTGGCAGGCCGCGCTGCGCAACGCGGTCGAGCCGCACGGCCATTTCATCGCGGGGCTGCTGCCCCAGCTCGGAACCCTGATCGGCCCGCAGCCCGAGGGGCCGGAGCCTTCGTCGCAAGAGGCGCAGGCCCGCTTCCACCAGGTGTTCCGGCGCTTCCTGCAGGTCTTCGCGCAGCGCGCGCATCCGCTGGTGCTGTTCCTCGACGACCTGCAGTGGGCCGACCGGGCCACCAGCGACCTGCTGGTGCAACTGCTGGCCGCGCCCGAGGGGGCGCACCTGCTGCTGGTCGGTGCCTTCCGCGATGCCGAGGCGGCGCCAGGCGAAGCACCCGAGGTGCTCGCGCGGCTCGAAGCGCTGCGCGGAGAGGGCGCGACCGTCAGCGAGATCGCACTGCGCCCGCTGGACGTGGCGGACATTCGCTGGCTGGTGGCCGACACGCTGCGCACCGACACGCACCGCATCGCCGCGCTGGCGCAGCGCGTGCACGAGCGCACCGGCGGCAATCCCTTCTTCGCGGGCCAGTTCATCACCCAGCTGGCCGACGAAGGCCTGTTGGCCTACGACGCGTCCACCGCACGGTGGACCTGGGACATGGCGCGCATCGACGCGCTGGGCGAGGTCGACCCTGGCGCCGACGGCGTGGTTGCGCTGATGGCGCAGAAGCTGCGGCGACTGCCGGCCGCCACGCGCGCCGTGCTCCAGCAACTGGCCTGCCTCGGCGTGCAGGCCGAGACCGTGGCACTGGCCACTGCCGTGCCCTGCGATGCCGAGGCGCTGCCTGCGCTGCTGCATCCCGCGATCGCGTCGGGCCTGCTGCTGCAGCGCCAGAGCCTGTGGGTGTTCCAGCACGACAAGGTGCGCGAGGCGGCGTACGCGCAGATCGCCGCCGCCGCGCGACCGCGGCACCACCTGCAGATCGCGCGGCGCATGCTCGCCGCACTGCCGTCGCCGGACGCGCGCATCGCGGCCGTGTTCGACATCGTGGACCAGCTCGGCCGGGGTGCGAGCGCCATGACACGCCAGACCGAGCGCGAACAGGCGGCCGAACTCCACCTGATGGCCGCACACCGCGCGCGCCGCTCGGCGGCCTACGGCGCCGCCCTGGGCTACCTCGGTGCGGGCATCGCGCTGCTGACCGACGCGTCGTGGCAGCGTCGCCATGCGATGTGCTTCGAACTGCACCTGGCGTGCAGCGAATGCGAGCTGCTCGCCGGGCTGACCTCGCAGGCCGGGCCGCGCCTGGACGCACTGCTGCCGCGTGCCCGCACCCGGGTCGAGCGCGCGGCGGTGTACCGCCTGCGCGTGGTGATGCACGTGCTCTGTTCGGACTACGCCCGCGCGGTGGCCGACGCCATCGAATGCCTGGCCGAGTTCGGCATCGACCTGGTGACGCATCCGAGCGATGCGCAGCGCGATGCCGCCTACGCCGACGTGCTGATGCGCCTGGGCGATCGCCCCATCGCGTCGCTCAGCGAACTCCCGCGTGCGGTCGATCGCGACGTCGAGGCGGCGATGGCGGTGCTGTCCGAGCTCTTCGCGCCGGCCTGCTTCACCGACGAGCGGCTGGCCTTCGTCCACCTGTGCCATATGGTGCGGCTGAGCCTGGCGCACGGCATCACGCCGGGTTCGGCGCAGGGCTTCGCCTGGTTCGGCATCCTGCTGGGCCGCTTTTACGGCCGGCACGACGACGGCCTGCGCCTGGCCCAGCTGTCGCAGACGCTGGTGGCGCGCCACGGCTTCGGCGCGTACGAGGCCAAGAGCCTGTTCTCGCTGGAGATCGCCAGCGGCTGGACGCGCCCGCTCGAGGTCGCGGTGCGGCTGGCGCGCGCCACGTTCAGCACGGCGGCCGCGCAGGGCGACATGGCGGTCGCCTGCTTCGCCTGCCACCACGTGGTGAACGACCTGCTGCTGCGCGGCCATCCGCTCGATGCGGTGGCGAGCGACATCGAGACCGGGCTCGCCTTCGTGCGCAAGGCCGGCTTTCGCGACGTGGTCGACGAGCTGCTGTCGCAACAGCGCTTCGTGCAGGCGCTGCGCGGTCGCACGGCGAGCATCAAGAACTGGGACGGCGACGGCTTCGACACTGCCGCGTTCGAAGCCGCGCTCGGCCCCGGCCGCATGCCGACGATGGTCTTCTGGCACTGGCTGCTGCGCGCCCAGGCCTTCTTCATCGCGGGCCGGCCCGAGCGCGCCTGGGAGGCCTCGCTGCGCGCCGAAGGCTGGCTCTGGTCGGCCGTGCATGTGCAGTGCGCCAACCACCCGTACTTCGCTGGCCTGGCCCTGGCCGGCCTGCCCGACGAGGCGGCGGCGCGCGTGGCCGACCGGCCGCAGCGCCTGCGGGGCTACCGCGACCAGCTCGCCGGCTGGGGCAGCCACGCGCCCGCCACCTTCGCCGACAAGGTGGCGCTGCTCGATGCCGAGATCGCGCGGCTCGAAGGCCGCACGCTCGACGCCGGCCGGCTCTACCAGCGCGCCACCGACCTGGCACGCACCCAGGGCCTGTTGCACAACGAAGCCATCGCCAGCGAACTGGCGGCCCGCTTCCACGCCGGCGAAGGCCTGGCCACGGTGAGCGAAACCTACCTGCGCAGTGCGCGGCATGCTTACCTCCGCTGGGGCGCCGATGCCAAGGTGCGGCAGCTGGAGCAGACCTTCGACTTCCTGCGGCACGAACCCGTGATGGGCAGCGACGTCGCCCCGGATTTCGAGCTGTCGGCCGAGCGCATCGATCTGGCCGCGATGATCCGCGTGTCGCAGGCGCTGTCCGGCGAGATCGTGCTCGACCGCCTCATCGACACGCTGCTGACCGCAGCCATCGGGCACGCCGGCGCGCAACGCGGCCTGCTGGTGCTGGCGGACGGCGACGCGTGGCGCGTCGAAGCGCAGGCGCACACGCGGGAAGACGGCGAAGGCGTGGCGGTCGATTTCCGTTGTGCGGCGCTGACCCCGCATGACATGCCGACCACCATGCTCCAGCACGTGGTGCGCACCCGAAAACGCATGCTGCTCGACGACGCATCGGCGATGCAGGCGCTGACGCCGCAGGGCACCGGTCAGCCGGGCGAGCGCGCCGGCCGGCGCTCGGTGCTGGCGCTGCCGCTGGTGCGGCAAGGCCAGCTGCTCGGCCTGCTCTACCTCGAGAACAACCTGGCGCCGCGCGTCTTCACGCCGGAGCGGCTGAGCCTGCTCGAGGTGATGGCGTCGCAGGCGTCCATTTCGCTGGAGAACGCGCGGCTCTACGCCGACCTGGCGCGCGAGAACCACGAGCGCCGCGTGGCCGAGCGCGAGAACGCGCGCGTGCAGGCCGCGCTGCAGGACAGCGAGCTGCGCTTTCGCCGCATGGCCGACGCCACGCCCGACGTGATCTGGATCACCGAGCTCGTGCCCGAGCGCGTGGTGTACGCGAGCCCGAGCTTCGAGCGCATCTGGGGCCGCAAGGTGGAAGACCTCTACCGCGAGCCGCACCTGTGGATCGACAGCATCCACCCGGCGGACCGCGGCCGCATCGGCGAGACCTTCGTTCAGTGGCTCGACAGCGGCGCCCACGGGCCGTGGAGCGCTGAGTTCCGCGTGGTGCGGCCCGACGGCGCAGTGCGCTGGGTGCATGAACGCGGCGTGCTCATCTCCGACGGCCAGGTGCAGCGCGTGAGCGGCATCTCGACCGACATCACCGAGCGCCGCCTGGCCGAGGCCGCCCTGCGCGAATCGGAAGAGCGCTTCGCCCTGGCGGTGGCGGGCGCCAACGACGGCATCTACGACTGGGACATCCTGAGCGACCAGATGTTCATGTCGGAACAGGCCCAGCGCCTGTACGGACTGGAACTGGGCCCGACCCTGCGCACGCGCTGGGAGTGGCTGATGCTGGTGAAGAT
The DNA here is from genome assembly GCF_051216715.1 of Variovorax restrictus. NCBI lineage: Bacteria > Pseudomonadati > Pseudomonadota > Betaproteobacteria > Burkholderiales > Comamonadaceae > Variovorax > Variovorax restrictus. The sequence goes on from NZ_JBPJZH010000001.1 coordinate 738,776, forward strand.
CCATCCCGAGGACGTGGCGGTGCGCAGCGAGACGATCTTCGGCTACCTCGAAGGTCGCCTGCCGACCTGCGATGGCGAGTGGCGCATGCTGCACCCCGACGGCGTCTACCGCTGGCTGCGGGTGCGCGGTGTGTGCGTGCGCGATGCCAGCGGGCGCGCGACGCGCCTGGCGGGCTCGGTCAGCGACATCGACCTGCAGAAGCGCGCCGAGGCCGCGTTGCAGCAGACGCAGCGGCTGGAGGCGGTCGGCACGCTGGCCGGCGGTATCGCGCACGACTTCAACAACATCCTCGGCGCCATCCTCGGCTTCGGCGAGATGGCGCTGCGCGGTACGCGCGCGGGCAGCCGCACGCGGCGCGACATCGAGTTCATCCTCACGGCCGGCGAGCGGGGGCGGGCGCTGGTCGAGCGCATCCTGGCCTTCAGCCGCAGCGGCCTGACCGAGCGCGTGCCGGTGCATGTCGAAGGCGTGGTGCAGGAGGTGCTCAACCTGCTGTCGGCCGGGTTGCCCGCCGGCCTGCAGGTGCGCACCGCGCTGCAGGCCGGCGGCGCGGCCATCCGCGGTGACGCGACGCAATTGCACCAGGTGCTCATGAACCTCGCCACCAATGCGTTGCAGGCCATGCCCGATGGCGGCACGCTGTGCGTCGGCCTGGCGGCGCAGCGGCTGGCGCAGCCACGCGTCGCGACCACCGGCACGCTGCCGCCGGGCGACTACCTGGTGCTGTCGATCGCCGACACTGGCGCGGGCATCGGCCCGGAGAACATCGCGCGCATCTTCGACCCCTTCTTCACCACCAAGGAGGTCGGCTCGGGCACGGGGCTCGGCCTGTCGCTGGTGCACGGCATCGTGTCGGAATTCGGCGGCGCGCTGGATGTGCGCACGGCGCTGGGCGAGGGCAGCACCTTCACGGTGTTCCTGCCGCGCATCGATGACGTGCCGCTGCCGGTCGACGGCACCCCGCAGCCGCTGCCGCGCGGTGCGCACGAGCAGGTGCTGGTGGTCGACGACGAGGAGGCGCTGGTGCGGCTGGCCACCGACACGCTCACCGGCCTGGGCTACGTGCCGGTCGGCTTCACGTCGAGCGAGGAGGCGCTGGCCGCCTTCACCGCGCACCCCGACCGCTTCGACGCGGTGCTCACCGACGAGCGCATGCCGGGCATGTCCGGCGCCGAGCTGATCCAGGCCCTGCGGCAGGTGCGCCCCAACGTGCCGGTGCTGCTGGTAAGCGGCTACCTCGGCGCCGCGGTGGTGCGCCGAGCGCGCGAAGCCGGGGCCGACGCGGTGCTCGGCAAGCCCGTGGCCCGGCACGAGCTGGCAAACGCGCTGGCGCGACTGCTGGGCCGGGCGCCGTGAGCCGTGGTGCGTGGCTCAGCCGCCCATCGCCGCCTCCACCGTGCGCATCAGCTCGTCATGCGTGAACGGCTTGGGCAGCACGGCCGTGGCGCCGAGCTGCCCGATCAGCGGCGCCGAGTCGCCCTGGCCGCGGCCCAACCGGGCCGAAAGCAGCAGCAGCGGCACCTGCTGCAACGCCTTCAGCCGGCGCACCAGCGGCGCCGCCGAGCGCGGGCTGGACACGTTGGCGATGACCAGGTCGACCTGAAGCGCACCCAGTGTCTCGGGCCGCGCGGTGGCGACCGTGTGGCCGGCCTCCGTCAGCCAACGTTCGATCAGCTGGCGCATGAGGTCGTCGCTCTCGACGATGGCGATCCGGTAGGGAGGAGGCACGGTGTTGTTCGTTGTTCTGTGTGAAGCACGCGGTTTGGGTCGTGCGCTTTGTCTGCCTCCCGATTGAAAGCCGTTCATCACCCGTTTCGATGCCTCCAGCGCCGCTGCATGTGTCATCGGACACACAGGGCAGCGGGCGATACACTGCCGCTCGAACCAAAACGGCGGCGACGTGGAAGGGCATCATGGATGAGAGTGGCGAGAGGGGTATGACGCACGTCCTGGCGGTGGACGACGACCCGTCCGTGCGCGATCTCGTCACCACCTACCTGGGCGATCACGACATGCGCGTGACGGCTGTGCCGGACGAACAGTCGATGTCGAAGGTGCTGGCGCGCGAGGCGGTCGACCTGGTGCTGCTGGACCTGCGCCTCAAGGGCGAGGACGGCATGGAAATCGCGCGGAAGCTGCGAGCCACGTCCAAGCTGCCGATCATCATCCTCACCGGCCGCCAGGACGACGCCGACCGCGTGATGGGCCTGGAGCTGGGCGCTGACGACTACCTCACCAAGCCCTTCTCGCCGCGCGTGCTGCTCGCGCGCATCCGCGCGTTGCTGCGTCGCACCCGCATGCACGAGACACTGGCCGACACGGTGGCCAACATCCGCGCCTACCGTTTCGCCGGGTGGGACCTGAACCTGCGCCTGCGCCGACTGACGGCACCCGATGGGCGCGCGGTACCGCTGCGCAATGGCGAGTTCAACCTGCTGATCGCCTTTCTGTCAGCGCCGCAACGCGTGCTGGCGCGCGAGCAGCTGCTCGACCTCTCTCGCCTGCACAACGCCGAGGTGTACGACCGCTCGGTCGACGTGCAGGTGGGCCGGCTGCGCCGCAAGATGGAAGCCGACCCGCGTACGCCCACGCTCATCGTCACTGAGCGCGGCGCGGGCTATGTGTTCAAGGCGGCGGTCGACGTGCTGCGCGACTAGGGCTTACAGGTTGCGGGCCGTCGAGCGGCTAACCTTCGGCGTCATGGATTTCCTGAAGTACACGAAGCACGCATTGCTGTCACTCGCCTGCCTGCCCTTTTTCGCGGCACCCGCGCTGGCCGCCGCGCCGAGCTGGGGCGCGATCGCCGCGCGGCCCGGCGGCTACGGCTATTCGTTCGACCAGAGCAGCCGCGCGGCGGCCGAGCGCGTGGCGCGTGCGCAGTGCGAAGGCGCGGCTGGACGCACGACGCGCTGCGAGGTGCGCGTCTACTTCGAGCGAAGCTGTGCGGCGCTGGCCACCGGCAACTTCGGCGAATGGGGCACCGCGGTCGGGCCCGACCGCAAGGCCGCCGGCCAGGCGGCGGTCACGCAGTGCGACGGGCACCTGCCGACCGAACCCTGCAAGCTCGCCGTGAGCGTCTGCTCGTCGCCTTGAGTGCGCGCGTCGGCAGCGACAATGCCGCCATGACCCCCCGCCAACACCTCCCGGCCGCGCACCCCGCTGCAGTCCTGCACACGCTGGGCAACGGGGTGCGGCTGCTCGCCCTTCCCATGCCCCATGTGCAAAGCGCCAGCGTGGGGGTGTTCCTGCGCGTCGGCTCCCGCGACGAGACGCCGGGCACCAACGGCATCAGCCATGTCCTGGAGCACATGGCGTTCAAGGGCACCGCCACGCGTTCCGTGCAGGCCATCAACCTCGATGCCGAGCGTCTGGGCGCGGACGTCAATGCGTTCACCGGCAAGGACACGACCGGCTACTTCATGACCGGCCTGGGCCGGCACGCCGAGCACCTGACGCGCATGACGGCCGACATCGTGCTCAACAGCACCTTCCCCGACATCGAACTGCAGCGCGAGCTGGACGTGATCCGCCAGGAGGCCATCGAGTACGACGAGGATCCGCAGGACTGCTCCAGCGAGCTGCTCGACCGCGCCATCTGGGGCGACGACCCGATGGGCATGCCGGTGATCGGCACCGTCGCCAACATCGAAGCCTTCACCCGGCAGGACCTGGTCCGCCACGTGCAGGCCCACTATGTCGCGGACAAGACCGTCGTGGTCGCCGCCGGCAACGTCGACGTCGAGGCCTGGGTGGCGCTCGCGGGCGAACTCTTCGCCGGCATGTCGACGTCGGCCGACCGCCCTGCGCTGAGGGCGCCGACGCCGGCGACCTACGTCGGCGGGCCCCTGGCCCGGCGCTTCACGCAGGTGTCGCAGGTCTTCCTGAACATCGCCTTCCCGCTCGCGCCCACGCAGGCTGACGCGCTCGCGCAGCAGCGCTGGCGCCTGGCGGGCGCGCTGGCGGCCAACCTGTTCGGCGGCGGGATGTCGGCGCCGCTGGTCGACACCGTGCGCGAGCAGCTCGGTCTGGCCTACACGGCCCATGCCACCATGGACAGCGGCGACGTCTGGGCCAACTTCGTCGTGCATGCGGTCACCACGCCCGACAAGCTCGATGCGCTGGTGACGGCCACCGGCGACCTGCTGCGGGCGCAGGCCGCCGGCATCGACCCCGTTCACCTGGAGCGCGCGAAGAACCAGTGGACCGTGGCGCGCGTGCGCGCGTCCGAGCGGACCTACGCCACGATGGAGCAGGCCGTCGAAGAGCTCTTCGCCAGCGGGACGGTGACGCCGATGGCCGAGGCGATCGCGATGATCGAGGACATCGGCGCCGACGAGGTGCAGGCGGTCTTCGCGCGGATGCTGGCCGCGCCCCCCTCGCTGGCGATCACCGGCAAGGGCGCCAGCGCGCGGACCGCACGGCAGCTGGCGTTGCGGCTGGCCGGCGGTCCCCGGTAGCGGACCGACCGCGACCCAGGCACGCGCAGGCGGCGCGACCGCGCCATTTACGCTTTCTTTACGGCTTGCCGCCGCCTCTGTTCCCTGTTTTTACGGGCCTTTGCCGAGACTCACAGCCGTGTCTCGATCAGAGGAGTGACAGATGGACATCGTATGGATCGCGGCGGTCGCCGTGTTGTGGGTCGCCGTTGCAGAGATGGTGGTGGGGCTGAACAAGCTCGCGGCACCGAAGGGCCGGGAAAAGACGCAGGCAGCGTCGTCGGGAGCACGGCCGTGATCAGCCTCGACGTGCTCTACGGCGCGGGCGGCCTGATCGCCGTCATCCTGTTCGCGTACCTCGTCTTCGCGCTGATCTGCGCCGAGGAGTTTTGAGATGACCACCTCTGCCTGGGGCTTGTTGGTCCTCCTGCTGGTAGTGCTGGTCGTGCTCGGCTGGCCGCTGGGCCGCTACATCGCCGCGCTGTGCGATGGCCGCCTGCCGCGCTGGATGCAGCGCGTCGAAGCGCCGCTCTTCAAGCTGGCGGGCGTCGCGCCCGGTGAGTCGATGCACTGGCGCACCTACGCCTTCGCGCTGCTGGCCTTCAACGCCATCGGCGCATTCGCCGTCTATGGTCTGCAACGCCTGCAGGCCGTGCTGCCGCTCAACCCGGCCGGCATGGCCGCGGTGTCGCCCGACTCGTCGTTCAACACGGCGCTGAGCTTCGTCACCAACACCAATTGGCAGGGCTACGCCGGCGAGGCGACCATGAGCTATCTCACGCAGATGCTCGGGCTCACGGTGCAGAACTTCCTGTCGGCCGCGACGGGCATCGCGGTGGCCTTCGCGCTGGCCCGCGGCTTCGCCCATCGCGGTACAGGCAGCACCGACGGCCAGGGCTCGGTCGGCAACTTCTGGGTCGACATCACGCGCATCACCGCCTGGCTGCTGCTGCCGACCGCCTTCGTGCTGGCCATCTTCTTCGCCAGCCAGGGCGTGATCCAGAACTTCGACGCCTACCAGCCCGTGCACACCGTCGAGGGCGCCACGCAGACGATCGCGATGGGCCCGGTCGCCTCGCAGGAGGCGATCAAGATGCTCGGCACCAACGGTGGCGGCTTCTTCAACGCCAACTCGGCGCATCCTTACGAGAACCCCAACGCGGCGACGAACTTCGTGCAGATGCTGGCGATCCTGCTGATTCCGGTGGCGCTGTGCTTCGCCTTCGGCCGCGTGGTCGGCGACCTGCGCCAGGGCTGGGCGGTGCTGGCCGCGATGGCGGTGCTGTTCGTCGCCGCCGTGGTGGTCGTCATCCCGGCCGAGCAGGCGGGCAACCCGCTGCTGCAGCCGCTCGGCGTCGACCAGATGGCGTCGGCGCTGCAGGCCGGCGGCAACATGGAAGGCAAGGAAACGCGCTTCGGCATCACCGCGTCGGCGCTGTTCGCGGCCGTCACCACGGCCGCCTCGTGCGGTGCGGTGAACGCCATGCACGATTCGTTCACGCCGCTGGGCGGCATGGTGCCGATCGTGCTGATGCAACTGGGCGAGGTGGTCTTCGGCGGCGTCGGCAGCGGGCTCTACGGCATGCTGATCTTCGCAATTCTGGCGGTGTTCATCGCGGGCCTGATGATCGGCCGCACGCCGGAATACCTCGGTAAGAAGATCGAGGTGCACGAGATGAAGCTGACCTCGATCGCCATCCTCATCACGCCGATGGTCGTGCTGGCGGGCACGGCGGTGGCGGTGAGCCTGGGCCTGGGCAAGGCGGGCATCGCCAACCCGGGGGCACACGGCTTCTCGGAAATCCTCTACGCCTTCACCTCGGCCGGCAACAACAACGGCAGCGCCTTCGCGGGGCTGTCGGCCAACACACCGTTCTACAACGCGATCCTCGCGGTCGCGATGTGGCTGGGGCGCTTCGGAATGATCGTGCCGGTGCTCGCCATCGCCGGCGCGCTGGCCGCCAAGAAGCGCCTGCCGGTCACCGCGGGAACCATGCCCACGCACGGCCCGCTGTTCGTCGCATTGCTGGTCGGCACCGTGCTGCTGGTCGGCCTGCTCAACTACGTGCCTGCGTTGGCGCTCGGCCCGGTCGTCGAGCACCTGATGCTTTGGAAGTGAGGGTCGCACCATGACCTCGAAAACTGAAAACTCTCTCTCGCTCTTCGACATGGCGCTGGTCAAGCCCGCGCTGTGGGGCGCCGTCGCCAAGCTGAGCCCGCGCGTGCAATGGCGCAACCCGGTGATGTTCATCGTCTACATCGGCAGCATCCTCACGACGCTGCTGTGGGTGCACGCGCTGAGCTTCCCGGGCGATACCGGCATGCCACCGGCCTTCGTACTCGCCATCACCATCTGGCTGTGGTTCACCGTGCTCTTCGCCAACTTCGCGGAGGCCCTGGCCGAGGGCCGCAGCAAGGCGCAGGCCGCGTCGCTGCGCGGGCTGCGCAAGGACACCTGGGCCAAGAAGCTCAAGGAGCCGCACTACGGCGCCGGCTTCCTTCCCGAGCAGGCGCCGAATCTCCGCAAGGGCGACGTCGTGCTGGTCGAGGCGGGCGACGTGATCCCGCTCGACGGCGAAGTCATCGAAGGCGTGGCCTCGGTCGACGAGAGCGCCATCACCGGCGAATCGGCACCGGTGGTGCGCGAGTCGGGCGGCGACTTCTCGGCCGTGACCGGCGGCACCCGCGTGCTTTCCGACTGGCTGGTGGTGCGCATCTCGGTGAACCCGGGCGAGTCCTTCCTCGACCGCATGATCGGCATGGTCGAAGCGGCCAAGCGCAACAAGACGCCCAACGAGATCGCGCTGACCATCCTGCTGGTGGCGCTGACCATTGTGTTTCTGATGGTCACGGTCACGCTGCTGCCCTTTTCGGTGTTCAGCGTGAGCGCGATGGGCACGGGCTCGGTCGTGTCGCTGACCGCGCTGGTCGCGCTGCTGGTGTGCCTGATCCCGACCACCATCGGCGGCCTGCTGTCGGCGGTGGGTGTGGCCGGCATGAGCCGCATGATGCAGGCCAACGTCATCGCGACCTCGGGCCGCGCGGTGGAAGCCGCCGGCGACGTCGACGTGCTGCTGCTCGACAAGACCGGCACCATCACGCACGGCAACCGCCAGGCCAGCGCCTTCCTGCCGGCACCGGGCGTGACGGCCGATCGCCTGGCGCGCGCAGCGCTGCTGTCGTCGCTGCCGGACGAAACACCGGAAGGTCGCAGCATCGTCGAGCTGGCCCGTCGCAGCGGCACCGACGACACAGCGATCGCGGAGGCAGGCTTCGTGCCTTTCACGGCGCAGACGCGCATGAGCGGTGTCGACCTGCCGGCTGCCGGCAACAGCCTCGACGTCGACGCCATCCTCCTGCGCAAGGGCGCGGTCGACGCGGTGCGCAAGCATGTCGAAGCGCTGGGCGGCCACATGGCGCCCGAGGTGCTGCGCGCCGCCGACGAGGTGTCACGCCGCGGCAGCACGCCGCTGGCCGTGGCCGAAGGCCCGCGCGTGCTGGGCATCGTCGAACTCAAGGACATCGTCAAGACCGGCATCCAGTCGCGCTTCGCCGAGCTGCGTGCCATGGGCATCAAGACGGTGATGATCACCGGCGACAACAAGCTCACGGCAGCGGCCATCGCCGCCGAGGCGGGCGTCGACGATTTCCTGGCCGAGGCCACGCCGGAAGACAAGCTGGCGTTGATCCGCCAGTACCAGGCCGAAGGTCGGCTGGTCGCGATGACCGGCGACGGCACCAACGACGCCCCCGCGCTGGCGCAGGCCGACGTGGCGGTGGCGATGGGCAGCGGCACACAGGCCGCGAAGGAGGCGGGCAACATGGTCGATCTCGACTCCAACCCGACCAAGCTGCTCGAGGTGGTCGAGACCGGCAAGGCGCTGCTCATGACGCGCGGCTCGCTCACCACCTTCAGCATCGCCAACGACGTGGCGAAGTACTTCGCCATCATCCCGGCGATCTTCGTGTCGACGTACCCGCAGCTCGGTGCCCTCAACGTGATGCAGCTCGCGAGCCCGTCGTCGGCCATCCTGAGTGCCGTCATCTTCAATGCGCTGGTGATCGTGTTCCTGATCCCGCTGGCGCTCAAGGGCGTGCGTTACCGGCCCGTCGGTGCCGCAGCGCTGCTGCGCCGCAACCTCGCCATCTACGGCCTGGGCGGCCTCGTCGTGCCCTTCATCGGCATCAAGCTGATCGACTGGCTTCTCGTCGCCGTGCACCTCGTCTGAAGGAGACACCATGAAAACCATTCTTCGTCCTGCGCTCGTGCTCTTCGTGTTGCTGAGCGCGCTCACCGGGCTGCTCTACCCCTTGGCCGTCACCGCACCGCGAAAGCCGTGTTCCCGGACCAGGCCGCCGGCAGCCTGATCGAACGCGACGGCCAGGTCATCGGCTCGCGGCTGATCGGGCAGAACTTCAGCGACCCCAAGCACTTCTGGGGCCGCCCGTCGGCCACCGCGCCGATGGCCTACAACGCCGCCGCGTCGGGTGGCTCCAACCAGGGGCCGCTGAACCCGGCGCTGGTCGATGCGGTCAAGGCCCGTGTCGAGGCCCTGCGCGCGACCGACCCGGGCAACACGGCGCCGGTGCCGGTCGACCTCGTGACGGCATCGGCCAGCGGGCTCGATCCGGACATCAGCCCGGCCGCAGCGGCCTACCAGGCGGGCCGGGTCGCGCGGGTGCGCGGCCTGCCGATCGACCAGGTCAACGCGCTCGTCGCGCGCCACACCGAAGCGCCAGTCGGCGGCTTTCTCGGCGAGCCGCGGGTGAACGTGCTGGCGCTCAATCTGGCGCTCGATGCCATGAAGTAAAACCTGCGCATGGACGCCCCTCGCCCCGACCCCGACGCACTGCTCGCGCAGATGCGCAGCGACGACGCCCGCGCCCGCCGCGGGCGCCTGCGCATCTACTTCGGCGCGAGCGCCGGCGTCGGCAAGACTTGGGCCATGCTCACGGCCGCGCAGCGGGAGCGCGCCGCCGGCCGCGACGTGCTCATCGGCGTGGTCGAGACGCACGGCCGCAGCGAGACGGCTGCGTTATTGACGGGCCTCGACCGCCTGCCGCTGCGCGACATCGCCTACCGCGGCCGAACGCTGGCCGAGTTCGATCTCGACGCGGCGCTGGCGCGCCAACCCGCGGTGCTGCTGGTCGACGAGCTGGCGCATTCCAACGCGCCGGGCTCGCGCCACGCCAAGCGCTGGCAGGACGTGCAGGAACTGCTCGCCGCCGGCATAGACGTCTGGTCGGCGCTCAATGTGCAGCACCTCGAGAGCCTCAACGGCACGGTCGGCGCCATCACGGGTGTGCGCGTGCACGAGACGGTGCCCGACACCGTGCTCGACGAGGCCGACGAGGTGGTGCTGGTCGATGTCACGCCCGACGAACTCACCGCGCGCCTGGCGGCGGGCAAGGTCTACCTGCCCCAGCAGGCCGAGCGTGCGGCACAGAACTTCTTTCGCAAGGGCAACCTGATCGCGCTGCGCGAGATCGCCTTGCGTCGCACCGCGGAGCACGTGGAAGACGACGTGCGGGGTTGGCGCGTCGAGCAGTCGGGCCCCAACGGCGACGCGGGCCCCCAGGCCTGGAACACCTCGGGCGCGATCCTCGCCTGCGTGGGCCCGCACGAGGGCGCGGCGCAGACGGTGCGCACCGCTGCGCGGCTGGCCGGCCAGCTCAACGTGCGCTGGCACGCCGCGTATGTCGAGACGCCGGCGCTGCAACGGCTGCCCGCCGCGCAGCGCGACCGCATCCTCGCGGTGCTCAAGCTGGCCGAGGAGCTGGGTGCGGCGACGGCCGTGTTGACCGGTGCCGACGTGGCGCAGGCCTTGATCGCGCAGGCGCAGCGGCTGAACTGCGCGACGCTGGTGGTCGGTCGTGCGGCGCCGGTGGCGGGCTGGCGCCGGTGGTGGCCGTCGGCCTCGCTCATGCGCGAGCTGGCGCGGCTGGAGCCTGCGCTCGACATCGTCGAGACGGCGCGTGCGGAAAGCTCGCGCCGCCTCGGCCGCACCTTGCTCGGCGCCGCGCGCGACGTGGCGACCGGCGACGGCATCCCCGACGACGCCGACCGGTCGCACGCGCGCTGGCCCGGCTACGTGTGGGCTGCGGCGATGGGCGTGGCCGTCACGCTGATCGCCACGCCGCTGTCGGGCGTGCTGGAGCAGGTGAACATCGTCATGCTGTTCCTGCTGGGCGTGGTCGGCGTCGCGATGCGCTTCGGCCGCGGGCCGGCCGCGCTGGCGGCGCTGCTCAACGTGGCGGCCTTCGATTTCTTCTTCGTCTCGCCGCGGCTCTCGTTCGCGGTGGGCGACGTGCAGTACCTGGTGACCTTTGCGGTGATGCTCGGTGTCGGCCTGCTGGTCGGGCAACTCACCGCCGGCCTGCGTTTCGCGGCTGGCGTATCGACCAGCCGCGAGCGACGCGCGCAGTCGCTGTTCGAGCTCACGCGCGAGCTCTCGGCCGCGCTCGAAAGCGCACAGGTCGTCGAACTCGGCGCTGCGGCGGTGCGGGGCCACTTCGGCGGCCAGGCGCTGGTGCTGGTGACCGATGCGAACGACCGCCTGGTCATGCCGACGTCGCCACCACCGGGCTTCGACGCGAACGTGGCCGACTGGGCCTTCCGCCAGGGCCAGCCGGCCGGTCTCGCCACCGCCACGCTGGCCGCACAGGCCTGGCACTACGTGCCGCTGAAGGCGCCGATGCGGGTGCGCGGCGTGCTGGCGCTGGCGCCCGCGCAGCCGCGCTGGCTGCTCATCCCCGAACAGGCGCAGCAGCTCGACACGCTGGCGCGCCAGATCGCCATCGCGCTGGAGCGGGTGCACTACGTCGAGGTGGCGCAGCAGGCGGTGGTCGAGATGGAATCGGAACGCCTGCGCAACACGCTGCTGGGCGCCATCTCGCACGACGTGCGCACGCCGCTCACGGCGCTCATCGGCCTGGCCGAATCGCTGCAGACGGCCGGGCCCGGTGCATCCGATGCGCGCGGCGAGACGGCGCAGGCCATCGTCGCGCAGGCGCGGTCGCTGCATGCGCTGGTCAACAACCTGCTCGACATGGCGCGGCTCGAAGCCGGCGGTGCGGGCGGGACGGTGCAACTGCGGCGCGACTGGCAATCGGTGGAGGAGGTGGTGGGTGCGGCCATCCGCTCGGCGCAGCCCGCGCTGAGTGAGCGCACGGTGCAGACCGCGCTCGCACCGGACCTGCCGCTGGTCGAGTTCGACGCGGTGCTGATCGAGCGCGTGCTGGTCAACCTGCTCGAGAACGCCGCCAAGTACGGCGCGCCGCCCATCGTCGTCGGGGCGCACGCGACGGTCGATGCGCTGGTGCTGTCGGTGCGCGACCACGGCCCGGGCCTGCCGGCGGCGCTGCGTGGCCGTGAACAGTTGCTGTTCGACAAGTTCACGCGCGGCCAGACCGAATCGGCCACGCCGGGCGTCGGCCTGGGGCTGGCGATCTGCAAGGCCATCGTCGGCGCGCATGGCGGCGAGATCACGGCGGCGAACGCATCGGGAGGCGGCGCAGAATTCACGGTCACGCTGCCGCGCCGACCGCCTCCCGCATCGGCCGAAGCCGACGATCAACCTTCTTGAGCGCCATGTCCCAACCTGTTGCCATCGTCATTGAGGACGAACCGCAGATCCGCCGCTTCGTGCGCGGCACGCTGGAATCCGAAGGCTGGCTGGTGCACGAAGCCGGCACCGTGCGCGACGGCCTGGCGGCGGCTGGCACGCGCCAGCCCGACCTGCTGGTGCTCGACCTGGGCCTGCCCGACGGCGATGGCGTCGGGCTGATCCGCGACGTGCGCGGTTGGTCGGCGGTGCCGATCATCGTGCTGTCGGCGCGGATCGACGAGGCCGACAAGATCGCGGCACTCGACGCCGGTGCCGACGACTACCTCACCAAGCCCTTCGGCACCGGCGAGCTGCTGGCGCGCGTGCGGGCCAACCTGCGCCGGCCACGTGCGGCGGCGGGCAGCGTGGCGAACGGCGAGGCGGGCGAGCCGCTGTTCCGCTTCGGCGAGGTCGAGGTCGACCGCGCCGCACGCCTAGTGCGCCGCGCGGGCGCCGAGGTGCATCTCACGCCCACCGAATACCGCCTGCTCGGCGTGCTGGTGGCGAACGCGGGCCGCGTGCTCACGCAGCGGCAGCTGCTGCGGGAGGTGTGGGGCCCGTCGCATTCGGAACAGAGCCACTACCTGCGCATCTACATGGGCCACCTGCGACAGAAGCTGGAGGCCGACCCGGCCCAGCCGAAGCACCTGCTGACCGAGACGGCCGTGGGCTACCGGCTGGTGCCCTGACGCGGCGCATGCGCGGGGCTCACTGCCACCATCGCGTCGCGGGCTTGCCCACGCGCAGCGGGCCGGCGCCCTGCAGTGCGATGACCAGCGCGCTCAGCAGGAAGAAGGCCTGCAGCTCCAGCGCCCAGCCGCCGCTCTTGGACAGCGTGAAGAACTGGCTGGTGTGGGCCAGCAGCAGCGCCACGACCATGTGAAAGGCGATCACCAGCGCGGCCGGCCGGGTAAACAGGCCGAGCAGCACCAGCACCGGTGCGAGCACCTCGCCGACGTAGACGAGGTGGCCGATGGCGGTCGGCAGGCCGGCCGCGTCGACCATGCGGTAGATGCCGTCGGCGCCGTTGAAGACCTTCCACAGGCCGTGCACCAGCATCAGCCCGCCGAGGGTGAGGCGAAGCAGCAGTTGGCCGAGCGCGTCGGTGCGTGCGGTGTTCATCGCTTACTGCGCCACGGGCGTGGTGTGGCCAGCGGCGGCGCTGCCGGTGGCACCCTGCACGCGTTGCAGTTCGGCGGTGTAGACGCCGCTCTGGCGGGCGCGCTGGTAGGCGGCGACCTGTTGCGCGTAGACCGGCGCGTTGCTTTGGGCCGTGGCGGCCAGCGATGCGGTTTCCAGGCCGGCGCGGCGCCACAGGTTCAGGTCGGCCTGCACTTCGGCGCGGCTGAGCGTGCCGGCGGCGATGCCGGCCGAGGCCTGCGTGCCGACCCAGGCTTCGGGCGCTGCGGCAGCGATGCGCGCATTGCGTTGCAGGTCGGCGGCGACGTCGGCGCGATCCGCGGCGCCAGTGGCGATGATCGGCGTGCCGACCCAGGCTTCGGCGGGAACGGTCTGCGCGGTGGCGGTGCCGGCGGCCAGAACGAGGGCGGAGAGGGCGAGGAGGTGCTTGGTGTGCATGGTGACGGGTCTTTCGTTGTTCGTGCCACGGCCCGCAGGGACGTTGGCTGGAACCCGAAGTCTCTTTGCCGCGACCGTTTCACGATGTGCGCCAGCGCACAGTTTTCGTCAGCTCGGCAGTTCGGCCCGCGCAGGCCGCGGCACGTGCAGCACCTCGAGGGGTTCGGCGCGGCCGCGCAACTGCACCGTGTGCGCGGGGCCGAATCGATCGGCCATGCCGGCCTGACGGGCCGCGAACACCGAGACCACCAGCCGCGCATCGGCCACCTTCGAATGGTCCTGCAGCCGGCTCGCGGTGTTGACCACCTCGCCCACGGCGGTGAAGGTGGTCGTCTCGAGGTATCCCACTTCGCCGACCGCGGTGCGCCCGGCGTGCAGGCCCATGCCGAAGTCGAGCCGGTGACCGAACTGCGCCTCGAAGCCGGCGCCCCAGGCGTCCATGCGCTCGCCGATCAGTGCGGCGGCATCCATGGCCTGGCGGCAGGCCGTGGGCAGGTCGACGTCGAGCCCGAAGATCGCCATCACGCTGTCGCCGATGAACTGGTTGGGCACGCCCCCGCTGTCGCGCACCGCGGCGCCGACGGTGGCGAAGTAGCGCTCCAGCAGATAGGCCAGGTCGAAGGGCCACTGGTGTTCCGACAGGCCCGACCAGCGCCGCAGGTCGACGAAGAGGATCGCCACATCGCGCTCGCGGCCGAAGCGGGCCGGCTGCGTGGCGGTGCCGGTCTCGAACAGCGGCGTGACCGTGAGGTCGCCGCGTGGCCGCAGCTGGCAGGCCAGGCGCACGTCGGCCGGTGCGCGCACGCGGGCCAGCGTGCGGCGCTCGTCGCGGCCCGGCGCGGCCAGGTTTTCTGCAGGGCCGCTCACGCGCACGCGGCAGGTCGAGCAGCGCGCCCGGCCGCCGCACACCGACAGGTGCGCGATGCCATGCGCGCGGCTTGCTTCGAGCACGCTCCAGCCGCGCGGCACATGCACGCTGCGTTCGGGGTAGCGCAGCACGATCGACGCACCGGGCCGGCGCGCGCGGCGCAGGCGCAGCCCGCGAGCGGCGAACACGGTGAGCAGCAACAAGCCGTAGAACAGTTCGATGTGGCGCTCGGCCCGGTCGATGGCCACGCCCTGTGCCGGTGTGGGCACCTGCGGCGGCATCACGCCCGACCATTGCAGCTCGCGGCCCATGCCGAGGAAGCCGGCCGCGGCCAGCACCGGCAGCAGCACCGCGGCCGCGAGCAGCAGGTGCGAATGCCGCCGGTAGCCGGCCCGCGCCCGCATCGCCAGGTGCACGCCGAGGCAGCCATGCGCCCAGGCCGCGGCCATCAGCGCGAACTGGCCGCTCGCCCCGCCGACGCTCCACAGCCCACGCACCACCCGCGCATACGAGGGCTCCAGTGCGAAGACTTCGTAGGCCCAGCGCATGGCGCTCAGGTGCGACGCCAGCAGCAGCGGCAGCGAGAAGCCCAGCAGCAGCCGCACCGCTTCGATCGGCGGCATGCGCAGGCTGCGGCGCTCCCACACGCCCTGCAGCGCCAACACCAGGTGCGTGGTGGCCGCGCCGTACAGCAGCAGCGTGCCCGGCAGGCTGTGCCAGAAGCCGTGCACCGCGTGCAGCACCGCCTCGGCGAAGGCCAGCGACACCAGGCCCAGCGCATGGTTCAGCAGATGGCCGGTGACGTAGCCCAGCAGGATCAGCCCGCTGGTCCACCGCAGGTTCCGCCGTGTGGGGAGGGTGAGGCGGGGCGGGGAACGGACGGGCATGCAGGCGGCTCGAAGGGGCGCCCGAGCATAATCCGCGCGCCCTGGCGCCCCTCCGCATGCCCCATCCTCCTGTTCGTTCTTCTCTCGCGCTGCGCCGCGTCGCCCTGTTCGACGCACTGCCCGACGACCGGCTCGACCGCGTGGCCCAGGCCTGCCGCTGGCAGAGCGCCGACGCCGGAGCCGCTGGTGCTGCGGGCGCAGGACGAGGGCGACGTCTACTTCATCGTGTCGGGGGGCGTGCGCATCACCACCTACGCGGCCAGCGGCCGCCAGGTCACCTTCCGCGACTGCGGGGAGGGCGAGCTGTTCGGCGAACTGGCGGCCATCGACGGCGGCCCGCGCTCGGCCGACGTGCTCACGCTGCAGCCCAGCGTGCTCGCGAGCCTCGCGCCGGCCGACTTCCGCGCGCTGCTGCGCGAGGAGCCGCTGCTGGCCGAGCGCGTGATGCTTCGGCTGGCGTCGCTGGTGCGCCAGCTGTCCGAACGCATCATCGACCTCAGCACGCTCGAGGTGCCGCAGCGCCTGCAGGCCGAGCTGCTGCGCATGGCGCAGGCCACCGGCGTGGCCGACAACCGCTCCCGGCTGGAGCCGTCGCCCAAGCACGCGGCGCTGGCCAGCCAGATCAGCACCAACCGCGAACAGGTCACGCGCGAGCTGAACGCGCTGGTGCGCCAGGGCGTGCTTCACAAGGACGGCAAGGCGCTGGTCGTGGCCGACGTGGCGCATCTGGCGCGCGCCGTGGCGAACGCGCGCGGCGACGCCGCCTCTTCGTAAAGCTGGCTGAAGGCTTGTGCCCGGACACCAAGCCCTCTAGACTCCATCCACGTATATGTGGATACAAAGTTACATTCAGCATCGCGCCGGTGTGGTGGCGACCGAGGTTCGCGCATGACGGACATCCATCGCCTGACCGGTCTCACGGCCTCGTTCACCGCCGAGGAAGAGGCCTACAGCCACATCATCCAGCGCATCCGCAGCGGGCAGTACCGAGCGGGCGACCGCCTGATTCCCGAGGAAATCGCCACCGAGATCGGCACCAGCCGCATGCCGGTGCGCGAAGCCTTCCGCCGGCTGGCGACCGAAGGCCTGGTCGACATCCGGCCGCACCGCGGGGCGGTGGTGCGCAAGCTGTCGACCGCCGAAATGGTCGAGGTGTTCCAGATGCGCGCCGTGCTCGAAGGCTTGGCGGCGCGGGTGGCTTTCCCCACGATCCAGGAAAAGCACATTGCGGTGCTGGCCGATCTGATCCGGCAAATGGAATTGGCCGAGGATGATGTCCAGGAATGGGTGTCGCTGCATCGTCAATTCCACGAATACCTCTGCTCGTTGAGCCACAACCCCCGCCTGATGCGGCAGATCTCGTCGCTGCATTCGGTGGTCGAGCCGCACATGCGGCTGTGGCTGGAAAAGTCCGACAGACCCAACCGCTCGCGCAGTGCACACGGCTACATCATCGATGCCTTGCGGGCCGGCCCGGCGGAGGAGGTCGAGAAAGTGCTGCGCCAGCATGCCGAACGAACCATCGCGAGCCTGGAGAAATTCATGGCGCCGGAGTCGCCGAAAAAAGCGTAGCGCCTTCCTTCATGCACGCAATCGGTTCGGGAAATACGCACCGATTCATGCGCCATGTGCAATTCAGTGCAAGCGATCGACGGATCTGCTTGCGAATTGCGTATTTCCGAAATTGCGGCAATTCGAGACATTGATTCAGGCATGCTAATTGCGCAATTGCAGATGTTTCTTTTTTCCACCATCTGCAAGAGGTATGCAATGACATTGCGCTCGCTCCAACGCTGCGTCGCGCTCCTGGCGGCGGTTTTCGCGTCCCACGGCATGGCCCAGACGCCAGCCACCCCCTGGCCCACCCAACCCGTCAAGATCATCGTCCCCTTCGGCGCGGGCGGCGGCACCGACCAGCTGACCCGCCTGATCGCCAACGGCCTGACGACCGACCTGCAGCAGAGCTTCGTCGTCGACAACAAGCCCGGCGCGGCCACGCTCATCGGCAGCGAGCTGGCCGCCCGCGCGCCGGCCGACGGCTACACGCTGCTGATGTCCGGGCCGGCATCGATGGTGACGAACCGCTTCACCTTCAAGAAGCTCAACTACAGCCCCGAGGCTTTTGAGAAGGTGGCGCTGGTGGCGTACACGCCCAACATGCTGGTGGTGAACCCGGCGATGCCGTTCAAGACGGTGCAGGAAATGGTGGCCTACGCCAAGGCTAACCCGGGCAAGCTGACCTATGCGTCCTTCGGCGCGGGCACCACCTCGCACCTGGCCGGTGAAATGCTGCGCGCCGTGGCGGGCATCGACATCCTTCATGTGCCGTACAAGGGCGCGGCGCAGGCGCTGCCGGCGGTGGTGAGCGGCGAGGTGTCGATGTTCTTCGACACCATCGTGACCAGCATGCCCTTCGTCGCCGACGGCAAGCTGCGCGCGCTGGGCGTGACCAGCCCGCAGCGCTCGTCCATCGCACCGGCCATCCCGACGATCGCCGAGCAGGGCTACCCCGACTTCGACGTGGTGGTCTGGTACGGCATCGTCGCGCCCCAGGGCACGCCCAAGCCCATCCTCGACAAGCTCGACGCCTCGCTGACCAAGCTGATGAAAGACCCGGACTTCAAGGTGAAGTTCGCGGCCGCCGGTGCCGAGCCCGCGGTGGGCGGCCGCAAGGAGTTCGAGTCGGTCATCGCCAAGGAACTGGTCAAGACCGAACGCCTGGTCAAGCAGTCCGGCATGACCATGCAGTAGCCCTCCCGCCATTTTTCCGTCCCTCACCCAACAATTCATGAACTGGTCCCTTCCCTATCCGTCCGGCCGGCAGCCGGTGCTGGCGCGCAATGTCATCGCCACGTCACAGCCCTTGGCCGCGCAGGCCGGTGCGGCCGCCTTTGCCCGTGGCGGCAACGCCATCGACGCCGCGCTGGCGGCGGCCATCACGCTGACGGTGGTCGAGCCGGTCATGAACGGCATCGGCGGCGACGGCTTCGCGCTGGTGTGGGAGGGCGGCCGGCTGCACGGCCTCAACGCCTCGGGCCGCTCGCCCGCGGGCTGGGACGCCGCGCGTTTCAAGGGCATGAGCGCCATGCCGGCGCGCGGCTGGGACACGGTCACCGTGCCGGGCCAGGTGGCCGGTTGGGCGTCGCTGTCGGAGCGCTTCGGCGCGCTGCCCTTCGACGACCTGTTCGTCGATGCGATTCGCCATGCGCGCGACGGCTTCCCCGTGAGCCCGGTCATCGCCGGGCAGTGGGCCGAGGCCGTCCGCGACCTGCAGTCGTACCCCGGTTTCGAGGCCTTCATGCCGCGCGGCCGCGCACCGGCGGTGGGCGAGGTCTGGCGTTTCGCGCAGCAGGCCGACACGCTCGAAGAGATCGCACGCACGCGGGGTGAATCCTTCTACACCGGCCGGCTGGCGAACGAGATCAGCGCCTTCGCGGCGTCGCATGGCGCGGCCCTGGGCCTGGCTGACCTGGCCGCCCACCGCAGCGAATGGGTCGAGCCGATCGGTGTGGGCTTCCGTGGCCATCAGGTGCACGAGATTCCGCCGAACGGGCAGGGCATCGCGGCGCTGATGGCGCTGGGCATGCTCGAACACCTGCCCTACGAAGACACGGCCATCGGTTCCACCGCGCGCATGCACCTCGAGATCGAAGCCATGCGCCTGGCCTTCGCCGACCTACAGACGCACGTGGGTGACCCGGCGCACATGCAATTCACGTCGGCGCAACTGCTCGAGCCCGCCTACCTGCGCGAACGCGCGCGCCTGATCGACCCGAAGCGCGCCGGGCGCTACGCCGCCGGCGCACCGCCAGTGGGCGGCACCGTCTACCTGTGTACGGCCGACGCCGAGGGCCGCATGGTGTCGTACATCCAGTCGAACTACCGCGGCTTCGGCTCCGGCGTGGTGGTGCCGGGCACCGGCATCGCGTTGCACAACCGCGGCTCGGGCTTCGTCACCACGCCGGGTCATGTGAACGAAGTGGCTGGCAACAAGCGCCCGCAGCACAGCATCATCCCGGCCTTCCTGACCCGCGACGACCAGCCCGTCATGGCCTTCGGCGTGATGGGCGGCAACATGCAGGCGCAGGGCCATGTGCAGATGGTGCTGCGGCACGTCGTCGAAGAACTCAACCCGCAGGCTTGTTCGGACGCGCCGCGCTGGCGCATCAACGACGCGGCCACGCTGACGGTCGAGCCGACCGTCCCCGATGCCGTGGTCGAAGGCCTGCAGGCCCTGGGCCATGTGCCGGAGAAGACGGTGCCGGGCAATCTGCTGTTCGGCGCCGCGCAGCTGGCACAGCGACTGCCTTCCGGCCCCGAGGGCGGCGGCATCGTGTACGCGGCCGGCTCCGACCACCGGCGCGACGGTCAGGCTGTCGGCTGCTGATCGAGCGTGCGTCTTGGCCTCGCTGCATTGACGCCTTCTTTACGCCGCCGCCCGGAGGCTTTGCACCGTTTTGACGGGGCTTTTCCGACACTGGCTTTCTGTTCATTTCCAGCAGGAATGCCATGGCCTACGCCGCCTACCGGGAGCCCCCGGTGCCACCCCCGTCGTCTGCGAGACGACCTTCCACGTCCTCGATCTCACGGTCGCTTCGGTCGATGCCTGTCGCGTCCGCCGGGCGTTGGCGGCGTGCGAAGGGGTGGGCGTGCTGCGCTGCGAACCGCTGCTGCACGCCGGCGCGGCCTGCGAGCACAGCGCGCCGCGGGTGCGGCTCATGGTGCGCCTGCCGCTCGCGTGCTATGCCGAGGTGCTCCACGGCGTGCTGGCCTGCGTGCCGGACGGAGAGATCGGCCCGCTGACGAGCTGGCGTGCACACCTCCAGCGCTGCGGGGTCGCATATGGCGGATGAGCTGCTGCGTGCGCTGTGCGCCCTCGCAACCGTCTTCATTCCGTTGGCGATCGCAGCCGTGTCGGTACACGGGTGCGCACGGCGTGCACGCCTGCGTACCCGCCGTGTCAGACACATCCTGCAACAGCGATCCACACCGTCCTCTCGCACCGTTTGAGGTCGCATGGCACCTTCTCGGGGCGACCGAAAAACCGACCGATGGAGACATGCTGATGACCAACGACTTCGACACCCGCTGCCCCCGGGACACGGGGTGGATCAACCTGGGCGAGCCGCAGGAGGTCCGCTACTGGACGCGTGTGCTCGCCGTGACCGAGTCGCGTCTGCGCGCCGCGGTCGGCGCAGCCGGCGACTCGACCCAGGCGGTGTGCCGCTACCTGGGCATTCCGCGCGCCACGAGCCGACACGCCAGCGCATTGCAGGAAGCCGAGCAGATCTGAGTCGCGGCGACGGTGTGGCTGCAGCGCCGATGTGGGCGGCGGTCGCTTAGGAGCGAAGCGCAGCGTGCACGAGAATAGGCGTTCGCACTGCCCCTTGCCTACCATGCCCACGCCTGCCGAACCCGTCCGCCTCAACAAACGCATGGCCGAGCTCGGCATCTGCTCGCGCCGCGAGGCCGACGAGTGGATCGCGCAGGGCTGGGTTAAGGTCAACGGCAAGCCGGCCGAGATGGGCGTCAAGGTGACGCCCGCCGACAAGGTCGAGGTCGACAAGAAGGCGCACGGTCACCAGGCCAGTCGGGTGACCATCCTGCTGCACAAGCCGATGGGCTATGTCAGCGGTCAGGCCGAAGACGGCCACGAACCCGCCGTGATGCTCATCAACCCGCGAACGCACTGGCGCGAGGACCCGAGCACCAACCGCTTCTCGCCCCCGCAACTTCGCGGCCTGGCACCGGCCGGCCGGCTGGACATCGATTCGGTCGGGCTGCTGGTGCTGACGCAGGACGGCCGTGTCGCACGCCAGCTCATCGGCGAGGACTCGGGCATCGAGAAGGAATACCTGGTGCGCGTGGCCTACCACGGCCCGAACCAGCCGGCACCGCTGGGGCAGCTGGTACGCATCGACGACGACGATCCGGTCACGACCAATGTGCAGGCGGTGTTCCCGCCCGCCATGCTCGCGCGGCTTCGCCATGGCCTGAGCCTGGACGGCCAGCCATTGAAACCGGCGCGCGTCGACTGGCAGAACCCCGAGCAACTGCGCTTCGTGCTGACCGAAGGCAAGAAGCGGCAGATCCGCCGCATGTGCGAGCAGGTCGGGCTCAAGGTCGTGGGCTTGAAGCGCATCCGCATCGGGCGCGTGGTGCTGGGCAACCTGCCGGCCGGGCAGTGGCGCTACCTGGGCGCCCACGAGAAGTTCTGACGGCGCCGGGGCGCCGTCGGCCCCTTCAGTCGTCCTTGAGCAGCATGTTGTAGATCAGCGCGCCGATCACGGCGCCGGCGATCGGGGCCACCCAGAACAGCCACAGTTCCGACACCGCGTACGACGGGCCGAACAGCGCCGGGCCGGTGCTGCGCGCCGGGTTGACCGAGGTGTTGGTCACGGGGATCGAGATCAGGTGGATCAGCGTGAGGCACAGGCCGATCGCCAGGCCGCCGAAGCCGGCCGCCGCGCGTTTGGCGGTAGCGCCGAGGATGACGACCAGGAAGACGGCGGTGAGCACGACCTCCGTGAGGAGCGCCGCCACCAGGTTGAACTTGCCGGGCGAGTGCTCGCCGTAGCCGTTGGTGGCGAAGCCGCCCACGTCGGCGCCGGGCTTGCCGGTGGCGATGAGGTACAGCACGCCGGCGGCCACAATGGCGCCGAGCACCTGGGCGATGACGTAGCCCGGCAGCGCCGACGCCTTGAAGCGACCGCCGACCACGAGCCCGACCGACACGGCCGGGTTGAAGTGCCCGCCCGAGATCGGCCCGAGCGCGTAGGCGCCGGTGAGCACCGTGAGCCCGAAGGCCATGGCGACGCCGGCGAAGCCGATGCCCAGTTGCGGAAACGCGGCGGCGAGCACCGCGCTCCCGCAGCCGCCGAACGTGAGCCAGAAGGTGCCGATGAACTCGGCGGACCACTTCTTGATGTTGCTGGATTCCATTTTTTTCTCTCCCTGATTCCGTGACATGAATGCCGGGCAGGTGCCCTGCGCGGCGGATTCTAGGAACGACATGACCGCTCCTGAGGAAACGGGTGACGCCATCCGGTATCTCTTCACGGTGCGGCAGTTGAAAATGGCAGTCCCGGCCTCACCTCGCGTTGGGGCCGTGTGCCTTCCGCTTCTTTTTCGATTCCAGAGAACCATGACTGCAACGACCAAACTCCCATTCCAGGCCGAAGTGGCCCAGCTGCTGCACCTCGTCACGCACTCGCTCTACTCGAACAAGGAAATCTTCCTGCGGGAACTGATTTCCAACGCCTCCGATGCCTGCGACAAGCTGCGCTTCGAGGGCATCGACAACCCCGCGCTGTACGAAGACGCGCCGAACCTCGAAGTGCGCGTGTCCTTCGACAAGGCCGCCCGCACGCTCACCATCGCCGACAACGGCATCGGCCTGACCAAGCAGGAGGCCATCGACAACCTGGGCACCATCGCCAAGAGCGGCACCAAGGACTTCATGAGCAAGCTCACGAGCGACCAGAAGGCCAAGTCTTCCGAGCTCGGGCAGCTCATCGGCCAGTTCGGCGTCGGCTTCTATTCGGGCTTCATCGTGGCCGACCGCATCACGGTCGAATCGCGCCGTGCCGGCGTGCCGGCCGAGCAGGGCGTGCGCTGGGCCAGCGGTGGCGCGGGCGACTTCGAGGTCGACGACATCGAGCGCGCGCAGCGCGGCACCAGCGTCACGCTGCACCTGCGCGACGATGCCGAGGAATACCTCAACGCCTGGAAGCTCAAGCAGGTCATCGGCAAATACTCCGACCACATCTCGCTGCCGATCCTCATGGAGAAGGAGGAGTGGAAGGAAGGCGAGAACGACCAGCCCGGCGAGATGGTCAAGACCGGCGAATGGGAACCGGTGAACAAGGCCAGCGCGCTGTGGACGCGGGCCAAGAAGGACATCACGGGCGAGCAGTACGCCGAGTTCTACAAGACCATCAGCCACGACTACGAAGACCCGCTTGCCTGGAGCCATAACCGGGTCGAGGGCAGCACCGAGTACACGCAGCTGCTCTACATCCCGTCGAAGGCGCCGATGGACCTGTGGAACCGCGACAAGACCGCGGGCGTGAAGCTCTACGTCAAGCGCGTCTTCATCATGGACGACGCCGAGGCCCTGATGCCCGGCTACCTGCGTTTCGTGAAGGGCGTGATCGACTCGGCCGACCTGCCGCTCAACGTGAGCCGCGAGCTGCTGCAGGAAAGCCGCGACGTGAAGGCGATCCGCGAGGGCAGCACCAAGCGCGTGCTGTCGATGCTGGAAGATCTGGCCAAGAAGCAGAAGGGCGCGAGCGACGCGGCGCCCACGCCCGAGGCGGGCGACGTCACCGACGTGGTCGACAAGAAGGACGCGGCGGTCGAGCCTGCAGACACCGAAGACGCGGGCAAGTACGCCAAGTTCTACGCTGAGTTCGGCGCCGTGCTCAAGGAAGGCCTGGGCGAGGACTTCGGCAACCGCGAGCGCATCGCCAAACTGCTGCGCTTCGCCTCGACCACCACCGACGCCGTCAGCGTGGGCTTCGCCGACTACAAGGCGCGCATGAAGGAAGGCCAGGAGGCCATCTACTACATCACCGCCGACTCGCTGGCCGCCGCCAAGAACAGCCCGCAGCTGGAGCTCTTCAAGAAGAAGGGCATCGAGGTGCTGCTGATGACCGACCGCGTCGACGAATGGGCGCTGAACTACCTGCAGGATTTCGATGGCACGCCGTTGCAGAGCGTCGCCAAGGGCGCGGTCGACCTGGGCACGCTGCAGGACGAGGCCGAGAAGAAGGCCGCCGAAGAGGCTGCCGAGACCTTCAAGCCGGTGCTCGAGCGGCTCAAGGAAGCCCTCAAGGACAAGGCCCAGGATGTGCGCGTGACCACGCGCCTGGTCGACTCGCCCGCCTGTCTGGTGGTGCAGGACGGCGGCATGAGCACGCAGCTCGCCCGCATGCTCAAGCAGGCCGGCCAGCCGGCACCGGACCTCAAACCCGTGCTCGAGGTCAATGCCGAGCACCCGCTGGTGAAAAAGCTGGAGGGTTCGGCACATTTCGAGGACCTGGCGAACATCCTGTTCGACCAGGCCTTGCTGGCCGAAGGCGGCCTGCCGGAAGATCCGGCCGCCTACGTGCGGCGCGTCAACGCGCTGCTGGTCTGAACGAAGCGGCCGGTCGGCCACTTCGATGGCACATCACCAGGGAGCGACCGACACCATGACAAAGAACCACCGCCTTTCCACGTCCCTCGCCGCCGCTTCGCGTGGCGGCGTTCTCCTTGCCGTGCTGGCCTTGGCGGGCTGCGCGTCCGGCGGCACCGGCGTCGGCGTGGGCATCGGCATTCCGCTGTTTCCGGGGCTGTCGCTCGGGCTGGGCGTCGGCTCGGGCGGCCCGAGCCTGGGGCTGGGCACTGGCTGGGGCCCGGTCGGCGCAGGCGTTGGGGTGAACACCCGCGGGCAGGTCTATGGCGGTGCGGGCGTGGGCGCCAGCACGGGCGTAGGCGGCGGCGCCTCGGTGGGCGTGGGGGTCGGGCAGAGCGTGCTGCTGCACGACCCGAACGCACCGCCGACTGCCGTGGAGCCGCCTCCGGCGCCGGTTCTGCCCTGAGCGGTCTGCAGTGCGTGCGGGGCGTGCGCGCTTCGCGCATAGTCACGGTTTTCATTCCAGGAGAACCCATGCCTCTCATCCGCGTCGAGCTGTTCGAAGGCCGCACTGTCGAGCAGAAGCGCGCGCTGGCTGCCGCGTTGACCGAAGCCACCATGAAGACGCTCGGAAGTCCTGCCGATGCGGTCGACGTGATGTTCTTCGATGTGCCCAAGCACGATTGGGCGACGGCCGGCGTGCTGGCCAGCGACCGGGCGGCCACGCCGCCTGCCGACCCGAAGCCCTGATCTTTTTCCGACATGCGTCCATCCTGTGGACGTTTGCAGGGTCTTCCCTCTGTCTCAGCCGCCGTGGCGGCTGCCCTTGCGCCGTGCGAGCTCGGCGGCCTGGGCGCCGATCAGCGCTGCGCGTTCCTTCATGTGCGCGACCACGCTCGGCACACGCTCGTCGGGCAGGCGCTCGGTGATGGTGGCGATGGCCAGGCCCGCGACGGTGCGGCCGTCGGCCACGCAGACCGGCACCGCCACGGCGCGCGAGCCCGGCACCACGCCGACCGGGGCGTACGCATAGCCCTGAACGCGGGTCTGTACGGCGCGTTCCAGCAGTTCGGCCGGGTCGACGTGCAGTGCCTGCAGCCGGCGCGCATTGCGCCGCACCACCTCGTCGGCTTCCTCGGTCGGCAACGCGGCGAGCAGCACCAAGCCGCTCACGCCCACGCCGAGCGGTCGCCGTGCACCGACCTCGATCGACAGCACCTTGACCGGAAAGCTGCCGGGCCGGCGGTCGATGCACACCGAGTCCGCGCCGTTGCGGATGGTGAGGAAGGCCGTGTCGCCGAGGATCTCGCTGAGGTGGCGCAGGTGCGGCTCAGCAATTGCGCGGATCGGGAAACGCGTCGAGCGTGCGAGCCCGAGCAGCGAGACCTCGCCGCCGATCAGGTAGCGGCGCGTGGCCGGGTCCTGCTCGACCGCGCCTTCTTCCACCAGCACGCGCAGGATGCGGTGCACCGTCGGGCGGTTCAGGCCGGTGTGGCTCACCACGTCGGTCAGGCGCACGCCGCGCTCCTGGCCGGTGGCGAGCACGCGCAGCACCGCGAGCGCGCGGCGCACGCTCTGGGCGCCCGCGGTGGCGGCCGTGTCCTTATCTGCCGCTGCCGCCATCCATCACCGTCTTGGCCGTCTGCCGCATGCCGCGCAGCGTGACGATCTCGCCCAGCGTCGCGTAGTTCGGTCCGCCGATGCGGCAGACCGGGTTGAGGGCGAGCGTGTCGACCTTGCCGTCGTGCAGCAGGCCGTCGCGCAGGTGAAAGGCCGTGACCTCGCCGACGATGAACTCGGCGCCGGTCTGGCCGAAGGCAATCACGCGCTCGAGCTTGCACTCCATGCTGACCGGCGCGTCGGCCAGGCGCGGCACGCGCACCGTCTGGCAAGGCAGGGTGCCCAGGCCCAGCAGTTCGGTCTCGCTCACGTCGGGTGCGTGCTCGGCGCTGCTCTCGTGGATGGCGACCATCTGCGAGGCGTCGCCGATGTTCACCACGAACTCTCCCATCGCATGGATGTTGGCGCCGGTGTCCTTGCGCTTGCCGGCCTTGCGGCCGATGTTCACGCCCAGCATCGGCGGCTTGTTCGACACGAAGGTGAAGCAGGAGAAGGGCGCGAGGTTCACCACGCCGTCTTCGGAGACGGTGGTGATCCAGGCGATGGGGCGCGGCACGACGATGCCGCTCATCAGGCGGTAGGTGGCTTCGGGCGACAGGTCGCCGGCGTCGAGAAACATGGCAGGGCCTTCCGTGGTGGCTGAGCCTCGATTGTCGGGAGCGCTCCGGCACGCGGGCGATGCACTTTGTCGAAACGTCCATGATACGGAACAGTCTGGACATATTGCATTGCAGCATCGGGCGGCCCATTCTTAAAGTGAACAGGTCGCCGATGAAACCGCAGCCACTTGCGGTGCCGGCGCAAGAGCAGGAGACCTATGATCAAGAAGACCCTCGGCACCCTCGCCGTCGCCGCCTGTGCGGCCCTCGCCGTTCTGCCCGCCACCGCGCAGGGCAACTGGCCCGACAAACCCGTGAAGCTCGTGCTGCCCTACCCGCCGGGCGGCAATGTCGACGGGGCGGCCCGCATCATCAGCGAGCAGTTGCAGACCGTCTTCAAGCAGCCTTTCCTGGTCGACAACCGCCCCGGCGCCGGCGGCATGATCGCTGGCGAGTTCGTCGCCAAGGCCGCACCGGATGGCTACACCTTCTTCATGGGGGCGAACGGTCCGATCCTGTTCTCGCCGACCATCTTCAAGCGCAACGCCTACGAATGGAAGAAGGACTTCGCGCCCGTCAGCTCGGTGTCGTTCACGCCGCTGGTGCTGCAGGTGAACGCCGGCACGCCGTACAAGACGATCGGTGAGTTCATCGCCGCCGCCAAGAAGCCCGGCAGCGCCTTGACGATGGCGTCGCCCGGCGCCGGCACGACCAATCACCTGGTGAGCGAGTACCTGCAGAAGGAGAGCGGCGCCAAGTGGCTGACCGTTCACTACAAGGGCAATGCACCGGCGACCACTGATTTGCTGGGCGGGCAGGTGCAGTTCAACTTCGACCAGCTCTCGGTGGCGCAACCGTTCATCCAGCAGGGCCGCACGCGCGCGCTCGCCGTGACATCGGCCAAACGCGTGCCGTCGATGCCCGACGTGCCCACCTTGCAGGAGTCCGGGTTCAAAGGCTTCGAAGCGGAGACCTTCACCGGCATCCTGGCGCCCACCGGCACGCCACCGGACGTCCTGCAGCGTTTCTCCGAAGCCCTGCAGAAGATCCTGGCCGACAAGGCCGTGCAGGCCAAGTTCGAGACGCTGGGTGCCGAGGCCCGCGGCAGCTCGCCCAAGCAGTTCACCCAGTTCCTCGCGAAGGAAGACGCACGGTGGATGCCGGTCATCAAGCAATCCAACATCTCCGCCGAATGAGCATCGTCACGCCACCCCTGGGGCGCGCGGCGCCGGCCGCCCGCACCAGCGTCTATGTCGAAGGCTTCAGCCACAAGAACCCGATCCCGGCGGGTTGCCGCATCGGCCCGCTGCTCGAGAGCGGCAGCATCCAGGGCAACGACCCGGCCACCGGCAAGCCGGCCGAGACCATCGAGGCGCAGTGCCGCTTCATGCTCGACAACGTGCGTCGCATCGTCGAAGCCGCCGGCGGGGGCACGCAGGACATCGTGAAGCTCACCGTCTGGATGAAGGACCGCAGCCAGCGCCCCGCGCTCAACGTGCCCTGGCTCGAGATGTTCCCCGACGCCGCCTCGCGGCCGGCGCGCCACGCGATCATCGCGCCCGAACTCGACATGGGGAAGCTGATCGAGTGCAGCTTCACCGCCTGGATCGCCTGATCCACCACCGACGCCCCACGACCCATGCCCGACTACCTTCCCTTCGATCCGAATCCGCGTGCACCGAACCCGTTGCCGCCACCCTTGTCCTGCGATAGCCAGTTCCACGTCTTCGGTCCGCGCGAGCAGTACCCGGTGCGGCCCAACGCCGCCTACGAGATGCCGAGCGCCACCTGGCAGGTCGCGCAGACGCTGCACGCCGCGCTCGGCATCGAGCGCGGGGTGATCGTCCAGGCCACGACCTACGGCGCTGACCATACGGTGGTGCTCGATGCGCTCGAGGGCCTCAATGCTGGCGGCCCGCGCCACTACATGGCCTGTGCCAACGCGGCGGTGCTGACCGAGCGCGACGACGCCTACCTGCAGAAGCTGCACGACGCCGGCGTGCGTGGCGCGCGCTTCACGCGCGGCGGCCTCGGCATCAGTCTGACCGCGGCCGAGCAGGAACGCGCCTTCGCGCGCGTCAAGGAACTGGGCTGGTACGTCAAGGTGCAGCCCGAGCCCAACGGCATCGCCGAGCAGTTGGCGACCTTCGAGTCGCTCGACGTGCCGGTGCTGCTCGACCACATGGGCCGGGCCGACCCTGCGCGCGGCGACGCCGACCCGAGCCTGGTGCGCATCCTCGAACTGTTCCAGCGCGGCAACTTCTGGGTGATGCTGTCGCTGTCCGAAAAGATCTCGAAGGCGGGCGCGCCCTGGGACGACGTGGTGCCGCTGGCGCAGCGCCTGATCGACGCCGCGCCCGACCGCTGCGTGTGGGGCAGCGACTGGCCGCACCCGGTGTCGGTCAAGCAGCCGCCCAACGAGGGCGCGCTGATGGAACTGCTCTACCGCTTCGCCCCCGACGCCGCCACGCGGCAGAAGATCCTCGTCGACAACCCCGCCCACTTCTTCGGATTCGAGACCGCATGAAACTCATCAGCTACCTCCACGGCGGGGCCTCGCACTGGGGCTGTGTTATCGACAACGGAAACGGCGACGGTGTCGTCGACCTCGGCCGCCGCCTGCCGGCTTTCGCGTCGGTCGCTGCGCTGCTCGAAGGCGGCGACGCCGCGCTGGCGCAGGCCCGCGCAGCCGCCGAAGGTGCAACGCCGGACCACGCGCTGGCCGAGGTGCGCGTCGAGACGCCCATCGCGCGGCCGCGCCGCATCTTCTGCATTGGCGTGAACTACGCGCACCGCAACGCCGAGTACAAGGACGGCAGCGACCTGCCCAAGTACCCGAGCATCTTCATGCGCGTGGCCGAGTCCTTCGTGGGCCATGGCGAAGCGCTGCTGCAGCCGCTCGAATCCAAGCAACTCGACTACGAAGGCGAGATCGCCATCGTCATCGGCCGTCGCGCGCGCCGCGTCAAGGGCGACGACGCGCTGGCCTGCATCGCCGGCCTCACCTGCATGAACGAAGGCACCATCCGCGACTGGGTGCACCACGCCAAGTTCAACGTCACGCAAGGCAAGAACTGGAATGCCTCCGGCGCCATCGGCCCGTGGATCGTCACCGCCGACGAGTTCCCGAACGGCTACGGCGCGCTGCGTGTGCAGACCCGCGTGAACGGCGAACCGCGGCAGGACGACACCACCGCGAACCTGATGTTCGACTTCGGCTACCTCGTCGGCTACCTCTCGACCTTCACCACGCTGGAGCCGGGCGACATCATCGCCACGGGCACACCGATCGGCGCAGGCATCCGCTTCGATCCGCCGAAGTTCCTGCAGCCGGGCGATGTGGTCGAGGTCGAGGTGAGCGGCGTGGGTGTGCTGCGCAATGTCGTGAAAGCAGAAGAGGTGGCCGCATGAGTCTCGACCAGAACACCCTGGCCAAAGCCGCCGAGCGGCTCGAAGAGGCCGAGCGCACGCGCGTCGCCTGCCGGCAGTTCTCGCTCGATTACCCCGACATGACGATCGACGACGCCTACGCGATCCAGCACGCCTGGATGCAGCTCAAGCTGCGCAACGGTCGCACGGTGAAGGGCCACAAGATCGGCCTCACGTCGAAGGCCATGCAGCGCGCGGTGAACATCGCCGAGCCCGACTACGGCACGCTGCTCGACGACATGTTCTACCGCGACGGCGCGGTGATCCCCTCGGAGCGCTTCCTGCAACTGAAGATCGAGGCCGAGCTGGCCTTCGTGCTGGCCCGGCCGCTGTCTGGCCCCGACTGCACGCTGTTCGACGTGCTCGACGCCACTGCGTATGTCACGCCCGCGCTGGAGATCCTCGATGCGCGCATCCAGCGCGTCGACCCCGAGACGAAGCGCACCCGCAACGTGTTCGACACCATCTCCGACAACGCGGCCAACGCCGCGCTGGTGCTGGGCGGCCGGCCCTTCAAGCCGGCGGTGATCGACGCCGACATGCGGCGCATCGGCGCCATCGTGAGCCGCAACGGCGAAGTCGAGGAGACGGGGCTGGCAGCCGGCGTGCTCAACCACCCGGGCTACGGCGTGGCGTGGCTGGCCAACCGGCTGCATCGCTTCGGCGTCACGCTGCAGCCGGGGCAGGTGATCCTCGCGGGCTCGTTCATCCGGCCGATCGAGGTCGCCAAGGGCGACACCATCGTGGCCGACTACGGCGAGTTCGGCACCGTGTCCTGCCACTTCGGTTGAACGCCGTGTTATGCCCTAGGCGTACAGCGGTTCTTCATCCATCGACTCGCACTGGTCCTGCAGCATCTGGATCTGGCCCTTCCAGTAGTCGCTGGTGCCGAACCACGGGAAGTTGATCGGGAAGATCGGGTCTTCCCAGCGGCGCGCCAGCCAGGCGCTGTAGTGGATGAGGCGCAGCGTGCGCAGCGGCTCGATCAGCGCGAGCTCGCGGCGGTCGAAGGACCGGAACTGCTCGTAGCCGTCGAGCAGGCCGCTGAGCTGGCCGGTGCGCTGGGCACGGTCGCCCGACAGCAGCATCCACAGGTCCTGCACCGCGTAGCCGGTGCGCGCGTCGTCTAGATCGACGAAGTGCGGGCCGCCGTCGGGCCGGTCGGTCGGCGTCCACAGGATGTTGCCGGGGTGCACGTCGCCGTGCAGGCGCAGCTTGCGCAGCGTCGCGTCGGTGGACGTGGGCGACAGCGCCGTGGCGGCGATGCGGTCGAGTGCCTCGTTGCAGGCCTTCTCCCATTCGCGCTGCACGTCGAGCGGAATCTTCTCGTTGCCCAGCAGCCAGTCGCGCGAGGCGATGCCGAAAGTCTGCAGGTCGAGCGCCGGCCGTGCCGCGAAGGGCCGCGCCGCGCCGATGGTGTGGATGCGCGCGAGGAAGCGGCCGACCCATTCGAGCACCTCGAAGTCGTCGAGCTCCGGCGAGCGCCCGCCGCGGTAGGGGCTCACGCTGAAGGCGAAACCGTCGTGATGGTGCAGCGTGGCGCCATGCACCTCGATCGGCGGCACGGCCGGCACGTCGGCAGCGGCGAGCTCGGTCGAGAAGGCGTGCTCCTCCAGGATTTCGGCGGTGCTCCAGCGCTCGGGCCGGTAGAACTTGACGACCACCGACGGGTACGCCGCGGGCTGGTCGAGGAAGACCTGGTAGACCCGGTTCTCGTAGGAGTTAAGGGCGGTGAGTCGGCCGTCGCCATGCAGGTCGAGCGTGGCCAGCGCGTCGAGCACCACGTCGGGCGTGAGGCTCTCGTAGGGATGGGTGTTCGCCGGCGCGCTGGTAGGTGTCATGGCGCGATTGTCGGCCGGTACCAAACCGCATCGTGCAACGGGCGCCATGAGAAAAGGGCGGCGCAGCCGCAAGGCCGCGTCGCCCTTCATCGGACGGGATCGATCAGGCGATCGTGATCTCGACGTCGATGTTGCCGCGGGTCGCGTTCGAGTACGGGCAGACCTGGTGGGCCGTGTCGACCAGCTTCTGCTTCTGCTCGGCGTCGAGGCCGGGCAGGGTGATGGCCAGCTGCACGCTGATGCCGTAGGCGGTGCCGCCGTTGGTCGGGCCGAGCGAGACCTTGGAGTCGATCGCGACGTCGTCCGGCACCTTCACGCCGACCTTCGGGCCGACGGCCTTCATCGCGCCGATGAAGCAGGCGGCGTAGCCGACCGCGAACAGCTGCTCGGGGTTGGTGCCCGGCTTGCCCGAACCGGGCGAGCTCAGTTGCACGTCGATGGCGCCGTCGCTGCTCTTGCCAGCGCCGTCGCGGCCACCGGTGGTGTGGGCTTCGGCGGTGTAGAGAACCTTGTCGAGTTTCGTGGTCATGGTCGTTCCTTTGGAGTGGAGGGAAAAGAAATGCCTTGGGAAAGGCGGGGGGAGATCGTCAGGCGGCCCGCACGCGGTCGCGCAAGGTCTGCAACTGGTGCGTGAGGCCGGCGAGTTCGTCGAAGGAGCACTGGCTCGCGGCGAGCAGGCAGGCCGGCACATCAGCGGCACGCGCCTTGAGCTTGCGGCCGGCCGATGTCAGGGTGATGTGCACGCGGCGCTCGTCCGCCACGTCGCGCAGCCGTGCGACCAGGCCGTTCGCCTCCAGCCGCTTGAGCAGCGGCGTCAGCGTGCCGGAGTCGAGCGACAGGCGTTCGCCGAGTTCCGACACCGTCGGGCCATCGGTTTCCCACAGCGCCAGCATCACGAGGTACTGGGGGTAGGTGAGCGAGAGCTTTTCGAGCAGCGGCTTGTAGAGCCGCGTCATCGCGAGGGAGGCGGAATACACGGCGAAGCACAGCTGGTTGTCCAGCTTGAGCAGTTCGTCGGGGGTGGGTGCGGAGCGCATGGGCTGAATGATAGCGAGCAATTGAATTGCGTGCAATTCAATCATCGTCGATCACCCTGCTCGGCTCAGGGTCGGGCGGCTCAGTGGCCGGTGAAGCGGGCGGGCCGCCGCTCGACGAAGGCGCGCACGCCCTCGGCCGCATCGTCGCTGCGGGCGAGGCGCTGCTGCGTCTCGATGAACTCGGCCATCGCGGCCAGTGGCCCATGTTCGACCGCGCGCAGCGTGTTGAGCCGCGTCGCGACGACGGCCAGCGGCGCCTGCGCGGCGATGCGCTGCGCGATGGCCAGGGCCGCGTCGAGCTCTTCACCGGCGCGCACCACCTTCTGCACGTAATGCAGCCGCAGCGCCTCGGCACTGCCGAACTCGTCCGCGGTCAGCAGGTGCAGCATCGCGTTGCCGAGCCCGGCGCGCTCGGCCATGCGCAGCGTGGCGCCGCCGGTGGCCATGATCCCGCGCTGCACTTCGAGCTGCGAGAAGCGGCAGTCGTCGGCCGCGACCACGATGTCGGCCGCCAGCATCAGCTCGATGCCGACGGTGAAGCAGATGCCCTTGACGGCCACCACCATCGGCTTGGTGCGTCGCCGATAGCCCGGCGTGCCCAGGTCGTTGGGCTCTACCAGCCCTTGTGGGTAGGCCTTCTCGCCGCGCTTCATCAGCTCGCTGAACGACGGCAGGTCGAGCCCCGCGGTGAAGTGGTCGCCCATCGCATGCAGCACGCCCACGCGCAGGGTCGGGTCGTCGTCGAGCCGCGTGTAGGCCTCGGCCAGTTCGCGGAACATGCGCGGCGTCCAGCCGTTGCGCTTGGCGGGGCGGTTGATGCCGATCAGCAGCACATGGTCGAGCACCTGCGTGTCGATGCAGCCTTCGGGTGGCGAGACGGGGGTTTGGATGGTCATGGTGTTCGCTCTCCTGCCGCAAACCATAGTGCATCCGGGGCGCCGAGCCGGTCGCCGAAAGGACGGAAGCCTGCGGGACAATCCGCACCGACGCGCCGGACGGCGTGCGTCATCACTTTCGGGGAGGGACTGAGACAGTGAGAATCTCGACGATCAAAGCGCGACGTGCAGCCTCAAATCGAGTCACGATCTGCAAGAACGTGTTTCGGCAGCTGCTCGTCTGGTTGACGTTGGCCTGCTTCACGCCTGCGTTCGCGGGCGGATTGTCGGCATGGACTGAAACCGTACCCGGCGGCTACGAACTCAGCCATTCTGGCGGCGAAGAGCGCGTCGCGGTGCTTCAGGGTTCGAGCAACTTGCTCTTGACGCGCTTCTACCTCTACCGCGGCGCCCTGGTCGCGGAATACGACCCGTCGACCGCATCGGGACCGAGGTCGAAAACGATCCCGGCGGAAGACAAGCGCCACTACATCGTCCGCGGGGGCGACATCCAGACCTTCTCTGACGAAGACGCGTTCCAGCAGGCCATCGCGTCGCAGCGGCTATCGCCGTTCTGGCCACGATGGCACGACCATGAATTCGGCCTTCGCGGCTGGACCATGATCATTGCTTTCATGCTGCCATTGCCCTTCGTGCTTCCGGCACTGTGGCTGCTCTGTTTGATCAGCCTGTTCACGCGCTGGCGCTGGCAGCCGCGCTTTCGCAAGGGTTTCGTCGTGCTCTATCCGTGCTTGCTGGGCGGCATTCTGTTGCTCACGACGTTCCCTCAAAGCTTTTGAGCGGAGCTCAGTAAGCGTAGACGCCGCGCTTCGTCTTGCGGCCCAGTTGGCCTGCAGCGACCATCTCCTTGAGCAGCGGGCAGGGCCGGTACTTCGAGTCGCCGTATTCCTCGAGGTACACGTCCATCACCGCCAGGCACACGTCCAGGCCGATCATGTCGGCCAGGGCCAGCGGGCCGATCGGCTGGTTGGTGCCGAGCTTCATGCCGGCGTCGATGTCCTCGGCCGTTGCGATGCCTTCGGACAGCACGAAGAAGGCTTCGTTGATCATCGGCACCAGGATGCGGTTGACCACGAAGCCCGGTGCGTTCTTCACGGTGATCGGCGACTTGCCGAGCGTCACCGACAGCGCCTTCACCGCGTCGTGCGTGGCGTCGCTCGTGAGGTAGCCGCGGATGATCTCCACCAGCGCCATCATCGGCACCGGGTTGAAAAAGTGCATGCCGATGAAGCGGTCGGCGCGCGAGGTGGCCGCCGCGAGCTTGGTGATCGAGATCGACGAGGTGTTCGACGCGATGATCACCTCGGGCGCGAGCATCGCGTCGACCTGCTTGAGGATCTTCAGCTTGAGCTCGTAGTTCTCGGTGGCGGCCTCGATCACCAGCTGCGCGCCCTTCAGGTCCTCGTAGTTCGTCGAGCCATGGATCAGCGCCAGCGCGGCGGTCTTCTGCTCGGCCGTCAGCTTTTCCTTCTTGATCAGCCGGTCGAGGCTGCCGCTGACCGTGGCCAGGCCCTTGTCGACGGCGGCTTGCGCGATGTCGACCATCACGACCTTCACGCCGGCGACCGCGCAGGCCTGCGCGATGCCGTTGCCCATGGTGCCGGCGCCGATGATGCCGACGGTTTGAATAGCCATTTTTTGAGCTCCTTGGAAATTCGTTATTGTGGTTCAGGCGGTGATTTAAAGTCGTCGCCATGACGACCCTTGGCACCCCCCTCTCCCCCTCTGCAACCCGCGTGATGCTCCTGGGCTCCGGCGAACTCGGCAAGGAGGTGTTGATCGCCCTGCAGCGCCTGGGCGTCGAGACCATCGCCGTCGACCGCTACGAGAACGCCCCCGGCCAGCAGGTGGCGCACCACGCGCGCACCATCACGATGAGCGACCCGGCGCAGCTCAAGGCGCTGATCGAGGCCGAGAAGCCGCATCTGGTGGTGCCCGAGATCGAGGCCATCGCCACGCCGATGCTGCAGGAACTCGAAAGCGCCGGCGTCGTGCGCGTGATCCCGACCGCCCGCGCGGCCCGCCTCACGATGGACCGCGAAGGCATCCGCCGCCTGGCGGCCGAGACGCTGGGTGTGCCGACCAGTCCCTACAAGTTCTGCGATTCGCTCGAAGAGTTGCAAGCCGCGATCGATGCCGGCATCGGCTATCCGTGCATCGTCAAGCCGGTGATGAGCAGCTCCGGCAAGGGGCAGAGCAAGATCGACGGCCCGCAAGACGTTGCGAAGGCCTGGGAGTTTGCGATGGAGGGCGGCCGCGTGCGCCACGGCCGCGTGATCGTCGAAGGCTTCATCGACTTCGACTACGAGATCACGCTGCTGACCGTGCGCGCGCTCGATGCCAAGGCGTCGGTGCAGACCCAGTTCTGCGAACCCATCGGCCATGTGCAGGTCAGCGGCGACTACGTCGAGAGCTGGCAGCCGCATCCGATGTCGCCGGTGGCGCTGAAGAAGGCGCAGCAGATCGCCAAGGCGGTGACCGACGACCTCGGCGCTGGATTGGATGGGCAGCCCTCCGGGCTGGGGCTGTTCGGCGTCGAACTCTTCGTGAAGGGCGAGGAGGTCTGGTTCAGCGAAGTCAGCCCGCGCCCGCACGACACCGGCATGGTGACGATGGCGACGCAGTGGCAGAACGAATTCGAGCTGCACGCCCGCGCCATCCTCGGCCTGCCGGTCGACACCACGCTCAAGAGCGCGGGTGCGAGCGCCGTGATCTACGGCGGCGTCGACGCGACCGGCATCGTCTTCGACGGCGTGGCCGATGCTCTGCAGGTGCACGGCGTCGACATCCGCCTCTTCGGCAAGCCCGAGAGCTTCGTCAAGCGCCGCATGGGCGTGGCGCTGGCGCATGCGGCCGACATCGACACCGCGCGTGCGAACGCCAAGGAAGTCGCATCGCGCGTGAAGCCCCGCAAGGCGTAAGCGCCACGCCCAAAAGCAGAAAGCCGCCCAAGGGCGGCTTTCTTGTTCGTGAGACACCGCGGAACCGGCTTTGCCGGGCCGCTGGTGTCGCCCCCGGAAGGGGGAGGGCGCTGCTACACGAAGTGGGCAAGCCTCGGGGGAGAGCCTATTCCTCTACAAACGCTTCCTCGCGTTTTGCCTTGATCGACGGCAGCAGCACGATGCCCAGCAGCAGCACGGCGGCCACCAGCAGTCCGGCCGACAGCGGCCGCGTGACGAACACGCTCCAGGTGCCGCGCGATAGCAGCAGCGCACGGCGCAGGTTCTCTTCCATCATCGGCCCGAGGATGAAGCCCAGCAGCAACGGAGCAGGCTCGGTTTTGAGCTTGAGGAAGACGTAGCCGATCACGCCGAAGATCGCGACCATCCACACGTCGAAGGTGTTGTTGTTGGTCGAGTACACGCCGACCGCACAGAACAGCACGATCGCCGGGAACAGGAACTTGTAGGGCACCGTCAAGAGCTTGATCCACATGCCGATCAGCGGCAGGTTCAGGATCACCAGCATCGCGTTGCCGATCCACATTGAGGCGATCAGGCCCCAGAAGAGTTCCGGGTTGCTGGTCATCACCTGCGGGCCAGGCTGGATGTTGTGGATGGTCATCGCACCCACCATCAGTGCCATCACGGCGTTGGGCGGAATGCCCAGTGTCAGCAGCGGGATGAACGAGGTCTGCGCACCGGCGTTGTTGGCCGATTCGGGCGACGCCACGCCGCGGATGTTGCCCTTGCCGAAGGGCACTTCGCCGGGGCTCATCTTGATCTTCTTCTCGAGCGCGTAGGCTGCGAAGGCGGCCAGCAGCGCGCCGCCACCCGGCAGGATGCCCAGGGCCGAACCCAGCGCGGTGCCGCGCAGCACGGCCGGGGCCATGCGCTTGAAGTCGTCCTTGGTGGGGAACAGGCCCTTCACGTTGGCGGTGAACACCTCGCGCTCGTCGTCGGGCTGCGAGAGGTTGCCGATGATTTCGCCGTAGCCGAACACGCCCATGGCGATCACCACGAAGCCGATGCCGTCGGTCAGTTCGGGGATGTCGAAGCTGAAGCGCGCGACGCCCGAGTTCACGTCAGTACCGACGATGCCCAGCAGCAGGCCCAGCACGATCATCGCGACCGCCTTGAGCAGCGAGCCCGAGGCCAGCACCACCGCGCCGATCAGGCCCAGCGTCATGAGCGAGAAATACTCGGCGGGGCCGAACTTGAAGGCCAGTTCGGTCAGCGGCGGCGCGAAGGCGGCCAGGATCAGCGTGCCGACGCAGCCGGCGAAGAAGGAGCCCAGGCCGGCCGCCGCGAGCGCTGGGCCCGCCCGGCCTTGCCGCGCCATCTGGTAGCCGTCGATGCAGGTGACGACCGACGACGATTCGCCCGGCAGGTTCACCAGGATGGCGGTGGTCGAGCCGCCGTATTGCGCGCCGTAGTAGATGCCGGCCAGCATGATGAGTGCGGACACGGGTGGCAGCGCGTAGGTGGCGGGCAACAGCATCGCGATGGTCGCGACCGGGCCGATGCCGGGGAGCACGCCGATCAGCGTGCCCAGGATGCAACCGACCAGGCAGTACACCAAGTTGGTGAAGGTGAAGGCGACGCCGAAGCCGATCGACAGGTTGTGAAACAGTTCCATGGTGTGGGTCTCCTCAGCCCGAAATGAAAGTGGGCCAGACCTGGATCTGCAACTTGAGCGCCCAGATGAAGGCGATGTAGCTGCCCACGGCGAGGATGGTGGCCAGCACCAGCACGTCGCGCAGTTTGAAGTGCTCGCCCGCCAGGCTCGCGATGATGGTGAGCGCGTAGATTGCGATGATCAGCCCCATGGCCGGCAGGCCGATGCTCGGCAGGCCACCCAGCAGCACGCCGAAGGCGACGTTGGCGGCAATCACGAAGAACAGCGGCTTCCAGGCCCACTTGCCGATCTTTCCGCCATCGGGCGTTTCGACGACCAGTGCCTGGAAGATGATCAACAGGCCCAGCACGGCCAGCAGGATGCCCAGCATGAGCGGGAAGTACCCCGGCCCCATGCGGGCGCCATCCCCGATGTTGTAAGTGGTGGCGCCCACCGCGAAGGTGGCGCCCACCGCGGTGAACATGACTCCTGAAAAGAAGTCAGCCTGACTCTTGATTCCCATTGTTCTCGACCCCGTGAATTGGAGGGGTGAGGGTCGTCGGGTGCGCCTGACCGTCGGCTGACGCGAGGGCTAAGCAGTAACGCGTAGCGCCTCGTACGGGTATCCGAGGGGTTGCTGAAAATGTAGGCAGACCAGAACGCAAAAAAGGCTCCCGAAGGAGCCTTTTTCATGTGAGGTGCGAGAGGGCTTAGTAGCCGCCGCGGCCACCGCCGCCACCGCCGCCGTAACCACCGCCGCCGCCACCGCCGCTACGGCCACCGCCGCCGCCGCCGTAACCGCCGCCGCCACCACCACCGCCGTAACCACCACCACCGCCGCCGCCGCTACGGCCACCGCCGAAGCCGCCGCCAGCAGGACGGGGTTCCATCGGACGGGCTTCGTTCACGGTGAGTGCACGGCCGTCGAGGGAGTGGCCGTTCAAGCCTTCGATGGCAGCCAGCGCTTCAGCGTCGGTGCCCATTTCGACGAAGCCGAAGCCCTTCGAGCGGCCGGTTTCGCGTTCCATCATGACCTTGGCGCTGGTCACAGCACCGAACTCGCCGAAGGCTTGTTCCAGATCGTTGTCGCGGATGGAGTAGGACAGATTGCCTACGTACAGTTTTTTGCCCATGGAGGGACTCCTAATTCAAACCAAAATAACAAAGCGATGGAGTCCCAGAATCACAACTGACTGAATGAGCGCTGTGGCGCGAAACTGACCTATCACCGTTCACGTTGTCGACGGTAGTCCGTCGGGAAACGCTTATCTATTGTCGTCCACTCCAGCACTTTTAGGGGAAAAGCTTTCGTTACACGCGAATAAAGCGCGAAATGCGTGACGGGAGACCTCGGTGGCAAGGCCGCTGGCTATCCTTGCCGGCCCCGGCAACGCGCCTTGGACCTCTTTTTTTCGACTTTTCCTCCGATCGTTCCGCCGCATGCCATTCACCGCTCTGGGCCTCATTTCTCCTCTGGCGCAAGCCGCCGCCGGACGAGGTTATGCCGTGCCCACACCCGTCCAGCGAGAAGCGATTCCGGCGGTGCTGGCCGGCCGCGACGTGCTGGCGTCGGCCCAGACCGGTTCTGGCAAGACGGCGGCCTATGTCCTTCCTTTGCTGCAGGGATTGTTGGATCGGCGCCACGCAAAAACGCGCGATCCGCGCGCATTGGTGCTCGTCCCTACCCGTGAACTGGCCCAGCAGGTGGGCGAGACCCTGCATGAACTCGCCAGGAGCCTTCCCGAAACGCTGCGCATCGCGGTGATATTCGGAGGGGTCTCGATCAATCCTCAGCTGATGGGCCTGCGCGGCGGCGCCGATGTGGTGGTCGCCACGCCGGGCCGACTGCTCGATGTGGTCGCCCACAACGCGCTGCGGCTGGGCAGCGTCACCACGCTGGTGCTGGACGAGGCCGACCGGCTGCTGGACCTGGGCTTTGCCGAAGAACTGGGACGCATCCTCGAGCAACTGACGGCACAGCGTCAGACGCTGCTGTTCTCGGCGACCTTTCCCCCGGCGATCGCGGCCCTGGCGACGTCGGCGCTGCGCGACCCGCTGCGCATCGACGTGCCGGCCGAGCCCGAGACGGCGCCCGACATCGCCCAGCGCGCCATCGAGGTCGACCCCTCGCGCCGCACGCAACTGCTCGCGAAGCTGGTCAAGGACGAGGGCTGGCCGCGCGTGCTGGTCTTCGTCGCCACCAAGCATGCGGCTGAGATCGTCGCCGACAAGCTGCGCAAGACCGGGCTGGAGGCCGAACCCTTCCACGGCGTGCTGAGCCAGGGCAAGCGCAGCCAGGTGCTGGCCGACTTCAAGGCCTCGCGCGTGCAGGTGGTGGTCGCCACCGACCTGGCGGCGCGCGGTATCGACGTGGTGCAACTGCCGGCGGTGGTGAACTACGACCTGCCGCGTTCGGCGGTCGACCATGTGCACCGCATCGGGCGCACGGGCCGGGCGGGTGAAAGCGGCGTGGCGGTCAGCTTCGTCAGCGCCGACACCGAGGCGCACTTCCGCCTCATCGAGAAGCGCCAGGGCGCGACGGTGCCGCGCGAGCAGATCGCCGGCTTCGAGCCCGCGCCGCCGGCCGAACCGTTGCCGGGGGCGGTCGCGCCATCGGGCACGGGCGGCATCAAGGGCAAGCGGCCGAGCAAGAAGGACAAGCTGCGCGCGGCGGCGGCGGCCGCCGGCAAGCCCGCCTGACCATCAGGCCTTGAAGCGGCGCCGCGTGAGCGCCAGGGCGATCCAGAACGCGGCCACCGCATAGGCCGCCAGCACCAGCCCGTGGCGAAGCGGCTCGGTCGGCCACTGGTCCATGAAAAGCGGTCGCACCAGCGCGACCGCATTGGTCAGCGGCAGCCAGGCAGCGATGGCGCGCACGAAGCCCGGCAGCTGATCCAGCGGGAAGAACACGCCCGACAGGAACATCATCGGCGTCATGAACAGCGTGAAGTAGTAGGTGAAGAAGTCGTAGCCCTTGGCGAGCGCATTGAAGATCAGCGCGATCGACGAGAAGGTGATCCCCGAGCCTACCAGCACCGCCCACGCGACGACCAGCTTGGGACTGTGGCTGATGCCCAGCGCCAGCATCACGGCCATGATCGCGGTCACCGTGAAGATTGCTTTGAAGGCCGCCCACAGCATCTCGGCCAGCACCACGTCGTCGAGCCCGACGGGCGCGTTCATGATGCCGTCCCAGGTCTTCTGCACATGCATGCGCGAGAAGGCGGAATACAGCGCCTCGAAGCTGGCCGCGTTCATCGCGCTCATGCAGATCGAGCCGCTCGCCAGGAACAGGATGTAGGGCACCTTCGTGCCGTTCACGTCGACCTGCCCGACCAGCGCGCCCATGCCGTAGCCGAAGGCGACGAGCCAGATCAACGGCTCGGCGATGTTGCCGATGAGGCTGGGAATGGCGAGCTTGCGCCACACCAGCAGGTTGCGCAAGAACACCGGCCACCAGCGCATCGAGAGCACCGGCGGGCGCCAGACCGAGGGCGCGGACCGCGTTGTGTCAGCCGTCTTCACGAATCTGCCTCCCGGTGAGTTTCAGGAACAGGTCTTCCAGGTTCGCCGGCCGATGGAAGGTGCGCAGCCCAGGGCGCTGCGCCAGCGCGTCGAGCAGCCGGCGCGCGTCCTGCGTGTAGAAGAACACCGTCTCGCCGCTGACCTCGATGCGCGCGGCCAGCGCCTTCAGGTCGGCCGCGGTGGCGAGCGCGACTGCGCCCTGGCCGTAGACCTCGACCACGTCGGGCTCGAGGTGCTCGGCGATCAGGTCGCGCGGCCGGCCTTCGGCGATCTTGCGGCCGTGGTCGAGCACCAGCAGCCGCGAGCACAGGCGTTCGGCCTCGTCCATGAAATGGGTGGTTAGCAGGATCGACTTGCCGCGCTGCAGCAGGACCTGC
Source organism: Variovorax restrictus (assembly GCF_051216715.1). Taxonomy (NCBI): domain Bacteria; kingdom Pseudomonadati; phylum Pseudomonadota; class Betaproteobacteria; order Burkholderiales; family Comamonadaceae; genus Variovorax; species Variovorax restrictus. Next base: position 781,152 of record NZ_JBPJZH010000001.1, read on the forward strand.
AGCCGTTCCCACATCAGGTGGCGCGCCTGCGGGTCCAGCCCGGTCGTGGGCTCGTCGAGCAGCAGCAGCTTTGGGTCGTTGACCAGCGCGCGCGCCAGCGACAGCCGCCGCTTCATGCCGCCCGACAGCTCGCCCGGCTTGGCGGCCGCCTTGTGCGTGAGCGCCGCGAACTCGAGCAGTTCGGGAATGCGCGGTGCGATATCCGCGCGGCGGAAGCCGAAGTAGCGGCCGTAGACCATCAGGTTCTCGGCGCAGCTGAAATCGGGGTCGAGCGTGTCGAACTGCGTCACGACGCCGAGCTGCGCCTTGATGGCCAGCGCATCGCGCGGCATCTGCAATGCGCCGCCTTCGCCGAAGTAGGTGATCTCGCCGCTGTCCGGCGCCGTGAGGCCCAGGCACATGCGGATCGTCGTCGTCTTGCCGGCGCCGTTCGGGCCGATCACGCCGAGGCATTCGCCGGGCGCGATCTCGAAGGCGAGGTCGTCGACGACGGTGGTGTCGCCGTAGCGCTTGCGCAGTTGATCGACGCGGAAGAGGGGGGCATTGCTCACCGGGCGCATTGTGGGCGAAGTGGCAGACGCCATGCGTCAGCCGTGCGCGCTGCGGCTGTCGGACGGCGCCTCCGCGCGGTCGTCCATGCCGTAGTCGCGCACCACGCTCGCGATGCGCAGCCGGTAGTCGCCGAAGACGTGGCTGCGGCCGGCGCGCTGTGCGCGCCGATGCGCATCGAGCGCGCGCCAGGCGGCGAGCGATGCTTCGTCACGCCAGAAGCTCAGGCTCAGCATCTTGCCCGGCTCGTAGAGACTCTCGAAGCGGTCGATGGAGATGAAGCCGTCCATCTTCAGCAGGTCCTCGCGCAGCGCCGCGGCCATCTGCAGGTAGGTGTCGCGCTGGCCGTCGGCGGGCCACACTTCGAAGATCACGGCCATCATGATGAAGCGCCTGTTCGAAAGAAGGGAATGCGCGCATTCACGGACGCGTGGAAGCCCGCGCTGTCGCGTGCCACCGAGTCGAGGTCGATGCATGCGCCGAGCCAGGACTGCAGGCCAGCGGCCGCGATCGTGAAAGCGGCCGCCTGCCCTGGGCAGGCGTGTGCGCCATGCCCAAAGCCAAGCGTACGCCGGTCCGGTCGTTCAAGGCGAAAGACATCGGGTGACGTGTTCAACGCCGGATCGCGGTTGGCCGCGGCCAGCAGAAGCAGCACGACGTCGCCGACGGCCAGATCCATGCCGTGCACCGTGCAGGGCGCGGCGACGAAGCGGCGTGTGTTCTGGATCGGGGCGTCATGGCGTGCCACTTCGGCGATGAAGTCCGGCATGGCCTCGGGCGTCGCGCGCAGCAGCGCTGCGAGCGGCGGCTCCCGTGTCAGGGCCCGAATGCTCGACCCCAGCAGCCCGGCGGTCCCGTCGCACGCCTGGGCAAACAGGCCGATGATGTTCGCGATCACCGCGTCGACATCGGTCTGCAATGCGTCGCCCAGCGATGCGAGCGGGCTGCCGATCGGCGGATGCGCGGCCATGGCGCGGAAGCGGTCTGCCAGCCGGCCCGCCGCGTGGTGCGCGGCCTGCACCTGTGTCGGCGTGGCCATGGGCGAGACGCAGGCGGCAAAGGCGCGTCCATCTCGCGTGACCTCGTCGCACGATGCCTCCTCGACGCCCAGCGCATGCGCGAGTGCATGCAGCGGCAGCGTGAAAAGCCATGGATCCAGCGGCGTCGGCGGCACCCGGTTCGCCGCATGCCATGCGCTGGCGGGCAGCCGCATCAGCAACGCAGCGCCGACAGAGCGCAGCACCGCCGCCTTGAGTTGCGCATGGCGTGCGCCGTCGTTCATGCGGACCATGCGCGCGAACACCGCGCCGGCGCAGCCGCCCGTCAGCGCATGCGGCACCGGTTCGCCCGGCGGGCGCACCCGCAGCTCCGGATGCGCAAGCAGCGCGGCGACTACGTCGGCCCGGCTGGCGACCCACAGCTTGCCATGCGGGTCGAAGCGAAGCGGCGCGCCCTGGCGCCAGCGCGCGTAGTCCGGGTAGGGGTCCGGCAGGGTCGCCAATGTCAGCGGGTCTGCCGGGGTGTCGATCGGAGGTGTCATGGCGGCGCATGTTAGGCGTGCCGCGCAGGCACATTTCGCCTAGCATCGAAACATGGATGCACCCACCAACCTAGAAAGCGATCACGCCGGCGACCATGCGGACGACCATCTCGCGCGCATCGCGGCCGCCATGGCCGAGCCGGCGCGTGCGCGCATGCTGTGCAGTCTGATGGACGGCCACGCCCGCACGGCAACCGAGCTGGCGGTGGTGGCCGGCGTGGCGGCGTCCACCGCCAGCGCGCACCTGGCGCGCCTGCGCGACCAGCATCTGATCGAGTCGGTAGCGCAGGGCAAACACCGGTACTTCCGCTTGAGCGGCGACGAGGTCGGCACGGCGATCGAGAGCCTGCTGGTGCTGGCCGGTGCGGATCGCAACCGCTTCCGACCCAGCACACCCCACCGTCTGCGTGCCGCGCGCACCTGCTACGACCACATCGCCGGCGCGGCAGGCGTGGCGCTGCACGACCGCCTGCGCCACCAAGGCTGGCTGAAGCCGGCGGGCCAGGCCGACTACGCGCTCACGCCGCGCGGTACCGAGGGCTTTGGCGCGCTCGGCATCGACGTGCCGGCCGCGCTTTCTCTGCGTCGGCGCTTTGCCTGCCCATGCCTCGACTGGAGCGAGCGCCGGCCGCACCTGGGCGGCGCGCTGGGCGCTGCGCTACTGGCCCAGTCGCTGCGGCGAGGCTGGCTGCAGCAAGACCTCGACAGCCGCGCGCTGGTCATCACACCGAAGGCGCTGCGCGACGTGCCCGGCCTCTTCGCGCCGGAACCGGCGGCCCCATGAGCGGGCCCGTTCCTTGCACCTTTGCGCCGGGGCGCCGAGGTGCGCACCGCGACAGCGACAGCGACGACGACAAACCCTTGGAGGAAGTCGAATGAAGGTTCTGGTTCTGGGCAGTGGCGTGATCGGTGTCTGTTCGGCCTACCAGCTGGCGCTGGCCGGCCACGAGGTCACGGTGGTCGACCGCCAGCCCGCCGCGGCGATGGAGACCAGCTACGGCAATGCCGGCGAGGTGTCGCCCGGTTATTCCTCGCCCTGGGCCGGGCCGGGCGTGCCGCTGAAGGCGGTCAAGTGGCTGCTGATGCACCACCGCCCATTGGTCATCCGTCCGCAGTTCGACCTGGCGCTGGTGCGTTGGGGCGCGGCGATGCTGCGCAACTGCACGAGCGCCCGCTACGACCTCAACAAGAGCCGCATGGTGCGGCTGGCCGAGTACAGCCGCGATTGCCTCAAGGCGCTGCGGGCGCAGACCGGCATCCGCTACGACGAGCGAATGCAGGGCACGCTGCAGCTCTTTCGCACGCAGGCGCAGCTCGACGGCACCGCCGCCGACATCGCGGTGCTGCGGCGCGACGGCGTGCCCTTCGAGCTGCTCGACCGCGACGGCTGCATCCGCCACGAGCCCGCGCTGGCGACGGTGCGCGAGAAGTTCGTCGGCGGCCTGCTGCTGCCGGGCGACGAGACCGGCGACTGCTTCAAGTTCACGCAGCGGCTGGCGGCGATGGCCGCCGACCTGGGCGTGCGCTTTCGGTACGGCGTGCAGATACGGCACTTCGACGGCACGCCCGCGTCCATCAACGGGGTCGTGACCGATGCAGGCACGCTCAAGGCCGACGTGTACCTGGTCGCGCTCGGCAGCCATTCGCCGCTGCTGCTGAAGGATGTCGGCATCCGCATTCCGGTGTACCCGGTCAAGGGCTACTCGATCACGGTGCCGATCACCGACGCCTCCGGCGCGCCCGAATCGACCGTCATGGACGAGACGCACAAGGTGGCGGTCACGCGCCTGGGCGATCGCATCCGCGTCGGCGGCACGGCCGAGCTGGCCGGCTACACGCTCAAGCTGCACGAGGCGCGCCGCCAGACGCTGGCCCATGTGGTGGGCGACCTGTTCCCACGCGGCGGCGACCTGTCGCGCGCCGAGTTCTGGTGCGGCCTGCGCCCGATGACGCCGGACGGCACGCCGATCGTCGGCGCCACGCGGCTGCCGAACCTGTTCCTCGCCACCGGTCACGGCACGCTGGGCTGGACGATGGCCGCGGGCACCGGCAGCGTGATCGCCGACGTGATCTCCGGCAAGGCGCCGGCCATCGACATGGACGGGCTGACGCTGGCGCGCTACCCGAACGCCTACCGCTGAAATCGCTGAGTTGTGCCGGCGTTGCCGTTGCGCAAGGGCGCGAGCAGCGGCTTCAGTCCGTTGTGGTCGATCTCGTGCATCAGCTGCAGCAGCCGGCCGATCTCGCCCTTGGGGAAGCCCTCGCGCGCGAACCAGGTCAGGTAGTTGCCGGGCAGGTCGGCGATCAGCGTGCCCTTGTACTTGCCGAAAGGCATTGCCAGGGTGACGAGGCGCTGGAGGTCTTCCGGGTTCATCGCGCCGACCCTACCCGCCCGCGCGCTTGACCGTCATGCCCTGCTTCTGCAGCGCGGCGACGACGGTGTCGCGGTGGTCGCCCTGGATCTCGATCACGCCGTCCTTCACCGTGCCGCCCGAGCCGCAGTTCGCCTTCAGCTGCTTGGCGAGTGCGGTCAGCGCATCGGCCGCGAGCGGCACGCCGCGCACCAGCGTCACGCCCTTGCCCTTGCGGCCCTTGGTGTCGAGCGACACGCGCACGATGCCGTCGCCCTTGGGCACTGCGGCCGTGGCCTTGCAGCGGCAGTCGGCGGCGGCCTGACGGCAGTCGGGGCACACGCGACCCTTGTCGGTGGAATAGACCAGGCGGCTGGAGGACGTGGATGTCATTCGGCGGTGTTCGGAAGGTCGGTGGCGGCAGGCGTCAGCGGCACCCGCACGCTGAACACCACGCACGGTTCGGCATAGCGGTACACGATGGTGCCGCCATGCGCCTCGACGATGGCCTGCGCGATGTACAGCCCCAGGCCCAGGCCGCTGCGGTTGCGCGGGTTGGCCTGGTCGCGCCGTTTGAAGGCATGGAACAGCTGCGACTCGACATCGGCCGGGATCGGCGGGCTGACGTTGCTGACCTCGAACGTCACCTGGTTGCCTTGCGCCCCAAGTTGCACGCGGATCGCCGCGCCGGGCGCGCCATGGTGGCGCGCGTTGCCGACCAGGTTGGTGAAGACCTGCGCCATGCGGTCGCCGTCGACCTGCGCCATGAGGCGGTCGGGGGCGTCGCGCACCACGTTCACGCCCGGGTGCGCCAGGCGGATCTCGTCGAGCAGGTCGTCGAGCAAGACGCGCAGGTCGACCTCGCTGCGCTGGATCTCGACGCCGCCACCGGTCTGCAGCCGCGACATGTCGAGCACCTGCCCGATCATCCGCGCCATGCGCGTGCTCGACGCCTGGATGCGCTGGCCCATGCGGCTGCCGGTGCTGGCGACGACGCCGTCGCGCTCGGCCTCCTTGCCGAGCAGGCGCGCAGCCATGGCGATCGACTGCAACGGGTCACGCAGGTCGTGGCCCAGCATGGCCATCAGCTCGGTGCGGCCGCGAGCGATCTCGGCAAGGCGCGCCGAGCGGGCCCGCAGCAGCTCGTCCAGCAGGCGGCGGGCGACGTCGAGGTCGCTCGCGTCCCACGGCACCGAGGTATCGCGCACCGTCTCGCGCCAGACATCGAAAGACCCGCGCGGTGTGAGGCGTGGGCCGTGCGGGCCGATCTTGTAGGTCTTCTCCGGGTGCCCGCCCCAGTCGATGGTTTCGATCTGTTCCTTGCGCAGCAGCACCAGCCATCCATGGGCAGCCGGGTCGAAGCACAGCGCCAGCACGCCGCACCAGACCCCCGGGCCGCCGGCCAGCGCGGGCGCGAGCTGCTTGAGCGACGCGGTCGACCGCAGGTGGCCGGCCGGTGCCTGCGACGCATCGAGCCATGCGATGAGCTGCACGGCGAAGTCGTGCGGCACATCGCCTTCGACATGCAGTTCCGATTCTTCCGAGATGATCGCCGCCTGCGCCTGGAAGGCCACGGTGAGGTCCTTCGCGCTGTCGACCAGCGCCGACGCGGTGTCGTCGGCGTGCAGGGCGGCCTCGATCAGCCGGGTGCGCAGTTCCGCCGCGTCCGCGGCGCGCCGTGCCTGCTCGCCGGCCGCCAGGCTCTGTACATTCGCCGCGAGGATCTGCGCCAGCACATCGCAGGCCATGCGCACCGAATAAGGCACCTGCAGCGGCCCCATGTGATGGCAGGCGAGCATGCCCCAGAGCTGGCCGTTGACGACGATCGAAATGCTCATCGACGCGCCCACGCCCATGTTCTGCAGGTATTCGATATGGATCGGCGACACGCTGCGCAGCACGCTGTGGCTCATGTCCAGCGGGCGCTGGACGTCCGGCGCCTGCTCGACCGCCACCGGCGCGGCGTGAACGTCGGCAATCAGCCGCAGCGTGTTGACCACGTACAGGCGCCGCGCCTGCGCGGGGATGTCGCTGGCCGGATAGCGGCGGCCCAAAAAGGGCTCGAGCGTCTCGGCGCGGTCTTCGGCGACCACGTCGCCGCTGTCGTCGTGGCGGAAGCGGTAGGCCATCACGCGGTCGAAGCCGGTCAGCTGGCGCACCGCGCCGACGGCGAAATCCATCAGGCTCGCGATCGACTTCTGGCGCTTGAGCCGCTCCATCGCGCGGTGCGCCTTCAGGGCGAAATCGGCCTTCACGTCGGCGCCCTCGGGGCGCAGCTCGAACTCGGCGACCGCGAGTCCGCCACTGTGGTGCACCACCAGGTCGAACAGCTGGCCGTCGAGCCGCACCTCGCTGCTGGCGGGCAGGCCGTCGTGTGCTTCCGTGCCGTCGAGCAGCTCGTTGAGGGCGTCATGGACCGCCGCATCGCCGTCGAAGTGCGCCGCATTGAACGCATCGCCCAGCGCCGGTGCGGAGGCGCCGAGCAGCGCGCGCAGGTTGGTGCTGGCGTGGACCACGCGGCGGTCGGTGCCCAGCGCCAACAGCGCGCCATGCGACTGGATCAGGCCCGGGATGTGGATCGGCTCGCGGGCGCAGTTGTCGAGGTTGATCGGCAGCGTCGCGCTCATTGAACGGCTTCCGTCTCGCGGTGGCAGGCCAGCAAGGTCTCGAAGGCCTCGACGGCGCCGTCGCAGGCACTGCGCACCTCCGCCGGCCCGAAGCCCTGCGCACGCAGTTGCGCGAGGAAGGCCTTCCAGTGCGCGCCCGTCTGTTCGCCCGCGCCCTGCAGGTAGTTCAGCGGATGCGGCGCCAGGCGCTCGGCGAGCTGCCGGTACAGCACGCGGCCGCCCAGGCGCGAGCCTTCGAGCACGTACGAAACGCCCCACACGAATGCAGGGGGGCGCGCGGTGCGCATTGGCGGCGTGGGTGCGTGCGCCACCCGATCGGCCGGCAGCAGCGCCTCGCAGGCGGCCAGGTCTTCGACCAGTTGAACGCGATGCGCGGCCAGCGCCGGCGGCGCGTTCTCGATGGAGGCCAGCCGCTGCAGCCATGCATCGAGGACGCGCAGGTGCGACCGGTAGTCCGCCAGGCTCGGCGAAGGCCGCGCGAGCGGCAGGCACTGGTCCACCTGCGCGTGCAGCGGGGACGTGGCTTGGCGCAAGGCGTCGAGGATGTCGGGTTCCAAGGTGGCGGACGGCATGGTGGGAGGAGGGGCAGCGTCGGCCGAGCCGACAGCACGCCGCCATCGAACCATAGCGCATGCCGGTATGTCAAAAGACACCCGGCGTGCAACTTGCGCAGCGGGTTTCTGCTATTGGAAGGCGACTTCCGCGAAGCTGCGCAGCTTGCGGCTGTGCAACCGGCTCGAGCCTTCGGCGCGGAGGATTTCGATCGCCTTCATGCCGATGCGCAGATGCTGCTCGACCCGCTCTCGGTAGAAATGGTTGGCCATGCCCGGGAGCTTGATCTCGCCGTGCAGCGGCTTGTCGGACACGCACAGCAGCGTGCCGTAGGGCACCCGGAAGCGGAAGCCGTTGGCCGCGATGGTCGCGCTTTCCATGTCGAGCGCCACCGCCCGGCTCTGGCTGAAGCGGCGCTGCGGCTCGTTCTGCGGCAGCAGCTCCCAGTTGCGGTTGTCGGTGCTGGCCACGGTGCCGGTGCGCATGATGGTCTTCAGGTCGGGTCCGCTGACCTGGGTGACCTCTTCCACCGCCTTCTCCAGCGCCAGCTGGATCTCGGCCAGCGCCGGGATCGGGACCCACAGCGGCAGCTCTTCGTCGAGCACATGGTCCTCGCGCACGTAGGCGTGGGCCAGCACGTAGTCGCCCAGTTGCTGGCTGTTGCGCAGGCCGGCGCAGTGGCCCAGCATCATCCAAGCGTGCGGGCGCAGCACGGCGATGTGGTCGGTGATGGTCTTGGCGTTCGACGGGCCGACGCCGATGTTCACCATCGTGATGCCGGCGCGGTCTTCGCGCACCAGGTGGTAGGCCGGCATCTGCGGCAGCCGCGGCGGCGCCATGCCGCCCTCGGGGCCGTCGTAGCCGACGCGGTAGGTGGTGACGTTGCCCGGTTCGATGAAGGCGACGTAGGGGCTGTCGGGCTTCGCCATTTCCGCATGGCCCAGCGCCACGAACTCGTCGATGTAGAACTGGTAGTTGGTGAACAGCACGAAGTTCTGGAACCACTCGGGCGCCGTGCCCGTGTAGTGGCGCAGCCGGTGCAGCGAGTAGTCGACCCGCGCGGCGGTGAAGAGCGCCAGGGGCTGCGGCTCGCCCGCCTTCGGCTCGTAGGTGCCGTTGGCGATGCCGTCGTCCATGGCGGCCAGGTCGGGCAGGTCGAACACGTCGCGCATCAGGGCGCGGCGCTCGACATTCATGGTGCCTTCGATGTGGTCGTTCTCGGCGAAGGAAAAATGGATCGGGATCGGTTGCGTGGCGGTGCCGATCTCGAGCTCGACGCCGTGGTTCTCCAGCAGCAGGCGGAACTGCTCGAGGTAGTAGCGGTGGAACAGGTCGGGCCGCGTCAGCGTGGTTTCGTAACGGCCCGGCCCGGCGACGAAGCCGTAGCTCAGGCCGGCGGTGGTCGGCGGGCTCTGGCGCGACACGGTGTGCGTGTGCACCCGCACGAAGGGGTAGCAGGCCCGCACCCGGCCCGGCAGCGTCTCGCCCGCCACGAAGCGCAGCATCGACTCCCGCAGATGCGCCAGCGCCTGCTGGTAGATCTTCTGGACCTGCGCCAACGCGGCGGCGGCATCGGTGAATCGGGCGGGGGCGACGAAGGGCGGCATGTAGGGCATGGCGCCATTGTGCAGCGCGCCATGCGCCGCGCTGCTACGCGGAGGGCGCCCCGGGCGGCACGGTGGCCCCCGGGTAGTAGGCGCCTCCTGCGATGTCGACCCCGTCCGGTTCGATCTCCACCTCGAGGTTCTCCAGCACCCGCGACACCATCATGTAGGTGCCGATGGTCAGCAGCAGCTCGGTCATGCCCCGTGGCGAGAGATGACGGCGCAGCGCGTCGAACTGGTGGGCGGGCGCCTTGACCGAACGCACGACGCTGTCGGTGAACGCGAGCATCAGGTCTTCCAGCGCATCGGCCGTGTCGACGGCGCCATCGAGCGCCACAGCCTTGCGAATGCGCGCCTCGCTCACGCCGACGTGCCGGGCCAGCCGCAGATGCTGGTGCATCTCGTAGTCCGACCGGCAGTGCGCGCCGACGCGCAGGATCACCATCTCGCGCAGCTGCGGATCGAGCTCGCTCTGGGTCAGCAGCGCGCCGGCCAGTTGGACAAAGCCCGGCAGCGCGGTGGGGGCGTTGGCCAGGATGCGGTAGATGTTGTAGGGCGGGCGGCTGTCGAGGAGCTGCTTGAGCGCCGGCGACAGGGCCTCGGGTGCGACGTGGTCGATGCGTGCCATGGGATGGTCCTGGGCGTGGGGCGGTCAGTCGAGCTTGAGGCCGATGCGCTGGATGACGCCGCCCCAGAAGTCGGTCTGCGTCTGCATGAAGGTGCCGAACTCCTGCGGCGTGCTGCTGCGGGTGCGCAGGTTGAGCTGCACGAACCGGGCACGCACGTCCGGCAGATCGAGCGCCTTGCGCACCTCCTGGTTCAGCCGCGCCACGATGGGGGCCGGCGTGCCCGCCGGCGCCACCACGCCGCTCCAGCCCTCCACCGAAAAATCCGGGTAGCCGGACTCGGCGATGGTCGGCACGTTCTCGAGCCCCGGCAAGCGCTGGGGCGAGGTGACCGCGATGGCCTTGAGCTTGCCGCTCTTGATGAAGGACATCGTGGGCGCCACGTTCTCGAACACCAGCGGCACGTGGCCGGCCATCACGTCCGTCATGGCGGGCGCGGCCCCCTTGTAGGCCACCAATTGCATCTGGACGCCCGCGGTTTCCTTGAACACCTCGGCCGTCAGGTGCGGCGAGCCGCCCGGCACGGCCGCGAAGTTGTACTTGCCCGGGTCCTTCTTCAACAGCGCCACCAGCTCCCGGACGTTGTTCGCCGGGAAGTCGGGGTTGGCGGCAATGATGTTGGGCAGCATCGCGACGAGCGAGACGGGCGCGAAGTCCTTGAGGTGGTTGTAGGGCAGGTTCTTGAAGAGGTGCGGATTGATCGCGTGCGTCGGGATCGTGCACAGCATCAGCGTGTAGCCGTCCGGCGCCGACTTGGCGACGAAGTCGGTGGCGATGTTGCCGCTGGCGCCGGCCTTGTTCTCCACCACCACCGGCTGGCCCAGCGCGTCGCCCAGGGCCTGCGCCAGGATGCGCGCGGCCAGGTCCGTCCCGCCACCCGGCGTGAAGCCGACGATCAGCTTGATGGGCCTGCGCGGCCAATCGGCCGCGGCCTGCGCGCGGGCCTGCATCGGAAGGAGCACGCCCGAGGCCGCAGCGGCCAGGGCGATCAGCGTGGTACGTCGGTTCGGGGCATTCATCGTGGTCTCCGTCTTGTTGTGGGAAGTCGCTAACAGGTGTCGACCGCGCCGGCACCGCCGTAGGCGTTCCAGCCGCCATCGACGAACAGCTGCTCGCCGGTGATGTAGCCGGCGTCGTCCGACAGCAGGAAGGCGGCGGCCTTGGCCACGTCGGCCGCATCGCCGAGCCGGGCCAGCGGAATGCGGGCGCGGATGCGGCCCAGGTCGATGCGTCCGCGCGCTTCCAGGTCGCGCGTCATGCCGCTGTCGATGTAGCCCGGTGCCACGGCGTTGACCCGGACGCCCAGGTGCCCCCATTCGGCGGCGAGGCAGCGCGTCTGGTAGGCGACCGCGGCCTTGGAGCTGCCGTACGCGCTGCGCCGCGGGATGCCGCCGCCGCCCGCGGCGGAGGCCATGTTGACGATGGCGCCGCCGCCGAGCGGGATCATCCGCTTGGCCGCGCTGCAGCAGACGAGCTGCGTGCCTCGCACGTTGACGTCCATCACGCGTTGCCATCGCTCGATGTCCAGTTCCAGCGCAGGTTGAACCCACGCAAGCCCCGCACTGTGGAGCACGCCGGTGAGCCCGCCGAGGCGCTCGACGGCCTGCGTGAACATCTGCTCGACGCCAGCAGCATCGGTGACGTCGGTGGTCGCATGGCCCACACCGAGATCGGCCGCGACCGCGGCGAGCGCTGCTTCGTTGATGTCGGCCAGGAAGACCTGCGCCCCCAGGTCGACGAACAGCTGGGCCGAGCGCAGGCCCAGGCCCTGCGCGGCGCCCGTGACGACGATCTTGTGCCCCTGCAGCGTCGTCATGAGGCGTTGGCCTGCAGTCGCTCGCGCACGTCGGCGCGCAGCAGATCCTTCTTGACCTTGCCCGAGGCGGTCTTGGGGAAGTCGTCGACAAAGATGAAGCGTTCGGGGTACTTCTGTTTGGCCACGCCCGCGGCGTCGAGCAGGGCGACGATGTCGGCGGCCGTGACGGTGGCGCCCGGCTTCGGGATGACGTAGGCACACACCGTCTCGCCCAGGCGCGGATGCGGCATCGCGACCACGGCGGCGTTCATCACGGCGGGATGCTGGTGCAGCAGGTCTTCGACTTCCTTCGCGCTGATCTTCTCGCCACCGCGGTTGATCAGGTCGTTGATGCGGCCGGTGAAGACCACCGCGCGCTCGGCCGTGACATAGCCGATGTCGCCGGTGCGAAAGAAGCCGTCGGCGTCGAAGGCCTCGGCCGAATGCACCGGGTCGGCGTAGCCGAGGAACAGCGCGGGGCCGCGCGCGCAGATCTCGCCTTCCTGCCCGAGCCCGAGGGGGCGGCCGTCGAGGTCGACCACGCGCACCTCGTAGTCGACGATCTCGCCGTCGGTCTCCGCCGCGAGCCGCTCCTGGCCGGGGGCGCAAAAGCCGAACGTGATCATCGGCGCCTCGCTCGAGCCGTAGACCCGGAACGAGCGGCAGTTGGGCAGCACGCGCGCGACGCGGTAGATGATCTCCGGCGCCACCGCGGCGCCGCCGCACGGAAACAGCCGCAGCGACGGCAAGGTGCGGCCCGACGCCTCGGCCACGTCCATCAGTTCCTGCAGGAAGGGCGTGGCGCCGATGGTGAAGGACACCTGCTCGCGCTCGATGATGTCGGCCGCCTCGGCGGCGTTCCACTTCTCCATCAGCACGCAGCGCGTGCCCCCGAAGAAGGGCATCTCCAGGCCATGGCTGAAGCCGGTGACGTGGGTCACCGGGGACGGCATCAGCGTGGTGTCGCCCGGCGCGATGCCCCAGTGGCGGGCGCACATCAGCGTGGCGCGGATCAGCGAGTTGTGCGAATGCAGCACCGCCTTCGGCCGACCCGTGGTGCCCGAGGTGTAGAGCACCAGCTTGACGGCATCGGGCGATACCGCTGGCAAGGCGGGCAGCGCCGGCGCGCCGGCCATGAGCGTGCGCAGGTCGCCGTCGGCCGTGTCGGGCTGTGTGCCGCGCACCGTCCACACATGCGCCAGGTTCGGCAGCGCCGGGCGCAGACGCGCGAGCATGGCCGCGAAGTCGAAGCCGCGAAAACGCTCGGCCACGAAGATGCCCTTGGCGCGGCTGTCGGAGAGGATCAGCGCCACCTCGGTGTCGCGGTAGATCGTGACGATCGGGCAGACCACCACGCCGAGCAGGCAGGCCGCAACGTCGATGAAGGCGGCCTCGTGCCAGTTCGGCATCTGGAAGGCGATCACGTCGCCCGCCCGGAAGCCGCGTGCCCACAAGGCCGCGGCTAGCCGCGTCGCACCGGCCCACACCTCGCCCGCCGTGACGTCGCGGCCGCCACAGACCTGGGTGACGCGGTCCGGTTCATGCGCCGCCGCGTCGCGGGCGGCGTCCGCCAGCGTGCGGTTGAGCCACTGTCCCTCGCGCACCCACTGCGCGGCGCGTTCTTCGCTCCACTGGACGTTCCAGCCGCTGATGTCCTGTCGCACGAGGTATCTCCTGATGATGGGTCGCGGACTCAGACCGCGAGGTAGCGGGACTTGAGCTCGGGCTGCGCGTCGAAGGCCGCCCAGTTGCCCTGAAAGACCAGCGTGCCGCTGTCGAGCAGGTAGACGTACTCGGTGCACTGGCGCGCGTAGGCGATGCTCTGCTCGGCCACCAGCACGGTCAGCCCCAACTTGTCGCGCGCCTGGCCGACCTGCAGGGCGAGGTCGTGCGCGACCTTGGGCGCCAGACCTTCGGCCGGCTCGTCGAGCAGCAGCAGGCGCGGCGAGGCCATCAGACCGCGCGCCACCGCCACCAGTTGCTGCTGGCCGCCCGACAGCTGGTAGCCCAGGCGGTCGAGCAAGTCGGCCAGCAGGGGAAACAGCGTGCACACGTGGTCGACGCGCATCGGCGGCTGGCCGCGCCGGTCGGCGTGCCAGGCGAGTTCGAGGTTCTGTCGCACCGTCAGCGTGGTGAAGATGCGCCGGTCCTCCGGCACCAGCGCCAAGCCCAGCCGCGCGCGGGCTTCGGTCGGCAAACCGCCGAGCGCGCGGCCTTCGAGCCGGATCTCGCCGGTGGATTGCGGGCCGGCGTCGAGCAGCGATTTCAGCAGGGTCGACTTGCCGGCGCCGTTGCGCCCCAGCAGCGCCACGCCGCCTCGCGCCGGCACGTCGATGTCGATGCCGAACAGCGCCTGGCTGTCGCCATAGCGTGCATGGAGGTTGCGGACTTCAAGCATGTGCGTCTCCATCGCCCAGGTACACCTCTTTCACACGCTCGTTCTGGCGGATCTCGTCGGGCGTGCCGGTCGCGATGAGCTGGCCGTAATGCAGCACCGAGATGCGGTCGGCCAGGCCGAACACCACCGCCATGTCGTGCTCGGTCATCAGCATCGACAGCCCGCGCTTGCGCTTGACCGACTGGAGCAGTTGCACGGTGGCCTGTCGTTCCGAGGCCGACATGCCCGCCGTGGGCTCGTCCAGGAACATCACCGCCGGTTCGAGTGCCAGCACCATGGCCATCTCCAGGCGCTTGCGGTCGCCGTAGGCGAGCGTGCCGGCGATGGCCTCGCGTTGCGGCCCGAAGCCGGTGTCGTTAAGCAGTGCCTCGATGGCTCCCGGGAAAGCGGCGGCCTGCGCCTTCGACACCCGCCCGAGCGGGTTGGCGCGGCGCACGCGGGCCTCGAGCGCGACGAGCAGGTTGTCCTGCACGTTGAGCTTGGGGAACACCTTGGCCACCTGGAAGGTTCGCCCGAAGCCGAGGTGCACGCGCCGGTGCGCGGGCAGACGGGTGACGTCCCGGCCGTCGAAACGAACGGCGCCGCGGTCGGCGTAGAGCTCGCCCGTCAGCACCTTGAAGAGCGTCGTCTTTCCTGCGCCGTTGGGGCCGATCACCACATGCGACTCGCCCGCGCCGATGGTCAGGCTCACGTCGCGCAGCACGCGGATGCGGCCGTAGGATTTGTCCAGCGCCGCGGCTTCGAGCAGCACGCCGTTCATCGCCGGTCTCCCCGGCGCGTCCAGCGCGCCAACAGCCCGAGGATGCCGCCCGGCAACGCCACCACGACCACGAGCAGCAGCAGCCCCGTGACCATGTCGGACATGCCGACCAGCGTGCGCGTGGCGTAGAACACTGCCGACAGCACCACCGCGCCCAGGACCGGCCCCCAGAAGTAGGCGCTCCCGCCGAGCAGCGTGTAGAGGATGGGGTTGGTCGAGTTCGACCAGTGCGCGAGCTCGGGCGTGACGATCTGCGCCCAGGGCGCGACCAGGGCACCCGCGGCCGCGGTGGTGGCGCCCGCGAGCACGAAGATCGCGAGCCGGTGCAGCCGCACCGGGATGCCGAGGAATTCGGCGCGCTCCGGGTCCTGCTTGACCGCCTGCAGCGCGCGGCCGAACGGCGTGCCGACGATCCAGCGGATGAACAGGATCAGCAGGCCGCAGGTTCCGACGATGAAGTAGTAGAAGTTGTCGCCCGCCGCCAGGTCGACCTGCCACGGGCCGACGCCGAGTCGCGGCCGCACGAGCCCGGCCAGCCCGTCGTTGCGGCCGAGCATCGCCGTGTTGGCGATCAGCAGGTGGATCAGCTCCGCGAAGGCCAGCGTGAGGATCGCGAAGTAGACCCCTTCGCTGCGGCGCAGCGCGACCGAGCCGACCAGCGCCGCCAGCGTTGCACCGATGACGGCCGACAGCAGCAGCGCCGGCACCAGCGGCAGCGCGAACTGTTGGGTCAACACCGCGGTGGCATAGGCGCCCGCAGCGAAGAACATCGCCTGGCCGAAGCTCAGCACGCCCGACAGGCCGAACAGCAGGTTGAACGACAGCCCGAACACCGCGTTGATCCAGACCATGCCGGCGATGAAGACCAGGCCGCGGTTGAGCAGGCCGGGCACGCACAGCGCCACGCCCATGACGACCCCGAGGATGAGGACGTCGCGGCGAAAGCCTCCGCCGATGAAGCTCGTGTGTGTCATCAGTGCTTTGCCTTGCCCATGAGGCCTTGGGGACGCAGCAGCAGGATCAGCGTCATGGCGATAAAGAACGGCAGGCCCGGCAGCCCGGGCAGGACCCATTGGCCGAAGGCATCGATGATGCCCAGCAGGATCGAGCCGAGGAAGGCGCCGCTGATGCTGCCCATGCCGCCGATGATGATCACGCCGAAGGCCTGGATCACGAAGGCGCTGGCCAGCGTGGGCGACAGGGTCTGGTTCGACACGAGCAGACCGCCTGCCAGCCCTGCCAGCGCGAAGCCGAGCGCCACCGTCGCGGTGTAGACGAGCCGCACGTTGACCCCCAGGAGGCGGGCCATCCAGGGGTCTGCCGCGATGGCCTTCACCAGCCGGCCGGGCTTGGTGCGGTTGAGGAAGTACTCGAGCACGACGAAGACCACCACGCCGGCCGCGATGATGAAGAGCGAGAGCCGCGGCAGCACGGCGTTGCCCACCAGCCAGGCACCGTCGAGCGCGGCGGGTGGCATCACGCTGTGGTAGTTGAGGCCCCAGATCAGTTTGGTCGATCCTTCGCAAACCAGCAGCAGCGCGTAGGTCGCGATCAGCACGTAGGCATCTTCCACGCCGGCCAGGCGTCGCAGCACCAGCCGGTCGACGACCAGCCCGAGCAGCGCGACCACGACCCCGGCCACCAGGGAGCCGAAGAGGTAGACGCCGATGGAGGGCGCCCCGCCGATGGCGTTGGCCAGCGAATAGGCCAGGTAGGCGCCGATCATGAAGAAGCCGCCGTGCGAGAAGTTCAGGATGTGCAGGGTGCCGAACACCAGCGTGAGTCCGGCCGCGACCAGGAAGGTCGCCATGGCCCAGGTCAGGCTGTTGACCAGCAGGGTGGCGATGTCGGCAGCTTGCATCGGCGCGCGTGCCTGCCGCTCAGGCGGTGCGAAGCGTGAGCTTCTTGCCGGGCGTCGGCGGGAAGATGACCGATTTGCCGTCGACCTTCACGTACTGCGTGACCTTGTAGCCCTTGTCGCCGGCCTCCGGCTCGATGTAGACCAGCTCGACGTCCTTGATCGCCTGGTTGTCTTCGGCGCGCATCGTGCGCGGGCCGGTCACGGTGTCCCAGGTCAGGCCCTTGAGGCTCGCGATCACGGCCGGCGTCTCGGTGGACTTCGCCTTCTCCACGGCCTGCTTGAGCGCGTAGATGCTGGCGTGCGACTCGGCGGCCCAGCCCAGTGGCTCGGCGTCCTTCGTCTTGGCGAGGTAGTCGGCGACGAAGCGGTCGCTCATCGGGTTGCCCTTGTTCGCCTCCGCGTAGTAGTGCATGCCGGTCCACTGCGCCGGGAACTGCTGCTTGAGGCCGCGCGCCACCAGGAACTCGTTGGCCGCGTCGCAGATGACCTTGTAGCGCGTCATCAGGCCGAAGCCGCGCGCCTGCTGGAACATCGTGATCGCGTCGCCGCCGTAGGTGCAGTTGAAGCAGCCGTCGGCCTGCTGGCGCAGCGCCTGCGTGATGGAGTTGCGGTAGTCGGCGACGCCGTAGGGCATGAGGATAGGTTCGAGGATCTCCGGCTTCTTCTTGGCGATCGACGGGTAGTACTCGAGCAGGCCGTCGACGAAGATGCCCCAGGTGGTGCGGCCATATTCGTGGTCGGGCACCAGGCCGGTCCAGCGCGTGATGTCCGGGTATTTCTGCGCCATCAGCTTGGCCTGGGCACGCGTGCGCGCGTCGGGCGAATCGCCAGGCCGGAACAGGTTGGGCGAGTAGTTCTCGTGGTTCATCTTCTCGGTGCCGGCGCCGCAGGTGATGAACACCCCGTTCTCCTGCTGCATCACTGGGCCCAGCGCCAGCACCACCGCGCTGGAGATGCCGCCGATGTGCAGGTTGATGCCTGCGCCGAGCAGCTCGCGCGCCGCCGCCAGCGCGGCCGCCGGGTTGGCCTTGTCGTCGCGGATCTCGAGCGCGACCTGGCGCCCCAGGATGCCGCCCGCCTTGTTGATCTGGTCGATGGCGATCTCGGCGCCGTTCTTCACATAGGAGCCGATGAACTCCTGCGGCCCGCTCAGCGGCGTGATGAGGCCGATGCGCAAGGGCCCGCCCTGCGCGCGCACGAGGCCGGGCAGACCGGTGGCCGCTGCGGCGGCCGCCGCGGAGTACTTGAGGATGCTTCTGCGATCGATGCGGTTCATGGTGTCTCCTTCTGGGTGGGTTCGTCTGGGTCAGCGGCCCGTGAAGACCGGCTTGCGCCGTTCGCGGAACGCCCTGACGGCTTCGGCGTGGTCTTCGGTGAGGTTCGACAGGCACTCGTAGGCGACGCCGGCATCGAAGTAGCTGTGGAACAGCTGGCGCAGGGGCAGGTTGGTCGTGACCTTGCTCCAGCGGATCGCCTTCGTGGCGCCCGTTACGAGCCGCTGGGCCATGGCGTCGGTCGCGGCATCGAGATCGGCGCGCGGCACGACGTCGGTGATCAGGCCGATGCGTTCGGCCTCGGCGGCGAGCATCAGCTCGCCCGTCAGCAGGTACTTCTTCGCCTTCGCGTAGCCGACGAGCTGCGGCCAGATCAGGGCGCCGCCGTCGCCGGCGACCAGGCCGACGCGCACATGAGGGTCGCCGATCTTCGCTTCGTCGGACGCGATGACGATGTCGCACAGCAAGGCCAGGCTGGCGCCCAGGCCGGTCGCGTGGCCGTTGAGCTTGCAGATCAGCGGCTTCTCGAGATCCAGTTGTGTGTAGACGATGTCCTTGGCCTCGCGCGCCGTCTTCTCGAATTCGGCGGGCTCGTCGATCGACAGCTGCATCCAGTCGATGTCGCCGCCCGCACAGAAGGCGGTGCCGTTGCCGGTGAGGACGACGACGTCCGAATCCGGGTCGCGCTGCGCGTCGGTGAAGACACGCGACAGTTCATGGTGCAGGCGCGCGTTGACCGCGTTGCGCTGCTCGGGGCGGTTCAGCGCGATGGTCAGGATGCGACCCTCGCGGTGGAATTCGATGCACTGGTAGGAAGCGAAGTCCATGGGGTCCTCAAGATGTATGGGCCGGAGTCGGCGCGGCAGAGGCTGCGAAAGCGACGAAGTGCTGCTCGGCCGAACCCCAGAGCTGTTCGTTGACCCGCGCCCGGCGCAGGTAGTGGCTGACGGCGTACTCCTCGGTGATGCCGATGCCGCCGTGCAGCTGGACGGCCTCCTGGGTCACGCGGCGCGCGCTTTCGCAGACGAAGCTCTTGGCCGCGTGCACGTCGCGCGCGGCGTCGGGCGAACCGGCCTGGACGGTATCGATGGCCAGGTCGAGCACGGCGCGGCTTTCGGACAGGGCGATGTACATGTCGACGGCACGGTGCTGCAGGGCCTGGTGCGTGCCCAGCGGCACCCCGAACTGGCGGCGTGTCTTCAGATGGTCGAGCGTCAATTCGAACGCCGCCGACATCGCACCGAGCGAGTCGGCGGCCGTGGCCAGCGCGGCCAGTTGCAGAGCTGGCGCGACGCCAGTGGGGGTGCCATCGCCGAGGCGGAGCGCTTGGGCGCCGTCGAACCGCACGGTCGCCGCGCCGCGCCCGTCCAACAGCGGGAAGGGGCGGCACTCGACGCCGCGGGCTTTCGCATCGATCAGCCAGAGGGCGCCGCCTGCGTGGACGACCAGCTGCTGCGCGATGTCGGCATCGATCAAGACGGGGTGCATGCCCTGCAGACGGCCGTCATGCACGGTGACGGCAGGGCCGTGGAGCAGGCAGGCCATCGGCAGTGCGCCGGCGTGCAAGCGGGGCAGCAGCGCGGTGCGTTGTGCCGGGGTGCCGTGCGCCGCAACGAGATGGGGCGCCAGCACGCCGCTGCTCGTGAGCGGCTCGGTCACGAGCGCGCGCCCGGCTGCCTCGGCGAGCAGGCAGATCGAGGCGACGCGCAGACCGAGTCCGCCGTCGTCTTCAGGGCTGGCAACGGCCAGCCAGCCCATCTCGCCCATGTCCGCCCAGACCTTGGCGCTGAAGCGACGCTCTGCGGCCGGCAGGCGCTGCCGGGCTTCGAAGCCGTAGCGCTCCGCCGTGTAGCGCAGGGCGGCGTCGTGCAAGGCGGCATCGGTGTCGTCGAGCCAGTGTTTCTGCTTCACAGTCCCAGCTCCGCTTTGCTGATGATGTTGCGCTGGATCTCGTTCGACCCACCGTAGATCGTGGAAGCGCGTCCGTGCAGGTACTCGCGCACCGCGCCGCTGGCGTCGGCCGGGCCGACGGGGGACGACGCCTGTGCGCCATGCACGTCGGCAGGGTCGTAGGCGATCGCGCTGCTGCCGAGCCAGTCGAGCGTGGCCTCGGAGATCTGCTGCTGGAGTTCCGAGCCGCGAATCTTCATGATCGACGCCTCCACGCCGGGTGGCTGGCTCGGATCCATCGAGCGCGCGTACGCCAGGCAGAAGGCGCGCAGGGCGTGCAGCTTGAGTTCCATCTGCGCGATGCGTCGATCGAACGCCGCACGGTCGACGACGCCGTCGCTCGGCGTGTTCGCCACGAGCGCCTTGAGGTGGCCCAGTTGGCGCATGGAGCGCCCGGTTTCGGCCGACAGAATGCGCTCGTTGCTGAGCAGGAACTTCGCGTAGCTCCAGCCCTTGCCTTCCTCGCCGACCAGGTTCTCGAGGGGCACCTTCACCTCGTCCAGGAAGACTTCGTTGACATGGTGGCAGCCGTCCATGGTCCGGATCGGCCGCACCGTCACGCCCGGCGTGCGCATGTCGATCAGCAGGAAACTGATGCCCTGCTGCGGCCGGGACTCTTCGCTCGTGCGCACCAGGCAGAACATCCAGTCGGCCCATTGCACGTAGCTGGTCCAGATCTTCTGGCCGGTCACGACGTAGTGATCGCCATGGCGGATCGCGCGCGTCTTCAGGCCCGCCAGATCGGAACCGGCCCCCGGTTCCGAGTAGCCCTGCGCCCACCACTCCTGCGAAGCGAGGATCGGCGGCAGAAAGCGTTCCTTCTGTGCCGCGGAGCCGAAGGTATAGATCACCGGCCCCACGTAGTTGACGCCGAAGGGAATCAGCCATGGCGCGCCGCAGCGCATGCTCTCCTCCTCAAAGACGAAGCGCTGCAAGGGCGTCCACTCCGCGCCGCCGTAGGCGCGCGGCCAGTGACCGGCCACCCAGCCGCGACCGGCCAGCGAACGCAGGAAGGCGAGGTTGTCCTCCTTGGTGAGGAAGAGGTTGCCGAGCACCTTCTGCCGCACATCGGCCGGCAGCTCGCGCTCGCAGTAGTCCCGGACCTGGCGTCGAAATGCCAGTTCGGCCGCCTGTGCGTCCGACGGGTTGCCTGCTGCTTCGGAGAGACGTTCCATGGTCCTGGAGGGTTGCCTCTCCTGAAAAGCAGGAGAGGATTAAAATGAACGGTGATTCAGTGGTCAGTGTGTGCCATTTCCGTTCACAATGCGCTAGGTGAAAACGCGCACACGCGGGGCGCGAGAGCCCATCCGGTAGACTGAAAAAACAGAGGTCCGCGGCGGCACCATCGATGCCGCGGGTCAGAAAGGATTGCTTTGGCAACGGCTTCTAAGACGGGGCGAACGACACGCAAGGTGTCGACCAGCGTGCAGGTCACGAGGGAGGAGCGCACGGCTCGCACGCGGGAGCAGCTGCTGGTGTCCGCGGCGCGCGTGGTGGGCGAGTTCGGTTATCGCGATGCATCGATCCAGCGCATCACGGCCGATGCCGGGATGGCGCAAGGCACGTTCTATCTGTACTTCGAGTCGCGGCAAGCGCTCTTCGACGAGCTGCTGCCCCACTTCGGCCTGCACATGCTCGAGCGCGTGCGCGAGCGGGCGCACGGTGCCCGTGGTTTCTTCGAGGTCGAGGAGATCGGCGTGCGCGCGGTCTTCGAGTACCTTTACGAAAACCCCTGGTTCTGGCGCGTCCTCAACGAAGCCGAAGTCGAGGCACCTACCGCCTGGGCGCGGCATCACAGCGAGGTCACGCGGCGCTACACGAAGTTCCTGCAGCGGGCGCGCGCCGAGGGCGAGATCACGGCCTATGCCGAGAGCGAGCTGGGCACGCTGGCCTACCTGCTGATCGCGGCGCGGGACTACCTTTACGTGTACCACCTGGCCAAGGCGGACCACAGCAGCGAGATCCCCGATTCGGTCATCAAGACCTACATCCGGTTCCTGCGCAACGGGCTGGGCGGGCCGCCGCTGGCGACGTTGGCTTCCGTCAACCCGGCATCGGCTGCCGCATCGTGACGAATTCTTCCGCGACCGTCGGGTGGATGCCGATGGTCGTGTCGAAGTGCGCCTTGGTCGCGCCGGCGCGCATCGCGACCGCGAAGCCCTGCACCACCTCGCCCGCGTCGGGGCCGACCATGTGCAGGCCGACCACGCGGTCGCTGGCGGTGTCGACGATCAACTTGAGGAAGGTGCGCTCGTCGCGGCCCGAGAGCGTGTGCCGCAACGTCTTGAACTCGCTGCTGAACAGCGTGACCTTCTCGTACTTCGTGCGCGCCTGTGCTTCCGTCAGCCCGCAGGTGCCGACGTTCGGGTGCGTGAAGACGGCGGTCGGCACGCAGTCGTAGTCGACCTTGCGCTTGCCGTCGCCGAAGAGCGCGTCGACCACGGCCATCGCCTCGGCCAGCGCCACCGGGGTGAGCTGTAGCTTGGTGGACACGTCGCCCAGTGCGTAGATCGAGGGCACGCTGCTGCGGTAGTGCGCGTTGACCTTCACCGCGCCGCGCTCGTCGAGCGCGACCCCGGCGGCCTCCAGGCACAGCCCCTCGGTGTTGGGCACGCGGCCGGTGGCGTAGAGCACCGTGTCGGCTTCCAGCTGCTGGCCACGCGACAGCATCACGGTGAGCGGCGCGCCCTTGCCCCGGCTGGGTGCGACGGAGGCGACTTCGGCGTTGAGCCGGATGTTGACGCCCGCCTTGCCCATCTCGCGCGCCAGGAACTCGCGCACGTCCTCGTCGAAGCCGCTCAGCAGGTGCGCCTGGCGCTGCACCAGCGTCACCTGTGCGCCGAGTCCGTTGAAGATGGAGGCGAACTCGCAGGCGATGTAGCCTCCGCCGACGATGACGAGCCGCTTCGGGAAAGTCGGCAGGTCGAACATCGCGTCAGAAACCTGCACATGCTCGCGGCCCGGCAGGTCGGGCACGAAGGGGCGGCCGCCGGTCGCCACGAGGATGTGGCGTGCCGTGTGGGTTGCTTTGCCCACCTTCACCGTGTGCGCATCTTCGAGGTTCGCCCAGCCGGTGACGAGCGTGACGCCGGCCGCGTCGAGCAGGCCGCCATAGATGCCGTTCAGGCGGTGGATTTCGCGGGCGCGGTTGGCCTTGAGCACCGCCCAGTCGAAGCGCGCCTCGCCCAGCTGCCAGCCGTAGCCCGGCGCCTCCTCGAAGGCCTCGGCGTAGCCGGCCGCATAGCTGTAGAGCTTCTTGGGGATACACCCCACGTTGACGCAGGTGCCGCCCAGTTCGGCGGCCTCCGCCAGGGCCACGCGGGCACCGCGTTGCGCCGCCATGCGCGCGGCGCGCACGCCGCCGCTGCCGCCGCCGATGACGAAGAGATCGAAGTCGTATGTGGGCATGTCGTGTTCCTTGCACCGACTGTAGCCGGGCAGGGTGGCGCCCACTCGACGCCGTCGGTGCCTCGGTTACTTGTACAGCAGCTGCGGCAACCACAGACCGATCTGCGGCCAGATGTAGAGCATCACGATCGCCAGCACCTGGATGCCCATGAAGGGCAGCATGCCGAGGAAGATCTGGTTGAGCGTTACATGCGGCGGGCTCACGCCCTTCAGGTAGAAGGCGGCCATGGCCACCGGCGGCGAGAGGAAGGCCGTCTGCAGGTTCAGCGCCACCAGCAGCCCGAAGAACAGCGGGTCCACCCCGAAGTTGTCGAGCAGCGGAATGAAGATCGGCATGAAGATCACGATGATCTCGGTCCACTCCAGCGGCCAGCCCAGGATGAAGATGATCACCTGGCTCAGGATCAGGAACTGCACCTTGCTGAGGTTCATGCTCAGCACCCATTCCTCCACCAGCGCCTGCCCGCCGAGCAGCGCGAACGCGGCTGAGAAGATGGCCGAGCCGACGAACAGCCAGCACACCATGGCCGCGGTCTTGGCGGTGAGGAAGACCGATTCCTTCAGCACATTCATCGTGAGCCGCCGGTAGGCCGCGGCCAGCAGGAAGCCGCCGAGCGCGCCCATCGCCGCGGCCTCGGTGGGGGTCGCCAGCCCGAGCACGATCGACCCGAGCACCGACAGGATCAGGATCATCAGCGGAAAGAACGACGCCAGCAGCATCTTGAAGATCTCGAGCCGCGCGAAGCTGAGGAACAGATAGAACAGCGTCGTCAGCGCGCCGGCCACCGCGAAGCAAACCCACCACCAGGTTGGTGCCGCGCGATGCGTGGCGGCGGCCGGGGTGCTGTCGACCGCGGTCGCCGCGGCGGGTGCGGCGGGTGCTACCGGCGCCGCGCCGGGCGGCTCCTGCACGGCGCCCCCGCTCTCGGTTGGCGGCTCGGCCAGACCTCCGCCTTCGGAAGGCGGTTCCGCGAGCCCGCCCGAGTCGGCGGGCGGCTCCGCGAGTCCGCCACTGTCGGCGTCGCTGCTGCTACGGGACGCACCGATTTCCTGGATGTCGTAGACCGCTTCGGCATCGACGGTGGTCACGGCGCGGTAGCTGGTCACCGCCAGCAGGGCGAACAGCAGGCCGGGCAGCAGCACGATGCCGAGCTGGCGCAGCAGGTGGCCGGTGGGCACGTCGGCATTGCGCTTTCCCTTCAGGGCCGACATCAGTGCGGCCAGCGCGTGCGCGCCCGAATCGGTGGTGAGCCGGCGCGTGAGCGGCGGCAGCGGCACCATGCGGTCGGCCGCGGAGAGCGGCGGTGCCCAGGCCGGCTTGAGCTTGGCCACGATGATCACGTAGAGCACATAGAGCGACGCCAGCATCAGGCCGGGAAAGAAGGCGCCCGCATAGAGCTGCACCACCGACACGCCGGCCGTCGCGCCGTACACGATCAGCAGCACCGACGGCGGGATCAGGATGCCGAGGCAACCGCCGGCCGTGATCGAGCCAGCCGCCAGCGGAATGCTGTAGCCCGCGCGCAGCATGGCCGGCAGCGCGAGCAACCCCATCAGCGTGACCACGGCGCCGACGATGCCGGTCGCGGTGGCGAAGATGGTGCAGGTCACCAGCGTGGCCACGGCCAGCGCGCCGGGCAGCCGCGCCATGGCGAGGTGCAGGCTCTTGAAGAGCGTCTCGATCAGGTTGGCGCGCTCCACCAGGTAGCCCATGAAGACGAACAGCGGCACGGCGATCAGCACGTCGTTGGCCATGGTCTTGTAGGCCGCCTGCACCATCAGGTCGAGCGTGCGTGTGATGTCCCGGTTGTAGGCGAACCAGGTGAAGATCATCCCCATGCCCATCAGCGTGAAAGCGGTCGGGAAGCCGAGCATGATCGCCACCACCACGAGGGACAGCATCAGCAGGCCCAGATGGCCGTCGGTGATGGTCTCCACGCGCAGCAGTAGCACCGTCACGGCGATGACGATGAGCGCCATGAAGCTCAGGCCGAACCAGAGTTCGCGGCGGATCATCGCTGCGCCTCCTTGGCGACCACCACGGCGTCGAGCGCCTGGATGTCCGCATCGTCGACGTTGACCATCTTCTTGAGCTGGTCGACGTCGACTTCTTCCACGTCCTGCTCGCGCGAAGGCCAGGTGCCGGTCTGGATGCACTGGATGCAGCGCACGATCTCGGCGAAGCCCTGGATCAGCAGCGTGATGCCGGCCAGCGGAATCACGTACTTGAACGGGTACAGCGGCAGCGGCGTGGCCGAGAAGGTCTGCTCGCGAATCGCCAGCGACTCACCGGCGTAGATCCAGCCGGCCCAGGTCAGCGCCACGATGCCGGGCAGGAAGAAGAGGATGTAGAGCGCGAGGTCGAAGATCGCCTGCGTGCGCTGGCGAAAGAAACCATAGAGCACGTCGCCCCGCACGTGGCCGTTCTTGCTCAGCGTGTAGGCGCCCGCGGTCATGAACAGGGTGCCGTACAGCATGATCTGCGCGTCGAGCACCCAGGCATGCGGTTCGTTGAGTGCGTAGCGGGAGAACACCTCCCAGCTGATCAGCAGTGTGAGCAACACCACGCACCAGGCAAAGGTCTTGCCGATCCAGGTCGAGAAACGGTCGACCGCCAACAGGAATGATTGCATCGAGAGCCCTCGCCGCGCGGGCGGCCAGCCACAGAAAAAGGGGCGCCGGCAGCGGCGCCCCCTGGGAAGAAGCCAGCGCGATCAGGTCTTCTTCGTCTTGCTGAAATAGTGGTTGTAGGCCATCTTGAAATCGACCGTGTAGTCGTTCTGCCACTGGCCCGCGCGCTCGGCGAAGGCCCGCTGCGAATCGATCACCTTCTTGAACAACGGGTTCTCGGCCGACTTCTTGGCCACCGTCTTGTCCCACGACGCGAGCTGTGCGCGCAGGATGGCGTCGGGCGTCTTGTAGAACTTCACACCGGCCTTCTTGAGCTCGAGGTAGTCCTGCGAGTTGCGCTCGATCGCCTTCCAGCTCATGTCGGCGCTGGCCGCCTGCACGCCGTAGTCGATGATGGCCTTGAGTTCCGGCGGCAGCGCCTTGAGCTTGGGGCCGTTGAACAGGATCTCGAACTGCTCGCCCGACTGGTGAAAGCTCTGCAGCATGCAGTTCTTCGCCACGTCGGGGAAGCCCAGCACGCGGTCGCTCGAGGCGTTGTTGAACTCGGCCGCGTCGATCAGCCCGCGATCGAGCGCCGGCACGATCTCGCCGCCGGGCAGCGGGTTCACGGCGGTGCCCATGTCGGTGAACACGTCGACCGCCAGGCCGACGGTGCGGAACTTGAGGCCCTTCATGTCTTCGACCTTGGCCACCGGCTTCTTGAACCAGCCGAGCGGCTGCGTCGGCATCGGGCCGTACAGGTAGGACACCACGTCGAGGTTCAGGCTCTTGTAGACCTCTTCGATCAACGCCTTGCCGCCGCCGTAGTTGTGCCAGGCCAGCACCATGTTGGCGTCCATGCCGAAGCCCGGGCCCGAACCCCAGAGTGCCAGTGCCGAGTTCTTGCCGTACCAGTAGGCGATCACGCCGTGGCCGCCGTCGAGCGTGCCCTTGGCCACCGCGTCGAGCAGCTGGAAGGCCGGCACGACCGAGCCCGCGGGCAGCACCTCGATCTTCAGGCGGCTGCCCGCCATGTCGTTCACTTTCTTGGCGAAGTCCTGCGCGTACTCGTGGAAGATGTCCTTCGCGGGCCAGGTGCTCTGAAAGCGCAGCGTGGTCGTCTGCGCCATGCTGACCATCGGCGTGGCCATGGCGCCGGCCGCGACGGCGGCGCCCTTCAAGAGATTGCGACGGCGATTCGGGGTTTGCTCGGTCATGCGTTGTCTCCGTTGTGGTGTCTGGAAAATCCAGGACGCCCATCTTTGGCATGTATCGATTCGTGACGCAGAGGGTTTTCACGCAGCGTCCAGAATTGAGGCGTCGCACGCACCCTCGCTTCTCTGAAGCGCGTCCGGCCGCTCCCATTAACCCTATTAAGATTGAGGACTGAAATGACCCGAGCCGATACCCCCTTCACGCCGGCTGACGGTTATGCCGGCGATGTCACGCCCGACCAGGCCGCGCAGTGGATGGCCGACGGGGCGGCGGTGCTGGTCGACGTGCGCAGCGACGCCGAACGCGAGTGGGTGGGCTATGTGCCGGGCGCGGTGGCGCTGGCGTGGAAGCAGTGGCCCGGCATGGCGATGAACCCGGCCTTCGACGAGGGCCTGCGTGCCGCCGTGCCGACGGGCGGCAGGGTCGTGCTGCTGTGCCGCAGCGGCGTGCGGTCGATCGCCGCAGCCAAGCGGGCGACCGAGCTGGGCATCGAGGCCTACAACATCCTCGAAGGCTTCGAGGGCAACCCCGATGCGGACGGCCACCGGGGCCGCACGGGCGGGTGGCGCTTCCGCGGTCTGCCCTGGAAACAGAACTGAGCGCGCGGGCTGCGCTTACTTCAGCGGCGGAATGCGCAGCTTCTGGCCCGGGTAGATTTTGTCGGGGTGCGTGAGCATCGGCTGGTTGGCTTCGAAGATCGCGTTGTACTTGTTGGCGTCGCCGTAGTACTTCTTCGAGATGGCGGACAGCGTGTCGCCGCGCACCACGTCGTGGTACTGGGCGGGCGGTGATTCCGGCGCCACGAGGTCGTTGTCGACGCTCGTCACGTTCGCCACGTTGCCGGCCGCCAAGCCCGCTTTCTCGCTCGCCTCCTGCGACGGTGCCTTGCCAGTCAGCGTGACCACGCCGGTGGCGCCCACATAGGCGACGTTCAGCTCGGTGAGCCCGAGGTTCTGCGTTTCGATGTAGGTCTTGATGGCGGCCGAAGCCGCCGCGTCGGGGTTGGCACCCGGCTCGGCGGCGTGTGCCGACGACCCGCCGAACAATTTTTCTCCCGCTTCCTTGATGAAACTCAGCAGACCCATGGTGTTCTCCTTGATGTGGTGATGACGGTGCACTGTAAGCACGCCCTCTGCGCCGACGCGTAGGCCTCCGGCGCGTCGTTGCAAGCAAGGGTAAGCACCGGCGCGCGCAAACTCGCAAATAATCCGGCATGACTTTCCTCGCCATCGATATCGGCAACACACGGCTCAAGTGGGCGATCTACACCGCGGGGCAACCGGGCGCCGAACTGCTGGCGAGCGGCGCCGAATTCCTCGACCACATCGAGCGCCTGGCCGAAGGGCCCTGGGCCGATCTGCCGTCGCCCGCCGCCATGCTCGGCTGCGCGGTGGCGGGCGATGCGGTACGGCGCCGCGCCGAAGAGCAGGTCTTCGAGCGCTTTGACTGCCCGGCGCGCTGGGTCGTGTCGAGCGCCGCCGAAGCCGGCCTGATCAACGGCTACGACCACCCCACGCGCCTGGGCGCCGACCGCTGGGTCGCCATGATCGGCGCGCGCCACCGCATGCTGTCGCAGGGGCCGGCGCGACCGATGGTGGTGGTGATGATCGGCACCGCGGTCACGGTCGAGGCCATCGACGTGCACGGCAAGTTCCTCGGCGGGCTGATCCTGCCGGGCCACGGCATCATGCTGCGCGCGCTCGAATCCGGCACCGCCGGCCTGCACGTGCCGACCGGCGAGGTGCGCGACTTTCCCACCAACACCAGCGACGCGCTCACCAGCGGCGGCACCTACGCCATCGCCGGTGCGGTGGAGCGCATGCGCCAGCATGTCAAGACGCACTGCGGCGCCGAGCCGGCCTGCTACATGACGGGCGGCGCGGGCTGGAAGATGGCGCCGTCGATGGTCAGCCCCTTCGAGCTGGTCGACGGGCTGATCATGGACGGGCTGCTGGTGATCGCGCAGGCGCGCGCCTCGGCGGGCTGAGCGCGCAGGCTCAGGTCTTGACGCTCAGGCCGTCCACGGCCTGGAACATCGCCTGCCGTGCCTGGCTGACGACCTGGCCTTTCCAGGCGTCGGTGTCGGTGTAGAAGGCCTCACGCATGCGTGCGTAGATGGCTTCGGCCAAGTCCGGCGCAGCGCCCGGGTGCTTGTGCAGCCAGTGGTCGGCGCGCAGTGCGCCCATCACCTCGAGGATCGGCTGCGTGCCGTATTCGAGCGCGATGCCGGTGTACTCGGCCTGCGGGCATTCCTCGTCGATCACGCTGCACATGAGGCCGGTGAGCCGCGCCGAGGTGGACGAGCCGTCAAACATCGAGGTCACCGCCGTCTCGCCGCCCCACCACACGTTGGCGCGCGCGTAGGCCGCGGCGTCGTCGCGGTGGCTGGCGAAGATGCGCTCGCCATGCCCGTTCGGGCCGAGGCCAGTGTGCAGGTCGATCCAGGCGAGGCGCGTCGCCTGCCGGGCATGGGTGCGCAGCACTTGCCGCAGCGTGCGGTTGCTCCAGGTCGGCGCCGTGCCACCGAAGAAGAGACCGTCGTCGAACTGGTACTGGCCGCCAGAGATGGCGGCCTGGTACGCGGCCACACCGTGCGACGCGATCCAGCCATCGATCTCGGCCTGGTTCTTCGGCGAAGGCGGCCAGGCCTTCGGCAGCAGCATCGGATGCAGCTCGGCGTAGCCTGCGTTGACCGGCAGCGGCTGCGTGAAGTCCGCGAAGTTGCGGTTGAGGTCGACGTTCTCCTGGGTGACGCGCCGGCCGTATGAAAAACCGTGCGGATTCAGCGCGTGCACATACAGCACGCCGACGCCGGCTTGGCGCGCCTTCTCGCGCCACTCGGCGTCGTGCAGCGCGAACACCTGCACGCCGCTGCCGCAGTGGCCTTCGATGCCGTGGCAGGCGCTGGTCACCATCAGCAGGTGCTTTGCCTCGGCCGGGCCGTCGTAGGCGACGTCCATCGCCAGGTCTTCGCCGTCCTTGCCCTTTAGTGGGTGTGGGTGCGTGTCGACCGTCAGGCCGGCGGCGACGCAACCCTGCAGGAACTTGCGGCGCGCCAGCGCATAGCTGGGCGAAAAAGCCTCGACGACGCCGATCACACGCCGGTCCTGCCGGGCTTCAGGAACTGCTCGGCCAGCTCGACCCAGCAGGTCGCGCCCAGCGGAATCAGGTCGTCGTTGAAGTCGTAGCTGGCGTTGTGCAGCGTGCACGGGCCGCCGCCGTGGTGCATGTCGCGGTGCGCGCCGTCGCCGTTGCCGATGAAGGCGTAGGCGCCGGGCTTGGCCTGCAGCATGAAGGAGAAGTCTTCCGCCGTCATCGCGGCTTCCTGCGGCAGCACGTTGTCGGCCCCGACGATGCCGGCCATCACCTCGCGGGCGAAGTCAGCCTCGGCGGCGGTGTTGATGGTCGGCGGGTAGTTGCGGTGGAAGTAGAAGTCGACCTCGGTGTCATGCGCCGCGCCGATGTGCTCGGCGATCTGCTTCATGCGGCGCTCGATCAGGTCGAGCACCTCGATCGTGAAGGTGCGCACCGTGCCCTGCAGCTCGCAGATGTCGGGGATCACGTTGCTGGCCTCGCCGGCGTGGATCATCGTGACCGAGATCAGGCCGGTGTCGGTCGGCTTCTTGTTGCGCGTGAGGATGGTCTGGAAGGCCTGCACCATCTCGCAGGCCACCGGCACCGGGTCGACGCCGGTGTGCGGCAGCGCGGCGTGGCCGCCCTTGCCGTGGATGGTGATCTTGAACTCGTTGCTCGAGGCCATGGCCGGACCGGGGCTCACGGCGAACTGGCCGGCCTTCATGCCGGGCCAGTTGTGCATGCCGTAGACGGCGTCCATCGGGAATTTCTCGAAGAGGCCGTCTGCGATCATTTCGCGCGCGCCGCCGCCGCCTTCTTCGGCCGGCTGGAAGATCAGGTAGACCGTGCCGTCGAAGTTGCGGTGCTTGGCCAGGTGCTGGGCCGCCGCCAGCAGCATGGCGGTGTGACCGTCGTGGCCGCAGGCGTGCATCTTGCCCTGGTGCTTGCTGGCGTGCTCGAAAGTGTTGAGCTCGGTCACCGGCAGCGCGTCCATGTCGGCGCGCAGGCCGATGGCGCGCGTGCTGGTGCCGTTCTTCACGATGCCGACCACGCCGGTGGTGCCGAGGCCGCGGTGGATCGGGATGCCCCATTCGGTCAGCTTGGCCGCGACGACGTCGGCGGTGCGGACTTCCTGGAAGCAGAGTTCGGGGTGGGCATGCAGGTCGCGTCGGATCGAGGCGATGCCGGCAGCCTGGGTGACGAGCGAATCGATGAGTTTCATGGGACACAGTCTAGGCGTGGGCCGTCGAGCCCGCAAAGACCGTGCCGATGCCACCGCGCAGCGGCTGGTTTCCGATGGGCCATGGGCGGACGCGGTCAGCGAATGGCCAGCGTGCACCTTACGAATGGCAGGCGGCCTGCCAGACCGCTGGCGCGAACTTCCGGGGACAATGGCTGCATGTCACATGTCCTCTCAGCCCGCAGCCTCGAGCTGGCCCAGATCCTGGTGCGCATGAACACCGTGAGCGCCAACAGCAACCTCGAACTGATCGGCTTCGTGCGCGACCAGCTCGCCACGCTGGGCGTGCGCAGCCGCCTCACCTACAACGCCGACAAGACCAAGGCGAACCTCTTCGCCACGCTCGGCGCGGGAAAGCGCAGCGGGATCATCCTGTCGGGCCACACCGACACCGTGCCCTGGGACGGGCAGGACTGGAGCATCGACCCGCTCTCGGCCATGGTGCAGCACTGGCCCTCCGAAGGCGGCGGCCCGGTGCCGGCCGGGCCCGACGACGAGCTCGCCGCCCTGGGCAGCCCGCGCTTGTACGGCCGCGGTGCCGCCGACATGAAGGGCTTCATCGCCGTGGCGCTGGCCAATGCCGAGGCCTTCCTGGAGAGCAACGCGCCCTTCGCGGTGCACTTCGCCTTCAGCTACGACGAAGAGGTCGGCTGCTTCGGCGTGCGCGAGCTCATCGCCGACATGAAGGAGCAGAACATCCAGCCGATGGCCTGCATCATCGGCGAGCCCACCAGCATGGTGCCGGCCATCGCGCACAAGGGCGTGTACCGTTACCGCTGCTGCGTGCGCGGCAAGGAGGCGCATTCGTCGCTGACGCCGCAGTCGGTCAACGCCATCGAGATGGCCGCCCGCGTGGTCGGCAAGGTGCGCGACATGGCGGAGGATTTCGAGCTGAACGAGCGACGCTACGACGGCTTCGACGTGCCCTTCAGCACCGCCAGCGTCGGCCAGTTCCACGGTGGCATCGCCGACAACGTGGTGCCGCGTGACGCCGAGTTCCGCTACGAATTCCGCAACCTGCCGACCGCCGACGCGCAGCAGATGCAGAAGGAAGTGCTGGCCTACGCCGGCCGGCTCGAGACGCCGATGAAGAAGGTCGCGGCGGAAACGGGTTTCCGCTTCGAGACGATCTGCGAGGTGCCCAGCTTCCTCGGCTCGGCCAACGACCCGATCACCAAGCTGGCGCAGCGCCTGTCGGGCGAGCAGGGCACCACGCTGGTCGCCTTCGGCACCGAGGCGGGGCTGTTCAAGGGCGCGGGCATCCCGACGGTGGTGTGCGGCCCCGGCAGCATCACCCAGGCGCACCAGCCCGACGAGTACGTGACGCTCGAGCAGCTGGCGCGCTGCGAGGGCTTCCTGCGCGGCCTGGCCCAGACCCGCAGCCTGACGTGAGGCGCCCCGGGCTCCGATGGTCGCGATGAAGCGCGTCGCGCTCGGCCTGCTGTGCGGCGCCGCGGTGCTGTACGGCGTGGCCCATGCACTGGAGGCGCGGCACCCGGCCTGGGGCTATGTCGCCGCCTTTGCCGAGGCGGCCATGGTGGGCGCCATCGCCGACTGGTTCGCGGTGGTCGCGCTGTTTCGTCATCCGCTGGGCCTGCCGATTCCGCACACCGCCATCATCCCGGCCAACAAGGACCGCATCGGCGCCAAGCTGGCCGGCTTCATCCTCGACAACTTTCTGAGCACGCCGCAGGTGCTGGCCAAGCTGCGCGAGTTCGACCCGGCGGCGCGCCTGGCGAAGTGGCTGGCCGAGCCGGCGCATGGCGAGCGCTTGGGCCAGCATGCGGTGGCCGCGGTGCGCTACGGCCTGAGCGCCTTCGACGACGAGCGGGCGCGCGCCTTCGTCGGGCGCGCCGCCGCCGCCGGCCTGGCGCAGATCGACGTGTCGCGCCTGCTGGGCCAGTCGCTGGACGCGCTGACCGCTGGCGGGCGGCACCAGGCGCTGCTCGACGACGTGCTCACACAGGTCGCCGACCTGATGCAGGGCGAGACGGTGCAGGAGCACATCACCGAGGCGATCGCGCGTGAGATCAAGACGCTGCGCTACGTCGGGCTCGATCAGGTGGCGGCCCGCGCCGCGACCCGCAAGATCGTCTCGGCCCTGGTGAACACGTTGGGCGACGTGGCGGCCGAGCCGGGGCACCCGCTGCGGGTGCGCTTCGACGGCTTCATGGCGGACTTCGTCGAGCGGCTGAAGTCCGATCCCGAGTTCCGCGCGCGCGGCGAGGCGATCCGCGCCGAGTTGCTGGCGCATCCGGCGCTCACGGACTACCTGCGCGGCCTGTGGGACACGCTGCTGGCCTGGCTGCACGACGACCTGGCGCGCGACGATTCGACCATCCGCCGGCGCATCGCCGCGCTGGCCGGCTCGATGGGTGAGCGGCTCCAGCAGGACGCGGCCTTCCGCCACTGGATCAACGAGCAGATCACCGACGCCGCGCCGGTGGCGATCGCCCGCTACCGCGAGGACATCCGGCGCTACATCGTCGAGCGGGTCGCACAGTGGAATGCGCAGGAGATGACCGACGAGCTGGAGCGCCACATCGGTCGCGACCTTCAGTTCATCCGCGTCAACGGTACGCTGGTCGGCGGGCTGGTCGGGCTGCTGATCCACACCGTGACGCAGGCGCTGGCCTGACGGTGGTGCCGGCCGCGGCTACAGCAATTCGTCCGGTGCCAGCGGGCCGAAGAGCTTGAGCATCAGGCGCAGGCCGAGGCTGGCGTCCGGCTCGGTGCGGGTGTCCGACAGGCCGCTGCCCGGCGGTGCACGCCAGACCAGGCTGCCGTCGACCTGTTCGACGTGCCACGCGCCGCTCTGCATGACCTCGTCGATCTGCGCGATGGCGGCGCGTGACAGCTCGGCGCTGCGGATCAGCAGGGCGAGTTCGGTGTTCTGCAGCTGCGAGCGCAGGTCCAGGTTCATGGAGCCGACCACCAGCAGCCGGCCGTCCATCACCAGTACCTTCGAGTGCAGCATCGAGCGCGATTCGCCGGTGGCGCTCGCCCCCGAGGCGCCGAGGGCGCTGCCGACGCTCGCCTGCTCGCTGCGCATTTCGTACAGCTCGACGCCCATGGCCAGCAGTTCTTCGCGGTGCCGTGCGTAGCCGACGTGCGCGATGGGGGCGTCGTTGGACGCCAGCGAGTTGGTCAGCACCCGCACCCGCACGCCGCGCGCACGGGCCGCGGCAAAGGCGCGCTTCATGTCCGGGCCGGGCACGAAGTAGGGCGAGATGATGGTCAGGTCTTTCGTGGCCTGGTCGATCAGCTGCAGCAGGCCGGAAATGACGGTCTCGCCGCCGTCCGCGCTCGCCGAGGCGTCTTCCAGGGCCGACAGGCGCCGGGCGCCCTCGGCGCTGCGTGCTCGCGTCACGACCAGCGCGGGGCCGGGTGAGGTGTCCGGCGGGCTGTTCGCTTCGGCGGCGATCTTGGCGGGCTTGTCGGCCAGCATCACGGCCGGCGCCCAGACGAAGGTGACCGTGCGCAGGTCGAGCGGCTTCTCGTCCCAGGCGGCGGCACGCTGGGCGTCCGTCGGCCCCGCGTCAGCCGGACGCGTCTCGCCGTCGGGCGGCTGGGGGCCGTCGGGGTTGTCGCTCCGCCCTTGCTGTGCGGTGGTGGCGGCGCGCACCCGGTCGCGGATCTTGAGCAGTTCCTCCCGCTCGACCAACGACTGCACGGGGTAGGCCCGCTCGTTGTTCCAGTAGCTGTCGAAGCTGCGCGACATGTCCTGGACGATCGGGCCAGCGGCGAGCACGTCGACGTCGACGAAGTTGCCGGTCTGTGCGATGCCGAAGTACGCGTCGCCCAGGTTGCGGCCGCCGGTCACGCCCATGGCGTTGTCCGCGATGAAGAGCTTGTTGTGCATGCGCTGCTGCACCCGATCGAAATCGCCGAGGGCGTTGAACATGCGCCCCACGGACGAGCCGCGCGCGCCGGCCACCGGGTTGAACATGCGCATCTCGATGTTCGGATCGAAGGCCAGCTGCATGACCAGCGCGTTGCGGCCAGTGCTGTGGAAGTCGTCGAGCAGCACCCGCACGCGCACGCCGCGCCGGGCCGCCTCCACCACGCCGCGCAGCAGCCGGCCGGTGC
The DNA here is from genome assembly GCF_051216715.1 of Variovorax restrictus. Lineage (NCBI taxonomy): Bacteria > Pseudomonadati > Pseudomonadota > Betaproteobacteria > Burkholderiales > Comamonadaceae > Variovorax > Variovorax restrictus. The sequence goes on from NZ_JBPJZH010000001.1 coordinate 816,676, forward strand.
TGGCGTCGGCATGGATGGCGTAGTACTGGAGGTCGAGCGTCTTCCGGGCGCCTTCGACCAGTGCGAGCCGGCTGCCGTAGGCGGCGGCCGGGCCGTTGAGGAGCACGAAGCCGGAATCGAAGCGCGCCTTTTCGGCGCCGCGCCGTTCTTGCACCAGGGTGCCCAGCGGCGTGTCGGCCGGTGAGGCGAGGGCGTTGGAGACCGGGCGCTCGACATCCTTGGGCAATTGAGCACAGCCCACCGCCAGAAACAGCGGAAGCAGCAGCGCCAGTGCGCCGGTGCGAAGGTGGCGGGTGAAGGCGCGAAAAGGTGGCATGCGGCGGGTTCGGCGGTGGAGAGGCTGTCGGTATAGCGCAAGCCGCCCGCGGCCATCGTCGGACGGCAGCCGACGATGCGCCAGCTTTCAGCGCGTGGCGCCGAGCGCTTCCTGCCGTTCGAGCGCGGCGAGCAGTTCCTCGTCGATGCGGGCGTGGCGCTCGGCCAGGGCCGCGGCGTGGGTCGCGTCGCTCGCGTAGATGGCGCCGCCGTCGAGGGCCAGCGTCTCGCTGATGCGTTGCTGCTCTTCTTCCAGCGCGGCGATGGTGGTCGGCAGGGCGTCGAGTTCGCGCTGCTCCTTGTAGCTAAGCTTCTTGCGGGCGACGGCGGGGCGGGTGTCGGCCGGGGTGGGTGAGACCGGCGCGGGCGCAGCCGCCGGAGGCGGTGCAGCGGCCGCGCGCTGCTCGGCGATCTCGCGGGCCCGCTTGGACTGGGTGAGCCAGTCCTGCACGCTGCCTTCGTACTCGCGCCAGTGGCCGTCGCCTTCATAGGCGATGGTGCTGGTCACGACGTTGTCCAGGAAGGTCCGGTCGTGGCTGACCAGGAAGACGGTGCCGTCGTAGCTCTGCAGCAGGTCTTCGAGCAGCTCGAGCGTGTCGATGTCCAGGTCGTTGGTGGGCTCGTCCAGCACCAGCACATTGGCCGGCCGCGCGAAGAGGCGGGCCAGGAGCAGCCGGTTGCGCTCGCCGCCGCTGAGGGAGCGCACGGGCGAATTGGCGCGGGCGGGGGAGAAGAGGAAGTCGCCCAGGTAGCTCTTCACATGTTTGCGCTGCTTGCCGATCTCGATCCACTCGCTGCCGGGGCTGATGAAGTCTTCCAGCGTGGCGTCCAGATCCAGTGCCTCGCGCATCTGGTCGAAGTAGGCGACCTGCAGGTTGGTGCCGCGGCGAACCTTGCCGCTGTCGGGTTCGAGCTCGCCGAGGATGAGTTTCAGCAGGGTGGTCTTGCCGGCGCCGTTGGGGCCGAGCAGGCCGATCTTGTCGCCGCGCAGGATGGTCCCGCTGAAGTTGCGGATCACGGTCTTCGGGCCGAAGGACTTGGTCGCATCGGTCAGTTCAGCCACGATCTTGCCGCTGGACTGGCCGCTGGCGACGTCCATGTTGACGCTGCCCTGCACCTCTCGCCTGGAGGCACGGGTCGCGCGCAGCGCTTCCAGGCGGCCGATACGGCTCTGGCTGCGGGTGCGGCGCGCTTCGACGCCCTTGCGGATCCAGACCTCTTCCTGGGCGAGGAGCTTGTCGGCCTTGGCGCTGATCACCGCTTCCTGGGCGAGTTGCTCTTCCTTCTGCAGGAGGTACTGGGCGAAGTTGCCGGGGTAGGAGTTGAGCTTGCCCCGGTCCAGCTCGACGATGCGGGTGGCGACGCGGTCGAGAAAGCTCCGGTCGTGGGTGATCGTGATGACGCTGCCCTTGAAGTCGATCAGCAGGCCTTCCAGCCACTCGATGGAATCGAGGTCCAGGTGGTTGGTCGGCTCGTCGAGCAGCAGGACGTCCGGGGCGGCGACCAAAGCCTGCGCCAGCGCCACGCGCTTGCGGGTGCCGCCCGAGAGCGACCCGACGCGTGCATCGCGGTCCAGGTGAAGGCGGTGCAGCGTCTCCTCGACGCGCTGCTCCCAGTTCCACGCATCGAAGGCTTCGATCTGAGACTGAAGGGCGTCCAGGTCCAGACCCTCCGCACCGGAGAGATAGAGGTCTCGCACGGCGATGACCGGCGCCAGCCCGGCACTGGCAGCGGTGAACACATCCGCATCCATATCCAGCACCGGCTCTTGCGCCACATAGGCGACGCGCAGGTTCTGCTGCAACTGCAGGGTGCCATCGTCCGTCTTCTCCAGGCCCCCCAGTATCTTGAGGAGCGACGACTTGCCGGCCCCATTGCGGCCGATGAGCCCGATGCGTTCCGATGCCTGAAGGGAGAAGTCCGCATGATTGAGGAGCGGGACGTGACCGAACGCGAGTTGTGCGTCGAGGAGTGTGATGAGTGCCATGTAGTGGCGATTATCCAAGGGGCGCCTGAGCCGAAACTTTGCCTCTATATATAGGTCCGATGCGTCGAGGCCATCCGACTCAAAAATTTCTGAGAGCGGACTTGCCGGGCTGAAACTTTGGCATATACTCGTGGGCTTCGCTCAACACACAGCATCAGTTGTGAGTCGGCAAGACAGGCTTCAAAGCCAGTCAGGCTGAGCGAAGAAAGAGCCAAAAAATAGTTGACGAAGTTGCCAAAACCGAGTCATAATCGAAGGCTCCGCTGAAACGGATTCGCAGCGTCTCTTCACTGAGGCGCTGATCAACGAAGAAGTTGAAAGCGAAAAAAGTTTGACGCTTCTTCAAAAAGCGTGTTAGACTACAAGGCTTCGCTGATCACAGCAAGCAAGACGAAGAAACGAAAGTTGCTTCGGGTTCGTTAAAAATCTACAGCCGATAAGCGTGGGCGTTTGAAGGTAATTGCCAAGTTCTTCGGAACAAGTCGCAAGACTTTAAACGCTCATGAGAATAGAAGTGAAGTTCACTTCAATTCCGTTTTTGTGAGTTTTGCTCGACCGCGAGGTCGGGCGCAAAATCAAGATCGAACTATAGAGTTTGATCCTGGCTCAGATTGAACGCTGGCGGCATGCCTTACACATGCAAGTCGAACGGCAGCACGGGAGCAATCCTGGTGGCGAGTGGCGAACGGGTGAGTAATACATCGGAACGTGCCCAATCGTGGGGGATAACGCAGCGAAAGCTGTGCTAATACCGCATAAGATCTACGGATGAAAGCAGGGGATCGCAAGACCTTGCGCGAATGGAGCGGCCGATGGCAGATTAGGTAGTTGGTGAGGTAAAGGCTCACCAAGCCTTCGATCTGTAGCTGGTCTGAGAGGACGACCAGCCACACTGGGACTGAGACACGGCCCAGACTCCTACGGGAGGCAGCAGTGGGGAATTTTGGACAATGGGCGAAAGCCTGATCCAGCCATGCCGCGTGCAGGATGAAGGCCTTCGGGTTGTAAACTGCTTTTGTACGGAACGAAAAGTCCCTTTCTAATAAAGAGGGATCATGACGGTACCGTAAGAATAAGCACCGGCTAACTACGTGCCAGCAGCCGCGGTAATACGTAGGGTGCAAGCGTTAATCGGAATTACTGGGCGTAAAGCGTGCGCAGGCGGTTATGTAAGACAGTTGTGAAATCCCCGGGCTCAACCTGGGAACTGCATCTGTGACTGCATAGCTAGAGTACGGTAGAGGGGGATGGAATTCCGCGTGTAGCAGTGAAATGCGTAGATATGCGGAGGAACACCGATGGCGAAGGCAATCCCCTGGACCTGTACTGACGCTCATGCACGAAAGCGTGGGGAGCAAACAGGATTAGATACCCTGGTAGTCCACGCCCTAAACGATGTCAACTGGTTGTTGGGTCTTCACTGACTCAGTAACGAAGCTAACGCGTGAAGTTGACCGCCTGGGGAGTACGGCCGCAAGGTTGAAACTCAAAGGAATTGACGGGGACCCGCACAAGCGGTGGATGATGTGGTTTAATTCGATGCAACGCGAAAAACCTTACCCACCTTTGACATGTACGGAATTCGCCAGAGATGGCTTAGTGCTCGAAAGAGAACCGTAACACAGGTGCTGCATGGCTGTCGTCAGCTCGTGTCGTGAGATGTTGGGTTAAGTCCCGCAACGAGCGCAACCCTTGTCATTAGTTGCTACATTTAGTTGGGCACTCTAATGAGACTGCCGGTGACAAACCGGAGGAAGGTGGGGATGACGTCAAGTCCTCATGGCCCTTATAGGTGGGGCTACACACGTCATACAATGGCTGGTACAAAGGGTTGCCAACCCGCGAGGGGGAGCTAATCCCATAAAACCAGTCGTAGTCCGGATCGCAGTCTGCAACTCGACTGCGTGAAGTCGGAATCGCTAGTAATCGTGGATCAGAATGTCACGGTGAATACGTTCCCGGGTCTTGTACACACCGCCCGTCACACCATGGGAGCGGGTTCTGCCAGAAGTAGTTAGCTTAACCGCAAGGAGGGCGATTACCACGGCAGGGTTCGTGACTGGGGTGAAGTCGTAACAAGGTAGCCGTATCGGAAGGTGCGGCTGGATCACCTCCTTTCTGGAAACAGCAATTTAATTTAAACGCCCACACTTATCGGTTGTTGGAAAAGTCGAGTCGATCGACATGGGTCTGTAGCTCAGCTGGTTAGAGCACCGTCTTGATAAGGCGGGGGTCGTTGGTTCGAGCCCAACTAGACCCACCAAACTTCCAATGAACAACGTGGAGATCCGGGGGATTAGCTCAGCTGGGAGAGCACCTGCTTTGCAAGCAGGGGGTCGTCGGTTCGATCCCGTCATCCTCCACCACAACACGATACTTACACTCAACACCAAAGCGGCTTCGTGCTCATGCATGAGGCTTCTTTGTTGTTGATCGAGATCTCTTGATCAATCGGCTGTTCTTTAAAAATTCATAGAGTCGAATCAGCGTTGCTGATGGAAACTGCACATTCGTAAAGGTTTAGTGCAGACCGTGCCATCAGCAACATAGAATTTTTGATTGCGTCAAAAGAAACTTCAATTTCGAGTCAAATCGAATTTTGAATGTAACGGCATAACGCGTCAGGTGAAAGACCTGACATATTCCTTGAAATGATTTTGTGTTTTGCTGGAGCGATCTGGTGAGACGTCAAAGTTATAGGGTCAAGTGAATAAGAGCACGTGGTGGATGCCTTGGCAATGATAGGCGACGAAGGACGTGATAGCCTGCGATAAGCTTCGGGGAGCTGGCAAATTAGCTTTGATCCGGAGATTTCCGAATGGGGAAACCCACCTGCAAAGGTATCGCATAGTGAATACATAGCTATGCGAGGCGAACCGGGTGAACTGAAACATCTCAGTAGCTCGAGGAAAAGACATCAACCGAGATTCCGAAAGTAGTGGCGAGCGAAATCGGAGAAGCCTGCAAGTGATAGCACAAGACATAACGGAACAGTTTGGAAAGACTGGCCATAGCGGGTGATAGCCCCGTACGTGAAATGACCTGTGTGGTACTAAGTTTGCGACAAGTAGGGCGGGACACGAGAAATCCTGTCTGAACATGGGGGGACCATCCTCCAAGGCTAAATACTCATCATTGACCGATAGTGAACTAGTACCGTGAGGGAAAGGCGAAAAGAACCCCGGGAGGGGAGTGAAATAGATCCTGAAACCGCGTGCTTACAAAAAGTAGGAGCCTCGTAAGGGGTGACTGCGTACCTTTTGTATAATGGGTCAGCGACTTACATTCAGTGGCAAGGTTAACCGAATAGGGAAGCCGTAGAGAAATCGAGTCCGAATAGGGCGATCAGTCGCTGGGTGTAGACCCGAAACCAAGTGATCTATCCATGGCCAGGATGAAGGTGCCGTAACAGGTACTGGAGGTCCGAACCGACTAGTGTTGCAAAACTAGCGGATGAGCTGTGGATAGGGGTGAAAGGCTAAACAAACTTGGAAATAGCTGGTTCTCTCCGAAAACTATTTAGGTAGTGCCTCAAGTATTACCATCGGGGGTAGAGCACTGTTTTGGCTAGGGGGTCATGGCGACTTACCAAACCAAGGCAAACTCCGAATACCGATGAGTACAGCTTGGGAGACAGAGCACCGGGTGCTAACGTCCGGACTCAAGAGGGAAACAACCCAGACCGCCAGCTAAGGTCCCTAAAATTGGCTAAGTGGGAAACGAAGTGGGAAGGCTAAAACAGTCAGGATGTTGGCTTAGAAGCAGCCATCATTTAAAGAAAGCGTAATAGCTCACTGATCGAGTCGTCCTGCGCGGAAGATGTAACGGGGCTAAGCCAGTTACCGAAGCTGCGGATTTGCAATTTATTGCAAGTGGTAGGAGAGCGTTCTGTAAGCCTGTGAAGGTGCGTTGTAAAGCGTGCTGGAGGTATCAGAAGTGCGAATGCTGACATGAGTAGCGTTAAAGGGGGTGAAAAGCCCCCTCGCCGTAAGCGCAAGGTTTTCTACGCAACGTTCATCGGCGTAGAGTGAGTCGGCCCCTAAGGCGAGGCAGAGATGCGTAGCTGATGGGAAACAGGTCAATATTCCTGTACCGATATATAGTGCGATGTGGGGACGGATCTTAATAGGTCATCCAGTTATTGGATTATTCTGGTTTAGTTGGATGTAGGCGTGCATTAGGCAAATCCGGTGCACATATACCGAGGCCAACGATCGAGCGGACTTGTCCGTGAAGTGACTGAACGAGGTTCCAGGAAAAGCCACTAAGCTTCAGCTATATACGACCGTACCGCAAACCGACACTGGTGCGCGAGATGAGTATTCTAAGGCGCTTGAGAGAACTCAGGAGAAGGAACTCGGCAAATTGACACCGTAACTTCGGAAGAAGGTGTGCCCTATTAGTGTGTAGTGAACAACGAAGCATGAATGGGTTGCAAAAAATCGGTGGCTGCGACTGTTTATTAAAAACACAGCACTCTGCAAACACGAAAGTGGACGTATAGGGTGTGACGCCTGCCCGGTGCTGGAAGATTAAATGATGGGGTGCAAGCTCTTGATTGAAGTCCCAGTAAACGGCGGCCGTAACTATAACGGTCCTAAGGTAGCGAAATTCCTTGTCGGGTAAGTTCCGACCTGCACGAATGGCGTAACGATGGCCACACTGTCTCCTCCTGAGACTCAGCGAAGTTGAAATGTTTGTGATGATGCAATCTCCCCGCGGAAAGACGGAAAGACCCCATGAACCTTTACTGTAGCTTTGTATTGGACTTTGAACAGATCTGTGTAGGATAGGTGGGAGGCTTTGAAGCAGGGTCGCTAGATCTTGTGGAGCCAACGTTGAAATACCACCCTGGTGTGTTTGAGGTTCTAACCTAGGTCCATTATCTGGATCGGGGACAGTGCATGGTAGGCAGTTTGACTGGGGCGGTCTCCTCCCAAAGCGTAACGGAGGAGTTCGAAGGTACGCTAGTTACGGTCGGACATCGTGACGATAGTGCAATGGCATAAGCGTGCTTAACTGCGAGACTGACAAGTCGAGCAGATGCGAAAGCAGGACATAGTGATCCGGTGGTTCTGTATGGAAGGGCCATCGCTCAACGGATAAAAGGTACTCTGGGGATAACAGGCTGATACCGCCCAAGAGTTCATATCGACGGCGGTGTTTGGCACCTCGATGTCGGCTCATCTCATCCTGGGGCTGTAGCCGGTCCCAAGGGTATGGCTGTTCGCCATTTAAAGAGGTACGTGAGCTGGGTTTAAAACGTCGTGAGACAGTTTGGTCCCTATCTTCCGTGGGCGCTGCAGATTTGAGGAAGCCTGCTCCTAGTACGAGAGGACCGGAGTGGACACACCTCTGGTGTATCGGTTGTCACGCCAGTGGCATTGCCGAGTAGCTAAGTGTGGAAGAGATAACCGCTGAAAGCATCTAAGCGGGAAACTCGTTTCAAGATGAGATCTGCCGGGGCCTTGAGCCCCCTAAAGAGTCGTTCAAGACCAGGACGTTGATAGGTCAGGTGTGGAAGCGCAGTAATGCGTTAAGCTAACTGATACTAATTGCTCGTGCGGCTTGACCCTATAACTTTGATCAGTCAGATCAAGGTGTTATGCCAAGTTGACGCATTCAAAATAATTCGCCAAAAGCTGATTCCAAACTCTATGAATTCGTTTGCTTGATCTCAGATCAGGCAGGCAACCTTTTATGCCTGATGACCATAGCGACGTGGTACCACTCCTTCCCATCCCGAACAGGACAGTGAAACGCGTCAGCGCCGATGATAGTGCGGGTTCCCGTGTGAAAGTAGGTCATCGTCAGGCTCTTACAGCCTAGAAAGCCCCAACCAATCGGTTGGGGCTTTCTTATTTGTGTAGACATCTGAAAAGTGTGCCCTCGACCCGCTCCAGACGGCCAAGCCTGAGAGAGCGGCCAGAGCAGGCGAAGCAGGTGTCCAGTGACCTCCAAAGTGCTGAGCACCGAAGATGTCACGAGGAGCCAAAAAATAGTTGACGAAGTTGCCAAAACCGAGACATAATCGAAGGCTCCGCTGAAACGGATTCGCAGCGTCTCTTCACTGAGGCGCTGATCAACGAAGAAGTTGAAAGCGAAAAAAGTTTGACGCTTCTTCAAAAAGCGTGTTAGACTACAAGGCTTCGCTGATCACAGCAAGCAAGACGAAGAAACGAAAGTTGCTTCGGGTTCGTTAAAAATCTACAGCCGATAAGCGTGGGCGTTTGAAGGTAATTGCCAAGTTCTTCGGAACAAGTCGCAAGACTTTAAACGCTCATGAGAATAGAAGTGAAGTTCACTTCAATTCCGTTTTTGTGAGTTTTGCTCGACCGCGAGGTCGGGCGCAAAATCAAGATCGAACTATAGAGTTTGATCCTGGCTCAGATTGAACGCTGGCGGCATGCCTTACACATGCAAGTCGAACGGCAGCACGGGAGCAATCCTGGTGGCGAGTGGCGAACGGGTGAGTAATACATCGGAACGTGCCCAATCGTGGGGGATAACGCAGCGAAAGCTGTGCTAATACCGCATAAGATCTACGGATGAAAGCAGGGGATCGCAAGACCTTGCGCGAATGGAGCGGCCGATGGCAGATTAGGTAGTTGGTGAGGTAAAGGCTCACCAAGCCTTCGATCTGTAGCTGGTCTGAGAGGACGACCAGCCACACTGGGACTGAGACACGGCCCAGACTCCTACGGGAGGCAGCAGTGGGGAATTTTGGACAATGGGCGAAAGCCTGATCCAGCCATGCCGCGTGCAGGATGAAGGCCTTCGGGTTGTAAACTGCTTTTGTACGGAACGAAAAGTCCCTTTCTAATAAAGAGGGATCATGACGGTACCGTAAGAATAAGCACCGGCTAACTACGTGCCAGCAGCCGCGGTAATACGTAGGGTGCAAGCGTTAATCGGAATTACTGGGCGTAAAGCGTGCGCAGGCGGTTATGTAAGACAGTTGTGAAATCCCCGGGCTCAACCTGGGAACTGCATCTGTGACTGCATAGCTAGAGTACGGTAGAGGGGGATGGAATTCCGCGTGTAGCAGTGAAATGCGTAGATATGCGGAGGAACACCGATGGCGAAGGCAATCCCCTGGACCTGTACTGACGCTCATGCACGAAAGCGTGGGGAGCAAACAGGATTAGATACCCTGGTAGTCCACGCCCTAAACGATGTCAACTGGTTGTTGGGTCTTCACTGACTCAGTAACGAAGCTAACGCGTGAAGTTGACCGCCTGGGGAGTACGGCCGCAAGGTTGAAACTCAAAGGAATTGACGGGGACCCGCACAAGCGGTGGATGATGTGGTTTAATTCGATGCAACGCGAAAAACCTTACCCACCTTTGACATGTACGGAATTCGCCAGAGATGGCTTAGTGCTCGAAAGAGAACCGTAACACAGGTGCTGCATGGCTGTCGTCAGCTCGTGTCGTGAGATGTTGGGTTAAGTCCCGCAACGAGCGCAACCCTTGTCATTAGTTGCTACATTTAGTTGGGCACTCTAATGAGACTGCCGGTGACAAACCGGAGGAAGGTGGGGATGACGTCAAGTCCTCATGGCCCTTATAGGTGGGGCTACACACGTCATACAATGGCTGGTACAAAGGGTTGCCAACCCGCGAGGGGGAGCTAATCCCATAAAACCAGTCGTAGTCCGGATCGCAGTCTGCAACTCGACTGCGTGAAGTCGGAATCGCTAGTAATCGTGGATCAGAATGTCACGGTGAATACGTTCCCGGGTCTTGTACACACCGCCCGTCACACCATGGGAGCGGGTTCTGCCAGAAGTAGTTAGCTTAACCGCAAGGAGGGCGATTACCACGGCAGGGTTCGTGACTGGGGTGAAGTCGTAACAAGGTAGCCGTATCGGAAGGTGCGGCTGGATCACCTCCTTTCTGGAAACAGCAATTTAATTTAAACGCCCACACTTATCGGTTGTTGGAAAAGTCGAGTCGATCGACATGGGTCTGTAGCTCAGCTGGTTAGAGCACCGTCTTGATAAGGCGGGGGTCGTTGGTTCGAGCCCAACTAGACCCACCAAACTTCCAATGAACAACGTGGAGATCCGGGGGATTAGCTCAGCTGGGAGAGCACCTGCTTTGCAAGCAGGGGGTCGTCGGTTCGATCCCGTCATCCTCCACCACAACACGATACTTACACTCAACACCAAAGCGGCTTCGTGCTCATGCATGAGGCTTCTTTGTTGTTGATCGAGATCTCTTGATCAATCGGCTGTTCTTTAAAAATTCATAGAGTCGAATCAGCGTTGCTGATGGAAACTGCACATTCGTAAAGGTTTAGTGCAGACCGTGCCATCAGCAACATAGAATTTTTGATTGCGTCAAAAGAAACTTCAATTTCGAGTCAAATCGAATTTTGAATGTAACGGCATAACGCGTCAGGTGAAAGACCTGACATATTCCTTGAAATGATTTTGTGTTTTGCTGGAGCGATCTGGTGAGACGTCAAAGTTATAGGGTCAAGTGAATAAGAGCACGTGGTGGATGCCTTGGCAATGATAGGCGACGAAGGACGTGATAGCCTGCGATAAGCTTCGGGGAGCTGGCAAATTAGCTTTGATCCGGAGATTTCCGAATGGGGAAACCCACCTGCAAAGGTATCGCATAGTGAATACATAGCTATGCGAGGCGAACCGGGTGAACTGAAACATCTCAGTAGCTCGAGGAAAAGACATCAACCGAGATTCCGAAAGTAGTGGCGAGCGAAATCGGAGAAGCCTGCAAGTGATAGCACAAGACATAACGGAACAGTTTGGAAAGACTGGCCATAGCGGGTGATAGCCCCGTACGTGAAATGACCTGTGTGGTACTAAGTTTGCGACAAGTAGGGCGGGACACGAGAAATCCTGTCTGAACATGGGGGGACCATCCTCCAAGGCTAAATACTCATCATTGACCGATAGTGAACTAGTACCGTGAGGGAAAGGCGAAAAGAACCCCGGGAGGGGAGTGAAATAGATCCTGAAACCGCGTGCTTACAAAAAGTAGGAGCCTCGTAAGGGGTGACTGCGTACCTTTTGTATAATGGGTCAGCGACTTACATTCAGTGGCAAGGTTAACCGAATAGGGAAGCCGTAGAGAAATCGAGTCCGAATAGGGCGATCAGTCGCTGGGTGTAGACCCGAAACCAAGTGATCTATCCATGGCCAGGATGAAGGTGCCGTAACAGGTACTGGAGGTCCGAACCGACTAGTGTTGCAAAACTAGCGGATGAGCTGTGGATAGGGGTGAAAGGCTAAACAAACTTGGAAATAGCTGGTTCTCTCCGAAAACTATTTAGGTAGTGCCTCAAGTATTACCATCGGGGGTAGAGCACTGTTTTGGCTAGGGGGTCATGGCGACTTACCAAACCAAGGCAAACTCCGAATACCGATGAGTACAGCTTGGGAGACAGAGCACCGGGTGCTAACGTCCGGACTCAAGAGGGAAACAACCCAGACCGCCAGCTAAGGTCCCTAAAATTGGCTAAGTGGGAAACGAAGTGGGAAGGCTAAAACAGTCAGGATGTTGGCTTAGAAGCAGCCATCATTTAAAGAAAGCGTAATAGCTCACTGATCGAGTCGTCCTGCGCGGAAGATGTAACGGGGCTAAGCCAGTTACCGAAGCTGCGGATTTGCAATTTATTGCAAGTGGTAGGAGAGCGTTCTGTAAGCCTGTGAAGGTGCGTTGTAAAGCGTGCTGGAGGTATCAGAAGTGCGAATGCTGACATGAGTAGCGTTAAAGGGGGTGAAAAGCCCCCTCGCCGTAAGCGCAAGGTTTTCTACGCAACGTTCATCGGCGTAGAGTGAGTCGGCCCCTAAGGCGAGGCAGAGATGCGTAGCTGATGGGAAACAGGTCAATATTCCTGTACCGATATATAGTGCGATGTGGGGACGGATCTTAATAGGTCATCCAGTTATTGGATTATTCTGGTTTAGTTGGATGTAGGCGTGCATTAGGCAAATCCGGTGCACATATACCGAGGCCAACGATCGAGCGGACTTGTCCGTGAAGTGACTGAACGAGGTTCCAGGAAAAGCCACTAAGCTTCAGCTATATACGACCGTACCGCAAACCGACACTGGTGCGCGAGATGAGTATTCTAAGGCGCTTGAGAGAACTCAGGAGAAGGAACTCGGCAAATTGACACCGTAACTTCGGAAGAAGGTGTGCCCTATTAGTGTGTAGTGAACAACGAAGCATGAATGGGTTGCAAAAAATCGGTGGCTGCGACTGTTTATTAAAAACACAGCACTCTGCAAACACGAAAGTGGACGTATAGGGTGTGACGCCTGCCCGGTGCTGGAAGATTAAATGATGGGGTGCAAGCTCTTGATTGAAGTCCCAGTAAACGGCGGCCGTAACTATAACGGTCCTAAGGTAGCGAAATTCCTTGTCGGGTAAGTTCCGACCTGCACGAATGGCGTAACGATGGCCACACTGTCTCCTCCTGAGACTCAGCGAAGTTGAAATGTTTGTGATGATGCAATCTCCCCGCGGAAAGACGGAAAGACCCCATGAACCTTTACTGTAGCTTTGTATTGGACTTTGAACAGATCTGTGTAGGATAGGTGGGAGGCTTTGAAGCAGGGTCGCTAGATCTTGTGGAGCCAACGTTGAAATACCACCCTGGTGTGTTTGAGGTTCTAACCTAGGTCCATTATCTGGATCGGGGACAGTGCATGGTAGGCAGTTTGACTGGGGCGGTCTCCTCCCAAAGCGTAACGGAGGAGTTCGAAGGTACGCTAGTTACGGTCGGACATCGTGACGATAGTGCAATGGCATAAGCGTGCTTAACTGCGAGACTGACAAGTCGAGCAGATGCGAAAGCAGGACATAGTGATCCGGTGGTTCTGTATGGAAGGGCCATCGCTCAACGGATAAAAGGTACTCTGGGGATAACAGGCTGATACCGCCCAAGAGTTCATATCGACGGCGGTGTTTGGCACCTCGATGTCGGCTCATCTCATCCTGGGGCTGTAGCCGGTCCCAAGGGTATGGCTGTTCGCCATTTAAAGAGGTACGTGAGCTGGGTTTAAAACGTCGTGAGACAGTTTGGTCCCTATCTTCCGTGGGCGCTGCAGATTTGAGGAAGCCTGCTCCTAGTACGAGAGGACCGGAGTGGACACACCTCTGGTGTATCGGTTGTCACGCCAGTGGCATTGCCGAGTAGCTAAGTGTGGAAGAGATAACCGCTGAAAGCATCTAAGCGGGAAACTCGTTTCAAGATGAGATCTGCCGGGGCCTTGAGCCCCCTAAAGAGTCGTTCAAGACCAGGACGTTGATAGGTCAGGTGTGGAAGCGCAGTAATGCGTTAAGCTAACTGATACTAATTGCTCGTGCGGCTTGACCCTATAACTTTGATCAGTCAGATCAAGGTGTTATGCCAAGTTGACGCATTCAAAATAATTCGCCAAAAGCTGATTCCAAACTCTATGAATTCGTTTGCTTGATCTCAGATCAGGCAGGCAACCTTTTATGCCTGATGACCATAGCGACGTGGTACCACTCCTTCCCATCCCGAACAGGACAGTGAAACGCGTCAGCGCCGATGATAGTGCGGGTTCCCGTGTGAAAGTAGGTCATCGTCAGGCTCTTACAGCCTAGAAAGCCCCAACCAATCGGTTGGGGCTTTCTTATTTGTGCGCCGACTTTCCCACCGACGGTTAATGCGGTCAGCTGTTGAGAATGCCGCGGGCCGATCGCGCTGCGGCGCCGGAGCGCACCAGCTCATTCAGCACATCTTCTGCAAACACCGAGAATTCCCAGCCTGGGAAAAAACGGGAATGGATGGTCCGTAGGTAGGGCGTTCTGTCTCGCCAGGCGTGCCATTCGATCTCGGGAAGGTGCTGCGCTTCGAGGAGCTTGAACTTGATCAGGACCTTGAAGGCATATCGGGCGTGCCTGGTCGGGTCCGACATCAGGCCCTCCAGGCGCCGTCGGGCGCGGCCAAGGGCCGCGGGGGTGTCGCTGAAAACGCTGCCATGTCCAGGAATCACCGACGTCGGGCGCAGAGCGGCTATCAGGTCGAGCGTCGCACCGACGTCGTCGAAAGAGGTCTCTCCCACAAGCTCGGGGAAGACCACTCCGAATCCGTTTTCCCAGAGTGCATCTGCGGATATCAATGTGCGGCTGCGTGGCTCGAACAGCAAAACGGCGTGGGGGTCATGCCCCGGTGCGCCGTGGATCTCCCAGTCGTTCCTCCCAAGGCGCCGCAGCTGCCCGGAGAGAAGGACACCGCTGGCGAGAAAGCGAGGGCATTGCTGCCCCGTGTCCCGAAAACTGAGAGCCGATTCATCCCAGCGCGCTACCGCGTCGAAATCGGCGGGCGGGATGTCCGTCGGCAGCGAGGCATAGCGCTGCTGCAAGGCCGCATTGCCACCGCAGTGATCGCTGTGCAGATGCGTGTTGACCAGGCGTGCAAGCGGCCGTCCGCCGAGCGCCTCTTCGACGAGGGCCACTGTCTGAGCCGCGTGGGTGACGTAGCCGCTGTCCACCAGCGCCGGCTCCTCGCCATCGAGCAGCACGTTGTTGGACGACAACCAGCCGCGTTCGAAAACAGTCACGCCGTCAGGGAGCCGCGGCTTCACGGGCCGCCCGCTGGCCGATCCACGCGGAGCTGCCGCCGCAGGATCTTCCCCACATTGCTCTTGGGCAATGCATCTCGAAACTCGATGCTGCGCGGCCGCTTGTAGCCCGTCAGCGCCTGGGCGCAATAGCGCAGGACGTCGTCCTCCGTCAGCGCCGGATCCTTGCGGACCACGAAGACCTTGATCGCTTCGCCCTGCTTCTCATCGGGCACGCCCACTGCGGCGCATTCGAGAACACCCGGGCACAGCGAGATCACGTTCTCGAGTTCGTTGGGAAAGACGTTGAACCCACTCACCAGAATCATGTCCTTCTTGCGGTCCACGATACGGCTGTAACCATCGGCCTGCATGACTGCAATGTCACCTGTGCGCATGAAGCCGTCGGCGGTGAAGGCGGCAGCGGTCTCCGCGGGTTGCTTGTAATAGCCGGCCATGACATTGGGGCCCTTGATGCACAGCTCCCCAGCTTGGCCTTCCGGCAGCGTATGGCCTTCGTCGTCCTTGATCGCGATCTCGATGCCCGGCAGCGGCAGACCGATGTTGCCGGTGAAGTGTGTGTTGCAGACGGGGTTGTTGGTCCCGATCGCGCAGGTTTCGCTCATGCCCCAGCCTTCGATCATCGGGCAGCCGGTGACCTCGAACCAGCGCTGTGCCGTCCCCTCGGAAGCGGCCATGCCGCCGGCTTGGGACACGAACAGCGTCGAGAAATCGAGCTTGCCGAACTCGGGGTGCATCAGCAGCGCATTGAAGAGCGTGTTCACCGCCGGCAGCATGTGGAACGGTCGCTTCTTCAGGACGGCGACGAACTTGTCGAAGTCGCGGGGGTTCGGAATCAGGGTGAGGTGGGAGCCCTGTCGGATCGCCAGCAGACAGAGTGTGAGTGCAAAGATGTGATACAGCGGAAGCGCAGCGATGCTGTTGACCTTGCCGAGATCGCCCACGCGTTGGAGCGCCGGCGTGAACCAGGCCTCGGCCTGCAATGTGGCGGCGACGATGTTCCGGTGCGTCAGCACCGCGCCTTTCGACAGACCCGTGGTTCCGCCCGTGTACTGGAGGAATGCGATGCTGTCGAGCGTGCTGGTGTCGGGGCCCAGCGTGCGACCCGCGCCAACGGCCAGCGCCTGCGTGAACGGCGTCACGGTCCGACCGTCGAGCGGAAGCTTGTACGGCGGCACCATGCGCGCGAGGTGGCGCACGGCGAGCGTGATCCAGGTGCCATACAGGCCGCCCAGAAGATCGCCCATCGCCGTCACGACCACATGCTGCAACGGCGTTCGACCGATCACCTGCTGCAGCGTGGCTGCAAAGTTTTCGAGGATGACGATCACCGTCGCGCCCGAGTCCTTCAGTTGGTGCTCGAGCTCTCTCGCCGTGTAGAGCGGATTCACGTTGACGCAGGTGTAGCCGGCGCGCAGCACCGCGCACATGGTGGCGGCGAACTGCGGGATGTTCGGCAGCATGATCGCCACCCGTGCCCCGGGCTCGAGGCCGAGGGACTGCAGCCAGGCGCCCAGCGCCTTCGACTGCCGGTCCAGCTCCGCATACGTTGTCCAGCGTTCCATGCACACCGAGAACGGCCGTTCGGCATGGCGCTGGAACGATTCGTCGAACATCTGTCCGAGCGACCGGTACTGTTCGGGGTGGACCTCGTGCGGCACGCCGGCCGGATAGCTCTTCAACACAGAGGGTTGCATGGGGGCTCCTTTGCAGCCCATTGTGCGAGGCGCCGTACCGATGACACCCCGGGGCTTGCCCCAAGCCCGCTGCGACCGTACGCCGCTCGCCGGCGCCCGGCGCGTCAGGACTTGTACTTGATCGAGCAGCCGTACGGCCGGGTCGCGGCCGTGCTGATCGGCTTGCCACCGAAGGCCTCGCCCAACGCCTGGTTCACGTAGTTGGTCGCGGTCTTGATGTCGTCCGGGCGAGACGAGGGAATGCTGTCGATGCCGCCCGCGTACACGAGCGTGCCCTTGGGGTCGATGATGAAGAGGTGCGGCGTGGTCCGTGCGCCGTAGGCCTGGCCGATGGCGCCGTCCTCGTCCATCAGCACGGCGGTCGGCGCGGCCGACTGCTTCTTCATCCAGCCGTCGAGCGCAGCCGGCTGCAGGTAGTCGCTGGCGGCGCGCTCGGTGGAGTTGATGGCCAGCCAGACCACACCTTTGGCCGTCGCGGCCTTCTGCGTGGCCGGCATGTTGCCGCTGTCGTAGTGCTTGCGCACGAAGGGGCAGCCGGGGTTGGTCCATTCCAGCACGACGTACTTGCCGGCGAAATCGGAAAGCTTGTGCTGTGCACCGCGCGTGTCCACGGCGACGAAGTCGGGGGCCTTCTGGCCGACGGCGGGCGCGGCGTGTGCCGGTGCGCCGATGAGCAGCGAGCTGCCCAGCGCGACTGCGGCCGCCATCACGGCGCGGCGGGAGGCGCGGCTGAGGGCTGCACCCGCATCCCGGGCGGCACGGGCGGAACGCGAAGCGGACGACGACAAGGATGGCATGGTCTGCAGACTCCTGAGAAAAAATCGAATGACGGCCGCAGCTTAGGCCGATTCCCTCATCTGCCGATGACAAGCCGTAGTGCCGTCATGGACATCGCGCGGCGGGGCTTTTCAAAGCCGGGCGAGCGCCGCCTTGAGGTCGCTCTTGCTCAGGATCTCGGTCAGCACCACCGGCGCCTTGCCCGGCGCCTGCAGCACATAGACCGGCACGCCGCTGCGGCCCAGCGCGTTCAGCGCGGCGGTGATCGCCGGGTCCTGCCGCGTCCAGTCCGCACGCAAGGTCGCAACCTGACGCGCGTCGAAATCGGCCAGCAGGTCGGCGTCGCTCAGCGTGGCCTTCTTGTTGTACTGGCAGGTGACGCACCAGGCGGCGGTGAAGTCGATGAACACCGGCCGTCCGGCCGCCTGCAGTTCGGCCACGCGCGCGGCCGACCAGGGCTGCCAGCGCGCACCGCTCGCCGCCACCGCCGGCTCGACCGGCCGCACGATGTTGCCGCCGATCGCCGCAGCCACTGCGGCGGTGCCGGCCAGCAGCACGCTGGCGAGGACGACGCGGGTCCGGCCCCGCAGCGTGAACGACCACACCACCGCCGCCAGGCACACCAGCAGGCCGAGCAGCGCGCCGGCGCCGTCGATCCCGCTCTGCTGGCCCAGCACCCAGACCAGCCACGCAACGGTGGCGAACATCGGGAACGCGAGCACGCGGCGCAACGTGTCCATCCAGGCGCCCGGCTTGGGCAGCAGGCGCGCGACCGCCGGCACGAAGCCCGCCACCAGATAGGGCAGCGCCAGCCCGAAGCCCAGGACCGCGAACAGCATCAACGCCTGCGCCGCCGGCAGCCCGATCGCGAAACCGAGCGATGCGCCCATGAACGGCGCGGTGCAGGGCGAAGCGATGACCACCGCCAGCACGCCGGAGAGAAAGTCGTTCGCCACCGGATGCTTCACCTGCGCGGCGCACAGCGAGCGCGGCACCAGCAGGCCGAACTCGAACATGCCGGCCAAGTTGAGGCCGACGAGCGTGAACAGCGCCGCCAGCCCCGCGACGACCGCCGGCGACTGCAACTGGAAGCCCCAGCCCAGCTGTTCGCCGGCTGCGCGCAACGCCAGCATGCCCGCGCCGAGCGCGAGGAACGTGACCATCACGCCGGCCGTGTAGGCCAGCCCGGCGACGCGATGCCCGCGCCGGTCGCCCGCGTGGTTGGCGAAGCCCAGCACCTTGATCGCCAGCACCGGGAACACGCAGGGCATCAGGTTCAGCAGCAGCCCGCCCAGCAAGGCGCCGAGCAGCGCCATCACGAAGCTGCCGGCCGGTTGCGGCAGCGGCGCCGCCGTGTTGGCTTCGAGCGCCGCCTGCAGTGCCGGCGACACCTGCGCCACGGCCGCGGTCGCCGGCCAGCTGCCGGTGACGGGCGCCTCGGCGCGCCAGGCGATCGGGGCGCCGTCACGCCGGTCGGCCTCGGCCAGTGCGAGCACCACCGGCATCGTCGTCGGGCTGGGGCTGCGCTGCTCGGCCAGCGGGATCGTCGCGGTCCAGCTCTCGCCCTGCCAGGCCTGGGTCCAGTCCTTGCCGGAGACGGCGGCGGTGTGGATCACCTCGGCGGTCTCGGGGAAGAACTCGAGCGTCTTGCCGCGCGCGGCCGGCGGCAGGCCGTCGATGCGCACGTTCAGCAAATTGTCGGCCACCGCGATCGCACCGGTCTGCGCGAGCGGCACCGGCTGCGCCGCGAAGGCCGCGTCGAAGTCGGCCTTGTGCAGCGCGGTCGAGCCCTGCGCCGGCAAGGTCAGCGCAAACTCGCCCTCTTCGGGAATGCATTCCTTGCGGCAGACCAGCCACGAGGCCTTCAGCCGGATGTCGATGCCGCCCGCGCCGACCAACGCGGCGGCCGGCCTGAAGTCGGGCGCCATCTTGAGCTGCACCGGCAGCAGCACGGTGTGCTCGTAGCCGTAGTTGGCGAGGTGGCCGATCGGGATCTTCTTCGGCACCGGCCAGGCGATGTCGCCAGCGACCATCCCGCGTGGCAGTGTCCACGTCAGCTCGGTCGGCAGGCCCGAGTCGCCAGCGTTCTTCCAGTAGGTGTGCCACTCGGGCTGGTGCGTGATCTGCAGGCCGACCCAGACGGGGGCGACCGGCGCTACGCCGTCCGGCGCGTATGCGATCAGTTCGGCCCGCACGTGCGGCGTGGTGACGACCGGCGAAGCCTTCGACTGCAACTGGGCGGCGGCCGGCAGTACGGCCGCCAGAGCGAGCGCGGCGACGGAGAGTCGGGAGAAGAGAGAGCGAAGCATGCCGGCAGTCGGAGCAGGAGTCGGTGGGAAGGTTCCTGGTGGCGCCGCTCAGGCCGCCCAGCCCAGCACCACGCGCCGGCTGTTCGCGCTCTTTTTCTCGATCTTGGTCACGACCACCGCGCCGATCTCCGACGTGTTCGCCACGTGCGTGCCGCCGCAGGGCTGGAAGTCGATCTGCGCGTCGGCCTCGGCGCCGATGCGGATGGTGCGCACCGTGCCCGTGCCGCGCGGCGGCTGCACGCTCATGCTCTTGACGAGTGACGGGTTGGCGTCCAGCTCGGCGTCGGAGATCGCGCCGACCGCCAGCGGATGTGCCGCGCCGACCAGCCGCGCCAGGCCAGCCGTGAGCGCGTCCTTGTCCAGCGGGTCGGTCATGTGGAAGTCGAGCCGCGCGTAGTCCGGCGTGATCGAGCAGCCGTTCACCGGCTGCGCCACCAGGTGGCAGAGCAGGTGCGTGGCGGTGTGGAATCGCATCAGGCGGTGGCGGCGCTCCCAGTCGATGCGGGCCGTCACCGCGTCGCCCGGCGTCAGCGTGGCGAGCAGCGCCTCCTGGCCGGGCGCCGGCACGTGGAGGATCTCGTCGGTCGGCCGGCCCTCGGCGTCCTTCGCCTTGCGCGTGTCGGCGATCGCCAGCGTGCGCCCATCGGCCAGCGCCAAAGTGCCCGCGTCGCCGGCCTGTCCACCGCCCAGCGGGTAGAACACCGTGCGGTCGAGCACGACGCCTGCCGCGTCGAGACGCACGATGCGCGATGCGCATTCCTGCAGGTAGGCATCGGCGCGGAACAGGTCTTCGGTCATGGGTCGATGGTAGCGGCGCCTCGGGCTTCGAGCCGGACCACGCCCGAAAGCGCCCACAGCCGACAGTCGGCGAAAAGACTGTCACCCACCATCCGGCTCAACGAACCGCACCTCAAGCTCAAGGAGACCTCATGAACCGCTGGACCCGCCTTTGTCTCATTCCCGTGGCCGCCGCCGCCATCGTCGCCTGCGGCGAGACGGCGCGCCTGCCCTTCGAGGCCGGCGTCGGCCCGACACCGCAACTGCCCGCGCCCAACAAGACCTTCATCCCGACCGTGAAGGTGTCTGAGGCCGTCGGCTGGACCGACACCGCAGGCCCGACGGCGCCGGCGGGCTTCAAGGTCACGGCCCTGGCCCGCCAACTCGACCACCCGCGCTGGGTCTACACCTTGCCCAACGGCGACGTGCTGGTGGCCGAGAGCAACAAGCCGCCCAAGGAGCCCGGCGCGCCCGAGGCGAAAAAGGGCCCGATCGGCAAGATCAAGGACTTCGTGCAGGGCAAGGTCATGGCGCGCGCTGGCGCCGAGGTGCCCAGCGCCAACCGCATCAGCCTGCTGCGCGACGCCGATGGCGATGGCGTAGCCGAGACGCGCAACGTCTTCATCCAGGGCCTGCAGTCGCCCTTCGGCATGGTGCTGGTGGGCAACGAACTCTTCATCGCCAACGCCAACGCGCTGGTAAAGCTGCCTTACACCGAGGGCCAGACCGCGGCCGCCGGCGCGCCGGTGAAGGTGACCGACCTGCCGGCCGGCATCAACCACCACTGGACCAAGAACGTCATCGCCAGCGAGGACGGCAGCAAGCTCTACGTGACGGTCGGCTCCAACAGCAACGTCGGCGAGAACGGGATGGAGGCCGAAGAGGGCCGCGCCGCCATCTGGGAGGTGGACACGAAGAGCGGCGAGAAGCGCCTGTTCGCGACCGGTCTGCGCAACCCCAACGGCATGGGCTGGGAGCCCGAGACCAAGACGCTGTGGACCGTGGTGAACGAGCGCGACGAGATCGGCAGCGACCTGGTGCCCGACTACCTGACCTCGGTGAAGGACGGCGCCTTCTACGGCTGGCCCTGGAGCTACTTCGGCGGCAACGTCGACATCCGCGTGCAGCCGCAGCAGCCTGACAAGGTGGCGAAGGCCATCGCGCCGGACTATGCGCTCGGTACCCACGTGGCGCCCCTGGGCCTGGCCTTCTCGAGCCCGCGCGGCATGCCGGCGGAGTACGCGACTGGCGCTTTCATTGGCGAGCACGGCTCGTGGAACCGCCAGCCGCAGTCGGGCTACAAGGTCGTCTTCGTGCCCTTCATCGGCGGGAAGCCGACCGGCCAGCCGAAGGACTTTCTCACCGGCTTCCTGAATGCCGAAGGCAAGGCGCAGGGCCGGCCGGTGGGCGTGGCGCTCGACAAGGCCGGTGCGCTGCTGGTGGCCGACGATGTGGGCAACACCGTCTGGCGGGTCGCGAGGGCACCGGGCAGCTGATCGACCGGTATACGGGGTGGGGCTCAGAAGCCCTGCAGCACCACCTTGCCCTGCGCCTTGCCGCTCTCGATGAGCGCGTGCGCGCGGCGCAGATTGGCGGCGTTGATGGTGCCGAAGCTCGCGTTCGCGGTGGTGCGGATGCGGCCGGCGTCCACCAGCGACGCGACCGCTGACAGCAGATTGCCCTGCTCGGTCATGTCGGGCGTTTCGAAGCGCGAGCGCACGAACATCAGTTCCCAGTGCAGCGACAGGCTCTTGCCCTTGAGCGGCATCGCGTCGAGCACCGCCATGTCGTCGATCACGCCGATCTTCCCTTGTGGCTTGAGGCTCTCGATGATCTGCGCGTAGTGCTGCTGCGTCTGCGTGAGGCTGGCGACCATGTCGACTTCGCCGATGCCTGCAGCCTTGAGCTCTGCGGCCAGCGGCTTCGAATGGTCGATCACGGCATGCGCCCCGAGGTCGAGGCACCACTGGCGCGTCTCCGCGCGCGAGGCCGTGGCGACCACGCGCAGTTGCGTCAACTGGCGCGCGAGCTGGATCAGGATCGAGCCCACCCCGCCCGCGCCGCCGGTGATCAGCAGCGTCTGCCCGGCGCCGCCGCCCTGCGGCACGCCGAGGCGGTCGAACAGCAGTTCCCAGGCGGTGATGGTGGTCAGCGGCAGCGCGGCGGCCTGGGCGTCGTCGAGGGTGGAGGGTGCGCGCGCCACGATGCGTTCGTCGACCACGTGCAGCTCGGCGTTGGCGCCGGGGCGGATGATCGAACCGGCGTAGTACACGCGGTCGCCCACCCGGAAGCCCTTGACATGCGCGCCGACGGCTTCGACCGTGCCTACTGCGTCCCAGCCCAGCACCTTCGCCTGGCCGGCTTCCGGCGCGGCGTTGCGGCGCACCTTGGTGTCGACCGGGTTGACCGAAATGGCGGACACGCGCACCAGCAGGTCGCGCGGACCGGCCACGGGCTCGGGCAGGGTCAGGTCCTGCAGAGACGCAGGGTCGTCGATGGGAAGCGGGGCGTAATAACCGATGGCCTTCATGGCGAGTCTTTCAATGAACGATGCCTCACTGTATTTGCCCTCTCTTCGTTTGATAAGCTGCCTGAAACCGACATCAGTTTCAAATGAAGATTGAGAATCTGGCCGATCTGCGCGTGCTGGTGCTCACCGCCCAGGGCGGCACGCTCAGCGCCGCCGGCCGGGCGCTCGGCATCACGCCGGCGGCCGCGAGCGCGGCGCTCAAGCGGCTGGAGGCACAACTGGGCGCGCGGCTGTTCGAGCGCTCCACGCGCGCCATGCGCCTCACGCCGCAGGGGCAGACGCTGCTCGACTACGCCATCCGCGCGCTCGACCTGCTGGCCGAGGGCGAATCGCTGGTAACGGCCGAGGGCGGCGCGCTGGTCGGTGCGGTGCGCGTGGCCTCGCCGTCCGATCTCACGCGCAACACGCTGCTGCCGTGGTTCGACGACTTTCTCGACGCGCACCCGGGCGTGCAGCTCGCGCTGTCGGTGGGCGATCGGCCGCTCGACGTGATGCGCGACGAGGTCGACGTCGCCCTGCGCTACGGTCCGCTGGCCGACTCGCGGCTGGTCGCGCGCCAGCTGGCGATGAGCCGACCGCGGCTGTGGGCCTCGCCGGCCTACCTTGCGCGACACGGTGCGCCGCAAAGACCGCAGGATCTGTCGCAACACAACTGTCTGACCTTCCACCGCGGCGGCCGGCGCCAGCGCGTCTGGCGTTTCGGCAAGCAGGGGCAGTGGACGGACGTGCGGGTCGACGGCGACCGCTTCGCCGACGATGCATCGCTCGCGCGCCAGTGGGCGCTGGCCGGCCGCGGCATCACCTTCAAGTCGGAACTCGACGTGCGGCAGGACGAGGCGGCGGGCACGCTGGTGTGCCTGTTGCCCGAGTGGGACACGGAGCCCTACCCGCTGCATGCGCTGCTGCCCAGCGGGCGCTTCGTACCGGCGCGGGTGCGCGCGCTGGTCGATTTTCTGGCGGACCGGTTCGCTGCCATGGGCGTGCGCGAAAATTGCGTGCAAAGCACCCCATGAAAAAGCGCAAGTCTTCGTCCTCCCCTTCAGCCTCGTCCTCGACCCCCTGCATCCGCGTTTCGCAAAGCGGCATCCATGGGCTCGGCGCCTTCGCCACCCGCAACCTGCCGGCCGAAGCCTTCCTCGGCCTCTACGAAGGGCGCCGCTACACGCCCGCGCAGATCGCCGCCAAGGACTGGAACGACCAGCTCACCTACCTGTTCAACCTGTCCAACGACGAAACCATCGACGGTGCCAAAGGCGGCAACGCGACGCGGCACCTCAACCATTCGTGCGACCCCAACTGCGAGGCGGTCGAGGAATACGACGAGGCCGGCGAGCTGGTGCTCAAGTTCCAGACGCTGATGGCGGTCGAGGCCGGCGACGAGCTGTTCATCGACTACGGTCTCACCGCCGACGAGCGCTCGCTGGCCAGCGACTACGTCTGCCACTGCGGGGCTGCCAACTGCCGCGGCACGATGCTCGCGCCGCCCGAGACCGTGCCCGACGATGCCTCCCTGCCCGCAGCCGAGCTCTAAGATCGCGCGCATGACCGCTCCCGTTTCCCCCGCCGCGCCGCGCCGCTTCTGGTCGCAGCTGACGACCCGCGATTTCGCGGCGCTCGACCCGGCGGCCACCGTCGCCGTGCTGCCGCTGGGAGCCACCGAGCAGCACGGGCCGCACTTGCCGCTGGGCGTCGATTCGGTGCTGGTCGACGGCATCGTCGCTGCCACGCTGCCGCTGCTGCCCGCCGAACTGCCTGCACTCTTCCTGCCCAGCCAGCACATCGGCCTGAGCCCCGAGCATGCGAACTTCCCGGGCACGATCACGCTGTCGGCCGAGACGCTGATCCGGCTCTGGCGCGAGATCGGTGCCGGCGTGGCGCGCGCCGGCGTGCGCAAGCTGGTGCTGTTCAACGCGCACGGCGGGCATGTCGGGGCGATGGACATCGTGGCGCGCGAGCTGCGCGCCGCGCACGGGCTGATCGTCTACAGCGTGAGCTGGTTCAACCTGCCGCTGGGCGAGGCGGGCGCGCAGTTCAGCGCCGACGAACACCGCTTCGGCGTGCATGCCGGCGAGATCGAAACCTCGATGATGCTGGCGCTGGCCCCCCATCAGGTCGCGATGGCGGCGGCGCGCGACTTCGGTTCCACGTCCCGCGAACGTGCGCCCGACTACGCGTTGCTCGGCAACGGCCGCAGCGCGAAGCTGGGCTGGGCGATGGAGGATTACAACGCCGACGGCGCCGCCGGCAACGCCGCCGCCGCCACGGCGCCGCGCGGGCAGGCGGTGGTCGATGCAGCCGCCGGTGCGCTGGCGCGGCTGCTGGCCGAGGTGTCGCGCCTGCCGCTCTCGATGCTCGGCACGCCGAACAACGGCTGAGCCGTCAGCCGGCGATCACCGGCCCGGCCGGCACACCTTCGTCGATGCGGATGGAACCGTCGGGCCGCTCGCAGGTGCCGATGAGCAGGCCGCTGGCCATCGCATGTTCGCGCAGCGCATCCACCACCTCGTCGCGCCCCGGCGTCTCCGAGAAGACCGGCACGGCCCGCAGCGCGTAGAGCTGGAATGCGTAGCGGTGCACGCCATGTCCCGGCGGCGGATCCGGCGGCAGCCAGGCCGCCTGCAAGTACGAGTTGCGCCCGACGTGCAGGCCGGCGCCTTCGTTGTCGGCGCTCGGCATCGCGCCCTCGGCCAATGCGCCGTCGCCCGTGGGGAGGCCAACGACGATCGCATGCACCAGCGGGCTAGGCGTCGGCGAATCGGCGTCTTCCACCAGCAGCACCAGCGACGCGGCGTCGGCGGGCACGCCGGTCCATTGCAGCGAAGGCGACAGCCCTTCGCCGTCGGCCGTGTAGCGCGCGGGCAGCGGCGCGTGGTCGGCAAAGGCGAGGCTCGTCAGCGCGAGCGACGCCATGCCCTCGCGAAGGCCCAGCGTGTTGAAGACGATTTCGTCGAGGCCGGCGCGCACGCCGTGCAGCGCATGGCCGATGACATCAGGGAGTTTTTCAAGCATGCCGACGGTATAACGCGCTCTTCTCCGTCAACGTGTAGGACGCTGCAGGACAGCCAAGCGCAGCTCGCGGCTGCAGAATCTGCGCTCACTCTGCGGTCATCCTGACCATTGCCCTGCACATGCCCGACGCGCCGCCCTCCACGACCCCAGATCATCCCGCTCACCACGCGCAGCCCCGTGCGAGGACCG
The DNA here is from genome assembly GCF_051216715.1 of Variovorax restrictus. Taxonomy (NCBI): domain Bacteria; kingdom Pseudomonadati; phylum Pseudomonadota; class Betaproteobacteria; order Burkholderiales; family Comamonadaceae; genus Variovorax; species Variovorax restrictus. Next base: position 842,855 of record NZ_JBPJZH010000001.1, read on the forward strand.
GCATTTCCGGGCTCGACACCGTGCTCGGCGGTGGGCTGCCCCGCGGCCATCTGTACCTGGTGGAAGGCACGCCGGGGGCCGGCAAGACGACGCTCGGACTGCAGTTCCTGCTCGAGGGGCGTGCGCTGGGCGAGAAGGGGCTCTATGTCACCTTGTCCGAGACGGCCACCGAGCTCGGCATCGTGGCGCAGTCGCACGGCTGGATGCTCGACGGCATCGAGGTGTACGAGCTGGTGAACGAAGAGGGCCTCAGTGCGTCGGCCGAACAGTCGATCCTGTACCCCGCCGAGGTCGAACTGGGCGAGACGACGCGCGACGTGATGGCCGCCGTCACCCGGCTGTCGCCGACGCGTGTGGTGTTCGACAGCCTGTCCGAGATGCGCCTGCTGGCGCAGGACCCGTTGCGTTATCGCCGCCAGATCCTCGCGCTCAAGCATTTCTTCGCATCGCGCGAGTGCACGGTGCTGATGCTCGACGACATCAGTGCGCAGGGCGGCGACCTGCAACTGCACAGCATCGCCCATGGTGTGCTGGGCCTTGACCAGGCCATCGGAGAGTACGGGCCGGTACGGCGGCATCTGCGCATCGTCAAGATGCGGGGCGTGCGCTACCGCGGCGGCGAGCACGATGTTCTTCTCGATACCGGCGGCCTGCAGGTGTACCCACGACTGATCGCCGGCGAGCATCACAGCAGCTTCGAGCCTGCAAACGTCTCCACCGGAACGCATGCCTTCGACCTGTTGCTCGGCGGCGGGCTGGCCCGCGGCAGCAACACGTTGTTCATGGGCCCCTCCGGCGTCGGCAAGACGACGACTGCCATGTCGTCGGTCGTTGCCGCCTTGCGGCGGGGCGAGAAGGCGTCCTACTACCTCTTCGACGAGGGCATGGGCACGTTGCTGCTTCGCTGCCGGGCCCTGGGGCTTGGATTGGACGGATTCATCGACAACGGGCAGCTTGAAATCCGCTCGCTCGATCCGGCCGAGATGTCGCCCGGGCAGTTCTCGAACATGGTCCGGATGGCGGTGCAGGATCGAGGGGCCAGCACGATCGTGATCGACAGCCTGAACGCGTACCTGCAGGCGATGCCAGGCGCCAAGTTTCTGCTGATGCAGATGCACGAACTGCTGAGCTTCCTCAACCAGCAGGGCGTCGTGACGCTGATGGTGCTGGGCCAGCACGGCATCGTCGGCGACGTGCGCAGTGATCTCGACCTGTCGTACCTGTCCGATTCGATCGTGCTGTTCCGCTTCTTCGAGTCGCGCGGCAGCCTCCTCAAGGCGGTGTCGGTGGTCAAGAGCCGCACCAACGAGCATGAACTCAGCATCCGCGAGTTCCGTCTGGGCGAGCAGGGCGTGGAAGTCGGCCCGGCGCTGACGGATTTCGAAGGCATCCTGGGGGGCGTGTCGACTTACCGTGGCGACATCCCGCTCCTGGGTGACGCATCGCTCATCGCCAAGGCCTGAGGTGGAGCGCCGGGTTCTCATCCACGCACCACGGGGGCGTGACGCTTCGGTCGTGCAGCAGGTGCTGCAGGACATCCAGCTGGTGGCGGTCGTCTGCGAATCCGCCGACGCCATGCTCTCCGACCTCGACCGGGGTGCAGCGGCGGCCATCCTGACCGAGGAGTCGCTGGTGCAGGTGCCAGAGGCGCCGCTTCGCGCCTGGCTCATGGCGCAGCCGAGCTGGTCGGACTTTCCCTTCATCGTGCTGGCCTCCCGCGACGCCGGCGGCCGATCGCGACAGGCGCTCGCGTTGCTCCAGACGCTCGGCAATGCCTTTGTGCTGGAGCGCCCGGTGCACACCGAAACGCTCGCGCGCGCCGCCGATGCGGCCGTGCGCGCGCGTCGTCGCCAGTACGCCACCCGGCTGCACCTGCAGCAGCTCGAAGACACCCGCGCCGAGGTCGAGCGCCTCAACACCGAACTCGAAGTGCGCATCGCCTCGCGCACCCGTGAACTGGCTGGCGCCAACGACCGGTTGATGGCCGAGATCGCTGAGCGCGAGCGGGCCCAGGCGGCGCTGATCCAGGTGCAGAAGATGGAGGCGATCGGCCGGCTCACCGGCGGCATCGCGCACGACTTCAACAACCTGCTGCATGTGGTGAACATGAACCTCGACCTGGTCGCACGCGTGGCCAAGGACGAGAAGGTGCTGGGCATCGCCTCGCGCGCCAAGGGCGCGGTGGGGCGGGGCGCCAAGCTCACCGGGCAACTGCTGTCTTTCGCGCGCAACCAGTCGCTGCTGCCGCGCCTGACCGATGTCAACGCACTGCTCGAAGGCATGCGCGAGCTGGTCGGGGTGTCGGTGGGGCCGTCGGTGCAGGTCGAGCTCGCGCTGTGCGCTGAGCCCGCCTGGGCCGTGCTCGATGCCAACCAGCTCGAGATGGCGGTCCTCAATCTGGCGGTGAACGCCCGTGACGCCATGCCCGGCGGCGGCGTCCTCTCGATTGCCACCCGGCTGTGCGGCGGTGTCGGCGAACTGCTGCCCGGCGACTATGTCGCTGTGTCGATTCGCGACGACGGCGTGGGCATTCCGGCGCACCTGCTCACCAAGGTGTTCGACCCCTTCTTCACGACCAAGGCGGTCGGCAGCGGTACCGGCCTGGGGCTGAGCCAGGTCTACGGCTTCGCGCGCCAGTCGGGTGGGCTCGCCACGTTGCGCAGCGAGGAAGGCCACGGCACGCAGGTCGAGATGGTGTTTCCCGCGTCGCGCGAGCGAGAGACCGCGGGCTGCGCGGCAGCCCCCGCCGAACCGCAAGACCAGGCATCGCGCCGCCAGCGGGTACTGGTGATCGAGGACGACGCCGAGGTCCGCCGCGCGATCGTCGAGAGCCTGTCGATGCTCGGCTACGTGGTGAGCGAAGCCGCCGATGGTGCGGCTGGCCTGAGCGCGTTGAGCGCGGCACCGCAGGATCTGCTGGTGGTCGACTACGCCATGCCCGGGCTCAACGGCGCCGAGGTCATTGCCCGGGCGCGCGAAATGGTCGGCGACATCCCCGTCATTCTGGCGACCGGCTATGCCGACATGGCCGAGGTCGGACGGGTGCTCGGCACCCAGTCGATCCTCATCAAGCCCTTCGACATCTCGACGCTGGCGAGCGCCGTCGCAAAGGCGCTGCCGCAGCCCGCCCCGATATCATGAGCCGGCGGCCCGGCCATCACTTTTTTCACTCCGCCCACCGCTTCACTTCAAGGGAATCACCATGAGCATCGTCTGGACCATTCTGATCGGCTTCGTCGCAGGCCTCGTTGCGCGTGCGCTCAAGCCGGGCAACGACTCGGCCGGCTTCATCGTCACCACGCTGATCGGCATCGCCGGCTCGTTGATCGCCACCTACCTGGGCCAGGCGATGGGCTGGTACACGGCGGGGCAGGGCGCAGGCTTCATCGCGTCGGTCGTCGGCGCGATCGTGCTGTTGTTCATCTGGGGCATGCTCAAGAGGAAGTAGCCCACCCCCGAAGCGCCTGCGGCGCCTCCCCCTCAAGGGGGCGATACCAGCGGCCCGGCGAAGCCGGTTCCGCGGTATCCCTGGCTCATGCGGGGCCTATCGGATCGCTGAATGGCACGGCGCCCGCACTACCACGTCTATGTCGTCGCCCTCGACGATCAGGTGTGGAATGCCGCGCGCTTCCGCCGGGCCAACCCTGGCTATGTGCTGGGCAAGCCCTTCGTCTATGTCGGCATGACCGGGCTCGATCCGGACATGCGCTTCGACAAGCACAAGGCCGGGCTGCAGGCCAATCGCTTCGTGACCGACCACGGGCTGCATCTGCTGCCGGCGCTCTACGAACGCTACAACCCCATGCGTTACGACGAGGCGAGATCGATGGAAGTCGAGCTCGGCATTCGCCTGCGTTCGCTCGGTTACGGGGTCTGGCAGGCGTAGCGGCGGCGCGTCACGCGTAGCTGACCATCTCTTCGTAATCCGGCCCGTCGAGGTGCGGCAGGGTGTTGAAGGTCAGCAGCATGTGCCGCTTGGGCGTGAACACAAACTCCGTCACGGCTGTGTTGCGGATGCGCATGTTCAGCTCGATCGTCGTCTCTGGGCGGGTGCCCAGCACATGCCCGACCGCGGTGCTGATCGGCCCGCCGCTCGACACCACCAGCACCTTCGCGCCATGGTGCTCGGCGCGCACGTGGTCGAGCGCCGTCGTCACCCCGGCCAGGAAATCCACATAGCTCGGCATGCCGACCGGGGCGGTGCGGCCCTGCATCCAGGCGCCGAGGCCGTCGCGCAGCAGTCGAAAGTGGTGGCGGTAGAGCTCGGGCGTGTCGGGCTTCTGCAGCTTTTCGGGGTGAATGGTGGCGATCACCGCCTCGCTGTCGTACTCGTTGAGCCCTGGCCAGGGCAGCACGTCGTGGGTGTCCAGGCCGAGCCCCTCGGCAATGCCTTCCCAGGTCTGCCGGTGCCGCTTCAGCGTGCCGGTGATCACCGCGTCGAAACGCATGCCGCGCTCCCGCCAATAGTGGCCCAGCCGCACGGCCTGGCGCCGGCCCAGTGCACTCAATTGGTCGTAATCGTCGGCACCGAAGCTGGCCTGCCCATGGCGCACGAGGTAGAGATGTCCCATGCGGCGATTGTGGCCAGAACGTTCGCCTGCCACGTCACGGCGGCGACCGCTGCTATCGCTTCGGGAGCAAGCGCTCGCAGGAGGTCTGTGACCTTGGTGCGACATTGTCGTGACAAATGTCACGCGATGGTGCGCAGAAGCACCTTCGATACGAGGACCAAAGTATTAACTATGAAAGAATTGAACACTTTCGTATAACAGTGTTCCTTCGGTTCTGCACCGTCATGGGGCGCGCTTCAAAGAAGAGTCTACCGTGAACAAGTCTTATCGCAGTGTTTGGAACCGCGCCCTCGGCGCCTGGGTCGCCGTGTCCGAAGTCGACCGTGCACGCAGCGGCCGGGGTGCCTCCGTCGTGGTGCTGGCTGCGGCCCTGCTGAGCGCCGGCGGCGCTGCCGTCGCGCAGCCTGTCTATGCCGATGGCGATAACAACACCAACCCCCTGACCCTGGCGCCGGGGAATACCAGCCTGAACGTGGCCACCGGCGTGGCGACGCAGTCGGGGGTCATCGACGGCATCGGCGGGGGCTTTACCAAGACCGGTGACGGTCTGCTGATTCTCGGCAACCGCCTGTCGTTGACCGACCCGGAGATCGTGAATACCTACACCGGCAGCACCACGCTGGAGCGCGGTGCGCTGGAAGTGACCTCCGGCGGTTCGCTCGGCACAGGCACATTGACGATCACTGGCGGCACCCTGCGCGGTGGCGTCACGCTGAACAACGCCGTGGTGGTCAATGGCGACTTCACCGTCGATCCGCTCGACACGATGGCCAACTCGCCCAACCCGGCCTTGAACTCCCAGCCGCCTTCGCGCGAATACGGCCTCACTCTCGCCGGCCCGGTCACCCTGAACACCGACGCGACCATCGGTTTCGGCGGCCCGTCCTCCGTGGCTTACCTGCTGCGCATCGGCGGTGTCATGTCGGGCAACCACAGCGTGATCTTCGAGGCGCCGACCAACCCGAACTACTGGGGTGATGTCGACTTCGTCGGCAGCCAGTCGAACACGTACAGCGGCCTCACGACGTTGCGCGGCAACCTGGTGATGGGCCTGTTGCGCACCGGTGGCGCCACGTCCATCGCCGGCGACCTGACCGTGGAAAACAGCGCGACCGCCGCCATCGGCGTGAGCGAGCAGATCGCCGACACCTCGATCGTGACGGTGAACAGCACCAGCGGCCCGACCGTGAACGGCGTGCTGCTGCCAGGCCTGGCATTCATCAACCCCAACCTGACCGAAACCGTCGGCACGCTGAACGGCGTCGGCACCATCGGCCTGGGGTCCAGCACGCTGCGCACCGGTGCCGGCGACTTCTCCGGCACGATCTTCGACGGCGGCGTCGCGGGCGGTGACGGCAAGATGGTGAAGTACGGCCCCGGCGTCTTCACGCTGTCGGGCGTCAACACCTATGCCGGTGGCACCACCGTCGAAGGCGGCACGCTGCGCGTCGCCAACAACAGTGCGGTCGGCACCGGCGCCGTCTCGCTGGCCGGCGGTACCACGCTGGCCTACGACAGCACGCGCATGACCCAACTCGCGAACGCCATCACGCTGACCGGCAACGCCGCGCTCGACGTCGCGAGCGGCAACGTGCGCCAGAGCGGCGCCATCGGCGAAAGCGGTGGTCGTCGGTCGTTGACCAAGACCGGCGCCGGCACGCTCGAACTCACGGCCGCCAACACCTACAGCGGCGGCACGGTCGTCCAGGGCGGCGTGCTCGACATGAACGGCGCCAGCGCGCTGGGCAGCGGCGCGGTCCAGGTCGACGCCGGCGCCGGCCTGCGCATGAGCAATGCGGCCACGCTGGCCTCGCAGGCGGTGACCAACCAGGGCAGCGTCGACGTGTCGAACGTCACGGCGGCCACCGCCATCGGCTCGCTCAACGGCAATGGCGACGTGCGTCTCGGCGCCCGCACCCTCACGGTCGGCGGCCTGAACTTGAACGACACCATCAGCGGCGTGATCCAGGACGGCGGCGTCGTCAACGGCACGGGCGGCAACTTCGCGAAGACCGGCACCGGCACGTTGACGCTGACGGGCGCCAACAGCTTCACCGGCAGCACCACCGTGGCCAGCGGCACGCTGCGCACCGGCGACGTCAACACACTGAGCGCGGCCTCGGCGCACACCGTGGCCGCAGGCGCCACGCTCGACCTGGCCGGCGCGAGCCAGACGGTCGCATCGCTCGCCAACAGCGGCACGGTGTCGCTCGTCGGCACGGCGCCCGGCACGCGGCTGACCGTCACCGGCGCCTACGTCGGCAACGGCGGCACGCTGCGCCTGGGCACCGCGCTCGGCGACAGCAACAGCGCGACTGACCGCCTGGTGCTCAACGGCGCGGGCGCCAGCGCCAGCGGACGCACCACGGTGCAGGTGACCAACCTCGGCGGCCTGGGCGCACGCACCACCGGCAACGGCATTGAAGTGGTGAGCGCGCTCAACGGCGCGACGACCACCGCGCAGACCACGAAGAGCGCGTTTGCGCTGGCGGGTGGACATGTGGATGCGGGTGCTTTCGAGTACACGCTGCACGCGGCGGATGCCAATGGAGCCGGCGAGAACTGGTATCTGCGTACGAAGGCGGCTGCTGCTCCAGCATCGCCGGTTCAGCCGATCGAAAATCTACCCGTCAGCGAAACTGTCCCTGAGGTCAACCCCTGCAAGCTGGCAGACTGCCGTGTCGAAGTCCCGCTTTTGGCCGCGCTCCCGCAGCAGTTGCGCCAGGCCGACTGGGCGATGCTCGGCAACCTGCACCAGCGCATGGGCGACGAGCCGGTCGCCGGCGCCGCCAGCGGCGGCACACGCAACGCCTGGGGCCGCGTCATCAGCACCGGGATCGAGGTCAAGCAGCAGGGCGATGCGTCGCCCGACAGCAAGGGCCGCCTCGACGGCTTCCAGGTCGGCACCGACCTGTGGGCCGACGGCAACTGGCATGCCGGCATCTACGTCGGTCAGCTCGATGGCGACATCAGCGTGAACGGCTTCGCCAGTGGTGTGCAGCGCGGTGTTGGCCGCAATGACCTGCGCTCGCGCTACCTCGGTGCTTATGCGACCTGGTACGGGAACAACGGTTTCTACGCCGACGCTGTGCTGCAGGCCGGCGACCATCGCTACACCGCGCAACCGCAAGGCAACCCCTTTGCCTCGGGCAAGGGTGACAGCCAGACCGCGTCCATCGAGATTGGCCAGTCGCTCGCGCTGGGCCAGGGCTGGACCATCGAGCCGCAGCTGCAGCTCATCTACCAGCGCGTGGACCTCGACGACGTGTCGATCTCCGATGGCGGGGTGCGGCAGGACAGCGACAACGGCTGGGTCGCCCGCGCCGGCGTGCGGGTGAAGGGCGCGATGAGCACCTCGCTGGGCGCCCTGCAGCCCTATGGCCGCCTGAACTTGTACCGCGCCTCGAGTGGCACAGACATCACGACCTTCACGTTCCTGGACAGCAAACCCACCGACATCGCCACCCGCACCGGCGGCACCTGGGGCGAAGTGGCCGGCGGCCTGACGCTGGCCCTCAACCCGACCTGGAGCGTCTACGGCGAAGTCGGCCAGATGTTCGCCGTCGGCGGCGACGCGCGCATCAAGAGCGGCGTGCAGGGCTCGGTCGGCGTCAAGGCGCGCTGGTAAGCACGGGGGCGTCAACGGCGGCGGTCGCCGGTCAGGGCTGCCGCCGCCGGACGTCCGTTCGTAAGTTCACGCGTATCAGCGCAAGCCCACCTGCCGATCCGCCATGTTCACCAGTTGCACCAGCGTCGGGCCGATCGTCTCCAGCAGATCGGCAGGCTTGGCGCGATAGCCGGGCACGGCGCAGTTGAAGAGCAAACGCCGCGACCCGTAGCGAATGTTCGAGGCGACACCCACCGCCAGAACCCCGAGCCCCGCGTCGCCCATGTTGATGGCGAAGCCGCGCTTGGCATGGTGGGACAGGCTGTCTTTCAGCCCCTGACTGCTGCGCGCGTATTCGTCCGCTCGCGCCTGCTTCGTGCGTGCAAGGAACCGGTTGCGCTCGACCGCGGTGAGTTGCGCCAGCCAGGCGCGGCCCATGGCCGTCTCCACGATGCCGCGGACAGCGCCGACGCCGGGACGCTTGAGCGTGCCGTGCTCGTGCGCGCAGGTTTCCACGTACACCACGTCCAGGTCCATGGCCACGCCGACCGATACAGCCCCCTCGAATCGATCCGCCGTGGACTGTAGGGCGGGCCGTAGTTGCGCGAGCAGCGGCGTATTGATCACATAGGGGTAGCCCAGGGTGACCGCCGCCGGCCCGATGAAGTAGCGGTCCAGACGATCGTCGTGGTCGAGAAAACCGAGCGCCTGCAGGCTCCGGCAGAGACGGCTGACGGTGGGCCGGGGCAGGCCCAGGCGTTCGGCGAATTCGCTGTTTGCATGGGCCCGCGGGTCGCGCACGAAGCACTGCAGGATCATCAGACCCTTGGCGAGGGTGCCCGAGAAGTCGGGGTCTTGCTCCCGCACGCGTTGCAGATCCTGCTGGTCCTTGAGCTGATGCACGGGTCGGGTGTGTCGCATCGCAAGATTGTCGGCGCATCGTGCCGCAAAGAATCGTCGTTCCGATATATGGAATGCGTGTTCGGCCTTCGAGGCGGTCGCCCTACAGTCCGCCGCATGATTCGCCAACCTGCCCAGCTCGACGCCCTGCTTGCCGACACACGTGCCTTCGTGCGCGAGCGGTGGCATCCGCTCGAAGATGAGATCGATCTCGCCGGCGAGATTCCGCCCGCCGTCGTCGACGAACTGCGCGCCAGGGGGTTCTTCGGCTGGAGCATTCCCGAGGCCTACGGGGGAAGGGGCCTCACGGCCGAGGAACTGGTGCTGTGCGCGATGGAGCTGTCGCAGTCCTCCGTGGCACTGCGTGCGCGGGTCGGGACCAACACCGGCATCGGCTCGGAGGCCTTGGTGGCCGACGGCACCGAGGCCCAGAAGGCCCGCTGGCTGCCGCGGATGGCGCGCGGCGAACTGACCGGCTGTCTGGCGCTCACCGAGCCCGATGCGGGCTCCGAGGCCACCAACATCCAGACCACCGCCCGCAGGGAGGGCGATCACTATGTGCTCGACGGCCTCAAGCGCTACATCACCAACGCGCCCGTGGCGGACGTGTTCACGGTGATCGCCCGCACGGCGGAGGGCACGCGCGGCAACAAGGGCCTGACGGCTTTCCTGGTGGAGCGCGGTCCGGGCCTGCGCACCGGGGCGCCCTACCGGAAGATGGGGCAATCCGCATCGCCTGTCTCCGATGTCGTCTTCGAGAACTGCCGCGTGCCGGCGGACCAGGTCATCGGCGAAGAGGAGGGCGTCGGCTTCCAGACGGTGATGAAGGTGCTGAACAAGCAGCGGCTCCACCTGGCTGCGTTGTGCACCGGCCCGGCCATTCGCATGCTGGAGCTCGCCATCGAGCACACCACGCGCCGGCAGCAGTTCGGACAGCCGGTCGCCAGCTTCCAGCTGGTGCAGGCCATGATCGCGGACTGCCGCACGGAGATCTTCGCGGCCCGCTCCATGATTCTCGAAGCCGCGCGCGCGCGCGACCGGGGAGAGGACGTCGCGCTCTCCGCGTCGATGTGCAAGTACTTCGCCTCCGAGATGTGCGGCCGTGTGGCCGACCGGTGCGTGCAGATGTTCGGCGGCGCCGGCTACATCGCCGACTTCAGCCCCATCGAGCGCTACTACCGTGATGTCCGCCTGTTCCGTCTTTACGAAGGCACCAGTCAGATCCATCAGCTCAACATCGCGAAGCTCGCGTTGCGTGAGCATCAGGGTGACGCGGCATGAAGCTGATGGAGGCGGAGCGCGACCCCGTCCTCGCTGTGCTGCGCGAGCGCGTGCGGCACTTCGTGGAAACGCATGCGATACCGAGCGAGACGAATGCGCACGTGGGCGACCCACCGAGCCTGGATGCCGCGCTCGCTCGATTGCGGCCCGTCGCCCGTGCGCTGGGGCTCTACCTGCCGCAGTTGCCGCAAGAGCAAGGCGGCATGGGCTTGACCTGGGTGCAGCGCACCGTGGTGCTGGAAGAGGCCGGCCGCAGCTACCTCGGCCCGGGCGCACTCAACTGCGCCGCCCCTGACCAGCCGAACATGATCAGCCTGCTGCGCCAGGGTACCGCCGCGCAGCAGCGCACCTACCTGGCGCCGCTTGCCGCCGGAGAGATTCGCTCCTGCTTCGCCATGACGGAGCCACCGCCCGGTGCGGGGTCGGACCCCTCGATGCTGCTCACCCGCGCGGAGCGACGGCCCGGCGGCTGGGTCATCGATGGGCGCAAGTGGTTCATCACCGGCGCGGTCGGCGCGCGCTTCGCCATCGTGCTGGCGAAGGCGACCGAAGGGCCGACGCAGTTCATCGTGGACACCTCGAACCCGGGCTTCCGCCTGCTGCGCGCGATCCCCGGCATCGACCCTTTTGCCATCGGAGGCCACGGCGAGATCGAGTTGAAGGACTGCTTCGTGCCCGACGAGGCGGTCTTGGGCGACGTGGGCCAGGGCTTCGTCTATGCCCAGCAGCGCCTGGAGCCCGCACGGCTGTCGCATTGCATGCGTCTGCTGGGGCGTGCGCGACGGGCGCTCGAGCTGGCGCAGGCCTACGTCGGCGAGCGCCGTTCCTTCGGTGCGCGGCTGGCCGATCTGCAGCAGGTGCAGGCGATGGTGGCGGATTGCCACATGGACCTGCACGCCAGCCGCCTCATGACGCTCGACTGCGCTGCGCGCATGGATGCCGGGCTGCCGGTCAAGACGGAATCGGCGATGACGAAGGTGTTCGTCTCCGAGGCCCTCTACCGCGTGGCCGACCGGGCGGCGCAATTGATGGGCGCGCTCGGCATGTCCGACGACACGCCGGTCGCGCTCATCCTGCGCGAACTGCGCCCGTTCCGCATCTACGACGGTGCCTCCGAATTGCACCGCGCCACGCTCGGGCGCCGATTTCTATCCACCACAACAGGAGACATCCCATGAACAGCCCCCTCTTTCTGCGCACCGCCCTCGCGCTGGCCGCCGCACTCGGCGCCGGCGCGAGTCTCGCGGCCTATCCGGATCAGCCGATCAAGCTGATCGTGCCCTTCCCGGCGGCAGGGAGCACCGACCTCGTGGCCCGCACGGTGGCGGTCGATCTGGGGGCGGCGCTCGGTCAATCGGTCGTGGTGGAGAACAAGGCGGGCGCCGGCAGCCTCATCGGGTCGGAGTTCGTGGCGAAGGCCGCGCCGGACGGCTACACGCTGCTGATGGCCGGACTGACCAACGTGTTCCTTCCCTACGTCCATCGCGAGCTGAAATGGAACCCGGTCGACGACTTCGTCGGCATCGGGCTCGTGGCCGACCTGCCCAACGTCATCGCGGTCAACGCCAAGACGCCTTACCAGACGTTCTCCGACCTGGTGGCGGCCGACAAGGCCAAGCCGGGCTCCCTGTCCTTCGGCTCGGCCGGTGTGGCCACGCCATCGCACCTGGTGTGCGAGATGGTGTACCACCGGATCAAGACCAAGCTGCAACACGTTCCCTACAAGGGCAATGCGCCCGCCGTCAACGACCTGATGGCCGGCCACATCCCGGTGATGTGCAACAACCTGGGCGGCACGCTCCCCTACATGCAGAGCGGGCAGATTCGCATCCTTGCGCAAACCGGCAAGACACGCTCGGCCTCGGTGCCCGACGTGCCCACCTTCACCGAGGTCGGCCTGCCCGGTCTGGATGCCGGCTTGTGGGTGGGGCTGGTCGCCCCCAAGGGCACCCCGAAGGATGTGATCGACACGGTCAACCGCGCGCTCGTCAAGGTGCTGGCCACGCCTGCCATGAAGGAGAAGCTCGCCAAGCTCGGCGCGACCACGCTCAACCCCAGCGCTGCCGCGTATGAAGAGCGCATCAAGGCCGATCGGGCGGCCTGGGATCCGGTGCTCAAGTCGATGGACCTGCGGACCAACTGATGCAGCAGACCGGCTACCCCCTGCGCGGCACCCGCATCCTGGACATGGCGACGGTGCTGGCGGCTCCCTTCTCGGCCACGCTCTGCGGCGACATGGGCGGCGAGGTCGTCAAGCTGGAACTGCCCCGTGGCAACGATGCCCTGCGCGGTCTGGCCCCGGTGCACGAAGGCCATGCGTTGTTCTGGAAGACGGCCAACAGGGGCAAGAAGGGCATCTCGCTGGACGTGCGCAAGGCCGAAGGTCGTGACCTGTTTCTGCAACTGATCGAAGGCTTCGACGTGCTCGTGGAGAACTTCCGCACCGGCACGCTGGACGGCTGGGGGCTCGATCTCGCGACACTGCACGCACGCAACCCCCGCCTGATCGTCCTGCGGCTCACGGGTTTCGGGCAGACCGGGCCGTATGCGCGCAAGCCCGGCTTCGCCCGCATCTTCGAGGCCATGAGCGGCTTCGCGCATCTCACCGGCGAGTCGGACGGGCCCCCGCAGCACATGAACTATCCGCTGGGGGACGCCGTGGCGGGTCTGTTCGGCGCGGTCGCCATCGCCACCGCACTGGCCGAGCGCAACGCCGTGCCGCGCGATCAGCAGCGCGGCGTGGAGATCGACCTGTCGGCGACCGAGGCCATGATGCGCCTGCTGGACCCACTCGCCGCAGAGTACCGGTTCTCCGGCGTGGCGCGCGAGCGCACGGGCTCGCGCGCCGGGTACACGGCACCGTCCAACGTCTACAAGACCGCCGACGGCGCGTGGGTGACGCTGGTCGGTTCGTCCGACCCGATCTTCGTGCGCCTGGCGACGGCGATGGCGCAGCCGGCGCTGGCCACGGACCCGCGCTTCACGACCAATGTCGAACGCACGCGCCACCATGCGGCGATCGACGACATCGTGGCCGCGTGGTGCGCGGGGCTGTCTCTGCAGGCGCTGTCGGCCGCGCTCGAGCACCACGAGGTGCCGTTCAGCAAGGTCTACTCCATCGCCGATGTGGTGGAGGATCCGCATTACCGCGCGCGTGGTGCGATGGTCGAGCTTCAAGACCCCGAACTCGGCGCGATTCCCGCGCCCGCCGCGGTTCCCCGCTTCGTGGGCCGGACGGCGGAAACGCCCACCGTGGGGCCGCGTACCGGCCAGGATAACGAGGCGGTGTTCGGCGAGGTGGGTGTGACGCCAGACCGTTTGATCCGCCTGCAGGCGGATGGTGTGATCTGACGGGGGAGTGAACTGCCTGCCGAATCTACAAAGCACGGTTGCGGGCGCTAGGTGCCTTTGGATTCGAGCGTGACGGTGCCGCGCGGCGTCTGCAGCACAGCCACGAGGTTGGGCGGGCCGGCCTTCACCGGCACCTGCGTCAGCCCCATGGCCGCGTGCGCGGCCTGCAGCATCTCCGGGCGCGGGTGCGTCGCATGCAGGCCGGTCAGCGTGACGCCCGACGGCGGCATCGTGTCGGCCGGATGCACGGGCCCCCACTCGATCACCGTCGGCAGCGCGCCATAGAAGAGGCGCTGGCCGTCGTCGCGCACGCTGATCTTCCAGTCGAGCCGGCCGGCCGCCGTGTCGCGCGAGGCTTCGACGAGCGGGCCACGGTCGATGGGCGTGGGGCCCGCGGCGAGCGCGTGCAGCGCCGCGGCCGCATCGGGCACGCGGGCGACGAAGTGGATCAGCCGCGGCCCGTGCTGCGCCAGGTCCGCTTGCAGCGCGGCGTCGTCGAGGTCGAACCAGCGATGCAGTCCATCGCCGCGCGTCGGTTGCTTTGCTGGGTCGATCGCGAGGACCTCCAGGTAGACCTGCGGAAACGCATCGGTCGCCACCGAGATCAGCCGGTTGTGCGTGCCCATCAGCGGGTGCGCGCCGCCGGGGCCGGGCGTTACGCCCAGCGTGGCCTCACACCAGGCCACGCCCTCGTCGAGCGTGCGGGCCGCGACGACGAGGTGGTCGGTCTGCGCGCGGTCGTGCGATGTCCTCACAGGTGCACGCTGCCTTCGATGCAGGTCACGGCATCGCCGCCGACCCACACCTGGCCATCGGCGTCGCGTTCGATGTGCACCCGCCCGTCGCGGCCCATGCACTGACCCTGGCCGGCGACGTAGCGCTCGGGCACGTGGCCGTCGGCGATGAGCCACTGCGCGATGCTGGCGTTGAAGCTGCCGGTGACCGGGTCTTCCTCGACGCCGATGGGCGCCGCGAAGGCGCGCACCTCGAGGCCGACCGGCGCGGGCTGCGCGCGGGCGCCGAAGGCGCGTGCTTCGCGGTTGGAGCGGCCGATGAGCGCGGGCGCTTCGTCGGGCGCGTTCGGCACGGCGGCCACGCCGACCTTCTGCCGCAGTTCCTTGAGCGCGCGGTGGTCCGGCTTGAGCGCGAGCACGGTGTCGACGTCGTCGAGCAGCAGGCCCAGCCAGACCGGGCCGTTGTCGAGCATCTGCGCCCCGCGGATCTGCGCCGCCTTCAGGCCGAGCGCGGCGGCCACCCGCGCCAGCACGCTCGGGCTCGGTGCGCTGCGCGTCACCGGCGGCGCCGCGAAGGCGAGCCGCTCGCCGTCACGGCGGATCGCCACCAGGCCGACGGCGCTCTGCTGCACGATGCGGTCGCCCGACTTCGGCTGGCCGCCAGCGCGCAGCCAGGCATGGCAGCTGCCGAGGGTCGGGTGGCCGGCGAAGGGCAGCTCGCTGCCGGGCGTGAAGATGCGCACGCGGTAGTCCGCGGCCGGGTCGGTCGGCGGCAATAGAAAGGTGGTTTCCGACAGGTTGGTCCACTGCGCGAAGCGCTGCAGCTCGGCGTCGTCCAGGTCCGTGCCGTCGAGCACCACCGCGAGCGGGTTGCCGCGGTAGGGGACGGCGGTGAACACGTCGACTTGCTGGAAGGGGCGATGCTTCATAGGACTGGATAAAAAAGAGGAAGAGCCCGCCGCCGGGCCGCCCCAAGGCGGGCTGCGGCCCCCTCGGGGGGCAGCGAGTACACGCAGTGACGGAGCGTGGGGGTCATGTCATTCCAATGGGAGGTCGAGCACGCCGCGTGCGGCGGAGCGTGCCTTCAGGTCGGCGAACCAGCGCTCGACGTTCGGCCAGACAGGCCGGGTGTACTCGGTGGGCGGCAGGCCGAACCATCGGTGCGCCTCGCAGCCGAGCGGGATGTCGGCCATGGTGAACGCGTCGCCGAGCATGAAGGCGCGCGTGGCCAGGTGCGCGTCGAGCAGCGCGAACAGCGGCTCGGTGGCGCGCACCGAGCGTTCGATGACCGCGCTGTCGCGTTCGGCCACGGGCGTGCGGATCCATTGCTTGAAGGCGCCGGCGCTCACCGGGTTCAGCGCGGTCTGCTGCCAGTCCATCCAGCGTTCGGCGTCGAAGCGCTGGGGCAGCGGTTCGGGGTAGAGCGTGCCCGATGCGTGCTTGGCGCAGAGGTAGCGCACGATCACGTTCGACTCCCACAGCACCACGCGTGCCTCGCCCTCGCCGTCGTCGATGCAGGGCACCAGCGCGTTCGGGTTGAGGGCCAGGTAGTCGGGCGTCTGCACCACGCCGAACTTTCCGCCGGCCTCCGTGCGCTGGAAGTCGAGCCCCAGCTCCTGCGCGCACCAGACCACCTTGCGCACGTTGATCGAACTGATGCGGCCCCAGATGTTGAGCATGTGCGTGTTCCTCAGGTGGCCGCGAGTTCGCGCTGCACGCGGGCCGCGGCATCGTGCGCCAGCTGCTCGCGCAGGGTCGCCGCCAGGGCGGCGATGGCGGTGTCGATCTCGTCGACGCTGGCCGTCACGAAGGACAGCCGCAGCGTGCGCGGGTCGCCCTGGCCGTCGGCGTAGAAGGGCGCGCCGGGCACGAAAGCCACGCCGCGCTCCACCGCCTTGGGCAGCAGCTTCACGGTGTCGATGCCCTCGGGCAGGCGCGCCCACATGAACATGCCGCCGATGGGCGCGTTGAACGTCACGTCCAGGCCCTTCATCTCACGCGTGAGGGCCGCGGCCATGGCGTCGCGCTGGCGCTTGTACAGCGCGCGAATGGTCGGCACGTGGCGCGCCAGGAAGCCGTCCTTCATCACCTCGACCACCATGCGCTGCGTGAAGATCGGCGTGTGCAGGTCGACCGCCTGCTTGGCCTGCAGCAGCTTCGGGTAGATCGCCTTCGGCGCCACCAGGAAGCCCAGGCGCAGCCCCGGCGCCAGCACCTTCGAGAAGGAGCCCAGGTAGATGCAGCCCTCGGGGTTGCGCGCGGTCAGCGGCAGCGGCGGCGCTTCGTCGAACCACAGGTCGCCGTAGGGGTTGTCTTCGATGATCGGCAGGTTGGCGGCTTTCGCGGCGGCCGACACGGCGGCGCGGCGCGCCTCGCTCATGGTGCGGCCGGTGGGGTTCTGGAAGTTGGGCAGCAGGTAGATGAAGCGCGCGTCCTTGGCTTTGGCCACCAGGTCATCCACGATCACGCCTTCGTCGTCGCTCGCCACGCTCACCGGCGTCGGCTCCATCGGCCCGAAGGCCTGCAGCGCGCCGAGGTAGGTCGGCGTCTCGACCAGCACGCGGCTGCCCGGGTCGATCAGCACCTTGGCCACCAGGTCGAGGCCCTGCTGCGAGCCGGTGGTGATCAGCACCTGCGCCGGGTCGACGTTCCAGGGCAGCATGTCGGCCACCGCCTGGCGCAGCGGGCCGTAGCCTTCGCTCGCGGCGTACTGCAGCGCGGCTGCACCGTCGTTGGCCAGCACGTGGGCGCAGGCCTCGGCGAAGGCGTTGATCGGGAAGGTCTTGGGCGAGGGCAGGCCGCCGGCTAGGCTGATGATGCCGGGCTGGTCGGTCACCTTGAGGATCTCGCGCAGCACCGAGGGGTTCATCTTCTCGGCGCGGGCGGCCATCTTCCATGTCGTCATGTTGCTTCCTTGGATGCAGAGCGTTGTCGTTGTCTGGGGCTGAACTGAAAAGTGTGCCGCGTCAGCGCGCGGGCTGGGAGAGTTTCTTGCCGATCAGCACGGTGGCGACCACGGCGAGCGCAAAGCCGAGCGTGACCACGTCGAGCGGTTCGCCGAGCAGCGGCACGGCCGCGAGGATCGACAGGAAGGGTTGCAGCAACTGCGCCTGGCTCACCCGCAGCGCACCGCCCATGGCGAGCCCGCGGTACCAGGCGAAGAAGGCGATCCACATCGAGAACACGCCGACGTAGGCCAGCCCCGCCCAGGCCGTCCACGCGACCGGCTGCGACGGCCAGGTGAGCAGGGCGCCGGGCAGCGTCACCGGCAGCGCCATCACGCAGACCCAGCAGATCACCCGCTCGGCGCCGAGCGCGGGCGTGACCTGCGCGCCGTAGATGTAGCCGAAGGACGCGGCGAGCACCGCGCCCACCAGCAGCAGGTCGGCCCATTCGAAGCCGAAGCCGTGGCCCTGCTGCCAGGCCCGCAGCAGCGAGAAGGCCACGACCAGCCCGCTGCCGATCACGGCGCAGACCCAGAAGCCCAGCCGCGCCCGCTGGTGCAGCACCCAGGCCGCGATGGCGGCGGTGGCCAGCGGCAGCAGGGCGGTCACCACGGCCGCATGGCTGGCGGTGACGGCGCGCAGTGCATAGCCGAGCAGCAGCGGGTAACCGATCACGTTGCCCAGCACGGCCATGCCGAGCGGCTTCCATTGATGGCGCTCGGGGCGCGGCGCGCGCATCGCGCCCAGCACGAGGATCGACAGCACGCCCGCCAGCGCCGCGCGCCCGAAGGTCACGAACCAGGGCGAGAGCTGCGGTGCCGCCTGGGTGCCGGTGGCCATGCGGGTCATCGGCAGCGTGACCGCGAAGAGCGCCACGCCGAGCACGCCCAGCCACATGCCGAGCGTCTCGCGGCGCATGCCGAGGGGGCGGTCTTCCACCGGCGTCGCGCTCATGCGTTCACCATCCACGCGGCCGTGAGCACGAGCAGCGCCGCCATCGCACGGTTGAACCACAGCAACCGGCTTCCTTCGGCCAGCCAGCCGCGCAGCAGCGAGCCGACCAGCGCATAGACGAAGTTGCTCGCCAACGCATACACCACCATCACCGGCGCGACGATCGCGTAGCGGTGCCATGCATCCGGATGCCCCGCGATCCAGCCAGCCACCAGCGTCAGCGCCAGCAGCCAGGCCTTCACGTTGAGGAACTGCAGCATCACGCCCTGGCCGAAGCCGACCCGCACCGAGGCGTCGCCGGTCTGGCCGAGCGCGCCGCTGCGGCTCAGCTTGAAGGCCAGCCACAGCAGGTAAGCGATGCCGAGCGCCTTGATCACCCACTTGAGGGCCGGCTCGGCCATCACCAGGGCGCCGACGCCCGCGGCGCAAAGCGCCAGCAGCAACGACCAGCCGACCGGCACCGCCAGCACGAAGCGCATGGCCCGCGGCAGGCCGCCGTTGGCCGCGAGGGTGGTGGACAGCGTGGTGTTGGGCCCGGGCGAGAAGCTCATCGCCGCGGCCATCACCAGCAGCGCCGTGAATTCTTGCCAGTTCATGGCACACACTCTAGACTGATGACCATTACAGTGCCGGTACAGTTATGCAGACATGGATGTCGACTGTATCGGCCGGTTGCACGACACAGAGCCTGCGATGCTGACACGAACCTCCACCCAGTCCCTGACCAGCCAGCTGGCCGACCGCTTCGCCGAGCGCATCCGCACCCGGCTGCTGCCGCCCGGCGCGCGCCTGCCGTCGGTGCGCGAGTGCGCGCGGCAGCAGGGCGTGAGCCCGCACACCGTGGTGGCCGCCTATGACCAGTTGCTGGCGCAGGGTCTGGTGGAAGCAAGGCGCCAGCGCGGTTTCTTCGTGCGAGACGCGGCACCGGCGCCGGCGGCATCGGCGTCCGCGATGGCGCCGCGGCCCGCGCGCGACGGCATGCCCGTCAGCACCGTCCGGATGGGTGGCGTGCCGGCCGACGCCAGCTCGCTCATCCGCGGCATGTTCCACCGCCAGAGCGACAAGCCGCAGCCCGGCATGGGCGTGTTCCCGCCCGATTGGATGGACTCGACCTTCATGCCGACCTCGCTGCGGCGCCTGACCGGCACCCGCGCGCTGCAGGAGATCTCGCTGCAGTACGGCGAACCGGCGGGCGACAGCGCGCTGCGCCGCAGCCTGTCGCAGAAGCTGATGGGCATCAACATCCCGGCGGCGCCCGAGCAGATCCTCACCACCATCGGTGCCACGCATGCGCTCGACATCGTGAGCCGCACCCTGCTGCGCGCCGGCGACCCGGTGATGGTCGAGGAGCCCGGATGGGCCATCGAGTTCGCCCGGCTCGAGGCGCTGGGCATGCGCATCCTGCCGGTGCCGCGACGTGCCGACGGGCCCGACCTGGCGGTGATGGCGCAGTACTGCGAAACCCACCAACCCAAGCTTTTCGTCAGCGTGAGCGTGCTGCACAACCCGACCGGCTACAGCCTGTCGCCGGGCAGCGCGCACCGGGTGCTGCAACTGGCCAACCACCACGACTTCCACATCGTCGAGGACGACACCTACAGCCACCTCGCGCCCGAGCACGCGACTCGCCTGTGCGCGCTCGACGGGCTGCAGCGCACGATCTACGTGAGCGGCTTCGCGAAGATCCTCGCGCCCAACTGGCGCATCGGCTATCTGGCGGCCGCGCCGGCGCTGTTCGGCCGCCTGCTGGAAACCAAGCTGCTGGCCACGCTCACCACACCGGCGCTGTTCGAGCGGGCGCTGGCCTGGTGCATCGACCAGGGCCAGCTGCGGAGGCACGCCGAGCGGGTGCGCCTCCGGCTCGACGGCGCTCGCGCCCGCACGGTGAAGCTGGCGCTGGCGCACGGCTGCCGTTTCGAATCGGAACCGGCGGGGCTGTTCGGCTGGGTCGACACCGGCGTCGACACCGACGCGCTGACCCAGCGCATGCTCGACGAGGGCTACCTGCTGGCGCCCGGTTCGCTGTTCCATGCGCGCCGGCCGCCGAGCACGCTGATGCGCATCAACTTCGCGACGGCGCAGGACGCCACCTTCTGGAAGGTGTTCGCGAAGGTGCGTGGCTGAGCCGCTGCGGAACGATCAGGTGCGGATGCGCCCGTCGCCCGTGATCATCGACAGTTCGACGAACTTCGACGCCACGTGGTTCTTCGGCGAGAAGGACACCTCGAAGCCGCCGAACTGCTGGCGGTCGATGGTCTCCAGGCCCTGGATGAGGCCGTCGCGGCTGAGCTTGCCCGGCGCGCGGCGCAGGCCTTCGGTCAGCACCTTGGCGGCCAGGTAGCCTTCCATGCTCGAGAAGTTCGCCTTGGTGGCGCCGCCGCTCTTCTTCGCGGCGTCGCTGAATTCGCGCGTGATGGCGTTCGCCGGGCTGTACGGCGAGGGCACCACCTGCGTGACGACGACGCCGGCACCGTCCTTGCCGAGCGCATCTGCCAGCGCCTGGGTGCCGACGAAAGACACGTTGTAGAAAGTGCCGCCGTAGCCCGACTTGCGGGCTTCGCGGATGAAGGCCGCGCACGAGTTGTAGGCGCTGACCTGGATCACCGCGTCGGGCTTGGCGGCGGTGATGGTCTTGACGGCAGCGGCCACGTCGACCGAATTGCGCTCCACCGTCGCCAGGGCGGCAGGTTGGAGGCCGAGCTGCGTCAGCGCCAGTGTGGCGCCGTCCAGGCCGGCCTTGCCATAGGCATCGTTCTGGTAGAAGACCGCGATCTTCTTCAGGCCCAGGTTGGTGAGCTGCTTGACGATCAGCGCGGTCTCGTCGTTGTACGAGGCGCGCAGGTGGAACACGTTGCGGTGGAACGGCTCGCGCAGCGCCATGGCGCCGGTGAAAGGCGCGATGAAGGGCACGCGGTCCTTCACGGCCAGTGGCAGGGCGGCCAGGCTGGTCGGCGTGCCGATGTAGCCGAACAGCGCGAAGGCGTCGTCAGCGATCAGCTTCTGCGTGTTGGCGGCGGTGCGGTCGGGCTCGTAGCCGTCGTCCAGGAACTTGATCTCGACATCGCGGTGACCGGGCACGGCGTTGTACTGGTCGAGGTACAGCTTGGCGCCCTGGTAGAACTGGATGCCCAGTTGTGAGGCCGGCCCGCTGAACGGGGCCGACTGGCCCAGCACGATCGGCATCTCGCTCTGCGCGCGTGCCAGCTGAAAGCCACCGAGTGCGGCCGCACCGGCTGCCACCGAGAAATGTCTGCGATTGATCATCGAAACGAACCTCCGCGCGTGCTCGCGCCAATATCAAGGACTGGAACTAGACTCGGCCGATGGTCGCTGCCACCGCTTCTTCTTCGACGTCTCCCACAACCGCCATCACCGTGCTCGGCGCTTGTCCGCACGACTGCCCCGACACCTGCGCGCTGGTCACCACCGTGCAGGACGGCCAGGCCATCAAGCTGCAGGGCAACCCGGACCATCCGCACACCGGCGGCGTGCTGTGTACCAAGGTGTCCCGCTACCTCGAGCGCACCGCCCACCCCGACCGGCTGCTCTACCCCATGAAACGCGTCGGCCCCAAAGGTGCCGGCCAGTTCGAGCGCGTCGACTGGGACAGCGCGCTCGACGACATCGCGCGCCGGTTGCAGAATCTAACAGAAGGTAACAGTTCAGAAACGATTTTGCCCTACAGCTACGCCGGCACCATGGGTTTGGTGCAGGGCGAATCGATGGACCGTCGTTTTTTCCACAAGCTCGGCGCCTCGCTGCTGGACCGCACGATCTGCTCCACCGCAGGGGGTGAGGCCCTAAGTCTGACCCTGGGGGGCAAGGTGGGCATGCGGGTCGAGTTCTTCGCCGAGGCGAAGCTGATCCTCATCTGGGGCAGCAACTCGATCGCCAGCAACCTGCACTTCTGGCGCCACGCGCAGGCGGCGAAGCGCGCCGGCGCGAAGCTGGTGTGCATCGACCCGCGCAAGACCGAAACCGCCGACAAGTGCGACGAGCACATCGCGCTGCTGCCGGGCACCGACGGCGCGCTGGCGCTCGCGCTGATGCACGAGCTGATCGTCCACGACTGGCTCGACCACGACTACATCGCACGCCACACCGTCGGCTGGGATGCCCTGCGCGAGCGCGCCCTGCAATGGCCGCCGGCCCGCGCCGCCGCGGTGTGCGGCGTGCCCGAGGCGCAGATCGTGGCGCTGGCCCGCGACTACGGGCAGACGAAGCCCGCGGCCATTCGTCTGAACTACGGCATGCAGCGGGTGCATGGCGGCGGCAATGCGGCACGCGCCATCGCCTGCCTGCCGGCGCTGGTCGGCGCCTGGCGGCACCGCGCGGGCGGCCTGCTGCTGAGCAGCTCGGGCCTGTACCCGATCGACCGCGCCGCGCTGCAGCGGCCCGACCTGCTGGCTGGCCGCCGGCCGCGCACCATCAACATGGTGCGCATCGGCGATGCGCTCACCGGCGACGCGCCTGCGCTGTCGAACGGCCCGCCGGTGAAGGCCGTGGTGGTCTACAACAGCAACCCGGTCGCGGTGGCGCCGGAGTCGGGCAAGGTCGCCGCCGGCTTCGCGCGCGACGACCTCTTCACCGTGGTGCTGGAGCAGTTCCGCACCGACACGGCCGACTACGCCGATTACCTGCTGCCGGCCACGGTGCAGATCGAGCACTGGGACATCCACACCAGCTACGGCCACACCGACGTGCTGCTCAACCGCCCGGCCGTGGCGCCGCGCGGCGAGGCGCGCAGCAACGCCTGGGTGTTCCGTGAGCTGGCACGTCGCATGGGCTTCGACGAACCCTGCTTCTCCGACGACGACGAGGCGCTGTGCGCCGCCGCCTTCGCGCCGGGTGCGATCGACGTCGCGCAGTTGCATGCGCAGGGTTTCACGACGCTTCGCCTGCCCGACGCGCCCTACGCCGAGGGCAACTTCCCGACGCCCTCGGGCCGTTGCGAGTTCTTCAGCGAACGCCTCGCCGCCCAGGGCCAGGATGGTCTGCCGAACCATGTGCCCAACCACGAGGCAGTGGGCAGCTCGACGCAGTTCCCGCTCGCGATGATCTCGCCGCCGGCGCGCAACTTCCTCAACTCCACCTTCGTCAACGTGACCAGCCTGCGCGCCATCGAAGGCGAGCCGCTGCTGGAGATACACGCCGACGACGCAGCCGCTCGCGGCATCGCCGACGGCGCGATGGTGCGCGTGTTCAACCAGCGCGGCGAGCACCGCTGCCGCGCCGAGGTGTCGCGCCGCGCGCGGCCGGGCGTGGTGCATGGCATGGGCATCTGGTGGCGGAAGCTCGGCTTCGACGGCACCAACGTCAACGAGCTGACGAGCCAGCGCCTGACCGACATCGGGCGCGGACCGACCTTCTACGACTGCCTGGTTGAAGTCGAACAGTCCGATGCCAGCTGAGGCGATGGCGCGTCGCGTTGCCGCTGCTCTCATGCTGGGGGCTGCCAGCCTGCTCGCCGGCTGCGCCGACCTCGGCTACTACTGGCAATCGGCCAGCGGCCACCTCGACGTGATGCGCGCCGCGCGGCCGGTGCCGCAGTGGCTCGACGACCCGACCACGCCCGCCGCGCTCAAGACCAAGCTCGAACTCACCCAGCGCATCCGCCGCTTCGCCGTGACCGAACTGCACCTGCCGGACAACCCCAGCTACACCGGTTACGCCGACCTGCACCGCAACGCCGCGGTGTGGAACGTGGTGGCCGCGCCGCCGTATTCGCTCACGCTCAAGACCTGGTGCTTCCCGGTCGCGGGTTGCGTGGGTTACCGCGGTTATTACGACGAGGCGCAAGCAAAGGCCGAAGCCGACGCGCAGCGCGCGCAGGGGCTGGAGGCCGCCGTCTACCCGGTGCCGGCCTACTCCACGCTCGGCTGGCTCAACTGGGCCGGCGGCGACCCGCTGTTGAGCACCTTCATCGGCTACCCCGAAGGCGAGCTGGCGCGGCTGATCTTCCACGAGCTGTCGCACCAGCAGCTGTACGTGGCGGACGACACGCTCTTCAACGAGTCCTTCGCCACCGCGGTCGAGAGCATCGGCGGCGCGCGCTGGCTGGCGACGCAGGCCAGCGACGCGGCGCGCGCCGAATACGTGCAGTACGACGCGCGGCGCCAGCAGTTTCGTGCGCTCACCTTCGCGACGCGGCGGCGGCTGCAGGCGGTCTACACCTCGCCGCAGGCCGAGGCGAAGGATTGGTCGGCGGTGGAGGCCATGAAGCGCGAGGCGATGGCGGCCTTCCGCGCGGACTTCGCGTCGCTGCGCAACGGCTGGCCGCCGCAGCGACAGGCCGCATACGACGCCTGGGCCGCACGTGCCAACAACGCGACCTTCGGCGCCCAGGCCGCCTACGACGACCTGGTGCCGGGCTTCGAGGCGCTGTTCGAGCGCGAAGGCCGCGACTGGCCGCGCTTCTACGCGGCGGTCAAGAAGTTGGAGTCGCTGCCGAAGGACGAGCGCCACGCCGCGCTGCAGGCGGTGGCTCCGCCGGCGCACACGGCCGACATGGCCAACAGGGCGAGGCCCTCAGCCGCGCAGTGACTCGATCAGCTCGACGTACTTCTGCTTCGCATCGTCGGCCGACAGGCCCTTCTGCGCTGTCCAGGCGTCCCATTTGGCGCGCGCCACCACGTCGCTGAAGCTCGGGCGCTTGGCGGCGTTGTCGCCTTCGGTCGCCTGCTTGAACAGGCCGTAGATCTTCAGCAGCGTCGGGTTGTCCGGGCGTTCGGCAAGCAGCTTGGAGTTGGCCTGGGCGGCCTCGAAAAGGGAGTTCAGGTCGGACATGGGCGGGCGTTGGCGAATGGGCTGGGCATCTTAAGTGACGCCCACCGCGCGCTGCCGTCAGTCGGTCAGCCCGGCGCGGGCGAGCTCGACATCCAGCCGCTCGCGCGCGTCGGCCGGCACCACCGCCGCGGCGCGTTCGTAGAGGTTCATCGCGTCGACCAGCCGCCGATCGCCCTGCAGCATCAGCAGGCCCCGCGCGTATTCCATCCAGCCGCTGGCCGACGACGGATTCAGGGCCAGTCCGCGCTCGAACAGCGCGAGCGCGGCCTCGGCGCTCACGTCGTAAGTCATGCGGCCCACCAGCGCACCGACCTTGTCGATCACCTCGGCGTGGAAGGCGCCCAGCGCGATATGGGCGTCGGCGTGATGCGGCTCCAGGGCGATCACGCGCTCCAGCACCGTCTTCACGCGCGTGCCCAGCCCCTGCGCCAACGCGCGCGCCACGCTGATGCCCTGGGCATAGCGCCCCAGGGCATAGGCTTGCCAGAACAGTGCGTGGGCGTTGTGCGGCTCGACGGCTGCCTGCCCGGCGGCGCGCTCGGCCACCTGCAGGAAGAGCGCGAGCCGCACGGCTTCGCGCGGTTCGACGTAGTTGGCATAGATCGCGGTGGCCTGGTTGGCCAGCATCAGTCCTTCGGCGCCGTGCTGCAGCCCGATCGCGGCGGCGCGCTCGAACTCGCCGTTGTGGTAGCAGACCCAGCCCTCGGCCAGCGGCCCCGGCGCAGGCGGCGGCAGCGGGTTGCCGGCATGCAGGCGCGGCCAGGCGGCGAGCAGGCGCGGCGTGTCGAAGCACGGCAGGTCGGCGTAGGGCAGCGGTGCCCACCGGCCGGCCTGCGCGGTGGGCGCATGGCAGCCGGGCGGGAGCAGCGACACGGGGCGCAGATCGGGAGTCATGGTGTCGTGCTCCTGGTGGGGGCGGGTGGGGCGTGTGGGTCGCGGCCGGTCAGGCGGCCATCGCCAGATCGTCGCGCTCGTAGGCGCTGCTCAACGTTAAGAGATGCCGCCGCTGCTCGGGTGCGAGGTAGGGCGCCATCAGGTGCAGCGTGTGGTGCGCGCCGCGCATCAGCGCGCTCTGCGCATGGGCCGGCTCGAGCGCCTCGCGCGGATTGCGCACGTACTCGTAGCTCAGCCAGTAGGTCAGCACCACCACCATGCTCTGCGCAAGCGTGTCGACCTCGCGCGGGTCGATGTCCAGGTGCCCCGCCGCGCCCAGGCCGGCCAGCAGCGTGCGGATGGCCGCGGCCTTCTTCTGCAGCACGAGCTGGAACTGCGTCTCCAGGTGGCGGTTGTTGCTCAGCAGGTCGTTGAGGTCGCGGTAGAGGAAGCGGTAGCGCCACAGTAGCTCGAACAGGCTGTGCATGAAGAACCAAGCGTCTTCCACGTCGTGCACGCCTTCGCTCGCGTGCAGCAGTTCTTCCAGCTCCACTTCGTACTGGCTGTAGAGCCGGTTGATCAGCTCGTCTTTGGCGGGGTAGTGGTAGTAGAGGTTGCCGGGGCTGATGTTCAGTTCACCGGCCACGAGCGTGGTCGACACGTTCGGCTCGCCGAAGCGATTGAACAGGTCGAGCGCTGCTTCAAGGATGCGCTCTGCAGTGCGGCGCGGCGCCTTCTTGGCCATGTGGGAGCCCCGGTTGTCTCTTCAGGGCCACTCTAGCGCAAAGGGGCCTATGTGGGCATGCGGGTCGTGCCCCCTAATCAGGGCCAGCAGAGGCTGGATCAGGGTTTGTCTGCACGCGGCGCGCGGCGGCGCGACGGCTTCGCGGCCTTGGCGGCTGCAGCACCGGCCTTGGCCGTGCCGCGGCTCGGTGGCTTGCGCGACGCTGCCGCCGCGGGCTTCTGCGTGGCCAGCCGTGCCTCGAGCGCTTCGACGCGGGCCTGCAGCGCCGCGAATTCGGCCGCCGAGGGCGCGCCCAGATGCGCCAATGCCCGTGCCACGCGTTCTTCGAAGATGTTCTCGAGTTTGCCGAAGCCGCCACTGGCCTTCGCGCCGAACTCACTGGCCAGCCCGGCCATGCGGGTCTGGGCCTGGCTCATCGTTTCTTCGGCCGCCTGCTGCGTCTTCTTCTGAAGACCGGCGCCGTCCTTCACCAGCGCCTCGAAGGCCTTGCTGCCCTCTTGCTGCATCTTGGCGAAGGCGCCCAGCCCGGCCAGCCAGATCTGCTGGGCCGAGTCCTTGATGGGGTCCTTGGGCTTGTCGTCCTGGGTGGCCATGGGAATGCCTTCAGTCTTCGCGGCTGACCGCCACGCTGTAGCCGTGCTTCTTGAGCAGCGAATGCTGGCGCGCGGCCTCGAGGTCGTTGGCGACCATCTCGCTGATCATCTCGTCCAGGGTGATCTCGGGGATCCAGCCCAGGTCCTGCTTGGCAAGGGCCGGGTCGCCCAGCAGCGTCTCGACTTCCGCCGGGCGGAAGTAGCGCGGGTCGACCGACACGATCACGTCGCCTGGCTTCACGCCGGGCGCGTCGGCGCCCTCGATGCTGCGCACCACGGCCTTCTCTTCGACGCCCGTGCCAACGAAGTCGAGCGTGATCCCGAGTTCGGCCGCCGTCTTGCGCACGAAGTCGCGCACGCTGTACTGCACGCCGGTGGCGATCACGTAGTCCTTGGCGGCGTCCTGCTGCAGCATCATCCATTGCATGCGGACGTAGTCCTTGGCATGGCCCCAGTCGCGCAGCGCGTCGAGGTTGCCGACGAACAGGCACTGCTCCAGGCCCTGAGCGATGTTGCAGATGCCACGGGTGATCTTGCGTGTCACGAAGGTCTCGCCGCGACGCGGGCTCTCGTGGTTGAACAGGATCCCGTTGCAGGCGTACATGCCGTACGCCTCGCGGTAGTTCTTCGTGATCCAGTAGGCGTACAGCTTGGCCACGCCATAGGGGCTGCGCGGGTAGAAGGGCGTGCTCTCGCGCTGGGGGATTTCCTGCACCAGGCCGTACAGCTCGCTGGTGCTGGCCTGGTAGAAGCGGGTCTTGTCCTGCATGCCGAGCAGGCGCACCGCTTCGAGCAGGCGAAGCGTGCCGATGGCGTCGACATCCGCGGTGTATTCGGGCGCCTCGAAGCTCACCGCCACATGGCTTTGCGCGCCCAGGTTGTAGATCTCGTCGGGTTGCACCTGCTGCACGATGCGCGTCAGGTTGCTGGTGTCCGTCAGGTCGCCGTAGTGCAGATGCAGCTTGCGGTTCTTCTCGTGCGGGTCCTGGTAGAGATGGTCGATGCGATCGGTGTTGAACGACGAGGCCCGGCGCTTGATGCCGTGGACCTCGTAGCCCTTTTCCAGCAGAAATTCGGCGAGGTACGAGCCGTCCTGGCCGGTGATGCCGGTGATGAGTGCTTTCTTTGCGGTCATGGCTAACGTTATTTGGTTTTGGCGGTGATGGGGGTGACACGGCCGTAGGTGTCGTCGAAGCGGACGATGTCGTCTTCGCCGAGGTAGCCGCCGGACTGCACTTCGATCACTTCGAGCATGATCTTGCCGGGGTTCTCCAGCCGGTGCACCGTGCCCAGTGGGATGTAGACCGACTCGTTCTCGCGCACGAGGATCGTCTCGTCGTCGCGCGTCACCTTGGCGGTGCCCTTGACCACCACCCAGTGTTCCGCGCGGTGGTGGTGCATCTGCAGCGACAGCTTGGCGCCTGGCTTGACCGTCAGTCGCTTGACCTGGAAGCGCTCGGCCGCGTCGACGCTGTCGTAGGCGCCCCAGGGGCGGGCCACGCGGCGGTGCTCGGTCGCTTCGAGGCGGCCCTCTCGGTTGAGCATGTTCACCACATCCTTCACCTGTTCGGCGCAGGCGGTGCTGGCGACCAGCAGGGCGTCTTGCGTGTCCACGATGATCAGGTCTTCGGTGCCCAGGGCGACCACGGGCCGGATCGGCGCATGCACGAAGGTGTTGTGCGCATTCAGGGCGCTGGCCATGCCGCTGAGCCGGTTGCCGTCGTCATCGGCCGGGTACAGGTCGGCGACGGCGTTCCAGCTGCCCACGTCGCTCCAGGCGCCGGCAAACGGAATCACGGCGATGTGGGTGTGCTTTTCGAGCACGGCGTAGTCGATGCTGTCGCTGCGGCAGGCCTCGAAGGCTTCGCGGTTCAGGCGCACGAAGCTGCCGTCGACGTCCGGTGCGGTGGTCGCCTGCTGGCAGGCGGCCAGGATGTCCGGCGCGTGCTGGCGCAACGCGTCGATCAGCACGCGTGCCTGCACCAGGAAAATGCCGGCGTTCCAGAAATAGCCGCCCTTGAGCAGCAGGGCCTGCGCCACATCGGCGGTCGGCTTCTCGACGAAGCGAACCACCGCGCGCCCGACGCCATCGGCTGCACCACCAGCCAGCGCCGCGCCGGACTCGATGTAGCCATAGGCCGTGCTCGGGAAGCTCGGCACCACGCCGAAGGTCACGATGTGGCCAGCCAGCGCCGCATCGATGCCGCTGCGCACCGTCTGGGCGAAGAGGGCGGCGTCGGGGATGTGGTGATCGGCCGGCGCGAAGAGCAGCAGGTCGTCGGCGTCTGCGAGCAGGGCGGCTGCAGCCATCGCGGCCGCGGTGTTGCGCGCCACGGGTTCGAGGAGCTGCTTGCCCTGGACTTTGGCGGCGTCCAGCGCCTCCTGCACCAGGAAGCGATGCTCGTCCGACGCCACGCAGCAGATGTCGCTGTTGAGTTCGCGCAGCCGCTCCAGGGTGAGCTGGAGCAGGCTCTTGTTATCGATCAGCGGCGCGAACTGCTTGGGCAACGCCTTGCGCGAGAGGGGCCAAAGCCGGGTGCCGCTGCCGCCGCACAGGACGACAGGATGAATGGAGATGGTCATGGTGTGAGCCTGGGCTCGCAGGCCCTGGAAACGCCGGACGGGATCGTGGAGTCACGATGCACCCGATGGCGGGATTAAAACTAAAGCTAACAGACTGTAGCGCGGGATTGTTTCCAATCGTATTGGCCGTGGGGTCGAGGATGTCGCATTTTCGTGGCTTTGTACCCAAATCACGGGGCTTGGCGGGGGCGTTTCTTTCGGCTACACAGATGTAACGGTCGGCACGCCGCACCTGTCATGTGTCCGTCATGCCCCATGGATAATCGCGAGCTGCCCGGGAACGGGCTTCATCAACGGACCAAGACCTCCCACATGATCCTCGTCACCGGCGGCGCCGGCTTCATCGGCGCCAACTTCGTACTCGACTGGCTTGCACAAAACGACGAGCCGATCGTCAATCTCGACAAGTTGACCTATGCCGGCAACCGCGAGACGCTGGCGTCGCTCGTCGGTGACGCCCGTCATGTCTTCGTGCAGGGCGACATCGGTGACAGCGCGCTGGTCGACCAACTGCTGGCCACGCACCGCCCGCGTGCCGTTGTGAACTTCGCCGCCGAGTCGCATGTGGACCGCTCCATCCACGGGCCCGAGGATTTTGTCCAGACCAATGTGCTCGGCACCTTCAGGCTGCTGGAATCGGTGCGCGGACACTGGAATGCGCTCCCTCCGGACGAAAAGGGCGCCTTCCGCTTCCTGCATGTGTCGACCGACGAGGTGTACGGCTCCCTGTCGGCCACCGATCCGGCCTTCACCGAAGAGAACAAGTACGAGCCCAACAGCCCCTATTCGGCCAGCAAGGCCGCCAGCGACCACATGGTGCGCGCCTGGCACCACACCTACGGGCTGCCGGTGGTGACGACGAACTGCTCGAACAACTACGGCCCCTACCACTTCCCCGAAAAGCTCATTCCCCTGATGATCGTCAACGCCCTGGCCGGCAAGCCCTTGCCGGTGTACGGCGATGGCATGCAGGTGCGCGACTGGCTCTACGTGAAGGACCACTGCAGCGCCATCCGCCGCGTGCTCCAGGACGGCCGGCTGGGCGAGACCTACAACGTCGGCGGCTGGAACGAGAAGCCCAACATCGAGATCGTCAACACCGTCTGCGCGTTGCTCGACGAACTTCGCCCCCGCACCGACGGCAAGAGCTACCGCGAACAGATCAGCTACGTGACCGACCGCCCCGGCCATGACCGGCGCTACGCCATCGACGCGCGTAAGCTCGAGCGCGAGATGGGCTGGAAGCCCGCCGAAACCTTCGACACCGGCATTCGCAAGACGGTTGAGTGGTACCTGGCCAACGGCGAGTGGGTGGCCAACGTGCAAAGCGGGGCTTACCGCGACTGGGTGCAGAAGCAGTACGAGGCGCCTTCGGCCAGGGCGGGCGCATGAAGCTGCTGTTGCTGGGCAAGGGCGGGCAGGTCGGATGGGAGCTGCAGCGCAGCCTGGCACCGCTGGGCGAACTGGTCGCCCTCGATTTCGACAGCACCGACTTGCACGCCGACTTCAGCCGGCCTGACCTGTTGGCCGACACTGTCCGCAAGGTGCGCCCCGACGTGATCGTGAACGCCGCGGCGCACACCGCCGTCGACAAGGCCGAAAGCGAACCCGAGTTCGCGCGGACGCTCAACGCCACGTCGCCAGGCGTCGTGGCCCAGGCCGCCCATGAGGTTGGCGCGCTGATGGTCCATTACTCGACCGACTACGTCTTCGACGGCAGCGGCAGCGCGCCGCGAACGGAAGACGACCCGACCGGCCCGCTGAGCGTGTACGGGCGAACCAAGCTGGAAGGCGAGCAGTTGGTCGCGCAGGCCTGCCCACGCCACCTCATCTTTCGCACCAGCTGGGTCTACGCCGCACGCGGCGGCAACTTCGCCAAGACCATGCTGCGCCTGGCCAAGGAGCGCGACCGGCTCACCGTCATCGACGACCAGTTCGGTGCGCCGACCGGTGCAGAGCTGCTGGCCGACGTCACGGCCCACGCGATTCGCGCCACCGTGAACGACGCGGGGAAAGCCGGTCTCTATCACCTCGTCGCCGGCGGCGAAACCACCTGGCACGGCTACGCACGTTTCGTGATCGAGCACGCCCGCGCGGCCGGCGTCGACATCAAGGTCGCTGCCGATGCGATCGCGCCGGTGCCCACCACCGACTTTCCGACGCCGGCCCGGCGGCCGCTCAACTCGCGGCTGACCACCACCAAACTGCAGTCGGCCTTCGGGCTGGTGCTGCCGGCGTGGCAGACGGGCGTGGCGCGGATGCTGCAAGAAACTCTCGGATAACAAGGGACATCACGAATGACAAAACGCAAGGGAATCATCCTGGCCGGCGGCTCCGGCACCCGACTGCACCCGGCCACGCTGGCCATGAGCAAGCAATTGCTGCCGGTGTACGACAAACCCATGATCTATTACCCCCTGAGCACGCTGATGCTCGGCGGCATGCGCGACATCCTCATCATCAGCACCCCGCAAGACACGCCGCGCTTTCAGCAATTGCTGGGCGACGGCAGCCAATGGGGCATGAACCTGCAGTACGCGGTGCAGCCGAGCCCGGACGGGCTGGCGCAGGCTTTCCTGATTGGCGAGGACTTTCTTGCGGGCGCGCCGAGCGCGCTGGTGCTGGGCGACAACCTGTTCTACGGACACGACTTCGCCCAACTGCTCTCCGACGCAGACGCCCAGCCTTCGGGTGCCACCGTGTTCGCCTATCACGTGCAGGACCCGGAACGCTACGGCGTGGTCGCGTTCGACATCGGTGGCAGGGCCAGCAGCATCGAAGAGAAGCCCACCCACCCCAAGAGCAGCTACGCCGTGACGGGCCTGTATTTCTATGACAACCAGGTCGTCGACATCGCCAAGGCCGTCAAGCCCAGCGCGCGCGGTGAGCTGGAGATCACCGCCGTCAACCAGGCGTACCTGGACGCCGGCGCGCTCAATGTTCAGATCATGCAGCGTGGCTATGCGTGGCTGGACACCGGCACCCACGAGAGTCTGCTGGAGGCCGGCCAGTTCATCGCCACGCTGGAGCATCGACAAGGCTTGAAGATCGCCTGCCCGGAAGAGATTGCTTGGCGCGCCGGGTTCATCGACACCGAGCAGCTTCGCAAGTTGGCTGCACCGCTGCAGAAGAATGGCTACGGCAAGTACCTGAACCATCTGCTGGCAGAGGGGGTGCGTTCGTGAGGATCGTCAACACATCGATCCCTGATGTATTAATCATCGAACCGAAGGTTTTTGGTGACGCCAGAGGCTTCTTCTTTGAAAGTTTCAATCAGGGATTGTTTGAAGAAGCTGTTGGAAAAAAAGCGGATTTCGTTCAGGATAATCATTCCAGATCTTCCAAAGGTGTGCTCAGGGGGCTGCATTACCAAATCAAAAAGACCCAAGGCAAATTGGTTCGGGTGACGAGCGGTTCGGTCTTCGATGTGGCTGTTGACATCAGGCGATCATCATCCACATTTGGCCAATGGGTTGGCGCTGAGTTAAGCGAGCAAAACCACAGGCAGATGTGGGTGCCCCCGGGGTTTGCTCACGGATTTTTGGTGTTGTCCAATACGGCCGATTTTCTCTATAAAACAACTGATTACTACGCCCCCGAATATGAAAGATGCATCATTTGGAACGATGGCGATCTCAATATCGATTGGCCTAATCTGGGTGGCGAGCCAGCGCTCTCGAAAAAAGACAGTGTAGGAGCGCCCTTCAAGCAAGCGGAGGTCTTTGACCGTATTCCATAGGGCTCTCAAGTGCGTGTAAGCCTTTCGGCTGAGAGCGCTTTCGAAGTTTTTCCGACGAAGATTGATCCCGTATGCGCTCTCGAAGAAAATAATGAATCCGAGAACAAAATTTGGTGAGTGGCTGCGAACGATTCGCGAGCATCGTTACAGATCTCTGCTCAAGCAATCACACCTGTTCGATGCTAAATGGTATCTAGAACAAAACCCGGACGTGCCTGAGAATGATGCGTTCGGTCATTATCTTCGATATGGCGGCAGGGAGGGGCGGGCGGCCAGCGCGGAATTTGACTCTGCTTGGTATATGAGGCACTACGAGGATGTCAGATCAAGTGGAATGAACCCGTTGATTCACTATCTGGTCCGGGGTGCGAGCGAGAATCGGAAAACTCGCGACGGTCGGGGGAGCGCTGAAATTCCCAATCCATACGCAGTAGAATCAAATGCGCCCTTAAGTGAGCAAGAACTTCGAGACATTGAAACGCTGAAAAATACTGAGCTGTTTGACCCAAGGTATTATTTGGATCAAGTCTCCGGCCGTGAAGGTCTGGACCCGTACCTTCACTTCTTGCGTTACGGCGGGTTTGAAGGGCTAAAGGCTAGCGAAAATTTCGACTGTGGGTGGTATAACGCGATATACCCGGACGTGGTTTTGCACAAAGTTAATCCTTTGCTTCACTACATTAATTACGGGATTAAAGAAGGCCGTTTGAACGGAATATCGCCTAGGACTGCTGCTGTCGTTAGGCGAACTGTCAGTGAGCTAACGCCGCTTGATCCCGAAATCGAGTCATGTCATCCACTTCATGAAAAGTACCTGCGACTTTGGCAGAATTTCAGTATCCCATCTGACGAGTTCACAGCTGTATGGAGTCAGATATTTCATGATCTGCCGAGTGGAATCCGGCACATTCTATTTATGCCGTGGTTGGTAAAGGGAGGCGCTGACTTGGCTGGCGTCAATATGCTTCGGGCAGCTCAGGAAGCCTTGGGGACCGATGCTACGCTGTTAGTGCTAACCGACTATCCCAACATCGATGCTTTCGATTGGCTTCCCTCCGGGTCTCAAGTGCTTGTCTTGTCCGACTACGGCGAAAAAATAAGCGAACGAAATAGGCAAAGAATTGTCGAGGCGCTGATCTTTGTTTTGCGACCTGCGTCAATCATGAACGTCAATAGTCGCGCTTGCTGGGATCTAATCGTTGAAAAGGGCAGAGCGATCCGCACGATTTGCCGCGTTTATGCGGCGTTGTTCTGTCGGGATTTTACCGCGGATGGAAGAGGCGCTGGGTACGCGGATACGCATCTGCGCACCGCTATTAAAAACATCGATGCGATCTACTTCGATACAAAAGTTTTTATTGAAGAAATTATTACTCGATATGGCTTGCCCAAATCGATTTGGGCGAAACTTCAATTTCTGCCTCAGCCTGCACTGAGCGACTTGGGGGATTTTTCAGCGAGCGCGATCGCTGGTTCTTCTGGCAAGCTGTTGTGGGCGGGCCGCTTTTGCTATCAAAAAAACACTGAACTTCTCGGTCGGATTATCAAGACGTTGCCGGATATTTCGCTAGACATCTATGGGGTAGGCGAGATCGATCGGGAGGAAGAACTCAAAAAATTAGCCAACCGGAACCCAGGCGTGAGCGTTCTGGGGGAATTTGCTTCCTTCAGCAGCCTCCCGCTCGAAAAATATTCTGCTTTCATCTTTACCTCGCGCTTTGAAGGAATGCCTACGGTGCTCATCAATGCTGCGTCTGCTGGAATTCCAATCATAGCGAGCAATGTAGGTGGCGTGTCTGAACTGGTGACGAATGAGACCGGATGGTTAATCGACGCAATAGAGGACGAGAATGCGTATTGCAACGCGGTAATTGAAGTTACGTCCAATCCATTAGAAGTCGCCCGCCGGCAGTTGGCAATGCGCGAAAAGCTTGGCTCGGAACGCTCGTGGAAGAGTTTTAAGTATAAACTCACTTCTTCGGTTTTTAATGCGGAGCCTCACCGTCATGCATAAGGTCGACGTTACCGCCATCGTAAATGCTCACAGAGAGGGACTGTTGCTCAAGCCAGCGCTGGAAAGCGTCCGCACTTGCTTTAAGTTGGCGCGACAAAGCGGCGTCACAACTGAACTGTTGATTGCGATGGACCGTTCCGATCAATTCAGTGTAGAGGTTGTCGAGAATTGTGTATCTGATATTGAAAACTCTCGGATAGTGCCGATGGACTATGGCGACGTAGGCCATTGCCGGAATGAAGCTGCAATCTTGGCGAACGGCGAATACGTCGCCTTTTTGGACGGGGATGACTTATGGGGGGGGAATTGGTTGACCGACGCGCTTTCAATGGCGCGTTTAGATGGTCGAGAGTTGGTGCTCCATCCAGAGGTAAATGTCTACTTTGGACATGACCCTCATGTCTTCGTTCACGTCGACTCTGAGAGTAGTGCGTTTAGTATCGGGCCGCTGGCGTTGGTGAATTACTGGACATCGTTGTGCTTTGTACGAAGGAAATTTTTAGTCCAACATCCTTATCCCGAAACTAACTTGGTCGCACAAATCGGTTATGAGGATTGGGGTTGGAATTTGAAGACGATGTCGGCGGGGGCAATTCACAAATGTGTCCCTGAAACAGGTCATGCTATACGGATGAAGCAGATTTCTTTGGTGCGGCAAACAACCTCTGCTGGATGTATCGCCGCACCAAGCGAGATTTTCGAGCAGTACCTTCAGCGAACAAAAAAAAATGCTCAGAGCAAGCTTCGTGTTGCAGTCTGAGCCAAGCGAAAACCATTCGAAATTGGATTGCAATGAATAGCCTGAAAGGTGTTGAACTTGTGTTCTGGGATCGTAGGAGTGTGAGGCTCCTGCTTATAGTTTTTGCCATCGCAGTGCTTTCGAAGGGAGAAGTTCTTTCTCGAGGATTTGCAGTCGATGACTACGTTTTTGCGCAGGGTCTAAAGCAAAGCGACTTTAATTTCCTTTTAACGCAGGGTCGATTCTTACTGGGGGGCTTTGCAAGGTTAATCGACTCCCTCGGTGCAAACCTGAGCGATCTTTATTTTTCCTTTGGATTTCTAGCACTACTTCTTCAGTCGGCGTTGGTCGTGGCGATTTTGAGGTTTGTCGGCGTCGTAAATTCGCCTGCTGCAGTGCTGGCAGGTCCGTTGATGGTGGCGCATCCTTATTTAGCCGAAATTCTGACTTTTCGGATGGTTCTGCCAGGGTATTGCATCGCTGCGGCGCTTTCGATTTTGGCATTTGAAATGGCTGCCGACTGCAGGTCGGACGCCAGACGGTACTTGACTTCATTTCTCGCGGTGTCGGGAATGCTTCTAATTTACCAAGGGTTTTTGAACTATCTCGCAGCTGCTATTGCGTTTTGCTTTTTGTTTGGGGCATTTGAGAGGGCGCGTATTGGACGTAAT
Source organism: Variovorax restrictus (assembly GCF_051216715.1). Taxonomy (NCBI): domain Bacteria; kingdom Pseudomonadati; phylum Pseudomonadota; class Betaproteobacteria; order Burkholderiales; family Comamonadaceae; genus Variovorax; species Variovorax restrictus. Next base: position 879,941 of record NZ_JBPJZH010000001.1, read on the forward strand.
GCGGCCTCGGCAGCTGAGCATTATCGGCGGGCATTCGCTTTGTCCGTTATATGCGTTGCAAGTGCTGCATTCTTCCTCTTGGCGATCTATATCCTAAAGCGGCTTGGAGTCATGGAGCCGACCGGAAGAGCGAATTTTATCGGTTGGAAGGAGGTGCCGTTGCGTCTCGAACTGATTGGCGAACTTCTGGCGCGCGTCTATTGGAAGGGTGAGCCAATTTTTCCGCGGTGGCTAAAGGCCATTGCTTTGCTAGGCATCTTCGCATCAGGGATCTGCGCTTTGTATGTTTTTTCTAAAAGTGTCATCTCGCGGCAGGATGGTTTTAAGAGCGCGCTCGCATTATTGTTGTCAATTCTGCTTCTTATCCCGGTAACGGTTGGTGTGATTGCCCCTTTCAAAGAGTGGTGGCCTGTGCCTAGGGTTCTGCCGCAAGTTCCAGTAATTTACGGGCTATTGCTCGTCTTTTTGTATCCGGGAGTTATTGAAATTGCCAAGATTGTTGGCTCCAATCTCTCCACAAAAGCTTTTTTTGTTGTCGCGGTTGTTCTCGTTGCGTCGTTCGTGGTCATCAACAATCAAATATTCGCCGATCAAAAAAGATTGAATGCGTGGGATGGTTTTGAGGCGAACAGGGTTGTCGCTAGAATCGAGCGGCTGACTGGGTTCAAATCGGATTCACAGCCGATTTACGTTGGCGGCGGCAGTTGGCGACACTCGGCAACGCTAAATACAATTCAAGGGGATATGAATATCTCTGCGTTTGCTCCGGAAAACTCGAAAGTCCCATTGTTGATTGAAGTTTCGGGCTATAACTTCAAATCGGCTTCAGGTGACGAAATCGTTGCTGGCCGTGAGCACTGTGCACGTGCTCGCGCTTGGCCACATGAGGAATCTATCTCTGCGATTAATGGGTTGGTAGTCGTTTGTTTGCCGCAGTAGATCGAGTGGTTGAGTTTATCGTGCGTGGTCGTGCGCGCATCTGCGTGATGCGATTTGTGTAAATTCGGACTCACAATTAATGGTTTGTAATGATTGCTCCGCAAAGAATTTCCGTTGTTATTCCCGTTTATGGTGGCGAGAAAACACTCCCTGTGCTAATCTCCGAACTTCGAGCTTTGACGGAATTGCAGGTTACGGCAGATGGAAACAGATTTTTTCTATGCGAAGTCCTGTTGGTTCATGATTGCGGACCGGATCGGTCGGACATAGTCATATCGGAGTTGGAAGGGGAGCATGATTTCGTGCGCGCTATTTGGTTGTCGCGGAATTTTGGCCAGCACGCTGCGACGATGGCTGGAATGGCTAGCGCCACGGGCGATTGGGTTGTCACGATGGACGAAGATGGACAACAGGATCCGCTCAGCATTGGGGCATTGCTAGATCACGCCACGCGCGAGGCGCTTCAGTTGGTTTATGCACAACCGCTTAATTCGCCGCCGCACGGCAAATTGCGCAACTTTTTCAGCGGCGTAGCAAAGATCATCAGCTCAAGGGTACTAGGAAATCGGAAAATTGGACGCTTTAATAGTTTCAGGTTGATCGATGGGGAAATTGCTCGAACTCTTTCTGCGTATTGCGGCAATGGCGTGTATCTCGATGTCGGGCTTTTCTGGATAGCTGGGCGCGTCGGCCACAGCCCTATTCTTCTAAGGCGCGAGTTTGAGCGCCCTTCCGGCTATTCATTCTTCTCTTTGGTTAGGCATTTCTGGAGTCTTGTGCTGACCACCGGGACGCGTCCGCTGCGGTTAATAACAATAGTCGGATTCTTTTCGGTGCTTCTTGCGATTGGATTTGTGGGTTATGCAATTTACGAGAAATTCACTGGGAGGGTGTCCGTCAGTGGCTGGACTTCTCTTGCGGTGGTTGTGGCATTTTTCTCAGGCGTGATCTTGATGGCCTTAGGTGTCATAGCTGAATATCTAGCGGTAACGATGGGGATTGTGATGGGGAAGCCGCTTTATGTCGTCACATCCAAGCCGAGTCGCGGGAGCCGTTCTTGATAGCTGCTTGGGTCCTGGGGGCGGGGGGTCTTCTCGGGTCCGCGCTATCTCGTGCGCTTTTAGGTGATGGGGTGAAGCCGTTTTCACCAGCTGAGCGCTTCAACTGGGTCGACGAAGTGGCCCTTCGATCTCAATTGTCAGCGGCCGTAACTCGGTTCTCTTCCGCGGCGATGGGTGCGAGCGTGTGGCAGATTTATTGGGCTGCTGGAGTTGGAACAATGAATGCTACCGAGGACGCTCTGCGTTCAGAGACCTGCGCTCTTGCGTGCCTCTTGGAGTTAATTGGTGCGGACAGAAGGCTAATGCACATGAAGGGCGTATTTATACTTGCAAGTTCCGCGGGTGCTATATATGCTGCGTCGAAAGATGAATTGATCACTGAGCTTTCGGTGCCGGCGCCAAATAGTGCGTACGGCTTTGCGAAAATACGGCAGGAGAATTTGGTCAGCGCGTTTTGCGCGGGCAAGCCAAAAACAACAGCTCTACTTGCTCGAATTTCAACATTGTATGGTTCGGGTCAGGCGAGAGATAAATCTCAAGGGCTGTTGACTCATATTGCGCGCAGCATTATCTGTAACAAACCTGTAGGTATCTACGTTCCGATTGACACGATAAGGGACTACATTTCGGTTGACGATGCGGCTGAGGCGATAGTGCAAACAATTCCAGCCTTGGACTGTTTGGGCGATGCAAATGTTAAGGTTGTTGCGTCCGAATGCCCTACTACGATAGCGGAAATAATATCAATATTCAGAAGGCTTTGTAGAAAGTCTCCGAGGATTACTACCGGTATAAATCGGAGTGCCTCTCTCTACTCCCGGCGCGTGCAGTTTCGCTCCGTGGTTCTGAATCAGCGTGGAAGAAAGATCCGGAGCTTGACTGTCGGAATCGCGGAGTTGCTTAATGCTGAACGCATCTCATATGCTAATCCGGCTGCGCCGATCTCTAAGTCGGTCGGTTAAGAATTATCGACGCTTGCCATTTATGCAGTTTGTTGCATTTTTATTGGTTGGCGCGATCAATACGCTGCTCGGTCTGCTGATAATATTTGCTGCGAAGTTCTTGTTTGGCGCAGGTGATATTGTCGCAAACGGCTTGGGTTACGGGATAGGACTGTGCGTCAGTTTTTTTTTGAATGGGCGCTTTACTTTTTCCAGTGTCGGTGAGTTTGCGCCAGCGTTTAGGCGATTTGTGCTGGCCGCTGCGATTTCATATTTCTTGAACCTCGCTGTCGTCATGTTGGCGATTGATCAATTCTACTTGGATGGTTATCTTGCGCAGGCGATCGGTGTCCCGGTATATACGATATCTTTTTATTTTCTTGCGAAGCATTTTGTCTTCCGTTAAAAATGGATTGCGGCTGTGGATGCTTGTAGGTCAGCGAAGAGCGTTGACGATTTCGTGATCGCTGTGAGGCAGCTTGCGCGCGATGTGCTCTTGCTGAAACTCTATTTGAGGGGCCTTGTGTGAGTCGCGCGACGCCTTAGGATCTTTGGCGCATTGCGCTTGAGGCTTATCTAATTTGCCGGCCGTGAGCAAGCCGTTTTTTAACCGCGCACGAATTAAGTGTGGTTCTCTCTGCCGCAGAGCGTCCCTGCAACGACACTGGAAGTCTGTTGAGTCGGGCACGAAGTGGCCCCGCTTCGCCGAGATCCGCCTCAAGTTGTGCTGGGCGCCAAGGATCACCGCATGCAGCGCATCGCCCAACGTGCCCTTGAACGGGATCGACCTAAACGCTCATGCATCTTCATTTGCTCGATTGTTGGCTCGATGGCGCTGCGGTGATAAGGCATTGCCTCGAAGTCGTCGCGATGCACGCCTGCACGCCGAACTTGTAACGCGTTCGGGCCGTGCGCTTGCTCATGCATTCGACCGCGGACGGAAACAGCGGCTAGCTTGTTCTTGTCTATCGTTCGCTCGGTGAGGATGTGGCCTTTGCGCACCAGCAGGTCGTTTTGCCTAGCCTGCGCCTGCTCGGGCAACGCGGAGCGTTGGCGCGCCTCCGGCGCGGCACGCGACTTGCCGGTGCGCAAGTCATACGGCCTTGCGCAGGCGGTTGAACCGCTTGGCGTGTGCAAAGCGGCCGATCTGCGCGGCTAGCCTTGGGGCCGTACGGTTGTAGGTGCTAGGGCAGGGCAACGCGGCATTCCTCCGCCACCTTCGCGTGGTGCTGGCGATTCCTCTTCTGCGCGCGGCTGTCCTTGGGGTGCGAAATGGCTTTGGCATGCAACGGTGGTTTTGCCGATGACGAGATCCACGCTGAGGTGCCGGGATCGACCGGCGCGCCCGGCCTGCCGCGACGACGGCAGCCACCTCCGGCGTGATCCCGGCAGTGCCAGCACCCGCACTGGCGCTCAACCCACCGTCTCCTGCAGCGCCGCCACCTCCCCCGCCACAACTGGCCAGCATGGCCACCGCCCCCACGAACATGCCGGTGCGCGTCCACCAGCGCGCGCCAGCGCTACGCGTCGATCACAGGAGGCCCTCAAGAGGCAAACGCGCTGGGCCGCCTCAATGGCGGCTATCAGCAGGTCTCCAAGCTCTTTCACCGATGCGCTTCCTGCAGAGCGTGAGGCTTCTAATTCACGCGGGGAAGGCTTGGGCGATATCTCGTTTAACCCTCGTAGGAGTTTGCAACGAAACTGCGTTCTGCAACGATCTCTCACGCAGGTGGTGCGCCACAGAAATCCCCGTAATCTAATAAAAGCTCGATGGTATTGCGCCTTGATTAGGGAGGGCTATTCACCAAACCTCATCTAATCACGAGATGCTAAACGTGCTTTAAACCTGAGGGCGAGATCCTCGGATCCAATACTGCCCACCCAACGGCAACCAGCCCAACCGAGATTCAAGCCATGCCAAACGTGAAAATGCAGGTGGAACAAATAAGCAATAAGAGGCGCCGGCCACTTCAAACGAGGCGCGGCGCAGCATTGACTTCAACTCGGAGGGCCTAAGTAGAACTGCATCAGCATCATAGGGGCAACGGCTGACGATGCGGCGAGTAATTGGATTATAGGGATTGTGCTCGAAAATGCATACCTCTCCGCCGGGCTTGAGGCGCGAAAAGAGCATTCTCGTCACTGCATCGCGTTCTTTGAGCGGAATGTGATGGTAGACGCTTGCGACGAAGACTAAGTCGAAGGGATCTCCACTCCAATTGTCGTCCTCTAGAAAGAAATTTATCCCAGGATTATTCTTCTTTGCTATTGAGAGGCTCTCTGGGGCAATGTCTGAGCCCTCGATTTCAGAGCTTGGAAATGCCTCTACAAGGAACGGGATATTGCGGCCAATGCCGCACCCATATTCAAGAATTCGCGTCGGTTTCGCGGCTGCTGCCTTACGTACAATTTCTGTTTTATAGCGGGCGAAATAAGCTTCGTCTTCCGAGAAAAAGCCCACGCTTTCTCTGAGAAGATTATTGTAGTTGTCCTTGTGGTCGTCGAAATCCACTTTGATTGTCATGCAGTGCCTTTGGTTTCGGTCGGAAATTGCTGGAGATTGTAGCCAAGTACAGCCTGGAGAAAATCTATACGAATTGTGCTGCCGCTGTCGGTTTTAATGTAAATGTTTCGGCTGAAATGCGCAAATTAAATTTGCCGTACGCGCACATGTCTATCTATAGTGGGTGCGGTTGGTAAATTATTTTTTTCCGCAAAGAGCGCAAGTCGATTGTCGCGATAAGATGCTTGAGTGCTGTTGATTGCGCTGTGAATTTTTTTGTGTCCTGATGCGGCTCTCTTAAAATTGTCGAATTGCATTAGTAAACGCGAATTAGTCCCGGGTCTACTTTGCTAGTAAGCCTAAAGAGGCTCAGGAAGTGCGCTCTGTAGTTGCGGATGAAATCTTAAATCTCAGCGCCTTCTTTTCAATTGCGTGCCAACTCACAAATGCTAGTGGCAGTGTCGCCGCAATGGAAAATGAAAGAAGAACAAAGAAAGGGCGGTCCTTGCCGAAAAGGTAAATGCCGGACTGCTGTACCGGCCATGCCCACAAATAAATGCCATACGATAGATCGCCGAAGCGCGAACTGTTCTTCAGCAGTGAAGATGTGGCCTCGCCAAGTGAGATTATAAGCGGTGGGGCTGCGAGCATGAGGCCTAAAGATGGTTTTCCGCTCGCAATGAATACGCCTCCGGCCGCAACCATCCACCATCGTTTTGACATTAACTTCGGACAAGTGCGAAGCAATGAGGCTGTAAGGAAAACTCCCAAGAGCCAAGGGGTTAAAGTGGGATTCCCCATTTTCTCAGCGAGACCTCGCAACTGAGTCTCGCTGTAAATTGTCAGCAAGATTGATACGATCAGGCTGCGCAATTATGCATATTGTCGTCAAAGTAACTACGCACACAGCAAGTGCTGGCCATATTCTCAAAAGACGCTTCTTGGTGAATGAGAAAAGGTGCGGATCACGAAGCCAGCTTCCGGCAATTAAGTAGCCACTGAGAGAAAAAAACACCAATACGCCTAGCGTGCCGTAGGTAAATCTGCCGATGGCGAGCGGCTCGGAGCGGCCGGAGAGCACGAATTGATGGCTAACTAAGACCATCAACGACGCAATCAGTCTCAGTCCATCAAAATTGTTTTGTCTGTTGGGAAGCTGCATGCCTGAATGCTAGCTCAGTGGCTTCCTCACTGGGGCTAGTGCGCACACGTCATGAGCTGGCGCAGCCGTCGATGTCATCCGAGGTGTGGGTGGCTGCCGTCCGGGCTTAGTTCTGCAAGGGCAGTCCCGTGCAAAATTCCTGCGATATGGACGGCAGGCGCACTTTCCCAGGCGAGGTTGGGTTCCTGTAGCGCTTGAGGGCGTAGTGGTCGGTCACCCCGATAATCCTTCCATACATATAGAAAACCCCAGGGAGGGGCTTCCAAGATGGTGGATGAATCCAACACCGGCGCACCCGTGGTGGTGGCGACGGGGGTGCGTGCGACTGCTACTTCGACCGTAAGCCTGACATCGGCGTTACTGGCGGTCGCGCTCAGTTCGCCCTCGAGGCGCTGCACTTCCGACCGCAAGGCGCTCAGGTGCTGCTGCGCAGCGTGTTGCGCCATCTGCGCGGCATCGGTGCGTCGCTCGGCATCGCCCTGTGCTCCACCCAGCACTGCAGCCGGTCGTATCCCCATGTCATGGGCTCGGCCTTTGACGCGCGACTTGCAAGCGCCCAGGTTGGCCGTCGTCATTCATTTGCACTTCGTCGAGTTCGCCAATGAGTTCTTGGGGTACCTGCAGTGCTTGCGGGAGCCGGCCGATGTGTATGTATCGACCTCCAGTGAGCGCGACGCCGAGATTGTCAGATCGGCATTTGCGCTGTGGACCGGTGGTGTCACACAGGTGCGGGTGCTTCCCAATCGAGGACGGGATATCGCGGCCAAGCTGGTCGGCTTTGCTGACGTGTATGCCCGCTACGAGTACGTGCTGCAGTTGCACGGCAAGCCGCTCGACGCACGCATCGGTCCTGGCGCCTTGGCGCCAGTTCCTGGTCGAAACCCTGGTGGGGGATGGCGACGGGGCCCGCAGCGCATTGGCCGTGCTCGACTTCGAGCCGCAGGTCGGCATGATCGGGGTGCAGCATTTCGAACCCATGCGCCAGTGGGTCAATTGGGGCGGGAATTTCGAGAGATGCCAGCGGCTGGCGTCCCGCATGGGGTTTGCGCTCGACCCCGACGCGCCGCTGGATTTTCCGTCCGGCTCGATGTTCTGGGCGCGCACCTCGGCGCTGAGGCCGCTGCTGGACCTGGGCCTGACCTTCGACGACTTCGAGCCCGAGCAGGGCCAGATCGACGGAACGCTGGCGCATGCGATCGAGCGCCTTTTCTACTTTGCGTGCGAGCACGCTGGGTTCGCCTGGGTGAAGGTCGCGCGACCCGAGTTCTACCTCGATACCCCACGCATCGAGAAGGCGGACACGGAAGCGGCCCTCCATGCGTGGGTCGAGCGCAACTGCTTCAGCCTGCTGTCGCCTGGGCGTGAGCGACCCCGCGTCGCGCCGCCGCTTCCCGTTCCGGCGCCGTCACCGGCCTTCGTGCGCAGCGTGCAGCGCAAGGCCATCGGGGTGCGCGACACGGCAACAGCGCGCCCCTCGGGCCACGTGGCGATCGGCGTCGTCACCTTCAACAATCCAACCACCGAAGTGAGGCGGTCCTTGGGCGCTGCGCGGGCAGCCTTGGAGAACCATTCGAGCGGCAGTGGCGTCGTGTACGTCCTCGAGAACGGCGCGGTAACCGACGACGCATGCCTGCAGGCGCCGAGGGTTCGCGTGTGCGACTCCACCGGAAACATCGGCTTCGGCGCGGCACACAATCGACTGATGTCGCAGGCGTTCGAGGCCGGGGCGACCCATTACATGGCACTCAACCCCGACGGGGTGCTGCACCCCGGTGCGGTTCGGGCCATGATGAACATGATGGCGGTCAACCATGATCGCGCGTTGATCGAGGCCATCCAGTTTCCGCGTGAACACCCGAAGCCTTACGACCTGACCAGCTTCGAGACGCCCTGGGTTTCCGGGGGGTGCGTGCTCATCCCGCGCCTTGCCTTCGATCGCCTGCGGGGCTTCGATGAACAGTTCTTCATGTATTGCGAAGACGTCGACCTGTCGTGGCGAGCGAAGGCCCATGGGTTCGCACTCAAGACCTGCCCGACCGCGCTTTTCCTGCATGCGGTCACGAATCGCCTGCGCAGCGAAAGGACCATTGCCATGATCTACCAGTCGGCGTTGATTCTGGCGAGAAAGTGGGCCGCACCGGCTGCATTCGACGCCTGGCTTCTTTCAGAGATGAAGGCGCACGCCATCGCCGTCCCCGACACCGTGCCGGAGCTTGTCCCGGCCGATTGGCGGCACTTGGCGAATTTCGAACACCGCACTCTTTTCGCGCCTGCGCGCTGGCTCTCCGATGATTGACACACAGATCGACTGCATTGTTCGGCTCCATGACAGCCGGCGTTTACTTGAGCTGGAGCGATGCATCTTCTCCTTGGTCGGGCAGCGCTACAGGCCGCTGCGCATCGTCCTGGCCACACAAAGATTCACGCGCGACGAGCAGCGACAGGTCCATGAGGTCCTTGCGCCCTTGTTGGCGCTCCCCGACGCGCCCGAACTGGTTCTCTGCAACTGGGAAAGCCCAAACCCACCCGACGCCCGCACCGAACTGCTCAACCTGGGCCTGGAGGCCGCGACAGGGCGGTACGTGGCCTTCCTCGACTACGACGACACGCTGTTCCCCGAAGCCTACGAGCTGCTGATGTCTCGCCTGCGCGACAGCGGTGCGTCTGTCGCGTTCGCCTCCGTCCGCACGGTCGGGGCCGACGTGCATGCCGACTTCGTGCATGTCGCCAGGCACGTGCCCTCGCCTTTCAGCGGGGCGGGGCTGGCGGATCTGTTCCGGGGCAACTTCTGCCCGATTCACTCCTATCTCATCGACCGGGCGGGCTTGCCCGACGGCCTGCTTCGCTTCGACACATCGCTCGTCTGGGAGGAAGACTACGACTTGCTCCTGCGTCTGTGCTCGGCCGTCAGTGCGGATTTCCAGGCGCTGCCGCATGTCATCGGCGACTACTACTTCAAGACAGACAACAGCAACACGATCTGGTCTGCGCCGGTGTTGTCGGTCGAAAAGGCCAAAGCCTATGAAGACGTCGCAGCGCGCATCGAAATGCGCAGACTGCTGACCGTGGTTGCTCCCGAGGTTCAGCGCGGCCTGCTCGCCGCCGACCCTGACCCGGCGCTGAGCATTCGCGGGCTGCTCGACGCGTTGGACCGTGCAGCGGATCACTCGAAGCCGGGCGTGGCATGATCCAAGCCGACCGCCGCCCACAAGTGGCGGCGCCCGCATGCGACCTCCATGGATGCACCGGCCAATGAGACCGCCGGGCGGCCGCGAACTTGGGCTCCTGTTCTCGCTCTTGAGCGTTCCGGTGGCAGCTGACCCTGGCCCTGAAAATTGCGCCGCGTGCTGCACGGGGTCTCTGCTTCAAAAGTTGCGTACTCGTCGAACCTCCGATCGCATGACACTTACTTCGCTCCACGACATTTTTCGCTTCCACGACGGCAAGGTTGCCGACAAGTGGTCCCTGTATCTGGATGAATACGCCAGATTGTTCGAGCACCTCCGGGCGGCGCCTATCCGCCTGTTGGAGATCGGCGTACAAAACGGCGGCTCGCTGGAGGTGTGGGCCAAGTACTTCGACCAGGCGGTGTCCATCGTCGGCTGCGACATCGATCCGGCGTGTGCCACGTTGCGCTTCAGCGACCCACGCATCCACGTCGTGATCGGGGATGCCGGTACACCTGCGGTCGCACAGGCGCTGAGCGCCCTTGGCACGTCCTTCGATATCGTGATCGACGATGGCTCGCATAAGTCGGGCGACATCATTCGCTCGTTTGCGCGCTACTTCGGTCGTGTGAGCCCCGGTGGCATGTACATCGCCGAGGACCTGCATTGCAGCTACCGCAAGAAATTCGAAGGCGGGCTGTTCGAGCCCACCTCCTCGATGGCGTTCTTCAAGCAACTGGCGGACGTCCTGTCGCATGAGCACTGGGGGCGAGGGATGGCCCGCAAGGAGTGGTTGCAAGAGTTCTCTCTCGTTCACGGCATCGACCTCGACGAGGAGGTGCTGGCCCAGGTGCATTCGGTGGAGTTCCTGAACTCCATTTGCATCGTGCGCAAGGAGCTGACCGGCACGGCGCTCCTCGGGCCCCGTACGGTATCGGGGACGGTCGCGTCGGTGGTGCCCGGGGTGCAGATGATCGACCCGAACGCCCCTGCGCTTCCGGCACACGACATCGACGTTGCGTTGGAGGAGTCGTCATCGCTCGAGGCGCTTCGACGCGCCAGCCTCGCGCTGCAGGCCGAAGTGGACAGGCAGCGTGAGCAGCTGGGCGCAGTCGAGGCCCGGCTGTCCGAAGCCAGCGCGGAGAAGTACCGGCTCGGGTCGCGGGTGGCGGACCTCGAGATCGAAAACCGCAAGGCCTTGAAGGCGCTCGCCAGCGCGACAGCAGCGCACACCGCGCAGATCGAGGCGCTCCAACAGTCCACCAGCTGGCGTCTGACCGCGCCTCTGCGTCGCGTCAAGACGGTCGAGCTCAAGGCTCGCGCTACCGCGCAGCGGCTTCCGGCGGCGATCCTTCGGCACGGCGGCGTCTGGCGCGCCTCGCGCCGCGGCTTCGAGATTTTTCAGCAGTCGGGCTTGGCAGGGTTGCGGCGGTCCACCAGCGACGCACTGGGTCTGACGCAGGACTACGGCGAATGGGTCCGTCGCTACGACACGCTCGACGCCGAAATGCGCGAAGGCCTGCGCCAGCGCCTCGAGGCCATGCCGAACAAGCCGTTGATATCGATCGTCATGCCGACCTACAACCCCAACCCTGTGTGGTTGGAAGCGGCCATCGCGTCGGTTCAGGCTCAGATCTATCCCTTCTGGGAACTGTGCATCGCGGACGACGCCTCGCCCGATCCGAGGTGTCGCGAGGTCCTGGAGCGGCTGGCCAAGGCCGACAACCGCATTCGATTGGTGCTCCGTGAAAAGAACGGCCACATCTCGGCGGCGTCCAACAGCGCGTTGGAGATTGCCACGGGGCAATTCGTTGCCCTGATGGACCATGACGACGTGCTGCCCGAACACGCCTTGTTCTGGGTTGCCGACGCGATCAACAGGCATCCCGATGCGCGCCTGATCTACTCGGACGAGGACAAGATCGACGCCGATGGCGTGCGTGTGGGGCCCTATTTCAAGCCGGACTGGAATCTAGACCTGTTCTATTCGCAGAACATGTTTTCGCACCTGGGGGTCTACGACGCGGCGCTGCTGCGCCAGATCGGTGGCTTTCGGTTGGGGCTGGAGGGTTCCCAGGACTACGACTTGGTCCTGCGCTGCATCGAGCTGATCGAGCCGACGCAGGTGGTACACGTCCCGCGCGTGCTCTACCACTGGCGAGTGCATGCCGAGAGTACCGCGAGCGCGACCGATGCCAAGCCCTACGCCCAGATCGCAGGTGAGCGTGCCTTGAACGAGCACTTCCAGCGAACCGGCGTCAAAGGGCGTGTTGAATACATCGGGCAGGGCTATCGCGCACGCTACGACCTGCCGGTGCCTGCACCTTTGGTATCGCTCGTCATCCCGACGCGCAATGCAGAGGCGTTGGTGCGCCAATGCGTCGACAGCATTTTTGCGCTCACGACCTATCCGAACTACGAGGTCGTCCTCGTCGACAACGGGTCGGATGATGCATCGGCCATCGCCTATTTCCAGTCGCTCTCGCTGCGCCCTGGCTTTAAGGTGATTCGAGACGACAGCGAGTTCAACTACTCGGCGCTGAACAACAAGGCGGTGGCCCAGGCGTCCGGCGAGGTGATCGGGCTCATCAACAATGACATCGAGGTGATCTCGCCGAACTGGCTGTCCGAAATGGTGTCCATCGCCCTCCAGCCGGGCGTCGGTGCGGTGGGGGCCAGGCTCTGGTACCCCGATGGGACGCTCCAGCATGGCGGGGTCGTGCTGGGGGTGGGAGGCGTGGCCAATCATTCACACAAGCACCTCCCGCGGGGCCACCGCGGGTATTTCGGCCGTGCAGATTTGATCCAGTCGTTCTCGGCCGTGACCGCTGCATGCCTCGTCGTGCGCAAGGACCGGTACGAATCGGTGGGGGGGCTCGACGAAGTGCACCTGAAGGTGGCTTTCAACGACGTCGATTTCTGCCTGCGCCTGCGTGAGTCGGGTCTGAGGAATGTCTGGACACCCTACGCCGAGTTGTTCCACCACGAATCTGCAACGCGCGGCACCGATGTCGCACCGGAAAAGCAGGCCCGCTTCAACAGCGAGGTCGACTACATGATGAAGACGTGGGGCAAGCACCTGCTCGTCGACCCGGCGTACAGCCCCAATTTGACACTCACCCACGAAGACTTCCGGCTCGCATGGCCTCCTCGAATCTAGTCTCTGCCGCAGTTGCGCGGCTTGTCCCGCGCGCTCAGTGGCTTCGGTATGCGGTCTTGGTCCTTGTCTGCGGCGCGGTGTATGTCGGGCAGCATTGGTCTCCCTCGTCGTACGGCATCGTGCTTCGGCAGTTGGGCGTGCAAGACACGGGACTTGTTTTCGGCGAGCCGCGCCCCATTCGGTCGGACGAGTGGGCGGTGGTGACGCCACTGACCCAGGCGACCGTCAACAACGGCTTCGAGCGGACGAACAAGACCTCGTTCTACAAAGAAGACCTCCGCATCAACTACGGGATGCCGATCTTCGACTGGGGTTTGATCTTCAAGCCCACGATGTGGGCCTACCTTGTGGTCGATGCGGCGCGCGCCTACTCGTCTCACTGGTTCGCCGTCACAGCCCTTTTTATCGTCGGCCACGCGCTGCTGTTTGCGCGGCTGGGTCTGGGTCGAGGCGCGGCCATCTTCCTCGCGATCGGACTCTATTTCACCGGCTTCGCGCAGTTCTGGTGGAGCGAAAAGGGGCCCGTCTTCGCGTTGTTCCCCTGGACGGTGTGGGTGCTGCTGACTTCAGGGCCGGTCGCGATGCGGCTGGCGCTGTTCTACTGGCTCAGCGCGTCTTGGTTGATCACCAACTTCTACCCGCCGCTTTTTCTCTCGCTGGCCTTCGTCGCCGCGACGATCCTGCTCGCTTTCGGCCGTGAGTGGCTGCAACCGCGGCGCTTGCTTGCGCTCCTTGTCACCACCGCACTCGCGGGCGCCACGGCGGCGCTCTATCTGGAAAGTTACCTGCGCAAGACGGCCACGACCGTTTACCCGGGGCATCGAAGTGCCGGTGGGGGCGCCGTGCCGTGGTCGGAATGGTTTGCGCAGTTCTTTCCCTTCGGAACCTTCGATTGGAACTACCAAAGCGTGATCGGACAGAACACCAGCGAAGTGGGCTGCGTCGGTGCCGCGTTCCTGCTGATGATTCTCTGCTTCCGGGACTACGGATCACGCCACGTGGCCGCCACAGACCAGGTCGCGCGTCGACGCATCGTGCCCCTTGTCGGCGGCTTGGCGCTGATGTACGCCTGGATGCTGCTGCCGCTGCCCTCGTGGGCGGGCGCTCCCCTCTTGTGGAACCATGTTCAGCCGGAGCGCATGGAGTACGCGGCGGGACTTCTCCTGATGTTGGTTGCGGCGCTGTGGGCCGGCTCGGCACGCTTTATGGTGACGCCTTTGCGCTTCACGACATGGGCAGTCGTCGTCGTTGCCGGCTGGGTTCTGTTCAAGGGCATTCGGTTGGACGGTGCGGACGGATGGAATGCGGTCGTCCTGCGGTCCAATGATCTCGTCGTGGTACCTGTCCTGCTGGTAGCACTCGCGCTGGCAAAGCGCTTCGGCTGGCCGGTGTTCGAGGCGATGCTGGGGGCGTCCGCCGTCAGCGGCGCGCTGGTATTGATCGGGTTCAATCCGATCCAGTCCACGGTCCCGATCTTTGCGCGCCATGACACCCCGGTGACCCGCTCCCTCGACGAGGAAGCGCGGGCATTGGGCGGAACCTTGGCGATCGCGGGCATGCCGGGGGCGGTATTCAACGGACTTGGCTACGCTTCGGTCGCTCATGTGACGGCGGTACCGGCGCTCGACTTCTGGCGCAGCCGCTATCCGGCGATGCCGGAGGACGAGTTTCTTCAGGTCTTCAATCGCTATTCGCATGTTCATCTGGAAAACGTTGCCCGACCTTCGACGCCGTCGCCGGATGTCGTGGACGTCCCGATCGGGGCGTTCTGGCCGGGACGCGTCGAGATTCCTGACGCCGCGGCGGCACCAACGCGGCCCCTCTGGTTCCGGCAAGGGCAGAAGGCCGAGGGGGCCCTGGTGTCCCCGCGGGCAGGACGCATCTCCGATGTGGCGGTGTTGATCGGCACAGGCGGGGGCGTGGCCGATGGCGTGCTGAAGATCCGGCTGTGCAGCGAGCTTGCGTTGGCGTGCGCAGACGCCAGCCGCCCGCTTGTTGAAGCCATGGACAATGCTTACTTGTCCTTCACGCTGAAAGAGCCTTTGACAGTGAACTCGAACGACCGTCTTCGGTTCGAGATTTCGCTGGACGATGGGGCAAACGCCGTTGCGTTCTGGACGCACGACGTGCCGTCCGAGGACTCGCTGCTGCGTGTGGATGGGTCGCCTGAAAATGCACGGCTGCAATTTCGGATGGGTTTCCAATGAGGGAGAAGGAAGTGTCAGATTCAGAAGCCCGGATGCGTGCCGGCGTCGAGCGCTATCGCGGCCAGCGAGTGGCGCTTATCGTGCCCTGCTACAACGAACAGGAAGCGATCGATGCCGTGATTCGCGCGTTTCGTTCGGCGATGCCGCAGCTCGCGATCTACGTGTTCGACAACGCATCGACCGATCGCACCAGCGAGGTCGCGAGGTCGGCGGGTGCCGAAGTGGTTCGTGTCTCGCTGCGAGGCAAAGGCAATGTCGTGCGCCGCATGTTTGCCGATGTCGAAGCGGACGTCTATGTCATGGTCGATGGCGATGCAACCTACGATGCGGCGAGCGTGCACCGCCTCGTGGACAAGCTCATCGATGATCGGCTCGACATGGTGGTCGGTTGCCGTCAGACCGAGCAGGTCGATGCAGGGGCTGCATACAGACGCGGCCACCAATGGGGCAACCGGTTGTTGACCGGCGGTGTGGTGAGGATCTTCGGCGGGGAGTTCACCGACATGCTGTCGGGCTACCGTGCCTTCTCCCGGCGCTATGTCAAATCCTTCCCGGCTGTTTCCCATGGCTTCGAAACCGAGACCGAGCTGACGGTGCACGCGCTCGAGTTGCGAATGCCTTATGGCGAGATCGTGACGCCCTACGGGTCGCGTCCGGCAGGGTCCGAAAGCAAGCTGTCGACGTATCGCGACGGCTGGCGCATTCTGAGGACGATTGCCAGGCTCTATCTGAGCGAGCGGCCGTTGGCGTGCTTCGGTGGTGCCGCTGCCCTGTTGGCGCTTCTCTCGGTGGGCTTGGCCTTTCCTGTCGTGGTCGAGTACTTCGAGTCAGGCAAGGTCCCGCGTTTGCCCACGGCGGTGTTGTCCGCCGCGATCATGATCTCGGCAATGCTGTCGATGTCTGCTGGCTTGGTACTCGACAACGTGACCCGCGGGCGCCATGAAGTGCGGCGTCTCGCCTATCTCGCCATTGCGGCAACCGCCGCGCTTTGCTGAGCGCCCGCGCGGCTGCCGGCCCGGCGTTCAGCGTTGCAGCGGTCCCGCAGCGCCGCGGACGCCGTCGTACAGGCCACGCGTCATGGCGCGCAGGTAGGCTCGTCGTGGCGCAATGCACGTGGCCGTGCCAAAGAACTTGAGGATGAGTCGCGGGATGTCTTGTGCGATCCAGGCGATGGGTGTTTCTTTTCGCCCATAGAGCAAGACGCGGTTGCGCATGATGTAGTAGAGCCGCAGCGGCTGATGCACCATGATGCCGGCCCGCTTGAAGCGCGACGGCCTCAGCGAGTCGCCGATGCTGTGGCTCATGCGCGCATCGCAAATGCCATACAAGGCCATGCCGTGGTGACGCGCCCTGAAGCACCATTCGAGATCGACGTTGTCGATGAAGAGGCTTTCGTCCATGCCGCCGACGGTGGCTATGACCTCGAGCGGGAGCAGGGTCCCTGAGGAGATCAAGAAATCGCACGCCACACGTTCACCCGGCCCGCCCGGCAACTTCTGGCTGAAAGGAAATCTGACCTTCACGAAAGGTGCGACATATCCGCTGCGCCTGTCCCTGAACTGCGGCCCGACGGCAGCCACAGGCTCGGCCCGTTGCAAGTCCTCAAGGGCAGCTTTCAATGTCGCGACCATGTCGGGATCGGGCAGGCTGTCTTGGTCCAAGAGCAGCAGAAAGCGGAAGCCCTGCTGTTTGGCGTAGTCCGCAGCGCGGTTCATCGCTGCGCCCAGTCCCACATTGGCGGGTGAGCGCATCACGACGAACGAGATGCCGTCGGCCTCGTCCAGATACCGGTCCAGCGCTGGGTCGGTCGTCGCGTTGTCGAACAGCAGCAGCGTGCCCACTTGCGGTAGAACGCTGCGGACGACCTGCTCAAGCACCGTGAGATCGGGCCGATAGGTGATCACCACCGCGCAGACATCGGACGTTGGGATGCGGTCGGCCATCGCAGCGGGGAGAGGGTCAAGCGGCCGCAGGCGCCGGCAAGTCATAGGCCTCGGCGATCCGGCCATGCTCGAGACGAACCACTCGATTGCATTCCTTGCGGATCAAGTCCATGGAGTGCGAGGCCAGCACGAGAATTCCGGACTTCGAGACGACGTCCCGCATCCGTTGCTCTGCCTTCTCCGTGAATTCCGCATCGCCGACCGAAAGCCATTCGTCCATGAGGAGGATGTCCGCTTCGACACTGGTGGAAATGGAGAAAGCCAGTCGCATCATCATCCCGGTGGAATAGGTGCGCACGGGCATGTTGACGTATTCGCCCAAGCCGCTGAATTCGCAGATCTGCGGCGTCATGTCGTCCACCTGCTTCTTGCTCATCCCCATGACCAGGCCGCGCAGCATGATGTTCTCGATGCCGGTGGCATCGGGTTCGATGCCGAGCGACGGATCGATGAGGCTCGCGACCGAGCCATAGCGAACGAATTCGCCCGCGGAAGGCTCATAGACGCCGGCGAGGGCGCGCAGCAAGGTCGACTTCCCGGCACCGTTGTGCCCGAGCAGTCCGAGGCGGTCGCCGCTCTTCAACTCGAGATTGATGTTGCTCAGCGCTTCGACGACGTTGACGCCCGTCTCCTTGCCGAACCGGCCGCCTGTGACCGACGCCGCCAGTGTTTTCTTCAGCGAAGCCGAGCCCGCCCCGTAGATGGGGAAGCTGACAGACACGTTTTTGAGAGAGATGGACGTCATCTTCAAAGCCAGTAAACAACACGACGGCGATATTTCGCGAACAGCAAACCCGACGTGATCAGGATAGCGATCGTCCAAACCGCAATGCCGATCCAGTTGTGTGCGTCGGCGACGCCGCCCATGAGCGGTTGGCGAAGCAATTCCAGCATTTGCGCGAGAGGGTTCCAGAGAATGTATCGGGCTCGCCCAGGCAGGTTCTCGGGCAGCCAGAACACGGGGGTCAAGAACATCAGCATCTGCATCACGCTCGTGACGATCTGCGTGACATCCCGAAAGCGGGTGCATACCAGTCCCAATGCCAGCCCCAGGGCGTGCGCATTCACGAGCAGCAGGAGAAAAGCCGGAATGATCAACAGTGCCGACCAGGACAGCGAGATGCCCGCCCACAGGGCCACCGGGATGTACAGCACGATGTGGTGGGCGAACTGGATGACGTTGCGCGACAGTCCTCGCCAGACGAAAAGGCTGATCGGAAAGTAGCCTTGCTTGAGGTAGTTGCTCGAGCCAACGAAAGCGTTGCACGATTCGGTCACCATGCTGGCGAGCAAGCTCCAGAAAATGAGCCCCAAAGCCAAATGCGGGAAGAACTTGGACAGTTCGGTGCCGAAGAGTGAGCTGTAGAGCGGCCCCATGCCGCCGATCATGGCGCCCATGCTCAAGGTGATCCAGAGGGGGCCCAACATCGAGCGGCGATACCGCAGCACGATGTCGAACCAGGCAAGCGTCCACCAGATGTCGGTACGGCGCGTGCCTTCCCACCAGTCGGCCCAGGCGCTTCGATGCAGGTTGGAGTGTGCTTGGCTCATGGATGGTGACCCGCGGTTGTCGTCGCCTTGCGGATCGTTGAAGACAAGAGCTTCATTTCGACGAAGGTCATTGCGTTGTAGGGGGAGGGCACTTCGTGATGCCGAAGTGCGTGTGGTTGTTTGTGAGCTGCGGACCTGATGTCGCGGACTCGGTGCGGGCTGCGATTTTACCGGTCGCGGAGTGCCCGGTATTTCCAGAATGCCGGCGAGGTCCAAACGCGCAACAAACTGGCGATATGCCAGCGCAGATGCTGATGGCTCCCATGGCTGGCTCGCCGCGCATCGTGCAACGCCACCAGGTCCTCCCCCACCTGCAGCCGCCACCCCGCCAGCCGCGTACGCGCGCAGATGTCGAAGTCTTCGCCATACATGAAGAACCGCTCGTCGAAGCCACCGATCGTCGCGTAGGTCTCGGCACGAAAGAGCATGAACAACCCCGGGATCCACGCCGGCACGGCCGGCCGCACGTAGCCCGGCCGGCGGCGCGTGAGGATCTCCAGCGGCGTGATGATGGCCCGGTGCTGCTCCGGTTCGCTCTTGCCGGGCTCGAGGATGCGCGGTGTGAGCAAGCCGCAGTCGGCGGATGCAGCGGCGACCAGCGGCGCGAGCACATCGCGGTCGAAGCGGATGTCCGGGTTCAGCACCAGAAACCACGGCGTCGTGCAGCGCTGGAAGGCCTGGTTGTGGTTGGCGCCGAAGCCTTTGGGCGCCGCGTTCTCGATGCGCTCGATCGGGAACCGGAAGCGCGCATCACCGAGCACATCGGCCTCTGAAATGTTGATCGTGAGGACGACCTTGTCGACCATGGCGCTGCTGAAGCGGTCGAGCTGTTCGAGCAGTGGCCGGATCAGGTCCAGCTGCCCATGGCTCACGATCGAGACGGTGACGGGGCGCGCGATTGGCGAGAGGGGCGGGGAAAAGGGCATGGTCTAATTTCGCTCGGGAATTCTAGGTTCCCCGAACCTTCCCTTTTTCTCATGATTGCCCTGATCGTCATCAGCTTCGTCTTTTCCGCCTTGGCCGTGCTGGTGGTCATGCGGCGTGCCCGCAAGCATGCGCGGCGCTACGCGGCGGACATGCCGCAGCGGTTCCACAAGGGCCATGTGCCGCGCCTGGGGGGCGCGGGCGTCTTCGTCGGCACGGGGCTGGCATGGCTCTCGGCCGGCTGGTTCGGCGATCCGTTCAATGTCGGCTGGCCGGCCACGGCCTCGGGCCTGGTGCTGCTGTGCATCGCGCCGGCGGTGCTCAGTGGCATCACCGAAGACGTGACGCAGCGCGTGCCGGTGCGCTACCGCCTGGCCTTGACCATCGGGTCGGCGCTGCTGCTGTGCTGGGTGCTCGGGCTCGGGGTGCACCGCACCGGCTTCGTGCTGGTGGATGGCTGGATGCGCGCCGCGCCCATCTTCGCCGTGCTGCTGGCCGTGGTCGCCATCGGCGGGCTGCCGCACGCCTTCAACATCATCGACGGCTACAACGGGCTGGCCGGGACGGTGGCGGTGCTGGTCTGCCTGGCGATCTCGCACGTGGCCTTGCAGGTGGGTGACCGGCAACTGGCCGCGATGGTCATCTGCCTGGTGGGCGCCACGCTCGGCTTCCTGATGTGGAACTACCCGAGCGGCAAGATCTTCGCGGGCGACGGCGGCGCCTACGTCTGGGGCATGGTGATCGCGGTGGCCTGCGTGTCGCTGGTGCAGCGGCACCCCACCGTGTCGCCGTGGTTCCCGATGCTGCTGCTGATCTACCCGGTGTGGGAGACGGTGTTTTCCATCTACCGCAAGGTGGCGCGCGGCCAGTCGCCCGGCATGGCCGACGCGCTGCACTTCCATCAGCTGATCTTCCGGCGCATCGTGCGGGTCGCCTTCAGCGACGACGAGGCACGCCAGCTGCTCGCGCGCAACAACCGCACCTCGCCCTACCTGTGGATGTTCGCCGCGCTGTCGGTGGTGCCTGCCGTGCTGTTCTGGAACAACACGCTGGTGCTGATGGGGTGCTGTCTGTTGTTCGTCACGACTTACGTGATCGCCTACTTGATGATCGTCCGCTTCAAGGTCCCGCGCTGGTTGCGGCCCTGAGCCGCGATCGCGTCGCCGGCTGTTGATGTCCCTGCGAAGCAACGCGCTCTGGAACCTGGCGGGCGCCGGGTTCCCGCTGTTAGTTGGCGCGGCGCTCTTCCCCTATCTGGTCCGGAGCATCGGCGTCGAAGCCTTCGGCGTGCTCACGCTCATCTGGGCGCTCATCGGCTATTTCAGCCTGTTCGACCTGGGCGTGGGGCGCGCGCTGACGCAGCAGGTCGCGCAGAAGCGCGTGGCCGGCCGCGGGGCCGAGGTGCCGGCGCTGGTGAAGACCGGGCTGCTCTTCGCCGGAGCGATGGGCGTGCTGGGTGGCGTGCTGCTGGCGCTGGCGGTCGAGCCGCTCGCCGCGCGGGGCCTGAAGGTGTCGCCGGCCCTGCATGCCGATGTCGCGCAGGCCCTGCTCATCGCGGCGGCCGCCGTGCCCTTCACCACCGTCACTGTGGGGCTGCGCGGCGTGCTCGAGGCCTACGAGGACTTCCGCGCGGTCAACCTGTTGCGCATGGCGCTGGGCGTGGCCACCTTCGGCCTGCCGGCGTTGAGCGTGCTGCTGTTCGGCCCGTCGCTCACGTGGATCGTCGCGTTGCTGATGGCTGCGCGGCTGGTGTTCGTCGCGGCGCACTGGGTGTTCGTGCGCCGGCACCTGGCCAGCGACCTGGGCGCCGCCCGCGCGGGGCGCCACGAGCTGCGCCAGCTGCTGTCCTTCGGCGCCTGGATGACCGTGTCGAACATCATCAGCCCGCTCATGGTCACGGCGGATCGGTTCGTCATCTCCGGCGTGCTGGGCGCGGCCGTGGTGGCGTACTACACCGTGCCGTCGGAGCTGTTGCTGCGTGTGCTGATCCTCCCCGGTGCGCTGACCACGGCGCTGTTCCCGCGGCTGGCCTCGCTGATCGCCACCGACATCGCCGGCGCCGCGCGGCTCTACCGGCGCTCGCTCCTGCTCGTGACCGCCGTGCTGGTGCCGATCAGCCTGCTACTGGCCTTCGGCGCGCACTGGGGCATCTCGCTGTGGCTCGGCGAGGCCTTTGCCGACCGTGCTGCGCCGGTGGCGTCCATCCTCGCGCTCGGCCTGCTGTTCAACGGCATGGCCTTCGTGCCCTTCGCGGCGGTGCAGGCGGCGGGCTTGGCGCGCATCACGGCGCAGTTGCACGTGGCCGAAGCCTTCGTCTACTTCCCGCTGCTGATCGTCGGGCTGCATGAATTCGGCCTGGCCGGCGCAGCCTTCGCGTGGACGGCGCGCGTCGGCATCGACCTGGTGCTGCTGCTCGTCGTCGCGCACCGCTCGGTGTTCCGCCGACCGCCCGACACGCCCTTGCGGCACAATTTGCCCACCTCTGAACCGGAACGTCCATGACCGACCCTGTCCTCAACATTCCTCCCCGCGACAAGGCCGAGATCCTGGCCCAGGCGCTGCCTTACATCCGCAAGTTCCACGGCAAGACCATCGTCATCAAGTACGGTGGCAATGCCATGACCGACCCGGCCCTGCAGGCCGACTTCGCCGAAGACGTGGTGCTGCTCAAGCTGGTGGGCATGAACCCGGTCGTGGTGCACGGCGGCGGCCCGCAGATCGAAGCCGCGCTCAATCGCCTGGGCAAGAAGGGCAGCTTCATCCAGGGCATGCGCGTGACCGACGAGGAAACGATGGAAGTCGTCGAATGGGTGCTCGCCGGGCAGGTGCAGCAGGACATCGTGGGGCTGATCAACCAGGCCGGCGGCAAGGCCGTGGGCCTGACCGGGCGCGACGGCGGCCTGATCCGCGCGCAGAAGCTCAAGCTGGCCGACCGCACCGACCCGTCGCTGATGCATGACGTCGGCCAGGTCGGCGACATCGTCTCGATCGACCCGAGCGTGGTCAAGGCGCTGCAGGACGACGCCTTCATCCCCGTCATCAGCCCCATCGGCTTTGGCGAAGAGAACGAGAGCTACAACATCAACGCCGACGTGGTGGCCGGCAAGCTGGCCACCGTGCTCAAGGCCGAGAAGCTGATGCTGCTGACCAACACGCCCGGCGTGCTCGACAAGGCCGGCAACCTGCTGACCAACCTGAGCGCCCGCGAGATCGACGAACTGTTCGCCGACGGCACCATCTCCGGCGGCATGCTGCCGAAGATCGAAGGCGCGCTCGACGCGGCCAAGAGCGGCGTGAACGCGGTGCACATCATCGACGGCCGCGTGCCGCACGCGATGCTGCTCGAGATCCTGACCGACCAGGCCTACGGGACGATGATTCGGGCGCGCTGAGGCTCAGGCACCGGCGCAGAACATGTGAAGGACCCGTCGCGAGCGCCCCGAGCTTGCGTCGAGGACCGGAGCCGCACGCCCGTGCGGTGAGGACCGCAGATGCGAGATCGGGGTGCGCAGCAGGTTCATTCGCATGTTCTCACTCGTAGCCGCGCGGGTTGCCCTGCTGCCAGCGCCAGCTGTCCGCGCACATCGCGTCGAGCCCGCGCCGGGCGCGCCAGCCCAGCGTGGCCTCGGCCAGCGACGGGTCGCCCCAGTAAGCCGGCACGTCGCCTGCGCGGCGGGGCCCGATGTCGTAGGCAATCGGCTTGCCGCACGCGCGCTCGAAGGCCTTCACCACGTCGAGCACCGACGCGCCCGTGCCGGTGCCCAGGTTCAGCGTGACCAGGCCCGGCGCCTTCTCGGCATGGCGCAGCGCGGCGACGTGGCCTTCGGCCAAGTCCATCACGTGCACGTAGTCGCGCACGCCGGTGCCGTCGGGCGTCGGGTAGTCGCCGCCGTGCACCGCTAGCTTCTCGCGCAGCCCCACGGCCACCTGGCACACGAAGGGCATCAGGTTGTTGGGCTTGCCCTGCGGGTGTTCGCCGATGTGGCCGCTCTCGTGCGCGCCCACCGGGTTGAAGTAGCGCAGCAGCGCGATGCGCCAGTCGGGTTGCGCGAGCTGCAGGTCGATCAGTGCCTCTTCGACCATGCGCTTGGAGCGGCCGTAGGGGTTGGCCGGGCGGCAGGGCGCGTCTTCGGGGATGGGTGAACGCTCGGGCTCGCCATACACCGTGGCCGACGACGAGAAAATCAGCGTCTTCACGCCCGCGGCCTGCATGGCGGCGGTCAGCACCCAGGTGCCGTGAACGTTGTTCTCGTAGTACGTGATGGGGTCGGCCACCGAATCGCCGACCGCCTTGAGGCCGGCGAAGTGGATCACGCCGGCGATGTCGTGCGCGCTGAACACCGCGTCGAGGACCGCTCGGTCGCGCACGTCGCCTTCGATGAAGTCGGGCTTGTGGCCAGTGATGATGGCCAGCCGGTCGAGCACGCGCAGGTCGCTGTTGCCGAGGTTGTCCAAAATGATCGGCACGTAGCCCGCCTCGATCAGCGCCACGCAGGTGTGGCTCCCGATGAAGCCTGCGCCGCCGGTTACCAGAATGTTCTTCTTGTTCATCGGATTCGTGATTCGCTGTCGAAAAGTGCGTATTTTGCGCGAGAGGTCACGCGCCTCGCGCCTGATGCATTCGCGATCGGTTGGCATGCACTCACGTCGCTGTGCGAGAATCATTTTTTTACATATGCGCACGCCGCCCATGGAAAACGAAGAGTTCAGCGCGCCAGCCCCTGACGCCGCTTCGACGCCCGATGCACCAGCCCCGGCCGTCCGCAAACGGCCCAAGCCGGGCGAGCGGCGGGTGCAGATCCTGCAGACGCTGGCGGCCATGCTGGAGCGCCCCGGCGCCGAACGGGTGACCACGGCGGCGCTGGCGGCCCAACTGGAGGTCAGCGAGGCCGCGCTCTACCGGCACTTCGCCAGCAAGGCGCAGATGTTCGAAGGCCTCATCGACTTCATCGAGCAGAGCGTCTTCACGTTGGTCAATCAGATCGTCGAGCGCGAAAGCGACGGCAAGGAACAGGCCGCGCGCATCGTCACCATGCTGATGCAGTTCGCCGAAAAGAACCCCGGCATGACCCGCGTGATGGTGGGCGACGCGCTGGTCTACGAGAACGAGCGCCTGCAAAGCCGCATGAACCAGTTTTTCGACAAGATCGAGTCGACGCTGCGCCAGGCGCTGCGCGGGGCCGTCATCGCCGACGGGTCGGACACGCCGACCGTCGATGCGCAGGTGCGCGCTGGTGCGCTCACCGCCTTCGTCGCAGGGCGGCTGCAGCGCTACGCGCGCTCGGGCTTCCGGCGCCTGCCGTCGGAGCATCTGGACGCTGCAATTCAGCTGATGCTCTGACGGGGCGCCCGGCGCCTGGCATGCGGGTGCCCGTGTAACAGGCAATGTGGCGGAAAGCCTTGTGGCGTCAGGCTTTGCGCAGCGTGGTCCCGCGACTGCGCACAGTGTTATCCACAGAAACGCGGAACAACTTCACGAAACTGTCAAACCGACTTTTTGGCCGGCTTCGACGATTTCGGCCCAGGTCGCGTCGTCGATCTGGATGCCGTCGCGCTCCCGCGCAGCGCGGGCGCGTCGCTCCGGTTCGCCGGCGATCTGCACGACGTCGAAACCTGCGCCCGGGGGGCTCTGGCGCAGCCATTCGACGAAGCCGTTCGCTTCCGCTTCGAAGCTGGCTTGCGTCCCGAGCTTGGCGGGGTCGATCAGCACCGTCAGCATGCCGTTGAAGACCGAACGCGCTGTGTCGGCCGGCCGGTGCCAGGTGCCACCGCCGGTCAGGGCGCCGCCGAGCAGTTCGCAGGCCACGGCCATGCCGTAGCCCTTGTGCTCGCCGAAAGTCATGAGCGCGCCGAAGAGGCCGTTCGGTTGCGGCACCACGACCACGCCGGGGTCGTCGGTCGGCCGCCCTTGTTCGTCGATCAGGTAGCCGGGCGGCACGCGCTCGCCCTTGTTGTGCGCGACGCGCATCTTGCCCTGCGCCACGCGGCTGGTGGCGAAGTCCAGCACGAAGGGTTCCGCGCCCGCCAGCGGCACACCGATGCAACACGGGTTGGTGCCGAAGCGCCCGTCGCCACCGCCCCATGGCGCCACCACCGGCCGCGACAGCACGTTGACGAAGTGCATCGCCACCAGGCCCTGCGCCGTCGCCATCTCGGCGAAGTGGCCGATGCGGCCGAGGTGGTGCGCATGCGCCAGCGTGAAGATGCAGCTGCCGTGCTGCTTCGCACGTGCGATGCCCATCTCCATCGCCTGCACGCCGACGATCTGCCCGTAGCCGCCCTGGCCGTCGAGGGCCAGCAGCGTGCCGATGTCGGCCGTCACCTTGACCGACGCGTTCGGCTTCAGGCCACCCTCCGCCACCGCGTCGACGTAGCGCGGCACCATGCCGACGCCGTGGGAGTCGTGGCCGCTCAGGTTGGCGAGCACGAGGTTGCCGGCGACCTGGTCGGCCTCGGCGGGGGAACTGCCGGCTGCAGCGATGACGCTGGCGACCTGGGCGCGAAGACGGGATGCTTGAAGTGTTGTCGACATGAGGTTCCTGTGCGTCACATGACCGCGCCGACTTGCCACGGCACGAATTCGTTCTGGCCGTAGCCGTGTTGCTCGCTTTTCGATGGCGTGCCCGACGCGGTCGCCAGCACCATGTCGAAGATGCGCTGGCCCATCTCCTGAATGGACACCGTGCCGTCGACGATCTCACCGCAGTTGATGTCCATGTCCTCCTCCTGCCGCTTCCACAGCGCGGAGTTGGTTGCGAGCTTGAGTGACGGGGAGGGCGCGCAGCCGTAGGCGGAGCCGCGGCCGGTGGTGAAGCAGATGACATTGGCGCCGCCGGCCACCTGGCCCGTGGCGCTCACGGGGTCGTAGCCCGGCGTGTCCATGTAGACGAAGCCGTGCGCCGTCACTGGCTCTGCGTATTCGTAGACCGCTTCGAGATTGCTGGTGCCGCCCTTGGCGACGGCGCCCAGCGACTTCTCGAGGATGGTCGTCAGGCCGCCCGCCTTGTTGCCCGGCGAGGGGTTGTTGTTCATCTCGCCCTGGTTGATGTCGGTGTAGTGCTCCCACCAGCGGATGCGCTCGACCAGCTTCTCGCCGACCTCTCGCTTCACCGCGCGGCGCGTCAGCAGGTGCTCGGCGCCGTAGACCTCGGGCGTCTCGCTCAGGATGGCCGTGCCGCCGTGCGCCACCAGCAGGTCGACCGCCGCGCCCAGTGCCGGGTTGGCGCTGATGCCCGAATAGCCGTCCGAGCCACCGCACTGCAGGCCGATGGTGATGTGCGCCGCGCTGCAGGGTTCGCGCTTGACGGCGTTAGCGCGCGGCAGCATGCCGTTGATGAGGGCCACGCCCTTCTCGACGGTCTTGCGCGTGCCGCCCGTGTCCTGAATGTTGAAGGTTTGGAAGTTCTCGCCTTCAGCCAAGTGCCCGGTCGTGAGCCAGGCGTTGATCTGGTTCGCCTCGCAGCCCAGGCCCACCACCAGCACCGCCGCGAAGTTGGCGTGCGTGGCGTAGCCGGTCAGCGTGCGCTCGAGGATCTGCATCCCCATGCCCTGCGTGTCCATGCCGCAGCCCGTGCCGTGCGTGAGCGCGACCACGCCGTCGACGTTCGGGTAGTCGGCCAGCGCCGACGGGTTGGTCTTGCGCGAGAAGTGGTCGGCGATCGCGCGTGCGGCCGTGGCCGAGCAGTTCACGCTGGTCAGCACGCCGATGTAGTTGCGCGTGGCCACGCGGCCATCGGCACGCTTGATGCCCATGAAGGTGGCTTCGCGTTGTGCAGGCGCGGGTTTCACATCGGCGCCGAAGGCGTAGTCGCGCTCGAAGTGGCCTTTGTCCGGGCCCATGTCGAGGTTCTGCGTGTGGACGTGCTCGCCGGGTGCGATCGGCCGGCTGGCGAAGCCGATGATCTGGTTGTAGCGGCGCACCGGCTCACCCGGCGCGATGGCGCGCATCGCGACCTTGTGGCCGGCTGGGATCAGGCCGCGTACCGCCACGCCTTCGACCGTGGTGCCGCCCACCAGCTGGGCGCGCGCGATCACCACGTCGTCGGCGGGATGGAGGCGAATGAAGGGAGTCATCGTGGTTCTCTTTGTGTATGGGCGATCAGAAGAACATCTTGGGCAGCCACAGTACCAACGACGGCACATAGGTGATCACCGCCAGTGCGACGAGCAGCGGCACCAGCCACGGCAAGATCGCCATGGTCGTGCGCTCGAAGCTCAGGCCCGCCACGCGCGCCAGCACGAAGAGCACCATGCCCATGGGCGGATGCAGCAGGCCGATCATCAGGTTGAGCACCATCACCAGGCCGAAGTGGATCGGGTCCACGCCCAGCTGCAGGGCGATCGGCAGCAGGATCGGCACGAGGATGGTGATGGCGGCCGTCGGTTCCAGGAAGCAGCCGACAAACAGCATCAGCAGGTTCGCCAGCAGCAGGAACACCCAGGCTTCCTTCGTGAAGCCGAGCACCCAGGCGGCGATGTCGGTGGTCACGCCGGTGGCGGTGAGCATCCAGCCGAAGATGGACGCAGCGGCCACGATGAAGAGCACGGTCGACGTGGTCTCGATCGTGTCGATGCAGACCTTGACGAACATCTTCCACGACAGCGTCTTGTACCAGGCGAAGCCGAGGATCAGCGCCCACACGCAGGCCGCGATCGCGCCTTCGGTCGGCGTGAACAGGCCCGTGCTCATGCCGCCGATGAGCAGCACCGGCGTCATGATGGGCAGAAGCGCCTCGAACTTGAAGATCTTGTCGAGCACGAACAACGAGGCCAGGCCCGCGAACACCGTGAGCTGCGGCGGTGTGCCGAGCTTGGCGACCAGCAGCCAGATCAGCAGCGGCCAGCCGACCACCACGGCCAGCTCGGTCAGCGCCTTGAACAGGCGCGTGCTCGAGAACTTGATGTCGCCGCCCCATTTGTTCTTGTGCGCGAAATAGGCGACCGTGATCATCATCAAGATGGCCAGCATCACGCCCGGCAGGATGCCCGCGAGGAACAGCGCACCGACCGACACGTTGGCCATCATCCCGTAGATCACGAAGGGCAGGCTCGGCGGAATGATCGGCCCCAGCGTGGCCGACGCCGCCGTCACGCCCACGGCGAACTCGGTCGAGTAGCCGTGTTCCTTCATCGCCTTGATCTCGATGGTGCCGAGGCCCGCGGCGTCGGCGATGGCGGTGCCGCTCATGCCGGCGAAGATCACCGAGCCGAGCACGTTCACATGGCCGAGCCCGCCCTTCATCCAGCCGACGAGTGCCAGCGCGAAGTTGTAGATGCGGGTGGTGATGCCGGCGTTGTTCATCAGGTTGCCGGCCAGGATGAAGAAGGGCACGGCCAGCAATGGGAAGCTGTCGATGCCGCTGACCATGCGGTGGATCACCACGAAAGGCGGCAGCGTGCCGCTGGTCAGGATGTAGACCAGCGACGCGCCGGCCATGGCCACGGCCACCGGGATGCCGCCCGCCATGAAGAGCAGGAAGAAGACTTTCAACATGTGGGGAACTCGCTCAGTGGTCGCTCAAGGTGGATT
The DNA here is from genome assembly GCF_051216715.1 of Variovorax restrictus. Classification (NCBI taxonomy): domain Bacteria; kingdom Pseudomonadati; phylum Pseudomonadota; class Betaproteobacteria; order Burkholderiales; family Comamonadaceae; genus Variovorax; species Variovorax restrictus. Next base: position 909,028 of record NZ_JBPJZH010000001.1, read on the forward strand.
CGGGACGCTCGAGCACGCTGTAGCCGCGGCGCCAGTGGGTGCGTGCGACCTGCGCCGAACGGAAGGTCATCGCAGCGAAGCCGAACAGGCACACGCCATAGACGATGTTCATCGGCGCATCGACGATGGTCATGCGCGTCTGGTTGCCGATCTTCTCCATCATCTGCCAGGTCATGAACACGGCGGCGGCGAAGAAGGCGGTGCGCAGCACGTCCACCGCGCGCGACAACCATCGGCCCATGGCCTCGGGCATGTGGCGGTAGAAGAAGTCGACCTGGATCTGGTTGTTCTTGGCCACGCCGATGGCGGCGCCGACGAACACCACCGCCACCAGCATGTAGCGCGCGATCTCCTCCGTCCACGCGGCAGAGTCGTTCATCACGTAGCGCGTGACGAACTGGTAGAAGACCGTCAGCCCCAGCGCCCAGAAGAGCGCCAGTGCGATCCAGCCTTCGGCGATGGTGTCCGACAGGTCCACCACCTCGTCCTCCGCGTGGAAGTGGCCCTCGTCGTCGATGATCTTCGCGTCGCTCACTTGATCGCCACGATGCGGTCGTAGTCGGCTTGGCGGTAGCCGTGGTCGGTCGGCTTGGTGTTCTTCAGCACCGCCTCGCGGAAGGCCGCCTTGTCTACCGTGATGACGTTGTTGCCGCGCTTCTTGAATTCCTCGACCAGGCGCGTCTCGGACGCGATGATCTCGCGACCGGTCTTGTCGGCGGCCTCGACCATCACCTCGGAGAACACCTTCTTCTCGTCGGCCGACAGCTTGCCCCACAGCTGGCCCGACACCACCGTCAGCAGCGAGTCGACGATGTGGCCGGTCAGCGAGATGTTCTTCTGCACCTCGAAGAACTTCTTCGCCTCGATGGTCGGCAGCGGGTTCTCCTGCGCATCGACGGTGTTGTTCTGCAGTGCGAGGTACACCTCGGCGAAGGCGATCGGTGTGGCGTTGGCGCCCAGCGCCTTGGGGAAGGCGAGGTAGGCCGGTGCGTCGGGCACGCGGATCTTCAGGCCCTTCATGTCTTCCGGCTTGCTCACCGGCTTGGCGGCACTGGACGTGACATGGCGTGCGCCGTAGTAGTTGAGCGCGGTGATGTGGTTGCCGGTCTTGTCGTCGTAGCCCTTGGCCAGTTCCTTGAAGACGTCGCTCTTGGCGTATTTCAGCTGGTGCTCCGCGTCGCGGAAGATGAAGGGGAAGTACGAGACGGCCAGCGGTTGGTAGCTGCGGCCCGCGAAGCTGGCGCCGGTCAGCACGATGTCGACCGTGCCGAGCGTCAGGCCCTGGTTGATGTCCGCTTCCTTGCCGAGGCTCGAGGCCGGGAACACCTGGATGTCGTACTTGCCGTTGGTGCGCTTCTTGATCTCTTCGGCGGCCCACACCGAGTACTTGTGGAAGGGCTCCGAGGTTTCGTAGACGTGCGCCCACTTGAGCTTGGTCTGCGCGTTGGCGATGCCGACCGCACCGAGGGCGGTGGCGGCCATGGCGCCGAGCACCAGGGTCTTCAGGGCGAGTCGCTTGCTCGTGGTCTTGGGGTTCATCGGTTTGTCTCCGTTGTGGCTGAAGGGAAAAGAAAGAGAAGTGCTGGCGCGTCGTCAGGCGGTTCTTCTCGCGCGGCGCCAGCTCGCGCTGAATCGTTGGTGGGCCTTGTCCATGTGGTCGTGCATCGCCGCGCGGGCGGCCGTCGCATCGCGGGCGGCGACCGCGTCGCGCACCGCTTCGTGTTCGACGATGGCTGCGCGCCACGAGGGCACGGTCTCGAAGTGGCCGCCCAGGCGCGAGAAGATCGGGCCCTTGCGCGAGTCCCAGAAGCCCTGCACCGTTTCGCTCAGCACCGCGTTGTCGCAAGCCTCCACGATGGCCAGGTGAAAGGCGCGGTCGCCTTCGAGCGGCATGACGTTCTGGTCGGCCAGCGCGCGCATCTGCCCGATGGCCTGCGTCATCGCGTCGACGTGCTTGCGGCGGCCCAGCGTGGCGGCCAGCGCCGCGGTCTCGCCTTCGACGACACGCCGCGCGCGGATGAGTTCGAGCGGTCCCCATTCGTGGGCCGCGACCGGCGCCGGCTGGCGGTGCGAGCGGTCCTGCACGTACACGCCTGAGCCGGTGCGCACCTCGACCCAGCCTTCGACCTCGAGCGCGATCAGCGCTTCGCGCACCGAAGGCCGGCTCACGTTGAACTGGCGCGCCAGGTCGCGCTCGGCCGGCAGGCGCGCACCCACGGCGAATTCGCCCTGCGCGATGAGCGCGCGCAACTGCTCGGCGATCTGCCGGTACAGGCGCTGCGGTTCGATGGATTGCACGGGCACGGGAGGACTCGGAGGGCTTAAGGGTTGTCCTGAATTGGACAAGTGGTCAGGCCAATTCAGAATACGTTCGACGTTGCGCAGCCACCATCCGGCGAAACCCTCAACGCCTCGGCCGCGTCGGCCGACCCCACAGGACACCCCATGAGACTTCAAGGAAAGACAGCCCTCATCACTGCGGCCGGGCAGGGCATCGGCCGCGCCACCGCGCTCGCCATGGCCGCCGAAGGCGCGCAGGTGTGGGCCACCGACGTCAATGCCGCGCTGCTCGACAGCTATGCCGGCACGCCCAACATCCAGACCGCGGTGCTGGACGTGCTCGACAAGCAGGCGATCCACGACCTGGTCGCGCGCATGCCGGCCGTCAACGTGCTGTTTAACTGCGCCGGCGTCGTGCACAACGGGCCGATCCTGAGCGCGACGGACGACGACCTCGACTTCGCCTTTCGCCTGAACGTGCGCGCGCAGTTCTGGGCCATCCAGGCGGTGCTGCCGCGCATGCTGGCGTCGGGTGGCGGCAGCATCATCAACATGGCGAGCGTGTGCTCGAGCATCAAGGGCCTGCCCAACCGCAACGTCTACGGCACCACCAAGGCGGCCGTGCTGGGGCTGACCAAGAGCGTCGCCGCCGACTACGTGACGCAAGGCGTGCGTTGCAACGCGGTGTGTCCCGGCACGGTCGACACGCCCTCGCTCGGCGAGCGCATCAACGCCAACCCCGACCCCGTGGAGGCGCGCAAGGCCTTCATCGCGCGCCAGCCCATGGGCCGGCTCGCGCAGGCGCACGAGATCGCGCCGGTGGTCGTCTTCCTGGCCAGCGACGAATCGATCTTCGCCACCGGCCAGGCCTTCTCGGTCGATGGAGGGATCACGATATGAACCAGCTCGATTTCAACGGCCGCCATGCGGTCATCACCGGTGGCGCGACCGGCCTGGGCTACGCCATCGCGGCGCGGCTGCTGGCCTCGGGCGGCAGCGTCACGCTCTGGGACCGCGACCTTGCCGCGGCCGAGGCGGCCGCCGGCCGTCTCGGTGCGGGCGCGACGGCGGTGGGCGTCGACGTGAGCGATGCCACGGCCGTGGCGCAGGCGGTGCAGGCCACGCTGTCGCAGCGCGGCGCCGACGCGGGTGTCGATGCCCTGGTCAACTGCGCCGGCATCACCGGGCCGAATACCAAGCTGGCCGACTACCCCGTCGACGCCTGGCAACAGGTCATGGCCGTCAACGTCAACGGCGTCTTCCACTGCTGCCGCGAATGGACGCCGCACCTCGCGACGCGGCCCTGGGCGCGCATCGTCAACATCGCGTCGGTGGCCGGCAAAGAAGGCAACCCCAACGCCAGCGCGTACAGCGCCAGCAAGGCGGCGGTGATCGCGCTGACCAAGTCGCTCGGCAAGGAACTCGCCACCGGCCCCGTGCGCGTGAACTGCGTGACGCCGGCCGCGGTGAAGACCGCGATCTTCGACCAGATGACGCCCGAGCACATCGCCTTCATGCTGTCGAAGATCCCGATGGGCCGCTTCGGCACGCCCGACGAGATCGCGGCGATGGTGGCCTGGCTCTGCACCGAAGACTGCGCCTTTTCGACCGGCGCGGTGTTCGACCTCTCCGGTGGCCGTGCGACCTACTGACGCCGACCCGCGAGAATCCCACGTTCAACTGAAAGGAAGCTACCCATGAAACTTGTGCGCTATGGCAACCCCGGCAAGGAAAAGCCCGGCCTCATCGACGACAACGGCCAGCTGCGCGACCTGAGCGCGGTGGTCAAGGACCTGGGCCCCGATCAACTCGGCGATGCCGCGCTGGCCAAGCTGCGCAAGCTCAAGACCGACAAGCTGCCGCTGGTGCGCGGCAAGCCGCGTTTCGGCAGCCCGATCGCCAAAGTCGGCAAGTTCATCGCCATCGGCCTGAACTACGCGGACCACGCCGCCGAGTCCGGCATGCCGATCCCGAAGGAGCCGGTGGTGTTCACCAAGGCCACGAGCTGCATCCAGGGCCCGAACGACCCGGTCATGCTGCCGAAGAACTCGGTCAAGTCCGACTGGGAAGTCGAACTCGGCGTGGTCATCGGCACGCGCGCACGTTACGTGTCGCAGAAGGAAGCGCTCGACTACGTCGCCGGCTACTGCGTCATCAACGACGTGAGCGAGCGCGAATGGCAGATGGAGCACGGCCTGACCTGGGACAAGGGCAAGGGCTTCGACACCTTCGGCCCGCTCGGCCCCTGGCTCGTCACGCGCGACGAAGTGCCGAACCCGCAGAAGCTCGGCATGTGGCTCGACCTGAACGGCCAACGCGTCCAGACCGGCAACACCAAGACCATGATCTTCAACGTGGCGAAGTTGGTGAGCTACGTGAGCCAGCTGAACACGCTGATGCCCGGCGACGTCATCACCACCGGCACGCCGCCCGGCGTCGGCATGGGCATGAAGCCCCAGCTCTTCCTCAAGAAGGGCGACGTGATGACGCTCGGCATCGACGGCTTGGGCGAACAGCGGCAGGACGTCGTTAGCTTCAAGCGCTGAGCACCACGCTGGGGCGTCGGTCGGCCCCTGTTTGTCCTCCCTTGCCGTCGGCGTCGATGTCGGCGGCACCTTCACCGACCTCTTCGTGCTCGACCACGCCAAGGGCACGGCCCGCATCGGCAAGGTGCCGTCCATGCGCGGCGAAGAAGCGCGCGGCTTCATGAACGGCGTGGCGCGCGTAGCCGGTTCGCCCGTCGTCATCGTCACCATCGTGCACGGCACCACCGTCGGTACCAATGCGCTGCTCGAGCGCAAGCTGGCGCGCAACGGCATCATCACCACGCGCAGTTTTCGCGACGTGCTCGAGATGCGCCGCCGTGCCGCCTGCAGGCTCTCCAGAACGAGAAAGAAGAGCGTCCCAAGATGAAGCCGGGACGACGCTGTGCAGCGCCGTCGAACTTGGTCGCCGCCGATGCGGCGAGAACCCTGCGATCGCCATGCCGCTAGGGTGCACCGATGTGCCGTGTGCCGTGTGCCGTGTGCCGTGTGCCGTGCGCCGTCGCGGGGGGGGCGTGGCAGTCCTGCTCGACCCATCAGGGCGCTCGTTCGGTTGCGACCACTGGGAGCTGGTAGCACCGGGCAACAGACTTTTAGACTGATATTCATTCGAAGATTCGCGAATGAAGTGCGGGTCCCTACTTTCTGGCGTGTCGCAACAACCCAGTGCGCCGCCGCCCTATGTGTTGCGAGCTCGCTGCGGTCGCGACATCTCAACCTCCTCTGAGAATTGCACGACCGATCGCGCGGGACTAAGATGGCTCAGTGCGAGATGCCGCACGCTCTACCTTCCAATTTCCATGTTGAAACTCACCGCCATTTCTGCACGACGTCGGACCGATTCGGGTCTGCGTGGCATGGCGCGTCTGGCGACATGCTTGCGCTGCTCGGTCGTCGTCTCGAACCGGACCATAGCGGTAACGCCCGCTACGTTCTCCGCCGTTTTCCCGTCTTGAGGAGCTGATGCACCGGCTCCTTTCAGGAGCCGAGCATGAGCCGCCTTCAAACTTCAGAATCTCCCGGATACCGTCTCTACTCCTTCCCGGAGCTCGGCGCTGATGCCGATGTTCTGCTTCCGTACGACCTCGTCGATCAACTCGAGCTCGAGCAGATCGAGCGGGAGACAGCTCGGCGGGAGGAGTTCAAACGGTCGCTCGCCGTCGAAGAAGAACAGCGCATCGCGCGGGAGCGGGCGCGCGCCAGTGGGAGTCAGCTTCCTCCACCGCCGCCGGGGAGACCCTTGTCGCCGCTGGAAGCAGCACGGGTGCTGACGGTCCCGGGCTATGTTCCCCAGCCATCCTCGGACACGATCGCCGCCTTCGACTGGGGCGCGGCCCAGAAGCGCTTCCACGCGCTCAAGAACGCACCGATGACTGCTGACAAGGACCTTCTGGCCAGGGATCTGCGGCACTTCGCCAAGGCGATGGCCCATGGGCCGTGGCGCTCTGTCGCTCGGCCGGAGGGATGGCGGGACGCGCTCGCGTCGCTCGCGGCAGAAATGCCCAACTTCGCTGTGGTCGTCGAAGCTGTGCAGCGGGCCATGGCCCTGGCAGATTTCACGGGTCAGCCGCTGATGCTTCAGCCGATCCTGCTGCTCGGCGAGCCCGGTGTCGGGAAGACGCATTTCACGCAGCGATTGGCGGAGGTTCTGCAAACACCGATCCACCGGCAGGCGTTCGACAACGCGCAGACCAACTCCGGCCTGAGAGGCTCTGACCGCCACTGGGGCAACACGGCCGTCGGGGCGCTGTGGGAGCTCATCGTGCTCGGCAAACATGCGAATCCTGTCGTGCTCCTCGACGAACTCGACAAAGGCGAGCGGGGCGGCAACAACTATCGCCCGGTCGATGCGCTGCTGTCGCTGTTGGAGCCGGTCACGGCCACCAAGGTGAAGGATCTGAGCATCGACTTCGAGTTCGACGCCAGCAGGGTGCTCTACATCGCGACGGCCAACGATGCCGATCGGGTCAGCGCGCCCGTGCGCTCGCGCTTTCTGGAGTTCTTCATCGAGGAGCCGGACATCGACGGCCGCCTGGTCCTGGCTCACAGCATCTTCCAGGCGACGCTCGAGCGCATGGTCCCGCAGGAGTATCTCAGGGCGAAACTGACGCGTCCGACGGACCTCCAGATCGTCCGCCTGGCGTGGATGACGCCGCGGCAGATCCGCATGGCCAGCGAGCGCGCGCTGGGCGCGTTGGTCTATGCCGGGCGTGACCATTTCCTGGACAGCGATTTCGACGTCGTGAAGGCTCAGAAGTCGCGTGAGAAGAAGTCCGGACCATCGCGCGGCGCAGAAGGTCACGGCGGAAACGACGGTGAAGATCCTTTTCCGGTTGGAGATGGGAGGCGCTGATGCATCGTATGGACAACCCCGCGCTCATGTTCTTTGGCGACCCGCACGGCGATTTCGTCCCTGTGATCGCTGCTGTCGAGCGCTTCCGGCCCGAGGCGATCGTGCTGCTGGGCGATATCCAGGCGCGCCAGCCTCTGCACGTCGAGTTGGCCTCCATCCTGGACAAAACCGAGGTCTGGTTCATCCACGGGAATCACGACACGGACACGGACGAGGACCACGACAACCTGTGGGGATCGGAACTTGCGCATCGCAACCTCCACGGACGCGTCGTCGAGATCGCCGGGTACCAGGTCGCGGGCCTGGGCGGCATCTTTCGCGACAAGATCTGGAATGCGGGGCGGCCGATCGAGGAGGCGGCTTTCGCCTCGGCCGACGCCCTGTGTCGGACCATGCGCCCCGAGGTGCGGTGGAGAGATGGCATTGCCCGCCGGCACCGTTCCAGCATCTTTCCGGAGGACTACCTGCAGCTGCTGCAGGGCCCGTCCGCCGACATCTTGGTGACGCACGAAGCGCCGGCGGCGCACCTGTACGGCTGGCGGGCGATCGACGAGCTTGCCGAAGCGCTCGGCGTCCAGTTGGTGGTCCACGGCCACCACCATCGGGACATCGACTACGTCGGCGAGGGCCTGCTGAGCGCTGCAGCACCATTCCGTGCATTCGGTGTCGACATGGGCTCGCACCTGGCATGGCCGCGGGATCCAAAGGGGGAGGCCGGGTTGGGATGTGTTCCACAAGACTTGGCGATCTCGCAGTCCAGGTGCTCGGCGCAGAAGCTCAGGCCTGGGTAAACAAGCCGCACCAACTGCTCGGCGGCCAATCGCCCGCAGCGTTCGCCCTCGGAGGCGGCTCGGACAAGGTTCGATCGATGCTCAACGCTATTCAGAACGGCGGTTTCGTATGAGAACCGATAAGAATCGATTGAGGGGCGAGGATGATCCTGTTCATGGACTTCGACTGCGTTCTGCACCCCGAAGGCGAAGGCCACCTGTCCAGCGACGGAACGGACTTTTGCTTCCTGCCACGGCTCGAGGCACTGCTGCGCGAGTTCCCGAACGTCAAGATCGTGATCAGCTCGTCCTGGCGCGAGCAGCTTCGCTACGAGACTTTGCTCAAGCCGTTCTCCGATGACATCCGGGCTCGAATCATCGGAGCGCCGCCACCTCGCGAATTCGGTCCCCCCACCCGTTCGCCTACCGCGAAGGAGAGATCCTCGCCCGGCTGCAACTTCACGATGCGGTCGATGAGCCCTGGGTGGCGCTCGACGATGCCGAATGGCAGTTCGACCGCTGCAAGGACCATCTGGTGGTGTGCGGCTCGTTTGTCGGCTTCGACGACAAGGCCAGCGCCGACCTTCGCAGGCACTTCGAAGGAGCACTTTGATGAAAGCACTGATCCTTTCCGACCTCCATCTAGAGTTCGCGCCCTTCGCGTCCACACCTGATCTTGAGTTCGACGTTGTCATCCTCGCTGGCGACATCCATTCGCCGGCCAAGCGTGCCGTCCAGTGGGCGGCGGACACGTTTCGCGGCAAGCCGGTCGTTTATGTGCCGGGCAACCACGAGTACTACGACGGACGGTTGGATACGACGCTGGCCGAAGCACGTCGCACGGCCGAAGGTACCAACGTTCATCTGCTCGACGGCGACGAGGTCGTGATCGACGGCGTGCGTTTTCTCGGAGCGACGCTCTGGACTGATTTCGAACTCGCCATTGAGACACCTGAGGGTCCGGTCAGCGATCTCGGGCGGGCAATGAGGATGGCGACCAACCTGTTGAACGACTACGCGCTGATCCGCACAGTCGACGAGTCGGCAGAGGCCGGCGCATCGCGCTACAAGCAAGGCAGAAAGCTTCGAGTGGCCGACACTGCGCGACTTCATCAGGCGCAACGAGCTTGGCTACGCGAGAAGCTTTCAGAACCGTTTGCTGGGCCCACGGTGGTGGTGACGCACCATGCACCTCATCGAGGTTCGCTTTCAGCGCGCTATGCCGATGATTGGGCCTCAGGCGCTTTTGTCACTGAGCTACCGGATGCGTTCTTTGACGTGCCCCTACTCTGGGTGCATGGCCACACTCATCAGCAATTCGACTATCGGGTCCGTTCTTGCCGGATCGTGTGCAACCCGCGCGGCTACTTGAACTGGAGCGGCAAGATCGAGAACAACGCATTTGATCCAGCACTGGTCATCGATGTTCCAACTCTTGCAAAAGGGAGCGAAGCTTGAAGCTGTCCGTTTAATAGTGGTCAACTTGACAAGAATGGGGAAAGCCGCTGGATTTCTGAGAATGGCCAAAGTGATACCGGTCGATCTCTCTGCTCCGGTCCCCACTTTGTTCCATTGCCCATCGCTTTATTCCCCAGTCCACAGCGTTGGGCCAAGCTGGCAGCTGGGGGAAAAGCCCGCAGAAGCCGTTTTGCATGTTCCGCTTTGCGTCCGCAAAGAAAGACAAAGCGAAACATGGGTGGCTTGTCAGGGGGCGGGTAGATCGGGCTGGCCTGGCGAGCTGGGTGTCTCACCTAAAGTCATCAACGTTGGTCCGGCTGGCACGGTCGGGCCGCTTCTAAGTTCTGCCTGGTCGCGCTGGTTCTGTGTGTCTGCGAGCGCTGGCGAAAACTTCCCTGCGCGGCTGAAAGCGCGATCGGCACCCGCGTAGTTCTCCTTGATCGTTCGCTTGCGCTTCTTGTAGTGGCCCATCACCAGCGCCGCGCGGTCTGCGCCCATTGACGCCTGCATGTTGGCGGCCGCCGTGGAGCGTGTGTCGTAGAGCGAGTACATGCGTCCGTCTGGAAAGGCGCGCTTGCACGCGGCCGCCAGCGCAGCCCGGCAGCCGTTGAACAGGCGCTGGAAGGTCCGATCGCCTCCTCCGGCCAGGTAGTCCCGGATGTGGGTCATGTGGGCGTTGACTGCGCCTACCCATCGTGCCGGGACCTCGATGTCGCGCCAGGCCAAGCTCGCGTTGTGAAGCTCCCAGGCGCGCAGGCGCCGCAAGGTATCCAGGGCCATCCCATTGCTATGGGCGGTCGACGACTCCACCGCATCGAAGAACCGAATGTTCCGCTCGAACTCGTCGATGTGGCCGGCCGCGTCTTCGGAAGGGCTCAGCTCGTCGGATGAAGCCTTTCGAACAAGGTCGGACTCGGCGCGGGACATGAGTCGTGCGGGAACATACGACCAATTGAAGGGCGCTTGCTTTTTGAGCTTTGAATTCGGAAGCCGCAGAATCCGTCTATCGAAGTCGAGCCAGTACGCGGTTTCCCATTCGTTTGGCCGGGCGCCAGTGGCGATCCCGGCGTTCAACCAGGTGGTGGTCTTTGCCGCCCACTGGGTGCTGGTGATCTTCGCCGACAGAAGCGCATTGAGGAGGGGGCCCAGATCCTCTTCGGGGATTGACCGGGCGCGCGTTCTGTAGCGCCGCGTGGCGAGGTCTGGGATGTCGCTTGTGGAGCGGCTCAGCCGCGGTCGAAAGGCACGAACGGCCTTCAGGCCCTCCAGCCGATCATCCTCATCGAACTCGAACCCCGATCGCTCGAGCGCCCAGACGACCGCCGACCGGTATGTATTCTTGGTTCCCACAGCGATCGTTGGGTCGCTGTCGATCTCGGCAACGATGGCAGCTGGCGTGATGAAAGCGGGGTCGGTCCCCAGGTGTTTAGCGGCTCTGTCCATCAGCATGACGTAGTACTGCCGGTACTTCGTCGCGGTGTATTCGGTGACCGGTTCGCTGGCCTTCTCAGCCCAGGTTGTCAGATCGTTGGCGGCAGGAGGAGTGGCAACTTCGCTCGCGCTGGCTTCCTGCAAAAGGATTGGGCTCGAGTCGGGAAAATTCTCGGGAGGGATGGTGTTCGACATGGGATCAGCTCGCTGGAGCGGGGGGAGGCGAAATGCTCGGGGGTGGGAACTCGCCCTGGACGATCGATGGAGCCGCTCTAGTCCAGCGCTGGGCCAAGGGTGGTCTTGGGTTCGTCCATCTCCGGATTTGGCTCGAGTCGCGACGCAAGACCGCGGGGTTGCTGGACGTCGTGCCAGGACCGTTAGAGGTGCCTTCTTCCCAAATGGCCGATAGCTGCGAAGGAATTGAGTAACATTTGCCAGAGCTGCTTAAAAAATCAGCAATGTGAGGCATCGACACTGAACTGCGAATAGCCAGTACTACTCGCAGTTCAGTCGCCTGGTGGCACAAAAGTGGCGCGTAAACCACGGGGATGGCCCGCAGCCGACCAAATGAAAACAAACTGCGAGTAGTACCGACTATTCGCAGTTCTCGGCGGAAGAAACTGCGAGTAGTACCGGCTATTGGCAGTTTGCGCCTCATTGAACTGCGAGTAGTACCTGCTACTCGCAGTTCTCGCCGATGAAGATGGCGACCACTCCGGCTCAACGGTGGTCGTTCAACTTGCTCGACGGCTAGTTCGGCCGACGACTGCACGGCCTGCCTTGCCTTAGTCATTGGTGTAGCCACCCAGCACGCGGCGCGTGCCAGAACCGGTTACGCGCGATGGCGAGCGGCTTTCTTCGATCGGGAGAGTAGACGCCGCGTCGACGGTCGCCGGTAGGCTCGAGCGAACTGGCGGGGGCTCGACGGCAGGTTCCCCGGCAGCGGGTTCGGCCGCGGCGTTCTGCGCAGGCGGCCCAGCGGCAATGACTTGGCTGGTGGGCGCGGGGGCGCTCATCACGGCGCTCACGCCGGCTCCAGCCCCGCTCAGGTGATCGCCCAAAGCCGCGGCGAGCCCGCCCGCGGTGCGCGTGGAGACGCCCGGTTCGCGGCGCATACGCTCCTCATGGACCATCAAGCCGACTTCGGCCAGCTGCTTTATGAAGCCGTTGCGCAACCCTACGCCTGGCCCGGCCTCGAGCTCCGACACGGCCTTGAACAGGAATGGGTTCTCGGCCAGGGTGATCCGTAGTCGAACGTTGATGGTGTCGTCGCTGCTGCGCATCGCGACCTCAATTGACCGCGGCCGCGTCTGCCTCAGAGCAGGCCTCGCCGATTGTCTTTGAGCCGCATAGCAAGTGGATGACAATGAGGACTTTTGCATCAAAACTGGGATCCTTTATTTGTTTAGGCGTTCATGTCGTTAAAGATTGACATATCCGCAAGTGCACCGTCAAGGATGAGTTAAAAAAAATAATTTCTTGACTGATCACACCTAGTTCCGCGCTAGCCTCAAATGGACCGGGCCAAGATTGCTGGGGCCGACATGGCTTTGAAAAGAGGTTGCCCGGCGCGAATTGGATCGAAACTCTTCCAATTCCAATGCGGTCGGATCGCAGTTGATAGTGCTTGGGCGGTAGATCGCCCAGTCTTGGATCAGACTTGCAGAAACTGATCTTCTCGCCGTAACGCCGGGAATGAAGACCGGCGGAAGTTGGCAAAAGTCTCGGCCAGTCAAAGCCGAGACTTCGGCCGTTAACTTTGATTGAAGCAGCCCACCTTGAGCCTTGCAGTGGAATAGCCTTGGACGAGATCTGTGCCAAATCGAGCCATCGGCGAAGTGCTGCCGCTACGGGTTTGGAGGGAGCCTAGCGTCACCCCCCGGTCTTTTGGGGTGCTGTGCTCTGATGCGCGCTGGCAGTGGATGCGGTCTGATAAGTCCCGCCGCTTAGTCAGGAATAAGACTTCCAGTCGCCCCCGAACTCCTGCAAAATAGAACGACCGTTCGTTTTTGCAGAGTTGCCATGTCCACCACTGCGTCTATTGCCAAGTCCGCCCGCAGCGCCCAGAAAGGCCAGCAGACCAAGGCCGTCATCATCGACGCGGCCTTGGGCTTGGCCGCGCAGATCGGGCTCGAGGGCTTGTCGATCGGTGCCATCGCCGAGATGACACAAATGAGCAAGTCGGGCGTGTTCGCCCACTTCGGCTCGCGTGAAGAGCTTCAGCTGTCGGTGGTGCGCGAGTACCACCAGCGCTTCGAGCAGGAGGTGTTCTTCCCCGCGCTCGACGCACCGCGAGGTCTTCCGCGGCTGCGCGCGATGTTCGACAACTGGATGAAGCGCACCTCCGCCGAAATCGACTCGGGCTGCATCTACATCAGCGGCGCCGTCGAGTTCGACGACCGTCCCGGGCCGGTGCGCGACGCGCTGGCCCAGTCGGTCAACATCTGGCTCGCGGCCATGACCCGGGCCGTGGTGCTGTCGATGGAAGAAGGCCACCTGAACGCCGACGCGGACGACAAGCAGATCGCCTTCGAGATCCACGCGCTCATCCTCGCGCTGCACTACGAAGCCCGCTTTCTGCGGCTGCCCGGCTCCATGGAGCGCGCCCGCCTGGGCTTCGAGAACATCCTCGCGCGCCATGGCGCCGCCACCGAAGCGCCGCCGCCCGCCGCGTGGCGCCTCAAGCCGGTCCGCTGACCGCGTCCCTTCTTTTTTTTCTCTTCGTTCTTCTTTTCTTTCGGAGTCATCGATGCCGCTCTACACCCCGCCGCTGCGCGACATGCAGTTCGTCCTGCACGAAGTCCTTCGCGTCACCGACGAATTCAAGGCCATGCCGGCCCATGCCGAGACCGATATCGATACGGTCAATGCCGTCATCGAGGAAGCCGGCAAGTTCGCGGCCGAGGTGACCTTCCCGTTGAACATCACCGGCGATGAAGAAGGGTGCGTGCTCGACAAGGAAACGCACGAGGTGAAGACGCCCGCCGGCTTCAAGGACGCCTACGCGAAGTTCGTCGAGGGCGGCTGGGCCGCACTGTCGTGCAAGCCCGAGTTCGGCGGCCAGGGCCTGCCCTTCGTGCTGAACCAGTGCCTCTACGAAATGCTCAACAGCGCCAACCAGGCGTGGACGATGTACCCCGGCCTCTCGCACGGCGCGTACGAGGCGTTGGTGGCGCACGGCACTGACGAACAGAAGAAGACCTACCTGCCCAAGCTCGTCACCGGCGAATGGACCGGCACGATGTGCCTGACCGAAGCGCATTGCGGCACCGACCTGGGCCTGCTGCGAAGCAAGGCCGAACCGCAGCCCGACGGCAGCTACCGGCTCACCGGCAACAAGATCTTCATCTCGGCCGGCGAGCACGACATGGCCGCCAACATCATCCACCTGGTGCTGGCCCGCCTGCCGGACGCGCCGAAGGGCAGCAAGGGCATCAGCCTGTTCGCGGTGCCCAAGTACATCGTGAAGGCCGACGGCTCGCTGGGCGAGCGCAACCCGATCTACTGCGGCGGCCTCGAGCACAAGATGGGCATCCACGGCAACGCCACGGCGCAGATCGTCATGGACGGCGCGGTGGGCAGCCTGGTGGGCGAGCCCAACAAGGGCCTGGCCGCGATGTTCGTGATGATGAACGCCGCGCGCCTGGGCGTGGGCAACCAGTCGCTGGGCCTGACCGAGGTGGCCTACCAAAACGCGCTGGCTTACGCGAAAGACCGCGTGCAGATGCGCTCGCTCTCGGGCGTGAAGGCCAAGGACAAGGACGCCGACCCGATCATCGTGCACCCCGATGTGCGCAAGATGCTGCTCACCGCCAAGGCCTATGCCGAAGGCGGCCGGGCGCTGCAGATCTTCTGCACGCTGCTGCTCGACAAGGAGCACCACCACCCCGACGACAAGGTGCGCAAGGACAGCGGTGAACTCGTGGCGCTGCTCACACCCATCGTCAAGGCCTTCATCACCGACAACGGCCATATCGCGACCAACGCCTGCATGCAGGTCTTCGGCGGCCATGGCTTCATCAAGGAATGGGGCATGGAGCAGTTCGTGCGGGACAACCGCATCAACATGATCTACGAAGGCACCAACACCATCCAGTCGCTCGACCTGCTGGGCCGCAAGGTGCTGGGCAACAACGGCGCCACGCTGAAGAAGTTCGGCAAGCTGGTCGGTGCGCTGGTCGCCGAAGAAGGCGTGAACGAGAAGATGAGCGAGTTCATCACGCCCGTCGCGGTGCTGGGCGAGCAGCTCACCAAGTTCACGATGGAGATCGGCTTCAAGGGCTCGCAGAACCCCGACGAAGTGGGCGCCGCGGCGGTCGACTACCTGCGCGTCGCCGGCCACTTCGTGTTCGGTTACCTGTTCGCCCGCATGGCGCAGGTCGCGTTGCGCGAGATCGCTGCGGGCAACACCGACCCGTTCTATGTCGCCAAGCTGCAGACCGCGCGCTTCTACGTCGCCAAGCTGCTCCCCGAGACCGCGACGCTGATGCGCACCGCGCGTGCCGGCAGCAAGCCGCTCATGGACACCGACGCGGCGCTGGCCTGACGCGCGGCGACGACGACAACGACAAATACAACGGAGACACCATGAAAGCCTTGGTCGCAAGCATCGCCCTGTTCGCCGCCGCCACGTCGGCGATGGCGCAGATGAGCCCCGTGGGCCTCTGGCGCACCATCGACGACAAGACGGGCGAGGCCAAGGGCGAGATCCGCGTCACGGCATCGGGTGGTGTGCTGGCGGGCCGCCTCGAGCGCTCGCTCAAGAAAGACACCCAACCCGACGCCACCTGCGACGAGTGCCCGGACGACCGCAAGGGCAAGCCGATCACCGGCCTGGAGATCATCCGCGGCGGCTCCAAGGTTGAAGGCAAGGACGTCTGGGAAGGCGGAAAGATCCTCGACCCCGAGAACGGCAACGAATACCGCGCCAGCTTCACGCCCATCGACGGCGGAAAGAAGCTGCAGGTGCGCGGCTACCTCGGCCCCTTCTGGCGCACCCAGACCTGGAACCGTGTGCAGTAACCCATTCGAGAACAACCCATGTCCCGATTCAATGTGAAGAAAGTCGCCGTGCTCGGCGCCGGCGTGATGGGAGCGCAGATCGCTGCGCACCTGGTCAACGTGCGCGTGCCGGTGGTGCTGTTCGACCTGGCGGCCAAGGACGCGACCGGAGCTGTCGCTCAAGGTGCAGCGAAGAACGGCATCGTCCTGCGCGCCATCGACAACCTCAAGAAGCAGAAGCCCGCGCCGTTGGGCGACGTCGCCGACGCGTCGTTGATCGAGGTCGCGAACTACGAGGACGATCTTGCCAAGCTGGGCGATTGCGACCTGGTCATCGAGGCCATCGCCGAGCGCATGGACTGGAAGCTCGACCTCTACAGGAAGATCGCGCCGCACGTGTCGAAGAACGCCATCCTGGCTTCGAACACCTCTGGCCTGTCGATCACGAAGCTCAGCGAGGCGCTGCCCGAAGCCTTGAAGCCGCGTTTCTGCGGCATCCACTTCTTCAACCCGCCGCGCTACATGGTCCTGGTCGAGCTGATCGACACGCCGACCACGCAGCCGCAGGTGCTCGACCAGCTGGAGGCCTTCGTCACCAGCACGCTCGGCAAGGGCGTGGTGCGCGCGCACGACACGCCCAACTTCATCGCGAACCGTGTCGGCATCGCCGGCATGCTGGCCACGCTGAAGGAGGTCGAGACCTTCGGCCTGACGCCGGATATCGTCGACGACCTCACGGGCAAGAAACTGGGCCGCGCGAGCTCGGGCACCTTCCGTACGGCCGACGTCGTGGGCCTCGACACGATGGCGCATGTCGTGAAGACGCTGCAGGACAACCTGAACGCCGAGACCGATCCGTTCTATGGCAACTTCGCGACGCCGCCGGTGCTCGCCAAGCTGCTCGAGCTCGGCAACCTGGGCCAGAAGACCAAGGCGGGTTTCTACAAGAAGGTCGGCCGCGACATCCTGCGCTTCGACCTCAAGAGCGGCGACTACGTGCCCGGTAGCGAGAAGGCCGACGAGGTGTATGGCCGGATGCTCAAGCGCCCGGCGGCCGAGCGGCTGAAGCTGTTGCGCGAAAGCGAAGGCCCGCAAGGCCAGTTCCTCTGGGCCATCCTGCGCGACGGCTTCCACTACGCGGCCGTGCACCTGGCGACCATCGCCGAAAGCGCGCGCGACATCGACTTCGCCATGCGCTGGGGCTTCGGCATGCAGCAGGGGCCGTTCGAGCTCTGGCAGGAAGCCGGTTGGGCGCAGGTCGCCACCTGGGTGCAGGAAGACATCGACGCGGGCAAGGCGCTGAGCACCGCGCCGCTGCCGAAGTGGGTGTTCGAAGGCCCTGTGGCCGACGCCGGCGGCGTGCACACGCCGGAAGGCTCATGGAGCGCGTCGCTCGGCAAGTTCGTGCCGCAGCGCCAGCTGCCGGTGCATGCCCGCCAGCTGTTCCCCGAAAGCGTGCTGGGTGCGAAGGCCGTCGATCCGACCACGGCTGGCACCACGCTCAGCGATGAAGGCGATGTCCGCGTCTGGACGCTCGACGGCGAGGTGCTGATTGCCAGCATCCATTCGAAGATGAACGCCATCAGCCCGGACGTGGCCGAGTCGCTCGCCGCCGCGGTCGACTTGGCCGAGGCCGAGTACCAGGGCCTCGTGATCTGGTCGCCCGACGACAAGTTCTCCGTCGGCGCCGACCTGCAGGCGATGCTGCCGGCCTTCGTGGTCGCGGGCATCGGTGCGGTCGAAGGCGCCGAGGAAGAGCTGCAGAAGCTGATGCTGAAGATGCGCTACGCCAGCGTGCCGGTGGTCTCGGCCATCCGCGGCCTGGCGCTGGGCGGCGGCTGCGAGCTGGCCGTGTATTCGGCCAGGCGCGTGGCCGCGATGGAAAGCTACATCGGCCTGGTCGAGGTCGGCGTGGGCCTGGTGCCCGGTGCGGGCGGCCTGACCTACATCGCCCGCCGCGCGGCCGAGAACGCGGCCGCCTCGACCGGCACCGACCTGCTGCCCTTCCTCACCGAAGGATTCACCGCCGCGGCGATGGCCAAGGTCGGCACCGGTGCGCTCGATTCGAAGAAGCTGGGCTACTTGCTGCAGGGCGACGTGATCGTGCCGAACAAGGACGAACTGCTCTACGTCGCGCTGCAGCAGGCCAAGGCGATGGCGGATGCCGGCTACCGGGCGCCGCTGCGCCGCAGCTTTCGCGTCGCAGGCCGCTCTGGCGCGGCAACCATCAAGGGCCAACTGGTGAACATGCGCGACGGCGGCTTCATCAGCGCGCACGACTTCCACATCGCCAGCCTCATCGCCGAGGTGGTGACCGGCGGCGACATCGACGCGGGCTCGCTCGTGACCGAGGAATACCTGATGGCGCTGGAGCGCAAGGCCTTCTGCTCGCTCATCGTGCACCCGAAGACGCAGGAGCGAATCATGGGGATGCTCTCCACCGGCAAGCCGGTCCGGAACTGAAGGAAGAACACATCATGAGCAAGCAAGTTCAAGACGCCTACATCGTCTCCGCCACGCGCACGCCGATCGGCAAGTCGCACCGCGGCTACTTCCGCAACTACCGCCCGGACAACCTGCTGGCGACCACGCTGCGCGCGGCGCTGGCGGCAGTGCCCCGTCTCGATCCGAAGGCGATCGAAGACATCATCTGCGGCTGCGCCATTCCCGAAGGCAGCCAGGGCCTGAACATCGCGCGCATCGGCGCGGTGCTGGCCGGGCTGCCCAACAGCATCGGCGGCATCACGGTCAACCGCTTCTGCGCCTCGGGCCTGTCGGCCGTGCAGATGGCGGCCGACCGCATCCGCGTCGGCGAGGCCGACGTGATGATCGCCGCAGGCGTCGAGAGCATGAGCATGGTCCCGATGATGGGCAACTCGCCCTCGCTGTCACCCTCGATCTTCGAGCGCGAAGGCGACGTCGGCATCGCCTACGGCATGGGTCTCACGGCCGAGAAGGTCGCGCAGCAATGGAAGGTGAGCCGCGAGGCGCAGGATGCCTTCGCGCTGGCGTCGCACCAGAAGGCGCTGGCCGCGCAGAAGGCCGGCGAGTTCGCCGACGAGATCACGCCCATCGAGGTGACCGACCGCACGCCGGACCTGGAGACCGGCGAGTCGATCGCGACCACGCGCACCGTGAGCCTCGACGAAGGTGCGCGGCCCGACACCAGCCTCGAAGGCCTGGCCAAGCTGCGCACCGTGTTCGCCGCGCGCGGCACGGTCACCGCGGGCAACAGCTCGCAGACCTCCGACGGCGCGGGCGCGCTGATCCTGGCCAGCGAGCGGGCCTGCCAGCAGTACGACCTGACGCCGCTGGCGCGCTTCGTGAGCTTCGCGAGCAAGGGCGTGCCGCCGCACATCATGGGCATCGGCCCGATCGAGGCGATTCCCGCCGCGCTGCGCTACGCGGGCCTCAAGCACCAGGACATCGACTGGTTCGAGCTGAACGAGGCGTTCGCGGCGCAGTCCCTGGCGGTGATCAACACCCTGGGTCTCGACCCCAGCAAGGTGAACCCGATGGGCGGCGCCATCGCGCTGGGCCATCCGCTGGGTGCGACCGGGGCTATCCGCTCCGCGACAGTGGTGCATGCCTTGCGGCGCAAGAATCTGAAGTACGGCATGGTCACGATGTGCGTGGGCATGGGGCAGGGCGCAGCAGGCATCTTCGAGCGGGTGTGACGAAGGAATCTGTTGCGCGGGGTACATGAGTCTGAGGAGACCGGCAGTGACGCAACACATCTTCGACAAGGCGCTCGCGCTGCACCACAGCGACATCCGCGTGGGCCACTTCACCGGCATGACGAGCCCGGATTACTGGAACATGGTCGGCCCCTTCGGCGGCACGACGGCGGCGGTCGTGCTGCAGTCGGTGCTGCGGCATCCCGACCTGCTCGGCGCGCCGATCGCGCTCACGGTGAACTACGCCGCCGCCATCGAGGCCGGCGCCTTCGACGTGCAGGCGACCGCCGTGCGCACCAACCGCTCGACCCAGCACTGGACCGTGCAGATCACGCAGGCGGGCGCCAGCGGTGCGCCGCAGGTGACGACCACCGCCACCGTGGTGACGGCCGCGCGCCGCGAGACCTGGAGCACCAACGACCTGCCGATGCCGCCGGTGCCCGGCCCCGAGCAGACCGAGCGCATGACCATCGGGCCCAAGGGCGTCGCGTGGATCGGCCAGTACGACATGCGACCGGTGCGCGGCAGCATTCCCACGCAATGGGACGGCGGCGGCGAGCACAGCGAGACGATGCTCTGGCTGCGCGACGCCGACCCGCGCCCGCTCGACTTCCCCGCGCTGGCGTCGATGAGCGACATGTTCTATCCGCGCGTCTGGTTGCGGCGCGCCAAGCCGGTGCCCGCCGGCACGGTGTCGATCACGACCTACTTCCATGCCGACGCATCGCACCTGGCCGAGGTCGGATGCGGCTATCTTCTCGGGCGTGCCGTGGGGCAGCAGTTCCAGAACGGCTTCTTCGACCAGAGCGCCCAGCTCTGGAGCCAGGCCGGTGCGCTGCTCGCCACGTCCAACCAGATCGTCTATTTCAAGGAATGACCATGAGCGACATCCTCGTCCACACCGAAGCCGGTGTGATGACCCTCACCTTCAACCGCGTCGCCCGCAAGAACTCCATCACCGGCGCGATGTACGACGCGCTCTCGGCGGCGCTCGACCAGGCCTCGGGCGACGCCGCCGTGCGCGCCGTGCTGATCCAGGGCGACCCGACCATCTTCAGCGCGGGCAACGACATCGCCGACTTCATGGCGGCGGCGGGCGCACCGGCCGACACGCCGATGAAGGCGTCGCCGGCGATCCGCTTCCTGCGCACCATCGCGGCCTTTCCCAAGCCGGTGATCGCCGCGGTCTGCGGCCCGGCCGTCGGCATTGGCACCACGCTGCTGTTCCACTGCGACCTGGTCTACGCGGGCGACAACGCCGCCTTCTCGATGCCCTTCGTCAACCTCGGCCTGGTGCCCGAAGCCGCGTCGAGCCTGCTGGCGCCGCGGATGTTCGGCTACCACCGCGCGGCAGAGGCGTTGATGCTGGGCGAGCCCTTCATGGCCGAAGCCGCCCTCGAAGTGGGCCTGGTCAACCGCGTGGTGCCGCCGACCGAATGCAACGCCATCGCCCAGGGCCAGGCCCGCAAGCTCGCGGCCAAGCCGATGTCCGCGCTGGTCGAGACCAAGCGCCTGCTCAAGATGGCGCAGCAGCCGGCGGTGCTGGAGCGCATCGATGCGGAAAGCGTGAGCTTCGGTCAGGCGATGCGTTCGCCGGCAGCGAAGGAAGCCTTCAGCGCCTTCATGGAAAAGCGCAAGCCGGACTTCAGCCAGCTCTGAACGGTTCGGCCGTCGCTATTCCACGCCCAGCAGGTCGTACACGCGCCGCACGTAGCCGCCGAACTCTGGGCTCGTCTTGAGGTGCAGACGCCGCGGGGCCGGCAGGTCGATGGCGAAGAAATCCGCCATGCGCGCCGGCCCCGCGGTCAGCACCGCGCAGTGCGTGCCGAGAAACACCGCTTCCTGGATGCTGTGCGTGACCACCACGAACGTCTTGCGCGTCTCTTCCCAGATGCGCAGCATCTCGAGGTTCATCTTCTCGCGCGTGAGGGCATCGAGCGCACCGAAGGGCTCGTCCATCAACACCAGCTTGGGGTCATGGATCAAGGCCCGCGCGATGGCCGCGCGCTGCTGCATGCCGCCCGACAGCTCGTAGGGCAGCTTGTCAGCGAAGCCGGTCAGGCCGACCATCTCGAGCAGTTCGTGCGCGCGCGCCTTGGCGGCCTTGCGGTCGAGGCCGAGGATGTCGGCCGGCAGCAGCACGTTGTCCAGGATGGTGCGCCACTTGAGCAGCACCGGCTGCTGGAACACCATGCCGATGTCGCGCCCGGCCTCGAAGGCCCGGCCGCCGCCGATCTGCAGCGTGCCGCCGTCATGCCCGTGCAGGCCGGCCAGAATCTTCAGCAGCGTCGACTTGCCGCAGCCCGACGGGCCGACCAGCGACACCATGTCACCGTCGTGGATGTCCATCGACACGTCGGAGACGGCCAGAAATTCCTCCGTCTTGCTGCCGACCTTCTTGCGATAGACCTTGCGCAGCTGCTGCATCCGGATCAACGGATCGGTCATGCGAGCCACCGCGACAGGTTCTCGCGCACGAAGGCGTCGTCGCCCAGGTCGCCGTGGGCCCGGTAGACCCGGTCGATCTCCTCGGCCTGGCCGCGCCCGAGCCCTTCCTCCGGGTCCAGGCACCAGATGCCGTCGAGCAGGCCCTGGCGCCGCAGCACCTCATGACAGCCGGCGATGCAACCGTGGAAGTTGTTCTTCACGTCGAAGAAGGCCGCGTTGCAGTCGGTCACGCGTGCGTCGAGCGCCAGCAGCGCCGGGCTCAGCGCGCCGCCGTCGGCTGCGAGCGCGGCCTTGATCTGTGTCAGCTGCTGCACGGCCTTCGACGTCCACACCGACCAGTGGCCCAGCAACCCGCCACGGAAGCGCACGTCGACCTGTGCGCCGTCGCGCATCGCGGCGAAGGGCAGGGCGAGGTCGAGCACGATGTGGTCGTCGTTGCCGGTGTAGAGAAACACGCGCTCTTCCGCCCGCGCGTCGACCACGCCGCGCACCACGTCGATGGTGCGGTAGCGGTTGAAAGGGGCGACCTTGATCGCCAGCGCATTCGGGATCAGCGCGAAGCGGCGCCAGAAGTCGCTCGACAGCACCGGCCCGCCGACCACCGTCTGCAGGTAGAAGCCGATCAGCGGAATCTCCTGCGCCACGGCCTCGCAATGCGCGATGAGTTCGTCCTCCGACGCCGAGGCCACGGCCGCGAGGCTCAGCAGCCCTGCGTGGTAGCCCAGCCCGACGGCGGTCTGCGCCTCGGCGCGCGCCTGCGCGGTCGGGCCGCAGAGGCCGGCGATCATCGCCATCGGTCGCGAGGTCCAGGCGGCGCGGTCTTCGGCGGCGGCGCGCAACACCGTTTCGTACAGGCCGCGTTCGCGGATTGCGAACTGCGTGGTGTGCACGCCGACCGCCAGACCGCCTGCGCCGGCATCGACGTAGTAGCGCGTCAGCGCGCGCTGGCGGCGGCGGTCGAGCTGCCGGTCGGCGTCGAGCGCCAGCGGATGCGCGGGGATCACCGTGCCCTGCGCCAGCAGCGCCAGCACGTCGGCGGGAAGGTCGGATCGTTGCAGGGCCATCGAAACTCCAGGAAAAAGGGGGCGCTCAGCCGTACTCGGGGCCGGCGATGGCGTGGATGAAGGCGGTCTGCCCGCGTGGCACCGGCTCGCCGAGCGCCATGCGCACGAAGCCGCGCTGGGGCACGAAGCCGTCGGCGACGAGTTGTGCGCGCAGCAGCGGGCGATCGTCGGGGACATCGATGAACAGCGGGCCGGGCTCGCTGCGGGCGATGTTGGCCAGCAACGCCGCCGCGCCCGTCTCGTCCGTCGCGATCAACGGCCCGATGTGGCGGGCGATGCGCCCTGCGCGCACGGCCGCGAAGCCTTGCACCTGGCGAACCATGCGGGAGCCTGGGCGATCGGCCAGGTGCTTCAGCACCTCGGCGCGTGCGAAGCCGAGCGCCTCGGCGTCCAGCGCGGCGAGCAGGTCGAGCTTGCCGCGCGCCGAGTGCTCGACGGGGATCGCAACCGCCTGGACGCCGCGCTGCCAGCGCGTCAGGCGCCACAGTGGCGTGAAGCCGTACTGTGTGTAGAGCCGCTCGCCGGCGGGCGTGGCGTCGAGCAGCGCACAGCGCCCGGTGCGCTGCACCTGCTGCAGGCACTGCGCGAAGACGGCGCGGCCCACGCCGTGCCCGCGCACCGCGGGATCGACCAGGATCATGCTGATCCAGGCGGCGGTCTCGCCCATCGGCAGCACCGCGCCGCTGGCGACGAGGCGGCCGCCGGCGTCGCGCACCACGTGGAGCGTGCCGAGCGTGGCGAACAGGGCCCAGTCTTCGGCGGTCTGGTTCCAGCCGCTCTGCGTGACCAGCGCGCCCAGCATGTCGGCGGTGTCCGCATCCAGTGCGCTCAACACCTCCACGTTGCAGGCCACGGGAAGGCCCGCTTCAATACTTGCCATCGCGCGATTCGAACTTGGTCGGCTTGCCATAGAGCCGCTGCTCGCGCGCGATCCAGTCGGCCACCCAGCCGATCAGCCGCGAGAGCGGTACCTGCGGGTAACCGAAGAGGCGTTCGGCTTCGCCGGTGTTCATGAGCCAGGCGGTGGAGGCTTCGGCGCCGGTGATCTGCACCGGCTTGCCGAAGCGGCGGCCGAACTCCTCGGCCAGCCAGCGGATCGAGGTGGTCTCGGGGCCGCTCACGTTGAGCGGCGAGGTCGGCACCGTGGCCACGGCCAGGCAGCGCAGTGCCTGCGCGTTGGCGTCGCCCTGCCAGATCACGTTGACATGGCCCATCGTGACGTCCACCGGCTCCCCGCGCCACACCTTGACGGCCACGTCGGCCAGCACGCCGTAGCGCAGGTCGATGGCGTAGCTCAGCCGGAACAGGCGCCCCGGTGTGCCGTGCTGCTGCGAGAAGTACTCGAACATGCGCTCGCGCCCGACGCACGAATTGGCGTATTCGCCGGGCGGGCTGGGCGGCAGGTCTTCCGCGGCACCCTGACCGGTGACCGGCACGAAGGGGTACACGCAGGCCGTCGAGAAGGCGACGATGCGCGACGCACTGAAGGCCTGCGCGACCAGCGCCGGCACATGAACGTTCATCGCCCAGGTCAGCGGATTGTTCGCGTCGGCGCCGAACTTGCGCCCGGCCATGAAGACCACGTTGGCGCACTTGGGCAGCGCGGCGACGGCAGCGGGGTCGAGCAGGTCGCAGACGAGGGTCTCAATGCCGTGGGCATGCAGCGATTCGCGCACGCCTGCTTCGCTGAAACGCGCCACGGCGATCACGCGGCGATCGGGCGGCATCGCGTTGCGCGCCAGGCGGGCCAGCGTCGGCCCCATCTTGCCGCCGACGCCGAGAATCATCAGGTCGCCGTCCAGACGCGCCAGGTCGTCGACCAGTTCGCGCGAGGGCAGGGCCAGAAAGTCCTCGAGCGCTTCTTCGGTCTCGAAGTGGGTCGGGAAGGCATGCACGTCGAGCGTGCGGGGGCGGTAGGGGGCGGTCATTGGATGCGGGCGTCCTGGGTGATGAAGAGGCGCTCGAGCAGCAGGACGAGCAGGTAGAGCAGCACACCCAGCGCCGTGATGATCAGCACCGCCATGAAGACGGCGGGCGTGTCGAGCGAAGCCTGCACCTGGATCATCAGATAGCCGAGCCCCTTGTCGGAGGCGATGAACTCACCCACCACCGCACCGGCCACGGCCAGGATGGTGGCGACCTTCATGCCCGAAAACACATAGGGCAGCGACCCCGGCAGCTGGATGTAGCGGAACAGCTGCCAGCGCGAGCCCTTGAGCGCGCGCACCAAATTCAGCAGGTCGGGCTCGGTCTCGTTCAGCCCGCGGATGGTGGTCAGCAGGATGGGGAAGAAACACAGGCTGAAGGTGATCAGGATATTCGGCCCGATGCCGTAGCTGAACCACACGATGACCAGCGGCCCCATCGCCACCTTCGGGATCATGTTGAGCGTGACCAGCAGCGGGAAGGCCAGAAGCATCAGCCGGCGGCTGGTGATGAAGAGCAGCGCGCACAGAATGCCGAGCACCAGTGCCAGCGCATAACCCCCGAAGATCTCGAGCGCGGTCACGCCGGTGTTGGCGAGCCACTTGTAGTTGTCGTTGGACAGCGTGGCCAGCACGCGCGAGGGCGCCGGCAGGATGAAGGTCTGGATCGCGAAGACGCGGACCGCGGCTTCCCAGAGACCCACGGCGACCAGATGCACCGCGACCACTGCGGCCCAGCGCTGCCAGGCGGCCCGCTCGACCGCGGGGAGCGGCAGGCCCGGTGCCGTGGCACCGGTATCGAGAACCGTCATGTCGAAACTTTCCTGGTGAGCCGTCGTTGCGAAATCATAGAAGTCGCCGGGCGACCAGTCAACCAGATGGTTGATAAATGACCGGTGCAGGCGCCCTCCGGCGCGGCATCAGCCGGGCCGCAAGGCGTTCAGTGCGAACGCGATGACATGTCGGCGGCGCTGGGCAAGCGCACCGCGCAGGCCCAGCGACTTGCCGAAGATCGCCGAGAGCGTGTGGTTGTTCGAGAAGAAGAAGTACGAGATGCCGGCGATCGAGATGTAGACGTTGATCGCGTCGAAGTCGCGTCGAAAGACGCCTTGTGCGGCACCGCGCTCGAGCGTCGCCTCGAGCATCTCGATGAAGGGCGAGTGCATCTGCTGCAGCCGTTCGGATTCGAGGATATGGCTGCCCTGGTGGCGGTTCTCGTCGGTCAGCAGCGCGATGAACTCCGGGTGTTCCGCCAGGTAGTCGAAGGAGAAGCCGATCAGCTGTGTCATGGCCTCCACCGGCTCGAGCTCGCCGAGCGACAGGCGTTGCTCCTTCTCCCGGATAGCCGCGTACACGGACTCCAGCGCAACCAGATAGAGCCCCTGCTTGTTCTCGAAGTAGTGGTAGACCAGTTGCTTGTTGACGCCGGCGCTGCGGGCGATCTCGTCGACCCGGGCGCCGGCGAAGCCGTTGCGCGAGAACTCCGCCACCGCGGCGGTAATCAGCGCCTCGCGGGTGGCAGCGGCGTCGCGCCGGGCGGGCGCGACCGCCGCAGCCTTCTTGCGCGCAGCAGGTAGGGGCCTGGAAGCCATGGCGTGCGGAGCCTCTTCAAATGGTCGGAGTCGTGTCGGTTGCGAGTCAACCAAACAGTTGGTAATATGAATTCTAGTCCCGGTTCATCCCTCTCATTCTGGAGCGATCCCATGCGTACACGCGTGCCTTCCGTCCTTCGTCCTCTCCTGTGCGCCGTCGGGCTCGCCGTCGCCGGCAGTGCCGCATCGGCCGCCGATGCGATGAACCTGATGCTCAACTGGACGCCCACCGCCGACCACGCGCCCATCTACTTCGCCAAGGCCAAGGGCTGGTACACCGAGGCGGGCATCGACTTGAACATCGAGGCGGGCAAAGGCTCGGCCCTGTCGTCGCAGCGGGTGGGGTCGGGTGGCGCCAACCTCGGCATTGCCGACCTGCCGACCGCGATCCAGGCCGTCGGCAAGGGGGCCGACCTGAAGGCGATCATGGTCATCTACGCCAACAGCCCGCAGGGCTTCTACTGGCTGAAGTCGTCGGGCATCGGCGGGCCCAAGGATTTCGCCGGCCGCAAGATCGGCAACCCGCCGGGCGATGCCGCCCGACTCATGTGGCCGGCCTTCGCGAAGAAGACGGGCATCGACCCGGCTGGGGTCAACTTCGTCAATCTGAGCCCGCAGGCGAAGGTCGGCGCGCTCAAGAGCAAGGCGGTCGACATCATCAGCGACTTCTACAACGAGCACGACCTGAAGGTGAAGGAGTTCGGTGCCGACCTCGGCTTCGTGGCCTGGCGCAGCGTCGGCGTCAACGTCTACGGCAACTCGATCGTGGTGAACGGCGCCTATCTCAAGGCCAACCCGGAGCGCGTGAAGAAGTTCGCGGCGGTGACGCAGCGTGCGTATTCGGCCTGCGTCAAGGACTTCGCCCCCTGTCTGGATGCACTGTCCGCCAGCGTCAGTGGGCTGAGCCCCGACAACCAGCGCGATCAGTGGGAGCGCATCAAGCAACTGATGCGCGACGACACGACCACGCAGGTCGCGCTCGGCGCCTTCGATGGCGCGCGCGTCAAGTCGGACTACGAACTCGTGAAGGACATGATCGGCATCGAGAAGGCCTACGACCCGGCGACGTTGTTCACGAACGACTATCTCGACAAGGCCACCCGCATGCCGAAATAAGGCCGCGGGCGCACGGTTTCAGCGCGCCGTCTCGATGGCGCGCGGCCGGCCGCTGTCGTCGATGGCGACGTAAGTGAAGGTGGCCTGGGTCACCTTGATGTACTCGCCCTGCGCCTGGAAGCGCTCGGCAAAGACTTCGACCGTCACCGTGACCGAGGTGCGGCCCAGACGCTCCAGCTTCGAATAGAAGGACAGGATGTCGCCGATGCGCACCGGCTGCTTGAAGATGAACTCGTTCACCGCCACGGTCGCCATGCGGCCCCGGGTGTAGCGCGCCGGAATCACCGAGCCGGCCAGGTCGCACTGGGCCATCACCCAGCCGCCGAAGATGTCGCCGTTGGCGTTGCAGTCGGCGGGCATCGGGATGACCTTGAGCACCAGCTCCATGTCGATGGGCAGGCTCTTGAGGACGGCGGCCGCGTTGGCACTCGGAGAATCGGACATGGGCACAATCGAAGGCAACAACAGCCACGATTGTCTCCCATGCGCCGCAGCGGCGAAGCCCTTTCCTCCCCCCACCATGCGCCCGGCGGCGCCCCCGCGCGCAGCGACCGGTCCGACTGGGCCACGCTACGCCGGCTCTTCCCTTACCTGTGGGACTACAAGTGGCGCGTGCTGGCCGCCCTGACCTTCATGATCGGCGCCAAGGTCGCCAACGTGGGCGTGCCGGTGCTGCTGAAGAACCTGGTCGACACCATGACGCCGAAGCCCGACGTGGCCCAGGCGTTGCTCATCGTGCCGATCGGCCTGCTGGTGGCCTACGGCCTGCTGCGCCTGTCGACCTCGCTCTTCAACGAGCTGCGCGAGCTGGTGTTCGCCAAGGCCACGGAGGGCGCGGCGCGGCGCATTTCGTTGGAGGTGTTCCGCCACCTGCACGCGCTGAGCCTGCGCTTCCACCTGGAGCGCCAGACCGGCGGCATGACGCGCGACATCGAGCGCGGTACGCGCGGCGTGCATTCGCTGATCTCGATGTCGCTCTACAGCATCGTGCCGACCATCGTCGAGCTGGTGCTGGTGCTGACTATTTTGGGCGTGAAGTTCGACGCGCTCTTCGTCTGGATCACCGGCGCCGCGCTGGTGCTCTACATCACGTTCACCGTGACGGTGACCGAGTGGCGCACCCAGTTCCGCAAGACCATGAACGAGCTCGATTCGGTGGCGCAGAGCCGCGCGGTCGATTCGTTGCTGAACTACGAGACGGTCAAGTACTTCAACAACGAGGAGTTCGAGGCCGGCCGCTACGACGCCAGCCTCGACCGCTACCGCAAGGCCGCCATCAAGAGCCAGCGCACGCTGTCCCTGCTCAACACCGGCCAGCAGCTGCTGATCGCGGTGAGCCTGGTGCTCATGCTGTGGCGCGCGACGGCGGGCGTGGTCGAAGGCCGCATGACGCTGGGCGACCTGGTGATGGTCAACGCCTTCATGATCCAGCTCTACATCCCGCTGAACTTCCTCGGCGTCATCTATCGCGAGATCAAGCAGAGCCTGACCGACCTCGACAAGATGTTCGTGTTGATGGAGAAGGAGCGCGAGGTGCGCGATGCGCCCGGCGCGCAGCCGCTGGCCCATGCCGAGGGCGCTGTGCGCTTCGAGGACGTGAGCTTCGCCTACGAGGCCGCGCGGCCGATCCTGAAGCAGGTGAGCTTCGAGATCCCGGCCGGCAAGACGGTGGCGGTGGTCGGGCCATCAGGCTCCGGCAAGTCGACGCTGGCGCGCCTGATGTACCGCTTCTACGACGTGCAGGACGGCCGCATCACCATCGGCGGCGAGGACATCCGCGCCGTGACGCAGGCCAGCGTGCGCCAGGCCATCGGCATCGTGCCGCAGGACACGGTGCTGTTCAACGACACCGTCGAATACAACATCGCCTACGGCCGACCGAACGCCACGCGCGAGGAAGTAGAAGGCGCGGCGAAGGCGGCCCGCATCCACGACTTCATCGCCGCCACGCCCAAGGGCTACGCCACCACGGTGGGTGAACGCGGGCTGAAGCTGTCGGGCGGCGAGAAGCAGCGGGTGGCGATCGCGCGCACGCTGCTGAAGGACCCGCCGATCGTCATCTTCGACGAGGCCACCTCGGCGCTCGACTCCGCCAACGAGCGCGCCATCCAGTCCGAACTCAAGAGCGCGGCGCGCAACAAGACCACGCTGTTGATCGCGCACCGGCTCTCGACCGTGATCGACGCGCACGAGATCCTCGTGATGGAGGGCGGCGTGATCGTGGAGCGTGGCACGCACGCGGCACTGCTCGAGCGGCAGGGGCGCTATGCCCAGATGTGGACCCTGCAGCAGATCGAGGCGGCGCCGGCGCTTTAACGCGGGCCACCGCACATGCATTTTTCAGAACCGATTCAGGAGCGATTCGAATGACCGGGAAGATTCCCCTGCTGGTGCTCAACCTGCAGACCGACGAGCACCTCGCACTGTTGCGCGAACATTACGACGTGACCTACGCCATCGAGCCGGCGAGCCGCGCCGCGGCCGTCGCGCGCAAGGGCGCGGTCTTCCGGGTCGTGCTGACCAACGGCGGCACGGGCGTGACGGCCGAGGAGATCGACGCCATGCCCCGGCTCGAGCTGATCTGCGCCATGGGCGCGGGCTACGAGAACGTCGCGCTGGCGGCGGCGCGTGCCCGCGGCATCGCAGTGGCCAACGGTGCGGGCACCAACGACGACTGCGTGGCCGACCATGCCTTTGGTCTGCTCATCGCCGCGGTGCGCGGCATCGTGAAGCTCGACCGACAGTGCCGCGACGGCGTTTGGCGCGACGTGATCCCGTTCCCGCCGAACGTGTCGGGCCGCAGGCTCGGCATCGTCGGGCTCGGCACCATCGGCCAGAAGATCGCCAAGCGCGCCGGCGGCTTCGACATGGACATCGGTTACCACAACCGGGGCCCAAAGGAGGGCGTGGCGCACCGCTACTTCGACCGCCTGATCGACCTCGCGACCTGGGCCGACTTCCTGGTCGTGGCGACGCCGGGCGGCGCGGGCACGAAGCACCTGGTCGACCGTGGTGTGCTGGACGCGCTCGGCCCGCGCGGCGTGCTCGTCAACATCGCGCGCGGCAGCGTGGTCGACACCGAGGCGCTGGGCGAGGCGCTGCGCGACAAGCGCCTGGGCGGCGCTGGCCTCGACGTGTACGAGAGCGAGCCGCACCGCCCCGAACCGCTGGTGGGCCTGGACAACATCGTGCTGACGCCCCACGTCGCGGGCTGGTCGCCGGAGGCCGTCACCGCATCGGTGAACCGCTTCCTCGCCAATGCCGAGGGGCATTTTTCGGGGCGCGGCCTGGTCTCGCCGGTCCCATAATCCCCGCCCATGGAAACCAAGTGGCTCGAAGACTTCGTCAGCCTCGCTGAGACCCGCAGCTTCAGCCGCTCCGCGCAGTTGCGCCACGTCACGCAGCCGGCCTTCTCGCGTCGCATCCAGGCGCTCGAAGGCTGGGCCGGCACCGACCTGGTCGACCGCTCGTCCTACCCGACGCGCCTGACGTCGGCAGGGCAGACGCTCTACAGCCAGGCCATCGAGATGCTGCAGGGCCTGCAGAGCACGCGCGCCATGCTGCGCGGCCACTCGGCGGCGGCGCACGACGTGATCGAGTTCGCGGTGCCGCACACGCTGGCCTTCACCTTCTTTCCGGCCTGGGCGACCACGCTGCGCGAGCACTTTGGCCCGCTCAAGAGCCGGCTCATCGCGCTCAATGTGCACGACGCGGTGCACCGCCTGGTCGAGGGCAGCTGCGACGTGCTGATCGCCTACCAGCACCCATCGCAGCCGCTGCAGCTGGACACCAACCGCTACGAGATGGTGTTGCTGGGCCACGAGGTGGTGGCGCCGTGGGTCAAGCCCGACGCCGAGGGCGCGCCGCGCTACCGGCTGCCCGGGCGCCCCGGCCAGCCGCTGCCGTACCTGGGGTACGCGCCGGGCGCTTACCTGAGTGGCGTGGTCGACCAGCTCATCAAGGATTCGGAAACGGCCATCCACCTCGATCGCGTCTACGAGACCGACATGTCGGAGAGCCTCAAGGCCATGGCGCTCGAAGGGCACGGCATCGCCTTTCTGCCGCAAAGCGCCGTGCGCAAGGAGGTGAAGGCGCGCCGGCTGGTGAGCGCGCTGCCGCCCGAGATCGACAGCCTCGAGGCCACGATGGAGATCCGCGCGTACCGCGAGCGCCCGATGGCGCCGGTCGCCACGCCGGCGAAGGGCGCCAGCCGTGGCACCAAGGCGAGCAGTGACGCGGCGCAGAGCAAGCGCTCGGTCGACGCGTTGTGGGCCTATCTGGTCGAGACGCAGCCCAACGTGAAGTAAATCACGCGCTCGCGGTATGACGTCCGCGCATGAGAACCAACGCATACGGCATCGGTTTCGATGGCGCCGGGCACAAAGGCTGCTTACTCTCCCTCGAATGACGAAAGTCCGACGCGGCGCACCAGCGTGGAGCGGGTGTTTTCCAAGGGAGAATCCGCTGCGTGGTGCGCGATGCACCGGGTTGGCACGGGTGCTGCCTGCGACGTGTGTGCCTAAAATTTCGTTATGTCCCTCTCAGTCAACTCAGGAGTTTTCCGTATGAAGAAGCAAGTACTGGCACTGTCGATCCTGGCGCTCGCCGCCGGCGGCGCATTCGCGCAAGCCAACGACACCCTGGCCAAGATCAAGGCCTCGGGCGTCATCACCGAAGGCGTTCGCGAATCGTCGGGTCTGTCGTACACGCTGGGCAATGGCCAGTACACGGGCTTCCACTACGACATCTGCGCCAACATCATCAAGGACCTGGAAAAGGTCGCGGGCAAGAAGCTCGAGACCAAATACCAGCCGGTGACCTCGCAGAACCGCATTCCGCTGGTGCAGAACGGCACCGTCGACATCGAATGCGGCTCGACCACCAACAACGCGACCCGCCAGAAGGACGTGGCCTTCGCTGTCACGACCTACGTGGAAGAAGTGCGCATCGCGGTGAAAGCCAACTCGGGCATCAACGGCATCAAGGACCTGAACGGCAAGACCGTCGCCACCACCACCGGCACCACGTCCGTGCAGACGCTGCGCAAGAACGAACGCGCCGGCGGCATCGACTTCAAGGAGCTGTACGGCAAGGACCACTCCGACAGCTTCCTGCTGCTCGAATCGGGCCGCGCCGACGCCTTCGTGATGGACGGTTCCATCCTGGCCTCGAACATCGCCAAGTCCAAGGCCCCCGCCGACTACAAGATCGTCGGCGAAGTGTTGAGCGTCGAGCCGATCGCCATCATGATCCGCAAGGACGACCCGGCCTTCAAGAAGGCGGTCGACGACAGCATCAAGGCGCAGATCAAGTCGGGCGAGCTGAACAAGCTGTGGGACAAGTGGTTCCTGCAACCGATCCCGCCGGCTAACGTGAAGATCGGTCTGGCGCTGTCGGACGCTACCAAGAACGCTTGGGCGAACCCGAACGACAAGCCGATGGAAGACTACGCGGCCAAGAAGTAATTCGACGCCGGTCAGTACGCCAACGCCCGCCACTTTCGGCGGGCGTTTGTTTTCGCGAACGACCCGGCACGCATAACAACAGTCGACGAGAAGGAGAAACCCGATGGGATCGAATTGGGATTGGCAGGTCTTCATGCAAGACCCGGGCGGGAAGTTCCCGACCTATTGGCAATGGATGCTTTCGGCCTGGGGCTGGACGCTGTCGGTGGCGATGCTCGCGCTGATCGTGGCGCTGGTGCTCGGCTCGCTGATCGGCATCATCCGCACGCTGCCCGACAGCCCCTGGCTGGTGCGCCTGGGTAACGCCTGGGTCGAGCTGTTCCGCAACATTCCGCTGCTGGTGCAGATCTTTCTCTGGTACCACGTCATCCCGGCGCTGGTTCCCGTGATGAAGGGCGTGCCGAGCTTCGTGCTGGTGGTGCTGGCGCTGGGCTTCTTCACCTCGGCGCGGATCGCCGAGCAGGTGCGCTCAGGCATCCAGGCGCTGCCCAAGGGCCAGCGCTACGCGGGCATGGCGGTGGGCTTCACCACCTTCCAGTACTACCGCTACGTGATCCTGCCGATGGCCTACCGGATCATCATTCCGCCGCTCACCAGCGAGACCATGAACATCTTCAAGAACTCGTCGGTCGCGTTCGCCGTGTCGGTGAGCGAACTCACGATGTTCTTCATCCAGTCGAGCGAAGAAACGTCTCGGCCCATCGAGATGTTCCTCGCTGTGACGGGGCTGTACATCATTTCTGCTTTTGCGATCAACCGCGTGATGGCGTTCATCGAGAAGAAGACGCGCGTGCCGGGCTTCATCGTCTCGGCCAGCGGCGGGGGACACTGACATGACCGGTCTCGACCTATCGTTCTACAACTGGGACGTCATCAGCAAGTTCGTCTTGAACGGGCTGTACTTCAGCGTCATCCTGACGGTCGTCGCGACGATCGGCGGCATCGTCTTCGGCACGATCCTGGCGCTGATGCGGCTGTCGGGCAAGAAGTGGCTCGACGCGCCTGCGGCCATCTACGTCAACGGCATGCGCAGCATCCCGCTGGTGATGGTGATCCTGGGCTTCTTCCTGCTGGTGCCCTTCGTCATCGGCCGTCCGATCGGCGCCGAGGGCTCGGCGGTGATTACCTTCATCGCCTTCGAGGCGGCCTACTTCAGCGAGATCATGCGGGCGGGCATCCAGTCCATCCCGCGCGGTCAGGTCTCCGCGGGCATGGCGGTGGGCATGACCTACGGCCAGAACATGAAGCTGATCATCCTGCCGCAGGCCTTTCGCAACATGCTGCCGGTGTTGCTCACGCAGACCATCATCCTGTTCCAGGACACCTCGCTGGTCTACGCCATCGGCGCCTACGACCTGCTGAAGGGCCTGGAGACCGCCGGCAAGAACTACGGCCGTCCGATCGAGGCCTACCTGCTGGCCGCCGTCGTCTATTTCGTGATGTGCTACACGCTGTCCTACTTCGTGAAGCGCCTGCACAAGAAGATCGCCATCATCCGTTGAGGAGAGATTGAAATGATTGAAATCAAGAACGTTTCCAAGTGGTATGGCCCGGTCCAGGTGCTCAACGATTGTTCGGTGAGCATCAAGAAGGGCGACGTCGTCGTGGTCTGCGGCCCCTCGGGCTCGGGCAAGTCGACGCTCATCAAGACGGTGAACGCACTCGAGCCCTTCCAGAAAGGCGAGATCACGGTCAACGGCATTCCGCTGCACGACCCCAAGACCGACCTGCCCAAGCTGCGCTCCAAGGTCGGCATGGTGTTCCAGCACTTCGAGCTGTTCCCGCACCTGTCGGTGACCGAGAACCTCACGATCGCGCAGATCAAGGTGCTCGGCCGCAGCGCCGACGAGGCGAAGACCCGCGGCCTGAAGATGCTCGACCGCGTGGGCCTGATGGCGCACAAGGACAAGTTCCCCGGCCAGCTGTCCGGCGGCCAGCAGCAGCGCGTGGCCATCGCCCGCGCGCTGAGCATGGACCCGATCGTCATGCTGTTCGACGAGCCCACCTCGGCCCTCGACCCCGAGATGGTCGGCGAAGTGCTCGATGTGATGGTGGCCCTGGCCAAGGAAGGCATGACCATGATGGTCGTGACGCACGAGATGGCCTTCGCCCGCAAGGTCGCGAGCCGCGTGATCTTCATCGACGTCGGCGGCCGCATCCTGGAAGACTGCCCGAAGGACGAGTTCTTCAGCCACCCTGAAAACCGCCAGCCGCGCACCAAGGATTTCCTCAACAAGATCCTGCAGCACTGAAGACTGCGCCACGAACGACAAAGCCCCGCACCGCGGGGCTTTATTTTTGGCGAACCCGCATGGCCCGCAGGTGTATGCGTGCCGCCGGCGCCATCCCGGCCTACCATGGTGGCATGCGCTCCTTCGCGTCCTCCCATGCCTGCGTTCTCGCGGAGCGGCTTCTCGCAAGCCGGTCTGCGGTGCGCCAGCGCGCGGAGCTTCGCCGCATGCCGGGCCGACGTGCTGCTGCACGCTCCTGAGCCCGGCGATCCCTTCCCTCCTTTTCATCGCGCCACTGGATCACCGGGCACCTGCTGTCCCGGCGCTCGTCTTTTTCAGGAGCGATTCTTCATGACCCCCGATTCCATCGCGGTGCTCGCCACCCGTACCCTCACCGAACTCGACCACGCTCGGCTCGCCAAGTACGCCGACGGCCTGCCGGCCAGTGCCATCCAGAACGTGCTCGACAACGCCGAACTCGTCGCGCCCAGCGAGATCGGCGGCGACGTCGTCACGATGCGCTCGCGCGTGCAGGTCGTCGAGCCTGCGGGCGAGCGCCAGCGGCGCACGTTGACGCTGAGCTACCCGTCGGATGCCGACCCGGCCACCGGCTGCATCTCGGTCCTGTCGCCAGTCGGCACCGCGCTGCTCGGGCTGCGCGTCGGCGACGTGGCGAACTGGGTGGCGCCCGACGGCACGGGCGGGCAGCTGCAGATCGCCGCCATCGCCTACCAGCCGGAGGCCAGCGGCGAGCACCTGCTGTAGATCAGGGCTGCTTGCGCGCCGCGATCGCCTTCTCGGCCTTCTCCACCAGCGCATTGCCGATGGTCGGCTTCCACTTCGCGTAAACCGGGCGCGTTGCCTTCACGAAGGCCTCGCGTTCGGCCGGCGACAGCTGCGTCACGGTCACGCCCATGCCGGCGATGTCCTTGAGCACGGGCTTGTCGGCTTCGACCAGGCCCTTGCGTGCGATGGCAATCTCCTGCTTGCCGGCGTCGATGGCGGCCTGCTTCACGATGGCCTGGTCGGCCGGCGTCCACGAGGCCCAGATCTCCTTGTTGACCACGAAGATCAGCGGATCGGCGACGTAGCCCCAGGTGGTCACGAACTTCTGGCCGACGTTCTGCATCTTCAGCACGGTGAAGAGGAAGAGCGGGTTTTCCTGGCCGTCGACCGCGCCGCTGGCGAGCGCGGGCTGCGCATCGGCCCAGCTCATCTGCGTCGGGTTGGCGCCCAGCGCCGTGAAGAGGTCGGCGAAGAGCGGCGAGCCGACCACGCGGATCTTCATGCCCTTCAAGTCGTCGGGCGACTTGATGGCGCGCTTCGAATTGGTGAGCTCGCGGTAGCCGTTCTCGCCCCAGGCCAGCGGCACGACGCCGGCCTTGTCGATCACGCTGAACAGTTCCTTGCCGACTTCGCCTTGCGTGAGCGCATCGATGGCGGCGTAGTCGGGCATCAAGAAGGGCATGGAGAACAGGTTGAGCTGCTTGACCTGCGGCGACCAGTTGATGGTCGAGCCCACGGCCATGTCGATCACGCCCTGGCGCAGCGCACTGAACTCGCGTGTCTGGTCGCCCTGGATGAGCGACACGCCGGGGTACAGCTTGATGTTGATGCGGCCCTGGGTGCGCTCCTTCACGAGATCGGCCCAGATCTTCCCGGCCTGGCCCCACGGCGTCGGCGGGCCGAGCACCAGGGACATCTTGTATTCGGGTTTGTAGGCGGCCTGCGCCATCGCGCCGGTGGTGAAGCCGAGGGCGGTGGCTGCCAGCGCGAGGCCGAGCAGAGTGCGACGGAATTTCATGACCTTGTCTCCTTGTTGTGAACGAAAGCGAATCAGTAGCCCAGGCGGGCCGGCAGCCACAGTGCGAGTTGCGGCCACGCGATGACGGCGACCATCACCAGGAACATCGCGAACAGCATCCAGCCGACCCAGCGCACGGTCTCTTCCATGCGCACGTTGGCGATGCGGCACGACACCATGAGGTTGACGGCCAGCGGCGGCGTGAACTGCCCTAGCGCCACCTTCAGCGTGAGGATGACGCCGAACCACACCGGATCCCACTTGTAGAACTGCACGATGGGCCAGAGCAGCGGCACGAAGATCAGGAAGATCGACACGCCGTCGAGGAACATGCCCACCGTGATGAGCATGACGATCAACAGCCCCAGCACACCGTATTCGCCCAGCCCCGAGTTGGTGATGGCCTTGGCCACCGGGTCGATCACGCCGAGCGTCGAGAGCGAGTACGCAAAGATGCCTGCGAGCGACACCACCAGCAGGATCACCGCCGACAGCTCGCCCGCCTCGCGCAGGATGACGAACAGGTCGCGCACCTTGATCGTCCGGTAGATCACCATGCCGACGAAGAGCCCGTAGAACACCGCGACCACCGCAGCCTCGGTCGGCGTGAACCAGCCCGCGCGCATGCCGCCGAGGATCAACACCGGCGCGGCCAGGCCCCAGGTGGCTTCACGGAAGCTCTTCCAGAACGCGGGTCGCGGCATGCTGGCCTCGAGCGCGCCCATCTTGTGCCTGCGCGCCATCCACACCGCCGGGATGATGAGCGCCAGCCCGGCCAGGATGCCTGGGATCATGCCGGCGGCGAACAGGGCCGGCACCGACGCGCCGGGCACCAGCACGGAGTACACGATGAACGCGACCGAGGGCGGAATCAGGATGTCCGTCGCCGCCGCCGCGCCGACCACGCTGGCCGAGAAGGCGGGCGGGTAGCCGGCGCGCGACATCGCCGCGATCATCACGGCGCCCACCGCGGCCGCGTTCGCCGGGCCCGACCCCGAGATGCCGCCGAGGAACATCGCCACCAGGATGGCGACCATCGGCAGCATGCCCGGCCCGCGGCCCACCATCGCCACCGCGAAGTTCACGAGCCGTAGCGCGACGCCGGAGCGGTCGAAGATCGAGCCGACCAGCACGAACATCGGGATGGCCAGCAGCGGGTACTTGCCCAGGCCCGCATAGAAGTTCTGCGGCACGGCCAGCAAGCCGAACCATTGCGCATCGGCATTGGCCAGCGCGATGCAGGCCGCACCGGCCAGGCCCAGCGCCGCGCCGATCGGCACGCCGACCAGCATCAGCACCACGAAGGCGACGAACAGCAGCGTCGCGATCATTCGGCGCCCCGGTCGTCACGCCGACCACGGCGGACGAAGAGCCCGATGGCTCGCAGCGCGATGGCGGTCGACACGATCGGCAGCCAGATCGAATACCACCAGGCCGGCACGCCGATGCCCGGCGAGGTTTCGTCGAAGCGGTAGTCGTCCCAGACCATGCGCACGCTGAGCCCGGCGATCAGAAAGAACAGGGCCGCCACCAGCACCGCGCCGAACTGCGACAGGCGCTTCTGCCGCGCCATGGAGCCGCTTTCGGAGAAGTACTCGATGCGGATGTGCCGGTCGCGCGCCACCGCGGCCGAGCCGGCGACCATGGCCAGCAGGATCATCAGGAAGACCGAGAACTCCTCGGTCCAGGCGAAGGACGAGTCGGTGAAGTAGCGCACCAGCACATTGGCGAAGGTGATGCAGGCCAGCAGGCCCATGATGACCACCGTGGCCCAGTCCTCGATGGCGAGGGGGACCTTGGCCGGTTCGTCGGCAGCGGGGAGCTCGGTGGGAAGAGGGCTGGCGGCGTCCAGCGTGGGGCCGGACTCGGGGGGGGAAGACATCGGGAAGGAGCGCGAAAGCAGCACGGAGCGGGCTGCGGCGATCCTAGCCACTTGTGGCCGTACGCCTCATGGGGGTTTTCCGGGGACGGCGCCCCAGCGCCGCCCTGCCGAGAGGCGCTAGGCGGCGATCCGTTCGGCCAGCGCGACCAGACCGCGGTCGCTGCCGGCCGGGCCGAGCAGCGAAATGCCCAGCGGCGCGCCGTCGCGCTGTGCGAGCGGCATCGAGAGCTGCGGGAAGCCGCTCAACCCCGCCACGCACAGCATGCGGATCGAATCGTTGCGGTAGTCCTCAAGCGTGTTGTCGGCTGCGCTGCGCAGTGGCGCGATGTCGGGCATGGTCGGCATCAGCAGCACGCCGTCGTCGCCGAGCAGCGCGGCGAGCTTCTCGCGGAAGGCGATGCGGAAGGCGCGCGCGGTGTTGACCTGCGCGTCGGTCACCTCGCGCGACCACGCGAATCGCTCGGCCACGCCGGGGCCCAGCGGCGGTGCGAAGCGCTCGATCATCGGGCCGTCGGTGAGCCACGATTCGCGGCCCTGGATGTAGCGGAAGTTCCAGTACATCGCATCCCATGACTCGAGCGCGATCTGTTCGACCGGTGCCGCCTGGCCCAGCACCGACTGGATGCGCTCGGCCGGTGCCGCCAGCGCCTGCGTCACCGGCGCGCTCAGCATCGCCCAGATGTCCTGTGGCCACAGCAATCGCGGCTTCGCAGGCAGCGGCTTGGCGTCGGCGCCCAGCAGCACGTCGGCCACGCGCGCGAAGGTGCCGATGTCGCGCGCGAACCAGCCGCAGGTGTCGAGGCTGGGCGCCAGGTCGAGCACGCGTTCCAGGCTGATGCGGCCGTGGGTCGGGCGCAGGCCGTACAGGTTGCAGTGGTTGGCCGGTGCGCGCACCGAGCCGCCGGTGTCGCTGCCCAGCGCGAAGTCGCACAGGCCCGAGGACACGGCCGACGCCGAGCCCGACGACGAGCCGCCGGTGATGCGGTCTTTCGCGGCGCCGTTGATCGGCGCGCCGAAGTGGGCGTTGTTGCCGGTCATCGAGAAGGCCAGCTCGTCGGTCACGGTCTTGCCGACGAAGTGCGCGCCGGCGTCGAGCAGCGCCTGCACCGCGGGCGCGGTCTGCGTCTTGATGCCCGACATCGCCAGCAGGAAGGGGCTGCCGCCGCCGGTCGGGTAGCCGGCCACGTCGAACAGGTCTTTCGCGGCGAAGCGCAGGTCCGACAGCGGGCCGGTCGCGGCGGTCTTCACCGGCACGTCGGGGTAGGGGACGAAGGCGTGGGCGGGGTCGTGCAGATGCATGGAGTGTCTCGAAACGGAGGGGTGAAAGGGCGGCGCGGCGCCTTGCAGATTACGCGACCAGCACCGGCGCGATGGCTGCCGCCGCATCGGTGCGGATGCAGCGGGCGCGATGGCCCGGCGCCAGTTCGATCGCCGGCGGCTGCTCTGCGCGGCAGGCGTCGACCGCCAGCGCGCAGCGCTCGGCGAAGGCGCAGCCCGGCGGCAGCGCCGAGAGGTCGGGCGGCGCACCGCCGATGGTCTCCAGCCGCGTGCCGCGCGCCATCGCGCCGTGCGCACGGCTCTTGAGCAGGGCGATGGTGTACGGGTGGCGCGGCGAGCGGATCAGTTCGCGCGCCGTGCCTTCCTCGACGATGCGCCCGGCATACATCACGGCGATGCGGTCGGCCACCTCGACGGCGGCGCCGATGTCGTGCGTGACGAACACCACCGACAGGCCGAGGTCGCGTTGCAGCTCGCGCAGCAGCAGCAGGATCTGGATCTGCACCGTCGCGTCTAGCGCGGTGGTGGGCTCGTCGGCCAGCAGCAGTTGCGGCCGGCAGGCCAGGGCCAGCGCGATCATCGCGCGCTGCCGCATGCCGCCCGACATCTCGTGCGGGTAGGCCTGCAGGCGGCGCTCGGGGCTGGGGATGCGCACGCGCTCGAACAGCTCGAGCGCGCGCTTCTGCGCTTCGGCGGCCGTGACCTTCTCGTGGCGGCGGATCGACTCGACGATCTGCGCGCCGACCGAATACACCGGGTCGAGCGCCAGCAGCGGCTCCTGGAAGATCATCGACGCGACCTTGCCGCGGAAGTCGTTCAGCTCGCCCTGCGACATCGCCAGCACGTCGCGCCCGGCCACATGCACCTGGCCGCCCATGCGGGTGCGGCGCTCGGGGTGCAGGCGCAGCATCGTGCGCATGGTGACGCTCTTGCCGGAGCCCGATTCGCCGATGAGTGCGACCACTTCGCCGCGCTTCACGTCCAGGCTCACGCCGCTGACCGCGTGCACGGGTTTGCGGCCACCGGTGAAGGTGACGCTGAGGTCTTTGAGGGAGACCATGGGTTCGTTGGCGTCTGTGCTCATGGTCGTCTAGTGCGTTGAGGTTGGGGCGCCGCGGCAGGCGGGGCGATGGTGCATGACTCACCAAGACCGGCACCGTTTGTCCCGCAAAGGCGTGTGCTGGCCCTGCGCAGCGCGCCTCCGTGGCGCCGAGAAGCGCAGGGCGGCCGGGCGCGCGTGCCGAAGGACACGCGCTTCGTCGTCTGGCTCGTCGCAGCTGTCCGAGCGCAGCGGCCAAAGGCCGCGTAGCGAGTTCTGCGACGGCCCGGTTGTCCGAGCATCGCAGGGAAGTCGTAGCGAGGCGCAGACCGCCATGGTGAAGCGTTGCGCAGGGCCAGCACACGCCTTTGCCACGCGCAGCCTGCGACGACCAAGCTTTGACCCAATGACGGCATCGAGTTCACCCTAAGCCGCCTTCGCCAGCGCCATTGCATTCGGATGCCCACTCCCCGGCTCGTACATCAGGCAGCTCACGGCCTGCTGCGCGCCCGCCAGCACCCGCGCCGGCACGCGCTCGATGCATACCGGCGCGGCCATGGCGCAGCGCGGGTGGAAGCGGCAGCCCGAGGGCGGGTTGATGGGGTTCGGTGGGTCGCCCGCGAGCGCGGCTTCTTCGGTGCGGTTGTCCGGGTCCATCGACGGCATCGACGACAGCAGCGCGCGCGTGTACGGGTGGGCGGGGTTCTCGTAGAGCGCATCCGACGGGCCGATCTCCGCCACCTGCCCCAGGTACATCACCATCACGCGGTCGCTCATGTAGCGCACCACGTTCAGGTCGTGGCTGATGAAGACGTAGGTCAGCCCGAACTCCGCCTTCAGGTCGAGCAGCAGGTTGATGACCTGCGCCTCCACCGACTTGTCGAGCGCCGACACCGCCTCGTCGAGGATCACCATGCGCGGCTGTAGCGCGAGCGCGCGTGCGATGTTCACGCGCTGGCGCTGGCCGCCCGACAGCTCGTGCGGGTAGCGCTCCGCGAAGCGCTGGGGCGCGAGGCCGACGCGTGCCAGCAGATCGCGGGCGCGTGCGACCGATTCCTTCTGCGAGACGCCGTGCACCTGCGGGCCGAAGGCCACCGAGTCCTCGATGGTCAACCGGGGGTTGAGCGAGGCGTAGCTGTCCTGGAACACCATCTGCACCTGGCGGCGAAATTCCTTGAGCGGCAGCTCGCGGCCACCGACGAGCCGGCCGTCGTAGACGACCTCGCCAGCGGTCGGGTCGATCAGCTGCATCAAGAGGCGGGCCGTCGTCGACTTGCCGCAGCCCGATTCGCCGACCACGCCAAGCGTCTCGCCCTTGAGGACTTCGAAGTCCACGCCGTCGACTGCGCGCACCACGCCGCCGCCGCGGCCGAAGGGGTCTTTCTTGAGCGGGAAGTGCTTCGTCAGGCCGCGGATGGTGAGCAGCGGCTGCGCCGGTCCGCCGATGTCGTCGTGTTGGCTCATGACTTGTTGTCCATCGCAGAACGCAGCCCGTCGGACAACAGGTTGAAGGTGATTGAGGTGATGAAGATCATCAGCCCCGGTAGCGCGGCGACCCAGGGCTGCACGTAGATGGCGGTGCGCAGCGTGTTGAGCATCAGGCCCCACTCGGGTTCCGGCGGCTTCACGCCCAGGCCGAGGAAGGACAGGCCCGAGGCCAGGATCATCGACACCGCGATCAGGCTGGTGGCGTAGACGAAGATCGGGCCGAGCACGTTGCCCAGCACGTGCACCCGCACGATCGTGAAGGCGTTGGCGCCCGAGGCGCGTGCCGCTTCGACATAGTCGCGACCGCGCACCTGCGTGGTCACGCTCTCGGCGACCCGCGCGATCTGCGGGATGAAGACGATGGTCAGCGAGATCAGCGAATTGAAGATGCCCGCGCCCAGCACGCCCGACAGCGCGATGGCCAGCAGCACCGACGGGAAGGCGTAGAACACGTCGATGGTGCGCATGATCAGCGTGTTGACGATGCCGCCGGCATAGCCCGCGACGATGCCGATCACCGAGCCCGCCACGAAGGCGCAGATCACCGGCGTGATGCCGATGAAGAGCGACAGCCGCGCACCGACGATCAGGCGCGACAGCATGTCGCGGCCCAGTTCGTCGCTGCCCAGCGGCAGCCCGTCGGTGCCGATCGGCTTGAGCCGCTTGAGCATCGACGACTGGTACGGGTCGGCCGGCGCGAGCCAGGGGCCGAACACTGCCAGGCCGATCAGCAGCAGCACGACGAAGGCCGCGCCCATCGCGACCGGGTCGCGCGTGAAGCGCAGCATGGCCGAGGTCCAGTAGCCGCGCGATCGCTGCGCGGGCAGCGGCGCCACGTCGGCCGGCGAAGCAGTCAGGGTGGCCATGCGTCAAGCCCTCGCAATGCGCGGGTCGAGCAGCGTCTGCAGCACGTCGACCAGCAGGTTCAACACGACAAAGAAGAG
Organism: Variovorax restrictus; assembly: GCF_051216715.1. Lineage (NCBI taxonomy): Bacteria > Pseudomonadati > Pseudomonadota > Betaproteobacteria > Burkholderiales > Comamonadaceae > Variovorax > Variovorax restrictus. Next base: position 952,817 of record NZ_JBPJZH010000001.1, read on the forward strand.
CGCCAGCACGAGGATCGTGCCCTGCAGCAGGGGCAGGTCGCGCTGGAAGATGGCCGAGTTCAGCAGGAAGCCGGTGCCCGGCCAGGAGAACACCGTCTCGATCAGGATCGAGCCGCCCAGCAGGTAGCCGAGCTGCAGTCCCATCACGGCCAGCGCGGTGGGCGCCGCGTTCTTCACCATGTGGCGGAACACGCCGACGTGCGTGAGCCCCTTGGCGCGCAGGCCGACGATGAATTCCTGGTCGAGGATGTCCGACACCAGTGCCCGCACGGTGCGCGCGATGATGCCCATCGGGATCACCGACATCGTGAGCGCGGGCAGGATGAGGAACTGGATGTGCTCCCAGTCCCAGGCCCAGTCGCTCGAGCCGCCCGGGCCGGCGCCCGTGGCCGGCAGCAGCATCAGCTGCGAACTGAACACGATGACCATCACCATGCCCAGCCAGTAGTGCGGCACGCTCACGCCCAGCACCGACAGCATCGAGGCGGCGCGGTCGAGCCACGAATTTCGGAAGTAGCCGGCCACGAAGCCGAACAGCGAGCCCAGCACGAAGCCGATGAAGGTCGCCACCACCGCCAGCCGCAACGTGTTGCCGACGGCAGTCATCACCTCGCCGGCGACGGCGCGGTTGCTGGCGATCGACACGCCCAGGTCACCGTGCATAGCGCGCCAGACCCACATCGCGAACTGCTCGGGCAGCGAACGGTTGAAGCCGTACAGCTCACGCAGTTGCGCCTGCAGATCGGCCGAGGCATCGGGCGGCAGGATCGACACCAGCGGATCACCGGGCGCGAGGTGGACGAGCAGGAAGCACACCAGTGCCACGCCGATCATGATCGGCACGGCATAGATCACGCGGCGCAGGAGGTAGGCGAACATGGCTGGCTTCGAAGGCTGGCAGTCTCGCGAGGAGACGGGCCCGAGTTCGCTTGTCCCTTCGTGGAACACCGCGGAACCGGCTTTGCCGGGCCGCTGGTGTTGCCCCCTTGAGGGGGAGGCTGCTACACGAAGTGAGCGAGCATCGGGGGTGGGTCAGTCCTTCAATCCATCGTCATCGTCGCGATGTCGATGAACCAGCTCTTCGGCTGCACCACGTTCTTCACCTTGGCCGACATCGCGCGCGGACCCACGTCGTGCGCGATCCAGACGAAGGGTGCGTCGTCGACGATGTGCGCGTGCAGCTTGGCGAGCGCGGCGTCGCGCTGCTTGTCGTCGAAGGTCGTGCGCGCGTCGCTCACCAGCTTGTCGACCTCGGCGTTGCCGTAGTAGCCCCAGTTGTTCGACACCGGCGGGAAGGTCTTGGTGCTCACGAAGCGGACCATCGCGAAGAACGGGTCCATCGCCGCGAAGCTCACGTTGGTGGCGTTGGCGCCGTTGGCCGACGGGTCCTTCGCGCCCTTGCGCCAGTTGGTGAACAGCGTGTTCCATTCGATCACGTCGAACTCGACGTCGAAGAAGCACTGCTTGAGCGACTGCTGCGCGAACTCGTTCATCGGCAACGGCTGCATCTGGCCCGAGCCGGAGGCCGAGATCTGCACCTTCACCTTGATGGGCTTGGCGGCCGAGTAGCCGGCCTGCGTCATGAGCGCCTGCGCGGCCTTCACGTCGTACTTGATGTCGAACTTGGGGTTGCCCCACCACGGATGGCCCGGCGGAACGGTGCCCTTGGGCTCGGCCATCATGCCGCCCAGCAGCTGCTTCATGCCGCCGCGGTCGATGCACAGGTTGGCGGCCTGGCGCACGCGCTTGTCGAGCCACGGCGAGCCTTCGGCGAAGGACAGCTGCCACGGCCACACGTGCGGCTGCGCGTTCGAGTAGATCTTGAAGCCGCGCTGCGTGATCTGCGGCATCGCGTCGGGCGCCGGCGCCTCGATCCAGTCGACCTGGCCGCCGAGCAGCGCCGCGGTGCGGGCGTTGGCTTCGGGCATCGGCAGCATCACGACCTTGTCGATCTTGGGCACGCGCTTGGCGTCCCAGTAGGTCTTGTTGGCGGCCAGCTCAAGCCGCTCGCGCGCCACGAAACGCGTCACCTTGAAAGGGCCCGAGCCCGACGGATCGGCCGCAAAGGCGGTCCAGGCGGCCTTCGACTTCTCGGCCGGCGACGCGCCCGCGGCGGCGTCGAACTTCTTTTGCCAATGCGCCGGCGAGGCCATGAACAGGTTGCTCAGGTTGATCGGCAGGAAGGCGTCGGGCTCGCTGGTGGTGAGCTCGACCGTCAGGTCGTCGATCTTGCGGGCGCTGCGCAGCGTGGGCATGCGCGAGGCCGTCACGCCGACCTGGCTGGCGTCGAACTGCGGGGCGTCCTTGTCGAGCACCTTGCCGACGTTCCACACCACGGCGTCGGCATTGACCGCAGAGCCGTCGTGGAACTTGATGCCGGGGCGCAGCTTGAAGACCCACTTGGTCTTGTCCTTCGCGTCGACCGCCCAGGACGTCGCGAGCGCGGGGATCAGCACGCTCGGCGCATCGGCCTTGGACAGGTCCCACTGCGTGAGCGAGTCGTAGATGGGAATGCCGGTGAAGCGGTTGCCCTCGAAGCCCTGGTCGGGCTGGCCCAGCGTGCGCGGGATGTCCGCCGCCGTCATGGCGATGCGCAGGGTCTTCTCCTGCGCCAGCGCCGCGCCGCCTGCGAACAGGGCGAGCGTGGCCAGCACGCCGGCGCGCAGGCGGTGGGAGCGGAGCGAGGACGAAATCGGGTTCATGGGGCAGCCTCCAGATGTTGGTTGGGGGTCGAAAAGGGCGACCCGAAGTCCAAGCAAAGGCTGTGCCACGGAATGCGACCGACCGGATCGTCTATAGATCTAGTCGAATCGTTTATCGATATCTTCGGCTGCGGTGCGTTTCAGGGCGCCAGGGCGCTGGAGATTGCCCGCGCGCACTCGATCACCATGGGGGCGAGCTTCTTCTGGGCCGCCTCCATCGTCCACCGGCTCGTCGGTGGTGCGACATGCACGGCACCGTGCGCGCGGCCGTAGCGGTCGACGATCGGCGCGGCGATGCCCATGTCGCCCAGGAACAGTTCCTCGGCGTTGTACGCATAGCCGGTCTTGCGGCAGGCGGCGATGCGCGCCTGGATGGCGCCGAGGCCGGTGAGCGTGGCCGGGGTGCGGGCGACCCGCTTCGAGGCGTGCAGCACCGCCTTCACCTCGTCGTCGGGCAGGCAGCTGAGCCAGGCGCGGCCCGAACTGGTGCAGTACATCGGGATGCGCATGCCCACGGGCGTGAGCACAGGAATGAACTGGCTCGTCATGCGCTGGGCGATGTAGAGCATGTCGAGCTCCACCGGCTCGGTCAGGCTGGCCGTCTCGCCGCTGGCGTTGGCCAGTTGCGTGAGGTAGGGGTTGGCGGCCTGCACCAGCGGGTGGCTGGCGACGTAGTTGAAGCCGATGTCCATGATCTTCGGCAGCAGCCGGAAGCGGCGGGTTTGCGCATGCTTGCCGACATAGCCCAGCACCTGCAGCGTGTGGACCGTGCGCTGGGCCGAGCCCTTGCTCATGCCGGTGCGCTCCGCCACCTCCTGCAGCGTCATGCTGCGGTGGGCGCCGTCGAACGCGCGCAGCACCGCCAGGCCCTTCTCGAGCGACAGGTTGAACAGCGGGTCGGAGGACGCCGCCTCGGGCGGGGGCACGGCGGGCGCTGCCGCGCGGGTCTTGGGGGTCGCCATTTCTGTGGTGTGTTGGTATCGGCAATCGATTCTATGAAGCACGTTCCGATCCCGCAGGCCGATGGGAGAATCGCCGGATGACCTCTTCCCTGACGATCACCCGCCCCGACGACTGGCACCTGCACGTGCGCGACGGCGCCGCCCTCGAAGCCGTCGTGCCGCATTCCGCCCGCCAGGTGGGCCGCGCGCTGATCATGCCGAACCTGCGCCCGCCCGTGACCACCGCCGAGCAGGCGCTGGCGTACCGCGAGCGCATCCTGGCCGCGATGCCGGCCGAGCGCGGCTTCGAGCCCGTGATGTCGCTCTACCTCACCGACAAGCTGCCCGCCGACGAGATCGCACGTGCCGCCGACGCCGGCGTGCGCGCACTCAAGTTGTACCCGGCCGGTGCCACCACCAACAGCGACGCCGGCGTGACCGACGTCCGCAAGACCTACGCCACGCTCGAAGCCATGCAGAAGCACGGCCTGCTGCTGCTGGTGCACGGCGAGGTGACCGACCCGAGCGTCGACCTGTTCGACCGCGAGGCCGTCTTCATCGACCGCGTGATGATCCCGCTGCGCCGCGACATGCCCGAGCTCAAGATCGTCTTCGAGCATCTGACCACGAAGGAAGGCGCGCACTACGTGCGCGACGCGGGCCCATTCACCGCAGCCACCATCACCGCGCACCACCTGCTCTACAACCGCAACGCGATCTTCACCGGCGGCATCCGCCCGCACTACTACTGTCTTCCGGTGCTCAAGCGCGAGACGCACCGCGTCGCGCTGGTCGAGGCCGCCACCAGCGGCAGCGACCGGTTCTTCATGGGCACGGACAGCGCGCCGCACGCCGCGCACCTGAAGGAGCACGCGCTCGGCTGCGCCGGCTGCTACACCGCGCTGAACGCCATCGAGCTGTACGCCCAGGCCTTCGACAATGCCGGCGCGCTCGACAAGCTCGAAGGCTTCGCCAGCTTCCACGGCGCCGACTTCTACGGCCTGCCACGCAACACCGACACCATCACGCTGAAGCGCGAAACGTGGACCGTGCCGGAGACGGTGCCCTACGGCGAGGCGACGCTCAAACCCCTGGGCGGCGGCGAGACGCTCAACTGGAAACTGCAATGAACAGCACAACCCCGAAGGTCATGCTCCTGATCGACGCCGACAACGTGTCGGCCGACGTCATCGAGCAGGCCGTGCAGCGCACGCTCGTCGAACACGGCGCCGTGCACCTGCGCCGTGCCTACGGCAACGCCGAGACGGCGCTCAAGCACCAGGGGCTGTTCAAGCGGCTGTCGGTGCGTCCGATGGTCAACCTGTCGGCGGGCAAGAACAGCACCGACATCGCACTGGCGGTCGACGCCATGGCGCTGGCGATCACCGAGCGGCCCGACGTGGTGGTGCTGGTGTCGTCCGACTCCGACTTCGCGCCGCTGGTGATCCGCCTGCGCGAGACCGGCTGCAGGGTCTGCGGCATCGGCCAGCAGGGCAAGACCGGGGAGGAGACGATGGCGGTGTACGACGAGTTCATCGACCTCGAGCACCACGGTGCGCGCAGCACCGCGTCGCGCGCACCGGCACCGTCGCCTGCGCCCGCACCGGCCCGCAAGACGGCGGCTGCATCGGCACCGGCGGCGGCGGCCAAGACGACCCGCGCCAGGGCCGCCCCCGCGAAGAAGACCGCCGCCGCGCCGGCGGCCAAGAAGGTGGCGCGCAAGACGACCAAGGCTGCCAAGGCGCCGACACCCCGCGCGCCGGAGGTGTCGGAGGCCGCCGAATTCATCCTGCAGGCGGTGCCCAACCTGCGCAAGGGCGGCGACGTCGCGCTCAACGACGCGGCGCAGGCCTTGCGCGCGGCCGGCCTGCTGGGCAAGCACGGCAGCTCGCTCAAGCTGTTCGACAAGCTGACCGACGAGTTCGCCGTGCTGCAGCAACCCGACCGCATCCGCTGGCTGGGTGCTTCGAACGATTGAACGAGGCGCGCGTCGACTGGGTGCGCCCATGGCTGGCGCATTGCCGGGCGCTCGGAGCACCTGCCGAAGATGCCGCGCGGCGGTCCTCCGTCGCCGCAGCACTGCAGGCGGCTGCCGAATCGCCGCCGGTGCGCTTCGTGTCGCAGGATGCATTGCCGCCCGGTGAAGCCTACGAAGCCCACATCTTCCGCACCGGCGAGGTGCCGACGCGCGACAACCTGCACGACTTCTTCAACGGCCTGGCCTGGCTGCACTTCCCGCAGGCCAAGCGTCGCCTCAATGAATTGCAGGCGGCCGAGATCGACCAGCGGGGCATTGGCGCGAGCCGCGGCCCGTTGCGCGACGCGCTGACCCTGTTCGACGAGAACGGCGCGGTGCTCGATGCGCCGCCGCAGCTGTGGGACGCGCTGATCGCGCGCGACTGGCACCGCCTGTTCGTGACCGAGCGCGCACGCTGGGCCGAGGCGCGCCTGCTCCTTTTCGGCCACGCGCTGCTCGAGAAGCTGACCGTGCCGCGCAAAGGCCTGACGGCGCATGTGCTCTTCGCACCGGGCGCGTGCCAGTCGATCTACCCTCGCGACCAAAGCATCGCCGAGGCGCTCTCGGCGGCGCACCTGGCCACCAAACCTTTCGTGCCCCTGCCGGTGCTCGGCGTGCCCGGCTGGTGGGCCGAGAACACGAATCCTTGCTTTTATGATGACCCCGACGTCTTCCGTCCGCGCATGCGGGCTGCTCCCGGCACAACGCCCACGGGCCCGACTTGAAGCGCGGCACGGCGCCCCCAATTGACCCACAGTTTCCCCACGGAGAAATCAACTTGAAACGCATCCTTCTGTTCGTCCTGACCAACGTGATGGTGGTCGCCGTGCTGGGCGTGGTCGCCAGCCTGCTCGGCGTGAACCGCTTCCTCACGGCCAACGGGCTCAACCTCACGGCGCTGCTGGGCTTCGCGCTCATCATGGGCTTCGGTGGCGCGATCATTTCGCTGCTCATCAGCAAGCCGATGGCCAAGTGGACCGCCGGCCTGCGCATGATCGACGCGCCCCAGTCGCCCGACGAGGCATGGATCGTCGCGACCGTTCGCAAGTTCGCCGACAAGGCCGGCATCGGCATGCCCGAGGTCGGCATCTTCGAGGGCGAGCCCAACGCGTTCGCCACGGGCGCGTTCAAGAACTCCTCGCTGGTCGCGGTGTCGACCGGCCTGCTGCAGAACATGACGCGCGAAGAGGTCGAGGCCGTGATCGGCCACGAGGTCGCGCACATCGCCAACGGCGACATGGTCACCATGACGCTGATCCAGGGCGTGATGAACACCTTCGTCGTGTTCCTGTCGCGCGTGATCGGCTACGCGGTCGACTCCTTCCTGCGCCGCGGCAGCGACAACAACTCGGGCCCGGGCATCGGCTACTACGTGAGCACCATCGTGCTCGACATCGTGCTGGGCTTCGCCGCCGCGATCGTCGTGGCCTGGTTCTCGCGCCATCGCGAATTCCGCGCCGACGCCGGTGCCGCCCAGTTGATGGGCCGCAAGCAGCCGATGATGAACGCGCTGGCCCGACTGGGCGGCCTGCCCGCTGGCGAACTGCCGAAGGCGGTCGAAGCGATGGGCATCACCGGCGCGGTGGGCAAGCTGTTCGCCACCCACCCGCCAATCGAAGAGCGCATCGCCGCGCTGCAGAACGCGCAGGGCTGAAGCGGAGCGGCGGCGGAGCCGCACGCGCGGACATTCACCGCATGAACTGGAGCACCGCATGGAGACACAGGAACTGCACCGGGGCCGCCTCATCGACCACATCCAGCTGGTCGTGCGGGATCTGAAGGCGAGCCAGGATTTCTACACCGCCGTCTTCGAGACGCTCGGGGTGCCGATGGGCGGCACCGGCGACGGCTACTTCTGGGCCGACGAGCTCTTCGTCTCCACCGCCGACAGCGAGGCGGCGCAGGGCCACCTGACCGGGCGCCACCACCTGGCCTTCCAGGCCAAGGACCGCGCTACCGTCGACGCCTTCCACCGCGCCGCGCTGGCGCATGGGGGCCGCGACAACGGCGCGCCGGGCGAACGCCCCTACCACCCCGGCTACTACGCCGCCTTCGTGCTCGACCCGGACAGCAACAACATCGAGGCCGTGTTCCACGGCGAAGCGCAACGCAGCGCGGCCTCGGTGAAGGTGACGTTCTAGCTTTCGTCCGAAGCCGCGGGCGCTTCGGACGACGGTGCTGGCTGTGCGGCCTTCGCGGCCTGCTCGGCTTCCAGCGCCTTGTCCTTGCGCACGCGCTGCAGCGTGCGGGCGACTTCCTTCGGGGCCATGCCGTACATGTCGGCGAACTCGGCCTCGGTCTTGCCGCTGGCCTCGAAGGCACGCATCAGCGCTTCGCGCTTGGCGGCCTGACGGGCCAGTTCGGCCAGGGCATCGTCGAGCGCAGCGTTCGACGCGTCGTCACGGGCACGCACGCGTTCGGCGTAGGCCTCGCGGCCCACGCCCGACGCTTCGATCGCCGCGATGATGCGGTCGCGCAGCTGGCCGCTCAGGTCGTCCTTCGTGCGCCCCTGGCGGCGGCGGAACACCTCGAGGATCGCGTGGTGGATGTGCTCGGGCGCCACCGGTTCGACCGGGTTGCCCAGCAGGTCGTGGCGCGGATGGCCGGCGGCCACGCATTCGAGGTAGCGCGTCGAGCGGGCGTGCAGGCCCATCGCGAGCTTGAGGTCTTCGGCCTTGAACTCGTCGCCGTGGGCGGCGAGCAGTTCCTGGTAGATGCCCAGCTTGAGCGGGCGGAAGCGCGCGCCGAAGAGCTGCGGGTACAGCTCGAACAGGCGTTCGAGCACCGGGTGCACCTTGCGCGGCGCGGGCGCGCCGTTCTTGCGGGCTGGCTGGCCGGCCGGCTGTTGCGGCCTCGGCGCTCTCTGCGCCTGCTGCGCCCTCTGCTCGGGGGGAGCTGCTGCGCCTTCTTCGACGACCGGGCGTTCGCCCTTGCCGCCACGTCGGCCGCGGCCACCGCGGGAGCGCTTGCGGGCGGGCGCGTCGGTCGATGGGGTGTCGGACGACGGCGTCTCCGTCGACGGCATGTCGGCGACGGGCGCGACCGGTGCATTCGCTGCAGCTGCGTCGCTTGTGAGCGCGGTGCCGGGCGCGGTGGTGTGGTCGGGAGCTTCGGTCATCGATTCGGTTCGTGTGGGGCCGCGCGCAACGCGCAGCGTGGAGGGCGATGGCGCCGCGCTCAGCGCGGACGGAACATCTTGAAGAGATTGTCGGGGGTGACGGTGAAGTAGTCGGCCGGGCCCCCGGCACGCAGGATCGGCTCGGCCGCCGCGGTGTCGTAGACGCCATCTTTCAGCAGCCGGCGCGCGATGTGCACGCCCACCACTTCGCCCAGCACCAGCCAGGTCTGAACCTTCGTGCCGTCGACCCCTTCGAGCTGCACGATCTGCGTCAGCTTGCATTCGAAGGACACCGGGCTCTCGGCCACGCGCGGCACGGCGATGCCGCGCGACGCGACCGGCGTCAGGCCGGCCAGTTCGAACTCGTCGACCTCCGGCGGCACGGCCGCGCAGGAGGCATTCATCCGCTCGGCCAGCGGACGTGTCGCCAGGTTCCAGCCGAACTCGCGCGTCTCGCGGATGTTGTTCAGGCTGTCCTTGGCGCCGATGCTGGCGAAGCCGACGATCGGCGGCACGTAGTTGAAGGCGTTGAAGAAGCTGTAGGGCGCCAGGTTGCGCACGCCCGCCGCGCTCTGCGACGAGATCCAGCCGATGGGGCGGGGCCCGACCATCGCGTTGAACGGGTCGTGCGGCAGGCCGTGGCCCTGGGGGGGTTCGTAGAAGTGGAAGTCGTCGTCGGTCATTGCTGTTCCTGGGTCCTCACGCCGGCACGCGCAGGGCTTCGGCGTCTTGCAGCACCGCACGCGCCACCGCCTCGGCGACCTTGATGCCGTCCACGCCCGCCGACAGGATGCCGCCCGCGTAGCTCGCGCCTTCGCCAGCCGGGAAGAGGCCGCGTGTGTTGAGGCTCTGGAAGTCTTCGCCGCGCGTGATCTTGATCGGCGACGAGGTGCGCGTTTCCACGCCGGTCAGCACCGCGTCGGGCGTGTCGAAGCCCTTGATCTTGCGGCCGAAGGCGGGGAAGGCCTCGCGCATGGCTTCGATCGCATAGGCCGGCAGCGCCTGGTGCAGGTCGGTTGGCGTCACGCCCGGCTTGTACGAGGGTTGGATGCTGCGCAACTCGGTCGACGGCGTGCCGGCGATGAAGTCGCCCACCAGCTGGCCCGGCGCGCGGTAGTCGCTGCCGCCGAGCACGAATGCATTGGACTCGAGCTGCCGCTGCAGCAGCATGCCGGCCAGGGGAGAACCCGTCTTGCCGTCTTCCCAGCCGGGGTAGTCCGTGGGGTCGATGCCCACCACGATGCCCGCGTTGGCGTTGCGCTCGTTGCGCGAGTACTGGCTCATGCCGTTGGTCACGACGCGTCCCGGCTCGCTGGTGGCTGCGACCACCGTGCCGCCCGGGCACATGCAGAAGCTGTAGACCGAGCGCCCGTTGCTCGCGTGGTGCACCAGCTTGTAGTCGGCCGCGCCCAGCAACGGATGGCCCGCATGGCGGCCCCAGCGCGCGCGGTCGATCAGGCCCTGCGGATGCTCCACGCGGAAGCCGATCGAGAAGGGCTTGGCTTCGATGTGCACGCCGCGTGCATGCAGCATCTCGAAGGTGTCGCGCGCGCTGTGGCCGAGCGCCAGCACCACGTGGTCGCAGCGCAGTTCGCTCGATGTGCCGGTCTGCTGGTCGAGCACGGTGAGGCCGCGCAGGTGGCCCGCTTCGATGTGCACGTCGGTCACGCGCTGCTCAAAGCGGATCTCGCCGCCCAGCGCCACGATCTGCGCGCGCATGTGCTCCACCACCTTCACCAGCTTGAAGGTGCCGATGTGCGGATGCGCGACGTAGAGGATCTCGGGCGGCGCGCCGGCCTTGACGAACTCTTCCATCACCTTGCGGCCGAGAAAGCGCGGGTCCTTGATCTGGCTCCAGAGCTTGCCGTCGGAGAAGGTGCCGGCGCCGCCTTCGCCGAACTGCACGTTCGACTCCGGGTTGAGCGTGCTCTTGCGCCACAGGCCCCAGGTGTCGCGCGTGCGCTGGCGCACCGTCTTGCCGCGCTCCAGCACGATCGGCCTGAAGCCCATCTTCGCCAGCATCAGCGCTGCGAATATGCCGCAGGGGCCGAAGCCCACGACGACCGGGCGGATCGGCAGATCGGCCGGCGCGTGCGCAGGCGGGTGGTACGACATGTCGGGCGTCACCATCACGCGCGGGTTGCCCGCCAGCTTGGTCAAGAGCTTCGGCTCCATCGACGGGTCAGCCAGCGTCACGTCGACGATGAAGACCTGCAGCAGGTCGACCTTGCGCGCATCGAAGCTGCGCTTGTGGACGTGGATGGCCGCGACGGCGTCGGCATCGACGCCGAGCAGGCCCTGCACCGCGCGCGGCAGCGCATCGGAGGGAGGGTCGAGGGGGAGTTTGATTTCGGAGAGGCGGAGCATGGCGTGCGGCCCGTGGTGATCGGGCAGGTGGCGGGACCGGAGGTCAGTATTGTAGGGAAGCCGCCACCCGGCCGCTACCGAATGGCGGAGCCTCAAGCCGGCAGAAAGCCCTCGACCGACAGGTAGCGCTCACCGGTGTCGTAGTTGAAGCCCAGCACCACCGCATCGTCGGCCAGCTCGGGCAGCTTCTGCGCGATGGCGGCCAGCGTGGCGCCGGACGAGATGCCGACCAGCATGCCTTCTTCCCGGGCCGAGCGGCGCGCCATCTCGCGCGCCGGGTCGGCATCGACCTGGATCACGCCGTCGAGCAACGCCATGTCGAGGATCTTCGGCACGAAGCCCGCACCGATGCCCTGGATCGGGTGGGGCGAGGGCGCACCGCCCGACAGCACCGGCGATGCCACCGGCTCGACCGCGTAGACCTTGAGCTTCGGCCACTTCGCCTTCAGCACCTTCGCCACGCCGGTGATGTGGCCACCGGTGCCCACGCCCGTGATGATCGCGTCGAGGCCGTCAGGGAAATCGGCAGCGATCTCCTCGGCCGTGGTGCGCACGTGCACGTCGACGTTGGCCGGGTTGTTGAACTGCTGCGGCATCCAGCTGTTGGGCGTGCTGGCGACCAGTTCTTCGGCACGCGCGATCGACGCCTTCATGCCGCCGGCGCGCGGCGTCAGGTCGAAGCTGGCGCCGTAGGCCAGCATCAGGCGGCGTCGCTCGACGGACATCGAATCGGGCATCACCAGCACCAGCTTGTAGCCCTTGACGGCGGCGACCATGGCCAGCCCGATGCCGGTGTTGCCCGAGGTCGGTTCGATGATGGTGCCGCCCGGCTTGAGCGCGCCGGACTGCTCGGCGTCTTCGACCATCGCGAGCGCGATGCGGTCCTTGATCGAGCCGCCGGGGTTGGCGCGCTCCGACTTGATCCACACCTGCTGCGTGCCCTTGGCCGTGCCGGCGAAGAGCTTCTGGACGCGGATGTGCGGCGTGCGGCCGATGGTCTCGAGGATGGTCTGGGCTTTCATGATCTCGGTCTCCTGGTGTGGGCGAAAACGGGGAGGGTCATTGTCGCGAGATAATCCACCCGTGAAGCACGCCAGACCGCCGCTGGTGCAATTCCCGAAAGGGAGCACTGGAGGAACGTCCGGACTGCACAGGACAGCGCAGGAGTTAACGACTCTCCACCGTGAGGTGAGGATCAGAGCAACAGAGACGAGTCGGTGAAGGGGCAACCCCGATCCGGGTGAAACGGGCAATCTCTGCGCGCAGCAACACCAAGTAGGCCAGTATTGAGGTGGTTCCGCTGAGCTGGCGGGTAGGTGGCATCGAGCCGTCCGGGCGACCGGCGGCCCAGATTAATGGCGGTCACACCGGCATCGTCGCAAGACGGCGCCGGTGCACAGAATCCGGCTTATCGGCGGGCTTCACACTTTATTTTCAGAACTTCTCGTGCGGCAGCAAATAGCGCCATTCGCCCGGCGCCAGCCCTGCGAGCGGCACGCGGCCGACGCGCAGGCGCTTCATCGCGAGGATGCTGAGGTCGACGCTGTCGCACATCTGCGCGATCTGCCCCGGCCAGGCGCCTTTCATCGCGAAGCGCAGGCCGGTGACGCCCTCGTTCTGGCGGTTGACGCTGACCTTGGCCGGCAGCATGGCGCGGCCGTCGACCACGGGCGATTGGTTCAGGCGGTGCAGCGCCTGCGGGCCGACCTCGCCCCGCACGTCGACCATCACCTCGTACTCCATCAGGCCGGCGTCTTCGACCAGCTTGCGTTCGATGCGCGGGTCCTGCGTGAAGACGATGAGGCCGCTCGCGCCCTTTTCCAGCGGCGTGAAACAACGCTGGTTGGCGAAGTGCCGTTGCAGCTTGGGCCGCTGCGAGTCGTCGGCCTCGCTGCGTTGAGCGGGCACCAGCAGCTTCGGGATGGGCGCGTCGAAGGCCATGCCGGCGAGCTTGTTCAGCAGGATGGTGACGACCTGCACCGGCTCGGGCCGAGCGCCGGTGGCGATCTCGACGCGCTGCTGCGGCAGGACACGCGCCTGCGGCACCTCGACCACCGCGCCGTCGACGCGCACCGCGCCGTTCTCGATCAGCAGTTCGGCCTCGCGGCGCGAGCAGTTCCTGTCGGCGGCGACGCGCTTGGCGAGGCGGATGCCTTCGTCGCCGGTCTGAGCGATGGTCATGCGAGGGATCTTTCACGGATGCGTGCGACATGCGCCGCCAGCGAGCGTGCCGCGACCGGCCACATGCGCTGCGGCACATCGGCGTAGGCGATCGCCAGCCAGTCGTCGGGCGTGCCGTCGGGGTGTTCGCGCATCGCTTCGAGGATGCGCGCCTCGCGCCGCAGGCGGTGCATCTTCAGGCCGGCGATGGCATCGCGCGCCGAGGCGATCGCGTAGCCGTGCGCGGGCAGGATGAAGTCGACGCCGCCGACGCGGCAGATGTCGTCGAGCCGGTCGAGCGACTCGAGGTACGCGTTCATGTTGCCGTCGGGCGGATCGACCACGGTGGTGCTGCCATTGAGGATGTGGTCGCCCGAAAACAGCAGGCCGTCTTCCTGCAGCACCAGGCAGAGGTGGTTGGCGGCATGGCCGGGGGTGTGCACCACGCGCAGCGTATGGGTGGCCTCGGGCGTCGTCGCCCCCTCGAGCACCAGGTGCTCGCCGTCGACCAGCGCGCGGTCGGGGGTGAAGCGCGCGTTCGGCCGGGCCGTGGGGGCCGACGGCAGGCCGAGGATCGGCGGGCGCGGCTCGCACATCGCCTGCAGCGGCAGCGCGGCCGGCGAATGGTCGGCGTGCGAATGGGTGCAGACGATCATGCGGATGTCGCCGGCCGTCGCGTCGTGCAGCCGCCGGATGTGCGCCGGGTCTAGCGGGCCGGGGTCGATCACGATGTAGCCGGTGGCCGCGTCGCCCACCAGGTAGCTGTTGGTGCCGGGGCCGGTCATGGCGCTGGGGTTGGGGGCGGTCAGCCGGCGCAGGTTGCGCAGCAGGGCGACCGGCGTGTCGGTCTGCCAGTCGAGCGCATGCACGATCTGGCCGTCGGGGCAGACCAGCGCGAGCTCGCCGTACGGCAACTCGTGCTCCATGTAGCGCGCCTCCTGCCCGTCGAGCAGGCCGGCGCGGGGGCAGCTGGTGAACAGCGGCTGCTCCTGGTCGCAGTCCTGCAGGATCGCGTCGACCGAGGCGTAGGCGGCCAGGCGCTGCAGCGTGCGCACGGTCGGGAACATCATCCGGAAGCGCTGTGCGGTGTGGCGCTCCAGCGCCTCGGCCGGGCGCACCCAGACCGGCTCGAACTGCTCGGTCTCGTCGGCCACCGGCACCTGGCCGTCGGGCATGCGCGCGACCAGGAAGGGCACATCGAAGCGCTTGGGCAGGTCGCGGTCGGTCACCCAGTGCGCGAAGGTGAAGACGGCATCGGTCGCAAGCGTCAGGCCGTGCTGGGCGCACTGTGCGGCGAAGGGCGTGGTGCCGTCCGCGGTGCTGCGGTCCATGGCTGCCACGGCGTCGGCCTGCACCGGCCGGCCGTCGTCGGCATGGTGGGCCAGCAGCACGCCCAGTTCCTCGAACGTCTCGCGCAGTGCCGCGATGGTCTGCGTGAGTTGCGCGTCGCTCTGGGTCACGCGGCGCCTGGCGATGGCGTGGGCCTGGGCGTCGCTGTCGTCGATGCGCCCGCCCGGGAACACATAAGCGCCGGCGCCGAAGCTCGCCTTGTCGGAGCGGCGCGTCATCAGCACCTCCGGCCCCGCCGGCGTGTCGCGCAGCAGGAGGAGGGTGGCGGCCGGTCGCACGGGCGCGGGCTCGCGTTGCGGGTGAATGAGCTGTGTGGGGCGGACCATCCGGCCATTATCGGCAGGCGCACGGGCCCATCGGCGCGGCGCTTAAGCAAAAACAAATCCGGCGCACCGATCATCGCGGCACACTGCAGCCCTGCCTGGCACCTTGCCCGACGCCCTTCGAGACCCACCATGAACCACGACACAGGCTCCGCCGCGACGTCTTCCCCGAGAGTGCTCCGGTGAGGAGCGCCGCGCGACGCCACATCGAACGCCACCGCACCGATCGCATCGGCTGGCTGCGCGCCGCGGTGCTCGGCGCCAACGACGGCATCGTCTCCACCGCCAGCCTGATCGTCGGCGTCGCGGCGGCCCATGCCAGCCACGGCAGCATCCTCATGACCGGCGTGGCCGGCCTGGCGGCCGGTGCCATGTCGATGGCGGCGGGCGAGTACGTGTCGGTGCATTCGCAGGCCGACACCGAGAAGGCCGACCTGGACCGCGAGCGGGCCGAACTGGCGAACGACCCGGCGGCAGAGTTGCGCGAACTGACGGCCATCTACGTCGGTCGCGGGCTACCGCACCCGCTGGCCACGCAGGTCGCGCAGTCGCTGATGGCGCACGATGCCCTGGGTGCCCATGCACGCGACGAGCTGGGCATCTCCGACGCCTTTGCCGCGCAGCCCCTGCAGGCTGCGATGGCCTCCGCGGCCAGCTTCACGGTCGGAGCGGCGCTGCCGCTCGGCGTGGCGTGGCTGGCCGACGGCCCGCAACTGGTGTGGTGGGTGGCGGCGCTGTCGATCGTCTTCCTGGCCGCGCTGGGGGCGCTGGCCGCGCGCGCCGGCGGCGCGAAGGTGCTGCCGGCCGCATGGCGCGTCACGCTGTGGGGCGCGCTCGCCATGGGCGTCACGGCGCTCGCGGGCACGCTCTTCGCCGGCGTGGCCTGAGGGCGGACCCCATGATTCGGGCGACCCGACCCACTGCGCGGAAAGACCGACCATGCGCTTGCTGATCGTCGAAGACGATGTGCTGCTGGGCGATGCCCTGGCCACCGGCCTGCGCCAGCGGGGGCATGCGGTCGACTGGTTCGGCGACGGCGCCCAGGCCGACGCGGCGCTCGCGGGCGCCGCGTTCGATGCCGTCGTGCTCGACCTCGGCCTGCCCAACGGCGACGGCATGGTGTGGCTGCGGCGCTGGCGCGAGCGCGGGTTCAAGCTGCCGCTGCTCATCCTCACCGCACGCGACGGCATCGAGCAGCGCATCGAAGGGCTGGACGCCGGTGCCGACGACTACCTGGTCAAGCCGATCACCATCGACGAACTCGCGGCGCGGCTGCGTGCGCTGGTCCGCCGTTCGGCCGGGCAGGCGCAGGCCGCCTGGCAGCACGGCGCGCTGGAATACGACCCGGCCGCCAAGGTGGTGCGGTGGCAGGGCGCGCAGGTCGAGCTCACCGGCCGCGAGCTGGCGCTGCTCGAAGCCTTCCTGACGCAGCCGCAGCGGGTGCTGTCCAAGGCGCATCTGCTCGAGAAGCTCTACGACTGGAGCGGTGTCGAGCCCGAGAGCAATGCGCTGGAGGTGCACATCCATCACCTGCGCCGCAAGATCGATCCGAACATCGTGCGCACGGTGCGTGGGGTGGGCTACGCGCTGGGTGCCGGCGGGGCGGCACCGTGAGCCTTCAGCGGCGGCTCCTGCTGTACCTGCTGATCTGCGCGCCGCTGGTCTGGGGCGTGGCGCTGTACTTTTCCCTCAGCCGCGCGCGGCTCGAGGTCAACGAGCTGTTCGACGCCGAGCTGATCCGGCTGGCGCGCCAAGTGCAGTCCACACTGGGACACGGGCTGCCCGTCGAGGCCGCGCCGCTGCCGCCGGCGCCGCGCGAAGGGGCCGCCGAAGCCGGCAATGCCGACGTGCGGGACCTGGCGGTGGCCGTGTGGGACCGCAGCGGCCAGCTGATGATCGCCGACCGCGAAGGTGTGCAACTGCCGTACCGCCCCGAGCGCAGCGGCTTCGTCGACGAGCAGCTGGCCGGCGGCGCCTGGCGGGTGTACTACCTGCAGTCCTTCGACGGGCGGTGGCTGGTGGCCTCGGGCCAGCGCGTCTACGAGCGCGATGAGCTGGTCTATGGCCTGACGGTCAGCCAGGTCGTGCCCTGGCTGCTGGTGCTGCCCATCCTGCTGGGGGTGATGGCCTGGGCCGTGCGCCGCGCGCTGTCGCCCATGGCGCGGCTGACGCGCGAGCTGCAGCGCCGACCCGCCAACGACCTCCAGCCCCTGGCCGAGGCAAGCGCGCCGGCCGAACTGCGGCCGCTGCTCGGCGCGATGAACGGGCTCTTCGCGCGCATCGAGCAGATGATGGTGCGCGAGCGCCGATTCACCGCCGACGCCGCCCACGAGCTGCGCACGCCGTTGGCCGTGCTGCGCGCGCAGTGGGACGTGGTGCAGCGCGCCGGCAGCCCGGCGGAGCGCGCGGCGGCCGAGGCCAAGCTCGACATCGGCTTCGAGCGCATGGGCCGGCTGGTCACGCAGATGCTGGCGCTGTCGCGTGTCGAGTCCGGCACCGCGCCGGCCCTCGACGAGGTGCGCTGGCCGCCCATCGTCGAGCAGGCCATGAGCGACTGCCTGGCGCTGGCCGAGCGCCGCGGCATCGAGCTGGCCTGCGAATGGCCGCCGAGCGATCGCCACCCGATGCCGCTCCTGGGCAACGAGCACCTGCTGACCGTGCTGCTGCGCAACCTGCTGGACAACGCGGTGCGCTACGCGCCGACCGGTAGCGCCGTGCTGCTGCGCATCGGGCAGGACAGCATCGCGGTCGAGAACGCCGGTCCGCCGCTGTCCGCCGAGCAGATGGCCCGCCTGGGCGAGCGCTTCTACCGGCCCGACGGCCAGCAGGAGGTCGGCAGCGGTCTGGGGGTGTCGATCGTGCGCCGCATCGCCGAGCTGCAGGGGCTGGAGCTGGTGTTCGGCACCCGTGCCGACGGCACGGGGGTGCGGGTGCTGTTGCGATTCGACAGCGCGCACCGCTGAGCGCGGTGCTGCGCTACTTGGCGGCCTTCGCCTTGTCGAGCAGCGCGCGTGCCTCTTCGCGCCGGCCGGTGTCGGCCACCTGGCGGCCGGGCCGCGGTGGCGCCTGCAAGGCCCGTTCCAGGTAGGCCACGGCGTCCTGCGGCTGCTTGGTCTCGACCAGGTATTCGCCGTAGAAGAAGTTCGGGTCGATACCCTTGGGGTTGAGCGCGAGAGCCTTGTTCAGCAGCTCTTTCGCCTTGGCCTTGTCGCCGAAGCCGACCGGCCAGCCCGGCACCTTGTAGTAGAGAACGCCCAGGCTGTTGTAGGCGGAACCTTCGAGCGCGCTGCCGTCGATGGCGATGGCCGATTCGTACAGGGCCTTGGCCTGCTTGACCAGGCCCAGCGCGCCGAGCCCGCCCTTCTCGCCGGCCCAGGAGCTCACGATGATGCCTTCCCATACCAGCGGCTCGGCACGGCCGGGAAAGGCCTCGCTCACCTTGTGGGCCTTGGTCGCGAGCGCTTCGAAGCCCTTCTCGCGTTCGGCCACGGGGCTCTGGTAGCGGATCGCTTCCCAGTCGTGCTGCAGCTCGCTGACAGCTTCCGACACGGTGGCGGCGCGCGCGGGCAGCGCAGGCAGCAGCGCGAGCGTGGCAAAGCTCGCGACGAGGCATGCGGTCAGCCGCCGGCGCGCGCGGGAGGGCAAAACGGCGTGCAGAAATTGAGGGTCGGTCATGGTTGTCTTCGTGGTTGAAATTCAGTGGGCGCTGCGCATCAGCGAATGGCTGTCGGATTCGGCCGCGGTGTCCGTCGGCAGCGTGCAGTCCGACACCGTGGCGGGCGGCGCCGTCCGTGGCGGCAGGCTCTCGCGGTGCTTGCGGAACGACCCGTCGAGCAGACCGGGTGCGATACCGTTCAAGCGCACCGCCAGGCTTTCCGGAAAGCCGAGGAAGCGTTCGGCCGCGCCGCTCTCGATCAGTTGCAGCAACGCCTGCGCCGCGACCTCGGGTGCGTCCATCGCAGTGCCGGTCGCCTTGTTGTAGTCGTCGACGGCCTCGCTGTTGAAGGCGGTGCGCGTGCTGCGCGGGCCGAGGTACTGCACGCCGACGGGGCCGTCGCCGAGCTCGCGCCGGAGCGACTCCGCAAAGCCGCGCAGCCCGAACTTGCTGGCGCTGTAGACGCTGAAGCCCGGCAGGCCGAGGCGGCCGAGCACCGAGCCGACGAAGACGACGCGCGCTTCGGGGCATGCGCGCAGATGCGGCAGCAGGGCCTGGGTCAGCAGCATGGGCGCGAAGAGGTTCAGGTGCAGCACCTGCGCCATCGCGGTTGCGGTGAACGCTTCGAGGCGACCGAACGCGGGCACGCCGGCGTTGTGGACCAGCACATTGCAGCCCCAGTCTGCCGCCACGGTGGCGATACCGCCGAGGCTCGAGGTGCGCATGAGGTCGGCGGCATACCACTCGATGCTGGGCGGTGGCGATCCGTCGGAGCCGGTGCAGGTGCGCGCCAGCGCCCGCGCCTGGGCGGCCAGCCGCGCCGGCGAACGGCCCAGCAGCATGACGGAGGCCCCGGCGCCGACCAGCGCGGATGCGGCCGCCTGGCCGATGCCGCCGGTGGCGCCGGTCAGCAGCACCCGTGCGTCCTTCGCCTTCATGCCGCCACCGCCGGGGTCGGCGCCGAGGTCGACGCTGTCGCGGGCAGCGGCAGGCTGCGGAACACGTCGCCGTAGAGCCGGTAGAACGCGTTGGCCGCATGCACGATGTCGGCCTGGTCGGTCGGGGACGTGACCTGGTCCATCAGCAGCTCGAAATGCGCCGTGTGCTCCTGGTCGAGCGTGCCGTGCGAGCGCAGGTAGCTGAAGGCGGCGTCGGGCAGGCCGAGCGGCTTCTGGATCTGGTCGGCGGCCATCAGCGCCAGCGAGACGCTGGTGCCTTCGAGCACATGCACCATGCCGAAGAAGCCGAGCGGGTTTCGCCGTGCGATGGTGTCGTAGGCATAGGCCACCATCACCTCGGTCGCATGGCCAGGCGGGCCGTCGCGCACCGCATCGGCATCGGCGCCGCAGGCGCGGATGTCGTCGAGGATCCACAGGTGGTGGCCTTCTTCTTCGGCGATGTATTCGTCCAGCGGCCCGTGCAGCCACTGGTTGGCCGGTGGCAGTGCGGCCTGGCAGGCGCGCAGCAGCGGCACGGTGTGGCGCACATGGTGGTAGGCCTCGCGCAGGAAGGCCACGTAGCTCGGCAGCGACACCTCGCCGCGCAGGCAGCCCTGGATGATGGGCGTGCCCAGCAGGCCCATGCGGGCGTCGGCGGTCTCTGCGACCAGGCGTGCGTAGAAAGTCATGAAGGCTCCAGGGTTCAAGGGGTAGGGCGCGGCGCCATCTCGAGGGCGTCCGCGTGCAGTTGAAGAATGGCCACGCGCTGCGGGCGGCCGTTGGCGGTGGCCAGCCCGGACGCAGCGCTGAAGTCGGCCCGGCCACGCAGCCAGCGTTCGATGCGGGCGTAGTCGGGCAGGGTGTCGTTGGCCGCATCGACAGCGGCCTGCAGGGCGGTGTCGGGCAACTCGGGCCGCGTCGGCCACAGCACCGCGCTGAGGGCCGGTTCGCCGTCGCCGAACACCACCGCCTGCGCGATGGCGTTCTCGCCGCGCAGGGCCGTCTCGACCCATTCGGGCGACACGTTGCGGCCGAAGGCGGTGATCAGCACATGCTTCTTGCGGCCCTGGATGTGCAGGAAGCCGTCGGCGTCGATCGTCCCCAGGTCACCGGTCGGCCACCAGGCCGGCGGCGCCTGCGTGCTACCCAGGTAGCCGCCGAACAGGCTGCCGGCCACTTCGACTTCACCGTCCGCCGCGATGCGCAGCCGCGCATGCGGCAGCGCGCGACCGGCGCTGCCGGCACGCGACGCGCCGGGCAGGTTCAGCGTCTGCACGGAGGCGCCTTCGGACAGTCCGTAGCCCTCGTGCGCCGGAATGCCCACGGCCTGCGCCATCTGCAGCAGCTTGGCGCCCACCGCCGCACCGCCGACCGCCACCATGCGCAGCGACGCCGGCGCGCGCTGGCCGCTCTGCATCAGGTAGCCGACCCAGGCGCGCAGCATCTGCGGCAGCAGGATGAGGCTGTGCGGCTGCTGGGCCGCCACCACGCGTTGGAATTGCGCGGCGTCGAAGCTCGACGAGCCGCGCAGGCCGAGCTGATCGAGCGGCAGCACCACGCAGGTGGCGCCGCGCATCAGCGGGGCCATCAGGCCCGCGATGTTCTCCAGCAGCACCGCGAAGGGGAGCGCGCAGAGGTGCCGCCGGATGTCGAGCGGCGCCATGGCCGCGACCAGCCCTTCGGCCACCTGGCGCATCGCATCGCCCGACAGGCACACGCCCTTCGGTGCGCCGGTGGTGCCCGAGGTGAAGGTGATCTTGGCGGTGCCGGCCGGCATCGGCACGGCGGCGCCCGGCAGCCGCAGCATCGCCAACGGTTGTGCCGCGACGGCGATGTCCACCGTCGGTGCGCCGGCCCAGCGGGCGGCCAGCGCGGGCAGCGTCAGCACCGTGTCGACGCCCGCGGCCCGCAGGGCATGGCCGATCTGCTCGGGCGTGAAGAACACCGGCAGTGGCACATGCACGATGCCCGCCGCGGCGGCCGCCAGGTCTGCGACGACCCAGGCCGCGCCGTTGTCCATCAACGTGGCCAGCACGCGCGTGCGCTGCGCCACGAGGCGATCGCGCAGGGCGTCGACCTCGGCCTGCAGTGCGTCGCGCGGCCAGGTGCGTTCGCCGTCGTCCAGCGCCGCATCGCCGCCCAGGCGAAGCGCCGTCATCGCGTGCTCCTCGCGCCGGCGCGGCGCGCCATGTGGTGCAGGGCCTGGCCGAGGTGCCCGGCCAGCACGACCGGCCGGTGGTCGTAGTAGCTGCCCCAGTGGGCCGCCTCCGCCCCGAGGGCGGCCGGGTCGGCGGTGCCGAGCGCCAGCGGCGTGACGCCGATGCGCACGAAGAGCTGGCGCAGCTCGGTCGTCAGCGTGCTCACCACCCACTGGAAGCCCTGCGCGGCCAGGTGCGGGCCGAGCAGCGCGATCAGGCGTCGCCCCTCGCCGGAGCGCGAGGCGGCCAGGTGCCCGACCTCGACCACACTGCGCCGCGCCGGCTGTGCCACGGCCTGCGGGGCCAGCAGCGCCTCGATGGGCGACGAGAGATAGCGCTCGAGGAACAGCGGCGCATCGGCGGCGCTGCGGTAGCCGGCGGCGGCGACGATCTCGCCCTGGTCCTGCAGGCTCACCAGCACCGGGGCGAACTGCTGCACCTGGGCGCCGTAGCGCTGCGCGAAGATGCCGCGGACGAAGGCTTCGACCTCGGCACGTCGCGGGTCGTCGTGCCGGTGCACGACGAGGGCGGGCCGCTCGAGCGCAGCAGCGGCCGGGGCCGACGGTTCGCCATCGTGGGGGGAAACAGCCATGAACATCCACTCTCCTTCGAGTCCCGTGCCGAAGGGCGGCCGGGTTGAGGAAACGGATGCTCGCGGTTGGCGATTAAGCAAACATTAAGTGGCGACGACGGCCGTCACAGCGCCCCAAGGCCGCATGGCAAGATGCGCCGCTTCATCGCCACACGCCTGCCGCATGCTGATCAACTGCGTTGCCTACGAGAACGGCACCAAGCTGGCCGACATCCCGGTCGGTCGCATCAACGAATACATCGCGCTGCCCAACTGCTTCGTCTGGGTGGCGCTGCACGACCCGACGCCCGAAGAGATGGACGGGGTGCAGCGGGCCTTCGACCTGCATCCGCTGGCGGTCGAAGACGCGCAGAAGGGCCACCAGCGACCGAAGGTCGAGGAATACGGCGATTCGCTCTTCGTCGTGCTCCACCTGCTGGACGGCGAGACGGCCGCGCCGCGCGCCAGTGTCCCCCAGGTGGGTGAGCTCGACGTCTTCGTCGGGCGCAACTACGTGGTGTCGGTGCGCAACCGCAGCGCGCATGGGTTCACGGAGGTGCGGGAGCGTTGCGAGCGCGAGCCCGAACTGCTGAAGAACGGGCCCGGCTTCGTGCTGTACGCGCTGATGGACGCGGTGGTCGACCGCTACTTCCCCGCCATCGACGCCTTCGACGTCGAGCTCGAAGCCATCGAGGAACGGATCTTCACGCAGGGCGGTGCGCGCGAGAACATCCAGCGCCTCTACAGCCTGAAGCAGCGGCTGACGGTGCTCAAGCATGCGGTCGCTCCGCTGCAGGAGGGCGCGAACAAGCTGCACGGCGGGCGGGTGCCGCAGGTCTGCATCGGCACGCAGGAGTACTTCCGCGATGTGCTCGACCACCTCAACCGCATCAACGGCACCATCGACGCGATGCGCGACACCATCGGCACCGCCATCCAGGCCAACCTGTCGATGGTGACCATCAGCGACGGCGAGGTCACCAAGCGGCTGGCGGCCTGGGCCGCGATCTTCGCCGTGTGCACCGCCTTCGTCGGCGTCTGGGGCATGAACTTCGAGCACATGCCCGAGCTGAAATGGCGCTACGGCTATGCGATGGCGCTGGGCCTCATCGTGGCGGTGTGCGGCTATCTCTACTACCGCTTTCGCAAGGCCGGCTGGGTGTAGCGGCTCGCCCGGGCTTGTCGGCGCCGATCAGGCATAGCGCGGGATCGGCCCGACCTGCGGCGTGGTGTCGGGCAGCTCGACCATCACCTTGTCGGCGTAGCACCAGCCCCAGCCTTCGGGCGGGTCGTAGCCTTCGATGATTGGGTGGCCGGTGTCCTTGTAGTGCGCCCGCGCATGGCGGTTGGGCGAATCGTCGCAGCAGCCGACATGGCCGCAGCTGCGGCACAGGCGCAGGTGGACCCAGGTGCTGCCGGAGGCCAGGCATTCCTCGCAGCCGCGGGCGCTGGGCGTGACGTGGTGGATGGTGTCGGTGTGGGTGCAGTGCTTGCTCATGCGTGATCTTCCTTCAACGGAAAGTACGGCGCCAGTGGCCGGGCGGCGCGCCTTCAGCCCGCGAGAACACGCGGGTGAAGTGGCTCTGGTCGGCGAAGCCGCAGGCGGTGGCCACCTCGGCCAGGGGCAGGTCCGACGCGCGCAGCAGCTCGCGGGCGCGTGCCAGGCGCTGCGCCTACAGCCAGTCGTGCGGCGTGTGGCCGGTGGCGAGGCGGAAGGCGCGCGTGAAGTGGCTGCGCGAGAGTTGGCAGGCGTCGGCCACGTCGGCGATGGCGATGCGGCCGTCGAGGTGGCTGCGCAGCATTTCCTTGGCGCGTGCTTCGTGCATCGGCGCCAGCGCCTGCGCGGGGCGTGCGGTGGTGGGTGCCGTGCCGCCGTAGCGGTCGTTCAGGTGGATGCCAATGACGAGGCACAGCTGGTCGACGAAGAGGGGGCTGACCTCTGCGGGCCGTGTGAGCACCGGCGCGAGCGCGCCCACCAGGTGCGCGAGCACCGCGTCGTCGGCGCCGGTCGTGGCCGTCAGCCCGTCGATGTGCTGCCGGCCGCTGGCCTGCGCCAACGCGGCATGCGACATCTCCAGCAGCAGGAAGTCGAACGGGCTCTGCATGTCGGCGCGGTAGTCGTCGCCGAAGTTGCGCACGTACACGGCGTTCTGGCCGAAACCGCAGGCCTCGGCACGGCGGCCGTGGAGGATGCGCCGCCGGTGCCCGGCCGACTGCGAGACGCCGACCAGGAAGCCGCGGTCGCTGGCGGGCGTGGCGACGTGGCTGAGGCGCACGTCGTCGGAGCGCTTGCGGTAGAAGCGCACGCCCGAACCGGCGAACTCCAGGCTGTCGCTCAGCTGCGTCGACTGGCAGCCGAGCGTGTCGCGTGCCATCGTGGTGGCATGAGGCCCGGAGGCCGAAGGCATGGCATTCATGCGTGGTGTCCTTGCATGGGTGTGGCGATTCGAACACCGTTGGGTGACGGATCGCGCAAACGGAAAAAAGGCCGCTCCTTTGTTCAAGCCAGCAGCGCCGGCCTTCCGTAGCCTTCGCACTGCTTTCTCGATGCCCTGCTGGCCGCGCGCTCTGCGGCCCTGCGGGGTGTGCCCACTTATGGCACGACCCGATCTGCCTGTCATCACCCCTTTGGAAGGACCTTCCCATGCCCATCACCGCCACCCCCACGCCCGGCGCCAAGCTGCTCACCCCGAAGGACCACACGCTGGTCATGATCGACTTCCAGTCGCAGATGGCGTTCGCCACGCATTCGATCGACGCCGTGACGCTGCGCAACAACGCTGGACTGGTGGCCAGCGCGGCCGCCGGCTTTGGCGTCTCGACCATCCTCACCACCGTGGCCGAGACGAGCTTCTCCGGCCCCATGTTCGACGAGATCAAGGCGGCCTTCCCCGGCCAGGCCATGCTCGACCGCACCTCGATGAACACCTGGGAAGACGCGGCTGTCATCCAGAAGATCAACGAGATCGGCAAGACGCGCATCGTGCTGTCGGGCCTGTGGACCGGCGTGTGCATCGTCGGCCCAGCCCTGTCGGCCATCGACCAGGGCTTCGAGGTGTACGTGATCGCCGACGCCTGCGGCGACGTGTCGACCGAAGCGCACGAGCGTGCCATGCAGCGCATGGTGCAGGCCGGCGCGCAACCCATGACCTCGCTGCAGTACCTGCTGGAGCTGCAGCGCGACTGGGCCCGCACCGAGACCTATGACATGACGACCGGCATCGCACGCAAGCTCGGCGGCGCCTACGGCCTGGGCATCACCTACGCGAAAACGATGTTCAACGCGCACGAAGGTTGAGCGGAGCGCGAGATGAAGCCGTACATCGTTTCCCTCGCGCTGGGCGTGCTGGTCGGCGTCATCTACGCGCTCTTCAGCGTGCGCTCGCCGGCGCCGCCGATCATCGCGCTGGTCGGGCTGCTGGGCATCCTGGCGGGCGAGCAGATCCCGCCGCTGGTCAAGCATCTGTTCGATCGCAAGCCGGCGGCCACGTCGTGGCTGCACCAGCAGGTCAAGCCACACATGTTCGGCGAGTTGCCGCAATGCGCCAAACCGGCCGATGTGGCCGCCGCCGATACCGGTGCGACCGGCGGTCGTCCCACCTGATCCCGAGGAGCCCGACATGGTCGACGCCCAACCCCCCGAACTCATCCTGCACCACGGCCGCTTCACCACGCTGGACCGTGCCAACCCCACGGCCACGGCCGTCGCCATTCGTGGCGGCCGCTTCACCCACGTCGGCCGTGACGCCGACATCCTGCCGCTGGCCCGTGACGTCACCCGCGTGATCGACCTGCAGGGCCGCGCCGTGCTGCCCGGCCTGATCGACAACCACCTGCACATCATCCGCGGCGGCCTCAACTTCAACCTCGAACTGCGCTGGGACGGCGTGCGCAGCCTGGCCGACGCCATGGCCATGCTCCAGCGCCAGGTCGCGATCACGCCGGCACCGCAATGGGTGCGCGTGGTGGGCGGCTTCACCGAACACCAGTTCGTCGAGAAGCGCCTGCCGACCATCGCCGAGCTCAACGCCGTGGCGCCCGACACCCCCGTCTTCCTGCTGCACCTGTACGACCGGGCGCTGCTCAACGGCGCCGCGCTGCGCGCCGTCGGCTACACCAAGGACACGCCCGCGCCGCCCGGCGGCGAGATCGTGCGCGACGCCGCCGGCAACCCCAGCGGCCTGCTGCTGGCCAAGCCCAACGCGAGCATCCTGTACGCCACGCTGGCCAAGGGCCCGAAGCTGCCCTTCGAGTACCAGATCAACTCCACGCGCCACTTCATGCGCGAGCTCAACCGCCTGGGCGTGACCGGTGCCATCGACGCGGGCGGCGGCTTTCAGAACTTTCCCGAGGACTACCAGGTGATCCAGCAGCTGGCCGACGCCGGCCAGCTCACCATCCGCCTGGCCTACAACCTGTTCACGCAGAAGCCCAAGCAGGAGAAGGAAGACTTCCTGAACTGGACCGCCACGTCCAAGTACAAGCAGGGCGACGACTACTTCCGCCACAACGGCGCGGGCGAGATGCTGGTGTTCTCGGCCGCCGACTTCGAGGACTTCCGCCAGCCCCGACCCGACATGGCGCCCGAGATGGAAGACGACCTGGAAGGGGTCGTGCGCGTGCTGGTGCAGAACAAGTGGCCCTGGCGGCTGCACGCCACCTACGACGAGACCATCGAGCGCGCGCTGGACGTCTTCGAGAAGGTGAACCGCGACACGCCGCTGGCGGGCCTGAACTGGTTCTTCGACCACTGCGAGACGATCTCCGAGAAGTCCATCGACCGCATCGCGGCGCTGGGTGGCGGCATCGCGGTGCAGCACCGCATGGCCTACCAGGGCGAGTACTTCGTCGAGCGCTACGGCGCGGCGGCAGCCGAGGCGACGCCACCGGTCAAGCGCATGCTGGAGAAGGGCGTGAAGGTGTCTGCGGGCACCGACGCCACGCGCGTCGCGTCGTACAACCCGTGGGTGTCGCTCTCGTGGCTGGTCACCGGCAAGACCGTCGGCGGACTCCAGTTGACGCCGCAGCGCAATTGCCTGGACCGCGAAGCGGCCCTGCGCATGTGGACCGAGAACGTCACCTGGTTCTCCAACGAGATCGGCAAGAAGGGCCGCATCGAGGCCGGCCAGCTGGCCGACCTGGTGGTGCCCAACCGCGACTTCTTCGCCTGCCCCGAGTCCGAGATCGCCGACACCACGGCGCTCTTGACGATGGTCGGCGGCAAAGTGGTGTACGCCGCCGGCGCGTTCCAGGCGCACGACGACGGCGCGCCGCCGCCGGCCATGCCGGACTGGTCGCCAGTGCGCCGCTTCGGCGGCTACGCCGGTTGGGGTGACATCGAAGGTAAGCCGATGCAGGCCGCGATGCGCCGCATGGCGGCGGACTGCGCCTGCACCAACGACTGCAACGTGCACGGCCACCAGCACGCGACGGCTTGGAGCAGCCAGCTGCCGATTTCGGACCTGAAGAGCTTCTGGGGCGCGCTGGGCTGCGCCTGCTGGGCCGTCTGAGGATGAGCGCGATCCGCCGCTTCTTCACCACGCGGGCCGTGCACTGGCTCGCGCTGCTCTTCCTCTGCGCCGCCTACCTGCAGGGCGGCTTCAACAAGGCGACCGATTTCCCGTCGGCCATCGCCGAGATGAACCACTTCGGCATCGCGCCCGCCGGGCCGATGGCCGTGGCGGTCATCGTGTTCGAGTTCGGCGCGGCGCTGATGGTCCTCACGGGCTTCTACCGCTGGCTCGGGGCGTTGGGCCTGGCCGGCTTCACGCTGATGGCGACCTTCGTGGCCAACCGCTTCTGGGAGATGGCGATGCCAGAGCGCTTCATGGTGGCCAATTCATTCTTCGAGCACTGGGGTCTGGTCGGCGGTTTCCTGCTGGTGGCCTGGCATGACCTGCGGGCACGTGATGAGCACTGAAACAAACAAGTCCCAAGGCAGCTTCGCCCCGCTGCGCCAGCCGGTCTTCGCCGTGCTGTGGGCGGCCACGGTGCTGGGCAACGTCGGCAGCTTCATGCGTGACGTGGCCAGCTCGTGGATGGTGACCGAGCTGTCGGCCAGCCCGACCGCCGTGGCGCTGATCCAGACCGCCGCCACGCTGCCGATCTTTCTGCTGGCCATTCCGGCCGGCGTGCTGTCGGACATCCTCGACCGTCGGCGCTTCCTGATCTTCATCCAGATCATGCTGGCCTGCGTGAGCGGCACGCTGCTGCTGCTGTCGCGCACCAATGCGCTCACCGTCGAATACCTGGTCGCACTCACCTTCGTCGGCGGTATCGGCGCTGCGCTGATGGGGCCGACCTGGCAGTCGATCGTGCCGGAGCTGGTGCCGCGCTCCGACCTCAAGAACGCGGTCGCGCTGAACTCGCTGGGCATCAACATCGCCCGCGCGATCGGCCCGGCCGCGGGTGGCCTGCTGCTGGCGAGCTTCGGGGCGTCCTTCGCCTACGGAGCCGACGTGCTGAGCTACGTGTTCGTCATCGCCGCACTGCTGTGGTGGAAGCGCCCGGCGGCGGTCGACACGGGCCTGTCGGAGCAGTTCTTCGGTGCCTTCCGCGCCGGCCTGCGCTATGCCAAGGCGAGCCGAGAACTGCATGTGGTGCTGCTGCGCGCCGCGGTGTTCTTCCTGTTCGCCAGCTCGGTGTGGGCGCTGCTGCCACTGGTGGCGCGCCAGATGCTCCAGGGCACTGCCGGCTTCTACGGCGTGATGCTCGGTGCGGTCGGTGCGGGCGCCATCCTCGGTGCGGTGCTGCTGCCGTGGATGCGCGCGAAGCTCGATGCCGACGGCCTGGTGCTGACGGCCTCGCTCATCTCGGCAGTCGTGATGTGCGCGCTGGCCTTCGCCCCGCCAAAAGGGGTGGCGGTGCTGCTGATGCTGCTGCTGGGCGTGGGCTGGATCATCGCGCTCACCACGCTCAACGGCGTGGCG
Organism: Variovorax restrictus; assembly: GCF_051216715.1. NCBI lineage: Bacteria > Pseudomonadati > Pseudomonadota > Betaproteobacteria > Burkholderiales > Comamonadaceae > Variovorax > Variovorax restrictus. The sequence goes on from NZ_JBPJZH010000001.1 coordinate 982,086, forward strand.
CAGGCGGTGCTTCCCAACTGGGTGCGCGGCCGTGGGCTGGCGATCTACCTGACCGTCTTCAACGGCGCGATGGCGGGCGGCAGCCTGGGCTGGGGCCTGATCGCGCAGGAAGTCGGCGTGCCGACCACGCTGCTGATCGGCGCCGCGGGGCTGGCGCTGGTCGCCTTCGTCTTCCACCGCGTCAAGTTGCCGACCGGCGAGGCCGACCTGCAGGCGTCGAACCACTGGCCCGAGCCGCTGCTCAGCGCGCCGGTGGCGCACGACCGCGGCCCGGTCATGGTGCAGATCGAATACCGCATCCGCGCCGCAGACCAGCCGGCCTTCCTGCAGGCGCTCGAGAAGCTGTCGCTGGAACGCCGCCGCGACGGCGCCTACGCCTGGGGCATCACCGAGCACACCAGCGAGCCCGAGCGGCTGATGGAATGGTTCCTGGTCGAGTCGTGGGCCGAGCACCTGCGCCAGCACCAGCGTGTGTCGCATGCCGATGCCGACCTGCAGAGCGAGGCGATCCGCTTCCACATCGGGCCGGGCCAGCCGGTGGTGCACCACTTCCTCGCGCTGGACATGCAGCATGCGCGGGCCGCTGCGCAGCGGGCGGTGTCGGCAGCGGACTGAGAGACGGGGTCGACGAAGGCCCTGCGTCCGCGGGGCATCGCCCGACACGCCGCGTCGGTCATGGTGCTGCCAGTCAGGTGCTCGCGACGGCCACGCGGCCTGTTGTCGGGACGTGGTCGGTGCCATCGAAGAAGCCGGTGCCGGTCGCGCGAAAGCCATGGCCCTCGCGCGCGATGAAAAGCGCGTCGAGCCCCAGTCGCTGCGCGTGCGCGCGTCCCGCCTGCACACCGAGCACCATCAGCGCCGTGGCGTAGGCATCGGCATCGGCGCAGGTCGGCGCGATCACCGTGACCGACGCGACGGACCCGCGCAGCGGCGCGCCGCTGCGTGGGTCCATGGTGTGCGAGACGCGCACGCCGTCGATCTCGCGCCAGTGCCGGTAGTCGCCTGACGTTGCGATGGCCGCATCGGCGAGCTCGATCACGCCCATGGCCGCGCGCCGATCGTCCTCGGGCGCCTCCAGGGCGATGGCCCAGGGCGATCCGTCGGGCTTGCCGCCGCGCGCGCGCATCTCGCCATCGATGCCGACCAGCCAGGCGTCGATGCGGTGCCGCTCCAGCACCCGTGCGAGCTCGTCGACGCCGAAGCCCTTGGCGATGCCGCACAGGTCGAGCGCGACGCTGGCCTGCTTGCGCACCCGGCGTCCGGGCTGGTCGATGTCCAGCACCTGGTCGAGCGGCTGACAGGCGCGGGCGCCGAGCGATGCGATGGGCGGTCCGTCGCTGCCCGTCGGGCCGAATCCCCAGGCGCCGACCAGACCGCCGACACCGATGTTGAACGCGTTGCCGGTCTCGCGCCCGATCTCGATCGACCGCAGCAGCACGCTGGCCAGGTTCGCCGAGACAGGTACCCAGTCGCCTGGGGCCGCGCGGTTGAGCCGCGACAGGTCGGAGTCGGCCTTCCAGTTGGACATCTGCGCATCGACCGCGGTGACGGCCGCGTTCAGGTCGGCGACGATCGTCTGCACGTGCGCCTCTTCGGGAACCACGAAGCGCGCGGTGTAGCGGGTGCCCATCGTCGCGCCGCTGGTGCGGCAGTCCTTCAGGCGCGCGTCGCGCAGCCACTCAATAGACGTCCTCGACATAGCGTCCCTGTGCCCTCAGTTGCGCGACCGACAGGCCGGAGTCCACCAGGATGCGGTCGCAGGCTTGGGCCACGCCCTCGGCCATCTGCCGTCCACCGCACACCATCACCTGCGCGCCCTGCACGATCGCCGCGCGCAGCCGCTGGGCATCTGCGAGCAGCCGGTCCTGCACATAGGCCCGGTCGATGGCGCGCGAGAAGGCGGTGGTCAGCGTGCGCAGCCTGCAATCGTCGACCAGGCCGTTCAGTTCGTCGCGGTACAGAAAGCCGTCGTCGGCGCTGCGCGCGCCGAAGTACAGGTGCATCGGGCGCCCGGTGCTGTTGTGGCGGATGAAGCCGATCAGCGGGCCGATGCCGGTGCCCGCGCCGATCAGGATCAGCGGCGCCGCACCGGCGGCGGGGCGGAAGCTTTCGTGCGGCCGGACGAAGGCCTGGATCGCCGCGCCCGGCGACAGGCCGGTGAGGTAGCTGGAACACAGGCCGCCGGGCTGGCGACGCACGCAGAGCTCGGCCACACCGTCCGATGCTGCGCTCACCAGGGAGTAGTAGCGCGGCGAAGCACTGCCCGGCGGCACCACGCCCAGCAGGTCGCCGGTCTCGAACCTCGGCAGCCGCGGCAGGCCGAACCATCGTCGCCAGCCTGTCGTGGGTGCCCGTGGCGCGAAGCGCAGAACGGCGGTGAGGGTGTCGGGATCGGCGCCGTAGTCGGTGCGCGAGACGAGTTCGAGCGCGGTCGTGGGCGGCAGCAGCGGCGTGTAGCGGATGTCGAGCGTCACCCCGAGCGTCTCGCCGAGCCAGGTGCACCACTGGCTGAAGTCCGGCTCCGACTGCCGGTCCACCGTGCCCAGGTCCCTCAACGCGTCGAACCCCTTGGCGGCGAGCGCGTCGTGGACCTGGCCTGCATACCCGCAGAAGTGGGAGAACTGGCGGTCGCCGAAGCCGAGCACGGCGAATGCGGTGCCGGGCGCGGGGGGCAGCCCGGCAAGCCGGGGCAAGAACTGGCGCGCACTTTCCGGGGCCTCGCCATCGCCATAGGTCGCGGTCAGCACGAGCAGGCGGCGGATGCCGTCGTGGAGGGGCGCGATGTCGTTCATCGACGCGGTATGCACCCGCAGGCCCGCATCCGTCAGCGCCGCGTGCAGCGCCACGGCGAATCCCCAGGTCGTGCGGGTCTCGCTGCCGACCAGCAGCAAGGTGTCGGCGTCACGCAGCGCGGCGTTGCCGGCCAGGCGAGGCAGGCTCTGGCGCCGACGCAGCCACAGCAGAAAGCCGGTCGCAGCGAGCAGCGGCACGGCGAGCGACGAGGCGCCGAGCAGCAACCCCAGCCACCACAGCCCTTCGCCGGTATGCAGCATGCGCACGGTCGCGTGCAGGCGCTGCCACCCGTCGAGCCCGCGGTAGGCGAGCCAGTTGCCCGTGGCCGGGTCGACGACGCCCGCACCGTCCGTGGTTTCGAGCTCGATGACGTCGTTCGGGTCGTCCGGGTGCGCGAGCTTCAACTGCGCCAGACGGGACACGTCCACCGATCGCAGGGCCTCCATCTGTGCCAACGCCATCCGCGACGTCGCGCTCGGGCGCAGGTCGAAGAACGGGTCCGCAGCGCCGCCTTCGGGGATCAGGCCGAAGGTCGCGAACGACATGAGCACACCGGTCGTCGCCGACAGCACGAGCCCGGCGAGCGCGGGGCGCGCGCCCTCGTTGTGCAGCCGCTGCAGCGTGTTGCCGCGCACGCGGCCCAGCAGCAGCTTCCATCCACCCATGCGCCGCGCGAACAGCGTGAGGCCGGAGAGAACGATGAAGAGCATGAAGGCGGCGGCAACACCGGTCGCGACGCGGCCGGCGTCGTCGAGCAGCAGCTTGCGATGCAGGTTCTTCAGCCAGCGCTGCGTGGTGGACGGGCGATGGTCCGCGATCGCGTCGCCGCTGGCCGGGTCGATGACCGAGGCGCGTTGCTCGGTGCCGACCGTGTGGTAGGCCACGATCGTGCCCGAGGGCTGACGCACCAGCGTTTCCACACCGGGGAGACGTGCGCTCACGCGGCCGGCGAGCATGGCCACGTCGACGCCGCTCGCGCCCGCCGCGCCGGCGCGCTCCAGCGCAGGAAAGACCGACAGCACCGACCCCGTCAGCGCGACGAGCACCAGCAACAGCGACGCGATCAGTGCCGGGATCGAATGGAGCGTCCGCAGCATCGGTCGCCCTGTCAGAGGCTGTAGCGGAAGGACTTGACGTAACCGCGTCCGGCGGCGGGCTTGCCCGTGCCCGCTTTGGTGAGCGGGACGACCACTTCCGACGGGTTGTCCTTCATGTTCTCCACCGCGGTGTCGACGTGGATCTCGTAGCCCGCGTCGAGCAGCGTGTCGGCCAGATCGACGGTCACGCGCAAGGTCTTGCCTGCGCCGACGCTCGCGCCGCTGAGGCCATCCACCTTCACCTTGCCGCCCGTGGCGCGGTACCAGTCACCCAGGTGGCGCCAGTACTTGGACTTGGCCCCCGCGAGCCACAGCGTGCTCTGGTAGCGGCCGGTGCGGTCGGTGAGGTAGATCGCCACGTAGGCGCCATCGCCGCCGTAGTCGCTCAACTGGGTCTCGAACGTCACCGGGCGCGCAGAGGCGATCGAGGGTGCGGCGAGTGCGCCAGCGACCGCGGCAGCGGTCCATGCATGCTTCATGGAAGTTTCCTGGTGTGGGGGGGAAAGATGGGAACGGGCGTCAGTCCCTGTCGCGCGCGCGCTCGTGGTCATGGTCGTCGCGTCGCAGGCGCAGCACCTTGAGCGTCGCCGGGTCGAGCTTGGCCTTGAAGCGGCGGCCTTCGACGTCGCGGCCCTTGATCTCGTAGCAGCCGTCGTCGATCTTGAGCTTGTCGATCTGCCAGCCGTTGCGGTCGCCCAATGCGCGCACCGCGCTGCGCGGTTGCCATGTTTCCGGCGGCGCCTCGCAGTCGTCCTCGGCCCAGACCGGCTGCGCGGCGAGGACCAGCATCGCGAGTGCGATGCGGCGTATCGCCAGCAGATGCGTCATTGGTGGTCGGCCTGAAGTGGATAAATCAATGCCGAGATTGCGTCCGATGCCTCGGAGAAGTTTTGCGATGGATCAAGCACCGGTCAAACGGCGCTGAAAATACGGACCGACCGGTGCGCTATCTGCGCGGGCCGCGGTGTTCGGAGGGCTGCGCACCAGGTCGCAACCCCGGAGCGCTGGTCAGGCCTTCGTCGAGATGGCCGGCGGCGAAGTACAGGCACGAGAACGCCGCGTATTCCAGGGATGGCGGGCACGCCATCGCCTCGTCGCCACGCAGCCACTGATCGACTTCGACCGGGAGGTGGCTGCGGAAAAAGAGAACGGCACGCTTGTCGCTGTCGGTCAGGCGGGCGACCGCCGCATCTGCGACGTCGTCGTCGTACACGCCGAGCCGCTGCGCCAGGCCGAGAAACGGCCACCCCGCCTCGGGGACCGCGTCGCGACGCAGCGCGGGGGCCGGCCCGGCGCTGCGTTCGTGGGTGCGCGAGGCGGCGGCCGTCATGGCGTCGGGGCGGAGTCCTTGTCGTCGGCAATCCGTGCCGCGAGGACCTTGTCGATGGTCTTGCCGTCCATGTCGACGATCTCGAACCGCCAGCCTTCCCACTCGACCGAGTCGGCCACCTTCGGCAGCCGGCCGGTGAGCAGCATCATCATGCCGCTGAGGGTGTGGTAGCGGCCGCGGTCTTCCTCGGGCACTTCGTCCAGCGTCAGCCGGTCCTTCAGTTCGGGCACCGGAATGTGGCCGTCGAGCAGCCAGCTGCCGTCGTCACGCTGCACGGCCCAGGAGGTCTCGGGGTTGCGCGGCTGGAACTCGCCGGTGATCGCCTCGATGAGATCCTGCAACGTGACGATGCCCTGCACTTCGCCGTACTCGTCGACGACGAAGGCCATGCGCACGTCCGACGAGCGGAAGTTGTCGAGCAGCTCCATGCCGGTCAGCGTCTCGGGGACGTACAGCGGAGTCTGCAGCGGCTGGGCGACGAGTTCGCGCTGGACGCCGCGCAGCGCCTGCGACAGCCACTTGCGTGCGTTGACGATGCCCAGCACGTTGTCGAGGCCGCCGCGAACGACGGGGAAGTGCTCGTGGTTCGATGCCTCGACCCGGGCCAGGTTCTCCTCGAAGGACTCGTCGACGTCCAGCATCACCACGTCGCCGCGCGGCACCATCAGCGAGCCGATCTCGCGATCGTCCAGCCGGAAGACGTTGCGCACCATCGCGTGCTCGTGCGACTCGATGACGCCGGCGGTGGTGCCCTCGACCAGCATGGCGTGGATCTCTTCCTCGGTCACCGGGCTGCCGCTGGTTTCCTTCACGCCGAGCAGGCGCAGCAGGGTGCGCGTGGACACCGACAGGAGCACGACGAAGGGCTTGGTCGCGATCGCGAGCCAGTTGATCGGCCGCGCCACCAGGCGGGCGAAGGTCTCGGGGTACGACTGCCCGATCCGCTTGGGCACCAGTTCGCCGACCACGATGGAGAAGTACGTGATGAGCAGCACGACGAGGCCGGTGGCGCCGTAGGCCGCATAGGGCGCGGGCACGCCCAGCTCCGACAGCCAGATGGCCAGCGGCGCGGCCAGCGCCGCCTCGCCGACGATGCCGTTGAGCACGCCGATGGAGGTGATGCCGATCTGGATGGTCGAGAGGAAGCGGGTCGGGTCCTGCCCCAGCTGGACGGCGGCGGCGGCGGAACGGTTGCCCTCGTCCACCAGCTTCTGCAGCCGCGCCTTGCGCGCGGTCACCAGCGCGATCTCGGACATGGCGAACAGGCCGTTGAGCAGGATGAGGGCGAAAAGTATGGCGATTTCCATGGGGCGATTTGAGGAGGAAGAGATGCGCAGGCGCAGGGCTGCGCGCTAATACGGGAGGGTGCAACGCGCCGAAAGCGGACGCGTCTGAAAGCGCGAAAGCGCGTGGGGAGGCGGCCGGCGCTCAGGCGCTGCGGGCCGAAGGACTCAGGCGTGCTTCGGAGGGCGCTGCAGGCCCTCGAGAAACGGTGCGGCCCATGGCGCGTCCGCAGGCGGCAGAGGGCAGGCCGACGCAGGGGCGCTGCAGCCGAGGGGGTGCCCCACGGTGTCGAGCAAGACGGCCGTATCCAGGGCCGGTTCGCCGAACGGCTGCGCCGGCTGGTCGTCCACCACATGGTCGTCCATCGAGCCGGCGAGATCGCCACGCTTCCCGTCGTGCGACACATCGACCGCCTGCGCGGGCAGGTCGAGCGCCTCGGCGAAGCGCTGTTCCGTCACGGCCAGGCCCGACCACAGCATGAGCAGGGCGAGCAGAAAGGCGAGAACGCGGGCGGACATGGGAGCACCAGTGTACCGACCGGCGCCGCGCTGCAGCGGCAGCTGCCGTCACAGGCCTGCGAAGGCGCGATGGGCGAGCAGGGTGGCCAGCACTCCCATGAGCAGCCCGACGAGTCCGTCCAGCAGCTGCCAGGCGCGCGGCCGCGCGAACCAGGGCGCCAACCACCGCGCGCCGTAGCCGAGCAGCCCGAACCAGAGCGCGCTCGCTGCGCTGGCGCCTGCGATGAACCAGCCACGCATCGGCCCGGCTTGCTGGGCGCCGATGCTGCCGACCAGCAGCACGGTGTCCAGGTAGACATGGGGGTTGAGCAGTGTGAAGGCCGCGGCCTGCGCCACGGCCGCACCCCGGCCGATGCGCGCATCGCCGTCGGCCGGGCGCCATCGATGCGGTCGGCACGCACGGCGCAGCGCCTGAACGCCATACACCGCCAGGAACGCGGCGCCTGCCAGTGCCAGCGCGCGCGCCAGCCCGGGACGGTCGCCCAGGGCCTGCGCCATGCCCAGGACCCCGGCGGCGATCAGCGCCGCGTCCGCCACGGCGCAGAGCACAACGATCGTGCCCACATGTTCGCGGCGCAGCCCCTGGCGGAGCACGAAGGCGTTCTGGGCGCCGATGGCGACGATGAGCCCCAGGCTCAGCACCAGGCCATGGAGGAAGACGGGAAGCGCGAGCGACGCGGTCGCTGGAAGGTTCGGCATGGCGGGAGATTGCTCGCCCGGGTCGATGAAGACAAACTATCTTCATTAATGCTGAATTAGGAGTACTTACGTCATGCTGGACTATGCAGCCTTGTCCGCCCTGGCGGCGGTCGTGAGGGAAGGCAGTTTCGACCGCGCGGCCCGCGCCCTGAACGTCACGCCGTCGGCCATTTCGCAGCGCATCCGGCTGTTGGAGGAGCGCCTGGGCTGCGCGCTGGTGGTGCGCGAACAACCGTGTCGCCCCACCGACACCGGCCGCCGCCTGTGCCAGCACGTGGACCGTGTTCGCCTGCTGGAGCAGGAACTCGAAGGCGCCGTTCCGACGCTGGCGCCGGAGGGGATGGCGCGTGTGCCGCTGCCGGTCGCGGTCAACGCCGACAGCCTGGCGACCTGGTTCGCGCCGGCCGTGGCGGCCTTCGCGGCCGACGCGCCGGTGCTCATGGAGATCGCCGTGGACGACCAGGACCACACGGCGCAGTGGCTGCGCAGCGGCGCCGTGTTGGCGGCCGTGACCGGCAGCAGTCGCCCGGCGGCCGGCTGCAACATCCGTCCGCTGGGCGTGATGCGCTACGTGGCGGCGGCGACGCCCGATTTCATGCGGCGGCATTTCGCCGAGGGCGTCGGGGCCGGTACCCTGGCCCGCGCACCCAGCCTGGTCTTCAATGCGAAAGACGAGTTGCAGGTGCAGTGGTCGCGCCGTCTGTGCCATCGGCATGTGGAACTGCCCCGGCACACGCTCCCGTCGTCACAGGCCTTCGTGACAGCGACGCTGGCCGGCATGGGCTGGGGCCTCCATCCCGAGGCGCTGATCGCGTCGCACCTGAAGGACGGGTCGCTGGCCGAGCTGGTCGCGAACACGCCGCTGGACGTTCCCCTGCACTGGCAGCAGGCGCGTGCCGCCTCCGCGCTGCTCGACGGGCTGACCCGGCACGTCGTGGGGGCCGCCCGGGACGCCCTGTTGCCAGCTTGAGCTCGGCGCCTCGGTGCCTCACATCGTCGGACGCTCGTGCGGCCGCAGGTCGAACACCAGCACCTCGGCCTGCTCGCCCTTGGCGAAGCGCAGCTGGCGCTCGTCGCGGATGCGCGCGCCGTCGCCTTCGCCCAGCTTCTCGCCGTTGACCTCGAGGCTGCCGCGCGCCACATGCACATAGGCATAGCGGTCGGGGGCGAGGTCGAGCGTCGTGCGCTCGGCACCGTCGAAGAGGCCGGCGTACATCCGCATGTCCTGGTGCACGCCGAGCGAGCCGTCGGTGCCTTCGGGCGAGGCGATGAGGCGCAACCGGCCGCGCTTCTCGGCGTCGCTGAAATGGACCTGCTGGTAGCGCGGTGCCGCGCCCTTCACTGACGGCACGATCCAGATCTGCAGGAAGTGCACGCCGTCGGTCTTGGAGTGGTTGAACTCGCTGTGACGCACGCCGGTGCCGGCGCTCATCATCTGCACGTCGCCCGGCCGGATGACCGAGCCCGTGCCCATCGAATCCTGGTGCGCCAGCGCGCCCTCGAGCACGTACGAAAAGATCTCCATGTCGCGGTGCGGGTGGGTGCCGAAACCCTGTGCCGGGTCGACCCGGTCGTCGTTGATGACCAGCAGGTCCGAGAAGCCCTGCTGCTGGGGGTCGTGGTAATGACCGAAGGAGAAGGTGTGGCGCGAGCGGAGCCAGCCGTGGTTGGCTACACCGCGCTGGTCGGCCTTGCGAAGTTCGAGCATGATGCGTTCCTTGTCTTTGTCTGGTCGATGAAATTCACGATCAGCCCGGCGCGCTGTCTGCCCTTGATCGAAGACTTTTCCACTGGGGATGGCCGTGAGGTAAGGAAAGTATCGGCCGCAAGGCACCCTCGGACACTGAAACGTTTGTGGCTAATCGATCGACGTTTTCGATGATTAATTTGGAGGCATTGCGATGCTGAAGCTCACCCTGGAAGCGATCGAGCTGGTCGACGCCATCGCGCGCCACGGCTCCTTCGCGGCTGCGTCGGAGCGGCTGCACAAGGTGCCCTCGACCATCTCGTACGCCGTCGGCAAGCTGGAGGAGCAGCTTGGCATCGCGCTGTTCACCCGCCAAGGGCCGCGCGTCACGCTCACGCCGGCCGGCCAGGAGATGCTCAAGGAAGGGCGCTGGCTCATCGCCGCCGCGGGCGAGCTCGAATCGCGCATGCGGCAGATCGCCACCGGCTTCGAGTCGGAGCTGCGGCTGGTGCACGACTCGCTCATCCCCACCAGCGCCTTCAACCACGACATCCGCGCCTTCGAGGACCTGAACTGCGGCACACGCCTGCGCATCGGCTGCGACACCATGACCGGCACCTGGGAGGCGCTGCGCGACGGCCGCGCCGACCTCATCGTGGCCGCCAGCGACTGGCCGGCCGGCGGCGGCTACAAGGCGGTGGCCGTGGGCAGCCTGTCCTTCGCCTTCTGCGTGGCGCCCACCCACCCGCTGGCCCTGCTGCGCCGCCCGCTCACGCGGGCCGACCTGCTGCAGCACACGGCGGTGGTGGTGGGCGACGGTGCGCGGTCGCTGTCCGACCGCACCATCGGCCTGCTGCCGGGCCAGCGCCGGCTCACGGTGCCCTCGATGGCTGCCAAGATCGCCTGCCAGATCGACGGCCTGGGCCACGGCTTCCTGCCGCGCGACTGCGTGCGCGACGCGCTGGCGCGCGGCACGCTGGTCGAACTGGCCTGCGAGGAGTCGCGGCCCGAAGAAACCTTCTGGCTGGCCTGGAAGCCCGCCGCCACGGGCGAGGCGCTCAAGTGGTGGCGGGCCCGGCTGCAGCGGGAACTGGTGCCGGCGATCCTGCCGGGGTGATCAGTCGACCGTCACGCCGGCATCCCTGACCAGCTTGCCCAGGCGCTCGGCATCGCTGCGGATGAGCGCGCCGAAGCGGGCGGCGGTGCCGCCCACGACCGGCGAGCCGATCGCCTCCCACTTGGCCCGGAAGTCCGGCTCCTGGAAGATCGCATTGATGGTCGCATTGAGCTTGTCGACCACCGGCTGCGGCGTGCCGGCGCGCACCGCGATGCCGTGCCAGGCACTGATCTCGTAGCCGCTCACGCCGGCTTCGGCCATGGTCGGAACCTGCGGCAGCGCAGGACTGCGTTGCGGCGAGGTCACGGCCAGCGGCACCAGCTTCCCGGTCTGGAGGTAGGGCAGGGAACTGCCGAGGATGTCGAACATCACGTTGACCTGGCCGCCCAGCAAATCGTTGAGGGCCGGGCCGGCCCCGCGGTAAGGGATGTGCTTGATCTGGGTCTGCACCGTGGTGTTGAACAGTTCTCCCGCCAGGTGCTGCGGCGTGCCGTTCCCGGCCGATGCGTAGCTCAGCGGGACCTTGCCAGCCTTGGCCAGGGCGATGAACTCCTTGAGCGTGCGCACGCCGAGCGAGGGGTGGACCTCCAGCACCAGCGGGAAGGCCGAGAGCTGCACCACCGGCGCCAGGTCCTTGAGCGGATCGAAGGGCATGCTGCGGTAGAGCGACGGGTTCACCGCCATCGGGCCGCTGGCCGCCAGCAGCAGCGTGTGGCCGTCGGCGGGCGCCTGGCGGGCCACCTCGGCACTGCCCAGGTTGCCGCCCGCACCGCCCTTGTTGTCCACGATCACGCTGGCCCCGAGCCGCTTCTGCAGCTCCGGTGCCAACATGCGCGCCATCAGGTCGGTCGGTCCACCGGGCGGGTACGGCACGACGAAGCGGATGTTCTTCGACGGGTAGGGCGCCGCCGTCTGGGCGACGGCGCTGCCGATTCCGCACAGGGGCAACAGGCTCGCGGCGAGCCAGCGGGTGATCTCTCTTCTTTGCATGGTGCTTGTCTCCTGGGTGGTTTGTTCTGGCGTGCGGTGCAAGGGTCGGTCAGCGGCCGCCGAAGCGCTGGCGGATCTGGTCGCCGGTCGCGAGGGGCCGGCCGAGGGCGGCGGCGGCGTCGGCCGCCTGCCGCACCAGCGCGCGGTTGTCCGGTGCCATGCGCCCGTCCTTGCACCGCAGGTTGTTCTCGAAGCCGACGCGGGCGTGGCCGCCGAGCGCCGCGGCCGCCGTGATGCAGGCGTTCTCGGTGGCGCCGAAGGCGCAGACGGCCCAGGGTTCCTGCCCTTCGTGGGCGGCGAGGAAGGGCAACAGGTCGCGCGGGCTGGACGTCTGGCCCGCGCTGTAGCGCCCCAGCACGAAGAGCAGGAACCACGGCGCGTCGGGCACGACGCCGCGCGCGCGCAGCGCCTGCCAGCGCGAGACGTCGGCCGCGTCGTAGAGGATGACCTGGGTCATCACCTGCTCGCGCACCAGCCATTCGAACAAGTCCTGCAGGCCCGCCTCGCCGATGTCGGGCGTGTCGACTTCGCGCAGTCCGATCGAGACCGCCTCGGGTCGCAGGGCGCGCACCATGGCGATCTGGGCCGGTGCCCGATAACGCCCTGCGGCCTCGCTGGTGACCTGCAGCACCATCGCATCGCCGACGGCGCCGCGCACGACCCGCAGGGCCTCGCGGTAGCCCTCGACGTCCAGGCTGTGTCGGCCTTCGGCATCACGGATGTGCAGGTGAAGCATGGCGGCGCCGGCGTCGAGGCAGGCCCGCGCCGTGTCGGCCAGCGCCGCGGCCGTGACCGGCAGCGCCGCGTGGTCGGCGGGCTGCTTGTAGGCGCCGTTGGGCGCGACCGTGACGATCAGGGCCTGGTCGAGGGCGTCGCTCATGACGGCATGCCCGGAGTCGGATCGTCGCTGCGGTCGATGGCCGGCAGTTCGGGGGCCAGCAGTGCCAGGCCCTGGCGCAGCAGGCCGTCGTAGCGGGCGCGCTCGGCGCGTCGCTTCTCCTCGGGCCACGCGAAGAAACCCTGCCCCGTCTTCATGCCGAGCTGGCCGCGGGCCACGCGGTCGCGCAAGGCCTGCGCGGGCTCCGCTGTGTTCGACAGCGTGGGGTACATGGTGGCGGCTGCGGCACAGTGAACGTCGATGCCCGCATGGTCGCGCTGCAGCACCGGCCCGGCCGCCAGGTAGCGGAAGCCGAAGCCGAAGCGAACGGCGGCATCCACGTCCTCGGCCGACGCCACGCCTTCGTCGATCAGCGCGAAGGCCTCGCGCGACAGCGCATGCTGCAGCCGGTTCGCGAGGAAGCCCGGCTTGTCCTTGCGCACCAGCACCGGCACGCTGCCGCAGGCACGCATGAACGTCGACAGCCAGGCCGCGCAGGCCGGGTCGGTGTCGGGGCCGCAGACCACCTCGACCAGCGGCACCAGATGGGCCGGCATGAAGAAATGAAGGCCGAGCATGCGGCCGGTGGTCTCGCATCCGGCGCCGATCGCGCTGATGGGAAAGCTGGAGCTGTTGCTGGCCAGCACTGCCGTCGCCGGCGCACGGCGCACCAATTCGGCGAACAGCGCCTGCTTGGCGACGAGTCGCTCGGTGATGCATTCGACCACCAGCGTCACCGCGTGCCAGTCCACTGCTTCCAGGGTGGCCACCGTGTCGACCCCGCTGGCCCGGTGGCCCAGGCCGGCCGCCTGCAGTTCGGCCGCGACGAGCGGGCCCAGGCGCTGGCGCTGCGCTTCGTTCGGGTCGACCACCGTGACCCGTGCGCCTGCGCGTGCGAGCACCACGGCCACGTCGGCGCCCATCGTGCCGCCGCCGACCACGACCGTGCGTGCGCCGCGCGGACTCGAAAAAGTGTTCATGTCTCTGGTCTCCTGCCCGATGCCGGTGCCTCGGTCTGCGGCGCAGTCTAGGCAGGCGTCATTGCAAGGTCCAGACGAGTTTTTCTATAGACTGATCAGCTGTGAAGATCAATTGGACGGCCCACGAACTCGATGTCTTCCTGGTCTTGGTGGAGACCCTGAGCTTTCGCCGGACCGCGCTGCAGATGCATCTGTCGCAGCCCGCGGTCTCCGGCACGGTGGCCCGGCTCGAAGCGATGCTGTCGGCCCGCTTGTTCGAGCGCACCACCCGCGCGGTGCATCTGACCGAGGCAGGCCGCGTGTTCGCCGAGCAGGCGCGCTTCGTGCGCCACCAGATGGACGAGGCGGTGCGTCGGGTGCGGGCCGTCGAGGACGTGCAGGTCGGGCGGGTGGCGCTGGCCGCGCTGCCGTCGCTGGCGGCCACCGTCGTGCCGCTGGCTTTCGCCCGTTTCGCGCTCGACCACCCCGGCGTCCAGCTCGAACTGGTCGACAGCCTGGCGGGGCCGGCCTTCGAGATGGTGCGCGCCGGCCGGGTCGACTTCGCCCTGACGGCGGCCAATCCGGCCTATGCCGATCTGGATTACCTGCCGCTCTCTGCCGACGCCTTCGTGCTGTTGCTGCCAGCCGCCCATGCCCTCGCGCGCGGCCGATCGGCGCTGGCCTGGACCGACATCGCGCCACTGCCGCACATCTCGATGCCCACGGGCACCAGCGTGCGCCAGTACGCCGACGAGGCGCTGCTCACGCACAAGCTGCGCTTTGCGCCCCGCTACGAGGTCGAGTACCTCGCGACCATCGCGGCCATGGTGGCCGCGGGCCTCGGGGTCAGCGCCTTGCCGGAGTTGGCGGCACAGGTGGCGCAGCGGCCCGGCGTGGTGCTGCGGCGGCTGCGTGCGCCCGTGTTGCGCCGTCCCATCGGCCTGGTCAGCCTGCGCGGCCGCGGCCTCTCGCCCGCGGCGCAACGCATGGTCACGCTGCTGCGCGCCGAGATGGAAGCCGCGACCGCCCGGTTCGACACCCCACGGCAAGCGCCCGCCTGACCGCGTCCCGGTGGCGCCCCGCCAAGCCGGGCGCGCAGCCTACGGCAACTCACGCGCAGGGACGACCTGACCGGCAACGCGTTCGACGACAGTGCTCGGCGGGATGCGCCGGCTGCGAGGTCGGCGCGGGCGTTTCTTGGCAGAACTTTCTTCAGCGGCGGGCCAGCAGATGGATGTGCGTTCAGACGGATCGACCGGCAGTCCACGGCCGGCGCGCGGTGGCGAGGCTGGTGCCCCGGGCGTCGTGGAGGGCCTGGTGTCCCATTCCCTGTTGACGTCGTCGCCGTCGCTCAACGCCTTGGCGACGCTCGTGCCGGAGCTCAAGCTGATGATCGGCCTGGTGACCGGGAGCCTGATCATCGCGGCGCTCTACTTCGGCCGCGAGATCCTGATCCCGCTGGCCCTCGCCTTCCTGCTGGGCTTCGTGCTCGACCCGCTCGTGGTGCGGCTCAAGCGATGGGGCCTGCCGCGGGCGCCGGCCGTGATCCTCGTGGTGGTCTTCGCGCTGGGCATGGTCGGCCTCGCCGGGCTGTTCCTCGGCAACCAGGTCAGTGCGTTGAGCGCACAGCTGCCGACCTACCAGAACAACATCAAGACCAAGTTGCGCGACCTGCGCGAAAGCGCCAGCCGCCCGGGCATGTTCGACGGCGTGGTGCGGACCTTCGACACGTTCAAGAGCGAAGTCGATACGGCGTCGCTTCCGGCGAGCGATGCGGGCGGTGCCGCGCCGGTCAAGGGGGCCCGGCCGGTCGCGGCACCGCAGCGCGTCCAGATCGCGGAGCGACCGCCGTCGTCCTTCCAGCAGGCGCTCGGCCTGCTCGAGGCCGGCAGCGGGCCCCTGGCCAACGCGGGCATCGTGCTGGTCTTCGTCGTGCTGATCCTGCTCGATCGCCTGGACCTGCGCGACCGGCTGCTCCGCCTGTGGGGCGGCAGCCTGCACCGGTCGACCGACGCGATGGACGAGGCCGGGCAACGCATCAGCAGGTACCTGACGATGCAGCTCGTCGTGAACCTGACCTACGGCGTGCCCATGGCGTTGGGGCTCTGGTTCATCGGCGTACCGGGCGCCCTGCTGTGGGGTGCCGTGGCCGCCCTGATGCGCTTCGTCCCGTACATCGGGCCGCTGATCTCGGCGGTGTTCCCACTGGCGCTCGCCTTCGCCGTCGACCCCGGGTGGAGCATGGTGCTGTGGACGCTCGGTCTGATCGTCGCGCTGGAGATGCTCAGCAACAACGTGATCGAGCCGTGGCTCTACGGCGCCAGCACGGGGTTGTCGGCGATGTCGCTGATGGTCTCGGCCACCTTCTGGACCGCCCTCTGGGGCCCGGTCGGGCTGATCATGTCGACGCCGCTGACGGTGTGCCTCATGGTCATCGGCCGTCACCTGCCGCGCCTGCGCTTTCTCGACGTGCTGCTGGGCAGTGCGCCCGCGCTCGATGCGCCCACGCGCATCTACCAGCGGCTCATCGCGGGCGATGTCGAGGAGGCGATCGAGCTCGCCGGCGAGCAGGTCGAGGCCAGCCATGTCATCGGCTTCTACAGCGAGACCGGCCTGCCGGTGCTGCGCATGGCGTCCAGCGACCATGCGAGCGTCGCCACCGCGGAGCACCGGCACCGGGTGGTGATGGGCATGGACAGCCTGATCGACGACCTGCGCGAGCAGTATCCCGAACCGCCACCAGGGCGCGGCGCCCGGGTCGTCTGCATTGGCGGCAAATGGGAGGTCGACACGCTGGCCGCCCGCATGCTGGCGCACGCCCTGTCGCTCGAGCACTACGGCGCGGACCACCGCCCCACCGGCACCATCGCCTCCGACTACATCGCATCGCTGGCGCTGGACGATGTGCAGGTCGTCTGCCTGTCCTACTTCAGCCCCGAGCCAGCGACGCAGGCGCGTCACTTCTGCCGACGGCTCAAACGGCGCTGGCCCGACGTGCGGATCGTGCTGGGCCTGTGGAACGCCCCGGCCGAATTGCTGGGCGACGAGGCATGCCGGGCGCTCGGCGCCGAGGCGGTCGTGACCTCGATGGGCGAGGCCGCCGTGCGCATCTCGGCCCTGCTGGGCGCCGAGCTGAGCGAGGGCTTCATGGAAGCGGCCGTGCCCGAAGCCGACGCGCAGCGTGTGGCCGCGCTGCAGGCCAGCGGTGCGCTCGATGCGCGCGCGCAGCCGCTGTTCGACCTGGCGTCACAGCGGGCGGCCGACATCTTCGACGTGCCGCTCGCCATGGTGTCGCTGATCGATGCGACGCGACAGATCGTCCAGGGCGCGCATGGCGCCTTGCAGGATCCGTCGAACGCGGCGTCCCCGGTGGTGCGGGGCGAGGCGCTGAACCTGCCTCGCGCCCTGTCGATGTGCGGCCATGTGGTGGCCAACGCCCAGACGCTGGTCGTGCCCGACATCGCCAAGGACCTGCGCTTCGCCGGCAACCCGGCGCTCCAGGCCAAGGGACTGCGCTTCTACGCGGGCGCGCCGATGCGCGATGCCGGCGGCCATGTGCTGGGGACGCTGTGCCTGCTCGACACCCAGCCGCGCATGCTCACGCAGCGCGAGGTCCATCTGCTGGAGTCGATGGCCAAGGACTTGGTGGAGACCTTGCGTGCCAGCGTGCGGCAGTGGGGTGATGCTGCGGTGGCGGCCGTGGTGCCGGTCACAGCGAACTCGGCCACGGTCGGGCAGGTCGTGCCGTCGGGCTGAGCCGGCGGGCTCAGTCATCAGCGCGTCGGCTGCATGCGGCGCCACGCGCCGGGGGAGCGGCCTACCCGCGCGCCGAAGACGCGCGTCAGGTGGCTCTGGTCCGCGAAGCCGCACGCGATGGCGATCTCCGGGAGCGAAGCCGTGTCGTCGCGCAGCAGTTTCTGCGCGGCCTCGATGCGCTGCGCCGTGCGCCAGGCGTGCGGGGTCTGGCCTGTCGTGGTCTTGAAGGCCTTGCCGAAGTGGCTGCGCGACAGGCCGCACGCGGTGGCGATCTCGGCCAGCGACAGGTCGTGTGCGAGGTCGGCACCGAGCAGCTCGCGGGCGCGGCGTTCCTGCCACGGTGCCAGGCCCGCTGCCGCGCTCACGCGGGGCGCCGAGCCGCCATAGGCATGCGCGACGTGGGCATACAGGGCGAGCGCCATCTGGTCGAGGAACAGGGCGCTGGCCTCCGCGGGTCGCTGCAGCGAAGGCAGCAGGGCGGCTGCGAGGTGTGCGAGCACCGGGTCGGCGGTGCCCGGCGCACACCGCAGCGCGCCGACCGCCGCCACGCCCGATTCCTGGGCGAAGTCGTTCAGCGCGGCCCGCGTGATGCGGAAGAGCACCGAATGGAAGGGGCTGCAGACATAGGCCGACGGGCGGGTCGCGAGGTCGGCGATGTGTACCGTGCCGGCCTCCAGCAGCCCCAGGTGCGTCTCCCCGCCTTGCTGGAAGAAGCGTCGGCTGCCGGCGCGCGACAGTTCCACGCTCACGACGAAGGCCTCATCGGCCGGCAGCGGCGGCAGCACGAAGAGATGCGGCTGCGCGTACTGCATGCGCGCCATGTCCAGCGCGCGCCGGCTCGCGCGCGAGGCCTCCACCTCGTCGAGCCCGTACTGCCGCGCGAGTTGGCGGGCGAAGCGGTTGGGCGAGGGGGTGGCGACGGCGGTCATGGGGTGGGTCGGAGGCGCAGCGGCATCTCAGGCAGCCGGTCTCGACCCTCCTGCCGAATGGGGCAAGTGGACCAAGTGGGCCAGGGTCGCCCGATCAGTTCAGCACGTCGACCGGCGTGTTGAAGACATAACCCGCGCCGCGCTCGGTCTGGATGAAGCGCGGCGACGACGGGTCGCCTTCGATCTTGCGGCGCAGTCGCAGGATCTGCACGTCGATGGAGCGGTCGTACACCTCGGCGCCATGCAGGCGCGACAGTTCGAGCAGGCGGTCGCGCGACAGCACGCGCTGCGGCGCCTCGCACAGGGCCTGCAGCAGGTTGAATTCGCCGTTGCTCAGATCGACGCGGCGGCCGTCGGGGGCGGTCAGCCGGCGGGCCAGCAGGTTCAGCTCCCAGCCGTCGAAGCGATAGGCACGGCGCTGCGTGTCGCGGGTGCCGGCCTCGCCCTCGCCGCGCTTCTGGTAGCGCCGCAGCACGGCGCGGATGCGCGCGAGCATCTCGCGGTTGCTGAAGGGCTTGGTCACGTAGTCGTCGGCGGCCATCTCCAGGCCCATCACGCGGTCGGCTTCCTCGAGGCGGCCGGTGAGGATGATCACCGGGATCTCGCCGCTGTCGCGCAGGCCGCGCGCGAGCTGCATGCCGTCTTCGCCGTTCAGGCGCAGGTCGAGCAGCACGAGGTCGATCACATGGTCCGCCAGCGCCTGCTTCATCTCCGCACCGGTGGCGGCGCCGCTCACGCGGAACTCGTTGTCGGTGAGGTAGGTGGCGACGAGTTCGCGGATCGCGGCGTCGTCGTCGACGACCAGGATGTGGGGTCGGTGGGCCATATGGGCCGCGAGCGTAATGTAAATTCCTTGCGTGTCGCCCTCGCTCATATTTCATATGAAACACGGCGGTGCGCACCGCAATCACCCCGGCATCCGGCCATGCGCCAATGGCATCCGAAGAAGTGGCGGCTCCTTGCCGACCGCATGCCCCGGGTGCGTTCCATGCTGAAAGTTATGTTGATCGAAGACGACGTCGCCATGCAGGCCCTGATCGCCGAGTGGCTGACCCAGGCCGGCTACGGCGTGGAGGTGTCGCGGGGCGGCGCGGCCATGCCCCTGGCCGCTGTGGCCCTGGTCATCGCCGACCTGCCCAAGCTGCGCGAAGGCGATGCGCCGCAGGTGCGCGCGCTGCAGGCGCGCTACCCCGGTGCGCCCGTCATCGGCCTGTCGGCGCAGCTCGCGCGCAGCCTGCCGGGCAGCTCGGACCGGGCGCAAGCGCTGGGGGTGGCCGCGTTGCTGTCCAAGCCCTGTACCGCCGGTGAGTTGCTCGCTGCTGTGGCGGACACCATCGGACCCAGCGACTGACATGCGCTCTTCCGTCCACCTGCGCGAACGCGTCATCGCCGGCGGCCTGCTGCTGATCGTCGCCTTCGTCGGCTCGGCCGCGTACGACGGCTGGCGGCTGCACCAGCAGGTGATGGCGGTCAACGAACGCGAGCTCGGCAACCTCGCGACCGCCCTGGCCGGCGAGGCCGACCGCAACCTGCAGTCGGTCGACGTGCTGCTGCGCGACACGGCCAGCTGGTACGAGAACTTCCCCTGGCGCGCCGATCCGGACGCGGTCGTGGCCGCGCTCAGTTCGCGCGCGGTGGGCGTGCCGCAGGTGAGCGTGCTGACCATCGTCGACGCGGCCGGCATGCAGCGATTCCGCTCGCGTCCCACGGGGGAACCGCTGGCGGATGTCTCGGACCGCCCGTACTTCCTCAAGCAGCGCGACACCGACACGGCCGGCCTGGTGATCAACGAGCCGATCGTCACCCGCACCGAGCGCGAGCCGGCGGTCGTCATTTCGCGCCGCCTGAGCCGGCCCGACGGCAGCTTCGACGGCGTGGTGACGGCCATCGTCACGCTGCAGGCGCTGCAGAGCGCCTACTCGGCCATCCAGTTCGGCGAAGGCAGTTCGCTGGTGCTGGCGCAGGACGACGGCAGCGTCGTGGTGCAGCAGCCGGCCGATGCGCCGCGCACCCGGTTCCCGGAGCTGTCGGCCCTCAAGGGCGGTGCGCTGATCGACCGTGCGGCCAGCCCGGTGGACGGGCGGGCCAAGCTGATCGCGACGGTCGGCGTCGGCAGCCTGCCGTTGTTGCTGGCGATCACGCGCGACGAGGACGAGGCCCTGCGTCCCTGGTACGACGAGATGTGGAGCGCCAGCATCCGCACCGGGGTGGTGTGCCTGTTGATCGGGCTGACCATCGTGGCGCTGCTGCGCCAGTTGCGCCGCCAGGCCGAGGCCGCACGCGAGCGCCGCCGCCTCGAGGCGCGGCTGCAGCAGACGCAGCGGCTCGAGGCGCTGGGCACGCTGGCCGGCGGCATCGCGCACGACTTCAACAACATCCTCGGCGCCATCCTCGGCTTCGGCGAACTGGCCCAGCAGCAGGCCGAGCCCGGCAGTGCGCTGCGGCGCCACATCGATCGCGTGCTGCAGGGCGGCGCGCGGGCGCGGCTGCTGGTGCGGCGCATCCTCGACTTCAGCCGCAGCGGCGTGACCGACCGCGCGCCGGTGCATGTGCAGACGCTGATGGAAGAGATCGTCGCGATGCTCGCGTCCACGCTGCCGGCGGGCGTGGACCTGCAGGCGCAGCTGGACGCCGGCGACGCGGCCGTGCTGGGCGACGCCACGCAGCTCTACCAGGTGGCGATGAACATCTGCACCAACGCGGTCCAGGCGATCGAGGGCGCGGGCACGGTGTCGATCCGGCTGCGGCGCGTCGACGTGCGCGCGCCGCGCGTGCTGATGCACACCGAACTGGCCGTCGGCCCGCATGTCTGCCTGGAGGTGCGCGACACCGGCGTGGGCATCCCGCCCGAGGCGCTGCAGCGCATCTTCGAGCCCTTCTTCACCACCAAGAAGCAGGGCGAGGGCACGGGGCTCGGGCTGGCGGTGGTGCACGGCATCGTGGCCGACCTGGGCGGCGCCATCGATGTCGCCTCGGTCCCCGGCGAAGGCACGCAGGTGTCGGTCTGGCTGCCGGTGTGCGGCGAGTGCGCACCGGCCACCGTGCCCGACACCGGCGAGTGGCCGGCCGGGCAGGGCGAAGTCGTGATGGTGGTGGACGACGAGCAGGCCCTCGTCGAGCTGGCGGAAGAGACGCTGGCCGGCCTGGGCTACGAGCCGGTCGGCTTCGATTCGGCCGAGCGGGCGCTGCAGGCCTTCGAGGCCGACCCCGATCGCTTCGACGCGCTGCTCAGCGACGAGATGCTGCCCGGCATGCCCGGCACCGAACTGGCGCGCCTGCTGCGGGCGCAGCGGCCGGCCCTGCCGGTGCTGCTGATGAGCGGCAAGGTGAACCAGGCCATGGTGGCGCGGGCCCAGGCCGCCGGGGTGCACGCGGTGCTGCACAAGCCGCTCGCGCTGCGCGAGCTGGCGACGCGGCTGGCCGAGGCCCTCAGCGGACGCTACAGCTGAAATCTGCGCGCGGCCGCGTGAAACCGGGCGGCAACCGCGCCGCCGGAACATCGGGTCTTCGCGGCCTCGGCCGTTCATCCCCGGAGAAATCGCATGAGCACCCTCACCACCCAAGACGGCACCCAGATCTACTACAAGGATTGGGGCAGCGGCCAACCTGTCGTCTTCTCGCATGGCTGGCCGCTGTCGGCCGACGCCTGGGACGCGCAGATGGTCTTCCTGGCCGAACGTGGCTTCCGCGTGATCGCTCACGACCGCCGCGGCCATGGCCGCTCCAGCCAGCCGTGGAACGGCAACGACATGGACACCTACGCCGACGACCTCGCCGCGCTCTTCGAGAAGCTCGACCTGCGCGATGCGGTGATGGTCGGCCATTCGACCGGCGGTGGCGAAGTGGCGCGCTACATCGGCCGCCATGGCACCCAGCGCGTGGCCAAGGCCGTGCTGTTGAGCGCCGTGCCGCCGCTGATGCTCAAAACCGCCAGCAACCCGGGCGGCCTGCCGATCGAGGTGTTCGACGGCATCCGCGCCGGCGTCACGGCCGACCGCTCGCAGTTCTTCCAGGACCTCACCACGCCCTTCTATGGCGCCAACCGCGAAGGTTCGAAGGTCACGCAGGGCATGCGCGATTCGTTCTGGCTGCAGGGCATGGCCGGCTCGCACAAGGGGCTGCTCGACTGCATCAAGCAGTTCTCCGAGACCGACTTCACCGCCGACCTGAAGAAGATCGACGTGCCCACGCTGGTGGTGCACGGCGACGATGACCAGATCGTGCCGATCGGCGCGGCCGGCCTGATGTCGGCCAAGCTGGTGAAAGGCGCGACGCTGAAGGTCTACGCCGGTGCGCCGCACGGCATCGCCACGACGCACGCGGACAAGTTCAACGCGGACCTGCTGGCCTTCATCCAGGGTTGAAGAAAAGGGCGGGCCGATCGGACGGACAATCACAGGCTTCTTCCGAAGCCCACCGATGACCCTGGACGCCCCCTCTTTCTTCTCCCCGGCATGCGCTCGCCGCGCCGCATCTTCATGAGCGCCGGACGAGATCGCCGGCTTCGCGTGGAGGCCGAAAAGCTCGAGGCCTTCTGCGTGCTGGTTCGCGCGGCCTCCGCGGCACCGGACCAGGCGGCCTTCGCCGAAGTGAGCCGGGCTGCCGCGGTGGCGCTGCGCGCCCGGTTCGGCGGCGGCACCATCACCTCGGCCTTCGCGTGGCTGAGCGGCCCCGCCGCGCAGGATGCCCTGGCGAGCGTGCGCGCTGGGGATGTCGACCTGCAGGGCGCCCTGTCGCTGGTCGAGCTGGAGCAGGCCGTCGCGTTGGCGAAAGAGGCCGAGACGCTGCAGCGCTGACGGGGGCTGGCCGGCCCCAATTTCGCGCCTGTGCGGCACCGCCACAATGGCGGCATGCAAACCATCCTGGCCAAACTTTCCGAAGCCGTCGGCGGCGGGCACACGCTCGAGGAACTGACCCGCCCGTTGCTGGAAATGCTCGAGGCCGTGACCGGCTGCGAATCGACGTACCTCACGTCGATCGACTGGCCGGGCGGCCTGCAGCATGTGCGCGTCGCGCGCAACAGCCATGCCGAGGCACTGGAGATTCCCGAGGGCCTGTCGGTGCCGTGGGCCGACACGCTGTGCAAGCGGGCAATGGACGAAGGGCGCGCCTACACCAGCAACGTCGAGGAATGCTGGGGCGATTCGGCCGCTGCGCGCGCCTTGGGCATCCGCACCTACATGAGCACGCCGGTTCGCGCGGACGACGGCCAGATTCACGGCACCCTGTGCGCGGCGAGCGCCGCCGAGCGACCGATGTCTGCGCAGACGATGCACGTGCTGGAGCTCTTCTCGCGCCTCATCAACCAGCACCTGGAGCGCGAGCGGCTGGTGTCCGAGTTGCGGGCGGTCAATGCGCAACTGGCCGCCAGTTCGCGGACCGATCACCTCACCGGGCTACCGAACCGGCGCCTGCTCATCGAGGAGCTCGAGGGCCTGATCGGCCGCAGCGCGCGCGCCCACATCTCGGTGCTGGTGGCCTTCATCGACCTGGACGGTTTCAAGGCCGTCAACGACGCGCACGGCCACCAGAGCGGCGATGCCTTCCTGCGCGGCATCGCCGAGCGCTTGAGTAGCGCCCTGCGCAGCGGCGACCTGCTCGCGCGTCTGGGCGGCGACGAGTTCGTGGTGATCGGCCCCGGGCCCGCGCTGGGTGAAGACGCGGGCGTCGCCGTGGCGGCCCTGGGGCAACGCCTCGCCGACCTCACCGTGGGCGATTTCGACCTGGGCGCGCAGCGCATCGCCTATGCCGGCGCGAGCGTGGGCGCCGTGGCGGTCGATCCGCGCCACTGCAGCGCGGACCACGCCTTGCGGCAGGCGGATGCGGCGATGTACGAACACAAGCGCGCACGCGCCGCTGGCCGGCCCTGAGCCGCGGGGCACCGGCGCTGCGGGGCTTCCCGCGATGCCGGTTGCGCGTCGAATCCATCCCAGGCAGGATGTTGCTGCACTGCAGGAATTCGCTGCGCCGTGAGTCGGCACGGCGTTCCGCGCAGCCGACGCCCTGCAGGTTCACCGACACGCACCGCCATGTTCTTCCTCTGGCCTGGGTACCTCTGGTTCTTGCTGCTGCTGGCGCTGATGCCCGCCGCCTACCTGTGGCTGCTGCGCCGCCGGAACAAGGCGGCGCTGCGCTACAGCAGCCTGGGCGTGGTGCAGGCGGCGGTGGCCGGTCGCCAGTGGCGGCGGCACCTGCCACCCACCCTGTTGCTGCTGGCTGGCGCGGGCTTGCTGGTGGCGGCGGCACGGCCGGTCGCCAACGTGCCGCTGCCCTGGGCGCGCACCACGGTCATGCTCGCCATCGACGTGTCGCTCAGCATGCGCGTGAGCGACATCAAGCCGACCCGCCTGGTGGCGGCGCAGGACGCGGCGAAGCTGTTCCTGCAGGAGGTCCCCAAGACCATCGAGGTCGGGCTGGTCACCTTCGCCGGCAGCAGCCAGGTCGCGCAGCGCGCCACGCTCGACCGCGAGGCGCTGGTCACGGCGATCGACGGCTTCCAGATGCAGATGGGCACGGCGGTGGGCAACGCCCTGGTGCTGAGCCTGGCGGAGCTGTTCCCGGAGCAGGGCATCGAGCTCGCCGACATGAGCGCCGGTGGCAGCAACGGCAACCCGCGTGCGCGCAGCCTGGACGACAAGGCCCGGCCACCGCCCCGGCCCTTCACGCCGGTGGCGCCGGGTTCCTACAACTCTGCGGCGATCATTCTCTTGAGCGACGGTCGGCGCACGACGGGGGTCGACACGCTGGCCGCCGCGAAGATGGCGGCCGACCGCGGTGTCCGCGTGCACGTGATCGGGCTGGGCACCGTCGAAGGCGATGTCGCCGCGCCCGACGGCATGGCCATCTACATGAAGCTCGACGAGCCCACGCTGCGCGAAGTGGCGCGCATGACCGGTGGCGACTACCACCACGCCGGCACCGCCGAAGCGCTGCGCAGCGTCTACGAGAACCTCGGTTCGCGCGTGCAGGTGCTCACGCGCGAGACCGAGGTCAGCGCGGTGTTCGCGCTGGTGTCGGCGCTGCTGGCGATGACGGCCGCTGCGCTGTCGATGCGCTGGTTCGGGCGCATCACATGAGCGGCTGATCAGCCCTGCCGACCCGATTCGAACAGGAACCAGGTGCGGCGCTCGGCTTCGTCGATCCACACTTCCAGCAGGCTGGCGGTCGCCACGTCGCCGTAGCGGTCGCACAGGGCGTGCGTCTCGCGCATGAAGGCGGCGACGCGCTGGTTGTCCTGGCTCAGCTCGGCCAGCATGTCGGCCGGCGTGACGAAGTCGGCGTCGTTGTCGCTCAGGCGCTGCAGGCGCACGGCGTGGCCGCTGGAACGCAGCGTGGTGCCGCCAAGCTTGCGCACGCGCTCGGCGATCGGGTCGACGGTGGCGAAGATCTGGTCGGACTGCTCGTCGAGCAGCAGGTGGTAGTCGCGGAACGACGGGCCCGACATGTGCCAGTGGAAGTTCTTGGTCTTGAAGTACAGCGCGAAGGTGTCGGCCAGCAGGGCGTTGAGTTCCGCGGAGATATCGCGGGTGGCGTCCGTGCCCAGGGGCGTCGGGGTGGTCAGCGGTGCGAGACGATGCTTCTTGGCGGCGGCTAGGTCGGTCATGGAGAACTCCGGTAATGGACGAAAGGCGAGCCCTGCTCGGTGTCTCCAATGTCGGCGCGGCGCGTTGCGCCTCGATGGCGCGGTGCCCAGGCCGCACTTCGGATGACATGTCGTCCATTGCAGCTGAAACAAATGGCCGGGCGAGGCCGGCCACCGCAGCGGCTCACTCGGCCTTGATGTTTCGTTCCTTCACCACCTTGCCCCACATCGCGGTCTCACTGGCGATGTAGCGCGCGAGCTCGGCACGGGTGCCGGGCTGCGGCACCAGGCCATGCTTGTCGAGCTGCTCGCGCACCTCCGGTTCCTTCAGCACCTTGACGATCTCGCGGTTCCAGGCGTCGAGGATCGGCACCGGCGTCTTGCCCGGCGCGACGAAGGCGTACCAGTTGGTCGCGCTGAAACCGGGGTAGCCCGATTCGGCGATGGTCGGCACGTTGGGCAGGGCGGCGGCTCGCGCGAGGCCCGTGGTCGCCAGCGCGATCACCTTGCCGGTCTCGATGTACGGCGCTGCGGTGGCCGGCACCGCGTAGTACGCCGAGACGCGCCCGCCCAGCACGTCGACCATGGCCGGCGCGCCGCCCTTGTAGGGGACGTGCACGATCTCCACCCCCGCGCGCTGGTTGAAGAGCTCGCCGGCCAAGTGCGAGGCCGAGCCGGCGCCGGTCGAGGCGAAGTCGAGGCTGCCCGGCTTCTTCTTGGCCAGGGCGATGTAGTCGGCCAGCGTCTTCACGCCCAGCTGCGTGTTCACGACCAGCACGTTCGGAAAGTTCAGGCCCATGGTGATCGGCGCGAGGTCCTTCACCGGGTCGTAGGGCAGCTTCATGAGGTGCGGCGCGATCGCCAGCGGCCCGATGGAGCCCAGCAGGATCACCGAGCCATCGGCCGGTGCGTTCGCCACGTACTGGTGCGCGATGTTGCCGCCGGCCCCGGCGCGGTTGTCGATCACGACCGACTGCCCGATGTTCTCCGCCAGGCGTTTGTCGATGAGCCGAGCGGCCGTGTCGGCGCCGCCGCCGGCGGCGAAGCCGACCACCAGCGTGACCTGCTTTTTCGGCGGGAAATCCTGGGCGGTGGCGGCGAGCCCGGTGCCGAGCGCGAGCGCGACGAGCGTCGCGCGACGCAGCAATTTGAAAGTCATCGGTGTCTCCGTGGGTTGTTGTTGAGGTCGGCTAGCCGGCGCGGTGCCGCAGCGCATCGCCGCGCTGCCAGCGCGCCAGGTTGTCGAGAAAGATCGCCAGCACCCGCGCGCCGTTGCCGTCCGAATGGCCGGCGCTGTGCGGCGTGACGATCACGTTCTCCAGGCGCCAAAGGGGCGAGTCCGCGGGCAGCGGCTCGTGGGCGAAGACGTCCAGGAAGGCGCCGGCCAGGCGTTGCGACGACAGCGCGTCGACCAAGGCCGCTTCGTCGACCACCTCGCCGCGCGCCACGTTCACCAGGTGGGCGCCGTCGGGCAGCAAGGACAGGGTGCGGGCATCGATCAGCCCGCGCGTGCGCGTCGTCAACGGGCAGGCCAGCACCAGCCAGTCGGCCCGCGGCAGCACGCGTGCGATCTGGTCGAAGGCTACCGTTTCCGCGGCACCGTCGGCGGCTGCGTCGCTGCTGCGCACCACGGCCACGCGCATGTCGAGCATCCGCAGGAAGGCGGCGATGCCCTGCGCGATGGGGCCCCAACCCACGACGACGGCGGTCTGCCCCGTCAGGTCGCGCGGCAGCGCATCGCCCATGAGTGGCGACCACCGGGCCTCCCGTTGCGCAGCGAACAGCCGCGGGAAGCGGCGGGCCAGCGCGAGGATGCCGGCGACGGCCGTCTGCACGACGATGCGCGCATTGGCGCCGGACGAGGTGGTCAGCGCGACGCCGCGCTGCATCAGCTCGACGAACACCGGCCGGTCGGCGCCGGCCGAATGGATGTGGACCCAGCGCAGGCTCGCGGCCGACAGCAGGCCGTCGTAGAAGACCCGGGTGTCGGGCAGCACCGTGTGCTTGGTCGACAGACCGGTCACGTCGCGTGTGACGAAGGCGATGTCGGCGTCCTCGCCGGGCGCCACGCGGCGCCACGGCAGCTCGCCGAGCGTCGCGGCGATGCCCGCACCGGCCTGCGCTTCACCGGCCTGCGACAACAGGATGCGCAGGGGCGCGTTCACTTCGCGTTCACTCCGCCGTCGCGCCCGAGTCCCGCACGATGACTTTCCATTTCTCGTACTCCTCGCGCGTGAACTTGCCGAACTGGGCCGGCGTGCCTCCGACCGGGTCGGCGCCCTCGCGGATCATTTGCGCCTCGAGCGAGGGCAGGGCGTCGTTCACCGATCTGTTGACCAGGGCGATCACCTCGGCCGGCGTGCCCTTGGGGGCGAAGAACCCGAACCACGAGCCTGCCGCAAAGCCGGGGAAGCCCTTCTCGGCGACGGTCGGCACGTCGGGCATCGAGCGCGAGCGCTTGGCGCTGCTGACCGCCAGCGGCCGCAGCTTGCCAGCCTTGATGTGCGCAATGACCGACGGGATCGTCGCGAACATGAAGTCGATGCGCCCGCCCAGCAGGTCGGTCAGGGCGTTGGCCCCCTTGTAGGGCACGTGCGTGGTCTGCGCACCGGTCTGCTTGCTCAGCATGAAGCTCGAGAGATGCGACGACGTGCCGACGCCGGTCGAGCCATAGTTGAGCTTGCCGGGATTCGCCTTGGCGTAGGCGATGAAGGCCTCGAGCGTCTTGGCCGGCACGTCCGGGTTCACCACCAGCACGTTGGGCACGTCGGCGATCTGCACCACCGGCACCAGATCCGTCAGGGGGTCATAGGCCAGGTTCTTGTAGAGCGTCTGGTTGACGGCCATCGGCCCCACGGAGTTGACGATGAACGTGTAGCCGTCCGGCGGTGCGCGCACCACGAACTCGGTGCCGATGTTGCCGCCGCCACCGGGCTTGTTGTCGATGACGAAAGGCTGCTTGAGCTTCTCCGACAGCTGCTGCGTCACGGCCCGCGCCAGGATGTCGGTCGTGCCGCCGGCGGTGAAGGCCACCACCACGCGCACCGGCTTCGATGGGTAGGCGTCCTGCGCCGTAGCAGTCGTCACGGTCCCCAGCCCGAAGGCGAGGGCAGCGGCGGTGACGCCGCCATCGAGGAGCCAGCGGCGGCGGCTTTGGGTGTAGGAAAGGGGTGTTTTCATTGTTGTCTCCTGATTCATGAGGCGGAAGGGAAGTCGTACAACCGGGCGGGGTTGTCGACCAGCACGCGGCGGCGCAGGCCTTCGTCCGGCAGCCAGCGCGCGAGCAAGCCGAGGAGCACGCCGTCGTCGGGCATCTCGCGGGCTTCGAAGTAGTTGATGTGCGGCCAGTCGCTGCCCCACACCACGCGTTCGGGGTTGGCTCGCAGCAGGGCCTCGGCGAACGGGTCGATGTCGGCATAGGGCGGACCCAGGCCGGTGTTGCGATCGGCGCCGGAAATCTTGGTCCAGGCGCTGCCGTCGGCCAGCATCCGGCACAGCATGCGAAACCCGGGTTCGTCGACGCCGCGCGACGCCGCCATGCGGCCCATGTGATCGATGACCAGCGGCAAGCCCAGGCGCAGGAGGCGGGGGGCCAGTTCGACCAGGTCGGGCGCATGGATCCAGATCTGCGCATGCCAGCCGCGGCCCGCGATGCGCGGCGCCAGCGCCTCCAGCACCTCGATGCCCACGCCGTTGCGGTACACCGCATGGCCGTCGCGCTGGAACAGATTCACCCGCACTCCGCGGATACCGGCCGCATGCCAGCGGTCGAGGTCGGCATCGGTGGTGTCGGCCTGCGGCACGGCCACGCCGCGCAGGCGCGCCGGATGATGCGACAGCGCATCGAGCACGGCACCGTTGTCGGTGCCGCTGGCGCTGCCGGTCACCAGCACGCCGCGGGCGAGGCCGAAGCGGTCGAGGTGGGCGATGAAGGCATCGCCCGGGTATTCGGCCGGCGTGTAGCTGCGGTCCTCGGCGAGCGGAAAGCGGTCGAAGGGGCCGAACACGTGGGCATGGCTGTCGCACGCCCCCGCAGGCGGCGCGAAGCCGGGCGGGGTGACCGTGTCGAGCGGGGGAAGGCAGGCGCGGGTCATGGGCGGGGCCGTCCTCAATCGGCCTTGAGCTTGTCGGCCTTGGCCAGCACCTTGGCGCCGGCTTCCTCCTTCTTGAGCATGGCCAGCCACTCGGCCGGCGTCGACGCTTGTGCCGGGCTGCCCACGGTCGCCAGGCGCTGCTTGACGTTGTCGTCGGCCAGTGCCTTGCGCAGCGCGGCATTGAGCGTGTCGACGATGTCCTGCGGCGTGCCGGCCGGTGCGAGCAGGCCGGTGGCCGTGACGGCCTCGAAGTTCGCGAGCCCGGCCTCGCGCAGCGTCGGCACGTCGGGCAATGCCGGATCGCGTTGGCGCGACATCACCGCCACGGCGCGCAGCGCACCCGACTGGATGTGCGCTGCCGAGCCGCTGAGCTGGTCGACCACCAGGTCGATCTGCCCGCCCATCAGGTCGACCAGCGCCGGCGCCGACCCCTTGTACGGCACCGCGTTGAGCGTGAGCTTGCCCGCCTGTTCGAGCTGCAGCATCGCCACATGGTTGGTGGTGCCCGGGCCGGCATGGCCGGCGGCGATCTGGCCCGGCTTGGCGCGCGCGGCTGCGAGCAGCGCGCCGATGTCGGCGTACGGCCCCTGGCCCTTGACCACCATCACCAGTGGCGTGGTGGCGGCCAGCCCGACCGGGCTGAAGTTGTCGAGCGCATAGGTGGTCTTGGTCATCAGCGGCAGCACGACCAGCGCGTTGGGCGTGCTCACCAGCAGCGTGTGGCCGTCGGGCTGCGAACGCGCGACGTACGACGTGCCGATGGCGCCGCCAGCCCCCGCACGGTTGTCGACGATGACCGACTGGCCGAGGATCTGGCCCAGTGCCGGCGCCAGCGTGCGCGCCACCACGTCGAGGTTGCCGCCGGGCGCGAAGGGCACCACCAGCGTGACCGGCTTTTGCGGAAACTTCTGGGCGAATGCGGACGTGGCCGGCAGGGCGAAGGCGAGCGCGGCGGCGGCCGCCAGGGCGGCGGAAAGATGTCGTCTGTTCATCGGGTTGTCTCGTTTTGTTCTTGTCGGGGAGCGGTGTCGGCGTCAGGTGCGAAAGCTCGGGTCCGTCCGGTCGAGCTTGCGCAGCAGCGCGGGCCATTCCATGAGGCCGTAGGGGCGGCGCGTGCCGGGCTGGTAGTTGTTCCAGGTTTCTTCGAGCACGTGCGGCGGCACGGCTTGCAGCGGCGTGTTGCAAGACATCGCACCGATCTGCGCGCGGCAGGCCAGTTCGAGCCGGTGCATCCAGTTGAAGGCTTCACCCACGCTGCGCCCCACCACCAGCGCCCCGTGGTTGCGGAAGATCACTGCTTCAGC
Organism: Variovorax restrictus; assembly: GCF_051216715.1. NCBI lineage: Bacteria > Pseudomonadati > Pseudomonadota > Betaproteobacteria > Burkholderiales > Comamonadaceae > Variovorax > Variovorax restrictus. The sequence continues at coordinate 1,013,102 of NZ_JBPJZH010000001.1, forward strand.
GTCGCCCAGGTCGGCCAGCAGCGAGGCCTGCTCCTCGGTGTCGAGCACCACGCCCTGGTAATCGTGGTAGCCGATCTTCAGGAAGCGCATGGCCGTCTGCGTGAGCGGCAGCAGCCCGCAGGCCAGCGACGACACCGCCATCGAGGCCCAGCTGTGCGTGTGGATCACGCAGGCCACTTCAGGGCGCGCGTTGTGCACGGCGCTGTGGATCACGTAGCCGGCCTTGTTGATGCCGTAGTCGAGCTCGCCGAAGTCGGGCTTGGCCAGGATGTTGCCGGCGATGTCCACCTTGATCAGGCTCGACGCCGTGATCTCCTCGTACATCATTCCGTAGGGGTTGATGAGGAAGGCGCCCGGCTCGCCCGGCACGTGCGACGAGATGTGGTTGGCCATCATGTCCGACATGCCGAAGATGTCGACCAGCCGGTAGCAGGCCGCCAGGTCGATGCGGGCCTGCCATTCGGCGGCGGAGCAGCGGTCCTGCATGGACGAGATATGGAGTACGCCAGGGGAGGTCATCGTGTTGTCCTTTTTCGAGTCGATGCGGGTCAGTCGGCACCCAGCTGCAGACGGCTGGGCAGGCGTTTTTCGATCGCGAACTTCAAGAGCGCCGCCGAGCGGAAGATGCCGTGCGCGAACTTGCCGTAAGGGAGCGTGAGAAACAGCGCCATCACCACGCCCAGGTGCACCGCCAGCAGCAGCGCCATGAAGCCCGTGTCGCGCCAGGCCAGCAGCGCCAGCCCGGTGAGGCTGGTGAGCAGCAGCAGGGCGATGAAGCCGCGGTCCATCGGCCGCTGCGCGGCATCGCCATGCGCCGGGTCGCGCCGCAGGTTCAACCACAGCAATCCGACAGGTCCGATCACCAGGCCGATGCCGCCGGCCGTGCCCAGCAGCACCGGCAGGCTGGTCAGCGCGTAGGGCGCTTGCAGGCCGAAGAAGTAGTGGTAGAGCGTCGCCACGCTCGTCGAGGCGAAGCACAGCATGAAGCCGTAGAAGGTGAAGTGGTGGAAGCGCCGGCGCCACAGCGTGAAGCGGTCGTCCGCGTTGTTGCAGCCCTCGCCGTGGCCGCCGCCGAGGTACTTCAGCCGCAGCACGTCGTGCACGGCTTCCGCGCTGGCGGCGGCGCGTACGCCGTCGACTTCAGGGCGCGGGTTGTCGACGGCCGGCGACACCTCGCGCCAGAAGCGCCGCGTGCCCATGCCCAAGGCGAAGATCACGAACAGGAACACCCCGCCGAACACCGCCGCCAGGAAGTTGTGCGGAAAGATCGCGTAGAAATTGCCCGCCAGCGGCTCGTGCAGCAGCGAGCCCGACATCGCGACCGCCAGCACCAGGAACAACGCCAGCCCGCCGGCCAGGGCCAGCGCCACCGTCAGCCCGGCTCGGCGGTACAGCGCGCCCATCGCCGGCGGCCAGGCGTAGTCGTGGTACGTCTGCATGCGCACCTCGGCCATGGCGCGCGGCACGTTCACCGCGAATTCATGCGGCGGCGCGTACTGGCAGGCATGCAGGCAGGCACCGCAGTTGTGGCACAGGTTGGCCAGGTAGTGGGTGTCGGCCTTGCCGAATTCGAGCCGGCGCGTCATGGCCGGGAAGACGGCGCAGAAGCCTTCGCAGTAGCGGCAGGCATTGCAGATCTGCAGGATGCGCGCGACTTCGCCTTCGGCGGCGTTCAGCGGCAGGGCCGGGCGGATGGGGATCACGCGCGCGGAGGCGCTGCCGATGCCCTGTGCGTCGGCACGCGCGCGGGCGACGAGGTCAGTGAGCTGCTGCAAGGGCGGCCTCCGGGGAAACGTGGGGGGTGTTCAGCGCAGCGTGCGCCGCGCGTGTGCCGGCGATGCGGCCGAAGGCGGTGCCGATGCTCATGCCGACGCCGGCGGTGTAGCCCTTGCCCAGCACGTTGCCGGCCATCATCTCGCCGGCCACGAAAAGGTTGGGGCTCGGCCGGCCGCCAAAGCGCACGGCCGCCGTCTCGTCGACCTTGAGCCCGAGGTAGGTGAAGGTGATGCCCGGGCGCACCGGGTAGGCGGTGAAGGGCGCGGTGTCGAGCGGCCGCGCCCAGTGCGTCTTGGCCGGCGTCACGCCTTCGGTGTGGCAGTCGTCCAGGGCCGTGTGGTCGAAGCGGCCGACGCGGCAGGCCGCGTTGTAGTCCTCCACGGTGCGCACGAAGGTCGTCTCGTCGACGCCGATCTTGCGTGCCAGCTCGCCCAGCGTGGCCGCCTGCGTGCCGCTGAACACCGGCGGCATGAAGCGGCCCACCGCTTTTTGGTCGATGACGGACCAGGCAATCTGCCCCGGCTGCTGCGCCACCAGCCGGCCCCAGATCGCATAGCGCTTGGGCCAGAAGTCCTCGCCCTCGTCGTAGAAGCGCTTCGCCTCGCGGTTGACCACCACGCCCAGCGACACGCAGTCGATGCGGGTGCAGATACCGCCGTCGTACAGCGGCGCGCGTGCGTCGATCGCCACCATGTGGCCTTGCGACGGGTCGCCGATGCGGTCGGCACCGGCATCGAGCATCGACTTCAGCAGCACGCCCTGGTTGAAGCGCGTGCCGCGGATGAGGAAGTTGTCGGCCGGCCATTCGCCGCGCTCGTTCTGGCCCCAGGCTTCGCGCAGCCATTCGCGGTTCGATTCGAAGCCGCCCGCGGCCATCACGCAGCTTCGGGCCTCGATGCGTTCGCCGGCCTCTGTGCGTGCGGCGAGGAAGCGCTCGCCGTCCAGCTCGACGGAGACGACGGGCGTGTCGTAGCGGATCTGCACGCCGAGCTTTTCGGCGCTGCGGAAGTAGGCATTGACCAGCGCCTTGCCGCCGCCCATGAAGAAGGCGTTGGTGCGTGCCACGTGCAGCGCGCCCGAGAGCGGCGGCTGGAAGTGCACGCCGTGGCGGCGCATCCAGTCGCGACAGTTCGACGAGGCACGGATCGTCAGACGCGCCAGGTGCTCGTCGGTGAGTCCACCGGTCACCTTCAGCAGGTCCTGCCAGTACTCTTCCTCGGGGTAGGCGTCGATCAGCACGTCCTGCGGCGCGTCGTGCATGCAGCGCAGGTTGCGCGTGTGCTGCGAATTGCCGCCGCGCCAGGCTTTCGGTGCGGCTTCGAGCAACAGCACCGAGGCGCCGGCCTCGCGGGCCATCAGGGCGGCGCACAGCGCGGCATTGCCGCCGCCGATCACCAGCACATCGGGTTTGTCTCTCACCGTGATTTCTTCTGTCGTGGACCAGCCTGGAATCTAGGCCGGCACCCCGCGCATGCCTACCCGGCATCGCGCATGCACCCATCACGGATCGTGATGGCTTAGGGCCTGTGAACAGGTCCTAGGCGAGCGAGGCGCCCGGCCAGAGGCCGGCGCGGACCAGCGTTTGTGCCGTTTCGGCGAGCACGATCCGGCTGGCGAGCGCGGCCGGCGAAAGCTCGTCGTCCGACAGGCTGCACAGCGCATTGCGCCGCCGCGCGTCGCCGTCCTCGAGCGGCTCGAGGTGGAAGCGGTCGGCCGCGTCCGAAAAGCGGCCGACCGCCGCGCCGGGCTGCACGGTCGCGCCGAAGCCGGCGTCGACGGCGTCCATCAGCATGGGCAGCGAATCGATCTCGCCGACCAGGGTCGGCACGAGCTGGGCCCGCACGAAGGCCGCGTCGATCACGCTGCGCAGGCCGTGCGTGCCGGTGGGAAGGATCAACGGGACGGTGGCCAGCTTCTGCATCGTCACCGGCCGCGTGCCGGCCCTCTCGCGGGGCGACAGGTGGCGCCGCGCGCGCATGAGGAGCAGCTTCTCCTCCAGCAGCGGCGTCACGCTCCAGCGCTTGGCGCCCTGGGTGTGGAACAGCACCGCCAGGTCGAGCTGGCGCGAATTGAGCATGCCGGTGAGGTGGCCCGAAAGGCTTTCGACCATGTGCAGCCGCACATCGGGGTAGCGCTCGCGCATCGCCCGCATGAGAGGCAGCGCGAGCACGGCGGAGGTGGTCGGGGCGAGGCCGATGCTCACCGTGCCGGTCAGCCGCGCGTGCTGCGCGACGAGCGCCGCCTGCGCCGCGTGGCGCAACGTGAGCTGGGCTTCGCGGAAGAAGGCGAGGCCGGCTTCCGTCGGCACCACACCCTTGCCGGTGCGCTGCAGCAGGCGCGTGGCGAGTTCGCCTTCGAGTCGGCTGATCTGCTGGCTCAGCGCCGACTGCACCACGCCGAGATCGACCGCGGCGCGGCCCATGCTGCCGAGTTCGACGATGCGGACGAAGTAGCGGAGTTGGCGCAGTTCCATCGTCCGATTGTGCGGCGCCCGTGGTGCCGGTCAGTGCCCGGGCGCTGTCGACCACTCGGCCGCGATGTTTCGCCGGCCCGGCATGGCGAAAGAGGTCGCGTCTATCTTGCAGGAGAGGTGAGGCGACGCAGGATCGGACTGTCGCCGTGCGCCTCGCTTGGCCTACGCCTGAGAGTCGTCGACGGCCGAAAATGTTTGACGCGATGACGAGCCGAGGAGCACGCCCATGTCTGATGCACTCCGACCCGCGGCCGAATTGGCCGTCCACGCCAAGACGCCTTTTCCCGGCGCCTCCGCCGCCTACGACGCCGCCCGCCAGGCGCTGCTCGCCGAAGAGATCGAGTTCCGACGACATGCCACCCGGCTGGTCGCGCAACGTCAAGCGCTGCCGCCCGGCCCCGTCATCGGGAAGAACTATCGCTTCAAGGACGAGCAGGCCTTCTAGGTCGGGCTGCGCGATCTGTTCGGCGACAAGGACACGCTGGTCACCTACTTCTGGATGTACGGACCGCAGCGCGAGCGGCCCTGCCCGATGTGCACCAACTGGCTCGGGTCGGTGAACGGCAATGCCGCCGACATCAAGCAGCGCGTCGCGCTCAAGATCCTCGGGCGCTCGCCGGTTGAACGGCAATACGCCTTCGCGCAGGAGCGCGGTTGGCGCGACCTGAACTTCGTGCAGACGGTCGGCGACGACTGGGCGAAGGACCTGGGCGTGCTCATGCCCGACGGCAGCGAGTACCCGGCGCTCACCGTGTTCCGCCGCGACGGCGACACGGTGCGGCTGTTCTGGGCCAGCGAGATGACCAGCGAGATGGCCGACCCCGGCCAGGACCCGCGCGATTCGCCGGACATTGCGTCGCTCTGGTCCATTCTCGACCTGACGCCGGGCGGACGCGGCACCGACTGGTACCCGAAGCTCAACTACTGACGACCCAGCCTCTCAGTCCCAGACCGGCGCCAGGCCTTCCGGGCTGGTGAGGCGTTCGTTCCGGTCGAGTGCCGCGATCTGCGCCATGTCGGCGTCGCTCAGCGTGAGTCGCTGCGCCAGCAGGTTGCTCTCCAGGTTCTCGCGCTTGGTCGACGAGGGGATCACCGCGTAGCCCAGCTGCATGGCCCAGGCCAGCACCACCTGCGCCGGCGTCGCGTTGTTCGCCGCCGCGATGGCCGCGATCACCGGGTCCTTCAGCGCCTTGCCGTAGGCCAGCGTCATGTACGAGGTGATGTGGATGCCCTGGCTTTTCGCGAAGTCGACGACCTGGCGGTTCTGCAGAAAGGGCGACAGCTCGATCTGGTTCGTCGCGATGTTCTCCGCGCCGACCGCCGCGATGGCTTCTTTCATCAGCGCGATGGTGAAGTTCGAGATGCCGATGCGCTTCGTCAGGCCTTGCGCCTTGGCATCCATCAATGCGCCCATGAACTCGGCGACGGGCACTTCGTTCTTGGGCGAGGGCCAGTGGATCAGCGTCAGGTCGACGTGGGTCGTGCGCAGCTTCGCGAGGCTGTCCTTCAGGCTGGGCAGCAGCTTGTCCTTGGCGTAGTTCGCGGTCCAGATCTTGGTGGTGATGAAGATGTCGTCGCGCGGCACGCCGCTGTCGGCGATGGCCTGGCCGACCTGGGCTTCGTTGCCGTAGATCTGCGCGGTGTCGACGAGGCGGTAGCCCAGTTCGAGGCCGGTCTTGACCGAGTCGATGACGACCTGGTCTTTCAGGCGGAAGGTGCCGAGGCCGAAGGCGGGGAGGGTGTTCGTGTTCATGGTGTCGTTGTCCTTGGAAAAGAGATCAGTGGCCGACCGGCATCGGGCCGTCGGTGCGTACGGGAATGCCGCTGCGTCGGTCGAGCGTTCCGCTCCATTGCGTGATGCCCAGCGAAACCAGCACCACCAGCGCGCCGATCCACGGCGTATGCATCAGCCCCAGGTGCGTGACGATCAGGCCACCGGCCCAGGCCGCGCCGGCGATGCCGAGGTTGAAGGCCGCAATGTTCAGGCCCGAGGCCACGTCCACCGCCTGCGGCGTGAAGCGCTCGGCCTGCTTCACCACGTAGACCTGCAGGCCCGGCACGTTGCCGAAGGCGACCGCGCCCCAGGCCAGCACGGTGGCCAGCGCCAGCCACTTGTGCGGCGCGGTGAACTGCAAGACCAGCAGCACGGCGGCCAGCAGCGCGAAGATGATCTTCAGCGCGGGGATCGGGCCCAGCCGGTCCGCCAGCTTGCCGCCCCAGATGTTGCCCGCCGCCACCGACACGCCGTACACCAGCATCACCCAGCCGACCGCGCCGGCGCTGAAGCCCGACACGTCGGTGAGGATCGGCGCGAGGAAGGTGAAGGGGATGAACGAGCCGCCGTAGCCGATGGCCGTCTTGGCATACACCAGCAGCAGGCGCGGCTCCGCCAGCACCTTGGCCTGCTGCACCAGCGAGGCGGGCGCGCTGTGTCGGATGTCGTTGGGCACGAAGATCCAGCTGCCGATGAAGGCGATCACGCCCAGCCCCGAGACGGCGAGGAAGGTCTCGCGCCAGCCGAAGTGCTGGCCGATGAAGGTGCCCAGCGGCACGCCGGTGACCAGTGCCACCGTGAGCCCGGTGAACATGATCGCAATGGCGCTCGCGGCCCTCTCCTTGGGCACCAGGCCGGTGGCGATGGTCGAGCCGATCGAGAAGAACACGCCGTGCGCGAGGCCGGTGAGGATGCGCGCCGCGACCAGCGTTTCGTAGCTGGGCGCCTGCCAGGCCAGCAGGTTGCCGGCGGTGAAAAGTGCCATCAGGCCGAGCAGCAGCGCCTTGCGTGGGACCTTGCCGGTGAGGGCGGTGAGCACCGGTGCGCCGACCGCGACGCCGAGCGCGTAGAGGCTGACCAGCAGGCCGGCCGACGGCAGACCGATGCCGAGGTCGGCCGCCACGGTGGGCAACAGGCCGACGATCACGAACTCGGTCGTGCCGATGGCGAATGCGCTGAGGGTCAGCGCGAGCAATGCAATGGGCATGGGAAAACTCCTTGGAATGGCGGGAGTCTGAAGCCGATGCCTTTGCAGAAAAAGAGGGTGACTGGCCAAAGATAATTGCCTGGAGATCAATAATCCGTCGCATCGGACCGCGGAGTACCCCATGAAAACCACCCTCGACGAACTGCAGGCCTTCACCGCCGTGGTCGACACCGGCTCGATCACGGCCGCCGCCGACCGGCTGGGCCAGACCGTGTCTGGCATGAGCCGCGCGCTGGGGCGTCTCGAGAAGAAGCTCGACACCACGCTGCTGCGCCGCACGACGCGCCGCATCGAGCTCACGGAAGAAGGCGCCGCCTTCCTCGCCCATGCCCGCGCGATCCTGGACGCCATCGACGCGGCCGAGGAGCAGATGGCCGCGCGCCGCCAGAAGCCCGCCGGCCGGCTGCGGGTGAACGCGGCGACGCCCTTCATGCTGCACGCCGTCGTGCCGCTGGTGCCCGAGTTCCGCCGCGCCTACCCGCAGATCACGCTGGAGCTCGACACCGACGAGCTCAACATCGATCTGCTCGAACGCCGCACCGACATTGCGATCCGCATCGGCGCGCTGCGCGATTCCACGCTGCACGCGCGTCCCCTGGGCACCAGCCGCATCCGGGTGCTGGCAAGTCCGGGCTACCTGGCGGAACATGGCCGGCCGAAGAGCGTGGCGTCGCTCGGCCGGCACACGCTGCTGGGCTTCACGCAGCCGGAGGCGCTCAATCGCTGGCCGCTGCGCGGCGTGCACGGCGACGAATGGCCGACGACGCCGGACATCACGGCGTCGAGCGGCGAGACGCTTCGGCAGTTGGCGTTGCAGGGTGCGGGCATCGTCTGCCTGTCGGATTTCATGACCGCAGGCGACCGTGCGCGTGCCGAACTGGTGCAAGTGCTGGCGAAGGACACGGTGGACGTGCGCCAGCCGATCAATGCGGTGTATTACCGCAACACGCAACTGTCGGCGCGCATTGCGTGCTTCCTGGACTTTCTCGCGGCGCGACTCGTTGAGGGATCGGTCCGATCAGTCCCGTGAGATCGCTAGCGGGGGCCGAGTTCGCCGCTCGCCGACATGCGCTCGGCACGCACCACCGCCGCCTCGAGCACCTTGATGGAGCTGGTGCCGGCGCGCAGCCGGCGCGACTCGTGGCGCGTCAACTCGGCGGCTTCGGGTCCGGCGAGGTCCTGCAACTGCGACATCAGTTCGTGCCGACGTCGCACCAGCGCCACGACTTCCGACTCGCGCGGTCGGCGCATCCGCACCACCAGCACGGCGATGAGCAGCAGGGCGGCAGCGATGGCAACCCATGCCCAGGCCGGAATCGAAGGGAGCCAATCAACCAAATCATTGTCCTCATTGCAAGCCGCCCCGAGTTGGACGGCTTTCACAGCGTAGGCCCATCCAGCGGGCGCGCGAGTCGGGCATTTGGAGGAAAAGGGCATCGGCGCTGTCCGACGCACGCCCGGTGCCGCCCGGCGGTGGCGTGCAGCCGATAATCCCGCGATGCGAATCCGCTTTACCAAGATGCAAGGTGCCGGCAACGACTTCGTCGTGCTCGACGAGACCGGCGCGCCGCTGGGCCTGTCGGCCGCGCAATACCAGTTCCTGGCCGACCGCCATTTCGGCGTCGGCGCCGACCAGATCCTCTCGGTGCGCCCCTCGCCGGCCGAGGGTGTCGACTTCCAGTACGTGATCCACAACGCCGACGGCGGCGAGGTGGAGCAGTGCGGCAACGGCGCGCGCTGCTTCCTGCGCTTCGTGCGCGAACACGGCCTGACCACCAAGGACGCGGTGCGCGTGCAGACGCTGTCGGGCGTCATCGAGCCGCGCATGAGCGATGACGGCCGCATCACCGTCGACATGGGCGCGCCGATCTTCGAGCCCGCGCGCGTGCCCTTCGACGTCGCCGGCATCGACCCGCAGCCCGACGGCGGCTGGGAGACCTGGCACCTGACGCTGTCGACCCATGCCGAGGGCGCGATCGTGCCCTTCGCCGTGCTGTCGATGGGCAACCCGCATGCGGTGCAGATCGTCGACGACATCGAGACCGCGCCGGTCGCCGAGCAGGGCCCGCTCATCGAGCACCACCCGCGCTTTCCCCAGCGGGTCAACGCCGGCTTCCTGCAGATCGTCGACCGCACGCATGTGCGGCTGCGCGTATATGAGCGCGGTGCCGGCGAGACGCTGGCCTGCGGCACCGGCGCCTGCGCCGCGGTGGTGGCGGGCATCCGCCTGGGCCATCTCGACCACCGCGTCGACGTCGAGACGCGCGGCGGCATCCTCACCATCGAATGGCACGGGGTGGGCCAGCCCGTGCGCATGACCGGCCCTGCCATCACCGTCTTCGAAGGCGAGATCGACGTCCCCGACGAACTATGACCATGCCCCCCAACAACAACGCCGCCATGAACCCGATCACCGAAGACGACATCGCCGACTACCTGGCGAACACGCCGGACTTCTTCGAGCGCCATGCGCAGCTTCTGGCAGAGGTGCAACTCACCAGCCCGCACGGCAACCGCGCGGTGAGCCTGCAGGAGCGCCAGGCCGAGATGCTGCGCGAGAAGATCAAGGCGCTGGAACACCGCGTGATGGACATGGTGCGCCACGGCACCGAGAACGTGGTCACGGCCGACCGGCTGCAGCGATGGACGCGCGGCCTGCTCACCACGCGCGACCCGCGCGGCCTGCCGCTGCAGATGGCCGACGAGCTGCAGTCGCTCTTCATGGTGCCGCAGATCGCCATCAAGGTCTGGGACTGCGACCAGGCCTACGCCGACGAGCCCTACGCCCAGTGGGTCAGCGACGACGTCAAGGCCTTCGCCACTTCGCTGACCACGCCCTATTGCGGCCTGAACGCCGGGCTGGAGGCCACGGCGTGGCTGGACGATGCCAAGGCGGCAGTGTCGATCGCGCTGATCCCCCTGCGTGCGGAGCCCACGGCACCGGCCTTCGGCCTGCTGGTGCTGGCGTCGCCTGATGCGCAGCGCTTCAATCCCGAGATGGGCACCGACTTCCTAGAGCGCATCGCCGATCTCGCGTCGGCCGCGCTGTCGCGCCTGCGGCCTTGAGACCGGCGCGCCAGCCCGGGCGCCGCGTGCGGGTGGCGCTGCGCGTGCTCGCCTTGGGCGCGGTGGCGGGGATGGCGCTCTACGGGGCCATCGCCCTCACGATCTGGCAGCGTGCCGAGGCGCTGCTCGCCGCCACACCCGCGCGGGCCGACGCCGTGCTGGTGCTCGGCAACCGCGCCTACCGCAACGGCGCCCCCAACCCCTGCCTGACCGGGCGCGTCGACGCCGCCGTGGCGCTGGCGCAGGCCGGGTGGGTGCCGCGGCTCGTGATGTCGGGTGGCATCGACCATGAAGACGGCCGCATCGAATCGCAGGTGATGGAAGTGCACGCGCGCGCCATCGGCTACACCGGGCCGGTGCTGCGCGAAAGCCTGTCGAACTCGACGCGCGAGAACCTGGCGATGTCCGCCGCCGTGCTGCGCGAGGCGGGCGTGCGGCGGGTGATCGTCGTGTCGGAGCCCTACCACCTGTGGCGGGTCGAACGGCTGGCGCGTGCCAGCGGCTTTGCCAGCGACTTCGACGTGCAATACGCCGCCGCGCCCACGGCGTGCTGGCAGCGCTGGGGCATGCGCTTTCGCGGCGCGCTGCGCGAACCGCTGGCCATCGTGAACAATGCCTTCCATGGCTACTTCTGAGGACACCGGAGCGAACGCGAGCGCCAGCGCTGCAGAAGCGCTGATCGAGCGTTACCTCGAGCATGCGCGCGTCGAGCGCCGGCTGGCCGGGCGCACCCTCGACATCTATGCCGAGCATCTGCGGACGCTGGCCGCGAAGATGGCCGAGGCTGGCCTGCCGATCGAGCGCGTCACCGCCGCCCACGTGCGCCGCTGGATGGCGCAGATGCACAGCGTCGGGCGCGAGCCGCGCGGCATCGCGCTGGTGCTGTCGTGCTGGCGCAGCTTCTACCGCTGGCTGGGCCAGCAGCAGCTGGTGCCCTTCAACCCGGTGCAGGACGTGCGTGCGCCCAAGGCGGCACGTCCGCTGCCCAAGGCGCTGGCGGTCGACGACGCGGTGCAACTGGCCGAGCTGCACGACGCCGATGCCGACCCGTGGACCGAGGCGCGCGACCGTGCCATCGTCGAGCTGCTCTACGGCTGCGGCCTGCGCGTGAGCGAACTGGTCGGGCTCGACGTGCACGCCAGCAAGGACGCGCGCGGCTGGGTCGACCTCGACGCCGGCGAGGCGCAGGTGCTGGGCAAGGGCAGCAAGCGGCGCAGCGTGCCGGTCGGCGGCAAGGCGGCGGAAGCGCTGCGTGCCTGGCTGGCGGTGCGCGACCAGTGCGTCGCGCTGCCGGCCGCCCGGGCGCGCGACCCGGCGAGCGCCGCGGCGCTCTTTATCGGCCGCAACGGCACGCGCTTCTCGGCGCAGTCGGTGTGGCAGCGGGTCAAGGCGCGCAGCCTGAAGGCCGGGCTGCCGGCGGCGGTGCATCCGCACATGCTGCGCCATTCCTTCGCCAGCCATGTGCTGCAGTCGAGCAGCGACCTGCGCGCGGTGCAGGAACTGCTCGGCCACGCCAACATCACGACCACGCAGGTCTACACCCGGCTGGATTTCCAGCACCTCGCCAAGGCCTACGATGCGGCGCATCCACGGGCCAAGGCCAAAGACGACATCGAATGAAAACACTCCGCCTCAAGCCCGGCAAGGAAAAGTCCCTGCTGCGCCGCCACCCGTGGATCTTCGAATCGGCCATTGCCCGCGGCGGCGCCGACCCGGGCGAAACGGTGCGCGTCGAGTCGCACGACGGCAAGTTCTTGGCGTGGGCGGCGTTCAGCCCGAGTTCGCAGATCCGCGCGCGCGCCTGGAGCTTCGTCGAGACGCAGCGCATCGACGCGGCGTTCCTGACCTCGCTGTGCGCGCGCGCTGTCGCTGCACGCGGCTACTTCGATCTGCAGAGCGATGGCATTCGTCTGGTGCATGGCGAAGCCGACGGGCTGCCGGGCCTGATCGTCGACCGCTATGGCGACACGCTGGTCGCGCAGTTCGGTTCCGCCGGTGTCGAGCGCTGGAAGGACGTGCTGGCCGATGCGCTGCTGGCCGCGACCGGGCTGAGCAAACTCTACGAACGCTCCGACGCGAGCGGCCGCGAGCGCGAAGGGCTCCAGCCCGTCACCGGCTGGCTGCGCGGGGAGGGCGCCACCGAGCAGGTGATCCGCGAGCACGACTGGCGGCTGTCGCTCGACATCGCGACCGGCCACAAGACCGGCTTCTACCTCGACCAGCGCGACAGCCGGCAGCGCTTTGCCGAGATCGCGCAGCACCGGCGCTTTCGCCGCGTGCTCAACTGCTTCTGCTACACGGGCGGTTTCACCGTCGCGGCGCTGGCCGGGCTGAAAGCGGCGGGCGCGGTCGAGGGGTCCGAGCTGACCTCCATCGACTCGTCGCTGCCGGCCTTGGAACGCGCCCGCGCCAACCTGGCGCTCAACGGCTTCGAGCGCGCCAACGCGCAGTTTCTCGATGCCGACGTGAACGCCTCGCTGCGCCGCTTCATCGAGGAAGGCCGCCGCTTCGATGCCATCGTGCTCGACCCGCCCAAATTCGCGCCCACCGTCGCCCATGCCGAGCGCGCCGCACGCGCCTACAAGGACATCAACCGGCTGGCGCTGAAGCTGCTCGAGCCGGGTGGCGTGCTGTTGACCTTCTCGTGCTCGGGTGGCATCAGCGCCGACCTGTTCCACAAGATCGTGGCCTCGGCCGGGCTCGACGCGGGCGTGGACGGTTACATCAGCGAACGTCTGGGCGCCGCGCCCGACCACCCGATGACCATCGAGTTTCCCGAAGGCGAGTACTTGAAGGGGCTCGTGGTGGTGCGCAAGTAGGCTTTGACCTTGCCGCGGCGCCTGCCTGGCCGCGTCGCTAAACTTTCCGCCTTTCCCGTTCTCGGAGTTCGCTATGGCCCTCATTCCCGCCACCATCCTCACCGGCTTTCTCGGCTCCGGCAAGACCACGCTGCTCAAGCGCATCCTCTCCGAGGCGCATGGCCAGAAGATCGCCGTGATCGAGAACGAATTCGGCGAAGAGAACATCGACAGCGACATCCTGGTGACCGAGTCGAAGGAGCAGATCGTGCAGATGAGCAACGGCTGCGTCTGCTGCACCATCCGCGAAGACCTGCGTGAAGCGCTGCAGCTGCTGGCCGCCAAGAAGCGCCAGGGCCTGCTTGATTTCGACCGCGTGGTGATCGAGACCACCGGCCTGGCCGACCCCGGCCCGGTGGCGCAGACCTTCTTCATGGACGACGAGATCGCCGAGAGCTACCTGCTGGACTCCATCCTGACGCTGGTCGACGCCAAGCACGCGCCGCAGCAGCTCAACGATCGGCAGGAAGCGCGCCGCCAGGTGGGCTTCGCCGACCAGATCTTCATCAGCAAGAGCGAGCTGGTCTCCGACGCCGAAACCGAGGCGCTGATCCATCGCCTGAAGCACATGAACCCGCGCGCGCCGCAACAGAAGGTGCATTTCGGCGAGGTGCCGCTGGCGAGCGTGTTCGACCTGCGCGGCTTCAACCTGAACGCCAAGCTCGACATCGACCCGGACTTCCTGAAGGACGATGACCACGATCATCACGACCATGACCACGCGCATGGCGAGCATTGCGACCACCCGTCGCATGCGCACGAAGGCCATGGCCACCATCACCACACGGACGACGACGTCAAGAGCTTCGTCTACAAGGCCGACCGTGCCTTCGACCCCGCCAAGCTGGAGGACTTTCTCGGCGCGGTCGTCAACATCTACGGCCCGAAGATGCTGCGCTACAAGGGCGTGCTGAACATGCAGGGCACCGACCGCAAGGTGATCTTCCAGGGCGTGCACCAGCTCATGGGCAGCGACCTGGGCCCGGAATGGGGCGCCGACGAGGCCCGCCAGAGCCGGATGGTGTTCATCGGCATCGAGCTGCCGCGCGATATTCTGGTCCAGGGCCTGGACCAGTGTCTGGTGTGACCGCCTGGTTCATATCTATATACAATCGCGCGCCTGTTGCGCAGCCTCCGGGTCGTTAGATGGCTCGGCCGTGACTTCCGGCCTAGGAGGGCGTGCGTTCCTGGCGTGCTTTCAAGGGTATAACCCCGGGGGCCCGCCATCGGTGGGCGCCTGACAGTCTGGGTCGCGCGGTCGAAGAACCGAACGGCCTTCAGGGGGAGAGCCAGTGAAAGCGCGTTCGAGTTCGTCGAAGGAGCCAGCCACCGTGAAGAAACCTGCCGCGAAGGCCAAGCCCGTCTTGAAGCCGGTCGTCTCGAAGACGGCGGCGGCCAAGTCGGCCGCGTCGTCGAAAAAGGCTTCCACGCCGGCGGCTGCCGCCAAGAAAGTCAGCGTGCCGTCGGCCAAGAAGCCCGCTGCCGCTGTGAAGAAAGCCGCTCCACCCGCCCCGGCCCCCAAGGCCGCGGCGAAAAGCTCATCGAAGGCAGCCTCCGTGGCTGCCACGTCGTCCAAACCCACCGGCCGCAGTGCCGAACCACCTGCCCCTTCGCTTCCCATGAAAAAAACGGCTGCCGCCTCCACTTCCCCTCCGGCGTCCACGCCCATCACCTCGATCCCCGCTGCGCCTGCACCGGCGACCCGCGGAGGCCGCGTGTCTCGCCTGTCGCAGTTGACCGTGCCCTCGATGGCGCAGTCGGTCGCCTCGACAGCGGCCAAGTCCAGCTTCACGCAGATCGCCTCGACGGCGCTGGTGCCGCCGCCCCCGTTGGCGGTCAAGAAAGACCCGAAGCTCGCGAACAACTGGAAGACCAAGTCCGCCGAGGAACTGACCGACCAGGAAGTGATCGCCATGCCCGACGGCGAGTACATGAACGAGAAGCAGATGGCCTTCTTCCGCCTGAAGCTGATCGAGCTCAAGCGCGGCATCCTCGAGAACGCCGGCGAAACCACCGAGCATCTGCGTGAAGACACCGTGGTGGTGCCCGACCCGGCCGACCGCGCGACCATCGAGGAAGAGCATGCGCTGGAACTGCGCACGCGCGACCGCGAACGCAAGCTGCTCAAGAAGATCGAGCAGTCGATCCAGCGCATCGACGCCGGCGACTATGGCTACTGCGACGAGACCGGCGAGCCGATCGGTGTCGGCCGCCTGCTGGCGCGCCCGACCGCCACGCTGTCGCTCGAAGCGCAGCAGCGCCGCGAACTCAAGCAGAAGATGTTCGGAGACTAGGCCGCCGGCCTTCCGCGACACGACCGCCTCCCTCGACGCCCTGAGTTCCTCTCCCCAGCATGTCCAAGGAAGAACCGTCCGGCCGCCTGCTCTCGAAAGTGGCGAAGTTCGTTCGCAACCCGCTGAAGGACTGGGCCGAGCTGGACGCGCAGGACTCGTCCGCGACCGAGAACGGCTACAGCCGCGAGATGCTCAAGGAGATGATCGAGCGGCGCCAGCGCAACGATTTCGTGCGCCGACGCGAGTTCGACATGCTGCGCAAGCTGCGCCAGCGCGAAGCCGCCGGCGCGCGCGACCCGGAGCACCCCTCGTCTCTGAATGTGAGCAGCACCTCGGGCAAGACCGAAGGCCGTGCGCTCACGCTCAAGAAGATCGACGAGATCGAAGCGCAGATGTCCAGGCAATGGTGGAAGGGCACGCCCGGCACTACCGCCGACGACGAGCCTTCGATCAATCCTGAGATCCTGGCGGCTCAGCGGGCACGGGCCTATGCCGACACGGCGCCGCAGGCCGCCGACAGCACGGTGCCGGCCATCGCCGAGGCCCCGGCCGGCGCCGCGTCGGCGAACAGCGCCGCCGCGCCGCTGCTGGTGTACGACAGCGCGCTCGACGAAGCCGCGATCCGTTTTGCGCATGGCGACGATGCCGGCGCCGAGTCGATCCTGCTGCAGAGCCTCTTGTCCGACGCCACCCAGAACGACCACAACGACATCTGGCTGGCATTGCTGGACCTGTACCGCGCCATCGGCGACGCCGAGAAGTTCGTGGCGGCGAGCACCCGGTATGCGCAGCGCATGAAGCGCAACGGGCCCGAGTGGGTGTCCCTGCGCGCCCTGGCGCGCGGGGTGCAGACCAGCGTCGCGGCCACGGCGCAGCAGTCGGCCGACTGGCGCAGTCCGGCGCAGCTCAGCCGTGAGAGCCTGGTCGAACTCACGCGGGCGCTGGGCGGCGCGGGTTCGGTGTGGACGCTCGACTGGCGTCTGCTCAGCGGCATCGACCTGGCCGCGGCCGGCCCGCTGAAATCGCTCTTTGCCCACTGGTCGGCATCGCCGGTCGACGTGCATTTCGTGGGTGCCGGGCGCCTGCTGGCCGTGCTCGAGAAGGCCACACCGCCCAACGAGCGCACCATCGACGAGGCCTGGTGGCAGTTGCGCATGGCTGCGCTGCGGCTCATGAACGAAGTCGACCTGTTCGAGCTGGTCGCGCTCAACTACTGCATCACGTACGAAGTCTCGCCGCCGCCATGGGAAGAGCCGCAGGGGCGCTACGCCGCCGTGGAGGCGTCTTCTTCCACGCGCCCGGGATCGCTCTCGATGCGCCTCGTGAGCGATGAGCCGGACGCGTCGGCTGCCGGGGACGCTGTGGGCGCGATGCTGTCGGGCGACCTCAGCGGCGAGTCGGAGTCGACCTGGCGCCGCCTCGACGCCGAGATCGCCGATGCCGAGCTGGTCGACCCGACGGCGCCGGCGGTCATCCAGTGCAGCGCGCTCGTGCGCCTGGACCTGGCCGCGGCGGGCACCTTGCTGCATTGGGTGACCGAACGCGACGCCAACGGCCAGCGCGTGCAGTTCGTCGATGCGCACCGGCTGATCGCGGCCTTCTTCAAGGTGGTGGGCATCGCCGACCACGCGCTGGTGCGGGTGCGCGAGAACTAGCCGTTACCACTGCGGACCCGACGGTCCCTTGCATTGGTCCGTGCCATCCCCAGATGGCCCCGATGGAACAGTTTCACGGCACCACCATCGTCAGCGTGCGCCGCAAGACCCCCCAGGGCGACCAGGTCGCCATCGGCGGGGACGGGCAGGTCACTCTCGGCAACATCGTCATCAAGGGCACGGCGCGCAAGGTGCGCCGGCTCTACCACGGCAAGGTCCTCGCGGGTTTCGCCGGCGCCACGGCCGACGCCTTCACGCTCTTCGAGCGCTTCGAGGCCAAACTCGAGAAGCACCAGGGGCATCTGACCCGCGCGGCCGTCGAGCTCACCAAGGACTGGCGCACCGACCGCGTGCTGCGCAAGCTCGAGGCCATGCTGGCTGTGGCCGACGCCACCACCTCGCTCATCATCACCGGCAACGGCGACGTGCTGGAGCCGGAGGACGGCGTGATCGCCATCGGCTCGGGCGGGGCCTACGCGCAGTCGGCCGCCAAGGCGCTGCTCGACAACACCGAACTCAGCGCCGAACAGATCGTGCGGAAATCGCTCGGCATCGCCGGCGAGATCTGCATCTACACGAACATGAACCACACCGTGGAAGCGCTCTGACCATGTCCATGACCCCCCAGGAAATCGTCTCGGAGCTCGACAACCACATCGTGGGCCAGCCGGCCGCCAAGCGGGCCGTGGCCATCGCCCTGCGCAACCGCTGGCGCCGCCAGCAGGTCGAGGAGCCGCTGCGCCACGAGATCACGCCCAAGAACATCCTCATGATCGGCCCCACCGGCGTCGGCAAGACCGAGATCGCCCGTCGCCTGGCCCGCCTGGCCGACGCGCCCTTCATCAAGGTCGAGGCGACCAAGTTCACCGAGGTCGGCTACGTCGGCAAGGACGTCGACGCGATCATCCGCGACCTGGCCGAGATCGCCGTCAAGCAGACGCGCGAGAAGGAAAGCGCCAAGTTCCGCATGCGCGCCGAGGATGCGGCCGAGGAGCGCATCCTCGACGCCTTGCTGCCGCCGGCGCGGCTGGCCGACGGCAGTGCCTCGGACACGCAGAACACCACCCGCCAGGCTTTTCGCAAGAAGCTGCGTGAGGGCGCGCTCGACGACAAGGAGATCGAGATCGACCTCGCCGAGGCCCGTGCGCCGATGGAGATCATGGGCCCGGCCGGCATGGAAGAGATGACCGAGCAGCTGCGCGGCATGTTCGGCCAGATGGGTGCCGGCAAGCGCAAGACGCGCAAGCTCAAGATCGCCGAGGCGATGCGTCTGGCGATCGACGAAGAGGCGGGCAAGCTCGTCAACGAAGACGACATCCGCGCGCTGGCCATCCGCAATGCCGAGGAGAACGGCATCGTCTTCATCGACGAGATCGACAAGGTGGCCACGCGCAGCGACGCTCAGGGCTCGGACATTTCGCGCCAGGGCGTGCAGCGCGACCTGCTGCCGCTGGTCGAGGGCACGGCCGTGACCACCAAGTACGGCGTAGTGCGCACCGACCACATCCTCTTCATCGCGAGCGGGGCGTTCCACCTGAGCAAGCCGAGCGACCTGATTCCCGAACTGCAGGGGCGCTTCCCGATCCGCGTCGAGCTGCAGTCGCTGTCGATCGCCGACTTCGAGGCGATCCTCATGCAGACGCGCGCCTCGCTGGTCAAGCAGTACCAGGCATTGCTGGCGACCGAGGGCGTCACGCTCGATTTCACGCCGGAGGGCATCACGCGGTTGGCGGGCATCGCCTACGAGGTGAACGAGCGCACCGAGAACATCGGCGCGCGTCGCCTGTCGACGGTGATGGAGCGCCTGCTCGACGAAGTCAGTTTCGACGCCGCGCGACTGGACGGGCAGGCAATCCGCATCGACGCGGCGTACGTGGATCAGCGCCTCGAGGCACTAAGTCACGACGAGGACCTTTCGCGTTTCATCCTCTGACGCGCCAAGCGTCTGGGCACTTGGCTTCACGCAGAACATTCATTGCGTGAGCTAAGTGCTTCATTTGCAACGGGATTCGTGCTTTCAGAAGGTTTGAAAAGCGCGCTAAGTCGTTGATTCCATTACAAAAAATAGACAAAGGCATGCCTTGTCGTACCTTGGTTTCCTGCTACAGTGCAAAAAAGTGCATTTAAGTGGGAAAAGGTGTCGGATGTTGCCTCGTCGAGGCGCGCGACCGCTCCCACCACAGGGGTTCCGTGGCCGTGTTTCAAGGCGCTTCATCGCTGAGTCTGGATGCGAAGGGTCGGCTTTCAGTGCCGACCCGGCATCGTGACGTGCTGGCCTCGACGGCCAGCGGTCAACTCACGATCACGCGTCATCCCCACGGCTGCCTAATGATCTTCCCGCGCCCCGCGTGGGAGCAGTTCCGCGAACGCATCGCCGCGATGCCGCTGAAGGACCAGTGGCTCAAGCGCCTGTTCCTCGGCAACGCGATGGATGTCGACATGGACGGCACCGGCCGCATCCTGGTTTCGCCCGAACTGCGCGCCGCCGCGAACATCGCGCGCGATACGCTGCTGCTCGGCATGGGCAGCCATTTCGAGCTCTGGGATAAGGCCACGCACGACGCCAAGGAGGCCGAAGCGATCCAGGCCGGCCTGCAATCCGAAGCGCTCCAGGACCTCGCCTTTTGACGAGCGCCGCCTTGGACACGTCCTTCGCCCACACCACCGTCCTGCGCGAGGAGGCGGTCGATGCGCTGCTCGCCGACCGGCCGCAGCCGCTCGCCGGCACCTACGTGGATGCGACCTTCGGGCGCGGTGGCCACAGCCGGTTGCTGCTGGAAAGGCTGGCGCCGGAGGCCCGGCTCATCGCGTTCGACAAGGACGCGGAAGCGGTGGCCGAAGCAGCGCGCATCACCGATGCGCGTTTTTCCATCCGGCACCAGGGCTTCAAGGACCTGGGGGAGTTGCCGCCGGGCAGCGTGACGGGGCTCCTGATGGACCTCGGCATCAGCTCCCCGCAGATCGACAACCCCGCACGGGGTTTTTCTTTTCGTTTCGACGGCCCGCTCGACATGCGCATGGACACCACGCGCGGCGAGAGCGTGGCCGAGTGGCTGGCAACGGCCGAAATTCAGCAGATTGCAGAGGTGATCCGTGACTATGGCGAAGAACGGTTTGCTGTTCAGATTGCAAAGGCGATTGATGCTCGCCGACAAGAACGGGGCCCAATTTCAACCACCACCGAGCTGGCCGAGCTCGTGGCTGGCACGGTCAAAACCCGCGAGCAGGGCCAGAACCCTGCAACGCGCACATTTCAGGCTTTTCGGATTTTCATCAACGCCGAGCTTGAAGAGCTGCAACAGGCGCTAGACGCCAGCCTCAAGGTGTTGCAGCCGGGCGGCCGGCTGGCGGTGATCGCCTTCCATTCGCTCGAAGACCGGATCGTCAAGCAGTTCATCGCGCAGCACTCGAAAGAGGTCTACGACCGCCGCGCGCCCTTCGCCGCACCGAAGGTGATGAAGCTGCGCGCCCTGGGCCGCATCCGCCCGTCCGAGGCCGAGGTGGCCGGCAACCCGCGTGCACGCAGCGCGATCCTGCGCGTGGCCGAGAGGACCGACGCATGACGCGCCTGAACGTCCTGCTGCTGATCGCCGTGATGGCCACGGCGATGTTCCTCGTGCACACGCAGTACCGCTCGCGCCTGCTCTACACCGAGCTCGACCGCGCCAACACCGAGGCGCGCCGGCTCGAGGTCGACGGCGACCGCCTGCAGGTCGAGAAGCGCGCCCAGGCCACGCCGCTGCGCGTCGAGAAGCTGGCCAAGGAGCAGCTGAAGATGCGCACGACCACGCCGGCCATCACGCAGTACGTGCGACCCGACGGCACGGTGATTCCGCCGATCCCGGCGCCGGCGGCTTCCGCCCCGGCCAAGCCCGGCGCACCGAGCACAGCGCGGAGGAATGGTTGATGGTCCGCCGCAGCCGCAGCGTGCAGTACACGACCAGCCCCTTGCTCGCGAGCAAGACGCCGGTCTGGCGCAGCAAGTTCATCGTCGCCGCGATCGCGATGGGCTTCGTGGTGCTGGCCGCCCGCGCGACCTATGTGCAGGTGATCGGCAACGAGTTCTTCCAGCGCCAGGGCGAGGTGCGCTTCGCACGCACGCTGGAGCTGCCGGCCAACCGCGGCCGCATCCTCGACCGCAACGGCCTGCTGCTGGCGTCGAGCGTGGTGGCGCCCAGCATCTGGGCGATCCCGGAAGACATCGAGCGCAACGACCCGGACACGAAGGCCAAGCTGCGGCAGGTGGCCAAGCTGTTGGGCATGGCGCAGAAGGACTTCGACAAGAAGCTGGAGGACGAGGACAAGACCTTCGTCTGGATCCAGCGCCAGGTCGACGCGCCCATTGCCAAGCAGATCGCCGATCTCAACGTCAAGGGCATCTACCAGCGCAAGGAATACAAACGCCAGTACCCCGAAGGCGAGGCCGCCGCACACGTGGTCGGCTTCACCAACGTCGAAGACCATGGCCAGGAAGGCATCGAGCTCGCCTTCGACAAGGACCTGGCCGGCAAGGCGGGCTCGCGTCGCGTCATCAAGGACCGCCTGGGCCGTGTGGTCGAAGGCGTCGGCGAGACGGTGCCGCCGGTCGACGGCAAGGACATCCAGCTGTCGGTCGACAGCAAGGTGCAGTTCTTCGCCTACCAGAAGCTGCGCGACGCGGTGATCGCGCGCAAGGCCAAGGCGGGCAGCGTGGTGGTGCTCGACAGCACGACCGGCGAGATCCTCGCGCTCGCGAACTACCCGAGCTACGTGCCCGACAAGCGCCAGAACCTCACCGGTGAGCAGCTGCGCAACCGCGCGCTCACCGACACCTTCGAGCCCGGCTCGACGATGAAGCCGATCACCGTGGCGATGGCGCTCGAGGCCGGCCGCGTGAAGCCGTCGACCCTCATCGAGACCGGCCCCGGCCGCTTCCAGATCGGCGGCTTCACCATCAGCGACACACACAACTACGGCACGTTGACGGTCGAGGGCGTGATCCAGAAGTCGAGCAACGTCGGCGCGCTCAAGATCGCCCAGAAGATGACGCCGCACGAGATGTGGGACACCTACACCGCGCTCGGCTACGGCCAGAAGCCGCAGGTGCAGTTCCCCGGCGCCGTCACCGGTCGGCTGCGCCCGTGGAAGAGCTGGAAGCCGGTCGAGCAGGCCACCATGGCCTACGGCTATGGCCTGTCGGCGTCGCTGTTTCAGATGGCACATTCGTACACCGCCTTCGCGCATGACGGCAGCATCATCCCGGTGACGATGCTCAAGAGTCCCGAAGCGGCGGTCGGTGTGCGCGTGTTTTCCGCCGCGAACGCGCATGCGGTCCGCAAGATGCTGCAGATGGCCGCCGGCCCTGGCGGCACCGGCCAGCTTGCGCAGACCGTGGGCTACTCGGTGGGCGGCAAGTCCGGCACGGCGCACAAGCAGGTCGGCAAGGGCTACGCGAGCAACAAGTACCGCGCCTGGTTCACCGGCATGGCGCCGATCGAGAAGCCGCGCATCATCGTCGGCGTGATGATCGACGAGCCGAGCGACGGCCAGTACTTCGGCGGCCTGGCCGCCGCACCGGTGTTCAGCGAAGTCGTGCAGCAGACGCTGCGCATGATGAACGTGGCGCCCGACATGGCGGTCAAGCCGCTGGTCATCACACAAGGCGTGGACGAGAGCTTCTAAGAATGAACAACCACCCCCGAAGCGCCTTCGGCGCCTCCCCCTCAAGGGGGCGATACCAGCGGCCCGGCAAAGCCGGTTCCGCGGTATCCCTGGAAATTGGCCGCCGCTCTATCTGACATGGTCGACCAACACTTCTCCTCCCCGAACGAAGCCGCCTGGTGGTTGCGCTCCTGCGTGGGCGGCGACCTGCACGCCGACAGCCGGCAGGTCGGCGACGGCGACGGCTTCATCGCCTGGCCCGGCGCCGCGACCGATGGGCGCGCGCATGTGGTTTCCGCATTGGCGCAGGGCGCGTCGGTGTGCCTGGTCGAGCGCGAGGGCGTCGAGGCCTTCGGCTTCGACGACGATCAACCGATCGCGACTTTCATTGGCCTCAAGGCCGCCACCGGGCCGATCGCCGCGTCGTTCTACGGCCAGCCGTCGAGCCAGATCCCGCTGATCGCCGTGACCGGCACCAACGGCAAGACATCGACCGCCTGGTGGCTGGCAGAGGCGCTGTCCAAGCGCACCGACCACGGCCCTTGTGCGCTGATCGGCACGCTCGGCATCGGCACGCCGCCCGAGTTGCGCTACACCGGCCTCACCACGCCCGACCCCGTGATGCTGCAGCGCGAACTACGCAGCTTCGTCCGGCATGGCTTCAGTGCCTGCGCCATCGAAGCCTCGTCCATCGGCATCGCCGAGCGCCGGCTCGACGGCTGCGAGATCCGCGTCGCGGTGTTCACCAATTTCACGCAGGACCACCTCGACTACCACGGCAGCATGGACGCCTACTGGGAAGCGAAGGCCGAGCTGTTCCGCTGGCCCGGCCTCGCCGCGGCGGTGGTCAACATCGACGACCTGCACGGCGCGACGCTGGTCGCGAACCTGATCGACCGCGGCACCGGCGCGCTCGACGTGTGGACCGTGTCGGCCGATGGTGGCACCGCGCGCCTGATGGCGCAGGACATCCGCTACGACGCCGAGGGCCTGCGCTTCGACGTGGTCGAACACGGCGCCGACACGCAGACGCTGTCGACCCGGCTCATCGGTCAGTACAACGTGGCCAACCTGCTCGGCGTGATCGGCGCGCAGCGCGCCCTCGGCCTGTCGCTGACCGAAGCGGTCGAGGCCTGCCGCGACCTGCAGAGCGTGCCGGGCCGCATGGAGCGCGTCGCGTTGCCGGGCCGGCCGCTGGCGGTGGTCGACTATGCCCACACGCCCGACGCGCTCGACAAGGCGCTGGCCGGCCTGCGCCCGCTGGCCGCGCAGCGCGGCGGCGCGCTGTGGTGCGTGTTCGGCTGCGGTGGCGACCGCGACGCGACCAAGCGCCCGCTGATGGCCGCCGTCGCCGAGGCGCAGGCCGACCGCGTCGTGATCACCAGCGACAACCCGCGCAGTGAGAAGCCGGCCGCGATCATCGGCCAGATCCTGCTCGGGCTGTCCGATCCCGATGCCGCGCAGGTCGAGCCCGACCGCGCCCGCGCCATCGCCGAAACCCTGGCCCAGGCGGCACCCGCCGACGTGGTGCTGATCGCTGGCAAGGGCCACGAGGCCTGGCAGGAAGCCGAGGGTGTGCGCACCGAATTTTCAGACCGCATCCACGCGCTCGACGCGTTGCAACGCAGGAGCCCCGCATGAGCGTGTCCGTCCCCATGATGACCCTCGGCCAGGCGCTGGCCTGGGTGCCGGGCGCGCGTCTGGTCGGCGATGCCGACACACCGCTGGTGCGGGTGCACACCGACACGCGCAGCCTGCAGCCGGGCGACCTGTTCGTGGCGCTGCGTGGCGAGCGCTTCGATGCCAACGACTTCCTGGCCGATGCGCGCGCGCAGGGCGCGGTCGCGGCCATCGCGCACGGCGGCCTCGAAGCCGCCGGCCTGCCGGGCCTCGAAGTGCCGGACACGCTGGCGGCGCTCGGTGCGCTGGCCGCGGGCTGGCGCTCGCAGTTCGACCTGCCGCTGGTGGCCGTCACCGGCAGCAACGGCAAGACCACGGTCACGCAGATGATCGCGACCATCCTGCATGCCGCCTGGGGCGACCGGTCGCTGGCGACCGTCGGCAACTTCAACAACGAGATCGGGCTGCCGCTCACGCTGTTGCGTCTGCGCGCGCACCACCAACTGGCCGTGGTCGAGCTCGGCATGAACCATCCGGGCGAGATCGCCCGGCTGGCGGCCATCGCGCGGCCGACCATCGCGCTGGTCAACAACGCCCAGCGCGAGCACCAGGAGTTCATGGCGACCGTCGAGGCCGTGGCGCGCGAGAACGGCAGCGTCTTCGCCGCCTTGCCGGCAACCGGCACGGCCGTGTTCCCTTTCGCCGACGCCTTCACGCCGCTGTGGGACGAGATCGCGCACGAAGGCGCGACCCGCCGCTGCCTGAGCTTCGGCGACCACCCCGATGCCGACATCGCGCTGGCGCGTGCCGAGTGGCAAGGCGGCGCATGGTCGATCGAAGTGCGCACGCCGCTCGGCCCGCTCCAGACCACGTTGTCCATCGCCGGCCATCACAACGTGATCAACGCGCTGGCGGCGACCGCCTGTGCGCTGTCCAGCGGCGTGTCGATCGAGAAGATCGCCGAGGGCTTGGCGGCTTTCGAGCCGGTCAAGGGCCGCTCGAAGGCGAGCCTGATCGCGCTGCCGGCGGGCCGCACGCTCACGCTGGTCGACGACACCTACAACGCGAACCCGGATTCGGTGCGCGCCGCCATCGACGTGCTCGCCGCCTTGCCGGGCCCGCGCCTGCTGGTGCTGGGTGACATGGGCGAAGTCGGCAACCAGGCCGAAGGCTTCCACGCCGAAGTGGGCGAGTGGGCGCGCGACCGTGGGGTCGAAATGCTGTTCGCGCTCGGCGACGAATCGGTGCACAGCGTGGCCGCCTTCGCCGACCAGCGCGTGCGCCGTCAGGGCCGCCATTTCACCGATGTCGATGCGCTCAACCTGGCCGTGCTCGACCAGCTGCCCACGCTCGCCAGCGTGCTGATCAAGGGGTCGCGCTTCATGCGGATGGAGCGCGTGGTGCAGGCCATCGCCTCGGTTGCCCGGCCCGCCGCTGCGACCGACAACCACAACGACAAGGAGGCCGGTCATGCTGCATGAACCGCGCACAAACGCATGCTGCTGAGCCTGGCCCAATGGCTGCAGACGCTCTCGCCCGAGTTCGGGTTCCTGCGCGTCTTTCAGTACCTCACCTTCCGCGCGCTGATGGCCGCGACCACGGCGCTGCTGATCGGCCTGGCGGTCGGCCCGTATGCGATCCGCCGCCTGACCGCGCTCAAGATCGGCCAGCCGGTGCGTGGCTACGGCATGGAGACGCACCTGACTAAAAGCGGCACGCCCACCATGGGCGGCGTGCTGGTGTTGTTCTCGATCGCCTTCGCGACCGTGCTGTGGTTCGACCTGAGCAACCGCTTCGTGTGGATCGTGCTGTGGGTGACGCTGGGCTTCGGCGCCATCGGCTGGGTTGACGACTGGCGCAAGGTGGTGCGCAAGGACCCCGAAGGCATGCGCTCGCGCGAGAAGTACTTCTGGCAATCGGTCGTCGGCCTGCTGGCCGGCTTTTACCTGCTGTTCAGCATTTCCGAGAGCTCCAACTGGCGCGTGCTGGAACTGTTCTACGCCTGGGTGCAATCGGGCTTCGCGCTCGACTTCCCGCCCAAGATCAACCTGCTGGTGCCTTTCTTCAAGGAAATCAGCTACCCGCTCGGCGGCATCGGCTTCGTCATCCTGACCTACCTGGTGATCGTCGGGTCGAGCAACGCGGTGAACCTCACCGACGGCCTCGACGGCCTGGCGATCATGCCGGTGGTGATGGTCGGCTCGGCGCTGGGTGTGTTCGCCTACGTCACTGGCAGTTCGGTCTATTCGAAGTACCTGCTGTTCCCGCACATCCCCGGCTCGGGCGAACTGCTGGTGTTCTGCTCGGCCATGGCCGGCGCGGGCCTGGCCTTCCTGTGGTTCAACACGCACCCGGCGCAGGTCTTCATGGGCGACGTCGGCGCGCTGGCGCTGGGCGGCGCGCTCGGCACCATCGCCGTCATCGTGCGCCAGGAGATCGTGTTCTTCGTGATGGGCGGCATCTTCGTGGTCGAGGCGATCTCGGTGATGGCGCAGGTCATGTACTTCAAGTACACCAAGAAGCGCTTCGGCGAAGGCCGGCGCATCCTCAAGATGGCGCCGCTGCACCACCACTTCGAGAAGAGCGGCTGGCGTGAGACGCAGGTCGTCGTGCGCTTCTGGATCATCACGATGCTGCTGTGTCTCGTGGGTTTGTCGACCCTCAAGTTGCGTTGAGCCGATGAAGCACCTGCACGACCTTCCCGTCCTCGTCCTCGGCCTCGGTGCGTCCGGCCTGGCGATGGCACGGTGGTGCGCGCGGCACGGTGCCCAGGTCACCGTGGCCGACACGCGCGACACGCCGCCCGCGTTGCCAATGCTGCAGGCCGAGTGCCCCGGTGTGCGCTTCGTTGGCGGGCCGCTGACGGCCGCGCTGATCGAAGGCACGCCCATCCGTGCGGTGTACCGCTCGCCAGGCCTGACGCCCGCGACGATCGCGCCGGTGGTCGATGCGGCACGGGCCATCGGTCTGACGGTGGGTGGCGAACTGGACCTGTTCGCGCAGGCGCTGCGCGATTTGCGCACGGTGGACGTGCCGGCCGAAGCGTTGGTCGATCCGATCGAAGATGCCGAAGCGGCGCCGGTCGTCGAGGACATCGCGCCCGAGCTCGTGCCTGAACCCGAAGCGCCGACGCAGGTCGAGATCGCGATGGCCGAGCAGCCACCGGCGGAAGTCGCCGAGGCACCGTCGCCGCCCGAAGCCGATGCCTCCGAGGCATCGGAACCCGAGTCACCACCGCTGGGCGAATCGGCCGCAGAAGGCGATGCCCCGGCCCCGGTCGCCGCCAAGCCCTCCGTCCACACCGCCGCCCGCGAGGCGGCCGAATTCGTTGCGCGGATCGCCGAACTCTCGGTAGCGCCGCCCGCACCCACACCCGAAGACGAGGCCCCGCTGCCCATCGTCGCGCCCGAAGCGTCGGCGCCCAAGGGCTACACGCCAGCCGTGCTCGCTATCACCGGCACCAACGGCAAGACCACCGTCACCGCGCTGACCGGCCTGCTGGTCGAACGCGCGGGCAAGTCGGTGGCGGTGGCCGGCAACATCGGCCCGACGCTGCTCGACACGCTGTCGGCGCACCTCGACGCCGACACGCTGCCCGAGGTGTGGGTGCTCGAACTGTCCAGCTTCCAGCTCGACGGCGTGCAGGACTTCGAGCCGACCGCCGCTGCGGTGCTAAACCTGACGCAGGACCATCTCGACTGGCACGGCGACATGGCGGCCTATGCGGCGGCCAAGGCGCGCATCTTCGGCCAGCGAGGTCTGATGATCCTGAACCGCGACGACGCCGGCGTGATGCAGATGCTGCCGGCGCCGGTCCGCGTGAAGCTGCAACGCCCGCAGATCCGCACGCACATTACCTTCGGCGCCGGCCTGCCGTTGCGCCCGACCGACTTCGGCATCGAGCGCGTCAATGGCATGGCCTGGCTGGTGCGTGCCTTGGAGGCCGACGAGACGATCAAGCGCAAGCGCGGTGCCGCCGCCGAGGAACAGGAAATCTTCCTGCAGCGGCTGATGCCAGCTGACGCGCTGCGCATCCGCGGCCAGCACAACGCGCTCAACGCACTGGCGGCCCTGGCGCTGGCCAGCGCGGCCGGTTGCCCGCTCGGTCCCATGCTCTACGGCCTGCGTGAGTACCACGGCGAGCCGCACCGCGTCGAATCGGTGGCCATCGTCGACCAGGTGGAATTCTTCGACGACAGCAAGGGCACCAACGTCGGTGCGACGGTCGCCGCACTCAACGGCCTGGGGGCAGAGCGCCGCATCGTCGCCATCCTCGGTGGCGAGGGCAAGGGGCAGGACTTCGAGCCGCTGGCCGCGCCGGTGCGCCAGGTGGCCCGCGCCGTGGTGCTGATCGGGCGCGACGCGCCGCTGATCGAGGCCGCGCTGGCCTCGACCGGCGTCACGCTCGTGCATGCCGCGTCGATGGAAGAAGCCGTGCAGCTCGCCGCGAAGCGTGCGCACCCGGGCGATGCCGTGCTGCTGTCGCCGGCCTGTGCCAGCTTCGACATGTTCAAGGACTACGCCCACCGCGCGCAGGTCTTCTGCGACGCGGTGCAGGCGCTGGCCGACGCGCCGTCGTCGATGGACGAGGAGGACGCACCATGAGCGATACGGCCGCTGCCACCCCGAACACCGCACCGGGCCGCTTCGGCGGCTGGTTCCGCCGTGCCGCCAAGAGCGGCATGGATGCGCTGCCGATGCACCTGCCGGTGCGCCTCGGGGGTGGCAGCGTGACCCAGACCAAGGCCGCGCCGATGCGCGTGCTCGGCTTCGACCAATCGCTGCTGTGGGTCGCGCTGGCATTGCTGGCCTGGGGCCTGGTGATGGTCTATTCCGCCTCCATCGCGTTGCCGGACAACCCGCGCTTCGCGCGCGCCGGCTACGGGCCGATGTTCTTCCTGCTGCGCCACGTGCTGTTCATCGGCATTGCCTTCGTCGCCGCGCTGCTGGCCTTCCAGATCCCGATGCAGACCTGGGAGCGCGTGGCGCCGTGGATCTTCGTCGTCTCGCTGCTGCTCCTGGTGCTGGTGCTCATCCCGCACGTGGGCCGCGTGGTCAACGGCGCGCGCCGCTGGCTGCCGCTGGGCATCATGAACTTCCAGCCTTCCGAGCTCGCCAAGCTCGCGATGGTGCTCTACGCCGCCAGCTACATGGTGCGCAAGATGGAGATCAAGGAACGCTTCTTCCGCGCCGTGCTGCCGATGGGCATCGCGGTGGTGGTGGTCGGCATGCTGCTGCTGGCCGAGCCCGACATGGGCGCCTTCATGGTGATCGCCATCATCGCCATGGGCATCCTGTTCCTCGGCGGCGTGAACGCACGGATGTTCTTCGTGATCGCCGCGCTGGTGGTGGCGGCCTTCGCGCTGATCGTGATGACCAGCGAATGGCGGCGCGAGCGGATCTTCGCCTACCTCGACCCCTTCAGCGAAGCGCACGCGCTCGGCAAGGGTTACCAGCTGTCGCACGCCCTCATCGCCATCGGCCGCGGCGAGATCTTCGGCGTGGGCCTGGGCGGCAGCGTCGAGAAGCTGCACTGGCTGCCCGAAGCGCACACCGACTTCTTGCTGGCCGTGCTCGGCGAGGAGTTCGGCCTCGTCGGGTTGCTGCTGGTCATCGGCCTGTTCCTGTGGCTCACGCGCCGCATCATGCACATCGGCCGCCAGGCCATCGCACTCGACCGCGTGTTCTCCGGTCTGGTGGCGCAGGGCATCGGCATCTGGATCGGGTTCCAGTCCTTCATCAACATGGGCGTGAACCTCGGCGCACTGCCGACCAAGGGCCTGGGCCTGCCGTTGATGAGCTTCGGCGGCTCGGCCATGCTGATGCAGTTGGTCGCACTGTCGATCGTGCTGCGGGTCGACTACGAGAATCGCGTGCTGATGCGGGGAGGCCGCGTATGAAGAGGACGGCACTCGTCATGGCGGGCGGCACGGGCGGGCACATCTTCCCTGGCCTGGCTGTGGCCGAAGCGCTGCGCGACCGCGGCTGGACGGTGCACTGGCTGGGCGCGCCCGGCGGCATGGAGCAGCAGCTGGTGCCGCCGCGCGGCTTCGCCTTCGAGCCGGTGCAGTTCGGCGGCCTGCGCGGCAAGGGGCCGCTCACGCTGCTGATGCTGCCGGCACGCCTGTTGCGCGCCTTCGTCCAGAGCATCGGCGTGCTGCGCCGCGTGCGGCCCGACGTGGTCATCGGCCTGGGCGGCTACATCACCTTTCCCGGTGGTCTGATGAGCGTGCTGCTGGGCAAGCCGCTCGTGCTGCACGAGCAGAACTCGGTGGCCGGGCTGGCCAACAGGGTGCTGGCGAGCGTCGCCAACCGCGTGTTCACGGCCTTTCCGAATGTGCTGAAGAACGCGCAGTGGGTGGGCAATCCGCTGCGCGAAGCCTTCGTGTCGCAGCCCGATCCGGTCACGCGCTTCACCGGCCGCAGCGGGCCGCTGAAGCTGCTGGTGGTCGGTGGCAGCCTGGGCGCGAAGGCGCTCAACAGCATCGTGCCCAAGGCCCTGGCGCGCATCGCGCCGGCGCAGCGGCCTATCGTGATGCACCAGAGCGGCGCCAAGCAGATCGACGACCTGCGCGCCAACTACGTGGCCGCCGGCGTCGAAGCCGAGCTCACGCCCTTCATCGACGACACCGCCACCGCCTACGCGACCGCCGACCTGATCGTCGCGCGCGCCGGTGCCAGCACCGTCACCGAAATCGCAGCCGTCGGCGCCGCAGCGCTGTTCGTGCCCTTCCCATCCGCGGTCGACGACCACCAGACCACCAACGCACGCTTCCTCGTGGACGCGGGTGGCGGCTGGCTGGTGCAGCAGACTGAACTCACGCCTGAATTGTTGGCCGACTTGCTCCAGAAACTCGAACGAACCACGCTGGTGGACAAGGCCGTGAAGGCCAAGACGATGCAGAAGACCGACGCGGTCAGCGCCGTGGTGCTGGCCTGTGAAGAACTCGCGGCGAAGAAACGCGGAGGCCCTGTATGAAGCACGCCATTCGCCACATTCATTTCGTCGAAGGTCGGAAGGCCGCCGACGACATGCCGCCGTGCGGAGGCCGCGCATGAAGCATGCGATCCGTCACATCCATTTCGTCGGCGTCGGCGGCGCCGGCATGAGCGGCATCGCCGAGGTGCTGCTCAACCTCGGCTACCGCATCTCGGGCTCCGACCTGTCGGACAGCGTCACGCTGCGCCGCTTGGCCGGCCTGGGCATCGCCACGCACGTGGGCCATGCGGCCGCGAACATCGCGGGCGCCGATGCCGTGGTCACGTCGACCGCGGTGCAGGCCGACAACCCCGAGGTGATCGCCGCGCGCGAGAAGAAGATCCCCGTGGTGCCGCGCGCCCTCATGCTGGCCGAGTTGATGCGCCTGAAGCAGGGCATCGCCATCGCCGGCACCCATGGCAAGACGACGACGACCAGCCTGGTGGCCAGCGTGCTGGCCGCGGCCGGACTCGACCCGACCTTCGTGATCGGCGGGCGCTTGAACAGCGCCGGCGCCAATGCGCAGCTCGGCAGCGGCGACTACATCGTGGTGGAGGCCGACGAGTCCGACGCGTCCTTCCTGAATCTGCTGCCGGTGATGGCGGTGGTCACGAACATCGATGCCGACCACATGGAGACCTACGGGCACGACTTCGGCAACCTGAAGAAGGCCTTCGTCGATTTCCTGCACCGCATGCCTTTCTATGGCGTCGCGATCCTGTGCACCGACGACGAAGCCGTGCGCAGCATCGTGCCCGAGGTGACCTGCCCGGTGACCAGCTACGGCTTCAACGAGGGCGCCCAGGTGCGTGCCGTCAACGTGCGCGCCGTCGGTGCGCAGATGCATTTCACCGCGCAGCGCCGCAACGGCATCACGCTGCCCGACCTGGACATCGTGCTGAACCTGGCCGGTGAGCACAACGTGCTGAATGCGCTGTCGGTGATCGCGGTGGCAGTCGAGCTCGGCGTCGCCGACGAGGCGGTGCAGCGCGGCCTCGCCGACTTCAAGGGCGTAGGCCGGCGCTTCCAGAGCTATGGCGACGTGCCGGTGAAGGACGCGTCCGCCACGGCGGCGTTCACGCTGATCGAAGACTACGGCCACCACCCGGTCGAAATGGCCGCCACCATCGCCGCGGCGCGCGGCGCCTTCCCGGGCCGCCGCCTGACGCTGGCCTTCCAGCCGCACCGCTACACCCGCACGCGCGACTGCTTCGAGGACTTCGTCAAGGTGCTGGGCACGGCCGATGCCGTGCTGCTGGGCGAGGTCTATGCGGCCGGCGAGGCGCCCATCGTGGCGGCCGACGGCCGCTCGCTCGCGCGTGCGCTGCGCGTGGCCGGCAAGGTCGAGCCGGTGTTCGTCGACGAGATCGGTGCGATGGCACAGGCGATTCTCGACAACGCGCGCGACGGCGACGTCGTCATCTGCATGGGCGCCGGCTCGATCGGCACCGTGCCCGGCCGCGTGGTGGAGCTGGGCGGCACGGCCGCATCCGCGAAGCCGGGCCAGTTCACCCGCGAAGGAAGGGCACTGTGAGCACTCCGAACATTCAGCAACTGGGCAAGGTCGCGGTGCTCTTCGGCGGCACCTCGGCCGAACGCGACATCTCCATCCTGTCGGGCACCGGTGTGCTGGAGGCGCTGCGCTCGCGCGGCGTCGACGCGCACGCCTTCGACCCGGCCGAGCGCGACCTGGCCGAGCTCAAGCGCGAGGGCTTCGCGCGCTGTTTCATCGCGCTGCACGGCCGCCACGGCGAGGACGGCACGGTGCAGGGCGCGCTCGAACTCCTCGGCATCCCGTACACCGGCTCCGGCGTGATGGCCTCCAGCGTGGCGATGGACAAGGTCATGACCAAGCGCATCTGGCTGGCCGACGGCTTGTCGACGCCCAAGTACGTGCGTCTGGCCGCCGACCAGCAGAGCCGCGAGCAGATCCGCGCCGTGCCCGACGTGCTCGGTCTGCCGCTGATCGTCAAGCCGCCGCGCGAAGGCTCGTCCATCGGCGTGACCAAGGTGGCCGGGTATTCGCAGATGCAGGACGCCGTCGCGCTGTCGGCCAGGTACGACGCCGACGTGCTGTGCGAGGAATTCATCGAGGGCGAGGAAGTCACCTGCGCCGTGCTGGGCCACGGGCTCGACGCGCAGGCCCTGCCGGTGGTGCGCATCGCCGCGCCCGAGGGCGCCTACGACTACCAGAACAAGTACTTCACCGACGACGTGAAGTACCACTGCCCGAGCGGCCTGCCCGAGGCGGAGGAGAAGGAGATCCAGCGCCTCGCGCTGGCGGCCTACCGCACGCTCGGTTGCCGCGGCTGGGGCCGCGCCGACGTGATGATCCGCGCCAGCGACCGCAAGCCCTTCCTGCTGGAGATGAACACCTCGCCCGGCATGACGACCCATTCGCTGGTGCCGATGTCGGCGCGTGCGATGGGCATCGCCTACGAAGACCTGTGCGTGCGTGTGCTGGCCTCGGCAGCACTGGACTCCGAAGGCAAGGTCTGATCATGGCCACCGCGGCACCCGTCCCCTTCGACGTCAAGCTCATGAATCTCACGGCGGCGCTGGTCTTCGTCGTGTTCGGTGTCGTGCTGCTGGCGGCGGGGGCCTGGTGGGTGCTGCGCCAACCCTTCTTCCCGATCGCCGGTATCAAGGTCGACGGCGAAGTGACGCACAACAACGCGGTCACGCTGCGTGCCAACGTGGCGCCGCAGCTCGCGGGCAACTTCTTCACCGTCGACCTGGCGCGTGCGCGCACGGCCTTCGAGTCGGTGCCCTGGGTGCGCAAGGCGGTGGTGCGGCGCGAGTTCCCCAACAAGTTGCGCGCGACGCTGACCGAGCATCGGCCGGTCGCGCACTGGGGCGACGAGGCGGGCTCCAAGCTGGTCAATGGCTTCGGCGAAGTGTTCGAGGCCAATGTGGCCGAGGTCGACGACCAGCTCCCGCGGCTCGACGGGCCGATCGAACAGGCCGGGCAGGTGCTGGGCATGTACCGCCTGCTGGCGCCTTTGTTCCAGCCCTATGAATTGACCGTGGTCGAGCTCGGCCTGTCGAGCCGTGGCAGCTGGCATGTGCTGCTCGACAGCGGTGCGCTCATCGAACTGGGCCGCGGGCGCAGCGAAGAAGTGGTGGCACGCACCGAGGGCTTCCTGCGCACCGTGGCACCGGTGGCGGCGCAGTACGGCCGCACCGTCGCCTCGGTCGAAGGCGCCGACCTGCGGCACAACGAAGGCTATGCGCTGCGAATGCGCGGCGTCACCACGGTCGTCAACGACCCCAAGAAGAAATAAGCGAATACCGAGGACATTCCATGCCCAAAGAATACAAAGACCTGGTCGTCGGACTCGACATCGGCACCGCCAAGGTGATGGTGGTCGTGGCCGAGGTGCTGCCCAACGGCGAGCTCAAGCTCGCCGGGCTGGGCGTGGCGCCGAGCAACGGCCTCAAGCGCGGCGTGGTGGTCAACATCGACGCCACGGTGCAGAGCATTCAGCAGGCGCTGAAAGAGGCCGAGCTGATGGCCGACTGCAAGATCGGCCGCGTCTACACCGGCATCACCGGCAGCCACATCCGCGGCATCAACTCCAGCGGCATGGTGGCGGTGAAGGACAAGGAAGTGACGGCCGCCGATGTGGCCCGTGTGGTGGAGACGGCGCGCGCCATCAACATCTCGAGCGACCAGCGGTTGCTGCTGGTGGAGCCGCAGGAATTCGTGATCGACGGCCAGGACGTGAAGGAGCCGATCGGCATGAGCGGCATGCGCCTGGAGGCCAAGGTGCACATCGTGACCGGCGCGCAGAGCGCCGCCGAGAACATCATCAAGTGCGTGCGCCGCTGCGGGCTGGAAGTCGATCAGCTGATGCTCAACCCGCTGGCCTCGAGCCAGGCGGTGCTGACTGAGGACGAGCGCGAACTGGGCGTGTGCCTGGTCGACATCGGCGCGGGCACGACCGACGTGGCGATCTTCACCAACGGCGCGATCCGCCACACGGCCGTGATCCCGATCGCCGGCGACCTGATCACCAGCGACATCGCCATGGCGCTGCGCACGCCGACGAAGGACGCCGAGGACATCAAGGTCGAGAACGGCTATGCCAAGCAGCTGCTGGCCGACCCCGACACGCAGGTCGAGGTGCCGGGCCTGGGCGACCGTGGCCCGCGCATGCTGAGCAAGCAGGCGCTGGCCGGCGTGATCGAGCCGCGCGTCGAAGAGATCTTCTCGCTGGTACAGCAGGTGGTGCGCGAGTCGGGTTACGAGGAAGTACTGTCGTCGGGCATCGTGCTGACCGGCGGCAGCGCGGTGATGCCGGGCATGGTCGAGCTCGGCGAGGACATCTTCCTCAAGCCGGTGCGCCGCGGCATCCCGAAGTATTCGAGCGCGTTGTCCGACATGGTGGCCCAGCCCCGTGCGGCTACCGTCATGGGGTTGCTCGAAGAAGCACGTTTTGCGCGCATGCGCGGCTACAAGGTCGCGCAGAAGAACGGTTCGGTGAAGACGGCCTTCGGACGCTTCAAGGACTTCATCGTGGGGAACTTCTGACATGAAGCACTACCCCCTCTGGCTGGCCCGCGGCAGTCCGCCCCGGCACTTCAACGAGCGATGGCGGCGGACCGGTCCGCCATCACCACGAACAACCGGTCCGCGCACAGAAAAATAGTTCAGAAACACACGGCAACTGCAAGCAATCTAGGAGTCACCAAATGGCCATCGAAATGATCGAAATGGAAGAGTTCAACCAAGGCACGCAAATCAAGGTGATCGGCGTGGGCGGCGGCGGCGGCAACGCGGTCGCGCACATGATCGAGCGTGGCGTGCAAGGCGTTCAGTTCTCCTGCGCCAACACCGATGCGCAAGCGCTGTCGCGCAGCAATGCGCCCAAGCTGATCCAGCTGGGCAACAACGGCCTGGGCGCCGGCGGCAAGCCCGACAAGGGCCGTGAGGCAGCCGAGCTGGCGGTCGACGAGATCCGCGCGGCCATCGATGGTGCGCACATGCTCTTCATCACCGCCGGCATGGGCGGCGGCACCGGCACCGGCGCGGCACCCGTGATCGCGCGCATCGCCAAGGAGATGGGCATCCTCACCGTCGGCGTGGTCACCAAGCCCTTCGACTGGGAAGGCGGCAAGCGCATGAACAACGCCGACAGCGGCCTGGCCGAGCTCGAAGCGAATGTCGACTCGCTGATCGTGATCCTGAACGAGAAGCTGCTCGAAGTGCTGGGCGAAGACGTGACGCAGGCCGAGGCCTTCGCACACGCCAACGACGTGCTGAAGAACGCGGTCGGCGGCATCTCGGAAATCATCAACGAGTACGGCGGCGTGAACGTCGACTTCGAAGACGTGCGCACCGTGATGGGTGAGCCCGGCAAGGCCATGATGGGCACGGCCGCGGCCAGCGGCCCGGACCGCGCGCGCATCGCTGCCGAGCAGGCCGTGGCCTGCCCGCTGCTCGAAGGCATCGACCTGTCGGGCGCCAAGGGCGTGCTGGTGCTGGTGACGGCGTCGAAGGGCTCCCTGAAGCTGAGCGAATCGAAGCTGGCGATGAACACCATTCGTGCCTACGCGTCGCCGGACGCACACGTCATCTACGGCGCTGCCTACGACGAGAACCTGGGCGACGAGATGCGCGTGACCGTGGTGGCCACCGGCCTGTCGCGCGCCGACGCACGCCGCCAGGCGCCGACGCTGGAAGTGATCCGCACCGGCACCGACAACATCCCGTTCACCGTCCCGACCCTGGGTGGCATGGGCCAGACCGGCGCGCACGGCCAGCCCAACTACGAAGGCATGGCGGTGCCGAGCGTGTGGCGCACCAACCGCACGATGGCCGCGGCCAAGGTCGACGCGCTGTCTTCGGGTGGCATGGACGACTTCGAGATCCCGGCGTTTCTGCGCCGCCAAGCTGATTGATGGCGCATAAAGCTACTGCGCGACCCGAGTGCGCGGCTGCGGTGCTCACCGTACGCAAGTACGGTTCCGCTCCTCGCCGCACGCTCGGGCCGCTCGCTACGCTTTCTGCACCATCAATCCCTTCGCTATGGCCCGGATAGTTTGGAGCGTGGCGCGGGGGGAGCGTACGGCTCCTAAAATCACGGCCGTGCTGCAACAACGAACGCTCAAGTCCATCACCCGTGCTGTCGGCGTGGGGCTGCACAGCGGGCAACGGGTGGAACTCACGCTGTGGCCTGCCGCGCCGGACACGGGCATCGTGTTCCGCCGCGTCGACCTGCCCGTGCCGGTGGACATTCCGATGACGGCAGAGGCCGTCACCGAGACGAGCCTTGCGTCGACCGTCTCGAAGGGCGGCGCCAAGGTGCAGACCGTTGAACACCTGATGTCGGCGTGCGCCGGCCTGGGCATCGACAATCTGGTCATCGACATCACGGCCGATGAAGTGCCGATCCTTGACGGGTCGGCGTCGTCATTTGTCTTCCTGTTGCAGAGCGCGGGGATCGTGCTGCAGAAGGCCCCGCGTCGCTTCATCAAGCTGCTCAAGCCGGTGGAAGTGCGCGAAGGCGAGGGAGCCAATGCCAAGTGGGCGCGGCTCGATCCTTACCACGGCTTCAAGCTCAGCTTCGAGATCGACTTCGACCACCGCGTGGTCGATTCGACCGGGCAACGCGTGGAGTTCGACCTGGGGCGAGGGTCGTACAGCCGCGACATCGCGCGCGCACGCACCTTCGGCTTCACCAAGGATGTCGAGTACATGCGCGGCAAGGGCCTGGCGCTGGGCGGTGGGCTCGACAACGCGATCGTCATGGACGACACCAAGGTGTTGAACGTTGGCGGCCTGCGCTACGACGACGAGTTCGTGAAGCACAAGATCCTGGATGCGATGGGCGACCTGTACGTGGTCGGCCGCCCGTTGCTGGCCGCGTACAGCGCGTTCCGCTCGGGCCATGCCATGAACAACCAGCTGCTGCGCGAACTGCTGCGGCACGAAGACGCCTACGAGATCGTCACCTTCGACGACGAGAAGCTGGCCCCCACCGGCTTCGCCGAAGTGGCGCGCGCCTGGTAGCGCCGGCGTACCGACCGATGCTGCTGTTTCGCTGGGCCATCCTCCTGCTGCTGCTCGTGGCCGGCGTGTCCTTCGCGTTCTATGCGGGCACGGGCCAAGTGAAGTACCGGCGCTTCGGCTGGATCGTGCTCAAGTGGACGCTGCTGGCGGCGTTCGGCTTCTTCGCGGTGCTGATCGCCGAGCGCGTCGCCTGAGGCGTCAGCGCGTCCGCCCCTGTCGGTACATCCCGCTGGTGCTTCGACCCAGTGCGGCTGCGTCGGCCAGCTTCGCCATCGAGCTGCCCACGTGCGCATGCGTGATGGCGATGCCCAGCGCATCGGCCGCATCGCTGCCCGGCAGACCCGGCAGGTTCAGCAACCGCTTGACCATTTCCTGCACTTGCGCCTTCGCGGCCTGGCCGTGGCCTGCGACCGCGCGCTTCATCTGCAGCGCGGTGTACTCGGCCACCGGAAGGTCGCGCGACACCAGCGCGGTGAGGCAGGCGCCGCGTGCCTGGCCGAGCAGCAGCGTGGATTGCGGATTGACGTTGACGAAGATGATCTCGACCGCTGCCGTCTCGGGCTGGTAGCGGGTCACGATCTCGCCGATGCCGTCGAACAGCACCTTCAACCGTTCGGGCAGGTTGCCGCGGTCCAGGTGCTTGGTGCTGATGGTGCCACTGGCGACGTAGCGCAGGGCATGCCCGTCCTGGTCGACCACGCCGAAACCGGTGGTTTGCAGGCCAGGGTCGATACCGAGGATGCGCATGTCGAAGGCGGAGCGGTGCCGGCGGCGCGGGCCGTCGGCAGCAGGGGTGATGGGCCTTCGACTGTAGCCGACCGACCCCTGCCGTGGCGTGCGATCAGAACCGGTGGCGGATGCCGACGGTGTAGCCGTTGCGGCTCTTTGGGCCGCCGGCCGTCGTGGTGCCGTTGAGATTGGCATTGCCCTTCAGGCGCGTGGTGTCGAGTTCCGCATAGACGTCCGTACGCTTCGAGAGCGCGTAGTCGGCCGCCATCACGAAGAAGTTCGCCCGGGCGTCACCGGCCACGGTCGGGCCCGACTGCTTGGTGCGGTAGTAATGCGCGCCGAGGTTGAGCAGCGGGGTGATCTGATACCCGACGCCAATCTTGGCGAGGTCGCGCCGATTGGCC
Organism: Variovorax restrictus; assembly: GCF_051216715.1. Lineage (NCBI taxonomy): Bacteria > Pseudomonadati > Pseudomonadota > Betaproteobacteria > Burkholderiales > Comamonadaceae > Variovorax > Variovorax restrictus. The sequence continues at coordinate 1,052,592 of NZ_JBPJZH010000001.1, forward strand.
GCCAGGAAGGCCGGCCCGCCGAAATTGCCGTTGGCCACCGAGGTGCCGCTCCACAGGCTGGACAGCACGGCGAGGTCGAGCGGCGCGGTCAGCGGCCCGCCGTCGAGTTTGTTGCGGCCGTAGCCCAGGTTGAAGTACCACTTGTCGATGCGGTACGAACCGCCCAGCGTCCAGGCGTCGATCTTGCGGCCGGACCCGAACTCATAGTTCTGGAACGCCCCGCCCACCGACAGGCCGCCGGTGGCGTAGCGCAGGTAGGCGCCGACCGTGCGGCCGCCGGTCGGTGCGTCTTCGTCGAATGAGTACTGCAGCCCGCCGCGCAAGCCGCCGTACTCGGCCATGTACTTGATCATGTTGCTGGCGCGGGCACCGAGCGAGAAGCCGATCTCCGGCTTGAAGGCCTCGAAGTACGGCGAGTAGGGGAAGGACGCGTAGGTGCTCGTCACCACGTCGAACAGCACGTTGTACTGACGGCCCAGGGTGATGCGGCCGAAGCTGCTGCTCTGGATGCCGACCCACGATTGCTGGAAGTAGTTGGTGGTCGCCTGGGCGCCGGTGTCGGTGCCGAAGCGGTTCTCCAGGTTGGCCAAGGCACGCAGCCCACCGCCCAGGTCTTCCGTCACGTTGATGCCCCAACGGCTCTGCGACATGCCGCCGCCAATCATCTGCGTGAGGCTGCCATCGCCGGCCGCGCCTTCGTTGGTCGTGTGCCGGATGGCGGCATCGACGATCCCGTAGATCTGCACGCTGGATTGAGACCAGGCCAGGGGGGCGATGGCGAGCAGGGCGCCGGCCATCGAAGCGGTCTTGAGCATTCGTCGTCTCCTCGTTGTGGTGGCCGCTACTCTAGGGTAGGAGAGCGCAGTTGCGACAAGTTGTTTCCTGCTCGGTTTCCCCTATGGGGCAATCCAGGAAAACTCACTACCGCACGGTAGGAAAACAGGCCGCCAGCGATCTGGTGCGAGCGCGCCAGACGGTGCTGCGCTCTCAGAGACCGAAGTACCAGCGCACCGAGTGGAAGAACACCGGTGCTGCAAAGCACAAGGCGTCGACACGGTCGAGCAGGCCGTTGGCGCCGGTCACGCCCACACCCTTCTGGCCCCAGTTCGGAATACCGCGGTCGCGTTTGAGCGCCTTCATCACCAGATGGCCCATCGAGCCCGCGACGCAGGCGATGAGCGCCATGGCCAGTGCCTGGCCGAACTTGAAGGGCGTGATGAAGGACATCGCCGCGCCGACCACGCTGGCGATCGCCATGCCCAGGCCCCAGCTGGCCCAGTTGAAACTGCGGCTCACGTTGGGCGCGAACGGCTCGCGCGCGAGCCAGCGCCCGAGCATGCTGCGCCGCGCACGATCGGCCTCGTCCGGCGGCAGGTACGCGAAGCGCCGTGCGATGAGATGCTGAACCACCATGCAGGTCTGCACCACGAAAACCAGGAAGAAGACGAGGAAGGCGCTTTTGCCTTCGTACCCGGGGAAGGACAGCAACAGCAGCGCCGGCACGTGGCTCACGCCGTAGACGCAGACCATGATGCCCCACTGCAGCTTGGCGTTGCGCTCCAGGAACTGGCTGGCGTCGTTGGCCAGCGCGCTCACCACGGGAATGGCGATGAAGACGTAGACCGGGATGAAGACGGTGAACAGATCGAAGCGCGCCGTGCCGACCAGGATGAACTGGATCGGCAGCACCACGAAGAAGGCCAGGATCAGGCTGCGGTGGTCGCCCCGCCGCGTCGGCGACAGCGTGATGAATTCGCGCAGCGCGAAGAAGGCGATGAAGGCGAACAGCAGCGTGGCCACGCCCGGCCCGAGCGCCCAGCCGATCCAGAACACCACCGCCATGAACCACGTGGTGCGCAGCAGCGCGCGGAAGTCCGACAACTCGCGCAACCAGGCTTCGCCATGGGCCGCGTTGCGCCGCTCGCGCAGGCCGACCCCCAGCGTGGCGATGCTCACCAGCGTGAGCACGCCGAAGACGATGAGGAAGAGGGCGGCGACCTGATGGATCGGCGAGAGGTTGCGCAGGAAGGCGTTCATACGTGGCGCAGCGCCATCACGGCATCGCGTGCGCGGTCGAGGAACACCCGGCGCTCCTCGTCGGGGGCGAGGACGATCGGCGCGCCGAAGGTGACGGAGCAGAGGATGGGCACCGGCACGATCTCGCCCTTGGGCATGACGCGCTGCACGTTGTCGATCCAGGCCGGCACCAGCACCACGTCGGGGAACATCTGCGCCAGTGTGAAGAGGCCCGACTTGAACTTCTGCGGCTCGCCGGTGTGGCCACGCGTGCCTTCGGGAAAGATGATGATCGAGTCGCCGCTTCGGAGTGCTTCGACGAGCGGCTGCAGCGGCGCCATCGGGTCAGGCGGCGGTGCCCCTTCTTCGGCCGGGGCCGGCGTGCCGCCGCGTTCCACATAGATCGCGTTGAACACCTCGGTGGTGATCCAGCGCTTCACGGGGGTGTTGGCCCAGTAGTCGCGTGCGGCAATCGGCCGGGTGATGCTGCGCAACTCTTCAGGCAGCGCGGCCCAGATCATCACCAGGTCGAGATGGCTTTGATGGTTGGCGAAGTAGATGCGCTGCTCGGCCTTCGGCGGGCAGCCCCACCATCGCGCCTGTGCACCGGTCAGCAAACGCACCAGGCCCAGCAGCACCCACCCCAGCAACTTCGCAGCAAGCATGCGGCGATGATACGGGGCCATGACGACACCTCCTGCTCCGGTCTGGCGCTTCGACGCCAGAGCCTTCGCCATCGCGTTGCTGCTCTTCGTGCTGCTGGCGCTCCTCGCCATCTTCGGTGCGGGCGCCGGTTGGCTGCGCGGCTTCTTCGGCGACGTGCTGGCGGTGGTCTGGCTGTACTTTGTCTTCAAGACGGTGATGGCGGCGCGGCCGATGCCGCTCGCGCTGGCTGCCTTCGGCGTGGGATGTGCGTTGGAACTGGGCCAGTACCTTGCGCGCTTGGGTCAATGGCAGATCGCGAACCCAGTGCTGCGTGTCGTCATCGGCAGCACGCCGGACTGGCTGGACGTGCTGGCCTACGCCATCGGTGCAGCAGCCGTCGTTGCGATCGAACGGAGCATCGACGCATGACGACGCATGCACTGCGACCTGCCCGCACCGAGGACATCCCGGCCCTCATCGATCTGATCCTCACGCATGGCCCCAACCCGTGGAACTGGCTGCCGCCCGACGACGTGGCGCGGCATGTCGCGCAAATTGCGACAGGGGAGGTCCGCGCGGTGGTCGCGTGCGAGGGCGATGTCGTGCAAGGCGTCGTCACCTTTTGCCAGACCCAGCACTTCGCGCGCTACCAGCCGGTCGGGCGCGCCGCACAGCCGCAGGGCTATGTCTGCGAAGCGGTCGTGCACCGCGATGCCGTCGGGCAGGGTCTGGGCGCGCGCTTGCTGCGGGCCGCGCTCGAGGCGCTGAAGGCACAGGGCCTGCACGCGGTCTACATCGACCGCCATGAAGAGAACGCGGCATCGGCCGGGATGATGCGCAAGGCCGGCTTCACCGTGATCGACACCTTCGACGAGCCCGCGCGGCGGCCGCATGGTTCGGGCCGAACGACCGTGTGCCGCATCGTCTTCGACGACGATGCAGTGTCTCCCCCTTAGGGCAGATCGACGGCCGACATCCGCGCCTGGATGGTCGACGCGCGGCCACTCACGTAGGGCGAGCCGGGGCGCTTCTCGAAGAACTTGGGGCTGGGCAGCATCACGGCCAGACGCGCCGCCTCATTGGCGCTCAGCCGCGCCGCCGGCTTGTTGAAGTAGTGCTGCGCCGCGGCTTCGGCACCGAACACGCCTTCGCCCCACTCGACGTTGTTGAGGTAGATCTCGAGGATGCGGCGCTTGCTCAGCAGCGCCTCGAGTGCCGCGGCGAGCACCAGCTCCTGGCCCTTGCGCAGCAGCGTGCGCTCGCCCGACAGCAGCAGGTTCTTCGCCAGTTGCTGCGTGATGGTCGAGCCGCCGCGGATCTTGGCGGGCGCCGGCTCCTTGCCGCGGGCGCGCGCCTGCGCGGCACGGCGCGCGGCGATCTCCTCGGCCTTCGCGTTGCGCTGGCGGGCGCGTTCGATGGCTTCCCATTCGATGCCGCCGTGGTAGATGAACTCGGCGTCCTCGCTGGCGATCACCGCGCGCTTGAGCGTGTCGGCGATACGGTCGTAGGGCACCCATTCCTGCTGCCAGCCCGGCGACTCGCCACGCTTGGCATTGGCGCGTCCGTTCGTCGCGATCTGCCAGGCTTCAGAGCGCTGGAAAGCGGTCGACTCCGGCGCGACCACGGCCATGAGCGCGATGCGCCCGAGGAAGAAAAGCTGAAGGGCCAAGCCTGCCACCATCAGGCAGAGCAGCCAGCGCGCGATCTGCCGCATGCGCCTAGCCGTCGACCACGGCGCGCAGCTCGGCCAGCACCTGCGCCGCTGGCGGTCGAACGCCGCGCCAGATCGCGAAGGCTTCGGCCGCCTGCTCGACCAGCATGCCGAGCCCGTCGCGCGGCACCGCATCGTGCGCGCGAGCCCAGTCCAGAAAGCCCTCGGCGGCCGGCCCGTACATCATGTCGATGGCCAGCGTGCCGGGCTTGAGCACCGACGCTGCCACCGGCACCGCACCGCCCGAGAGGCTCGACGCGCTGGCGTTGACCACGATGTCGAAGTCGCCGGCCACGGTGTGCAGCTCCTGCGCCTCGATGCTGGCGTGGTGCTCCAGCGCCAGCGCGGCGTGGCGCTGCACCAGCACGATGGCCTTCGCCAGCGTGCGGTTGGCGACCACCACGCGTCGCGCACCGGCCGCCAGCAGCGGGCCGAGTACGCCCGAGGCACCGCCACCGGCGCCGATCAGCAGCACATCGCGCCCGGCGATCGGCACGCCCGCGTTGCGCTGGATGTCGTTGACCAGGCCCACGCCGTCGGTGTTGTCGCCGTGCACGCCATCGTCGCGAAAGCTCAGCGTGTTCACGGCCTCGGCCAGCGCCGCGCGTTCGCTCAGATGCTGGGCGGCGTCGCGTGCGTCGAACTTGAAGGGCACGGTGACGTTGCAGCCGCGCGCGGTGCCAGCGGGGTCCGCGCGAAAAGCGGCCAGGCCTTCGGCGAAGCCGCCGAGTTCGATGCGGCGCCGGCCGTAGTCCAGGGTCTCGCCGGTCAGTTCGGCGAAGCGGGCGTGGATCCACGGCGAGCGGCTGTGCTCGACTGGGTTGCCCATGACGCAGTACAGGTCCATGCTTCTTAATTCTGGCGTGACGACAGCTGCGTCTCCAGCGTTTCGTCGCGCGTGAAGCGGAAGCGCGAGGGCAGCACTATCTGGTCGGCCTGGCGCCGCATCGCATCGCTGAAGCGGCCGAAGTTGCCGATGCTGCGCACGATGGCCTGCGCCCGCCTGTCGAGCGCGAGGTTGCCCGAGGTCTCGACCACTTCGGTCGCCAGCAGGCTGCCGTCGAAGTTGACGGTGACCAGCATGGTGAGTTCGCCGTAGAGCTTCTTGCCGGCGACCTCGGGGAAGTTCTCGGTGCCGCGCGACTCGATGCGCCGGCGCAGTGCGTCGACGTACACCGCGTAGGCGGCCTCGCGCGTCGACGGGCTGATGTAGCGCTTCTTGGGGCGCGCGTTTTCTTCGTTGACGCGGCGCTCGATCTCGGCCAGCAGGTTGATGAGCTGCCGGCGCTTCTCTTCCTGCGCTTTGGCGTCGCTGGGGTTGCCCTGATGGCGCGGATCGGGCAAGGGCATGGCGGCGAGCTGCTGCTTGATCTGCGCGAGCAGCAACTGCTGCTGCGCCTGCATCGCCTCGACCTTGCGCTCGGCTTCCTCCATCGAGTCGCCGATGGTGGTGAAGGTGGAGGGCGGCAGCGGGCTGGTGGCGCGGCCGCGGTCGAGGTCGCCGCCGCCGGCCATCGACTTCTGCGCGATGGCCATCGCCTTGTCGGGCGTCTCGTTGGTCGACGCGTTGACCAGGATGATCTCGAGCGGTGTGTCCTGGAACACCCGGTTGAACGCCTGCGGATCGACGAAGCGCACCGCCAGCAAGGCGGCATGCGCCACCACCGACAGGCCGAGGGCGATCTGCAGGGTGCTCAGGTCTTTGAGGTTCATGGCGCGCTCGGCGGGGTGGCGTTCAGGCCGGCGTGTTCTCGGCAGGGGCCTCGCTGTCGTTGAGGTCCACGGCGATGGCGATCGGGCCGGCCACTTCGTCCTCCTCGTCCGAGCCGCTGTCGTCGAGCGCCGCCGCATCGACCGGTGCATCGAGGCGTTCGAGCACCGTGCCGTGCACGTCGAGCGCGATCTCGTCGATCTCGCCGAGCTTCACGCGCAGGTGTGCGCCGCGCTCCTGCTGGCCGGCCACCGGGAACACCAGCGGCAGCGTGTCGGCACGCACCAGGGCACCGTTCGGGATGTCCTTGATCACGGTCGCGGTCAATTCGCCGATGCCCTGCTGCTGCAGGTACTTGAGCGTCCAGAAGCGCTCCATGCCGCCCTGGTAGGCGTTGTAGGTCGCGTAGGCGGCGTCGAAGCCAGAGAGGATGGAGAAGAGGTCGGCGTCCTTCGGCTTGAAGGGGGCGGCGAGCGCAGCGGTCTTGCCGTGGCGCGCCGCCGCGATGATCTGCCACTGGTTCACCAGATCGGTGTAGCGGCGCAGCGGCGAGGTGCTCCAGGCATAGCTCTTCACGCCCAGGCCCGCGTGCGGCAGCGCCCGGGTGCCCATGCGCACCTTGATGCCGGGCGCCAGGCTGGCCTGGCTGCGGTAGAGGCCCGGCACGCCGAGTTCGCCCAGCCAGCCGCCCCAGCCGCTGTTGGCCAGGATCATCGCTTCGGAGACGATCAGGTCGAGCGGCGCGCCGCGCTGGCGCGTGCTGATCTGCACCTGCTCGCTGCCTTCGGGCTCGCCGTCGTTGCCCACGAGGCGGAAGTTGTAGTCGGGCCGGTTGAAGTTCTCCGGCTTGCCACGCACCACCTCGCGCTGGGCCTTCAATTGCTTGGCCAGGCGGAACAGGAAGCTCAGCGGTGCACGCAGCGTATTCACCACCTCGGGCGCATCGGCGCTGGTCACCGCAGCGTCTTCCAGCCAGGCCTGCGTGATGACGCCGTCGAGCTGGTCGTGGCGCAGGTTGGCGACGATCGGCACGCGCTCGATCTTGGTCTCGGTACCCTGCAGTTCGAGCGTGGCTTCGTCGAAGCGCGCATAGAGCGACACGGCCGGGCGTTCGCCGCCTTCGAGCAGCGTGTAGCTCTGCACCACCGCGTCGGGCAGCATGGTGATCTTGTAGCCCGGCATGTAGACGGTGGACATGCGCGCGCGCGCCACCTGGTCCAGCGGGCTGCCCGGCGCGAAGGCCAGGCCGGGCGCGGCGATGTGCACGCCGACCGTCACGGTGCCCGTGCCGAGGCCCTGCACCGACAGCGCGTCGTCGATCTCGGTGGTCTGCGAATCGTCGATCGAGAAGGCCTCGACGCCGTCGGCGCGCGGCAGGTCGTCAGCGATGGCCGGGGCGCTGAGCGCAGGCGGGAAGGCCGTGCCCTTGGGGAAGTTCTCGAACAGGAAGCGCTTCCAGTGGAACTGGTAGGCCGAGTCGATGGCACCCGCGCGCTCCAGCAGCTCGAGCGGCGCGCGCTGGGCGGTGCGCGAGGCCTCCACCACCGCCTTGTACTCGGGCGCGTTCTTGTCGGGCTTGAAGAGGATCTTGTAGAGCTGCTCACGCACAGGCGCCGGGCACTCGCCCGCCACCAGTTGCGCCGCCCAGTCGGCGATCTGTGCCAGCACCTGTTTCTTCTTCTCGATCGCCACCAGCGCCTGCTGGATGATCTCGGCGGGGGCTTTCTTGAAGCGGCCCTTGCCCGCACGGCGGAAGTAGTGCGGCGCCTCGAACAGCGCATACAGCGCCGCGGCCTGCTGCACCAGCGAGGGGTTGGCCTGGAAATACTCGGTCGCCAGCTCGGCGAAGGCGAATTCGCCCTCGGGCGCGAATTCCCAGGCCAGGTCGAGGTCCATGCCGGCGGCGAGCGCGCGGGCTTCGGCGATCAGCTCGGCCGGGGCCGGCTTCTCGAAGCGCAGCACGATGTGCGCGCTCTTGACCTTGACCCGCTTCCCGGACTCGAGCTCGACCTGCGCCGACGCTTCGGCTTCCGACAATACGCGGCCGCCGAGGTACTTGCCGGCTTCTTCGAACAATACAAACATGGGCGCGATTGTCCCATGCTGTATTGGGCTCGCCCCCAGGCTTGCCCACTGCGTGTGGCCTCCCTCCCCCTGCCGGGGGCACCATCGGCGGCCCGGCGGAGCTGGTTCCGCGGTGTTCCCGGCTTACACGGGGTCCAGGAAGGCCATCACGTCGTCGAGGTGCGCCGTCTCGAAGTCCGACAGCGCATGGTCGCCGCCGTCGAGCAGGCGCACCCGGCTGCCGGGGTAGCGGGCCGACATCTCGCGCCAGTCCAGCACTTCGTCGCCCTTGGCGACGATGGCGAAGATGCACTCCGGGTGGTCGATCGGGCCGACCTCCAGCGTGCGCAGTTCCTCGATGAAGGCCGGCTGGAAATAGAAATGCTGCGCCGGGTCGTGCCAGGCGGTCTGGTCGCCGATGTGGCGGGCCAGGTCTCGCGCCGGGTCGACAGCGGGGTTGAGCAGCACCGCCGGGCAGCGGGTCATGGCCGCGACGTAGGTCGCGTAGAAGCCGCCCAGCGACGAGCCAATGACCGCCATGGTGTCGCGCGGCCAGGCGTCGATGCCACGCATCACCAGGTCCATCGCTTCGCGCGGCGAGGGCGGCAACTGCGGGCACCACCACTGCACGCCCGGGTGCTGACGGGCCACCCGCTCGGCCATCAGGCGCGCCTTCATCGATTGCGGCGAGGAGCGGAAACCGTGCAGGTAGAGGAGATGGGTGGTCGGCATCGACGGCATGCTAACCGCGGTGTCGCGCAGAATGAAAAAGCCCCGCCGAAGCGGGGCCGTGCACGGTCGGCGGGCGGTCACTGGAGCTTGTAGGTGGCGATCTTCTTGCTCACTTCGACCTGCCGGGTGTTGCGGGCCCACAGCTCGAACATGTTCATCGTCGTGCCTTGCGCATACTGGGTCGGCGAGCTCGCGTCGCAATGCGTGTCCGCGCTGCCCTGCTTGGAGCAGTACAGCTTCGCCTTGCGTGCCGTGATCGACACGCCGGTGCTGTCGTTGTAGCGCGCGCCCTGCACGCTGTTGACCATCGGCGCGCGGCCGTAGGCGGACAGCGATGTCGGGGCCAGCGCGCCGTCGGGCACCACCCAGCCGGCCGTGTCGCCTGCCGCACTGAAGTCGATGATGTTCGGCTCGGCCGGGTCGAGCGCGCCGAACACCAGGTTCCCCGAGTTCGACGAGCTCGTCTCGGCGACGAGCTCGGCACGCAGCGTCGGCGTCACGTCGACGAACACGAGCTGCTTGATCTCGTCGATCGATTGGGCGCGCGAGAGCGTGCGGTAGCTCTGCACGACGTTCGGCACCTGGGTGTCGACGTGGAAGAACTCCAGCTTCCAGACGCTCTGGTCCTGCAGGACGCGCAGACCGGCTTCGTCGTACTGCGGGCTGGCGGCGAAGAAGCCTTCCTTCTCGGCCGGGTTGCCCGTCGTCGAGGGGCTCTTGTACGCGGCGGCCAGCCGGTAGACGCTGCTGCCGGTGGGCGTGCCGTTGTTCTCCGCGACCAGGTAGGACAGGCCGCCGCTGGGCACATAGGTCAGCTGGCTGCCGAACGGGGTCGTGACCACCACCTTGGCGAACACCGACGCGCCGCTCGCGAGGCGGTTGTCGATGCTGATGTTGTAGCCTGTGGTGAACGAACTGAAGGCCGAGGCGTTGATCAGGTCGCGGTCCTCGGAGAACGGACGCACGCTGGCGCTGTAGGCGTTGCCGTTGCCCACCAGCTTGAGCGTGCCGTCGACGTTGCGTGCGATGAGCGTGTCGTTCTCGGCGTTGCCGGTGGCATCCACCCAGCGGTAGCTCATGACCACGTCGCCATTGGTACGCAGGAACTCGAAATTGCCGCGCTCCCACTTCAGGCCGGTGGCGCCGCTGCGGAACAGGCTGGCGTAGGCGCCGCGGTTGTTGGCGTCGCGGCCGACGTTGTTGCCGTTGCTGTAGTAGGTGCTCGGGTCGTCGTTCAGGAACAGGCTGCGGCAGGCCGGTGCCACCACGTTGGCGGCGGTGCCGGTGACCACACCGTTGTCGTTGCCGTTCGTGACGCGCTGCGACGCGGGCAGGGCATAGCAGGCGGTCATGCGCTCGAACAGGCCGGCGACCATCGCCGGTGACGGAATCGCCATCAGCTGAGAGGCCGTCACGGCCGGCAGCGTCGGCACAGTCGTGGCGTCGCTGCGGAAGACGATGGAGATCGGCGCGGCATCGGCCGTCGCGGGCTGTGCCTTCACCGTGATCTCGATGTTGGCCGCGGTGCCGTCGGGCCGCACGCTCACCGAGATGGCGTCGAGCAGCTTGTCCTGGCCGGTGCCGTCGGCGACGAAGACACCGGACATCGGGTCGATCGTCACGTTCAGCGCGCTCAGCAACGGCTGCAGCGCGGTGAGCAGTTCGCTCACCTGGGCCTGGATGGTCGTGGTCGTGACGCTCTCGGGGCGGGTCGTGATGGCGCCGGCCAGGCTGGCCGGGTTGCCATCGGGCGACAGCTGCGAGACGACGATCGTCGTCAGCGGCGTGACGTTGGCGGTGCCGCTGCCGGCACTGGCCGTGGTGCTGTAGAAGCTCAGCTCGTCGCGGCTGGCCTTGACGACCAGCGGCGCCTTGGTGCCCAGGGGCAGGGTGCAGCTGTAGGCGCCCTTGTCGTCGGTCTGGGTCGTGCAGACCGTGGCGCCGGTCTGGTCCGTGACGGTCACCGTGGCGCCGGCGAAGGCCGCGCCGGTGGCGGCGACGCCGCTCAGCGTGGCCGGGGTAGCGACCGGCTCGGTGACCGGCGGTGTCGTGCCGGTGCCGGTGCCGGGTGCCGACGTCGATCCACCGCCGTCGCCTCCGCCACCGCATGCGGCCAGCGCGAGCAACACGGCAGCCGCCAGGCCTCCACGGGTCTTCTTGTTCATCGTCATCTCGGTCCTTTGGGTGATTCGTTACAAAGTCGTTACATGCGACGGGCGCCAGTGTCTGCGGCGGGCTGCCATGACACATCCCATGAATCAGTGAGTCACAAAAAATTTCCAAGTGTTTCGCGGCGTATGCTTCGCGCCCATGCATACCGAGGTATCAACCGGGCCGGGGAGGCCGTTCAGGGTGCTGGTCGTGGAGGACGACGTACGGGCGCGTGGCTTTTTCGAGCTGAGCGTGCGTGCGAGCGAGCGCCTCCGGTGGATGGCCGGCCTCGGCACGGTGCGCCAGGCGCTCGAATGGCTGGCGGCGACCGCGGAAGCGCCGGATGTCCTGCTGGCCGACCTCGGTCTGCCCGACGGCAGCGGGCTCGAGGTGATCCGGGCCGTGGTCGCCCGTTTTCCGCAGTGCGAGCCGCTCGTGATCTCGGTCTTCGGCGACGAGGACAACGTGCTGGCGAGCATTGAGGCCGGTGCCGTCGGCTACCTGCACAAGGATGCACCGCCGGAGGACATCGCCCAGACCATTCTCGACATGAAGGCCGGGGCGTCGCCGATCTCGCCCATGATCGCGCGCCGCGTGCTGGCCAAATACCGCTTTCTGCATTTGGCGGCCAGCGCCGGGGCCCAGGCCGAGACGGCCGTCGCGCTGCCGGCCGTGCCGAGGGTCGACGCACCGGCGCTGCTGTCGGCCCGCGAACAGGAGGTGTTGACCCTCATCGCCCGCGGCTTCTCCTACGCGGAAATCGCGCGGCTCACGTCGCTGAGCGTGCACACGGTGCAGACGCACATCAAGAACCTCTACGGCAAGCTGGCGGTGCATTCGAAGAACGAGGCGGTGTTCGAGGCGACGCGGCTAGGGCTGCTGCGCCACCCGGGCTGAGGGCGGGCCTGATGAGGACGATGCTGCGATGCGTCCTGCTGGCCCTCGCGGCGCTTTGGGCGGGGCTCGCGGCAGCGGAGGCGCCGAGCGAAGGCCTGCTGGTCTTGCAGCACGGCACCGTCGTGAGCAGCGTGGATGGTCGCACCCAGGAGGGCGCCGTCTCGCTGCCCTATCACTGGGACCGCCTGCACCGCGGCCGGCCGGGCGAGGCGCGCTTCACGCTGCCCTTCAGCGTGGCGGAGACACCGACCGAGCCGTGGGGTCTGTTCATTCCGCGTGTGGGCAGTGCCTTCGATGTCGCGCTGAACGGTCATGTACTTCAGACCTACGGCGACCTCGCGCGTCCCGACGGTGCCGACTACGCCAAGGCGCCGATCTACCTGCCGATCCCGCCCCACCTGCTGCGGCCGGGCGAGAACCGGTTGCAGATCCGCATCCGCGCCGACTCGGGGCGGCGCGCCGGGCTGGCGGCGCCGACGATCGGGCCGGCGATGCCGGTCCGCGGCAACTTATTCGCGTCGGCGTACGCCTGGCGCTTCACAGGTTCGGTGCTGTTGTCGGCGTTCAGCCTCGTGGTCGGCGCCATCTCGCTGGCGCTGTGGTTCACGCAGGCCGACGCGAGCGGCACCGGCCGGCCGCGCCGCGAGCCCTTGTATCTGTGGGCGGCGCTGGCGGAATGTTGCTGGGCGTTGCGGGTGGCCGACGGCGCCATCCGCGAGCCGCCCCTGCCCTGGGTCGCCTGGGGCGTGCTGATGACGGCCTGCTATTCCGGCTGGGCCGGTTCCTGCGTCATGTTCTGCCAGCATCTGGCCGGCTGGCAGGACCGGCCCGGCATGCAGTGGCTGCAACGCGCGGTGGCGGTCGTCTTCACCATGCCCGTCCTGGCCTGCTATGTCGCCCTGACACGGGCCGAGCCCTTCTGGCTGACCGGCTGGCTGGCGCTGGAGATCGTCGCGGTGACGGCCTACGTCCTCTTCTTCCTGGCGGCGACAGTCAGGCGGCCGACACCCGCGCGGGTGCTGGTGGCATCGGCGCTGGCGCTCACCCTCGCGGTGGCGGTGCGCGACTGGCTCGTGATCCGCGTCAGCGACGCCTACGGCGACACGACCTGGGTGCGCTACACCTCGCTGTTTTTCGGCATGGCGTTGCTGGGCGTCGTGCTGATGCGTTTTCGGGACGCCAGCGCCCAGTCGCGCGACCTGTTGCGCACGCTCGCCGTCCGCGTGGCCGACCGTGAGCGCGAACTGGCGTCGGTCTATGGCCACCTGGAACTGGCTGCGCGCGAACAGGAACGCACACGGGAGCGCGAGCGCATCCTGCGCGACATGCACGACGGCGTCGGCGCGCACATCAGCGCGGCGATTCGCCAGCTGCAGTCCGGCCATGCCAGCCATGCCGAGGTCTTGCGCACGCTGCGCGATTCGCTGGACCAGCTGAAGCTGTCCATCGATTCCATCCAACTGCCGCCGGGCGATGTGCAGGCGCTGCTGGCGGGCCTGCGCTACCGGCTCGAACCCCGCTTCGCCACGTCGGGGCTGGCGCTCGAATGGGCCGTGGACGAACTGCCGTTGCTGCCGCGCCTGGACGCGCCCCTGATGCGGCAGCTGCAGTTCCTGCTGTTCGAAGCCGTGTCGAACGTGCTGCAGCACGCGCAGGCCGGCGTGCTGCGGATCGAGGCGATGAGGGTGGGCGCTGCGGTGCGCATCTGCGTCGTTGACGACGGCGTCGGCTTCGACGCGGTGCGGGTTCCGCGCGCGCTCGCGCAACGGGCTGCGGCCATCGGTGCGACCATCGCCGTGCAAAGCCGACCTGGCCGCACGGTCGTCAAGCTCGATTTCGACGTCTGAGCGAGCGCAGGCGTCGATAATCCGCGCCCATGTCGGCCGTCTTCAACCAACCCTCGTTCGCGCGCCGCATCGCGCCCATTTTTCAGGGCTTCGACGGCTTCCTCGCGTTCGCGGTGTTCCTGCTGGCCTGCGCCGGGCTGCTGACGATGTACTCGTCGGGTTTCGACCACGGCTCGCGCTTCATGGACCACGGCCGCAACATGCTGCTGGCCGGTTTCATCATGTTCGTCGTGGCGCAGGTGCCGCCGCAGCGGCTGATGCATTTCGCGGTGCCGCTCTACACGGTGGGCGTGGCGCTGTTGATCGCAGTGGCCATCTTCGGCATCACCAAGAAGGGCGCCAAGCGCTGGATCAACGTGGGCATGGTGATCCAGCCGAGCGAGATCCTGAAGATCGCCATGCCGCTGATGCTGGCCTGGTGGTTCCAGCGGCGCGAAGGGCAGTTGCGGCCGCTCGATTTCGTCATGGCCACGGTGCTGTTGGCGGTGCCTGTGGGTCTCATCATGAAGCAGCCCGACCTCGGGACGTCGCTGCTGGTGCTGGCCGCCGGCCTGTCTGTGATCTTCTTTGCCGGTCTGAGCTGGAAGCTGATCGTGCCGCCGGTGCTCGTCGGCGTGGTGGCCGTCACGCTGATCGTCGGCTTCGAGTCGCAGCTGTGCGCCGACGGCGTCGACTGGCGCGTGCTGCACGAGTACCAGAAGCAGCGGGTGTGCACGCTGCTCGATCCCACCAAGGACCCGCTGGGCAAGGGCTTTCACATCATCCAGGGGATGATCGCCATCGGCTCCGGCGGCGTGGGCGGCAAGGGCTTCATGCAGGGCACGCAGACGCACCTCGAATTCATTCCCGAGCGCACCACCGACTTCATCTTCGCCGCGTACTCCGAGGAATTCGGCCTGGCGGGCAACCTCTTCCTGATCAGCGCCTTCATCTTCCTGATCTTCCGAGGTCTGGCGATCGCCATGGACGCACCCACCCTGTTCTCGCGCCTGCTGGCCGGGGCCGTGACCATGATCTTCTTCACCTACGCCTTCGTGAACATGGGCATGGTCAGCGGCATCCTGCCGGTGGTGGGCGTGCCGTTGCCGTTCATCAGTTACGGCGGCACGGCGATGGTGACGCTGGGGCTGGCCCTGGGCATCCTGATGTCGATTTCGCGCGCCAAGAAGCTGTCCCAGAGCTGAATGCATTGCCCCCGACGAGGGGTGGGCGAAGCGGACACGCCCGGCTGCGCTGCCTGATGGCAAGCAATAATGGTTTCATGATCTCTCGCGAACCCACCATCGAACGCCTTGCCATTGCGCAGCAGCTGTTGCTCACGCCCTTCGGGCTCGACGAGTCCCACCTCGGCAAGGCGCTCGCCGAGATCAAGGCCCACCAGGTCGACGACGCCGACCTCTACTTTCAATACACGCGCAGCGAGGGCTGGAGCCTGGAAGAGGGCATCGTCAAGACGGGCAGCTTCAGCATCGACCAGGGCGTCGGCGTGCGGGCGGTGAGCGGCGAGAAGACGGCCTTCGCTTATTCCGACGACATCTCCGAAGCTTCGCTGCTCGACGCGGCGCGCACGGTGCGCGCCATCTCGTCCGCCACGCGCGGCGGCCGGGCCAAGGTGCCGACGCGCAAGGTCGCGGGCAGCCGCTCGCTCTACAACGGCGTCGACCCGATCTCCACGCTCGACAGCACCGCCAAGGTGAAGCTGCTGGAGAAAGTCGAGCAACTCGCCCGCAGCCGCGACCCGCGCGTGGCGCAGGTCATGGCCGGCCTGGCCAGCGAATACGACGTGGTGCTGGTGGCGCGCGCCGACGGCACCCTGGCGGCCGACGTGCGCCCGCTGGTGCGCCTGTCGGTGACCGTGATCGCCGAGCAGAACGGTCGCCGCGAGATGGGCTCGGGCGGCGGTGGCGGGCGTTTTGGCCTGGCCTACTTCGACGACGAGCACATCGCCGAATACGTCGACCACGCGGTCAAGGCCGCGCTGACCAACCTGGAGGCGCGTCCTGCACCCGCGGGCGAGATGACCGTTGTGCTCGGTTCCGGCTGGCCCGGCATCCTGCTGCACGAAGCCATCGGCCATGGGCTCGAGGGCGACTTCAACCGCAAGGGGTCGAGCGCCTTCGCGGGCCGCATCGGCCAGCGCGTGGCGGCCAAGGGCGTGACGGTGCTCGACGACGGCACCATCGCCGACCGCCGCGGCTCGCTCAACGTCGACGACGAGGGCAACGCCAGCCAGCGCAACGTGCTGATCGAGGACGGCATCCTCAAGGGCTACATCCAGGATTCGATGAACGCGCGCCTGATGGGCGTGAAGCCCACCGGCAATGGCCGCCGCGAAAGCTACGCCCACGTGCCGATGCCGCGCATGACCAACACCTACATGCTGGGCGGCGACAAGGACCCGCAGGAGATCGTCGCGAGCATCAAGAAGGGCCTGTACGCCACCAACTTCGGCGGCGGGCAGGTCGACATCACCAGCGGCAAGTTCGTCTTCTCGGCGAGCGAGGCCTACTGGGTCGAGAACGGCAAGATTCAGTACCCGGTGAAGGGCGCGACCATCGTCGGCAACGGCCCCGACGCGCTCACCCGCGTGACCATGATTGGCAACGACATGAAGCTCGATTCCGGCGTGGGCACCTGCGGCAAGGAAGGCCAGAGCGTGCCGGTGGGCGTTGGCCAGCCGACGCTGCGCATCGATGGCCTGACGGTCGGCGGCACCGCCTGACGCCACGGCGCAACGCCGCTTCTCGAAAAGCCGTGCTACATTCGCGCCTCATGTCGCAACACGCCGCTTTCTATTTTTCGTACTTTTGGTTCCGGATCTCCGGCGGCCTAGAGGCGAGCGCGTAAGACAAACGTACACCCTCCAAAGACCGCCGGCGCTCACGCCCCGGCGGTTTTTTTATGCCCTTTTTTTGATCCCCGAACCTTAGACCCAGGAGCCGCACGATGACCCATCCCTCCGCCCCCACCAGCGACAGCTGGTATGCGCGCGTCGAAAAAACCAGCGAAACCGACGACGAACGCATCAAGGACATCAACGTGCTCCCGCCTCCCGAACATCTGATCCGCTTCTTTCCCATTCGCGGCACCGCCGTGGAGACGCTGATCACCGGCACCCGCCGCAACATCCACAACATCATGGCCGGCACCGACGACCGGCTGCTGGTGGTGATGGGCCCGTGTTCGATCCACGACCCGATGGCCGCGCTGGAGTACGCCCGCCGCCTCAAGGTGCAGCGCGACAAGTACGCCGATTCGCTGGAGATCGTGATGCGGGTGTACTTCGAGAAGCCGCGCACCACCGTCGGCTGGAAGGGGCTGATCAACGACCCGTACCTCGACGAGAGCTTCCGCATCGACGAAGGCCTGCGCATCGCACGCCAGCTGCTGATCGACATCAACCGCATCGGCCTGCCGGCGGGCAGCGAGTTCCTCGACGTGATCTCGCCGCAGTACATCGGCGACCTGATCAGCTGGGGCGCGATCGGCGCACGCACCACCGAAAGCCAGGTGCACCGCGAACTGGCGTCGGGCTTGTCCGCGCCGATCGGCTTCAAGAACGGCACCGACGGCAACATTCGCATCGCGACCGACGCCATCCAGGCGGCGGCACGCGGGCATCACTTCCTGTCGGTCCACAAGAACGGCCAGGTCGCGATCGTGCAGACCAACGGCAACAAGGACTGCCACGTGATCCTGCGTGGCGGCAAGGCTCCCAACTACGACGCCGAGAGCGTGGCGGCGGCCTGCCGCGATCTGGAGGCCGCCAAGCTGCCACCGACCTTGATGGTCGATTGCAGCCACGCCAACAGTTCCAAGCAGCACCAGAAACAGATCGACGTGGCGCAGGACATTGCTGGCCAGATTGCCGGCGGCAGCCGCAGGGTGTTCGGCGTGATGGTCGAGAGCCACCTGAGCGCCGGCGCCCAGAAGTTCACGCCCGGCCAGGACGCGATCGGGGGCCTGACGTACGGCCAGAGCATCACCGATGCCTGCCTGGGCTGGGACGATTCGACCGCCGTGCTCGACACGCTGTCGCAGGCGGTGAAGCACCGCCGGGGCTGATTCGGCCGCGGCGCCGACGCTCGCTCAGATCAGCCGGGCGAGGTCGGGCCAATGGTGCCGCAGGAGCGCGGCCTCGTCGCTGCCGGCGGGCATCAGCGAGAAATCGGCGAAGTCGAAACCCGGGCCCACCATGCAGGCCGCCAGCGCGTAGTCGCCGCTGGTGTGCGTGGCGATCGGCTCGGCGGCCTGCCACTGGCCGGACGGCACCACATGTTGGGGACGCGTGCCATGCGCATCGACCGGCCCGAGCCGCGTGTGCGCCGGCGCGGTGCGCAGCGCCGCATCGGCGGTCCACAGGGCGAGCGGAGCGCCCTCGAGATGCACCCACACCTCGTCGGACGTCACGCGGTGCCAGCGCGAATGGTGGCCGGCCTCCAGCAGGAAGTAGATGCTCGTCATCGCCGAGCGCTCGGGTCGGCCATCGGCAGGCATGACGTGCGCGACCGAGCGAAACACCTCCCGGTACCAACCGCCTTCCGGGTGCGGCTGCAGTTCGAGCGTCTGGATGAGTTGCTGAACCCGCGTCATGGTCAGTCCCGGGCGCGCAGCGCGGCCAGCAACTTGTCGTGCACGCCGCCGAAGCCGCCGTTGCTCATGCAGACGATGTGATCGCCCGCCCGCGCTGCGGCCGCGACCTGTGCGACCAGCGGTTCGATGGCGTCGATCACGCGCGCCCGGTCGCCCATCGGCGCGAGGGCCGATGCCGCATCCCAGCCCAGCCCGCCGCTGTGGCAGAACGACAGGTCCGCCGCCTCCAGGCTCCACGGCAGTTGCGCAGCCATGGTGCCCAGCTTCATGGTGTTGCTGCGGGGCTCGAAGACCGCGAGGATGCGGTCGCCTTGCCGGCCGTCGCCATCGAGCTTGCGGCGCAGGCCGTCGAGCGTGGTGCGGATGGCCGTGGGGTGGTGCGCGAAGTCGTCGTACACCGTGACCGCGCCGCCGTCGCGCTCGACCGTGCCGCGCAGTTCCATGCGCCGGCGCACGTTGCGGAAGCTGCCCAGCGCGGTGGCCGCTTCGGCGGGCGGCACGCCCACATGGTCGGCCGCGGCGATGGCGGCCAGCGCGTTCATCTGGTTGTGCTCGCCCGACAGCGCCCACTCGACGCGGCCGACCACGGCGCCCTGGCGCAGCACGTCGAAGGCGTCGTGCGCCCCGCGGGCTTGCCACTCCGCATCCGGGCCGGTGGCGCCGAAGCCGCTCACCTCGCTCCAGCAGCCCTGGGCCAGCACGCGTCGCAGGCTGTCTTCCTTCGCGTTCACAACGACGCGGCCGGTGCCGGGCACGGTCCGCACCAAGTGGTGGAACTGCCGCTCGATGGCGGCGAGGTCGTCGAAGATGTCCGCGTGGTCGAACTCGAGGTTGTTGAGGATGGCGGTGCGCGGCCGGTAGTGGACGAACTTGCTGCGCTTGTCGAAGAAGGCGGTGTCGTACTCGTCGGCCTCGATGACGAAGGCGGGCCCCTGGCCCAGCCGCGCCGACACGCCGAAATCGAGCGGAACGCCGCCGACCAGAAAGCCGGGCGCCCGGCCGGCGCGTTCCAGCACCCACGCCAGCATCGACGTGGTGGTCGTCTTGCCGTGCGTGCCCGCCACTGCCAGCACGTGCCGGCCCTGCAGCACGTGCTCGGCCAGCCATTGCGGCCCGCTGGTGTAGGGCGCACCGGCGTCGAGGATGGCTTCCATCAGCGGAAACTTCGGCGCGCCGTCGGGCAGTCGGGCGCGCGAGACGACGTTGCCGACCACGAACATGTCGGGGGCCAGCGCCATCTGGTCGGCGCCGAAGCCCTCGATGAGGTCGATGCCGAGCGCGCGCAACTGGTCGCTCATGGGGGGGTAGACGCCGGCGTCGCAGCCTGTCACCCGGTGGCCGGCTTCGCGTGCCAGTGCAGCGACGCCGCCCATGAAGGTGCCGCAGATGCCGAGGATGTGAATGTGCATCGGTCGATTCTAGGGATGCTCCTCAGGGCAAGTTCCATGGAATGGTGCGGTGCGGGCAGAATGGCCGGATGGACACGTCGAAGCGCGAAATCGCTGCCACAGCCGCCCGCCTCGTGGTCGAGGAGGGGTTGGAGTACGGCCCGGCCAAGCGCCGCGCGTTGCGCGACCTGGGCCTGTCGGCGCGCACGGCGCTGCCGCACAACGACGACGTCGAGGCCGAGGTGCGCGACTACATCGCGCTGTTCTGCGCCGACACCCAACCGAAGGAACTGCTCGCGCTGCGCCAGCTCGCGCTGGAATGGATGGAACGCATGGCCGTCTTCCGCCCACATGTGGGAGGCTCGGTGTGGCACGGCACGGCGACCCGGCTGTCGGACGTCTACATCCAGCTGTTCTGCGACGACTGCAAGTCGGCCGAGATCGCGCTCATCGACCACCATGTCGACTACGAGCCGCGCATGGTGACCGGCTTCCATGGCGAACAGGTCGAGGCCCTGAGCGTCCATGCAATGAGCCGGGCGCTCGGGGAGGAAATCGGCGTGCATTTGCTGGTGTACGACCTGGACGACCTGCGCGGCGCGCTCAAGCCCGATTCGCAAGGGCGCACGCCCCGCGGTGACCTGCAGGCATTGCGTCGGCTGCTGGAGAAGGACGCGACATGACATCGTCATCGACTCGACGAACCTGGATGCTGGGCGGCGTGGCCGCTGCGGCGGCCGTGGCAGGCGTAGGGGCTGCCTGGTGGCGCGAGTCGGCGTCGTCGCAGGCGGCGGGTGAGCAGCTGTCCGCCAGCTTCTGGGCGTCGCGCTTCGAACAGCCGGACGGCCAGGCCTTGCAGATGGCCTCGCTCAAGGGCAAGCCGCTCCTGTTGAACTTCTGGGCCACCTGGTGCCCGCCTTGTGTCGAGGAGTTGCCGATGGTCGACCGCTTCTACCGCGATCAGCGGGCGAACGGATGGCAAGTGGTAGGCTTGGCGATCGATCGACCCGAGTCGGTCAGGAAGTTCCTCGCGCGTACGCCCGTCACTTTTCCGATCGGGATCACGGGCCTGGACGGAACCGAACTGGTCCGTGAATTGGGCAACACCGGCGGCGGGCTGCCTTTTACGCTGGTTTTAGCTGCAAATGGCAGCGTCGCAGCCCGCAAGATGGGTCAGTTGCTGCCTGCCGATCTGGAGGCTTGGCAGCGCGCAGAAGTTCACAGTTAGAATCTCCCCGATACAACCCGGCACTTGGCGTACGAACGCAGAAGTAAGCCGATTTTCAGGTGAGTTCAATCTGGAACGACCGGCACAACCGGCAATGGAGTCCCATGGATCTGCGCAAACTGAAGACACTGATCGACCTGGTGTCGGAATCGAATATCTCCGAACTGGAAATCACCGAAGCCGAAGGCAAGGTCCGCATCGTCAAGGCGGGTGAAGCCGCACCGGTGCAATACGTTCAATCGGTGGCGGCACCCGCTGTCGCTGCGCCTGCAGCGGCGGCTGCGCCTGCTGCCGCGCCGGCACCGGTGGCCGAGCCCGTGGCAAGTGGCCACACCGTGAAGTCGCCGATGGTCGGCACGTTCTACCGTTCCTCCAGCCCGGGCTCTCCCGCCTTCGTCGAGATCGGTGCCCAGGTGAAGGAGGGCGACACGCTCTGCATCATCGAGGCCATGAAGATCCTCAACGAGATCGAAGCCGACAAATCCGGCACCGTCACGCAGATCCTCGGCGAGAACGGCCAGGCGGTCGAATACGGCCAACCGCTGTTCATCATCGCGTGACCATGTTCAAGAAGATCCTGGTTGCCAACCGCGGCGAGATCGCACTTCGAATCCAGCGCGCCTGCAGCGAACTCGGCATCAAGGCCGTGATGGTCTATTCGGAAGCCGACCGCGACGCCAAGTACGTCAAGCTGGCGCAGGAGGCGGTGTGCATCGGCCCAGCGCCGTCGGCGCTGAGCTATCTCAACATGCCGGCCATCATTTCGGCCGCCGAAGTGACGGACGCCGAGGCGATTCACCCCGGCTACGGCTTCCTCAGCGAGAACGCGAACTTCGCCGAACGCGTGGAGCAGAGCGGTTTTCAGTTCATCGGTCCGACGCCCGAATCGATTCGCATCATGGGCGACAAGGTGTCGGCCAAGCAGGCGATGATCAAGGCGGGCGTGCCCTGCGTGCCGGGCTCGGAAGGCGAACTCTCCGACGACGCCGCGACCAACAAGCGCATCGCGCGGGCCATCGGCTACCCGGTCATCATCAAGGCGGCGGGCGGCGGCGGTGGCCGCGGCATGCGCGTGGTCCACACCGAGGCGGCGCTGGTCAACGCGATTCAGATGACGAAGGCGGAAGCCGGCGCGGCCTTCAACAACCCGGCCGTGTACATGGAGAAGTTCCTCCAGAATCCGCGCCACATCGAGATCCAGATCCTCGCCGACAAGCATAAGAACGCGGTGTACCTGGGCGAGCGCGACTGCTCCATGCAGCGGCGCCACCAGAAGGTGATCGAGGAATCGCCGGCGCCGGGCATCGCGCGCAAGCTGATCGAGAAGATCGGCGAGCGTTGCGTCGCGGCCTGCAAGAAGATCGGTTACCGCGGCGCGGGCACCTTCGAGTTCCTCTACGAGAACGGCGAGTTCTATTTCATCGAGATGAACACGCGCGTGCAGGTCGAGCACCCGGTGACCGAATTCACCACGGGCATCGACATCGTGAAGACGCAGATCATGGTGGCCGCGGGCGAGAAGCTCCCGTTCACGCAGCGCCAGATCGAGATGCGCGGCCATTCGATCGAATGCCGCATCAATGCCGAAGACGCCTACAAGTTCACGCCGTCGCCGGGCCGCATCACGATGTGGCACCCGCCGGGCGGGCCGGGCGTGCGCGTCGATTCGCACGTGTACACCAACTACTTCGTGCCGCCGAACTACGACTCGATGATCGGCAAGATCATCGTGCACGGCGACACCCGCGAGCAGGCGATGGCGCGCATGCGCACGGCGCTCAACGAGACCGTGATCGAAGGCATCCAGACCAACATCCCGCTGCACCGCGAGTTGATGGTCGACGCCAAGTTCATGGCCGGCGGCACCAACATCCACTACCTCGAAGAGTGGCTCGCGGCGCGGGCCCGGTGACACGCCGTGTTTGAGCTGCGCCTGCTGGCACCCGAAGAGCGTGTCGAAGACCTGAGCGATGCGCTCGAAGCCCTCGAGGCCCTGAGCGTGTCTGTCGAAGACGCCGACGCGCAGACCGATGCCGAACAGGCGCTGTTCGGCGAGCCCGGCATGCCGCCGCCGAAAGACGGTTGGCAGCGTTCGCGCGTGATCGCACTGTTCTCCGACGAAGACGCCGCGCGCGAGGCGGCCACGCTGCTGTCGGCGCAGGATTTTTTCGCCGGCTGCGAGGTGGTCGGCGTGGCCGACGTGCCGGAGCAGGACTGGGTGCGGCTCACGCAGTCGCAGTTCGCGCCCGTCGAGATCACGCCCGAGTTCTGGATCGTGCCGACGTGGCACGAGCCGCCGGCTCAGGCGCGGCAGACCATCCGCCTCGACCCGGGGCTGGCCTTCGGCACCGGCACGCACCCCACCACGCGCATGTGCCTGCGCTGGGTCGCGACGCGGCAGCCCGCTGCGCCGGCGCGCGTGCTTGACTACGGGTGCGGCTCGGGCATCCTGGCGATCGGTGCGGCGAAGTTCGGTGCGGTCGCCATCGACGCGGTCGACATCGACCCCGCGGCGGTCGAGGCCACGCGCCTCAATGCCGACGCCAATGCCGTCAAGCTCAACACCGGCCTGCCCGATGTGGCCCAGGGCCGCTACGACGTGGTGCTGGCCAACATCCTGGCTACGCCGCTCAAGGTGCTCGCGCCGCTGCTGTGCGCGCATGTCGCGCGAGGCGGTTCGCTGGTGCTGGCCGGCATCCTCGAACGCCAGGCCGACGAACTCAAGAGCGCTTACGCGCCGTACGCGGCGCTCGAGGTGAGCGATACCGAGGACGGCTGGATCCTCATGACGGCGCGCCTGTAGCCGCCGTCGGCATGCGGACCGGGCCGAGGGCCGATCCTACAATCGACCCCTCATGAGTCTCGCCACCCGCTGCCCCGAATGCGGCACCACGTTCAAGGTGGTGCGAGACCAGCTTCGCATTTCCGACGGGTGGGTGCGCTGCGGCCGTTGCAGCCATGTGTTCGACGGCACCGAGCACCTGTACGACCCCGATGCGATGTCGGCGGACGTCGCGCCGTCCGAGCCCCTCGACCCGATCGAGCTCGTGCCGACCGAGCCCTCGGCAGCGGCTCCAGCGACCGCGACTTCGGCAGCGCCCGAGGTGCCTCGGTCCGGTGCGACGCCGACCCTGGCCGATATCGATTTCTTCAACGACGCCCTGCTGCGCCTGCAGCGTGGTGCACCGTCGTCCGACGATGCTGCGGCTGCCGGCTTGTCCGCGCCGTCGGTCATCAACGACTACATTCCACAGCCACCGCGCACGCACCCCGTGGTGCTCGAGGCGCCGACGCTCGGCTGGCCATCGTTCAGCGGTTACGCGTCGACCACCACCGTGCCGGTCATCGCGTTTCCTGCCGATGAGGCACCGGTCTCGTCGCCTCTCCCACCGCAAGCGATCGAGACCTGGTCACGACTGCCGTCCCTGAACCTGGGCGACGCGCCGCCGCATGCGGCGGCCTCTGTGCCTGCTGCCGGAAGCGCACCAGACACCGACGATGCTCAGTTCCAGAAGGCGTTACGTCGTGCGCGCGTCAAGTCCGCCAAGATTGCGAGATCACGCGCCAAGGCCAAGAGCGAGCCGGCCGCCGTCGTGATGACGGCGAGCGAGCCGGCGGAACCATCGCCGGCTGCAGCCGAGACGCCGGTTGCGACCACGAGACGACGCGTCTCACGCGACGGCGATGCACCGCACCGCCTTGGCTGGCGCCTGGGCTGGCCCTGGCGCACGCTGTCGGTGGTCGCGCTGCTGGGCCTGGTGGCGCAAATGGTCTACCAGGAGCGCAGTGCCATCGTCGCCCGCCAGCCGTCGTGGCGACCGGCCTTCGCCAGTGCCTGCGAGGTGCTGGGCTGCCAGCTGGCGGCGCTGCAGCGCATCGCCGACATCACGATCGACGGTGCTTCCTTCGCACGTGAGAAGGGTGGCGAGGGCTACCAGCTGAGCTTCACCTTGCGCAACCGCGCCGACCTGCCGCTGGCCATGCCGGCGGTCGAGCTGTCACTGATCGACCTGCAGGAGCGCACCGTCGTGCGCCGCGTGCTGAGGCCCGCCGATTACGGCGCGCCGGCGGTGATCGCCGCCCGCGGCGAGCGCACTGCACTGCTGCCGATAGCGCTCGTGGGCAGCGACGTCGCCGCATTGCCGCGTGTGGCCGGATTTCATCTCGATGCCTTCTACCCCTAGTCGCGCTGCATCGCTTCTTTCCACCTTCACCCACCAACGGTCCACCCCATGGCAGCCCTGATTTGCGGTTCTCTCGCGTTCGACACCATCATGAATTTCGAAGGTCGGTTCGCCGACCAGATCCTTCCGGACCAGGTGCACATCCTGAACGTGTCCTTTCTCGTGCCGGCCTTGCGCCGTGACTTCGGCGGTTGCGCCGGCAACATCGCCTACAGCTTGAACGCGCTCGGCGGCACGGCGTTGCCGATGGCCGCTGTCGGCAGCGACGGCGCCGACTATGTCGCGCGGCTGCAGGGCCTGGGCATCGGCACCGAGTTCGTCCGCGAGATCGCCGACACCTACACGGCGCAGTGCTTCATCACCACCGACCTGACCAACAACCAGATCACCGCCTTCCACCCGGGCGCGATGCAGCAGGCACACGTCACCCGGATCGCGCCGCGCGACGATATTCAGCTTGGGATCATCTCGCCCGACGGGCGCGATGCGATGCTGCAGCACGCCGAGCAGTTCCAGGTCGCTGGCATTCCTTTCGTGTTCGACCCCGGCCAGGGGCTGCCGATGTTCAACGGCGACGAGCTCGCGCGCTTCATCGAGCAGGCGGATTGGGTCACGGTCAACGACTACGAAGGCAAGATGCTCAGCGACCGCACGGGCTGGGACAACGCCGAGATCTCGCGGCGCGTGCGCGGCCTGGTCGTGACATTGGGTGCCGATGGCTGCGATGTCTGGGTGGATGGCCAATGCACGCATGTGCCGCCTGTGACGCCGGACGCGGTGGTCGACCCGACCGGCTGCGGCGACGCCTGGCGCGGTGCGCTGCTGTTCGGACTGGAGAAGGGTTGGTCGCTGGTGGACTGCGCGGCCCTGGGCAACCGTGTGGGCGCGATCAAGATCGCGCAACGCGGGCCTCAGAATTACCAGCTCGACCGTCAAGCGCTCGGCGTCTGAACTTCGTCTGCAAGTGGCCCCTTTAAGGGGCTCAAGAAAAAAGCCCGGCACCGCAAGGTGCCGGGCTTTGCGCCTTCAGGGCCGCTGAGAAGCTCAGGGCTTGCTGGCCGTCGGAAACGGCCAGGCTGCCTGCGGGTTCAGCGTCGTCTGCGCAGCAGGGGCAGGGGCGACAGCAGCCTTCGCAGGCGCCTTGGCGGCCTTCTTGGCAGCGGGCTTCTTCGCCGCTTTCTTGGCGGCGGGCTTCTTGGCGGCCGCCTTTTTCGCGGGGGCCTTCTTCGCCGGGGCCTTCTTGGCAGCAGCCTTCTTCGCCGGCGCCTTCTTGGCAGCAGCCTTCTTAGCAGGCGCCTTCTTGGCGGCTACCTTCTTGGCAGCGACCTTCTTGGCTGGCACCTTCTTGGCAGCAACCTTCTTCGCAGGTGCCTTCTTGGCGGCTACCTTCTTGGCAGCGACCTTCTTGGCCGGAGCCTTCTTCGCCGCGACCTTCTTTGCCGGAGCCTTCTTCGCCGCGATCTTCTTGGCCGGGGCCTTCTTTGCTGCGGCTTTCTTCGCCGGCGCTTTCTTTGCAGTTGCCATTTCTTTCTCCTTGATCAAGTTGAAAAATCAACCTTTTGAAGCACTTCGCGCGCGCTGTTGCGCTCGAAGCGATCCATGGCGTTGGACATCAGATCCCAGCACCATGAACACCTGAGCCCTCTGCACCGCCACGCTCTTTGGCGCGGTCGATGCGGAGGGCAATTCCTGAATCCATCGATTGTTGTCGTTTAAAAGTTTCAATCCCAGGAGAGCGCACCACCCGACTGGTATTCGATCACGCGGGTTTCGAAGAAATTGCGCTCTTTCTTCAGGTCAATCATTTCGCTCATCCAGGGGAACGGGTTTTCTTCGTTCGGGAAGAGCGTTTCGAGGCCGATCTGCTGCGCGCGCCGGTTGGCGATGTAGCGCAGATAGCCCTTGAACATGGAGGCGTTCATGCCGAGCACACCACGGGGCATGGTGTCTTCGGCGTATTGGTATTCGAGCTCGACGGCCTTCAGGAAGAGGGCCTTGATCTCCGCCTTGAACTCGGTGGTCCAGAGGTTGGGGTTCTCGAGCTTGAGCTGGTTGATGAGGTCGATGCCGAAATTGCAGTGCATCGATTCGTCGCGCAGGATGTACTGGTACTGCTCGGCCGCGCCGGTCATCTTGTTCTGGCGGCCGAGCGCCAGGATCTGCGTGAAGCCGACGTAGAAGAACAGGCCTTCCATCAGGCAGGCGAACACGATCAGCGACTTGAGCAGCGTCTGGTCGGTCTCGTGCGTACCGGTCTTGAAGTTCGGGTCGCTGATCGCCTCGATGAAGGGGATCAGGAACTCGTCCTTGTTGCGGATGGAGGCGACCTCGTTGTACGCGTTGAAGATCTCGCTCTCGTCCAGGCCGAGCGATTCGACGATGTACTGGTAGGCGTGCGTGTGGATCGCTTCCTCGAAGGCCTGGCGCAGCAGGAACTGGCGGCACTCGGGCGCCGTGATGTGGCGGTAGGTGCCCAGCACGATGTTGTTGGCGGCCAGCGAATCGGCGGTCACAAAGAAGCCGAGGTTGCGCTTGACGATGCGGCGCTCGTCCTCGGTCAGGCCGTTCGGGTCTTTCCACAACGCGATGTCGCGCGTCATGTTCACTTCTTGCGGCATCCAGTGGTTGGCGCAGGTGGCAAGGTACTTTTCCCAGGCCCACTTGTACTTGAACGGCACCAGTTGGTTGACGTCGGTCTGGCCGTTGATGATGCGCTTGTCTGCCGCGTTCACGCGACGTGCGACGGGTGCTGGTGCTGCTTGGCGAACCGGTGCCGATGCGCCGTCATCGAGCGTCGTGCGAGGCACAGACGTGGCGGCTTGGGCAGTTTGCGGCGTCGGGAATTCCATCGAGCGGGCGACCGGTGCGCCGCTTTGCGATGGTGAGTGCTGCAATCCTTGTGGCATGTCCTTTGGCAAGGATGGCTTGACTTCTTCGTCCCAGGTCAACATAGAAAAATCCAATGCTCAAATTATGTGAGCAACGATGCGAGTTGCAAAGTGCAGCCTCACATCGCGCCCGAATTATCTCTTGCTTATGTTGTTCGCGTGCATCGCATTTTGTGGGGCGATGCCGCGAATCACATTCGCATCACGCCGACGACATCACTGGCACGCTTCGCAGGTCGGGTCGTCGACACCGCAGAACGCGATGTCGGTAGCGGGCATCGCATTGAGCTGCGCTTGCGCGGCTGCAGCAGCGGCCTCGATCGCGCTCATCTTCGGCGCATCGCTGTTGCCACCGGATGAGACCGCGTTGAGTCGGCCCGACTGCACGGTCGACTTCTCGGCATGCGTCGCGCTCTGCGTGCGCAGGTAGTAGGTCGTCTTCAGGCCGCGCAGCCAGGCGAGCTTGTAGGTGTCATCGAGCTTCTTGCCCGAGGCGCCGGCCATGTAGATGTTCAGCGACTGCGCCTGATCGATCCACTTCTGGCGACGTGCAGCGGCTTCGACCAGCCAGGTGGTCTCGACCTCGAACGCAGTGGCGTAGAGCGCCTTCACGTCCTGCGGCACGCGGTCGATCGGACGCAGCGAGCCGTCGAAGTGTTTCAGGTCCATCACCATCACGTCGTCCCACAGGCCCAGGCGCTTCAAGTCGCGCACCAGGTAGTGGTTGATGACGGTGAACTCGCCCGACAGGTTCGACTTGACCGACAGGTTGCCGAAGCAGGGTTCGATGGACGCGTCGACGCCGATGATGTTCGAGATCGTCGCGGTCGGGGCGATGGCCACGCAGTTCGAGTTGCGCATGCCGTCGGCCTTGATCTTCTGGCGCAGGGCCTCCCAGTCGAGCGTGGCCGAGCGGTCGACCTCGACGTAGCCGCCGCGGGCCTTCTCGAGCAGGTCGAGCGTGTCGATCGGCAGCACGCCCTTGTCCCACAGCGAGCCCTTGTAGCTCGAGTACTTGCCGCGCTCCTTGGCGAGGTCGGTCGACGCCCAGTAGGCGTGGTAGCAAATGGCTTCCATCGACTCGTCGGCGAACTGCACCGCTGCCTGCGAGGCGTAGGGGATGCGCAGTTCGTACAGCGCGTCCTGGAAGCCCATGAGGCCCAGGCCGACCGGACGGTGGCGCAGGTTCGAGTCGCGTGCCTTCTTGACCGCGTAGTAATTGATGTCGATCACGTTGTCGAGCATGCGCATCGCCGTCGAGATCGTCTTCTTGAGCTTGACCTGGTCGAGCACCTTGGAGGTGACGCCGTTGGCGTCGGGCGTGCCGTCCTTCAGGTGATTGATCAGGTTGACCGAGCCCAGGTTGCACACGGCAGTCTCGGTGTCGCTGGTGTTCAGCGTGATCTCGGTGCACAGGTTCGACGAGTGCACGACGCCGGCGTGCTGCTGCGGCGAGCGCACGTTGCAGGCGTCCTTGAACGTGATCCAGGGGTGGCCGGTCTCGAACAGCATCGTGAGCATCTTGCGCCACAGGTCGGCCGCGGGCAGCGTGCGCGAGGGCTTGATCTCGCCGCGCAGCGCCTTCTCTTCGTAGGCGACGTAGGCCTTTTCGAACTCGGCGCCGAACAGGTCGTGCAGGTCGGGCACGTTGTTGGGCGAGAACAGCGTCCAGGTGCCCTTTTCCATCACGCGGCGCATGAAGAGGTCGGGGATCCAGTTGGCGGTGTTCATGTCGTGCGTGCGGCGGCGGTCGTCGCCGGTGTTCTTGCGCAGCTCCAGGAACTCCTCGATGTCGAGGTGCCAGGTTTCGAGGTAGGTGCAGACGGCGCCCTTGCGCTTGCCGCCCTGGTTCACGGCCACGGCCGTGTCGTTGACGACCTTGAGGAAGGGCACGACACCCTGCGATTCGCCGTTGGTGCCCTTGATGTGGCTGCCCAGGGCGCGCACGCGGGTCCAGTCGTTGCCCAGGCCGCCAGCGAACTTCGACAGCAGCGCGTTTTCCTTGATCGACTCGTAGATGCCGTCCAAGTCGTCGGGCACGGTCGTGAGGTAGCAGCTCGACAACTGCGAGCGCAGCGTGCCGGCGTTGAACAGCGTGGGGGTCGACGACATGAAGTCGAAGGACGACAGCACTTCGTAGAACTCGATGGCGCGCGCCTCGCGGTCGATCTCGCCCAGCGACAGGCCCATGGCCACGCGCATGAAGAAGGCCTGCGGCAGCTCGATGCGGGTCTTGCGCACATGCAGGAAGTAGCGGTCGTACAGGGTCTGCAGGCCGAGGTAGTCGAACTGGTTGTCGCGTTCGGCCTTCAGGGCGGCGCCCAGGCGCGGCAGGTCGAACTGCAGCAGCTTCTCGTCGAGCAGGTCGTTGTCGACGCCCTTCTTGATGAACTGCGGGAAGTAGTCGACGTAGGCTTGCGAGCGCTCGGCGGGCATCACTTCGCGGCCGATGATCTCCTTGAAGATCGTGTGCAGCAGCAGGCGCGCGGTCGCGAAGGTGTAGTCGGGGTCCTTCTCGATCAGCGTGCGGGCGGCCAGGATCGAGGCCTTGTAGACCTCGTCGAGCGGCACGCCGTCGTACAAGTTGCGCATCGTCTCGGCCTGGATCGGCGCGGCCGTGATGCTGTCGCCCAGGCCTTCGCAGGCCGATTCGATCAGGCCCTTGAGTTCGTTCAGGTCGAGGGCGACGCGCTCGCCGCGGTCCAGCACGTGCAGCGTCGGCGCTGCGGGCGCTTCCTGTGCGACCTGCTTGGAACGTTCCTGCGTGCGGCGTTCGCGGTAGAGCACATACGCGCGGGCGATCTCGTGGTGCCCGCCACGCATGAGGCCGAGTTCGACCTGGTCCTGCACGTCCTCGATGTGGAAGGTGCCGCCGCCCGGACGCGAGCGCACCATGGCGCGCACGACGGCCTGCGTCAGCGTGTCGACCGTCTCGCGCACGCTGGCCGATGCCGCGCCCTGCGTGCCGTGCACCGCGAGGAAGGCCTTCATCATCGCGATGGCGATCTTGTTCGGCTCGAAGGGCACCACCGCGCCGTTGCGGCGAATGATCTGGTAATGCGCCAGGGCGTTGCCGGCGGGCGAGCCGGCGGTGTCGCGGGCTGCCGTGCCGACGGTGGGCGAGGGCGTGGCGCGGGTGGTGGCGGACGGTTGGTTCAGGGCGGTTTGCATTCGGTCCTCTGTTGGCAAATTCTTGTTGGGGGAAGGGTGCGGCGGAAGCGGTGTCCGGCGCTGGCGGCCGGGGAATCTTGGAGGAAGCCGGCCAGGCAGCACACTATATCTAGTGTGTGAGGGGGTCACAATCACTAGATGTAGTGTTTTTCACGAAGATCAAGGTCTGTGAAAAATGTCACACGAGGTGTTGAAGCCCCCGCATTGCCGCATGGCGACTGCATCGTTTCTACCCAAGCCAGCAGTGACGCACTTTCCCAGCGGATTTGGGCTTGAAAGCCGCATGGTTGCTGGACATCCGCCGGCCGTTTCGAGCCGCACGCAGAGCAAACGGCCGGGCATCGACAGCGAGCCCTCGATTGAAATTTCTAGCGGCTTTGCGTCTGCGGCGGAAACATTGCGCCCGGCCAGCCGGTGTCGGCCTGCAGGCGTGCCCACTGGAAGCCGGCGCCGGGGTCGTGCTTGCGTCCCGGCGCGATGTGCTCGTGGCCGGCGACGAAGTCGATCGGGTAGTGCTGCGCGATCGCCGGGCAGAGCGCGGCGAGGGTGGTGTACTGCGCGTCGTCGAAGCGCTCGCCCTCGAGGCCTTCGAGTTCGATGCCGATGGAGTCGTCGTTGCAGTTGTCGCGACCGCGCCATGCCGACGCACCGGCGTGCCAGGCGCGCGCGTCGCAGCTCACGAACTGCCACAGCGCACCGTCGCGCCGCACATAGAAGTGTGAAGAAACCTCGGCGCCGCGGATCTGCTGGAAGTACGGGTGCGCGTCCCAGTCGAGGCGGTTGGTGAAGAGTCGCTCCACCTCGTCGCCACCGTAGTGCCCGGGCGGCAGGCTGATGGAATGCAGCACGATCAGGTCGATCTGCGCCCCCGCAGGCCGCGGTCCGAAGTTCGGCGACGGCAGACGGTTCGCGCCGCGCAGCCAGCCGTCCTGCCAAAGGCCGGGCTCGACCTCGCCGGCCTCGGTCGCGTCACTCATCGCCGCCGGCATCGTCGTGGCCGTTGGGCGTGCCGATGCCCAGCCGCGCGATGCGGTAGCGGATCTGCCGCAGGCTCAGCCCCAGACGTGCGGCCGCGGCGGTGCGGTTGAAGCCGCTTTCGCGCAGGGCACGCACGAGGATCTCGCGCTCCTGCTGGTCGAGATAGGTCTGCAGGTCGGCGGGCACGGCGGGCGGCGCATCGACGTTCGCGGACGCCGGCGCGGCGACCACGGTCGGCTGCGGCGGCTGCAGCTGCGCGGGCGCCGGGATGGCCATCGCCATCGGTGCGAAGTCGGACACGCGCTCCAGCGGCGCGATGTTGCTCGGCTCGAAGTCCAGATGCAGCTCGTCGCCGTCGTTGAGCGCCACCGCGCGGTGCAGCAGGTTCTCGAGCTCGCGCACGTTGCCTTGCAGCGGGTGGGCGGCAAGGCTGTCGATCACCGCCGGCGACAGCACCGGCACGTCCATGCCTGCCTCGTGCGCGATGCGCGCGAGCAGCGCGGCACACAGCGCAGGCAGGTCTTCGCGCCGGTCGCGCAGCGCCGGCACGGCGATCTCGATCACGTTGAGCCGGTAGAACAGGTCTTGCCTGAAGCGGCCCGCCTGCACCTCGGCCTGCAGGTCCTTGTGGGTGGCGCTGACGATGCGCACGTCGACCGCGTCTTCCTGCGTCGAGCCGATCGGCCGCACGCTGCGCTCCTGAATGGCGCGCAGCAGCTTCGACTGCATGGCCAGCGGCAGGTCGCCGATCTCGTCGAGGAAGAGCGTGCCCCCGCGCGCCGCCTGGAAGTAGCCGTCGCGGTCGGCCGCCGAGCCGGTGTACGAGCCCTTGCGCGCACCGAAGAATTCCGCCTCGAGCAGGTTCTCCGGAATGGCGCCGCAGTTGACGGCCACAAAGGGCCCGTCGCTGCGCTGGCTGCAGGCATGCACCGCGCGCGCGACCAGCTCCTTGCCGGTGCCCGATTCGCCGCGCACCAGCACCGGGGCCATGCCGCGCGCCACCTTGGCGATGCGCGACTTGACCAGACGCATCGGCTCGGAGTCGCCGACCAGTCGGGCCAGCGCCGCATTACCACTGCCGTTCCCGATCGCCGACTCGCTGCTGCGCGCGTTGTCGACCGCACCGGCGCTCGGCGTGCCGGTGCGCACCGCCGCGGGCTGCGCCTGCACCGCCGAGGCCACGACCCCACGGAACTGCTTCAGGTCGACCGGCTTGGTGAGGTAGTCGAAGGCGCCGGCCTTCAGCGCCTCGACCGCGTTCTCGGCGGAGCCGTAGGCCGTCATCACGATGCAGCGCTCGCTGCGCTGTTCGCGGTGGATGCGTTGCAGGATCTCCATGCCCAGCCCGTCGGGCAGGCGCATGTCGGTGATGACCACGTCGAAGCGCTCGGCCTGCAGGTGCTTTTCCGCCTCGGCCACGCTGCCGGCGGCCTCGACGCGGTAACCCTCGCGCAGCAGCGTCAGTTCGTACAGGGTGCGCAGGTCGGGCTCGTCGTCGACGACCAGGATCTGCGCGATGCGGGGTGCGGACGGGTTGGGGTTGCTCACGACGTTATTGTGTCAGCCGCACTTCGGTCGCCGCGAAGTTGACGAAGAAGGCGTTGCCTTCCGGGCCGTCTCGCGCAACCAGGCAGCGCTCGTAGCCCATGGTCGCGCCGTGGCGCTCGCAGAGTTCCCGGCACAGGAAGAGGCCGAGGCCGCTCGACCGGCTTTCCGACGAGAAGAAAGGCTCGAACAGGTGCCGCTGCACCGCGGGGTCGAGCGGCGCGCCGTCGCTCCACACCTGCAGGCTGGCGCGCCCGGCCGTGCCGCGGTGGGTGTGGACCTGGATCGCGCCGTCGCTTGCGCTGGCGTAGCGCGCGGCGTTGTCCAGCAGGTTCACCAGGATGCGGCGCAGGTGCTCGGTGTCGAAGCGCACGTCGAGCCCCGCGGCCTCGAGCACGACCTGCACGCCGCGGTGCTGCGTCTGCTGCACCCACTCGTCGACCATCGCGCGCACCGTCGGGTCGAGCGACAGCTGTTCGTCCAGCGGCAACACGCGCTGCTGGCGCGCGCGTGCCACGTCGAGCACGTCGTCGACGATGCGCGCCAGCCGCAGCGCGTTCTGTTCGACCATCGCGGTGAGCTGGCGGTGGGCCGGGTCGGTCAGGTCTTCGCTGAGCAGCGCGCTGGCCTGGGTGATCGCGGCCAGCGGGTTGCGGATCTCGTGCGCCACCGCCGCCGACATGCGGCCCATCGCCGCCAGCTTCTCGGTGCGGATGCGGGCCTCGAGCTCGCGCAGATCCTGCAGGAACATCACGCACAGGCTGTCGTTGCGCCGGTCGCCGGAAGGCGTGAGGCGGGTGCGCACCCGCACCTCGCGCGCCGGCCCCTGGGCCTGCGCCACCGGCAGTTCGCGCGATTGCGCGGCCCGCCGCGAGAAGGTGCGACCGGCCAGCGCCGCCAGCGGGCGCCACGCCGGCTGCGACGCCAGCACGAAGGGCGGCGTCATCGACGCCAGGCCGTGCCCGAGGATCACGTCGGCCGCCGGGTTGGCGGCATGCACCCGGCCGTCGGCGTCGATCACCAGCACGCCTTCGCTGAGCGTCTCGATCACCAGGTCGTTCACCTGCGCATGCATCTGCGCCGCGCTGCGTCCGCGTTGCGCCAGCGCCTCTTCACGCGCCAGGCGCCGTGCGAGCTCGTGCGCCAGCAGCGCCACCACGAACAGGCCCGTGCCGGTGAGCGCCGCCTGCACGAAACGCGCGCTGGCGTCGGCTGGCGAGTCGATCCAGCGCCAGCCTGCGTCGGCCAGCAGCAGCAGCGTGACGGCCGCGCTGGTGCCCAGGCCCACGGTGACCGTGCCGAGCACCGCGCCCATCAACACCGGCAGCGCGAACAGCGGCGTGTAGTTGATGCTGCCGACCTGCAGCACCTGCAAGGCCGTGAAGGTGGCCAGGTCGATGCCGATGGTCACGGCCCAGGCCGCACCGAAGCCGCGGATCGGCGGGCGGAAGGGCGCGAAGCGCGCGCCCAGCAGCGCGGCGATCAAGTAGCCCGACGACAGGCCGACCGCGATCCAGTGCACGGGCTGGCCGATCGCATAGCTCACGAACTGCAGCAGCAACAGCACCGCGGCCACAAAGCAGCGTGCCGTCATGAAACCGCGCCAGAGGCGCTGCAGCGCGGTGTCGCGTTCGCTGCGGGTGTCCAAGGCAGCCCAGTCGGTCAGGGGTTCGCCGCGTGACCAGAGCAGGGAAGCCACGGCTTCTTAACCTTCGCCGATGCGCCGATGCGCCGCGCTGCAATACAGTGCGCCGCCCGGCCCCGGCAGGGCGTCGGTCGCCGGCAGGTGCAGGCCGCAGTGCGCACAACGCACCATCGCCTGCGGTGCCCCGACGGCGGGCGGCGCAGCACGCTTCGGCGCCGCTGCACGCTCACGCATATCGTCTTGTCGGTTCTTGCGCCAGAGCCAGATGCCGACCGCCACGACGAAGAGGACCAGCAGGTACTTCATGGGGTACCCCGTCCCAGCAGCACTTCGAGCACGAAGCGCGAGCCGACGTAGGCCAGCAGCAGCAGCGCTGCCCCGGCGTATAGCACGCGCCGCGCGGTGCGGCCGCGCCAGCCGAAGCGGGCACGGCCGATCAGCAGCACCGCGAAGGTCAGCCAGGCCAGCACCGAGAACAGTGTCTTGTGGTCCCACTTCCAGACCTGGCCGGCCGCGCCGTAGAGCGTTTCGCCGAACAGCAGCCCGGCCAGCAGCGTGGCCGACAGCAGCACGAAGCCCGCGCTCACGAAGCGGAAGGTGAGGCGCTCCAGCGTCAGCAGGGGCATGCCGGCCTCGGGGTCGGTGGCCTGCCGGATTTGCGTTTCGGCACGCGTGGTCAGCCAGGCGTGGACCACCGCCGCGCCGAACAGACCATAGGACGCGATGCCCAGTGCCAGATGCAACGGCAGCCAGGGTGAGGCCGCGACATCGAGCACCTTGCCCGGGAACAGCGTGGCCAGCAGCACGGCGCCCGCGCCGAGGGCGGCGAGCCCGCGCCGCAGTGCCAGCTTGGGGTACATGCGGCTTTCGATGCCGTAGACGGTCAGCACCAGCCAGGCCGTGACCGACAGCGCCGGTGCCCAGTCGAAATGCGGCTGACGGCCGACGAGGCCCCATGCCAACGCGCCGGCGTGCAGCAGCCAGGCCAAGCCGAGCAGCGAACGGGTGGCCGACGGGCCGAAGCGCGATGCGCCCGCGGCCGCAATGCCATAGGCGGCGGCGGTGGCGAAGCCCAGCGCCACGCCGAGCGGGGAGGGGCTCGCTAAAATCATGGTTCCGAGTTTAGCTGTGCCTTTGCGCGCGCTCGGGTCTCAAGGCATTCCACTCCATGGCCACCGCGCTCACCGAAAAATTCTCCCGGCTCGTCAAGACGATGAGCGGGCAGGCCCGCATCACCGAAGACAACGTGCAGGACATGCTGCGCGAAGTGCGCATGGCGCTGCTCGAGGCCGACGTGGCGCTGCCGGTGGTGCGCGATTTCGTCGCGCGTGTAAAGGAGAAGGCGCTCGGCCAGGAAGTGCTCGGTTCGCTCAAGCCCGGCCAGGCGCTGGTCGGCATCGTCAACCGTGAACTCGCGGCGACGATGGGTGAGGGCATCTCGGACATCAACCTGGCAGCCCAGCCGCCGGCCGTCATCCTCATGGCCGGCCTGCAGGGCGCCGGCAAGACCACGACCACGGCCAAGCTGGCCAAGCACCTGATCGAGAAGCGCAAGAAGAAGGTGCTGACCGTCTCGGGCGACGTCTACCGCCCGGCCGCCATCGAGCAGCTCAAGACCGTGACCAAGCAGGCCGGCGCCGAGTGGTTCCCGAGCACCGCCGACCAGAAGCCGATCGACATCGCCCGCGCCGCCATCGACCACGCGCGCCGCCACTTCTTCGACGTGCTGCTGGTCGACACCGCCGGCCGCCTGGCCATCGACGAAGTGCTCATGGCCGAGATCAAGGCCTTGCACGCCGAGCTCAACCCGGTCGAGACGCTGTTCGTCGTCGACGCCATGCAGGGCCAGGACGCGGTGAACACCGCCCGCGCCTTCAAGGAAGCGCTGCCGCTCACCGGCATCATCCTGACCAAGACCGACGGTGATTCGCGTGGCGGTGCGGCGCTGTCGGTGCGGCAGATCACCGGCGTGCCCATCAAGTTCGCCGGCACCAGCGAGAAGATCGACGGGCTCGAGGTGTTCGATGCCGAGCGCCACGCCGGCCGCATCCTGGGCATGGGCGACATCGTCGCGCTGGTCGAGCAGGTCACCGCGGGCGTCGACGTCGCCGCAGCCCAGAAGCTCGCGGCCAAGGTCAAGAGCGGCGCCGGCTTCGACCTCAACGACTTCCTCGGCCAGCTGCAGCAGATGAAGCAGATGGGCGGGCTGTCGAGCCTGATGGACAAGCTCCCGCAGCAGATGGCGGCCAAGGCAACCGAGGCCGACATGACCCGCGCCGAGCGCGACATCCGCCGCAAGGAAGGGATCATCCAGAGCATGACCCCGCTGGAACGCCGCAAGCCCGAACTGCTCAAGGCCACCCGCAAGCGCCGCATCGCCGCCGGCGCCGGCGTGCAGGTTCAGGAGGTCAACCGCATGCTCAATGAGTTCGAGCAGATGCAGACCATGATGAAGAAGATGAAGGGCGGCGGCCTGATGAAGATGATGAAGAAGATGGGTGGCATGAAGGGCATGCCGCCGATGGGCGGCGGTGGCGGTATGCCGCGCTTCTGATACCTTCCTTTCGCCCAAAGAAAAACGCCCGCTGTTGCGGGCGTTTTGCATGGAGGGGTGACGGATCAGGCCGTCGCGAGCGCCGGACGCGCCAGCTTCAGCGCATGCATCCAGGCGCGGCGCAGGACGGCCGGCGAACGCGATTCCTCGGGGATCAGCAGGTAACCGCGGTCGCGCAGCGTGGTGCCCAGCGCGATCTGGCTGGTCAGCACGGTCAGCGGGATCGCCAGCAGCAGCGGCAGGCCCACCGGCATCAGCCAGATCAGCGCGCTCGGGTCGATCAGCGCGATGCCGACGGCCAGCAGGGCGATGATCGAGGTCATCGGTGCCAGCTGCGAGAAGGCGATGCGCCATGGCACGGCAGCGGCTTCGCGGGGAGGCGACTTCCAGTTCAGCTTGACGCCGGTGAGGGCGACCACGACGAACAGCGAGTGCGCCAGCATGCGGACCGGGGCTTGCACGATGGCCAAAGCACTTTCCAGCACAGAGCTCTTGAGCAGGCCACCCAGGCCGCCGAACTGGCGTTGCTCGCCGCGCATCAGCACGGCAGCGATGCCCAGAACGCGCGGCAGGAACAGCAGGCTCAGCGTCCAGGCCCACAGAGCGGCCAGTTCCCCGGGCAGCACATGCCAGCTCGAGATCAGGCTCGAACCCGACAGCCACAGGGCGGTGCCCAGCGTCAGGAAGGCCAGCCACAGCGGGGCCGAAACGTAGGCCATGGTGCCGGTCACGAACATCGCGCGGTGCACCGGGTGGATGCCCGGCTCGGCCATCAGGCGGGCGTTTTGCAGGTTGCCCTGGCACCAGCGGCGGTCACGCTGCAGTTCGGACAGCAGGTCCGGCGGCTGTTGCTCGTAGCTGCCGACCAGGTCGGACACCAGCCACACGTGGTAGCCGGCGCGGCGCATCAGCGCGGCTTCGACGAAGTCGTGCGACATGATGCCACCCGACATGCCGCTGGTGCCGGCGATCGGTGCCAGCGCGCAGTGGTCCATGAAGGGCTTGACGCGGATGATGGCGTTGTGGCCCCAGTAGTGCGATTCGCCCAGTTGCCAGAACTGCATGCCCAGCGTGAACAGGCGGCCCGTCACGCGGGAAGCGAATTGTTGGGCGCGGGCGTGCAGCGTGACGTGGCCGATGGCCTGCGTCGCGGTCTGGATCACGCCGGCCGTCGGGTTGGCTTCCATCAGCTTGACCATCGCGGTCAGGCAGTCGCCGCTCATCACCGAGTCGGCGTCGAGCACGACCATGTACTTGTAGTCGTTGCCCCAGCGGCGGCAGAAGTCGGCCACGTTGCCGGCCTTGCGATGCGTGCGGCGGGTGCGCAGGCGGTAATAGACCTCGACCTGCGGCTGGTTGGGGCTCTCGGCCAGCGCGGCGCGCAGGTCTTCCCAGGCGGCGCGTTCGGCCTTGGCCGTTTCGGCGTCGTAGCTGTCGGACAGCACGAACACGTCGAACTGCTTCGAATGACCGGTCGCGGCGACCGACTCGCAGGTGGCGCGCAGACCGGCGAACACCGTGGCCACGTCTTCGTTGCAGATCGGCATGATGATCGCGGTGCGTGCTTCCGGATTCATCGGGTGGTCGGCCACCTGCTTGACGGACAGCGCGTGCTTGTCACCGCGCACGGAGACGTAGAAGCCCATCAGCGCGGTCACGAAACCGGTGACGACCCAGCCGGACAGCAGGCCGTACAGGCCGATCTGGCCGTATTCGAGCCAGACGTTGTCGTAGTCGGGTTGCACGCCGGCGAACAGGGTCGAGGCGATCACGGTGCTGAACAGGGCCAGCAGCATGAAGGCCAGACGGCGCTGCTTGGCGGCGCGTTGCCACGGTTGTGCCGGGCCGAGTTCGGCGGCCTGCTCGCGGGCAGCCTTGCCGCCGGCGCCGAGCTTCACCAGCATGGCGGTGCCGATGCTGTTCCAGAAACCGCGCCAGGGGCGAGGCGCCATCGAACCGCGGTTGACCGGCGGTGCGGTCACGGCATTGGGATGGCGATCCTCGCGAAACGCGCTGCGCTTCGGGGCGAGGTCGGCCGGGGTCAGAACCTTCATCTGGGAGAAATCGTTAGGTTTCATGGTCGGCTCACCAACGTTGCTTTTGAAGGGAAGAGGGGGTGTCGCCAATCGCTGGAAAGCGCTTGACGACGCAGTCGGGGTAGGCACCGCCCGATCCGTCGGAACCGGTGGCCAGCGGGCTGGCAGCACGGGGCCGTGAGAGGAGAACCTGCGGGGAGCGCAGGCCATCGCGCTGCTGGCGCAGTGCGAAAGAGGGGCTGAAAGAGGCGGTCATGCCTCTACACGGGCAATCGCCGTGCCAGTGTGGAAAAGCGCTTTTAAATCAACGGCTTAGGCGAAAATTTCACCCAAGAATCCCGCGCAGGCGCCGGGGGAGTCGGGAAAACCCCTGTTTTTGTCGCTGAACCCCGACAGCCGCTGGGGTGGTATCGACCAAATCCAATGAAATCAACGACTTACTTGCGTCGCTCTTCAGCGACAGCTTCGCCGGATGGCGACGAGGGGCCGTCCGCCTTGAAGTGACCGGGGGTGAGTTCGTGCTTCTGCAGCAGCCGGTAGAACTCGGTCCGGTTGCGGTCTGCCAGGCGCGCGGCGTCGGCCACGTTGCCATCCGTCAGCTTGAGCAGGCCCACCAGGTAGTCGCGCTCGAAGCGCTGCTTGGCGTCGGCATAGGTCTGCACTTCCACACTTGGCACGCGCAGTGCCCGCTGCACCAGCGCCAGCGGGATCAGCGGCGAACTCGACAGTGCGCAGACCTGCTCGACCACGTTGAACAGCTGCCGCACGTTGCCCGGCCAGGAGGCCGTGGTCAGTGCCTTGATCGCCTCCGGCGCGAAGCCAGACAGCCGCTTGCCGTACTTGGTCGACAGGCGCTGCAGGAAGTGGTTGGCCAGCAGCGGGATGTCCTCGCGCCGCGCCGACAGCGGCGGCAGCGTGAGCGTGACGACGTTGAGGCGGTAATACAGGTCTTCGCGGAACTGGCCCGCCTCCATCGCAGCGTCGAGGTCGCGGTGGGTGGCCGAGACGATGCGTACGTCGACCGCGATCGACTGGGCGGCACCGACCGGCCGCACCGCGCGCTCCTGCAGCACGCGCAGCAGCTTGACCTGCAGGGCGGGCGGCATGTCGCCGATCTCGTCGAGCAGCAGCGTGCCGCCGTCGGCCTGCTGGAACAGGCCCTTGTGGTTGGCGTGGGCGTCGGTGAAGGCACCCTTCATGTGGCCGAACAGTTCCGATTCGAGCAGCGCCTCGGGGATGGCCCCGCAGTTCACCGCGACGAAAGGCTTCTCGGCACGCGCGCTGGCTTTGTGGATGGCGCGGGCCAGCAGTTCCTTGCCGGCACCGCTGTCGCCGCGCAGCAGCACCGACGCGTCGGACTTGGCGACCATCCGTGCCTCCGCCAGCAGTTCGGCCATGCGGTTGCTGCGGCTGACGATCTCGGAACGCCAGCTCTCGTCGCCACCGGCGCTGGGCGTGGTGGCCGGCGAGCCCATGGCCAGCGCCTGGCTGATCTTCTCGAGCAGCTCGCGCGCGTCGTAGGGCTTGGTCAGGTAGGTGAAGACGCCACGCGCCGTCGCCTCGACCGCATCGGGGATGGTGCCGTGCGCGGTCAGCAGGATCACCGGCAGCGTGGGGTGGTCCTTGCGGATCTCGTCGAACAGCGCGAGCCCGTCGCGGCCGGGCAGGCGCACGTCGCTCAGCACCAGTTGCGGGTGCTCGATCTCCAGCTGCGTGAGCGCCGA
The DNA here is from genome assembly GCF_051216715.1 of Variovorax restrictus. Taxonomy (NCBI): domain Bacteria; kingdom Pseudomonadati; phylum Pseudomonadota; class Betaproteobacteria; order Burkholderiales; family Comamonadaceae; genus Variovorax; species Variovorax restrictus. The sequence goes on from NZ_JBPJZH010000001.1 coordinate 1,094,300, forward strand.
TTCGGCCGAGGTCACGGCGGTCACCTGGTAGCCGGCGGAGTTCAGCCGCATCGACAGCAGCCGCAGCATGTCGGGGTCGTCGTCGACCACCAACAAACGGGCGCCAGTGGCTTTGGCGGAAGGGGGGGCGTCGCTCATGGGATTCCTTCGCCCGCCGCTCAGGGCGTGGCGGGCTTGCTGCCGTTCGTCGGCGCCGGTGCGTTGGGCCGGGCGAAGCTGCGTTCGATGGCGCGCAGCGCTTCGATCCGGTCGTTCAATTGGTCGATGCGGCGCTGCGCGTCGCGGGCCTGCTGGGCCTGGCGGTCGCGGTCGTCCTCGACCTTGCGCTGTTCGAGGAAGCGCGCCGCCAGCAGGCGGGCCAGCGGCTGCAGCGGCTGCGCGTCGGCCGTCGGGTTCGAGATCACGCGCTGCAGCAGCCCGAGAGAACGCGCCAGATCGGCCGGCACGCGCGTCTGCGCCAGCACCAGGGCCACCTGCATCTGCACCAGCGGCACGTCGCCGGGGTCGCCCAGCCGCGCCAGCTCGGCGCCCAGTTCGTTGGCGCTGAGCGAACGCAGGCGATCGGCGTAGGTGAGGACGGCTTCGGCCGGTGTGGCGCCGCGCAGCGAATAGGCGAGCGCCGGCTGGGTGGCGAGCGCGATCGGCTCGGCCTCGACCGGGGTCACACGCACGACCGGCGGCGGGGGTGGGGCCGGCACGCGCGCGGCGGGCGGGGGTGGCGGCGGCGCAGGCGGCGGCGTGGTGCAGGCGCCCAGCAGGGTCAGCGACGACAGGGCGAGCGCCGAGGCCAGGGCCGGACAGCGGGCGAACGAAAAAGACATGGTGCGGGACAACGTGGGACGCGGGGTGTTCGGGGCGGGGATAAGACGAGGAGGGCGGGGCTCAGGCGGAGCGTGGAAGCTCGATGCGGAATCGCGCCCCGGGGCCGCCCGGCAGCAGCGCGACGTGACCCCCATGTGCAGCAATGTACTCCTGCACGATCGACAGGCCGATGCCTGTGCCTTTGACAGCGTGCTCCGGCTGGCGTTCCCCGCGGAAGAAGGGTTCGAACACGCGGTCGCGGTCGCCCTCGGCGATGCCGGGGCCGGCGTCGGCGATGTCGATGCGCGCGGTGTCCGACGTGCCGGACACGTCGAAGCGGATGACGCCACCCCGTTCGGAAAAGCGGATCGCATTCGACAGCAGGTTGGCCAGGGCCGTGCCCAGCTTGGCCGGGTCGACCGTGATCGACAGTGGCTCGCCCTCGACCTGCACCTGCAGCCCGTGCGCCTGCCACTGCAGGCGCTGCGCTTCGACCTGCTCCTCGATCAGCGGGATCAGCGCCGTGCGCTCGCGGTGCAGGTCGCGCGCCTCGAAGGCGGCGGCGTTGAAGCGCAGCAGCGCCTCGATCTGGCTCTGCAGCGAGATGGCGTTCTGCTGCAGGATCTGCGCGACCTCGCGCTGCGCCGGGTTGAGTGCGCCGGTCACGCCGTCCTCCAGCAACGAGATGCCTTCGCGCAGGGCCGCCAGCGGCGTCTTGAGTTCATGCGAGACGTGACGCAGGAAGCGTGCCTTGTCGGCATCAAGTTCCGTCAGTCGCAGGCGCAACCATTCGAGCTGCTGCGACACGCGCCGCACGTCGGCCGGGCCGCGGATGTCGATCGGCTCGTCGAGCCGGTTCTCGCCCAGGCCGACGATGGCGCGCTGCAGTCGCTTGAAGGGCCGCGCCAGCCACACGCCGAAGGCCAGCGCCAGCGCCACTGCCAGCGCGCTGGCGGCCAGCACCTCGCGCATCAAGCGCTTGCGGGCGTCTTCCAATCGCGTGGAGAGCGCGGTGTTCTGTGCCTCGATTTGCGTCTGCGCCTGCTGGGCGATGTCGGTGTTGACGGCGTCGAGGTCGCGGAACTGCATCGCCAGCGTGGTTTCGCGCGCGAGGGCGGTGTCCGGGGCGCCGACCAGCAGCCGCTCCATCGCGTCGAGCTGCATGCGCCAGGCGTCGATGGAGGTGCGCTGCACGCCGTTGTCGGCCAGCCGCGTCAACACGTTCTGCGCGTCGCGGGCGGCGTCGTCGAAGCGGCGGCGCAGCACCGCGTCGTTGAGCACCAGCGACTGGCGGCCGGCGCGCTCCATCGCGGCGCTGCGCTCGGCCAGCGACTGCGCAGCGCCCGAGAGCGTGAGCGCGCGCGTGGCCGCGTCGCGGCTCTGGGTCATCAGCGCGTCGTACTGGAACACCGCGCGCAGGGCCACGCCGACCAGCAGCGCGGTGATCAGGAGAAAGGCGAAAAGCAGCAGTTGCTGGAACGAGCCGCGCGCAGAGCCGAGCTTGGCCATCAGACGGCGATCGCGGCAGTGGCCGAGGCGGCGTCGGTGACCTCGCGCGTGGGCACTTCGCCGCGCAGCGTGTAGGCCAGCGAACGCGTGATCCGCAGGTCGATCATCTGGCCCACCAGCCGCGCATCGCCTTCGAAGTTGACGACGCGGTTGCAGGCGGTCCGGCCCATCAGCTCGCTCGCGTTCTTGCGCGATGCGCCTTCGACCAGCACGCGCTGCGTCGTGTCGACCAGCGCCTGGCCGAAGTGCTTGACGTTGGCGTCGATCGCGGCCTGCACCTGCTGCAGGCGCGCGAGCTTCACGGCGTGCGCCGTGTCGTCGTGCAGCGCGGCGGCGGGCGTGCCGGGGCGCGGGCTGAAGATGAAGCTGAAGCTCGAATCGAAGCGGCAGTCGTCGATGAGCTTCATCATTTTCGCGAAGTCCTCGTCGGTCTCGCCGGGGAAGCCGACGATGAAGTCGCTGCTCAAGGCCAGCTCGGGGCGGATGGCGCGCAGCTTGCGTACCGTGCTCTTGTATTCCATGGCGGTGTAGCCGCGCTTCATGGCCATCAGGATGCGGTCGCTGCCGTGCTGCACCGGCAGGTGCAGGTGGCTCACCAGTTTCGGCACCTTGGCATAGGCCTCGATCAGGCGCAGGGTGAATTCGTTCGGGTGGCTGGTGGTGTAGCGGATGCGCTCGATACCCGGGATCTCGGCGATGTACTCGATCAGCAGCGCGAAGTCGGCGATCTCGCTCGTGCCGCCCATCGCGCCGCGGTAGGCGTTCACGTTCTGCCCGAGCAGCGTGACCTCGCGCACGCCCTGGTCGGCCAGGCCGGCGACCTCGACCAGCACGTCGTCGAGCGGGCGGTTGATCTCCTCGCCGCGGGTGTAGGGCACCACGCAGTAGCTGCAGTACTTCGAGCAGCCTTCCATGATCGAGACGAAGGCGGTCGCGCCTTCCAAACGCGCCGGCGGCAGGTGGTCGAACTTCTCGATCTCGGGGAAGCTGATGTCGACCTGCGGGCGATCCTGAATGTCGCGCTGGGCCAGCATTTCGGGCAGGCGGTGCAGCGTCTGCGGGCCGAACACCACGTCGACGTAGGGCGCGCGCGCGATGATGGCCGCGCCTTCCTGGCTGGCCACGCAGCCGCCCACGCCGATCTTTACGCCGCGGGCCTTCAGGTGCTTGATGCGGCCGAGGTCGCTGAAGACCTTTTCCTGCGCCTTCTCGCGCACCGAGCAGGTGTTGAAGAGGATGAGGTCGGCCTCTTCCACGTCCTGCGTCGGCTCGTAGCCCTGCGCGGCGTTCAGCACGTCGGCCATCTTGTCCGAGTCGTACTCGTTCATCTGGCAGCCGAAGGTTTTGATGAAGACTTTTTTGCTCATGAGGTGGGGAAGAGAGAGGGGCCGCTGGAAGGGGCGACGCGGGCGCTCAACGGAGCGCCGAAGGAGAGGGGCGGGCGCGGCGGCTGCCGCCGACCTCACTGCCCGAAGGCGGGCAACTGGTGGTACGGCGTCTTGCCGTCGTCGGTCGCGCCGCCGGCGGCCACGAAAGGCCAGAAGTTCAGGAAGGGGCGGCCCACCGTGGCGCGCTTCACGCTCGCTTCCGTGGGGGTGAGCACCCAGACCTCGCGCACCAGGCCCGCCGGGTCGCGCGTGTAGTTGACCAGCAGGTTCTGCCCGGTGATGGCGCCGGTGGTGACCACCATGTTGTCGGCGCTGCGGATGCGCGCGCCGGGCGACAGGCGATCGGCCCGGCCGTCGAGCACGATCTCGGGTGCGGCCGTCACCATGAACTGGCCGCGCAGCGTGCCTTCCGGGAAGTTGCGACCGCCGACGGCGGCTTCGTTCTGCACGGGCGCTTCGAGCATCTGCGCGACGGCGGGCGGCGACCAAGAGAACGCTGCCGCCAGGGCGAGGGCGGGCAGCAGAGAGGTGAGAGGCGCGGCAGCAGGGGTGCGACGGCAGCGGTTCATGGTGTTTATCCAGAGGCTGGGGAACATCGGATTTTAGCGGCCGACCCCATCGGCCGCGGCCGATGGGCGTGCACGCAGCATCAGACGGTCGACGATGCCCGGCCGACGATCGAACCCACCGAGGCCGGGGATGGCGCGCCGAAGGCCACACCGCCCGCCGTGGCGCCGGGCCGGGGCGATCCACCGGTCGTGCCGAACGCCGCATCGCCCGCCCATTGGGCGATCGCATCGAGCAGCTTGGTCTGCATCGCGCGGGTGGTCGCCGTGTGGTCCACGTCGGGCCAGAAGCGGTATTGCACGCGTTCGAAGACGCGCGATCCCCGCAGCTGCCCCAGCATGCCGCGGTTGCGGTCCACCGCGTTGTAGGTCACCGAATACATCAGCGACACCGCCACCCCGCGGTCGGCCAGCGTCAACAGACGGCGTTCGTATTCGGCGGCGTCGACCACGGGCGCCTCGGCGCTGTCGAAGATGTCGCCCTGCTGGGCCGCCGGACGGCGCGTCGACCGCAGCGCGGCCAGACGCGCGAGCGTGCGTGCGCGTGCTTCGGCGTCACCGGTGCCGAACCAGTGCGTCATGTCGCGCCACCAGAAGTAGCTGGCGCGCACCGCCGCATTGAAGGGGAAGGCGGCCAGGCGGCGCAGCTTTCGCTCGATGCGCACGCCACGGGTCAGGTACTTCTCGCCATCGAAGGCGAGCATGCCCACGATGCGTGGGTCGTCGAGCGCTGCGGCCATCGCGTTCTCGGCACCGGAACAGATGCCGAACACCAGAAAGCGGCGGATGGCGAAGCGTTCGCTCAGGCAGTCCATCGCCGCCTTGATGTCTTCGACGGCCTGGACGCGAAAGGCGTGGCGGCTCTGCGCCGACGCGCTGTCGCCGATGCCGGACAGGTCGAAGCGCAGCGTCGGAACGCCGGCGCTGGCCAGCCGCCGCGCGACCTTCACGTTGATCCGGTGCGGTCCGATGCGGTGATTGACCCCGGTGTTGAGCACGAGGCAGGCCACGTCGGCGCGTCCGGCATGCGGTCGGCTGAACATGCCGAACAGGCCGCTGTCGGGGCCGAACATCAATGGGGTCTCGGTGTAGTCATTCATGAATTTCTGCCATCACACGTCGCAATGCCTCCGCGGGAACCATCTCATTGTTGGGGTGGGGGTTGCTCGTCCATATCATGGAATGCAGCAATGGCACATGGCGCGCGCTCTGCCCTGCTGTCTGCGCCGTCACCCACGCTCGGGTGGTGGTGTCGTCCGGTTTGGCGATCACCACCAGCTCGGTGCTGGCACTCATCTGCAGCGCATCGGGCGTCAGCGCCATGATCTGGCGGCGCAGCACCTCCGAGATGCCGAAGCCGAACGCCTCGGTGGCGAAAGCCTCAGGGTCGGTGCGCAGGCTGCGTCGCCATTCGGCCTTGGGGATGGCATGACTCAGCTCGAGTTCGGCGACATGCTTCTCGCGCAAATGCGCCAGGTAGCCGGGGCCCTCCAGCACCGGCTCCCACAGCACCAGCCGTGCGATGCGGGGGCTGGCCGATGCGGCCGCCTGCAGGGCCAGCGTAGCGCCGATGCGTGCACCGAACCAGACGATGCGCGACGCGCCGGAGCGCGCGACCAACTCGCGGTGTGCTTCGCCGATGTCGCGGCGCCAGCCGTCCAGGTCACCGTCCTCGTCATCGCCGGGCGAATCGCCGGTGCCGTAAGGGTCGAAACGCAGCACCGGCACGCCTCGACGCGACAGGCGCAGCGCGAGCAAGCGGTAGAAGCGGTGGCTGCGCAGCGCCTCGTGGCCCATCGGCGGGCACAGCAGCACGGCGGTGTCGCTGGCGCGCGTGCCTTCCGCCGCATGGAAGAGACCGAAAAGACGCCGCGAAGGCGGGCCGAACATCAGAGGCGTCATGCAGTGAATTCCATCGGCGCTGCAGCGCTGGCGCTGGCACCCGTCGTGAGGGGGCCGTGGCGCGACAAGCGCAGGGCCAGGGCGGCTGTCACACCCTCGCCGTCCTCGATGGAGTGCAGACGCAGATGCTCGATGCCGTCGGGCGTGGCCATGACCACCGTCTGCGGCACCGGCTCGATGCCGACCTCGAAGCCGTCGAGGGCCAGATGCAGGCCGATGCCGACCGCCTTGAGGCAGGCTTCCTTGCGGGTCCAGCAGACGAAGAAGGCGCGATCGCGTTGCGCCTCGGGGCAGGCGGCGAGCGCAGCGCGTTCGGCGGGCGAGAAGTAGGCCGCGGCCAGCGCGAGCGCATCGGGCATCGGCCGCACCCGCTCGATGTCCACGCCCAGTTCGTGGCGGGTCGACAGCGCGATGAGGCCCGTGTCCTGGCTGTGGCTGAGGTTGAAGTGCAGGCGCCCCGATGCCGGCGTCAGCGCCGGCTTGCCGAAGCGCCCGGCGACGATGTGCGGCGGCGCATCGGTGGCTCCCGGGTGCCGGTCGAGCAGTTGGCGCAGGGCGGCGTGCGCCGCGATGTAGCGGTGCCGGTCGTGCTCGAAGACGAAGCGCCGGGCACGCGCCATCTCGTCGGCCGACAGTCTGGCCCGGGCCGCCGCGGGGATGTGCTGGTCCAGGTCGATGCGCCACAGCGCGCAACCAGCGGCGGCATCGGCGGGCAGGGGCAGCGGGGCGAGGATCATGCGCACGGGCGGATCAACGCTTGCGGCCCCAGCCGGAGAACACCCGCCCGAGCAGGCCCGGCCTCGTCGGCGCGCGCGCGTCGGCGGACGTCAGCGGTGCAGGCATCGACACCTGGGAGGCCGCCAGTTGCGCCAGGCTCTCGAACAGGTAGCGCCGTGCCTCGATGCGTTGGCCGAAAGCCTGTTCCGATTGCTGCACCACGCGCATCGCCAGCAGGGAGTCGCCGCCGAGATCGAAGAAGTTGTCCGTGGGGCGGATGTCGTTGACATCGATGCCCAGCGCGCTGGCCCAGACCTGCGCCAGACGCGCCTGCTCGGGGGGCAGCAGGGCCATGGGCCGTGCTTCGCGCGCGGCTGCTGCGGCCACGACCTCTTCGTCGTGTTCGCGGTCCGACTTCGCCGCCAGCCGCGCGAGCACCTTGGCGCTCGCCGACCGCTCACGGTCGAGCAGCACCGCGAGCGTCTGGTCAGGCGCGGCGACGACGGCGTGCAACAACTCTACATAGCGTTGCTTGAACGCGGCGCCGGTTTCGGCCAGGTAGATGTCGGCGTTGTAGGTGATGGCGCCGACGAGGCCTTCGGTCTTCTCGACGAACCACAGACCGAGGTCGTCGGTCGCACCGCTTTGCCGCGTGTGGATCTGCTGGTGCTGAAGCCCGCCGAAATCGACCGGTCGCCCGCGTGCGTCCTCGAACGAAAACAACCCCTGGTAGAGACCGACGCCCTGGGCGCGCGCCGCGAACTCGGGTTCGGCGACCAGGCGCTCGAACGGGATGAGCTGGTAGCGCATGTGGTCGAGCAGCGTCTTCTTGACGTAGCGCATGAAGTCGCCGGTGCCCATCGTGCGGTCGATCTCGAACGACAGCGGCAGGACGTTGTTGAAGAAGCCCATCACCGACTCGAGTTCGAGCTGCTCCCGGCCTCGCACCGGCGCGGCGATCACGAGCGAATCGGTGTCGATCGCGCTGCCCAGCATGAGCGCGTACACGCCGAGCGCGAACATGTTGAGGGTGACGTCGTGGCGGGCGGCCGCCGCACGGAAGCGCTCCGTGGTGGCGGCGTCGAAATTCATCCACAAGGTTTCGCCGTGCCCGCTCATGCCGGACTTCCGGGGAAGGTCGGTGCGCGGTGCACGGGGGACGGGCGTGTTCGAGAAACGCGCCTTCCAGTAGGTCAGCTGCTCGGCCGCCTCGGGCCCGCCGAGCCAGGCCTCGTACCACTGGGCATAGTCCCCCGTGCTCACCGGCAGCTCGGGCAGCACGGGCTGCTCGCCGCGCACCGCCGCCCCGTACAGCGCCGCCAGCTCGCCCTGGAACAGGTCGTACGACCAGCCGTCCCAGACGAGGTGATGCACCACGAAGACGAAGGCATGGTCGGTGGGGGACATCCGGTAGAGCGCCGCATGGAACAGCGGTGCCTGGTGGATGTCGATGGGTCGATCGATGGCCTGTCGAAGGGCTGTTGCGAGAGCAATCTCGCGCTCCGACGTCGGCAGGCCCGACAGGTCGATCAACGGGAACGGGAAATCGAGCGACGGGTGGATCACCTGGCAAGGCTCGCCCGTGTCCGGGTCCTGGCCCATCGCGGTGCGAAGCGTCGACTGGCGCTGCACGATGGCGCGAAACGCCTGCTCGAACTTGTCCGTGTCCATGGGGCCGGTGAAGCGGTGCGTCGCCGGCTGGTTGTACACGGGCCGGCCCGGATGCAGCTCTTCGATGAAGCGGATGCGTTGCTGCATCGGCGTCTGCGGCGCGCGCGCGCGATTCGGCAGCGCCACGATGGGCGCGCGCCGCGGCGTGCTGGCGTTCTCGATGGCTTCGATCGCTCGCGCCAGCGCCTCGGCGGTGGGCGCTTCGAACAGCGTGCGCATCGGGACGGGCACGTCGAACTTGCGGCTCAGCAGCGTCGCCAGGCGTGCGGCCAGCAGCGAGTGGCCCCCCAGCGCGAAGAAGTCGTCGTGGACGCCGAGGCCCGGCAGGCGAAGCACCTTCTCCATCGCTTCGAGCACGGTGCGTTCGCGTTCCGTGCGGGCGGCGACGCGCGTGGTGGCGTCGGCCACGTGCGCTTCCGGTAGGGGGAGTGCCTTGCGATCGACCTTGCCGTTCGGCAGCAGCGGGATAGCCTGCAGCGGCACGACATGCTGCGGCAGCATGTACTGCGGCAGGCTGGTGGCCAGATGCCGCTTGACCGCGTCCGCGTCGAGCGTGGCACCGGGCGCCAGCATGAGATAGGCCACCAGGCGCACGTCGCCGGGCGTGTCTTCGCGGGTGATGACCACGCTTCGCGTGACGCCGGGCACTTCGTTGCAGCGCGCCTCGATCTCGCCCAGTTCGATGCGATAGCCGCGCACCTTCACTTGGGCGTCGAGCCGTCCCATGTGTTCGAGCAGGCCGTTGTTGCGCCAGCGCCCGCGGTCGCCCGTGCGATAGAGGCGCGAGGGCGTCCCGTCGACATCCACCGTGACGAAGCGGTCGGCCGTGAGTTCGGGGCGGTCGAGGTAGCCGAGCGTCACGCCGTCGCCGCCGATGCAGATCTCGCCGGGCACGCCGACGGGCATGGGCTGCAGGTGCGCGTCGAGGATCCGGACCGTCGTGTTGTCGATCGGCTGGCCGATCGACACGCCGGTGCTGGCGAGCGAGACCGGCTCGACGCGCCAGAGCGTGGACCAGATGGTCGTCTCGGTCGGGCCGTACATGTTCCAGACCTCGCCGGCCACGCCGAGCAGGTCGTGCGCCAGGTCGGGTGGCAGGCTCTCGCCGCCCACCAGCACCTTGAAGGCGGACCGGCCCTTCCATCCGCTGTCCAGCAGCATGCGCCAGAGGCCCGGTGTGGCCTGCATCATCGTGGCGCCGGTAACCGAGAGCAGGTTGGCGAGATCGCCGCCGTTCAGGACCGTCTCGCGCGGCGCGATGACGACTTCGGCACCGACGGTCAGCGGCAGCATCAGCTCGAGCACCGCGATGTCGAACGACAGGGTGGTCACGGCCACCAGCTTGTCGGTCGCCGAGATGCCCGGCTGCCGCTGCATGCTTTGCAGGAAGTTGGCCACCGCGCCATGCGGCACGGCGACGCCCTTGGGCTGGCCGGTCGAGCCGGAGGTATAGATCACATAGGCCGGGTCCTCGGCGCGCGGGTCGCGCGGATCGGCCTCGAGCGCATGGCCCGGTGCCTGCAACCAACCTGTGTCGGTGTCCAATTCGAAGCGGCGCGCGGCGGCGTCCTCGCGCCACTGGCGCGGCGCAGCGGGCACGTCCGAGCTCGTCAGCAGCATCGCCAGCGACGCGTCCTGCGCGTAGTAGTCGAGGCGCGCCTGCGGGAAGTCCGGGTCCAACGGCACGTAGGCCGCGCCCGACTTGAGCACGGCCAGCAGCGCCACGACCATGTCGTTGTCGCGCGGCAGGCAGAGGCCCACGCGTTGGCCCCGGCCGACGCCGCGCTCGCGCAGCACGCGAGCCAGCCGGTTGGAACGTGCGTCGAGCTCGCCGTAGTCGAGACCGCGCCCCCCGAGACGAACCGCGGCGTTCGAAGGCGATTGCGCAGCCTGCGCGCAGAACGCCGCGTGCATCAGCGGCGCGCCGATCCGCGCCGTCGGGGCGGGCTGCAACGCGCGCAAGGCGGACGCGTCTTCAGCGGACATGAGCGCGAGCTGGCCCACCGGCTGGACGGGCGATGCCGCCGCACTGCGCAGCAGTTGCTCATAGACCCGGAGCCAGCGCGAGATCGTGACCTTGTCGAACAGGTCGGTGTTGTACTGGACCTCGACCTGCATGCCGTCGGCCACGGGTGCGATGTTCACGAACAGCTCGAAGTTCTCGCAGGCACGGGGCACGCTGCCCAGCACCGCGTCGATGTCGGGAAAGCTGCCCTGGTTGGGGGCAGCGTCGCGGTCGACGTTGAACATCACGCTCACGAGCGGCAGGCGGCTCGGGTCGCGTGCCACGGGCAGCTTGCGCAGCAGCGTGCCGTAGGTGAGGTTCTGGTGATCGAAGGCGTCCAGCAGCAGCCCTGCCGATTGACCGATCAGGGCGTCGAAGGGCAGCGCCGCGTCGATCGCCACGCGCAGCGGCAGCAGGTTGACGCAATGGCCGACCAGCGCGGGCATGTGGCTCGCCATCTGGCCGGCGGCGGCGATGCCGATCACCAAGTCGTCCTGCGCCGTCAGCCGGTGCAGCAGCGTGGAAAAACCGCTGAAGAGCACGGCATACAGGCTGGCGCCTTGCGCGGCACCGGTCTTGCGCAAGGCATCGATCAGCCCGCGGTCGAGCACATGGTCGATGCGCTCCGATGAGAACGTGCGGACGGCCGGACGGGCGCGGTCGAGCGGCAGTTCCAGCACCGGCAGGCTGCTCCCTGCAAAGCGCGCGAGCCAGTAGTCGACGTGTTCCTGCATGGTCGGGCTGGTGGCTTCCTGCTGCTCCCAGGCCACGTAGTCGGCGTAGCCGGGCGCGGGGTCGAGCGCGGGGCCGGCGCCGATCTGTTCGGCGTAGAGCTGGCCGAGGTCGTCGGCGATCACGCCCCACGACCAGCCGTCGCAGACGGCGTGGTGCGCCGTCATCAGCAGATGAAACTCTGCCGCCGAGAGGGTGTAGAGCGCGGCGCGGAACAGCGGGCCGCTTTCGAGCGAGAAGGGTTCGCGCACCGCGGCGGCTTCGTCGGCGGCGAGCGCGCGCTGCTGCGCGTGCACGTCCAATGGCCGCAGGTCGCGCTCGACCAGTTGGAACGGTGCCGGCTCACCGATCAGCAGCTGGGTGCCATCGGCCGAGAAGGTCGAGCGCAACGACGGATGCCGTCGTACCAGTGCGTCGAAGGCCGCGGCGAGCGCCGCGGTGTCGAGCGCGCCGCGTAGCCGGAGCGTGAGCGATTCGTTGTACGACAGCGATGCTTGGGGGCCGAGCTGGTCGGCCAGCCAGACTTCGCGTTGGGCTTCGGTGCTGGGAACGGTCGCTTCGATCGCGCCCGCGGCGAAGGGATCGAAATCGGGCGCGCTGTCGGCAGGGTTCTGGAGGGTGGACTCGCTCATGCTTGCAATTTCACGAATTTGCCCTGGGCGGCCGGGTCGGGCACGAACCACGCGGGCGTGCCGTCGCGGTCGCGGCCGAGGCGGGCATTGGGAACAGGGGGATGCGCGGCGTCGAACGACGGCGCTGAGGGTGTGGAGCCCGGCAGGAACTCGGACTGCTGCATTTCGGCGACCGATTCCTTGAAGGCGGACTTGATCGTCGCGATGTCGTCGTGCGTGTGCGCGGTGGTCAGGAAGCAGGGGAAGTTGTCGAGGATGTGCACGCCGCGGCTGCGCATCATCGCGAACAGCAGGTCTTGCAGCGGGTGGTCTTCCAGCCAGCTCACGCGCCAGAGCGACGAGAAGTAGCGGATTTCCAGCGGCGCACCGACTTCGCGGCAGAACGCCGTGAGCTCGTCGGCGAGCGCTGCCGTGTGCAGGTTGAGTTGCGTCTGCAGGCCTTCTCCGGCTTCCTTCAGGTGCAGCAGCGATGCCTTGCAGGCCGCCAGCGCCAGCGGGTGCCGCACGAAGGTGCCGGCGAAATAGGTGACGCCGACGGTGGGCATCGACGCGTCGCCGTATTCCCAGGCGCCGCCGTCGAGTGCGTCCATGTACGCGCGCTTGCCGGCCACCACGCCGACCGGGAACCCGCCGCCGATGACCTTGCCGTAGCAGGCCAGGTCGGCCCGGATGCCGAAGACCGCCTGGGCGCCGCCCAGGTGCGAGCGGAATCCGGTGATCACCTCGTCGAAGATCAGGCAGGTGTCCGACTTTTCGGTGATGGCGCGCACTTCGCGCAGGAACTCGCGCGGCTGGAAATCGGGCCGGCGGCTCTGCACCGGCTCGACCAGCACGGCGGCGATGTCGTCGGCGTTGGCGCGGATGAACTCCAGCGCTTCCGGGGTGCCGTAGTCGAGCACCCGCACGTCGCCGAACATGCCCTGCATGACGCCCGGTGCGGCGGACAGCCCCTTGGCGTTGCGGCCGGCGCGCACCAGCACTTCGTCGAAGGTGCCGTGGTAGGAGCCCGCGAACAGCACGACCGTGTTGCGGCCGGTGACCGTGCGCGCGATGCGGATGGCAGCCATCACGGCTTCGGAGCCGGTATTGCACAGCGCCGCGCGGTCGAAGCCGGTCAGGTCGCAGAGCAGCCGCGTGACCTCCGCCGCGAGCGGGTGCTGCGGGCCGATCTCGTAACCCAGGTCGAGCTGGCGGTGCACGGCTTCGTTGACGAAGTCGGGCTGCCAGCCGAACAGGCTCATGCCGAAGCCGTTGAGCACGTCGACGTATTCGTTGCCGTCGATGTCCCACAGGCGCGAACCCTTGGAGCGCTCGACCACCACCTGGTAGGTGATCTCCTTGGTCGCAGGACGGAAGCCGTTGACCACGCGCGGGTCGGCCATGTGCGGCCGGTTGGCTTGCGTGAAGGCTTTGCTCTTCTGCGTGCGCTCGGTGTAGCGGCGCATGAAGGCGGCCAGCCTCGCGCGCTGGCGCTCGCTCGGCTCCTTGCTCTGCGTATGGATGCGCGCGATCGCGCCGAACGCCTTCTTGACGTCGTAGGTGATGCGCGTAGGCGATTCGGCGGCCTCGGCTTCGACGGGCGGCACCGGCTGCAGGGCCGGTGCGGGCGCAGCGGCGGCCGCAGGCGTCGCCATCGACGTGCCGACCAATGGCGCGCCGGCGAGCAGCGCCAACTGCTGCTGCATCAACTGCATCTGCTGGGCGATCACCTGGTGCATCAGGGGCTGGCCTTCGACCGAGGTAGGGAGGAAGAGCGGCAGGGCCACGGGCAGGCTTTGCTGGGCCATCACGGCCGGCGTCGGCGCGGTTGCCGCAGCGACCTGCGCGGCCGCCGCTGCGGCGGGCGGCGCCTCGGGCGGCAGCGTGGCGTCGAGGTAGCCGGCCAGCGAATCGAAGGTCCGGTAGCTCTCCATCAACTGCCGGAAGCTCAGGTTCACCTTGAAGTGCTTCTTCACCTGGCCGGCGGCCTGCGTCAGCGTGAGGGAGTCCAGGCCGAGCTCGACGAACAAGGTGTTGCCATCGGCCTGCGCCATCTCCACGCCGGAGATGTCTTCGAAGATATCGCGCAGGCGCGAGGTCAGCGCGGCGTGGCGCGCGGGGGCGGCAGTCATGGGAGGCTCCGGGGTTGGCGGGGACAAGGGGGTCGATGCGACGGCAGGGCGCGAGGCCTCGGCCTCGCGCGCCGAGGGTGCGGGCGCTACCGCGACATCGACCCAGAAACGTTGGCGTTCGAAGGGGTAGGTCGGCAGGCACAGGCGTGATTTCCGGCTGCGCGTGTCGAGATGGAGCGGGTCGATCGCTGCACCGTCGATCCACAGTCGGCCGACGGCCAGGCGCCATGCCGCGCATTCGTCGCCCGGCTGGTCGGTCAGCAGGGCGACGGCGCGCACGGGGGCTGCGCTGCCCGCCTGTTGCCGCACCAGCGTCGTGAGCGTCTGGCGCGGGCCGACCTCCACGAACAAGGCTTGGGGCAGGTCGGCGAGTGCGGTGCGGACCGCCGGCGAGAAGCGCACGGTCTCGCGCAGGTGGCGCGACCAGTACCGCGCATCGGTGGCTTCCGCCGGGCTCAGCAGCCGGCCGGTCAGGGTCGAGTAGATCGGGATCGTCGGCGGCGACAAGGGCACGTCGCGCACCAACGCCTCGAAGGGCGCGACGGCCGCGTCCATCATGGCGGAGTGGAAGGCGTGCGAGGTCTGCAGCAGGCGCGCCGTGACGCCTTCTGCATCGAGCACGATGCGAAGTGCTTCCACGTGCGCCGACGCGCCGGCGACGACGCACGCGCGGGGGCCGTTCTCGGCGGCCAGCGACAGCGTGTCGGGCAACCGCGCTTGCAGTTCTGCGGCGGGGAGGCGCACGGCCAGCATGTCGCCGGGCGGCTGCGCCTGCATCAACGCACCGCGGTGCGCGACGAGCCGCGCCGCATCGTCCAGTCGCATCACGCCAGCCACCACGGCGGCGGCGAATTCACCGACGCTGTGTCCGATGAGTGCGGCCGGCTGCAGGCCGATCGACAGCAGCTGTTGCGCCAACGCGTATTCGAGCGCGAACATGGCCGGCTGCGTCACCGACGTCGGCGACAGGGCGGCCGTGTCGGTGGACTGCAGGCACGCGCGCAGGTCGACGTCGAGCACGCCGTCGAAGGCCCGCAGGCAGTCGTCGAACGCGGCGCGAAACACCGCGTCGTGCGCGTAGAGCCCTTGCCCCATGCGCGCGTACTGCGCGCCCTGGCCGGTGAACAGCAGCACGGTCTGCGGCTGCACGGCGGCTGCAACGCCGCTGGCCCGGTTCGGGGAATCGGCGTCCCGCAACGCAGCGATCGCTTCCGTCACATCGCTGGCCACGACGCACGCGCGGTGCGAGAACACCTTGCGCCCCACCCGCAACGTGTGCGCGACGTCGGCGAGTTCGATCTGCGGGTGCGCTTCGAGATGGTCGGCGAGCCGCTGCACCATCGTGCCCAGCGCGGCCGGTGTGCGCGCCGACAGCTGCAGCAGTTGCGGCAGCGTCGTGCGTTCGCTCGGCATGGCCGGCGGCGCTTCCTCGACGATCACGTGCGCATTGGTGCCGCCGACGCCGAAGGCGCTGACCCCTGCACGACGCGGTTGCGCTGCGCGCGGCCAGGCGGCGAGCTTGTGCTGCACATGGAACGGCGTGGCGCCGAAGTCGATGGACGGGTTGGGTGCGTCGAAGTGCAGCGATGGCGGCAGCGTTTCGTGGTGCAGTGCCAGCACGGTCTTGATGAGGCCGCCGGCACCGGCCGCGGTGACCATGTGGCCCACGTTGCTCTTCAACGAGCCGATGGCGCAGAAGCCGAGGTCGCTGGTGTGGCGTGCATAGGCCTGGCGCAGGCCTTCGATCTCGACCGGGTCGCCCATCGGCGTGGCCGTGCCGTGCGCTTCGACATACGAGATGCTGCGCGCGTCCACGTCGGCCGACGCGAGCGCGGCCGACACAACCGCCGCTTGGCCCTTGATGCTCGGCGCCGTGAAGCTGGCCTTGGCACCGCCGTCGTTGTTGATCGCTGCGCCGCGCAACACCGCATAGACCGTGTCGCCATCGGCCACCGCGTCGGAGAGCCGCTTGAGCAGCACCACGGCCGCGCCGTCGCTGAACACCGTGCCCTGCGCCTGCGCGCTGAAGCTGCGCGTCTTGCCGTCGGGCGACAGCATCGAGCCTTCTTCGTACAGGTAGCCGCTGCGGGGCGGGCAGGTGACCGACGCGCCGCCGGCCAAGGCCATGTGGCATTGACCACCGCGCAACGCATGGAACGCCTGCGCGATGGCCACGAGCGACGTCGAGCAGGCGGTGTGCACCGACACGGCCGGGCCCGTCAGGTTCAGCTTGTTCGCCACGCGGGTCGTGATGTAGTCCTTCTCGTTGGCCAGCATCACCTGGAACTCGCCGACGGCTTCGATCAGGTCGGGCCGGCTGCTGACGTGGCGCTGGAAGTACGTGGCGTTGTACATGCCCGCATAGATGCCGACTGGCTCGGTGCACTGGTCCGGCGCATGGCCGGCGCGCTCCATGCATTCCCAGCACAGCTCCAGGAAGATGCGCTGCTGCGGGTCCATGAGCGCGGCTTCTTTCGGGTTGATGCCGAAGAAGGCGGCGTCGAACAGTTCGACGTCGTCGATGACGCCGCGCGCCCGCACGTAGGCCGGGTCGCTGCGCAGGGCCGCGCTCACGCTCGCGTCGAGCGTGGCGTCGGTGAAGATGCTGATGCTGTCGCGGCCGGCGACCAAGTTGTCCCAGAACTGCTCGATGTCCGCGGCACCCGGGAAGCGACCGGCCATGCCGATCACCGCAATGGGTTCTTCCGCGTGGCGCTCGCGCCCGACCGCGCGTTCACCTGGTGGTACTGCGTCCTGCAGCCCGGCCATCTCGGCGGCGATCGCCAGGGGCGTGGGGTGGCTGAAGAACAGGTTCGCCGAGAGTGGCTGCGCGCTGTGCTGTTGCAGTTGCGCCAGGACCTTCAGCACGAGCAACGAGTTGCCGCCCAGGTCGAAAAAGTTGTCGCGTCGGCCGATGCGGTCGAGCCCCAGCGCGTCGGCGAAGGCCTCGCACACCCGCGCCTCGAGTGGATGGCGCGCTGCCTCGAACGCTTCTGCCATGTCGGGCCGGGCCCGCGTGGGTGCGGGCAACGCGCGGCGGTCGAGCTTGCCGTTGTTCGTGATCGGCAGCTTGTCGAGCCACACCTGTGCGGCGGGCACCATCACGTCCGGCAGGCGGGCCGCGATGTGCGCGCGAAGTTCGTTCCACGGCACGGCCTTGTCGCGTGCCACCAGGTAAGCCACGAGGCGAGGCTGCTCGCCGGCGTCGGTGCGCGCCACCACGGCGCTGGTCAGCACGCCAGGATGCGCGTTCAGCACGCCTTCGATTTCGCCGGTCTCGATGCGGTGGCCGCGGATCTTCACCTGGCCGTCGACGCGCCCGATGAACTCGAGGGTGCCGTCGGGCAACCACCGCGCATGGTCGCCGGTGCGGTAGAGCCGATCGCCGGGGCCGCCGAACGGGTCGGGCACGAAGCGCTCGGCCGTGAGGTCGGGCCGGCCCAGATAGCCTTTGGCGAGTCCGCGGCCACCGATGCAGAGTTCACCGACCAGACCGATCGGCAACAACTCCAGCGTGGGCGTCAGCACATGCAGGGTGGTGTCGGTGATGGGGCGCCCGATCGGCACCGAGCGGGCGTCGGCGGGCAGGTCGCGCGGGATGCGATGCGTCGCGGCGAAGGTCGTGCACTCGGTGGGCCCGTAGCCGTTGATGAGCGTGAGGCCGGGCAAGGCGGCGAGCGCGCGGCGCACATGGGCCACCGACAGGGCCTCGCCGCCCGTGAGCAATTGACGCAAGCCGGCGAGGTGTTGCGGGTTGTCGTCGACGATGGCGTTGAACAGCGCGGCCGTGAGCCAGGCGGTCTTCACGCCGTGCCGATCGATCGTGCGCGCCAGCCCGGCACCCGTGGGCATCGCTTCGTCGTGCACGACACAGCACCCGCCGTTGAGCAGCGGACCCCAGATCTCGAGGGTGGACGCATCGAAGCCCAGCGGCGCCGCATGGAGCATCGGCTCGTCGGGCCGGAGGTCGACATAGTCTGCATCGACCACCAGCCGCAGGATGGCGCGATGGCAGATCTCGATGCCCTTGGGCGCACCCGTCGAGCCCGACGTGTACATCACGTAGGCGCGTGCCTCGGCGTCGACCGTCACGGGCTGCAACGGCGGCAGCGCGCGGGCGTCGGCCGTTGCCTCGTCGATCCAGAGCGCGGTCATGCCGGCCGGCATCGCAGCGGCATGCACACGCTGGCTGACCACGACCTTCACGCCCGCATCGCCCAGCATGAAATCGATGCGGTCGGCAGGGAAATCAGGCTGGACCGGGACATACGCCGCACCGGTCTTGAGGATGCCCAGCAGCGCCGCGATGGCCGCGGGCGAACGCTCGAGCATCACGCCCACCGCGTCGCCCGGCGCTACGCCGAGCGCCTGCAGCCGACGTGCCATTCGCTCGGCGTGCGCATTCAGCTCGGCGTAATTCCATGCGACCGTGCCCGCATCGTTGGCGGTGCCGATGAGCGCCACGCGCGCCGCGTGCGTCGCTGCCTGTGCGGCGAATCGCGCATGGACCGTGAGGGCGTCGTCGCGCGGCAACAGCGGGCGGTTCCACTCGTGCAGCATGCGGCGACGGTCGTCGGGCGATGCCGGCGCTGGTGCTTGCAGTGTCATGGGCGTTGGCGCGGCCGGAGGGTTGGGATAGGGCGCAACATCATGTTTCTCGTGGTCTCGAAGCAGTGCTGAAAAAGTCACTTTGCAGCAGGCGTCAGGACGGAGCAACGTTCCATTCGTAGCGCCTGACATTGCAAAGCGCTCACCGCGGGAGATCGGCCTGGCGAAAGACGCATCCTCAAAGATGCAACTGGTTGCTATTGTCGGATTGACAATCGCTCACAAAAACTTAGTACTTTGTTATTGTGCGCTTTATTTAACGGTTGTGAGTACTAAAAGCTGACACGCCTGCATAAGCAGGGGTCAATCAGCTTTGCGGGTCTCCCGGCGCTTCCTACCGTCAATCGACTTTTTCGTCCAGCGGGCGGTGGCTCAGGTGGGTGGCGTCGCCCCATCCCACCAGCCCGAAACCACCGGGCGTCCAGAGCAGGCGGTTGATGGTCGCGTTGCCCAGGTCCCAGGTGCGCGGCGACTGCAGCGCCTGGCGGGTGGCCGCCCGGTAGAGCACGTCCATGACGCCGCCGTGAGCAACCAGCGCCACCAGCGCGCCCGGATGGCGCGCCGCCAGCTCGGCGGCCACGCCCGTGATCCGGTCGCGAAACACCAGCAGGCTTTCGCCGCCTTCGGGCGCGAATTCGGGATCGCGCGTGCGCCACAGGCGGGCCTGTTCGGGCAGCGTCGCTTCGATCTCCGCGAAGCGCATGCCCTCGAAGCGGCCGAAGGCGCGTTCGCGCAATCGCGGCTCCGGCTGCACCGTCAAGCCGAGCGGGCCGGCGATGTGTTCGGCGGTGTGCCAGGCGCGCGACAGGTCGCTGGCGTAGATCACGTCGATGGCCTCGTCGGCCAAGGCTTCGCCCAGGCGCTGCGCCTGCCACAGGCCCGTTTCGTTCAGGCCGATGTCCAGTTGTCCCTGAATGCGCGTGTCGACGTTCCAGGCGGTCTCGCCATGGCGGACGGCGATCAGTCGGGTCGCTTCCATCAGTCGACAGACGTGCCGTTGTCCAGCCTCATGGCCGGGCCGCCCGGGTCGGAATCTCGATGTTCACGCGGCGCTCACCCTCTGGCGGGGTCGGAAAGCCCTGCAGCGCCGCTTCGAACATCACCGGCAGCACGGCCGCATCGGCGCTGTAGGGGCCGTCGTTGCGGGCGCGGGTTTCGTACACCACCTTGTTCGACGGCAGCTCGCGCAGCACCACGCTCACTTCCCGCAGGTACCAGGGGCTGGCCGCCGGGGGGAAGGCCGGGCCGTACCAACCGGCGCCGTACCAGCCGCGCCCATAGCCCAGGCCGAAGCGCGGGCCCGGGCCCCACGGGCCCCAGCCCGGGTAGAAGCCAGGGTCGCCCCATGGCGAATAGGTCGGCGTGACGCGTGCGCCGATCTGCGCGGTGTAGCGGGCGCCAGCGTCGTCGCGCCGGAGGCCGGTCCGCTCGAGCGCCGGCGCGGCCATCGCTTCGATCGCCGCTGCGCCGCGCGCGCCGTCGCCGTCCTGCTGCGAGGGCAGCCGCTCGAAGCGGTAGGTGGCGCCGGCCGCCACGTCGGCGGCCGGCAGGCTCGAAAAGCTGCGCACGTCGCTGTCGACCACCCAGCGGGTGGCGCATCCGGTGAGCAGGGTCAGCAGCGCAGCAGCGGTCAGGATTCGGCGAAGAGGCATGGCGAGGGATCTCCAAAGGCGCGACAGCGGCAAACAGCGCCGGCAGCGCCGTCGCACCGCTCAGAGCTGGACGATGCGCAAGGGCGAGGCCGCCGCAGGGAATTCGGGTGCGTCGAAGGCCTTGTCGCCTTCGGGGTCGGGCACACCCGTCGCCTTGAGACCCTTGAAGTCGAAGGATGTTCCGTCGAGCAGGTGCGACGGCACGATGCTCTGCAGGGCGCCGAACATGTTCTCGATGCGACCGGGGTGCTTCTTTTCCCACTCGCGCAGCATCTCGCCCACCTGCTTGCGCTGCAGGTTCTCCTGGCTGCCGCACAGCGTGCACGGGATGATAGGAAACGCGCGGTGCTGCGCCCAGCGGATCAGGTCCTTCTCGGCCACGTAGGCCAGCGGACGGATCACGACGTGGCGGCCGTCGTCGCTCACCAGCTTCGGCGGCATCGACTTGAGCTTGGCCGCGAAGAACATGTTGAGGAAGAAGGTCTGCAGCATGTCGTCGCGGTGGTGGCCCAGCGCGACCTTGGTGGCGCCCAGCTCGTCCGCCACGCGGTACAGGATGCCGCGCCGTAGCCGGCTGCACAGGCCGCAGGTCGTCTTGCCTTCCGGAATGACGCGCTTAACGATGCTGTAGGTGTCCTGCTCCTCGATGTGGAAGGGCACGCCCAGCGCGGTGAGGTAGGTCGGCAGCACGTCTTCGGGGAAGCCCGGCTGCTTCTGGTCGAGGTTGACCGCCACGATGTCGAAGTGGATCGGCGCGCGGGCGCGCAGCTTGAGCAGGATGTCGAGCAGCGCGTAGCTGTCCTTCCCGCCCGAGACGCACACCATGACCTTGTCGCCCTCTTCGATCATGTTGTAGTCGACGATGGCCTTGCCCACTTCGCGGCACAGGCGCTTCTCGAGCTTGTGCGTCTCGCGCTCGATCTTCAGGACCTTGTCCTGCGACACGGCTTCTTCGTGATCTGTCCAAACAACGCTCATGACCATTGCCCCGTTTCCACGCGAATCGCCACTTCGCAGTCGTCGAAGATCTTCAGCTTGGCGATCTTCACCCGCACGCCCAGAACGCCGGGCAGCTGCATCAGCCGGTGCGCCAGTTTGCCGATGAGGCTCTCCAGCAGGTTCATGTGCACCTCGGTGCACTCGTCGATGATGATCCGCCGCACCTTGCGGTAGTCCAGCACATGCGTGATGTCGTCGTCGGCCGGCAGCAGCGGCTGGCTGCCGAGGTTGAGCTCGGCGTCGACCTGGATCTGCTGCGGCGCGTCTTGTTCCTGCGCGAGGATGCCGACGCTCGCGTCGAAGCGCAGGCTGGTCAGCGTGAGGATCTGGGTGCCTTTGGTCAGCATCGGTGGCTCACATCAGCGAAAAATCGCGTTCGAATTTCATCAGGTGCTGGCCGCCGTCCACCAGCAGCGTGGTGCCGGTGATGGACTGGTTCTCCAGCGCGAATCGCACGGTGGCCGCCACGTCGGCGGCCGTCGAGGAGCGGCCCAGCGGGCTGGCCGAATGCAGGCGGCGGAACTTCTCTTCGCTCAGCATGTGGCTCGTGAGCGTGAGGCCCGGCGCGACACCCACCACGCGCAACTGCGGCGCCAGCGCCAGCGCCAGCATGGTGTTGGCAGCCTCCAGCGCGGCCTTCGACAGCGTGTAGCTCAGGAAGTCGGGGTTCTGGTTCCACAGCTTCTGGTCGAGCAGGTTCACCACGGCGCCTTGCGCCTCGGCGCCGCGCGACAGCAGGTGCGTGTGCAGCGCCTGCGCGAGCAGGATCGGCGCCGCGGTGTTGGTGCGCAGATGCGCCTCCAGCGACGCGAAGCCCAGGCTCGCCGCGTCGTCGTGCTCGAACAGCGAAGCACTGTTGACCACCGCATCGAGCCGGCCGAACTGCGCGACCACCTGCGGCACCAATTCGCGTACCTGGGCCTCGTCGGACAGGTCGGCGCTGACCATCGCCGACGGCAGCCCCGATCGCGCGGCGCAGTCGGCCGCGGTCTGCCGCGCCTCGTCGGCCGAGTGACGGTAGTGCACCGCCACCTGCCAACCGCCGTCGGCCAGCGCGAGCGCGATCTCGCGGCCGAGCCGCTTGGCGGCGCCGGTGACGAGAACGGTGCGCACGGGGCGCGCAGATGGGGAATGGGGCATGGAGGAGGAAGTGAAGAGAGACAATCGTGGCGTGACCACGACCCCTCCAATTTTAACGACCGCGCTCGACCGGCTCATCGGTCAGGCCATTCAACGTGCCGGCGGCTGGATCGGCTTCGACCGGTTCATGGCGCTCGCGCTCTATGCGCCAGGGCTCGGCTACTACGCCAACGCGAGCCGCAAGTTCGGCCACCTGCCGTCGTCGGGCAGCGACTTCGTCACCGCGCCCGAGCTCACGCCGCTGTTCGGCCAGACGCTGGCCGTGCAGGTGGGCGAGGCGCTGGAACGCAGTGGCACCGACGACGTGTGGGAATTCGGCGCGGGCTCCGGCGCGCTGGCGCTGCAACTGCTCGATACGCTGGGCGAACGTATCGCGCGCTACCGCATCGTCGACCTGTCGGGCACGCTGCGCGCGCGCCAGCAGGAAACGCTCGCGGCCCACGCGGCGAAGGTCGAATGGCTCGACGCGCTGCCCGAGACGATGCAAGGCGTGGTCGTCGGCAACGAGGTGCTCGACGCGATGCCGGTGCACCTGCTGGCGCGTGTGGGCGGGCGCTGGTTCGAGCGCGGCGTGGTGTCGGGCGCGCAGGGCGGCTGGGCCTGGGAAGACCGCCCGACCACGCTGCGTCCGCCGATCGAGATCGAGGGCGAGCACGACTACCTCACCGAGATCCATCCGCAGGCGAAGGCCTTCATCGCGACGCTGGCGGACCGGCTGAAGAAGGGCGCCGCCTTCTTCCTCGACTACGGCTTCCCCGAGTCGGAGTACTACCACCCGCAGCGCCACATGGGCACCTTGA
The DNA here is from genome assembly GCF_051216715.1 of Variovorax restrictus. Lineage (NCBI taxonomy): Bacteria > Pseudomonadati > Pseudomonadota > Betaproteobacteria > Burkholderiales > Comamonadaceae > Variovorax > Variovorax restrictus. Next base: position 1,117,533 of record NZ_JBPJZH010000001.1, read on the forward strand.
TGTGCCATCAGGCGCACCGCTCCGACGACAACCCGCTGCTCGACGTCGGCGCCAAGGACGTCACTGCGCATGTGGACTTCACCGGCATCGCGCTCGCCGCGCAGGACGCGGGGCTGCATGTGCTGGGCTACATCAGCCAGGGGCGCTTTCTCATCAACTGTGGCTTGCTCACCCTGTCGGATCAGGCGAGCGTGGCGCAGCGCGCGCTGGCCGGCCACCTGGTGCACGAGCACGAGATGGGCGAGCTCTTCAAGGTGATCGGTCTGGCCGCGGGCGAGCCCTGGGAGCCGATGGGTTTCGCCGCAGGCGATCGCAGCCACACGTTGTAGGCGCAGCGCGCCGCGCGTGCATCAAGGCGGCGGCAAGCCACGAAGCGTGCGCAGCTCCTTCTTCAGGAAGATGTTGGCTTCCACGGGCGCGGCGTCGCCCACCTTCACCATGTACGGCTTGCCGGTCATTTCCGAGCGCGAGGCGCACAGCTCGATGAAGTCTTCGGCGGTGAAGATCTTGTGTTTGAAGTGCGCGTACTTGGCCTGCATGTGCTGCGCCGCCTCGGCGGCCGTGTGGGCGCCACCGTTGCGCAGGAAGGTCATGGTCGACATCTGCTCGACGCGCTGGATCAGCGTTTGAATCAGCGCATGCTCCTGGGCAGAGGGCGTCGCCATGCTGAGCGTTGCCCAGGCCAGCAGCCCTGCCGGCAACAGGTGCCGGAGCCAACGATAAAACGCCATGCTTTTGTCTTTCGCGAAGGGAGCGGCCGATGCTTGCAGCGTCGGCGCGGGCTGTCAAACCCACTCGGGTCTAATGGCGCCTCGTCCCTGGTCACCTCTGCCGAAATCCGCCCGATGAGCCTCATGCCCGATCTCCTCCGCACCGCCCACGCCCTCGCCGATGCCGCGGCCGCTCAGTCGATGGCTTACTTTCGCACGCCGCTGGACATCATCACCAAGGCCGACGAAAGCCCCGTGACCCTGGCCGACCGCGCCGCTGAGACGGCGATGCGCGCCGTGCTCGCCGTCGAGCGCCCGGCCGACGGCATCTATGGCGAGGAGCACGGGTCGGAGCGCACCGACGCCGCGCGCGTGTGGGTGCTCGACCCGATCGACGGCACGCGCAGCTTCATCACCGCCTCGCCGCTGTGGGGCACGCTCATCGGCGTGCTCGAAGGCGCGCGCGTGGTGCTCGGCATGGTCGACATGCCGGTGCTGGGCGAGCGCTGGGTGGGGCAGGCCGCCGTCGGCGCGCACCGCAACGGCGTGGCCGTGCAGGTGAGCACCTGTACCGACATCGCGCAGGCGCGCATCGTGACCACCTCGCCCGACATCTTCAACGCCGCCGACTGGCAGGCCTTCGACGCGCTGAGCCGGCGCTGCGCCATGCGCCGCTTCGGCGGCGACTGCTACGGCTACGCGCAACTGGCCGGCGGCACGGTCGATCTCGTGGTCGAGACCGGCCTGCAGCCCTACGACTACCTCGGGCCCGCGGGCCTGATCGAGGCGGCCGGCGGCGTGATCACCGACTGGGAAGGCCGCGCGCTCGGTCTCACGTCCGACGGCCGCGTCGTGGCGGCGGCGACACCCGAACTCCACCGACAAGCGCTGGCCATGCTGGCCACCTAGACTGGCCTGCATGATCCGCTGGCTCATCGTCGTCGTGCTCGCGCTGCTGCTCATGAGCGGGCTGACGGCGTGGCTGCGGCGCTTCGGCTTCGGGCGCCTGCCCGGCGACTTCGAGTTCCGCGCCTTCGGGCGCGACTGGCAATTGCCGATTGGCAGCACGGTGGCGCTCAGCACCCTCGCGGCGGTGATCGCCAAACTGATTTGAATCCCAGAGAGAAACCCACGCCATGAGAGCCTGCGTCGACATCGGCGGCACCAAGGTCGCGGTCAGCCTGGCGCTGCCGGGCAACGACACGCTGATGGCGCGACAGTCCGAGCCCACCGCCAAGACCGGCGACAACGATGCGGTCGCGCGACAGGTGCTGCGGCTGATCGATGCGGCCTGCCTTGCGACCGGGGTGTCGTCCTCGGCGATCCGGTCGGTCGGCGTGTCGTCGGCGGGGCCGTTCGTGCTGAACGACGGCTACGTCGAACTCGCCACGCCCAACATCTGCGGCGGCCTGGCCGGCCCGGCGCGCGGGCTGCCGAACGACTGGATGACGGCCCTGATCGAGGCCCCGCTGCGCGCGCGCTTCGGCCGCGTGCGGGTCGAGAACGATGCGGTGGCCGCGCTCGAAGCCGAGCGCCGCTGGGGTGCGCTGCAGGGCCTGGACCACTGCGCCTACGTCACCTGGAGCACCGGGGTGGGTGTGGGCCTGTGCGTCGATGGGCGTGCGCTGCGCGGCAAGAACGGCAACGCCGGCCATGCCGGCCACACCTTCGTCTCGGACGACGACAACCGCGATGCGCTGTGCGGCTGCGGCAACGTGGGCGACGTGGAAGGTCTCGTCGCCGGCAACGCGATCGCGCGGCGCTTCGGCCAGTCGGCTGAGGATCTGTTCAAAGCAGCGGTCGCGGGCGAGTCCGAGGCCGTGCGCACCACCGACGCGCTGTGCCGCGTGATGGGCCGCACGCTCTACAACATGGTCGCCACGCTCGACCTGCAGGCCATTGCCCTGGGCGGCAGCGTGTTCTGGCACAACCGCGACTTCCTGCTGCCGCGGCTGCAGGCGCACATCGACGGCCGCCTGGTGCCGCTGACCGGCGGCGTGCGGTTGCACGCGGCGGGCCTGGGCGACAAGGTCGGCGACTACGCGGCGCTGGCGCTGGTCGACTGAGCGTTACAGAAACATTCCGCCAGACGCTTCGATGCGCTGGCCTGTGATCCAGCGGTTGCCCGGCTGCAGCAGCATCGAGAGCGCGCCGCCGATGTCGTCGGGCAGGCCAACGCGGCCGAGCGCGGTTTGCGAGGCGATCATGGCATTCAGCTGCGCGTTGTCGCGCACGGCGCCGCCGCCGAAGTCGGTCTCGATGGCACCGGGCGCCAGCACGTTCACCGCGATGCCGCGCGGCCCCAGTTCCTTCGCCAGGTAGCGCGTCAGCACCTCGATGCCGCCCTTCATCGACGCGTAGGCGGCGTAGCCGGGCAGGGCAAAGCGCGCGAGGCCGCTCGAGATGTTGACGATGCGCCCGCCGTCGGCGACCAGGGGCAGCAGCGCTTGCGTGAGGAAGAACGGGCCCTTCAGGTGGACGTCGACCAGGACGTCGAAGTCTTCTTCGGTGGTCTCCGCAAAGCTGGCATGAACGCCCATTCCTGCGTTGTTCACCAGGTGGTCGAAGGTCTCACGCTGCCAGACGCGGGCCAGCACGGCCTCCACCTCGTCAGCGAAGGCCGCGAAGCTGCCGCTCTTGGACACGTCCAGCGGCACGGCCACCGCGCGGCGCCCCAGCGCTTCGATCTCGCGGACCAGCGCGTGTGCTTCGTCGGCACCGCTGCGGTAGGTCAGGATCAGGTCGGAACCCTGGCGGGCGAGGTGCTGCGCGGTGTTCTTGCCGAGGCCGCGGCTGGCGCCGGTGATGAGGGCGATGGGGGCGTTCATGGTCATTCCTTGGGGTTGAGTTGCAATGGAATGGACTTTAAGAAAAGACAATGAACGGATAAATCGCCAGAAATCAACAAAACTGTTCATCCATGGAGAACAATGGCAGCCATGGTCATGGAACTCGGCGCGCTGCGCACTTTCGTCACGGTCGCCGAACTGGCGAGCTTCACCCGCGCGGCCGAGCGGCTCGGCATGCCCAAGGCGCGGGTGTCGACCACGGTGCAGCAGCTCGAGGCCGAGTTGGGCACGCGGCTCCTGCACCGGACCACGCGCACGGTGCGTCTCACGCCCGACGGCGAGCAGTTCCGCGAACGCGCGCTGGTGCTGCTGGCCGATTCGGACGAACTGCAGTCCTTGTTCCATCAGGCACCCAGCACCTTGCGTGGGCGCCTGCGGGTCGACATGCCGATTGCGCTGGCCCGCGAGGTGGTGATTCCACGCTTGCCGGAGTTCCTCACGGCGCATCCACAACTCGATATCGAACTGAGCACCACCGACCGCCGGGTCGACCTGGTCCACGAAGGCTTCGATTGCGTGCTGCGGGTCGGCACACTGGAAGACTCCGGCCTGGTGGCGCGGCGCCTGGGCGAGCAGTGGCAGACCAACGTCGCCAGCCCCGCCTACCTCGCCGCGCACGGCACGCCCCATACCCTGGCCGACCTCGCATTGCACCGCCTGGTGCGCTATGCGCCTGCGCTGGGCGGCGGACCGGCGCTATGGGAATACACGACCGCGCAAGGGCTGAGCACCCTGCCGATGGCCAGCGTCGTCACCGTGACCGGCACCGATGCCTACCGGGACGCTTGCCTGGCCGGCCTCGGCATCATCCAGGCGCCCGCCTACTGGCTTCGTCCGTTGATCGCCGTGGGTGCGCTGGTGGAACTGATGCCGGACTTCTGCGCGCCACCGATGCCGGTGTCACTGGTCTACCCGCACCGCCGACACGTTTCCAAGCGCGTGCAGGCTTTCATGGACTGGATGGACGCGGTGCTTCGGCCCTACCTCCAAGCGCCCGTACCGGGCGACGAGAGGCTCAGTCGCGCACGTTCGGCATCTGCCTGAGCGCGTCCAGGAAGGTGTTGCGCCACCAGTGCACGTCGTGGTCGCGGATACGCTGCAGCAGCTTCTGATGCCGCGCGCGCCGTTCGTCGAGCGGCATCTGCAGCGCCTGCTGGATCGTCTCGGCCGTGCCATGCACGTCGTACGGGTTGACCAGCAAGGCTTCCTTCATCTCCTCGGCCGCGCCGGCGAAGCGCGACAGCACCAGCACGCCCGGGTCGGCCGGGTCCTGCGCGGCCACATATTCCTTCGCCACCAGGTTCATGCCGTCGCGCAGCGGCGTCACCAACCCAACCGCGGCCGCGCGGCACAGGCCCGGCACGCGCTTGCGCGCCACCATGCGGTGGATGTAGCGCACCGGCATCCAGTCGAGTTCGCCGTAGTCGCCGTTGATGGCACCGCACAGCGATTCGAGTTCTCGCCGGATGTCGCCATAGGCGTCGACGCTCTCGCGCGTCGGCGAGGCGATCTGGATCAGCGTGGCGCTGCGCCGGTTCTCCGGGTAGTTCGCGAGCAGCTCGCGAAAGGCGCGCACCCGGTGTGGAATCCCCTTGGAGTAGTCGAGCCGGTCGATGCCCAGGAGCAGACGACGCTGCGAGTACTCGCGCTTCATCGTCTCGTACATGTCCTTGGCTTCCTTGGCATGCGTGAGCGCCAGGAACTCATCGACGTCGATGCCGATGGGGAAGGCGCTGCAGCGCACCGTCTGCCCATAGGCGCGGTACATGTCGTCGCCCAGCGCCTCGCCATGCGCCTCGTTCACCACATAGCGCTCGAAGTGCTGCACGTCCTGGTTGGCCTGGAAGCCGATCAGGTCGTAGGCGAACAGCGAGCGCGCCAGCCACTCGTGCTGCGGGATGGCCGCCATGATGATCTGCGGCGGCAGCGGGATGTGCAGGAAGAAGCCGATGCGCTGGCGGCAGCCCATGGCACGCAGCTCGGCGGCCAGCGGGATCAGGTGGTAGTCGTGCACCCAGATGATGTCGTCTTCCTTCAGAAGCGGCATCAGCTTGCGGGCGAACAGCTGGTTCACGCGGCGGTAGCCGCCGATGAAGCCGGCGTCGAAGTTCGCCAGGTCGAGGCGGTTGTGGAACACCGGCCACAGCACGTCGTTGCTGTAGCCCGCGTAGTAGCTGTCGTGGTCCTCGCGGCACAGGTCGAGCGTGGCCAGCGTGACCTTGCCGGCCTGCTGCTTGTGCATCTCGCCTTCGCCGGTCGGGCCGTCTTCGACGATGGTGCCGCTCCAGCCGAACCACATCCCGCCGGTCTGCTGCAGCGATTCGCCCAGCGCCACGGCCAGGCCGCCGGCGGCGGGCTTGCGCGGGTCGGCCACGCGGTTGGAGACGACGACCAACCGGCTCACGCCTTGGCCTCCGGGCTCGGACCATTCGCCAGCAGATCGCGCGCTTCGAGCAGCCATTCATAGACGGCCAGCGTCGAGTCGAGCCGGTGCAGCGCCTGCGTCGGGCCGGAGCCGACCTTGATCGCGATGCCGCCGCGCGGCTGCACCACCGCGAAGCCGGTCTCGTCGGTCGTGTCGTCGCCGGCGAACACCGGCACGCGTCCCGCGAAAGGCGCCTCGCGCATGAACGCGTCGATGGCGACACCCTTGTTGATGCCCGCGGGCTTCACTTCGAAGACGAACTTGCCGTGCAACAGCTCCAGCTGGGGCTGGCCGTCGAGCAGACGGACGAGCGCGTCGCGGCAGACATCGCCCAGGTCGGGCGCCATGCGGTAGTGCAGGGCGATCGCCGAGTGCTTGCGTTCCACCAGCAGGCCCTGGTGCGCGCCCGCGAGGTCGTTGCAGGCATCGAGCACGAACGCCAGGTCGGGCGGTCGCTGTTCCTGCATGTCGCCTTCGGCATCGCGGCGCTGCACGCCGTGCTCGCCGGCGGAGGGCAGGCGCAGGGGGGCGAGGAAGCGGTCGAGCACGTCGATCTGCCGGCCCGACACCACCGCGAGCGCACCGCCCAGCAGGCCGTGCAGGTCGGTGAGCAGCGCGACGAGGGCGGGCGGCACCTCGATGGCTTCGGGCGTCTCGGCCAGGGCGACCAGCGTGCCGTCGAAATCCAGGAAGAGGGCGGCGTCGGGGGTGAGGCGGGGAGGCTTCTGCATCGCGACTGACCTTAACAGTCGCTGCTGCGGGCTCGCGTCGGCCAACGCCGCGAGTGGCTGGGGCTGGTTGGCTCAGCCCGCCTCGCCCAGCAGTGCGGCCACCGCCTCGGTGCGCGCGCGGGTGACGGCCTCGCCGATCTTCGGCCCGGTGGCGCCGCGCTGTGCCGCCGCTTCGGCGATAGGCCGGGTGGCCACGGCGAGTGCGGCATCGAGCACCTTCTGCAGGCGCGCGCGTTGCGGATAGGGCCGGTCCTCGAAGCCGAGCCGGCCACGCGCGTCGCATTCGCAGGCCAGCAGCGCCTGCGCGAAGCGCTGTGGCTTGCGCAGGGCGTCGCAGCGCTCCAGCAGACGCATCAGGGCGGCGGCGCCCAGGTCGGCGCTGCGGTGGATGTTGCCGTGCTCGCGCGCCACCACCTCGGCCAGCTCGCGCAGCTCGATCGGGATGCGCCAGCGTTCGCACACGGCCTGCAGCAGCTTCGCGCTGCGCTGCTCGTGCCCGATGTGGCGCGGCAACTCGTCGGCACGGGTCGTGCCCTTGCCCAGGTCGTGCATCAGGCAGGCGAAGCGCACCGGCAACGGCGCCTCCAGGCGCGCCGCCATGTCGAGCACCATCATCAGGTGCACGCCGGTGTCGACCTCGGGGTGGTGGGCCTCCGGTTGCGGCACGCCCCACAGGCGGTCGACCTCGGGCAGCAGCACCTTCAACGCCCCGCAGTCGCGCAGCACCTCGAACAGGCGCGACGGACGGGCCGTCATCAACCCGCGTGAGAGCTCCTGCCACACGCGCTCGGGCACCAGGGCATCGACTTCGCCGTCGGCCACCATCTCGCGCATGAGCGCGAGCGTCTCGGGCGCGATCGAAAACTCGGCGAAGCGGGCGGCGAAGCGCGCGACCCGCAGGATGCGCACCGGGTCTTCGCGGAAGGCGTCGGTGACGTGGCGCAGCACCTTCTGCCGCAGGTCGCGCTGGCCGTGGTACGGGTCGACCAACGCCGACGCGTCGAGCGGTGACTCGTCGGCGCGCTCGGCGGGCAGGGCGATGGCGTTGATCGTTAGGTCGCGGCGGGCCAGGTCCTGCTCCAGCGTGACGTCGGGCGCGGCGTGCACGACGAATCCGCGATAGCCCGGCGCGCTCTTGCGTTCGGTGCGGGCCAGCGCGTATTCCTCACGCGTCTGCGGGTGCAGGAAGACGGGGAAATCGCGGCCCACCGGCAGGTAGCCGCTTGCTTCCATCTGGGCCGGCGTCGCGCCGACGACGACCCAGTCGCGGTCGCTGCCCGGCCGGCCGAGCAGGGCATCGCGGATGGCGCCACCGACGAGAAATGTGTTCATTCGGCCAAGTGTAGGGATAGCCCGGGGACAGAAAAAGCACGATCGTTCGTAATATTTCTTTCGGCAAGGGCGCGCAGAGCGCATGCCGGTCTTCATCTTCTCTCGGAGCAACTCGTCAATGAAAAAATCACTCTTCGCACTCGCGGCCGTCGCTGCCATGGGTTCGGGCAGCGCCATGGCACAGAACGCGGGCGACTGGGTGCTCGGCGCCGGCTGGCTGCATTTCGCACCGCAGGATTCCAGCAAGCCGCTGACCTTCACGTCGCCCATCAATGCCGTCGTGCCAGGCTCCGGCGCGGGCGTCGGCAGCGCCGACACGCTGGGCCTGAGCGCCACCTATTTCTTCGACAGCCACTGGGGCCTCGAAAGCGTGTTCGGTGTTCCGCCGACCTTCGAGCTGGAGGGCGAAGGCTCGCTGGCGCCGCTGGGCAAGCTCGGCGACGCCAAGCAGTGGAGCCCGACGCTGCTGGCCAAGTACTACTTCGGCAACGGCAACGACGCGTTCCGGCCCTTCGTCGGTGCGGGCGCCACCTACGTCTGGTACAGCGACGTCAACCTGACGTCGAACCTGCAGAACACGCTGGGTGGCCGGCTGGGCCGTCCGGCGGGCAGCACCACCACCCGGGCCAAGCTCGACGACTCCTTCGCGCCGGTCTTGAACATCGGTGCGGCCTACCAGTTCGACAAGCACTGGGGCGTGTCGTTCTCGGTGTCTTACATCCCGCTGAAGACCAAGGCGAAGCTCACCACCCGCTCAGCGGCAGGCGCCACCATCGGTACCAGCGAAACCAAGCTCACGCTGGACCCGATCGTGACCTACCTTCAGGCCACCTACCGGTTCTGAGCGCCCTGCAGTCGATAGGGTTCGTCTTCGACGACGAACCGGTGCTCGGCGCGCGCGGCGTCCATCCAGGCCTCGACCGCCGAAAGGGCGTGCACGCGGTCGACGTAGGCCGCGATGTCCGGCGGCACCGGCAGCGCATAGGTCTTCAGGCGCGAGGCCATCGGCGCGAAGTAGGCGTCGGCGATGCCGAAGTCGCCCAGGAGCATCGGGCCGCCGTGTTGCGCCAGCAGGCCGCCCCACAGCTGTACCAGCCGCGCCAGCTCGTTGCGCACGTCGGCCCGGTCCCGCAGCAGCAACTGCCCCTGCGTCGCGAGATCGGCTTCGATGTTCATGCCGCAATGGTTGCGGATGGCGCGGAAGCCGGCATGCATCTCGGCGCAGGCGCTGCGGGCCTGGGCGCGGGCGGCGGCATCGACGGGCCAGAGCGCCTTGTCGGGAAAGCACTCGGCCAGGTACTCGGCGATGGCCAGCGTGTCGGACACGACGATCGCGCCATCGACCAGAAAGGGCACGGTACCCGCCGGGTTCATCGGCTGCACGGTCTTTTTGAAGGCCGAATCGGGCTGCGAGAAATCCGGCCCGAACGGCACCATCACCTCTTCGAACGGAATGCCGGCCTGCGTCATGAGCACCCACGGGCGCATGGACCAGGACGAGTAATTCTTGTTGCCGATGTAGAGCTTGCGCATGGTGGTCCCCATGATCCAAAGCGTCGATGCTAGCGGCGACACGCCGTGCGATTGATGCCGAAGCACCGCCCGATTGATGCGCTCAGTGCGGCTTCCTGTCGTCGTTCGAGGGCGGGGTGGGCGCCGAGGCACGGGCGTCCTCCGGCGGCGAACGGCCCGGGCCGGTGATGCGTTCCAGGAGCGCCACCACGCGCGGCACCAGGGAGAGTACCGCCAGCGCCAGCAGGGCGCTCAAGACGGCGGTCGTCTCTCGTCCCAATCCGCATGCCAGGCCGATCGCGGCCGTCATCCATAGCCCGGCTGCGGTGGTCAGGCCCTGCACCTGCTGTTCGTCCCGACCGTGCTTGAGGATGGTGCCGGCGCAGAGAAATCCGACACCGGCCACCAGGCCCTGGATCACGCGGCTCATGTCTGCAGGCAGGATGCCCGTCTGCTGCGGGACCAGCACGAACAGCGCCGAGCCGATGGCCACCAGCATGTGCGTGCGCACGCCCGCGGCCTTGCCATGCTGCTCGCGCTCGAAGCCGAGCATGAAGCCGAGGATGGCGGCCAGCAGCAGCCGGATGAGGATGCGCACGAACTGCGCGAGGTCGGGAACGTCGGAAAATTCCGTGGCGATCACGTCGGTGATCTCGTTCCACCAGGCCATGGCCATGGGGTCGTCGGTGGGTTGATGGGGGCCATGAGTGTGGCCCGGCGCGCCGGTGCCGCGCTGTAGGCTGAAACCCTGTGCCGCCGGTCAGGTGCGTGCGTCGGCGGGTGCAGCGGGTGGCGCGATGGCCGCGGTGACGGCCGACGGCGCCGCGTCGCGCGGCTGGGCCGGCAGCGTGGGCAGCCGTCCATGCCAGCGCCGCACCGCGCGCTGGAAGAACAGGCTGTTCGGGATCTTCAGTGTGGTGCCCGCCTCGGCCGTCCCGCTTTCTTCCAGCGTGGTGTAGACCAGGTTGATGTCGAGCACACGGCCCCGCAGGCCGGGCTTCTCGCCGTTTTCCAGCAACTCCAGGACATCGTCGAGCCGGAACATGCGGGTGGTGAAGATCAGCAGCGCGCAGAAGATGTTCGACAGCACGCTCCACGCGGCGAAGAAGGCCACCGCGCCGACGGCCGCAAAGCCGGTGAAGGCGGTCCACAGCACGGTGCCCGACACGCCGAGACGCTCCAGGCTCCAAAGCAGCGCTCCGCCGTAGATCAGGAAGCCGGCGATCCGGCGCGACACCACGGCCACCTCGCCCGGCAGCGCATAGCCGGTCGTGACGCGACGGACCACCCGACGCACGAAGCGGTAGAGCAGCCACGCGCCCAACAGGATCAGGGCGACCTGCGTGGCCGGCACGATGACTTCCAGCCACTCGAGCGCCCAGTCGGGCAGCGCAGCGCGCAGGGTCTGCAGCGATCGGTTCATGGCACGGCGCTCAACGCACGGCGTTCAGGGCAGGTCCTTGTTGGGCTCGGGCTCGCGGGCATCGCGCGGGCCGACCCGGCCGAGCCGGCTCTTGAGCGATTGCGGCTGTCCCGTGATGATGGCCGCGTAGTTGGTGGTGTTGGCCAGCACCTTCTTCACGTAGTCGCGCGTCTCGTTGAAGGGCACGTTCTCGGCCCAGATGGCGGCGTCGAGCACCGGCCCGTTGCGCCAGTTGCGCGGCCGACCCGGGCCCGCGTTGTACGCGGCGGCGGCGAGCGCCATGGAGCCGTCGAAGTCGTCGAGTGCGAGCTTCAGGTAGCTGGTGCCGATGGTGATGTTGGTGTCGCGGTCGTTGATCTGGTTGGGCGTGAAGCCGGCCAGCCCGATCTTGTTGGCGGTCCACCGTGCCGTGGCCGGCATCACCTGCATCAGGCCCGAGGCGCCCACGCCGGAGCGCGCGTCCATGATGAAGCGGCTTTCCTGGCGGATCAGCCCGTAGACGTAGGCCGGGTCGAGCCCGATGTCCTGGCTCTTGCGCAGCACCGTGTCGCGAAAGGGCATGGGGAAGCGCTGGTCGATGTCGATCGCGCCCTTGGTGCGCTCGCTGGTGTTGATGCAGCGGTCCCACACCTCGCGCTGGCAGGCGAAGTCGGCGGCCGCCAGCAGCTCGCGGTCGCCCATGCCGCCGTTGTCGTGCAGGTTGGTGGCGTAGTTCCACTCGCGCACGCCCTCGGACCGCAGCCCGGTCGCGATGGCGTACAGGCCGCGGGACAGCGACGGGTTGTTGCGCGCGGCCTGCTTTTCCTCGGGCTTGAGCGGGTCGGGTTTGGTCGGCACCACGGCGCGCTGGCCCAGGTCTTCGAGCGCCAGCAGTTCGTAGAAGCCGCGCGTGCCGGCGATGGTCTCGAGCAGCGTGCGTGCCTGCGCGATGCGCGCGTCGCCGCCCATGGCCGTGAGCGCACGGGCGCGCCAGTAGACCCAGGTCGGGTCTTCCTGCGCCTTGTCGCTCATGGCGAGGATCGATGCGTTCACGTCCTTCCATTGCGCGGTGCGCAGGGCGGCGCGGACCTTCCAGCCGAGCATGTCGTCGGACAGGTCGCTGTTCTTCGTGACGTTGGCGAAGTAGACGTTGGCCTGCGGCGAGAGCTTGATCGCGACCTGCCGACCGATGGTGCCCCACAGCCAGTTGCGCTCCTCGGCGCTGAGCATCGGCGCCCACTTGCCCTCGAGCTGGCCGGCGGCCTGGTCGGGGTCGGCCATGGCGACCTTGATGAGGGCCAGCACCACCATTTCCTTGCGGGCGCGCGACGCGGCCATGACCGCACCGCCCAGAAACTTGGCCGCGCTGGCGTTGACCTGGTCGAAGGTCGGCAGTGCGTCGGGCGCAGCCAGCGTGATGGCGGCACGCGCGGCCTGCGGCCGACTGGCCTCGATCGCCAGGCGCGCTTTCTTCCAGGCGACGTCGGGCGACAGCAGGCGCGCGGCGATCAGCCGGTCGGCCGCGGTCAGGCAGCCGTCGTCGGCATCGCGCTGGCGCAGCCAGTTGTCGCGCACGAGCTCGATCTGTTCCTTGGTCGCGGTGCCGCTCTTGAGCACATCGACCAGCGTGGCATAGCACGCCACCTGCAGGTCGTCGCGCATGCGGAAGCCGGGGTACAGCGTGGCGAAGCCGTCCCAGTCGCGGCGCTGGCCGAGCAGCAGCAGCCAGTCGTTGCGCAGCCGGTCTTCCTGGTAGGTGCCGGCGTAGCGCGCGAGAAAATCCTGCACCTCGAGCGGGCTCGCTTCGTTGAGCCGCGCCTTGAGTTCCCAGTAGGCGGCCCAGGGCTCGAGCGCGTGGCCACGCGCCTGCGGCAGCAGGGCCGCCAGACGCGACTTGTCGCCGCGCTGGAAGGCCTGCTTCATCTGGACGAGCACGTCGTCGTTCATGTTCTGCGCGCAGGCCGGCTGGAACAGCGCAGCGAGCGTGAGGGTGATCGCGCCGAGGAGGTGGCGCCGGGGTGCCAAAATGCCAGTAACTTGCATCGGGGGATTATGGACAAGGCACACGATGGGAACGCGGCGGATGGCCGCAAGGAAACGGCTGCTTTTCTGAAGGCTCAACTGCGGGCAGCGCTCATCGAGCAACGCCTGGCGATGCCCGACCGCGGACAGCGGGCCGATCTTTTGCAACGCGTCATGCGCATCTGGCTGGTCGGCCGGCCCGACACCGTGATCGGCGCCTATTGGCCCATCAAGGGCGAATTCGACCCGTTGCCGGCACTGCATCGCTGGAAGGAAGACGGCGAACTGCTCGACGAGCCGCATCGCCGCCGCATCGGCCTGCCCGTGGTCAACCGCGACCACAAGACCCTGACCTTCCACTCGTGGTACCCCGGCTGCCCGATGGAGAACGATGCCTACGACATCCCGAAGCCCAAGGACACGGAGCTGATCGTGCCGACGCTGCTCTTCGTGCCGTGCCTGGGCTACAGCGCCGGCGGCTACCGGCTGGGCTACGGCGGCGGCTTCTACGACCGCACGCTGGCCTCGCTGCAGCCACGGCCGTTCACGGTGGGCCTGGGCTTCACCGGCGGCTTCCTCGACGACCTCGAGCCCGAGGCGCACGATGTGCCGCTGGACGCGATCCTCAACGACAACGGCGTGGTCTGGCCGGTGGGTTAAGACACGCTGTGCCAGGGATACCGCGGAACCGGCTTTGCCGGGCCGCTGGTATCGCCCCCTTGAGGGGGAGGCAGCGACACGCAGTGCGCTGCTTCGGGGGTGGGTTCAATCCATGTGATCGACGGTGTCTGGGTCGGGCACCTCGCCGATCGTCTCGCGCGTGGTGGCCGCCTGCTCGCGCAGCCAGTCGCAGAAGGCCTTGATCTCCGGGCGCGGCGCGCTGCGCGGGCCGATCAGCAGCCAGTAGGCCATCGGTGAATCCATGCGGTGCTGCGGCAGCACCTCGACCAGGTCGCCATTGGCCAGGCTTTCGGCGATGAGCGAACTGCGGGCGAGCACCACGCCCTGGCCGGTGAGGGCGGCCTGCACCATCTGGTAGGCGTAGTTGAAGTACAGCCAGCGTTTGGGCTGGGCGCGGCTCTGGCCGTTGTCCTCGAACCAGCGGCGCCAGGTCAGCCATTCGAGGTGCGTGCGGTGGGCGTCGCCGGCCTCGATCAGCGTGAAGCGGGCGATGTCGGCCGGCGACTTGATCGGCGGGTTGCTCTTGATGAGCCAGGGGCTGGCCACCGGCGTGAGCGTCTCGCCGAACAGGCGGATGGCGTCCGGCGGCATGTTCTCGCGCGGAGCGTAGCGCAGCGCGAGGTCGACGTCGGCGATGTCGAGGTCGACCGCCGTGTCGCTGGCGTCGATGCGGATGTCGATGTCGGGGTTGTCGCGCTGGAAGGCTTCGAGCCGCGGGATCATCCACATCGACGCGAAGGACGCGAAGGTGGTGAGCGAGACGCTCTTGCGCCCTGCGCTCTGGCGGATCTGCCGCACCGCGCCGTCGATGCGCGGCAGCGACTGCTGCACCGCCAGCAGCAGCAGCGCCCCGGCGCTGGTGAGCTCGACGGCGCGCGTGTGGCGCAGGAACAGCGCCACGCCCACCTCTTCTTCCAGCGATTGGATCTGCCGACTCACGGCCGACTGCGTGAGCGCCATTTCCTCGGACGCGGCCCGGAAATTGAGGTGTCGCGCCACCGCCTCGAAAGCGCGGAGGTGGCCGGCCGAGATCGGGCGGGTGCGCAGGTGGGTCTGGGAATGCTGCATGGATTGATGCGGGAATGGAATCAGTAGCGTACTTCCATTTCATTGGACCGCCAATGGCGGGGCACCGATCATTCATTCCCGAAGCGCGCCATTGCGCTTTGGAGAATCTGCTCGAGGAGCCCCCCATGTCTGCCGCCTACAGCCCGTCCACTTCCCTCTCGCCCCTGTCCGCCACGGTGACGAACAAGGCCGCCGTTCCGCCGGCTGTTCGTCGCGGTGCCTGGCAGATCGCGGCGGGCCAGGCGATGACGCTGAAGGCACGCAGCGAGAGCGTGCTGCGGGTCCGCCAGGGCCGGCTGTGGGTCACCCGCGACGCCACGGCGCAGTGGGGTAGCGAAGATCTGGTGCTCGCGCCAGGCGAGTCGCTCGTCGTCGCTGCCGGCCAGAAGCTCGTGATGGAGCCCTGGGACAGCTTCGGCGCGACCTACAGCTGGGACGCCAGCGCCGACGCCGCGGGCTGAACGTCGTCAGCCGCTGACGTCGAAGCTCGGCCGGAGCGCCAGAAAGCGCTCGAGCGCGGCCTGACCTTCCAGGGCGTGGATGCCGGCCATGTCGTCCGGCTCGTCGCTCTGCGCGAAGCCCAGGTCGAAGCGGTGGTAGCGGCGCTCGTCGCGCGGGCCTTCGTAGAGCACCTGCACGTCGCTGTGCCGGGCGTCCAGACGAATCCGTTCCATCAGCGGGCGCAGCGCTTCGGGCGGCCCCTCGATGTGCTGGCAGAAATGGAGACCGTCGAACACCAGCAGCCCCGTGATGCCACGCTCGGCATTGCGCGCGCGCGCCTGGGCGACGATCTGGCCGACCACGGTGGGTCGCTGGTGAGGGGCGAGAACGCTGACGTAGAGAAGTTCGAGGAAAGCGGGTGCGGGCATGGACGGGAAAGAGTGCCGGGCGAGTGTAGGAAGCGGCACGAATTCATGAAAT
This sequence comes from Variovorax restrictus, assembly GCF_051216715.1. Taxonomy (NCBI): domain Bacteria; kingdom Pseudomonadati; phylum Pseudomonadota; class Betaproteobacteria; order Burkholderiales; family Comamonadaceae; genus Variovorax; species Variovorax restrictus. The sequence goes on from NZ_JBPJZH010000001.1 coordinate 1,133,186, forward strand.
GTCAAAAGACACTCCCACCGCGCCTATAGTCCCGGCGTGAAATTCGACGAACACACCCTGCCCACGCCCCTGTTGCCGCACTGCGACCGCGCGTGCGAGGCGTGCGGGCTGCGCGGCAACCCGGCCTTCCTGCCGATCTCGGCCGATGACCTGAAGGCGATCGAGGCTTTCCGCGTCGGCACCCGTCGTGTGGAGGCCGGCGGCGCGGTCATCGACGAGCATTCGCGCTCTGCCCAGCTCTTCACGCTCTACGCAGGCTGGGCCTTTCGTTACAAGACGCTGAGCGACGGGCGTCGTCAGATCCTCAGCTTTCTGCTGCCGGGCGACTTCATCGGCTTGCAGGACGAGTTCGCGGAAGGGCAGACGCATGGCGTCGAGGCCGCCTCGGACACGACCCTCTGCGTGTTCGAGCGCGGCCGGCTCTGGGAGCTGTTCCATGCGCAACCCAAGCTGGGCTATGACATCACCTGGCTGGCCGCGCGCGAAGAAAAGATGATCGACGACAACCTCGTGACAACCGGCCGGCGCAACGCCGGTGAACGGGTGGCGATGCTGTTGATGCACCTCTACCGCCGGGCGGAGCGTGTGGGCATGGTGCGCGACGGCTGGGTCCCGTTCCCGTTCAACCAGCAGCACATCGCCGATGCGCTGGGGCTGTCGCTGGTGCATACCAACAAGACACTGCGGCGGTTGCAGCGCATGGGACTGCACAAGATCGACAGCGGCTGGCTGCGCATCCTCGAGCCGCATGCGCTCGAAACCCTGGGCGACTATTTCGAGCGGCCTTTGCGGCATGTGCCACTGATCTGACGCCCGCCCCGGCCGCCACGCCGCACCTTCGCGTATCGTCGGGGCTCATCGCCGGGAGCCGGCCGCTGCCGGCCTCGTCCTTCCCTTTCCATGCCGCCTTCCTGCGTCCTGTCCATTCCGTGAAGCTTTTCTCCCGCGAGCGCCTGCGCCAGGTCGTCATGGTCGGTGGCATCGAATCCTTCGGTGTCATCCTGAGCGGCATCGCCGGCCTGCTCATCGTGAACATCCTGCCGAAGGACCAGTACGCCGCCTACACCTTCCTCGTGGCCTGCACCACGCTGATGATGGGCATCACCGACCTGGGGCTGGCGCATTGCTGCCTGCCGGTCGTCGGGCAGCGCAACCGCGACGTTCCCTGGGTGGTCGCCGCCTGCCACCACGTCTTCCACAAGCGCTGGGTGCTGCTGTCGGCCGGGCTGGTGATCATCGTGCCCTACTGGTACTTCACCTCGCGGGAGCACGGCTGGACCGGGAAGGGCTACTGGCTCGCGTCCGCGCTGGTGCTGGGCGTGGTGCTGATCCAGCTGCGCGAGCATTACTCGAACACCGTGCTGCTGATCCTGGCGCAGATCTCCACACTCAACCGCATCGCCTTCGCCTCGCACGGGGTGCGCATCGCCCTGGTCGGGGCGGTCCTGCTGATGCCGATGACGGCCTATTCGACCGCCGGCCTGATGGTCGCCACCGCGGGCGCCAGCCTGGTGGCGTTGATGTTCTACGCGCGCGCCTTCCGTCTGCAGGGCATCGGCACTCACCGGCTCGACACCACCGATGCCACGCGGGTCGACAAGGAGATCTTCCGCATCGCCCGGCCGCTGGTGCTGCCGGCCATCTTCTACCAGGTGCAGGGCGTCGTCACAGTGTTCATCGTCTCGCTCTTCGGCACCTCCAACATGGTGGCCGAGGTGGGCGCCTTCGGTCGGCTGGCCATGGCGCTGGTGGTGGTCGACCGGGTGGCCAACGTGCTGCTGTTCCCGGCCATCGCCCGCGCGCAGGCGGGACCGCGCTTCGTGCGGGTGCTGGCGCAGATCCACGGCCTCTACCTGCTGGCGATGGCCTGCACCTTCCTCACGTCGCTGCTGTTCCCGCAGTACTGGATCCTGCTGCTGGGCGAGCAGTACCGCAGCCTGACGCCGCTGGTCTGGATGATGTTCCTGTCGTCGCTGCTGTCCAACGCGGCGGGCTTCGCCTTCCGGACCTTGACGGTGCGTGGCGCCACGGGGCGGCAGAGCTTCAGCATCGTCGCGACGCTGGTCACGCAGGTGCTCTACCTGTGGCTGGTCGGCATCAGCGACCTGAAGTCGGTGCTCGGCTTCGGCGTGGCGAGCAGCGCGGCCAGCTTCGTCTTTCAGTACAGCCTGCTGCTGGCGCACTGGCGCGAATGGCGCACCGAGGCGACGCACCCCTGAGCCGGCGTGCGGGCGGTGCGCCCGGCCGGGGTCAGCGGCGCTGGTAGAACCGGCCGATGGCCGACGCCACCCGCAGCGCGCGGCGATGGCGCTTGAGTTCGGCGTCCGAGAACATCCGGATCGGCCCGTCGACATGCTGGAAGTAGGCCTTGGTCTGCACCGACGGCGAATGGCCGGCGAGTGCCATGCGGAGGTGCGGCATGTTCCAGGGCTTGGGCGAGCCGATGGCGTGCGACAGGTAATAGCCGCCGGTGGTGAAGTCCATCGCGTCGGGGCCGGCGGTGTTGAGCAGCGCGCTGTGCGCCGTCAGCGCGAAGTTCAGCGCGTCCTGGTCGGTCGAATGGAACAGCGTCGCGGAGCCCCCCGCCTTGATGTGCTTGACGCCCTGGTTGTAGTCGAGCACGAGGGCGCACAGTCGCTCCCACAGCACCAGGAAATCGAGATGCTGGCGTGGCACGCCGATGAAGCCGGCGTTGTAGTAGCGTTCGCTCGGCCGGATCGACGGCATGCCGTGCTCGCTGAAGAAGGCGTTCCAGAGCAGGCGCTTCGGGTGGCGCGCCGGAAAGGCCCAGTTGACGTCTTCCGCCAGCGACAGGGCGTCGTCGGTGAACCAGCCGCAGAGCGATGGCCAGTCGCACTTCACCACGATGTCGGGGTCGATGTAGGCGACCAGGTCGGTGTCGGGCGCGAGCTTCTCGAAGACCTCGCGCACGAAGGTCGGCTTGTAATAGGTGAAGTGCAGCGGCGTGTCGAGCAGCACCATGCGCAGTTGGAAGCCCGGGCTCACCTGGTAGGTGGCCGTCGCCGCGTCGTAGGACGGCGATTCGGTGAGCCAGGCCGGCAGGGCGCCCCGGTAGCCGGCCCACAACGTGCCCGAGAACCCGGCGCTGACGAGGGAGTTGGACAGGGCGGCGAGGCCGAAGTGGTAGTTCCCTTCGAACAGCGTACAGAGAGAAATTTTCATGAAGGCTAGATGGGGAGCGCGCGAAGTGTAGTCAAAAGTGATTACTTTTCGGCGTTTTCAGGATGGCTTGGCGGGATTGTTGCAGCAGCGGACGCCATATCGTGAACAAATCGTCAACTCTTGCCCCGGGCCGATAATTCGGGCCCACCGAACGAGAGCAGCGAAGAAGCCATGAGCATGAACCAGGCGCAAACCGAACAACCCCCCGTGGCGATCGACGTCGTGGTGATGGCCGCGGGCAAGGGCACGCGCATGAAGAGCACCCGCCCGAAGCTGCTGCATCGCCTGGGCGGCCGGGCGCTGGTGGCGCGGGTGCTCGACACGGCGGCGCGCATCGGCGCACGGCATGTGGTGGTGGTCACCGGTCATGGCGCGGAGGAGGTCGAGGCCGCGATCGGTGCCGATTTCGCCGACATGGCCCCTCGTTTCGTGCGCCAGATGCCGCAGCTCGGCACCGGCCATGCCGTGCAGCAGGCCGTGCCCGCGCTGCCCGACGACGGCGTCGTGCTGGTGCTGTCGGGCGACGTGCCGCTGATCGGCGAGCCGGCGCTGCAGGCGCTGATCGCGGCCAGCGCCGGCGAGCGGCTGGCGCTGCTCACCATCGAGTTCGACGACCCGACCGGCTACGGCCGCGTCCTACGCGATCCGCCGACCGGCCAGGTGTTGGCCATCGTCGAGCAGAAGGACGCCACCGTGGCGCAGCGCGCCGTGCGTGAGGTCTACAGCGGCGTGATGGCCGTTCCGGCTCGGCAGCTCAAGGCCTGGCTGGCCCGCCTGGACAACCGCAATGCGCAGGGCGAGTACTACCTCACCGACATCGTCGGCTTCGCGACGGCCGACGGCGTGCCGGTGGTCGCCCACCGCATCGACGACCCGGTGCAGGTGGCGGGCGTCAACAGCCCGGCGCAGCTGGCCGCACTGGAACGCGCCTTGCAGCAGCGCCAGGCCGATGCGCTCATGGCCGACGGCGTGCGGCTGGCCGACCCGGCGCGCTTCGACCTGCGCGGCACGCTGGCCTGCGGCATGGATGTCGAGATCGACGTCAACTGCGTCTTCGAGGGCGCCGTGGTGCTGGGCGACGGCGTGCGCATCGGCGCCAATTGCGTCATCGCCAACGCGCGCATCGAGGCGGGCGCGGTGATCCATCCCTTCACGCACATCGATGGCGAGAAGGCGGGCGTGACCGTCGGCCGCGAGGCGCGCATTGGCCCCTTCGCGCGGCTGCGGCCCGGCGCTCAATTGGGCGCGGAAGTGCACATCGGCAACTTCGTCGAGGTGAAGAATTCCACCCTCGCGGACGGCGCCAAGGCCAACCACCTGGCCTACCTGGGCGACGCCACGGTGGGCGCGCGCGTGAACTACGGCGCGGGCAGCATCACCGCCAACTACGACGGCGCGAACAAGCACCGCACCGTGATCGAGGACGACGTGCACGTCGGCAGCAACTGCGTGCTAGTAGCGCCGGTGACGATCGGCGCGGGCGGCACCGTCGGCGGCGGCTCGGTCGTGAGCAAGAGCACGGCGTCCGGCGCGCTCACGGTGGCGCGCGCGCGGCAGACCAGCTTCCCGAACTGGCCGCGGCCGCAGAAGAAGCAAGGCTAAGGCGCCGCTGTCGGCGACATCGGCAGGACCGGCAGCCGGCTGTCGAACTTCGCCCGCTTGATGGCGAAGAAGGCCTTGACGTTGCGCACGTTCGCATCGGCCGTGAAGAGGCGCTGCGCCAGCGCCTGGTAGCCGGGCATGTCGCGCGCGATCACCACCAGCACGAAGTCGGGGCCGGGCGAGACGCGCCAGCACTGCTGCACCGCGTCGTCGGCAACCACGCGCGCCTCGAAGGCGTCGAGCGCGGCGGCGTCCTGCCGGTCGAGCGAGACCTCCACCAGCGCCTGCAGGCCGTGGCCCAGCAGCGGCGCGAGCCGGTCAGGCGAGAGGATCGCGACCTGGCGCTCGATCAGCCCGGCGGCGCGCAGGCGTTGCACCCGGCGCAGGCAGGTGGGCGGCGAGATGTGGTGGTCGGCGGCCAGTTGCTGGTTGGTCAGCGAGGCGTCGCGTTGCAGGGCATCGAGCAGGCGCAAGTCGATCGCATCGAGTGATATAGATTCCATTATTGGCAAACTGATGGAATAAAAATTCATGTGAATGAGTGGATGGAATTTTATTGCCATCAACCTCAAATAAGGAAAGCATCATTCATGCGGTGCGCCCTACGATCGCCGCACTCGGACACAACCCTAAAGGCCCTCCCATGTGCGGCATCGTCGGCGCAGCCTCCCATCGCAACATCGTTCCCGTCCTCGTGCAGGGCCTGCAGCGGCTGGAATACCGCGGCTACGACTCCTGCGGCGTGGCCGTCCACGCCAACGGCCTGACCCGCACCCGCACGACCTCGCGCGTCGCCGACCTAGTGGCGCAGGTGCGCGACGACCATGTCGAGGGCCTGACCGGCATCGCCCACACGCGCTGGGCTACGCATGGCGCGCCGGCCGTGCACAACGCCCATCCGCACTTCAGCTACGGCCCCGGCGAAGGGCCGGACAGCGCCCGGCCGCCGCGCGTGGCGCTGGTGCACAACGGCATCATCGAGAACCACGAGGCGCTGCGTGCGTCGCTGCAGGGGCGCGGCTATGTGTTTACGAGCCAGACCGATACCGAGGTCATCGCCCACCTGATCGACAGCCATTACGACGGCGATCTGTTCGAGGCGGTCAAGGCGGCGGTGCAACAGCTGCACGGCGCCTACGCCATCGCCGCGATCTGCCGCGACGAGCCGCACCGCGTGGTCGGCGCGCGCGCCGGCTCGCCGCTGATCGTCGGCCTGGGCGCCGACGGCACCGAGCGATTCCTGGCCAGCGATGCGATGGCGCTGGCCGGCGTGACCGACCAGATCGTCTACCTGGAGGAGGGCGACGTGGTCGACCTGCAGCCGGGCAAGCACTGGATCGTCGACCGCGCCCACAAGCCGGTGAGCCGCACGGTGCGCACCGTGCAGGCGCACAGTGGTGCCGCCGAGCTCGGGCCCTACCGCCACTACATGCAGAAGGAAATCTTCGAGCAGCCGCGCGCCATCGCCGACACGCTCGAGGGCGTGCAAGGCATCGTGCCCGAGCTGTTCGACGGCGTCGGCCAGGACGGGGCCACAGGCGCCAGCGCGCACCGCGTCTTCCAGGCCATCGACAAGGTGCTGATCCTCGCCTGCGGCACCAGCTACTACAGCGGCTGCGCGGCCAAGTACTGGCTGGAGGGCATCGCGAAGATCCCGACGCAGGTCGAGATCGCCAGCGAATACCGCTACCGCGACTCGGTGCCCGACCCGAAGACGCTGGTCGTCACCATCACGCAGTCGGGCGAAACGGCCGACACGCTGGCCGCCCTGAAGCATGCGCGTTCGCTCGGCATGGAGCAGACGCTGACCATCTGCAACGTCGCCACCAGCGCGATGGTGCGCGAATGCAAGCTCGCCTACATCACGCGCGCCGGCGTGGAGATCGGCGTGGCGTCGACCAAGGCCTTCACGACGCAGTTGGCCGGCCTGTTCCTGCTGACGTTGGCGCTGGCACAAGCCAAGGGCCGCCTGAGCGACGAGGCCGAAGCCGGCTACCTGAAGGCGATGCGCCATCTCCCGGTCGCGCTGCAGTCGGTGCTCGCGCTCGAGCCGCAGATCATCGGCTGGGCCGAGGACTTCGCACGCAAGGAAAACGCGCTCTTCCTCGGCCGCGGGCTGCACTATCCGATCGCCCTCGAAGGCGCGCTGAAGCTCAAGGAAGTGACCTACATCCACGCCGAGGCCTACGCCGCCGGCGAGCTCAAGCACGGGCCGCTGGCGCTGGTGACCGCCGAGATGCCGGTGGTGGCCGTGGCGCCGAACGACGCGCTGCTCGAGAAGCTCAAGAGCAACCTGCAGGAAGTGCGCGCGCGCGGCGGCGTGCTCTACGTGCTGGCCGACGGCGACACGCACATCGAGAACAGCGAAGGCATTCACGTCATCCGCATGCCCGAACACTACGGCGCGCTGTCGCCGCTGCTGCACGTGGTGCCGCTGCAACTGCTGGCCTACCACACGGCCTGCGCACGCGGCACCGACGTCGACAAGCCGCGCAATCTGGCCAAGAGTGTCACCGTAGAGTAAAAAAGCGTCCGGGCTGCGGCATACTTTCGACCCCTCAACGCACCAGCGAGCAGCCCACGGAATGGAAAAGGAAGTCGACCCCCAGGTCCTCAAGATCATCGATGAAAAGCGTCTGTCGGGCCCACGGCTGACGCCGGTCGAGATCGTCGCGAAGATGGGGGTGTTCGACGCGCGGGACAAGCCCTTCGAATACGCCTGGCTCGCCACTGGCGATATCGTCATCGCCACCATCTGGGCCGAGTACCTCAGCGTGGGAGCCGGCGGGCGCTGGTTCATGCTCGAGTCGCTAGACACGCAGCGCCGCGCTGGCGGCGGTGCGCGCAACGCCAACCAGACGCAGCGCGCCAAGGACCGGCTCGAACTGCTGAAGAAGACCTTCGACGCGGGGCAGGGCTTCCGCGCCGTGCTGCAGACCAACCGCATCGCGATCGCCGAGGTCGAAAGCAGCAAGAACTCCAAGGTGTCGACCCGTGTGCGGGACGACGACGAATGGCATGTGGCCGCGTGGGAGCCCGACCGCCAGTTCGCGGTGCTGGTCCGCGGGCCGCGCGGCTGGATGCCGACCGATGCCGAACTGCTGGCCGCCCGGGTGCGCGGCAGCATGCCGAACGACGGTGAGGCGGCAGCGTCGATGTCCGGAACAGCATCGCCGGACGAGGTCCATGCAGCGGCGATGCTCTACGTGACGAGGCATTTCAACGGCTACGGCTACAAGACCGAATCGGTGACCGGCCAGGGCCTGGGCTACGACCTCGACGTGCTCGACAAGAAGGGTGTGACGCTGCTGAAGGTCGCCGTCAAGGGCACCTCCAGCGCGGTGACCAAGTTCGGTCTGTCGGACGACGAGCGCAAGGGCTCGACCCGCGAGCCGCTCTGGCGCATGCTGGTGGTGTCGGACGCGCTGACGGCATCGCCGACGCACAAAATCTACAAGCCGACCGAAGTGACGAACGCCTCTGGTTTCGAGGCCTGAGACGGCCCCGTTACAGGTTCAGATCACAATCCGTGACAAACTGCAAGGCGTCTAGCCTCTAGGCCAATCGGTGGATGTTCTTCCCTCCCGATTGCGCCCTACGATCCCTCTCATGTCTTCTCCTCACCCCGATACGTCCGAATTCGCCGCGTTGCTCGACTTCGTGGCAACCGGTGGCCGCGCGCGGGAACAGCTCAAGCCGACGCAAAGCGCCGAGCAGCTGGCTGCGCAGATGCTCGCACCACGCGCAAAGGCGATGACCACTGCGCTGGTGACCATCGCCAAGGCCGTGCTCGGCCGGCCTCACTGAGGCCCGCTGGCCGCCGGCAGTGGCGGCCAGGCCCGCGTCAGCGGGCGGGCGCAGGGATCGGCGTGACGGTTTCGCGAATCACACCGCCGCCCAGCACGCTGCCGTCGGTCGCCGACATCCCCGTGCCCTTCACGCGCGCCTCGCAGGCGGCACGGTCGGCCATCGGCTGCAGCTCGCAGCGCGCGAGCGCGTTCTGGTCGTAGGTCGTCGGTGACGCACTGGTCAAGCCATTGCGTTGCGCCTCTTGCTTGGCTGCGCCGCGTTCGCGCAAGCATGCTGCGCGGTCCTGCAGCACGCCGTCACAGGGCAGGCTCGTGGACGCGGCGCTGCCGGGTGCGGCACCTTGTGCAAAAACGGCGGGTGCGCTGGCGAAGGTGCCTGCGGCACACAGGGCGAGGCCGAGGGTGCGGATCGAACGGATCATGGGAATACTCCTGGAGCAGATGAAGCGCCTGATCGTCGATAGCCGCTTCTCGCGTCGCGCTGCCGTCGTCGTAGGCTTGAAGCGTCACGATCACGGCTCCTGCGGCGCGCGGGTGCGGGACACCGCAGCGACATGCCTGCCCGCCCGCCGTCAATCGGTGTGGGACAGGTCTTTCAAGCGGCGCGTGGGGTGTCGCCCCAACCCGCCCCAACCCGCCTCATCCCGCCTCAACCCGCCCAAGCCCGTCTAACCCGCTGCGATCCGCTGTGCCAGATGCGCCAGCGCCTCGTCCACCTGGTCGACCAGGATGAGCGACAGGTCACCCGGCTGCAGGCGTTCGAGCGCACGGTCGATGGCGATGAACTCGCCGCGGATCTCCTCGATGTGCCGGGTGCGCCGCGCGCCCTGCAGGCCCTGACGCAGCAGCGCCATCACCTCGCCGTCGGCACGGCCGCGCTGGGCCGCGTCCTGGTAGAGGATCACGTCGTCGAAGGCCTCGCCGAGGATGGCCGTCTGGTCGCGGATGTCGCAGTCGCGCCGGTCGCCCGCACCGCTGATCACGACCGAACGCCGCTGTGCCGGCAGGGTGTCGACGGCGGCCACCAGCGCCTTCATCGCATCGGTGTTGTGCCCGTAGTCGGCGATCACGGTCGCGCCGCGGTATTCCATCATGTTGAAGCGACCCGGCACGCCCGCTGCGTCGTTCTTGAAGCTGGAGAGCCCGCTGCGGATCGTGTCCCAGTCCAGCCCCACGGCCCAGGCCGCCGCGGTGGCGGCCATCACGTTCTCGACCTGGAAGGGCAGCGTGCCGTTGCGGGTGATCGGCACGTCGCGCAGCGGCACGCGCTCGCGCCACGAGCCTTCGGCGGCGATCAGCGCGTCGCGGTCGATGTAGACGGTCCGCTTGCCTTGCGCGCGGTGCGTGGCCATCACCGGGTGCTGGCGGTCGGCGGTGAAGAAGACGACGTGGCCGGGGCAGGTGGCGGCCATCGCCGCGACGTTCGGGTCGGCGGCGTTGAGCACCGCGTAGCCATGGTCGGCCACGTTGCGCACGATCACGCGCTTGAGCACCGCGAGGTCTTCGACGGTGGTGATGTAGTTCAGCCCCAGGTGGTCGCCGCTGCCGAGGTTGGTGACGACCGCGACCTGGCAGCGGTCGAAACCCAGGCCCTCGCGCAGCACGCCGCCGCGCGCCACCTCGAACACCGCCGCATCCACCTCGGGGTGCAGCAGCACGTTGCGTGCGCTCTTGGGGCCGCTGCAGTCGCCGCTGTCGGTCTGGCGGCCGTCGACCCACACGCCGTCGGTGTTGGTCATGCCGGTGCGCAGGCCGCTGGAGGCGAGGAGGTGGTTGATGAGCCGCGCCGTCGTCGTCTTGCCGTTGGTGCCGGTGACCGCCACGACCGGGATGCGGCCGTCGTCGCCGTGCGCATACAGCGTGTCCATCACCGCTTCGCCGACCGCGCGACCGCGGCCGAAGGAGGGCGAGATGTGCATGCGCAGGCCGGGTGCGGCGTTGACCTCCACCACGCCGCCGTGCTGCTCTTCCAGCGGGCGCAGCACGTTCTCGCAGACCATGTCGACGCCGCAGATGTGCAGGCCGACCATCTGCGCCGCGTCGACCGCGCGCGCAGCCACCTCGGGGTGCACGGTGTCGGTCACGTCGGTGGCCGTGCCGCCGGTCGACAGGTTGGCGTTGTTGCGCAGCACCACGCGCTGGCCGCGCGCGGGCACGCTGTCGGGCGTGAGGCCCTGCGCTTCGAGCCGGCCAACGGCGATGGCGTCGAGCCGGATCTTGGTGAGCGAGGTGGCGTGCCCCTCGCCGCGTCGCGGGTCGAGGTTGACCGTGTCGACCAGCTGGCGAACCGTGCTCGTGCCGTCGCCGATCACCTGCGGCGGGTCGCGGCGGGCCGCGGCGACCAGCCGGTCGCCCACCACCAGCAGGCGGTAGTCGAAGCCCGGCAGGAATTTCTCGACCATCACTTCGCCATACGTCGCGGCCGAATCGAAGGCGGCGTTCAATTGCTCGCGCGTCACGATGTTGACCGTCACGCCCTTGCCCTGGTTGCCGTCCTGCGGCTTCACCACCACCGGCAGGCCGATCTCCATGGCCGCGGCCCAGGCGTCGTCGGCGTCGCTCACCGGCCGGCCCAGCGGCACCGGCACGCCGGCGGCGTTGAGCAACTGCTTGGTGAGTTCCTTGTCCTGCGCGATGGCCTCGGCCACGCCGCTGGTGCTGTCGACCTCGGCCGCCTGGATGCGACGCTGGCGCGAGCCCCAGCCGAACTGCACCAGGCTGCCGCGCGTGAGGCGGCGGTACGGAATGCCGCGCGCCACGGCCGCGTCGACGATCGAGCCGGTACTGGGGCCGAGGCGTTCGGATTCGTCCAGGTCGCGCAGTTCGGCGATGGCCGCCTGGGCGTCGAAGGCGCCGTCGTTCAAGGCCGCGCCGATCAGCTCGGTCGCCAGTGCGACCGCGCGGCGGCCGACCGCCTCTTCGCAGTACTGCACCACGACCTGGTAGACGCCGTCTTCCAGCGTGCGGGTGGTGCGCCCGAAAATCACGCTGCAGCCGCCTTGCGATTGCAGCGCCAGCGCGGCGTTCTCCAGCACATGCGCGAGCGACAGTGGCTGGCCGAGCACCATCGGGTGCAGCTCGCCGATGGTCGGGAACAGCGCCCGCAGGCGCGTCTCGAAGCCGGGCAACTGCTCGATGGCGTTCTCGGCGCCGTCGCAGGCCACGACGGCCTCGATGGCCGTGTGGCGGCTCCAGAGATTGGGCCCGCGCAGGGCGCGGATGCGGTTAACTTCCATGCTATTGGCTCCCCCCCGATGGCGTAAACGCCCTCCCCCCCAAGGGGGCGCAGCGAGCGGCCCGGCAAAGCCGGTCCCGCGGCTGCCCACGAACGGAGGCGCCAAGGGTCAGAGAATTCATGCGTTGAGTTGGCGAGATGGATGAGGTTGGCTCTGCGACAGCTGCAGCGACGCGAGCGCCGCCTGCAGGTCAGCCTCGAAGGCCTCCGCGCCGGCGCCGATCAGGTTGAGCGGAATGCCCAGCGCCCAGCCCGCGGCCACGGCGGCGAGCAGCACGTCGAGGCTCACGCCAGGGTGCGTGGCGCGCCACACGGTGAGCCGGCCCAGGCCGGGCAGGAAGGACTCGCTGCTGCCGTTGGCCAGCACGACGCGGTCCTGCCGCACGAGCACGGCCTTGCCACCGGCGGCCTGGTGGGTCGTCAGCGCGGGGGCGCCGGCGTCCGACGCATACAGGACGACCGTGCCGTCGCACAACGGCGCCAGGCCCGCCACGCGCGGGTCGGCAGCGTTGAGCACGGCGGTGCCTTCGGGCAGTACCACGTCGACCTGCGTGCGCAGCACCTTCACCATCTGGTCGCTCTCGGCGATGTCGAACTCGGCCAGCGCTTCGAAGCCCTCCAGGTCGGTCACGATGCCGACCTGGCAGCGGTCGTAGGCCAGCCCGTCGCGCAGGATCGAGGCGGCACCGTTCTCGATGACCACCGCCTCGACCGCGCGGTTGACCAGCAGCCGGTGGCCGGCCTCCCAGGTGGCGCTGGGACGCGCGTCGACGCGGCGGCGCTCGAGGAACAGGCCGTCGCCGCAGGCCAGGCCGGTGTGGCGCCCGCCCAGGCCGGTGAGCCACGCGACCAGGCGCGCCAGCACGGCGGTGTCGCGTGAACCGGCCACGCCCACGACGGGAATGCGGCCGGCCGGGCCGTCGTCGTCGGCCAGCGGGAACAGGTGGTCGCAGATGGCACGGCCCACCGGGCGGGGCGAACCCACGGCCGGCTTCAGGTGCATCAGCAGGCCCGGGCCGGCGTTGACTTCGACGATGGCACCGCGCTGCGCCGCCAGTGGCCGCGAGATGTCCTGGGCCACCAGGTCGATGCCGGCGATGTCGAGGCCGACGATGCGGGCCGCGAGCACGGCGGCGTGGGCCACTTCGGGGTGGACCTGGTCGGTGCAGTCGACGCTGAGGTTGCCGTTGCGCTGGATCGTCACCACCTGGCCCTTGGCCGGCACCGAGGCGCCGTCGAGGCTCTGGCGCTTCAGCTCCAGCTGCAGCTTGGCGTCGGTCGCGAGGTCGATCACGTCGAGCGGAAATTCTTCTTCCGCGCCGCGCCGCGGGTCGCTGTTGAGCTGGCTGTCGATCAGCGCTGCGACGCTCGAGGTGCCGTCGCCGGTCACGGTGATGATGTCGCCGCGTGCGGCCGCGACCACCTGGCCGCCGACCACCAGCAGGCGGTGCTCGTGGCCGCGCACGAAGCGCTCGACCATCACGTCGCTGCCTTCGGGTTCGGCCACGGCGAAGGCGGCCATCACCTCGTCGCGTGTCGTCAGTTCGAGGGAGACGCCACGGCCGTGGTTGGCGTCCGACGGCTTCACGACCACCGGCAGGCCGATGTCCTCGGCGGCGCCCCAGGCTTCTTCCGCGCTCTCGACCACCTGGCCTTCGGGCACCGGCACGCCGCAGCTCTGCAGCAGCGACTTGGTCAGCTCCTTGTCGCTGGCGATCGATTCGCCGATGGCGCTGGTGTGGTCGGTCTCGGCCGTCCAGATGCGCTGCTGCGCGGCACCGTAGCCCAGCTGGACGAGGTTGCCGCTGTTCAGGCGCATGTGCGGGATGCCGCGGTCGGCCGCCGCGCCGACGATGCAGGCAGTGCTCGGGCCGAGGTAGCAGTCCTCGACCTTGGCCTTGACGGCATCGACCGCGCGCTGGACATCGGCGGCGTCGAAAGGCGTGTCGTTGATCGCGGCCATCAGCAGGCGGTGGCCCTCGGCCAGCGCGGCGCGCGCCACCTGCTCGTCGCGTGCGCGGAACACCATCCGGTAGACGGCGTGCTTCGAGGTGCTGCGGGTTTGCCCGAAGCCGGTCGGCATGCCCGCCAGGTTGAGCAGTTCGATCACGACGTGCTCCAGCACATGGCCGGCCCAGGTGCCCTCGTTCAGCCGCTGGATGAAGCCGCCGCGCTCGCCCACGCCGCAGTGGTGCTCGATCAGCGCCGGCAGCAGGGTCGTCAGGCGGTCGGTGAAGCCGGGAATCAGGTTGGACGGGAAGTCTTCCAGCGCGCCGAGGTCGAGCCAGACTTCGAGTACCGGGCGGTAGGTCCAAAGGTTGGGGCCGCGCAGATAGCGCGTTCGCAGCAGGCGGATGTCGTCGAAACGGGTCATGGAAACGTTCGTGGTGCTGGGGTCGAGCGCCCGCGCGCCTTCAGGCGCGCCCATGGCGATGGATCAGAATCGGCGCCCGGCAGGCGCCTTCAGGCAGCCCGCGGCGGGTCCCAGACACAGAAACACAATGCAACATCACGATCCAGTCGGTACCCCGGAGGGCGAAGCGGGAACGGCTCCAGGCGCGCTGAAAAGCCGGCTGATAGCCGCCGAGAACGTTCTGGCAACACTTGCGGTTGACCTCGACGGCGAACTTCAGTTTGCGCAGGGCCTGCTGGCCCTCACCGACCGGCGGCTGCTCGACCAAGGACCAGAGGGTGTGTGGCGTGAGTGGGCGCTCGCCCCAGAGCTCCAGTTGCAGTTGGCTGACCACGCCGGCGTCGGCACGCTCGACCTGTTGGGGCCGCAGGGCCGGCTCGCGCGCTGGCGCTTCACGCTGGCGCAGCAACCGGCCGCGTTGCGCCTGCTCAAGCTGTTCGACCAGCGCATCGCCGGCGCGGCCAGCCCGGCGCCGATCGATGGCGACGAACTGGCCGGCGCCGAGCCCGAACTGCAGGCGCCGCCTTCGACCTGGGTGCTGCTGCGCCTCGGCCGCTTCGCCAGGCCGTACCGCAAGCAGCTCCTCGCCGGTTTCCTGCTCACGCTCGCCTCGACCGCCGCCACGCTGGTGCCGCCGTACCTGACGATCCCGCTGATGGACGACATCCTGATCCCTTTTCAGAACGGGCAGCAGATCCCGGTCGGCAAGGTCGTGATGTTCCTGGCTGCGTTGCTGGCGGCTGCGCTCACCGGCTGGGGGCTGGGCTGGGCGCGCACCTACCTGCTCGCGCTGGTGTCCGAGCGCATCGGCGCCGACCTGCGCACCACCACCTACGAGCACCTGCTGACGCTGCCGCTGGACTATTTCGGCGGCAAGCGCACCGGCGACCTGATGTCGCGCATCGGCTCCGAGACCGACCGCATCAACGTGTTCCTGTCGCTGCATGCGCTCGACTTCCTGACCGACGTCCTGATGATCGTGATGACGGCCGTCATCCTCGTCTCCATCAACCCGTTGCTGGCGGTCGTCACGCTGGTGCCGCTGCCTTTCATCGCCTGGATGATCCATGTGGTGCGCGATCGGCTGCGCACCGGCTTCGAGAAGATCGACCGCGTGTGGAGCGAGGTGACCAACGTGCTGGCCGACACCATCCCCGGCATTCGCGTGGTGAAGGCCTTCGCGCAGGAGAAGCGCGAGGCCGACCGCTTCCACGCCGCCAACGCCTACAACCTGCAGGTCAACGACAAGCTCAACAAGACCTGGTCGCTGTTCACGCCCAGCGTATCGCTGCTCACCGAGATCGGCCTCTTGGTGGTGTGGGGCTTCGGCATCTGGCAGGTGGCGCGCGGCCGCATCACCGTGGGGGTGCTGACGGCCTTCATCGCCTACATCGGCCGCTTCTACACGCGGCTCGATTCGATGAGCCGAATCGTGTCGGTCACGCAGAAGGCCGCGGCCGGCGCCAAGCGCATCTTCGACATCCTTGACCATGTGAGCAACGTGCCCGAGCCCGTGAATCCGGTGAAGGTCGGGCGGGTGTCGGGCCGCATCGAGATGAAGGACGTGGGCTTCCGTTACGGCTCGCGCGCCGTTATCCGTGATCTCGATCTGGTCATCGAACCTGGCGAGATGATCGGGCTGGTCGGCCACAGCGGCTCGGGCAAGAGCACGCTGGTCAACCTGATCTGCCGCTTCTACGACGTGACCGACGGCGCGATCCTGGTCGACGGCACCGACATCCGCCGCTTTGCCGTGGCCGACTACCGGCGCCACGTGGGGCTGGTGCTGCAGGAGCCCTTCCTCTTCTTCGGCACCATCGCGCAGAACATCGCGTACGGCAAGCCGGATGCGACGCGCGAGGAGATCGTCGCGGCCGCGCGCGCCGCGCATGCGCACGACTTCATCCTGCGCCTCGCGCATGGCTACGACTCACTGGTGGGCGAGCGCGGCCAGGGGCTGTCGGGCGGCGAGCGCCAGCGCATCAGCATCGCGCGCGCACTGCTGATCGACCCGCGCATCCTGATCCTCGACGAGGCCACGTCGGCCGTCGACACCGAGACCGAGAAGGAGATCCAGAAGGCGCTCGACAACCTCGTGAAGGGTCGCACCACCATCGCCATCGCCCACCGCCTGTCGACGCTGCGCAAGGCCGACCGCCTGGTCGTGATGGACCGCGGCGAGATCGTCGAGGTCGGCCCGCATGACGCGCTGATGGCGAAGGAGGGCGCGTACTGGCGGCTCTACCAGGCGCAGCTGCGGCAAGCCGATGAAGAAGCGAGCGACGGCGCGGTGGCCGAGCGCACCGGCGTCGCGGTCGCCCTGAGCAACCATGCGGCGCATCCCGCAGGAGACGCGTGATGCCGATCGACTTTCAACTCGAACGCGACGCCTTCGGTCGCCTGGTCCTGATCGACGCGCAAGGCCAGCGCCACGAAGGCATCGTGCCGGTGCGCGCCTTTCCGCTGAGCGCGCCCGGCGAAGGGCTGTCGCTGGTCGGCGCCGACGGGCGCGAGTGCGTGTGGGTCGACCGCATCGACGCACTGCCCGCGGCGAACCGCGCGCTGCTCGACGCGGAGCTCGCCGCACGCGACTTCGCACCGACGCTCCTGAAGCTGCACAAGGTGTCGAGCTTCGGCGTGCCCAGCACCTGGCAGGTGAGCACCGACCGCGGCGAGACGAGCTTCGTGCTCAAGGCTGAAGAGGACATCCGACGGCTGGAGGGTGGCGCGTTGCTGATCGCCAGCGCGCATGGGGTGCAGTTCCGCATCCCCGACGTGAAGGCGCTGGACCGCCCGTCTCGCAAGCTGCTGGAACGCTTTCTCTAGCTGCGAAACTTGGGCGTCTGATTCAAGCGATCCAAGGAAACGCCCATGCACACCACCGCCCTCGTTCTCTTCTCCGGCGGTCAGGACTCGACCACCTGCCTGGCCGATGCGCTGTCGCGCTACGAGCGCGTCGAGACGCTGGGCTTCGAGTACGGCCAGCGCCACCGCATCGAGATGGACGTGCGTCAGACGGTGCGCACGCAACTGCGCGAGCGCTTCCCCGCGTGGGCGCCGCGGCTCGGCGACGACCATGTGCTGAACGTCGATTCGCTCTCGCAGATCGGCGGCTCGTCCCTCACCGACGAGGTCGCCTTCGCCATGCAGGCCGACGGCCTGCCCAACACCTTCGTGCCGGGGCGCAACCTGCTCTTCCTCACGCTGGCCGGCGCCTTGGCTTACCGCCGCGGGCTGCAGGTGATCGTCACCGGCGTCTGCGAAACTGACTACTCCGGCTACCCCGATTGCCGCGACGACACGATGAAGGCGATGCAGTTGGCGCTCTCGCTCGGCCTCGACCGCCGCCTGGTGATCGAGACGCCGCTGATGTGGATCGACAAGGCGCAGACGTGGGCGATGGCGCACCGGCTCGGCGGCGATGCGCTGGTCGACCTCATCGTCGAGGAGACCCACACCTGCTACCAGGGCGACCGCACGCAGCGGCACGCCTGGGGCTATGGCTGCGGTGCGTGCCCGGCGTGCGAGCTGCGCGCCGCGGGGTGGGCGCGCTACGTCGACGCGACGGTGTAGCGCGCCGCGGCGCCCTCGGTCGACGGCACCAGCGTCCAGCGCTTGTCGTGGAAGGCGCCCACCGAGGCGCGGTGCGCGATCGACACCATGGCGCCGCCCGCGGCCTTCACATCGGCCGAAAGCCGGCGGTAGAGCGTTTCCTCGGCGGCCGTGTCGAGCGCGCTGGTCGCTTCGTCGGCGAACAGCCAGCGCGGCTTGCGCAGCAGCACGCGCGCGATCGCCAGGCGCTGTTGCTCGCCGCCCGAAAGCTTCTGGCTCCAAGTGTCGGTGTCGTCGAGCCGATCGGCCAGTGCCGGCAGCAGCGCGTCGTCGAGGGCGGCCTTCAGCTGCGCATCGTCGTAATCCGCGGCCGGGCGCGGGTACGCCAGCGCATCGCGCAGCCGCCCGTCCGGCACATAGGGCCGCTGCGGAATGAACATCGCATCTTCGGGCAGTGCGACGCTCCCGCGCGCGAAGGGCCAGATGCCCGCGAAGGTGCGGAACAGCGTCGACTTGCCACTGCCCGACGGGCCCTGCAGCAGCACGGTGTCGCCGGGCGCGAGCGTGAGTGCCGCGTGCTGCATCAGCAGCGTGCCGTCGGGCAGGGCGACGTCGAGTTCGGTCGCGCTCAGGCCGTCCGTTGCACCGATCTCGCGCGACAGCGCCGGCGACGCATCGGCATGGGCCCGCATCGCGGCATCGAAGGTGGTCAGCCGGTCGGCGGTGGCGCGCCAGACGGCCACGCGGTCGTAGTTGTCGACGAACCAGCTGAGCGAATCCTGCACGCGGCCGAAGGCCGAGTTCACCTGCATCAGCTGGCCCAGCTGGATGGCGCCGCTGAAGAAGCGCGGCGCCTGAACGATGAAGGCGAAGATCACCGACGCCTGGCCGAACGACGCGGTGAACGCCACCAGGTTCTTTTGCGCCTTGATCAGCTGCAGGTAGTTTTTCAGCACGGCCCCGAAGCGCAGGTCGAGCTGCCCGTGCTCGACCTTCTCGCCACGGTCCAGCGCGATCGCTTCGCTGTATTCGCGCACCCGCACCAGGTGATGCCGGAAGTCGGCTTCGTAACGCTGCTGCTGGAAGTTCAACCCGATCAGCGGCCGGCCGATCAGGTGCGTGATGGCGGTGCCGACGGCGCAGTAGATCAATGCGATCCACACCATCGATCCCGGGATCGTGAACGCATGGCCACCCAGCGTGAAGCTGGCTGTGCCGCTCTGCGTCCAGAGGATGCCGATGAAGCTGACGAGCGTGACCACCGCGTTGAGCAGTCCCATCGACAGCGTCATCGTGTAGTCGGTGAACATCTGCATGTCCTCCTGGATGCGCTGGTCGGGGTTGTCCGGCGTCGGCGCATCACCGCCGGACGTCGCGTAGCGCGCGAGCTCCAGCCGGTAAAAGGTGTGGTCGGCCATCCAGCGGCCGAGGTAGTTGCGCGTCATCCAAGCGCGCCAGCGCATCTGCAGGATCTGCGTGAGATAGAACTTCAGGATGGCGATCACGATGAAGCCGGCAGCGATCCAGCAGAACACGCCGATCTCGCGCCAGAAGACCGCCTGGTCCTTGTTCTGCAGCGCGTCGTAGAAGCGCCCGAACCACTGGTTGTTGAGCACCAGCATGTAGACCGCCAGCAGATTCAGCACGACGATGGTCGCGAGCATGAGCCGCGCCATCCATTTTTCCTCGGCGCTGAAGTACGGTGCGGCGAGCTTTCCGATGCGGCGCAGGGTGTCGAGGAGGGAGGTGGATCGCGCGGGTTCGGACATCGGCATGCAGTCATCGTGGGCGCCCTGGGGCGCGATGCGCACATCCTAGCGTCGCGCCGCGCTGACTCGCTGAGGCGAGGCTTAAGCCGCCGCCCGATGTCGTTCAGGGGTTGCTGATCCCGCTGGACACGTGGCCCGAAGGCACGTGCCGTGCGGCAGCGTCGACGTGGCCGGTCTGGTCGTCGAAGAAGAAGTCGGGCTCGAACTCGCGCAGGAATTCGCCCTTGGGCAGGCCGCCCAGGAACATCGCCTCGTCGACGCGCACGTTCCAGTTCATCAGCGTGCGGATGGCGCGCTCGTGGGCCGGTGCGCTGCGTGCCGTGACGAGCGCGGTGCGGATGCGCATCGACGCATTGCCCGCCATCTGCAGCCGATGCAGCGCGGCGAGCAATGGCTTGAAGGGACCTTCGGGAAGCGGCAACTGGGCCTTGCTCGATTCGTGCAGTTGGAAGGCGTCGAGCCCCTCGGCCTGGAACACACGCTCGGCCTCGTCGCTGAACAGCACCGCGTCGCCGTCGAAGGCGATGCGCACTTCATTCGGGAAGGCATCGCTGGCCTTCACCGATTCGACCAGCACGCGCGCGGCGGGAAAGCCGGCATGCAGCGCCTCGCGCACGTCCTCGGCGTTGACGGAGAGAAAGAGATGCGCGCGCAGCGGCCGAAGGTAGCCGAAGGGCGCACGCCCTTGCGTGAACACGCCGCGCTGCAGCTTGATGCCGGCGGCGGTGCTGGAGCGGAAGATGCGCATGCCCGACACCGGATCGTTGCGCGAGAGGATCACGACCTCGACGCGCTGCACGCCGTCGTCGTTGAAGCGAAGCAGCTTCTGCACCAACGAGTACGCGATGCCCGGTTGCGCCGGCACGTCGAGCCGCTCGTACTGCAGCCGCATGTAGCCGTCGGGGTCGCCGGACTCGAAGAGGCGGTTCTCTTCTTCGAGGTTGAACAGTGCCCTCGAGGAGATCGCCACCACCAGCTTGTCGTCGAGCGTTGCGGCCATGGCTACTTCACGAACTGGTTGAGCTGGATGATCGGCATCAGCACGGCGAGCACGATCAGCATCACCACACCGCCCATGCCGACGATCAGCAGCGGCTCGAGGATGGTGGCCAGGTGCATCGCGCGGCGCTGCACCTCGGCGCCCAGTTGCGTGGCCGCGCGCTGGAGCATCAGCGGCAGCGTGCCGGTCTGTTCGCCCAGGCGCGCGAACATCGAGACGATGCCGGGGAAGCGCTTCTTCTGCGCGAGGGCCGAGGCCAGCGGCGCGCCTTCGCGAACCAGCACCAGCGCGTCGAGCGCATCGGCGCGCATGGCGCGGTTGCCCAGCGTTTCGGCAGCCGCCTGCAACGCGCGCAGGATCGGAACGCCGGCGGTCGCCAGCATCGCGAGCGTGCTGGCGAAGCGCGCCGCGTTGTAGCCGCGCGCCAGCTTGCCCACCAGCGGCAGTGTGAGCCAGGCGGCGTCGAACTTCTCGCGGAAAGCGGGCCGCGCCAGTGCGGTGCGCAGCGCCACCACGCCGACCACGATGGCGACGAGCATCGCCCAGCCGTAGTTGCGCACGAAGTCGCTGATGGCCAGCATCGCGACGGTGAGGAAGGGCAGCGCACGCTTGGTGCCGGCGAACACGTTGGCCACCTGCGGCACCACGTAGCTCACCAGGAAGATCACGATGACGATCGCCACCAGTGTGACGATGGCTGGGTACAGCGCCGCGCCGACCAGCTTCTGCTGCAGCGCCTGGCGCTCTTCCAGGTCGTCAGCCAGACGTTCGAGCACCAGGCCGAGGTTGCCACTGTGCTCGCCGGCGCCGATCACGGCGGTGTAGATGGGCGAGAACTCGCGCGGGTGCTGCGCCAGCGCGCGCGCGAAGGGCGAGCCGGCGTTGACTTCCGCGCGCAGCGACGCGACCAGGTTGCGCTGGTTCTCGCGCTCGGCCTCGTCAGTCAGGGCTGTCAGCGCGCGCTCCAGCGGCAGACCGGACGACACGAGCCCGGCGATCTGCCGCGTCCACACCGCGAGCTCGGTGGTGCTGAAGACGCGCCCGCCGCCGATGAAGCGGCGCCATCCGCCGCTTTCCTTGCGCTGCGCGGCGGCATTGCCGACGACCGTGACTTCCAGAGGAATGAGCTTCTGCGCGCGCAGCATGCCTCGCGCCGTGCGCGCGGTCTCGGCCTCGAGCACGCCCCTGCGCGGGTTGCCCTGGTCGTCGATTGCCTCGAAGGAATAGGCGGGCACGTCAGTCTCGGGTCACGCGCATCAGCTCGGCGCGCGAGGTGACGCCGGCTTGCACCAGGCGCTCTCCGTCTTCGCGCATCGAGCGCAGGCCGCCGCGTTCGGCCGCCACGAAGATCTGGCTCTCGGGTGCGCGGCTGTGGATCAGCGACTGCACCGTGTCATCGGCCACCAGCAGCTCGAAGATGCCCGTGCGGCCCTGGTAGCCGGTGTGGCCGCACGCCTCACAGCCCACCGGCGCGAACTCGCCGTTGTCGGACGGCGCGGCGCAGACCGGGCAGATCTTGCGCACCAGGCGCTGCGCGAGCACGCCCAGCAGCGACGAGCTCAGCAGAAAGGGTTCGACGCCCATGTCGGTCAGCCGTGTCACCGCGCTGACCGCATCGTTGGTGTGCAGCGTGGCCAGCACCAGGTGGCCGGTGAGCGAGGCCTGGATGGCGATCTGCGCGGTCTCGAAGTCGCGGATCTCGCCGATCATGATGATGTCCGGGTCCTGCCGAAGGATCGCGCGCAGGGCCTTGGCGAAGGTGAGCTCGATCTTGGCGTTGACCTGCGTCTGGCCGACACCCGCCAGCTCATACTCGATCGGGTCCTCGACCGTCATGATGTTGCTGCGGCTCGCGTCGAGCCGGGCCAGCGCCGAGTACAGCGTGGTGGTCTTGCCCGAGCCCGTGGGGCCGGTCACCAGGATGATGCCGTGCGGCTGCGAGATCAACGTCTCGAAGCGCGCCAGCGTGTCACCGAGCATGCCCACCGATTCGAGCGTGAGCTTGCTTTCGTTCTTGTCCAGGAGACGCAACACCGCGCGTTCGCCGTGCGCGCTGGGCAGCGTCGACACGCGCACGTCGACCGCGCGGGTGCCGATGCGCAGCGAGATGCGGCCGTCCTGCGGCAGGCGCTTCTCGGCGATGTCGAGGTCAGCCATGATCTTCAGTCGCGAGATCAGCGCGGCATGCAGCGCGCGGTTCGGCTGCACCACTTCGCGCAGCGTGCCGTCGATGCGGAAGCGCACCGACGACGTGCGCTCGTAGGGCTCGATGTGGATGTCGCTGGCGCCGTCGCGCGCCGCCTGCGTCAGCAGCGCATTGAGCATGCGGATGATGGGGGCGTCGCCCGCCGACTCGAGCAAGTCTTCGACCGCGGGCAGCTCCTGCATCATGCGCGACAGGTCGGCCTCGCCCTGCACCTCGCTCACCACCGTGGCGGCGTTCGATTCGCCCTTGGCATAGGCCGCGCTGATGCGCTGCGCCAGCTGGTCGGCCGGCAGCGGTTCGAAGGCCTTGATGGTGAAGCGGCGTGACACCTCGCCCAGCGCGCTGCGCGGCGGCGTGCGAGGCATCCACAACGTGCAACTGCCGTCGTCGGCTTCTTCCAACAGCAGTTGCTGGGCACGCGCAAAGGCGTAGGGCAGGGGGTAGCGCATTGCGGTCGTGGCTTGCGAGACGTGGTCAGGGCAGTTCGCGGCGGCTCGCCGGGTCGGCTGTCGGCGGCAACGTGCCCCGGAGCGGACTCGAGCCGAGCTGCGAACTCGCCGGCGCCAACGGCGGCGGGATCAGCCGCGTGCCTTCGATGCGGCGGTCGCCGTCGCTCGATTCGGGCAGCGGCGGCAGGACCGCCGATTCGTCCACGCCGCGCAGCACGAAACTGTTCTCGGGCTGGGTGGTCTGCTGCATCGTGCGGATCGCATCGTAGCGGTCGACCGCGAATGCATTGGTGCTCTGGCCGTCGCGCATCACGACCGGCCGCAGGAAGACCATCAGGTTGGTCTTCTTGCGACTGCGCACCTCGCTCTTGAACAGGTTGCCGAGGATCGGCACATCACCCAGCAAAGGTACTTTCTCCGTGCCGCCGGAGTACTCGTCCTGCAGCAGACCGCCGAGCATCACGATGCTGCCGTTCTCCACCAGAACGTTCGACTCGATGCTGCGCTTGTTGGTGGTGGGCCCGTTCACGTCGGCCCGCGTGGATTGATCGACGCTCGAGACCTCCTGGAAGATCTGCATCTTGATCGTCCCGTTCTCGTTGATCTGCGGCTTCACGCGTAGCGTCAGGCCCACGTCCTTGCGTTCGACGGTGGTGAAGGGGTTGACGGTCGAGCTGTTGCCGTTGGTGCTGGCGTACTGCCCGGTCACGAAGGGCACGTTCTGGCCGATGATGATCTTCGCTTCTTCGTTGTCCAGCGTGAGCAGGTTGGGCGTCGACAGCACGTTGCCTTCGCCGTTGCTCTGCAATGCCCGTGCCACCAGGCCCAGCACGTTGCCACCGGCGATCGTGGTGCCCAGGCCGATGTTGAAGCCGCTCGACGGCTGCTGCGCCACACCGGTGCTCGAGGTGGCCGAGCTCAGGTTGAAGATGTTGGCGCCGGCCAGGCTGGAGTTGGTGCCCACGGCCCCGGTGGCGCCGATGGCGGTCTGCCACTGGATGCCGAACTCGGCGGCCTTGTTGGCGTTGACCTCGATGATCAGGCTCTCGACCATGACCTGGGCCCGCCGGCCATCGAGGCGATCGATCACGGCGCGAAGCTGGCGGTACTGGGGCTCCGACGCGGTGATGATCAACGAGTTGGTGGTGGGGTCTGCCTGGATCTGGCCACCGGTGGAGGGCTGATTGTTGTTGTTCAGCGGCGCCGTGGCGGCGCTGCTGAGCCCGCCGCCCAATCCCTGCTGATTCTGGTTGAGGCTGGTGGGCTGCTGCTGGGCGGCTCCCGTGGTGGCGAAGGCATTGGCCCCACCCGCGGTGTTGCCGGCGCCGCCGCGTGCGTCGCTCGACATGGCCGCGCGCAGCGTCGTGGCGAGCTTCACCGCATCGGCATTCTTCAGATAGACGACGTAGATGTTGCCGGCGTCGCCGTTGCTGCCCTGCTCGGGCGCCCGGTCGAGCTTGGCGACCAGCGTGCGCACCAGCTGCGCACGTGCCGGGTTGGCGGCACGCAGGATCAGCGAGTTGCTGCGCGGGTCGGCTAGCAGCGTGGTGCGGAAGGTGGCGTCGACGGTGCCGGGCGCGCCAGCGGCCGGGCCGGTGCTGCTGCCGCCTTCGATCAGCCGCGTCACCAGCGGCACCATGTCGGTAGCGATCGAGTTTTTCAGCGGGATGACCTCGATGTCCGACGCGTTCGGCACGTCGAGCGCGGCCACGATGCGCGCCAGGCGACGCATGTTCTCGGCGTAGTCGGTGATCACCAGCGAGTTGTTGCCGGGGTTCACGTTGATGGTGTTGTTCGGCGCGATCAGCGGGCGCAGCACCGGCAGCAGGTTGTTGGCGGCCTCGTAGTTGAGCTTGAAGACCTGCGTCACGATCTGGTTGCCGCTCAGGTTGGCGGCGGCGCCGATCGAGGTGGTCACGGCGCTGCTCTGCAGCTTGGCGTCGGCTTCCGGCACGATCTTGTAGAGCCCGTCGGCCTGCACCACCGCGAAGCCCTGCAGGCGCAGTGCGGCGGCGAACTGGTTGAAGGCCGCGGCGGGCGCGATGGCGCGGTCGGTCTGCAGGTTGATCGTGCCCTTGACGCGCGGGTCGACCACCACGTCGCGGCCGGTGATCACGGCCATGGTGCGCGCCACCGATTCGATCTCGGCGTTGTTGAAGTTCAGCGTGATTGGTTCGCCGCGGCGCGGTGCGCCGTCCTGCGCGAAGGCCGGTGCGATGCCGGTCGTCAGCAGCAGCTGCGCTGCCAGGGCGACGAGGCCCATGCGCGTGCCGAAGGAGGGGAATGGCTTCATGGTCAACCCAGTGTGATGAGCGAGCGCGCCCCTTGGCGCCGCCCGATGATGTTCAACAAGTTCGACAAGGCGTCTTCGCGGCCCGTGGCCGCACTGGCCTCGCCGTCGAAGCGCATGGCGCGGCCGTTCCAGCGGCCGCTGCCGTTGAGCTGCAGGCTGCCTTCGCGCGTGGTCAGCAGCAGGGTCGGCGTCGGGCCGCCGTCGACGGTGACGCGGTAGCTGCCCATCGGCCGCAGTGTGGAGAGGCTCGACGAGATGTCGGTCGCGTCGAGCGTGGCGCGCCCGGCGACGCCGAGCTGGTCGCCCTTGAATTCCAGGACCAGGCCCTGCGTGGCCAGGTCGAGCGTGCCTTCGGGCTTGAGCGTGTTCCATGGCGCGCCGAAGCCGCTGAGCATTGCGGCCGGCCAGCGGGACGTGCCGTCGCGCCAGTCGAGCTGCGCGCCACCGGCGCCGGGCCGCACCAAGAGGCGAAGCGGCTGCGGCGCGCAACAGGGCAGGCGCAGCGTAGCGTCGAGCGCCCCCCAGCGTGGTCGCAGCGTCCAGTCGAGCAGGCCGGGCAGCGAGATGGATTCGGCACCGCTGGCGCCGCTGGAGAACACCACGCCGGCCGTGCCGCTCCAGACGGTCCCGCGTGCGTTGACGAGCTGCAGCTGGTCGCCCGTCGCGCCGGCCAGCGCCGCGGCCAGCCACCGTGCCGGCGCGTATACGGTCAGCGCAGCAGCGCATCCGAGCACCAGGCCGAGCAGCGCCCAACGCCAGCCGTGCGAAACAGGAGATTGCAAAGCGGGGGAGGTGGCCATCGGGTGCTCAGCGCGCCGGCAGGTTCATGACCAGCGTGCCGTCCCAGCGCACCCGGGTGTCGGCGGCAGCGGCTGCGTTCGCTGCCGCCGCGGTGGCGGCGCCGGGTCCGCTCGGGAAGGCGCCGGCCGAGCGACCGGGCACGGGTGCGCCGCCTTGCGTGCGTGTCAGGTGCACCTCGCGCGGCACCGCGCGGGCGTTGCCGCGGGCCTGGGCCAGCCATTGTGCGAGCCCATCGGCCGGCGTGGCGCGCAGTGTGACCAGCACGCCTTCGCCGGCACCTGCACCGGCGACCTGGATCTGGGCGTTCGGCCCCAGGCCCTGGCGCACCGAGGTTTCGAGCGCGCGCAGCGCGTCTTCGCGGTTGGCGCGCGGCTGCGCCTGCAGTGCCTTGGCCTGGAGCTGCAGCGCCGCCATCTGCTGGAGCTGCGCATCGAGTTCGGCGTGGGCGGCCGGCGCGGTCGCCAACGTGCGCAGGGCGGGTGCCAGCGCGACCCACCAGACCAATGCGAGTGTCACCAGCGTGCCGGCGACCATGACCATGCGCTGCTCGCGCGGGGCGAGCTCGGGCCACCACGCCTGCCAACGGGCTTGCAGGGTTTCTATCCAGGTGTTCATCGGGCGGCCTCGGCCTGCACCAGCAGCAGGTCGCCTTCGCTGCGCGCGTTGTAGCCGCGCGAAGCCAGCGTCGTCGACAGCGCATTGGTGTCGGCCATGCCGAGTGCGAGGCCGCGCAGCCGCAGTTGGCCGGCGCTGTAGTCGATGGCGGTGGGCAGCTTGCCGGCCGGCAGGCTGGCGGCCAGGGCCGCGAGCATCGGTTCGAGGTCGGCCGGCGACATGCCGCCGGTGGCCTGTTGAAGGGTGGCGACTTCGCGCGTCATCTGCACCAGCGGTTCGTAGATCTGCACCGACGGAAAGGTCTGCGCGAGGATGCTGCGGATGCTGCCGCGCTTGGCCTCGAGCGCGTTGCGCTCCTTCCAGGCCCACGCGTTCACGCCGATGAGCTGCGCCAGCACCAGCACCAGGGCCCCCCAGCGCGCGGCCCGCCATTGCGGCGCGCGCCACAGGGTCTGCACGATCGCACCGAGCTTCTTGCTGGCACGGGCGCGCCCGGTGGAGGCGAGGTCGAACTGGGCCAGATCCCAGCCGGTGCGCGTGGTTTCGAGCCAGCGCACGGCCGGCTTCACGATCGGTACGGGTCGTCCCAGCAGGCTCTCGGCCAGCTCGGCCACGGCCGGCTCGGCCAGCACATTGGCACCGTCGGGCAGGGCGCCCATCGCCGTCAGGCCGGCGCTGTCGAGCGGCAGCGTGAGCACACCCTGGGTGTCGCAGACGGTGATGAAGGCGTCGTCGGCATCGCCGGTCGCGAACACCATCGGCGGCGCACCGGGCGGTTGCGGGGCGAATTCGGGAACGATGCGCGTGACGCGGCGGCCGGCCGATTCGAGCGACTGCACCGCGCCGCGCACCCAGGCGCGGTTGCAGGCCGCCACCCAGACCGGCTTGCCGACGGCGGCGTCGGGCTCGAGCGCGAAATGCAGGCTGTCGGGCTCGTCGAGCAGGCGGTCTTCGAGCAGCCCGTTGAGCACCGCGCGCAGTCGCGCTGCGCTGCTCAGGCTGCCCTGCGGCAACGTGATCTGATGCCACGACAGTGCCGCAGCGGGCAATGCCAGCACCACGTCGTCGCTCGTCGGCAGCAGCGAGGGCAGGGAACTGCCGCGCGATCGGTACTTGCGCCCATCGCTGGACCACATCACCCAGCCGAACTCGCCGCCGGCCGGAACCAGTGGGGGTGGGAGGGTGACGATCAGAAGCGGCATGGAGTCGGTCGGAAGAAAGGGGTCGCCATTGTAGAAGTCGGAGGTGCGAAATCGCTATGGACTTGATAGCGATCCAGGCAATCCAGACGCACTTCGGCAGGGTTTTTTAACTTAAAACTGTGTCAGCACGTCCGGGTTCACAATTTGCCGGGAATCTCCGTGGTGCCGGCGCCACGTTCGCGCCAGAGGATGCTCAGGTCGGTGCCGTTGCGCCGCACCAGCGAATGCTCGTCGACCCAGTGGTTTTCCAGCCGCAGGCGCCCGTGGACCTCGAAGAAGGCGGTGCCGACGCCGAGCGCCGTGGTGTCGAGGGGCTTGGTGCCGGTCGCCGGGAAAGCGTCCGCCGTCGACTTGAAATAGCCGCTGGCGCGTTGCAGCACCACGCGCCGTGCACCGGCCAGATCGAGTTCGGGCACCGCCGCGAACAGAGCTTCCCCGCTCGCGGTGTTGACGTTGAGCGTGGTCTTGACCGGGAGCACGGTGGCGTAAGGTGCCAGCGCGGCGGCCGTGCTCGGCGAGACGCCGAGCCAGACGATCTGCGCAAGCTGCTGCGGAATCAGCGGTGCCGTGCTGTCGTCGGTCGGCGCGGCGGCCGAGACGCCGCGGGCTGCCGCCGGGTCGACCGGCGCCGGCTTGGCACGCTGCAAGGCGCTGGTCATGACCGAGACCTCTTGCGTCGGCAAGCCCAGCAGCTCGAACAGTTTGGTGAACGACGCCACCGCCGCGGGCACCGGCTTGCCGTTGTCCACCAGGTTCATCACGTTGAGCTTGGATTGCGCATCGACGATGCGGCCCGAGAGGAAGGCGTCGGGCAGGCCGTCGAGCTCGTCGGCCGAGACGTTCTTGTCGCCGGCCAGGAAGCTCGTCAGCCGCGCTTCCTCGAGCGGAACCGCCCACGGCTCGCTCAGGTTGTCGGTGCCGCTGGTCGCGCTGCCCGACCGCCCGTCTTCCCGCAGGATCAGCCGTGACCAGTCGAGCGCGCCGATCAGCACCCAGGCGGCCTGCACGCGGGCGCGCTCGGCCGCTTCGATTTCGGTCGCGCGCCACTGCTGCCACAGCGCACCCGCCGCGAAAGTCGCGACCAGCGTGACCGTGAGCATCGCAGCCAGCAGGGCAGCGCCGGCCTGGCGGGGTGGGCGCGGGCGGTGCGCGAGGTGCGTGCGCATGCTCATGACTTGGGCACCGCAGCGGTCGGCCGCACCCAGTCGCGCGTCAGCACGCCGGTCAGGCCATTGCCCGGCGGCAGGTTCAGCACCAGGCGGATGCCGTCGGGGATGGCGTTCGCCATGCCTTCGGCATTGACCGCAGGCGTCCAGACGCCGTTGCGGAAGTACGAGAGCTGCCAGCTTTCGAGCGGCATGAGCGTGAGTTCGGCACCGCCCGCGCCGCTGCGGCCGTCCTGTGCCCAGGTGGCGGCGCGTTCCCAGGCCTGTTGCCAGTCGGCGCGCGTCGTGACCTCGGGCGACTGCCAGCGGCGCCATTGCGTGCCGGTGGCCGCATCGGTGCGCAGCGCCCACGCCACCACGACCACCGTGGGCCGGGTGCTGTCGCCGCCGCGGCGGGTGATGCGCAATGCGCTGCCGCTCCAGTCGATCGGCTGCAGCTGCGTGAGCACGATGGTCGCGTCCAGGTCGGTCGCCCACTGCGACAGCGTGGTCTGCAGTGTGAGCACCGCATCGCCGCGCGCCTGCGTGACGGTCTGCGCGCGCGTCATGCCGTCCAGCCCGCGCCAACTCATCATCGCCAGCAACGCCATGGCCGCGATGGCGACCATGAGTTCGATGAGCGTGAAGCCCAGGAGGTGACGACGGCGCATGGTCAGTACCGTCCCACCACCGTGGACACCTGAAGGATCTGCGCATCTGCCGCGTCGCGCACGCGCACGTCGACGCGGCGGAAGTTGGGATTGAGCGTCTGCGTGGTCGACACGGCCACCGTGAAGGCCACGTTGGCCTGCGTGCACACCACGGTGCCGGTGCCGACCGCCGGCATCTGCGTCGAAAGCCGTGCTTTGGTCAGCTCGTTCTCGGCACACAGCTGCGCCAGCATCACGTCGGTCTGCCGCTGGGCGTTGCGGGTGAGGGCCGATGTGGCCTGCGTGCCCGCGGCCAGTGCAATGGCGACGATGGCCAGCGCCACGAGCACCTCGATCAGCGTGAAGCCGGCGGCGCGTCGCGTCATGGCGCAACCACGGCGAAGGGGCGCAGGCCATCGGTGGCGATGCGCAGGGTGCGCACCGGCAGGGTGTCGCTGGTCAGCAGCACTTGCTGCGGCGCGATGATCGGTTCCGGCCCCAGCTGCAGCGCCGGCAGCAGCCGACCGTCGGCCGTCGCCGGCTGGGCGCTGATGCCCTCGGCCAGCCAGTCGCTCGGCAGCGTGCCCGGCGGCAGGCCGTCGAAGACGAAGCCACGCGGGCCCTGCGGCGTCGGTCGCCAGAAAACCACTGTGCCGCTGGTGCGCGACTGGGCGCGG
The DNA here is from genome assembly GCF_051216715.1 of Variovorax restrictus. Classification (NCBI taxonomy): domain Bacteria; kingdom Pseudomonadati; phylum Pseudomonadota; class Betaproteobacteria; order Burkholderiales; family Comamonadaceae; genus Variovorax; species Variovorax restrictus. The sequence goes on from NZ_JBPJZH010000001.1 coordinate 1,163,787, forward strand.
GCCGATTCCAGCAGGGCCGACAGGCGATCCGCCTCGCGGTCGAGCGTCACCTGGCCGGAATCGCGCAAAGCCAGGCCGACGCCGGCCGTGGCCATGGCGATGATGGCGATCACCACCAGCAGTTCGAGCAGCGTGAAGCCGGCGCGACGGCGGCGTGGCGCAGCGCCGACGGGCCCAGGCTGGCGAGTCCGGTTATTGCCAGCTGCCGATGTCGGCATTGTTGCCTTCGCCGCCGGGCTGGCCGTCGGCGCCGAGCGAGAGCACGTCGATCTCGCCCTTGATGCCCGGGTTGAGGTACTGGTAGGGGCGTCCCCACGGATCGTTCGGCAGCTTTTCGACGTAGGGCTTCCAGTTGGGGGCGGCCGGGCCGGAGGTCGGCCGTGCGAGCAGCGCCTGCAGACCCTGCTCCGCCGTCGGGTAGCGCTGGTTGTCGAGCCGGTAGAGCTTCAGCGCCTGCATCAGGTTGTTGACGTCGGTCTTGGCGGCGGTGGCGCGCGCGTCGTCGGCGCGGCCGATCACGTTGGGCACGATCAACGCGGCCAGCACGCCGATGATGACGAGCACCACCATCAGTTCGATGAGCGTGAAGCCGCGTTGCAAGGCGCGTGCGAAGGGGCGGCGGAAGGATGGCATGGGCAAGGGGTGGCGGTCGTCGACTGACATGGGGTTGTCGCCTTTGGCGGCGTTGCGTGCATGATAATCCGCCCCCATGACGCTTCCCTACGCCTCTTCGCGCTGGCCCGTGGCCACCACCACGCTGGGCCTCTGGGCGCTGGCGGCGGCGAGCGTCGTGTTCTGGGGGCTGCGGTTGGCGGCGCCGGCCGATGCGATGGTGCCGCCACCCGTGGCGCGTGCCACGACAGCGGCCATCGACCCGGCAGCCGTCGCGCGCATGTTCGGCGTGGTCACGGCGAAGACCGAGGTCGCTGCCGCGCCCGAGGCCGCAAGCCGCTTCTCTTTGCTGGGCGTGGTGGCCGACACCGCGCAGCACGGCGCTGCGCTGATCGCTGTCGACGGCAAGCCCGCGCGGCCCTTCCGGGTCGGCAGCATGCTGGCGGACGGCTTCGTGCTGCAGTCGGTCGGTCCGCGCAGCGCGGCGCTGGGGGGCAGCTACGACGGACCGACGGCGATCACCTTGCAGCTGCCGGTGCGCCCGATGGCGGTGCCGGCGGCGCCGACGCCGGTCACTGCGGGCAACTGAGCCTGCTCGTCTTCTGCGGGCTCAGGCCTGCAGGAACAGGCGGTAGACCGGGTTGCCAGTTTCTTCCACGTACGGATAACCCAGCGTCTTGAGGAAATCCTCGAACGCGCCGTGGTCGGCCGCCGGCACCTGCAACCCCACCAGGATGCGGCCGTAGTCGGCGCCCTGGTTGCGGTAGTGGAAGAGGCTGATGTTCCAGTTCGGCCGCATGAGGCTCAGGAACTTCAGCAAGGCACCCGGCCGCTCGGGGAAGACGAAGCGCAGCAGGCGCTCGTCGTGCGCGAGGCCGGTCCGGCCGCCAACCATGTGGCGGATGTGTTCCTTGGCGAGCTCGTCGTGCGTCAGGTCGATCGCGCCGAAGCCGTGCGCGACAAAGGTGTGCGCAATGGTGGTCGATTCGCCGCGCACCGTCGTCGTGAGGCCGACGAAGACGTGCGCCTCTTTCGTGTCGCTGATGCGGTAGTTGAACTCGGTGACGTTGCGCGACGCGCCCGGCAGCTCGCCCACCAGTTCGCAGAAGCGGCGGAAGCTGCCGCGGGCTTCGGGGATCGTGACGGCGAACAGCGCCTCGCGCTCCTCGCCGACTTCCGCGCGCTCGGCCACGAAGCGCAGGCGGTCGAAGTTCATGTTCGCGCCGCACAGGATCGCCGCGTAGGTCTCGCCTTGTGCCTGGTGTTTCTCGACGTACTGCTTGATCGCCGCCACGGCCAGGGCACCGGCCGGCTCGACGATGCTGCGCGTGTCGATGAAGACGTCTTTGATGCCGGCGCAGACCGCGTCGGTATCGACGGTGATGAATTCGTCTACCAGCTCGCGTGCGATGCGGAAGGTCTCCTCGCCGACGAGCTTCACCGCGGTGCCGTCGGAAAACAGGCCGACATCGGCCAGCGTGACCCGTTCGTGCGCCGCCACCGACTGCATCATTGCGTCGGAGTCGTTCATCTGCACGCCGATCACCTTGATCTCGGGGCGCACCGCCTTGATGTAGTTCGCCACGCCCGAGATCAGCCCGCCGCCGCCGATCGCGACGAACACGGCGTCGAGCCGGCCCTGGTGCTGGCGCAGGATCTCCATCGCGATGGTGCCCTGGCCGGCGATCACGTCCGGGTCGTCGAACGGATGGACGAAGGTCAGTCCCTGGGCCTGCTGGAGTTCCAGCGCGTGGGCATAGGCGTCGGAGTAGCTGTCGCCGAACAGCGCGACGTCGCCGCCGAGCGCGCGTACCGCGTCGACCTTCAGCTGCGGCGTGGTCACCGGCATGACGACCACGGCGCGGGCCCCGAGGGTGCGCGCGCTGAGCGCCACGCCCTGCGCATGGTTGCCAGCAGAGGCGCAGATGACGCCCTTGGCGAGTTGCGCCGCGGTGAGCCGTACCATCTTGTTGTACGCACCGCGCAGCTTGAAGCTGAACACCGGCTGCTGGTCTTCGCGCTTGAGCAGCACCGTGTTGCCCAGCCGTGCGCTGAGCGCGCGCGCCGGCTCCAGCGCCGACTCGACGGCCACGTCGTAGACGCGCGCGGTCAGGATGCGCTTGAGATAGTCGGCGGGGGCGAGGGGCGGGGTGGGCGTGCTCATGGGGTGCCGATGATAGGCGTGAGGTAGGGGGCCCCCACGCTCCGCCGCTGCGCGGGTCGCTGCCCCCGGGGGGAGCCTTTCGCCTTGGGCGGCCCGGCGCCTCAAGAAAAAAGCCCCGAGTCTTGCGACTCGGGGCTAAATCCACCAATTGAGAGGGTGGAGGAGACAACCGGTGCGCACTCCGGAAAGCGCGCCATGAAATAAAGTATATCGGGTGTTTGTTGCAATGCAACAAGCGCTGACGCTTTTCCCACACAGATCGCATCGGCTTTCGTGAGGAGCGCACGTTTCTTCTTTGGAGTTCGAACAGATATGGAATGCACAGTCAGCTGGACCGGCAACGCAGGGACCGATTCGTCCATGGGCTTCGTGGCCGAGACCGGCAGTGGCCACGTCCTGGTCATGGACGGCGCCCCGGATGCGGGGAAGCCGCAGAACGGTGGCCGTAACCTGGCGCCGCGCCCGATGGAAACCGTGTTGGCCGGCACCGGCGGCTGCACGGCGTACGACGTGGTGCTCATCCTCAAGCGCGGTCGCCACCAGGTCGAGCGCTGCAGCGTCAAGCTGACCAGCGAACGGGCCGAAACGGACCCGAAAGTCTTCACCAAGATCCACATGCACTTCACGGTGGCGGGCAAGGGCATCCCGCCGGCGGCCGTCGAGCGGGCGATCGCCCTGAGCCACGAGACCTACTGCTCGGCCAGCATCATGCTCGGCAAGATGGCGGACATCACCACCAGTTTCGACCTGATCGAGGTATGACGCCTTCGTTCAGATGCGGTGCGCGACCGTCGTCATGACCCGTGCGGCCATGCGCATCAGGCCCTTCACAGGGGGCGGAAGCTCCCGCCCGCCCGCATCGAGGGCCTCCGCGGCATGGCGGGCTTCGTCGAGCTTCATCTGTGCCACCACGGCGCGAGAAGCGGTGTCGCCCGTCGGCAGTTTGCGCATGTGCCCGTCGAGGTGGGCTTCGACCTGGCGCTCGGTCTCGGCCACGAAGCCGAGACTGATCGGGTCGCCCAGCCGCCCGGCGATCAAACCCAGACCGAAGGCGCCCGCATACCAGAGGGGGTTGAGACGGGAAGGGTGGGCGCCCAGTTCGTCCAGCCGCTGCCGGGTCCAGGCCAGGTGATCGGTCTCCTCTTCGGAAGCCGCCAGGAGGTGGGCCCGCAGTACCGGGTCCTTCGTGGCCGCGGCCTGTGCGGTGTAGAGCGCTTGGGCGCACACCTCGCCGACATGGTTCACGCGCATCAGAGCGCCCGCTTCCTTTCGGTCGGCATCGCTCAACGGCGTTGGCGGGCTGCTGGGGAGCGGCGCCGGTCGGTTCGCATGCGGCTTGGCAAAAAGCGTTCGCAATGCGGCATCGGCGGCGATCAGCATCGAATCGGTAGTCAGAGGCATGTGCCTATTCTGACCTGATCGCGGGTGAAAGCCGGGTGCGGGGCCCACATCACCGGACACACCGCTGTCGCATGCTTGTTGCGGCCCTGCAACGAAACCGCCGACCCTTTCGAGATTTCAAGTGAATTCTTTTGCTCTGCTGCGGCGGCTCTGGTGCAATAGCTACAACTTCCCAAAAGGAGGTTGGCCCGGGGTCCGGTGGGAGCACAAAGTGTTCAGCACAGTGCGCCCTCTGCACCGGAGCCCTATGTTTAACCTTGGAGAAACTTGCAATGAAAAAATCCCTAGTTGCTCTGGCTGTTCTGGCTGCTGCCGGTGCCGCCTCGGCTCAATCGTCGGTGACCCTGTTCGGTATCGTTGACGCCGGCGTGAGCTACTACGACGCCAAGACCAAGCTGCCTAACGGCGACAGCGTGAAGAGCAAGCAGTGGGGCCTGACGAACTCGGGCTACAACTCCAGCCGTATCGGCTTCCGTGGCACGGAAGACCTGGGTGGCGGTCTGGCTGCTGGCTTCTGGCTCGAAGGCGCACTCGGCAACGACAACGGCACCACGGGTGGCACCGGCTACACCTCGGGCACGACCACGTCTAGCACGATCTTCTTCAACCGTCGTTCGACCGTCAGCCTGTCGGGCGCATTCGGTGAAGTGCGTCTGGGTCGTGACTTCACGCCTAGCTTCTGGAACGACACCACGTTCGATCCGTTCGGCACCAACGGCGTTGGCACGAACATCATCAACAACACGCACAACTCGGTGCTGAGCGCCCTGGGTTCGCCGGTTGACAACAACTACGTTCGTTCGAGCAACAGCGTCGGTTACTTCCTGCCGCCGAACCTCGGTGGTTTCTACGGTCAGCTGCAATACGCTTTCCATGAAAACCTGAGCACCGACGGCGGCTTCAAGAGCAAGGGTGGCCAGTACGCTGGTGGCCGCTTCGGCTACGCCAACGGCCCGCTGGACGTCGCAGTGGCTTACGGCCAAGGCGTGACGACCGACACCGCCGCTCTGGAAGTCCAAGCGAAGACCCTGAACCTGGGCGCTTCTTATGACCTGGGCATGGTCAAGCTGTTCGGCGAAGTGTCGCAAGTCAAGAACTCGTTCGAATACGCTGCTCCTGGCCTCGATATCGATCCGAAGATCAACGGTTTCCTGCTGGGTGCAACGGCTCCCATCGGCGCTGGCCTGATCCGCGTGTCGTACTCGCAAGCCAAGGCTGACCTGGACAGCGGCGTTGCTGATCCGAAGTCGCAGAAGTTCGCGATTGGCTACGTGCACAACCTGTCGAAGCGCACGGCTCTGTACACGACCTATGCCTTCATCAAGAACAAGAACTACGGCGTCGGCACCGGTGGTGCTGTGACCGCTGGTGGTTCGCCGAGCTACTCGTTGGCTGGCACGGCCGACAAGGCCAACGGCTTCGACTTCGGTATCCGTCACTCGTTCTAATCCCTCGCTGGCCTCGGCCAGCTTTGGTCAAGAACTCAAGAGTCGCCCGGCGCAAGTCGGGCGACTTTTTTTGTGCCTGCGATTCGGCGACCCCATGTGCCCGGAATGGTGCATGCGCACCGCAACGGCTTGCACTTGTCAACCGCGCTTGACCCGGGGGCGGGCATGGCGCTTGCTCGCTAGCATTCCATCTTCCCTTTCGCTGGAACGTCCCCCCTGAATGCTTGCTTTTGTTCTCCGTCGCCTGTTTCAGGCTGCGATCGTGATGGTCGCTGTGGCGTTCATTTCCTTCCTGTTGTTCCAGTACGTCGGCGATCCCGTGGTGTTCTTGCTGGGGCAGGACGCCCGGCCTGAGCAGATCGCCCAACTGCGCGCCGATCTCGGCCTCGACAGGCCCTTCTTCGTGCAGTTCTGGCACTTCCTTTCCAATGCGGTGCAGGGCGAATTCGGCTTGAGCCTGCGTCAAGGCGCCAAGGTGTCCCGGCTGATCGGTGAGCGCTTCCCGGCCACGCTCGAGCTGGCGCTGGTGGCGGCCGTTCTGGCGCTCGCCGTCGGCATTCCGATGGGCGTCTACACGGCGCTGCGCCGCGGTACGTTCATGAGCCAGTTCTTCATGACGCTGTCGCTCTTGGGCGTCTCGCTGCCGACCTTCCTCATCGGCATCCTGCTGATCCTCGTGTTCGCGGTGCATCTCGGCTGGTTTCCGAGCTTCGGTCGTGGGGACACGGTGCAGTTCGGCTGGTGGACCAGCGGGCTCTTCACGCGCGATGGCTGGCATCACCTGGTGCTGCCGGCCGTAACGCTGGCGATCTTCCAGCTCACGCTGATCATGCGGTTGGTGCGCGCCGAGATGCTCGAGGTGCTGCGCACCGACTACATCAAGTTCGCCCGCGCACGAGGCCTTAGCAATCGCGCCATCCATTTCGGCCACGCGCTCAAGAACACGCTGGTGCCCGTGATGACCATCACCGGCCTGCAGCTGGGCGGGCTGATTGCCTTCGCGATCATCACTGAGAGCGTCTTCCAGTGGCCCGGCATGGGCCTGCTGTTCATCCAGGCCGTGACCTTTGCCGACATCCCGGTGATGTCCGCCTACCTGTGCCTGATCGCGCTGATCTTCGTGGTCATCAACCTTGTGGTCGACCTGCTGTATTTCGCGGTCGACCCGCGGCTGCGCGTCGGCAAGGCGGGGGGGCACTGATGCAGGCCGCACGCATCAAGCCGTCGGGCCGCGCGTTCGCCCATATCGCCGAATTCCATTCCGAGCTCACTGCCCTGCGGCGTGAGTTGCATGCGCACCCGGAGCTCGGCTTCGAAGAGGTTTACACGGCCGCGCGCGTGAAAGAAGCGTTGCGGGCTTGCGGCGTCGACGAGATCCACGAAGGCATCGGCAAGACCGGCTTCGTCGCGGTGATCCGCGGCCAGCGCGACACGCGCGGTGCCATGATCGGCCTGCGCGCCGACATGGACGCGCTGCCGATGACCGAGCACAACGACTTCACCTGGAAGTCGTCCAAACAGGGTCTGATGCATGGCTGCGGCCACGACGGCCACACCACCATGCTCGTGGGCGCCGCCCGCTACCTGGCCAAGACCCGCCACTTCGACGGCACGGCCGTGCTCATCTTCCAGCCCGGTGAAGAAGGCTTCGCCGGCGCCCGCGTGATGATCGAAGACGGCCTGTTCGATCGCTTCCCGGTGCAGTCGGTCTACGGCATGCACAACTGGCCGTCGATGAAGCCGGGCACAGTCGGCATCAACATGGGCGCGATGATGGCGGCGGCCGATCGCGTCACCATCGACGTCACCGGCCGCGGCGGCCATGGGGCGCATGCCTACCAGACGGTCGACCCGGTGCTGGTGTCGGCGCACATCATCACCGCGGCGCAGAGCCTGGTGTCGCGCAACGTGCGGCCGATCGACAGCGCCGTGCTCAGCCTGGTCGCGATGCAGGCCGGCGACCTCGGCGCCTTCAGCGTGATTCCCGGCAAGGCCACGCTGGTGGGCACCGTGCGCACCTTCAACCCCGAAGTGCAAGACCTGATCGAGCGCCGCCTGAGCGAGCTGTGCAGCGGCGTGGCGCTGGGCTTCGGCGCGAGCGCCAGCGTGCACTACGACCGCATCTATCCGGCCACCATCAACACGCCGCGCGAAGCGGCCTTTGCGGCCGATGTGGCCGAGCGTCTGGTGGGCGCCGAGCATGTCGATCGCGACATGGAGCCGAGCATGGGCGCGGAAGATTTCTCGTTCATGCTGCAGGTCAAGCCGGGCGCCTACCTGCGCATCGGGCAGGGCGGTGCGGGGGGCGTCGGCAGCACCTCGCTGCACAACAGCCGATACGATTTCAACGACGAGATCCTGCCGCTCGGTGCGGCCTTGCACGCCAGCCTGGCGGAGCAGGGTATGCCGCTCGCGCAGGACTGAGTTCCAGCTTTTTCAACGCAGTCAGGAGTCTTTCCATGAAGTTCAAATCCACCGTGCTCGCCACCGCTGTCCTGTCTGCGCTGTGCGCGGCCAGCTTGTCGGTCGGCGCGCAGACCATCCGCATCGCCAACCAGGGCGACGCGCTGTCGCTCGACCCGCATTCGCTGAACGAGTCGCTGCAACTCTCCACCACCGCCAACGTGTACGAGACGCTCACCGGCCGCAACAAGGACCTGAGCCTCGCGCCGCTCCTGGCGACGAGCTGGAAGCAGGTGTCGCCCAGCGTCTGGCGCTTCGAGCTGCGCAAGGGTGTGCAATTCCATGACGGCACGCCCTTCACGGCCGACGACGTGCTCTTCAGCCTTGCCCGCGCCGGTGGCGACGGCTCCGACATGAAGAGCAACACGAACGACATCAAGGAAGTGCGCAAGGTCAACGACCACACCATCGACATCGAGACGAAGGCACCGTTCCCCGTGCTGCCGGACGTTCTGTCGACCGTCATGATCATGAGCAAGAAGTGGTGCATCGAGAACAACGCCGAGAAGCCGGTCGATCGCCGCAAGGGCATCGAGAACACCGCGTCCTTCAAGGCCAACGGCACCGGTCCGTTCCGCGTGCGCGAACGCCAGCCGAACGTGCGGACCGTGTTCGTCCGCAACGGCACCTACTGGGGCAAGATCGAAGGCAACGTGCAGGAAGTGATCTTCACGCCCATCGCCAATCCGTCGACGCGTGTGGCGGCCTTGCTCTCGGGCGAAGTCGACGTGATGGAGCCGATTCCCGTCCAGGACATCCCGCGCGTGAACGCCAGTGCCAACGCCCGCGCCGTGGTCGGCCCCGAGCTGCGCACGATCTTTCTCGGCATGGACCAGAAGCGCGACGAACTGCTCTATTCGAGCGTGAAGGGCAAGAACCCGTTCAAGGACAAGCGCGTGCGCCAGGCCTTCTATCAAGGCATCGACATCGTCGGCATCCAGCGTACGGTGATGCGCGGCGCATCGCGGCCCACCGCGCTGATGGTCGGCCCCGGCATCACGGGCTGGACCGAGGCGCAGGACAAGCGGCTGCCCTACGACATGGAAGCGGCCAAGAAGCTGCTGGCCGACGCGGGCTACCCAAGCGGCTTCGAAGTGACGATGAACTGCCCGAACGACCGCTATGTGAACGACGGCCAGATCTGCCAGGCCGTAGCTGCCAACCTCGCACGCATCGGCATCAAGATCAACCTCGCTGCTGAGACCAAGGGCACCTACTTCCCCAAGATCCTGCGCCGCGACACCAGCTTCTATCTGCTGGGCTGGACGCCGTCGACCTACGACGCGCACAACGCGCTCAATGCCCTGATGCGCTGCCCGGACGACAAGGCCGGCGACGGCCAGTTCAACCTCGGCGCCTACTGCAACCCGAAGTTCGACGAGCTGACGGTCAAGGTCCAGTCGGAAACCGACAAGACCAAGCGTGATGCGCTGATCAAGGAGGCGTTCGATGTGCACACCGCCGACATCGGTCACCTGCCGCTGCATCAGCAGTCGCTGGCCTGGGGTGTGAGCAAGAAGGTGGCGCTCACGCAGATGGCCGACAACTACATGTTCTACAAGTGGATGACGGTCAAGTGACCACCCCCGATCCGGCGCACTGCGTGTAGCCGGTTCCCCCTCAAGGGGCAACGCCAGCGGCCCGGCTGAGCCGGTTCCGCGGCGTTTCACGAACGGGCTTTGCTTTGCTCGCCATCATGCGGCGAAGCTGCCCACTTAACACTCACGATGATCAAAACACTCGCGCGCTGGGCCGACAGCGACGTCGGTTACAGCTTCCGGACTTCTCCCGTCGCCATGGTGGCGGCGGTGATCGCGTTCGTCTGCATCTTCTGCGCGGCCTTCGCCGGATGGGTGTCGCCGCACAACCCGTTCGACCTGGCCAAGCTCGAACTCATGGATGCACGCCTGCCGCCCGCCTGGTACCCCGAGGGGTCGCGCAAGTACCTGCTCGGCACCGACGACCAGGGCCGCGACATCCTCTCAGCCGTGATCTACGGCGCGCGCATCTCGCTGATCGTCGGCGTGGTGTCGGTGTTTCTCTCCGTCGCGGTCGGCACCTTGCTCGGGCTGATCGCGGGCTTTCGCGGCGGCTGGGTCGACGCGGCGCTGATGCGCCTGTGCGATGTGATGCTGTCCTTCCCGCCCATCCTGGTCGCGCTGCTTATCTCGGGCGTCGGCCGGGCACTGTTCCCGAACGCCGACACCACGGTCGCCTTCGGCGTGCTGATCTTCTCCATCTCGCTGACCAAGTGGGTGGACTACGCCCGCACGGTGCGCGGCTCCACCATGGTCGAGCGCAACAAGGAATACGTGCAGGCCGCGCGTGTCACCGGCGTGGCGCCGATGCGCATCATGCTGCGCCACGTGCTGCCCAACGTGACCGGCCCGGTGATGGTGCTCGCCACCATCCAGGTGGCGACCGCGATCATCACCGAGGCGACGCTGTCATTCCTGGGCGTCGGCGTGCCGCCGACGTCGCCGTCGCTGGGCTCGCTCATCAGCGTCGGCAACCAGTACCTCTTCTCCGGCGAATGGTGGATGACGGTGTTCCCCGGCCTGATGCTGGTGCTCATCGCGCTCAGCGTGAACCTGCTGGGCGACTGGCTGCGCGACGCGCTCAACCCGAGGCTTCGCTGATGACTCAACCCTTGCTCCAAGTCCAGAACCTGGTCGTCGAATTTCCCGGGCGCCGCGGCACGCTGCGTGCCCTCGACGACATCTCCTTCGACATCGCGCCGGGCGAAATCCTCGGCGTGGTGGGCGAGTCCGGTGCCGGCAAGTCGCTGACGGGCGCCGCCATCATCGGCCTGCTCGAGCCGCCGGGCCGCGTCGCCGGTGGCGAGATACGCCTGGAGGGCGAGCGCATCGACAACCTGTCGCACGACAAGATGCGCCACATCCGCGGCCGCAAGATCGGTGCGATCTTCCAGGACCCGCTGACCTCGCTGAACCCGCTGTACACCGTGGGCCGGCAGCTGGTGGAAACTATCCAGGCGCATCTGCCGGTGAACGGCGCCGAGGCGCGGCGCCGCGCGATCAGCCTGTTGCAGGACACCGGCATCCCGGCCGCCGAGCAGCGCATCGACCACTACCCGCACCAGTTCTCCGGCGGCATGCGGCAGCGCGTGGTGATCGCGCTGGCGCTGGCGGCCGAGCCCAAGCTGATCGTCGCCGACGAGCCGACCACCGCGCTCGACGTGTCGATCCAGGCGCAGATCATTCAGCTGCTCAAGCGCATCTGCAAGGAGCGCGGCGCGGCGGTGATGCTCATCACCCACGACATGGGCGTGATCGCCGAGACCTGCGACCGCGTGGCCGTGCTCTATGCCGGCCGCGTCGCCGAGATCGGCCCGGTGCAGGAAGTCATCCACCAGCCGGCGCACCCCTACACGATGGGCCTGATGGCCTCCATTCCCGACATCGAGGTCGACCGCGAGCGCCTCAACCAGATCGATGGTGCCATGCCCCGCCTGAACGCCATTCCGCGCGGCTGCGCCTACAACCCGCGCTGCCCGCGCGTCTTCGAGCGTTGCACGCAGGAGCGGCCCGATTTGCTCAACGCCGGTGCGACGCGCGCGGCCTGCTGGCTGCACGATGCGCACGACCCGCACACGGCGCTGCACCGCACGGGAGCGGCCGCATGAGCGCGACCACAACAATGAACGCCTCGCAGGCCGGCGTGCCGCTGGTCGAGGTGCGCGACCTTGCCAAGACCTTCGACGTCTCGCCACCTTGGCTCAACCGTGTGATCGAGCGCAAACCGAAGCAACTGCTGAACGCAGTCGACGGCGTCAGCTTCGAGATCGAGCGCGGCAAGACGTTGGCGCTGGTCGGTGAATCGGGCTGCGGCAAGAGCACCGTCGCGCGCCTCATGGTCGGCCTGTACGGCCCCACGCGCGGCGGCATGCAGTTCGACAACCAGGATGCGCACGCTGCCTTCAAGACGCCCGAAGGCCGCACGCTGCGCCGACGCATCCAGATGATTTTCCAGGACCCATACGCGAGCCTGAACCCGCGCTGGATCGTGGAAGACATCATCGGCGAGCCGCTGCGCGAGCACGGCATCCTGCAGAAAGGCCCGGCGCTCAAGCAGCGCGTGGGCGAGCTGCTGCAGTCGGTCGGCCTGAGCCCGCTCGACATGCCCAAGTACCCGCACCAGTTCTCCGGTGGCCAGCGCCAGCGCATCTCGATTGCGCGGGCACTCGCCACGCAGCCGGAGTTCCTGGTCTGCGACGAGCCGACGTCGGCGCTCGACGTGAGCGTGCAGGCGCAGGTGCTCAACATCATGAAGGACCTGCAGCGCGAGCAGGGCCTGACCTACCTCTTCATCTCGCACAACCTCGCGGTGGTGCGGCACGTGGCCGACCAGGTCGGCGTGATGTACCTGGGCCGCCTGGTCGAGGTGGCCGACAAGCACATGCTGTTTGATTCGCCACAGCATCCGTACACGCGGATGCTGCTCGATGCCATTCCGCAGATGAAGCACACCGGTCGCTCGCGCACGCCGGTGCAGGGCGAGGTGCCGAACCCGCTCAACCCGCCGACCGGCTGTACCTTCCACCCGCGCTGCCCTCACGCCAACGCGCGCTGCAAGGCGGAGCGCCCGCCGCTGCAGATGCTGCGCGGCGTGAAGGTGGCCTGCCACGCGGTGGACGAAGGCCGGATTTAGCCGGTTCAACCTGTCTGTCGAGGCGCGGGTCCCTTCCAGGAACACCGCGGAACCGGCTTCGCCGGGCCGCTGGTGTTGCCCCCGGTAGGGGGAGGGAGGCTACGCGAAGCGAGCAAGCCTGGGGGCGAGCCAATTCATTGCTCTTCGCTCCACGAGAACCCGTCGCGCGCGATCATCGCGCTCGACGCGCTCGGCCCCCAGGTGCCGGCCGCGTAGGGCCGTGGCGCGCCGTCGGACGACCAGCTGTCGATCAGCGGCTCGACCCAGCGCCAGGCCTCTTCCTGCTCGTCGCTGCGCACGAAGAGGTTGAGCCGCCCGTCGATCACGTCCAGCAACAGTCGCTCGTAGGCACCCACGCGTTCGCTGCCGAAGCGCTTGTCGAAGTCGAGGTCGAGCTGCACCGGCGCCAGCGGCTGCGTCGCGTCGCCATTGGGGCGCTTGCGGTTGTTCTGCGCCTGCGACAGCAGGTGCAGTTCGAGCCCGTCCTTGGGCTGCAGGTTGATCACCAGCCGGTTCGCGGCGCCGGCCGGTGCGCGGAAGATGGCATGCGGCGTGGGACGGAAGTTCACCTCGATGCGGGCATCGCGCGAGGCCAGCCGCTTGCCGGTGCGGATGTAGAAGGGCACGCCGGCCCAGCGCCAGTTCGCGATCTCGGCGCGCAGCGCAACGAAGGTCTCGGTGCGACTCTGCGGGTCGATGCCCGCTTCCGACAGGTAGCCCGGCACCCGCTCGCCGTAGGCCGTGCCGGCCGTGTACTGGCCGCGGATGGCGTGCAGGCCGAGCGTCTCGGGCGTCCAGGGCTTGAGCGAGCGCAGCACCTTGAGCTTCTCGTCGCGCAGCGCGTCGGCATGCGCGTTGATCGGTGGCTCCATGGCGATGGCGCAGACCAGTTGCAGGGCGTGGTTCTGCACCATGTCGCGCAGCGCGCCGGTCTGGTCGTAGAAGGCGCCGCGCTTCTCCACGCCCAGGTCTTCGGCGATCGTGATCTGGATGTTGGCGATGTGCTCGCGCCGCCAGATCGGCTCGAACAGCGCATTGCCGAAGCGCAGCGCGAAAAGGTTCTGCACCGATGGCTTGCCGAGGTAATGGTCGATGCGGAAGACCTGCTTCTCGCTGAGCACCTTGCCCACCGCGTCGTTGATCGCGCGGTTCGACGCCAGGTCGTGGCCCAGCGGCTTCTCGAGCACGACCCGCGTGCGCGGCGTGTTGAGGTTGGCAGCGGCGATCTGCTCGACCACCTGCGTGAAGAGCGCCGGCGCCGTGGCCACGTACATCACCACCGTGTCGGCATTGCGGCGCTTGAGCATGTCGGCGAGCTGGGCATAGTGGCCGGGCTTCGACAGGTCCATGCGCAGGAAGTACAGCATCGAGGCGAACTTCTTGAACTCCTCGGGGCTGGGCCGCTTGGCGCCTTCGACTGCGGCGAAGCGCGATTCGATCAGCTCGCGGTACTGGTCGTCCGACAGGTCGTCTCGCGCCACGCCGATGATGCGTCCGCCTTCGGGCAGGCTGCCGTGGCGGAAGGCCTGGAACAGGGCCGGCATCAGCTTGCGCCATGCGAGGTCGCCAGTGCCGCCGAACAGAACGAGGTCGAAGCTCATGGAAAAAGAATCCGTGGAGTTGGGGGAGGGCCGAGCACGAAGCTTGCCACCCGAATGGTACTGGCCGCGGGTGCAGCGCCCAGGCCGCTCGGCCTGCGTTCGCGCCGCATGGAACAATCCGACCCATGAATGTCGTTTTCGATCTCGGCGCGGTGGTGGTGGCCTGGGAGCCGGCCCGGCTCCTCCAGGCGCATTTCCCAGAGCGCGCACCGACGGCCGAAGCCGCGCAGGCGCTGGCCCGGGCCTTCTTCCATCACGAGGATTGGCTGGCCTTCGACTGCGGACTTCGCAGCGTCGACGAGGTCGTGTCCCGCACCGCCAGCCGATTGGTCCTTCCCGCGTCAACGGTGCATGACATGGTGGCGCCCTTGGGCGAGCGGCTCGACCCGATCCCCGACAGCGTCGAACTGCTCGATGAACTGCGCACACGGCGCGACAGTGGCGAAGACATTCGCCTGTTTTACCTGTCGAACATGCCGGTGCCCTACGCGCGGGCCTTGGAGCGACGTTTGCCGTTTTTCCAGTGGTTCGACGGTGGTGTGTTCTCGGGCGACGTGAAGCGCATCAAGCCGAACAGCGAGATCTACGAACTGCTGGCCTGGCGCCACGGCTTCGACCCGGCGCAGACCCTGTTCATCGACGACATGGCGCCCAATGTGGAAGCTGCACGGGCGCTCGGTTGGCATGCCATCCACTGCACCACGCCGAAGGTACTGCGCGCGCAGGTGGCGAGGTACCTGTCGCCCCGCGAGCCGTCGTCAGTCTGAAGCGCCGGTGCGCACCACCTTGTCGACGTCGAAGCCCAGGCTGCGCGCGTAGTCGAGGTAGGTGTTGAGCGTGGCGGCATCGAGCACCGGGTCGCGCGATAGCACCCACAGGTAGTCGCGGTCCGGCGTCCCGACCAGCGACACCTCGTAGTCGCGGTCGAGCTTCAGGATCCAGTAGTCGCCCCACACCATCGGCAGCCAGCTGAGCCACGATGGCGCGAAGCGCACCTCGAGCCGCCCGGCGCCAGGCTGACCCGCCACCGGCACCACGCGCGCACTGCCGACTGCTTCCTCAAAGCTGCCGTTGGCCAGGATGCAGCGGTTGCGCACCTCGATCGTGCCGTCCGCCAGCGGGGTGTAGTCGGCCGAGACCGGGCCGACGCACTGTTTCTGAAAGCGGTTCGGCAGCCGTGCCTGTTCGTGCCACATGCCGGCGTAGCGCTTGAGGTCGACCGGCGCGACCGCCTGCAGTGGTGCGCGCATCAGCGGTGCACCATCGGCCGGGCCGGCGAGGGCATGGGCCCGCGCACTGCGGGCCACACCGAACGCGGCGAGCGCCAGGACGCCGCCCACGCAGAAGGCGGTGGCCAGCGTGCCGATCGACGCGCTGACGCGGCGGTCGTTGAACGGAGCGGGGGCGGGGGGCGAACGGCGGCGTGTCGGCATGGGCTTCTCCATCAAGTCAGGGTGGGATCGTAGGCGTCCCGGCCCGCCATACCCGTCAGCCATGGACCACACGGCCTGTAGTTTCCGGACGGGATAATGGCCATATGAACCAACTCGATGCCCTCCGTCAATGGACCACCGTGGTCGCCGACACCGGTGACTTCCGTCAGCTCGCCCAGTTCAAACCGCAGGACGCGACGACCAACCCGTCGCTCATCCTGAAGGCCGTGCAGAAGCCGGACTACCGGCCGCTGCTCGACGACGCGGTGAAGACGCACCGCGGGCTGGCTGTCGACGAGGTCATCGACCGGCTGCTGGTGCGCTTCGGTACCGAGATCCTGCCGCTCATCCCCGGTCGCGTGTCGACCGAAGTGGATGCCCGCCTAAGCTTCGACACCGCCGCCACCGTGGCACGGGCCGACCGCATCGTGGCGCTGTACCGCGCCGAAGGCATCGACCCCGAGCAGCGGCTGTTGATCAAGATCGCCGCCACCTGGGAAGGCATCGAGGCCGCGCGCATCCTGGAGCAGAAGGGCATCCACACCAACCTCACGCTGCTGTTCTCCTTCGCGCAGGCGGTGGCTTGCGGCGCGGCGGGCGTGAAGCTCATTTCGCCCTTCGTCGGGCGCATCTACGACTGGTACAAGAAGTCGGCCGGCAGCGCCTGGGACGAGGCCGCGCGCAGCGGCGCCAACGACCCGGGCGTGCAGTCGGTGCGGCAGATCTTCGACTACTACAAGCGCCACGGCATCGCCACCGAGGTGATGGGCGCGAGCTTCCGCAACACCGGGCAGATCGCCGCGCTGGCCGGCTGCGATCTGCTCACCATCAGCCCCGACCTGCTGGCCGAGTTGGCGGCCAGCGACGCGCCGCTGGCGCATGCGCTCGACGCCGAAGCAGCGAAGTCGCGCGACATCCCGAAGGTCTCGCTCGACGAGGCGGCCTTCCGCTTCGCGCTGAACGAGGACGCCATGGCCACCGAGAAGCTGGCCGAGGGCATCCGTGCGTTCGCGGCCGATGCGGTCAAGCTCGAGAAGCTGATGCTGGAGGTGCAATGAGCGCGCGTACCGGCGTACGCTGCGACCGCACCGCAGCCTGGAAACAACTGCAGCAGCACTACGAAAACACTGGCGCCGGCTTCGACTTGCGCACGGCCTTCGAGACCGACGGTGACGCACGCTTTGCGGCCTTCAGCGAGGCCGCACCCCATGTCTTCGCCGACCTGTCGAAGAACCTGATCGACGCACGCACCGAAGCGCTGCTGCTGGCGCTGGCGCGCGAGTCCGGCCTGGAGGCGCACCGCGACGCGATGTTCGCTGGCGAGCCGATCAACCGCACCGAAGACCGCGCGGTGATGCACTTCCTGCTGCGCGCGCCGGCCGACATCCCGGTGGCCGCGCACAACAAGGCCGCGCTGGCCGACGTGCACGCCACCCTCGACGCCATGCTGGCCTACGCGGAGCAGGTCCGCGGCGACCACACCATCACCGATGTGGTGAACATCGGCATCGGCGGCTCCGACCTCGGCCCGCAGATGGCGGTGCTGGCGCTCGACGAATTCGTCGCGCCGGGCAAGCGCTTCCACTTCGTCTCGAACGTCGACGGGCACGAACTGGCCGGCGTGCTCAAGGGCCTGGCGCCGGAGCACACGCTCTTCCTCATCGCGTCGAAGACCTTCACCACGGCCGAGACAATGGCCAATGCGCAATCGGCCAAGCGCTGGTTCGCGCAATCCGGAGGGGTGGACGTGGCGCGTCACTTCGCCGCGCTTACCACCAACGTCGAAGCCGCGCACGCCTTCGGCATCGAGAAGACCTTCGGTTTCTGGGATTGGGTCGGCGGCCGCTATTCGCTGTGGTCGGCCATCGGCCTGCCGATCGCGCTGGCCATCGGCGCCGACGGCTTTCGCGCGCTGCTGGCAGGGGCGCATGCCATGGACGAGCACTTCCGCACCGCCCCGCTGGCGCAGAACCTGCCGGTGCGCCTCGGCCTGCTCGACGTCTGGTACCGCAACTTCCACGGTTTCACCAGCCGCAGCATCGCGCCGTACCACAGCGCGCTCAAGCGCGTGCCGGCCTATCTGCAGCAGCTCGAGATGGAGAGCAACGGCAAGCAGGTCGATGCCAGCGGCGAAGCGCTGCCTTTCGGCACCTCGCCCGTGCTGTGGGGCGAGCCGGGCACCAACGGCCAGCACGCCTACTTCCAGATGCTGCACCAGGGTACCGATGTGACGCCCCTGGAATTCGTCGCGGTGCGCGATGCGGCGCACGACCTGGAAGGCCACCACCCCAAGCTGCTGGCCAACGCGCTCGCGCAGGCGCAGGCGCTGATGGTCGGCCAAGCCGATGCGGGTGGTCACAAGAACTTCCCCGGCAACCGGCCGAGCACCTTCTTCGTGCTGGAGAAGCTCACGCCCGAAGCACTCGGCGCCTTTCTCGCGATGTACGAACACCGCGTGTTCACCAGCGGGGCGCTGTGGGGCATCAATAGCTTCGACCAGTGGGGCGTGGAGCTCGGCAAAGTGCTCGCGAGGGACATCGAACCCCGCCTGGCCTCCGGCGACACGCAGGGCCTGGACACTTCGACGGCGGGGTTGATTGCGCGCCTGCGCTGAAGCGGGCCCGGCCCTTCAGCAACTGGCCACGTCGCTGCGGCGCTGGCGCGCCAGCCCCACGATGTCGGCCGCGAAGGAGTACACCAGCGCGGCCAGTCCGGCCCCGGCGATCACACTGGCCCACATGGGCGGGACGATCGGCGCGAGGCAGACGATGAGCGTGGCGATCTGCCCCACGCACACCGTCTTGCGGCGCACGCTGGCCGGCAGCGGCGCCGCCAGCCAGGGCCAGACCACGGCGGCCAGCACGAAGGCATAGCGCAGGGCGCCGGCGGCCAGCACCCAGGCGCCGGTCTTGTCGAGGGCTGCCACCAGCACGCTCAGCGCGGCGATCAGCAAGGCATCGGTCTCCATGTCGAAACGCGCGCCGAACGCGCTGGCCTGGCCGCGGCGGCGGGCGACCGCACCGTCGACGGCGTCGAGCAGCGCGCTGACAGTGGCCAGCCCGACAACGCACCAGGCCAGCACCGGCGACTGAAGTGCCGGCTCGCCGACACCCGCGGCCAACAGCGCGACCAGCGCGAGACGAAAGAGCGTGATGCCGTTGGCGACCCCGAAACGACGGTGGGGGGCATGCGTCGGCAGGGCCTGCCACACGAAGGCCGATGCCGCGCCGAACACCGCGATGGCCTTGGGCACGAACCATGGGCCCGTCCCGGCCACCACCATGACCCCGGCCGCGACGCCGACCAAGCCGAGGCCCATGTACGCCAGCGCGAACGCTGCGTCGCGCTCGAGCGCGTCATGCCCAGCGCCGCGGCGCGTTCGCGGTGGGGCTGCGTGGGTGATCATCGTCTTCATTAAGATCGCTCATCGCCGAATCGGCCAGCGTCCGGGTGCCGCTCTCGCGGCAACGAAATGAGCATGCCAGCAATTCATCCCCCTTTGGTGTCCGATGACTTCCGCGCCTGCTGGACCGAGGCGCCGGGCCGCGCCGCGATCCGCAGCGGCACGCTGGCGCCTTCCGCCGACGGCGACGTGCAAGTGCGCGCCCTGCACAGTGCCGTGAGCCGCGGCACCGAGCTGCTGGTGTTCAACGGCGAGGTGCCCGAGAGCGAACACGCGCGCATGCGTGCGCCCTTCCAGGACGGCGATTTTCCGGCGCCGGTGAAGTACGGCTATGCCAGCGTCGGCGTCGTCGAAGCGGGGCCGTCCGCACTACAGGGTCGGGCCGTCTTCTGCCTGCACCCGCACCAGACGCGCTACGTCGTGCCGCAGGGCGCGGTGCACCTGTTGCCCGACGGCGTGCCGCCCGCGCGTGCGGTACTCGCCGCCAACGTGGAGACCGCGGTCAATGCGCTGTGGGATGCCGCCCCGCGCGTCGGCGACCGCGTCGCGGTGGTCGGCGGCGGCGTGGTGGGCTTGCTGGTGGCGTGGCTGGCCTCGCGCATGCCCGGCGTGCAGGTCGAGCTCGTCGATGTTCGCGCCGAGCGCGCACCGGTTGCTATGCGCCTGGGCCTGGCCTTCTGCACCCCTTCGACGGCAACGCCCGACGCCGACCTCGTCGTGCATGCCAGCGGCCAGGCGGCCGGGTTGGTCACGGCGCTCGGCCTCGCAGGCTTCGAGGCCACCGTGCTCGAATTGAGCTGGTACGGCAGCCGTGCCGTCGCGCTGCCGCTGGGCGAGGCCTTCCATGCCCGCCGGCTGACGCTGCGCAGCTCGCAGGTCGGGCATGTGGCCACCGCGCAGCGCAGCCGGTGGACGCACGCGCGGCGCATGGCGCTCGCGCTCTCGCTGCTGCGCGACCCGGTGCTCGACGCATTGATCACCGACGTTGCACCCTTCGACGATCTGCCGCAGGTGCTCGCGCGCCTGGCCGCCGGTGCGCCCGACACGCTGTGCCAGCGCATCGACTATCCCTGAACCCTCCTTCAACGAAAGCCTGCAGCCATGTACAGCGTCAACGTCCGCGACCACTTCATGATCGCCCACAGCTTCCGCGGCGAAGCCTTCGGGCCGGCGCAGCGGCTGCACGGTGCCACCTATGTGGTCGACGCCGAATTCCGCCGCCGCGCCCTCGATGCCGACGGCATGGTGGTCGACATCGCCCTCGCCACCGAGGTGCTGCGCCGCGTGCTGGGCGAACTGAACCTGCGCAACCTCGACGACGATCCGGCCTTCGCGGGGCAGAACACCACGACCGAGTTCATGGCGCGGGTGGTCTTCGAGCGCATCGCCGCGGCCGTGGCGGCTGGCGAATTGGGCGCGCATGCCGGTGGCCTCGAATCGCTGCGGGTGCGGCTGAGCGAATCGCATGTCGCGTGGGCCGCCTACGAGGCTCCGTTGAACGACGTGCAGGCGCACTGAGCCCTGCAGGACGCCGCATGTCGCGCGACTGCATCTTCCTCGTGCCCGGCGACTGGGAAGGCCGCACCGGCGGCTACCTGTACGACCGGCGCATCGTCGACGGCCTGCGGGCCGCCGGCTGGCGCGTCACGCGGCGCTCTCCGGGCGACGGGTTTCCGCTGCCCGACGCCACCGCCCGCGAGCAGGCGCGCGGCGTGATCGACGCGTTGCCCGACGGTGCGCTGGTGGTGGCCGATGGGCTCGGCTTCTCCGCTTTGCCCGAACTGGTCGAGCAACATGCGCAGCGCTTGCGGTGGTTGGCGCTGGTGCACCATCCGCTGGCTTTCGAGTCGGGCTTGTCGCCGGACGAGCAGGCGCGGCTTTTCGACAGCGAACGGCGCGCCCTGGCCTGTGCGCGCCAGGTGGTCGTGACCAGCGCATCGACGGCGCGTGCGCTCGCCGGCTTCGACGTGCCAACCGGGCGCATCACGGTCATCGAGCCCGGCACCGATCGCGCGCCCCAGGCGACCGGCGGCGGCGCGGGCGCCGGTGCGCTGTCGCTGCTGTGCGTGGCGACCGTCACCGCGCGCAAGGGCCACACGGTGCTGCTCGATGCGCTCGCGGGCCTGCAGGGCCGGGCGTGGCATCTGCATTGCGCCGGCAGCCTGGCGCGCGACGACGCGACGGTCGCGGCGGTGCGCGCCGGCGTGGCGGGCCATGGCCTGGCCGGGCGCGTTACCTGGCACGGCGAAGTCGACGGGCCGGCGCTCGAGGCGCTCTACGCCCAGGCCGACCTCTTCGTGCTGCCGTCTTTCCACGAAGGCTACGGCATGGCGCTGGCGGAAGCGTTGGCGCACGGCCTGCCCATCGTGAGCAGCGCGGCGGGCGCGATTCCCGACACCGTGCCCGCCAGGGCCGGCGTGCTGGTGCCGCCCGGCGATCCCGAAGCGTTGCGCGGCGCGCTTCAACGCCTGATGGACGATGTGGCCTGGCGCGCCTCGCTGGCCGCCGGCGCACGTGAGGCGGCCGAGCGCCTGCCCACGTGGGACGACGCCAGCGCGCGCTTCGCGGCCGTGCTCGATGCGGTGGCGGCATGAGCGGCTTCAGCAACGAGTGGCTGGCGCAGCGCGAGCCCTTCGACCGTACGGCGCGCGCGTCGGCTGCCGCCGCGTTCGACTGGAAGGCGCTCGCGACGCAGCTGCGTGGCGAAGGCAGCCACGACGCCACCGTCACCGTGCTGGACCTCGGTTGCGGCACCGGCGCCAACCTGCGTGAGATCGCGCCGCGGCTGGGGGCTAGGCAGCACTGGCGTCTGGTCGACCACGACGCGGCGCTGCTGGCTGCGGTGCCCGAGACGCTGACACGCTGGGCGGAGGCGCAAGGTTGGCAGGTGCGGCCGCATGGCGAGCTGCTGCGCATCGAGGGCGGCACGCTCTGCCTCGACGTCGCTTGTGTGCACACCGACCTCGCCGCGGGTTTCGATGCCGTGCCTTTCGATGGCGCGCAGCTGGTGAGCTGTTCCGCGCTGCTCGATCTCGTCTCGCAACCCTGGCTCGAAGCACTCGTGGCGCGATGCGTGGGCATCGGCGCCGCCGTGTGCTGGGCGCTCAGTGTCGACAGCCGTCTTGCGTGGAGCGATGCGGATGCCGACGACGCGCGGGTGCACGACGCCTTCCGCGCGCACCAGCGCCGCGACAAGGGCTTCGGTGCCGCGCTCGGCGACGCGGCCGTGCAGGTGGCCACGCACTTTCTGGCGACGGCGGGCTATCGCGTCCGGGCCGCCGGGAGTGACTGGGTCATCGAGGGCGCGCGCGGCACCTCTGACCGCGAAATGCTGCGTGCCCTGATCGATGGCATGGCACACGCCGCGCGCGAGCAATGCCCGGCGCACGCGGCGCGCATCGATGCCTGGCGCGCGCGTCGGAGCTCGATGGTGGGCACGACACATTTGCGCGTGGGCCATGTCGATCTGCTGGGCTGGCCTTCGAAGGGTTGAGGCCGCATGCAAGGTTCAGGGCCGGCGCACCGCCAGCGCCTGCCGCGACCAGTACGGGCCGTTCAGCTTGTCGAGCCTCACGTCGCCGCCGCTCGACGGCGCATGCACGAACTGCCCGTTGCCCACGTAGATGCCGGCATGCGTGGGGCGGCCGCCGCCGAAGAGCACCAGGTCCCCGGTCTGCAGGTCACGGCTGTCGACGGGCTGGCCGAAGCCGGCGAGCTGCGCCACGGTGCGCGGCGGGGCGACGCCGGCGCTGCTGCGGTAGACGTAGTTGATGAGGCCGCTGCAGTCGAAGCCACCGTCGACCGTGTTGCCGCCGTAGCGGTAGGGCGTGCCCACCAGCCCGAGCGCGTGGATGGCGATGTCCTGGGCCTGCGTCGGCGTGAGGGCGCTGTAGGCGACCGGCGCGCGGCCCTTCGGCGCCGGGCCGCTCGCGCAGCCCGCCAGGACGAGGCCGACAGCGACGATGCTGCTGCGCAGGAGCGTGTCCCACAGGGCGTGCTTGGCGTTCATGCAGGAATGGTACGGTGTCCGATCGGCCATTCGACCCGTCACTTCCGCGGGAACTGCACCCGCGCCGCGCGTGTGATGGCGGCCACGCAGGGGTGCGTGATGCGCCGCTCCACCGAGATGCCGAAGAACTCCTCCACGAGTTCGGAGGCGCGGCCCATCACCTCCACGCCGTACTGCGCGCAGGTCTCGTCCTCGAGCACCGTGGGCGACATGAAGACGCCGCGGCCCTCGCCACCGAAGGCCTTGAGCAAGGCGGCATCGTCGAATTCGCCGATCAAGCGCGGACGCAGCGCGTGCTCGGCCAGCCACAGGTCGAGCCGCTGTCGCATGGCGGAGGCCGAGCCCTGGATGAGCATCGGCGCGCCGTCCAGGCACTGCGGGAAGGGCTGCGTCAGCGTGCGATGCAAGGCTGGTGCGGCGAAGAAGCTCATGCCCGTGATGCCCAGCGTGTGGTTGAAGGCTTTCACGCTGGTCTGCTTGCCCATCGGCTCGTTGGCGATCACCAGGTCGAGCCGCTGCACAGACAACTGGCCGAGCAGGTCGCGGAAGTGGCCTTCGTGGCAGACCAGCCGCACCGGTTCCGCCACGGAGAGCGCCGGTTCCAGCAGACGGTAGGCCATGGCCTTGGGTACCGCGTCCGCGATGCCGACGCGAAAGTGCAGGATGCGCCCGCCGCCGCGCTTGTTGCCGACGGCGGCTTCGAGTTCCGCACCCAGCGTGAAGATCTGTTCGGCATAGCTCAGGGCGGTGCGGCCTTCGGGGGTGAGTTCGACGCCGCGCCCGTTCTTCTGAAACAGGTGGCAGCCCATCGATTCCTCCAGCAGCTTGATCTGGGTGGACAGTGTCTGCGGCGTGATGTGCAATTGTTCGCCGGCGCGCACGATGCCGCCCGCCTTGGCCGCGGCCCAGAAGTAGTAGAGGTGCTTGAAATTCATGGTTCCGTCTCGATACTAAGCTTTAAGCGAAGTAATGATGCCGAAAATTCTACTTTTCTCGAAGGCTCGATGCGCCTACAGTGCAACTCGACTCTTTCCCTTTTCATTGTTTTTTCCGCCCGCGTTCGAGTACGGCCTCCGACCGCTTCAGGCTAACCGCCGGTTCACGAAGGACATCACATGAACGAGACTCTCTCCAGCTACGGCGCCCATGGCGCCCTGGCATCCCCGGCGCAGCGCAACCAGGTGCTGCGCAACACCTACTGGCTGCTTGCCCTGTCGATGGTGCCCACGGTGCTGGGCGCCTGGGTCGGCGTGGCCACGGGCATCACCCGCGCCATGTCGCCCGGCATCGGCATGGTCGTCTTCCTCGCCGGGGCGTTCGGCTTCATGTTCGCGATCGAGAAGACGAAGAACTCGGCCGCTGGCGTGCCGGTGCTGCTGGCCTTCACCTTCTTCATGGGCCTCATGCTGTCGCGTCTGGTGGGCTCGGTGCTGGGCCTGGCGAACGGCGCCGGACTGATCATGACGGCCTTCGCCGGCACGGGTGCGGTGTTCCTGGGCATGGCGACGCTGTCGTCGGTGATCAAGCGTGACCTCTCGTCCATGGGCAAGTGGCTCTTCATCGGCGCCATCCTGCTGCTGGTCGCGGGCATCGCGAACTTCTTCATCCAGTCGAGCGCGCTGATGATCACGCTGGCCGTGCTGGCCATCGGCATCTTCTCGGCCTTCATCCTGCACGACCTCAAGCGCGTGAAGGACGGCTACGAGACCAACTACATCAGCGCCACGCTGGGCGTTTACCTGAGCCTCTACAACGTCTTCCAATCGCTGCTGATGCTGCTGGGCATCGGTGGCAGCCGCGAAGAGTAAGCCGCGCTTCCATTCATCGACCCCGCGCCAGAAAGGAACAACACCATGCGCCTGAGTACCAAGGGCCGCCTCGCGGTCGTTGCCATGATCGACGTCGCCCTGCATCGCAAGACGGGGCCGATCTCCCTGGCTGTCCTGAGCCGTCGTCAGCGCATCTCGCTGTCGTACCTCGAGCAGATGTTCGCCGACCTGCGCCGCCATGGCCTGGTCGCCTCGACCCGCGGTCCGGGCGGGGGCTACGGACTGGGCCGCGACGCGGCCTCGATCACCGTCGCCGACATCCTGTTCGCGGTCGATGGCCCGGCCGAGGAAGCCGGTGCGAAGAGCCGCGCCAAGGCGGCGGACGACGCTCAGCGTTGCGCCACGCCCGAGCTGTGGGATTCGCTCAGCCGCAAGGTGGTCGAGTTCCTCGATTCGGTCCACCTGCAGAAGCTGGTCGACGACCAGATCGCGCTGGGCGTGCAGCTGCATTCGCAGGAAGAGCCCGTGACCAAGCGGCCCGAGCCGCTGCGCGCGGCCGTCAAGCCCTCGCGCCCCAACGCGCCCAACTCGGTGTTCGAGCTGGCGCGCTTCGGGATCGCCGGCTAAGTACCTTTCGACGCCGCGCAGCCGTGCCCGAGCAGGGCACTGGCCGCTGCGGCTTCGCGCCGCACCGCTGCGGCAATCGGCCCCTCGGCCGATGGGTCGAAGCCGCCGCTGGCCCCCAGCGCGGTGAGCACGGCGCAGACACGGCCCGCATAGTCGTAGACCGGCGCGGCCACCGCACTGATGCCGCGCAAATAGGTGTCGTGCACCGGCGCGCACTGGGCGGCCACGATATCTCGCCGCAGCACCCCCAACGGATCGTCCGGATCGAGTTGGCGGCGCAGCTCGACGGGTGCGGCCATCAGTTCCTCCTTCGCCATCGCGCGCACGCGCGACTCGTCCAGGAAGCCCAGGAACGCCCGGCCCGTGGCCGACCACAGCATCGACAGCACCGAGCCGACCCGCACATTGACCGTCACCGGCAGGCCGGGCTCCTCGAAGCGCACGATGGTCGGGCCCTTGTTGCCCATCACCGCCACGAAACAGGTCACCTCCAACGATTCACGCAGGCGGATCAGCGCGGGCTCTGCCACGCGGATCGGGTCGGCCTGCCGCATCGCCGCCAGACCGATCTGGATCGCCTCGGCTCCGAGGTGGTAGTGCTGCGAGCCGCTGTCCTGCACCACCAACGCCGCTTCCACCAGGCTCACGAGATAGCGGTGGACCTTGGCCGGGCTTTCGCCCACGTGGGCCGACAGCGCCGTGAGGCTGGCCCGCCCGCCCAGCCGGGCCAGGCCCTTGAGCACCGCCATGCCCACTTCGGCGGACTGCACGCGCTGACGCCGATCTCTGTCGCGTGGCGGCACGGACTCGGGGGGAAGAACGTTGGCTTTCTTGGACGTCGACATCGGATGGAGCGAGGGCATCAGGGTTGGCACGGGGTGGTGAATTACGCACTGCGTATTACGATTACGCAAGAGTTCTTCCCCCCACACCGATACCCCCGATCGAAAGAGACACGATGAAGAAATACCTCGCCTGCGCCTTGTTCGCCCTGCCGATGTGGGCTGCGACGAACGCCGCCGCCCAGCCTGCCGCGTTTCCCGTCAAGCCGATCCGCTGGATCGTGCCGTACGCGGCCGGCGGCGGTTCCGACTTCCTCGCCCGCACCATCGGCCAGACACTGTCGACACAGGTCGGCCAGCCGGTGCTGGTGGACAACAAGCCGGGCGGCAACACGGCGCTGGCCGCAGCCGAAACGGCGCGTTCAGCGGCCGACGGCTACACCGTGCTGTCGGCCGACAACGGCACGATGGTGTTCAACCCCGCGCTGTACAAGTCGCTGAGCTACAGCCCGACGAAGGACCTGGCGCCGGTCACGCTGATGGGCCGCTTCCCGATGATCCTGGTGGTCGGCGCCAACAGCGGCATCGCCACTGCGCAGGACTTCATCGCGCAGGCGCGCGCCAAGCCGGGCAGCATGAACTACGCATCGGCTGGCGCGGGCAGCCCGCACCACCTGGCGATGGAACTGCTCAAGGTCCAGTCGAAGGTCTTCATGGTCCACGTGCCCTACCGCGGCGCCGCGCCGGCGCTGGCCGATGTGGTGGGTGGCCAGGTGCCGGCGATGATGGTGGACATGGCGGCCGGCGCCGGCTTCATCAAGGGCGGCAAGGTCAAGGCGCTGGCCGTGGCCAACGCCACCCGTCTGCCGCAGCTGCCCGACGTGCCGACCTTCGCCGAACTCGGCATCAAGAACGTCGAGGCCGCCGCGCTGGTCGGCATGGTCGTGCCCGCCGCCACTCCGCCCGACGTGATCAACGCGCTGAACAAGTCGGTGGTGGCGGCCATCAACGAGCCGGGCGTGCGCAAGCGGCTGATCGACTTCGGCGTGGAGCCGGTGGGCAACACGCCGGCCCAGTTCGCCGAACTGCTGCGCACCGAGACCACGCGCTGGCACAAGCTGATCACCGATCTCAAGATCACCCTGGATTGACGGAGCGAACGGCATGACGACGGTGACTGACCCTCGCGCGCCGGCGGCCACGGGCTGCCCCGTGGACCACCGCGCGCTGTCCGCGCAGGCAGCGCCCAACGGTTGCCCCGTCAGCCATCGCGCCGCCGCCTTCGACCCCTTCGAGGAAGGCTACCAGCAGGACCCGCCCGACTACGTGCGCTGGGCGCGCGAGCAGGAGCCGACCTTCTACAGCCCGAAGCTCGGCTACTGGGTCGTCACGCGCTACGAGAGCATCAAGGCGATCTTCCGCGACCACCACACCTTCAGCCCGTCGATCGCGCTGGAGAAGATCACGCCGACCGGCGCCGAAGCCAACGCGGTGCTCGCGTCGTACGGCTTCGCGCTCAACCGCACGCTGGTGAATGAAGACGAGCCGGCCCACATGCCGCGCCGCCGTGCGTTGATGGACCCGTTCACGCCCGACGAGTTGAAGCACCACGAGCCGATGGTGCGGGCGCTGGCGCGCGAGTACGTCGATCGCTTCATCGACGACGGCCGGGCCGACCTGGTCGACCAGATGCTGTGGGAGGTGCCGCTCACCGTGGCACTGCATTTCCTCGGCGTGCCCGAGGAAGACATGGACACGCTGCGCGAGTATTCGATCGCGCACACCGTCAACACCTGGGGCCGGCCCAAGCCCGAAGAGCAGGTCGCCGTGGCCCACGCCGTCGGCAACTTCTGGCAGTTCGCCGGCAAGGTGCTCGACAAGATGCGGCAGGACCCCGAAGCCGCCGGCTGGATGCAGTACGGCATCCGCAAGCAGCGCGAGCAGCCCGACGTGGTGACCGACTCGTACCTGCACTCGATGATGATGGCCGGCATCGTCGCGGCGCACGAGACCACCGCGAACGCCACGGCGAATGCGATGAAGCTGCTGCTGCAGCACCCCAGCGTGTGGCGCGAGATCTGCGACGACCCGAGCCTGATTCCGAACGCGGTGGAAGAGTGCCTGCGCCACAACGGCTCGGTCGCGGCCTGGAGGCGCCTGGCGACGAAGGACGTGCAGATCGACGGCATCGACATCCCGGCGGGCTCGAAGCTGCTGATCGTCACCTCGTCGGCCAACCACGACGACCGCCATTTCGCGGACGCCGACCTGTTCGATATCCGCCGCGACAACGCCAGCGACCACCTGACCTTCGGCTACGGCGCGCACCAGTGCATGGGCAAGAACCTGGCGCGCATGGAGATGCAGATCTTCCTGGAGGAGTTCACGCGCCGCCTGCCGCACATGCGGCTGGCCGAGCAGCAGTTCAGCTACGTGCCGAACACCTCCTTCCGCGGGCCGGAGCATCTGTGGGTCGAATGGGACCCGCAGCACAACCCCGAGCGGACGCAGCCTGCATTGCGTCGGCCGGAGGCGCCCATGCCCGTGCGCATCGGCGAGCCGTCGAAGGGCGCGATCACGCGGCCGGTGGTAGTGGAAAGCGTGACGCCGGTGGCCGATGGCATCGTGAAGCTGCGCCTCGTTGCGCCCGATGGCCGCGCGCTGCCGCGGTGGGCGCCGGGCTCGCACATCGACATCGAATGCGGCTCGCCTGACCTGTCGCGCCAATACTCGCTGTGCGGCGACCCCGTCGACGCCAACGCCTTCGAGGTCGCGGTGCTGCGCGAGCCTGATGGCCGCGGCGGCTCGGCGTGGATCCACGCCAACGTGCGTGTCGGCGACCGGCTCAAGATCCGCGGCCCGCGCAACCATTTCCGGCTCGACGAGGCGCGCCGCGAGGTGATCTTCATCGCCGGCGGGATCGGCATCACGCCCGTCAGTGCAATGGCGCGGCGTGCGCAGGCGCTGGGCATGGACTACCAACTGCACTACAGCGGCCGCCGGCGCTCGGCGATGCCCTTCATCGACGAACTGGGCGCGCTGCATGGCGACCGGCTGCACCTGCACATCGGCGAAGAGGGCGGCCGCAACGATCTGGCCGCGCTGCTG
Source organism: Variovorax restrictus (assembly GCF_051216715.1). Classification (NCBI taxonomy): domain Bacteria; kingdom Pseudomonadati; phylum Pseudomonadota; class Betaproteobacteria; order Burkholderiales; family Comamonadaceae; genus Variovorax; species Variovorax restrictus. The sequence continues at coordinate 1,193,278 of NZ_JBPJZH010000001.1, forward strand.
GCCACGCCGCAGGCCGGCACGCAGATCTACGCGTGCGGCCCGGTGCGCATGCTGCAGGCGCTGGAAGCGGCCTGCGCGAAGTGGCCCGAGGATGCGTTGCGCGTTGAGCATTTCGAATCCACCCTCGGCGCGCTCGACCCATCGAAGGAACACGCCTTCGAGGTCGAGTTGAAGGACTCCGGCATCGTCATCACGGTGCCGGCCGACCAGACGGTGCTGAGCGCCCTGCGCGCCGCCAACATCGACGTGCAGAGCGATTGCGAGGAGGGCCTGTGCGGCTCCTGCGAGGTGCGGGTGCTGGCCGGCGAGGTCGACCACCGCGACGTGGTGCTCACGCGCGCCGAGCGTGATGCGAACCAGAAGATGATGACCTGCTGCTCGCGCGCCTGCGGTCAGCGGATCGTGCTCGAGCTGTAGGCGGCCTGCAGACCTCAGTCTTCCTTGAGCATCCCGCGCTCTTCGATGAAGGCCACGACCTCGGCCAGGCCGGTGTGGGTCTTCAGGTTGGTCATGACGTACGGGCGCTGCTTGCGCATGCGCTGCGTGTCGGCCTCCATCACATCCAGGTTGGCGCCCACGTAAGGCGCGAGATCGGTCTTGTTGATGACGAAGAGGTCGCTCTTGGTGATGCCAGGCCCGCCCTTGCGCGGGATCTTCTCGCCGGCCGCCACGTCGATGACGTAGATCGTCAGGTCGCTCAGTTCGGGGCTGAAGGTCGCGGCCAGGTTGTCGCCACCGCTTTCCACGAACACGATGTCGGCGTCGGGGTATTCGACCAGCATGCGGTCGATCGCTTCGAGGTTGATCGAGCAGTCTTCGCGGATGGCGGTGTGCGGGCAGCCGCCCGTTTCCACCCCCATGATGCGCTCGGCCGGCAACGCGCCCGAGACGGTCAGCAGGCGCTGGTCTTCCTTGGTGTAGATGTCGTTGGTGATGGCGACCAGGTCGTACTTGTCGCGCATCGCCTTGCACAGCATCTCGAGCAGCGTGGTCTTGCCGGAGCCGACCGGCCCGCCGATGCCCACGCGCAAGGGCGGCAGTTTCTTGGTGCGATTGGCGATGTGGTGCAGGGCGGAGGCCATGGTGCGTCTCGTTTGAAAAAAGTCAGCTTCTGAAAAGGCGGGAGTACTGCGTCTCGTGCCGCGCCGAATGGATGGCGAGCATCGGGGAGAAGGCCTGGCGGTCGTCGTCGTCGAGGGCGATGGCGCGGTCGACGGCGGCGGGGATTTCGGCCGACAGGCGGCCCAGCATGCGCTGGCCGGCGCTCTGGCCGAGCGGCACCGATTTCACGGCGGCGCCGATCATGTTCTCGGCCCAGCCGAAGGCGAAGGCCAGGCAACCGTCGCGCACGCTGGCCTGCGTGCGGCTGGCCGCGAAGGCGAAGGCCACCGGGTAGGTGATGGTGACGGCCAGTCCCTCGAACTGCGCGGCGACGTCGGCATGGTGCAGCTTCAGCCACTCGACGAAGGAGCGGCCCATCTGCTCGGTCTGCAACAGGAATTCGGTCGATTCGCGCGTCTGCAGCACCCAGGCGTTGAGCGCCGCGATGCGCGCGGCGTCGGCGCTGCGCCAGGCGGTGATCGCTTGCGCCACCACCGGCAGATCGCCGCGCGCGAGGCCGAGGTGCAGCTGGTCGACGATCCAGTCGGAGGCCCTCGCTTCGTTGTCGATGCCCCCCCACTCGACGCCGGCCTCGAAGCCTTCGGAGTACGAGAAGCCACCGATCGGCAGGGCCGGCGAGGCCAGCCAGATCAGCTGCAGGAGGGCGGCGGCAGGCATTGCGCCTGCGGTGTCGGTCATCAATGCGAGTGATCGTGTGCGTGGTCGTGCGCACCGGCATAGGCGTCCGGGTGCAGCACCGGCCCGACCGGTGCGGCGCCATGCGAGTGGCTATGGTCGTGTCCATGCCCGCCGCCGTGCGCGCCATAGGCGCCGCCTTCCGGCTCGAAGGCCTCGTCGGCTTCGCGCACGATCAGGTGCATCGACCGCAGCATGGCGGCCAGCACGTGGTCCGGCTCGATCTTCAGGTGGTCGGGCTTGAGCTCGATCGGCACATGCCGGTTGCCCAGGTGGTAGGCGGCCCGCGTCAGGTCGAAGGGCGTGCCGTGCTGCGTGCAATGCGTGATGACCAGCACCGCCTGCGGCGCCGCGATCACCTTGATGAGCGAGCCGTCTTCCGCCACCAGCACATCGCCACCGCGCACGGCCGTGCCGCGCGGCAGGAACACGCCGATGCGGCGGCCCTGCGAATCGACGGTGTCGAAGCGGCTCTTCTGGCGCACGTCCCAGTCGAGTTCCACCGTGGCGGCGCGCTTGAGCAGCACGGCGGCGAGACCGCCGCCCTGGGGCATGAGTTTGTTGGCGTTGAGCATGACGGCTTGCAGTTCTTGGTGACGATAGATAATATAACGATTGTTATAACTTAGCGCATGGAGTCATCATGTCCGCGATCAAGCTCAGTCAGATTGGCAATTCGGTGGGTGTCATCTTGCCGAAGGAGTTGCTCGCAAGCATGAATGTGGGCAAGGGCGACACGGTTTACGCGACCAAGGCTGCCAATGGTGGCATCAACCTGACCCCTTACGATGAAGCGTTCGAGCATCAGATCGAGGCTGCGCGGCGCATCATGAAGAAGCGACGCAACGTACTGCGCGAGCTGGCCAAGTGACAGCTGCCAACCAGCCGTGGGTTTGGCTGAGCGACAAGCTTCTGCTGCTGGTGCATGAAGAGCAACTTGCCGAGCACGGAGGGCCGGGTGGCGTGCGTGACGCAAGCTTGCTCGCCTCGGCGCTGGGACGTCCGCAGCATCGCGCACTGTACGAATCGCCGGACGCGGCTGCGCTCACGGCGAGCTATGCCTTCGGCATCGCGCGCAACCATCCCTTCGTCGATGGCAACAAGCGGACCGCCTTCGTCGCGATGGAGGTCTTTCTCGATTTCAACGGATTCGAGTTGACAGCGGACGACGAAAGCTGCGTCTTGAAAATGCTGGGCCTTGCCGCTGGTGACGTCGACGAACTTGCGTTTGCTCAATGGATTCGCGATCACCTCGCGCCTCGCGACATCTGAGCTTTCAAAACAGGAAATACCGCTGCGTCATCGGCAGTGAGGTCGCCGGCTCGCACACCAGTAGATGCCCGTCCGCGCGCACCGCGTAGGTCTGCGCGTCGATTTCCATCTTCGGCGTGTAGCCGTTGTGCACCATGTGCTGCTTGCGCACGCCGCGGATGTTCTTCACCGCCGACAGCGTCTTGTGCAGGCCGTAGCGTTCGCCAATGCCGGCGTTGAGGCCGGCCTGCGAGACGAAGGTGAGCGAGCTGCGATGCAGCGAGCCGCCGTATGAACCGAACATGGGCCGGTAGTGCACCGGCTGCGGCGTGGGGATCGACGCATTCGGGTCGCCCATGGCCGCCATCGCGATGGTGCCGCCCTTGATGATGGTGAAGGGCTTCACGCCGAAGAAGGCCGGCTTCCACACCACCAGGTCGGCCCACTTGCCGACCTCGATGCTGCCCACTTCGTGCGCGATACCGTGCGCGATGGCCGGGTTGATCGTGTACTTCGACACATAGCGCTTGGCGCGGAAGTTGTCGTTGCGCGCGTTGTCTTCCGGCAGCTTGCCACGCTGGCCCTTCATCTTGTGCGCCGTCTGCCACGTGCGGATGATCACTTCGCCGACGCGGCCCATGGCCTGTGAGTCGGAGCTGAACATGCTGATGGCGCCCAGGTCGTGCAGGATGTCTTCCGCCGCGATGGTCTCCTTGCGAATGCGCGACTCGGCAAAGGCCAGGTCTTCCGCGATGCCGGCGTCCAGGTGATGGCACACCATGAGCATGTCGACGTGCTCGTCCAGCGTGTTCACGGTGTAGGGCATCGTCGGGTTGGTCGACGAGGGCAGAAAGTTGTCCTCGCCCACCACGCGCAGGATGTCCGGTGCATGGCCGCCACCAGCGCCTTCGGTGTGGAAGGCGCAGATGCCGCGGCCCTTGACGGCCGCGATGGTGTTCTCGACGAAGCCCGATTCGTTGAGCGTGTCGGAGTGGATCGCCACCTGCGTGTCGGTGGCGTCTGCCACGTCCAGGCAGTTGCTGATGGCGGCGGGCGTGGTGCCCCAGTCTTCGTGCAGCTTGAGGCCGATCACGCCGGCGTCGATCTGCTCGTGCAGCGCGGCCGGCAGGCTGGCGTTGCCCTTGCCGAGAAAGCCCAGGTTCATCGGGAAGGCGTCGGCCGCCTGCAGCATGCGCTCGATGTGCCAGGGGCCGGGCGTGCAGGTGGTGGCGAAGGTGCCGGTGGCCGGGCCGGTGCCGCCGCCGAGCATCGTGGTCACGCCGGAGGTCAGCGCCTCTTCGATCTGCTGCGGCGCGATGAAGTGGATGTGGCTGTCGATGCCACCGGCCGTGACGATGTTGCCTTCGCAGCTGATCACCTCGGTGCCCGGGCCGATGACGATGTCGACGCCCGGCTGCACGTCGGGGTTGCCGGCCTTGCCGATCGCGACGATGCGTCCGTCCTTCAGGCCGATGTCGGCCTTCACGATGCCCCAGTGGTCGAGGATCAGCGCATTGGTCATCACCGTGTCGACGGCGCCTTCGCTGCGCATCCGCTGCGACTGCGCCATGCCGTCGCGGATCGTCTTGCCGCCGCCGAACTTCACCTCTTCGCCGTAGCCGCCGGCGCGCAACGTGTAGTCGGCCTCGACCTCGATCACGAGGTCGGTGTCGGCCAGCCGCACGCGGTCGCCCACGGTGGGGCCGAAGATTTCCGCGTAGGCGCGGCGTCCAATCGTTGCCATCAGAGTTTTCCTTGCACCAGGCCGCGAAAGCCGTAGACCACGCGGTCGCCGGCGAAGTCGCACAGTTCGACCGTGCGTTGCTGGCCCGGCTCGAAGCGCACCGCCGTGCCCGACGCGATGTTCAGCCGCATGCCGCGTGCGGCTTCGCGGTCGAAGCCCAGCGCACCGTTGGTTTCGGCGAAGTGGTAGTGCGAGCCGACCTGGATCGGACGGTCGGCCGTGTTCTGCACGACCATCGTGAGCGTGCGGCGGCCGGGGTTGAGGGTGTGCTCGCCCTCGTCGGTGAAGAGTTCGCCGGGGATCATGCGATGAGCCTCAGGCCAGTGGCATGAGCAGGGCCGCGCCGAACAGCGCGACGGCCGCACCGGCCACACGCGGCAGCCAAGCGCTGCGCTGGCGCAGCGCCCAGCCGACTGCGATGCCTGCAGCGTGCAGCAGCGCGGTGGCGAGCACCATGCCGCCGATCGCCAAACCGGCCCCGTGATCGCCCGCCAATTCGTAGCCATGCGCCACGCCATGGAACACGGCGAAGGCGCCGACCACCGCTGCGGCGACCGGGCCGGGCAGGCGCAGCCGCGTGACGACCAGCAGGCCGATCACCAGCAGCGATGCGGCGATCATCGGTTCGACCGCCGGCACCTGCACGCCCGCCAGGCCGACGAGCGCGCCGACCAGCAGCATCGCCGCGAAGCCGACGGGTGCCCACAGCACGTCACGGGCGCCGCGCGCGATCAATGCGCTCCACAGGCCGACCGCGACCATCGCAGCCAGGTGGTCCATGCCGGTGAAGGGGTGCAGGAAGCCCTGCACAAAGCCGATGTCGTGGTGCGCCGCGCCATCCGCGCCGACGTGGGCCGAGGCCAGCAGCGGCAAGGCGCCGAGGGTGGCCGCAGCCAGGGAGGGCAGCAGGGCTGCGAAAGAGGAACGCGTCAGGCGCATGAGAATCTCCGCTCGGGGGAAAGAGAAAAAAGGGATCAGACGATCGGCTGGTGCACCGTGACCAGCTTGGTGCCGTCGGGGAAGGTGGCCTCGACCTGGATGTCCGGGATCATCTCGGGCACGCCGTCCATCACGTCGGCGCGCGTGAGCACGCTGCGGCCGTCGCTCATCAACGCGGCCACGCTCTTGCCGTCGCGGGCGCCTTCCATCACGGCGGCGGAAATCAACGCCACGGCTTCGGGGTAGTTGAGCTTCAGCCCACGGGCCTGGCGGCGCTCGGCCAGCAGCGCCGCCGTGAAGATCAACAGCTTGTCTTTTTCGCGAGGTGTGAGTTCCATGGGCGGTCGGGGTGCGGGCGTGATGGCAAGAGAGGGCCCGATTATGGGCAGCCGTCCCGCCGATGCAACACTCGTGCCGTGGCACAGAACCTGCACCGAAACGGTGTGAACGACACCGCGATGCCTCCCCCTTCCGACGACGCGCCGCAACGCATCGTCAAGGTCCGGCGCGACTACAACAGCTGGGTGGCGCGCGAGACGCTGGAAGACTACGCGCTGCGCTACACGCCGCAGCGCTTTCGCACCATGTCGGAATGGCGGGTGGCCAACACAGCCTTCGGCGGCGCCGCGTCCTTTCTGATCCTCGAGGCGGTGGGCGCCACGCTGCTGGTGCAGTACGGCTTCGTCAACGCCTTCTGGGCGGTGCTGGTCACCGGCTTGATCATCTTCCTGGCCGGTCTGCCCATCAGCACCTACGCCGCGCGCTATGGCGTCGACATGGACCTGCTCACCCGCGGCGCCGGCTTCGGCTACATCGGCTCGACGCTCACCTCGCTCATCTACGCGTCCTTCACCTTCATCTTCTTCGCGCTCGAGGCGGCCGTGATGGCCTATGCGCTCGAACTCGCACTGGGTATACCCCCCGCCTGGGGCTACCTGGTCTGTGCGCTCGTGGTGATTCCGCTGGTGACCCATGGCGTCTCGGCCATCAGTCGGCTTCAGATGTGGACCCAGCCCGTGTGGCTGCTCATGCTGGTCGTGCCCTTCATCTATGTGCTGGTGCGCGATCCTGGGGCGTTTTCGGGGCTGACGCACTACGCTGGCGCCGCAGGGCGCGCCATCGGCTTCGATCTGCACTTGTTTGGTGCCGCCTTGACGGTCGGCATCGCCCTCATCACCCAGCTCGGCGAGCAGGCCGACTACCTGCGCTTCATGCCCGTGCAGACACCGGCCAACCGCAGGCGCTGGTGGGGTGGGGTGCTGATGGGCGGCCCGGGCTGGGTCGTGATGGGTGTGCTCAAGATGGTGGGCGGGATGATGCTGGCCTACCTCGCCATCGGCCACATGGTGCCGCCCGAACGCGCGGTCGATCCGAACCAGATGTACCTGGCGGCTTTCGAGTACGTCTTCCCGGACTACGGCTGGGCGGTCGCGGCCACGGCGATCTTCGTCGTGATCTCGCAGCTGAAGATCAACGTGACCAATGCCTACGCCGGCTCGCTGGCCTGGAGCAACTTCTTCTCGCGCGTCACGCACAGCCACCCGGGCCGCGTGGTGTGGGTGGTGTTCAACGCGCTCATCGCCTTCATGCTGATGGAAATGAACGTGTTCGAGGCGCTGGGCGACGTGCTGGGCCTCTACGCCAACATCGCCATCGCCTGGATGATGGCGGTGGTGGCCGACCTGGTCATCAACAAGCCGCTGGGCCTGTCGCCGCCGGGCATCGAGTTCAAGCGCGCGCACTTGTGGGACATCAACCCGGTCGGCGTGGGCGCGATGGCGCTGGCCTCGGTGCTGTCGATCACGGCACACCTCGGGGTCTTCGGGCCGCTGCCGCAGGCCTTCTCTGCGCTCATCGCCATGGGCACCGCGCTGGTGGCCGCGCCGATCATCGCCTGGGCCACGCGCGGCAAGTACTACCTGGCGCGCGGCCCGGTGCAGCGCACGGCAGACGCCGGCGCGAAAGGCATCCACTGGATCCAGTTCGAGCCCGACGCCGGCCCGTACCAGCGCCTGCGCGTGCAGCGCTGCGTGATCTGCGAGCGCGAGTACGAAGGCCCCGACATGGCGCATTGCCCCGCCTACCAGGGCGCGATCTGCTCGCTGTGCTGCACGCTCGACGCGCGCTGCGGCGACCTCTGCAAGCCGCAGGCGAGCCTGTCGGTGCAGTGGTCGGGGGCGCTGCGCTGGCTGCTGCCGCGGCGCGTGTGGCCGTACCTCGACACCGGGCTCGGCCACTTCCTGCTGCTCACGCTGGTCATCGTGCCGCTGCTGGCTACGGTCTTCGGCGTGCTCTACCAGCAGGAGCTCCGCGCGCTCGGCGAAAGCGCGTTGGGTCTGATGCCCGCCGGCGATGCCGCCACTGCGGTGATGAAGGCGCAGCACGCGTCGCTCAAGTCCGGCTTCCTGAAAAGCTACATGGCGTTGCTCCTCATCGCGGGCATTGTGGCCTGGTGGCTGGTGCTGGCGCACCAGAGCCGCAAGGTGGCGCAGGAAGAATCGAACCGGCAGACGCGGCTGCTCATGCGCGAGATCGAGTTGCACAAGGAAACCGACCGTGCGCTGCAGGCCGCCAAGCAGAGCGCAGACATCGCACGCGAGCAGGCCGACCATGCCAACCAGGCCAAGAGCCGCTACATCAGCGCCATCAGCCACGAGCTGCGCACGCCGCTCAATTCCATCCTCGGCTACGCGCAGCTGATGGGCGAAGACGCGACCGTGCCGCCGCACCGCCAGCAGGCGGTTGCCGTGATCAAGCGCGGCGGCGAACACCTGCTGTCGCTCATCGAAGGCACGCTCGACATCGCCCACATCGAGGCCGGCAAGCTCACGCTGCATGCGCGGCCGATGCCCTTCGCTGCGGCGATGCGCGAACTGGCCGACATGTTCGAGCTGCAGGCGGCCGAGAAGGGACTGGCCTTCCATTTTGACGCGGCGGGCAACGTGCCCGAGGTGGTGCGCGCCGACGAGAAGCGGGTTCGGCAGATCCTGATCAACCTGCTGGGCAACGCCATCAAGTTCACCCGTGCAGGCGAAGTCACGCTGCGGCTGCGCTATGCGCGCGAGTTCGCGACGCTCGACATCGACGACACCGGCCCCGGCATGTCGGCCGACGAGATCGACCGCATCTTCGAGCCCTTCGCGCGGGGCGAGGCCGCGGGCGTGAGCGCGCGTGCCGCTGCGCCCGGTGCCGGGCTGGGCCTGACCATCGCCAAGATGCTGACCGACCTGATGGGCGGCGAGATGTCGGTGCGGAGCACGCCTGGTCAAGGCTCGGTGTTTCGCGTGCGACTTTTCCTGCCGCGGGTGCACGAGGCCGCGCTGGCCGGCCGTGCCGCAGCGGCGCCTGCGGTGGCGGCACGCCCGCGCCGCGGCTACCAGGGGCCGCGCCTGCGCGTGCTGGTGGTCGACAACGAGGAGGCCGACCGCGAGCTGTTGGTCGACGTGCTGGCGCCGATCGGCTTCGAGCTGCGCACCGCAGCCAGCGGCCACGATGCGCTGGACCTCATCGCCGCTGGCTTCCGGCCCGACGCAATGTTCGTCGACCTCGCGATGCCGGGCATCGACGGCTGGGAGACCATCCGCCGTGCGCGCGGCTTCGATGCGTCGATGGCGCCGCGCTGCGTCGCCATCGTCTCGGCCAACGCCTTCGACAAGCGGCTGGAGAACGACGTGGGCATCGCGCCGGAGGACTTCTTCGTCAAGCCCGTGCGACACAGCGAACTGCTCGACTGGCTGGAGCGCCAATTGCCGATTCGCTGGACCGACACCGCTGCTGCGCCGACCGCGGCACCCGTTGTGGCGGCTACGCTTGTGCGCCCGTCGCTCACGCATCTGCGCGCGCTGCAGGAAGCCGTCGGACTGGGTTACTTTCGCGGCATCATGAATCAGCTCGATGCCATCGACGCTGCGCAACCCGAATGCGCCGCCTGGACCGCTGCCCAGCGCGCGCTGGCGCGCCAGTTCCGCTTCGAGGCGATGGATTGCTCGGCATGAACGCCGCCCGGCCGCCCGAAGGCGTTCAGCACCGCAGCGCGAAGCGCGGAGGTTTCCAATGAACGCTTCCACACCACCGACCCGCGATTTCGCCCGCAACGCCGACCTGGTGTTGATCGTCGACGATGTGCCCGACAACCTGGCGGTGCTCCACGACGCGCTCGACGAATCCGGCTACACCGTGCTGGTCGCCACCAGCGGCGAGGCCGCGCTGGCCCGCGCCGCGCAGGCCCGGCCCGACATCGTGCTGCTCGACGCGATGATGCCGGGCATGGACGGCTTCGAGGTGGCGCGCCGCCTGAAGGCCGATGCCGCCACCGCGCACATCCCGATCGTCTTCATGACCGGCCTCACCGAGACCGAGCACTTGGTCGCCGCGCTGGAGGCCGGCGGCGTCGACTACGTCACCAAGCCGATCAAGCCGAAGGAAGTGCTCGCGCGCATGAACGTGCACCTGCAGGGCGCCCGCCGCGCGCGGCAGGAGGCGCAGCAGGCCGGCCAGGCGCGCAACGCGCTCGACGCCTTCGGCTACGCCAGCATCACCGTGCGCCTGCCCGAGGGTCGCATCATCTGGCAGACCGCGCTGGCGCGCGAGATGCTGCAGCGCTACTGCGACACCGTGGCGCCCGCCACGCCGCCGGCCGTGCTCGACTGGCTGCACCGCCACCTGCCCGACGTGCAGCGCGCACAGACCGAGCCGCCGCCGCTGTCGATCGTGCAGGGCGCGCGAACGCTCACGCTGCGCCTGCACCAGCAGACCGGCCACGACGACGCGGGCGACGACTGGCTGATCATCATGCGCGAGGTGTCCGACACCTCCGTCATCGAGGCGATGAGCCTGAGCCTGAAGCTCACCGCGCGGGAGGCCGAGGTGCTGTACTGGGTGGTCAAGGGCAAGACCAACCGCGACATCGGCGAGATCCTCGGCAGCAGCCCGGCCACCGTGAAGAAGCACCTCGAACGCGTCTACGTGAAGCTTGGCGTCGAGACCCGCACCGCCGCGGCCGGCGTGGCGACCAAGCGCATCCGCGAGTTGCAGCCGCAGTTCGAGCTATAGGGCGATCCAGAGGCGTCGCGGCAGTGGCCGGGCCGGGTCTGGGAAGAGGGTTTTCCCCGGGCCGAACCGTGAAATCGGTCGCTGAACATTTGCACACGAATGGGTATAAATATTGGCCAGGTGTGCACGGCACATCGCAGAAGCCTCGAGGCGCGCCATGAACAATCTCGTCATCGCCAAGTATTTCGATTGGGGAACTGGGTCCGCGGAAAAACTGCCCGAGGACGTGGCACAACTGGCCCAGCGTCTCGGCCCCAAGTGGCGGATCGAGCGTGCGATGGACCCGGGACGCGACATGACGAACATGGCGCAACGCGCCAACCTGTGGCACTTCGCGTCGCAGGTCATCGCTTACGGCGTGCCCGGCGACTTCGCCGAATTCGGGTCGTTCGACGGCAAGTGCGGCGTCATCTTCCAGAAGGTGATCGATGCGACCGACACCACGCGGCACCTGCATCTCTATGACCATTTCCAATTCGAGTTCAACCTGACCGGGCGCGACATCCAGAGCGAGCTCAAGCGAAATTTCGCCTCGGCCGAGGCATCGCCGCCAGTGATTCATGTCGGTGATTTCGAAGACACGGTGCCCGACGAGTTGCCCGAAACGCTCGCCTTCGTCCACATTGACTGCGGTTTCGGTGGCGACCCCGAAGCCCATGCCGAAGTGATCGAGCGCCTGCTGGTGCACGTGTACCCCCGCATGTCCCCCGGTGCCGTCTGCATGCTGATGGACTACCACGAAGCCGGCCGCAGCGAGGGGCCCGACCACAACCCCGGCGTCGCGATCGCGGCGCGCCGCTTCTTCGCGGACAAGCCGGAAAAAGTGTCGCTACTGTGGGCCGGCGAGTACAGCCACGGCTACTTTCGCAAACGCCAAGCAGGCGGGGTCGCGTCGGGCGGCTGATCGCGCTTGCGGGCCTACAGTACGGCGCTCTGCCGCCGATACATGCCCATGACCTTTTGCTTCTCGGACCTGCGACATCCCGTCCTCGCCGCCTGCCTCCTGGCCTGCACGCAAGCGCAGGCGGCCGGCCATTTCGACGTCGACGATGCAGGCACGCTCGATGCAGACCAGTGTCTGGTCGAGGTGTGGGCCGGTCGGCTGCGCAGCCCTGCCGACCTGAATTTTCAGCATGTCGGCGGGGCCTGCGCCGTCGGCCCGGTGGAGCTGGGGTTCAACGTCGACCGTGCCTCGGCGCCTGGCTCGGCGGCTGCCGTGCTCGTCGGCCCGCAGATCAAGTGGAATTTCTGGGGCCGCGAGCCGGAGGCGACATGGAGCGCTGCCGCAGCGTTGGCGACCAGCGTCGACGCGCGCCACGGCGGTCGGGCCGGCGGGCAATTGCTCCTGCCGCTGAGCTGGCGCGCCAGCGATCGCCTCGACGTGCTGGTCAACGCCGGGGCCGGCTGGGCCACCGGCACCGGCGTGGCCACGGCCCGCGGCGGTGCCGCGCTGGCATGGACCTTCAACGAATACATCACGCTGATCGCCGAGCGCAACCGCGCTTTCGACCTGTGGACATCGCGCCTGGGCGTGCGCATCGCCGTCGCGCCGCTGACGACGATCGAGCTCAGCGCATCGCGCAGCGGTCGCACCGACGACGGCCGCCTGCGCGGCATCGTGATCGGGCTGAACCGCGAGTTCTCGCGGCGTTGAGACTCACTCGATCTTGATGCCCGCGTCGTTCACCACCTTGGTCCACTTCGGCACTTCCTTCTGCAGCAGCTGGCCGAAGGCGTCGGGCGTGCTGGCCACCACTTCCACGCCCTGCTCGCGGAACTGCTTGACCACCTCGGGGTCCTTCAGGATGGCGACGATGTCCTGGTTGGCGCGGTCGACAACCGCCTTGGGCACGCCGGCCGGCATCTGCATGCCGAACCACACCACCACCTCGTAGCCAGGCACGCCGGCTTCCTGCACGGTCGGGGTGTCGGGCAGCAGGCCGGCGCGGCTGCTGCCGGTCACAGCGATGGGCTTGAGCTTGCTCGCCTTGATCTGCTGCATCAGGTTGGGCACGTTGTCGAACAGCACATCGATCTCGCCGCCCAGCATCGCCATCACGGCCGGCGCGCTGCCCTTGTAGGGCACGTGCGTCATCTTCGTACCGGTCATGCTCATGAAGAGCTCCATCGACAGGTGGTTGGACGAGCCCGAGCCGGTCGAGCCGTAGTTCAGCTTGCCCGGGTTCTTCTTCGCATAGTCGATGAGTTCCTTCAGGTTGCTCACGCCCGGCAGGTCGGGGCGGATCACCAGCGCGTTCTGCGTGTAGCCGGCCCACACCAGCGGCTGGAAGTCGGTCAGCGCGCTGTAGGGCAGCTTGCTGCCGTAGAGCGCCGGCAACGCCGAGAAGGGCAGGGGCGTGATCAGGATGGTGTAGCCGTCGGCGGGCGCCTTGGCCGCGATGTTGTTGCCCAGCACGGTATTGCCACCGGGGCGGTTGTCGACCACCACCGACTGCTTCCAGACCTTGCCGAGCCGGTCGCCCACCGTGCGCGCCAGCGTGTCGTTGAAGCCGCCCGGCGGGTACGGCACGATGATGCGCGTCGGCTTGCTCGGGTAGTCGTCGGCTGCGGCCGCGACGCCGCACAGGGCCAGCCCGAGGCACAGCGGCGCTGCGAGGCGAATGAGGGTTCGTTTCGTGAAAGGCATGTCTTGTCTCCGTTTGGTTTTTTGGGGGAGGGGCAGGGGCGCTGACGTCAGAACTTCACGACATAGCCGGGGCCGTCGACCATCGGGTACTTGTCGAAGATCGATTCGTCCACCTCGATGCCCAGGCCATGGCCCTTCGGCGGTTCGACACAGCCGTCGGCGCCGATGGCGAAGGTGCTGCCGAACATGTCGCGGAAGGGGTTGAACTTCGACACGCAGGCCTCGAAGTAGCCGGCGTTTTCGGTGGCTGCCAGGAAGTGCAGCGTGGCCGCGTGGTTCAGGCCCGTGGCCGAACTGTGCGCGTGCACCGGAATGCGGAAGGCCGAGGCCATGGCCGCGATGCGCACGCCTTCGGTGATGCCGCCGCTCTTCGACAGGTCGGGCTGCCACACCTGCACCGCGCCCGCGTCCAGCATCTGGCCGAACTCGAAGCGGGTGAAGTGGTTCTCGCCGGCGGCGATCGGCACCAGCGGCGTGATCTTCGCGGCCTCGCGGTACGACGCGAAGTCGTTGCAGGCAAAGGGTTCTTCCAGCCAGCCGGCGTGGATGTCGGCCAGCGCCGGCAGCACGCGGCGCACGTCGGCGATGGTGTAGGCGGTGTTGGCGTCGGTCAGGATGTCGATGTCGTCGCCCAGCACCTCGCGCACCTTGCGCACGCGGGCGATGTCGTTCTTCACCGTGTCGCCGATGCGCAGCTTGACGGCCTTGTAGCCTTGCTCGACATACGACTGCGCTTCTTCGGCCATCGACTCGGCCGGCTGGTAGCCCAGCGCGATGCCGCCGGCGTACGCCGGAATGCGCCGGTGCGAGCCGCCCAGCAGTTCGTACAGCGGCATCTTGGCGGCCTTGCCGCGGATGTCCCACAGCGCCATGTCGATGCCCGACAGCGCCAGGCAGGTGCCGGCGCCCAGGCCGTGGCTCGACAGCTGCATGCGGTGCACACGCTGCCATGCGCCCACCACGTCGGTCGCGTTCATGCCGACGAGCAGCGGCTGCAGCGTGTTGTGCACCAGTGCCGTGATGGCGCCGGGGCTGCGGCCGGGGTGTGCCTCACCGTAGCCGGTGATGCCTTCGGAGGTTTCGACGCGGATGATGATGCAGTCGCGCTTGAGCGTGCTGCCGATGCCCATGGTCACGGTCTTGCCTTCGGGCAGGCGGTAGGACAGCGGCACGGCGGTGATGCGGGTGATCTTCAAGGGTTGTCTCCTGTGCGTTGAAAGAGGGCGGTCAGGCGCGCAGCGCGGGCGGCGTGCCGAAGACCTGCGGGTTGACGATGTTGGGCGGCTGCTCGCCGCGCAGCAGCAGCGCGGCCAGCGTGTCGACGGCCAGCAGGCCCATGGCGCGCTCGGCCTCCTGCGTGAGGCCGGCGAGGTGCGGCGTGAGCAGCACGCCGGGGTGGCGGCGCAAGGCGCTGTCGTCCGGCAGCGGCTGGGTCTCGAACACGTCGAGCACCGCGCCGGCCAGGTGGCCCGCATCCAGGGCGGCCGCGAGGTCGTCTTCGCGCACCACGGGGCCGCGCCCGACGTTGACGAGCACCGCGTTCGGCTTGGCCTGCGCGAGCACCTCGGCATTCACCATGCCGCGCGTCTGTTCGGTGAGCGGGCAGGCGATCACGACGAAATCGCTGGCGGCGAACAGCTCAGTGAGCGACAGCGTCGTGATGCCCGCGGGCACCCTCGACGGCGTGCCGGTGCACACCGCCAGCGTCATGCCGAAGCCGTGCCGCGCGATGTCGCTGATGCGCTGGCCGATGGCGCCGTAGCCAACCACGCCGAGCGTACGTCCCTGCAGTTCGAAGGTGCGCGCGCCGGCCTGCGTGCGGGCCGCCCAGTCGCCGCTGCGCACGCTCAGGTCGAAGGCGGCCAGCTGGCGGCTGTGCGCCAGCAACGCAGCGAACACGTACTCGGCCACTGCATTGGCATTGACGGCCGGCGTGTTGCCGACCGGAATGCCGTTGGCCGTGGCGCGTTGCACCGGGATGAAGTCGAGCCCGACGCCCTGGCGCATCACACCGCGCAGCGCATGCGGCCGGTCGAACAGGTCGGGCGGCAACAGCCGCCGCACGATCAGACCCTGCGTGTCGGCCATGGCCTCCCGCAGCGCCGCGTCGCTCTGCGTGCGGGTGAGCCCGTCGGGCAGCTGCGACACGGCCGCCCAGGTGGCGAGGCGCGCCTGCGCGTCGGGGTGCAGCGGGTCGGTCAGCAGGACACGAGGAAGATGCATGGTGCGTCAGAAGTTGTGTGATGAATCTATCAGACAACTTTTTAGCTGACGACCGGGTTTGTGCGGAGTCGCGGCAACCCGCGTGCGCCATGGCCCGCACCCGGATCGGCGTTATTCTTCGATGCTCAACAGGAAACCGCCATGACCTTCGACCCTGCTGTCCGCCAGGCCTTCGCATCGCAAGGCGTGCTGCGCGCCTCCATCAACCTCGGCAATCCCATCCTCGCGAAGAAGGACAAGACGACGGGCGAGCCTGGCGGCGTGTCGGTCGACCTGGCCCGCGCCTTTGCAGACCGCCTCGGCGTCGGGCTCGAGCTGGTCGTGTTCGACACGGCGGGGAAGTCGGTCGAGGCCGTTGCCGACGAGAAGGCCGACATCGGCTTCTTCGCCATCGACCCGGTGCGCGGCGCGCAGATCGCCTTCACGCATGCCTACGTGCTCATCGAAGGCAGCTACCTGGTGCGCGACGGCTCGCCGCTGCAAGACAACGGCGAGGTCGATCGCGCGGGCCATCGCATCGCGGTCGGCAAGGGCAGCGCGTACGACCTGTACCTGACGCGCGAACTCAAGCACGCCGAGATCGTGCGCGCGCCGAGTTCGCCCACCGTGGTGCAAACCTTCCTGGACCAGAACCTCGATGTCGCGGCTGGCGTTCGGCAGCAGCTCGAGGCCGATGTGCAGAGGCATGCGGGCCTGCGGCTTCTCCCGGGCCGCTTCATGGTGATCCAGCAGGCCATGGGCACGCCGAAGTCGCGCGGGCAAGAAGCGGCGGCCGTGCTTAGTGCCTTCGTGGAGGAGATGAAGGCTTCGGGCTTCGTCGCCGACGCGCTGGCGCGCCACGGCATCCAGGGCGCCTCGGTGGCGCCGACCGAACCGGCCGCCTGATCGAAGTCGGGGCGGCCTTCAGCGCTTGGTCGTCGGAAGGCCCGGCGTGCCGCCCAGCTTGGTGCGGGCCACGCGCTGCGCGGCCGCGCGGCTGTCACCGGTCCAGAAATCCTTGCCGGCCTGCTCGATGCGCTGGCCGGTGTTGTGCATGTGCAGGAAGGCGGCGGTGCGCGCAGCGGCCGGGTCGCGTGCCTTGATGGCGGCGCAGATCGCTTCGTGCTCGGCCAGCACCTGGGCGGCGAGGTCGGTGCGCCGTGCCTCGTTGGCGCGGGTCAGACGGATCGCGTCGTGCAGCGCCCGCGTCAGCATGCCCAGCAGCTCGGTGTAGTGCGGGTTGTGCGCCGCGCGCGAGATGGCGATGTGGAAGGCCAGGTCTTCGGCCACGCCGTCACCGCCGTCCTTCACCGCGCGTGCGATGGCGCGCAGCGACTGCTGGATCAGCGTCATCTCGGCGCCGGTGCGGCGCTCGGCCGCCAGCGCCGCCATTTCGGCCTCGATGCCGCGGCGCAGTTCGAGGATGCGCAGCACCCCCTCGGCGGGGTTCTCGTTCGGCTGGCCGAGACGGAAAGCGTCGGACACCTTCGGGTCGCGCACCACCGTGCCGCTGCCCTGGCGCGTCTCGACCAGGCCTTCGGACTTGAGCCGAGAGATGGCCTCGCGCACCACCGTGCGGCTCACGCCGTACTGCTCGGTCATCGACTGTTCCGTCGGCAGGCGCGTGTTGACCGGATAGACCCGCGCGCGGATGTCGGCCGCGATGAGCCCCGTCACGCGATCGGCCAGCGTGCCTTCGGTAGCGATGCGGGCGTTCGGCGCGTCGGTGGTGGAGAAGGCCATGGCGGTCGGTCGTGCGGGCGGTTCGGAGGGAGCGAAGAATACCACCGACGCTCTCGTGCTTGACAAAGTGATATGACGTATTTGTAATACGACCAGAGACAACGCGGCACCTTCCGGGCTGCGAGAAAACCCTGATCGCTCCGTCATGAACCTTCCGCCACGGCCTCGCGCCTTTCTGTGCCGCCGCTTCACGCCCGCCGTCGAGGCCGCGCTGCGGGAACGTTTCGCACTGGAGGTGAGCGAGGACGACGCGATCCTGCCGTCTGCCGAAATCGCGCGCCGAGCCGCGGGTTGCGAACTGCTCTTCGTCAGCGCCACCGAAGCCGTCGACGCCGCCACCATCGCGCAACTCGCACCCACGCTGCGCGTGATCGCGACCCTCTCGGTGGGCTACGATCACATCGACAGGGCGGCCGCGCGCGCTGCCGGCGTGCAGGTGCTGCACACGCCCGACGTGCTGAGCGATGCCTGCGCCGAGATCGCGCTCATGTTGCTGCTCAACGCCTGTCGCCGCGGCTTCGAGGCCGATCGGCTGGTGCGCAGCGGTGCGTGGGCGGGCTGGGCGCCGACGCAACTGCTGGGCATGGGCCTGGTCGGCCGCCGGCTCGGCATCTTCGGCATGGGCCGCATCGGGCGTGCCATCGCCGTGCGCGCCCGCGCCTTCGGCTTGGGCATCCACTATCACAACCGGTCGCGGCTCGACGCGGCGCTGGAAGAGGGCGCGACCTACCATGCCACGCTCGACGGGCTGCTCGCCGCGAGCGACATCCTGATGATCGCGGCGCCCGGTGCGCCGTCGCTGCGCGGCACCTTCGACGCCGAGCGGCTGGCGGTGCTGCCTGCAGGCGCCGTGGTGGTGAACATCTCGCGCGGCGACCTGGTCGACGACGAGGCCCTGATCGCTGCGCTCCACAGCGGCCAGGTGCGTGCAGCCGGGCTCGACGTCTTCGCCAACGAGCCCCATGTCCACCCGGGCTATTGCACGCTGGACAACGTCTTTCTCTCGCCCCATATCGGCAGCGCCACGCACGAGACGCGCGACGCGATGGGCTGGCTGCTGATCCACGGCGTCGAGGCCCTGGCGCGCGGCGAGACGCCCGACAACCTGCTTTCCTGATTACCTGATTACCTGATTCCCACCCAACCACCCTTGCCATGAAGCTCCAACACCCCGATCTGTTCCGCCAGCAATGCCACATCGACGGCCGCTGGGTCGATGCGTCCGACGGCGCGACCCTCGACGTCACCAACCCGGCCGACGACAGTGTTCTCGGCACCGTGCCGCGCCTGACCGCGGGCGACGTGCGCAGCGCCATCGACGCGGCGAACAAGGCGCTGCCGGGCTGGCGTGACACCAGCGCCAAGGAGCGCTCGCGCCTGATGCGCCGCTGGTACGACCTCTGCATGGCGCACCAGGACGACCTGGGCATGCTGCTGACGCTCGAGCAGGGCAAGCCGCTGGCCGAGGCCAAGGGCGAGATCGCTTACGGGTCCAGCTTCATCGAATGGTTCGCCGAAGAGGCCAAGCGCGTCTATGGCGACATCATTCCGGCCGCGACGATGGACCGCCGCATCGTGGTGCTCAAGCAGCCGGTCGGCGTGGTCGCGGCGATCACGCCGTGGAACTTCCCCAACGCGATGATCACGCGCAAGGCGGGTGCCGCGCTGGCGGCCGGATGCACCATCGTCATCAAGCCGGCGTCGGCCACGCCGTGCTCGGCGCTGGCCCTCGCGCAACTCGCGGCCGAGGCGGGCATTCCCGCCGGTGTGCTCAACGTGGTGACCGGTTCGGCCTCGACCGTCGGCGGCGAACTCACCGGCAGCCCGATCGTGCGCAAGCTGTCGTTCACCGGATCCACCGAGGTCGGCAAGAAGCTGATGGAACAGTGTGCGGGCACCGTGAAGAAGGTGTCGATGGAGCTGGGCGGCAACGCACCCTTCATCGTGTTCGACGACGCCGACCTCGATGCCGCCGTGGCCGGCGTGATGGCTTCGAAGTTCCGCAACGCGGGCCAGACCTGCGTGTGCGCCAACCGCATCTTCGTGCAGGCCGGCATCTACGACCGCTTCACCGAAAAGCTCAAGGCGACGGTCGAGGCGCAGGTCGTCGGCAACGGGCTGGAGAAGGGTGTCAACCTCGGCCCGCTGATCGACGACGCGGCGGTGGCCAAGGTGCGCGAGCACATCGAGGACGCCGTGGGCCTGGGTGCTCATGTCGTGACCGGCGGCAAGGCGCATGCGCTGGGCGGCCGCTTCTTCGCGCCGACCATCCTGGCGAACGTCTCGCCGGACTCGAAGCTGATGCAGGAAGAAACCTTCGGCCCCGTGGCGCCGCTGATCCGCTTCGACACCGACGAACAGGCGGTGGCGATGGCCAACGACACGCCCTTCGGCCTGGCCGCCTACTTCTACACGCAGGACTACGCGCGCGCCTGGCGCGTGGCCGAGGCGCTGGAGGTTGGTATCGTCGGGCTCAACGAAGGGTTGATCTCGACCGAGCTCGCACCCTTCGGCGGTATCAAGGAATCGGGTGTCGGGCGCGAAGGCTCCAAGTACGGCATCGACGACTACCTCGAGATCAAGTACGTCTGCGCCGGCGGCCTCGGCCGTCCGATGCGGGCATGACCATCACAGTGATTTCAGCGCAGGAGATACGAATGGAAAACATCGGACTGGTCGGCGTCGGCCTCATGGGCCACGGCATCGCGAGCAACATCGTCAAGCACGGCCACCCGCTGTCGGTGCTGGAGCACCCGGGCAACCAGCCGCTCGACGCGCTGAAGGCGGCGGGCGTGAAGACCTTCGCCACCGCGAGCGAGCTGGCCGCGGCGGTCGACGTGGTGATCCTGTGCGTCACCGGCACGCCGCAGGTCGAGGCGGTGCTGCTCGGCGACACCGGCGTGCTCAAGGGCATCCGACCCGGCACGATCATCATCGATTGCTCGACCGCGCTGCCCGATTCGACCGAGCGTCTGGCCAAGATCGTCGCCGAGGCCGGCGGCCGCTTCATGGACGCCGCGATGACGCGCACGCCCAAGGAAGCCGCCGAAGGGCGCCTCAACCTGCTGGTCGGCGGCGATGCCGAGCTGTTCCGCGACTGCCGGCCGCTCCTGGCCTGCTTCGCCGAGAACATCACGCATGCCGGCCCGGTGGGCGCCGGGCATCGCATGAAGCTGCTGCACAACTACGTGTCGCTCGGCTCCGTCGCGCTGATCGCCGAGGCCGCCGCCTGCGCCGAGCGCGCCGGCGTCGACCCCGAAGTCTTCGTCGACGTGCTGGTCAAGGGTGGTGGCGGCGGCACCGCGCTGGAACGGCTGCGCCCCTTCTTGTTGAACAAGGACCCGAGCGGTTTGCGCTTCGCGATGTCGAACGCGCAGAAGGACTTGGGCTACTACACGGCCATGGCCGAGGCCAGCCACTCGGCCCGGAGCATTGCCGATGGCGTGCGCCAGACACTCGACGGTGCGGTGCAGGCCGGCAACGGCGAGGCGCTGCTGCCGGAACTGGTGGCGGTGCTGGCGAAGCGCGGCGACGGCAGCTAGGGCCAACAGGGGATTCGGCGCGTCACGCTGCGACCGTGAACGCCGATACCGCCTGCACCAGGTGCCGCGCCTGCACCCGCATGCCCTCGGCCGCCGCTGCGCTTTCTTCCACCAGCGCGGCATTCTGTTGCGTGGCCTGGTCGATCTGGGTGATCGCCTCGCCCACCTGTGACACACCGGCGCTCTGCTGGGTATTGGCCGAGCTGATCTCGCCCATGACGCCGGTGAGGCGCTGGACCGAGGCGACCACCTCGGTCATCGTCGTGCTGGCCTGACGGACCAGCGCGTTGCCCTGATCGACGCGCTGAACGCTGGCGTCGATCAGCTTCTTGATGTCTTTCGAAGCGCTGGCCGAGCGGCTGGCCAGGCTGCGCACTTCACTGGCCACCACGGCGAAGCCGCGCCCCTGTTCGCCGGCGCGGGCCGCTTCGACCGCGGCATTCAGCGCCAGGATGTTCGTCTGGAAGGCGATGCCGTCGATCATGCCGATGATGTCGGCGATCTTCTTCGAGCTGTCGTCGATCGAGCGCATGGTGTCGGCCACCTGTCGCACCGCCTCGCCGCCCTTGGTCGCCGCCGCCGAAGCGTCCTGCGCCAGCTGATCGGCATGCTGCGTGCTGTCGGCGTTCTGCTGGACGGTGGCATTGAGTTCCTCCATCGACGCCGCGGTTTCCTCGAGCGCTGCCGCCTGCTTCTCGGTCCGTTGGCTCAGCTCGTTGTTGCCCTGGGCAATCTGCGACGAGGCGCTCGCCACCGACTCCGAACTCCGGCGCACCTCGCCCACCACCGTGGTCAGGCTGGCCTGCATGTCCTTCAGTACCGTCAGCAGCTGTGCGGTTTCGTCCTTGCCCCGTGCGTCGAACTGGCGGCTCAGGTCGCCCGCCGCGACGGCGCGCGCGACCTCCACCGCCCGTTGGATCGGGCGCGTGATCGTCCGGCTGAACAGCACGCTGGCGCAGAGGCTCGCTCCGCACACCGCGAGCATCAGCACGATGGAAATCGTCGAGGCGCGTTGGCCATCGGCGGCGGCCTGCGTCGAGACGATCGCGCTGTCCGCCGCGATCTTGTCGATCGATGCGTCCAGCAACTTGGCCGGCTCACGGTCCATGCCGCTGACGGCAGCGTCGCCTGCCGCGGGGTCGAAGCCGGCCGCTACGAAGGCGTCGAAGCCCTTGCGGTAGTTCATGCCCATCGTGGCGTGCGACGCGGCGAACCGTTCCACCAGCGCCTTCGCTTCGCCCGCGGGCAGGGCGGCGATGAGCTTGCGGCTGGTCGCGTCCACGTCCTGTTCGATCTTGCGGAACGCACTCCAGTGCCGGTCCAACGCTTTCGGGTCCTGGCCACGGAGCAGCACGTTCTTCCATTCCTGCACCTGGGTCTTGAAGGCCAGCGCCAGGGTGTTGGCGTCACGTTCGCTGTCGTTGCTCGCCTGCACCGTCGTGGCGTAGGTCGCAAGCGATTGGTTCAGGCCGGCGATGCCGAACAGCGCGGCGCCGAGCACCAGAAGCAGTGCGGCGACCATGACCAGCGGAAGTTTGAGGCTCAGTTTCATCGGGGTTTCCAGATCGGGGGCACCGACGGCCCTCGGCATCGCCACGGAGAATCCGAAAAGGCAGGCCAGCAGGGCACCGAGGGTGCCAAGCAGGTTATCGGCGTGCGCCAGCCGAACTTGAGGGCGGCCTTGCGATGGGCGCTGTCGGCCCGCTACGCGCCTTCGGCACCCTCGATCAGGAAGCGCACCCGCCGCAGGCCCTGCCATTCATCGGCATCGAGCCGGAAGGCCAGCACCACCTTAGTCGGCAGCGGCTCGGTGTGGCCGAACCAGATGCCGTCGACCGGCTTGCCCTGGTGCTTGAGCCGCAGCGCCAGGTGCTTCTCGCCGACCAGGCGCTGCGAGATCACTTCGACCTCTTCGCTGAAGGTCGGCGGCGCGAAGCCCTGGCCCCAGACCTCGCGGTGCAGCGTGTCGACCAGGTCGACGCGCATGTACTCGGCGGCGATCGGGCCGTCGGTGTCGATGCGGCGCGTGAGGGAGGCGGCGTCGAGCCATTCGGTGGCGACCTGTGCCAGCGCGCGCTCGAAGGTGCCGATCTGGTCGCGTGCCACGGTGCAGCCCGCCGCCATCGCATGGCCGCCGAAGCGCAGCAGCACGCCGGGGTGCCGCTTGGCGACCAGGTCGAGCGCATCGCGCAGGTGGAAGCCGGGGATGGAGCGGCCCGAGCCCTTCAGCTCGTGCTCCTTGCCCGGTGCGCCGCTGGCGGCGAACACGAAGGTCGGGCGGTGGAAGCGGTCCTTGAGGCGCGACGCGACGATGCCGACCACGCCTTCGTGGAAGGCCGCGTCGAACACGCTGATGGCCGCGGGCACCGACTCACCGCCGTTGCCATCGACGTCGAACAGCGACTCCGCCAGCATCAGCGCCTGGTCGCGCATGCCGCCCTCGATGTCCCGTCGCTCGCGGTTGATGCCGTCGAGCATTCGCGCCAGTTCGTCGGCGCGACCGGCATCGTCGGTCAGCAGGCATTCGATGCCCAGCGTCATGTCGGCCAGCCGGCCGGCTGCGTTGATGCGCGGGCCGAGTGCGAACCCGAAGTCGAAGGTGGTGGCGACAGGCGCCTTGCGGCCGGCGGCGCTGAACAACGCGGCGATGCCGGCGGGCAGTGCGCCGGCGCGGATGCGGCGCAGGCCCTGGGCGACCAAGCGGCGGTTGTTGGCGTCGAGCTTGACCACGTCGGCCACAGTGCCGAGTGCGACCAGCGGCAGCAGCACGTCGAGCTTGGGTTGGCTGGCGGCATCGAAGACGCCGCGCGCCCGCAGCTCGGACCGCAGTGCCAGCAACACATAGAACATCACGCCTACGCCGGCGATGCTCTTGCTCTGGAACTCGCAGCCGGGCTGGTTCGGGTTCACCAGCACGTCGGCGTCGGGCAGTTGCGGACCGGGCAGGTGGTGGTCGGTCACCAGCACCTGCAGGCCGCGCGCTTTGGCAGCAGCGACGCCGTCGACGCTGGCGATGCCGTTGTCGACGGTGATGAGCATGTCGGCGCCGCCGTCGGCCACGCGCTCGGCGATCGGCGGCGTGAGGCCGTAGCCGTCGACCACGCGGTCGGGCACCAGGTAGGCGACATGTCTGGCGCCGAGCAGCTTCAGGCCGCGCACGGCGACCGCGCAGGCGGTGGCGCCGTCGCAGTCGTAGTCGGCCACGATGCACAGGCGCTTGTCGTCGCGGATGGCGTCGGCCAGCAGCACGGCGGCCTCGCGCGCGCCCTTGAGCGTGTCGGGCGGCAGCAGGCGCGCCAAGCCATCGTCGAGCTCTTCCTTGCCGAGCACGCCGCGCGCCGCGTAAAGCCGCGCCAGCAGCGGGTGCACGCCGGCCTGCTCCAGCGCCCAGACGCTGCGCGGCGGGATCTCGCGGGCGACGATCTTCACAGCGCGGCCAGCACCGTCGTGGCTTGCGTGCGGGTGAACAGGTTCTTCACCCAGCTGACGGCGCCGCGCGGCTGCGGTTCAAAACGGCGCGCGGCGCGGTCGCCGCACAGCGTGAGCTGCACCGCCTCGCCGCGGCGGTAGGCGGCCAGCAGTTCGGCGATGGGGCCGGCGTCGAGCGCCTGCCAGGCGGCCGTCCATGCCGCGGCGTCGTCGCGCAGTGCCGGGGCGCGCAGCGTGTCGAGCACGGTCGGGCTCTCCGCGTTGAGACGGCCTTGCGTCAGCACGCCGGTGCCACTCAACCAGAAGGAGTTGATCGGCTGCAGGCCGCGCGCGATGCGCTCGTCGTTCACGCGCTGCGTGTAGAGCAGCATCTGCATCTCGTTCTGCAGCTTGCGCACCGGCTTGAGTGCATCGGTCAGCGGCGCCCAGGCCGAGATCGGCCCGCCGGCCGCGCGGTCGAGCGATGCGGTGGGCAGGCCGCGGAACAGCTCGCCACGCGCGAGCCAGCGGCCGGGCGCGGTCGAGCGACGCAGCACGATGCCGTCTTCCTGGAAGAAAGGGCGGGCGGCTTCGAGCAGCGCCTGCGATTCGGAGGCGTCGATCGCCATGTCGCTCGGGTCGTGCAGCACCACCTCGTCGATGGCGACTTCCCAGTGACACAGCGTCAGCACGGCCCAGGGCTCGTCGGCGCCGGCGCGCGAGAGCCCCGTCTGCTGCGCCTCGCGCGCACCCCAGGCGATGCAACCGTCGGCCGCGTCGATGCCGAGGGCGCGAGCCAGCGCGCGCTCGTGCGGCGGTGTGAGGGTGGTGTCGGCCTGCGTGTCGTCGTGGGCCACGGCGAGGCGGGTGATGAGTGCGTCGAGATTCGGGAGTTGCAACGTGGCCAGCGCGGCAGGACAAGCGGAAGACCCGCGGCCGGCAAAGGGGATCAGGAGATGTGTCGGGGAGGGGGGAAGGGCCATGGGGCCTATTGTCGGGTCAGGGCGAAGAGCCACTTCGGGATGCCACAATTCCGCTCCTATGCCCCTTCCTTACGAACTGCAACTCGGCTGGCGCTACACGCGTGCGGGCCGGGCGACGCGGCGCAACGGCTTCATCTCCTTCATCTCCGGTGTCTCGATGCTCGGCATCGCGCTGGGCGTGGCGGCGCTGATCATCGTGCTGTCGGTCATGAACGGCTTCCAGAAAGAGGTGCGCGACCGCATGCTCGGCGTCGTCTCGCACATCGAGATCTTCTCGCGCGACGGCCAGGCGCTGCAGGACATCGGCCCGATCATGGACGCGGCGCGCAAGAACCCCGAGGTGATCGGCGTGGCCCCTTTCATCACCACCCAGGCGCTCATCGCGCGCGGCGAGGACATGAAGGGCGCGCTGGTGCGCGGCATCGAGCCCAGGCTCGAACCCGAGGTGACCGACTTCGCGAGCACCGCGCAGAAGGGCGCGCTCGACAAGCTGGTGCCCGGCGAATTCGGCATCGTGCTGGGCGGCGAGCTGGCGCGTTCGCTCTTCGTGCGGGCCGGCGACCAGGTCACGCTGGTGGCGCCGGGCGGCCAGGTGACGCCGGCCGGCGTGGTACCGCGGCTGAAGCAGTTCACCGTGGTCGGCACCTTCGATTCGGGGCACTACGAATACGACTCGGCACTGGCCATGATCCACGAGCAGGACGCGGCCCGCGTGTTCCGACTCGAAGGCCCGAGCGGCGTGCGCCTGAAGCTCAAGGACCTGAACCAGGCGCGCCAGGTGGCCGACGAGCTGGCGGTCACGCTGCCGGGCTCATTCCTGATCCGCGACTGGACCCGCCAGAACAAGACCTGGTTCGCCGCGGTGCAGGTCGAGAAACGCATGATGTTCATCATCCTCACGCTGATCGTCGCGGTGGCGGCCTTCAACCTCGTGTCGACGCTGGTCATGACCGTGACCGACAAGCGCGCCGACATCGCCATCCTGCGCACGCTGGGCGCGAGCCCGAAAAGCATCATGGGCATCTTCGTGGTGCAGGGCGCGATGGTGGGCGTGATCGGCACCGTCGGCGGCTTGCTGCTGGGCCTGGGCATCGCCTACAACATCGACGTCATCGTGCCGGCGCTGGAGCGGCTGTTCCAGGCGAGCTTCCTGCCCAAGGACATCTACCTGATCAGCCGCATGCCGAGCGACCCGCAGCGGTCGGACATCATGCCCATCACGCTGATCTCGCTGGCGCTGGCGTTCGTGGCCACGCTGTATCCGAGCTGGCGCGCCAGCCGGGTCAATCCTGCGGAGGCGCTGCGCTATGAGTGACATGACCCCCACGCTCGGCACTGGCGTGTCCTCGCTGCCCCCCGAGGGGGCCGCCATCGGCTTGGGGCGGCCCGGCGCCGATGGGCCCAAGGTCGTCCTCAAGGTCCGCGGCCTGACCAAGCGCTTCCACGAAGGCCGCATCGACCTCACCGTGCTGCATGGCGTCGACCTCGACGTGCATGCCGGCGAGACGCTGGCCATCGTCGGCGCTTCGGGCTCGGGCAAGAGCACGATGCTGCACCTGATGGGCGGGCTCGACGCGCCGACCTCGGGCAGCGTCGAGTTGCACGGCAAGAACATCGCGCACGCCGATGCGGCCGAACAGGGCCGGCTGCGCAATCGGCACCTCGGCTTCGTCTACCAGTTCCATCACTTGCTGCCGGAATTCAGCGCGCTCGACAACGTCGGCATGCCGCTGAAGATCCGGCGCGCGCCACCCGCGGAACAGGTCGAGGCGGCCACGAAGATGCTCAAGGCGGTCGGCCTCGGCGAGCGGCTGCAGCACCGCCCGGCGGAACTGTCAGGCGGCGAACGCCAGCGCGTCGCCATCGCGCGCGCACTGGTGACCCAGCCCGACTGCGTGCTGGCCGACGAGCCCACCGGCAATCTCGACCGCAGCACGGCCGACGGCGTGTTCGCGCTGATGCTCGAACTGGCCCGCCAGCACGGCACCGCCTTCGTCATGGTGACGCACGACGAGACGCTGGCTAGCCGGTGCGACCGCGTGCTGCGGCTGGTGGCGGGGCGGCTGGCCGACTGATTGCTTTCTTGCCGTCCCCGGTGGGGCGGCGCTAGTGCGAAGACAGGGCCAACGGCTGTTCTTCTTGCGTTGGCCGCACATCGAGCGGCAGCACGCACAACACCTTGCCACCCAGCGTCAGCACCAGGCCGAGCCGGCCACCCATCTGCATCACCTGGCAGACCGCGCGCGACGTTCCGGAGTGGGGGGCTATCACTGCCGCGGCAGCGACCGCACGCACCGGCGGCTGCCGCAGCATCGCGAACAGCGTTCGTGGATCGCCGTCGCGCAGTGCTTGCCTGTACATCCGGAAATGGGCCTCTGACGCCGCGTCTTCGCTGTCCCTGTCCTGACGCAGCCGCAGCAGTGCGCGATGCAACTGCTGTCGGCACGCCGCTTCGGTCCTGCCGCTGGCCTGCGCCATTTCCTTGAAGCTGGCTTCGAAGACTTCACGCAGCAGCACGGCGGCACCCTCGGCCGGCGACAGCCTGGCGGCCATCGACCGCAGCGCCCGGTCGATGGATTCCGCCTGCGCCGCCTCGGCCTCGGCCGACGGGGCGTTGGCGGCAGACGCATCGGCGTCGCGCAGCCAGCGCTGCATCCAGTTGTCGCGCCGCAGACGATCGATCGCGAGGTGCTGCATCACCGTGGTCAGCCACGCCTGCGCCGAATCGGGTCGCAGCGTGTCACCGGCTTCGAGCGCGCGCAGGTAGGCGTCCTGGACCACGTCTTCGGCATCGGCGTGCCCGGCGAGCATGCGCGCCGCCGCACGAACCAGGCGTTGTCGCAGCACCGGGAATTGCGAGAGATAGCGTTCGTCGAGCATCGCGCCAGCTTGCCACAGCGCGCGCCATGTCACGAAACCGCGGGCTTGTTCGTCAAGACAGTTCCATTCACAGGAGCCTTCCTCATGCCCACCTCGCCCATGTTCTCCATGGCATCCGACGACGACACGCACCCCGCGTCCACGGCCGAGCCGCGCAATTCCTACCTCGAGGAAAAGGCGTTCAAGTCGCGCACGCTCCTCATCTTCGGCAGCATCACCGATTCCGTGGCCGCCGACGTCACGCGCCGGCTGATCGCACTGGACGCCGACAGCCCCGAGAAGCCCATCGACATCCTCGTGAGTTCGCCGGGCGGCCACCTGGAATCGGGCGACGCGATCCACATCGTGCGTTTCATCAGCGCGCCGGTGAACATGATCGGCACCGGCTGGGTCGGCAGCGCCGCCACGCACCTGTTCCTGGCCGCGCCTCGGGAGCGCCGCGTGTGCCTGCCGAACACGCGCTTCCTGATCCACCAACCCAGCGGCGGCGCGGGCGGGCAGGCGACCGATATCGCCATCCAGGCGCAGGAGATCCTCAAGGCCCGCCTGCGCATCGCGCACGAGATCGCCCGCGAGACCGGCAAGCCGATCGAACAGGTGCTGCTCGACATCGAGCGCGACCGCTGGCTCTCGGCGCAGGAGGCGGTCGAGTACGGGCTGGTCTCCCGCATCGTCCAGCGGAAGACGGAGCTGGGCTGAGAGGGCTGAGGCCCCCGCGTCGGTCCGGCGCGGCGGACTCAAAGAATCCGGTTGAACCAGAACAGCGACAACCCCGCCGACAGGAAGGCCAGCAGCGCCGCGCCGAGGGCGAAGAGCGCGGAGACTTCCGTCTCCTTCTTCTCGACCGTGAGGCGCGAGCTCAGCGTGTCGTAGACCTTCTTCAGGTCGGCCGCGGTGCCGGCGTAGAAGTACTCGCCGGAGGTCTTGTTGGCCACGGCCTTGAGCGTCTCCTCGTCGAGCCGCACGCGCATCGACCAGCCCTCGAAGCCGATGGTTTCGCCGTCGACCGTGCCGATGCCGACCGTGTACACGCGCACGCCGCGGTCAGCCGCGACCTTGGCCGCGTCCATCGGGTCGACGCCCGTGGTGCGCTGGCCGTCGGTCAGCATGATGACTGCGGCGGACGTGTACGAACCCGGCGCCACCGGTGTGAATTCGGGCGGTGGCGCCTTGCCGGCCTGCTCGATCGGCACGCCGCGCTGGCGGCTCTGCGGGCCGAAGTTGGAGATGTCGATGCCGGCCTGCGGGAACAGCGTGGCGAGCGACACCACGATGGCATTGCCGGTGGCGGTGGCGCGTTGCAACTGAAAGGCGTCGATGGCGGTGACCAGGTCGTCGCGGTTGACGGTGGGCAGCTGCGCCACCTGCGCGCTGCCGGCGAAGGCCACGATGCCGACCTTCACGGTGCGGGGCAGGTCCTTGATGAAGGCCTTGGCGGCCTCCTGCGCTGCGACCAGGCGGTTGGGCAGCACGTCGGTGGCGCGCATGCTGCCGGACACGTCCATCGCCAGGATGATGGTCTGCTGGTTCGACGGCAGCACCACCACCGCCATCGGCCGCGCCGCGGCGATGAGCATCGCCACCATCGCTAGCAGAAAGAGCAGGGGCGGGATGTGCCGCTTCATGCTCTGGCCAGCGCCCATCGCCTCGCGCACGATCGACAGGCTGGCGTAACGCAGCGCCAGCTTTTTCTTGCGACGCATCAGCCATACGTACAGCAGCACCAGCAAGGGCACGGCGGTCAGCAGCCAGAGGAACTGGGGCCACAGGAAATTCATGGAGCGCTCCCGGATGTGGTCGCGAAGGTCATGCAGGCGCCGCCTTGCGGAATGGATATTGCGCGCCACCCGTGCGGACCCGGCGCTTGCGCAGGTCGGCGAAGCGCAGGATGGCCGCGGCCAGTTCGTCGTCGGTGGAGAGTTCGAGCGTGTCGACGCCGGCCTTGGCCAACGTGGCGCGCAGCGTGGCTTCGCGCTCAGCGGCGATGCGCGCGAAGCGCTTGCGGAACCCGGCGTCGTGCGTGTCGACCCACAGCTGCTCGCCCGTCTCGGCGTCGCGCAGCGGTACCAGGCCGAGGTCGGGCAGCGAAAGCTCGAGCGGGTCGAAAAGCCGCACCGCGACCACCTCGTGGCGCTGCGTCAGCTGGGCCAGCGGCTTCTCCCAACCCGGCTCGGTCAGAAAGTCGGACACCACGAAGACGGTCGAGCGCCGCGGCATCAGCACGGCCGCGGACTTCAGCAGGTCGGACAGCCGCGTCATGCCCTTCGTGGGCTTGCCTTCGACGGACCGCTTGTCCATGGCGTGCAGCAGATGCAGCACATGCGGCCGGCCGCTGCGCGGCGGGATCACCGCTTCGAGATCGTTGCCGTAGACCAATGCGCCGACCCGGTTGCCGTGCCGCGTCAGCAGCCGGGCCAGCACGCCGACGAAGCCTTGCGAGATCTCGCGCTTGGCCTTGAGGCCAGAGCCGAAATCCACCGAGCGGCTCAGGTCGAGCACGAACCAGGCGGTCATCTCGCGGTCTTCGGTGTAGACGCGCACATGCGGCACCTGCAACCGCGCGGTCACGTTCCAGTCGATGTGGCGCACGTCGTCGTGGTGCTGGTACTCGCGCAGGTCGGCCAGGTCGAGCCCGGTGCCGCGCATCAGCGTGCGGTAGTCGCCCTGCAGCAGGCCGTCGAGCCGGCGGATCACGGTCCATTCGAGCCGGCGCAGCACGCGCTCGGCGGCACCCGCAGCCGTCTCGGCCACGGCGACCGCCTGTGCGTCGTTGGCAGCGCGGGTGCGCTTACTGGGCCACCAGCTTTTCATGGCTTTTCCAGGAACACCGCGGAACCGGCTTCGCCGGGCCGCTGGTGTTGCCCCCGGCGAGGGGGAGGCGGAGCGACACGCAGTGCGCGAAGACTGGGGGAGTGCTCATTGCTCTAGGCCACCAGCTTTTCATGCTCGAGCGGCTTGGGAGGGGCGGGAATCGCACGCATGATCTTCTCGATCAGCCCGTCGGCGGTCAGGCCTTCGGACAGGCCCTCGTACGACAGCGTCACGCGGTGGCGCAGCACGTCGGGCACCAGCGCGGTCATGTCCTCCGGCAGCGCGTAGCTCCTGCCGCGAAGCAGGGCCAGCGCACGCGCGCCCTCGGTGAGGTTGATGCTGGCGCGCGGGCTGGCGCCGAAGGTGATGAAGCGGCGCATGTCCTTCAGGCCGTGCTTCTCGGGCGTGCGCGTGGCCGACACCAGCTTCACCGCGTACTGGATGAGGGACGGGTCGACGTACACGCGTCGTGCCTCGGCCTGCAGGGCGGCGAGCTGGTCGGTGGTGGCGACGACGGCCGGCTGCACCGGCGGGCCGATCACGCGCTGCACGATGACGAACTCTTCTTCGTCGGTCGGGTAGTCGACCAGCACCTTCATCATGAAACGGTCGACCTGCGCCTCGGGCAGCGGGTAGGTGCCTTCGGTCTCGATCGGGTTCTGCGTCGCCATCACGAGGAAAGGGCGCGGCACCTTGTGCGTCTCGCCGGCGATGGTCACCTGGCGCTCTTGCATCACCTCGAGCAGCGCACTCTGCACCTTGGCCGGCGCGCGGTTGATTTCGTCGGCCAGTAGCAGGTTGGCGAACACCGGGCCGAGCGCGGTGGAGAAGTCGCCGGTCTTCTGGTTGTAGATGCGCGTGCCGACCAGGTCGGCTGGCACCAGGTCGGGCGTGAACTGGATGCGCTTGAACTGGCCGCTCACGGTGTCGGCCAGCGTCTTGATGGTGAGCGTCTTCGCCAGGCCCGGCACGCCTTCGACCAGCAGGTGACCACCGGCCAGCATCGCGACCATCACGCGTTCGAGGAAGCGGTCCTGGCCGACCACGACACGCTTCACCTCGTAGAGGATCTGCTCCATCAGCTCGGCCGTGGCGGGTGAATTGGTCGGGGTTGTCTCGAAGCTCATGCGCGTGCTTTCGTGAAGGAGTGAAAGGCGAAGATGGCGAACGGTGAGAAGGTCAGAACGGTGGCGAGCCCAGCGCCGAAGCGGCGTTCTCGATCGGCACGGCGAAACCGATGCCGATGAAGGTGCGCTGCTGCGTGGGATTGAGGATGGCGGTCACGATGCCGAGCACCTCGCCATTCATGTTGATCAGCGGGCCGCCCGAATTGCCGGGGTTGGCGGCTGCGTCGAACTGGATCAGGTTGCCCAGCTCCTGCTTGCCTTCCGGCGAACGGAACGAGCGCTTGAGGCCGGACACGACGCCCGCCGACACGGAAGGGCCGATGCCGAACGGGAAACCGACCGCGGCGACCTGATCGCCTGATTGCAGGTCGGCAGTCGAGGTCATGGTCGCGGCGATCAGGTCGTCGGGTATCTTCTTCGCCTGCAGCACGGCGAGGTCGTTCTCGGGCTGCACGCCGGTGATGGTCGCCTCCGCCTCGAGGCCGTCGGAGAAGGTGATCTTGATCTTTTCCGACCCCGCGACCACGTGGAGGTTGGTGAGGATCACGCCCTTGTCGACGATGACCACGCCGGTGCCCACGCCGCGCTCGACCTCGGTGCCGGGCGCTGGATCGGCTTCGGGCGCCTTGCCGCGCGCCATGTTGCGCCCGCGCTTCTCGGTCTTCGCTTCAGGCGTCGCACGCTCGGTGCCGTAGCCGACCACGCGCACCACGGAGGGCCGGATGATGGCCGCCGCGCGGGTGGCCTGAGAGGGGAGGACGTTGGTCTGCAGCGTGCGCAGCACGGCGGCGTCGATGTCCTTCTGCGTCAGCGTGTGTCCGGACTGGCGCGGCCAGAACACCGCACCGCCGACGGTCAGTGCGAGCACGAGAACCAGCAGGCCCGCGAAGGACTTTCGACCCGGCTGCCATCGCGTCGGCGCGACGGCAGGCGCATCCGGCGGCGCGCCGACGGCGGGCGCATCCCCCTCGCGGGGCGCGTCGGCATCTTTCGACGCTTGCGGCGAGCGGCTGTAAATACCAGTCCTGCGCATCGGCACCTCCGGGCAAAGAGTGACGTGTCAAAGAATTCACGGTAGCACGCTTTGTGCCGCCTTGCATCGCTTCGGGCATCATGGCCCGATGACCGGTTTCATCGATACACACTGTCACCTGGATGCCCCGGAGTTCGGCGACGAAGGGCCCGCCGTGCGGGCACGGGCCGACGCTGCGGGCGTTGCGCTGTGCGTCATTCCTGCGGTAGCGGTCTCCAACTTTGCGACAGTGCGCACGCTGGCACATGCGCAGGGCGACGCTTATGCGCTGGGCATCCATCCGCTGTGCACCGGCGACGCGCAGGAGGCTGACCTGCAGACGCTCGATGCCGAACTGACCGCGCGCCGGGGCGACCCACGTCTGGTCGCGGTGGGCGAGATCGGGTTGGACTACTTCGTGCCCGAACTCGACGGGCCGAAGCAGGAGCACTTCTTCCATGCGCAATTGCAGCTCGCCCGCGCGCACGACCTGCCGGTGATCATCCATGTGCGCCGTTCGGTCGACAAGGTGCTCAAGCATCTGCGCCAGGTCGGTGCGGGTCGCCCGTGGCGGGGCATCGCGCACGCTTTCAACGGCAGCGAGCAGCAGGCCAAGGCCTGCATCGACATCGGGCTCAAGCTGGGCTTCGGCGGTACCGTGACCTTCGACCGTGCGCTGCAGGTGCGCCGACTCGCCACGGCGCTACCGCTCGATGCGATCGTCATGGAAACCGATGCGCCGGACATCCAGCCGCACTGGCTCTACCGCACCCAGACAGAACGCGAAGCCGGTGCCGCACAGGGCCGCAACGAGCCCGCCGAGCTGCCGCGCATCGCCGCGGTGCTGGCGCAGTTGCGCGGCATGACGCCGGACGAACTCGCGCAGGCGAGCACGCGCAACGCACTGAGCGCATTGCCTGGCCTGTCTTCGTTGGTGACGCCGTCAGGCGGTGGTCAGGCAAGCGTGTAGGCCGACATGCCGTCGTGCGACAAAACAGCGTCGCCGGTAGCCGCGTTGTCATCCGCGCCGTCGGATCGCCCGTTGTCCGGTCAGTGCGGCATGTCCGTGACTACAACGCAAACAAGGAGCTTTCCATGACCTCGACCCTCTTCCGTTCGATCCCCGCTGTTCTGGCGCTGGGCATCGCCTCCATCGGTTTCTCCGCTGCCGCACAGACGCCGGCACCGGCGCCGGCCGTGGCCCCTGCCACCGCCCCAGCGCCGACCGTGACCGAGAAGGTCAAGACGGGCACCAAGAAGGCCTACAACGCCACCAAGCGCACCGCCAAGAAGGCTGGTCACGCCACCGCCAATGGTGCGAAGAAGGCAGGCGGCGCGGTCGCCAATGTTGGCCACAAGACGGCCGATGGCATGCGCAGCGCAGGCCACAAGATCGGTGAGAAGATCCCCGGCACCGCCGAGAATGAAGCCGCCAAGAAGCCCTGATCCTGCGACCGGTCTCGACCGGCCTGCACCCTCGAAGAACCCGCCGCGGCGGGTTTTTTCTCGTGCGCCGTCCGATGCGCCGTCGCTCGACGGTCTGGCGCCCATCGTGTCGGCGCAGACGGTGGTGCTGGTGCTGGGCAGCTTCCCGGGCGCGCGGTCGCTGGCGGAGGGGCGCTACTATGCCCATCCGCAGAACCACTTCTGGAAGATCTTGCAAGCCCTCTGGCCCGCCCACCCTCTGCCTTCGGGCACCGCATCCGCCGAGCGCGCCGACTGGTTGACGCAGCATGGCCTCGGCCTGTGGGACGTGTATGGCAGCTGCCAACGCGAGGGCAGCCTCGACACGTCGATCCGCGATGCAGCGCTCAACGACTTCTCGACCCTCGAGGTGCCGCGGCTCGCCGCCATCGCGCACAACGGCGCCGAGAGCTTTCGCCATGCGCCCAAGGTGATCGACGCCCTGCGCGACGGCGGCCACGGCGTTCTGCCGGCCTACAAGCTGCCGTCGACCAGCCCCGCGCATGCGGCGATGCCCTTCGACCGCAAATGCGAGGCCTGGCACGACGTGTTCGCACGGCATGGGTTGGTCGCGTGATGGCAGCGCGCGCACCGGCCCTGCCTGAGGTCAACTTTTCCGACTGGGGCGACATCCGCTACCTGCACCTCGGCACGGAATGGGTGCAGGGCTCGATGAAGCTCGACGCGCCCTTCGAGATCGAATTGGAATACGTGCAGCGCATGATGGCCTGGCTGCTCTTCGTCGAGCCGTCGAGCGTCATGAACCGCCACGCGATGCAGCTGGGCCTGGGCGCGGCCACACTCACCAAGTTCAGCCGCAAGCAGTTGCGCATGCGCACCACCGCGGTCGAGCTCAACCCGCAGGTCGTCGCGGCCTGCCGCGGCTGGTTCAAGCTGCCGGCCGACGACGCCAAGCTGCGCGTGGTGCTGGCCGATGCCGGCACCGAGATCCGCAAGCCCGAGTGGCAAGGCACGGTCGATGCGCTGCAGGTCGACCTGTACGACCACGAGGCCGCCGCGCCGGTGCTCGACAGCGAAGCCTTCTATGCCGACTGCCGCGGCCTGCTGACCGAGGACGGCTGCATGACGGTCAACCTCTTCGGCCGCTCGTCGAGCTACGAACGCAGCCTCGAGAAGATCGCCGCCGCCTTCGGCACCGAGGCGGTCTGGGCCTTCAAGCCGACGCGCGAGGGCAACACCGTCGTGCTGGCGCAGCGCACGCCGACCCGGCCCAAGCGCGACGCACTTGCCGAGCGGGCACAGACCATCCAGACTCGCTGGGGATTGCCGGCCCCCAAGTGGCTGCGCGTCTTCAAATCCATGTCATGAGCGTCGTCTCGCCACCCGCTGCCGCGTCCCGCCACGAAGGCCCGCTCGACCTGCGCCTGCTGATCGAGTGGCTCGCCGCCGACGGCGTGATTTCGCCGCACGAGGCCAAGCGCACCATCGCACGCTGTGCGCAGGCCGAGAGCCGGCAGGCACCCTTGGTGCGCTTGGCGAACGTCGCGATGACACGCGAGAAAGACGGCAAGCCGCTCGACCTCGAGATGCTCACCGAATGGCTGGCCGGGCGCGCCGCGTTGCAGTACCTGCGCATCGATCCGCTGAAGGTCGACGTGGGCAAGGTGGCCGACACCATGAGCGCGGCCTACGCCGAGCGCCACAAGGTGCTGCCGGTGCAGGTCACGCCCAGCGAAGTGGTGGTGGCCACCGCCGAGCCCTTCCTGACCGACTGGATGTCCGAGGTCGAGCGCCAGTCGCGCCGCGCAGTGCGCCGCGTGGTGGCCAACCCAGCTGACATCCAGCGCTACACGGCCGAGTTCTTCGCGCTGGCCAAGTCGGTGCGCGCGGCGCAGAAGGCTGGCGGCAACGCGGGCGGCGCGAGCTTCGAGCAGCTGGTCGAGCTGGGCAAGAGCAACAAGCAGCTCGACGCCAACGACCAGAGCGTGGTGCAGGTGGTTGACTGGCTGTGGCAGTACGCCTTCGACCAGCGCGCCAGCGACATCCACCTGGAGCCGCGGCGCGAGCAGGGCGTGGTGCGCTTTCGCATCGACGGCGTGCTGCACCCGGCCTACCAGATGCCCATGGGCGTGATGAACGCGATGGTCGCGCGCATCAAGCTGCTCGGCCGCATGGACGTGGTCGAGAAGCGCCGCCCGCTCGACGGCCGCATCAAGACGCGGAACATGCGCGGCGACGAGGTCGAGATGCGCCTGTCGACGCTGCCCACCGCCTTCGGCGAGAAGATGGTGATGCGGATCTTCGACCCCGATACCGCGGTGAAGGACCTCGACGCACTGGGCTTCGCGCAGCACGACGCCAAGCGCTGGGAACAGCTCGTCACGCGGCCGCACGGCATCATCCTGGTGACCGGGCCGACCGGCTCGGGCAAGACCACCACGCTGTACTCCACGCTCAAGCGGGTGGCGACTGAAGAGGTCAACGTCAGCACCATCGAGGACCCGATCGAGATGATCGAGCCGTCCTTCAACCAGACGCAGGTGCAGCCGCAGCTCGACTTCGGCTTCACCGAGGGGCTGCGCGCGCTGATGCGGCAGGACCCGGACATCATCATGGTCGGTGAAATCCGCGATCTGGCCACCGCCGACATGGCGGTGCAGGCCGCGCTCACCGGCCACCTGGTGTTCAGCACGCTGCACACCAACGATGCGCCCAGCGCCATCACGCGGCTGATGGAGCTGGGCGTGCCGTCGTACCTGATCAACGCCGTGATGCTCGGCGTGCTGGCGCAGCGGCTGGTGCGCACGCTGTGCCCGCTGTGCAAGCAGCCCGACGAGTCGGTCACGCGCGAGAAGCTCGCCGAGTTCGTCGCGCCCTGGCAGATCACCGGTTCGGTGCGCGCCTACCGGCCGGTAGGCTGCGTGGACTGCCGTATGACCGGCTACATGGGCCGCATGGGCCTGTACGAACTGCTCAGCATCAGCGAGGAGTTCAAGGCGCGCGTGAACAAGGAGCCGGTCCTTTCCGCTCTGCGCCGCCAAGCCGTGGCCGACGGCATGCGCCCGCTGCGCCTGGCCGGCGCGCTGCGCGTGGCCGAAGGCGTGACGACCATCGAGGAAGTCCTGAGCGCTACCCCGCCCCTGGAGTGACCAGGCTTCGGGCTAACCCTAGCTCTGCGGTTAGTGGAATCCACATCAGCCTGACCGCACCCTGACCACACAATCGGCCGTTCGAATTTTTTCGAGGAGATTGTTCGTGAAAATCAAAAGTCAGAAGGACTTCTTTGCGGGGCTGATGTTCACCCTCGTCGGGATCGCCTTCGCATGGGGTGCGACCACCTACAACGTGGGGACGGGTGCGCGGATGGGCCCGGGCTACTTCCCGATGATGCTGGGGATCTTGCTGGCCGTCCTCGGCCTCGTGGTGATCTTCGGTGCGCTCACCATCGAGACGGTCAACGGCGACCCGATCGGCAAGATCGCCTGGAAGCCGCTGGGCTTCATCATCGGCGCCAACCTGATCTTCGGCGTGCTGCTCGGCGGCGTCGTGGCGTGGGGCCTGCCCGCCATGGGCCTGATCGCCGCGATCTACGCGCTGGTGCTCATCGCGGGCTTGGCCGGGGAGCAGTACAGCTTCAAGGCCAGCCTGATCCTCGCCACCATCCTCGCGGTCGGCAGCTACCTCGCCTTCGTGGTCGCACTCAAGCTGCAGTTCCAGGTCTGGCCCACCTTCATTTCGGGCTGAGACACACACCATGGACCTGATCAATAACCTTTCCATCGGCTTCACCGCGGCGTTCACGCTGCAGAACCTGATCTATTGCTTCGTCGGCTGTCTTCTGGGCACGCTGATCGGCGTGCTCCCAGGCATCGGCCCGGTCGCGACCATTGCGATGCTGCTGCCCGCGACCTACGCGCTGCCACCGGTGGCAGCGCTCATCATGCTGGCCGGCATCTACTACGGCTCGCAGTACGGCGGCTCGACCACCGCGATCCTGGTGAACCTGCCGGGCGAATCGTCTTCCGTGGTGACCGTGATCGACGGGCACCAGATGGCCAAGCAGGGCAGGGCGGGCCCCGCGCTCGCGGCCGCCGGCCTGGGCTCCTTCTTCGCCGGTTGCGTGGGCACGCTGATCCTGGCCGCCTTCGCGCCGCCGCTGACCGAACTGGCTTTCAAGTTCGGCCCGGCCGAGTACTTCTCGCTCATGATCCTGGGCCTGATCGGCGCCGTGGTGCTGGCCTCGGGCTCGCTGCTCAAGGCCATCGCGATGATCGTGCTGGGCCTGCTCATCGGCCTGGTCGGCACCGACGTGAACTCGGGCGTCGCGCGCTTCAGCTTCGACATCCCCGAACTCACCGACGGCATCGGCTTCATCGTGATCGCCATGGGTGTGTTCGGTTACGGTGAAATCATCGCCAACCTGTCGCGCCCGGAAGAAGAGCGCCAGGTCTTCACCGCCGAAGTGCACGGCCTGTGGCCCACCAAGGAAGACTTCAAGAACATGCTGCCGGCCGTGCTGCGCGGCACGGCGCTCGGTTCTTCGCTGGGCATCCTGCCCGGCGGCGGCGCGTTGCTGTCGGCCTTCGCGGCCTACACGCTCGAGAAGAAAATGAAGCTCAAGGCCGGCGAAGTGCCCTTCGGCAAGGGCAACATCCGCGGCGTGGCCGGCCCCGAGGCCGCCAACAACGCCGGTGCGCAAACCTCCTTCATCCCGCTGCTGACGCTCGGCATTCCGCCGAACCCGGTGATGGCGCTGATGGTGGGTGCGATGACCATCCACAACATCCAGCCCGGCCCGCAGGTGATGACCAGCAACCCGGAACTGTTCTGGGGCCTGATCGCCTCGATGTGGATCGGCAACGCGATGCTGATCGTGCTGAACCTGCCGCTCATCGGCATCTGGATCAAGCTGCTGTCCATCCCTTACCGTTGGCTGTTCCCGGCCATCGTGCTGTTCTGCGCGATCGGCGTGTACTCGACGAACAACAACGTGTTCGACATCTGGATGGTCGCCATCTTCGGCGTGGTGGGCTACACCTTCATCAAGCTCGGCTGCGAACCCGCGCCGCTGTTGTTGGGGCTGATCCTCGGGCCGATGATGGAAGAGAACCTGCGGCGCGCGCTGCTGCTGTCGCGCGGCGACTGGAGCGTGTTCGTGACCCGTCCGATCTCGGCCGGTCTGCTGGCGGCCGCGGCGCTGTTGCTGCTGATCGTGCTGCTGCCCTCGGTCAAGTCCAAACGCGAAGAGGCTTTCGTCGAAGACTGACGCAAGCCTTCGCTCTCACGCCGGCGCCTTCGGGCGCCGTTTTCATTGCAGCAAGGCTTTTGCCGAGCCGTCAGAATCGACCTCCTATGAAAAGAACCTTCTTCTTGAAGACCCTCGCGCTCGCGGTGGGTTTCGTTGCCCTGCCCGCGGTCTGGGCCCAGAGCTATCCCGCCAAGCCGATCCGGCTGGTCGTGCCTTTCCCGGCCGCCGGCGCCACCGATCTCTTTGCGCGCACCCTGTCGCAGAAGATGGGCGAGAAGCTCGGCACCACCATCGTCATCGACAACAAGCCCGGCGCCGGCGGCTCGATCGGCGCCGACCTCGCGGCCAAGGCGCCGGCCGACGGGTACACGCTGCTGCTGGCGACCACCAGCACGCACTCGATCGGCCCGGCCATCAACCCGCGCCTGCCGTACGACACGGTGCGCGACTTCACGCCGATCGCCCATGTCGGCGACGCGCCGAGCATCATGCTCGTGCCCAACAGCTCACCGGCGAAGACGGTGCGCGAGTGGATCGAGCTGGCCAAGAAGAACCCCGGCAGGCTCAACTACGCGTCGAGCGGCAACGGCACCATCGTGCAGCTGACCTCTGAGCTGTTCAAGTCGCAGGCGGGCGTGTTCGTGACGCACATCCCGTACCGGGGCACGGCGCTGGCCATCCCCGACCTGATCAGCGGCAAGGTCGACGTGCTGTTCGACTCGCTGCCCACCGGCATGCCGCATGTGCGCGACGGCCGCCTGCGCGCGCTCGGCGTGACCTCGCTCAAGCGCAGCCCGCTGGCGCCCGATGTGCCGCCGATCGCGGATGTGCTGCCCGGTTTCGAATCGAACACCTGGTTCGGCCTGTACGGGCCCAAGGGCCTGCCACCGGAACTCGTCGCGCGCGTGAATACCGCCGCGAACCAGGCGCTGGCCGACCCGGAGGTGCGCGACAAGCTCTCGCGCCTGGGCATCGAACCGACGACCAGCACGCCGGCGCAGTTCGCGAGCATGGTGGCGCAAGACGCCGGCAAGTGGAAAAAGATCATCACCGAACGCAAGATCACGGGCGACTGACACATGAACTTCGATTACGCCAACCCCTACCGTTCCACCCGCATTCCGGTCTTTGCGCGCAACGTCGTCTCGACCTCGCACCCGCTCGCCGCGCAAGCCGGCCTGCGCATCCTGCAGCAGGGCGGCAATGCGGTCGATGCGGCCGTGGCCACAGCGGCGGTGATGACGCTGGTCGAGCCCGTCAGCAACGGCCTGGGCAGCGATGCCTTCTGCATCCTGTGGGACGGCAAGGAACTGCACGGCCTCAACGCCTCGGGTTGCGCGCCGCAGGCCTGGACGCCCGATTACTTCCGCCGCAAATACGGTGACGGCGCGACCACGCCCCCGCAACGCGGCATGGATTCGGTGACGGTGCCTGGTGCCGTCGGTGGCTGGATGGCGCTGTCGGAACGCTTCGGCAAGCTGCCCTTCGAGGCGCTGATGGCGCCGGCCATCGAGATCGCCGAGCGCGGCTACCTCATGCCGCCGGTGGTGCAGCAGAAGTGGGCCGCGGCCACGCCAATCCTGCAGGGCCAGCCCGGCTTTGCCGACAGCTTCCTGCCCTGGGGCCGTGCGCCGAACGTCGGCGAGCTGTTCCGCTTCCCGGCGGCGGCACGGGCTCTCAAGGCCATCGCCGCGACGAAGGGCCAAGCCTTCTACAGCGGCGAGATTGCCGAAGCGCTGGAGGCGTTTTCCGACGCCAACGGCGGCAAGCTCAAGGTGCGCGACCTCGCCAACTGGAAGCCCGAGTGGGTCACGCCGACCGCGCAGGACTACCGCGGCCACACGCTGCACGAGATCCCGCCCAACGGCCAGGGCATCGCCGCACAGATCGCACTGGGCATCCTGCAGCACTTCGACATGGCGGGCATGCCGGTCGACAGCGTCGCGTTCCAGCATGTGCAGATCGAGGCCATGAAGCTGGCCTTCGCCGACACCTACCGCTACGTCTCGGAGCCGTCGTCGATGACGGTGACCCCCCTGCAGATGCTCGATGCCGACTATCTCGCATCGCGTGCCAAACTGATCGACATGACGAAGGCGCAGGATTTCAAGGCGGGCAACCCCATCAAGGGCGGCACCATCTACCTCACGGCCGCGGACGAGAGCGGCATGATGGTCAGCTTCATCCAGAGCAACTACATGGGCTTCGGTTCGGGCTGCGTGGAGCCGGGCTTCGGCATCAGCCTGCAGAACCGCGGCCACGGCTTCAGCCTGAACGCCGACAGCCCCAACGTGGTCGCACCGGGCAAGCGCCCCTTCCACACCATCATCCCGGCCTTCCTCACCAAGGACGGCCAGCCGGTGATGAGCTTCGGCGTGATGGGCGGCAACATGCAGCCTCAGGGCCACATGCAGACCTTGGTGCGCATGCTCGACCACGGACAGAACCCGCAGGCCGCTTGCGATGCGCCGCGCTGGCGCTTCAACCAGGGGTTGGAGATCAACGTCGAAGGCGCGATGGACCCGAAGACGGTCGAAGGGCTGAGCGCGCTGGGTCACCAAGTCGACGTCATCGACGACTCGTACCAGGACTTCGGTGCCGGCCAGTTCATCTGGCGCGCGGGTGATCCGGCGGTCGAGGGCTATATCGCGGCCAGCGATCCGCGCCGCGACGGACTCGCTGCGGGGTATTAGAACCACCCCGAGGCGGCGCACTGCGTGTCGCCGCTTCCCCTCAAGGGGCGATACCTGCGGCCCGGCGGAGCCGGTTCCGCGGTATCTCTGAAACAGACCTACGTGACCTCACCGATCGTTCATTCATCACCTGTGCAAAAGCCGCTCGCCGCGGGCCTCGCATTGGCCACCTTCGGTGCCATCGCCTTCAGCGGCAAGGCGATCATCGTCAAGCTGGCCTACCGCTATGGGGTCGACGCGGTCACGCTGATCATGCTGCGCATGCTGTTCGCGCTGCCGCTCTTTGTAGGCATGGCGTGGTGGGCCGGGCGCGGCAAGCCGCCGCCGACTCGGCGCGATTGGCTGGGCGTGCTGGGGCTGGGCTTCTCGGGCTA
Source organism: Variovorax restrictus (assembly GCF_051216715.1). Classification (NCBI taxonomy): domain Bacteria; kingdom Pseudomonadati; phylum Pseudomonadota; class Betaproteobacteria; order Burkholderiales; family Comamonadaceae; genus Variovorax; species Variovorax restrictus. The sequence goes on from NZ_JBPJZH010000001.1 coordinate 1,236,156, forward strand.
CTACCTGGCGAGCTTTCTCGACTTCGCGGGGCTGGCGTACATCACGGCCAGCCTCGAGCGGCTCATCCTGTACCTCAACCCGACGCTGGTGCTGCTGTTCGGCTGGATCGTCTACCGCCGCCGGATCACGCGTTGGCAGATGCTCGGCATGGCCATCAGCTATGCCGGCGTGCTGCTGGTGTTCGGCCACGAGGTGCAGCTGGGCCAGACGGCCGCGGCGGCCTGGGGCACGCTGCTGGTGTTCCTGAGCGCGGTGAGTTATGCCGTCTATCTCGTCGCCAGCGGCGAGTTCGTCAAGCGCCTGGGCTCGCTGCGGCTGGTCGGCCTGGCCACCAGCGTGGCCTGCCTTCTGTGCATTGCGCAATTCCTGGTGCTGCGGCCGGTGAGCGGGGTGTTCGAGCTGGCGCCGCAAGTCATCTGGCTGTCGGTGCTGAACGCGACCCTGTGCACCGCCGTGCCGGTGCTCTCGGTCATGATGGCGATCGAGCGCATCGGCGCGCCCATGGCCGCACAGACCGGCATGGTCGGGCCGATGTCGACCATCCTGATGGGTGTGGTGATCCTCGGCGAACCGTTCACCGCGTGGACCGCGGCCGGCACGGTGCTGGTGATCACCGGAATTTTTGTCTTCACACGAACTGGGCGCTAGGCCCGAAGGAACTCACATGGATCTCGGAATCGCGGGCCGCACGGCCCTGGTATGCGGCGGCAGCAAGGGCCTGGGCCTGGGCTGCGCCGAAGCACTGGTGCGCGAAGGCGTGAACGTGGTGGTGGTGGCGCGCGGCGCCGAAGCATTGCAGGCTGCTGCAGCGCGGCTCGAAGCCGCCGCGGCCGGTTCGCCCAAGCCTTTCGTCAAGACGGTCGCCGCCGACATCACGACGCCCGAAGGCCGCGCCGCCGCCTTCGCTGCGCATGCCGACTACGACATCGTCGTGACCAACGCCGGCGGTCCGCCGCCTGGCGACTTCCGCGACTGGGACCGCGAGGCATGGATCAAGGCGGTCGACGCCAACATGCTCACGCCCATCGAGCTGATCAAGGCCACGGTCGACGGCATGGCCGCGCGTGGCTACGGCCGCATCGTGAACATCACGTCGAGCTCGGTGAAGGCGCCGATCGACATCCTGGGCCTGTCCAACGGCGCGCGCAGCGGCCTCACCGGCTTCGTGGCGGGCGTGGCGCGCACGCCGATCGCCGCCAAGGGCGTGACCATCAACAACCTGCTGCCGGGCTCTTTCGATACCGATCGCCTCAAGGGCACCATGGCCGGTGCGGCGAAGAAGAGCGGCCTCGATGTCGACATCGTGCGTGCCAACCGCCAGAAGGGCATTCCGGCCGGCCGCTTCGGCAACCCGGAGGAGTTCGGTGCCATCTGTGCCTTCCTGTGCAGCCTGCAGGCCGGCTACATGACGGGCCAGAACGTGCTGGCCGACGGCGGCGCGTACCCCGGCACCTACTGACGCACTGCGCGCAGTACAGCGCGCTCAGTTTGGCGAGCCGCTTGTCGACGGCCAACCGGGCCTGTGTCCTGTGGCCCAGGTGGCTGACCCTCAGGACCGTCATGCAGGCCCCGATCATCGTGGCGGAGGTCGACAGGATGTGCGCCGACAGGCCACGGGTGGGCGGGATGTCCGGCATGGGCGTCGTCATGTGGGCGCGTGCGTGGACGAGCGCGTGTCGAGCCCGTGGAGGCCGCCTGAGGCAGGCCTTCAACCGCGGCACTTCAACGCGCCGGCAGCGCCTCGGCCAGGGCGCGGTACAGGAGCGGCGGCGACACCGGCTTGTGCAGCAGCGTGATGCCATGCGCGGCCGCTTCGCGCAGGCGATCCGGTGCGGTGTCGCCGGTGATCAGCACCGTGGGCGCCGGGCGGCCGAGCGCGGCGTGCAGCGCTTCAATGGCCTGCAGGCCGGTGCGCTGCTCTCGCAGGCGGTAATCGGTGACCAGCAGATCGGGCGGTCGTTGCGTCGCCAGGGCCAGGCCCTGTGCGATGGTCGGCGCCACGTCGCAGGTGCAGCCCCAGGATTGCAGCAGTTCGGCCATGCCCATCAGGATGGTTTCATCGTCGTCGATCACCAGCACGTGCGCATCGAGCACGCGCGGCGCGGTGTGCTCGATGCGCACCGAAGCGGGTTGCACGCAGGAGGCGATCGGCAGGCGCACGCCGAACACGCTGCCGCGCCGCGGCGCCGAGCGCAGCGACAGCGTGTGCCCGAGGGTTCGCGCGAGCCCGTCCACGATGGCCAGACCGAGCCCGAAGCCCTTGTGCCGATCGCGCTCGGGGTTGTCGAGCTGGTGGAACTCCCGGAACACCTCGGCCTGGTGTTCGGGCGCGATGCCGATGCCGGTGTCCCACACTTCGAGCCATGCCTCCGGACCGCGCTGTCGGCAGGTCACGAGCAGGCCGCCGCGCCGGGTGTAGCGGATCGCGTTCGAGACCAGGTTGCGCAGGATCAGCCCCACCAGGGCCGGGTCGGACGCCAGCACCAGCGCCGATTCGCGCGAGCGGTAGGTCAGGCCCCTGGCGTCGGCCTGCGGACCGAACTCACGCTCGATCATGTTGAGCATCGGCTGGATGGCGAAGGCCTCGCGCTGCGGGCGGATCACGCCGGCTTCGATGCGCGAGTAGTCGAACAGGGTGCCCAGCATCGCGGCCGATGCGTCCACCGCTTCGCCCGCACGGGCCAGCAGACTGCGTTGGCGCTCGGTGAGTTCGGTCGCGCCGAGCAGTTCGAGGAACAGGCCCTGCGCATGCACCGGCTGGCGCAGGTCGTGGCTCGCGGCGGCGAGCACCTGGGACTTGGCCGCGCTGGCGTCCTCCGCCTGGCGTTGCGCACGCTCGGCGGCGTCGTGCTCTGCGCGCACGCGCTCGAGCAGGTCGGCGTTCTCGAACCGTAGCTGGATCGAGGTGCGGGCCGCCCGCGCGCCGCGGATCGCCTGGTCGAGCAAGGTCGCGGCAAACAAGGCGCCGCCGAACGCCACGGCCGGATGCTCGGCCAGGCCGCGCAGCCCCACGCCGAACAGGACGGCCGCCGAGCTCGACAGCAGAAAAGCGATAGACAGGGGCAGCAGGGAACCCAGCGTCGACACCGCGCCGCTCTGCACCGCAGCGACCAGGGCGTAGACCACGGCGAGCTGCGCCGCGTCCGCATCGGGTCGCATCGCCCACAGCAGGACGCCCCAGTTCATCGCGCCCACCACGGTGCCGATCAGCAGTTCACCGGTCATGCGCCGGGCCTGGGCGTCCGTCATCGGCGTCCAGCGGTCATGCTGAACGACCATGCGGTGGATGTTGGCGGCAATGGCGAACTGCACCAGGCACCACAGGTTGAGCGCCGAGGCGCTGGCGGCCGGGGCCAGGGCCAACCGCACCAGCACGACCATCAGCAACCCCACCCAGGTCGTGCCGCGGATGTTGTCGATCACGAGCCGCACCTGCTGCGCCAGCAGGCGCGGCTCATCCAGCCGCAGCAGCCTGCGCAGGTCGATCATCAGTAGACCAGGCCGCGTTGCCGCGCGACGAACACCGCCTCAGTCCGGCTGCCCACGTCGAAGAACGCGAGGATGTCCTGCACATGGCGGCGTACCGTGTTCTCCGACAGGTCGAGCCGCCGTGCGATGGTCTTGTTGGGCAGCCCCTGGTGCATCAGCTCGATCACCTCGCACTGCCGCGGCGTGAGGCTGCGAGACGTCGGTGTCGAGGCCGACGGATGCGCGACCTGCGCGCCCGACAACGCGAGCCGGATCGCCTCGACGATCCTTGCCGCGGATTCGGTCTTCGCGATGAAGCCGTCGGCGCCGCGTGCCTGCGCTTCACGCACGCTGTGTGCGTCGGTGTGCGACGACACCACCAGCAGCCGCGCGCCGGGCCAGCGGCGGCGCATCGGCGCGATGCCGGCCAGGCCGTTGATGCCCTGCAGCTGGACGTCGAGCAGCACGACGTCCACTGCATCCGTCTCCAGCGCCATGGCCTCTTCGAGCGCGCCGACTTCATGCACTGTGGCGTCGGGCAGCGCGGCCCGGATCACCAGCGCCAGTCCGGTGCGGAACATGGCGTGGTCATCGACGATGAGAACACGGGGCGGATGCATGGGCGCAATTTTAGGAACGGGCGAAACGCGTGCGGCCAGCATGGTGCCGGCCGCAAGAGGGGCGAGGCCCGCCTTATGGAGGGGGCAATGTAGGAAGCGGAGGGGGCGATGGAGGAGGCGCCGACGAGGAGCAGCTCACGTCGATGTTGCTCACGTTCGCTGTCGCCCCCCCGCTGCGGTTGACCGCGAAGCAGCTGTAGCCGGTGCCGGTGGTGTCGACACTCACGTTGTATGCCGTGCCGCCAGGCACGCTGCCCAGGCTGTAGGCACCGTTGCCGGTCAGCGGCACGGCGGTGGTGTTGGACGAGTCGCCGTTCAGCATCAGCACCATGCTCGGGTACGGCCCGCCCGCGTCGAGCCCGCTGGCGGTGCCACCCAGGGTGAACGGGCCGGCGGGGGTGCAACTGACCACGATGCCGTCCACGGCGTTGGCCGGCATCGTGCCGGTGCCGCCGCTGACGCTGCAGGCATAGCCCGTGGGGCTGACCGTGCCCGCGGTGACGGCGTAGCTCTGGCCCGCCCCCACCTGCGTGGACAGGGTGAAGGGCAGGAAGTCGAAGTCATCGCCGTTGGGATTGCTCACCGTCTGGCCGTCGCTGCCGTTGAGCAGCAGCGTGACCGACCCACCCTGCGGCAGGCCCGTGACGTTGCCGCTCAGGCTGTACGGCGTCGGTCCGCAACTCACGGCCACGTTGCCGGCGTTGATGTCGGCGATGGTGCCGCTGGCGTTGGCAAGGGTGCAGGTGTATCCCGACGGCGCATCGCTGCTGGTCACGCTGTAACTGCTGCCCGCGAACAACTGCGTGCTCATGGTGAATGCGCCGTTGGCCGAGACGGTCTGTGGCGTGCCACCGTTCAGCGCCAACTTGACGCTGCCGCCGCTGGGCAGCCCGCTGACGGTGCCACCGACGCTGTATGGCGTGCTGACCTTCATGCGCAGCTTCCAGGTGGCATCGGCCAGCCGGGGGTCCATGGCTTTGAGGTCGGCCGCGTTGTCGCAGACCGTGCGCACGCGCAGATCGAAGGAACCGTTCACGAGCGGCGTGAAGTTGATGTCGAAGTTCGAAGTCCTCGTGTACTCGGTATACATGAACGTCCCAAATACGGAGAAAATTTTCTCGGATGTGGTGGTTCTGGAAGACGCGGCGAACTGGTTCAACGGGATCCAGACGCCACCGGCCAGCATGTCGAGTGCCATCTGGCTGGCCTGACAGTAGGGCGCATCCGGGCCGTGGGACCAGCTGACCACACTGAACCGAGCGGTCGCGGTTTGGCCCAGCAGGGCTTCAATCTGTACTTCGGCCTGGTTGAGATACACGTCCCGGAAGACGTCCGCTAAGGTCAATTGGCGGTCCTTGACCTTCATACCGGTGGTTGAGGAGATGTCGAGCCTTGCCAAAGACGCTACCAAGGCCGCAGCATCGGCGTTGTCGTTCTTACCCGTCGGGGTGACGCTATAGACCCACGAAAACCCCGTGCGCTGGATCTCCACATAGCCATCACCTACCGTGCTGGCCTGCGGATACCACCCGGTGGTCAGGTCCGACACATAGACGCGCGGCGTGCCCTTGGTGGTGTCGATCGGGATGCGGATGGTCACCGGCTGCGCGATGGTGACGTCATGCGGCGTCAGCTCGTAGACCTTGCTCTGTGCCACCGCCAAGCTGCTGCCCTGCGGCAGGCTGGCCGGCGCGCCAGCGCTGCTTTCGGTGATGGTGATCTTGGTGGCCGCGGACAGCGCGCCCGCCGGCACCACGATGGTCACCCCGCCCGGGCCGACCAGGGTGCCGCCGCTGGCATCCAGGGTGGTCGAGGCCGTTGTCGGAGCAGTGGTCGGTCCGGTGGCCGGTGCTGTGGTGGTCGGCGCAGTCGCGTCGCTGTCGGATCCACCGCCGCCGCAAGCGGCCAGTGCGGTCGCGAGGCAAAGCGGCAGGGCTGTTCGGAGCAGTGCGTAGAACATGGGATTTCCTGGGTCGTTGATGGGTCGAGGGACTCCTCTTCAAAAAGTGTATTTCTCGTAACAAAGGTTTCTCAACGTTCCCGGGTGTCGGCCGTGAAATTGGTACGTCGACTGGTCTGCATGGACCAGCACCGGCGGCGCTTTCTGTGCGGTCCTTGCAACAGAGCGGCGATGTCCGCGAAGGAGATCTACCGCCCGGTCGCTGTCGGACCGCGCACCGACGACAGCACGATGCCGCCCACGATCAGCGCGAAGGCCACACCGTGGTACGCGTGCGGCACCTCGCCCAGGAAGGTGGCCGACAGCAGCGCGGCGAACAGCGGCGTCAGATTGAGGAAGAAGGCGGCCGTCTTCGGGCCGGCGCGCTGCGCCCCGGCGCTCCAGCAGCGAAAGGCCAGGAGGGCCGGGCCCACCGCGATGAAGACCAGCGCAGCGGCCAGCCACCAACTCCAGTGCACATACATCGCGCCCGCCGCCCATTCCCCGGCGGCGAACAGCCCCGACCACGCCAGGCCGAACACCATCTGCGCCATCAGGAAGGCGGCCCAGTCCTCGCGCAGGCCCGCGGGCTCGTTCGTGCCCACGAGCATCCAGCTGTACACCGACCAGGCGAGCACGGCCAGCAGGATGTAGAGGTCACCCGGCACCAGCCGCAAGGCCGCCAGGTGGCGCCAGTCGCCCTGGGCCAGCACCAGCAGCACGCCGAGCATCGACACCACGGCGCCGGCCATCTCGTAGCGCGTGGCACGCTGGCCGAAGAAGAGCGTGCCCAGCAGCAGCATCCAGAACGGCGTGCTGGAGGTGATCAGGGTGACGTTCAGCGGTGTCGAGGTCTGCAGGGCCAGGTACTGAAAGGCGTTGTAGATGCCCACGCCCAGCAATCCGAGCACGCTGTAGCGCCGCCAGTGGCGCCACATCGGATGGTCGCGCCGCAGCACCCCGTGCGCCAGCGGCAGCAGCACGAAAAAGGCCAGCACCCAGCGGATGAAGTTCAGCGTGAGCGGCGAAGCCATGTCCTTGAGCAGGCGGCCGAGCACCGCGTTGGCGGCCCACAGCAGCGGCGGCGTGGCAAGCAGGAGGATGGTGGAAAGGGTGAGGCGAGACGGCTGCATGGGCGCGAGAGGGGTGAACCGGGCGATTGTCCCCTCCGCTCGCGACGCACCCGCGCGTGGCACGATCGAGGGCTGTCGACCCCGTCCATTTCGCAGGAGACCTTTCCCATGATGAGCAAAGCCGTTCGCATCGACCGCCCCGGCGGCCCCGAAGAACTCAAGATCGTCGACGTCGAGGTCGGCGCGCCCGGCCCCGGCGAGATCCGCATCCGCCACAAGGCCATCGGCCTCAACTTCATCGACACCTACCAGCGCAGCGGGCTCTACCCGTTCGCGATGCCGCTGCAGCTCGGCATGGAGGCCTCGGGCGTGGTCGAAGCGGTGGGCGAGGGCGTGACCCACCTGCAGCCCGGCGACCGCGCGGCCTATGCCAGCGGGCCGCCCGGTGCCTATTGCGAGCTGCGCGTGATGCCGGCCAAGAACGTGTGCAAGCTGCCCGACGCGATCTCCTTCGAGACCGGCGCGGCCATGATGCTCAAGGGCCTGACCGCGCAGTACCTGCTGAAGAAGACGCTGCCGGCCGAAGGCCTGCAGGCGGGCGACTTCATCGTGTTCCACGCTGCGGCCGGCGGCGTCGGCCTGATCGCCTGCCAGTGGGCCAAGGCGCTCGGACTGCAGCTCATCGGCACGGCCGGCTCCGACGCCAAGTGCAAGCTGGCGCTGGAACACGGCGCGGCGCATGCGATCAATTACAGCACCGAGAACTTCGCCGAGCGCGTGAAGGCGATCACCGGTGGCAAGGGCGTGAAGGTGGTGTACGACTCGGTCGGCAAAGACACCTACGAAGGCTCGATCGACTGCCTGCGCCCCTTCGGCCTGCTGGCGGTCTTCGGCAACGGTTCGGGCCCCACGCCGCCGATCAACCTCGGCATGCTGGCCTCGAAGGGCTCGCTCTACGTGACGCGCCCGACGCTGTTCACCCACATCGCCACGCGCGAGGCCACGCAGGCCATGGCCGACGACCTGTTCGCGGTGGTGCAGAGCGGCGCGGTGAAGATCCCGATCGATCAGCGCTACGCGCTGGAGGATGTGCAGCAGGCGCACCGCGACCTGGAAGCGCGCAAGACCACCGGCTGCACCATCCTCACGCTGTAGCCGCCGCCGTCTCGCGCACCAGCCGCCACACGCGCTGCGCCAGCGGCGAGGGCGCGCGGTTGCGGCGGTGCACCAGCATCACGCGGCGCTCGATGCGTGGCACCAGCGGCAGCGACACCAGCGTGCCGAGCCCGCCGGGCGGCACGGCCAGCGCCGGCATCACGCTGATGCCGATGCCCGCCTCGACCATGCGGAACACGGTGGTCGGGTGGCCCAGTTGCTGCGCCACCTCGGCCTGCACGCCATGGCCGGCCAGCGCGTCGTCGATCAGCCGGCGGCTGCCCGACGCATGGTCGAGCAGCACCAGCGGATGGCCGGCCAGCGCCGACCACCGCACCGTCTTGCGCGCGGCCAGCGCATGGCCAGCGGGCACCACCAGCACGAAGGGGTCGTTCAGGATCGTCTCGGCCGTCAGGTCGTCGGTCGACGAAGGCTCGATCACCACGCCGAAGTCGACTTCGCCGGTGCGCACACTGTCGAGCGCGTCCTGCTGGATGCGGTCGAGCAGCACCAGCTGGATGTCGGGCTCCTGGCGCGCGCAGGCCGCGATGCAGGCCGGCATGAGCTGCGCCGACAGCGTCGGGCTGCTGGCCACGCGCACCTTGCCGCGCCGCGCACTGGCCATGCCGCGCACGTCGAGCAAGGTCTGGTCGAGTTCGTCGAGCACGCGCTCGAGCCGGGCCGCCAGCGATTGGCCGGCGTCGGTCAGCACCACCTCGCGCGTGGTGCGGTCCAGCAGCTTCAGTCCGACTTGCGATTCGAGTTCGAGGATCGCGCGGCTCACTGCCGGCTGGGTCAGCGCCACGGCATCGCCCGCGCGGCTGAAGTTGCGCTCACCGGCGACGGCCAGGAAGACGCGGAGCTGGCGCAGCGTGACGTTCATGCGCTCGAATCATATATCTATCAAATAAATCCATTTCTCTTTGGACGAGGCCAAGAGCCCAATGCACCCATGGCCCGTTCACGCTACCTCCCCGACAACTTCACCCTCGCCCTCGTCTCGACGGTGGTGCTCGCCAGCCTGCTGCCCGCTTCCGGCGGCACCGCGCACTTCTTCGAGCGCCTCACCACCGTGGCGATCGGCCTGCTGTTCTTCCTGCATGGCGCCAAGCTCTCGCGCGAAGCGATCGTCCAGGGCGTCGGCCACTGGCGCTTGCACCTGCTTGTGCTGGCGTGCACCTTCGTGCTGTTCCCGGCGCTCGGGCTGGCGCTGCGACCGGTGCTCGAACCGCTGGTGACGCCCGCGCTCTACACCGGCGTGCTCTACCTCTGCGTGCTGCCCGCCACCGTGCTGTCGGCCATCGCCTTCACTTCGCTGGCCCGCGGCAACGTGCCGGCCGCGATCTGCAGTGCGTCGGCCTCCACGCTGCTCGGCGTGTTCGTCACGCCGCTGCTGGTGGGCCTGGTCGTCACGACAGGCGCCGGCAGCTCAGCCTCGTTCGACGCCATCGGCCGCATCCTGCTGCAACTGATGGCGCCCTTTGTCGTCGGCCACTTGCTGCGGCCGTGGATCGGCGCCTGGGTCAAGCGCCACGCGTCGACGCTCACGCTGGTCGACCGCGGCTCGATCCTGCTGGTGGTCTACACGGCCTTCAGCGCGGCCGTGATCGAAGGGCTGTGGAAGCAGGTGTCGCCCACGGCGCTGGCTGGCCTGCTGGTGGTGCTGGCCGTGCTGCTGGCGATCGCGCTGGTCTCGACGACCTGGCTGGCGCGCAAGTTCGGCTTCGACAAGGCCGACGAAGTGACCATCGTGTTCTGCGGCTCCAAGAAGAGCCTGGCGAGCGGCGTGCCGATGGCGCACGTGCTGTTCGCCGCGAGCACGGTGGGCACCATCGTGCTGCCCGTGATGCTCTTTCATCAGATGCAGCTGATGGTCTGCGCCGTGCTGGCGCAGCGCTATGCGCGTCGCCCGGTGGATGAGGCGCCGGCAGCCGTCGCCAAGCCGGCTTGAACGGCCGCGCCGCCCAATCGATCAGTTGTCCAGCGGGTGCAGGCGCGATTCGCGCAGCCGGCTCGGGGCCAGCGCGCCGGCCGAGTCGAGGATCGGGTAGGCGATCGAGCAGATGTGCGAGTTGATGCGCTTGAGGTCGCTGATCAGGTCGATGTGCAGCGAACTGGTCTCCATGCTCGGCGCGGTGCGGTCCATCAGCCGGCTCAGGTGGGTGGTGGCGTAGGCGCGTTCCAGGTCGCGGAAGCGCGCCTTCTCTTCCAGCAGCTTCTGCGCGTCGCGCACGTTGCCGTTGAGGAACACGCTCATGCCCAGGCGCAGGTTGGCGACCAGCCGTTCGTGCAGCTCGACGATCTCGGCCATGCCGGCCGGCGAGAAGTTGCGCTGCGGCTTGATCTTCTTGTCCTCGATGTCGATGATCACGCGCTCGATGATGTCGCCCACCTGCTCCATGTTGATGGTGAAGCTGATGATGTCGGTCCAGCGCTTGCTCTCTTCTTCGCCCAGCGCCTCGCGCGAGATCTTCGTCAGGTAGTACTTGATGTCGGAGTAGAGCCGGTCGACCTGGTCGTCGAGCTTGCGCAGTTCCTCGGCCAGCTTCAGGTCGTTGTGGCGGATCACGTTGAGCATGCCGATCAGCATGGTCTCCACGATGTCGGCCTGGTGCAGCGCCTCGCGCGCGGCGTTCGAGATGGCCAGCGTCGGCGTCGACAGCGCCGACGGGTCCAGGTGCTGCGGCCGGGCCGTCGAGGAGCCTTCCTTGGGCACCGGCAGCAGGCGCTTCACCAGCTCGGCCACCCAGCCGGTGAGAAAGATGAATCCGAGGCTCACCACCACGTTGAAGGCCAGGTGGTAGAGCACGACGAGCTGTGTCGCGCCATTCACGTAGGGGCGCACATACTGCAGGTACATCCCGATGAAGGGCGCCGCCACCGCCACGCCGAGCAGCTTGAAGAGCAGGTTGCCCACCGTCACCTGCCGCACCGCGATGTCCGACTTGGCCGTGGTCAGCACCGCCAGCACGCCGCTGCCCAGGTTGGCGCCGAGCACCAGGCCCAGCGCGACGTCGAGCGGCACCACCGCCGAGGTCGCCATGGCGGCGACCAGCAGCACCACGGCGAGGCTCGAGTACGCCACGACGGCCAGCGCCGCGCCGATGGTGATCTCCAGCAGCACGTCGCTGCTGATGGACACCAGCACCGCGCGCATGGCCGGCGAATCGAACAGCGGGCCGGTGGCTTGCACCACCAGCTGCAGCGCCAGCAGCATCAGGCCCAGGCCGATCAGGATGCGGCCGAAGCGGCCCGCCGCACTGGCCGGCCGGGTGATCGAGAAGACCACCCCGGTGAAGATGAAGAGCGGCGACAGCCACGAGAGATCGGTTGAGAACAGCACCGACATCAGCGCCGTGCCCACGTCGGCGCCGCGCATCACGGCCAGCGCCGCGGGCAGGGTGATGAGCCCCTGGCCGACGAAGGACGAGGTCATCAGCGAGGTCGCGGTGCTCGACTGCACCAGCGCCGTCACGCCGATGCCCGACAGCGCCGCGGTGAATCGGTTGCGCATGCTGCGCGCCAGGAACTTGCGCAGGTTGCCTCCGAACACGCGCAGCACGCCGGTGCGGACCAGGTGGGTGCCCCAGACGAGGAGCGCGACTGCTGCCAGCAGGTTCAGCAGATGTTTCATGGGCGGCGGATGGCTTTCTCTTTTCTTGTTCGAGCCTCGGTTGCCGGCACGGGTCGTGTGGCAAGGCGGCCAGGTGGGCGCCGGGTTCAGTCGATCAGGGCTCCATTCTCATGGAAAGGATACGGCCCCTCGAAATCGCCCGAGGCCGCCAGGTGCGTGACCAGCCGTTGCCCGTCCCAGGCATGCACCCGGAAGCCGGGTGGTTCGAGCATCCACGCGGACGGCGCGGCCGGGTCGAGGTCCAGCGCCACCTGGTGGCCGGGCGCCGGCGAGGTCGACGCGATGGTGCCGCCGAAGCGCACGTCGATGGCGCGGTGCAGGTGGCCGCAGATCACGCGCTCGACGTTCGGGTGACGCGCGACCAGCGCTTCGAGTTCGGCGGCGCCTTCGAGCAGCCCGATGTCGTCCATGTGGCCGATCAGCGTGCGGAAGGGCGGGTGGTGCATGGCGATGACGACCGGCTCGTGACTGCACGCGTCGAGCTGCGCGGCGAGCCAGTCGAGGCGTTCGGCATCGAGCGTGCCGTGGCTGTGGCCGGGCACGCAGGTGTCGAGCGTGAGCAACCGGATAGCGCCGACCTTCACGCTGTATTGCACGAAGCTGCCGCTGTCGCCCAGGTAGGTGTGCGCAGGGAAGCTGCGGCGTAGCTGGTCGCGGTCGTCGTGGTTGCCGGGCATCAGGTAGATCGGCATGGTCAGCGGCGCCAACAGCTCGGCCATGTGCGCGTACTCGGCCGCGCGGCCGAAGTCGCTCAGGTCGCCGGTGATGACCACCGCATCGGGCGCCTGGCGCAGGCGCAGCACGCTCTGCACGGCGCGTTTCAGGTAGGGCGCGGTGTCGATGCGGCCATAGGCCAGCCGGCCCGGCTCGCGGATGTGGAGGTCGGTGAGTTGAACGAGAAAGTTGGTGGTCATGCGACAGCCTCTTGCGAGGTCATGAGACGTTCGGTCGGGATGCGCACACCGATCTCGTCGCCCACCTGGAAGCGCGTGTCGCGTGCCGCGTCGACCAGCAGGCTCGGCTGGCCCGCGGTGCGCAGCCGCAACTGCACCCTGTCGCCGAGGAAGGTGCGCTGCTCGACGGCGCCGATGCCCCAGCCGGCCTGACCGGCCGGACCGATCTGGACGTCTTCGGGGCGCACGAGCAGCGTGGGGTGGTTCATCCAGGCGGCAGGGCATGCCATGCTCGTGCCGCCGACGAACACCACGCCGCGTGCGATGGCTTCGGGCGTGCGTTCCAGCCGGTTCACCCGGCCCAGGAACTCGGCCACGAAGGGATGGGCGGGTGCGCGGTACAGGTCTTCGCCGCGGCCGATCTGCACGATGCGCCCGGCCCGCATCACGGCCAGCCGGTCGGCGATGGCCATCGCTTCCTGCTGGTCGTGCGTGACGTGCACGGCCGTGATGTGCAGGCGGCGCAGCAGCTCGGCCAGCTCGTCGCGCAGCGACTCCTTGAGCTTGGCGTCGAGCGCGGCCAGCGGCTCGTCGAGCAGCAGCACGCGCGGGCGCACCGCCACCGCACGTGCCAGGGCCACGCGCTGCCGCTGGCCGCCGGAGAGTTCGCTGGGCCGCTTGTTCTCGAGCCCGGTGAGGCGCGTGAGGTCGACCAGTTCGCCGACCACATGCTTCTCTTCGGATGCCGCGACGCCGCGAATGCGCAGCCCGTAGCCGATGTTGGCGGCCACGCTCATCTGCGGGAACAGCGCGTAGCTCTGGAACACCATGCCCACGCCGCGCTGCTCGACCGGCTTGTGCGTGACGTCCTGGTCGCCGAAGCGGATGGTGCCGCCGTCGTCGAGCGTCTCGAGCCCGGCGATCAGGCGCAGCAGCGTGGTCTTGCCGCAGCCCGAGGGGCCGAGCAGCGCGAGCACTTCGCCCGGCTCCACGTGCAGGGTCGTCGATTGCAGGCCGCGCGTGCCGTCGGCGTAGGTTTTGGCGACGTTGTCGATGTCGACGGGGATGCGTTCAAGTTCCATGGCGTTTCTGCAGGAGATGGGCGAGGGACTGCAAGCCCCACAGCACCGGGAGGATGACGATGAAGAAGACCAGCGTGTAGGCCGAGCCCACCTCCAGCCGCATCGAGGCGTAGCTGTCGGCCAGGCCGACGGGCAGCGTGCGCGTGAGCGGCGTGTGCAGCATCCAGGTCAGGTTGAATTCGCCGACCGAGAGCGTGAAGACCATCAGGCTGCCCGCCACGATGGCCGGGAACACGGCCGGCACCAGGATGCCCATGAAGCGCTGGCGAAAGCTGGCGCCCAGCGTGCGCGCCGCTTCTTCCAATGCGACGAGGTCATGGCGCTGGAAGGCCGAGGCCACGGTGCGCACCATGAAGGGCAGCGTGAAGATGATGTGTCCAACCAGGATGAAGGCGAAGCTCTGGCGGAAGGCGCTGATCTGCCCGTAGGCCAGGATCAGCGCCAGCGCGGTCGCCAGGCCCGGCACCGCGACCGGCAGCGTCAGCAGCTCCTCGAAGATGCGCGCGGCGCGCGAGCGGCTGCGCGCCAGCGCATAGGCGCACGGCACGCCGAGCACGATGGTGCAAGCGACGCAGATGAATGCCAGCGCCAGCGACCAGCCGACCGTGCCGCCGTAGACCTCCCACACCTCGCTGAGCCAGCGCGTCGTGAGCCCGCTCTTCAGGCCCACGCTGTAGTTGTTGACCAGGCCGGCCATCACCGACAGCAGCATCGGGGAGATCATGAAGAAGCTGACGAGCGCGGTGATCGCGAAGAGGAAGGGCGCCCGGGTGGTTGTGTGTGATCGCATGCGTCCTCCGTTCAGCGCACCGCGGGGCTACCGCCAAAGTGGCGAGCCAGGAACAGCACGGCCCAGGTCACCACGCCCAGCGCGATCGACAGCGACGCGGCCAGCGCGAAGTTGGCGTAGTTGGTGAACTCGTTGTAGATGGTGATCGGGATCACCTCGAACTTGCTCGCCAGCGTGAAGGCGGTGCCGAAGGCGCCCATCGAGGTCGCGAACAAAATCGCGCCGCACGCGAGCGTGGTCGGCGCCAGCTCGGGCAGCCACACGTCGCGCACCACGCGCAGCCGCGAAGCGCCGAGCGAACGCGCGGCTTCCTCCAGCTGCAGGTTCATCGATTCGGCCGCCGCCGCATAGGTCGCGATGGCGCGCGGCAGCGAGAAATACAGGTAGGCCAGGAACAGGCCGAGCAGGCCATACGCGAAGGTGATGCGTTCGCCGGTGAGCGCATCCGAGATGTCTGCCACCACGCCCTGCCGACCGCCCAGCAGGATCACGAAGAAGCCGATGATCACGCCGGGAAAGGACAGCGGCAGCGTCAGCAGCGACAGCAGCACGCGCTTGCCGACGAAGTCGCGCCGCGCCAGGTACACGCCGACCGCGCCGCCGAGGACCAGCGTGGCCAGCGTCACGCCGAGCGACAGCAGCACCGTGTTGAGCATGCTCTGCAGGTAGCGGCCGTCGGTGAGCACGGCGAAGTAGGTGGCCCAGCCTTTCTCTGCCGGCAGCGCCAGCAGGCGCAGCACCGGCAGCAGCCAGAACATCAGGAAGAAGGCGGCGGCCGGCGCTGCGCAGCCGAGCAGCAGCCAGCGCTGGCCGGACTTCAACGCACGTCCTTCAGGTAGCTGTCGGAGAAGGCGCGTTGCGCGGCGGCCATGCGGCCGTAGTCGACCGTCTTGGCCCGCTTGTACTCGGCGGCGGGCAGGAACTGCGCCTCGACGTCCTTGGGCATCGCGCCGGCACGCACCGGGCGCAGGTAGGCCTTGGCCCAGATCGCCTGGCCTTCATCGGACAGCACGAAGTCGAGCACCTTCTTGGCGTCGGCGGAATGCGGCGCGTTGGCCACCATGCTCATCACGTAGGGCACGACGACGGTGCCTTCGGCCGGGATCACGAAGGCGACGTTGGCCTTGTCCTTGTACTTGGCGCGGTAGGCGTTGAAGTCGTAGTCGAGCAGGATCGCGATCTCACCCGACAGCACGCGCGCATACGAGGTCTGCTTGGGCACGATCGGCTCGTTCTTCTGCAGCGCCTTGAAGTAGTCGATGGCCGGGCCGAAGTTGTCGAGCGTGCCGCCGCGCGCCTCATTGACCGCCACTGCGCCGACGTAGCCGACGAAGGCCGAGGCCGGGTCGAGGTAGCCGATCAGGCCCTTGTACTCGGGCTTGAGCAGGTCGGCCCACGACTTCGGAATCGGCTTGCCCTTGAGCGCATCGACGTTGACCATGAAGCCGAGCGTGCCGGAATGGATCGTGAACCAGTGGCCCGCCGGGTCCTTCAGGCCATCGGGGATGTCCTTCCAGTTGGCGGGCCGGTAGGGGGCGACCACGCCGTCCTTCTGCGCCTGGATGGCGAAGGTGACGCCGAGGTAGGTCACGTCGGCCACCGGGCTGGCCTTCTCGGCGGTGAGCTGGGCCAGCGACTGGCCGGAGTTCTTGTTGTCCGGCGGCACGGTGACGCCGGTCTTGGCCTTGATGGCGCGCAGCTGCGTGCCCCAGTCGGCCCATTCGGTCGGGCAGTTGTAGCAAATGGCGGTCTGCGCCAAGGTGACGCTGGCGGCAGCGAGGCCGGCGGCCAGCACGCCGAGGCGGGCGATGCGTTTCAGGGTGAGTGACATGGAAAGCTCCTGGGTTGGAAGAGATCGTTGGGAAGAAAGGGACGGGGAGATCAGGTGGCCGCCGCCGCGCACGACTCGCCTTCGCGGAAGGCGTGTGGCAGCAGCAGGCTGGCGTCGGCACGGGGCACGACGCCGTCGGCCAGCGCCTTCACCAGCAGCTCGACGCTGTGGCGACCGATGTCGTGGTTGGGCTGCATCACGGTGCTCAGCGCGGGCGTCAGGTCCTGGCCCAGCGCGATGCCATCGAAGCCGACCACGGCCAGGTCCTGCGGCACGCGCAGGCCGTCGAGCGACGCGGCGCGGATGCTGCGGATGGCCAGCAGGTCGTTCGAGCAGAACAGGGCGGTGGGCCGCGGCGTCTGCGCGAGGTAGTGGCGAAGCGCGTCGACCGCGGTCTCGACGAAGGGCACCTCGAGCACCGGCGGTGCCGCCAGGCCGGCGGCCTTCATGCCGTGCAGGTAGCCGCGGTAGCGCTGCTGCGCCCGGTCGGACGCGGCCATGGTGCCGGTCACCATCGCGATGCGCCGATGGCCGAGCCCCACCAGCCGCGCCACCACCTCGGCGGAGGCGCCTTCGCTGTCGACCGACACGCAGGGGTGCGACGCGTGCCTGTTGTAGGCCAGCACGTAGGGCACGGCGTTGGCGCGCAGGCGTTCGAGCGCCTGCGAGGTCGTCGGGTTCGACACCACCAGGATCATCCCGTCGACGTTGCCCGCGAGCAGCTGGCTCACGGCGCGCTCTTCCTCGGCGAGCTGGTAGTCGGTGGTCACCGGCACGATCGCGTAGCCGCTTGCCGCTGCTGCCTGCGCGATGCCTTGCAGGCATTCGGCGAAGGTTGGGTTCAGCAGTGTGGGCAGCACGACCCCGAGCACCCGGCTGCGCTGGGTGCGCAGCGTGCGGGCGCTGGCGTTGGCCACGTAGCCGAGCTCCGCCGCCACGCGCTCCACCAGCGCGCGCGTGGCGGGCGCCACCTTGTCGGGGAAATTGAACGCGCGCGACACCGTGGCGACGGACACGCCGGCGCGTTGGGCAACGATCTGGATGTTCATCGTGGGCATCGGGACGGCTTCATGTAATCGATTACATTGGAGCGCGTCAGTGTGACGCCGTGATGACTCAAAAAAAACCGCGTTAACCCTGGGAGGTCAACGCGGTTGTCAGTTTGAGCGGGAGGCGGGTGCGGGCTACTTGCCGCGCCGTACGCGCCGGACCTCGTCGAGGATCAGGCAGATCGCACCGACGGTGATGGCGCTGTCGGCCACGTTGAAGGCGGGAAAGTGGCTGTTGCCGATGTGGAAGTCGAGAAAGTCGACGACGTAGCCGTGCATCATGCGGTCGACCACGTTGCCGATGGCGCCGCCCAGGATGCAGGCCATCGCGAAGCTGAACAGCTTCTGCCCCGGGTGCGACTTGAGCATCCAGACGATGAAGATCGCCGCCGCCACGCCGATGCCGGTGAACAGCCAGCGCTGCCAGCCCGAATGGTCGGCCAGGAACGAGAAGGCCGCACCGGTGTTGTGGGCCCGCACGATGTTGAAGAAGCTCGTGACGTAGGTCGCGTCGCCGAGCCGGTAGTAGCCGAGGATCAGCGTCTTGGTGAACTGGTCGAGGATGAACAGGACCAGCGCCAGGCCGAGCCAGGGCCAGATGCCGGCACCGGACGACGACAGCTTGCGGGTGGTGGCGGTGCGGGCCATCAGGCGACGCTCCGCGCTTCGCCCGCGCCGTAGAGGTTGGTGGTGCAGCGGCCGCAGATCGTCGGGTGGGCTGGGTCGTGGCCGACATCGGCGCGGTAGTGCCAGCAGCGCTCGCACTTGGTGTCGGTGCTGGGTGTGATCACCGTGGCGGCGGCGTCGCCGGCCAGCAGCTCGATCGCCGAGGTGATGAAGACGAACTTCAGGTCGTCGCCCAGCGACGCCAGCAGCGCATGGTCTTCCGGCAGCACCGTGAGCGCGACGTTGGCCTGCAGCGACGAGCCGACCTGGCCGGTGCCGCGCACCGCCTCGATCTCCTTGTTCACGCCGTCGCGGATCTCGCGGATGCGCGTCCACTTGGCCAGCAGGCCGTCGTCCGGCATGCCGAGGTCGCTGTAGACCTGCGTGAAGATCGAGTCGCCCGGCTGGCCGGTGCCCACCAACTTCCACGCCTCCTCGGCCGTGAAGCTGAGGAAGGGCGCCATCCAGCGCAGCATCGCCTGCGTGATGTGCCAGAGCGCGGTCTGGGCGCTGCGGCGCGCGTGGGAGCCGGGCGCGGTCGTGTAGAGCCGGTCCTTCAGCACGTCGAGGTAGAAGCCACCGAGGTCTTCCGAGCAGTAGAGCTGAAGCTTGGCGACCACCGGGTGGAACTCGTACACCTTGTAGTGCGCCAGCACCTCGGCCTGGAACTGCGCCGCGCGGCTGAGCGCGTAGCGGTCGATCTCCAGCAACTGGTCGAGCGGCACCGCGTCCTTGGCGACATCGAAGTCGCTGGTGTTCGCCAGCAGGAAGCGCAGCGTGTTGCGGATGCGGCGATACGCATCGACCACGCGCGCGAGGATCTTGTCGTCGCCCGCGATGTCGCCCGAATAGTCGCTGGCCGCCACCCACAGGCGGATGATTTCCGCGCCCAGCTTCTTGCTGATTTCTTGCGGGTCGATGCCGTTGCCGAGCGACTTGCTCATCTTGCGGCCCTGGCTGTCGACCGTGAAGCCGTGCGTCAGCAGGCCGCGGTAGGGCGCGCGGCCTTCGAGGGCTGAGGCCAGCAGCAGGGAAGAGTGGAACCACCCGCGGTGCTGGTCGTGGCCTTCGAGGTACAGGTCGGCCTCGGGGCCGGCGTCGTGGTGCACCGTGGGGTGCGTGCCGCGCAGCACATGCCAGAAGGTCGAGCCCGAGTCGAACCACACCTCCAGGATGTCGGTGCTCTTGGTGTAGCTCGGCGCGTCTTCGGCGCCGAGGATTTCCTCGGCGGTCACGCGGCTCCAGGCTTCGATGCCGCCTTGCTCCACAATGTCGGCGGCCTGGTCGAGGATCTCCATCGTGCGCGGGTGCAGCTCGCCCGAATCCTTGTGCAGGAAGAACGGGATCGGCACGCCCCAGCTGCGCTGGCGCGAGATGCACCAGTCGGGCCGGTTGGCGATCATGTCGTGCAGGCGCGCCTTGCCGTTCTCCGGGTAGAAGTGCGTCTTCTCGATGGCTTCGAGCGCGGTCTGGCGCAGCGTCTGCGGCGCCTTGTCCTTGGTGAACACGCCTTCGCCTTCGTCCATGCGGATGAACCACTGCGCCGCGGCGCGGTAGATCACCGGCGTCTTGTGGCGCCAGCAGTGCGGGTAGCTGTGGGTGATGCCTTCGGTGGCCACCAGGCGGTTCGCATCACGCAGCGCGGCGATGATCTCCGGCACGGCCTTCCAGATGTGCTGTCCGCCGAACAGCGGGAAGTCCGGCGCGTACGTGCCGTTGCCCTGCACCGGGTTCAGGATGTCGTCGTAGGCCATGCCGTGCGCGACGCAGGAGTTGAAGTCGTCCACGCCGTAGGCGGGCGAGGAGTGCACCAGGCCGGTACCGTCGGTGGCGGTGGCGTAGTCGGCCAGGTAGACCGGCGCCAGGCGCTTGTAGCCCTGCACCCCGTTCTCGTCCGCGACGTCGTACAGCGGATGCTCGAACTCGAGCCCGCCCAGCGCCTCGCCCTTGACGGTGGCCAGCACCTTGCCGTCGAGTGCGTAGCGGTTCATGCACATCTCGACCAGCGAGGTGGCGAGGATCAGCAGGCCACGCTCCGTGTCGACGAGCGAATACTCCAGCTCGGGGTTCAGGTTGATCGCCTGGTTGGCCGGGATGGTCCACGCGGTGGTGGTCCAGATGACGGCGAAGATGTCGCCCAGCACGTCGGGGCGGCCGAAGGCGGCCAGCACCTTCTCGCGCTCGTGGGCCTTGAAGGCCACGTCGAGCGTCTGCGACTTCTTGTCGGCGTACTCGATCTCGAACTCGGCCAGCGACGAGCCGCAGTCGAAGCACCAGTACACCGGCTTCAGGCCACGGTAGACGAAGCCGCGCTCGATCACGCGCTTGAAGGCGCGCAGCTCGCCGGCCTCGTTCGCGAAGTCCATCGTCTTGTACGGGTGGTCCCACTCGCCCAGCACGCCCAGGCGCTGGAAGTCGACCATCTGCTGGGCGATCTGCTCGGTCGCGAAGGCGCGGCTCTTGGCCTGCATGTCGTCGCGGCTGAGGTTGCGGCCGTACTTCTTCTCGATGGCGTTCTCGATCGGCAGGCCATGGCAGTCCCAGCCCGGCACGTAGAGCGCGTCGAAGCCCTCCAGCTGCCGCGCCTTGGTGATCATGTCCTTCAGGATCTTGTTGACGGCGTGACCCATGTGGATCTGGCCGTTGGCGTAGGGCGGGCCGTCGTGCAGGATGAACTTGGGCGCGCCGACGCGCGCATCACGCAGCCGCTTGTAGAGGCCCTGGTCTTCCCATTCCTTGACCCAGCCCGGCTCGCGCTTGGCCATGTCGCCGCGCATCGGGAAGGGGGTGTCGGGCAGGTTGAGGGTGGCGCGGTAGTCAGTGCCGCCTTCGGGTTTTTTGTCAGACATGGGGTTTCCGGAAGTCTGCGCTGCCCTGGCAGCGCGCGAGGAATCGAAGGGTGCGTGCGGCGCCGGTGATGGCGACGCGGGACGCGAGGAAGTGGCGAAGGAGCGGGATCGGCTTCCCGCCCTAAATTCGGTCGCGCGTGGTCTGACGGTGGGTGGAAGCGAAGAACGCACGTGCGTCGCGGCCATCCTTGGCGATCCCTGCGGTGAGGGCTTCGAGGCTGGTGTAGCGCAATTCGTCGTGCAGTTTGTGCAGCAGTTCCACGCGAACGATTTTACCGTAGGCCCCTTCGGCGCCGAGTTCGGCGGGCCAATCCAGGCAGTGCGTCTCCAGCAGCACGCGGCCGGCATTCACGTCGTTGGCGTCCAGCGACGGCCGCACGCCGAGGTTCGCGACACCCTTGAGCGGCTTCGGCGTCAGCCCGTGTACCAGCACGGCGAAGATGCCGCTGGCCGCCGGCTTCCAGTGCTTGAAGCGCAGGTTGAACGTGCGGAAGCCGTCGTCCTTGCCCGGCGCCGAAGCCCCCAGCGCGCGGCCCAGCTTGCGGCCGTGCACCACGTGGCCCGAGATGGCGTAGGGCCGGCCCAGCAGCGCGTGGGCGTCGGCCATGCGGCCGTCGGCGAGCGCCTCGCGCACCGCCGAACTGGAGACGCGCAGATTCTTCACTTCGTAGCTGTTCATGCGGGCCACGTCGAAGCCGTGCGCCTCGCCGGCCGCATCGAGCATCGCGTAGTCGCCCGCGCGCTTGGCGCCGAAGCGGAAGTCGTCGCCCACCAGCACGTAGCGCGCGCCCAGGCCGTCGCGCAGCACGTGCTGGATGAACTCGTCGGGCGTCTGGGCGGCGAGCCGGGCGTCGAAAGGCAGCACGATGGTCTGCGCCACGCCGCAATCGGCCAACTCGCTGAGCTTGTCGCGCAGGGTGCCGATGCGCGCCGGGGCGAGTTCCGGCCGCTTGTTCACCGCCGCGAAGTAGTCGCGGGGATGCGGCTCGAAGGTGAGCACGCAGCTGGGCAGCCCACGCTGGCGCGCCTCGGTGGCGAGCAGCGCCAGCATGGCCTGGTGGCCCCGGTGCACGCCGTCGAAATTGCCGATGGTCAGGGCGCAGGCCGGAGCCACGCCGGGATGCCGAAACCCGCGAAAAACCTGCATGGATCGATCTGTTTTTGATAGCGCTGCATGCCCATGGAATGGGCAGGACAGGCCTGTTTGTCACAAAGCCGGTATATTGTGACGCAGTGCGTTGTGGCGCGCGGTCCTTCGGTCGCGCAGCGGCGCACAGGTCTCTCCGTGTTCTTCCCTTGTTTTCGAGGAGGCGTGTGTGAAGGTCTTGAAGCTGTCGGCCCAAGGGCTGCCCCAGTCGTGGATTTCGCTGGAAGAAGCGGTGCTCCACTATGCGGCGGACGAAGTGCGCTGGGAGGTCGGCGCGCAGGTGGCGGTGTTCCGCGGCGGGTACAACGCGGTGACGGGAATGCAATCGCAGATCGCGATCAACAGCATCATCGGCACCAAGGGCGTGCCGCGCATCAACCCTTTCACGCAGCGGCCGGGCCTCACCAACGGCAAGCTGTTCGCCCGCGACCGCAACATCTGCGCCTACTGCGGCTGCCACTTCCACGAAGACGAACTCACGCGCGAACACATCATTCCCTTCGCGCAGAAGGGCATCGACACGTGGATGAACGTCGTCACCGCCTGCAAGCCGTGCAACCACCGCAAGAGCAGCCGCACGCCCGAGCAGGCAAACATGCCGCTGCTGTACACGCCCTACGTGCCCAGCCTGTGGGAAGACTTCATCCTGCGCAACCGCCGCATCCTGGCGGATCAGATGGAGTTTTTGATGGCGCATCTGCCGCAGAGTTCGCGGCTGCACGGATAGCCGCCGGCGGTTTCAGTACGTCAGTTCGAGCACGCTGACGTGGCCTTGCGCCAGCGGCCAGCTGAGGCCGGCCAGACGTTCGCCATTGAAATCGGCCGTGACGCTGCGCTGCGCATCGACCGGCAACTTCAGCTTCGAACTCGAGACGCCCGCACCCCGCGGGGGCACGCCGGGCAGCGTGTTCTGGCCATCGAAGCGCATGGTGTCACGCTGCGCGTCGAAGTAGCCGCGCGGCCGCGTGAAGATCACGAGGGCCTTGGCGTCCTGATCGGCTGCGGCGATGCGCTCGGGCCGCAGGTTGACGACGCTGCTCGAACGCGGGAAGGGCGAGCGGTAGATGTGTGTCGTCGCATAGCCGGGCGCGCTCACGACGAACTCGTAACCCGTGCCGGCTTCGGCGACGAACGGCCCCCAGCGTCCGTCGCTGCCGACGGCACGGTCCCACACCGCCGCGCCGCGCCGTGCGCCGGTGTCGCGCTCGATGGCGAACACGGTCACGCGCGCCCCGGCGATCGGCAGGTTGTTGGCGAAGTTGCCGCTGGCCGGCCTCAGCGGGTCGAGACCCAGACCCGTCACGCGACCCGACAGCGCGATCACCGATTCCGGCGCTGGTTGCAGCGTGCGTGGCGCTTCGCCGGTGAGAAAGCGCCACATGGCGTCGAAGGCGGCGGACGAGAACGCCGTCTCGCGGTGGTCGGCGCGCGGCAGCACGAGGTTGGTCGCGCCCTTGAGTGCCGGCCCGTCGTAGCCAACGTTCGTCGGCTTGCCCGGTGCGCCGATCCAGGTGCCTTCGGGCTGCGCGTACTTGTCGTTGCTGTCGGAACGCAGCGTGAGCCAGCGCACGCCCGGCGTGACCTCGTCACCGTTCGGTCCCTTCGACGTGTTGAGCTGCTTCAGGAAGGGTGACAGCGCCGAGAACTCGCTGCCCTCGTTGAAGCCCGGGATCGACCAGATGCCGTGCGCCGGATTGCCGCCGAGCACGACATGGCTCACCACGCGGTCGCCGCCACCGTTCTGCACGTAGTGGCGGATCGTGTTGCCGCCGCGCGAGTTGCCGATGAGGATCAGCTTTGCGGCGCCGGTGGCCTGCAGCACGCGCTCGACCTCCGCTTTCAGGAAAGCCATCGACTCCGCCGTGGAACTGCGGCCGGGCTGCGCGACCGCGTCGTTGTCGCGCGCGAGCGGCATCGGCTGGTCGAAGGCGAAGAGGCGCTCGCGCGGCCAGCCGTTCGATTCGAAGCGCCAGATCGTCGTCTGCCACAGCGCCGCCGAGTCGCCGTTGCCGTGCACGAAGACGATGGGTGGGCGCTGGGTGGTTGACGGCGTCACGGCACAGGCGGCAAGCAGGGGGGTGGAGAGGCCGGCGGCCAGGAGCTTGCGTCGGGTGGTCATTGTGCGGAAATCCTCTCGATGAAAAACGCCCGCCAGCGCAATGCGGGCGGGCGTGGTGCTTCGGGCGTGACGCTCAGGCGAAGACGCCGGCGGTCTCCTCCATTCGGTTCGAGACCTCGCCCAGGTGATGCAGCGTGTCCCCGAAGGTCATCTCCATCTGGGTCAGGCGCTTGAAGTAATGGCTCACGATGTACTCATCGGTCACCCCGATGCCGCCGTGCAACTGCACCGCGTTCTGGCCGACGAAGCGCATCGAGACGCCCAGCTGGTACTTGGCGCGCGCCATCGCCTGCCGGCGTTCGGCGGCAGGCGCGTTGAGCTTGAGACTGGCGTAGTAGCTCATCGAACGTGCCAGCTCCAGCTGCATCTTCATGTCGGCCACGCGATGGCGCAGTGCCTGGAAGCTGGCGATGGTCACGCCGAACTGCTTGCGCGTGTTCATGTACTCGACGGTCACAGCCAGGGTCTTGTCCATCACGCCCACGGCTTCGGCGCAGACGGCAGCGATGCCGATGTCGACCGCATGCTCGAGGGCCGTGAGGCCGTCGAGCGTGACCAGCACGGCCGCCGCCTTGTCGAACACGACTTCGGCTGCACGGCCGCCGTCCTGTGTGCCGTAGCCGCGTGCGGCGACACCATCGGCACTGCGCTCGACCAGGAACATCGCGATCTTGCCGTCGACCGTGGCGGGCACGAGGTAGGCGTCGGCCTGGTCGCCGGCGGGCACGACGCTCTTGATGCCCGAGACGGTCCAGCCGTCGGCAGCCTTCGCGGCCTGGGCCTCGCACACGTCGAGCCGGCAGCGCGCCTTGCGTTCCTGCTGGGCCAGCACGACCAGTGCCTCCCCGCCAGCGATGCGCGGCAGCCAGGCGGCCTTCAAATCGGCGCCCGCGTACCCGCTGAGCACGCCGCTGGCGATCAGCGTCTGCGCGAAGGGCTCGAGCACGATGCCGCGCCCCAGTTCTTCCATCACCACCATGCCGGCCACCGGCCCCATGCCGAGGCCGCCGTCGTCTTCCGAGATGTAGAGGCCGCCGAGGCCCAGCTCGGACAGTTCGTCCCACGCCTCGCGCGAGAAGCCGCCGGCGGCTTCGATGCCGCGGCGGCGCTCGAAGTCATAGCCCTTGTCGACCCACTTGCGGACGGCGTCGCGCAGCTGTTCCTGATCGTCGGAGAAATTGAAGTCCATGTCTTGTCTCCTTAGCCCAGCACCGTCTGGGCGACGATGTTGCGTTGCACTTCGTTGGAGCCACCGTAGATGGTGGTCTTGCGCATGTTGAAGTAGTTCGATGCGAGCGGTGCCAGGCCGACGTGGCCGCCGGGGAAGTCGCCTTGCCAGCCGGCATGCATCGCTTCGCGGATCAGCGGCAGCGAATAGGCGCCACCGGCGAGCATCATCAGCTCGGTGTAACGCTGCTGGATCTCGCTGCCCTTGATCTTGAGCAGGCCGGCGACGTCGAGCGTGTTCTTGCCCGAGGCGGCGGCAGACAGCACGCGCAGCACCATCATCTCCAGCGCGACCACGTCGACTTCGAGCTTGGCGATCTCGTCGCGGAAGCGCATGTCGTCCCACAGGCCTTCGGTCTTGGCGATGCGCTTGAGGCGCTCGAGCTCGCGCTTGGCGCGGTTCACGTCGGCGATGTTGGTGCGCTCGTGCGAGAGCAGGTGCTTGGCGTAGGTCCAGCCCTTGTTCTCCTCGCCGATCAGGTTCTCGGCCGGCACCTCCACGTTGTCGAACCAGACCTCGTTCACCTCGACACTGCCGTCGAGCAGCTTGATCGGGCGCACCGTGACACCAGGCGATTTCATGTCGAGCAGCAGGAAGCTGATGCCGGTCTGCGGCTTGCCTTCGCTGCTGGTGCGCACAAGGTTGAACATCCAGTCGCCGTACTGGCCGAGCGTGGTCCAGGTCTTCTGGCCGTTGACGATGTACTTGTCGCCCTGGCGCTCGGCCTTGGTCTTGAGCGACGCCAGGTCGGAGCCCGAGCCAGGCTCGCTGTAGCCCTGGCTCCACCAGACTTCACCGCTGGCGATGCCAGGCAGAAAGCGCTGGTGCTGCTCGGGCGTACCGAAGGCCTGGATCACCGGCGCGACCATCACCGGGCCGAAGGGCACGATGCGCGGCGCGCCGGCCAGCGCGGTTTCTTCCTCG
Organism: Variovorax restrictus; assembly: GCF_051216715.1. Lineage (NCBI taxonomy): Bacteria > Pseudomonadati > Pseudomonadota > Betaproteobacteria > Burkholderiales > Comamonadaceae > Variovorax > Variovorax restrictus. The sequence goes on from NZ_JBPJZH010000001.1 coordinate 1,262,624, forward strand.
AAAAGGTGGCGCTGCACGGCGGTCCAGCCGGGGCCGCCGAATTCCTTGGGCCAGCCGTAACCCAGCCAGCCCTTCTTGCCAAGGATCTTGGCCCAATTCTGCAGATCGTCGCGCGTCAGTTCGAGCGCGTTGTGCACCTTGTGGGAAATCTCGCTGGGGAGGTTTTCCTTGACCCAGGCGCGAATCTCTTCGCGGAACGTCTGTTCCTCGGGTGTGAAGCTCAAATCCATGCGTGCCTCGCTGTGTTGGTCCGTCGCCGCGAGGGAAGCGGCGTGTCTCCGGAGACCGACTTTTTAGCACGGTCGTGCGCTCGGGAGGTGTCTGCGCTGCGACATGGCGCCGACGTCGCCAGGGCGTTTTCGGGGCGTCGCGGCCCGCGGATAATCCCGCCTCCCATGAAGAACATCGTGATCCTGATTTCCGGCGAAGGCTCCAACATGGCGGCCATCGTGCGTGCCGCGGAACAGGGGCGGTGGGCCGAGCGTTTCGATGCGCGCGTCGCCGCTGTGCTGAGCAACCGCCCCGAAGCTGCCGGCCTGACCTTCGCGCGCGAACGCGGCATCGCCACCGCGGCCATCTCGCACAAGGACTTCGCGACCCGGGAGGCCTTCGATGCGGCACTGGCGGCGGCCATCGAGCCGCATGCGCCGGCGCTGGTCGTGCTGGCCGGCTTCATGCGCATCCTGACGCCGGGCTTCGTCGAGCGCTACGCGGGGCGCCTGATCAACATCCATCCGTCGCTGCTGCCGGCATTTCCGGGGCTGAACACGCACCAGCGGGCGATTGAAGCCGGCTGCCGGGTGGCCGGTGCCACGGTGCATCAGGTCACGGTCGAGCTCGACCATGGGCCGATCCTCGATCAGGCGGTGGTGCCGGTGATCGCCGACGACACGCCAGCCACGCTGGCCGAGCGCGTGCTGACGCAGGAGCATCGGCTGTATCCGCGCGCCATCGAGGGTTGGCTGCGACGCGGCTGAGCGACGCGAGCCGGTTCAGACCTTGCGAAAGCGCGGCTGCACCACGCCGTCGATGTCGACCGTCTCCAGGAACATGGCCGCCGGGCGCACCCAGAGGCCGCGCTGGCCGTAGAGCGCGCGATAGAGCGTCATCGGCTCCAGCGTCTCGCTGTGCCGCACCGTGTCGACGACTTCGTACTCGCCGCCCTTGTAGTGGCGGTACAGGCCGGGCGGGGTTTCGATCAGGGGTGGGAGGTCGTCGTCGTTCATGGGCGGGAGGCTCGGAAAAAGGTGATCGGCATTCTCGGGCAGGGCATCGCGGGCGCGGCTGAGACAATCGGGGCATGCATCCCAAAGTTTTGTTGGAGGCCTGCGCCGATCTGGTCAGCCTCGTCCTAAAGTTCGATCACCCGGCCGATCAGGTCGTCTCCCGTTTCTTTCGCGACCACCGCGAACTCGGCCCGCGCGAGCGGGCGACCCTCGCCGAGACCGTCTACACCGTGCTTCGCAAGAAGCTGCTGTTCGATCACCTGTCGCCTTCGGGCACGGGTTCGAAGGAGCGGCGCATGGCGATCCTGGGCTTCTACGGCCCGCGCGACTTCTTGAAGAGCGCCCTCAACGACGTGGAAAAGCGCTGGCTCGACAACTGCGACGCCGTGCTGCCAGCCGACCTGCTGGAGCGTCACCGCCACAACCTGCCCGAATGGCTGGTGGCGCCGCTCAAGGCGCAACTGGGCGACGAATTTTGGGCGCTGGCCGAGAGCCTGCAGCAGCCGGCGCCGCTGGACCTGCGGGTGAACGCGCTGCACGACAAGCGCGCCGACGTCCAGAAGGAACTCGCAAAGGTGTCGATCAAGGCCGTACCCACGCCGTTCTCGCCATGGGGTCTGCGCATCGACGGCAAGCCGGCGCTGACCAAGCTCGACGCGTTCACGCGCGGTGCCATCGAGGTGCAGGACGAGGGCTCCCAACTGCTGGCCCTGCTGCTGGACGCCAAACGCGGCGAGATGGTGGTCGATTTCTGCGCCGGCGCGGGCGGCAAGACGCTGGCGATCGGCGCCACCATGCGCAGCACCGGCCGGCTCTACGCCTTCGACACCTCGGCGCACCGGCTCGACGCCCTCAAGCCGAGGCTGGCGCGCAGCAAGCTGTCGAACGTGCACCCGGCGGCGATCGCGCATGAACGGGATGACCGCGTGAAGCGGCTCGCCGGCAAGATCGACCGGGTGCTGGTCGACGCGCCGTGCTCGGGCCTGGGCACGCTGCGGCGCAACCCCGACCTGAAATGGCGGCAGTCGCCCAAGTCGGTGGAAGAACTGACCGCCAAGCAGACGGCGATCCTGCAGAGCGCGGCGCGGCTGGTGAAGAGCGGCGGTCGGCTCGTCTACGCGACCTGCAGCGTGCTGCCGGAGGAGAACGAGGCCATCGCCGAAGCCTTTTCGGCGGCGAACCCGGACTTCGAACTGCAAGACGCCGGCCCCTTGCTAACGGGGCTGAAGGTGGAGGGGGCCGAAGGCCTCTGCGCGGGCGGCGAGGGCGCGCGCTATCTGCGCCTCTGGCCGCACCGGCACGCCACCGATGGCTTCTTTGCGGCCGTGTGGAACCGGAAGTAGGCGAACGACTCCAAACTGAGGGAAAACGCCTGCCCCATCAAGGATTTGACCCTCTTTTTCAGGGGGCGGCCTTAAAATTGCAGGTTACCTGGAGGCTGCACCTTCGTGCGGCCATGGAGTATCGAACTCAATGTTGCTTCCTGACTCGGCCGTTCTGAGCGCGGCCATCGACTGGCTCGGCCACGGCTTGTGGAACATCGCATGGTGGGAGATCGTGTTGTACACGCTCGTGACCACGCACATCACGATTGCTGCGGTCACGATCTTCCTGCACCGCACGCAGACGCACCGGGCTATGGATCTCGGTCCAATTCCGTCGCATTTCTTCCGCTTCTGGCTGTGGCTGGGCACGGGCATGGTGACCAAGGAATGGGTTGCCATCCACCGCAAGCACCACGCCAAGTGCGAGACCGAGGAAGACCCGCACAGCCCCCAGGTCAAGGGCCTCGACGAAGTCATGTGGCGCGGTGCCGAGCTGTATCGCAAGGAGTCGAAGAACAAGGACACGGTCGAGCGTTTCGGCCATGGCACGCCTGACGACTGGATCGAGCGCAACCTGTATTCGCGTTTCAGCTGGCAGGGTGTGGGCCTGATGCTGGTGATCAATCTCGCGCTGTTCGGTGCCGCAGGCGCCGCCGTGTGGGCCGTGCAGATGCTCTGGATCCCGTTCTGGGCGGCCGGCGTGGTCAACGGCATCGGCCACTTCTGGGGCTATCGCAACTTCGAGGCGACCGACGCCAGCACCAACCTGATCCCTTGGGGCATCATCATTGGCGGTGAAGAGTTGCACAACAACCACCACACGTATCCGACGTCGGCCAAGTTCTCGGTCAAGAAGTACGAGTTCGACATCGGCTGGGTCTACATCAGCCTGATGCAGAAAATCGGCTGGGCCAAGGTCAAGAAGCTGCCGCCGAAACTGCTGATGGGCGACGTGAAACCGGTGGCGGACGAGAAGACGCTCGAGGCGCTGATCGCCAACCGCTACGAAGTGATGGCCGGCTACGCCCGCGAAATGCGCCGTACCACGCACCATGAGCTGGAAGCGCTCAAGGCCAAGGGCGCCGACCTGTCGGTCCTGAAAGCTGCCAAGCGCTGGCTGCACCGCGACGACGACAAGGTTCCAGCAGCGGCGCGCACGCACATCGTTCAGGCGCGTGCCGCGCACCCGGTGCTCGACAAGATGGTGACGATGCGCGAAGAGCTGCGCCAGCTGTGGCTCAACACCTCGCATTCCCGCGAGCAACTGGCGGCTGATCTGGCAGCTTGGTGCCGCCGCGCAGAAGAGAGCGGTATTGCCGGGCTGCGCGAGTTTTCGACCCGCCTCCGGGCTGCTCGCGCCTGACGCTGCGGTCCGCCACGCCATGCCGGCTTCGGCCGGACCAACAAAAAACCGACCCTGGGGTCGGTTTTTTTGTGGCCGCTGCGATCGCAGTTTCTGAGAATCGACGGTCAACGTCCAGGCAATAAAAAAGCCTGCTGAACCAGCAGGCTTTCCCGGGGCATCGCGCTGAATTACTTCAGCTTGATTTCCTTGTATTCGACGTGCTTGCGCGCCTTTGGGTCGAACTTCATGATCGACATCTTTTCAGGCATCGTCTTCTTGTTCTTGCTGGTCGTGTAGAAATGGCCGGTACCCGCGGTGGATTCCAGCTTGATCTTCTCGCGTCCGCCTTTGCTCGTTGCCATGATGATGTTCCTTAAGCTTGGCCGCGTGCGCGCAGGTCTGCGAGCACGGCATCGATGCCGTTCTTGTCGATCAGGCGCAGTGCAGCGCTCGAAACACGCAGGCGAACCCAGCGGTTTTCGGTCTCGACCCAGAAACGACGGTATTGCAGGTTCGGCAGGAACCGGCGCTTGGTTTTGTTGTTGGCGTGGGAAACATTGTTCCCGACCATCGGGCCCTTGCCCGTGACGTCACATACGCGTGCCATGTGGACACTTCTTTCATAAACAGCTGGCATCCGAGGAGCCCATGGCGCACAGCCTGAGGGCTTTCGCGACAGGGTGTCGCGGGATGTTTTGCAGCTTGACCTCGCCAGAAACGGGTGGCGGTACCCCGGCTGCCGGTCGGCCTTCAAAAGGCTGCGATTTCGGCAAAGCCTTGGATTATAGCCCCAACGTCTATTTCGCCGCCACCGAGAGGGTGTAGTGTCGACGAACGGCGTCACTCTTGCTCGAGGAATCGCTGGGCGTCGAGGGCGGCCATGCAGCCGGTGCCCGCGCTGGTGATGGCCTGGCGATAGATGTGATCCTGCACATCGCCCGCGGCGAAAACGCCGGGCACGCTCGTCATCGTCGCGAAGCCCTGGAGCCCCGACTTGGTGACGATGTAGCCGTCTTTCATTTCAAGTTTGCCCTGGAAGATGTCGGTGTTGGGGTGGTGCCCAATGGCGATGAAGCAGCCCTTGAGGTCGATCTGCTCGGTGGTGCCGTCGTCCGTGCTTTTCAGCCGGATGCCGGTCACGCCCGAATCGTCGCCCAGCACTTCGTCGAGCACCTTGTGCGTCTTCAGGACGATCTTGCCTTCGGCCACCTTCTCGTTGAGTTTGTCGACCAGGATCGGCTCGGCCTTGAACTTGTCGCGCCGATGTACGAGCGTGACCTTGCTCGCGATATTCGACAGATACAGGGCCTCTTCGACCGCCGTGTTGCCGCCGCCGACGACGCAGACTTCCTGCTCGCGGTAGAAAAAGCCGTCGCAGGTGGCGCAGCCGGAGACGCCTCGGCCCATGAAATGCTGCTCGGAGTCGAGGCCCAGATACTTGGCCGAGGCGCCGGTCGCGATGATGAGCGTGTCGCACGTGTAGGTGCTGTCGCCTTTGAGCGTGAAGGGGCGCTGGCTGAAGTCGACTTCGCTGATGTGGTCGAAGACGATCTGGGTCTTGAAGCGCTCCGCGTGCTCCAGGAAGCGCTGCATCAGCTCGGGGCCCTGCACGCCGTGCACGTCGGCGGGCCAGTTGTCGACCTCGGTGGTGGTCATGAGTTGTCCCCCTTGCGCCATGCCGGTGATCAGCAGAGGCTGCAGGTTGGCGCGCGCGGCATAGACTGCAGCCGTGTAACCGGCGGGACCCGAGCCGAGAATGAGGACCTTGGCGTGTTGTATTGAGGACATAGATGGAAAACCTGTCGTTTTTCGTGTATCAGGGTGTACATTTTCAGGGGTGATTGCCGCTGAGTATCACCGTTCGGGTCCGCTCCGGGAGGGGACGTTTTCAATACGTGCGATTGTATGAATCCATGAAGGATCGACTCGCGCGTTATCGGGGATTGATAAATGTCGATGCTGTCCAACCTTGAATTGCTGCGCCGCGTACCTTTGTTCGCCGCGCTGACACCCACCCAGTCGGCCAGCATTGCCGACGCAATTGTCAAAAAGCGTTTCAAGCGCGCGGAAGTGATCGTGGAGCAGGGCAAGAAGACCGACGCTCTCTACATCATCCTCACCGGCCGCGCCCGCGTGATGAGCACCGACAGCCGCGGTCGCGAAGTGATCCTGGCGACGCTCCAGCCGGGCGATTACATCGGCGAGATGAGCCTGATCGACGACGAGCCGCACTCGGCCACCGTCCGCACCGAAATCCAGACCGACGTCCTCATGCTCGACCGCGATGCCTTCTCGCGTTGCCTGCCTGAGAACTCGTCGATGTCGTACAACATCATGCGCGGCCTGGTGCAGCGCCTGCGCCACGCCGACCGCAAGATCGAATCGCTGGCGCTGATGGACGTCTATGGCCGTGTCGCACGCTCGCTGATCGAGTTCGCGGTGGACGACGGCCAGGGCAACCTGAAAATCCGCGACAAGATCTCCCGCCAAGACCTCGCCAAGATGGTCGGCGCTTCGCGCGAAATGGTGAGCCGCGTCATGAAGGACCTGGAAGAGCGCGGTTTCGTTCAGACACAAGCCGATGGTTCGATGCTCGTCAAGGAGCGACTCTCGTCGCTGGCCTGACGCCGCGGCGGGCCAGCACGCCCGCCGGCCTTTGCGCAAACGCCACGCCCGGTGGCGGCCTGTGCCGTTTTCCGTTGTAGTCTCCATGCGCCCACGGTTCTTTTCGACCGTCGGGGCCTTGCGCTGCCCATGACCTATTCCTTGAACACACTCCAGTCCTCGACCGCGGGCGACCCGCCGGTGCGCGTGCGCGCCTTACGCTTCGCACACGAAATCACCCTGATCGCCGGCTTCGTCGTGCTGATGTTCTGGCTGATCGCCATGCTGAGCTTCACCCCGTCGGACGCGGCCTGGTCGACCTCGGGCACGGGCGGCGAGGTGAAGAACTGGGGCGGCCGCATCGGCGCCTGGATCTCCGACGGCAGTTATTTCCTCGGTGGCTATTCGATCTGGTGGGCGCTTGCCGCAGGCCTGCGCGTGTGGCTGTCGTCGCTCGCCGGATGGCTGCGCGGGGGCGAGGCCGGCGGTGCATCTGCTTCTGCGCCTCAAGGGCGCTTCAACCGCAGCCGGCTCGCCTTCTGGTTCGGCCTCGTGATCCTGTTGTGCGCCAGCGCCATGCTCGAATGGTCGCGTCTGTACCGCCTCGAATTCCGGCTGCCCGGCCACGGCGGTGGCGTGCTCGGGTATTTCGTCGGCCCACTGAGCGTCAAGTGGATGGGCTTCACCGGCTCGGCGCTGATCGCGATCGCCGGCGGTGTGATCGGCTCGGCGCTGGTGTTTCGTTTTTCGTGGAGCCACATCGCCGAACGCATCGGCGCCCGCGTCTATTCGCTGTTCGAGTCGCGCCGCGAAAAGCGCGAGATCGCCGAAGACATCGCGCTGGGGCGGCAGGCCGCACGTGAGCGCGAAGAGGTCGGCTTCACGGAGGAGCGCGACAGCGCACCGATGCCGGTCGACGACACGCTGCCGCCCGAGCCGCGACTCAAGCGCCGGGCGCCGCCGCCGCCGCCGGTGCAGATCGAGCCGGCGCTGGCGGAGGTGCCGAAGAGCGACCGTGTCGTCAAGGAGCGCCAGAAGCCGTTGTTCAAGGAGTTGCCCGACAGCAAGCTGCCGCAGGTCGACCTGCTCGACGCGGCGCAGCTGCGCCAGGAGACCGTCTCGAGCGACACGCTCGAGATGACCTCGCGCATGATCGAGAAGAAGTTGAAGGACTTCGGCGTGCAGGTGCGCGTGGTGCTGGCGTCCCCCGGCCCCGTGATCACCCGCTACGAGATCGAGCCCGCCACCGGTGTGAAGGGTTCGCAGATCGTCGGTCTGGCGAAGGACCTGGCGCGTTCGCTGTCGCTGGTGTCGATCCGCGTGGTGGAGACCATTCCCGGCAAGAACTTCATGGCGCTCGAGTTGCCCAATGCCAAGCGGCAGTCGATCAAGCTCAGTGAAATCTTGGGCTCGCAGGTTTACAACGAAGGCAAGTCCTTCCTGACTATGGGCCTGGGCAAGGACATCATCGGCAACCCGGTGGTGGCCGACCTCGCCAAGATGCCGCACGTGCTGGTGGCCGGCACCACCGGCTCGGGCAAGTCGGTCGGTATCAACGCGATGATCCTGAGCCTGCTCTACAAGGCCGAGGCGCGCGACGTGCGCCTGCTCATGATCGACCCGAAGATGCTCGAAATGTCGGTGTACGAGGGCATTCCGCACCTGCTGGCGCCCGTGGTCACCGACATGCGGCAGGCGGCGCACGGCCTGACCTGGTGCGTCGCCGAGATGGAGCGCCGCTACAAGCTGATGAGCAAGCTGGGCGTGCGCAACCTGGCGGGCTACAACCAGAAGATCGACGAGGCCAAGGCGCGCGAGGAGTTCATCTACAACCCCTTCAGCCTGACGCCGGACGACCCCGAGCCGCTGCGTCGCGAGCCGCACATCGTGGTGGTCATCGACGAGCTGGCCGACCTGATGATGGTGGTCGGCAAGAAGATCGAAGAGCTCATCGCCCGCCTGGCGCAGAAGGCGCGCGCCGCCGGCATTCACCTGATCCTGGCGACACAGCGGCCCAGCGTCGACGTGATCACCGGCCTGATCAAGGCCAACATCCCGACCCGCATCGCCTTCCAGGTGTCCAGCAAGATCGACTCGCGGACCATCCTCGACCAGATGGGCGCCGAGGCCCTGCTGGGCATGGGTGACATGCTTTACATGCCGAGTGGTACGGGCTTGCCAATCCGCGTGCATGGTGCGTTCGTGAGCGACGAGGAAGTGCATCGCGTGGTGGCCTACCTCAAGAGCCAGGGCGAGCCGGACTACATCGAGGGCGTGCTCGAAGGCGGAACCGTCGACGGCGACGGCGATCTACTGGGGGACGGTGGCGGCGACGCCGAGAAAGACCCGATGTACGACCAGGCGGTCGAAGTCGTGCTCAAGAACCGCAAGGCCAGCATTTCGCTGGTGCAACGCCACCTGAAGATCGGCTACAACCGCGCGGCGCGGCTGGTCGAGGACATGGAAAAAGCCGGGCTGGTCAGCGCCATGAGCGGCGCGGGCCAGCGCGAAATTCTGGTGCCCGCGCGCACCGAATGAACGGAAGACGATGCAGTTGTTGAAGAAGTCACTGGCTGGTTTTTGCATGGCGGGCGCCGCGATGAGCGTCTGGGCCGGCGGCATGGAAAGCCTCGAGGCCTTCGTGAAGAACGTGAAGTCCGGTCGCGCCGAGTTCACGCAGACCGTGACCGCGCCGGCCCGAGAAGGCCAGCCCTCGCGTGCGAAGGTGTCGACCGGCACGTTCGAATTCCAGCGCCCGGGCCAGTTCAAGTTCGACTACAAGAAGCCGTTCGCGCAGACCATCGTGGCCGACGGCAAGACGCTCTGGCTCTACGACGCCGACCTGAACCAGGTCACGCAGCGTGCGCAGGCGCAGGCCCTGGGCTCCACGCCTGCGGCTTTGATTGCAGCCGCGCCCGACCTGCGTGCGCTGCAGGCCGATTTCACGCTGGAATCGGCGCCGGAGCGCGACGGCCTGCAGTGGGTCAAGGCCACGCCGAAGGCGAAGGACGGGCAGCTGCAGGGCATCCAGGTCGGCTTCCACGGCGAAGCGCTCGCGGCGCTCGAAATCCAGGACAGCTTCGGCCAGCGCTCGGTGCTGAAGTTCACCAAGGTCGAGGTCAACCCTGCGCTGGGCGCGGGCGCCTTCGCTTTCAAGGCGCCTGCGGGCGCAGACGTGCTCAAGCAATAGCCGCTACCTCGCAGCCGCCGGACGGCCGCGGCGAGAATGGCCATCGCTCATGGCCATATCCACCCTGCCTCCTCTCGCCGAACGCCTTCGCCCGAAAACCCTCGGCGAGGTGATCGGGCAGCAGCACCTGCTCGGCCCCGGCATGCCGCTGCGCATCGCCTTCGAATCCGGCCAGCCGCACTCCTGCATCCTCTGGGGCCCGCCGGGCACCGGCAAGACCACCATCGCCCGCCTGATGGCCGATGCCTTCGACGCACAGTTCCTGAGCATCAGCGCCGTGCTCGGCGGCGTGAAGGACATCCGCGAAGCCGTCGAGCGGGCCACCGCAGCGCGCGATGGCCTGGAGCAGCGCCGCACCATTGTCTTCGTCGACGAGGTGCACCGCTTCAACAAGAGCCAGCAGGACGCCTTCCTGCCGCACGTCGAGTCGGGCCTGTTCACCTTCATCGGTGCGACGACGGAGAACCCGTCTTTCGAGGTCAACTCGGCGCTCTTGTCGCGCGCCGCGGTCTACGTGCTGCAGCCGTTGACCGAGGTGGACCTGAAGCAGATCGTCGCCAAGGCGCAGGCCATCGACGCGGTGCCGTCGATCGACGACGCGGCGGTCGAGCGGCTGGTGGCCTACGCCGACGGCGACGCGCGTCGGCTGCTCAACACGCTCGAAACCCTGTCCGTGGCCGCGCGCGCCGAGAAGCTCGACCACATCGCCGACGACTGGCTGCTGCGCGTGCTGGGCGAGCGCATGCGCCGCTACGACAAGGGCGGCGAGCAGTTCTACGACACCATCAGCGCGCTGCACAAGTCGGTGCGCGGCAGCGACCCCGACGCCGCGCTCTACTGGTTCGTGCGCATGCTCGACGGCGGTGCCGACCCGCGCTACATGGCACGTCGCCTGGTGCGCATGGCCAGTGAGGACATCGGCCTGGCGGACCCGCGCGCGCTGCGGCTGGCCCTCGACGCGGCCGAGGTCTACGAGCGCCTGGGCACGCCCGAAGGCGAACTGGCGCTGGCCGAGTGCGTGATCTACCTGGCCATCGCGCCCAAGTCGAACGCCGTCTACAAGGCCTACAACGAGGTCAAGGCCTTCATCAAGAAGGACGGCACGCGTCCCGTCCCCATGCACCTGCGCAACGCCCCGACGAAGCTCATGAAGGAACTCGACTACGGCAAGGGTTACCGCTACGCGCACGACGAGGAGGGCGGGTTCGCTGCCGGCGAAAGTTATCTGCCCGACGGGATGGCTGCGCCAGGCTTCTACCGGCCGGTCGAACGCGGCCTGGAGATCCGCATTGCCGAGAAGATGCGCGAACTGCGGCGCCGCAACGACGATGCGGCCAAGTAGCGCGATGGGCTTGGCCTGCCCTCGGCGCGTTCCGACATCGAAACGACCTGGCGTCAAGGGGTAAATCCCCCGCCGGGTTGCGTCTCGGGGCCCCGAGCACGTGACTACAATCCCGCCCACAACTCGCCAAGCGCCACATGCTGGCGGGTTTTTTGCTAGATGGGCTCTGCAGCGTCAACCCGACACCGCAGGGGAGTAAAGCACCTCGCAAAGGTGCCTTCACATTAGGGACTCTTTATGGAAATCTTGCTGCAGCAGATCATCAACGGTCTGGTTCTCGGCAGCATGTATGCCTTGATAGCCTTGGGCTACACCATGGTGTACGGCATCATCAACCTGATCAATTTCGCGCATGGCGAGGTCCTGATGGTCGGCGCGCTGACCAGCTGGACGGTGATCGGCCTGATGCAGGACGCCATGCCCGGCGCGCCCGGCTGGCTGATCCTGCTGCTGGCGCTGATCATCGCGTGCGTGGTCGCGGCCACGCTCAACTTCGTGATCGAGAAGGTCGCCTACCGGCCGCTGCGCAACAGCCCGAAGCTGGCGCCGCTCATCACGGCCATCGGCATGTCGATCCTGCTGCAGACGCTGGCGATGATCATCTGGCGGCCGACCAACAAGGCATACCCCACGCTGCTGCCGAGCGAATCGATCGTGGTCGGCGGCGCGTCGATCTCGCCCACGCAGATCATGATCCTGGTGGTCACCGCGATCTCGCTGGCCATCCTGACCTGGCTGGTCAACTACACCAAGCTGGGCCGCGCGATGCGCGCCACCGCCGAGAACCCGCGTGTCGCTTCTCTGATGGGCATCCGGCCCGACATGGTGATCTCGGCGACCTTCATCATCGGTGCGGTGCTCGCGGCCATCGCCGGCGTGATGTACGCGTCGAACTACGGCATCGCGCAGCACGCCATGGGCTTCGGCCCCGGCCTCAAGGCCTTCACGGCGGCCGTGTTCGGCGGCATCGGCAACCTGGCCGGTGCGGTGGTCGGCGGCATCCTGCTCGGCCTCATCGAGGCCATCGGTGCCGGCTACCTGGGCACCGTCACCGGTGGCGTGCTGGGCAGCCAGCACAGCGACATCTTCGCCTTCGTCATCCTGATCCTGACGCTGACCGTGCGGCCTTCCGGCCTGCTGGGCGAGCGCGTGGCAGACCGAGCCTGAAGGAAGCGACGTCATGAAAAGCAAGAACCTCATCGTCTTTTTGATTGCCGCGGTCGCATTGCTCGCACTGCCGCTGCTGCTGCAGACCCAGGGCAACGCCTGGGTGCGCATCGTCGACATCGCGCTGCTCTACGTGCTGCTGGCCCTGGGCCTGAACATCGTGGTCGGCTACGCCGGCCTGCTCGACCTGGGCTATGTGGCCTTCTTCGCCATCGGTGCCTACCTGTACGCGCTGCTCGGCTCGCCGCACCTGACCGAAACCTTCCCGGCCATCAAGGCGATGTTCCCGGGCGGGCTGCATGCGCCGCTCCTGATCGTGATTCCGCTGGCCCTGGTGCTGGCGGGCGTGTTCGGCGTGCTGCTCGGCGCGCCGACGCTGCGCCTGCGTGGCGACTACCTCGCGATCGTGACGCTCGGTTTCGGCGAGATCATCCGCGTGTTCCTGAACACGCTCGACCACCCGGTGAACATCACCAACGGTCCGAAAGGGCTGGACGCCATCGAGCCGGTGCATTTCTGGGGCCTGAACCTCGGTCGGCCGCTCAAGCTGGGCGACTACACGATCTCCTCGGTGTCGCTCTACTACTACCTGTTCCTGGCGCTGGTGATCTTCACCGTGATCATCTCGCACCGCCTGCAGCTGTCGCGCATCGGCCGCGCCTGGATGGCGATCCGCGAAGACGAGATCGCCGCAAAGGCGATGGGCATCAACACCCGCAACATGAAGCTGCTGGCCTTCGGCATGGGCGCCAGCTTCGGCGGCGTGTCCGGTGCGATGTTCGCGTCCTTCCAGAGCTTCGTGTCGCCCGAGTCCTTCAGCCTGATGGAGTCGGTGATGATTGTCGCGATGGTGGTTCTGGGCGGCATCGGCCACCTGCCGGGCGTGATCCTCGGCGCGGTGCTGCTCGCGGCGCTGCCCGAGGTGCTGCGCTACGTGGCCGGCCCGCTGCAGTCGATGACCGATGGCCGGCTGGATGCGTCCATCCTGCGCCAGCTGTTCATCGCACTCGCGATGATCGTGATCATGCTGGTGCGCCCGCGCGGCCTGTGGCCGTCGCCCGAGCACGGCAAATCGCTGCGGCGCAAGGGTGATGCCAAGCCTGGCACGCCGATCGAGGCGCCGGGTGTGGACAGCCCGGCCGACGAGGTGCCGGGTTCGCCCTCGCGCCCCATGTCGATCAACCCCTGAACGGATGGAACCCCAGACCATGACTGACACCATCCTCGAAGTCCGCGGCATCTCCAAGCGTTTCGGCGGGCTGCAAGCCCTGTCGGACGTCGGCATCAAGATCCAGCGCGGCCAGGTCTACGGCCTGATCGGCCCCAACGGCGCCGGCAAGACCACCTTCTTCAACGTGATCACCGGCCTTTACACGCCCGACAGCGGCACCTTCGAGCTGGCGGGCAAGCCCTACCAGCCGACGGCGGTGCACGAAGTGGCCAAGGCCGGCATCGCGCGTACCTTCCAGAACATCCGGCTCTTCGCGGACATGACTGCGCTGGAGAACGTGATGGTCGGGCGCCACGTGCGCACCCATTCGGGCGTGATCGGCGCCATGCTGCGCACGGGCAGTTTCAAGGCCGAAGAGGCCGCCATTGCCGACCGTGCGTACGAGCTGCTCGAGTACGTCGGCATCGCCAAGTTCGCCGACTACAAGGCCCGCACGCTGAGCTACGGCGACCAGCGCCGTCTCGAAATCGCGCGCGCCCTGGCCACCGACCCGCAGCTCATCGCACTCGACGAACCGGCCGCCGGCATGAACGCGACCGAGAAGGTCATGCTGCGCGAACTCATCAGCCAGATCCGCAAGGACAACCGCACCATCCTGCTGATCGAACACGACGTGAAGCTGGTGATGGGCCTGTGCGACCGCCTCACGGTGCTCGACTACGGCAAGCAGATCGCCGAGGGCACGCCCGCGGAAGTGCAGAAGAACGAAAAGGTGATCGAGGCTTACCTCGGCACCGGAGCGCATTGATTGCTCGCCCCCAGGTCGCGCTCACTGCGTGTAGCGCTCCGCACCCCCTACCGGGGGCAATACCAGCGGCCCGGCAAAGCCGGTTCCGCGGTATTTCTGAAACAGACATGACGCTGGAAGCAATGTGATGAACGAAACAATTTCCCCCGTGGCGGTGTCGGCAACGGCCAAGGCCACCGGCAAGACCCTGCTGAAGGTCACCGGCCTGAAGGTCGCCTACGGCGGCATCCAGGCCGTGAAAGGCGTCGACTTCGAGGTGCACGAGGGCGAACTGGTGTCGCTCATCGGCTCCAACGGCGCTGGCAAGACGACCACGATGAAGGCCATCACCGGGACGCTGCCCTTCGTCGACGGCGACATCCAGTTTCTCGGCCGCAGCATCAAGGGCCGCGGCGCCTGGGACCTCGTGGGCGAAGGCCTGGTGATGGTGCCCGAAGGCCGCGGCGTCTTCACGCGCATGACCATCACCGAGAACCTGCAGATCGGTGCCTACATCCGCAACGACAAGGGCGGCATCGCGGCGGACATCGAGCGCATGTTCACCATCTTCCCGCGCCTGAAGGAGCGCAAGGACCAGCTCGCCGGCACCATGTCGGGCGGCGAGCAGCAGATGCTCGCCATGGGCCGCGCGCTGATGGCGCAACCCAAGGTGCTGCTGCTCGACGAACCGTCGATGGGCCTGTCGCCCATCATGGTCGACAAGATCTTCGAGGTGGTGAAGAACGTCTACGACCAGGGCGTGACCGTGCTGCTGGTCGAGCAGAATGCCAGCCGCGCGCTGCAGATCGCCGACCGCGGCTATGTCATGGAGTCGGGCCTGATCACCATGACGGGCGATGCGAAGATCATGCTCAACGACCCCAAAGTCAGAGCCGCCTACCTGGGCGAATGAGAAAGCCGCCCTCGGGCGGCTTTGTTTTTTCCAGGGACACCGCGGAACCGGCTTCGCCGGGCCGCTGGTGTCGCCCCCTGAAAGGGGGAAGGGCGCTGCGACACGAAGTGCACGAGCCCCTCGGGGGTCAGTCTACTTTCGCTCCTGTCGCCTTCACCACCTTCTCGTACTTCGCCAGCTCGCTCTTCATGAACGCGCCGAACTGTTCGGGCGTGTTCGACACCGGCTCGGCCAGCAGGGTGCCGAAGCGCGTCTTCGTCTCAGGGGCGTTGAGCGCAGCGACGAAGGCCTGGTTCAGCTTGGCGACCACGTCGGGCGGCGTGCCCGCCGGTGCGACCAGGCCCCACCAGGTGTCGATCGCGAAACCCTTGAGCGTCGCGGCCACGGCCGGCACGCCGGGCAGGGCGCTGCTGGGCTGCGCGGTCGTCACGGCGATGGCCTTGAGCTTGCCCGAGCGGATGTTCGGTGCCGCGGTGGCCAGGTTGTCGAAGTTGAAGTCGACCTGGCCCGACAGCAGCGCGAGCTGGGCCGGGTTGCCGCCGTTGTAGGGGATGTGCAGCGCGAAGATGCCGGCCTGCTGCTTGAACATCTCGCCGGCCAGGTGCCCGGCGCTGCCGTTGCCGCCGCTGCCGTAGTTCAGCTTGGCCGGATTGGCCTTGGCGTAGGCGATGAGTTCGGCCAGCGTGTTGATCTTCAGGCGCTGTGCGGCTTCGGCGTTCATCACCAGCACGTTCGGCACGCGGACCATCTGCGTGATGGGCGCGAAGTCGGTGGCCGCGTTGAAGGGCATCTTGCTGTAGAGCCACGGGTTGACCGCGTGGGTGGCCGTGGCCGCGATGCCGATGGTCAGCCCGTCCGGCGCGGCCTTGGCCACCGCGTCGGCGCCGATGTTGCCGCCGGCCCCCGGCTTGTTGTCGATGATCACCGTGCCCAGCGAATCCTTGACCCGCTCGGCCACGATGCGTGCCGTGACGTCGATCGGGCCGCCGGCGGCGTAGGGAACGATCAGTCGGATCGGGCGCTGCTGCGCCTGTGCCGGGACCATGGCGATCAGGGCGGTGGCGGCCAGGGCGCCCAGGAGGAAGTGTCTCGTCTTCATTGTTCGTTGTCGTCCGTCAGTCAGTCAGAAAAGAGGTGGGTGTCAGGGCAGCGCCTTGTCGGCTTCGGTGGTGAAGGCGTCCGCGTAGAACTCGTCTTCGGGCAGGCCGGCCTCGGCCACGTAGTCCCGCTTGGCCGAGTCGACCACGATCGGCGCACCGCAGGCATACACCTGGTGGCCCGACAGATCGGCGAAGTCCTCGAGCACGGCACGGTGGACGAAGCCGGTGCGGCCGGTCCAGTTGTCGTCGGGCACGGCGTTCGACACCACCGGCACGTAGCGCAGGTTCGGCATCTCGGCCATCTGTGCGCGCAGCCAGTCGTCCATGTACAGATCCTCAGGACGGCGGCCGCCCCAATACACGGTGGCGGGCCGGTCGATGGCCTTGAACTTCATGTGCTCGATGAGCGCCTTGATCGGCGCGAAGCCGGTGCCCGAGGCGAGCATGACGATCGGTTTGCCGGAGTCCTCGCGCAGGAAGAAGCTGCCGTAGGGCCCCTCGATGCGCAGGATTTCCTTTTCCTTCATTGCGCCGAAGACGTGGTCGGTGAACTTGCCGCCGGGCATGTGCCGGATGTGCAGCTCGATGCCGGTGCCCGGCTCGCTCAGCGTGTGCGGCGCGTTCGCCATCGAATAGCTGCGGCGCGCGCCGTCGCGCAGCAGAAATTCGACGTACTGCCCGGCGTGGAACTGCAACGGCTCGCCGGCCGGCAGCTGCAGCCGCACCATCATCACATCGTGCGAGAGCTTGGTCATCGCGAGCACGCGCGAGGGCATCTTGCGGATCGGGAAGGCGCCCAGCTCGGTGACCTGGCGCGACTCGAGCATCACGTCGCTCGTCGCGGTGGCGCAGCAGGTCAGCACGAAGCCGGCGAGTTCCTCTTCGGCGCTCAGCGCCTTGCTCTGGTGCGGGCCGTGGGTGACTTCGCCCGACAGCTTGCGGCACTTGCAGGAGCCGCAGGCCCCGTCCTTGCAGCCGTAGGGCAGGCCGATGCCCTGGCGGATGCCGGCAGCCAGTATCGATTCGTCGCCCTGAGCGGTGAACTGACGGCCACTGGGCTCGACGGTGATCTGGAAGCCGGCCGGGTGCGGGGGGGCGCTCGTCATGGGTATTCTTCGGGTTCGTCTCTGCGGGAAGCCTTCGATTTTGCCTTCAATCCACAACCCCTACGGCGCGCTGCCCGCGCGCTTCCGGCGGCAGCGCGTGCTGATCGTCGGTTGCGGCGACGTCGGCCTGCGCGCCGCGTCCCTGCTGAAAGGCCGCGTGCAAGTGCTGGCGGTGACTTCGTCACCCGAGCGCGTGCCCGTGCTGCGTGCAGCCGGCCTGCGTCCGCTGGTGGCCGATCTCGATGCACCTGCGAGCCTGCGTCGGCTGGCGGGCCTGGCCGATCGGGTGCTGCACCTGGCGCCGCCGCCCGGCGTCGAGGGTGCCGGCTGGTGGCGCGACGCGCGCACCACGGCGCTGGTGCGCGCGCTGCGCCAGCGCTCGCTGCCGGCGGCGCTGGTCTACGGCTCGACCAGCGGCGTCTACGGCGACTGCGGCGGCGCCCGCATCGACGAGACGCGCGCCGTTCGCCCGCACACGCCGCGGGCGCACCGGCGCGTCGACGCCGAACGCGCCGTGCGCTGGCTGGGGCGGGCCGGCGTGGCGACGCGCATCCTGCGCATCCCCGGCATCTACGCGCCGGACCGCACGGGCGGCACCCCGCGTGAGCGATTGCGCAAGGGCACGCCGGTCCTGCGCGCGGAAGACGATGTCTATACGAACCACATCCACGCCGACGACCTGGCGCGCATCTGCGTCGCGGCGCTGTGGCGTGGCGGAACGCAGCGCGTCTTCCATGCGAGCGACGACACCGCGCTGAAGATGGGTGACTACATGGACCTGGCCGCCGATCTGTACGGCGTGCCGCGGCCGCCCCGCATCGCGCGCGACGCGGCGCAAACGCAGCTGCCCCTGTCGCTGCTGAGCTTCATGGGCGAGTCGCGGCGCCTCGACAACGGACGGCTCAAGCGGGAGCTGCGCGTGCGCCTGCGCTATCCGACGGTCGAGAGCGGATTGCGGCCCGCTTCTTGAATGCGCCGACAGACATAATCGGCCCCGGGCGTTTGCAAAACAACGTCAAAAATTCATCGTCCACCGCATGCCCACGACGCAACTGTCCGTTTACTTCTTCCTGCAGATCGCCGTGATCATCACGGTCTGCCAGCTCGTGGGCCGGCTGGCGCAGAAGCTCGGGCAGCCGCAGGTGGTGGGCGAGATGATCGCCGGCGTCGCGCTGGGGCCGTCGCTGCTGGGCATGGCCTTCCCGGAGCTCCAGCGCGCGCTGTTCCCCAAAGAGACGCTCGGCATGCTCTACGTCGGCGGGCAATTGGGCGTGGGGCTCTACATGTTCCTGGTCGGCACCGAATTCCGCGCCGATCACTTCAAGAGCCGCTTCCGAAGCGCTGCCTCGGTGTCGGCGGCCGGCATCCTCGTGCCCTTCGTGCTGGCCTTCGCGTTGATCCCCTGGCTGCTCACCATTCCCGGCCTGTTCTCGGCCAAGGCCAAGCCGCTGGAGGCGGCGCTGTTTCTGGGCGCGGCCATCGCCATCACGGCGTTCCCGATGCTCGCGCGCATCATCCATGAGCGCGGATTGGCGGGCACTTCGCTGGGCACGCTGGCGCTGACCGCCGGTGCGGTCGACGACGCAGCCGCCTGGTGCATCCTGGCGATCGTGCTGGCCAGCTTCGGCGGGCAGTGGGGTGGCGCCTACGCGGCCATCGGTGGTGGCATCGTCTATGCGCTTTTCATGATCTTCGTCGGCTCGCGCCTGCTCAAGCGCCTGGCCCACCATGTTCGGCCGGACGCGCCCTTGAGCGCCACGATGCTGGCCACCGTGCTGGTGCTGTTCGCGCTGAGCGCTTTCGCCATGGACGCCATCGGCATCCACGCCGTGTTCGGCGGCTTCCTGCTGGGCGCGGTGCTGCCGCGCGGCGCGCTCACCGAAAAGCTGCGCGCGCAGTTGCAGCCTTTCGTCGTGGTCTTCCTGCTGCCGATGTTCTTCACCTACTCCGGCCTCAACACCCACCTGGCGGTGCTGTTGCAGCCGGGCATCCTGATCGCGGCGGTGGCGATCCTCGCGGCCTCGTTCTGCGGCAAGGGCATCGCCTGCTGGGCCGCGGCGCGGCTGTCGGGCGAGAGCCAGCGCGATGCGATGGCCATCGGTTCGCTGATGAACGCCCGCGGGCTGATGGAGCTCATCATCATCAACATCGGCCTGCAGGCCGGTGTGATCGAGCCGGGCCTGTTCTCCATCCTGGTCCTCATGGCGATCCTCACGACGCTGATGGCCACTCCCTTGTTCAACTGGGTGACACGTGTCCCCAAGCCTGCCGCCGTGCAGGCGCACGTCTGAGTCGAAGAAAAGCACCATGTCCCAGCTGACCGATTTCGAATCCATGTTCGACCTGGCGCCGGTGTCGCTGTGGGTGGAGGACTTCAGCGAGGTACGCAGGATCTTCGAGCGCTGGCGTGCCGAAGGCGTCGACGACCTGATCGCCCATCTGCGTGCCGAGCCGGCGCGCGTGGGCGAGTGCATGTCCTCGATCCGGGTGCTGAAGGTCAACCAGACCACGCTCGACCTTTTCGGCGCCGCCGACCACGCGGCGCTGGTGGCCGGCCTCGGCCAGATCTTCAGCGGCGACATGGCCGAACTGATGACCCACGAGCTCGACCAGCTCTGGCAGGGCAAGATGCTCTACGAAAACACGACGGTCAACTACACGCTCGACGGCCGTCGGCTCGACGTGCAGCTTCGCGTGCGCATCCTGCCGGGCCACGAAGCCACCTGGGACCGCGTGCTGGTCTCGCTCGACGACATCACGGCGCGCATGAAGGCGGTGCGTGAACGCGAGGCCAGCGCGGCGTATGCGCAGGGCCTGTTCGAGCACTCGCCAGTCTCGCTGTGGGTGGAAGATTTCAGCGCGGTCAAGAAGCTGCTGGACGACATTCGGCAGCGCGGCATCACCGACTTCAACACCTTTCTCAAGGTCCATCCTGAATTCGTCACCCGCTGCATCCAGGAGATCCGGGTGATCGACGTGAACCGCGAGACCCTGCGCATGTTCGCGGCCGACGACCGCCGCATGCTGCTGGAGAACATCCCTCGCATCTTCCGCGACGAGATGCGCGACTCCTTCGCCGAGCAGCTGCAGGACCTGTGGGTCGGCAAGACGGTGCAGCACCGCGAGGTGATCAACTATTCGCTCAACGGCGAGCTGGTCAACATCCACATGCAGTTCACCGTGCTCGAATCGCACCTGCACGACTGGAGCATGGTGCTGGTGTCGTTGATGGACATCACGGCGCGCAAGAAGGCCGAGGCCTACCTCGAGTACCTGGGCAAGCACGACGTGCTGACGCAGCTGCGCAACCGCACCTTCTACACGGAGGAGCTCAACCGCCTCAACCGCAAGGGGCCCTGGCCGGTGTCGGTGCTGCTGATCGACCTCAACGGCTTGAAGCAGGTGAACGACGACGACGGCCATGCGGCCGGCGACGCGCTGCTGCGCCGTGCCGGCGAGGTATTGGGCCAGGCGGTCGAGAGTCCGGCCTGGCCGGCGCGCGTCGGCGGCGACGAGTTCGCGGTGCTGATGCCCGCCACCGACGAGCGCGGTGCCGAGACGGTGCGCGAGCGCATCCTGTCGATGGTCGAACTCAACAACCAGTTCTATGCCGGTCGCAGCGGCCACGCGCTGAGCCTGGCCGTCGGGCTGGCGACCTGCGACGTGGGCGAGCCGCTGGAGAACGCCCTGATGCGCGCGGACAAGGCGATGTACCGCGACAAGGCGCTGCACTACGAAACCCACGTGAAGTGGCGCACCGGCGACGCACCGCCCCCGCCGGTCTGAGCCGACAATCCCCACGTGCAGATATCTCCCATGCTCGCCCGCTCGCTGTCCGGCCACCTCACCATCTGCGAGGGGCAGATCCTGTGGGCCGACGAGGACGCCCATCAGCTGCTGGGCTACCCCATGGGCGCCCTGATCGACCTGCCGTTCTCCGACGTGTGCGCGAATGCCTCCGGCATCCCCGTGCCGGCACGCGGCGGCGTCGATGGCCCCGACCTGCAGCTGAAGACGCACGACGGCAGCGCGGTGCGCGTCGATGCGCGGGCCGAGCGCATGGACGAGTACTGCGTCCTCTGGACCTTCAGCCCGGTGGCGCGCGGCGCACGGGCCGGCCGGATCGATTTCCTGGCGCGGCATGACGCACTCACCCGGTTGCCCAACCGCATCCCGCCGGTCGAGGAGCTGCGCGAGCGTCTGAACCTGCGCGACGGGCGGATGCTGGCGGTGTGCTATCTGGACATCGACCGCTTCCGCGACGTCAACGACCGCTTCGGACCGATGGGCGGCGACACCGTGCTGCGCGAGGTGGCGCGGCGTCTGAAGGCCGGGCTGCCGCACGAGGCCGTGGTCGCCCGCGTGGGCGGCGACGAGTTCGCGCTGGCGGTGTCCGTCGGCAGCCGACAGCAGTGCGAAAACCTGGTGGCCCAGCTGCTCGCGCGGCTGGCGCACCCGTTCCGCATGAAAGATGACACCGCCCGCCTGCGCGCCAGCGTGGGCGTGGCGCTGATGGCCGACGCCGAGCAGCCGACCGAGGTGATGCTGCAGCACGCGCAGCATGCGGTCTTCTTCGCCAAGCGCGCCGGCGGCAGCCAGCTGCACTTCTTCGATGCCAGCCAGGCGCTGGAAGAGCAGGAATCGCTGGAGCTTCGGCGTGCCATGGCCGAAGGCATGGCACGCGGCGAGTTCTGGCTGGCCTACCAGCCCAAGGTCGACATGCGCTGCGGCCGCGTCATCGGCGCCGAAGCGCTGATCCGCTGGCGGCATCCGGCCTACGGTCAGCTGCAGCCGGGCGACTTCATCCCGCACATCGAGAACCACGAACTGGTGGAGCTGCTGGGCGACTGGGCCATCGGCGAGGCCCTGCGCCAGGCCGCGGCCTGGCAGGCTGCGGGCACCGGCACTTCGGTGAGTGTGAACATCAACCCACGCCAGATGCAGCGCCCGGACTTCATCGAGCGGCTCGGCGAGCACCTGGCGCGCTATCCGGGGCTGCCGGCCGGCACGCTCGAGCTCGAGATCCTCGAGACCAGCGCCATCAAGGACTTCGCCACCGTCACCCGCTTCATCGAGGCGTGCCGTTCCTTCGGCGTGCCGGTGGCGATGGACGACTTCGGCACCGGCTATTCGTCGCTGACTTACCTGCGTCGGCTGCCGGTCGCCGCGCTCAAGCTCGACCAGTCCTTCGTCAACGGCGTGATCGACAACGCCGAGGACCAGGCGATCGTCAAGGGCATCCTGCTGCTGGCCCAGGGGCTGGGACTGAAGGCCATCGCCGAGGGCGTGGAGTCGGTGGCGCACGGTGCCGCGCTGATGGCGCTGGGCTGCACGCTCGGCCAGGGCTACGGCATCGCGCGC
This sequence comes from Variovorax restrictus, assembly GCF_051216715.1. Classification (NCBI taxonomy): domain Bacteria; kingdom Pseudomonadati; phylum Pseudomonadota; class Betaproteobacteria; order Burkholderiales; family Comamonadaceae; genus Variovorax; species Variovorax restrictus. The sequence continues at coordinate 1,285,261 of NZ_JBPJZH010000001.1, forward strand.
CCGATGGAGCCCGACGCCCTGCCGGGCTGGATCGCCGACTACGAACGCGCCCCGCTCTGGGGCCGCGCTGCCGACTGCGGCTGAGCCGGGCCGCGCGGCGGGCACGTGATCAGAGCAGCGGCGTGTAAGGCGAATTGAACGGGTTCAGGCCCGGCGTCGCCGCGGCATTGCCCAGGATGCTCGACCCACCGCCGAACAGGTAGCGCAGGTAGATGCTGCCGGTCAGCTGCCGGTAGTTCTGCGCGTTGTTCAGGCCCAGCGCGCCGCCCAGGTAAAGCGACGGTGCCAGCTGGTATTCGACCGCGCCCGCGAAGTTGTAGGCGAGGCCCGTTTCGGTGCTGCCGGCATACAGGCCGTTGTAGCCCGGGCCCGTGAGGTTCAGGCCGCTGGCCAGTCCGGCCATCGTGTAGCTCGCGTTCTGCCGCACCGCGTCGGTCGGGAAGTAGGGCGAGTCGTCCTGGGTGAACGACTGCACGCCGAGCGACGCGTTGACGCGCCACGACAGCCGGTTGGCGCGCCCGCTCCAGTCCACCGGAAAGGCCACGCTCACGTAGCGCTGCGGGCTGAAGTAGCCGCCGTGGCCGAAGGTGAAGTAGCTCAGGTTCTTGTCGTAGTGCATCAACCCGATGTTCATGCCGGCAGTCAGGTTGGAGCCGGTGCCGCGCAGGATGTGCATGTACATGCCGCCGCCCACTTCAGCGCGGTTGTTGTCCGCCACGTTCAGGCCGGTGAGCACGCCGTAGGACCCGTAGCCATACAGGCCATAGGTGCCGTCGTCGCGCGTCACGTCCAGGCGAGCTCCGTTGGCGACCACGCCGCCCCATTTCTGGCCGGTCAGCGGGTCCTTGGTGCCCGCGAAGGACAGCAGGCTGTCGGTGATCGGGCGACGGGAGAGTTCGCCCTTGAGCGACAGGGTGTCGGTGACGGCGCCCCCGTAGCTCACGCTGCCGATCACGTTGGTCTCCTGAAAGCCCAGCGGCGTTGTGCCGACGCTGGCGTTCAGGTTCTTGCCTTCGTAACCGACCGCCAGGCCGACGCCGCTGGCGTTCTGCGAGCCCGGCGCGGTTGTGTTCAGCGCCGAGTCCGCGAGTCCGCCCAGGGGCCCCTCGCCGAAGCGGCTGCGCGTGGCGTAGTCGCCCGACAGCTTGCCGGCATCGAGCACGGTCGGCGTGGCGCTCACGACCATCTTGCCTTCGCCGACCGGCATGCGCGCCTGCACCGGCACCTGCAGATCGGTCAGGCGACTGAGGCCGCCCTCACCGGCGCGGTTGCGGTAGACGGTGCCCGCGGTGATCGTCGGGCTGCGGTCGACTTCCAGCGCCTGCAGTTCCGACTGCAGCGGGCTGACCGCTTGCGATGCGTTGCGCAGGCCGCCGCTCCATGGGCCGTCGCCTGACATGCCCGACGCGGCCGAGGCAGGAAATGGCTCGCTGTTGCTGCCCGGGACTGGCAGCGGGTAACCGCCGGCCAGCGTGCCGGGTGCGGCGGAAGGTTGCGCTGAGAAGGGCGTTGCAGCGAAAGCAGGAGGGGCCGCTGCGGGGGGGCTGCGGTTCGTCGAGGCCGTGTTGCGTCGCGCCCCTGTGCTGCCGGCGACCTGCGCCGGTGCACGCGCCGACGTGTCGGCCCACGGCTGGCCCGCGGTGCCGGCGGGCGCGTTGACGTTGCCGTAGGTGGCGGGTGCCGGCTGCATTGCGACCGGGTAGGCGGCCTGGGCCGGGAACGACATCGGCTGTGACACCGGCATCGACACCGGCTGCATCGCCGCCCCCCCCAGCACCATTGCCGCCGAGGGCGCACCGCCGGTCATGCCGGCGAAGGGGTTGGCCGCCGGTGCCGGTGCGGCGCCGGGCACCGGCGTGCGGGCCTGGCCGCTGGCGAGCCGGTTCTCGGCCGCGACGGCGGCGCGCAGGTATTGCTCGGCGCGGCCGTTGTCGCCGGCGTTGCGGTACACGCGGCCGGCCGCGGCCAGGGTGCGCGACTGGTCGGGCGCCTGCTTCAGCGCGGCCAGCACGTAGGCCTCGGCGTCGCCGTGTTCCTTCAGCGCGCTGGCGCTGGCGGCGGCGGCCAGCAGCGTGTCGAGGTCCATCGGGCTGCGCTGCAGGATGCGCTGGTACAGCGCGAGCGCCTGGCGTTCGTCGCGCGCCGCGGAATAGAGCCGCGCCAGCGCGGCCATCACGGCGGGGTCGTTGGCCCGCTCGGCCAGCACCGGGGCCAGCGCGTTGTAGGCGGCTTCGAGGTTGCCCATCTCGCGCAGCGCGTCGGCCTGTCGCAGGCTCCAGGCGGTGCGCAGGTTGTCGAAGTCGCTGCGCTGCGCGGCGGTCATTTGCGTGGCTTGCAACTGGCGCAGCACGGCCGTGAGTTCCACGTCCTGCTTGGTCTTCATCAGGATCGACGCGTACAGCAGCCGGTCGCCGATGCTCGGGTTGGGGCCGCGCGAGAGCAGCTGCCGGCTCATCGCCAGCGCGCGCGGCGCGTCGCCGATCTCGGCATAGGCGGTGGCCAGATCGCCCCACATCTCGGACGGCATGTCGCGGCCCAGCGTGGCCTCGGTCTGCTGCAGCACGTTGCGCGCGACCGCCGGCTGGCCCTGCTTGGCGAGCGCGATCGCCTGCTGCGTCTGGCCCTGCGCCCACAGCTTGCGCTGCAGCTGCGTCATGTCGCGCGTGCGGGCCGCGGCAGGCACTTTCTCCAGGTACTGCAGCCCGGCCACCGGGTCGCCGGCATCGGAGGCCAGCAGCGCGCTCGCGTACAGCGCGTCGGGCATGTCGGGCTGCGACATCAACAGGCCGTCCATCACGCCGCGCGCCTGCGGCATCAGGCCCTGGCGGCGGTAGATGTTGGCCAGGTCGAGCCGCAGCCATGGGCTGTCGGGGTTGGCGAGCATCGCGTCTTCCAGCGTGCGCTGGGCGCCCGCGGTGTCACCGCGCTCGTTCTGCTGGCGCGCCACGGCGCGGACCTGCTCGACACGTACGTTCTGCAGTCCGCCGATTTGCGCGGCCTGCTCGGGTGTGAGCTTCTGCGACAGCGCCAAGGCCTCTTCGGCACGGCCTTGGCGCGTGTAGACGTTGATGAGCCCGCGCAGCGCCTGCGCGTCGTTCGGCTTGGCGTCCAGCACGCGTTTGTAGCCTTGCTCGGCGGCCGGCAGTTCGCCCTGGGCTGCGCGCAGGTCGGCCAGCGCGATCTGACCGACCGGCTCGCGCGCATCGAGCCGCACTGCGCGCTCCAGCAGCGCCTGCGCAGCGGGCAGGTCGTTGCGGTCGCGCGCCGTGTTGGCCTGGCCGACCAGGTTCCAGTAGGTGGCGCTCTGCAGGGCCGAGGCCCACTTGCGCGCGCCCGTGCGGCTGGCCTGTTCGAGGTAGTCCTGCGCCTGGGCGAAGCGCTCCTGGCGCAGCCGGATCAGGCCCATGCCGCCGAGCGCTTCCGAGTCGCCGGGCTGCACGCGCAGCGCCTGCTGGAAGCGCGCCTCGGCGGTGGTGGTGTCGCCGCGGTCGAGCGCGCGGTAGCCCTCGCCGAGGGGCTGTGCAGCGGGCGACACGGGCGTGGACGGCGTGGCGGAAGTCTCGGGCTTGGTCAGGCTCTCGAGCCGGGCGGTGACGGCCGGGTCGCTCTGGCCGTCGAGGTAGGCCTCGTACAGCGGCGCGTCGGGCGCGCGTGCGTCGAGCCAGATCAGCGCCTGGCGCCAGCTCGCGCGCGCGGCGGTGCCCACGCCGGGCCGCTTGGCCAGATCGGCCAGCGTGCGGATGCCGTCGCGCCGCGAGGGCTCGCGGTAGGTCTGCAACTGCGCCAGGGCCAGCTTGTAATTCAGGTTGTCGGGCTTGTCCTTGACGAGCTGCTCGAGCCCGCGCCGGCCGTCGTCCCAGCCCTGCGGCGTGCCGCCGAGCAGCTGGTAGTACTCGACTGCCAGTGGCTCCGGCGGCGGGCGGTTGTCGAAGATCGCGCGGTAGAGCTGGATGGCCTCGGTAGCGCGGCCGGCCTGCGCTGCGGCGCGTGCGCGTTGCAGGTCGGTCTGCGGGCCGCCGGCCTGCTGCGCGCCCTGCTGGAAGCGTGCGAGGCGGGCGTCGGTCGGGTGCGCGGTGCGCAGGCGGCCGATCCATTCGCGGGCGGCGTCGGGCTTGCTGCGGGCCAGCTCGACCTGCGACATGCCGTAGAGCGCGTCGGCCGAGTTCGGGTCAACGCGCAGCAGCTTGCGCCAGCTCTCCTCGGCGAGGTCGGCGCGGCCCATGCCCTGCCAGTAATTGCCTTGCTCGATGAGTGCGGCGCTGGCGTCGTTCTGCGCCCACAGCGGACCGCTGGCGCACAGTGCGCCCACGACGCCCAGGCAGGCGATCCACTGGCCGGCCGTGGGCCGCCGCGCGCCGGGCGGGCGCGGCGAAGGCGTTGCGCCGCGCATCAGGCGGTCCGGGTGGATGGGCATGCGGGTCTCCATTGGGGTTGCAGCGCGCCGGTCTTCGTGAAGGCGTAGCGGCCGTCGAGCCAGCCTTGGGCGAAGAGCAGGAGCATGCGCTCGTAATAGGGCAGCGGCCTCGGGCCGGCCGGGGCGGTGCCGCCGAGGTCGACCGGGATGCGCGCGAGTTGGGCCGTGAGGGCGGCGGTGGCGTCTTGCGCCTTCAGGTAGGGCAGCAGTGCACCGCTGAAACCCGCCGGGCCGGTGCCGCGCGTGGTGCCGGTGCTGGTGTCGACGTATTCAGGGGGCGGCAGCGATTTCTCGACCACGCGGCGCGGGCCGTACAGCGACTTCAGCAACGCGGCGCGCGCCGGCTCCTGCGGGCTGAGCATGCCGGCCCACAGGTACACGCGGATGGCGTCGTAGCTGCCGGTCGCGCCCTTGTCGGGGTCGACCACGAAGGCCTTCTGCTCGGTCGACCAGCCGCACCAGTCGGGCACGAAACCCTGTGGCACCGTCGCGCCGACCATGCGCACGGTGTTGGTCGCGATCTCGTTCCATGGTCCCGTCGGCTCTTCCTGCTGAAAGCGCCGCAGCAGCTGCAGCGGCAGGTAGCTCGCGTTGAGCCGCCAGACTGGCCCTTTGCCCACGGACTTCGGCCAGGGCAGGAGCATGCGGCCGAGTCCGGGCAGCACGATGACTTCTTCGCGCACCACCATCGCGAGCAGGGCGCGGCCCAGCGTGCGGTAGCGCGGCTCGTCCCACAGGCGGGCGGCCTCGAGCAGGGCATAGGCGATCCACAGTTCGGCGTCGGAGGCCGGGTTGGGGTCGAGCACGCCCCAGCCGCCCTCGGTCTTGCGGCCCCACTGCCAGGCCGGCAGGCGCTGCGCCAGGCTGCCGCCGCTCAGGTTGTGTTCGGTCCAGGCCAGCACACGTTCGAAGTTGCGGCGGTCGTCGTGGACCAGCGCGAAGAACATCGCGTACGACTGTCCCTCCGACGTCGAGTGTTGCTGCGGCGTGTCGAAGTCGATCACGCGGCCGTCGGGCTGGATGTGGCGGGCGGCGAAGCTGGTCCAGTCACCCATCGGCATGCAGCCGCCCAGCGAGGTCTGCGCCTGCGCGGGCAGGCTTGCGAGCATGGGTCCGAGCAGGGTGGCGGCGAGCGCGTCGCGTCGTCGGATCGTCATGGTCGCAGTCGCTTTCGGGCGCGCGCCTGCAGGCTCGCGTAGGCCGCGGCCGCGCCGAGCAGGGCCACCAGCAGCGCGCCGCCGGCCAGCAGCAGCGGGCTGCGCGAGAGGTTCCATTGCAGCCACGCCCAGGGCGGCAGGCGGCCCACGTAGTAGCTGTCGCCGGCCAGCAGGCTGTTGACCTGCGTGCCGCGCACGATGGCGGTGCTGCCCTGGATGCGCTGCAGCAGATCGGGCGTCATCAGCGCGTTCAGCAGCGAGGGCTGCGACGCCGCGTTGGTGACCACCGCGACCACGCTGCGCCCGGCGCGCAGCGGCGACTCGAAGCCCGCCAGCACGGCGTCACTGCCGTCTTCGGCCACCGTCATCTGCACCGTGGTCGGCAAGTCTTCGCGCTGGCGCGTGCCGGTGATGAGGTGCAGGTTGTCGTCGATCCACCCGCCCAGGCTGAAGGTCTGCGAGGCCGACGTGCCCTTGCGCTGCAGCGGCATGCGCGCGGCCCATTCGGTGAAGAGCGGCTGGTTCTGCAGGCTGCCGATGACCAGCAGGTCGCGGTCGGCGTGCTGCGCGACGTTGGCCGCGCGGGTGACGGCCACGCGCAGGGCCGGGTAGCCGGTGGCGTTGCCCAGTTGACCCAGCAGGGCGAGGTAGGTTTCGGCGTCGGCCGCGCCGGGCTGGTCGGGCAGCACCACCGCCGTCTCGGCCAGGTCGGCCAGCCGCGAGAAGGGGAAGCCGCTGTTGGCATAAGCGGCCAGCTCGGGCATGGCGATGTAGTGCGGGAACTTCGAGATGTCGAGCGTCGACGTCGGGTCGATGGCGCCGCGCACGTTGTCCAGCAGGGTCTGGCAGTCGCCGGCCGCGGGCTGGAAGTAGTAGTGCATGCGCAGCTGGCTGCGCGAGCCCAGCGCCAGCGGCGGCAGCAGCATTTCGCGGCGCTGGGCGATCACGCCGTCGGGCAGCAGCTTGGTCGCCAGCGGGTTCCACCAGCGGTCGCCGCCCGGGTTGGCGGTGCGCAGCGGCAGCGAGCCGATGAAGGTGTCGTCGACGCTCACGTTGAGCGTGGACTGGTCGTTGCGCACGCGGGGCGTGTAGCGGTAGTGCAGGTCGAGCGGCACGCCGCCCGAGCGCCAGGTGAACAGGTCCGGCGGCATCTGCAGGTTGACCTTGACCACGTCGGGCGAATAGCCGCGCACGTTGAGGTCGGCCGCCTGCGTCAGCTCGCCGAACTGCACCGGGCGGTCGCTCGCGATCCAGCGCGGCGCGTCGTACGGTTTGCGCGCGGGAATCTCCTGCAGGCTCGGGACGGTGACGCTGGCGCCGGTGAAGGTGCGCGCGTTCAGCGTGAGCGCGGTGGCGGCGGTGCGCAGTTCGCCGGGGTTGCGGCCCATCACGAGCAGCAGCTTGCGCGTGGCGTCCTGCGGGTGGTCGATGACCGTGACGGTCGGCCCGGCGATGGCCGGCAGCGTGAGGCCGGGGATGGCCGTCTCGGGCGTGGCGAACACCACGGCGTTGGCCGCGGGCAGGGCGTCGTTCGCCACCGGGAAGGTCGCGCCACGGTAGCCCGCGAGCGCGCCGAACCACGACGACACGATGCCGGCCACTTCGAGCGTGGTCGACGACGGCGTGCCGCCGAAGACGAAGGGGATGCTCGCGCGGCGCACGTCGCGCCGGTCGAAGAAGGGCTGCGGCAGCACGGCCAGGTCGCTCGCGGTCTTCAGCGGCACGACGTTCAGCCGCAGCGTGCTCGACGCGTCGACCTTGGCCCACAGGCTGCTGTGCTGCGGGTCTTCGCATTCGCGCGTGTAGTGGCCGACCAGCTCGACGTTGATGCGGTTGAAGTCGGTGACCAGACGGCGGTCGATCGGGATGTCGGCGGTCTGCAGCTTGCCGCCGCCTTCGCGCGGCAGCGCGATGGTCGACACCAGCACGTCGTTCACGCTCACCTTGAGGTGCGACAGCTCGGGGATCAGTGCCGGCGAGTAGGCGTAGTTCAGGCGCAGGCCGGCACCGGTGACCAGTTCGTCCGCGCGCACGCTGAACGGGATGCCGACCGTGCCGTTCACACCGCGCAGCTGGATGGCGTAGTTGAGCCCGAGCTGGGTCAGCGTGAACTCGCGGGCGGTGCCGGCGGGCGTGCTGGCCACTGCGGGCGCAGCCGTGGGCGCGACAGCCGCAGGGGCCTGCGCGGCGGCCGGGTCGGCGGCACCGCCGGCCCATGCCAGCAGGGCGACGAGCACCGCCGTGGCGCGCATCAGATGCGGTGGCATCGAGGACGAACGGGCGAAAGCGGCCGACATCATCAGGTGGGTTCCTTGGCGCCGACGGCGGCCTTCGGCGAGCGGGAAGGGGTCGGGCGCAGCTTGCGCAGACCGGCACGGTAGTAGTGGGCGAACATGTCCTTGAAGCCGATGGCGCTGATGCGCGCGATGTGGCCGATCACGCGGTGCACGGCGGCACGCGGGTGGTTGCCCCAGCGCGCGGCCCAGATGTCGGCGCGGGCGGTCGTGCATTGCACCAGCGCGCGCTCCTGCTCGAAGCTCAGCGGCGCGAAGGCCAGGCCCAGGCGCTTGCCGCGGCTGAAGCGCACGGTCGCGGGGAAGCGGAACTCGGTCTCGCCGCGGTAGAGCGCGACCTCGAGCGGGGCGTCTTGCACCAGCGACAGGTCGGCCGGCAGGTCGAGCCCGAGCCCGCCGGTCGAGAAATCGGAGGTCACGCCCTGCAGCGCCTGGCCGTCGGGCAGGTACAGCGTGGCCGGAATTTGCAGCGTGATGCGGTGCGCGTTGCGCAGCTGCCGCGTCTCGTTGGCGGCGGCCACGCAGGCACCCAGGATCACCAGGTTGTAGAAGGTCCAGGCCAGGTTGAGCCAGACCGTGGCGATGTTCTCGTCGTCGACCCAGGTCAGGCGCCACAGGCCGGCGGCCACGCCCAGGAAGTTGAGCGCCAGCAAGAACAGGCTCGCCTTGGCGATCGAGGTGTCGAAATACTCTTCCTGGATCAGGCCGCCCTTGGCCGTCACGTTGAAGCTGCCGAGCTTGGGGTTGATCAGCGCCACCAGCGTCGGCCGGAAGATGTACCAGGCCAGCACCGCCTCGTACACCTCGTTCCAGAACAGGTAGCGAAAGCGCCCCTGGATGCGGCTGTTGGTAAGGTTGGCGTGGAAGATGTGCGGCAGCGCGTAGGCGAAGATCATCGAGGCCGACGCGTGGATCACGCTGGCGCCGAAGAACAGGTAGGCCAGCGGCGCCGTCAGGTAGATGAGCCGCGGGAGGCCGTACAGAAAGTGCAGCATCGCGTTGACGTAGCACAGCCGCTGCGCCCACTGCAGCCCGCGGCCGAACAGCGGGTTGTCGATGCGGAAGATCTGCGCCATGCCGCGCGCCCAGCGGATGCGCTGGCCGACGTGGCCCGAGAGGCTCTCGGTCGCCAGGCCCGCCGCCTGCGGCAGCGCGAGGTAGGCGGTGTTGTAGCCCAGGCGGTGCATCTTGAGCGCGGTGTGCGCGTCTTCGGTCACCGTCTCGACCGCGATGCCGCCGACCTCTTCGCAGATCGTGCGGCGCAGCACCGCGCAGGAGCCGCAGAAGAAAGTTGCGTTCCAGAGGTCGTTGCCGTCCTGGATCAACCCGTAGAACAATTCGCCCTCGTTGGGCACCGTGCCGAAGGTGCCGAGGTTCTTCTCGAAGGGGTCGGCCGAGAAGAAGTAGTGCGGCGTCTGCACCATGCCCAGCTTCGGGTCCTTGCCGAACCAGCCCATCGCGATCTGCAGGAAGGAACGCGTGGGAATGTGGTCGCAGTCGAAGATCGCGATGAACTCGCCGGTGGTGTGCTTGAGCGCGGCGTTGATGTTGCCGGCCTTGGCATGGCGGTTGTTGTCGCGGGTGACGTGGCTCACGCCCACCGCCTCGCAGAACACGCGAAACTCCTCGCGACGGCCGTCGTCGAGCACGAAGATCTTCAGCTTGTCGCGCGGCCAGTCGATCGACTGCGCGGCCAGCACCGTGGCGCGCACCACCGACAGCGGCTCGTTGTAGGTCGGGATGAACAGGTCGACCGTGGGCCACTGCTCGACATCGTCGGGCATCGCGACCGGCTTGCGCTCCAGCGGCCAGGCGGTCTGGATGTAGCCCAGCAGCAGCACCACGAAGGCGTACACCTCGGCGACCAGCAGGCCGGCGCCCAGGACCAGGTCGAGCGGGTTGTCCATGACCATCGTCTCGGTCACGCGCCAGTACATGTAGCGCGACGACGCGATCACCGACAGGAAGATCATCGCCAGCGTCGCGAAGCGCCCACCGAAACGGTTGATCACCAGCGCGGCGATGAAGATGGCCACCGCCAGCGCGAGCTGCTGGTTCATCGTCAGCGGCGCGATGACCACCGCGACCAAGAGGACCGCCGTCAACGCCCAGGCGATGGCGCGCAGCCAGGGAAGACGACCGAGCAACGGGGTGCCGGGCGACACGGGGTCGGGGGAGGTCATGGATGCACCTGTGCAAAAGGAAGAGCCGGCACCAGGGCCGGAGTCGCCGGCATCAGCCCGGCTTGCGCCAGTGCGCCATCAGGCCCCGGGCCGCAGGTGCCGGTGCGGGGGCACAGGCATCCAGGCGCGCGAACAGCCGATCGAGTTCGCGTGGTGCCAGCGGCGTCGCGGAGACCTCGTTGGCCGCGACCGGCAGCGCCTCGACGGCGGGCGCGACGACGCGAGGCAGCACGGGGATCGATGACGGGGCCGGTGTCGCGCGGTGCAGCGCGGACGGCGGTGCTGGCGGCTCGGCAGGCTCGGCAGGCGCCGAAGGGCGGGTGTCGGCGGGAATCGCCGAGGGGGCGAATTCCTTGTAGGCCGCCGCGTCACCGCCGAACTTGCGGAACAGCCCGGTAACGTCTTCCTGCTGCGCGTTGGCGTCCTTCATGCGGCGAACTTTCCGAGTGCCAGGCGGACCTGGGTGGCCGCGGGTTCGCCGTCATCGCCCGCCACGGCCTGCACGCGCAGCCCGGCCGGGCTGCCCTGCGCCCGGAACCAGGCCTGGTAGGCGCCTTCAAGAAAGCCGCTGGTCCAACCCACGGCTTCGGTGCCGAACGCCATGGCGAGCGGGCTGCAGTCATGCGTGATCGCCAGCGTTTCGGCCCCTTCTTCCAGTCGGCCGAAGCCCCAGCCAATGGCCTCCCATCGGGCATTGACCGCGTCTTCCAACTCGGCCAGTGTGCTGCAGCGCGCGAGCGGAAACTGCGCCGCGACGCGCTCGCCGATCCGGGCGAACAGCCGGCGGTTCTCGTCGGGCGGCAGGCCGGCACCCAGTTCGGCGGCCAGGGCGCGATTGAACGCAAGCCATTGCGCCGAGCAGGCCGTGCGTTCGTAGTAGGCGAGGGCGGAAGGTGAGCAGTTCATGAATGTGAACACATTGTCACAGTGTCAGTGGGCGCTGACAACAAATGGTGTGGAAGGGGGGTGCGCCGGCGTTTGTTCCAGGCAACGGCGGCGCGGTGGCGCCGTCTGCGCGTCGGCTTCCGGGGTCTCACGGTGCTTGCAAGCTGGCAAGCCGACGCGCTCCTGTCCGGCAGCACGCGACGGTCTTCTACGGAACGCTGCGAGCGCCAACTTGGAGATTCATCACCATGCAAGAACCCCGCCCGACATTCGACGTCATCGACACAAGCGCCATTCAGGTGCGCATCGACATCACGCAGCCCCAGGCGGTCGACTACTGGCTCGGTACCTTGGGCGTGGACGAGCACCATCTGCGCACCGCAGTGGCTGAAGTGGGTACTTCCGCTCAGGACGTGCGGTGCTATTTGGGCATCCCCTGACGTCGTGCGAAACGTGAATCCGTGATTCACAGATGTAAACTAAAGTGTGAGGTTTTTCCTTGCGGCCGAAGCCACAATTAAACACAATTGATTACATGGCACACGGCAACTCCTTCTCCAGCTCCTTGCGGACCCCCGACCTGCGCATGACGCGTTTGAGCGTCGAGGATCTCGACCACATTGCCGTCGGTCTGCGACGTCAGTGTGTCCGAGGCGACCTGAATGCGGGGCTGGTGGCGGACGCCCTCGAATCGGTGGTTCGGCGGCGCCATGCAGCCCAGATGGGGCGCCGCCACGCGCACGCGAACAACTTCATGTCGTCCGCCTGGCAGCGGGTCACGGCCTGGGCCAGCCTGCGCTAGGCCGCCTTGCGCATCGGCAGAGAAGAAGAGAAAGAGAACGGCCCTGAAGCGAGTCGTCTCCGCATCGGCAGCAGCCGATGGTGCCCGGGGCCGGAATCGAACCGGCACGCCTTGCGGCGGGGGATTTTGAGTCCCCTGCGTCTACCAATTTCACCACCCGGGCACGGGAAGAGTGCAGCCCAAAATTATGGCACAGTGCTCGGCATGAAGTACCCGACCCTCGAAGACGCGATCGGCAAGACGCCGCTTGTCGCCCTGCAGCGCATCGAAGCCACCGAGAACGCACAGCGCGGCAACGTGATCCTCGGCAAACTCGAAGGCAACAACCCGGCGGGATCCGTGAAAGACCGGCCGGCGCTGTCGATGATCCGGCGCGCAGAAGAGCGCGGTGAGATCAAGCCCGGCGACACGCTGATCGAAGCCACCTCGGGCAACACCGGCATCGCGCTGGCGATGGCCGCGGCCATCAAGGGCTACCGCATGGTGCTGATCATGCCGGAGGACCTGTCCATCGAGCGTGCCCAGACCATGAAGGCCTTCGGCGCCGAACTCCTGCTCACGCCCAAGAGCGGCGGCATGGAATACGCACGTGACCTGGCCGATCAGATGGTGGCGCAGGGCAAGGGCCGGGTGCTCGACCAGTTCGCCAACCCCGACAACCCGCGCATCCACTACGAGACGACCGGGCCCGAGATCTGGGCCGACACGCAGGGCAAGGTCACGCACTTCGTGAGCGCCATGGGCACCACAGGCACCATCACCGGCGTGTCGCGCTTCCTGAAGGAAAAGAACCCGGCGATCCAGATCGTCGGCGCGCAGCCGGAAGAGGGTTCGCGCATTCCAGGCATCCGCAAGTGGCCGCAGGAATACCTCCCGAAGATCTACGACCCGCGCCGGGTCGACCAGGTGGTGAACGTCAGCCAGGACGACGCCGAGGAGATGGCGCGGCGTCTGGCGCGCGAGGAAGGCATCTTCGGCGGCATCTCGGCGGCCGGGGCGCTGTGGGCGGCGCTGCAGATCGCCAAGACGGTCGAGAACGCGACCATCGTCTTCGTGGTGTGCGACCGCGGCGACCGCTACCTGTCGACCGGCGTGTTCCCTGCCTGATCGCTCGGGATCGACCGTGTTCCAGCCCACCTTCTGCCCGGCCTGCGCGACGACCCTCGCGCACATCGAACTCGTCGAAGACAGCGGCCCCACGACGCGGCTGCGTTGCCCCGCCTGCGACTGGACCCACTGGAACAACCCGACGCCGGTGCTGGCGGCCATCGTCGAGTACCGCGGACAGGTGCTGCTGGCGCGCAACGCGGCGTGGCAGCACAAGATGTACGCGCTCATCACCGGCTTCATGGAAGCCGGCGAAACGCCGCAGGGTGGCATCACGCGCGAGGTGAAGGAAGAGACGAACCTCGATGTGAGCGAAGTGAACCTCGTGGGCGTCTACGACTTCCAGCGCATGAACCAGGTCATCATCGCGTACCACGTGGTGGCCGATGGGGAGGTGGTGCTGTCCCCCGAATTGGTCGACTACCGGCTCTACGACCTGTCGGCGCTGAAATGCTGGCCTGCAGGCACCGGCTACGCGCTGGCGGACTGGCTGCGCGGCCGCGGCTTCGAACCCGAATTCGTCGAGTGGCCACGACCGGCGCCTTCGACCTCTTGAACGCCTATTTCGCTGATTCCAGGAACGCCATGCACATCCACCAAGAACTCGACACGCGCGGGCTCAACTGCCCGTTGCCGATCCTGAAGGCCAAGCGCTCGCTCAACGACATGCAGAGCGGCGAGCTGCTGCGCGTGGTGTCGACGGACGCCGGGTCGCTTCGCGACTTCCAGGCCTTTGCGCGCCAGACCGGCAACGATCTGGTCGAGCAGCAGACGGTCGGGGCCGACTACATCCACGTCCTGCGGCGCAGATGAGCATCGGCGCGGCCGATGGCTGAGGCTCGAGCATGCGCATGATCTTGCAGGGCGGGTTCGTGCTTCTGGGCATCGCCGCCGCCGCCGCGTTGATCCGATGGGACAACGACGTGCCCGAGGCAGCGACCGCCCGGGTCGTCTCGCCCCGGGCGATCCCGCTGGCGGTCATGGGCGACTCGAACAGCCATTCCTACCAGGACCGTCTGAACTTCTCGGCCGAGTCGGGCGAGCGCGGCGGCATTCACCAGGCGCGCAGCTTCAACTGGGTCGAGGTGCTGGCGCGGCTGCGTGGCGAGGAGATCGATGTCGGCCCCTGGGTCACATGGGGGCGTACGAGCCCCCTCGTGGATGTGCTCGACCTGCTGCATCTGCCGGTCGGCCGTGCGCCGCGCAAGGACGACTATCTCTACAACTTCGCCTTCTCGGCCATGGGTTGCAAGGCGTTGATGGAGGGCGAGAACCGCCAGGCGCCGCGCCTGGTCGCGCTGATGGACCGCGAGCCCGAGCGCTGGCGCCGCGGCGTGGTGGTGATCCGCACGGGGCTGGGCGAATGGTCTCAGTCCATGGACTTGCAGGCGCAGAACCCGATGGCGTCGGCGCTGCAACCGGTGATCGATGGCTGCGTGAAATACATCGGCGAAGCGATCCGCCTCATCCATGCCTCGCACCCCGACACACGCGTCGTGGTGGTGGGTGTGGTGAACGAAGCGTCCGATCCGCTGTACTTCGACCGTTGGAACAGCGGCCTCGAGTTCGGCAACATCGAGAAGGCGTTGGGCCGCTTGAACGCTGCGTTGCAGCAGACCGCTGAATCGCAGCCCAACACCGTCTTCTTCGACGATCAGGCGTGGGTGCTAGCGCGCTGGGGCTCACGCGATGCCGAGGGCCGACCCGTCTACAAGACGGTGACGATCGGCGGCGCGCTGCAGGTGACGAACACCACAGGCAATGCGCCAAGCAACGCCCTGCTGGACGACCACCACGCCGGTCTGGCCTACAACGCCCTGTGGGCGCAGTCGATGGTGTCGAGCCTCAACGCCAGTTTCGGCCTGTCGATCACGCCCATCAGCGACGCGGAACTGGCCGGCTTCGTGCTGCCGCTGGCGCGTGCCTCTTTCGAGGCCGAACTCAGAGCGCCAGGGTCTTGAGGTATTCGCGGAACTGGCCGCCCACTTCGGGGTGCGCCAGCGCGAGTTCGACGGTGGCCTGCAGGAAGCCTTCCTTGCTGCCGCAGTCGTAGCGGGTGCCCTTGTACGCGTAGGCGTAGACGGCTTCCTTCTTCATCAGCGCGGCGATGCCGTCGGTCAGCTGGATTTCGCCGCCGGCGCCCTTGGGCTGGTTGCGGATCTCGGCGAACACGCCGGGCGTCAGCACGTAGCGGCCGGCCACGCCCAGGCGCGACGGCGCCGATTCGGGCGACGGCTTCTCGACCATCTTGTTGACCTTGATCAGACCCTCGTCGATGGTGTCGCCGGCCACGATGCCGTAACGCTTGACCTGGTCGAGCGGCACTTCCTGCACGGCCAGCAGCGAGCGGCCCAGTTGCGCGAAGGCGGCGGTCATCTGGGCCATCACCGGCTGACCGTCGGTCGGGCCGACCATCAGGTCGTCCGCCAGCAGCACGGCGAAAGGCTCGTTGCCCACCAGGTGCTCGGCGCAGAGCACCGCGTGGCCCAGGCCCAGCATGCGGGGCTGGCGCACATACGAGACCGTCATGTCGTCCGGCATCACCGAGCGCGCGATGTTGAGTAGCGCCGTCTTGCCGCTGGCTTCGAGCTGGCTTTCGAGCTCGTAGGCGGTGTCGTAGTGGTCTTCGATGGCGCGCTTGTTGCGGCCGGTGACAAAGATCATGTCGCGGATGCCGGCGGCATAGGCTTCCTCGACGGCGTACTGGATCAGCGGCTTGTCCACCACCGGCAGCATTTCCTTGGGCTGGGCCTTGGTCGCCGGCAGGAAGCGGGTGCCGAAACCGGCCACGGGGAAAACGGCTTTGCGGATGCGCGTGGTATTGGACATGGATGAAGCAGAAAGTGAATACGGAATGGTACGTTGATCCCGAGGCCGGGTCGTGTCAGCCGAGGCGCACAAGCTGATCTGCCAAACGCGCCGCCAGCGCGGTGAAATCGGCCAGCCGCTGACGCTCCTGCGTGATCACCGCCGGCGGCGCCTTCGCGACGAAGGCCTCGTTGCCGAGCTTGCCGTTAACCTTTGTTATCTCACCTTCAATTCTCGCAATCTCCTTGCCGATCCGGACTTTTTCCGCGGCCTTGTCGATTTCCATGTGCAGGCAGAGCCGGGCGGCGCCGACCACCGCCACGGGTGCCGCTTCGGCGGCGGCCGCCCACGCCGCCTCGTCGTCGAACACGCGCACTTCCTTGAGTTTGGCTAGGGCCTGCAGCACCGATGCCGCTTCGCGCAAAAAGGCGCTGTCGGCGGCATCGTCCGCCACGGCAAAGAGCGGTAGCCGCGTCGCGGGCGACACGTTCATCTCGCCGCGCAGCGTGCGGCAGGCGTCGACCAGGGCCTTCAAGCGCGCCACGTGGGCCTCAGCGGCCTCGTCGATCTTCTCTGGCTGGCTCAACGGGTAGGCGGCCACCATGATCGATGCGCCCTGACGTCCGGCTACGGGCGCCACCTTCTGCCAAAGTTCTTCGGTGATGAACGGGATCACCGGGTGCGCCAAGCGCAGCAGCGTCTCCAGCGTGCGGATCAGCGTGCGCCGGGTGGCGCGCTGCTGCGCGTCGGTGCCGGTCTGGATCTGCACCTTGGCGATTTCCAGGTACCAGTCACAGAACTCGTCCCACGCGAACTGGTAGATCGAGGTGGCCACGTTGTCCAGCCGGTAGTCCTCGAAGCCCTTGGCGACCTCGGCCTCGACACGCTGCAGGCGCGAGGCGATCCAGCGATCGGCCTGGCTGAACTGCAGGTAGCCGTGGGCCGGGCCCGCAGGAATGAGAAGGCCGCTCGCACTGTCTGTGCGAGCGGGTGCGCAATCGGCCTTGGTGTGCTCCATCAGCCCGCAGTCCTGGCCTTCGCAGTTCATCAGCACGAAGCGCGTGGCGTTCCAGAGCTTGTTGCAGAAGTTGCGGTAGCCCTCGCAGCGCTTCGCATCGAAGTTGATGCTGCGGCCGAGCGAGGCGAGCGACGCGAAGGTGAAACGCAGTGCATCGGCGCCGAAGGCCGGGATGCCGTCGGGGAATTCCTTTTCCGTCTGCTTGCGCACCTTCGGTGCCGTCTCGGGCTTGCGCAGGCCCTGCGTGCGCTTGTCGAGCAGTTCGGGCAGCGCGATGCCGTCGATCAGGTCGACCGGGTCGAGCACGTTGCCTTCGGACTTGCTCATCTTCTTGCCCTGCGCGTCGCGCACCAGGCCGTGGATGTAGACGTCCTTGAACGGCACCTTGCCGGTGAAGTGCTTGGTCATCATGATCATCCGGGCCACCCAGAAGAAGATGATGTCGTAGCCGGTGACGAGCACGTTCGATGGCAGGTAGCGTGCCAGGTCGTCGGTCTTCTCAGGCCAGCCGAGGGACGAGAAGGGCACCAGTGCCGCCGAGTACCAGGTGTCGAGCACGTCCTCGTCGCGCCGCAGCTTCTTGCCCGGCGCCTTGGCCTGTGCCTCGGCCTCGTCGTGCGCGACGTAGGCGTTGCCTTCTTCGTCGTACCACGCCGGAATCTGGTGGCCCCACCAGAGCTGGCGCGAGATGGTCCAGTCCTGGATGTTCTCCATCCAGTGGTTGTAGGTGTTGACCCAGTTCTCGGGCACGAAGCGCACTTCGCCCGACTTCACCACGTCGATCGCCTTCTGCGCGATCGACGTGCCGTCGGCGCCGGCCTTGGTCATGGCGACGTACCACTGGTCGGTCAGCATCGGCTCGACCACGGCACCGCTGCGGGCGCAGCGCGGCACCATCAGCTTGTGCTTCTTCACCTCGACCAGCAGGCCCAGCGCCTCGAGGTCGGCGACGATCGCCTTGCGCGCCACGAAGCGGTCCATGCCGCGGTACTTCTCGGGGGCGTTGTCGTTGATGGTCGCGTCGAGCGTCAGCACGCCGATCATCGGCAGCTGGTGGCGCTGGCCGACGGCGTAGTCGTTGTAGTCATGGGCGGGCGTGACCTTCACGACGCCGGTGCCGAAAGCTTTGTCGACGTAGTCGTCCGCGATGATCGGGATGAGCTTGTCGACCAGCGGCAGCTTCACGTTCTTGCCGATGAGGTGTTGGTAGCGCTCGTCTTCCGGGTGGACCATCACCGCCGTGTCGCCCAGCATGGTCTCGGGCCGCGTGGTGGCCACCACCAGCGTGCCGCTGCCGTCTTCCAGCGGGTAGGCGATGTGCCAGAGCGAGCCGTCTTCCTCCTCGCTCTCGACTTCCAGGTCGCTCACCGAGGTCTTGAGCACCGGGTCCCAGTTGCCCAGGCGCTTGCCGCGGTAGATGAGGCCTTCGTCGTAGAGCTTCACGAAGGTGTCGGTGACCACAGCCGAGAGGTCCTCGTCCATGGTGAAGTACTCGCGGCTCCAGTCGACCGTGTCGCCCATGCGGCGCATCTGGCCGGTGATGGTGTTGCCCGACTTCTCCTTCCACTCCCACACCTTGGCGACGAAGTTCTTGCGCGCCTCGGCGGGCGTGGGGCCCATGTCGTGGCGGCTGATCTTCTGTTCCTGCAGCTGGCGCTCCACCACGATCTGCGTGGCGATGCCCGCATGGTCGGTGCCCGGCAGCCACAGCGTGTTGTCGCCCTTCATGCGGTGGTAGCGCGTGAGGCTGTCCATGATCGTCTGGTTGAACGCATGCCCCATGTGCAGCGTGCCTGTCACGTTCGGCGGCGGCAGCTGGATGGCGAACGAATCGGCATCGTCCTGGGGCAACTGCGTGCCGCGGAAACCGGCCTTGGCGTAGCCACGCTGTTCCCACTCCGGCCCCCAGTGCGCCTCGATGGCGGCGGGTTCGAAGGATTTGGACAGGCTCTCGAGGCCGGGCTGGGATGGCTGGAGTGGCTGGGAGGTGGGTTCGCTCATGGCGTGCTTCGGAAGGGCGAACGGCACCTCGCGGGTGTCGCTGCGGACAGGATGGGAAGCCTTCAATTTTAGCCGGCCCACCCAGGGCCATGGCCGGTGCCTTCACGAGCCACACCCATAATTGCAGCCATGCTCTTCCTGCTCTCGCCCGCCAAGTCGCTCGACTACGACAGCCCGCTGCCCGACGACCTGCCCGCCACCCAGCCCGTGTTCGAAGGCGCCAAGGGTCCGGCCGCCGAACTGATCGCGCTGATGCGCGAGAAGTCGCCGCAGCAGATCGCCGAACTGATGCACCTGTCGGACAAGCTGTCGACGCTCAATTTCACCCGCTATGCCGCCTGGTCGCCCAAGGGCACCGCGAAGAACGCGCGCCAGGCCGCGCTGGCCTTCGACGGCGACGTGTACGGCGGCCTCGACGCGAGGACGCTGACCGGCAAGCAGCTCGAATGGGCGCAGGACCACCTCTGCATCCTCAGCGGCCTGTACGGTGTGCTGCGCCCGCTCGACCGGCTGCAGCCCTACCGCCTGGAGATGGGCACGGCACTGGCCAACCCGCACGGCAAGGACCTCTACGCCTTCTGGGGCACGCGCATCGCCGACCATCTCAACCAGCGCCTGGCGGCCGACCGCACGCCGGTGGTGATCAATCTGGCCTCGCAGGAATATTTCAAGGCGGTCGATCAACACGTGCTCAAGGCACGCGTGGTGGAGTGCGTCTTCCAGGAATGGAAGGGCGGCCAGTACAAGATCGTCAGCTTCTATGCCAAGCGCGCCCGCGGCCTGATGGCCCGTTGGGCCGTGCTGCACAAGGCGGCCACGCCGAAGTCGCTGGAGAAGTTCGACCTGGAAGGCTACGGCTTCGATGCAGCGGCGTCGCTGCCGGAAAGGCTGGTGTTCCGCAGGAGAACGGCATGACGCAGTCGGTGACCCCTGAGCTGCGCAGCTGGCTCGTTTCGCAGCTCGCCGCGGGCCACTCGGTGGCCGCGCTGCGCCAGTCGATGCGCGCGGCCGGCTGGCAGGACGCGGCGACCGAGGCGGCGCTCTCGGAGATTGAGCGGGGCGCCGGTCCGCTCGCGTCGCCCCTGTCCGGCGCTGCGCCCCTCGCAGCCCGTTCGATGCCCGGCCCCGACCTCGACGGCGCACCGCTGTACCTCGATGCCGGCGACCGCCGGGTGCATGTGCTGCACACCGTCGCGCTTCCCCGCGTCGTGGTGTTCGGCGACCTGCTGGCCGACGACGAATGCGAGGCGCTGGTCGCCGCGGCCAGTCAGCGCCTGGCCCGGTCGCTGACCGTCGAGACGCAGACCGGCGGCGAGACCCTCAACGTCGATCGCACCAGCGACGGCATGTTCTTCGAGCGCGGCGAGAACGAGGTCGTCGCCCGTATCGAGCAGCGCATCGCGCACCTGCTGCGCTGGCCGCTGGCCTTCGGGGAAGGCCTGCAGGTGCTGCGCTATACGCCCGGGGCGCAGTACCGCCCGCACTACGACTACTTCGACCCCGCCGAGCCGGGCACGCCGACCATCCTGCGGCGCGGCGGTCAGCGCGTGGGCACGCTGGTGATGTACCTGCAGGAACCCGAGCGCGGCGGCGCCACGGTCTTCCCGGACATCGGCCTGGAGGTCGCACCCAAGCGCGGCACCGCCGTCTTCTTCAGCTACGAGCGGCCCGACCCTGACACGCGCACGCTGCATGGCGGCGCACCGGTGCTGGCTGGCGAGAAATGGGTGGCGACCAAATGGCTGCGCGAGCGCGAGTTCGCATGAGGCCGGGCCGATGAAAATCCGGGCCAACGGCATCGACATCGAAATCGAGGACACCGGGGGCACAGGCCGGCCGGTGGTGCTGCTGATCATGGGCCTCAACATGCAGCTCATCGCCTGGCCGGACAACTTCGTGAAGGGTTTGGTCGGTGCCGGCTTTCGCGTGGTGCGCTTCGACAACCGCGACGCCGGCCTGAGCACGCAATTCGACGAGGCCGGCACGCGCAACCTGGTGTGGCAGGGGCTGCGCTACCGCTTCGGGCTGCCGGTGCAGTCGGCCTACGGGTTGCAGGACATGGCGAACGACACGATCGGCGTGCTCGATGCGCTGGGCATCCGCCGTGCGCACGTCCTCGGCGCCTCGATGGGTGGCATGGTCGCGCAGCGCGTGGCGGCCACCGTGCCGGAGCGCGTCACCAGCCTCGTGAGCCTGATGAGTTCCAGTGGCGCGCGTGGCCTGCCCGGCCCGCGCAGCGACGTGGTCGCGCTGATGATGCGCCGCCCCGTGAAGCGGGACGAAGCCTCGCTGGTGGCGCACAGCATGCGTCTGGTGCGGTTGATCGCCGGCCCGTTCTATCCGCCGGACGAGGCGGCGCTGCGCGAGCGGCTCACCCACGCCATGCGCCGCGCCTACCGGCCCGAGGGGCTGATGCGCCAGATCGCCGCTGTCGCGGCCGACACGGACCGTCCGAAGCTGCTGGCGCGCATCACGAGCCCGACGCTGGTCGTCCATGGCGACGTCGATCCGCTGGTGCCCATCGCCTGCGGCCAGGACACGGTGCGCCGCATCCCCGGCGCGCAGTTCGTCGCCATTCCCGGCATGGGCCACGACCTGACGCCGCAGCTCAGCGATGTCCTGTTGCCGCACATGCTTCCTTTCCTGCGCGCGGCGGAAAGTTCGCGCAGCGCGTAGAACCGCACCCCATGAGTCTCGACAACACCCCCGAACAATCGCAACTCGGCCGCGCGTCCGCCTATGCCGACCAATACGACCCGACCCTGCTGTTCCCCATCGCCCGCGCCACGCAGCGCGCCGCCATGGGCATCGCGGAAGGCGCCTTGCCCTTCTTCGGTGCCGACCTCTGGACCGCGTTCGAGCTGAGCTGGCTCAACCCGCGCGGCAAGCCCCAGGTGGCGGTGGCGCACTTCACCGTGCCCTGCGAAACGCCCAACATCATCGAGAGCAAGTCGTTCAAGCTCTACCTCAACAGCTTCAACAGCAGCGTCTTCGCCGATGCCGACGCGGTGCGTGAGCGGCTGAAGACCGACCTGGCTGAAGCCGCGTGGCGCGGCAGCGAGCGCAGCGGCGGCATCGGCGTGAAGCTGCTGACGCCGCAAGCCTTCGAGCGCGAAGCGGTGCAGGAGCTCGACGGCCTCGACCTCGACCGTCTCGACATCGAATGCACGCATTACCAGCCGGCCCCGGAGCTGCTGCGCAGCGACGCGACGCTGCCGCCCGTCGAAGAGACCCTGTCCAGCCGCCTGCTCAAGAGCAACTGCCTCGTCACCGGCCAGCCCGACTGGGGCAGCGTGCAGGTGCGCTACAGCGGGCCGCCCATCGACCAGGCGGGGCTCCTGGCGTACATCGTGAGCTTTCGCAACCACAACGAATTCCACGAGCCTTGTGCCGAACGCATGTTCTGGGACATCTGGCGTCGTTGCCGCCCCACGCAGCTCAGCGTGTACGCACGCTACACGCGCCGGGGGGGGCTCGACATCAACCCGTTCCGTGCGAGCTGGCCCCAGGCGCTGCCGTCGAACACGCGTACCGCGCGACAGTAGGCTTGCGCCTACATCGCCGATCGCCCGGCGCCTCGATACTCGTTCCCTTTGGCCTGGGACTTCCGAACGTGAACGTGTTGATCGTCGATGACAACGAAGCAGCTGCCGACCTGCTGCAGGAACTGCTTTCGCTGCAGGACCACACGGCCCGCTGCACCTACTCGGGCATGCAGGCACTCGAAGCCTGCGCTAACGAAACCTTCGATGTCGCTTTGGTCGACATCACGCTGCCGGATCTGCCGGGCACCGAAGTGGCCCGCCGATTGCGTGCGGGCGCGAAGCCGCCGTTGCTGGTGGCCGTGACCGGTCTCTCGTCGCAGGATGCCGGCGCCTCGGAGAAGGGGTTGTTCGACCACCATCTTCAGAAGCCGATCGACTTCGACGCCCTGGACCGCATCCTCGAGCGGGCTGGCCACCGTTCCTCTGCTGCCTCATGAAAGCGTCGCCCGGCGCGCGCAGCTGGATTGCCGCTGGCGTGCGCCACGAGCTGCTCACGCGCGCATTGCCGGCGCTGCGCCACGACATGGCCGCGCCGGTCTCGGTGATGCGCATGGGCCTGCTGATGCTTCGGCGCCAGGTCGCCGCGCCCGCCATCGATGCGGCAGCCTGCGAGGAGCGGGTGGCGCTGATCGACCACCAGATCGGCGAACTGGTGAGCGCCGTGCGCTCGCTGCGCGACTGGGAACTCGCCACCGATGACGAAGGCATCACAAGGCGTGACCTGGTGATCCAGTGCGTCGGGCTGATGCGTGCAGCCTTCGATTTGAACGGGGTGCGCCTGCAGGTCGATGAATCCCTCACCGACGACGCCGACCCGGACGCGCCGAAGTGGCCGTCGGGTGCGTCGTTGCGCTATCTCATGCTCGGGGCTCTGGGCTACCTGCACGACACCCCGCCCGACGTGGGTGCCGTCAGTGTCGTTGCCGATGGCGATGGGGCCTTGCTGCTGAGCGTGGTCGCCGGTGCTTCGGACGCCGCCGACCCGTTGGCCGGTGCACACCGTGCGCCGCGCAAGCTCGCCATCGATGCCATCGCGCTGCAATCGCTGGCCGAGGACCTCGGCTACGTGCTCACCATCGAACACGACAGGGTGCGTTTGCCGCTCGTCCCGGGCTGAGTGCGCCGTGGCCGGCGCGCCGCAGTGGCGCCCATGGTCTTAGCCTCGCGCGATAGTCGCCGCCGGTGCGTTTTCAGGAATGCCAGCAAGCGTGCCTCGGCCGCATACAGGCGGCGCGCGCTCTTCGCCTGGCCGGCGATCTTCTCCCAGACCTCGGTCATCGTGCCCGCGTCCTGCGCCAGCGTGCTCCCCAGCGCGAGCACGGCCGGATGCACGTAGGCCTTCTTGCAGACCGCCGGGGTGTTGCCCAGTTGCTTCGCGACGGCGGCGATGATTTCCTTGGCGCTGTAGCGCATCGCCGGCGTGGCGTCGCCGCTCTCTTCGCTGTCCCTGGTATCCCGGCCGTCGCAGGCCAGCCGCGTCAGCTCGAGGGCCTGTACGGTCCCGTGCCAGGTGCGGAAATCCTTGGCCGTGAAGTTCTCGCCGGCGGCCTCGCGCAGGTAGTCGTTTACGTCGGTGGACGACAGTCGACGCGGCGTGCCGTCCGCGTCCTCGTATTGGAAGAGGTCCTGCCCGGGCAGTTGCTGACAGGCGCGCACGACCTTCGCCACGCGCGGGTCGTCGACCTCGGTCTCGTGCATCACGCCGCTCTTGCCGCGAAAGCGCAGCTTCAGCGACGCGCCGCGCACCGACGCGTGCTTGTTGCGCAGCGTGGTCAGGCCGTACGAGCCGTTGGTGCTCGCATACTCCTCATTCCCCACGCGCATGAAGGTCGTGTCGAGCAGGCGCACGAGCGTCGCCAGCACACGCTCGCGGCCGAGCGCTTCGCGGGCTCCGCCATCGCCGAGGTCACGTACCACGCGGGCCCGGATGCGCGGCAGCGCGCTGCCGAAGGCCTCGAGCCGCTCGAACTTGCTTTCGTCCTTGAGCAGCCGCCAGTCCGGGTGGTAGCGGTACTGCTTGCGGCCCCGCGCGTCGATGCCCGTTGCCTGCAGGTGGCCGTTAGGCAGCGCGCAGATCCACACATCGGTGTAGGCCGGCGGAATGGCCAGGCTGCGAATGCGCGCGATCTCGTCGGGGTCGCGCACCCAGGCGCCTGTCGCGTCCTTGTAGCGGAACTGCTCGCCTTGGCGAAAGCGCCGCAAGCCCGGCATGTCGGGGTTGACGTAGACCAGGCCGTTGGCGAGGCGGGCGGGACGCGGGGCGGTGGTTCTTGGCATGGGACGTGCTGGTGTGAAGCTCGCGTCGACAATGCAGCGATGGCCGACAGCCCGCTGTAGGACGCCGCTAGCTCACCAAGTGCGCGCCGTCCCCGTGGCAACGCGCACTCGTTTCACCTTCCTGAAAGCATCCCATGACTCTTGCATCCCGCTTCCGCGCACGCTGGTTCGCGCTCGGCCTCACGGCCGTGCTGGCCACCGGCTGTGCCACCTCGACGGCACCCGTTGCCCCGGCGTCCCCTGTCGCCACCACCGCACCGATCCGCGTGAAGGTCTTCGTCGCCGCCATGTTCGAGATCGGCCAGAACACCGGCGACCGCGCCGGCGAGTTCCAGCACTGGTACGAGCGCTACTGGAAAGGTGCCGTGCCCATCGCGGTGCCCGGCGCGCTCAAGCCGGTGTACTGCAACGCCGACGGCGTGTGCGGTGCGGTGCTCGGCATGGGCAAGGTGAACTCGTCGTCGTCGATGCAGGCGATCCTGTTGAACCCGGCCTTCGACTTCTCGCAGGCTTACTACGTGATCTCCGGCGTCGCCGGCACGCCGCCGCAGCGCGGCACCATCGGCGAGGTGAACTGGGCGACCTGGCTGGTCGACTACGACCTCGGCCACCGCTGGGCGCCCGAAGAGAACAAGGCCGGCGAGCCGACCTTCATGCCGCGCAAGGGCTACGAGGACTACCGCCGCTTCCCGCTCAACCCGGCGCTGGTCGGCTGGGCCATGAAGCTCTCGGGCGACACACGGCTGAAGGACTCCGACAGCGCCCGCACTTACCGCCTGCGCTACCCCGACGCGGCGGCGCGCCGCGCGCCCTTCGTCGGCACCGGCACGCACATGACGGGCGACACCTTCTTCCACGGCCCCGGCATGTCGAATCAGGCGCAGTACATCGCCAAGCTCTACGGCGCCGACGACTACGTCATCACCGAGATGGAGGCTGCGGCGATCACGCTGGTGATCAAGCGCACGCATGGCACCGACCGGGTGATGAGCCTGCGCGGCGCAGTCAACTTCGACCAGGGCAACCCGAAGGAAACCACGCTGCAGCATCTGGACCCGGCACCGGGCGAAACGGCCGGCGGCTTCGCCGAGACGGTGGAGAACATCGCGCTGGTCGGCACCCGCGTCGTCGACCACATCGTCGGTCACTGGCCGCAGTGGCAGGCAGGTGTGCCGGCGCTGCCGCGCTGAGGCGTTTCGATCAGCGGTGGGCCGGTTGCAACTGGCCCACCACGTTGAAGTCGAAGGGCGTCCAGCGGCTTACTGGGACGCCCGCGCGGCGCAGGCCGCGGCCGGTCCAGGTGTTGCAGGTCTCGAAGAGGTGGTAGCTGCCCTGGGCTTCGTAGAAGGCATCGTCCGGCCCGTAGCCCGCACCGGGCAGGGCGACGGCCCGGTCGCCCGGCAGGCTGCCGCGTACATGGGCCACCAGTTCCAAGTACTGCCGCGGCGAGAGTGGCATGACGTAGGCGCCCTGGCGCAGTTGCGCACGGGTGAGCCAGGTCACATGCAGCAGCGATGGGTTGGCGCCGACGAGGGCCCCGACGGCACGGCGCAGCGTGAGGTCGCCCCAGGTGGGCGTGTGCAGGTAGAAGTCCCGATCGCCCCAGCCGATGGCGACGAATTCGGCGTCGGGCGGGGGCGACTTCGCGTCGCGCGGGTCGAACAGCGCGGCCCAGTCGATGGCCGCGCTGCGCACCGGCATCACCAGATCCGTGTGCACGCCATTGCTCAAGACATAGGCCTCGATGCGGGGCGGCTCGGCGGGGGCGCGCGCATTCACCGGCCACAACATCAGTGCGGCGGCCACGCCGACGTACATACCTACCACTGCCAGCAGCGCGAGCAGGCTGCCTGCGATCCAGCCAAGGCCGCGCCGCATCCTCTCTCTCAAAACAGCGAGGCCGTCTGCGCTGCCGCATCGGGCGGCGTGCGGCTGCGCGACGCACGGGTGGCCGGCGTCGTGGCCTCCGCGCTGTCGACCCGCACCAGCGCGCCTACGCGCACGCCGATCAGCCGCAGCGGGCGCTCCAGCGGCACGCGCTTCAAGCACTGGCCGGCGGTCTGGCGGATCGCCTTGCCGTCGGCGGTGAAGCGGTCGATCGTCTGGTCGCGCGTGGCGATCCTGAAGTCGTCGTAGCGCAGCTTGATGCCGATGGTCTTGCCGACATAGCCCTTGCGCTGCAGGTCTTCGGCGACCTTCTCGCACAGGTGCGTGAAGATGGCACCCAGCTCGGCGCGGTCGCGCACCGCGTGCAGGTCGCGGTCGAAGGTGGTCTCGCGGCTCATCGACACCGGCTCGCTCTCGGTCACCACCGGCCGGTCGTCGCGGCCCCAGGACACCTCGTGCATCCAGGCGCCGGTCGCCTTGCCGAAGTTGGCAATCAGCCAGTCGCGGTCTTTCTGGGCGATGTCGCCCACGGTGCGCAGCCCGAAGCGTTCGAGCTTCTCGTCCGCCTTCGGCCCGATGCCGTTGACCTTGCGCACCGGCAGCGGCCAGATGCGCGTCTGCAGGTCTTCTTCATGAACGATCGAGATGCCGTTGGGCTTGTCGAATTCGCTCGCCATCTTGGCGATCAGCTTGTTGGGCGCCACGCCGATCGAGCAGGTGAGCCCGGTCGCGTCGAAGATCGATTTCTGGATGAGCCGCGCCAGCACCCGTCCGCCTTCGCGCTGGCCGCCGGGCACGTCGGTGAAGTCGATGTAGACCTCGTCGACGCCGCGGTCCTGCATGACCGGCGCGATGTCCAAAATGATCTGCTTGAATTGCCGCGAGTAGTGGCGGTACTGGTCGAAATCCACCGGCAGGATGATGGCCTGCGGGCACAGCTTGGCGGCCTTCATCAGCCCCATCGCCGAGCCGACGCCGAACTGCCGCGCAGGGTAGGTGGCGGTGGTGATCACGCCGCGCCCGGCGTAGTCCTTCAACCGCGGAAAGGCGCCCACCGGAATGTCGGCCAGCGTGCCGCCCGCGGGCAGGTCGCGAATCGCCTCGTCGACCTTGCGCCGCCCGCCGCCGATGACCACAGGCAAACCCTTGAGCTGCGGGTAGCGCAGCAGCTCGACCGACGCATAGAAGGCGTCCATGTCGAGGTGGGCGATGCGGCGCACGCGAGGGGTGGAGACGGTCACGCTTTGATTTTCGCTCGACGACGGTGCTGGCTCGCGTCCTCGATGTTTCGGGCTGACCGGGGCCTGACGGGATACGTACTCCCACGTACGCCGACCCTGCCGGAATCGCCCCGGCACGGCGGTAGCATGCGGCCCGCGCCTTCGCCGTCATCCCTAAAACAACTCGCAGGCAGAGCCCATGACCACCCCATCACCCACCCCTTCCAAGCGCCCGATCTATCGATCGCTCTACGTTCAGGTCATCGTCGCCGTCGTCGTCGGCGTCGCACTCGGTCACTTCTATCCCCACGTCGGCGAATCGATGAAGCCCTTGGGCGACGGCTTCATCAAGCTGATCAAGATGCTGATCGCGCCGATCATCTTCTGCACCGTGGTGGTCGGCATCGCCGGCATGGAAGACATGAAGAAGGTCGGCAAGACCGGTGGCCTGGCGCTGCTGTACTTCGAGGTCGTGAGCTCGATCGCGCTGGTGGTGGGCCTGGTGCTGGTCAACCTGCTCAAGCCGGGCGCCGGCATGAACATCGACCCGAGCACGCTCGACACCAAGGCGCTGGCCGCCTACACCGGCCCCGGCAAGATGCAGGGCACGGTCGACTTCCTGCTGAACGTCATTCCCAACACGGTCGTCGACGCCTTCGCCAAGGGCGAGATCCTGCAGGTGCTGCTGATCGCGGTGCTCTTCGGCTTCGCGCTGCACAAGTTCGGCGGCCGCGGCACGCTGGTGTTCGACGTGATCGAGAAGGGCTCGCATGTGCTCTTCACCATCGTCGGCTACGTCATGAAGCTCGCCCCCGTCGGCGCCTTCGGCGCGATGGCCTTCACCATCGGCAAGTACGGCGTGGGCTCGCTGTTCTCGCTGGGCAAGCTGATGGCCGTCTTCTACATGACCTGCCTGCTCTTCATCTTCGTGGTGCTGGGGCTCATCGCGCGCTTCCACGGCTTCAGCATCTGGAAGTTCATCAAGTACATCAAGGAAGAACTGCTGATCGTGCTGGGCACCTCCTCGTCCGAATCGGTGTTGCCGCGCATGATGGAGAAGATGGAGAACCTCGGCGCCAAGAAGACCGTGGTGGGCCTGGTGATCCCCACCGGTTACTCGTTCAACCTCGACGGCACCTCGATCTACCTCACGATGGCGGCGGTGTTCATCGCGCAGGCCACCAACACCGACATGACGCTCACGCAGGAACTCACGCTGCTGGGTGTGCTGCTGCTCACGTCGAAGGGTGCGGCGGGCGTGACCGGCAGCGGCTTCATCGTGCTGGCGGCCACGCTGTCGGCCGTCGGCCACGTGCCGGTCGCGGGCCTGGCGCTGATCCTCGGCATCGACCGCTTCATGTCGGAGGCACGCGCGCTCACCAACCTGATCGGCAACGGCGTCGCGACGCTGGTGGTGGCGAAATGGACCGACGAGCTCGACGAGAAGCGCCTGCACGCGGGCCTGAACAACGAGACCTGGGTCGAGGCCGACGAGCCCGAGGTGCTGGTCAACGCGAAGACCGAGCACATGGCCGCGTACACCGCGCCTCGGCACTGAGCCTGTCGCCGGGCAACCGGCCGCGGCAAATGCAAGGCAGATGCCAGGGCACCCGCGGAACTGGCTCTGCCAGGCCGCTGGGTGCGCCCCCTCGAGGGGGAGGCGGCGACACGCAGTGCGCCGCTTCGGGGGAGGGCCCTGTTTCTAGTGGTCGTGGTGCAGGTAGCTGGCCTGCCGTGGCAGCCGCCAGCTCACCGCGAAGGCGATGACCATCATCACCGTCACGTACCAGTAGAAGGCCGACTCGTGGCCGAGTGACTTGAGGCCCAGCGCCACGTACTCGGCCGAGCCGCCGAAGATCGCGTTGGCCACGGCATAGGCCAGGCCCACGCCCAACGCGCGCACTTCGGGCGGGAACATCTCGGCCTTCACGATGCCGCTGATGGACGTGTAGAAGCTGACGATGGCCAGCGCAAGGATGATCAGCAGGAAGGCGACGACAGGGTTCGTCACATGCTGCAGGCCGGTGAGGATCGGCACCGTCGCCAGCGCGCCCAGCGCCCCGAACAGCAGCATGTTGTTGCGGCGGCCGATGCGGTCCGATAGCGCGCCGAAGACCGGCTGCATGCACATGTAGACGAACAGCGCCGCGGTCATCACGTAGCTGGTGGTCTTGATCGGCAGGTGCACCGTGTTCACCAGATACTTCTGCATGTACGTGGTGAAGGTGTAGAAGATCAATGAACCACCGGCGGTGTAACCCAGCACCGTGAAGAAGGCCGCCTTGTGGTGCTTGAAGAGCCCGGCCATGCTGCCGGCTTCCTTGTTGGCCTTGGCTTCGGCCGTCTGCGTCTCGTGCAAGGTGCGGCGCAGCAGCAGCGCGACGACGGCCGCGACCGCGCCGATCGCGAAGGGAATGCGCCAGCCCCAGGCCTTCAACTCGCCCTCCGACAGGAACTGCTCCATCACCACGATCACCAGCACCGCGAGCAGCTGGCCGCCGATCAACGTGACGTATTGAAAGGACGAGAAGAAGCCGCGCTGGCCGCGCAGCGCCACCTCGCTCATGTAGGTGGCGGTGGTGCCGTACTCGCCGCCGACCGAGAGGCCCTGGAACAAGCGACACACCAGCAGCAGGAAAGGGGCCCACGCACCGATCTGCGCGTAGGTGGGCAGGCAGGCGATGACCAGCGAGCCGCCGCACATCATGGCCACCGAGATCAGCAGCGAGGTCTTGCGGCCCATCCGGTCGGCGATACGGCCGAACAGCCAGCCGCCGATGGGGCGCATGAGGAAGCCCGCGGCGAACACGCCCGCGGTGTTCAGCAACTGCGCGGTCGGATCGGATTTTGGGAAGAAGGCTGGCGCGAAGTAGAGCGCCGAGAAGGCATAGACGTAGAAGTCGAACCACTCGACCAGATTGCCCGACGAGGCCGCCATGATGGCGAAGATGCGATGGCGCTTTTCTTCGGACGTGTAGGCGCGCGGAGCGCCCGATTCGCCCGAAAGGGGCGGAGCAGTGACAGACATAGAAACGCCTTGTTATGTGGATTTTGGCGTTCGTTATTCTGCAGAGGTGCGCGCTCCGCGGTTGTCGGCCGAGCACGCGTCCGACCCCGCGAAAGGGGTACTCGCTACCGCTGGGTAGCTCAGGGGCGCCGCGCCCCGGGGGCCAGCACACCGGCGCCGCGCACTTCGAGGCGCACCCGGTCGAGCACTTCGCCGCGCGCGTCGGCGAGCTCGATCACATGGCGACCGGGCCAGGGCATCCATTGCGCGAGGTTGCCGTGCGCGAACACCTTGCCGTCGATGCGCCACTGCAGGCGCTGGCCCTGCGCCTCGAAGCGCACGCGCTGGCGGTTGGGTGGGATGTCGGGATCGATCGCGATGATCGAGCCGTCGGCCGGCGCCGTGATGCGGTAGCTCGTATCGTTCGCCGTCGCGTCGGGTGCGAACAGGCGTTGCTCGGTGCCGGAGAGGAACCATTCGTGGCGCGGTGCCTCGAGCTCGCCGCCGAAGCGCACCGGCACCTGCACCACGCCGGGCGGCGGCGCGGGCGCACGACTGGGTTCGCGCGCATGCAGGAAGCCCATCATCTCGGCCCACACCGGCGCGGCGCCGCTGGTGCCGCTCACGTCCCACATCGGCGCACCGCCGGCATTGCCCACCCACACGCCCACCGTGTAGCGCTGCGACCAGCCGACGGCCCAGTTGTCGCGCATGTCCTTGCTGGTGCCGGTCTTCACCGCCGTCCAGAAACGGGTGCCCAGCACGCTGTCGACACCGAAGGTGCGGGTGCGGGCGTTGGCGTCGGACAGGATGTCGCTGACGATGAAGGCGGCGCGCGGGTCGATGGCGGGCGGCGTGTTCCGCGCGGGCGTCGCGACCGGCGCTGGGAGCATGCGCGTCTCGCTGTAGCGCCCGTTGTTGGCCAGCGTGCGGTAGGCGTTGGTGAGCGCCAGCAGCGACACCTCCGCGCTGCCGAGCGCCAGGCTGTAGCCGTAGTAGCCGCCGCTCTCGCGCAGCGGCAAGCCCGCCGCCTGCAGCTGGCGCGCGAAGGATTCGGGCGAGACCATCACCAGCGTGCGCACCGCCGGCACATTGAGCGATGCGGCCAGCGCGGTGCGCACCGAGACCAGGCCCTTGAATTGCCGGTCGTAGTTCTGCGGGATGTAGAGGCCGCTGGCCGTGGCGATCTGCGCCGACGAATCGTCGATCAGCGATGCGGCGGTGAGGCGCCGCTCGCCGATGGCCTGCGCATAGAGCAGCGGCTTGAGCGTGGAGCCGGGCTGGCGCTGTGCGAGCACCGCATCGACCTCGCCGGCGCGGCTGAGCGCCCCCGACGAACCGACCCACGCGAGCACCTCGCCGCTGGCGTTGTCGAGCACCACCAGCGCGGCGTCTTCGACATTGCGGCCACGCAGTTCGCGCAGATGGCGCTGCAAGGTGTTCACGGCGAAACGCTGCAGCGGGGCGCGCAGGGTGGTGCGCAGCGTGGCGTCGGCGGTGGTCGTGCGGGTCGGTGCAGCGTCGCGGCGCAACTGCAGCGCACGCCGCGCGGCATGCGGCGCGATGCCCTCGCTCGGGTCGAAGGCGCGCCGCTGCAGGGCCGCGCTCGCGAACATGTCGACGACATCGCAGTCGATGCGGCGGCGCTCGGCCTCGGTCGTTTCCATCGCCTTCATCACCTCGCAGGCGCGCTGCGCGACGAGGGCCGGCTTGGCGTTGGGTGCGCGCACCAGCGCCGCGGCGACGGCCGCCTCGCGCGCATCGAGCCCGTGCGGCGCCTTGCCGAAGAGCGTGCGCGACAGCGCGTCGATGCCGACGATCTCGCCGCGGAAGGGCACGGTGTTGAGGTAGGCCTCGAGGATCTGGTCCTTGCGCCATTGGCCTTCGAGCTGCGCGGCGGCCACCGTCTGGCCGAGCTTCTGCGTCAGGCTGCGGCCACCGCTGCCGCGCCGCAGCTCGTCGTCGAGCAGGCCAGCGAGCTGCATGGTGATGGTCGACGCGCCGCGCGTGCGCGTGTTCCACAGGTTGCCCCAGGCCGCGGCCGAGACGGCGCGCCAGTCGACACCGCTGTGTTCGTAGAAGCGCCGGTCTTCGCTCAGCACCATGGCGGTCCGCAGCGCGGGTGACACGTCGGCCAGCGCGATCCACTGCCCGCGGCGCACGGTGGCGTCGGTGCGCACGCGCTGCAGCAGGGCGCCGTCACGGTCGAGCACCTCGGTGTCGGAGGGGCGGAACTCGCGCCGCACTGCGTCGAAGCTGGGCAGCGCCCAGGCCGGCCCCGCACACGTGGCCGCGATGGTCAGCGCGAGCAGCGGCCGGCGCAAGAGGGGGCGGCGAAGGGGGAGAAGGGTCATGGGGAACAAGACGGGCAACGGGCCTACTTTAAGTCGCGCGGGCGGGCCGACGCATGCGATCTCGCACCGCACCGACCCTGCTACTCGGAACAGGCGCGAGCCTCGTGCCTGCCTAAACCTGGAGGACATCACCATGAAATCACTTCTCGTCGTGCTTGCTGCAACCGCCACCCTCGCGGGCTGCGTGGTCGCCCCCTACGACAACCGCCCGCCGCCGCCAGGCCCGGGCGTGCGAGGCGACCGCGACCGTGACGGCGTACCTAACCGCTACGACCGCGACCGCGATGGCGACGGCGTGCCCAACCGCTACGACAGCCGCCCGGGCAACCCGCGCCGCGACTGACGGACGGCGTCAGCGCCGCGGCTTCGGCTGCTTGTCGTATTTGCGCCAGTAGTCGAACTCTTCCTCGTGCACCTCGATGTCGAGCTCCGACACGCGCCCCTGCATGCGCTCCTGGGCATCGGCCACGCCGCGGTTGTAGAGCGTCGGGCCGATCTCCTCGAGGAAGAAGCCAAGCAGTGCGCCGGCCGCGATGTTGCCGATCCTCGGGTCGTCCATGTGCTCGCGGAAGTAGCGTTCGATGGACGCGATGGCCTGCTGACGGACCTCGCGGGGCAGTTCGATCGTCATCGCGTTCCTTTCCAGAAGAAGGCGCTCAACGCCCCGCCTCGACCTTCACCCGCGCGTTCGGCGTCTCGCCGAACATCTCGGGTGCGTACATCGCCTCGACACGGCTCGGCGGCAACGCGAAGTCGCCGACGTTGTTGAGGCGCACCGTGTACTCCATCTTCACCACGCCCTTGGGCAGGTACTCGTAGTAGCTGCGGAAGGACTCGAAGCTGCGTTCCTCGAAGGCCGGCCAGCCGGCACCGCTCTTCTTCTCGCCCTGCGTCGCGATCTGCGAATCGCGGCCCAGGCCGCTGCCGAGGATGGTGGCACCGCCCGGGATCGGGTCGGTGATCGCCACCCAGGTCATGTCGGCGCTGGCGTTGACTTCGAGCGTGACGCGCAACACGTCGCCGCGCGTGTACTTGCCCGCTGTCGCCTGCTCCACCGGGGTGATCGTCTTCTTGATCGCATAGCCGGCCGCGAACGGCGCCTTCAGCTGGATGGCTGCGACCGATTGCAGCGTCAGCCACGGCTTGCCGGCCCCGTCGTGGGTGACGGTCAGCGTTTCCTTCTGCGGCTGGCCCCAGGGCAGGAACATCGTGTTGTTGCGCAGGTTACCCGGCGAGGCCGGCGCGCCGAACCAGGTCGTCTGGTTGGGGGCACCCGCGGCGTCGCTGGTCTTCACACGCTCGACGCGGCTCCAGTCGACGCTCTGCGTACGGCCTGCCGAATCGGCGTTGCCGACCGGCGGCGCGCGCAGCACCGAGGTCGTGGTGCCGGCCACCGGCACGCTCTCGAACACCTTCGAGAACTTGTCCAGCGCCAGCCCGCCCCACAGGTTGGCGGTGGTCGTGTGCCAGGCACCGTTCTGCTGCCGCCCGATGAACCCGTTGGCCAGTTTGCCGATGTCGTCCTTCCACGCCGGGTCGTCCATCACGGCCAGCAGCAGGCGCGCGGTGTTCACGTCGCCGTTGGTCATCAGCCACCACCAGTAGTCGTCCTGCTCGGTGCTGAACAGCACCTTGGTTCCCTGGTAGCTCAGACGCGCCTTCAGCACGTTGTTCGCTTCGTCCAGGCGTTGCTGGCGCTGCGGCACGTCGTTCACGCGCTTCAAGATCTGCACCCAGTCGATCACCGCGCTGGTGGGCCACTGGTTGGGCGCGATGGTGATGCTCGCGACCATGCTGCCGCGTGCCTTGCCGTAGCGCGACAGCGCTTCGAGCGCGGCGAGCTTGCGCACGTCCAGGTCCTTGCGCGGGCTCCAGAACTCGCGCTGGATGCGGCCTTCGACGAAGGCGATCAGGCCCTGTTCCATCGGCGCGCGCGCATCGTCGGGCAGCGCGAAGGCCGGGTCGATGGCCGCCGCTTCGTTCGTCGCCGCGAGCAGGTACGACGTGAGGATGTCGCTGCCGCGGTTCGACTCGCCGTCGCGCGGCGGGAAGTAGCTCGCGAGCCCGTCGCTGTCGAGGTAGCTCGGCAGCTGCGCCACCACGCCCTGCCACAGCTTGCCGTTGCGCAGGCCGATCGACTTGCTGGTCTTCTGTTCCAGGCAGGCGAAGGGGTAGTTGGCGAACCAGTCGCGCACGCCCGGCATGCCTTCGGCGAGCTTGGGCTGCAGCGACATCTTCAGGCCGCCACGGCCCGGCAGCGCGTCGGCCGGCGGTGCGACGTCGAGCGTGAAGCTGCCGTCGACCTGCACCAGCGTGGCCTGCTGCACGGTGAGCGGCACGGCCGGCACGATGCGCTGGCGCACCTTGAGCGCGTCGCGTGCGCCGCTGACCGTGTCCTTCGCCTCGATCTCCCACAGGATGGCTTCGGCGCGCGTCTGCGCCAGCTGCGCCGGCGCGGTCACGTTCCACGCCACCTCGCGGGATTCGCCGGGCGGAATGTCGATGGTCTGCGTCTCGAGCGTGAGCAGCGTGGCGCGCGGCGAGGCTTCCACCTTCATCGCCTTCTGCGTCGTGTTGCGCAGCGTGATCTGCGCGCGGAACTGGTCGTCCTCGCGCACCAGCGGCGGCAGACCGCTGATGATCTGCAGGTCTTGCGTGGCCTGGATGCTGGCCTGCCCGGTGCCGAACAGGCCGGTGCCCATGTCGGCCACGGCGACGATCTTGAAGGTCGTCAGCGCGTCGTTGAGCGGCACCGTCACCACGGCCTGGCCATTGGCGTCGAGCACGATGGACGGGTTCCACAGCAGCAGCGTTTCGAGCAGCTCGCGGGTCTGGCCCTTGCCGCCGCCCCCGCCCGCGGGCACGGCCTTCTTGCCGTAGTGCCGGCGCCCGACGATCTCCATCTGCGCCGTCGAGGTGCTCACGCCCCAGCTGCGACGCTGCAGCATGGCTTCGAGCAGGTTCCAGCTGTCGTTGGGCATCAGTTCGAGCAGGGCCTGGTCGACCGCGGCCAGCGCCACTTCGGCGCCGGCGGCGGGCTTGCCGTCGGGCAGCTTGCCCGTGATGGTGATCTGCGCCTTGCCGCGCACCGGGTAGCTCGGCTTGTCGCTCGCGACCTTCACGTCGATGCGATGGGCCGCCGTGCCCACGCGGATTTCGGCCAGGCCGAAGCGGTAGGCCGGCTTGCTCAGGTCGACCAGCGCGGTCGGCGCGACGTATTCCTTGCCCTCGACCCAGAAGGCGGTCCACCATTCGCGCGGCGCCTTGAAGCCCCAGGTGAAGAAGCTGTACCACGGCACGTCGCGCAGGCGGCCGCGCAGTGCCAGCACGCTGACGTAGGCGTTCGGCCCCCATTCAGGCTTGAGCTGCAGGCTCACGGTCGGGTCCTGGCCGTTGAGTTGCACCACGTGCGTCTCGATCACGCCCTCACGCTCGACCGCCACCAGCGCGGTCGAGAAGCGGAAGGGGCTGCGCACCTGGAACTTGGCGACTTCGCCCGGCTGGTAGTTCTTCTTCTCCGGCAGCACGTCGATGCGGTCGTGGTCTTCGCCGCCGAACCACAGCTCGCCCTGCTTGGTCACGTAGACCGAGCTCGCGGCCTGGCTCTCGCGGCCTTCCTTGTCGGTGGCGGTAGCGATGAGTTCGACCTGGCCGGCCTCCTTCAGCGCCGCCTCGCACAGCACCAGGCCGCGCGAATCGCTGTTGCCGCTGCACACGGTGCCCAGTTCCTTGACCTCGGTCTTGTTGTCGTAGGTGTAGAAGCCGCCGACCATGCGCTTGCGGCTGGTGGTGGTGATGCGGGCGACGGCGTTGACCTTCACCTTGGCGTCGGCCACCGGCTTGCCGCTGAGGTCGAGCGCCAGCGCCTGGAACTTGAGCTTCTTGTCGGTCGAGATCCAGCCTTCGGTCTTGAGGCCGGCGATGACCGACGCGGGCCACAGCGTCTGCGTGCTGCGGATCGTCTGCACCTCGCCGTTCGGGTCAGAGTACGTGGCTTCGATCAGCAGCTCGCGCGGCGTCGCCTTGGCCAGCGGCACCTTGTCGATGGTGAGCTTGCCGGCGCCGTTGCGGTCGAGCGTGAGCGGCAGCTTGTCGGCGATCACGCGGGTGTCGTCCGACGACGCATCCTCTTCGTCGGCGCTCGTGGCTGCCTGGTCGTCGCGCTTGCGCGGCGGCGAGAAGGTGAAGCTGTCGTAGTCGGCGAAGTCCAGGCGCTTGCCGCGCACCATGGCCGACACGCGCACCGGCAGGTTGGCCGCGCCACCGCCGGCCACGTAGTTGATCTGCACGTCGGTCGGCAGCGCCGTGATGGCGACCAGCGGCTTTTTGTCGCTCGGCGTCACGCGGCCTTCGAGCACCGGCAGGCGGAATTCCTCGACGCGGAACTGGCCGGTGGCGTAGCTGCGCGAGTCGTCGTCGTCGCCATTGCGCAGCGCGACCTGGTAGATGCCGAGCTTGGCCGCGACCGGAATCGCGAAGGTGTTCTCGGCGCTCTGGCCGCCGGTGGCGGTCTTGCGCCAGCCGACCGGCTGCGTGAATTGCTGGCCGCTGCCCAGGTGCGTGAGCACCAACGTCCCCGGCAGGTCGTCGGGGATGCCGAAGCCCCGGCTGGTCTGCGTGCGGATCAGGTGCTTCATCGACACGGTTTCGCCGGCGCGTAGCAGCGTGCGGTCGAAGAGGGTGTGGGCGACCGCATCGGGCTGGGAATCCTGGCTGGTCGGCACATTGAAGCGCCAGGGCTCGATGCCGCGCTGCCAGTCGCTCCAGGTGAAGGCGAGGTCATCCACGCCTTTGTCGTCCTTGGCGCGAGCGCTGACGAAATACCCGTTGCCGCCGTATTCGCCGCCTTCCTCGGCGCCGCAGGACGGGCTGTCGGGCGAGATGCCCTTGAGCGCCGCGATGCCGTTCGCGTCGGTGGTGCCGGCGTCGATTTCCTTGCCGTCGCAGCCTGACACGCGCACCCTGGCGCCGGCGACGACCTTGCCCTTGTCGAGCGAAGTCACCCAGGCCATCGAATTTTCGCGGCCGAGCTTGAAGTGCACGGCGAGGTTGGTGGCCAGCGCCGTGGTGCGCACGTACATCGTGCGGCCGTTGCCGTAGCGCTCGTCGAGCAGCGATTCGCCCAGCTTCTGCGAGGCGATCTCCAGCACATGGAAGCCCGGCGTGAGCGGGATGCCGATCACCTCGAAGGGCCGACCGTCGCCGCTGTCGGCCTTGGGCATGTCGAGGGTCTTCACACCGGCCTGGCCGCCGAGCAGCGACACCATGCGCGTCTGCACGTCGTTGCGGTTGTCCTTGTCGATCACCTTCGGCAGCGGCGCCTTCACGTCGCGTGCGGCGACCGAGCGGTTGACCGAGTAGCCATCGTATCGGCGCACCTTGCGGAACCAGGCAATGATCTCCGCGTCGGTCGTCGGGTTGAGATCGCTTACTTGGCCGGGCGTGAGCGCCTGCACCTGCAGGGCCGGCTCCACGCGGCGCACCGTCACCGGCATCATCGCGACGCCGCCGGGCTCGGCCAGGCGCTCGATCACGCCGAAGGGCGAGGCCGCGAACTTCGCCAGCGGCGGCATCGCGCCGGTGGCCGTGGCCAGCGGGAAGCTGTCGGGCGTGCCCAGCGGGCGGCCGGAGGCGTCCTGGAAGGACGACGGCAGCGTTACGCTGAACTTCGTGTTCTCGGGGAAGGGCGGCTGGAAGCTCAGGCCGTTCACCACCGCGTCGTCGTTGCCACTGTCTTCGTCGACTTTCGGCTCGATCGTCTTGCCGCCGCCGGCCAGGCGGATCTGCGCGGCCATCTTGCGGGTGACCGGCGCGTTGAAGCGCAGCGCCATCGGCCGCAGCGGCAGGCAGGCGGCCTGCGCGTTCTCGCGCTCGCAGGTGAAGGTCGCGGCGAAGGGCTCGCGCACGTCATAGCTGAAGCGCCGCTCGACCGTGTTGGCCACGCCCGACGGCGTGGCGACGCCCTTGCCGTACACCAGCTGCATGCGGCTGCCGGCGGTCAGCGTGCGGTTGCACTGCAGCGTGGCGAAGCGCAGCGGCTCCTTCTGCGCCTGGCGCTCGCGGCCGAAAGCCTTGAGCAGGGCGTTGCGGTCGTCGCCGTCGAGCTGCTTCACCGGGATGCGCTCGCCCACGCCGTCGGCCACGCACCAGACGTTGTCGCGCACGCTCGCGAGGGTGGCCGGGCCGTTGAGTTCGAGCACGAAGGACTGCTGCTCGTCGATCTTTCCGTAGCTCGGCTGGATGCTGCGCACGAAGGGGCCGCCGGTGCTGAACGCCTGGCGCTGCGGGCCGGTGAGCTCGGCGCCGGCCGGTGACTTGAAGCCGGCCACGCGCGTGATCGTGCAGCGCACGCCGGGCGGCAAATCGTTCTCGAAGTCGTAGACCCACTGCTTTTCGCCGGTCCAGCGTGCGGTGCCCTTGCCGGCCTGCGCGTCGTCGCAGCTGACCGTGTAGGGGGCGGGCGCCTTCGGGTCGCCGAAGTTGACGGCCGCCTGGTCGAACTTGGCGACCACCTGCCGCACCCGCGACACCTCGCCCTGGGGACTGACGCTGATCGCCTGAAGGGCCAGGGCCGGATAGCTCGCCAAGGCCAGCAGGCCGGCCAGAGCGAATGCGCTTGTTGTGTTTCTCATGTCCTCTCCTCTGAGGACCGGAAGGGTAGCGCAAGTCCTTGACGGTGCCGCCCGTCCGGGAGGCTCCACTATGATCGGCCGCCATGACTTTGCTGTTGAGCCACCCCGCAGGAAACCAGAATGTGCGGGCCATGCTCGACGCCCTCCAGACGGCCGGCATGCTGGGCCGTTTCGCCACCACGGTGGCCGCCGACGAGACCAGCCCACTGCTGAAATTGATGCCGGCCGGCGCGCGGCGCGAATGGTTGCGCCGCCGCTTCGACGTGCCGCGCGACAAGGTGCTGCAGCACCCGTGGCGCGAATTGGCCCGGGTGGCCTGCAGCGCGGTCGGCTGGCGTTCGGCGCTGCGACACGAACAGGGCTTCGCGTCGACGGACGCCATCATCCAGGACTTCGACCGCTTCGTGGCGCATGCGCTGCCGCGCCGCGTCTCGCGCGACGGCCTGAGCGCCGTGTACGCCTATGAAGACGGTGCGCTCGACACCTTCCGCGCCGCCCGCACGCTGGGCCTGAAGCGCGTGTACGACCTGCCCATTGCCTACTGGGAGCTGGGCCGCCGGCTGCAGCAGGAAGAGGCCGAGCGCCTGCCCGCCTGGGCGCCCACGCTGGGCGGTGGCCTGCTCGATTCGCCGGCCAAGCTCGAGCGCAAGACGCAGGAGCTCGACCTGGCCGACCTGGTGGTCGTGGCCAGCCACTTCGTGCGCGATTCGCTGCCGGCCTCGGCGGCGCAGAAGGCGGTCGTCATGTCGCCCTTCGGCTCGCCACCGGTCTGGACCGGCGGCTGGTCCGACGCGGCGCTGGACCCCGGCCGCCCGATGCGCGTGCTCTTCGCCGGCTCCATGGGCCAGCGCAAGGGCCTGGGCGACCTGCTGCAGGCCATGCGCCTGCTCGGCGGCGAGAACATCGAGCTCGTCGTCATGGGCTCGCCGATGGCCGACCTCGACTTCTACCGCCGCGAGTACGCCGGCTTCACCCACGAGAAGGGCCGGCCCCACGCCGAGGTGCTGGCGCTGATGCGCAGCTGCGACGTGTTCTGCCTGCCTTCGATCGTCGAAGGGCGCGCGCTGGTCATGCAAGAGGCCATGAGCCAGGGCCTGCCGGTCGTCATCACGCCCAACACCGGCGGTGCCGACCTGGTGGTGGAGGGCGAGACCGGCTTTCTGGTGCCGATCCGCGCGCCCGAGCAGATCGCCGCCCGGCTCGCCTGGCTCAACCAGCACCGGCCCGAACTGGTCGCCATGAAGGACAAGGCGGCGCAGCACGCCGCGGGCTATTCATGGAAGCGCTATGGCGAAGTCGTGGTCGACGCGATCCGCGCGCTCGATTGAGAATGTGTGAATGAACCTGCTGCGCACCCCGATCTCGCATCTGCGGTCCTCACCGCACGCCAGTGCGGCTCCGGTCCTCGACGCAAGCTCGGGGCGCTCGCGACGGTTCCTTCACGCATTCTGAACCGCCCGCCCGCCTGCCGATGACGGCCGCACCGCCTTCCGCTGCCGCCGAACGGCCTGCGTCGACGCGCTACTGGGAGGTCGACGCCCTGCGCGGCCTGATGCTGGTGCTGATGACCTTGACGCACCTGCCGTCGCGGCTGACCGATCCGCTGGGCCAGCCCTTCGGCTTCGTGTCGGCGGCCGAGGGCTTCGTGCTGCTGTCGGCCTTCATGGCCGGGCTGGTCTACACCCGCACCGCCTACCGCGACGGGGTGGACGCGATGCGCCGCGCCTTCTGGCAGCGGGCACTGAAGATCTACATGGCGCAGGCGGCCACGCTGCTGTTCCTGTTCACCATCATCGCGGCCGTCGGGCTGCGCATCGACCAGCCGGCCGTCAAGGACCTGATGTCCTACTACCTGACGCAGCCGCGCGAAGCCTTCGTCTACAGCCTGGCCCTGGTCTACGAGCCACCGCTGCTGGACATCCTGCCGATGTACATCTTCTTCATGCTGATGAGCCCGTGGGTGCTGGCGTTCTCGCTGCGTCACGGCTGGGCCGCGCTGGCGCTGGCCAGCACGGCGGTCTGGGCGGCCGCGCAGTTCGGCCTGAGCGAGTGGATCTACATGGTGGTGGTGCGCTGGACCGGGCTGCCGGTGCCGTTCCAGGAGATGGGCGCCTTCAATGCCTACGCCTGGCAGTTCCTCTGGTTCATGGGCCTCTGGCTGGGCGCGAGCCGCAGCATGCCGGCCGCCAAGCCGTTGCGGTTACCGCGCTGGCTGCTGTGGGCGGGCGTGGCCATCGCGCTGTATGGCCTGTACTGGCGCCACCACGGCCCGGACGGGCAGGCGCCGTTCGGTGGCGACATCCAGCTCAACCTGCTGTTCGACAAGTGGCTGCTCGGGCCGCTGCGGCTGGTGAACCTGGTCGCGCTCGGTGTGCTGGTGATCGCCTTCGGCCCGGCATTGATGCGCCGGCTGCCGCGGCTGCATTGGCTGGAGGCGATGGGGTCGGCCTCGTTGCCGGTGTTCTGTGCACACCTGGTCGCTGTGCTGCTGGTGCTTGCCTTCTACGGCAGCAGCCAGACGGCGCGCCCCGCCTGGGGCGATGCGCTGCTGCTGGCGGCGGTCTTCGCGGGCCTGTACGCGGTGGCGCGGGTCACGCTGTGGGTGGATGCGCGCAAGGCGGCGCGGGCCCGGCCCGGAAGCTGAGGCGCCCAGCAGCCGCTCAGGGCTTCGGGCGGAGCGCCGCCGTCGGCACGGCCAGGGCCCCCGGGCTGGGCGTGTCGGCCAGCGTCGCAGGCGCCGACACGTGCGCGCTGATCACCGATTGCCACAGCCGATAGCCGGCATCGTTCATGTGCAGCCGGTCGCCCAGGAACAGCTCCGCGCGCGGCCGGCCGTCCTCGCCCATCATCGGCGTGAAGGTGTCGATGTAGTCGGCGTTGGCCATCGTGTGGACGTAGGCGGCGATCATCGCGTTGGCATTGCGCACCTGCGGCAGCAAGGCCTCGCGCAAGGGACTGGGCTTGATCGAGATGTAGCTGATGC
This sequence comes from Variovorax restrictus, assembly GCF_051216715.1. Classification (NCBI taxonomy): domain Bacteria; kingdom Pseudomonadati; phylum Pseudomonadota; class Betaproteobacteria; order Burkholderiales; family Comamonadaceae; genus Variovorax; species Variovorax restrictus. Next base: position 1,327,835 of record NZ_JBPJZH010000001.1, read on the forward strand.
GGGTGCCGGGCAGTTCCTCGCGCACCGTGTTGGCGAAGCGCGCGAAGCTCTCCATCACCTGCATCGGCGTGCGGCCATCGGCCAGGTCGTTGTCGCCGGCGTAGACGAGTACATGGCGCGGCTTGTAGCGCACCACCAGGTCGCGGGCGAAGAGGCTGCAGTCGGCCATGGTCGAGCCGCCGAAGCCACGGTTGATGACCACCGGCGACTGGCGGAAATCCTGCGCCAGGTGCGTCCAGAAGCGGATGGTCGAGCTGCCCACGAAGAGCACGCCGTCGGTGCCGGGCAGCTTCTCCTTGTCGGCGTTCGCGAAGGCCGTGAGCGAGCTCTGCCAGCGGGTCATCGCGGCTTGGTATTCCGGCGAGGGTGCGACCGAGAGCACCGCCGGCGAGACCATGCGAGGCTCGGCCTGCGCGCCGGCGCTCAAGGAGACGGAACAGGCGAGGAAGAGGGCGGTGAGGGAAAAGGCGGATTTCATCGGGCGCATGGCATTCGAACAACGCGTGGGAGTGGCGCGAGGTTGGCAAGTTTCGCGCCATGTGGGCCGAAAGTGTCGACTGGCGTGCGCGCGCGCGGCGAAGGCGCAACAGCAGACGCATCCGGCGGCTTTTGAAACATGTTGAAACGTATACTGGGCGGCAGCTTTTGAAGGGCCATTCGTCATGTCTTCCCCAGCGCCTGCGACACCGCGTCCCTTCTGGCACCGGCTCAACACCTTCTTCGCGTTTCCGTTCCAGCCGCGGCCTCTGGCCTACGCACTGGTGCTGTCGCTGTGCAGCCTGCTGACGCAGGTGCTGTTCTTCATGCCGCGCGGGCTGGCGCTCATCCTGGTCGAACTCGGCATCCTGCTGGCGGCCAGCCGCTACGGCTTCCGCGTGATCGCGCTGGGCTCGCGCGGCATCGTGCGCGCCAGCGACTTTCCGCGTGAACTCGACGAGGACTGGACGAACCTGCCCTGGAAGCTGTTCGCGGTGTCGCTGGTGCAGGGTATCGCCGTCGGCGGTCTGGGGCTGCTGAGCCCGGTGCTTGCCACGGTGGGGCTGTTCGCGCTGTCCTTCCTGTTCCCGGCGACGGTCATCGTGCTGGTGCAGTCGTGCAGCTTCTGGCAGTCGCTCAACCCGACCTTCCTCTGGATGACGGTGCGCGCCATCGGCTGGCCCTATGCGCTGCTGTGCCTGTTCCTGTTCCTGCTCAACACCGGCGCGCAGCTGGCGCTCGCGACGGTGCTGCCGGCCATCAGCCCCTGGCTGGCGCTGCCGATCTTCAACTTCCTGCTCATCTACTTCAGCTGGGTCATGGCCAGCCTGCTGGGCTACGTGATGTACCAGAACCACGTGGACCTGGGGATCGACCTGCTGCCCGGCGCCGGTGCCGACGACCACGAAGGCGACCGCCGCACGCCGGCGCAGATCGCGCGCGACGAGGCCGATGCCGAGGTCGCGCAGCTGGTGACCGACGGCGACGTGATCGGCGCGCTGGCGCTGGCCTACGAGGCGCAGCGCACCGCGCCCTCCGAGGACCTGGCCGCGCAGCGCCGCTACCACCGGGTGCTGCTGCTCGCGCCCGAAAAACTGCCCACGCTGCTGGACCATGCGCGCCGCTTCGTCCCGCTCCTGATGCGGCGCGAGCTGGTGTCCGAAGCGCTCAAGGTCGTGCGGGCCTGCGCGGAACGCGACCCGGCCTTCCAGATCGACGACGGCGACACGGTGCTGGCCTTTGCCCGGCTCGAATGGCGCGCCGGCGACGCGGGCGCCGCCCTGGCCTGGGTGAAGGGTTTCGACAAGCGCTTCCGCGGCCACGCCGCCATTCCGCAGGTCTACGAACTGGCTGCGCGCGTGCTGGTCGAGGGCCTCGACCGGGCCGACTTGGCGAAGCCGATCTTGGCGGTGCTGGAGGCGCGCTACCCCGAGGCGCCGCAGACGCCCGAAGTGCGCTGGCTGCTGCGCGACCGCGGCGCGCCTGCGGCAGCGCTGGCGCCCGTACCCTCCTGAGACCTAGCCCGGTGCCGCTGGCGGCGCCTGCTGCTGCAGCGTGCGCGTGACCATGTCGTCTGGCGCGACGCGCAGCAGGTGTGGCAGCCACTGCTGCGCCTGCGACAGGCGACCGGCCTGCAGCAGGCCGCTGGCGCAGACGGTGAGCGTGTCGGCCAGTTCCGCGTGATCGGGCGCCGTTCTGGCCAGTGCCTGACAGAGCCGCTGCGCGTCCTCGAACTGCTGCGCGCGGGTGAAGCGCCGCGCGAGCCGCGCCATGTCGCCCGGCGACAGCCGCGCGCCGGGCCTGGCCTGGTTCAGGTACGTCAGGTAGCTGGCGTGCTGCAGTTCCAGCGTGGCCGGGTCTTGGCGCTGCAGCCGGAAGATGTGCTGCGCGGCGCGGTGGAAATCGTCGCCCGCCGGCTGCAGCCGCGCCAGGTTGAACCAGGCCCGCAGCGCAGCGGCATCGTCCGGCCGGTGCTGCACGGCGGCGCGCCATTCGGCGCAGGCGGCATCGAACTTCATCTCGGCGGCCAGCTTGCGGGCCGCAGCGCTGTGCAGATCGAAAGGGTCGGGCGCGGCGGCGGCCGGCAGCGCGACCGGGCGCGACTTGCGCAGGTGCATCGCGGCGGCCATCAGCGCCGCACCGGTCAGCAGGCCACCCAGGTGCGCCATGTACGCGATGCCCTGGCCGCCTAGCAGATGCAGCAGCAGTTCGTTCACGATCCACGCCGGCAGCAGGATCAGCGCCGGCGCCGTGACGTAGTTGAAATAGAAGAACAGCTGGTAGAAAAAGCGGATGCGCCGCAGCCGGTAGAGCACCGCGTACATGCCCATCAGCGCCGACACCGCGCCCGAGGCGCCGAGCCCGATGCTGCCCTTGCCCGCATAGGCCCACCCCGCCAGCAGCGCTGCGCCGATGGCGCCGAGCAGGTAGAAGGCGAGGTAGGTGCCGCGTCCCAGTGCGAGTTCGACCGAGAAGCCGAACAGGAAAAGGAACAGCATGTTGCCCAGCAGGTGGCCGGTGCTGCCGTGCAGGAAGGCGGCGGTGACCCAGGTCCAGGGCTTGACTTCGGCGTCGGTGCCGTAGTCCTGCGCCCAGCGTCGCGTGAAGGGCGGCGGCAGCCTCTGCTCGTACTGCGCGCGGTCCTGCTGCCATTGCGCATGCTGCGGATGGGCGGGCGTGACGACCGCGCCGTCGTGCAGCAGCTTCAGGAAGCGCGCTTCGTTCTGCAGGCCGTCGAGCAGCGGCTCGACCGCGCGGCGCTCGAGCAGTCGCCGTGCGCGCTCGGCGTGGGGCGAGCCCGTCTTGGCCAACCACTCGACGAAGGGCGGCAGTTCGAGTGCGGGGAGCGAACTCGCTGCATAGAACTGCGCGGCGCGTTCCTGCGCACGCTCCTCGGCCCGTTGCGGGCCCCAGAACACCGCCATGTTCAGCACGATCAGCAGGATCGTGGCCCACGGCGGGTTGCGCCAGGTCGGCCGGTTCTCCAGCGGGATCGCGTAGAACACGGCGCGCCCGCGGCCTGGTCAGCCGGCGGCGTGCAGGCTGTTGCGGCCGATGCCGTGGTAGATCACGCCCGCGGCCTTCATCAGGGCGGGCTCGTACAGGTTGCGGCCGTCGAACACCACCGGCGACTTCATCGTCGCCTTCATGCGCTCGAGGTTCGGGCTGCGGTAGGCCTTCCACTCGGTGACGATGATCAGCGCGTCGGCGCCGTCGACGGCGGCCATCGGCGACTTGGCGTAGCTGATCTTCTCGAGCAGCTGCGGCGCATCGGCGAAGTCGAGCGCCAGCACGCGTTGCGTTTCCTCGACCGCGATCGGGTCGTGCGCCACGATGCGCGCGCCAGCGCGCAGCAGGGCGCCGATGACCACGCGGCTGGGCGCCTCGCGCATGTCGTCGGTGTTGGGCTTGAAGGCCAGGCCCCACAGCGCGAAGCAGTGCTGGCTCAGGTCCTTGCCGAAGCGCTCGAAGACCTTGTCGGTCAACACGGTCTTCTGCTCGTCATTGACGGCTTCGACCGATTCCAGCACGCGCAGCGTCTGGCCGTTCTCGCGCGCGATGCGGGTCAGGGCCTGGATGTCCTTCGGAAAGCAGCTGCCGCCGTAGCCGGTGCCCGCATACAGGAAGCTGTAGCCGATGCGCGGGTCGGAGCCGATGCCCTGGCGCACGGCCTCGATGTCGGCGCCCACGCGGTCGGCCAGGTTGGCCAGCTCGTTCATGAAGCTGATGCGCGTGGCCAGCATCGCATTGGCGGCGTACTTGGTGAACTCGGCCGAGCGCACGTCCATCACGCGGGTGCGCTCATGGTTGCGGTTGAAGGGCGCATACAACTCGCGCATTGACGCCAGCGCGCGGCGGCCGTTGTCGTCGCCGGACACACCGATCACGATGCGGTCGGGGCGCATGAAGTCGTCGACCGCCGCGCCTTCCTTCAGGAATTCGGGGTTGCTCACCACCGAGAAGCCGAGGTCGCTGCGGCCGCGCTTGTCGAGTTCTTCCTGGATGGCGGCGCTCACCTTGTCGGCGGTGCCCACCGGCACGGTCGACTTGTCGACCACCACCTTGAAGTTCTCCATGTAGCGGCCGATGTTGCGGGCGGCCGCCAGCACGTACTGCAGGTCGGCGCTGCCGTCCTCGTCGGGCGGCGTGCCCACGGCGATGAACTGGATGTCGCCGTGCGCCACCGAGGCTTCGATGTCGGTCGAGAAGTCGAGCCGGCCCGCCTCGACGTTCGACTGCACCACGCCCTCGAGGCCCGGTTCGTAGATGGGAATGCCGCCGTCCTTGAGGATGGCGATCTTGCGTGGGTCGACGTCCAGGCAGAAGACGTGGTTGCCGATGTCCGCCAGGCAGGCGCCCGTGACGAGGCCGACGTAGCCGGTGCCGATGATCGAGACGTTCATGAGGGTGTCAGGCGGTTGCGGGTTCGGTGAGGATCTTGTCGAAGTAGGCGATGGTCTTCTTCAGGCCTTCGTCGAGCTGCGTCTGGGGCGTCCAGCCGCCGAGCTCCTTCTGCGCGATCGTGATGTCGGGGCGGCGCTGCTTCGGGTCGTCCGAGGGCAAGGGCAGCCGCACCAGCTTGCTCTTGGAGCCCGTCAGCTCGATCACCTTGTTGGCCAGCTCCAGCATCGAGAACTCGCCAGGGTTGCCGATGTTGACCGGGCCGGGGAACTCGTCGCCGGTGGCCATCATGCGCAGCATGGCTTCGATCAGGTCGTCGGCGTAGCAGAAGCTGCGCGTCTGGTGGCCGTCGCCGTAGATCGTGATGTCCTCGCCCTTGAGCGCCTGCACGATGAAGTTCGACACCACCCGGCCGTCGTTCGCATGCATGCGCGGACCGTAGGTGTTGAAGATGCGCACGACCTTGATGCGCAGCTGGTGCTGGCGGTGGTAGTCGAAGAACAGGGTTTCGGCGCAGCGCTTGCCTTCGTCGTAGCAGCTGCGGATGCCGATCGGGTTCACGCGGCCCCAGTAGGCCTCGTACTGCGGATGCACCTCGGGGTCGCCGTAGACCTCGCTGGTCGACGCCTGCAGGATCTTGGCGCGCACCCGCTTGGCCAGGCCCAGCATGTTGATGGCGCCGTGCACGCTGGTCTTGGTGGTCTGCACCGGGTCGTGCTGGTAGTGCACCGGCGAGGCGGGGCAGGCCAGGTTGAAGATCTCGTCGACCTCGACGTACAGCGGGAAGGTCACGTCATGGCGCATCAGCTCGAAGCGCGGGTGGTCGAGCAGGTGCTCCACGTTGCGCTTGGTGCCGGTGAAGAAGTTGTCGACGCAGAGCACGTCGTGGCCCTGTTCGATCAGGCGGTCGCAAAGGTGGCTGCCGAGGAAACCGGCACCGCCGGTGACCAGGATTCGCTTCGAGGCGTTGTATTGGCGCATGGGCGTCATCACTCCAAAAGGGGTCCGAAAGGAAAAGAATCAACGAGGGCGCGACATGCGCTGCTCGTACATTTTGGCGTCGACCAGCATGCGGAACCACAGCGCCTGGAAGAAGGCGAAGTAGAAGCCGACGGCGCCATCGAGGAAGCCGAGCCGGAAGACGTAGCGGTAGACGAAATAGCTGAGCGCGCGCGTTCCCACCGGAAGCCGGTAGTACAGCTCCTTGATGAAACGGGTGCGCTCGCGGGAATCGCCCATCAGGCGGGGCTGCAGCACGCCTTCGGCAGCGGTGTTCTGAGGGCCGAGTTTTTCCTTGGCCTCCGCGTCGCTCCAGCGGTTGTGGCTGGCGGTCCAGTCGGCCAGCGTGGCCGAGTTCTTGTCGTGCATGAAGCCGGCAAGGCGGCCGGGCTTGGCCGGGCTGATGAAGTGCTGGTCGTACAGGCGCGACTCGCAGCGGCCCTTGCCGGATCGGAACAGCCGCAGGTGCCACGGGTTGACGCCGCTGAAGCGCAGCATCTTGCCCATGAAGTAGTCGCGGCGGCGCAGCAGGTAGGCGTCGTGCGTCGGCGTGCCGGCCATCAGGGCGCGGATCTCTTCCACCGACTTGTCGTCGAGCACCTCGTCGGCGTCGAGGTGCAGCTGCCACTCGAAGTTCTTCTCGACCTGCGAAATGGCCCAGTTGCGCTGGTCGCTGTAATTGGTGAAAGGGCGTTGCACCACGGTGCAGCCCAGTTTCTCGAGCAGTTCAGCGCTGCCGTCCTTGGAAAAGGAGTCGACCGCGAACACCCGCGGACTCACTTTCAGCGCCTGCGCCACGGTCTCCGGAATGATCGCGGCGGAATTGAAGGTCAGGAGGACGACGACGCAGCGGGAAGGTTCCATGGATTCGGGGGGGCGCGCAGCCCCAAGAGAAACGGCGCTGCGGGAGATTGGGAGCGCCAAACTTTAGCACCAAGGTCTTACTTTTCGATCTGCATAGCCTGACTGGGCGTAGCTGCATAGACGCGTAAACACCGAAAAAGTCACAAATGTGAATTGCCACGGACCAACGGCGGCCAGCCCGACCGCCGTTGGCCCGAAGGGTCTCAAACCAGACGCGCGCGATGCCGCGCGACCTGCGCCCGGACCTGGGCCGGCGCCGTGCCGCCCAGCACGTTGCGCGCGTTCAGCGAACCACGCAGGCTCAGCACGTCGTACACGTCCTTCTCGATCGACGGATTGAACTGCTGCAGCACGCTCAGGGGCAGCTCGGACAGGTCGACCTGGTGCGAGATCGCCGCCTTGACTGCGTGGGCCACGGTTTCATGCGCATCGCGGAAGGGCAGCCCCTTCTTGACCAGATAGTCGGCCAGGTCGGTGGCGGTGGCGTAGCCCTTGAGCGCGGCGCGTTCCATGGCTTCGGGCTTGACCGTGATGCCGCCCACCATCTCCGCGAAGATGCGCAGCGTGTCCTTGAGCGTGTCGACGGTGTCGAACAACGGCTCCTTGTCTTCCTGGTTGTCCTTGTTGTAGGCCAGGGGCTGCCCCTTCATCAGGGTGATCAGGCCCATCAGGTGGCCGACCACGCGGCCGGTCTTGCCGCGGGCGAGTTCGGGCACGTCCGGATTTTTCTTCTGCGGCATGATCGAACTGCCGGTGCAGAAGCGGTCGGCGATGTCGATGAAGCCGAAGCTCTGGCTCATCCACAGCACCAGTTCTTCGCTCAGGCGGCTGATGTGGACCATCGCGAGCGAGGCCGCCGCGGTGAACTCGATGGCGAAGTCGCGGTCGCTCACGGCGTCCAGGCTGTTCTGGCAGACCATGGGCGCACCGTCCGCGTCCACCATGCCCAGCGTCTTCGCGACCCTCTCGCGGTCGAGCGGGTAGCTGGTGCCGGCCAGCGCGGCCGCGCCGAGCGGCAGGCGGTTGACCCGTTTGCGCACGTCCTGCAGGCGTTCGGCGTCGCGCGCGAACATTTCCACGTACGCCAGCATGTGGTGGCCGAAGCTCACCGGCTGCGCCACCTGCAGGTGGGTGAAGCCCGGCAGGATCACCTCGACGTTTTTCTCGGCGATGTCGACCAGCGCCTTCTGCAGGTCGACCAGCAGGCCGCCGATCAGGTCGATCTCGCTGCGCAGCCACAGGCGCACGTCGGTCGCGACCTGGTCGTTGCGGCTGCGGCCGGTGTGCAGGCGCTTGCCGGCATCGCCGACCAGCTGGGTCAGGCGGGCCTCGATGTTGAGGTGCACGTCTTCGAGGTCGAGCTTCCACTCGAAGGCACCCGACTCGATTTCGTTGCGGATCTGCGTCAGACCGCTTTCGATCGCGGCGAAGTCCTGCGCGCCGATGATGTTCTGCGCGGCGAGCATGCCGGCATGCGCCAGAGAGCCCTCGATGTCCGCCTGCCACAACCGCTTGTCGAAGAACACGCTGGCCGTGTAGCGCTTGACGAGGTCGCTCATGGGTTCGGAGAACAGGGCCGACCAGGCTTCGGATTTCTTGTCGAGTTGGTTTTGGGTCATGGAAGGCCTTGGCAAGGCAATAATGGATCGGTAACCCGATGTGTCTGTGATGCGCAACCCGTCGATTTTATCGGCCACCCCTTTGAAGCCTCCGACGCCTTCGTCCACTGTGCGGTCTTCTGCCCGCGGGTCGACGCGCGCGGGGACGGGCGGGCTGTTCGACGCCTGCCAGATCGGCGTGGTGCTGCGCACGGTGCTGCTGGTGGAAGCGGTGGTGGCCGTCACGACGCTCTTCGTCGGCGCCACACCCGGCGAATGGCTGGTGCTGGCCGCCACGGTCACCGGCGGTGCGTTGCCGGCCACGCTGCTCTGGCTGGTGATGGCCTGCGCCCTCAAGAAGGTGCTGGCCCGTCTGTCGCGCCCTGCGCAGTACGCGGCGGGCGCCACCCTCGGCGCGCTGTCGGCGCTGTATGGCTGCGCCTTGCTGTGGTTGACCGGCGTGGTCGCAACGGCGCCCTGGGTGGCCAGTGCGGCGGCCGGTGCCATGTTCGCGGCGGTCATCATGGCCGCGCTGGTGCTGCGCGCCCGCGGCCAGACGCCGGCCGCCATGACGGCGCGGCTGGAAGAGCTGCAGGCCCGCATCCGGCCGCACTTCCTTTTCAACACCCTCAACAGCGCGATCGCGCTGGTGCGCGAGGAGCCGGCCAAGGCCGAAGCCATGCTGGAGGACCTGAGCGAGCTGTTCCGCCGCGCGCTGGCCGACCCGGACGAATCGGTCACGCTGGCCGACGAGATCGCGCTGGCCGAGCGCTACCTGGCGATCGAGCAGGTGCGCTTCGGCGACCGGTTGCGCATCCGCTGGGACATCGACCCGGACGCCAACGCGGCGCGCCTGCCGCCGCTGCTGCTGCAGCCGCTGGTGGAGAACGCGGTCAAGCACGGCGTCGAACCCAGCCCCGAGGGCGCCCGGCTGCGCATCCGCACCGAGCGGCGCGGCGGCATGGTGGTGATCGAGGTGGTCAACAGCCTGCCACCGCTGCGCTGGGCCGACGAACCGCTGCCACGCGGCCACGGCATCGCACTGGCGAACGTGCGCGACCGGCTGCGCCTGCTGCACGACATGCAGGCGCAGTTCAGCGCCGGGCTCGAGCAGAAGAACTACCGTGTGCGGATCGTGGTTCCCGTCGGCTCGTGAGCGCCGCACCGACAGCGAGGAGAAGACCGATGACCCTGAAGACATTGATCGTCGACGACGAGGCGCTGGCGCGCTCCCGCCTGCGCACGCTGCTGGGCGACTGCCGTTCGCCCGCCGCAGCGGTGATCGCCGAGGCGTCGCACGCCGAGCAGGCGCTGCAGCACCTGGACCGCCTGGCGCTCGACCTGGTGCTCCTCGACATCCACATGCCCGGCATGGACGGTGTCGAACTCGCGCGCCTGCTGCACGGCCGGCCGGATGCGCCGGCCATCGTGTTCGTCACCGCACACGCGGCGCACGCCGTGACGGCCTTCGAGCTCGACGCGGTCGACTACCTGACCAAGCCCGTGCGCGTGGAGCGCCTGCAACAGGCGTTGCAGAAGGCCGAGCGCCACCTTAAGGACCGGCGCGGTGCGGCGGCCGATGTGCCGCCCGTCGAGCACCTGCTCATTCAGGACCGCGGCCGCACCGAGCGCGTGCCGCTGACCGAGGTGCTCTACCTCAAGTCCGAGTTCAAGTACCTCACGGTGCGCACCGCGACGCGCAGCCACATCCTCGACGGGTCGCTGGCCGAGTTCGAGGAGCGCTACCCGAAGCACTTCGTGCGGGTGCACCGCAACGCGCTGGTGGCGCGTGCCGCCATCCGTGCGCTGGAAAAATACGACGACGGCGAAGACGCCGAAGGCTGGGCGCTGCGGCTCGAAGGCGTGCCCGAGCCGGTGGTGGTGTCGCGGCGCCAACTGGCGGCCGTGCGTGAAGCATTGAAGGAATCCTCGTCATGAATACCACTGCCGCAACCTTGCCGGGCGCAGAGCCGACCGAACCCCCCGCCGTGCCCGAGCGGGTGCCCGAAGGCGCCACCGAGGACGAGCGTCGCGAACTCAAGACGCTGGCCATGGCCCAGGCCGTGAAGGAGGAGCGCGAGCGCGTGCTGCTGCAAATGCCGGTGGATGTGCGCAGTGCGTCGCTGGTCGTGGTGGCCGTGCTGGGCTCCATCTTCGCGCTGCACTGGGCGCAGGCGGTGTTCATTCCGTTGATGTTGAGCCTGATCCTCACCTATGCGCTGTCGCCGCTGGTCGACCGGCTCGAGCGCTGGCATCTGCCGCGCGCGCTGGGCGCCGCGGTCATCCTGCTGGGCATCGGCGGCGCCTTCGGCTGGACCGGCTATTCGCTTTCGGGCAGCGCGGCGGAACTGGTCGACTCGCTGCCGGTCGCGGCGCAGAAGCTGCGCCTGGCCGTCACGCGCGGGCCGCGCGACAACGCCAGCGCACTCGACACGGTGCAGAAGGCCGCGGCGCAACTCGAACAGGCTGCCGCTGCCGCGCCCGCGGCGCGCCGGGGCGTGCAACGCGTGATCGTCGAGCGCCCGCCGTTCAATGTGCGCGACTACCTCTGGAGCGGCACGGTCGGGCTCATCGCCGCGGCCGGTCAGCTCACGCTGGTGGCCTTCCTCACCTTCTTCGCGCTGTCTTCAGGCAACACCTTCCGGCGCAAGCTGGTCAAGATCACCGGCCACAGCCTCGAGAAGAAGAAGATCACCGTGCATGTGCTCGACGACGTCACCAGTCACATCGAGCGCTACCTGCTGGTGCAGATCGGCAGCAGCATGCTGGTGGGCGTCGTCACGGGCCTGGCTTTCTGGGCGCTGGGCCTGGAGAACGCGGCCGTCTGGGGCATCCTGGCCGCGGTCACCAACCTGATCCCCTACGTCGGCTCGGTGATCGTCATGGGTGCGTCGGCGCTGGTCGCCTTCCTGCAGTTCAACGGCGTCGAGATGGCGCTCATCATCGGCGGCACCTCGTTGCTGATCCACACGCTCGTGGGCAACCTGCTGGTGCCCTGGCTCACCAGCCGCACCAGCCGCATGAACCCGGTGGCCGTCTTCATCGGCGTGATCTTCTGGGGCTGGATCTGGGGAATCTGGGGCTTGCTGCTGGGCATCCCCATCATGATGATCGTGAAGTCGATCTGCGACCGCGTGGACGACCTGCAACCGATCGGGGAGCTGCTGGGCGACTGATCGCGCGCGGCCTCAGTCGCCGTCGCGCACCGACAGCCAGACGGCGTCGGCCGGGCTCGCCGATGGCATGCCCGCGGTGTCCTCGCTGCGCAAGGCGCGCCAGTCTGTCCAGTCGCCTGGCGCCAGTGCCATGCCTTGTGTACGTGCGTCGCCGTGTTGCAGCGTGATCACGCGCCCGCCGAGCCGCAACGTCATCTCGAACCCCGGCCAGTGCGCCGGCACGCGCGGCGTGATTGACAGCCGGTCGCCGCGCACCACCAGCCCCAGCAGTGTCTCGACCGCGGCGCGGTGCAACCAGGCGGCCGAGCCGGTGTACCAGCTCCAGCCGCCGCGGCCGACGTACGGTGCGGCGCTATAGATGTCGCCGGCCATCACGTAGGGCTCGAGTTCGTAAGCGGGGCCGCGTTCGGGGTGGCGGGCGCGGTGCGCGGGGCTCAGGCCCTCGAAGCTGTCCCACGCCGCTTCGGTGTCGCCCGACAGCGCCTGCGCCATCAGCGCCCACACCGCAGCGTGCGAATACTGGCCGCCGTTCTCGCGCACGCCCGGCGGGTAGGCCTGGATGTAGCCCGGGTTGTTGGGCGAGTGCGCCAGCGGCGGATGCAGCAGGCGCAGCAGGCCGGCCCGCTCGTCGTGCAGCTGCGCCTTCATCGCCGCCATCGCGGGCTGCGTGTGCGCCGCGTCGGAGGCGCCTGAGAGCACCGACCAGGCCTGCGCGATGAGGTCGATGCGGCATTCGTCGTTGCTCGCGGAACCGAGCGGCGCGCCGTTGTCGAAGAAGGCGCGGCGGAACCAGGCGCCGTCCCAGCCAGCCTCGTGCAGGGCGCGGACCCAGCCCAGCCGCGCGATGCGCCAGCGCTCCGCGCGGTCGGCATCGCCGCGCGCCTCGGCGATCGGCGCATAGCGCTCGACCACGCTGCAGAGAAACCATGCGAGCCACACCGATTCGCCACGGCCCTCGTGGCCGACGCGGTTCATGCCGTCGTTCCAGTCGCCGGTGCCCATCAGCGGCAGCCCGTGCACGCCGACGGCCAGGCTGCGGTCGATGGCGCGCGCGCCGTGCTCGTAGACGTTCGCGGTCTTCGCGCTGGTGTGCGGGGCGTAGTAGGCGTCCTCGGCCCCGTCGGGAATGGTCGGGCCGTCGACGAAGGGCACGTCGTCGTCCAGCACGCTCGCGTCGCCCGACACCTCGACGTAGTGCGCCACCGCGTAGGGCAGCCACAGCAGGTCGTCGGAAAAATGCGTGCGCACGCCCGCGCCGCCGGGCATGTGCCACCAGTGCTGCACGTCGCCTTCGGGGAACTGGCGCGCGGCGTTGACCAGGATCTGCTCGCGCAGCCGCGCCGGGTCGGTCAGCGCGAAGGCCATCGCATCCTGCAACTGGTCGCGGAAGCCGAAAGCACCGCCCGCCTGGTAGAAGCCGGCCTTCGACCAGAGCCGACAGACCAGCGTCTGGTAGACAAGCCAGCGATTGACCAGCGCATCGAACAGCGGGTCGGGCGTGCGCACCTGCAGCCGGCCGAGCAGTTCGTCCCAGAAGCCGCGGGCTTGTGCCAACGCGGCGGTCACGTCGCGGCTCTGCCAGCGGCGCGCAAGCGCCACGGCGGCGTCGGCATCGTCGGCGTGCCCGAGCATGAAGCTGAAGGTCGCGCTTGCGCCGACCTCCAGCGTGAACTCCCCGGCGATGGCTGCGCAGGCGTCGAGCCCGCTGCCGGCGCGCTGGCCCAGCGTGTCGGGCACCTCGATGCCGCCATGGCCGGCGAAGAATTCGCTGCGCTCGCAGGTCCATTGGGACGGTGCGTCGATGCCGGCAAGGGCGACGAAGGCCGTGCTGCCACCAAAGCCCGTGCTCGATTCGCGCTGCTCGCCGAACACGGCCGGGAGGTCGTCCACCTTCCAGCTGTGCACCGTGCGGCGCTCGCCGCGTGCGGCGCCCATCTGCCACTCGACCATGGCCAGCGCGCGCAGACGCCGCCGGCCGCTGCCTTCGTTGCGCACCGTCACCTGCACGAGCTTCATGCGTTCGTCGCGGTCGGCGAAGAAGGTGGTCTCGAGCACCGTGTTGCGGTGCAGGCACTCGAAGACGCTGTAGCCCTGGCCGTGGCGCACGCGGTGCCGCGCCGCGCTCGCGCCCCGGCTGGCGGGGGTCAGCGGCAACAGTTCGCGGGTGTCCATGTCCTGCAGCAGGTAATGCTCGAAGGCCGGGTCCTGTACCGGGTCGTTGGACCACGGCGTGAGCTGGTGCATGCGGCTGTTGACCGCCCAGGTGTAGCCGGTGCCCGACTCCGACACCTGGAAGCCGAAGCCGGCGTTGGCGATCACGTTGACCCAGGGCTTGGGCGTGCGCCGGTTGAGGTCGACCTCGAAACGGAACTCGCCACTCGCTGCGTCGAAGCCACCCTGCGGTGCGTGGGCGCCGTCGTCGATCTGCGCCGGCGGTGGCAGCTTCGCAAGCGGCGTGTGCGGCACGGACGCGGCCGAGACGGCGGGCTCGGCCGCGTCGCGCAAGGCCGCCACCTGCACGTCGAGCGTGCGCCCATCGGCGTTGAAGACGGCGCGCGCAAGCGTCGACAAGGCCGCCTTTTCCGACGGCGCCACCTCGGCGTCGCGTAGCAGGAAGAAGCCGGCGGCGTCGTTGCGCGGAAAGCTGTTCTGCGTCTCGTGGCCCACGCGGGCGCGCAGGCCTTCGATCTCGCGCTGCAGCGGCATCAGGTACGAGCCCGGCTCGCCGTTGAGCACCACCAGGTCGCAGGCCACGCCGCCGAAGCCCCACCACGGCTGCGCGCGCAGCAGCGTGTTGACCAGGCCGATGCCGATCATCGAATGGATGCGCACCAGCACGATGGGCTTGTCGCCCGAGATGCCGAAGCGCCAGATTTGACGCAGGTCGACCAGCCCGCGGTCGCTCATCACGCGCGGCGTGGTGTAGGTGAGGACGGTCGTCAGGTCCTGCAGCGCGCGCGTCTTCACCGGGTCGATCGACAGGTCGCGCAGCCGCACCTGTGCCAGTGTGGCGGCCATGCGTATCGCGCGGTCGACGTGCATCGGCTGCATGTAGCGGTCGATGCGTGGCATGAGTGTGTCGACGTCTTCGTCCGCCGTGGTCGCGAAGGTGAGCCGCGCCGTGGCGCCGGGCGCGATCTGCAGGCGCACCCGCAGGCAGGCGATCGGGTCGAGCCCGTTGACCGGCGCGCCGGCAGCATCGACCGACTGCGCGTCGAGCAGCGGTGTCGCCAGCGTGTGGTTGCGGCCGATGAAGGCGCGGCGGTCGGCCACGCAGTCGACCGACAGCACATGCGCATCGGTCGACGCCAGGAAGTGGGCGGCAGCCATCACCGCGTCGCCGTGCAATCGCGGCTTGCGTGACAGCATCAACGCGCGCAGCGACGGCATCCAGCGCGTCTGGACGAACAGGTTGGCGAAGGCCGGATGCGCCTCGTCGGCCTTGGGGTTGGACAGCACCGGCTCGAAGTACGAAACCAGCTCCAGCGAGCGCATCGTCGTGCCGCTGTTGTGCAGGGTGACAGTGCGCAGCTCGGTGTCGTCCTCCGGGCTGATAAGCACGGTGACGCGGCTTTGCAGCCCATCGCCGTTGGCTTCGAAGTGCGCCTGGTCGGCCAGGAAGCGGGTGCGATAGGTCCAGCCGGCGCCCGGCGCGGGCAGGGCCGTGAGCGAGGTGAGCGCCCGGTGCCCGACATCCCGCACGAAGAAGAAGGTGCCATGGCCGTCGCGCAGCGGGTCGTCGCGCCAGCGCGTGACGTTGAACGAGCGCCAGCGGCTCACGCCGGCGCCGCTGGGGCGCAGCGCGACCGTATAGCGGCCGTTCGACAGCAGGTGCGTGGGCTGGAAGCCCGGCGCCATCGGGTCGACCAGGCGCGGCTGGTGTGCCGGTGCCGCGTCGGCCGTGCTGGGCTCCGGTGGCGGCCGCGGGTCGGCGCTGCCGATGATCTGGCGCGGCGTTCGCTCGTGCAGCAGTGCGACATGGGCTTGCACCAGCGGTGCGCTGCCGAACCAGCGTTGCGGCGCGCCGTCGCGCAGCAGGTTGCACAAGGCCACCAGCGACATGCCCTGGTGGTGTGCCATGAAGTTGCGCACGACGGTCAGCGGCTCGCCCTCGGGCTGGCGCGATACGGTGAAGTCGACCGCGTCGAAGAAGCCGAAATCGCCGCGCGCACCCAGTGCTTCGAGACGACGCAGGTTGGCCACCGCGTCGCCCGGTGCGAACAGCGCGGCCATGGCGCTGGCATAGGGCGCGACCACGCGGTCGGTCGGCGGCGTGCGGCGCAGCGCGAGCCGCGGCACGCCGAAGGGCGAGTACTGGTAGGCCAGCGAATGGTCGCGCGCGAAGTACGCCGATTCGGACACGCCCCACGGCAGGCCCTGCGCACGCCCGAAGGCCTGCTGCTCGCGCACCGCGGCGAGGTTGGCGACCTGCAGCAGGCCGTCGTCGGGTTCGGCCATCACCAGCGCGGGCATCAGGTACTCGAACATCGAACCCGACCACGACTTCAGCCCTGGCTGCGCACCCACGGAAAGGAAGGGCCGGCCCAGCGCCATCCAGTGGCGGCGCGGCACGTCGCCCTTGGCGATGGCCAGGAAGCTCAGCAGGCGCGATTCGGAGGCGAGCAGGTCGTAGTAGCTCGCGTCGAGCACGTCGTCTTCCACGCGCAACCCGATGTGGAAGAGGTGGCGCTTGGGGTCGTAGAGGCCACGGAAGTCCATGCCGTGGCAAAGCGTCTCGCAGCGCACGGCAATGGTGGTGAGCGCGTCGCGCGTTGCAGCGCCGGCGCGAGCGGCGAAGCCGCGGCAGGCCTGCGCCACCGCCAGCAGGTGGCCGGCGAGGTTGCCGCTGTCCACGCTCGACACATAGGCCGGCTGCAGGATGGCGAGGGTCTGCGTGTCGTACCAGTTGTAGAGATGGCCGCGGTGCTTGGCGAGACGGTCGACGCTGTCGAGTGTGGCGTTCAGGCGCGCGGCGAGCGCCGCGTCGTCGAGCCAGCCGAAGTCGCGCGCGCAGCAGCTCGCCAGCAGGTACATGCCGATGTTGGTGGGCGAGGTGCGGTGCGCGATGCTGGCTTCGGGTTCGAGCTGGAGGTTGTCGGGCGGCAGGTGGTGGTCGTCTGCGCTCACGGCGTGCTCGAAGAAGCGCCAGGTGTCGCGCGCCAGGGCCTCCAAGTACGCGCGCTGGTCGGCGGGCAACGCGTCGTGGTCGACCGTCGGCACGCGGCTGGCCCACCAGGCCGCGACGGGCGCCAGCGCCCACAGGCCGAAGAGCAGCACGCCCGCGAGTGGGTGCGGGCTCCACAGGGCCGCGATGGCGAGCGCGATGCACAGCGCGCTGACCGGCAGGCTGCGGCGCACGAAATTGACGAGACTGTAGCGCGCCTGCGCCTGCGATTGTTCTGCCGTCGTCCATTCCAGCAGGCGGCGGCGGCTGACGAGCCGCCAGAGCGCGCGGAGCGTGGCGTCGACCAGCAACCGGGTCTGCGCCGCGAGCTGGGTGAACTGCCAGGCCGACCCGGCCAGCGCCCGCGCGAGCTCGGTGAAGCCCACGTCGAAGAAGTGACGCAACGCGATCGAGCGGCGCGTGGGCACCAGGCCCGCGAGCGCGCCCAGCAATGGCCCGAGGGCGAGCGCCGCGGCCACGGCACCGAAGGCCCAGGCGAGCGGCAGCGCATCGGTGAAGACGCTCACGGCGAGCAAGGCGGTCGCGGCCGGCACGACCAGCGCACGGCGCAGGTTGTCCACCATCTTCCACAGGCCGAGCGCGTCGATGCCGTAGCGGCGGGCCCGCCGCATCAGCGGCAGCAGTTGCCAGTCGCCGCGCGTCCAGCGGTGGATGCGCGAGGCGGCGACGCCGGCGTGGTGCGGGTGGTCCTCGAGCAGCACCAGATCGCTCACCACGGCGCAGCGCGCGACGCTGCCTTCGAGCAGGTCGTGGCTGAGCACGGCGCCGTCGGGCAGGCGGCGGTCGAGCGTGGCGTGCACGGCGCGCACGTTGAGCAGGCCCTTGCCGACGAAGGAGCCGGTGCCGAACAGGTCCTGGTAGATGTCCGAGGCGCCGCTGCTGTACGGGTCGAGCCCGCACTGGCCGGCGAACAGCCAGTGGAAGGCCGAGCGCTCTTCGCGCGTGGGGAAGGGCGTGACGACGCGCGGCTGCAGGATGCCGAAGCCGGCGACGACGCGCTGCGTGGCGGGATCGATCTGCGGCGCGTTCAGCGGATGCGCGGCGATCGCGACCAGTTCGCGCAGCGTGCCCGGCGGCAGGCCGGTGTCGCTGTCGAGCGTGAGCACGTAAGCGATGCCGTCGGCCAGGCGCAGCCCGGGCGCCAGGGGCAGGAAGCCGTCGGCGTCGCCGGCCGCGATCAGGCGCAGCAGCATCTCGAGCTTGCCGCGCTTGCGCTCCCAGCCGATCCAGCGTTGCTCGGTTTCGCTCCACTGGCGCGGGCGATGCAGCAGCAGGAAGCGCGGCGGCGCATCGGCCTCGACCGGGTAGGTCGCGTTCAGTTGCGCGACGCGGCCGAGCGCGTCGTCGAGCAAGGCGTCGTCGCCAGGGTGCACGGCGTGCGGCGCATCGGCCCAATCGGTGAGCAGGGCGAACTGCGCGTTCGGTTCGCGGTTGGCGAGCCAGTGCAGCTCGAGGCGTTGCGCCAGCTGCGCATTAGCATCGGACGAGCTGAGCAGGGTGGGAATGACGACCAGCACGCGGTGCGCCGCCGGAATGCCGGTGGCGAAGTCCAGCCGCGGCAGCGGCTGGACGCGGGTCGATTCCGCGACCATGCGGTGCAGCAAGGCGATCACCGCCTCCGACAGGGGCCACGCCATCAGCAGCAGGGCGGCGACGGTCGCAAGGCTCAGCGCGTCGTGGCCCGCGCGGTGCAGGCCATGCACCGCCAGCGCCAGCAGCAAGGCGGTGCCGAGTGCGATGCAGCCGAGGTAGACCGGCAGGCGCCACGCGCGCGGCGCGGCGGCTGGGTGGCGGGTTGCGGGTTTCGTGCGGGCCGGCGCGAGTGCAGCGAGCAGTTCAGGCCGCCCGGGGCCGAAGAGATGGTAGCCGGCCGTCGCTTCCGCACCGGTTCCGGTGCCGGGCGGTGCGGCACTGGCGCGCGCCAATCGCAGCACCGCTTCGGCCACGCTGCGCTCGGTGCGTTCGCTCACGCGGGCCACCTGCTCCATCGCATGGGTGATCTGCTGGCGCGTGAGTTCGCTTTCCTGCGCGAAGCTTGGCAGCTCGCCCAACACGCGCAGCGAACGGCTCACCGGCTCGATCAGGTCGGCCCATTCGACCTGGCCGATCATGCGCAGCGTCGTGATGATGTTGCCGACCGTCAGGTTGGCGGCGGCCTGGTCGGCCTGGGCGCGGTCGATCAGTGCCGGTCCGTTGGGGCAGTGCTCTTCGGTCCACGCGATGAGCGCCGGTGGGCGGGCGGTGCGCTCGCCCGGCAGGCGTTGCCACAGCTGGGTGCAGTAGCTGTGTTCCAGCCCACGTTCTCGGATGACGGCGAAGAGCGTGTCGAGGTCGTGCACCGACAGCGCCTCGGCGCAGTCCCAGACGGCGTGCGCCAGCTCGCTCGCCACCTTGTTCTGCGCGATGCTTTCCGCGACGCGGCGCAGGTTCTCCAGCAGCACCACGCGCAGCGTGGTCGGCAGCGCCCACAGCTCGCCGAGCGTGAGTTCGTCGACGTTTTGGTAGGCGTCGAGGAAGGCGGTGAAGAGCTCGCTGTTGAGCTCGCTGTCGGTGTGCGCGACGTAGGCCCAGGCGATGCCGTAGACGCGTGGCAGGCCGGCCAGCGGCGCCTCGGCCAGCTTCGGCAGGCGCGCGTAGTAGCTGCGAGGCACGCCCTCGCGGATCTGCTGCAGCTGTGCTTCGACCAGATGGAAGTTGTCGAGCAGCCACTCGGCTGCGGGCGACACGTAGCGCCCGCTCTGCGAGATCAGCGCGATGTAGTCGAAGGCGCCCCGCAGCGATGCCAGGTTTTCGTCGACGCGGGGAAAGAAGGGCGCGCGCCCACGGGCCTGCTCCGGCGCCTCGACCGGTTGCGCGCGCGCCAGGCTGCGTCCATGCTGGTTGAAGCGCTGCAAGCCGAAGAGCTCGGCGCGGATGGGGGGCTGGACCGGCGTGTGGGGCCGTTGGAGCAGCTGTCGGGCGTAGTCGCTGAGCAGAGCGAGGCGGTCGAGCACCGCGGTGTCGCTCACCGGTCAGGCAGCAATGGCGAATCCGATACCGATAACGACCGCCACGCAGGCGAGGGTGACGATGCGCCCCGCCGCGATGGCACGCGCGTGTTGAAGACGACTGCGCGCCATGGGCCAGCGTCCATGAGCGGTCTCGCACTGCTGCATGTGGGAAGCCAGGGCGTCGAAGTCGCTTTGAATGAAGTCGATGTTCGACGGGGCGAGCGAGTGCGGATAAGACATGACACGGTTCCTTGAAGACGTTGTTCCAACCACCGCGCGAGAGAGAGCGAAAGCCACTGACGTGAGTTACAGGGTACTCCCTATGTCAAGCAGCGCAGCGAATCGAGGCGCCGGCCACGCGTAGGAGGCGGCGCACAGGGGTGCGCGCCGCCCTGCGTGGCCCGCGTCGCATGAAGAGGTGCAATCGAAGGCCAGGGATACCGCGGAACCGGCTTTGCCGGGCCGCTGGTATCGCCCCCTTGAGGGGGAGGCGCCGCAGGCGCATCGGGGGTGGACCTGCTTCAGCCTGTATTGCGCAGCCCGGCGGCGACGCCGTTGATCGAGATGTGGATGCCGCGCTGCAACCGCTCGCCGCCTTCGCCCGCACGGTAACGCCGCATCAGTTCGACCTGCAGGTGGTGCAGCGGGTCGATGTAGGGGAAACGGTGCCGCACCGAGCGCTGCATGTCGGCGTTGCCTTCGAGCCGCTGCTTGGCGCCGGTGATGAGGGTGAGTGCGTCCGACGTGCGATGCCATTCGGCCTCGATCAGTCCGAAGACCTTCTGGCGCAGCTTGCGGTCGGCCACCAGTTCCGAGTAGCGCGAGGCCAGGGCCAGGTCGCTCTTGGCCAGCACCATGTCCATGTTCGACAGCAGCGTGCGGAAGAAGGGCCACTGGGCGTACATGCGCTGCAGCAACGCCTGGCGTTCCTTCTTCGCGGCGGCCGTGGCGCCGCCTGCGACGAACTGCTCGATGGCCGAGCCGAAGCCGTACCAGCCCGGCAGCGTGAGCCGGCACTGGCCCCAGCTGAAGCTCCAGGGCACCGCGCGCAGGTCTTCGATGCTGCGGCTGGGGTTGCGCGAGGCCGGGCGCGAGCCGATGTTCAGTTCGGCGATCTCGCGGATGGGCGTGGCGCTGAAGAAGTAGTCGCCGAAGCCCGGCGTTTCGTAGACCAGGTGGCGATAGGCCGCCATGCTGGCCGACGAGAGTTCGGCCGCGGCCGAGAGGAAGGCGGCGGGTGGCGCCTTGGCCACCGGCAGCAGCGTCGCTTCGAGCGTGGCCGCGACCAGCGTTTCGAGGTTGCGCCGGCCGATTTCGCGGTTGGCGTACTTCGAGCCGATCACCTCGCCCTGTTCGGTCAGGCGGATCTGGCCGCGCACCGTGCCCGGCGGCTGCGCCAGGATGGCCTGGTAGCTCGGGCCGCCGCCGCGCCCCACCGTGCCGCCGCGGCCGTGGAACATGCGCAGCCTGATCGGATCGCTCGAACCCTTGTTCAGCTCGTCGAACAGCGCCACCAGCGCGAGGCCGGTGCGGTACAGCTCCCAGTTGCTGGTGAAGATGCCGCCGTCCTTGTTGCTGTCGCTGTAGCCGAGCATCACGTCCTGCAGCGCGCCCGAGCGCTGGATCAGCGCCTGGATGCCGGGCAGCGCGTAGAAGGCCCGCATGATGGGTGCGGCGTTGCGCAGGTCTTCGATGGTCTCGAACAGCGGCACGACGATGAGGTCGTTCGTCGCGTTGTCGTCCAGCGTGCCGCGCAGCAGGCCCACTTCCTTCTGCAGCAGCAGCGCCTCCAGCAGGTCGCTCACCGTCTCCGTGTGGCTGATGATGTAGTGGCGGATGGCGGCGGCCCCGTAGCGCGCACGCGCCGTGCGGGCGGCCGCGAAGATGGCGAGTTCGCTCTGCGTGAGCGGTGCGTACGCCGCATCCGGAATGCGCAGCGGGCGGGCCTCGTCGAGCAGGCGCAGCAGCAGCGTCTGCTTGGCGTCTTCGGACAGCGCGGCGTAGTCGGGCTCGATGCGCGCCTTGGCCAGCAACTCGGCCACCACGGCCTCGTGCTTGTCCGAACTCTGGCGCAGGTCGACGGTGGCCAGGTGAAAGCCGAACACCTCGACCGCGCGGATCAGCGGCCCCAGGCGCTGTGCGATCAGTGCCGAGCCGTGCTTGTCGTTGAGCGATTCGGCGACGGTGCGCAGATCGGCCAGAAAGACCTCGGCGTTCGGGTACGGGTTCTGCGGCGCCACCGCATGGCGCGCGGCTTCGCCGCCGGTCAGCTCGCGCAGCGTGGCGGCCAGGCGCGAGTACACGCCGGTGAGCGCACGGCGGTAGGGCTCGTCGACGCGGTGCTCGCTGTGGTCGGGTGAACGCTCGGCCAGCGCCTGCATCTCGACCGACACGTCGACCAGCGTGGCCGACAGCGACAGCTCGCCGCCGAGGTAGTGCACTTCCGTCAGGTAGTGGCGCAACACCAGCTCGGCCTGCCGGCGCAGCGCGTATTCCAGCGTCTCGGCCGTGACGTTGGGGTTGCCGTCGCGGTCGCCGCCGATCCACTGGCCCATGCGCAGGAAGGGCGCGATGCCGTCGTGGCCCAGCGCGCGCTCGAGCTCGGCGTAGACGCGCGGGATCTCGCGCAGGAAGGTCGCCTCGTAGTAGCTCAGCGCGTTCTCGATCTCGTCGGCCACGGTGAGCTTCGAGAAGCGCAGCAGGCGGGTCTGCCAGAGCTGCGTCACGCGGATGCGGATCTGGCTTTCGTTCTCGGCGTACTCCAGCGGCGTGAGCGCGTCCTTCTTGCCGGCGAAGGCCTGGCGGCGCCAGCCGATCTCGTCGCGTGCGGTCAGCAACTGGGCGATGGCGCGCTCGGCGTCGAGGATGCTCTTGCGCTGCACTTCGGTCGGGTGCGCGGTGAGCACCGGCGACACATAGCTGTGCGCCAGCGACTCCACCACGGCGGCGCTCGACACGCCGGCCTTGCGGATGCGTGCCAGCGCCGTCTCCAGGCTGCCGTCGGCACTTTCGCCGGCGCGTTCGTCCTCGGTGCGGCGGCGGATCTGGTGGCGGTCTTCGGCCAGGTTGGCAAGGTGGCTGAAATAGGTAAAGGCGCGGATCACGCGCACCGTCTCGACGGCGCTCAGGCCCTTGAGCAGGTTTTTCAGCGCGCGGTCGGCGGCGTGGTCGGCATCGCGCCGGAACGCGACGGACAGCGTGCGCACCTTCTCGACCAGTTCGTAGGTGTCCTTGCCCTCCTGCTCGCGGATCACGTCGCCGAGGATCCGGCCGAGCAGCCGGATGTCGTCGATGAGCGGTTGGTCTTCGCTGCGGGCACGCTTGGGTGCCTGTTTGGTCACGGTCGTCAGCGCCTTCTTGCCTGTCGTCATTCGCGTCATCTCCTCGTTTTGGAAGGGTGCGCCGCCTGCGTTGCTGCGGCGCAACATGCTAGCATCCCGCGGGTCTTCTTTACCTGGGAATCCGGCCTTGAGCACCATCGTGATCGCGACGCGCGAAAGCCGTCTGGCCCTCTGGCAAGCCGAGCATGTGCAACGGCTGCTGCAAGAACGAGGCCACACGGTCAGCCTGCTGGGCATGACCACCCGCGGCGACCAGATCCTGGACCGCACGCTCAGCAAGGTCGGCGGCAAAGGCCTGTTCGTCAAGGAACTCGAAACAGCGATCGAAGAGGGGCGCGCCGACATCGCGGTGCATTCGCTCAAGGACGTGCCGATGGAACTGCCCGAGGGTTTCGTGCTGGCCTGCGTGCTCGAACGCGAGGACCCGCGCGATGCCTTCGTGTCGCCGAACTACGCAACGCTCGACGCGCTGCCGCAGGGCGCGGTCGTCGGCACCTCCAGCCTGCGCCGCATGGTGCTGCTGCGCGCGCTGCGGCCCGACCTGCGCATCGAGCCGTTGCGCGGCAACCTCGACACCCGGCTGCGCAAGCTCGACGAAGGGCAGTACGACGGGATCATCCTGGCGGCTGCCGGCCTGAAGCGGTTGGGGCTCGCAAGTCGCATCCGCACCGCCTTCGAACCCGAGACGATGCTGCCGGCGGCCGGGCAGGGCGCGCTGGGCATCGAGGTGCGCGCCGATCGCGCCGACCTGATCGAGCTGCTGGCGCCGCTGATGCACCGGCCCGACGCACTGGCGGCCACCGCCGAACGCGCCGTGAGCCGCGCCATGGGCGGCAGCTGTTCCATGCCGCTGGCGGCCCATGCACGCTGGCAGCCCGACGGCAGCCTGCGCATCGAGGCCGCCTGGGGCGAGGTCGACGGGGTAGGCACGCTGGTGCGTGTCGAGGCGCAAGGCGCCGTCGGCGATGCCGTGCAGGCGGAAGCGCTCGGCGACGAGGCCGCCACCCGCCTGCGCGCGGCCGGCGCGCATTGACCGCTGCGCCGCGCGGATGAACCGCCGTGTGATCGTCACCCGACCGGCGCACGAAGGCGTGCGTTGGGTCGACACCCTGAAGGGCGCGGGGCTGGACGCGGTGGCGTTGCCGCTGATCGCGATCGCGCCGCTGCAAGATGTCAGCGCGCTCGCGGCCGCCCGTCTCACGGTCGATCGTCGGGATGCGTTGATGTTCGTGAGTTCTGCAGCCGCATCGCACTTCGTCGATGCCGAGGTTGCAGCGGCCTTCATGGCCGAACGGGCGCCGCGCGGCTGGGCCACCGGCCCCGGCACCACACGGGCGCTGCGGCAAGCCGGCGTGCCGGCATCGTGCATCGATGCCCCGGCCGACGATGCGGCGCAGTTCGATTCCGAGGCCCTGTGGGCCGTGGTGCACCCGCAGGTCGTGCCCGGCGCACGGGTGCTGATCGTTCGCGGCGGCGATGCCAGCGGCCAGCCGGGCGGTCGCGACTGGCTGGCGCGCACAGTCCAGTCGGCCGGCGGCGACGTCGAAGTCGTCGCGTCGTACCGCCGTCTCGCGCCGGTCTTCAGCGATGCCGAGCGTCGGCTGGTGAACGAGGCGGCCACCGACGGCAGCGTCTGGCTCTTCAGCAGCTCGGAAGGCATCGCGAACCTGTGCGAGGCCATGCCCGGGGTCGATTGGCGCGCCGCGCGCGCCGTGGTCACGCATCCCCGCATCGGCGACGCAGCGGAGGCGGCTGGTTTCGGCACGGTCGTGCGGTCGCAGCCCGGGCTGGAGGCGCTGACCGCGTCGATAGAATCGTTGCAATGAGTTCCGTGTCCGCGTCCCCCGATGAAACCGTGCCGGAGCCTGTTGCGCGTACGCCCGTCGCGGTGGCGGTGACGCCGCCTTCGTCGCTCGGTGCCGTGGTGCTGTCGCGCATCGTCCTGGGCCTGTTGGCGTTGATCGCCCTGCTCGCCCTGGTGCTGGTCATCGTGCTGTGGCAGAAGGTCGGCGGCATGCAGGAGCAACTCGCCCGCCAGAGCGCCGACGCGATGGCGCAGTCGCTCGAGGCCCGCACGTTGGCACGTCAGGCACACGAGACCGTGCGCGACACCGCTGCGCGGCTGGCGCTCACCGAGACCCGCGTGGCCGAAGTCGCATTGCAGCGGGCTCAGCTCGAGGAGTTGATGCAGAGTCTCTCGCGTTCGCGCGACGAGAACCTGGTGGTGGACATCGAGTCGGCCGTGCGGCTGGCCCTGCAGCAGGCGCAGGTTACCGGCAACGTCGAACCGTTGCTCGCCGTGCTCAAGGCGGCCGACGTGCGCATCACGCGCGCTGCCCAGCCGCGGCTCGCGCCGCTGCAGCGCGCCGTCCAACGCGACGCCGATCGGCTGCGGGCCACGGCCAGCGGCGACGACGGTGCCGCGCTCCAGAAGCTCGACGAGCTGATGCGCGGCGTGGACGATCTGCCGACGCTCAACGCCGTCGGCGTGCGCAGCGGCGGCACCGGCTCGGGCGCCCTGTTGAACGAGCCGATTCCGGCAGACGCCCCCTGGTGGAAGCGCATCCTGATGGCGGTGCAGGCGGAGGCGCGCTCCCTGGTGCGCGTCGGCCGCATCGAGCGGCCCGAGGCCGTGCTGCTGTCGCCCGACCAGACCTTCTTTCTGCGCGAGAACCTCAAGCTCAAGCTGCTCAATGCGCGATTGGCCCTGCTGTCGCGCCAGGTCGACACGGCCCGCAGCGAACTGGCATTGGTGACGGCATCGCTCAACCGCTATTTCGACCCGGCCTCGCGACGGGTGCAGGCTGCGGCGACCCTGCTGCAGCAACTGCAGTTGCAGGTCCGTACGGCCGAGACGCCGCGCGTCGACGACACGCTCGCCGCACTGGCCACTGCCGCGGCCGGCCGCTGAGCGTCGACGACCCATGCGCGCCGCTCTCTGGCTCCTCGCTCTTTTCGGCATCGCCGCCGCGGTGGCGCTGTTCGCGGGCAACAACCAGGGGACGATCACGGTCTTCTGGCCGCCGTGGCGCGTCGATCTGTCGCTGAATCTGGTGCTCCTGCTGCTGGCCGGCACCTTCGTGCTGTTGTACGCAGCGCTGCGGGCATTGGCGGCGCTGTTCTCGCTGCCGCACCAGGCGCGCCAATGGCGGGTGCAGCAGAAGGAGCGTGCCCTGCACACGGCATTGCTCGACGCCATGGTGCAGTTGATGGCCGGACGTTTTTCGCGTGCGCGTCGCGCTGCCATGGCCGCTCTGGCGCAGGAGCGCACGTTGGAGGCGCTCGACGTCGAATTGCCGCAGGCCCGTCAACTGCGCGTGCTGTCGCACCTGCTGGCGGCCGAGAGTGCGCAGTCGTTGCAGGACCGGGCTGCGCGCGATGCGCATCTGCAACAGGCCCTCAACGAAAGCGCCGAGCGGGGCGGGCTGAGCCCCGAGACGCGCGAAGGCGTGCAATTGCGTTCGGCCCGCTGGGCGCTGGAAGACCGCGATCCCGCGGCAGCCCTGGCGCGGCTGAAGGAGCTGCCGCAGGGCGTGCAACGCCGCACGCTGGCGCTGCGCCTGCATCTGAAGGCGGCTCGGCAGGAGAACCGAACGCTCGAAGCGCTTCAGACGGCCCGTCTGTTGGCCAAGCACCGTGCCTTTTCCGAGTCGGCGGCGCGCAGCATCGTGCGTGGCCTGGCGCTGGAACTGCTGTCCGGTGCCCACGACGCCGCCCAACTGGTGCGCGCCTGGGACGATCTCGAGCCCGTCGAACGCCAGATGCCCGAAGTCGCCATCCATGCAGCGCAGCGGATGGTGGCGCTGCAGGGCGACCTCGCGGTCGCGCGCGGCTGGTTGCTGCCGGTGTGGGAGCGTATGGCGAGCCGCCCCGAGGATCTGGGCGCCGGCCTGCGGGTGAAGCTGGTCCTGGCGCTCGAGGCCGGCCTGGCGTCGGTCGACGCGGATTGGCTCGCGCGCATAGAAGCAGCGCAGCGCAGCGACCCGCGCGACGCCACGCTGCAATACCTGGCGGGCATGGCGTGCATGAAGCGCCAGTTGTGGGGCAAGGCCCAGCAGTTGCTCTCGCAGGCCGGCGCGAGCCTGCAGGACGTCACGCTGTATCGAAGGGCCTGGCGGGCGCTGGCCGAGCTTGCCGAAGCACGCGACGATGCCCTTCAGGCCACGGCCGCCTGGAAGCGCGCAGCGCAGATCGACGACGTCTGAATTGCGCGGGTTTCTGTCGGCGGACCCGCGCGATTGGAGGGTGGGTTCCGTTCGGAATGCGGCACAGTGTGACTTTTTTCACGGCTTTGCCCCCCTGGCAAAAGATGTACGCCCAGAAACAATTGAGGCAGTCAGCCGGAGCTGAGGTACAGTACGAACTGTTTCCAAAAGTATTCATTTTGGTCAATGCGGAGCCCGGTTTGAAAAGTTTCTTAGTACATGCCGCCCTGTTCACGTCCGCAGCACTCGTGCTGCAGGGCTGTGCCCCGTTGGCGCCGGGCTTCAGTTCGGCCAGCGGCGATGCCGATCGGGCCGTTTCGCCCTCCGGCTTCTCGGCACCGAACGAGGACCCACCACCCCCCGGCGCCCTGACGGAGATCACGCCGGCCCTGATCCAGGCGCAGCGCGCGAACTCGATCAAGGCCGTGCCGCCGGAAGTGCAGGCGCTTGTCGGCGTGGCCGAGCAATACCGCATCGGTCCGGGCGATGTCGTGGGCATCGTGGTTTACGACCACCCCGAGATCGCGTTCAGCGCCACGCCCGCCACCACCGTGGCGGATGCTTCCAGCGTCTCGCCGGCGCCGGGCTTCATCGTGTCGAACACCGGTCAGCTCACGTTCCCCTATGCCGGTCCCGTCACGGCCGCTGGCATGACGGTGCAGGAACTCGAGGATGTGCTCGTGCGTCGCCTGTCGCGTGTCTTCAAGGAGCCGCAACTGAGCGTGCGCGTGACGGCGTTCCGCAGCAAGCGCGCCTACATCGAAGGCGAAGTGCGAACGCCAGGCCTGATGGTGTTCACCGACATTCCCATGACCCTCGCCGAGGCGCTCAACCGGGCCGGCGGTTTCACGGCCAACGGCGATCGCTCCTTTGTGACGCTCACACGCAATGGCTCGACGGTTCCGTTGGACCTCGTCGCCTTGAACGACGCGGGCATCGACCCGACACGCATTCCTCTGAAGAACGGCGACCTGGTGATGGTGCGTGGCCGCGACGAACGCAAGGTGACGGTCATGGGCGAAGTGACCCAGCAGGCCGCCATTCCGATGCGCAACGGCCGCCTGAGTCTCAACGACGCGCTGGGGGACGTGGGTGGCGTGGACCTGACGCAGGGCAACCCGCGCCAGATCTACGTGGTCCGCAACGAAGCCCAGGGCGGACAGTCGCTCTTTCATCTGGATGCGCGCACGCCGATGGCGCTCGCCCTGGCCGATCAGTTTGCGCTTCGACCCAAGGATGTGGTCTTCGTCGATCCAGTGCCGCTGGTGCGCTGGAACCGCGTGATCAACCTGATTCTCCCGTCGACGACCACGGCAACGTCCGTGCGTGACCTCAACCGCCCGGTTGGGAACTGAGTCACCGTGTCCATCCGGAACATTCTGATCGTGTGCATCGGAAACATCTGCCGCAGCCCCATGGCCGAAGGCCTGGTGAAGGCGGCGCTGCCCGATCGGCAGGTCGCATCGGCAGGCCTGGGCGCGCTGGTCGGCCAGGGCGCCGACCCGATCGCCTGCGCGCTCATGAAGGAGCGCGGGTTGAGCATTGATGCGCACCGCGCCCAGCAGCTGCAGAGCGACATGTGCCGACGTGCCGATCTCATTCTCGTGATGGACGGCGGCCAGCGCCGCGAGATCGAGCAGCGCTATCCCTTTGCCCTCGGCCGGGTGTTCCGCTTGTGCGAACGCTCTGGTCAGGACGTTCCCGATCCGTACCGCGCCGGTGACAGCGCCTTCCGCACATCCTTCGCGCTGATCGAGAGCGGCGTGCAGCAGTGGGTCCAACGCATTTCAAGAGTGTCCAGCTGATGAATTCCACATTTCCCCATTCCACCGTCGCCGCGTCCAATGCCGTGGACGACGACCGCGATCTCGACATCGGCCACTACATCGATGTGCTCCTGGCGCAGAAGTGGCTGATCCTCATCGTCACGCTGGTGACGCTTGCGATCGGCACGGCCTACGCGCTGCTGGAGCGACCGGTGTATCAGCCCGTGGCGCTGATCCAGGTCGAGGATCAGCAAGGCAGCGAGAACAAGAGCGCCCTGGGCGAGGCGGCCGGGCTGTTCGATGTACGCACGCCGACCAGCGCAGAGATGGAAATCATCCGCTCGCGGATGGTGGTGGCGCCGGCGGTGGAGGCGACCAAGCTCTATATCTCCAGCACCCCTCGCTACATCCCCTACATCGGTGGCTGGATGGCGCGCAATTCCAACGGGTTGTCCGATCCGGGCGTGCTGGGATTCCCAGGCTACGTGTCGGGAACCGAGCGCATCGTCGTGTCGCAGTTTGACGTGCCGGGCCCGCTCGAAGGCACGCCGTTCCGGGTGACCGCCAAGGGCGGCGGCCAATACACGATCGAGCACCCCCGGCTGGCGGCGCCGCTGTCCGGCACGGTGGGCACGCCACTCAACGCGCAGACGGAGGAAGGCCCCATCGCGCTGCAGGTCGACCAGCTCGCCGGCAAGTCAGGCGCCGAGTTCGATCTGGTGCGCTCGGCCAAGCCGCAGACCATCGCCGAGGTGCAGGGTGAGCTCAAGCTGGAGGAGCGCGGAAAGACCTCCGGCATCATCGCCGTCTCCATGATGGGCACGGACCCCTACAGGACCACCCGCGTCCTCAACGCGGTCGGCGCGCAGTACGTTCGCCAGAACATCGAGCGCAAGGCCGCCGAAGCGCAAAAGACGCTGGCTTTCCTGGACGTCCAGCTGCCGCAGTTCAAACGGCAGCTCGAGGCTTCGGAAGAGGTCTACAACCGGTTCCGCAATCAGAAGGCGACTGTCGCGTTCAATGAAGAGGCGACCGCCGTCCTCACCGAATCTGTCGACCGCCAGACGCGCCTGCTCGAAGCACAGCAGCGTCGCCGTGAACTGGAAAGCCGATTCACGGCAGCCCACCCGTCGGTGCAGACGCTCGACGCGCAGATCGCTGCGCTGCAGCGCGAAATCGGCAGCATCCAGTCGCGCATCAA
Source organism: Variovorax restrictus (assembly GCF_051216715.1). NCBI lineage: Bacteria > Pseudomonadati > Pseudomonadota > Betaproteobacteria > Burkholderiales > Comamonadaceae > Variovorax > Variovorax restrictus. The sequence goes on from NZ_JBPJZH010000001.1 coordinate 1,358,038, forward strand.
AGGCCTGCCGGCGATCCAGCAGGAAGCTGTTCGCATGGAACGCGACGTGAAGGTCAACACCGAGCTGTACCAGTCGCTGTTGAACAACGCGCTGCAACTTCGGCTTGTGAAGGAAGGCAAGGTCGGGAACGTGCGTGTTCTGGACGAAGCCGTGGTGCCCGAGATTCCGGTCAAGCCCAACCGCAAGGTGATCGTTGGCGCCGCGCTGGCACTGGGTCTGTTCCTGGGCATCCTCGTTGCCTTCCTGCGCAACGCCTTCATCGAGCAGCGCATCCGTGATCCGCACGAGGTCGAGACCCACACCGGCCTGCCCGTTTTCTCGACGATTCCCTTGAGCGGTGCCCAGGGCGCCATCGCCAAGCGCCGCCTGACCGGTGCGACCGGCGTGCGCTTGCTCGCCATCGAGCATCCGGACGATCCGGCCGTGGAAAGCCTGCGCAGCCTGCGCACCGCGATGCAGTTCGCGATGCTCGAATCGCCCAACAACCGGGTGCTGATCACGGGCGCGACGCCGGGCCTCGGCAAGAGCTTCGTTTCGGCCAACTTCGCGGCGCTGATGGCGGCGGCGGGCAAGCGCACGCTGCTGATCGACGCCGACCTGCGGCGCGGCCATGCCCACCAGTATTTCGGGCTGCAGCGCCACGGTGGTCTGTCGGAACTCATCGCCGGCAGTCTGACCGTGCAGCAGACCGTGCACCGCCAAGTGGTCCCCGACCTCGACTTCCTGGCCACCGGTCAGTTGCCGCCGAACCCTTCGGAACTGCTGGTCTCGGAGTCGTTCAAGGCCACGCTCGAGCGCTTGTCCGAACTCTACGACCTGGTGGTCGTCGACACGCCGCCTGTGCTGGTGGCGGCCGACACCATGACCGTGGCTGCGCACACCGGCACGGTGCTGCTGGTGGCACGCGCCGACCAATCCACCATGGGCGAGCTCAAGGAAAGCGTGCGTCGGCTGGCGCTGGGCGGCCGGGCCGCGACCGGTGTCCTGCTGAACGCGATGAACGTCGACAAGCGGGCCTACAGCGCCTACAAGTACGGCCGCTATCGCTACACCAACTACAACTACGAAAGCATCCTGCCGGACGAGCAGTGATGCATGCCGGGGCCGTCGCGGCCTCGGTTGTCAAGGCGCTCCTGGACGCCCAATGAAAAGACCGCCGAGGCGGTCTTTTTCCGTTGGGTCGCCAGGCCTTCAGCGAGGCCGTTGCGCGATGCAGTCTTCCAGGTCTCGCTCGAACCGTTCCAGCACGGCATCCTGGGCGAAATGTTCTTCGGCAAAGCGTCGCGCTTGCTCGCCAAGCGATCGACGCAGCGCCGCATCGGCGGCCAAGGATTGAACGGCGTTGGCGAAGCTGGCTGCATCCTCCGGCGGCACGATGCGGCCGCACTGCGACACGACCCGACCCAGCTCGGTGTCGGCGCGTGCGCCCGCCACCACGGGCCGGCCGCTGCTGAGCATGCCGGTCAACTTGGAGGGCATCACGAGGTCGGCCGCATCGGCACGCTGCGGTAGCAGGTGCACGTCGGCCAGGCCGAGCAGCTCTCCCAGTCGGTCGACCGGTTGGAGGTCCAAGAAGCGCACGTTGCTCAGGCCGGCGCACCGGGCCATCAGCCCTTCGCGTCCCGATCCGTTGCCACAGAACACGAAGACGATGTTCGGGGTGTCGCGCGTCAGCATCGCCGCATCGGCGAGCGATTCCAGACCCTGCTTGGCGCCCATGTTGCCGGAATACAGCGCGACCACCGCGTCGTCGGCGATGCCCAGTTCGCGCCGGTAGGGGCTGGGGCTCGTCAACGGCCGAATGGCAGAGACATCCGCCCAATTTGGGAATGACAGCAATCGCTCGGGGGCGACTCCCTTGCGAAGCGCACGTTCCAGCATGCGTTGCGAGATCGTCGACACCCGGTCGAAACGCCGCATCAGGCGTCCTTCGCCGCCGCTCACGATCGAGCGCAGGCGCTCACCTTCGAGCAGGCCCAGTTCGAAGGCTGCGTCAACCTCGTAGTCCTGAATGTGCAGCCAGCTGCGGGCCGATCGCAGGCGCGCGAAGAGAAGCCCTGCGGGTGTGCAAAAGAGGGGGGGCTCGGTCATCCAGACCACGTCGGGCTTCCACCGCCATTGCGCCAGCAAAGCGGGAATGCTCGCGATCGCGAAGCTCGCCAGGTGCAACAGCCGGCGTGCGCCGTTCACCTTTCGAGGCACCCACAGCGGGGCGCGAAAGACCTGGGCGCCGCACCATTCCTCTCGCGTGTAGCGGCGACTGCTATAGCCGTCGCGGACTTTCCAGTCAGGGTAGTAGGGCGGGGCGGTCACCACGCGGACATCGTGCCCGCGGGCCGCAAGCCAGGCGACCATCTCGCCGGTGTATTTGCCGATGCCCGTGAGCTCTGGCGCGAAGTTGATGCCGTAGACGAGAAGTTTCATCGATGCGAGAAAGCGTGAAACCCGGCGCTCGGCCGGCTTGTCTCACGAGGACGTCACGAGGACGTCACGAGGACGATGAACGCGCCGGGAAAAGATCGCTCGACGGGTATCGGAAGAGCAAGAGGAAGTAGCCTAACAGCAGGCCCAGCAGGCCATTGGCCGAGAGCTGACCGATGGCAGGCCAGGTCATGATGCCCACCACCATCGTAATCCACAGCACCATGGGAAAGGACGCGTTCCGCACGATCGCCATCCGCAGTGCATACACCAGACCAATGAGCAGCACGGCAAGCTTCAGTGCCACGAAGGCGAAGCCGAGCAAGCCGCCTTCCAGGACGATCCGCCCGGTTTCGGATTCCGCCAGCCCGAAGTTCGCACCGCCACGGTAGAGCGACGAGGCGAGGTTCGACCCCGCGCCCAGGCCCTGACCGAGCCAGGTGACCTGACTGAGGACATGGGGTTCGCCGATGAACGTCGACAACAGGCGATCCCAGAAGTTTTCGTCCGACGATGCCTGTTCGAACCGTTGCTGCGTGACCTGGATCGCATCGGAAAAGAAGAAGAGAAATCCGCCCACCAGTACCGTCGCCACCACGACGGCGCCCAGTGCAGCCGGCTTGTCGCGCGTTCTGGAGAACACGAGCCGTGCGATCAGGTACGCGCCGAGCATCACGCCCGCAGAGACAACGGCCGCACGCGAGCCGCTGACCACGCTGCCGACGATGAAGGCGCCGAAGCCGGCCAGGGCGAACAGGCGCTGCGCGATCGTGAATTTGCGAGCGGCCACCAGTGCGAAGACCAGCGGAGCCACCAGGATGAGATAGGTCGCGTAACCCGAAGTGAAGCTGAAGGTGCCCGTGGTTCGGACCACGCCGGCGATCGCCACGAAAACAGACTCTTCGTCACCGTCCAGCTGACGGTTGATGGTGGCGCCAGGGGAGGAGTAATGCTGCAGAACCGCCAGGGGCGCCAGGACGATCATGACCACCACCGCCATGCGCACGGCCGCGCGGTAGTCGGTCTCGGTCATGGTGGCGGCAGCAGCCACGGCGAACCAGATGTACAGCAGCCAGAATCGCAGGCCGATGAGGAAAATGGTCGGCGTACTCTCACCGCCGACCATCTGCATCAGCCCCCAGCCGACGACCAGCAGCGTCCACGCCAGCAGCACCGTCGTCACTTTCTGGTAGCGGCGAAGGTGGCCGCCACGCCAGGCGTAGAGCACCATGTACAACGCCAGCAAGTCGCGCAGCAGGATGAGCGGCAGGGTGGCGGCCGAAGCGACCCATTTGCGAATCGCGCCTTCGAAGACCACGATCAGCAGGACCGCCAGGAAGATCCGGCCCGCACGACTCAGGGCGGTGGGCCGGCTTGCGGCGCGCGTGGCGGCTCGGTGTGTGGGGGCGTAGCTGCTCATTGCAGGACCTTTGTGCTGCGCACGGCAGTGCCGGACTGGGTCGGATGGGGGGAAGGCGTGCCGCCTGCGCGGGCCTCGTTGCACAGGGTCTGCAAGACGGTGCTGTGGGCGGCGATGCGGTGAGGCTCATACCAGCGCCGCGCGGCCCGGCCGATCAGCCAGGGGTCGAGGCCCCGGGTGTCGTCGAGTGCACCGAAGCCCGCGGCGTAGTGGACGTTGGGCTGCAGGCCGTCGTAGGCCCCCATCTCGTCTCCGAGCAGGATCGGGCAGGCCCCGTGTGCCGCGTACGCCGCAAAAATGCCGCTCTTGCCGACATAGTCGGCGCCGTAGAACAGCGCGCCGAACCGTGCGGTCGCCAGTGCCTGGCTGACCTGTTCGGCCGGCAGCATGCCGTGCCGAATCACGCCCGCCTCGGCAAGCGATGCTGCCATCGTGGCGTCCTGCATGGGCTTGCCGATGTCATGGATGGCCAGCTGGTGCCGCTTCGCGAAACGAAAGATCTCGCCATCGCCGAACCCGTAGACCTGCAACCGCAGCGCTTCGCTGCCGAACACCACGATCGAGGCCTCGCGCTCGTTGTCGAGCACTTCAGGCTCGCCCACGTTCGAGAACACCGGCATCACGCGGTGCGGGGCGCTCGCATTCTGTGAACGCAGCCACTGCGCGGCCATCTCGCGATTGGTGAGCCAGAAGTCCGCCTGCTCGAGCAGATCCCGCGCGATGCGCCTCTGGATCCCGCTCAGCCAGAAAGCCGAACTCCAAGGCGGGCCGGAGGCATAGAGTTCGTGGAAGACGACGCCGAAGACCTTGAAACGCGAGCGCAGGCGCTTGATTTCTGGCAGCAGCCAGGTCGGGACGCCGCGCTTCTGGAAGCCATAGCCACTGAAGTGGAGCAGCAGCATGTCGCCGGACCATTCGCGCGTGTCGGTCTGCGGGGTCAATTCCCGCACGGGTGCACCGAGCTGATCGGCGAGCATCGAGGCGTAGTCGCGCACGCCGCCCGTACCCGGTGGAATCACGGAAATCGAAGAAGCTTGCATGCGGCGGTTCGCGGGATTCCGTCAGGCGGCAACCGCCGCGCGCGACAGGAAGTCTTGATAGGCGCGTTCGATGCCCTCGCGCAGCTGGACCTGCGGCGCCCAACCCAAGTCGCGGATGCGCGTGATGTCCAGCAGCTTGCGCGGCGCGCCGTCGGGCTTGCTCGTGTCCTGGCGGATTTCGCCCTGGTACCCGATCACGTCGCTCACCAGTCGCGCCAGTTCGGCGATCGAAAGGTCTTCGCCGCTGCCCACGTTGATGTGGCTGTTCATCGGCTCCGTGAATTCGTCGTAGCGATTCGCTTCGAGGTTCATGACGTGAACGCAGGCCTCCGCCATGTCGTCGACGTACAGGAACTCACGTTTTGCCTGGCCGGTTCCCCAGATGACGACGTCGGCCGCATCGGCCTCGCGTGCTTCGTGGAAGCGGCGGATCAGCGCCGGCAGCACATGGCTATTGTCCGGGTGGTAGTTGTCGCCTGGCCCGTAGAGGTTGGTCGGCATCACGCTTCGGTAGTCGGTGCCGTACTGTCGGTTGTAGCTCTCGCAAAGCTTGATGCCGGCGATCTTGGCGATGGCATACGGCTCATTGGTGGGCTCCAGCTTGCCGGTAAGCAGGGCATCTTCGGCCATCGGCTGAGGCGCCAGGCGAGGATAGATGCAGCTCGACCCGAGAAACAGGAGCCGCTGCACGCCGCTGCGCCAGGCCTGGTGGATCACATTCGCTTCCAGCATCAGGTTCGAATACAGAAACTCGGCCGGGTAGGTATTGTTGGCGTGGATGCCGCCCACCCTGGCAGCAGCGAGATACACCTGCGCTGGTTTTTCCTGTGCCATGAAGTCGCGCACGGCCGCTTGGTCGGTCAGATCCAGTTCGGCGCTGGTGCGGGTGATGATGCGTGTGTGGCCCTGCGCTTCGAGACAGCGGACGATGGCGCTGCCCACCATGCCGCGGTGGCCAGCCACGTAGATGGGCGAATCAAGTTGGTTCATGCGTGTGTGAGCTTCAATGGGGCGAGACAAGTGTGGACACTGCTCGTGTGCGAGGGTCGCTATGCCTTGGCCATGCCAAGACAACGGGCGACATCCAGGCGCGCAGACCGCATCATCGCTCTTTTCCCCGAGCGTCGAATGACCTGGGAGGTGCGCTCCCCAGGGTCAGCGCGAACCTTCGCCGGAAATGACCGCACGGGCCGTCTTCACGAGGATCTTGAGGTCAAGCCAGAGCGACCAGTTGTTGACGTAGTAGGCGTCGAGTTCGACACGCTGGGCGTACGACAGCCGATTGCGGCCACTGACCTGCCAGAGCCCGGTGATGCCCGGGCGCATGGCGCAATAGTGCGCCCAGTGGCGGCCGTAAAGGCTGCGCTGGCGCTCCATGCAAGGCCGCGGTCCGATCAGGCTCATGTCGCCTTTGAGCACGTTCCAGAACTGGGGCAGTTCGTCCAGGCTGATCTTGCGGATGATCCGGCCCAGCGGTGTGATACGGGGGTCCTGCTCCAGCTTTTGAAATGTGTCCCACTGGGTGCGGGCCGCATCGTTCTTGCTGAGATAGTCGTCCAGGATGGTTTCGGAGTCGCGCACCATCGAGCGGAACTTGTAGAAGCGAAAGCGCTGGCCGCCTTCACCGATCCGGACCTGCCAGAAATGCACCGGCCGCCCCATGCTGATGGCGACACCCAGCGCGACGGCAAGATACAGAGGCCCGAACAGCGCAAAGAACACCAGCGCCGCGACGATGTCGACGATGCGTTTGATGGTGCGCTGCACGAAGGTCAATTGCCGCGGCGAGTAGGTGGTAGGAGCCGGAGACGAGGGTTCGCCGCCGCCTGGATGACGCCGCATCAGATTTCCTTGCGCAGTCGAATCGGTACGAAACATGGGCTTTCCCCTTGGGGGCTGCTTCACAGCGGAAGCAGCGTAACGCTTTAATACTATTGGCAAGAATTTGAACACATTCGTTCTAGTCTGTCGTGCCGGCAAAAGCGGTAGAACTTCCTGCCAATCGTCTAAACGTGCACTATTTCACACCGCGCGAGCCTTGTGCACTGCAGCATTCTAGGTGCGAAAGTAATTCTTTCGGCTGACGGATACAAGGGGACACGGATAGCCGCAAAGAGGGCGGACTTCCCGAGGGTGAGAGGGTCGGAATGGGGCAGACCGCCAAAGAAAAAGGGCCGCGACCCACGCTGAAAAGCGTTGTCACGGCCCGCCGGTTCAGACGAGAGCTGCTGCGCCTTCGGCGGCAGCGGCCTGCTTGTGCCGAGTGTCAGCTCGGGCGGCTGTCGCTTGCTTCCTGCTCGAAGGGCAGCGTGGTCGCGGCCAGATCGCGGCGCGTTTCCACCAACACCAGGGGGCCATCGTCGACGACGGTCGCCGGTGCGCGTTCGCGCGGCACATGGATCGGCTTGGGTTCGGCATCGATCGCCGCGCGGACCTGGGCGACCCGCTCGGCGTCGGAGTTCACCCAGTGCAGGCCGGAGCCCTCGGCGACCTGCGCCAGATCGGCCAGCGGCAGTTCGAACGGTTGCACCTTGGGAAGCGCCTGACGCGCATTGCGATTGGCCGGCGCGCGGGCAACGGCCACGGTCGCCGGAACCGACGTGCGCGGCGTGCGTTCGACAGGTTGTTGCGGCGCTGCAACTTCCATTGGCATCGCGATCGGTTCGACCGCCACGGGCGCCGTGTCGGCCTCCGTGTCGGGGGCCATCGTCACCTCGGCGTCGGCACCGTCACGCGGTGCACGCTCGCGGCGGTCACGACCGTAGCGGTCACGCGTGCGACCGCGGCGCTCGTCGCCATCACGACGCGACGAGGGCTCGGCCGCGGGCATCGCGCCTTCTGCCGATGTCTCGGCCGCAGCGTCCATGGACAGTTCAGCCGTCGGGGCATCGACGGTGTCTGCACGGGCAGCACCTTCCTGGCCCCGGCGTTCGCGCCGGCCTTCGCCGCGCGGCGCACGCTCTTCGCGCGGTGCACGTTCAGGCATGGCTTCGCCAGACGACGCTTCGGCGTTGACTTCGCGTGTCGGCGTTTCGCCGTTGTTGCGCTCCCGCGCCTCGCCGGTGCGTTCGCTACGCTCTCCGCGCTCACGCCGGCCGCGGGGTGCGCGTTCGACCGGTGCGGCCATGCCGTCACCCTCGGCGCCCGCGATCGGCGCTTGCTCCTGCATCGCTTCGGTGCCTTCGAGCGAGACCGGCCGCTCTGCGTCACGACGCTCACCGCCGCGCCCGTTGCGGCGTGGTTCGCCTTCGCGTGGAGCGCGGCCCTCGCGTGGCTCGCGGGGTTCACGCGGTTCGCGCACCGGCGCATCGCTGCGAACTTCGGTGCTGCGCTCGCCGTTGCGGCGTTCGCCGCCACGTCCGCCACGGCGCTGTTCGCCGTCGCGACCGCCACGGCCCTCACCACGGCCTTCACCGCGTCCGCCGCGGCGCTGTTCGCCGTCACGCGCGCCGCGGGGTTCACCGTCGCGCCCGCCACGGCCGTCACGTCGCGTCGGCTTGGGCGCATCGACAGGAATCGCGCTGGCAGGCATCTCCGCCGGCGCTTCTGCCGGCGCCGGTGCCGAAGCGCCGCCGCCGAACAGGCTCTTGATGAAGCCGAAGAAGCCGCGCTCGGCGGGCGCCGGTGCGGGTGCAGCCACGGGAGCGGCCGGCGGCATCACTGCAGCGACGGGTGCCGGTGCCTGGACGGGTTCGGGCTTCGGCGGTACCACGGGCGCCGGCGCGTCGGGCAGCACGCCCTTGATCACCGGCGTCTGGCGGTTGGTGGGCTCCTGCGAGCGGCGCGTGACCGAGGTCGGATCTTCCACTTCCTCGGCCATCTTGTAGCTGGCTTCGATGTGGTCGAGGCGCGGGTCGTCGTGCTTGAGACGTTCGAGCTTGTAGTTGGGCGTCTCGAAAGTCTTGTTCGGCACCATCAGCACGGTGACGCGCTGCTTGAGCTCGATCTTGGCGATCTCCGGGCGCTTTTCGTTCAACAGGAACGAAGCGACCTCGACCGGCACTTGCACGTGCACGGCAGCCGTGTTGTCCTTGAGGCACTCCTCCTGAATGATCCGCAGGATCTGCAGGGCGCTCGATTCCGTGTCGCGGATGTGGCCCGAGCCGCCGCAGCGCGGGCAGGGAATCGACGAGCCTTCGGAGAGTGCCGGCTTCAGGCGCTGGCGGCTCATCTCCATCAGGCCGAACTTGCTGATCGAGCCGAACTGCACGCGGGCGCGGTCTTGCCGCAGCGCATCGCGCAGACGGCTTTCGACTTCGCGGCGGTTCTTCGACTCGTCCATGTCGATGAAGTCGATGACGATCAGGCCGCCCAGGTCGCGCAGTCGCATCTGGCGGGCCACTTCGTCGGCGGCTTCGAGGTTGGTGCGGGTGGCGGTCTCTTCGATGTCGCCGCCCTTGATGGCGCGGGCCGAGTTCACGTCGATCGACACCAGCGCTTCGGTGTGGTCGATCACGATCGCGCCGCCCGAGGGCAGCTGCACCGTGCGGGCGTAGGCCGATTCGATCTGGTGCTCGATCTGGAAGCGGCTGAACAGCGCCGCGTCGTCGCGGTAACGCTTCACGCGGGCGGCATGCTCGGGCATGACGTGCGCCATGAACTGCTGCGCCTGTTCGTAGATGTCGTCGGTGTCGATCAGGATGTCGCCGATGTCGTGATTGAAGTAGTCGCGGATGGCGCGGATGACCAGCGACGATTCCTGGTAGATCAGGAACGCGCCCTTGGCACCCTTGGACGCACCATCGATGGCGCTCCAGAGCTTGAGCAGATAGTTCAGGTCCCACTGCAGTTCGGGCGCCGAGCGGCCAATGCCTGCGGTACGGGCGATGATGCTGGCGCCCTTGGGGTACTCCAGTTGGTCCATCGCTTCCTTGAGCTCGGCCCGGTCGTCGCCCTCGATGCGGCGGCTGACGCCACCGCCGCGCGGGTTGTTCGGCATCAGCACGACGTAGCGGCCAGCCAGCGAGATGAAGGTGGTGAGGGCCGCGCCCTTGTTGCCGCGCTCTTCCTTCTCGACCTGCACGACCAGTTCCTGGCCCTCGCGGATCGCGTCCTGGATGCGGGCCTGGCTGGCCGACACGCCTTCGGCGAAGTACTGCTTGGAAATTTCCTTGAATGGCAGGAAGCCATGGCGGTCTTCGCCGTAGTCGACAAAACAGGCTTCGAGCGAAGGCTCGACGCGGGTCACGACGGCCTTGTAGATATTGCCCTTGCGCTGTTCGCGCCCTTCGATCTCGATTTCGTAGTCGAGGAGCTTTTGCCCGTCGACGATGGCCAGGCGGCGCTCTTCGGGCTGCGTGGCATTGATCAGCATCCGCTTCATGATGCGTTGTCCTTGTATGTATCGTTCTACCGGCCCATGACGGGCCAACGATGCACGGACGACGCCTGCGAAACCAGGGGAATTGCCGCTGTACCCACACTGTCTGCCGGACGACGCGCAAGCGCAGACGTCCTCCGAGCGTCAGCTCAGAGACAGCGGAGGTGGGGGCGCATGGATGGGCGCGAGCCCGATGTGATGGTGACGCGCCACGTTGTGGGTGGCGGGCTGCGCGACAGGGGCCGCGCGGGCCGCTGGAGATCCGATGCCGCGGGCCGCTGGCAACAGCCAGGTGGGCCAGCGCAGGCAAAGTTGAATCAACAGCATCAACACAAGAGAACTCGCTTCGATCCGCCGGCCGCTTGGAGCCTGCCGGCTGGGTATTCCGTATCGGTGTTTCGTGGGCGTCGGCTTGACTTGTGCGCTTGGCCTGCCACTTTGCGCTCTAGCGCGGGGTTTGCAGGCTCGGGCGCTCAAGCGGCATCGACCTTCCAGCGCTTTTGGCGGTGCTCTAAACTTCTGTTTAATCAAGCACTTACAAGACCGCGCTGGTGAAAAACATTATAGGTGCGAAGCCGCAGCCCGGCGCGTCCGAAGTCCGTTTTATGACGGTCGATGAAGAATCGGCCGGTCAGCGGCTGGACAACTTCCTGTTCCGCCAATTGAAGGGGGTGCCGAAGACGCACGTCTACCGGATCATCCGGTCGGGCGAAGTCCGCATCAACAAGGGGCGGGCCCAGGCCGACACCCGCATCGCCGCCGGTGACGTGCTGCGGCTGCCGCCCGTGCGTGTGGCAGCGCGATCGGAAGAGGGCGCCACCCCGCCCGCGCCGGCGCGCGAGTTTCCGCTCTTGTATGAAGATGACGCGTTGCTCGCCATCGACAAGCCCGCCGGCGTGGCGGTCCACGGCGGCAGCGGCGTGAGCTTCGGCGTGATCGAGCAATTGCGCACCGCCCGGCCGCAGGCGAAATTCCTCGAACTGGTGCATCGCCTGGACCGGGAGACCTCCGGCATCCTGTTGATCGCCAAGAAGCGCAGCGCGCTCACCGCGCTGCAGGATCAGTTCCGCGAGCGCGAGACCGGCAAGACCTACCTGGCCCTGGTCGAGGGCGCCTGGCCCGCCAACAAGAAGGTGCTGGACGCGCCGCTAACGAAGTACCTGTTGCCCGATGGAGAGCGCCGCGTGCGCGTCGTCGCCAAGGACCATCCCGACGCGATGCACGCCGTCACACTGGTGCGCGTGCTGGCGGCGGTCACCTTGCCCGGCAATGCCGCGCCGATGTCACTGCTTGCGGTCACCATCAAGACGGGGCGGACGCACCAGATCCGCGTGCATCTGGCTTCTGCGGGACACCCGATCGCCGGCGACGACAAATACGGCTCGTTCGAGCGCAACCGGGCCTTGCAGAAGTGCGGCCTCAAGCGCATGTTCCTGCACGCGTGGCGGCTCCAGTTCAACCACCCTGCGACCGGCGAGCGCACGGCGCTTCAGGCGGACCTCCCGCCGGAACTCGCCAACCTGATGCCGCCGTCCGCCACGGCCGCCTTGACCCTTCCGTCTCCGATGTCCTCCGCATGACCGAACCCTCCTCACGCCGCTTCGACCTGATCGTCTTCGACTGGGACGGCACGCTCTACGACTCCACGCAGCTCATCGCGCGCTGCATCCAGGCCGCTGTGGTCGATGTCGGCGGCGCCATGCCGAGCGAACGCGACGCCGCCTGGGTGATCGGCCTGGGCCTGGCCGAGGCGCTGGCGCGCGCTGCGCCCGACGTGCCGCGCGAAAAGTACGCCGAGCTGGGCGCGCGCTACCGTCACCATTACCTGCAGCGCCAGGACGACGTGATGCTCTTTCACGGGGTGCTGCCGATGCTCGATGCGCTCAAGGTGCGCGGCCATCTGCTTGCGGTCGCGACGGGCAAGTCCCGGCGCGGGCTGAACGAGGCGCTGTCCGGAGCGCCGATGCGCCATCGCTTCGACAGCTCGCGCACCGCGGACGAAACGCACGGCAAGCCGCACCCGCGCATGCTGCTCGAACTGATGGAGGAGCTGGATGTGCCGGCGGAGCGTACGTTGATGATCGGCGACACCACGCACGACCTGCAGCTGGCCATCAATGCGGGCTGCGCCAGCGTCGGCGTGAGCTACGGAGCGCATGAGCCGGACAGCTTCACGCCCTTGAACCCGTTGCACGTCGCCCATTCGGTCGATGATCTGGCGGCCTGGTTGGCCGGCAACGCCTGAACCCATTCGAGGAGGCTGCCATGACCGACGCTATCGCGCTGTGCAATTCGTCCGATCTGGTGGAGGGTGGCCTCGCTGTCCCCTTCGACGTGATCCACGGCGGCGAAACCTGCCGAGCCTTCGCGGTCCGCTTCGAAGGCCTGCCCCATGCCTACCTCAACCGCTGTAGCCACATCGCGATGGAGATGGACTACCAGCCCGACCGCTTTTTCGACGACACCGGCCAATGGCTGTTGTGCGCTACCCACGGCGCAGCCTACCGGCCGGACACCGGCGCCTGCGAGGGCGGGCCGTGCCGGGGCGGGCTCGTGAAGATCGAATTGAGCGAGAACGATGGCGTGGTGCACTGGCATACTGCCTGGAACCTTCAGCCGATCGCCTTCTAGCCTCCGATCTTTCGACCCATCACGGCCGCCTCGCGCGGTGGCCTGCCCGACCGCCATGACCGACCCCACCCGCACGGAACCGCAGGGTTTCGAGCCTTTCGAACGTCCCGCGCCGATCACGGGCGCGCCATCCCCCACCGCCATGTCCAAGAACGATCCGACCACGCAGCCCGGCTGGGAGCGTGCCACCCTCGAGAAACTCGCGTTCGCCTCGCTGCGCGAGCAGCGCGCCACGCGTCGCTGGAAGACCTTCGTGCGCCTGTCCTGGCTCGCCTTCTTCGTCTTTCTGGTGTGGTTCGCCATGTCGCGCGCGGCGCCCAGCACAACCACGTCGACCACGCACACGGCGGTGGTCGAGATCAAGGGCGAGATCGCCAACGGCGCCGATGCGAGCGCCGAATTCGTCGTGGCCGCCATGAAGACCGCGTTCGAGGACGCCGGCGCGAAGGGGGTGGTGCTGCTCATCAACTCACCGGGCGGCAGCCCGGTGCAGGCCGGCATCATCAGCGACGAGATCCGTCGCCTGAAGGCCAAGTACAACAAGCCGGTGTACGCGGTCGTCGAGGAAAGTTGCGCTTCCGCGGCGTACTACATCGCCGCGGCCACGGACAAGATCTACGTCGACAAGGCCAGCATCGTCGGCAGCATCGGCGTGCTGATGGACGGCTTCGGCTTCACCGGCACGATGGAGAAGCTGGGCGTCGAGCGCCGTCTGCTCACGGCTGGCGAGAACAAGGGCTTTCTCGACCCGTTCAGCCCGATGAACGACGCGCAGCGCGCCCATGCGCAGATGATGCTCAACCAGATCCACGCGCAGTTCATCGACGTCGTGAAGAAGGGACGTGGCGAGCGCCTCAAGACCGACACGCCCGGCCTGTTCAGCGGTCTGTTCTGGAGCGGCCAGCAGGCGGTCGACCTGGGCCTGGCCGACCAGTTGGGCAACGTCGACTTCGTCGCCCGCGAAGTGCTGCAGGCCGAAGAAGTCATCGACTACACCCGGCGCGACAACGTCGCCGAGAAGCTGGCCAAGAAGTTCGGCGCGGCGGTGGGCGATGCCTCCGTGCGCGCGCTGCACAGCGTGCCAGCGCTGCGCTGAGGATCTTCAACGTCCGATCGCGAAGACCGCTGGCTGGCGGTCGTCCGCCGCAGGGGGCCGGGCGCGCCACGTCTTGACCGTCTCGCTGCGCACGTCTGCCGTGGCCAGCGTCAGGCCGCGTGCCACGGCCAACCGCGTGTTGTGCTGCAGCGTCTGCGTCAGGGCCTGGAGCAGGGCGGTGTTTCGGTAGGGCGTCTCGATGAAGAGCTGGGTCTGGCCGGTGCGCAACGCGAGCGCTTCCAGCTCTCGGATGCGCTGCATGCGTGCGGCAGCGTCCTGCGGCAGATAGCCCACGAAAGCGAAGTTCTGGCCGTTCAAGCCGCTCGCGGCCAACGCCAGTAGCAGTGACACAGGCCCCGTCAACGGCACGACCGTGATGCCGAGCTCGTGCGCAGCCCGCGCCACCGACGAACCCGGGTCGGCCACGGCCGGCATGCCGGCCTCACTGAGCAGGCCGACATCATGGCCGTCGAGCGCGGCGGCCAGCAGCGGGCGTGCATCAAACTGGCCGGCGTGGTCGCCCTTCTTGTGCACCTCGCGCGGCAGTTCCTGGATGTGCTGCGCCTGCACGGGCGCTGCGAGCGGTGCCACCGCATCGATCCGCTTGAGATAGGCACGCGCCGTCTTGGCGTTCTCGCAGACCCAGTGGGTGATCCGTGCCGCAGCCTGCAGCGTGCCGAGCGGCAGCACGTCCTGCAGCGGCGCCTGGGTTTCGCAGCCGAAGTCGAGCGGGGCAGGCACCAGGTACAGCTTGCCGCGGACGTGCTCGTTCACGGGCGCCATCATTGAAGGGGCGCTCACAGCAGGTCCACGCCCGCCGCCCGCAGCATCCGGCAGGTGCGGATCAAGGGCAGGCCGATGAGGGCCGTGGGGTCGTCGCTGTCGATGGATTCGAGCAGCGCGATGCCCAGTCCTTCGCTTTTGGCGCTGCCTGCGCAGTCGTAGGGCTCCTCGGCGCGCAAGTAACGCTCGATGGCGTCGTCATGGAGTGGGCGGAAAGTCACGCGCACCGGTGCGACGTCATGGGCGCTGAAGCCGGTGGCCGCACAGACGACGGCCACGGCGGTCTGGAACACCAGCATTTGCCCCTGCATCCGCTGCAGCTGGAGCGCGGCCCGCGCATGGTCGCCGGGTTTTCCGAGCGGTTCACCATTCAGGTCGGCCACTTGGTCCGAACCGATCACGATCGCCTCCGGAAACCGGGCAGCGACGGCATGGGCCTTGGCCAGGGCTAGACGCTGCGACAGCGCCAGCGGCGTTTCGCCGGCCAGGGGGGCCTCGTCGACGTGTGGCGCATGCACCTCGTAGGGCAGGCGAAGGCGGTCCAGCAGTTCGCGGCGGTAGCGGGATGTCGAGGCGAGGATGAGCGTACGTGGCATGACGCTCATTGTGCGCGAGCGGTTTAGACTGACCGGAATGAACAGAGAATTTGCAACATCACGGATCGACGTGAACGCCTTTGCGACCGCGGCGGATACCCTGGCCGGCGAAACGCCGGTGTCGGACTTCGAGCGGCTGGTCTCCGAACTGGCCGAGCCTGCCGCGGACGCCCCTGTGAGGTGGGAAGCGATCGGCGAACGCCGTGCGGGCGGCGACGGTGTCATGGCGCCCTGGCTTCACCTGCGCGTCGAGGCGACGCTGCCCTTCGTCTGCCAGCGTTGCTTGACGCCTGTCCAGTTGCCGCTGTTGGTCGATCGCGCCTTCCGCTTCGCGGCCGATGAGGCAACGGCCGCGTTGGAGGACGAGGCGTCCGAAGAAGACGTGCTGGTGGCCGCGCGTGACTTCGACCTGCTGGCGCTGATCGAGGACGAATTGCTCATGGAGGTCCCCGTGACACCGCGGCATGACGTGTGTCCGGTGCCCGTCCGCCTGTCGGTGATGGATCCCGGCTTCGAGGAGGCAGAGGAAGCGGCGCCCAACCCTTTCGCCGCACTGGAAGCCTTGCGCGGACGCAAGCCAAGCTGACCTTTTCGGCTCCGAGTAGCGCATTGACTTGTCGCGCGCTATAATCATGGGCTTCGCGCGCGCCGCCATTGGTCAGGTCCTGAAGGACTTTGTGTCGATGCCGCCCCGCACCGCCCACCACCCAACCGAATTCCAGGAGCCATCATGGCCGTCCAGCAAAACAAGAAGTCGCCTTCCAAGCGCGGCATGCACCGTTCGCACAACGCACTCGACGTGCCCGGCATCGCCGTCGAGCCGACCACGGGCGAAATTCACCTGCGTCACCACATCAGCCCGAACGGCTTCTACCGTGGCCGCAAGGTTTTGAAGACCAAGTCCGAGTCCTGATCCTCGAGATTCAAGGCCGAGGCCCGAAGCTACCTCTGCCGTAGCGTCGGGCCTTTGTTTTGATGGTTATTTCTCCTTCACTCGCTCCCGCACCCGCCGCAATCACGCTCGCCGTGGATTGCATGGGCGGCGACCATGGCCCGCGCATCACGTTGCCGGCCTGTCGCGCCTTTCTGGAGCGCCATCCGGAGGCTTATTTGCGTCTGGTCGGATTGCCCGACGCGCTCAAGGGCTTCTCGCATCCCCGTGCCACGTTGATCCACGCGACCGAAGTGGTCAGCATGGACGACCCGATCGAGATTGCGCTGCGCAAGAAGAAGGATTCGTCCATGCGCGTGGCGATCCAGCAGGTCAAAGATGGTGGTGCGCAAGCCGCGGTTTCTGCAGGCAATACCGGCGCCCTGATGGCGATCGCCCGCTATCTTCTCAAGACGCTCGACGGCATCGACCGGCCTGCCATTGCGCCCCAGTTGCCCAATAGCAAGGGCGGCGCCACCACGGTGCTGGACCTGGGAGCGAACGTCGATTGCGATGCTGAAGATCTGCTGCAGTTCGCCGTGCTCGGATCTGCGCTGGTGTCCGCGTTGACGGGCAATGAGTCGCCGACCGTCGGCCTGCTCAATGTTGGCGAAGAGGCGATTAAAGGCAGCGAAACCATTAAAAAAGCAAGTCAATTGCTTCGAATGGCTGCCAAGTCGCAGGATTTGAACTTCTACGGCAATGTTGAGGGTAACGACATCTTCAAAGGCACGACGGACATCGTGGTCTGCGATGGCTTTGTCGGGAACATCACGCTAAAGGCCACGGAGGGCGTTGCGGCCATGATCGTGGACTTTCTTCGGTACGAGTATTCGAACGGCCCCTTCAGCAAGTTTGCGGCGATCGTTTCTTATCCGGTCTTAAAAGCGCTTAAAAAGCGATTGGATCACCGGCGTTACAACGGTGCCGCGCTGTTGGGCCTGCGAGGGCTGGTCTTCAAGAGCCATGGGTCTGCGGACGACGTGGCCTTCGGCTATGCACTGGATCGCGCTTATGATGCCGCTCGCAACAACCTGCTCGATCGCGTGCGGGCCCGCATCGCCCACGCCGCGCCACTGCTCGCACGTGCGGCGCCTGCGGCCCCGGCTGATGCGACCTCGCTCCACGTCTGATGACTCCTTTTTCCCGCATTACCGGTACTGGCAGCTTTCTCCCGCCCCGCCGTGTGACCAACGACGAACTGGCCCGTGACCTCGCGTCGCGCGGTGTCGAGACGTCCGACCAATGGATCGTCGAGCGCACCGGCATCCGTGCGCGCCACTTCGCCGAACCCGATGTGACCAGCAGCGATCTGGGCCTCGAGGCCTCGAAGCGCGCCCTGGAGGCCTCGGGACGCAAGGCCGAAGACATCGACCTGATCATCGTCGCCACCTCGACACCGGACATGGTGTTCCCGTCGTCGGCGGCGATCCTGCAGCACAAGCTCGGCATCGCGGGCTGTCCGGCCTTCGATGTGCAGGCCGTGTGCAGCGGTTTCGTCTATGCGCTCACGGTGGCTGACGCGATGATCAAGACCGGCAGCGCCCGCTGCGCGCTGGTGGTTGGTGCCGAAGTGTTCTCGCGCATCCTCGACTTCAACGACCGCACCACCTGCGTGCTGTTCGGCGACGGTGCCGGTGCCGTGGTGCTGGAGGCCAGCGAGACGCCCGGCATCCTGGCGAGCGATCTGCACGCCGACGGCAAGCATGTCGGCATCCTCTGTGTGCCCGGCCACGTGTCCGGCGGGCAGGTGCTGGGCACGCCGCTGTTGCACATGGACGGACAGGCCGTCTTCAAGCTCGCCGTGCGCGTGCTCGAAGATGCGGCGCGCGCAACGTTGGCGAAGGCCGGCAAGACCGAGGCCGACATCGACTGGCTGATCCCGCATCAGGCCAACATCCGCATCATGGAAGGCACGGCGAAGAAGCTGAAGCTTCCGCGGGAAAAGCTGGTGGTGACGGTGCACGACCACGGCAACACGTCGGCCGCTTCGATCCCGCTGGCGCTGGACGACGCGGTTCGCAGCGGCAAGGTTCAAAAAGGGCAAACCGTCATGCTCGAGGGCGTCGGCGGCGGGTTCACCTGGGGTGCTGTGCTCCTGACCCTGTGAATGCCACGGGCGAGCCGCTTTTCGCCCGGACGTTCGCACCTGACAAAGACAAGAGACCATGACTTCCTTCGCATTCGTATTTCCAGGGCAGGGCTCCCAGGCGGTCGGCATGCTCGACGCGTGGGGCGACCACCCCGCCGTGGCGGAGACCCTGCGCGAGGCATCTTCAGCGCTCGACGAAGACCTGGGCGAACTGATCCGCACCGGCCCGAAAGAAGCGTTGGCCCTCACGACCAACACCCAGCCGGTGATGTTGGTGGCCGGTGTCGCCGCCTGGCGCGCCTGGTTGGCTGAAGGCGGCGCCACGCCGGATGTCGTTGCGGGCCATTCGCTGGGTGAATATTCGGCGCTGGTCGCGGCGGGCGTGCTGACGCTGGCGCAAGCCGCACCGCTGGTGCGCTTCCGTGCGCAGGCGATGCAGCAGGCCGTGCCGGTTGGCACCGGTGCGATGGCTGCGGTGCTGGGCATGCCGGCTGATCAGGTGATCGCCGGTTGCGCAGAGGTCACCGCGAGCTTCGGTGCGGGCAGTGCCGAATGTGTCGAGGCCGTGAATTTCAACGACCCGATGCAGACGGTGATCGCTGGCAGCAAGGCCGCTGTCGACAAGGCCTGCGAGGTGCTCAAGGCAAACGGCGCCAAGCGTGCACTCCCACTGTCGGTGTCGGCGCCGTTCCATTCCAGCCTGATGCGGCCGGCCGCCGAGGCGCTGCGCGAGAAGCTGGCGTCGGTCGAATTCGCGTCGCCGCAGATCCCCCTGCTCAACAACATCGACGTCGCTGTCGAAACCACGCCGGAACGCATTCGCGACGCGCTCGTGCGCCAAGCGGCGGGCCCCGTACGCTGGGTCGAGAGCGTGCAGGCCTTGAAGGCGCGCGGTGTCGCCACCATCGTCGAATGCGGGCCGGGTCGTGTGCTGTCCGGCATGGCCAAGCGCATCGCGCCGGACCTTGTCACGGCGACGGTCTACGACCCCGCGACGCTCGCCGAGACCCGTCAACTGCTGACCACCCCATGAGCACCATCAAATTCGAAGGGCAGATCGCCCTGGTGACCGGCGCTTCGCGCGGCATCGGCGCCGCCATCGCCCTGGAACTGGCCCGTCACGGCCTGAAGGTCATCGGCACCGGAACGACCGACGACAGCGCCCAGAAGATCACGACCGCACTCGGCGCGCTCGGCGGCCAGGGCCGTGCGCTCGACGTCAACGACGGTGCGGCGCTCGATGCGCTGGTCGACGAGATCGTCAAGACGCACGGCGGCCTGCATGTGCTGGTCAACAACGCCGGCATCACGCGCGACATGCTCGCCATGCGCCTGAAGGACGACGACTGGGACGCGGTGCTCGACACCAACCTCAAAGCCGTCTTCCGGCTGTCGCGCGCAGCCATCCGTCCGATGATGAAGCAGCGCTACGGGCGCATCATCAACATCACGAGCGTGGTGGGCGCCTCGGGCAACGCCGGTCAGGTCAACTACGCGGCCGCCAAGGCCGGTGTGGCGGGCATGACCCGCGCTCTCGCACGCGAACTCGGCAGCCGCAACATCACCGTAAACTGCGTCGCCCCCGGTTTCATCGAAACCGACATGACGGCCAGCCTGCCCGAAGCGCAACAGCAGGCGCTGCTTTCGCAGATTCCGCTGGGGCATCTGGGCAAGCCGTCCGACATCGCACACGCGGTGGCGTACCTCGCGTCGCCGCAGGCCGCGTACGTGACGGGGCAGGAACTGCACGTCAACGGCGGCATGCACATGTAAGCGCCTGGCGCAATTCGTTTTCCGTACGGCCCGTGAGGCATCAGGCCCAGGCCGGACGGCTAAAATCCACCGATTCTTTATAAACCCTCAGAGGGAACCAAATGAGCGATATCGAAGCACGTGTCAAGAAAATCATCGCCGAGCAGCTCGGCGTGGAAGAGTCTCAAGTCACCAACGAAAAGGCCTTCGTTGCCGATCTGGGTGCCGACTCGCTCGACACCGTGGAACTGGTGATGGCGCTCGAAGACGAGTTCGGCATCGAGATCCCCGACGAAGATGCCGAGAAGATCACGACGGTGCAAAACGCTGTCGACTACGCCTCCAAGAATCAAAAGGCCTGATCGGCCGCGCATCGAACGCCCGTCCCGGTCCGTGGTGCTTCGGCGCTGCGTGCACCACGAGACGGCCTCGGTGCTTCCCCAGAAAGGTTTGCCGGCATGACCAAACGCCGCGTCGTCGTGACCGGACTCGGTTGCATCGCTCCTGTCGGAAACACGGTGTCCGAATCCTGGGCCAATTTATTGGCCGGGAAATCGGGCATCGCGAACATCACCGCCTTCGATGCGAGCGCCTTCGCCTGCAAGTTCGCGGGTGAGGTCAAGGGTTTCGACATCACGCAGTACATCACGGAGAAGGAAGCGCGTCACATGGACCGCTTCATTCATCTGGGGTTCGCTGCCGCCATCCAGGCTGTGCAAGACAGCGGGTTGCCCACGGGCGACGACCTCTCGTATGAGAAGGCCGTGCGCATCGGTTGCAACATCGGTTCGGGCATCGGTGGCCTGCCGATGATCGAAGAGACGCATGGCGAGTACGCGAGCCGCGGCCCCCGCCGCATTTCGCCGTTCTTCGTGCCGGCCTCGATCATCAACATGATCTCGGGTCACGTGTCGATCAAGTTCGGGTTCAAGGGCCCGAACATCGCTGTGGTGACCGCTTGCACGACGGGTCTGCATGCCATCGGCACGTCGGCTCGCATGATCGAGTACGGCGATGCTGACGTGATGATCGCGGGCGGCGCCGAATCCACCATCTCTCCACTCGGCATTGGCGGCTTCACCGCGCCACGCGCGCTGAGCACCCGCAACGACGATCCGGCCACGGCATCGCGGCCGTGGGACAAGGACCGCGACGGCTTCGTGCTGGGCGAGGGCTCCGGCGTTTTGGTGCTCGAGGAGTACGAACACGCCAAGGCACGCGGCGCCAAGATCTATGCCGAAGTTTCCGGCTTCGGCTTGACGGGCGACGCGTACCACATGACCGCACCCGACGTGGATGGCCCGCGCCGCTCGATGGCCATGGCGCTGGCCAACGCCGGCGTCAATGCCGACGAGGTGCAGTACCTGAACGCGCACGGCACGTCGACGCAGATCGGCGACGTCAACGAGACCAATGCGGTCAAGCTGGCTTTCGGCGATCACGCGAAGAAGCTGGTCGTCAACTCGACCAAGTCGATGACGGGCCACCTGCTGGGCGGCGCCGGCGGCATCGAGTCGGTGTTCACCGTGCTCGCGTTGCACCATCAGAAAAGCCCGCCGACCATCAACATCTTCAATCAGGATCCGGAGTGCGATCTCGATTACTGCGCCAACGAGGCGCGGGACCTCCAGATCGACGTGGCCGTGAAGAACAACTTCGGCTTCGGCGGCACCAACGGCACGCTGGTGTTCAAGCGCGCTTGACGCATTCCGTGCCATGCACAGCGCCCCGGCGGTGAGCTTCCCCGTGGGGCCATCGCGCGTGGCGCAGCTTCTGCGGTCGACCTTCTGGGTGGCTGGCGCGGTCGGCGTCAGCGCGTCCGTGGGCACCGATGTCGACGGCCGAGCGCTTCTTTTGCTGGCGAGCGTGTTGCTGGCCGGTGGCATGGCGTGGCGCTTCGGCGGTTATCGGCACTCTGGGCTGCTGCGCTACGACGGTCAGTACTGGTCATGGTCCGGTCAGCGGCCGCAGTCCGCAGCGCGCGCACAGGTCGGGCTCGATCTGCAGGCGCTGATGCTGTTGCAACTGGTCGAACCCGGGCGCCCCTCATGCTGGTTGTGGCTTGAGCGGCGCGCCGACCCCGCACGATGGACGGCCGTTCGGCGTGCGGTATATTCGCGCGCCCCGGCAACGGCCGCGGACGAGCCATCGTCCGATGCATCGGCGCCCGGCGCGCCTTCCTCGTTTCGATGACAGCCTCTCCTCCACCCGTTCCCCCCGACGCTGCCCCGGCTGGCGAGGCAGGGCCGCGTCCCGGCGAGGTCGATTTCCAGCTTGTCCAGCGCACGGTCGCGGGCGATCAAAAGGCTTTCGAACTGCTCGTCATCAAGTACCAGCGGCGCATCGAGCGCCTCATCGGTCGGATGGTGCGCGACGTCGACCTGGTGGAGGACATCGCGCAGGAAACCTTCATTCGCGCCTACCGGGCCTTGCACCAGTTCCGGGGCGATGCGCAGTTCTACACCTGGCTCTACCGGATTGCGGTGAACACCGCCAAGAAGGCGCTGGTCGACATGAAGCGCGACCCGACCGTCTCCGAGGCGGCGCTGCGCTCATCTTCCACGGACGACGATGAAACTTACCGGCCCGGAAACGAACCAATCAGCGACGAAACCCCCGAAACCGTGATGGCCGCGAATGAGATCGCGGCCGCGGTCGAGGCCGCGATGGATGCCTTGCCTGCCGAACTCCGGCAGGCGGTCACGTTGCGCGAGATCGAGGGGATGAGTTACGAAGAAATTGCCGAGGTCATGCGTTGTCCCATCGGCACGGTTCGTTCGCGCATCTTCAGAGCGCGTGAAGCGATTTCGGCACGGGTCAAGCCCATGCTCGACAACCAGTCCGGCAAGCGTTGGTAAGCAGGTGAACCAGATGAAAACTACCCAAGAGTCCGTGCGCGAAGCGGTGTCCGCCCTGGCGGACGGCCGCCTTGAAGGCGACGATTTCGCCCAGACCGTCGATCGCCTGTGCGCCGACGACGAATTGCAGGCCACCTGGCGCACGTATCACGTGGTGGGCGATGTGCTGCGCGCAGGTCGGCAGCCGGCTTGCACCGACGGCAACCAGTTCCTCGCGCGTTTCCAGGCGCGGCTCGCCGCTGAGCCCGTGCAGTCGCTGCCGAAGGCGATGCCTGTCGTGCAGCCCCAGTCCGTGCCCATGGTCCGTGCGCCGGCCGCGAACGAGCCCGTCTTCCGCTGGAAGCTGGTGGCGGGTGTGGCTTCGTTGACCGCCGCTGCGGCGATCGGGTGGGCCTGGGTCGGCAACGGTGTTGCCGTGCCGACGTCGGGCCCGCAGCTGGCGTCGCAAGACGCTGCGCCTGCGCAGCCTTCAGCGGAGGGGTCGGTGCTCGCCGCCATGCAGCAGAGCGCGCCCACGGTAAACCCGGGTGGAGCCCGCGTGCTGGTCGGCAGTGGTGCGAATGCACCGCAGGTGATGCTGCGTGATCCGCGCCTGGACCAGTTGCTCGAAGCACATCGGCAAGCCGCAGGCGGCGCCCAGATGCCGTCCGGCTTTTTGCGCAACGCCACCTTCGAAAGCCCCTCGCGCTGAGCGGCGCCGATGATGTCCACTTTCGGAACGACCAACCCCCGATGAACGTACGCCGCACCTTGCTGGTGGTGACCGCCCTCTGCGCCGCGCATTGGGCCACGGCGCAGACGCGCAACGCCCCTGCGGGGCTGCCGAAGGCCTCGGGTGCCTCGCCGGCAGAAGCCGCACCGGTGCTCAGCACCGTCGATTGGTTGCAGCGCATGCATGCCGCCTCGCGCCAGCGCACCTATGTCGGCACCTTCGTCGTGTCGGCGGCCACCGGCAATCTGTCGAGTTCACGCATCTGGCATGTCGCCGACGGCGACATCCTGACCGAGCGCATCGAGGCGCTCTCGGGTGCGCCGCGCTCCACCTTTCGTCGTAACGACCACGTGATGACCTTCTTCCCGGAAGAGAAGGTCGTGAAGAGTGAAAAGCGCGAGAACCTCGATTTCTTCCCTAACCTGCCTGGTGTGCCGGACTCGGCCGTCGGCGATTTCTACGATGCCCGTCCGCTTGGCAAAGGCCGCGTCGCCGGCTTCGATGCCGACGTGTTGCAACTGGCGCCGCGCGATGGGCTGCGTTTCGGCTACCGGGTGTGGAGCGAGCGCCGCACCGGCCTGGTGGTCGCACTTCAGACGGTGGACGGCGAGGGTCGCGTTGTGGAGCAGTCCGCGTTTTCCGAACTGCAGTTCGAGGCGCCCGTGAAGGCGCATGCCCTGGCACAGATGATGGGCAACACGGCCGGCTACCGGGTGGAAAAGTCTGCGCTTGAACGCACCACGGCTGCCGCCGAAGGCTGGTCTCTGCGCGAGCCGGTGCCGGGCTTCAAGCCTGTCAATTGCTACCGGCGGGCACTGGGCGGCGAATCCAGGCCCGAGCGCACGATGCAATGGACGTTTACCGACGGGTTGGCCTCGGTGTCTCTGTTCGTCGAGCCGTACGATGCACAACGCCAGCAGAGCGAAGCACTGATGACCCTGGGCGCGACCTACACGCTCACCCGCCGGATCTCCGATAAAGGCGGCGATTGGTGGCTGACAGCCGTCGGCGAAGTACCACCGCAGACGCTGCAGGCCTTCGCGCAGGGGCTGGTGCGCACGCGCTGACGGGTTCGGGTCGCCGGCCAGGTGCCGTTGCATGGCGATCGTGCTGAACCAATTGCTTCTTTCGCATTCATAGCGCCGTGTCGTTTGCAGTTTTGCATGGAAGAGAGATTCGAAGATGACGTTGCAAGTCGAGGGTAAGAAGCTCCAGTCCTACGTGTTCGCATGTGCCTTGGCCTTGTCGGTGATTGGCGCCGCATTGCCGACCACGGCGGCGCAGGCGCAGACCCGCACGCTCCCGGACTTCACCGATCTGGTCGATCAGGTCGGCCCGGCCGTGGTCAACATCCGGACGGTGGAAAAGGTCGCACAGCGCGGAGCCGGCAATGGCGAGATGGACGAGGAGATGCAGGAGTTCTTCCGCCGCTTCTTCGGCCAACCCTTGCCCGGGCAGCCGGGCCAGCCGCGACAGACGCCGCCCCGACCCCAGGATCGGCAGGAAGAGTCGCGACCGCGTGGCGTGGGGTCCGGCTTCATCCTGAGCCCGGACGGTTTCGTCATGACCAACGCGCACGTCGTTGAGGGCGCGTCCGAGGTGATGGTCACCCTGCCGGACAAGCGCGAGTTCAAGGCGAAGATCATCGGTGCGGACAAGCGCACCGACGTCGCGGTTGTGAAGATCGATGCCACCGGCTTGCCCTCGCTGAAGATGGGCGACGTGTCGAAGCTGCGCGTCGGTGAATGGGTGATGGCCATCGGTTCCCCTTTTGGCCTGGACAACACCGTGACCGCCGGCATCGTGAGCGCCAAGCAGCGCGACACCGGTGACTACCTCCCGTTCATCCAGACCGACGTGGCGATCAACCCGGGCAACTCGGGTGGTCCACTGATCAACATGCGCGGTGAGGTGGTCGGCATCAACAGCCAGATCTACTCGCGCTCCGGTGGCTTCATGGGCATTTCGTTCTCGATCCCGATCGACGAGGCGATCCGCGTGAGCGAGCAGTTGCGAACCTCCGGGCGGGTCTCGCGCGGGCGGATCGGCGTGAGCATCGACCAAGTGACGAAGGACGTTGCCGAGTCCATCGGCCTCGGCAAGGCGCAAGGCGCGTTGGTGCGCAGCGTCGAAGCCGGATCGCCGGGCGAGAAGGCCGGCATCGAGGCGGGGGACATCATCACCAAGTTCGACGGCAAGGCGATCGAGAAGCCGAGCGATCTGCCGCGGCTGGTCGGCAACACGAAGCCTGGCACCAAGAGTTCGCTGACGGTGTTCCGCCGTGGCAGCTCGCGGGATCTGTCGGTGACTGTCGCCGAGATCGAAGCCGACAAGCCGGCCCGCACGGCGGTCGAGCGCGAAGAGCCGACGCCCAAGCCGTCCGCCTCCGCAGCGGCCAAGTCGCTCGGTCTGGCGGTCAGTGACCTGACCGAGGCGGAGAAGAAGGAGATCAAGCTGCGCGGCGGCGTGAAGATCGAAGCCGCCACCGACAACGCGGCCCGTGCCGGACTGAAGGAAGGCGACGTGATCCTCGCTGTGGGGAACATCGAAGTGGCGAACATCAAGGAGTTCGAATCGGCTGTGGGGAAGGCCGACAAGTCCAAGCCCGTGAGCGTGTTGTTCCGCCGGGGAGAATGGGCGCAGTACACCCTGATCCGCCCGACGCGCTGAGCGTCAAGCGCTTTCAGTGGCCCCACCCGCTAGTCGGGTTTGGGGCCTTTTTTTAGGGCGAAAGGCGGCGCGTCAGGTCATCCGAACTGATTTTTTTAGATGGTGCCCGGCGGTATTTGAAGTTAGTGTTCACAAACAAATAAAGTTAACTAACAACACATTTCAGTAGAATACGGGCCTGAGCCGGCACTCCTCATGCATAAGAGCGCAGGATCTCTTCACCATGCGAGAAGCTCAGCGACAGTCCACCGGCGCTCCACAGATCGCCCACAAGTTGTCCTATAGGTTGTCCCATGCTTTTGTGAATAAGCTGTTCATAACTTTGATGTTGCTGACCCGCAACGAGCCCCGCAGGCCCTGTCCCGACATGTACGCGTTCCCCTTTTTGCCTACAATGAAGCTCCAACTACTGCAGTTGCCATTGCTTGTTGGTTCAGGGCGCGTCTCTTTCGGACGCGCCCTTTTTTCTTGCCTGACGCGTTCTGCGTCGTTGGCAATTCAAGTACTTAAGCGTTCCCGTTGATGAATCACATCAGAAACTTCTCGATCATTGCGCACATCGACCACGGCAAGTCGACGCTCGCGGACCGACTGATCCAGCGTTGCGGCGGCCTCGAAGAACGCCAGATGGAAGCGCAGGTGCTCGACTCGATGGACATCGAGAAAGAGCGTGGGATAACCATCAAGGCACAGACGGCCGCGCTGCATTACAAGGCACGCGACGGGCAGGTCTACAACCTCAATTTGATCGACACGCCGGGCCATGTCGACTTCTCGTATGAGGTGAGTCGTTCGCTGTCGGCCTGCGAAGGCGCGCTGCTGGTTGTCGACGCGTCGCAAGGCGTCGAGGCGCAGACCGTGGCCAACTGCTACACCGCACTCGACCTCGGCGTCGAGGTGCTGCCTGTCCTCAACAAGATCGACTTGCCGAACGCGGACCCCGACAACGCCAAGTCCGAAATCGAAGACGTGATCGGTATCGATGCCACCGAAGCGATTCTGTGTTCTGCCAAGACCGGCATCGGCATCGACGACATCCTCGAAGCCGTCGTTGCCAAGGTGCCGCCCCCGCGTGGCAATCCCGATGCGGCGCTGCGCGCGATGATCATCGACAGCTGGTTCGATCCGTACGTCGGTGTCGTGATGCTGGTGCGGGTTGTCGATGGCCGACTCGCGAAGGGTGAGCGCATCAAAATGATGGCGTCTGGCGCGATGTACAGCGCCGACAACCTGGGCGTGTTCACGCCGGCCACCGAAAAACGCGAGTCGCTCGAAGCGGGTGAGGTGGGCTTCATCATCGCCGGCATCAAGGAACTGCAAGCGGCCAAGGTCGGCGACACGGTGACCTTGATCAAGCCCGGAACCGGCGGCGCAGCAGCCACCGCGACCGAAGCACTTCCAGGCTTCAAGGAAATCCAGCCGCAGGTGTTTGCCGGGCTGTATCCGACCGAAGCGAGCGAATACGACGCGCTGCGCGACGCACTCGAAAAGCTCAAGCTCAACGACGCGTCGCTGCACTACGAGCCCGAGGTCAGCCAGGCGCTGGGCTTCGGCTTTCGTTGCGGCTTTCTCGGACTGCTGCACATGGAGATCGTGCAGGAGCGACTGGAGCGCGAGTTCGACCAGGACCTGATCACCACTGCGCCGAGCGTGGTGTACGAGGTGGTCAAGAACGATGGCACCGTCCTCATGGTCGAGAACCCGTCCAAGATGCCCGAAATCGGCAAGACCGCCGAGATCCGCGAACCCATCGTCACCATGCACCTCTACATGCCGCAAGAGTACGTGGGCGTGGTGATGACGCTGGCCAATCAGAAGCGCGGCGTGCAGATGAACATGGCCTACAAAGGCCGCCAGGTGGTGTTGACCTACGAGATGCCGCTGGCTGAAATCGTGCTCGATTTCTTCGACAAGCTCAAGAGCGTCAGCCGGGGCTATGCCTCGATGGACTACGAGTTCAAGGAGTACCGCTCGGCCGAGGTGGTGAAGGTCGACATTCTGCTCAACGGCGAGAAGGTCGATGCGCTGTCGATCATGTTGCACCGCAGCCAGAGCGTGTACCGCGGCCGGGCCGTGGTCTCGAAGATGCGCGAGATCATTTCGCGCCAGATGTTCGACGTCGCGATCCAGGCGGCCATCGGGGTCAACATCATCGCGCGTGAGACAATCAAGGCCCTGCGCAAGAACGTGCTCGCCAAGTGCTATGGCGGCGACATCTCCCGCAAGAAGAAGCTGCTCGAGAAGCAGAAAGCGGGCAAGAAACGCATGAAGCAGATCGGCTCCGTCGAAGTCCCGCAAGAGGCTTTTCTGGCGATCCTGCAGGTCGAAGACTAATAAAAATGGCATTCCTCACATCCCTCATCCTCGCCGTGTTCGCCGGCTATGTCGGCGCCTGGTACTTCGGCGCGGTCGAAGGCAACTTCGCGTTGTTGCTGTTCCTGGCGACGGTAGTCACCGGCCTCTACTGGATGGCTGAGCGCTTCTACTTCCTGCCGCGGCGCCGGCGTGCTGCCGAGACGCTCGAAACCTCGCTGGCCCAGCGCCGCGAAGAACTGGCGCGTCAGGGCATCAACCAGGTCGACACCGTCGACACGAAGGCGCGGGAGCGGCTGCTGATGCAGCCCTGGTGGCTGGACTGGACCGCCGGGTTGTTCCCGGTGATCCTCGTTGTGTTCCTGCTGCGCTCCTTCCTGTTCGAGCCCTTCAAGATTCCGTCCGGCTCGATGATGCCAACGCTCCTCACCGGCGACCTGATCTTGGTGAACAAGTTCACCTACGGCCTGCGCCTGCCGGTGATCAACACCAAGGTCACAGAAGGCCGCGCACCGGCGCGAGGCGACGTGATGGTGTTCCGCTATCCGCCCAAGCCCAGCCTCGACTACATCAAGCGCGTGGTCGGCGTGCCGGGCGACGAAGTGGCCTACCTGAACAAGAAACTGACGATCAACGGCCAGCCGGTCACCAAGGACGCGATTCCCGACTACTTCGACGAGGAGACCATGCGTTACCTCAAGCAGTACACCGAAAAACTTGGCGACAAGACCCACAAATTGCTCAACGACGACAGCCGCCGCGCCGGCATCTCGGAAGTGGAGGTCATGGCCTTCCCGAACCAGGAAAATTGTCGTTACAGTGTCGAGGGCGTGGTCTGCAAGGTGCCCGCGGGTCACTATTTCATGATGGGTGACAACCGCGACAACTCGCTCGACTCGCGTTACTGGGGCTTCGTGCCGGACAAGAACATCGTCGGTCGTGCGTTCTTCGTCTGGATGAACTTCGGCAATCTCGGGCGCATCGGCGCATTCCAATAAAAGCAATCTTCGAGGGGTAGAGCAATGGCAGTGAGGGCACAGTGGTCGGTCTCGGCAGCGAGGCAGCGGGGCATTTCGTTCATCGGGCTGCTGTTCGTCGCCATCGTGCTGGCGTGCGTCGGCGTCGTGGTGGCGCAGGTGGTTCCCACGCTCATCGAGTACCAGGCCATCCAGAAGGCCGCAGCCAAGGCGGCCGAGGGCACGACAGTTCCCGAAGTGCGCTCGATCTTCGACCGGGCCCAGGCCATCGACGACTTCAAGTCGGTGAGCGGCAAGGACCTCGACGTGCAGAAGGTGGGCGACAAGGTGGTCGTTTCCTTCGCTTACGACCGCGAGATCCACCTCTTCGGCCCGGCCTACCTGTTGCTCAAGTACAGCGGCCAGGGCCAGTCCCGCTGACCGTGGCAGAGGGCGCTCATGCTGCGCTGCAGGCGCGCCTCCAGCACACCTTCGCCGACGCGCGGCTGCTCCAGCTCGCGCTCACGCACCGCAGTTTTTCTTCGGACCACAACGAACGGCTCGAGTTTCTCGGCGACTCCGTCCTGAACCTGGCGGTGTCGCACCTGCTGTACGTGCGGCTGTCGGAACTGCCCGAGGGCGATCTGTCGCGCGTGCGGGCCAACCTGGTCAAGCAGGACACGCTGCATCAGCTGGCGGTCAAGCTTGCGCTGTCGCCGCTGCTGCGGCTGGGGGAGGGCGAGGCCCGGTCCGGCGGCCCGAACCGTCCCTCCATCCTGGCCGACGCGCTGGAAGCACTGATCGGCGCGGTCTACCTCGATGCCGGTTACCCCGCGGCGCAGGCGCTGGTCCACCGGCTCTACGAATCCGTCGAGATCACGCCGCGCATGGATGCCGCCGCCAAGGACCCGAAGACCGAATTGCAGGAATGGCTGCAGGGGCACAAAATGAAGCTGCCCGTCTACAGCGTGGTCGGCACCCTGGGCGCGGCGCACAAACAGACCTT
The DNA here is from genome assembly GCF_051216715.1 of Variovorax restrictus. Classification (NCBI taxonomy): domain Bacteria; kingdom Pseudomonadati; phylum Pseudomonadota; class Betaproteobacteria; order Burkholderiales; family Comamonadaceae; genus Variovorax; species Variovorax restrictus. The sequence continues at coordinate 1,388,636 of NZ_JBPJZH010000001.1, forward strand.
CGATGTGGCCTGCGAGGTGGTCGAACTGGGCCTGACCGAGCGCGGCATCGGCGGTTCGCGCCGCGCCGGCGAACAAGCCGCCGCCGCGGCGATGCTGATCCAGCTCAAGGCGCGCGGCACGAAAGCAAAATGAACATCACCCACGACGCCCCTGGCGACCCCGAAGAAGACATGTCCCCGACGCCCGATGCGGTGGCAGTCGGCCCGCAGCACTGTGGCCTGATCGCCATCGTCGGCAAACCCAACGTCGGCAAGTCGACGCTGCTGAACGCGCTGGTCGGCCAGAAGATCAGCATCACCTCGCGCAAGGCGCAGACCACGCGCCACCGCATCACCGGCATGCGCACGCTGGGCGCGACGCAGTTCGTCTTCGTCGACACGCCGGGCTTCCAGACGCTGCACGCCAACGCGCTCAACAAGTCGCTCAACAAGACGGTGCAGGGCGCTGTCGGCGACGTCGACCTGATCCTGTTCGTGGTCGAGGCCGGCAGCTTCACGCCCGCCGACGAGCGGGTGCTCAAGCTGCTGGGCAAGGGCATCCCGACCGTGCTGCTCGCCAACAAGCTCGACAACGTGCACCGGCGCGGCGACATCGCGCCCTGGCTGCAGACCATGCAGGGCAAGCACGCCTTTGCCGAGTTCGTGCCCATGTCGGCCAAGAATGCGAAGGACGTCGAACGCCTGTTCGGCATTTGCGAGAAGTACCTGCCCGAGCAGCCCTGGTTCTACGCCGAGGACGAACTCACCGATCGCAGTGAGAAATTCCTCGCCGGCGAGCTGGTGCGCGAGAAGCTGTTCCGCCTGACCGGCGACGAGCTGCCCTACACCTCGACCGTGATCATCGACAAGTTCGAGGAAGAGCCGCCGCAGAAGAAGGGCCAGAAACGCCTGCTGCGGATTGCGGCGACCATCGTGGTCGAGCGCGACACGCACAAGGCGATGGTGATCGGCGACAAGGGGGATCGCATCAAGCGCATCGGCATGGAAACCCGCGTCGAGCTGGAGAAGCTGGCCGACGCCAAGGTGTTCCTGGAGCTGTGGGTCAAGGTGCGCTCCGGCTGGGCCGACGACGAGGCCCGGGTGCGCAGCTTCGGCTACGAGTAAGCAAGCCTGGTGGCCACCCAGCGCGTCTCGCACGAGCCGGCCTACGTGCTGCACCGCTACGACTGGAGCGAGTCGAGCGTCATCCTGGAAGCCTTCACCCGCCACCACGGGCGCATCGCGGTGGTGGCCAAGGGCGCCAAGCGGCCGAGTTCCAACTTCCGTCCGGTGCTGCTGCCCCTGCAGCCGCTGCAGCTCAACTACGGCGGCGACGCCGAGATCCGCACGCTGAAGGGCGCCGAGTGGATGGGTGGCCACGTCATGCCGACGGGCGAATCGCTGCTCTCGGGCTATTACATCAACGAACTGCTGCTGCGCCTGCTGGCGCGCGACGACGCGCACGAGGCGCTGTTCGATGCCTATGCCGGCGTGGTCGAGGTGCTGGCGGGCGACCATGCCGGCGCCCAGGCCGCCACGCAGGCGGCAGCGTTGCGGGCCTTCGAGCTGCTGCTGCTGCGCGAGGTCGGCCTGCTGCCTGCGCTCGACGCCGAGACACTCACGCTCTCGCCGCTGTCGGCCGACGTGCGTTACACGCTGCTGCCCGAGGCCGGGCTGCGCGAGGCGGGGGACGACGAGACGGCGCTCGCCGGGGCAGACTGGCAGGCGCTGCAGGTGGCGCTGGACGACCGGGCGCCCTTCACCGCAACGCTGCGCGGTGTGGCCACGCTGAGCGCCGGCAGCAACGGTGCGTTGCGCGGTCAGTTGCGCACCCTGCTGAACTACCATTGCGGCGTGTCCACCCTGCGGACCCGGCAGATGATGCGGGACCTCCAAGCCCTTTGAACGCCATGACCACGCCTTCTCCTCTCACGGCCCTCTCGGTCAACCTGAACAAGGTCGCGCTGGTGCGCAACACCCGACACCTCGGCACCCCGAGCGTGCTTTTCGCCGCAGCGGTCTGCCTCGACGCCGGTGCCCAGGGCATCACGGTGCACCCCCGGCCCGACGCCCGTCACATCCGCGCTCAGGACGTGCAAGACCTCGCCGGCCTGCTGGCCCGCGACTGGCCAGACGCCGAGTTCAACATCGAAGGCAACCCGTTCCACAACCTGATGGACTTCGTGCGCGAATGCCGTCCGCACCAGGCGACGTTCGTGCCCGACAGCGAAAGCCAGTCGACCAGCGACCACGGCTGGACCTTCCCCGACGACGCCGAACGGCTGCGTCCGCTGATCGCCGAGGCGAAGGCGCTCGGCGTGCGCGTCAGCCTCTTCATGGACCCGGCGCCCGAGATGATGGCCGAGGCCAAGGCCGTCGGCGCCGACCGCGTCGAGCTCTACACCGAAGGCTATGCGGCCTCGCGCGGCACCTCGCGGGCTGCGTCGGTGCTGGCGCTGTATACGGAGGCCGCGCGTGCCGCACAGGCGGTCGGCCTGGAGGTCAATGCCGGCCACGACCTGAGCCGCGACAACCTGACCGACTTCCTGCGCGCGGTGCCGGGCGTCAAGGAGGTGTCGATCGGCCATGCCTTCGTGTCCGACGCACTCGAACTGGGTTACGCCGCCACCACCCATGACTACCTGCGCTGCATCGACGACGCGCGGCGCGCCGGCTGACCGTGTGATCTACGGCATCGGCACCGACATCTGCGACGTCCGCCGCGTCGCCGCCACCTTCGAGCGCCAGGGCGAACGCTTCGCGCGCAAGGTGCTGAGCGATGCGGAGTTCGCCGTGTGGCAGGCGCGCAGCGCCCGCTGGCCGAAGCGCGGGCTGAGCTACCTCGCCACCCGTTTTTCCGCCAAGGAAGCCTTCAGCAAGGCGGTCGGCATGGGCATGCGCATGCCGATGAGCTGGCGCCTGTGCGAGATCGCCAACGAGCGCAGCGGCAAGCCGGTGATCGTGCTGCACGGCGTGCTCAAGGAATGGTTCGAGGCGCGCGGGCTCACCGCCCACGTCACCGTCACCGACGAAACCGACTACGCGGCCAGCTTCGTGGTGGTCGAACAAAACACCGCTCCCACCGCATGAGTGCTTCCGTCACGCAACGCCCGCTCGTCATCGACGTCGCCGGCATCGAACTCACGACCGACGACCGCCGCCGTCTGGCCCATCCCCAGGTCGGCGGTGTCATCCACTTCGCCCGCAACTGGCAGAGCCGCGCGCAGATGCAGGCGCTCAATGCCGAGATCAAGTCGATCCGGCCCGACCTGCTGATCTGCGTCGACCACGAAGGCGGCCGGGTGCAGCGCTTTCGCACCGACGGCTTCACCCGGTTGCCGTCGATGCGCACGCTGGGCACGCTGTGGATGGACGACCCGATGCGCGCCGTGCAGGCCGGCACGGCGGCCGGCTTCGTGCTGGCGAGCGAGCTGCGCGCCGTCGGCGTCGACTTCAGCTTCGCGCCGGTGCTCGACCTGGACCATGGCGAGAGCTCGGTCATCGGTGACCGCAGCTTCCACCGCGACCCGCGCGTCGCCGCGCTGCTGGCCAAGGGCTTGATGCATGGCCTGCTGCAGGCGGGCATGGCCAACTGCGGCAAGCACTTCCCCGGCCACGGCTTCGTGAAGGCCGATTCGCATGTCGCGATCCCGGTCGACCGGCGCAGCCTGAAGGCGATCCTGGGAGACGATGCGCGGCCCTTCGAATGGCTCACCGGCACGCTCGCGGCCGTGATGCCGGCGCATGTGATCTACCCCAAGGTCGACGTGCGGCCGGCGGGGTTCTCTTCGAAATGGCTGCAGGACATCCTGCGCGGCCGGCTTGGCTTCGACGGCGCGATCTTCAGCGACGACCTCAGCATGGAGGCCGGCCGCTATATCGACGGGCGGCTGCTCAGCTACACCGACGCGGCGCTGGCCGCGCTCGATGCGGGCTGCGACCTGGCGATGCTGTGCAACCAGAGCGTGGGTGATGGTGCGCCGCTCGACGAACTGCTCGATGGCTTCGGTGCTGCGGCCCAGGCGGGCCGGTGGCAGCCCGATGCGGCGGGCGAGGTGCGGCGACGGGCGCTGCTGCCGCAATCGCCGGCGCTGGCGTGGGACGCGCTGGTGGCGTCGCCGGCCTACGGCAGGGCGCTGTCGCAGTTGCCGGTCTGACGCATCGCGTCATCGGCTTCAGTATTCCACAGCCGCGGCCCACCGGCATCGAGGTGCGTCAGGTACAGCCGCAGGTCGAATTCGCGCTGGTGGTAGTCGGCGTCCATGTGCGTGCACAGCGCGTAGAAGGCCTTGTCGTGCTCGCGCTCCTTCATGTGGGCGAGTTCGTGCACGACGATCATCCGCAGCCACTCGAGCGGCACCGCCTTGAAGAGACTGGCCACGCGGATCTCGCGCTTGGCCTTGAGCTTGCCGCCCTGCACGCGCGAAATGGTGGTGTGCGTGCCCAGCGCGTGGCGGATGACATGCAGCTTGCTGTCGAACATCACCTTCGACAGCGGATCGGCGTTGCGCAGGAATTCGGCCTTGAGCGCCATCACGTAGTCGTAGAGCGCGCGGTCGGTGCGCACCGCGTGCGTGACCGGGTAGCGCTTCAGCAGCATCGGGCCGAGGCCCTGTTCGGCCATCAGCGTGCGCACCTGTGCCTGCAGGGCAGGCGGGTAGTGCGCGATGTACTTCACGCCGTGCGCGCGTCGCGGGCGGCGTAGGCGAGGCCGGCGGCGACACCGCCGAACAGGTCGCCCTCGACCAGCTTCACGCCCGCGAAGCCGCGCCGCAGCGCCTGCTGGAAAGGCCGCAGGGCCGACGAGCCGCCCGTCAGGTAGATCGCGTCGAGGTCGTGGCTGCGCAGGCCGGCGCGCCGCACGCATTCGTGGGCGCTGGCGACCACCTTGCTCAGCGATTCGGCCAGTTGCTGCGCCATGTCGTCCGGCGTCAGCGCGGCGCCGAGGCCGGGCTCGACGAAAGACAGGTCGATGGTCACAGGCGCATCGCTGACCGAGCCGTCGATCTTGGCCTGCTCGACCTCGCTCGCGATGCGGTGGCCGTAGCGTTCTTCCAGCACCGTCATCAGCCGGTCGTGCAGGCGCGTGTCGGCGTAGCTGGTGCGCAGCTCCAGCGCCTGGCGCACGGCCTTGGGCGCATAGAGCCAGTTGATCAGGTGCCAGGACGAGAGCTCGAAGAAGACCTTGCTCGGCACCTCGCGGCCGCGTGGGTCGTGGTGACGGAAGCCCAGCGTCGGCATCACGCGTTCGAGGTTCAGGCGCTGGTCGAAGTCGGTGCCACCGATGTGGACGCCGCTGGTGGCGAGCACGTCGCCGCTGCGGTCGGACTGCGTGGCGCGCTCCGGCCCGAGGCGCACCACGGTGAAGTCGGAGGTGCCACCGCCGATGTCGACGATGAGGATGAGCGATTCCTTCGTGACGCGCTGCTCGTAGTCGAAGGCCGCGGCGATCGGCTCGAACTGGAAGCCGATGTCGCGAAAGCCCGCCGCGCGTGCGGCGTCGCGCAGGCTGTCTTCGGCCTGGCGGTCGCGCTTGGCGTCGTCGTCGACGAAGTGCACCGGACGGCCGATCACCACGCGCTGCGGGCGATGGCCCAGCGTCTGTTCGGCGCGCGTGCCCAACTCGTGCAGGAAGCGCGCGACGATGTCCTGGAAGCTCACCAGGCCGTCGTACACCGCCGTGGTCTCCTGCATCAGCGAACTGCCGAGCAGGCTTTTGAGCGAGCGCATCAGCCGGCCCTCGACGCCCGCCAGGTACATCGCGACGGCATCGCGGCCGAAGTGCGTGGTCCGGTCTTCGGCGTTGTAGAAGAGGGCCGTCGGCATGGTCGTGGCCGCGCCTTCGAGCGGCAGCGCCTGGGCGGTGCCGCCATCGATCGCCCAGGCGATCGCCGAATTGGAGGTGCCGAAATCGATCCCGATGCCGGCGTTGGACGTGCTCAAGATTCGCGGCGCAGTGCGGGGAACAGGATCACGTCGCGGATGCTCGGCGAATCGGTCAGCAGCATCATGAAGCGGTCGATGCCGATACCGCAGCCGCCCGTGGGCGGCATGCCGTATTCCAGCGCGCGTACGAAGTCGTGGTCGTAGAACATGGCCTCGTCGTCGCCCGAATCCTTGGCGGCCACCTGCGCGTTGAAGCGCGCGGCCTGGTCCTCGGCGTCGTTCAGCTCGCTGAAGCCGTTGCCGAATTCGCGACCGGTGATGTAGAGCTCGAAGCGCTCCGTCACCTCGGGCCGCTCGTCGTTGGCACGCGCCAGCGGCGAGATCTCGGTCGGGTGTTCCATGATGAAGGTCGGCTGCCAGAGCTTTTCTTCAACGGTTTCCTCGAAGTACATCACCTGCAGGCTGGCCAGGCTGCGCTGCGAGAGCTTGTTCTTTTCCTCATTGAGCCCGACCTTGCGCAAGGCGTTGATGAGCCACGTCGCGTCGTCGACGTTCTCGCCGGCCTCGGTGTGCTTGAGGATCGCCTCGCGGATCGTGAGCCGCTCGAAGGGCTGGCTCAGGTCGACGGCCTTGCCGCCGTACGTGAGCTGCTCGCTGCCGATGGTCTTCTTCGCGATCGTGCGGATGATCATCTCGGTGAAGTCCATCAGGTCCTGGTAGTTCCAGTACGCCGCGTAGAACTCCATCATCGTGAACTCGGGGTTGTGCCGCACCGAGATGCCCTCGTTGCGGTAACTCCGGTTGATCTCGAACACGCGCTCGAAGCCGCCGACGATCAGGCGCTTCAAGTACAGCTCGGGCGCGATGCGCAGGAACATCTCCTGGTCGAGCGCGTTGTGGTGCGTCTTGAAAGGCTTGGCGTTGGCGCCGCCCGGAATGGGGTGCAGCATCGGCGTCTCGACTTCGATGAAGTCGTTGGCCACCATGAACTCGCGCAGCGCGCTCACGGCCTTGCTGCGCGCCTTGAAGCGGTCGCGCGCGGTCTCGTCGGTGATCAGGTCGACATAGCGCTGGCGGTACTTCTGCTCCTGGTCGGCCATGCCGTGGAACTTGTCGGGCAGCGGGCGCAGGCTTTTGGTGAGCAGCCGCAGCTTGCTCACCTTGACCGACAGCTCGCCGGTCTTCGTCTTCATCAGCGTGCCTTCGGCGCCGAGGATGTCGCCCAGGTCGTAATGCTTGAAGGCGGCGTAGGCCTCTTCGCCGAGCGCGTCGCGCGTGACGTAGAGCTGGATGCGGCCGGTGCTGTCCTGCAGCGTCGCGAAGCTGGCCTTGCCCATGACGCGCTTGAGCATCATGCGACCGGCCACACTGACCACGACGGCCTGCGCCTCCAGCGACGCCGCGTCGGTCTCGCTGTGGGCGGCGACCAGCGCCGCGGCACGGTGCGCGGGCTTGAAGTCGTTCGGGAAGGCGACCTCCTTGCCACCGGCCTGCGCCGCGCGCAGCGCCTTGAGTTTCTCGCGACGCTCCGCCATGAGCTGGTTGTCGTCGATCGCGGGCGCGGGGGAGGTGGTGGGTTCGGTCATGTGAAGCAGGCTGGATGGCACCGGCGGTGCCGCGCAAAACCCGCCATTTTAGCGGCCGGCCCCTCGGAAGCGGGCCGAACACCGTCCATCCGGCTCAGCGCCCGATGCCGTTGCGCTCGAGCAGGTCGCTCACCAGTTCGAGCCGCATCAGCGGGCTGTCGAGTTCCATCAGCCGCTGCTTGAGTTCGGACTGCATCGGCAGCAGCTCGCACCAGCGGTTGGCGACCCAGCCGCAGTCGTCGAAACGGTACGGCTCGGCCATGGGCAGGCGCAGGTCTTCCTGCTGCTCCATGCGCCGACGCTCCTCGAGGGTGTCGATCAGCCGGCGCAGGGCTTCGGCCGCGTGTCGGAGGTCTGCGGGGATCTCGACGGTCACGTCGGCCGCGATGGCCTCGACCTCGGCCATCCACAGGCCATGCTTCTGCAGCTCGCTGCTGCGCACCCGAAAGCGCTGGGTGCCGATACATTCGATCTGCATCAGGCCGGACTGCGGCACCTCGAAGCTGCGGATGGTCGCGACGGTGCCTACGGCGGCAAAGCGCTCTGTGCCAGCCCCTGCCACGCGCACTTCGGCGCCCTGGGTCAGGCTGACAACGCCGAAGGGCAGGCCGAGTTTGTGGCAGCGCCCGATGAGGTCGAGATAGCGCACCTCGAAGATGCGCAACGGCAGGTAGCCGTCGGGGAAGAGCACCGAACCCAGCGGGAACAGCGGCAGCGGCGAGGGGAGGGGCGTCGGCATGGTGGCGGAGGGCGTGTGTCTCTCGGACGCCACCCTAGCAGATCATCGTCACGCGGAAAGCCTCAGGGCCTTGCGCCGGACACGGTTGCGCCACTGGTGTCTGACTATCATCGCCTTCCTTTCACGCCGGTTGCGCGCCATGCTCTATCAGATCCCTTCCTTCCTGCTCGACGTCATCGTCGGCCTCCTGGGCGGCGCCTGCCTGCTGCGGCTTTACATGCAGTACCACCGCGTGCCCTTCGGCAATCCGCTGGGGCGCTTCATCTTCGCCGTGAGCGACTGGATCGTCATGCCGCTGCGGCGCATCGTGCCGTCGGCCAAGCGATGGGACCTCGCCAGCCTGATCGCCGCCTGGCTGCTGGTGATGGCGAAGTTCCTGCTGCTGTGGCTGCTGATCGGCAACTTCAGCCGCATGGCGATCCTGCCGCTGGTGTCGCTGGTCGGGCTGGCGCAGCTGGCGGTGTCGGCCCTGACCGCGCTGCTGGTCGTCTACGCGGTGCTGTCGTGGGTGCCGGGCGCGTCGGCCGTGCTGCTCGACCTGGTGTCTCGGCTGGCCGAACCCATCGTGCGGCCGCTGCGCCGCATCATCCCGCTGGTCGGCGGCGTCGACCTGTCGCCGCTCGCCGCCATCGTGCTGCTGCAGGTCGTGGCGATCGTGCTCGGCAGCGTGATGGTCAGCGTTTTCAGGCTCTAGGGCGTCAGATCACCGCGTCGGCAGGCTGGCGCAGCAACATGGCCAGCGTGCTGGCGATGGTCTTGCGCAATGCGCGGCGATCACTGATGAAGTCAATCGCGCCCTTGGTCTGCAGGAACTCCGAGCGCTGGAAGCCTTCGGGCAGCGTGACGCGCACCGTCGACTCGATCACCCGCGGGCCGGCGAAGCCGATCAGCGCCTTGGGCTCGGCAATGACCACGTCGCCGACGAAGGCGAAGCCGGCACTCACGCCGCCCATCGTTGGGTCGGTCAGCACGCTGATGTAGGGCAAGCCCTTTTTGGCGAGCCGGGTGAGCGCGGCGTTGGTCTTGGCCATCTGCATCAGCGAGAGCAGGCCTTCCTGCATGCGCGCACCGCCGGTGGCGGTGAAGCAGATGAAGGGCACCTTCTGCTCGATCGCGGTTTCGACGCCGCGCACGAAGCGCTCGCCGACCACGCTGCCCATGCTGCCACCCATGAACTCGAACTCGAAGCAGGCGACCACGACGCTGATGCTGTGCACCGAGCCGCCCATGACGATGAGCGCGTCGGTCTCGCCGGTGTTCTCCAGCGCTTCCTTGAGCCGCTCGGGGTACTTGCGGCTGTCCTTGAACTTCAGGGCGTCGACCGGCAGCACTTCCTGGCCGAGTTCGTAGCGGCCTTCGGCGTCGAGGAAGGCGTCGAGACGGGCGCGCGCGCCAATGCGGTGGTGGTGGGCGCAGCTCGGGCAGACGTTCTGGTTGTGCTCGAGGTCGGTCTTGTAGAGCACCGTCTCGCAGCTCGGGCATTTGATCCAGAGACCTTCGGGCACCTGGCGGCGCTCGCTCGGGTCGGTCTGCTCGATTTTCGGGGGAAGCAGTTTTTCTAGCCAGCTCATGGGTTCTCCTGGAGAGCGCGGATTATCGACCCAATGCGTTCTTGGGGGTGGCGGCCGGCAGCGCGTCGAGCGCCTGGCGGATCTCGGCCAGGAATTCGGCGACGAGCGGCACCACCCGGTCGCGCGGCTGGCCGTCGATCAGCTGGATGATCTTGGTGCCGATGACCACCGCATCGGCGGCCGAGCCGACCGCCTGCGCCGTGCGCGCGTCGCGGATGCCGAAGCCCACGCCCACCGGCACGCGCACGTGTTCGCGGATGCGCGGGATCATGCGGCCGACCGCCTCGGTGTCGAGGTGGCCGGCGCCGGTCACGCCCTTGAGCGACACGTAGTAGACGTAGCCGGTCGCGATGCGGCCGACCTGCGCCATGCGTGCGTCGGTACTCGTCGGTGCGAGCAGGAAGATCAGGTCGATGCCGGCGGCGCGCAGGTCGGCGGCGAAGTCCTCGCATTCCTCGGGCGGGTAGTCGACGACCAGCAGGCCGTCCACCCCGGCGGCCGCCGCGTCGCGGATGAAGCGGCCCTTGCCGTGCACGCCGTCGTAGCGCTCGACCGGGTTGGCGTAGCCCATCAGCACGACCGGCGTGCGGTCGTCGGTCTGGCGGAAGGCGGCCACCATCGCCAGCACCTGCTTGGTGCCGACGCCCAGGGCCAGCGCCGCTTCGCCGGCCTTCTGGATCACCGGGCCGTCGGCCATCGGGTCGGAGAAGGGCACGCCGAGCTCGATCACGTCGGCGCCCGCGGCCACCATGCCATGCATCAGGTCGGGCGTGATGTCGGCGTAGGGGAAGCCGGCGGTCACGTAGGGAATGAGTGCCTTGCGGCCATCCTTTTGAAGCGCCTCGAAGGCGGCAGCAATGCGGCTCATGCCTTGCCTCCCTTCACGCTCAGGCCGCGCATCGACGGCCGGTCGTAGAAGTCGACGCCCGAGAGATCGGCCACCGTGCCGATGTCCTTGTCGCCGCGTCCGGAGAGGTTCACCAGGATGGATTGGTCCGGCCGCATCGTCTTGGCCAGCTTCATCGCATAGGCCACCGCATGGCTCGATTCCAGCGCCGGGATGATGCCTTCGGTGCGGCACAGGTAATGGAAGGCGTCCAGCGCCTCGGTGTCGGTGATGCCGACGTACTCGGCGCGGCCGATGTCCGCCAGATGGGCGTGCTCCGGGCCGACGCCGGGGTAGTCCAGGCCGGCGCTGATGCTGTGCGTCTCGGTCACCTGGCCGTCTTCCGACTGCAGCAGGTAGGTGCGGTTGCCGTGCAGCACGCCGGGGCTGCCGCGCAGGATGGACGCCGAGTGCTTGCCGCTGTCGAGGCCTTCGCCGGCTGCTTCGACGCCGATCAGGCGGGTGCCCTCGAAGGGGATGTACGGATGGAAGATGCCCATGGCGTTGCTGCCACCGCCGACGCAGGCGACGACCACGTCGGGCTGCCGGTTCGCGATGCCGTTGTCGGCCAGCATGGTGGGCATCTGGTCGATGCATTCGGTGCCAATCACGCTCTGGAAGTCGCGCACCATCATCGGGTAGGGGTGCGGGCCGGCGACGGTGCCGATGATGTAGAAGGTGTTCTCGACGTTGGTGACCCAGTCGCGCATCGCCTCGTTGAGTGCGTCCTTGAGCGTCTTGCTGCCCGATTCGACCGGCACCACGGTAGCGCCCAGCAGGTTCATCCGGTAAACGTTGGGGCTCTGGCGCTGCACGTCCATGCTGCCCATGTAGACCACGCATTCGAGGCCGTAGCGGGCGCAGATGGTGGCGGTCGCCACGCCGTGCTGGCCCGCACCGGTCTCCGCGATCACGCGGGGCTTGCCCATGCGCTTGGCGAGCATGGCCTGGCCGATCACGTTGTTGATCTTGTGGGCGCCGGTGTGGTTCAGGTCCTCACGCTTGAGGTAGATCTGCGCGCCGCCCATTTCGCGACTGGTGCGCGCCGCATGGTAGACCGGCGAGGGCCGGCCGACGAAGTGCTTGAGCTCGTAGTGGAACTCAGCCAGGAAGGCCGGGTCGTCCTTGAACTTGGCATACGCCTCGCGCAATTCGGCGATGGCATGTGTGAGCGTCTCGCTCGCGAAGGTGCCGCCGTAGGGGCCGAAGTGGCCGGCGGCGTCGGGTTGTTGATAGCTCATGGGTTTCTCGATCGATGGGGCCGCGCCCGTCGACAAAGAGACGGTGCGGCCGGTCAAAGGGGGGCGAGGTCGGCTGCGCGCACGGCAGCAATGAAATCGCGGATCTTTCCGGCGTCCTTAATGCCCTTGGAGGCTTCGACGCCGGAACTCACGTCAACGGCCAGCGACCGGCATCGCGGCCGGAGCTGGCGAATGCCATCGGCCACGTTTGCAGGTGTGAGTCCACCACTCAAGACGAGGTGAGCGTCGACGGCGGTTGGAAGAAGTGACCAATCGAATGCCTTGCCGCCACCGCCGAACCCGTCGACATGCGCGTCGAGCAGGATGGCCTGGGCGTGGGAGAAATCGGAAGCGTATTTTACGAGGTCGAAGTGTGCCCCCGCCGCGCCAAGTGGAATGCGGGCTGCGCGCATGTACCGGTACGCCCCGTGGCCGCTGGCTGTCTGGCATTGCGCGGGGGTCTCGTCGCCGTGGAACTGGGCCATGGCGCCCGGCACGGTGGCCAGTGCGCCCATCACCTGCGTCGGCGCCTCGTTCACGAACAGCAGCACCGGCGTGACGAAGGGCGGCAGGCGCGATGCGAGCGCCGCCGCGCGCTGCGCGGTGACCGCCCTGGGGCTGGCCGGATAGAGCACGAAGCCCACGGCGTCGGCGCCCGTGTCGACCGCCGTATCGACGTCGGCTTCACGCGTGAGGCCGCAGATCTTGATGCGGGTTCGTCGAGGGGCGGGCGCGCTCATGGCGGGCCATCATACGCAGCGCCGCTCGCGCCCAGGGTCGCCTCGGCAGGGAGCCCCCAGGCCGCGTCGTACAAGGGGCCAACGAAGTACAGGCCGGCCGGCGAGAAGGTGGGCGCCGCCACCTTGCGGCTGCGCGCGGCCAGCACCTCAGCGATCCACTCGGGCCGCTCGTCGCCGTGCCCGATGCGGACCAGACAGCCCATGAGGTTGCGGATCATGTGGTGCAGGAAGGCATCGGCCTCGAACTCGAAGTGCCACTGGCAGCGCTCGCCATCGACCGAGACTTCCTTTTGCGTGATCGCGATGCGGCGCATCGTCTTGATTGGTGACTTCGCCTGGCAGGCCGAGGCGCGGAAAGAGGTGAAGTCGTGCTCGCCGATCAGCTGTGCCGCCGCGTTGCGCATGGCCGCGCCGTCGAGCGATCGCATCGACCACCCGACGCGACCGGCGTCGAGGCTCGGTCGTACCGGCGATTGCGAGAGCACGTAGAGATAGCGCCGCGCCACGGCGCTGGCCCGGCAGTGGAAGGCGTCGGGCACCGGATGGGCCCACTGGATCGCGATGTCGGCGGGCAGGTAGCGGTTGGTGCCGCGCACCCAGGAGAAAGGCGTGCGTTCGATCTCGGTGTCGAAGTGCACAACCTGCATCAGGCCGTGCACGCCGGCGTCGGTGCGGCCGGCACACAGCGTGGAGATCGGGCGATCGGCAAAGCGGGCCAGGGCGGCCTCCAGCTTGTCCTGCACGGTTTGCCCGGACAGCTGGCTCTGCCAGCCCTGATAGGCCTGGCCGTTGTAGCGAACGCCGAGGGCCAGCCTCACGAGGGTCGAACGGGCCGCCGGCGCATGCGTCGTGCCAGCCCTCTCAAGCCAGTTGCGCCAACAGGTGCCGTGCCTGGGACTTCAGGTCGCCGGAGCTTTCGGCTTCGACTTCTTCGACCAGCGAACGCGCGCCTTCGGTGTCGCCCAGGGCTTGCAGCTCGCGCGCCAGCGACAGCTTGATCGCATGCGGGTTGTCGTTGGCCTCGTCCAGCGGTTCGAGCCGGCCAGGTTCGGTGTCGTTGGAATCGCGCTGGTTCAGGCCGGCGAGCGCGCTCATGTCGAACTCGATGAAGCCCGAGTCGCCTGGCAGGCCGGCACGAAGCGTTGCTGGCTGGGTCTGCTCGTCTGTGCCGATCGGCCTCGACATGCCGGGCATTTCCAGCGCGGCGGGCGCTGTGTTGAAGTCGGTGTCGAAGTCCGCCGAAGGGCTCATCGGCGACATCTCGCGCAGCGTGTCGCGCGATGTCGCCGCGAAGCGCTCCGGCGCGGGCGCCGGGGACGGTGGCAGGCTAGCACTGACCGGAGCGGGTTCGGTGATCGGGGCCGGCTCGGTGATGGGTGCCGGCATCGTGCTGGGCGTCTCGAGGGGCGAGGGCTTGCTCAGGTCGAGATCGAAATCGAGCGGTGCCACCGAGGGGACGAACGCCGGTGGTGGCGCGGCAACGGGGGCTGCGGGTGGGGCGGCCACCACCGCCGCGGCTGTCGCGGCGATGACGGCGGCGGGTGCTGCGCTGTCGACAACCACCGGCCGGACGCCGGCTTCGTACAGCGGGTTACCCGGATCGAGCTCCTTACCCATCTCCACGACGCGGTTCCAGTCGGTGCCCTGACCGCCAGTCAACTTATGGACGTCCGATGCCAACGCCTCGTAGGCGCGCAGATCGCGCCGCTTGGCATGGATCTCGAGCAGCTTGAGGTGGATGGCGATGCGCTCGGGGTTGATGCGCAGCGCTTCGCGCAGGATTTCTTCGGCCTGGAGGTCCCGCCCATAGGCGAGGTAGACGTCAGCTTCCGCCACCGGATCGACATCGCCGGCGTCGAGCTGGCTGGGCGAGTACGAGAGCGACGAGACGATCGAGCGGTTCTTGGTGTCGACCGACTCGCCGCCGCTGGCGGCGAAGAACGAATCCTTGGGCAGCCGGCTTTCCAGGAAGACGCTGTCGCCGGCGTCCTCGCGGCGGCGTTTGACCGCCTTGTAGCCGAGGTAACCGAGCAGCAGCAGGACGAGCGCGCCACCGCCGAGCAGCAGCGGGTTGTCGAGCAGGTCGTCGAGGAAGCTGGGTTCCGGTGGAGGGGTCGCCGCGGGCTTGGCGGCAGGCTTGGCCGCCACGGCCGAGGCTGTTGCCGCCGGTGCCGGTGCCGGTGCCGATGCCGATGCCGATGCGGGAGCAGGCGTCAGGGCAGCCGGGGCGACCAAGGTCGGCGCTGCCGCCGTGGAAGCTGCAGGCGCCGCTGGTGCCGCGACCGCGGGTGACGCACTAGCCGGTGCTGCCCCGGCGACCGGCGCGATCGGCGCGCTGGCGGCTGGAGGCGCCACCGGGGCCGCACCTGCAGGCGCCGCTGCCGTGGCACCGGCCGACTGCAGCTTGTTCAGGTCGCTGATGTTCTTGGACAGCTCGGCCACGCGGGCATTGCTTTCCTGCGCCTGTCGGGCCTGGGCGAGCTTGTCGTCGGCGGCACGGGCCTGCGCGATGGTCAGTTTGTCCGGTGCGGCGGCGGCCTTGCTGCGGTCCTCGACGTTCGCATCGAGTCGGCCGGACGTTTGCCGATCGGCCGCGGCCACGGCAGACGTCGGGGCGTTGTCGGCGAGGCGGCGGCGATAGTCGCCGAAATCCCGGCTCTGCGCGATCACCGTGCGGCGTGCTTCCGGAGCGGGCGTGGCGGCGGCTTGCGATGCGTCGGGCAGGTCGAGGACCGCGCCGGCCTTCATGCGGTTCATGTTGCCGCCGATGAAGGCGTTGGGGTTGGCGCGCAGCATGGCGACCAGCATCTGGTCGAGCGACACGTCTGCTGGCTTGTAAGCGCCGGCAATCTTGCTGGCGGTGTCGCCCGGCTGTACGGTGACCTGCTGGCCGGCGCTGCCGCCGACGGTCCGCACCGCAGGCGCCTCGGCCGGTGTAGCCGGGGCGACCACGGCGGGCCGCGGCGCACGACGAATGGCCGGTGGTGCAATCGATGCCGGGCCGGTGCCGATGCTGATCTGCGGCGATATGGGCGCCGGCGCGACGGCGGCAGCCGCCGTGCGGCTGGCCGGCGGGTCGAGCAGCACCGTGTAGTCGCGGACGATGCGACCCGTGTTCCAGGTGGCTTCGAGCAGCAGGTCGATGAAGGGGTCGGACACCGAGCGATTGCTCGTCAAGCGGACGACATAACGGCCGTCGGCACGGCGTTGCAGCGCGCTGCGCACGTCGGACAACGCGGCGTTGTAGGGCACGCCGGCAGCGCGAAAGGCGTCCGGCGAGGCGATGTTGACGCGCAGGCCATCGGCCTCGGCGGTGCTCATCTCCGCGATTTCGATTTCCGCGCGCAAGGGTTCGCCGATGGCGGACTGCACATTCATGCGGCCCAGCGACAGCGCATGGGCATCGATGACCGCCGACCCCAGTCCCAGGGCAATGGCGGCACTGAGCAACGACAGCCGCGTCCGGCCCCCGGACGTCGGTTTCGGACGGATGGCTGAATCGCGGACCGCAGGCAACGGATGTCTTGTCATGCTGGAAGAGGGGCACCGCGGCCCAAAGTGTAAGAGGACGTTAACACCAACGTTCTGCACTGACAAGGAGACCGGCGTGTTCACCCCAGTGCGCGCCAACTTCGGCATGTTTTGTCCGTTGCAGCAGAGCAACGAGCGCCCATTTCAGGGCGCTTGCGTGCGGTTTTACGCGTCCAGCAGGATGCGCAACATGCGGCGCAGCGGCTCCGCCGCACCCCACAGCAATTGGTCGCCGATGGTGAACGCGCCCAAATACTCCGGCCCCATCGCCAGCTTGCGCAGCCGGCCGACCGGGATGCTCATCGTGCCGGTGACGGCGACGGGCGTCAGGTCCTTGACGGTGGCTTCGCGGGTGTTGGGAACGACCTTGACCCACGCGTTGTCGGCGGCGATCAATGCCTCGATGTCCGCCATCGGCACGTTCTTCTTCAGCTTGAAAGTCAGCGCCTGGCTGTGGCAGCGCATGGCGCCGATGCGCACGCAGAAACCGTCCACCGGCACCGGGGCGACATCGAAGCCCGGCCCCTGGCCGAGGATCTTGTTGGTTTCGGCGCCGCCCTTCCATTCTTCCTTGGACATGCCCCACTCGGCGTCGTCCTGGCTCTTGCCCAGGCCCAGGTCCTTGTCGATCCAGGGGATCAGCGAGCCGCCGAGCGGCGCACCGAAGTTCGCCGTTTCGCTGGCCGACAGGTTCTGCTGCTTGTGCAGCACCTTGCGGTCGATTTCCAGGATGGCGGACTTCGGGTCGTCCAGCAGCGCACGCACTTCGGCGTTGAGCGTGCCGAACTGCGTCAGCAGTTCGCGCATGTGCTGCGCGCCACCACCGGACGCGGCCTGGTAGGTCATGCTGGTCATCCACTCGACCAGGCCGGCCTTGTAGAGCGCGCCGACGCCCATCAGCATGCAGCTCACGGTGCAATTTCCGCCGATCCAGTTCTTGCCACCCTTGGCGAGCGCGTTCTGGATGACGGGCAGGTTGACCGGGTCGAGCACGATGATCGCGTCGTCGTTCATGCGCAGCGTGGAGGCCGCGTCGATCCAGTGGCCATTCCAGCCGGCGGCGCGCAGCTTGGGGAAGACTTCGCTGGTGTAGTCGCCGCCCTGGCAGGTGATCACGATGTCGCACTTGCGGAGCGCGTCGATGTCGTGCGCGTCCTTCAGCGTCGTCTCGTTCTTGGCCATCGCCGGGGCCTTGCCGCCGGCGTTGGAGGTCGAGAAGAATATCGGCTCGATGAGCCCGAAGTCGCCTTCGGCCTGCATGCGGTCCATCAGGACCGAGCCGACCATGCCGCGCCAGCCTACGAGGCCGACCAGAGGTTGAGATGCGTTCGCCATTTCAATATGCCCTTCGAAGAAAAAACTAGGAGATCAGGTTTTCTTGGCGCCCGGCTCGTCGAGCCGGGGAGGGGCGTGACGAAGCGGGCTGCGGTTAGCCGGTAATGCTCGTCTTTTTGATAACGGAAGAGGAGAGGGCTGCTACGACCGCGTCGCCCATCTCGCGGGTGCCGACGCGCTTCGTGCCTTCCGACCAGATGTCCCCCGTGCGCAGCCCGGCGGCGAGCACCGACTTGACCGCCGACTCGATTCGGTCGGCAGCTTCGGGTTGTTGGAGGGAGAAGCGGAGCATCATGGCAGCGGACAGGATTGTAGCCAATGGGTTGGCGACCCCCTTGCCGGCAATGTCGGGCGCGCTGCCATGGCTCGGCTCGTACAGGCCCTGGCTGCTCGCATTGAGCGACGCCGAGGGCAGCATGCCGATGGAACCGGTCAGCATGGCCGCCTCGTCCGACAGGATGTCGCCGAACATGTTGCCGGTGACGATCACGTCGAACTTCTTCGGCGCCTTCACCAGCTGCATGGCCGCGTTGTCCACGTACATGTGGTCGAGTTCGACGTCGGGATACTCCTTGCCGACCTCGGTCACGATGTCCTTCCAGAACTGGAAGGTCTCGAGCACGTTGGCCTTGTCGACGCTGGTCACGCGCTTGCTGCGCTTGCGGGCGGCCTCGAAGGCGACGCGGGCGATGCGTTCGACCTCGGGGCGCGAGTAGCGCATCGTGTCGAAGGCTTCCTCGGCACCGGGGAAGTGGCCGTCGATGGCGGTGCGGCGGCCGCGCGGCTGGCCGAAGTAGATGTCGCCGGTCAGCTCGCGAATGATCAGGATGTCGAGGCCCGCGATCAGCTCGGGCTTCAGGCTCGATGCCGCGACCAGCTCCTCGTAGCAGATGGCCGGGCGGAAGTTGGCGAACAGGCCGAGGTTCTTGCGCAGGCCGAGGATGGCCTGCTCGGGGCGGAACTGGCGTTCGAGCGTGTCGTACTTCCAGTCGCCGACGGCGCCGAACAGTACCGCGTCGGCCTCCTTGGCCAGCTTCAGCGTGGCCTCGGGCAGCGGATGGCCGTGCGCGTCGTAGGCGGCACCGCCGACCAGGGCGGTTTCCATCTCGAATTGGAGTTCGAGCGCGTCGAGCACACGGATGGCTTCCGCGACGATCTCGGTGCCGATGCCATCACCGGGGAGGACTGCGATTTTCATGAGCTGATTGGGGTTGAGGTTGAAACGGTAGGCGTTCAGACGAGCGAAGCCTTGGCCAGCCACGGCTTGGTGGCGAGTCGTTCGGTTTCGAAGGCCTTGATCTTGTCCTTCTTCTGCAGCGTGAGGCCGATATCGTCCAGCCCGTTGATGAGGCAGTACTTGCGAAAGGCCTGCACGTCGAAGGCGAGTTCGGTGCCGTCCGGCTTGATGACCACCTGGCGTTCCAGGTCGACCGTGAGCGTGTAGCCCGGGAAGGCGAAGGTCTCGTCGAACAGCTGGGCGACCTGCGCCTCGGGCAACACGATCGGCAGCAGGCCGTTCTTGAAGCTGTTGTTGAAGAAGATGTCGGCGTAGCTCGGCGCGATGATGGCGCGAAAGCCGTACTGGTCGAGCGCCCACGGCGCGTGCTCGCGCGACGAACCGCAGCCGAAGTTCTTGCGCGCCAGCAGCACCGAAGCGCCCGCGTAGCGCGGCTGGTTCAGCACGAAGTCCGGGTTCGGCTTGCGGCTGGCCGGGTCCTGGCCCGGCTCGCCGTGGTCGAGGTAGCGCCATTCGTCGAACAGGTTAGGGCCGAAGCCGGTCTTCTTGATCGACTTCAGGAACTGCTTGGGAATGATCGCGTCGGTGTCGACGTTCTCGCGGTCCATCGGTGCCACGAGGCCCTGGTGCACGGTGAATTTCTGCATGGTGTGTCTCCTGGCTCAGGCGAATTGGCGGACGTCGACGAAATGGCCGTGCACCGCGGCGGCGGCGGCCATGGCCGGGCTCACCAGATGTGTGCGGCCGCCGGCGCCTTGACGGCCTTCGAAGTTACGGTTGCTGGTGCTGGCGCAGCGCTCGCCCGGCTCCAGCCGGTCGGCGTTCATGGCCAGGCACATCGAGCAGCCCGGCTCGCGCCACTCGAAGCCCGCCGCCTTGAAGATCACGTCGAGCCCTTCACGCTCGGCCTGTTCCTTCACCAGGCCGGAGCCCGGCACCACCATCGCAAGCTTGACGTTCTTCGCGACCTTCTGGCCGAGCTTCTTCACGACCGCCGCGGCTTCGCGCATGTCCTCGATGCGGGAGTTGGTGCACGAGCCGATGAACACCTTGTCGATGAAGATGTCGTTCATCGGTTTGTTCGGCTCGAGATCCATGTAGACCAGGGCACGCTCGATGGCGCCGCGCTTGTTGGCGTCCTTTTCCTTGTCGGGGTCGGGCACGCGGCCGTCGATCGCCATCACCATTTCGGGCGAAGTGCCCCAGGTGACCTGCGGCAGGATCTGCGTCGCGTCGAGTTCCACCACCTGGTCGAAGTGCGCGCCGGGGTCCGACTGCAGCGTCTTCCAGTAGGTCACGGCGTGGTCCCATTCGACGCCGGTGGGTGCCAGGGGGCGGCCCTTGACATAGGCGATGGTCTTCTCGTCCACCGCGACGAGGCCTGCGCGCGCGCCGGCTTCGATCGCCATGTTGCACACCGTCATGCGGCCTTCCATGCTCAGGTCACGGATGGCGGAGCCGGCGAACTCGATCGTGTAGCCTGTGCCGCCAGCGGTGCCGATGCGGCCGATGATCGCCAGCACGATGTCCTTGGCGGTACAGCCCAGCGGCAGCTTGCCCTCGACCTTCACCAGCAGGTTCTTGGCCTTCTTGGCCAGCAGCGTCTGCGTGGCCATCACGTGCTCGACCTCGCTGGTGCCGATGCCGTGCGCCAGCGCGCCGAAGGCGCCGTGCGTGGAGGTGTGCGAGTCGCCGCACACCACCGTCATGCCCGGCAGCGTGGCACCCGACTCCGGCCCGATCACGTGCACGATGCCCTGGCGCTTGCTGAGGAACGGGTAGAACGCGGCGGCACCGAACTCGGCGATGTTGCTGTCGAGCGTGGTGATCTGTTCCTTGCTGATCGGGTCGGTGATGCCGTCGTAGCCGAGCTCCCAGTGGGTGGTCGGTGTGTTGTGGTCGGCCGTGGCCACCACCGAGCTGATGCGCCACAGCTTGCGGCCGGCCACGCGCAGGCCCTCGAAGGCCTGTGGGCTGGTCACTTCGTGCACCAGGTGGCGGTCGATATACAGGATCGAGGTGCCGTCGTCCTCGGTGTGGACGACGTGTTCGTCCCAAAGCTTGTCGTAGAGCGTGCGTGCCATGACTGTCTTCTTTCGTGGGGGAGGGTGAGGGTTCGTGCTCAGGCGGCGAGCCCGAGCGTTTCTTGTTCGGACGCGGCGCCGGAGGTCTGCAGGTGCGCCACCAGCGCACGCGCGGCCACCGGCAGCGTCGAGAAGTCGCGCGCGACGAGCCGGATCTCGCGCCGCGCCCAGGTGTCGGTCAGCTCGATGCTGACCAGCCGGTGGCCGATGCCGCCTTGCATCAATTCGAAAGCGTGGCCCGGCATCACGCCGATGCCCAGGCCGTTCTCGATCATCCGGCACATGGCGTCGAGGCCGGTCACGTGGATGCGCAGCTTGATGCTGCGGCCCGCTTCCAGCGCAGCCTGTCGCGTGGCCACATAGATCGAACTGTTCGTGTGCAGGCCGACATGGTCGTAGTCCAGCGAATCCGCGAAGGCGATCGCGTTGCGGCCTGCCAATGCGTGGACGGCCGGCACGACGAGCACGAGCCGGTCGTGCCGGTAGGGCAGGCTCTGCAGATCGCTGCCGCCGTCGCCCGCGTGGCAGATGCCCAGGTCGGCCGCGCCTTCGTGCACCGCGCGCAGCACCTCGGTGCTCAGATGCTCCTCGAGATCGATCTTGATGGCTTCATGGTCGCGGCGAAAGGCGCCGAGATCCTCCGGCAGGAACTGCACGATGGCCGAGATGTTCGCGTGCACCCGCACGTGGCCGCGCACGCCGTCGGCGTATTCGCTCAGTTCGCCCTGCATCTTCTCCAGGCTGTAGAGCACCGAGCGCGCGTGGTGCAGCAGGCTTTCGCCGGCCGGCGTGAGGTCGACGCCGCGCGCGTGGCGGTAGAGCAGCGGCGTGCCGAGCGTGGCCTCGAGGTCGGACAGCCGCTTGCTGATGGCCGACGCCGCGATGAACTCCCGCTCTGCCGCACGTCCGATGCTGCCCAGCTCGCACACCGCCACATAGAGCTGGAGCGAGGTCAGGTCGATTCGGCGGGCAAAGGTCCGTTCGGACGCGGTCACGGCATCGTGTGGGGAGAGGTGGGGTCCTTATTCTCCCTGAGAGTTCTGCTGTGTGCCATCGTGATCCGAGATGTCTTGGATGCCGGGCCGAGATGAGGGCGAGGCACCAGCGCGCCACCAACAAAAAAGCGGGCTCGAGGCCCGCTTTTTTGTGATCAAAACAAACGATCGATTACTGGCGCTTCTTAGCCGCGTCCTCGAGCTTGTCGCCGCCCTTCTGGATGTCCTGGCCGGCACCCTTGACGGTGTTGCAGCCAGCCAGCGGAACGCCAAATGCGAAGACGACAGCGATCATTGCGGTAAGTTTTTTCATGACAGAACTCCTGAGAGCGGTTTGTTGACGGATTCGAGCGTGGAGTCACCCTCCGTCGACGACGGTATCGAACCTGCCCCAACGCTTCTGTAAGCCAAGACGCAAAAAAGCTGCCCGCAGGCAGCTTTCGAGTGCGAAGGCCAGGCCGGCCTCCGAGGCGAGATCAACGCTGAGCGATCGGCTTCACGTCGCGCGGGGTCGAGCCTTCGAACAGCTGGCGCGGGCGGCCGATCTTGTACTCCGGGTCGCCGATCATCTCGTTCAGCTGGGCGATCCAGCCAGACGTGCGGGCCAGGGCGAACACGGCGGTGAACAGCGGGACCGGGATGCCGATGGCGCGCTGCACGATGCCCGAGTAGAAGTCGACGTTCGGGTAGAGCTTGCGTGACACGAAGTACTCGTCTTCCAGCGCGATCTTCTCGAGCGCCATGGCCAGCTTGAACAGTGGGTCGTTTTCAAGGCCCAGCTCGCTCAGCACTTCCTTACAGGTTTCCTGCATGAGCTTGGCGCGCGGGTCGTAGTTCTTGTACACCCGGTGGCCGAAGCCCATCAGCTTGACGTTGGAGTTCTTGTCCTTCACCTGCTTGATGAACTCGCCGATCTTGTCGACGCCACCGGCCTTCTGAATGTCGTAGAGCATGTTGAGCGCCGCTTCGTTGGCTCCGCCGTGCGATGGGCCCCAGAGGCAAGCCACGCCGGCTGCGATGGCGGCGAACGGGTTGGTGCCCGAGGAACCGCACAGGCGCACGGTCGACGTCGAGGCGTTCTGCTCGTGGTCGGCGTGCAGGATGAAGATGCGGTCGAGTGCGCGCTCGAGCACCGGGCTCACCTTGTACTCTTCGCACGGCGTGGCAAACATCATGTGCAGGAAGTTGCCCGCGTAGCTCAGGTCGTTGCGCGGGTACATGTACGGTTGGCCCACCGTGTACTTGTACGCCATCGCCACCAGCGTGGGCATCTTCGCGATCAGGCGGATGGCTGCGATCTCGCGGTGCTTCGGATCGTTGATGTCCGTGCTGTCGTGATAGAAGGCCGACAGGGCGCCGACCAGGCCGGTCATGATGGCCATCGGATGCGCGTCGCGGCGGAAGCCACGCAGGAAGAACTGCATCTGCTCGTTGACCATCGTGTGGTTGGTCACCAGCTTGGTGAAGTCCTGCTTCTTGCCGGCGTCCGGCAGTTCTCCGTACAGCAGCAGGTGGCAGGTCTCTAGAAAGTCGCAGTTGGTGGCGAGTTGCTCGATCGGATAGCCGCGATAGAGCAGTTCACCCTTGTCGCCGTCGATGTACGTGATGGCCGACTGGCACGACGCCGTCGACATGAAGCCCGGGTCGTACGTGAACATGCCCGTCTGTGCGTACAGTTTGCGGATGTCGATCACGTCGGGGCCCATCGTGCCCTTGTAGACCGGCAGATCGACGTTGTCTCCGCCGTTGCTGAACGACAGGGTGGCTTTGGTGTCGGAGGCTTTCATTTCGACTTTCTTTCTTGAGATTGATGTTCGGGAAGAAGACTTGGAACAGGACGCGTCGTCAGACGCGCATCAGCCGCAGCAGATCGACCACGTCCGCCCCGGCCCATGCGGGCTCGGGCTCCTTTCGCTGCAAAAGGAGGTCGAGCAGATCGGGATCCGACAGATCCATCAATGTCTCCATCGCCTTGGCCTGGCGCACGGTCAAGCGGCTTTCGTGCTGCTCGAAGAAGCGTGCGATGAACAGGTCGTTCTCCAGCAAGCCGCGACGCGTGCGCCATTTCAGCTTGCTGAGCGCGCGAACGTCCAGCGGCTGGTCGAGGTCGGCGTCTGCGTGCATGGAGCTGATTCTTCCCGGTTCAGATGGCGCGACGCACCATCAGTTCCTTGATCTTGCCGATCGCCTTGGTCGGATTCAGGTTCTTCGGACACACGTCCACGCAGTTCATGATCGTGTGGCAGCGGAACAGGCGGTACGGGTCTTCGAGGTTGTCCAGGCGCTCGGCAGTGGCTTCGTCGCGGCTGTCGGCGATGAAGCGGTAGGCCTGAAGCAGGCCGGCCGGGCCGACGAACTTGTCCGGGTTCCACCAGAAGCTCGGGCAGCTCGTCGAGCAGCTCGCGCACAGGATGCACTCGTAGAGGCCGTCGAGCTCTTCGCGCTCTTCGGGGCTCTGCAGGCGTTCCTTCTCGGGCGGCACGTTGTCGTTCTGCAGGTACGGCTTGATCGAGTTGTACTGCTTGAAGAACTGCGTCATGTCGACGATCAGGTCGCGGATCACCGGCAGGCCGGGCAGCGGCTTGAGCACGATCGTGCCCTTGAGCGTCAGCATGTTGGTCAGGCAGGCCAGACCGTTCTTGCCGTTGATGTTCATCGCGTCGGAACCGCAGACGCCTTCGCGGCAGGAGCGACGGAACGACAGCGTCGGGTCCTGAGCCTTGAGCTTCATGAGGGCGTCGAGCAGCATGCGTTCGTGACCGTCGAGTTCGACCTCGATCGTCTGCATGTACGGCTTCGCGTCCTTGTCCGGGTCGTAGCGATAGATCTGGAATGTGCGCTTCATCGTGTGGACCTTTGATGTTTTTTTGATGTGGTTAGAAGGTACGAACCTTCGGCGGCACCGAATCGACGGTCAGCGGCTGCAGGCGAACCGGCTTGTAAGTCAGCTGGTTGTCGCCGGCGTGCCACAGGGTGTGCTTCATCCACTCCGCGTCGTTGCGGCCCAGCGGCGCGACCGGGTCGTCCGCAGGACGCTCGTAGTCCTCGACCGTGTGAGCGCCGCGGCATTCGGTGCGCGCTGCCGCCGAAACCATCGTTGCCTGCGCCACCTCGATCAGGTTGTCGACTTCCAGTGCTTCGATGCGGGCGGTGTTGAACACGCGCGACTTGTCCTTGAGCGTAATCGCGTTAACGCGGTCGCGAACAGCGGCAATCTTGGCCACGCCTTCGTTCATCGACGCCTGCTTGCGGAACACGGCCGCATGCTGCTGCATGACGGTGCGGATTTCGTTGGCGACGTCCTGCGCGTATTCGCCGGAGGTCGAGGCTTCGAGCTGGTTCAGGCGCGCGAGCGAACGGTCGGCGGCGTTGGCCGGCAGCGTCTTGTGCTCTTTCAACTTGTCGTTGAATTCGACGATGTGGTTGCCCGCAGCGCGGCCGAACACCAGCAGGTCGAGCAGCGAGTTGGTACCCAGGCGGTTCGCGCCGTGCACGCTCACGCAGGAGCATTCGCCCACCGCGTAGAGACCGTTGACCGCCACGCTCTTGTTCTCGGCGTCCTGGACGACGACCTGGCCGTTGATGTTGGTCGGGATGCCGCCCATCTGGTAGTGGATGGTCGGCACCACCGGGATCGGTTCCTTCGTGACGTCGACGTTCGCGAAATTGATGCCGATCTCGTAGACCGACGGCAGGCGCTTGTGGATCGTCTCGGCGCCCAGGTGGTCGAGCTTCATGTGGATGTAGTCCTTGTTGGGACCGCAGCCGCGACCTTCCTTGATTTCCTGGTCCATCGAGCGCGACACGAAGTCGCGTGGTGCCAGGTCCTTCATGGTGGGCGCATAGCGCTCCATGAAGCGTTCGCCGTTGCTATTGAGCAGGATGGCGCCTTCGCCGCGGCAGCCTTCAGTCAGCAGCACGCCCGCGCCGGCCACGCCGGTCGGGTGGAACTGCCAGAACTCCATGTCCTGCAGCGGAATACCGGCGCGTGCCGCCATGCCCAGGCCGTCACCGGTGTTGATGAAGGCGTTGGTCGAGGCCTGGAAGATCCGGCCGGCACCGCCGGTGGCCAGCAGCACCGTTTTGGCCTGCAGGATGTGCAGGTCGCCGGTTTCCATCTCGAGCGCGGTCACGCCGACCACATCGCCTTCGTCGTCTCGGATCAGGTCCAGCGCCATCCATTCGACGAAGAACTGGGTGCGGGCTTCGACGTTCTTCTGATAGAGCGTGTGCAGCATCGCGTGGCCGGTGCGGTCGGCCGCGGCGCAGGCGCGCTGCACCGGCTTTTCGCCGTAGTTGGCGGTGTGGCCGCCGAACGGGCGTTGGTAGATCGTGCCGTCCGGATTGCGGTCGAAGGGCATGCCGAAGTGTTCGAGCTCGTACACCACCTTGGGTGCTTCACGGCACATGAATTCGATCGCGTCCTGGTCGCCGAGCCAGTCGGAGCCCTTGATCGTGTCGTAGAAGTGGTAGTGCCAGTTGTCCTCGCTCATGTTGCCGAGCGATGCACCCACGCCGCCTTGTGCGGCGACCGTGTGCGAACGGGTCGGGAACACCTTGGAGAGCACGGCCACGTTGAGGCCGGCGCGCGCCAGTTGCAGCGAGGCACGCATGCCCGAGCCGCCAGCGCCGACGATGACGACGTCGAACTTGCGCTTGGTGATTTGGTCTTTGGTATAGGCAGTCATCTTGTCAGAGTCTCCAGAGCACTTGAATGGCCCAACCCGCGCAGCCCACAAGCCAGACGATCGTGAAAATTTGGCAAACGAGTCGGATGCCGACCGGCTGGACGTAGTCCATCCAGACGTCGCGCATGCCAACCCATACGTGGTACAGGATCGAAGCGATCACCACGAAGGTGAGCACTTTCATCCATTGGGCAGAAAAGATGCCCGACCAGGTGTCGTAGCCGATGGGGCCGCGCGAGAAGAGCAGCTGCCCCAGCACGAGGATGGTGAAGAGGGCCATCAGGCCGCCGGTGATGCGCTGGCTGAGCCAGTCGCGCAGACCGTAATGTGCGCCGACGACGATGCGCTTGGCGCCGTAATTCACAGACATGTCGGTGCTCCTTCTCAATACAGGCCGAAGAGCTTCGCGCCGAGGACGACGGTCAGCAGGATGCTCAGGGCGAGCGTGGCGATCGCGGAGCTCTTGCCGAACTCCTTGTTGACCGCGGCGTGGCTCACATCCATCCACAGGTGGCGCAGGCCGGCGATGAAGTGGTGCAGGTAGGCCCAGATCAGGGCCAGCGCGACCAGCTTCAGGAACCAGCCCGGCGCGAAGCCCAGGCCGCTGTTGAAGGCGGCCTTGAAGCGTGCGAACGAGATGTCGGAGGAGACCGAGGTGTCGAACATCCAGATGATGAACGGCAGCAACAGGAACATCACGACGCCGCTCACGCGGTGCAGGATCGAAACGATGCCGGCGGGCGGAAGGCGGTAGGTGGTGAGGTCGGTGAACGCATTGATGTTGCGGAACTCGCGTCTCGGTGGACGGGGTGTTTTGGCAAGCTCGGTCATGGGGGCTTTCGTTGCTTTTTCGGGGTAGCTGCTTGTCTTTGACGGAAATGCAAACAACGCAAAATTCTATTGCAATGCACCATCGTGCAGCGGACGCCGCCGCGTCACCGCACTGGAATGGTCGGACGCTGCCGTGTTGGCGGCGATGAAGCCGGCACGCCAGATGCCAGGGCGCCCGCGGAACTGGCTGTGCCAGGCCGCTGGGCGCGCCCCCTCGATGGGGAGGCAGCGACACGCAGTGCGCCGCGTCGGGGGAGGTTTCATTTCAGCCCAGTTCGTTGCGGTAGTGGTGGGTGTCGGTGCGGTAGAGGCCGCGCCGAAGCTCCATCGGGGTGTCGTTGTAGGTGTGCGCGACGCGTTCGACGCTCAGCAGCGGCGTTCCGGTGACGACATCGAGCAGCAGCGCCTGTTCTACGTCGGGCAGGACGGCTCGGATCTTTTCTTCGGCACGCACGAGGCGCACGCCGAACTCGGCTTCGAACATTGCGTACATCGGACCGTGCCATGCGCGCAGGCGCTCGGCCGTGAGGCCCTTGAACGGCGTGCCGGGCAGCCAGAGGTCTTCGAGGATGGTCGGCACCCCGGCGTAAGCCAGCACGCGGCGCACCTGCAGCACGGCGTCGCCAGTGCGCAGGGCCAGTGCGCGCGCCACGTCGGCGGAGGCGCGCAGTCGCTTGCAGTCGACGATGGTGCGTTCGGCCGGGCCTTCGGTGGCGGTGTCGCCGCTGTCGGGTACCAGCTTCAGGAAGCGGTACTGCACCTGTTGCTCGGCATGGGTCGCGACGAAGGTGCCCTTGCCCTGGCGGCGCAGCAGAAGGTTCTCGGCGGCGAGTTCGTCGATGGCCTTTCGCACGGTGCCCTGGCTCACGCGGAAGCGCGCGGCGAGGTCCATCTCGCTCGGAATCGGTTCGCCCGGCTTCCATTCGCCCACCTGCAGGCTCTGCAGGATCAACGCCTTGATCTGCTGGTACAGCGGACTGAAGGACGGCGTGGCGGGGTCGGGGAGGGTGGGCGTGTTCATGGCGTTTCGCTCACCTCGCGGCGTGCAGACGGGCTGTATCTTATATAAGACATAAGACGCGTGCGCTCCAAACGGCGAATCGGCATAAAATGCGAGGCTGTTCCGCCACACGGGTCCGCCCGCTGCGGGCACCGGGGCCGCCGCCGTGCTGGCCGACACCGTTCTCACCATCTTCTGGAGTCTTTCCCATGAGCAAAAAGCCTGTTCGCGTTGCCGTCACCGGCGCCGCCGGCCAAATCGGTTACGCCCTGTTGTTCCGCATCGCTTCCGGCGAAATGCTCGGCAAGGACCAGCCGGTCATCCTGCAATTGCTTGAGATTCCCGACGAGAAGGCTCAGAAGGCGCTCAAGGGCGTGATGATGGAGCTCGACGACTGCGCCTTCCCGCTGCTGGCCGGCATGGAAGCCCATGGCGATCCGATGACCGCCTTCAAGGATGTCGACTACGCGCTGCTGGTCGGTTCGCGTCCGCGCGGCCCCGGCATGGAACGCGCCGAACTGCTGGCCGTCAACGGCGCCATCTTCACGGCGCAGGGCGCTGCGCTCAATGCCGTCGCCAGCCGCAACGTCAAGGTGCTGGTGGTGGGCAACCCCGCCAACACCAACGCCTACATCGCGATGAAGAGCGCGCCCGACCTGCCGCGCAAGAACTTCACCGCCATGCTGCGCCTGGACCACAACCGCGCTGCCAGCCAGATCGCCGCCAAGACCGGCAAGGCCGTGGCCGACATCGAAAAGCTCACCGTCTGGGGCAACCACTCGCCCACGATGTACGCCGACTACCGCTTCGCCACCATCAAGGGCGAGAGCGTCGCCAAGATGATCAACGACCAGGAATGGAACGCCAACACCTTCCTGCCGACCGTCGGCAAGCGCGGCGCGGCCATCATCGAGGCGCGCGGCCTGTCGTCGGCCGCCTCGGCGGCGAACGCCGCCATCGACCACATGCGCGACTGGGCCCTGGGCACCAACGGCAAGTGGGTCACGATGGGTATCCCGTCGGACGGCCAGTACGGCATTCCGAAGGACGTGATGTTCGGCTTCCCCGTCACCTGCGAGAACGGCGAGTACAAGGTCGTCGAAGGCCTCGAGATCGACGCCTTCAGCCAGCAGTGCATCGACAAGACGCTCAAGGAACTGACCGACGAGCAGGCCGGCGTCGCCCATCTGGTCAAGTAAGCACGGCCCACGTCGATGCTCGATTGGAATCCCGCGCTCTACACCCGCTACGAGGATGAGCGCACGCGTCCGGCCGCCGAACTGCTGGCGCGCGTTCCGCTGACGCAGGCGGCCCGCGTGGTCGACCTCGGCTGCGGCCCGGGCAATTCCACCGAACTGCTGGCGCGCCGCTTCCCTCAAGCGGACGTGCTGGGCATCGACAACTCCGAGGCCATGCTGGTCAGCGCGCGCAAGCGGCTGCCGCAGGCCCGGTTCGAATTCGGCGACATCGGCCAGTGGACGCCCGATGTCGCCCCCGATCTCATCTACGCCAATGCGGCGCTGCAATGGGTCCCGGATCACGAGACGCTGATCCCGCGCCTGTTCGCCGCCCTGGCGCCCGGTGGCGTGCTCGCCATCCAGATGCCCGACAACCGGGCGGAACCCACGCACCGTCTGATGCGCGAAGTCGCGTCCGAGGCGCCTTGGCAAGAACCCATCGGCGACGCCGACAAGCTGCGCACCGAGCTGCTCGGCATCGGTGGCTACTACGACCTGCTGGCGCGCGATGCCGCCCACGTCGATGTCTGGCACACCATCTACCAGCACCCCATGGCGTCGGCTGCGGCCATCGTCGAATGGGTGAGCAGCACCGGGCTCAAGCCCTTCGTCGACCCGCTCGACGCCGAGCTCAAGGCGAGTTACCTCGCCGCCTACGAGCGCCGCATCGCGCAGGCTTATCCGCCGCGCGTGGACGGGAAGCTGCTGCTGGCCTTCCCGCGCCTGTTCATGGTGGCCCGCAAGGCATGAGCGCGGCGTCTACCCATCCGCGCGACGTGCTCCTGGGCGCGCAGGCCGGCGCCATCGTGCTGCCGGTGTGCGACCACTACAGCGGCGTCGAAGCCCGCATGAAGAAGAGCCTCGCGCTCCAGGCCGAGATGGCCGAGGAGTTCGGTGCCTGCGTGTTCGACGTGACGCTCGACTGCGAAGACGGCGCCCCCGTCGGTGGCGAAGCCGAGCATGCGCAGCTCGTCACCGAGCTCGCGCTGGCCGCTGCGCCGGCGATGCGCGTCGGCGTGCGCGTACACCCGGTCGACCACGCCGCTTTCGAGGCCGACATCGCCACCATCGCCGGCCGCGCCGGCCAGCGGCTGAGCCACCTGATGGTGCCCAAGGTCGAGTCGGTCGACGACGTGGCCAAGGCTGCCGCGGCGCTCGATGCTGCCGGTGCTGCGCAGTTGCCGCTGCACGTGCTCATCGAATCGCCACTGGCCGTGCACCGTGCCTTCGACATCGCCGCCCATCCCCGCGTGCAATCGCTCAGCTTCGGGCTGATGGACTTCGTGTCGGCCCACGCCGGCGCGATTCCGGCTGACGGCATGGGTGTGGCGGGCCAGTTCAGCCATCCCCTCGTGGTGCGCGCCAAGCTCGAGATCGCCTCGGCCGCCCACGCCCACGGCAAAGTGCCGTCGCATTGCGTCGTCACGGAATTCAGCAACGTCGAGGCCCTGCGCGCCGCGGCGAAACGGGCCGCCGACGCGTTCGGCTACACCCGCATGTGGAGCATCCACCCGAGCCAGATCCGTCCGATCCTCGAGGCCTTCGCGCCCGACGAAGGCCAGATCGCGCTCGCCGTGCGCATCGTCGACGCCGCCATCCGCCAGGACTGGGCGCCGGTCAGCATCGACGGCAGCCTCCACGACCGCGCGAGCTACCGCCATTTCTGGCAAGTGCTCGAACGCGCCCATGCCACAGGCCGCCACCTGCCCGCCGAGGCACTGGCCTGGTTCTCCTCCCCGAGTCACTGACTTTCATCCTTCAAGGACACCGACCCCCATGAACAAGACCTTTGCACTGATCGCCGCCGTAGCGCTGGCGCTGCCCCTGGCCGTCAACGCACAGACGGCCACCCCCGCCAAGCCGGCAGCCAAGGCCGCGGCCAAGCCCGCCGCCAAGCCGGCCGCCAAGTCCACCACGACCGCCGCCAAGAAGCGCCAGGTGACGCCCCGCGCCGCCAAGGCCGTCGAGGAAGTCACGCCCATCGACACCAGCACCGACATCGCGCTGAGCGAGACCGACCTGGCCGTCGCCCAGCGCGTGTACACCGGCAAGATCCAGTGCGAGCTGGGTGCCGACGTGACCATCACCGCCGACGAGAAGAAGGCCGGCTTCTTCACCGTGTCGACCAAGGGGGCGCGCTACCGCATGCACCCGGTCGAGAGCCGCACCGGCGCCATCCGCCTAGAGGACCCCAAAGCCGGCGCGATGTGGCTGCAGATCGCCAACAAGTCGATGCTGATGAACCAGAAGCAGGGCCTGCGCCTCGCCGACGAATGCATGGCGCCGGCCCAGGTGGCTTATGCCGAAGAAATGAAGAAGAACCCGCCCAAGAGCCTGTTCGAGGGTGCTGACGCCGCGAAGAAGTAAGCAGGCACGGCGCCCCCCAAGAGCCGCTTGCGCGGCGCGGCTCTTGCTCGGACGTGAGAACACGAGCCGCAGTTGTCCCAGTTCCCGGAGAAAAGAAAATGTTGCAAGCCTACGTTGACCATGTCGCCGAGCGCGCCGCGCTCGGCATCCCGCCGCTGCCCCTCACCGCCAAGCAAACCGGTGAGGTGATCGAGCTGATGAAGAACGCGTCGGCATCCGACGGCGAGTTCCTGCTGAACCTGCTCACCTACCGCGTGCCGGCCGGCGTGGACGACGCGGCCAAGGTCAAGGCCAGCTACCTGGCGGCCGTGGCGCATGGCACCGAAAAGAGCACGCTGCTGTCGCGCGCCCGTGCGACCGAACTGCTCGGCACGATGCTCGGCGGCTACAACATCAGCCCGATGATCGACCTGCTCGACGATGCCGAAGTCGGCGCCGTCGCGGCCGAAGGCCTCAAGAAGACGCTGCTGATGTTCGACCAGTTCCACGACGTCAAGGAAAAGGCCGACAAGGGCAACGCCAACGCAAAGGCCGTGCTGCAGAGCTGGGCCGATGCCGAGTGGTTCACCAGCCGTCCGGAAGTGCCCGAGAGCATCACGGTCAGCATCTTCAAGGTGGCCGGCGAGATCAACACCGACGACCTGTCGCCCGCGCCCGATGCGACGACGCGTCCCGACATCCCGATGCACGCCCTGGCGATGCACAAGAACGCGCGGCCCGGCATCGTGCCGGAAGAAGACGGCAAGCGCGGCCCGGTGAAGTTCATCGAAGACCTGCGCGCCCGCGGCCACCTGGTGGCCTATGCCGGCGACGTGGTCGGCACCGGCTCCAGCCGCAAGAGCGCGACCAACTCCGTGCTGTGGTTCACCGGCGAAGACATCCCCTACGTGCCGAACAAGCGCTTCGGCGGCGTCTGCCTGGGCGGCAAGATCGCGCCGATCTTCTACAACACGATGGAAGACTCGGGCGCGCTGCCGATCGAACTCGACGTGACGCAGATGAACATGGGCGACGTGGTCGAGCTGCGTCCGTACGAAGGCAAGGCGCTCAAGGACGGCAAGGTGATCGCCGAGTTCCAGGTCAAGAGCGACGTGCTGTTCGACGAAGTGCGCGCCGGTGGCCGCATTCCGCTGATCATCGGCCGCGGCCTGACCACCAAGGCGCGCGAAGCGCTGGGCCTGCCCGTGTCCACGCTGTTCCGCCTGCCGACCAGCCCGGTCGACACCAAGAAGGGCTTCTCGCTCGCGCAGAAGATGGTCGGCCGCGCCTGTGGCCTGCCCGAAGGCCAGGGCGTGCGCCCGGGCACGTACTGCGAACCCAAGATGACCTCGGTCGGCTCGCAGGACACCACCGGCCCGATGACCCGCGACGAACTGAAAGACCTGGCCTGCCTGGGCTTCTCGGCCGACCTCGTCATGCAGTCGTTCTGCCATACGGCGGCGTACCCGAAAAAGGTCGACGTGAAGATGCACCACGAGCTGCCGGACTTCATGGCCAACCGTGGCGGCGTCTCGCTGCGCCCGGGCGACGGCGTGATCCACAGCTGGCTCAACCGCCTGCTGACGCCCGACACCGTCGGCACCGGCGGCGACAGCCACACGCGCTTCCCGATCGGCATCAGCTTCCCGGCCGGCTCCGGCCTGGTCGCCTTTGCGGCGGCCACCGGCGTGATGCCGCTGGACATGCCGGAGTCGGTGCTGGTGCGCTTCAAGGGCACGATGCAGCCCGGCGTCACGCTGCGCGACCTGGTCAACGCGATTCCGCTGTACGCGATCAAGTCGGGCCTGCTCACCGTCGCCAAGCAGGGCAAGAAGAACATCTTCTCGGGCCGCATCCTGGAAATCGAAGGCCTGCCGGACCTGAAGGTGGAACAGGCTTTCGAGCTGAGCGATGCCTCGGCCGAACGCTCGGCTGCCGGCTGCACGGTGCACCTGAACAAGGAACCGATCATCGAGTACATCAACAGCAACATCACGCTGATGAAGTGGATGATCGCCGAGGGTTATGCCGACGCCCGCACGCTGGCCCGGCGCATCGCTGCCCAGGAAGCCTGGCTGAAGAACCCCGAACTGCTCAAGGGCGACGACGACGCCGACTACGCGGCCGTCATCGAGATCGACCTGGCCGACATCCACGAGCCGATCGTGGCATGCCCGAACGACCCTGACGACGTGAAGACGCTGTCGGACGTGGCCGGCGCGCAGATCGACGAAGTGTTCATCGGCTCGTGCATGACCAACATCGGCCACTTCCGCGCGGCATCGAAGCTGCTCGAAGGCAAGCGCGACATCCCCGTCAAGCTGTGGATCGCACCGCCGACCAAGATGGACGCACACCAGCTCACCGAAGAAGGCCACTACGGCGTGTTCGGCAATGCCGGTGCGCGCACCGAGATGCCGGGCTGCTCGCTGTGCATGGGCAACCAGGCGCAAGTACGCGAAGGCGCCACGGTGATGTCGACATCGACCCGCAACTTCCCGAACCGCCTCGGCAAGAACACCAACGTCTACCTCGGCAGCGCCGAGCTGGCCGCGATCTGCTCGCGCCTGGGCCGCATCCCGACGAAGGAAGAGTACATGTCGAGCGTCGGCGTGCTGGACGCATCCAGCGCGCAGATCTACCAGTACCTCAACTTCGACCAGCTCGAGGAATACAAAGCTGTGGCGGACGGCGTCGCCGCTTGATCGCGCAGCGCTGAAACCAGAAGGCCCGCATCGTCGGGCCTTTTTTCATGGCGCCGCTACTCGGCCAGCCGCGGCGCCACCGATGCCGCCAGCCCGGCGGCGATCACGGCCAGCAGCGTGTCGCCGAAGCCGCCGCGTGCGCGCGCGTCGTGGCGCGCACTGGTCGACACGCGTGGCGCCGCGCTCCACGCGATGCGCGCACCGGTCGCCTGCAAGGCCTCGACCAGCGCCACATCTTCACTGCAGGCCAGCGCGGGGAAGCCGCCCGCGCGCACGTACGCCTCGGCCGAGACACCCAGGTTCGCGCCGTGGATGTGCCGGTGACCGTCGGCGTCGGTGTAGGTGCGCGCGAAGTGGGTGCGCAGCGCGTCGGCGTGCGAGCCATGCACGCTCCAGTCTTCCACTCCGATGGAGCCGCACACGGCATCGGCGCCGAGCTCGAGTTGGCACACCAGCCACTCGGGGGACACGCGTGTGTCCGCATCGGTGAAGGCGAGCCAGCGTGCGCCTTCGGCGAGCAGCCCGTCAGCGCCCGCGGCCCTGGCGCGCCCGACGTTGCAGGCGTCGACGGCCAGGGTGCGTGCACCGCACGCGCGTGCGATCGCACCGGTCGCATCGCTGCAACTGTCGAGCACGACGAGCACTTCGACGGCCTCGCCCTGCAGCGCCGGATGCGCCGCCGCCAGCAGCAAGGCCGCCACGGTATCGCCGATGTCCCGCTCCTCGTTGTGCGCCGGGACCACGATGCCGATCACCGGATGCCCTCGCGCTGCGCGACAGAACGCGGTTCGTTGCACCACAGCTCGAGCAAGAAGTCGTCCTCCACATGCCGGACCATCCGCGCCAGGCCGGTATGGGCGAATGCGCCATGCACCGCGTCGGTGGGGAGAGCGCGCTCGGCAAAGTCGGGGCGCCAGTTGCAAGCCACCAGCACGCCCTCGGGCGTCAGCGAGGCGGCACACAGTTCGGCCAGCGTCTCCATCGCAGGCGCATCGAGGAAATAGCCGAGCTCGCTCACCACGATCAGGTCGAAGGGCGCCTCGCCGCGGGGCCAGTCTTCGGGAAGCTGATGCGATGCGATGCGCACGTTGGGAAGCCCCGCCGTGCGCTTGCGTGCAGATGCCGCGGCACGCGCGTTGAAGTCGGCGGCGAGCACGGTGTCGCAGCGCGCGGCCAGCGCCACCGTCAGCTCGCCAGCGCCGCAGCCCGGTTCGTAGGCGGTCGCGTAGCGGCGGTGGGGCAGGGCGGCGAGCAACACGTTGCGCTTGCGCTCTTCGTACCACCGGGTGCGCAGGCCGTAGGGGTCCTCGTTGCCGTCGTAGAGCGACTCGAAGTAGGGCAGGCGGTCGACCGTCTGCGGATCGGGGTGAGGCGTCATGGCGCTAGGCAAAGAAAATTTCGAAAGGTCGGTGCGCCCGTTGCACGGTAGTACTGCGCAGGATCGGGCCTGCACCGGTGGACGCGTCGCCGGCGAGCTGGCTGGTGAACGCGCCGACCGCATGGCGCTTGCGCGCTGCACTCGGTCCATCGAGTGGCAGCCGCACCGCGCGGTGCCAAGGCAGGCGCGTGTCGCCCGGGGCCGCCCAGTGCCAAGCCCAGACCGGCACCTCGACCAGCGTGCTGCCGACCTGCGTGCAGGCGACGGCGCAGGCCCGGCCGGTGGCTTCGTGGTCGGGGTGCCCGTCGTGGCGCCAGGTCGTGAACACGACATCGCTGGGCCGCAGCAGTCCGATCAGGTGGCGAACCAGCGTGTCGCGGTGCCCGCGCACATCGCCATCGGGCAGGCCCAAGCGCTCGCAGGTCGCCTGCCCGAAGCCCAGGCGGCGCCAGGCCTCGGCGCTCTCCAGCGGTCGCTCGGCTGCCAGCCGGCCACGCGGCCACTGCTGCGACTCGGCATGGCTGCCTTCGCCATCGGTCACGGCCACGATCAGAACGTCGCCGCACAAGGTCGACAGCTGTGCCAGCAGACCGCCGATTGCCAGGACCTCGTCGTCCGGGTGAGGCGCCACCATCACCAGCCGGCGGCTGCCGCCCAGCAGGTCGTCGGCCGTCGCCGAGCGCAACGGCTGCGCGGCAAGCCATGCCAACCACGCATCTTCGGTGGTGCCCAGGCCGGCGATGGCCTTGTCTGCTACAGCGCCCATGGGCTCTCCTGTGTGGGCAGCAACGATTCCCCGAGCGCCGCGAGGTCGCGCTCGGCATGGCTCTGTCGCAGGAAAACGGGCAAGTCGGCCATGGCGCGCGCGACCTTCGGGTCGCGGCACAGGGGACCGGCGCCCATGGCGCGGCCGGCGTGCGTCAGCACGCTGGTCGCTGCGGCCTCGATCACCAGGCGGGCGCGCAATGCGGGCTGGTGGGCGAGGGAAGAAGGCTGCTCGTCGATCCACGCGGCCGTTTCGCGCAGCACGGCGGCAGCGCCTGCGAGTGAGACGTCGATCGCGCCGAGATGCGCCAGCTTGTGGGCGTCCGGCTTCGGGCCGGCCAGATCTCGCGTCATTGCCGCGATGCCGGCCGCGCCGCCATACCAGCAGGCGGCAATGCCTGCCCCACCTTGCCAGAAGCCGGCCCGTGCGACGTAGTCGCCCGCATTGCCGACCGGGATGGCGAGGGCGCCGTCGAACACCACGTCAACGCTGCCCGTGGACGCCATGCCCACGGCATGCCAACCCTGGTCGGTGATCTGCACCCCCGGCTGCGCCATCGCCACCGCCGCGAGGCGCGCCGCGCCGTCGTCGTCCCAGCAGCTGACCAGCGCATGCGTGACATCCGATGCGCCAGAACACCACGCTTTGGTGCCCTCGAGCACCCACCGGTCGCCACGGCGTCGCAGCGCCACCCGTGCGCTGGGCGGCTCGGCGCACCAGGTGCCCCAGCGGCTACCGACCGGAGGCTCGGCGCCGCCCAGTTCGGTCAGGATCGCCAACGCATCGGTGTGCCCCTCGAAGCGCTTCACCAGCGAGAGATCGCTGGCCGCGACCGCGGCCAGGGCCTGCCAGCGTTCCAGCGTTCGGCCGCCGCCGGGCAAGGGCAACTGGTCGCAGCCCGCCTCGACCAAGTCGCTCAAACTCGGCGGGCCGGCGCGATCCTCGCCGAGCACGGCAGCGAGACGTCGATCCACGCGGGGCGCGAGCATGGGGTTTGACCCGCTCAACCGACGTTCAAGGTCTTGTGCTCGCCCATGTTCTTGGGCGGTTCACCGGTGACGGCAGCCTTCATCATCTTGAAGATCTGGACCATCTTGCTGTCGTCGACGTCCCAGAACTCGGCGTTGTCGATGTGCACGGTCAGCAAGCCGAGGTTCGGGTCGGTCACGCCCTTGGGAAACCAGGCCTTCGCCATCGGGTTGAACAGCTCTTCCTTCTTGGCTTGGTCTTCCAGCAGCGACGCCCGGCCAGAGACGGAGACGTAGCTGTCCTTGTCGGTGTTGGCGTAGGCCACGTTGACGGCGTCGTCGGTGGCGATGCTGCGGGCAATCTCGCCGTCCTTGGGTACGAAGAAATACAGCGTTGCCCCCTCGTCGATGGCCTTGTTCTGCGTCGTCAGCGGATGGCTGTGCAGCAGGCCGTCGTGGTGGCGGTGGACGAACATGCCGAAGCGCGTGTCCTTGATCAGGTCCCAGAGTTTCTGGTGGTCGTTGTCATTGGTTGTCGTCATGGTGGTGGTCTCTGCAAAGTGGAAGACACCAACATACGAAGGCACCGCGCCCTTGGGGCAGGACGAACGGCGCGTGTGCGTGTGGGCCGACGCCGACGGTCCGCGTCAACCGTGCAAGGCCGACAGCGCGGCAGCGGTCTGTGCGTCCGCAGGAAAGAAGGACTCCACCGCGAGCTCCTGCAACGTGATGTCGACCGGCGTGCCGAAGACCGTGGTGGTGCTGATGAAGCTGAGCACGCCGCTCTCGGTGGCCAACTGGAAGGGCACCGCCACACCCGCGAATTCCCCGCTCGAAGACGGTGCGCCGTGCGTCGACGCCGTCACCGGATAGCCCGCCAATTCGTCGTGCAGCGACTGCAGCGTGGCGTCGCCCGACGCCGCGATCTGCTGCTGCAGCCGTTCCAGCAAATGCGCACGCCATGCCTGCAGATTCACGATGCGAGGTGCCAGGCCCTGCGGGTGGAGGCTCAACCGCAGCACGTTGATCGGCGGCTCCAGCAGCGCGGGGGCAGCCCCGGCCATCAGCAGCGGCACGACGCGGTTGGCCGCGACCAGGTGCCAGTGACGGTCGACAGCCAGCGCCGGATAGGGTTCATGGCCTTTGAGCACCAGGTCGACCGCGCCGCGCGCTGCGGCGAGCGCCGGGTCGTCGAGCGCGCGTTGCCGGTACATCGGGGCGAAGCCGGCCGCTGCCAGCAGGGCGTTGCGCTCGCGCAGCGGCACGCCCAGCCGGTCGGCCAGACGCAGCACCATTTCGCGGCTGGGCGCGGCGCGGCCGGTCTCGACACAGCTCAGGTGCCGGGTCGACACCTCGGCCT
Source organism: Variovorax restrictus (assembly GCF_051216715.1). Lineage (NCBI taxonomy): Bacteria > Pseudomonadati > Pseudomonadota > Betaproteobacteria > Burkholderiales > Comamonadaceae > Variovorax > Variovorax restrictus. The sequence continues at coordinate 1,427,726 of NZ_JBPJZH010000001.1, forward strand.
CCTGCGCCAGGTCGAGCTGGCTCAGTCGGCGGCGTTGGCGCCAATGGCGCAGATGGGCGCCGAAGGGCTCGCGGGCGCCGGGTGCAACAGAAGGTGGGGCGGAGCTGTGCATGGCGGCCATTCTGGAATGCCTTGCGCGCTGCGGCTATGACCTCCTGGGTCATGGACGCCCTGACGCGCACGCGGAACCATCGACCCGACGCAGCAGGAAGGGCCTGCCGCGTGATCCCACCCAAGGAGTTCCACCATGTCGATCTTTGCTTCCCCCCGTTTCCTGCCCCGCGTGATGGCGGCCGACGCGATCTCCTGCGCCGCGACCGGCGCCCTGCAACTCGGCTTGGCCGACATGCTGGCGCGACTGACCGGCCTGCCGGCGCCTTTGCTCACCGGCACCGGTGCGTTCCTGCTGGCCTATGCCGCGCTCGCGGCGTGGATGGCGCGCCGCCCCGTACCGCCGCGCCGGCTGATCGGGCTCGTAGTCTTCGGCAATCTGGCCTGGGCCGCCGGCGCTGTGGCGCTGCTGGCCAGCGGCCTGGTGGCGCAGACAACGCTCGGGGTGGCCTGGGTGCTGGCGCAAGCCGTGGTCGTGGTCGTGCTCGCGGAATTGCAGTGGGTGGGGCTGCGTGCAACGCGCCCCGCGCGAGGCCGCATGGCGGTGTCCTGAAGCCCCTGTCGCGCGGCCTCCGCCAAAGGAGGGAAATACGGGTCCGTCCGAAGGGAGCGGCCCGCCGGCGGGTGCGGCCTCACGGCCCTCCCTCCGACAGCGAATGACTTCGAAGCCTGCTATCTTTGCGGTGCTTCCACGAATCACAGGAGTTCCCATGGCCAAAGCACCGGCGCACCCTTTCGCATCTGCCCTCAAAACGTTCAAGACGGCATCGGGAGGGTCCGGCAAATACTGGTCGCTGAAGGAACTCGCCAAGCAATACCCGAACATCGGCAAGCTGCCGGTGTCGCTGCGCATCGTGCTCGAATCGGTCATGCGCAACTGCGACGGCCAGAAGGTCGGTGTCGAGAACGTCGCGCAGCTCGCCAACTGGCAGCCCAACGCCGAGCGCACCGAAGAGATCCCTTTCGTCGTGACCCGCGTGGTGCTGCAGGACTTCACCGGCGTGCCGCTGCTGGCCGACCTGGCCGCCATGCGCAGCGTGGCGCAGAAGCTCAACAAGAGCCCCAAGACCATCGAGCCGCTGGTGCCGGTCGACCTGGTCGTCGACCACTCGGTGATGGTCGACCACTACGGCACGCCCAAGGCGCTCGACCTGAACATGAAGCTGGAGTTCCAGCGCAACAACGAGCGCTACCAGTTCATGAAGTGGGGCATGCAGGCCTTCGACACCTTCGGCGTGACGCCGCCGGGCTTCGGCATCGTGCACCAGGTGAACCTCGAGTACCTCGCGCGCGGCGTCTACAAGGCGGCCGACGACAAGGCCGAGGTGCCGACCTGGTACCCCGACTCGCTGGTCGGCACCGACAGCCACACGACGATGATCAACGGCGTCGGCGTGGTCGGCTGGGGCGTGGGCGGCATCGAGGCCGAGGCGGCGATGCTGGGCCAGCCGGTCTACATGCTGACGCCCGACGTGGTCGGCTTCGAACTGACCGGCACGCTGCGCGAAGGCGTGACGGCGACCGACCTGGTGCTCTTCGTCACCGCCATCCTGCGCGGCGAGAAGGTGGTGGGCAAGTTCGTCGAGTTCTTCGGCCCCGGCGCGGCGTCCATCGCTGTGCCCGACCGCGCGACCATCGGCAACATGGCGCCGGAGTACGGCGCGACCATGGGCTTCTTCCCGGTCGACGAGAAGACGCTGGCCTACTTCAAGGGCACCGGCCGCACCGCCCAGGAGATCGAACGCTTCGAGGCCTACTACAAGGCGCAGGGCCTGTTCGGCATGCCGGCGCCCGGCGAACTCAACTACACGAAGATCGTCCGGCTCGACCTGGGCACGGTGTCGCCCAGCCTGGCCGGCCCGAAACGCCCGCAGGACCGCATCGACCTCGGCCACCTGGCGACCAAGTTCTCCGAGCTGTACAGCAAGCCCAACGAGGCCAACGGCTTCAACCAGCCGGCCGACAAGCTGAAGATCCGCTACCCGCTCACGAAGAACGGCCACGGCGACGACACCGAAGCGCCGGCACCCGCGCCCGGCGCGCCGCGCCAGGTCGAGGAAATGGTCGCCAACCGCTCGACCAAGGCCGCCGCGCACGTGAGCGCGACCGCACCGGCTTCGCCCAAGGGCCATGTGACCATCGGCAACGGCGACGTGCTGATCGCCGCGATCACCTCCTGCACCAACACGTCGAACCCCAGCGTGCTGCTGGCGGCGGGCCTGCTGGCGAAGAAGGCGGTGGAGGCCGGGCTCACCGTCAAGCCACACGTCAAGACCTCGCTGGCGCCGGGCTCGCGCATCGTCACCGAGTACCTCGAAAAGGCGGACCTGCTCAAGTACCTGGAGAAGCTGGGCTTCTATCTCGCGGGCTACGGTTGCACCACCTGCATCGGCAACGCCGGCGACCTGACGCCGGAGATCAATGAGGTTATCACCGAGAACAACCTGGTGGCAGCGGCGGTGCTCTCGGGCAACCGCAACTTCGAGGCACGCATCCACCCGAACCTCAAGGCCAACTTCCTGGCCTCGCCGCCGCTGGTGGTGGCCTACGCCATCGCCGGCAACGTGATGGTCGACCTGATGACCCAGCCGGTGGGCAAGGGCAAACACGGCAAGGACGTGTACCTCGGCGACATCTGGCCGACCGCCAAGGAGATCGACGAGAACCTGCACTTCGCGATGAACGCCAAGGCCTTCCGCAAGAACTACGAGCAGATCGCCGAGAACCCGGGCAAGCTGTGGAGCAGCATCAAGGGCGTGAGCGGCGACGTCTACAACTGGCCCACCTCCACCTACATCGCCGAGCCGCCGTTCTTCGAGGGCTTCAAGATGAAGCCGGCCGCGACCAACCCGGGCTTCTCGGGCGCGCGCGTGATGGCGCTGTTCGGCGACTCGATCACCACCGACCACATCTCGCCGGCCGGCGCCATCAAGGAAAGCTCACCCGCGGGCATCTGGCTGAAGGCGCACGGCGTGCAGAAGGCCGACTTCAACAGCTACGGCTCGCGCCGCGGCAACCACGAGATCATGATGCGCGGCACCTTCGCCAACGTGCGCATCAAGAACCTCATGCTGCCGCCCGACGAGAAGGGCACGCAGGAAGAGGGCGGCCTCACGCTGTTCCAGCCGGGCAACGAGAAGATGTTCATCTACGACGCCGCGATGAAGTACATCGAACAGGGCGTGCCGACGGTCGTCTTCGGCGGCGAGGAATACGGCACCGGCTCGTCGCGCGACTGGGCCGCCAAGGGCACGCAACTGCTGGGCATCAAGGCCGTGGTGGCGCGCAGCTTCGAGCGCATCCACCGCGCCAACCTGGTAGGCATGGGCGTGCTGCCGCTGCAGTTCCGTGGTGCCGATTCATGGCAGAGCCTCGGCCTGACCGGCCACGAGAAGATCGACGTGGTGATCGAAGGCGAACTGCGCCCGATGATGGACGTGAAGCTGAACGTGCACCGCCCCGACGGCACGCACCAGGAAGCCACGGTGCGCTTGCGCATCGATACGCCGATCGAGGTCGATTACTACAAGCACGGTGGCATCCTGCCCTTCGTGTTGCGGCAGTTGCTGGCGGCCTGATTCGACGAGCGAATCTGCTGACCGTTACCTGACCCTGCGCCGATGACCCTTGCGGGCATCGGCGTTGTTCGTTGCGGCGAGGTCTTGTCGCACCGGGGCCAAGGGGCTTAGTCCTACGTTGTTTGGCCCTGCCGATCGTTTTCGAGAATAATTCTCATCTTTATCTCGATGGAATGTTCGGGTGACAACAACGACTTTGGCAGCCCCTGTGGCTGCGGGCGCGGCGGCCGGTGCGCTGCGCCTTGACCAGCTACCGATCAACGAATGGGCCACGGTCCTCGACGTGCTGCGGCCCGAGGCCGCCCAGGACCGCGAGCTGGTGCTGCGCCTGACCGAAATCGGCTTCGTCCCCGGTGAAGCGGTGCGCATCGTGGCGACCGGCACGCCCGGCGCCGACCCGCTGGCCGTGCGCCTGGGTCACACCACCTTCGCCTTGCGTCGTCACGAAGCCGCTTTCGTCCACGTCACCCGCGGAGCGAGCCACCATGGTTGAAGCCACGCTCGACTTCCGTCCCAACGCCACCCGTGCCGCGGCCGCACCGCCGGAACGCGTCGCACTGCTCGGCAACCCCAACTGCGGCAAGACTGCGCTCTTCAACCTGCTGACCGGCAGCCGCCAGAAGGTGGCCAACTACGCCGGTGTGACCGTCGAGCGCAAGGAAGGCACGCTGCTCACCGCGGGCGGGCGCCGCGTCTTCGTGCTCGACCTGCCCGGCGCCTACAGCCTCAACGCGTTGTCGGCCGACGAAGCGGTCACGCGCGACGTCGTCACCGGCCAGAGCAAGGAGCCACCGCCCGATCTGCTGGTGTGCGTGACCGACGCGACCAACCTGCGCCTCAACCTGCGACTGGTGCTCGAAGCCACGAAGCTCGGCCTGCCGATGGTGGTGGCGCTGAACATGACCGACATGGCCAAGCGCCAGGGCATCGTCGTCGACACCGCCGTGCTCGCGCGCGAGCTGGGCGTGCCGGTGATCGAGACGGTCGGTGTGCATGCGGGGGGCGCGCGTGACCTGCTGTCCGCGCTCGACGCGCCGGTGGTGGCAGCCACGCCCGTGCCCTGGGTGGCCCCTGGGCTCGACGACGTGCTCGCCACCCAGCGCGAGGTGCGCCGCATCCTCGGCCTGGCCGTGACCGAGCCGGTCGGCAGCCTGGCCACCAGCGACCGCATCGACCGCGTGGTGCTGCACCCGCTGTGGGGCATGGCGGTCCTGGCGGTCACGCTGTTCCTGATGTTCCAGGCCGTGTTCAGCTGGGCCAACGTGCCGATGGACGCCATCAAGGCCGGCACCGAATGGCTGGGCGAGGCGGTGAAGGCGGTGGTGCCCGAAGGCATGCTGCAGAGCCTGCTGGTCGACGGCGTCGTGGCCGGGCTGGGCGGCGTGGTCATCTTCCTGCCGCAGATCCTGATCCTGTTCCTGTTCATCCTCGCGCTGGAAGACTCGGGCTACCTGCCGCGCGCGGCCTTCCTGCTCGACCGCATCATGGGCACCGTGGGCCTGTCGGGCCGCTCGTTCATCCCGCTGCTGTCGAGCTTCGCCTGCGCCATCCCGGGCGTGATGGCCACGCGCACCATCAGCAACTGGCGCGACCGGCTGACGACGATCATGATCGCTCCGCTCATGACCTGCTCGGCCCGGCTGCCGGTGTACGCGCTGCTCATCGCCGCCTTCATCCCGGCGCAGACCGTGGGTGGCATCTTCAACCTGCAGGGCATCGTGCTGTTCGCGCTCTACGTCTTCGGCATCGTCTCGGCCATGGCCGTGGCCTGGGTGATGAAGCGCTTCCGCGACAACACCGCGCATTCGCCGTTGATGATGGAACTGCCGGCCTACCGCTGGCCCAACCTGCGCAACCTGGCGCTCGGCCTGTACGAGCGCGCGTGGATCTTCCTGCAGCGCGTGGGCACCATCATCCTCACGCTGACGATCCTGCTGTGGTTTCTGTCGACCTTCCCCTCGCCGCCGGCGGGCGCAACCGGGCCGGCGATCGAATACAGCCTGGCCGGCATGCTGGGCCGCGGGCTCGAGCACATCTTCGCGCCCATCGGCTTCAACTGGCAGATCTCGATCGCGCTGGTGCCGGGCATGGCGGCGCGCGAGGTGGCGGTGGGCGCGCTCGGCACGGTGTATGCGCTGTCGGCCACCGGCGACGACGTGGCCACCGCGCTGGAGCCGCTGATCGCGGGCAGCTGGTCGCTGGCGACCGCGCTGTCGCTGCTGGTCTGGTTCGTGTTCGCGCCGCAGTGCATCTCGACGCTGGCCGCCGTCAAGCGCGAGACCAACTCGTGGAAGTACGTGTGGATCATGGCGGGCTACCTGTTCGGGCTCGCCTACATTGCCTGTTTCATCACCTACCGCATCGCGGTCGCCTTGGGAGCCGGATGACATGACCCAGCAAATCATCGTCGGATTGATCGTCGCCTGCGCCGCCATCTATGCGGTGTGGCGCTGGATGCCTGCGGGCTGGCGGCGTTCGGCCGCGACGAAGCTCGCCGCCGGCTCGCACCGCGCCGGCCTGGTCGACGCGCAGCGCGCCGAGGCGCTGGCGGCATCGCTCGCCAAGACCTCGGGCTGCGGGTCGTGCGACAGCTGTGGGAGCTGTGGCACGGCGAAGACCGGCCAAGCCGCCACCGGCGCGCCGCCGAGCGCCGTTCGCTGAGGCATGGCACTGCAGCTCCTGGTCGCCGGTGGCGGCATCGGCGGGCTGGCCAGTGCACTGGCCTTGGCCCGTGGCGGCCATCGGGTCGAACTTTTCGAACAATCGGCCGTCTTCGCCGAAGTCGGTGCGGGCATCCAGCTCGGGCCGAACGCGGTGCGCCGGCTGCATGCGCTGGGCTTGGCGCAGGCGCTCGACACCATCGCCGCGAAGCCCGACGCGCTGGTGGTGCGGGCGGCCTCCGACGACCATGAGCTGGCCTGCCTGCCCTTGGGCGACGTGGCGGTCCGGCGCTACGGCGCGCCGTACTGCTGCGTGCATCGCGCCGACCTGCATGGCGTGCTGCTGGCCGCCGTGCGCGCGCAGGCCGACGTCGCGCTCAACCATCCGGCGCGCCTCGTGCAGATCGAGCATTCCGACGATGTCGTGACGGTCGCCGCCGACGGCGCCCGGGCCTGGGAGGGCGATGCGCTGATCGGGGCCGACGGCTTGTGGAGCGCCGTGCGCGCCGAGCTCGACGTGCCCGGCCCCGCGCCGCAGCCCACCGGCCACACCGCCTGGCGTGGGCTGCTCTCGCAAGCCGCCTTGCCGCTGGCGCAGCGCAGCACCCAGGTGCGCGTGTGGCTGGGGGATCGCCTGCACGCGCTGGTCTACCCGGTGCGCGGCGGCGAACTGCTCAACGTGGTCGTGCTCGCCGAAGCCGCACCGACGGGCGATGCGCGGGATTGGGACCAGTCGACGAGCCTCGATGCGTTGCAGCGCGCCACCGGCCGCTGCTGCACGACGCTGCAGGGCTACCTCAGCGCCGTGCCGACCTGGCGCGCCTGGTCGCTGCACGACCGCGCGCCGCTCACCGGCCCGGGCCAGATGACGCACGAGCGCATCGCACTGCTCGGCGACGCGGCGCACCCGATGCTGCCGTACCTGGCGCAGGGCGCCGGCATGGCGATCGAGGATGCGGTGGCCCTGGCCGAGGCTTTGCGTTCAGTCGACAGCGACGGCGTACCCGAGGCCCTGCGTCGCTACGCCAACGCACGTTGGCAGCGCAACGCACGGGTGCAGGCACGGGCACGCCGCAATGCACAGATCTTTCATTCCGCCGGCCCACTGCGCATGGCGCGGGATCTGGCTATGCGCACGCTGGGCGCGCGCCTCCTCGATCAGCCCTGGTTGTACGCGCACTGATCGAAGCCGACGCCGAACGTCCGCAGGGGCGCAGCGGTCACAGGACGAAGTTCTCCAGGTGCTCGATGCGCGCGGCCAGACCTTCGCCCCCGAGGTAGTGTGAGAACGCCTGGCTCGGGTCGCGCACCTTCGCCAGCGATGCGCGCAGTTCTTCCAGCATCGCGTCTCGATGGGTCTCGTAGGCCGCGGGCACGTCGATGTCCATGCGTGCGCACGCGTCAGCGATGAGCCGGGCACTGGCCGGCGCGCCGCACGCCACGCACTTCACCATCGCCGCCATGTCGGGCTCGGCACCGTTGGCCAGCAGCGCGGCCGTGAGCTCCGGCGAGATGGCGCTGTCGATGTTGCTCAGCGCCTCCGGCGCGACCGGCGCACCGGCCCGCACCAACGCGGCGGCCGCAGCGAAGGCGCGTGCGCCCACGGCGACGTCGGTGGCCGTGGCGCTGCCCGACAGCGGGCCCTCGAAGCGCACGCCGGCCGCTGCCAGCTCAGCCACGAGTTCGGCGTCGTCCGTGGCAATCGCATGGCGCAGTGCCACATGTGCCAACGCGCTGCGGTGGCGCAGCGTGCCGTCGGCCAGCGGCGTGCGCCAGTCGACCATGGCACGTCGGTAGAACGCAATGAGCTTGTCCATCAGCGCGAGGTCCAGCCCGTGCTCCTCGTGCCGTTCGTCGAGGTACTCGATCAGCGTCTGCCCCGAGAAATAGTCACCCGACGGCGCCAGCGGGTCTTCGTTGAGGTGCAGCGCGGCAAACGCGGCCCGCAGGTCGGGCGCGATCGGGCTGATGCTGTCTTCGTGCAGGCGATGCGTCCAGGCCGGTGGCAGGCCCTGCTTCCACGCGATGATTTCGCCATGCGCGTCGCCGGGCTCGACCACGGCATAGATGCGGTCCAGGTACTCGAAGCCGCCGATGGGCAGGTGCGTGAGCTGGCCGCTCCAGGGTCTGCCACTTTCCTTTGCGGCTTCTTCAGCACATTCCTGCTCGTGGGCAATCCAGCCCTGCAGGTCGCGGTAGCCCGGGCTGCCGTGGAAGAAGAGTTCGTTCCAGCTGATCGCTTCCTCGTTGCCGTTCATCGAGAGCGTGAGGTCGTAGTCGAGGCTTCCGCCGGCCGTCTGCTGCCACAGCGCGACGAGCGCCGCCGGGAGCGGTCCGGCGCACGCCGCCTGAACCTCGGCGATCTGTCCGGTCGTCATCGGCGGCTGCGCCTCGAAGATCACGCGGTCGGCGAACAGCACGATGCCGTGCGCTCGCAGGACGTCGAGTTCGGCGGTGGAAAAACTGTCTTCGGTCATCGCTGTCTCCCGTGGCGATGCACAGAATAGCGCTGCGCGGGAGAGATGGGTACCGGGGATCGCCCCGGCTGAACTAGAGGCTGGTGCGCAGCGTCCAGATCTCCGGGAACAGCACCACGTCGAGCATCTTGCGCAGGTAGCTCACGCCGCCGGTGCCACCGGTGCCGCGCTTGAAGCCGATGACGCGCTCCACCGTCGTCACGTGGCGGAAGCGCCAGAGCCGGAAGGCGTCCTCGATGTCGGTGAGCTTCTCGCCGAGCTGGTACAGGTCCCAATGCTGGCGCGGGTCGCGGTAGACCACGAGCCAGGCCGCCTCGACCTCGTCGCTGGCCGCGTAAGGCTGCGTCCAGTCGCGTTCCACGTACCCGGCCGGAACGGCCAGGCCGCGCCGCGCCAGCAGACGCAGCGCTTCGTCGTAGAGCGAGGGCGCGCGGTAGGCCGCGTCCACCTGCGCCAGCAGGTCGGCGCGGTGCGCGTGCGGCTTGAGCATCGCCGCGTTCTTGTTGCCCAGCGCGAACTCGATGCAGCGGTACTGCGCGCTCTGGAAGCCGCTCGAACTCGCAAGGTACGGGCGCATCGCGCTGTACTCGGGCGGTGTCATGGTCGAGAGCACGGTCCAGGCGCCGACCAGCTGCTCCATGATGCGCGTCACGCGCGCCAGCATCTTGAACGCGTCGGGCAACTGCTCGGTCGCAATGCAGCGCGTCGCGGCCGTCAGCTCGTGCAGCATCAGCTTCATCCACAGCTCGCTGGTCTGGTGCTGGACGATGAACAGCATCTCGTCGTGCGCCGGCGAGAGCGGGTGCTGTGCGTTCAGGATCTCGTCGAGGTGCAGGTAGTCGCCGTAGCTCATCGACTGGCTGAAGTCGAGCTGCGCCTTCTCGTCGTGGACGATCTTTTCGGGTTCGCTCATGTCAGGTCACCGCATTCTTTTCGTTGAACTCGGGGCGCTTCCATTCGCCGTCGGCCAGCACCTGCACCAGATGCTCGACCGCATCCCACACATCCTCGAAGCTCAGGTACAGCGGCGTGAAGCCGAAGCGCAGGATGTGCGGCGTCTGCGCGTCGCCGGCGCGGAAGTCACCGATCACGCCGCGCGCGATGAGCGCTTGCACGATGGCATACGCCGCATTGCCCTGCGCTTCGGTCGCATCGGCCATCGCCAGGCACACCTGCGAGCCGCGCTGGGCGTGGTTGCGTGGCGTGACCAGCGTGAAGCGGCCGGGGCAGCGCGCCTCGACCAGCGCGATGAAGGCGTCGGTCAGCGCGAGCGACTTGGTGCGCAAGGCCGCCATCGGGCCGAAGTCGGCGTTGAAGGGCTCGGCGGCCAGCAGGGTGTCGAGCCCGCATTCGAGCGCCGACAGGCTGATGATCGGCTGCGTGCCGCACAGGTAGCGCGCCACGCCCGGCGCGGGCCGGTAGTGCGGCGTGAACTCGAAAGGCGCGGCGTGGCCGAACCACCCCGACAGCGGCTGTTCGAAGCGGCTCGCGTGGCGCGTGTTCACCCACACGAAGGCGGGGGCGCCGGGGCCGCCGTTCAAGTACTTGTAGCCGCAGCCGATCGCGAAGTCGGCGTTGCTCTCGTTGAGCGTCACCGGCACCGCGCCGGCGCTGTGTGCCAGGTCCCACACGGTGAGTGCGCCGACCGCATGCGCCGCCGCCGTGACAGCCGTCATGTCGTGCATGGCACCGGTGCGGTAGTTGACGTGCGTCAGCATCAGCACAGCGACCTCGGGCGTCAGCGCCGCGGACAGGGCGTCGACGCTGTCGATCAGCTTCAGCGTGAAGCCGCGTTCGCGGCAGAGCGATTCGGCGATGTAGAGGTCGGTCGGGAAGTTGCTGCGTTCGCTCACCACGGTGCGTCGCGTCGCGTCGCCGCTGTCGATGACTTGGCTCATCGCCGCGAACAGCACCTTGTAGAGGTTGATCGAGGTGCCGTCAGCGCACATCACTTCGTCGGGCGCGGCGCCGATGAGGCGCGCGAGTTTGTTGCCCAGGCGCTGGGGCAGGTCGATCCAGCGCGCGGTGTTCCACGAACGGATGAGGCCGGTGCCCCATTCCTGCGCGACCACTTCCGCAACGCGCGCTGGTGTCGCCGCGGGCATCACGCCCAGCGAATTGCCGTCGAGGTAGATCACGCCCTCGGGCAGGGTGAACAGGGCGCGCAGGTCGCGCAAGGGGTCGGCGCGGTCGAGGGCGTGGCAGTCGTCGAGGGTCATGGTCAGGGAGGTCATCGGGGGAGTTCGCGCAGCACGGCACGCACGGGGGAAGCGTCGGCACTGACCAGCTTCAGCGGCAGCGCGATGAGTTCGTAGTCGCCCTCGGGCACGTCGTCGAGCACCAGGTTCTCGAGCACGCGCAGGTTCAGGCGACGGATCACCTGGTGGCTGTCGAGCGTCTTGCTGTCCGCGGGGTCGATGCTCGCGGTGTCGATGCCGACCAGCGTCACGCCGAGCGCGGCCAGGCGCTCGATGGTCGCGGGCGCGTAGGCGGCGAGGGCGCCGTCCCAGCGCTCGACCGGCGCACGCTGGTAGGTGCGCACCAGCAAGCGCGGCGGCAGGTCGGCCACGGCGTGTTCGATGTGCGACCACTCGATCAGCGGGCCGCGCGCGATCGCGTGGATCACGCGGCAGCGGCCGAGGAAGGGCGCGAGGTCGACATCGCCGATCGTGGCGCCGTCAGGCGCGTAGTGCAGTGGCGCATCGGCATGCGCACCCACGTGCGGCGACAGCGTGATCTCGCTGACGTTCACCGGGCAGCCGGGGCCGATGCTGGCGGCCCAGCGCTGCCGGTAGGGCGTGTCGCCGGGGAAGACCGGCGCGCCCTCGTGCACGGGGGGGGAAATGTCCCAGAGGCGTTGCGTCATGGCGCGAAGTTAGCGCCGCGCGACGGGTCGTGGTGTCGGTTATTTCCAACGGCCGAGAGAAAACGTCGACGCGCCAAGCGCGCGCTATCCTCGCGGCCCACCGTCATCGAGCACGCATGAACACCTACCTCATCCTCGGCGCGGCCATCGTGCTGGAGATCATCGCCACGTCCTGCCTGAAGGCCTCCGAGGGCTTCACGCGCCTGTGGCCGAGTCTCGTCACGGCGGCTGGCTATGCTGGTTCCTTCTATTGCCTGTCGCTCACGCTGAAGGTGCTGCCGATCGGGGTCGTGTACGCCATCTGGTCCGGCGTGGGCATCGTGCTCACCGCGGTCGTCGGCTGGTTCATCTTCAAGCAGCGCCTGGATGCGGCGGCGATCGCCGGCATGGCGCTGATCGTCGCGGGCGTACTCGTCATCCACCTGTTCTCGAAGACCGCGTCGCATTGACGCACCGGCGGCTCACGTGCCGTCGAGCGCCTCGATGCCGCGCGCGCACTGCAGCACACGCGCATCTTCATAGCGCGGCGCCACCACCTGCAGCCCGACCGGCAACCCGCGCACCGTGCCCGCGGGCACCGAGCACGCGGGCACGCCGCAGTAGTTGAAGAGGGGGGTGAAGGCCGCATGGCCGCGCGGCCCGGCGGGGCGTCCGCCGATCACCGGCGGGCCGAGCTGATCGAGCGGCCAGGCCGTCACCGGCGTGGTGGGGCACAGCAGCACGTCGAAGGACTCGAAGAAGCGCGCCAGGCTCGCGGCGATGCGCTCCTTCAGCCGCAGTGCGCGCGCCACATCGGCCGGCGTCACTGCGGCGCCGGCCTCGATCTGGCCGACCAGCACCGGGTCGATGCGCGCGCGGTCGGTCGCCAGGCGCTCGCCGTACAGCGCATGCAGGCCGGCCACCTGCAGCGCCATCAAGGGGTACTCGCGGGCTTCGGCCGGCCACGGCGGGTCGGCATCGGCGATCTGCCAGCCGGCGGCGCGCAGGGCATCGACGCGTTGCTGCAGCGCCGCGAGCACGTCCGCGTCGACAGCGAAATCGCAGCCCAGCTGCGGGCTCCACGCGACGCGCAGTTCCTGCGGTGGCGCGTCGAGCGACAGCAGCGCGTCGAGCTCGGCGGCGATCGGCACGCCGGCCGGGTCGCCGGCGTCGTAGGCCAGCAGGTGGTCGTAGAGCCAGGCGCAATCGGCCACGTTGCGCGCCATCGGGCCGATGACGGACAGACCGTAGTTCGGCTCGGCGAAGCCCCACGGGTGTGGGATCAGCCCCGGGCTCGGCTTGAAGCCGACCAGCCCGCAATGCGCGGCCGGCCGACGGGTCGAGCCGCCCGCGTCGGTGCCCAGTGCGAGCAGCCCGAGGCCCGACGCCAGGGCCGCGACCGCGCCGCCAGAGGAGCCGCCCGGTGTGAGCGTCGGGTCGATGGGATGCCGCGTCGCGCCGTAGACCAGGTTCGATGTGACGCCTTTGCAGGCGAACTCCGAACAGTTCGTGATGCCCAGCACCACGCCGCCGAGCGCACGCAGGCGCGCCACGGCCCAGGCATCGCGCGGCGCGACGAAGTCCTCGAACAGCAGCGAGCCTTGCGCGATGCGGCGGCCCGCGACCCAGAGGTTGTCCTTGACGGTGAAGGGAACGCCGGCCATCGGCAGCGATTCGCCGGCGGCGATGCGCCGGTCGACCGACGCGGCCTCGTCCAGCACCTGTTGTGGGTCGAACTGCACGATGGCGTTGAGGCCCGGGTTGAGCGCTTCGACCCGGGTGATGAAGTGCCTCGCGACGTCGACAGCGCGCAGTGCGCCGTCGGCCACCTGCGCCGCAAGGGCGCGCGCCGTCCACGTGTTCAATGGACTGTCGTGCGTGGAGGCGTCGGTGTGCATGGGTTGATCTTCACAAGAAGCATGCCAACGGGGAGCGGCTGCCTGCTCATTCATTGGCTCCAATGCATTTTTAGATTGGACACAATGGTCTGTAAGCTTGTGCACAAATGGTGCGCGCCACGCCATCTTGGCGCGCCCACCGCACCGGCCTGGGTAGCGCCGTTCATCTGGCGGCACGCGGCGATGCATCGCCCGATGGCATGAAGATTGCGCACAACCCGCTGTCCGGGATCGCTCGATCCCGCAGAGTTCTCATGAGATGGCATCGATGAAACGTGTTTTGCTGGGGATGCTGACCCCCTCGTCCAATACGGCGCTGGAGCCGATCACCTCGGCGATGGTGGCGGGCCTGCCCGAGGTGTCGGCGCATTTCGCGCGCTTTCGCGTGACCGAGATTTCCCTGCGCTCGCAGGCGCTTGGGCAGTTCGACATCGCGCCGATCCTCGAGGCGGCGCGGCTGCTGGCCGATGCACGGGTCGACGTGATCGCCTGGAACGGCACCTCGTCCGGCTGGCTCGGCTTCGAGGCCGACGAGGCGCTGTGCGCGCGCATCACCGAAGAGACGGGCATTCCGGCGTGCACGTCGGTGCTGGCCTTCAACGAGGCGATGCAGCTGTCGGGCCGCAAGCGCTTCGGGCTGGCCACCCCCTACCTGGCCGACGTGCAGGCACGCATCGTCGAGAACTACCGTGCCAACGGCTACGACTGCGTCGCCGAGCGGCACCTGGGGCATCACGTGAACTTCGAGTTCGCGGAGGTCACGCCGGCAGAGATCACGCGCATGGTGCGCGAGGTCGCGAAGGCGTCGCCGCAATGCATCAGCACCTTCTGCACCAACCTGCGCGCGGCGCACCTGGTGCCGGCGCTGGAAGCCGAGCTCGGCATTCCCATCTACGACACCGTGAGCACGGCGGTCTGGAAGGCACTGCGCGTGTGCGGCGTCGACACGCGCCGGGTCGTCGGCTGGGGCAGCCTGTTCGGCGAATTCAACTGATGCCGACGGCGCCGCGGCCTTCTGGGTACCATCCGGCCTCTGTCGCACCTCTTCCCGAACACCGCCGCACCATGGCCATCTCCACGTCCCGCCGCGCCCTGAAGCCGTCGTCCAAGACGGCCTCCAAGGCCGACATCTACGAACGCATCTACGAAGCCGTGGTCGAACACCGCCTGCTGCCGGGCACCAAGCTGTCGGAGGAGCGCGTGGCCGAGCTGTTCTCCGTGAGCCGCACGCAGGTGCGCGGCGTGCTGCAGCGCCTGGCGGTGGAGCAGTTGGTCACGCTCATTCCCAACCGCGGCGCCTTCGTGACCACGCCCAGCGTGGACGAGGCGCACGACGTGCTCGAGGTGCGCCGCACGCTGGAGCCGGCGGTGGTGCTGCGGCTCATCGACCGCATCGCCGAGGGCAAGGCGCCCACCGCCATCAAGCAGCTGCGCGCGCTGGTCAAGCGCGAGCAGCAGGCCCACGACGTGGGCGACCGTCGTGCGGCCGTGCGGCTATCGGGCGAGTTCCACGTGCAGCTCGCGCAGCTGTCGGGCAGCAGCATCATGGCGCGCATGATGCGCGAGCTGACGCCGCTGACCTGCCTGGCCATCCTGACCTTCGAGGCGCCCACCGTGGCGGCCTGCCCGAACGACGAGCACACGCTGCTCATCGACGCGATCGAAAAGGGCCAGAAGAAGGCGGCCGTGGCGCTCATGACCGACCACCTGCACCACATCGAGAAGTCACTCAACCTGCACGTTGAGGACGAGCCCGAGATCGACCTGGCCGAAGTGCTGCTCGGCTGAGCGCCGCCGGCGGGTTACCGACGACTGGATACAAAACTCGGCACGGCCATTGTTTCGGGTGGAACACGGGTTGCCGACGCGCGTCGACATGGACGCGGTATGTGCCGAAGCGGAGGCGGCCGCGCGCGAACTGTGGGGCGACGAAGGGAGGCGCTATTGGGAGTGGGCGCAGGACTGAGGTCCGTGCCCGTGCATCGGCGGGGTGCATCTTGCACCATCGCTGCACACTTTGTATCCAATCTGATCGTGTCATTGGATTCAAAGCTGGCACGGTGTTTGCACTCCGTGAGGCAGGCCCCCTGTGCGGGCTCCCTCCAACCTTCGAGGAACACCATGTTCAAGTTCATCGCGAAACTCATCGTCGTGGCCGCCGCCGTCGTGCCGCTGGCCAGCCAGGCGCAGGACACCATCAAGCTCGGCTATGCCAAGTGCGCCCATTGCACGCCGCTGGCCCTCACGCCCGAGAAGGCGACAGACGTGAAGCTGGAGGCCATCGCCTTCAACACCGGCAACGACGTGCTGACCGCGCTGCTGTCCAAGAGCATCGACGTGGCCCAGGTGACCTACCTGCACTACGCCACGGCGCTCGACAAGGGCTTCGATGTGGTGGCCATCTCCGGCCAGATCAACGGCGGCTCGCAGATCCTCGTCGGCAACGACCTGCCGCTGCGCGAGAACGACTGGGCCGGCCTGAAGAAGCTGATCGCCGACTACAAGGCGCAAGGCAAGGTGTTTCGCGTGGCGGCCTCGCGCGGCAATGCGCAGGACATCCACATGCGCGGCGCCTTCGCCAAGCAGGGCATCGACATCAACCGCGACGTGCAGTTCATCAACATTCCGAACCCGTCGGACCACGTGCAGGCGCTGCGCCGCAACGAGGTGGAGCTGATCTGCTCGGTCGACCCCTTCGCCACACAGATTCGCGAAGTGAAGGCCGCCAAGTTCTTCGCCTTCCCCTACGACCAGGCCGCCGGCAAGCTGACCAACCTGATCGTCACGCGCTCCGACGTGATCGCCTCGCGTCCGAAGGGCGTGGAGCAGACCGTGCGTTCGATCATCAAGGTGAACGACCTGATGGCCAGCGACAAGGCGCTGTTCATCGACACGATCCAGAAGGTGACGGGCCTCGACAAAGCCGTGGCCACGGGCGCCGTCGCCAACCTGTACCCCGACTACCAGATGCACCGCGCCTCGGCCGTCGCCATCGCCCAGATGATGCGCGACCTGAAGTACATCAGTACCGACGTGAGCGCCGCGGTCGAGAAGAACATGGATTACCGCTTCCTGGAAGCCGCCACGGGCAAGCCGAAATCCGCCCTCGGCTACTGATCGATCGGTACCCAGCGATGGCGCTTTCTTCGTCCGCACCGACCCTGCCCGTGCCGCAACCGAGCGTGGCTGCCCGGCCGGCGCTGATCAAGCGGCTCTACCGCCGCATCGAACGCGCCATCGTCCCCGTCCTGCTGCTCGTCGGCTGGGAGATCTTCTCGCGCTCCGGCGTGCTGCCGCCCGCCTTGCTGCCGGCACCGTCGCAGGTGCTGGTCGCCTGGGCCGACTGGGTGTTCGCCACCGACGGCAACACGCAGACCTACAGCGGCCATTGGGTCTTCGACGTGGCCGCGAGCGCCACGCGCGTGTTCGCGGGCTTCGCGATCTCGACGCTGCTGGGCGTCTCCATCGGCATGGCGATCGGCTGGTCGCGCACCGTGGAGCGGCTGATCGAGCCGGTGCTGCAGGTGCTGCGGCCAGTGCCGCCGGTGTCGTGGATTCCGCTGGCCATCATCTGGTTCGGCATCGCCGACAAGCCGGCCATCTTCCTGGTGTTCCTCGGCTCGTTCTTCCCGATCCTGCTGAGCACCATCCACGGCGTGAAGACCTGCGACCGGAACCTGCTGCGCGCCGGCGCCATGACCGGCGGCACGCCGGGCAAGCTGCTGCGCTACATCGTCTTTCCCGCGGCGCTGCCGAGCATCTTCTCGGGTCTGCGCATCGCCGTCGGCTCGGCCTGGATGCTGACCGTCACCGCCGAGATGGTGGCGGTCAAGAGCGGCGTCGGTTACGTGCTGTGGGATTCGTATTACTTCCTGCGCTACGACATCGTGATCGCGGCGATGGTGAGCATCGGCCTGCTCGGCTACCTCAGCGACCTCGCCATCAAGCTGATCGCTGGACGCGTGCTGCGCTGGCAGCGCGGCTCGACCCTTCAAGCGAAAGAGGGATGACATGAGCCTCATCACCATCCAGAACGTCACGCGGCTGTTCGACGACCCGAAGCGCAAGAGCGCAGTGAAGGCGCTCGACAACGTGAGTGTCGAGGTCGGCCGCAACGAATTCCTCTGCCTGCTGGGCCCCAGCGGCTGCGGCAAGTCGACGCTGCTGAACCTCATCGCCGGCTTCGACCATCCGACCGAAGGCACGGTGAAGGTCGGTGGCCAGGTGGTCACGGCGCCCGGTGCGGACCGCGGTGTCGTCTTCCAGCAGCCCACGCTGATGCCCTGGCTCACCGTCTGGGAGAACGTCGCCTTTCATCTCACGATGCAGGGCGTCGGCAAGGACATCCGCCGCAAGAAGGCGCAGCACTTCATCGAGATGGTCAACTTGAAGGGCTTCGAGAACCACTTCCCGAGCGAGCTGTCGGGCGGCATGAACCAGCGCGTGGGCATCGCGCGCGCGCTGCTCATGAACCCGGAAGTGATCCTGATGGACGAGCCCTTCGGTGCGCTCGACGAGCAGACCAAGATGGAGATGCACGGCGAGCTGGTGCGCATCTGGCGGGAGAGCCAGAGCACCATCGTCTTCGTGACGCACGGCATCGACGAGTCGCTGTCGCTCGGCACGCACGTGGCCGTGATGTCGGCGCGGCCGGGCCGCATCCGCGAAATGATCAAGATCGATCTGCCGCGCCCGCGCGACCCCACCAGCCCGCAGTTCAACGACACCAAGCGCCACATCCTGTCGCTGTTGCGCCCCGAGCCGGTCGCCACGGAAGCCTGAGGTGTCGACCTTCATCACCGGTGCCTGCGGCTTCGTCGGCCTGGCGCTGGCCGAACACCTGATGTGGCGCGGCGAGAACGTGGTCGGTTTCGACCGCACACCCTTGCCGCCTGCCGCGTTGAAGGCCTTCGACGGCCTATCGGGCCGCTTCAGCATGGTGGTGGGCGACGTGCGCGACGCCGACGCGCTGCGCCAGGCTATGGCGCTGCACCGGCCGCAGCGGCTGGTCACGCTGGCCGCGATCACGGCCGATGCGAAGCGCGAGCGCGCCACGCCGGGCGCGATCTTCGACGTCAATGTCGGGGGCGTGATCGCTGCACTCACCGCCGCGGCCGACTGTGGCGTGACGCGCGTGCTGCATGCGAGCTCCGGCTCGGTCTATGGAGCGAGCGGCGAAGGTGCCGCGGCGCTGCACGAAGACGCCACGCCCTTGCGCCCGGAGGGCCTGTATGGGATCTCAAAGCAGGCGGCCGAAGGCGCCGCGTTGCGCCTGGCCGCGCTGCACGGGCTCGACCTGGTGGTCGGCCGGCTCGGCACCTGCTTCGGCCCGTGGGAGGCCGACACCGGCGTGCGCGACACGCTCAGCGCGCCGCTGCAGGTGCTGCGCCTGGCCGAACGTGGCGAGCCGGCCGTGCTGCCGCGCGACAGCCGGCGCGACTGGCTCTACGTGCGCGACGTGGCCGCGGCCATCAGTGCGCTGCTCGACCGCCCGCAGTTGCCGCACGCTGTCTACAACGTGGCGGCAAGTTTCATGGGGTCGATGAGCGACTGGTGCGACGCGCTCGCCGCGCAGCATCCGGACTTCGCCTGGCGCCTGTCGCCCGAAGGCGAGCCGACCAACGTCGACTACTACGCGCCCTACGATCGCGCGCCGATGGACATCGCGCGCCTGCGCACCGACACCGGCTTCGCGCCGCGCTTCGACCTCGCCGCAGCGGCGAAGGATTTCCTGGCCTGGCGCGAGCGCCATGGCGCCGCCCCACGCACCGCGCATGCCGCTTCGCACGCCCATGTCTGAATCCGCTTCTTCGTCGATCGCGTCCGCCCGCATGGCTGGCCAGGTGTGCATCGTCACCGGCGCCGCGTCGGGCATCGGCCGTGCCATCGCACGCACGCTGGCCGCGCACGGTGCGACCGTCGTCGTAGCCGATGTGACCACCGAGGTCATCGAAGGCGGCGCGCCGACGGCCGAGGTGATCGCCGCCGAGGGCGGTCACGCGGTCTTCGTCTCGACCGACGTCGCCCGCACCGAGCAGGTCGACGCGCTGGTGGCGCAAACGGTCGCGCGCTTCGGCCGGCTCGACGTGCTGGTCAACAACGCGTGCATCCGCCACGCGCGGCCGCTGCTCGAGCTCGAAGAAGCCGACTGGCAGCGCGTGCTCGACGTGAACCTGTCGGGCGTGTACCGCTGCTGCCGCGCCGCGGTGCGGCAGATGGTGACGCAGCCACTGGTCGACGAGGTGCGCGGGCGCATCGTCAACCTGTCGTCGCAGCACGGCATCATCGCGGCGCCCGGCGACCTGGCCTACGGCACCAGCAAGGCGGCCATCGCCTATCTCACGCGGCAGGTGGCGGCCGACTACGCGGCGCAGCAGATCGTCTGCAACGCGGTGGCGCCGGGCAAGATCCAGACCGGTGCCGGCGGCCGCGCCGTCGACCCCGTGGTGATGGCACGCGCCGAGCGCCGCACGCCCTGGCCGCGCCTGGGCCGGCCCGACGACGTGGCCCGCGCCGTGCTCTTCCTGGCCAGCAGCGACGCCCGCTTCGTGACGGGCGCAGAACTCATGGTCGACGGCGGCTGGATGGCCGCCTGAACCGTTCGACCCCACACACTTTCAATAGACGCACCCCATGCCTGATTTCGACCTCGTCATCCGCAACGCGAAGGCCATCACGGCCAGCGACACCTTCACCAGCGACATCGGCATCCGCGACGGCCGCATCGTGCAGCTCGGGCTCGGCCTCGGCCCGGGCGCGCGCGAGATCGACGCGGCCGGCCGCGCCGTGACGCCGGGCGGCGTCGACGCACACTGCCACCTCGACCAACCAATGCCGCCGCCCATGCGCAACGCCGACGACTTCAACACCGGCACGCGCTCGGCGGCCTGCGGCGGCACGACCACTGTCATTCCCTTCGCGGCGCAGCAGAAGGGCCAGTCGCTGCGCGCCGCGGTGGAGGACTACCGCGCGCGCGCGGCGGGCAAGGCGCACGTCGACTACGCGTTCCATCTGATCGTGAGCGACCCGACGCCCGAGGTGCTGAAGGTCGAGCTGCCCGAACTCATCCGCGAAGGCTTCACCTCGTTCAAGATCTACATGACCTACGACGACATGAAGCTCGACGACGGCCAGATCCTCGACGTGCTCGACGTCGCGCGCCAGCAGGGCGCGATGGCGATGATCCACGCCGAGAACGCCGACTGCATCGAGTGGCTCACCAAGCGACTCGAAGCCGCTGGACGCACCGCGCCGCGCTACCACGCGCATTCGCGCCCGATGCTGGTCGAGCGCGAGGCGACACACCGCGCCATCGCGCTGGCCGAGCTGGTCGACGTGCCGATCCTGATCGTGCACGTGTCGGGCCGCGAGGCGGTCGAGCAGATCCGCTGGGCGCGCGCGCATGGCCTGAGCGTGTTCGCGGAGACGTGCCCGCAGTACCTCTTCCTGACGGCCGAAGACCTCGGCATCGACGACAGCTACAAGGGCGCGAAGTGCGTCTGCAGCCCACCGCCGCGCGACAAGGCCAACCAGCAGGTGATCTGGGACGGCCTGAACGACGGGCTCTTCACCGTGTTCTCGTCCGACCACGCGCCCTTCAAGTACGACGCGCCCGAAGGCAAGAAGCCCAACGGCGAAGAGGTCGGCTTCCGCCACATCCCCAACGGCATCCCCGGCATCGAGACGCGCATGGCGCTGCTGTGGTCCGAAGGCGTGCTGGCCGGCCGCATGACGCCGCACCGCTTCGTCGAGCTGACCGCCACCGGCCCGGCCAAGGCCTATGGCCTGCACCCGCGCAAGGGCAGCATTTCGATCGGCGCCGACGCCGATCTGGTGATCTGGGACGAGCGCGACTTCATCCTGAAGAACGAGCAACTGCACCACGAGGTCGACTACACGCCCTACGAAGGCATGCGCCTGAAGGCCTGGCCGGGCCTGACGCTCAGCCGCGGCGAGGTGGTGTGGGACGGCAGCGACTTCCATCCGCAGCCCGGCCGTGGCCAGCTGCTGGCCTGCGGCGCGCCGTCGCTGATGCCGGCACGCCGCGCTGCCTGAGCGATCGATGCCATGCGCCTGCTCATCATCAACCCCAACATCTCGGAGAGCGTCACGGCGCTGATCGAGGCCGAGGCGCGCCGCACGGCCGCGCCGGGCACGGAAATCACGATGAAGACCGCGCCCTTCGGCGTGGCCTACATCGAGACGCGCTTTGAGGCACTGATCGGCGCCTACGCCACGGCGCAGGTCGCGGCCGAGCATGTCGAAGGGCACGACGCGGTAATCGTTGCGGCCTTCGGCGATCCGGGTTTGAGCGGACTGCGCGAGGCGCTGCCGGTGCCGGTGCTGGGGCTCAGCGAATCGGCGCTGGCCAGTGCCTGTCTGCTGGGCCATCGCTTCTCGATCGTCGCGATCTCGCAGCGCATCAGCGCCTGGTACCGCGAGGTGGTCGAAGCGAACGGGCTCATCGGCCGGCTCGCCAGCATCCGTGCGCTCGACCAGCCGCTGGCCGGCATCGGCAGCGTGCAGACCGACCATGCAGAAGCACTGCGCGCGCTGTGCGAGCGTGCGGTGTCCGAAGACGGTGCCGAAGTGATCATCCTCGCGGGCGCGCCGCTGGCGGGCCTGGCGCGTGCGGTGCGCGGCGAACTGCAGGTGCCGGTGGTCGACGGCGTGTCGAGCGCGGTGCGCCATGCGGAGACGATGGTGGCGCTGGCGCCGGGCAAGGCGCGCAGCGGCAGCTTCGCACCGCCGCCGGTCAAGCCCAACGCGGGCCTGCCCGACGCCATCGCGCGCCTGCTCGGCTCCGGGGCGGCCCCCTGACCACGCCCCTCGGCCGCACGCTGCCCGCCATGACGGCGGTGCAGGCGGTCGTGGCCATGGGGGCCTTCTCGCTCTCGGTGCTGGCGCCCCAGTTGGGCGTCGACCTCGGCACGCTCGGGTGGCTGGGCACCACGCTGTTCGGTGTCGGCGCGCTGTCGTCGCTGGCGAGCGGCTGGCTGATCGGCCGCGTCGGCGACCTGCCGCTGGCGGGGCTCTGCATGGTGTGCGTGCTGCTCGCGATGCTGTGCGTGGTGGCGGATGCGTTCGGCCTGGGCCCCGCGCGCTGGTCGCTGTGGCCGGCCGCGGTGCTGCTCGGTCTGGCCTTCGGGCCGGAGACACCCGCCAGCGCCGCCGTGCTGTCGCGCGTGACACCGCCCGCCCGGCGGCCGTGGGTCTTCTCGATCCGCCAGACCGGCAACCAGATCGGCGCCGTGGCCGGGTCGCTGCTGCTGCCTTCACTGATGCTGGTGCATGCGGCGCTGGCCTTCGGGGCGGTCGCCGTCTTCGCACTCGCCGTGGCGCTGTGCTGCTTCGCGCTGCAGCGGGTGGACGGCGCGCCGCCTGCCGTCCGCCCCATGCCGTCGCCCGGCGCGGCCCTCGATGCGAGCGGGTTGCGCGCACTCGCCGCATCGCCGGCGCTGCGGGTGCTGACGGCCACCACGGTCGTGCTCATGGCCACGCAGGTGTGCCTCAACTTCTTCACCATGAGCCATGCGGTGCGCCATTGGTCGCTGCCGGTGCCTGTGGCGGCCGGCTGGGTGGCGCTGATGCAGGCGGCGGGGCTGGTCGGCCGCTTGCTCTGGGGCCGCGTGGCGCAGCGGCCGGGCGTGTCGACCATGTGCCTCGTCGGCGTGCTGGGGCTGATGATGGGTGCCGCCGGCCTGGCGCTGTTCCTGTGGCCGGGGGTGCCGCCGCCCGCGGCGCTGGCCCCGCTGCTGGCCGTGCTGGGGCTCAGCGCCAGCGGCTGGAACGGCGTGATGGTCGCCGAGATCGCCCGGCTGGCCGGCCCCGATCGCGCCGGCGCCGTGAGCGGTGCGGTGCTGCTCTTCGGCTACGCCGGCCTGGCGCTGGCGCCGATCGGCTTCGCCGCGCTCGGTGCCGCGGCGGGGACCACGACGGCCTTCGCGGTCCTGCTCACGGCCGCCATGGCGATGGGTCTGCGCTTGCTGGTGGCGCGGCCCTCATCGCCCGCGTAGCGCCTTCGCCCGCCTTTTTCGGTGCATTTGTTCGAGAGGTTGTATCCAATTCAGTGCCGGATTGCACCAAATAATGCCGGTCATGCTTTGCGCATGATTGCGTCCGTTTCCAGCGGCAATGGAGAACACGGTCTCGCCGCGACGTTGACGATGCAAAAGAGCGTCCCGCGCACATTGGATACAAAACATGGCATGCCGATTGCATGTGCGTCCGCCATGGATTCGACCACCGGACAAAGCCTGACGCTCGACGACATCGTGCATCGCTATGCGGGCTCGCTGGCGGTCGACCATGTGACCCTGGAAGTCCAGGCCGGCGAACTCGTCGCGCTGCTGGGCCCGAGCGGCTGCGGCAAGACGACGCTGTTGCGCATCATCGCGGGCTTTATCCAGCAGACCTCGGGCAAGGTGGTGGTCGGCGGGCGCCGCATCGACGACCTGCCGCCGGCGCGGCGCCAGGTCGGCATCGTGTTCCAGAACTACGCGCTCTTCCCGCACATGACGGTGGCGGAAAACGTCGGCTACGGGCTGGCGGCGCGTGGCACCGACCGCCAGGCCGCCCGCAAGCGGACCGCCGAGATGCTGGAGATGGTGCAGCTCGGCCACCTGGCCGACCGCCTCACCAAGCAGCTGTCGGGCGGCCAGCAGCAGCGCGTGGCGCTCGCCCGCGCTCTGGCGATCGAGCCGCGCGTTCTGTTGCTCGACGAGCCCTTCTCGGCGCTCGACAAGAGCCTGCGGCTGGACATGCAGATCGAGATCAAGCGCATCCAGCGCGCAGCGGGCACCACCGCCATCATCGTCACCCACGACCAGGAAGAGGCGCTCGGCATGGCCGACCGCGTGGCCGTGCTGAGCCAGGGCCGTCTCGAGCAGTTCGCCGCGCCGTCGGCGGTGTACGACACACCGGCGACCTATTTCGTGAACCAGTTCGTCGGCACCGCGAACGTGCTGCCCGGCGTGCTGGGCGAGGTGTCCGGTGGGCAGGCCGGGGTCCGGCTGGACGACGGCACCTGGCTCGCCGCGCGGGCGCCGGTCGGCGTTGCGCCGGGCGCGCGGGTGGTCGCCTGCATCCGGCCCGAGAACATGCGGCTGGATGCGGACACCGCGTCGGACGGCCTCGAAGGCACGGTCGAACTGGGCATGCCCCTGGGCGCCACCATCGTCCATGAGATCCGCACCGCCTCGGGCCTGCGGCTGAAGTTGTCCGAGCCCCGCATGCCGGGCATGGGGCCGCGCACCGCCGGCACGCGCGTCCGGTTGCGGCCCGCATCGCCCGAGGGCGTCACCGTGTTTGCCGCGCCCTGAGATCCCGCTTCGTTTCGTCTTCACTTCCACTCTTTTCACGAGGTCTTCCATGGAACTGTCCCGTCGTCATCTGCTCGGCAGTGCGCTCACGCTGAGCGCGATGCAGCTCTTCCCAGGTATCAGCCAGGCGCAGGCGCGCAAGCTGGTGTTCGCCACCTTCACCGGCAGCTGGGAAGAGGCGCACCGCGACGTGCTGGTGCCCGCCTTCAAGAAGGCAAGCGGCCAGGACGTGCTGCTCGACGCGATGCTCTCGGTCGACCAGATCGCCAAGGTCGCGGCGGCGCGGAACAACCCGCCCATCGACGTGATGCTGCACGATCCGGGTCCGGCGCTGACGGCGATCGGGCAGGACCTGGTGGAGCCGTTCCCGGTCGCGTCCAGCAAGAACTACAAGGACCTGATCCCCGAGGCGCAGGACCCGATGGGCCCGTCGATGTTCTTCCAGGTCGTGGGCCTGACCTACAACCCCGAGAAGATCAAGACGCCGCCGACCTCCTGGGCCGACCTGTGGAAGCCCGAGTACAAGGGCCGCGTCGGCATCACCAACCTGAATTCGACGCTGGGCACCGGCTTCCTGGTCGAGATCGCGCGCATGCACGGCGGCGGCGAAGGCAATGTCGAGGAAGGCTTCAAGGCCATCGACAGGCTCAAACCGAACCTGGCTGCGGTGGCCGCCAACCCGGGCGCGCTGGCCGCGCTCTACCAGCAGGGCCAGATCGACATCAGCCCCGGCAACTTCAACGCCATCCAGATCCTCAAGGCGCGCGGCGTGCCGGTCGAATTCGTGGCACCGAAGGAAGGCGCCATCGCCTTCAAGACCAGCATCCACATCGTCAAGAACTCGCCCAACAAGGCGCTTGCCGCCCAGCTCATCGACGTGGCGTTGTCGCCGGAGGTCCAGGGCAAGCTGATGCAGGCGCCCTACCTGGTCGTGCCGACCAACGGCAAGGTCAAGATGGAAGGCGAGATCGCCAAGGTGCTGGCCAAGGACACGGCCGAGATGAAGAAGAAGTTCGTCTTCCAGGACTGGAAGAAGATCAACGAGAACCGCGCTGCCTGGATCGACCGCTTCAACCGCGAGATCAAGCTTTGATGGGGCGCTGAGCGCGAGCACGCACGATGACCGCCGCCGTCCTCAAGGGTCCGCCCGTCACCGGCTACAGCCTGGCCTTCGCCACGCCGCTGGCGGCGTTCTTCGTGCTGTTCTTCCTGGCGCCGCTGCTGCTGCTGGTCGTCATCAGCTTCTACGCCACGCCGGAACTCAAGTCCTTCGGCTTCGACCAGTACGTGAAGATCGCGACCGACGGCTTCACGCTGCCGGTGCTGTTCGACACGCTGTGGCTCGGCCTGCAGACCACGCTGCTGTGCCTGCTGCTCGGCTACGCGCTGGCCTGGTGCTACGTGCGCAGCCCCGGCAGCCTGCAGAAGCTGCTGATGCTGGCCATCCTCATGCCGCTGCTGACCAGCGTGGTGGTGCGCACCTTCGCGTGGGTCGTGATCCTCGGACGCCAGGGCATCGTGAATTCGGTGCTGGCGGAGTTCGGCTGGATCGATGCGCCGCTCAAACTGCTCTACACCCGCGGCGGCCTGATCGTCACGCTGGCCAACGTGCAGCTTCCGCTGATGGTGCTGCCGCTCATCACCGCCTTGCAGAAGCTCGACCCGAACCTCGAAGACGCCTCGTCGGCGCTCGGCGCCAGCGCGCTGCGCACCTTCGTCAAGATCACCTTGCCACTCACGCTGCCCGGGATCGTGGCCGGCTGCCTGCTCACCTTCGCGGCCAGCATCACCGCCTTCATCTCGCAGTCGCTCATCGGCGG
This sequence comes from Variovorax restrictus, assembly GCF_051216715.1. Taxonomy (NCBI): domain Bacteria; kingdom Pseudomonadati; phylum Pseudomonadota; class Betaproteobacteria; order Burkholderiales; family Comamonadaceae; genus Variovorax; species Variovorax restrictus. The sequence continues at coordinate 1,454,436 of NZ_JBPJZH010000001.1, forward strand.
CGGCCAGATGCTCTTCATGCCGATGTACATCTACCAGCAGGCCTCGTCGCTGCAGAACTGGCCCTTCGCCGCGGCGATTTCGCTGGTCTTTCTCGTCGCGGTGATGGCCTGCGTCAGCGTCTTCAACCTTCTCGGGCGGCTCAGCCGCGCAAGCGCATGAGTGCTGGGCGCAAATACGAAGGCTCGGCCATCGCCTTGACCGGGGTGCTCGGCGCCATCGCGACCATCGCAACGGTGCTGCTGCTGGCGCCGACCGTCATCGTGATCGTGCTGTCGTTCACCAATGGCTTCTCGCTCAAGTTTCCGCCGCCGGGCTATTCCTTTCGGTGGTACGCCTCGCTGCCCGACGCCTTCCAGCTGCAATACGCGGCACTCAACAGCCTGAAGGTGGCCTGCGCATCGACGCTGCTCGCGGTGGTGCTGGGGGTGGGCGCCGCCATGGCCATCGCGCGCTCGGAGAAGGCGATGGCGCGGGTGCTCGACTCCTTCTTCATGTCGCCACTGATCCTGCCGGCGCTGGCCTTCGGACTGGCGTCGCTGATCTACTTCTCACGCATCGGCATCCAGCTGTCGCTCTGGACCCTGGTGATCGGCCACACGGTGGTGGGCGTGCCCTACGTCATTCGCACCACGGTCGCGGCGCTGTCGCAGTTGCCGCCGGCCCTGCTCGAGAGTTCGGCCAGTCTGGGCGCGAGCCGCGCGTACACCTTCCGGCGCGTGACGTTGCCGCTCATCGCGCCGGGCGTGGCAGCGGGCGCGTTCATCTGCTTCATGTCCTCGTTCGACAACGTGCCCGTGTCGCTGTTCCTGCGCGACGCCTCCACCGACATGCTGCCGATCCGCATGTGGCAGGACCTGGAAGGGCGCCTGGACGTGAGCATCGCCGCCGTCTCCACCCTGATGGTGCTGGTGACGCTGGTGCTGATGATCGTGATGGAGCGGCTCGCCGGCATCAGCAAGCGCATCCGTTAGCCCTCCGCCCGTCGGCGGGGGGAGGCTGTTTCGGCGCGCTCAGACCGCCAGTCGCCCCAGCAGCAAGAATTCCATCAACGCCTTCTGCACGTGCAGGCGGTTCTCGGCCTCGTCCCAGACGACCGACTGCGGGCCGTCGATGACATCGGCCTCGACCTCTTCGCCGCGGTGCGCCGGCAGGCAGTGCATGAAGAGCGCGTCGGGTTGCGCGATGCGCATCATCTCGGTGTCCACGCACCAGTCGGCGAAGGCGGTCTTGCGGGCCTCGTTCTCGGCCTCGTAGCCCATGCTGGTCCAGACGTCGGTGGTCACCAGGTCGGCACCGCGGCAGGCTTCCATCGGGTCCTTGAAGACCTGGTAGCTCTCGGCCGAGCGGATACCCGCGATCGACTGGTCGACCTCGTAGCCGCTGGGCGTGCTCACATGCACCTTGAAGCCGAGGATCTCCGCGGCCTGCAGCCAGGTGTTGGCCATGTTGTTGCCGTCGCCGACCCAGGCCACCGTCTTGCCCTGGATTGAGCCCCGATGCTCGATGAAGGTGAAGATGTCCGCCAGGATCTGGCAGGGGTGGAACTCGTTGGTCAGGCCGTTGATGACGGGCACGCGCGAATTGGCGGCGAAGGCATCGATCTTGTCCTGGCCGAAGGTGCGGATCATCACGATGTCGACCATCCGGCTGATGACCTTGGCGCTGTCCTCGATCGGCTCGGCGCGGCCCAGCTGGCTGTCGCCGGTCGTCAGGTTCACGACCGAGCCGCCCAACTGGTACATGCCGGCCTCGAAGCTCACGCGCGTGCGGGTGCTGGCCTTCTCGAAGATCATCGCCAGCGTGCGGTCGACCAGCGGCTGGTGGCGCTCGTAGGCCTTGAACTTCTTCTTGATGATCGCGGCGCGTTCGAACAGGTAGGCGTAGTCGTCCGCCGTGAAGTCGGAGAACTGCAGGTAGTGCCGCAGGGGGGCTGTGGTCGTCATGGCGCCGGCTCCGCGAGGAAGGCCTTCACCAGCGGCGCGAGGATGGCGACGATCTCGTCGGCCTCGGCCACGCTCAGGATGAGCGGCGGCACCAGGCGGATCACGCTGTCCGCCGTCACCGACAGCAGCAGGCCGGCTTCGCAGGCGCGGTTGAGGATCACGCCGCAGGGCCGGTCGAGCTCGATGCCCAGCATCAGGCCCTGGCCGCGCACTTCCTTCACGCCGGCCAGGCCCTCGAATTCGCGCTCCAGGGCCGCCTTCAGGTGGGCGCCGACCGTGGCCGCGTTCTCGAGCAGCTTGTGCTCTTCCATGATGCGGATGGTCTCGTTGCCGGCGCGCATGGCCAGCGGGTTGCCGCCGAAGGTGGTGCCGTGGTTGCCGGGGCCGAAGATGTGGGCGGCGCGCGGGCCGGCCACCACGGCGCCGATCGGCACGCCCGAGCCCAGGCCCTTGGCCAGCGGCATCACGTCGGGCACGATGCCGGCCCACTGGTGCGCGAACCACTTGCCGGTGCGGCCCATGCCGCACTGCACCTCGTCGATCATCATGAGCCAGTCGCGCTCGTCGCACAGGGCGCGCACCTGCCGCATGTACTCCAGCGCCATCGGGTGGATGCCGCCTTCGCCCTGGATGGCCTCGAAGAACACCGCCACCACGTTGGGGTTGCCTTCGGTCGCCTTCTTCAGCGCGTCGATGTCGTTGAGCGGCACGCGGATGAAGCCCTCGACCAGCGGGCCGAAGCCCTTCTGGATCTTCGGGTTGCCGGTAGCCGACAGCGTGGCGATCGAGCGGCCGTGGAAGGCCGCCTCGTAGACCACGATCTCGGGGCGCTCGATGCCTTTGTCGTGGCCGAACTTGCGCGCCAGCTTCAGCGCGGCTTCGTTGGCTTCGAGGCCGGTGCAGCAGAAGAAGACGTTGGTCATGCCGGCCAGGTCGGTCAGCTTGGCGGCCAGCTTTTCCTGGCCGGGCACGTGGTAGTAGTTGCAGCTGTGGATGATCTTCGCAAGCTGGTCCTGCAGCGCGGGCACCAGTTCGGGGTGGTTGTGGCCCAGCGTGTTCACCGCGATGCCGCCCAGCCCGTCGAGGTAGGCGCGGCCGTTCGTGTCCCAGACTCGGCAGCCCTGGCCGTGCGACAGCGCGATCGGCAGTCGACCGTAGGTGTTCATGACGTGGGGCGAGGTGGGCTCTGCGATGGCACTCATGCGGTTCTCCGGGAAAGGGAAGGCGATTCTAGGCGGGGGGCTTTGCGGCTTTGTTGCTGATTCCGCATCGCAGCAATGTCGGTCGAGATGCCGTCGGGCGAGCCCGCGGATAGAATCTTGTGCGTCGCAGCACAACGCTTCGCGGCGCTTTCTTCCCACCGATGATTTCTCCCCGCGCCAAAGAAGTTTTCATCCAGGGCATCACGTCCGACGGGCGCACCTTTCGCCCGAGCGACTGGGCCGAACGGCTCGCCGGCGTGATGAGTTCCTTCCGCCCGGGCGGCGCGACGCCCGGCAGCCACCTGAGCTATTCGCCCTGGTGCGTGCCGACCAGCGTCGGCGGCGTGAAATGCGTGATCGTCCACGCCGACCTGCGCGACCACGACGTCATGGCCTGGGATTTCGTCATGAACTTCGCGCGCGACAACGGCCTGCAGATCGCCGAAGCCTGCGCCGTGCCCGACACACCACCGCCGGCCAAGCCGTGAGCCTCAGAGTGCACCGATAGATCCTGCAAATCCCGACCGAATTCACTTGCCCGGGAGGAGCATTTCTGGTGCTGATGCAGACACTTCAAGACGACCGCGAATCATTCGAGGTCTCAGTTCGAAAAGCGGCCATAGGTTCGCCTGTCGTCCTCTTTTCAGTTGGATCGGGCGGTCAACCGGAACGACTCGCTACGCTGTTGGACGCCTTGGCCGAATCTGGCTGCACGGTTGTCGCACCACATTTTGCAAGCTTGGCTTCAACGACCCCGACTGAGGAGGAACTGACCGTTCGGGCGAGACGCCTCACCCTGGCACTGGATGCATTTATTGAGCCCTCCGCAAGAGCGATAGGCGTAGGGCATTCGATCGGTGCGGCCATCCTCGTCGCAATGGCCGGAGCTCAATTGTGGTTAGGGCCAGGCCGTCGCGTCAGCATCGCACCGGACCGTCGCTTTGAACGTCTGGCCCTTTTGGCGCCGCCAACTGGTTTTTTTCAAGCTTCGAACGCACTCGATGCAGTGCGTGTTTCGATTCTGGCGTGGGTGGGATCGGCCGATAGCATCACCCCGCCAGCCCAAACCGAATGGCTCGCACGCGCCATGCACGACTGGAATGTTGTGAATGTCCGTGTCACCGAAGGCGCTGGCCATTTCTCGTTCATGGACGTTCCACCGCCGCAGACCGCTGAGCCACACCCCGACAAGCAGGCGTTTCTGCAAGAGTATTCGAATGAGATCTGCAAGTTCGTGGGAGCCGCGTAGAGCGAGCAGGAGGGCGTGTGCGTCTCTGCGGCCTATGCGCGTCGTCGAGCATAGATTCGCATGGGTGCTTTGGGTCACTCAGAAGTACGGCGGTGGCCCCGAGGATCACATGGCACCTCCTCTTGGGCCTCAGGTTTGAGGCTCAGAGGTGTCTAGCGAGTCCGGGGCGATTCACCAGTACCGGATCGGCATCCTTGCGATCCCACATCCCACAGAGGCGCGGCCCGACGAGGCGCGCGTGTGCGGCGTTTCTAGCGTCGCGCCAGCAGCATGCGCTCGATGGTTTCAGCCAGTTCCTGTGCGACGAACTTGCCCACGAAAGCATCTGCGCCGACGCCCTTGGCATGCACCTCGTTCGTCGTGCCGGTGAGCGACGAGTGGATCACCACGGGGATCGAGGCGAAGCGCGGGTCGGCCTTGATCTTGCGCGTCAAGGTGAAGCCATCCATCTCGGGCATTTCCAGGTCGGTCAGCACCAGGGCGATCTTGTCGGCCGCGGTCTTGCCCTCGGCCTTCGCGGCATCGGCGATCGCCTCGAGCCGATCCCAGGCTTCCTTCCCGGACTTGGTCATTTCGTGCGCCGCGCCCATCGCCGTCAGCCCGTGCTGGATCAGCGAGCGGGCTAGCATCGAATCGTCCGCCGCCAGGATGATGGAACCGGGGCGCAGCTGAACGCGCACGTCGACCGCTTCGTCCTTCGTGTCTTCGGCGGCAGGCGGCAAGACGGTGCGCAGAATCTGTTCGACGTCCAGCACCTGCGCCAGCCGTGTGTCGTGGGTGTCGCCATCGAGCCGGGCGATGCTGGTGATCAGGCCGCTGGACGATGTGCTTCCCTCGGCGGACAGCACCTGGCTCCATTCGAGCCGCACGATCTCGTCCACCTCTTCGACGGCGAAGGCCTGGGTCGTCCGGGCGTACTCGGTCACGAGCAGGATGTTGCGTCCGTTCTTCGGCACGCATCCCACGGCACTCGCCAGGTCGATCACGGGCATCAGCTGACCACGGATGTTGGTCACGCCCAGCACGTGCGGTGACGAGCCGGCGACCGCGGTGATCGAGGGCGTCACGATGATCTCGCGCACCTTGAACACGTTGATGCCGAACAGCTCGCGCCGATCCGATTGCGGCGACTCGCCCAGGCGGAACAACAGCAGTTCCAGCCTGTTGCTGCTGGTGAGATTGGTGCGCTCGTCGACTTCGTTCAGAACGGTGGTGCTCATGGTGTCCCCGGGGGTGGTGTTGGTGGAGGCGGTGATTGGATGCAGGCCCGACGGGATTGCTATCGGCAGCCGGCGGCACTTCCAACAGGGGGTGTTCCACGAAAAGCGTGCGGATCTGCACGATGCCACCGTGCAGATCGTTCTGGCAGGAATGGCGCGGGCCGGCGGTGCGGCGCCCGCCGATCAAGCGCCGCGCCCAGGGGACGCACATGTCGAGCGCCCATGAAAAAACCGCCCGAAGGCGGTTTTTCACTTTGCTGCAGCGCACCCCTGTCAAACGGCGGACCGGCGAACCGGTCCGGGCTTGGCCTGACGGAAGGTCAGGCGGCGGCGGGCGCCGGTGCGGCCAGGGCGAGTGCCTTGACCTTGGCCGAGAGGCGACTCTTGTCGCGCGCAGCCTTGTTCTTGTGGAAGATGCCCTTGTCGGCGACGGTGTCGACGATGCTCTGGGCCTTGGCGAAGAGTTCGGTGGCCTTGGTCTTGTCGCCGGCCAGCACGGCCTTCTCGACGTTCTTGACCGCGGTCCGGTACTTCGAGCGCAGCGAGGTGTTCGCCGCGTTGATCTTGACGTCCTGGCGGACGCGCTTGCGGCCCGACGCGAGGCGCGGGTTCTTTTTCTTGGGTTTTGCGGATGCCATGTTTTAGGTTCCTGGTGTCTGGGGATGATGCAGCAAAGCCGAACATTATAGCCCGGACCTGGCTCGCCCCCAGGCTTGCCCACGTCGTGTGGCCTCCCTCCCCCTACCGGGGGCGATGCCAGCGGCCCGGCGAAGCCGGTTCCGCGGCATCCCTGGCGAAGAGGGCCGAGGGGCGCCACCGGCGCGGGGCCTACACTTCGCCGCCGTGTCCCTGCTCAAATCCGCCTCCACCGTTTCGCTCCTGACGCTCGCTTCCCGGGTCACCGGGCTGATCCGCGACCTGTTGATGGCGTCGGTGTTCGGGGTCAGCGCGCTGACCGACGCCTTCAACGTGGCCTTTCGCATTCCCAACCTGTTCCGGCGTGTGCTGGGCGAGGGAGCGTTCAGCCAGGCCTTCGTGCCGGTGCTGGCGGCCACGCGGACCGAACAGGGCGACGAAGGTGCGCGGGCGCTGGTCGACCATGTCGCCACGCTGCTGACCTGGGCGCTGGTGCTGCTGTGCATCGCCGGTGTCGTGGGCGCGCCGCTGATGCTGTGGGCGATGGCCAGCGGCCTGCAGCAGACGCCACACGGCTACGACGCCGCCGTGCTCATGACGCGCTGGATGTTCCCGTACATCTTCTTCATGTCGCTGGTGGCGCTGGCCGGCGGGGTGCTCAACACCTGGCGCCAATTCGCGGTGCCGGCCGCCTCGCCGGTCCTGCTCAACGTGGCGCTGATTTCATCGATCCTGCTCGGCGCCCCGCTGTTCCGGCGCTGGGGCATCGAGCCGATCTATGCCCAGTGCGTCGGCGTGATGGTGGGCGGGGCGCTGCAACTGGGCATCCAGCTGCCGGCGCTGCGCCGCATCGGCATGCTGCCGCGCATCGGCGTGCGCTGGCGCGCCCTCTGCACATCGTGGAACGACCCGACGACGCGCAAGATCCTCAAGCTGATGCTGCCGGCGCTGATCGGCGTCAGCGTCGCGCAGATTTCGCTGCTCATCAACACGCAGATCGCCTCGCACCTGGCGCCCGGCAGCGTGACCTGGGTCAGCTATGCCGACCGGCTGATGGAATTCCCCACCGCGATGCTCGGTGTGGCGCTGGGCGTGGTGCTGATGCCACAGCTGGCCAGCGCCCGCGCGGCCAAGGACGACGCCCGCTATTCCTCGCTGCTCGACTGGGGCCTGCGCCTGGTCGTGCTGCTGTCGGTGCCCTGCGCCGTGGCCTTGCTGGTGTTCTCGCAACCGCTGGTCGCGGTGCTGTTCCACAACGGCGCCTTCAGTGCGCTCGACGTGCAGCGCACCACCGTCGCGCTGATGGGCTATGGCGCGGGCCTGGTGGGCATCGTCGCCATCAAGGTGCTGGCCCCGGGCTACTACGCGCGGCACGACATGCGCTCCCCGATGCGCATCGCGGTCGGCGTGCTGATCTTCACGCAGCTGCTCAATCTCGTGCTGGTACCGCTGCTGCAGCATGCCGCGCTGACGCTGACCATCGCGATCGGTGCGGTCGTCAACGCGTTGTGGCTGCTCGCCGGCCTGGTGCGCCGCGGAAGTTACCGCCCGGAGCCAGGCTGGGGCAGGTTTGTCCTGCAGGTGCTGGTGTCGGCCGCGCTGCTGGGTTTGCTGCTGTACTGGGGCGCCCGGCATTTCGACTGGGTGGCATTGCGCGCGGTGCGGCTTCAGCGCATCGGCCTGCTGGCCCTGCTCATCGCCGGAGCCGGCGCGCTCTATTTCGCAGCCCTCGCCCTGCTGGGCGTGCGTCTGCGCAGTTTCATCAAGCGATAGGGCGCGCGGCATCGTCGCCTTGACGCCCCCGGCGCGGTCCTCTACAAAGAGTCACATGACGTTCAGCTTCTCGGCACCGACCGCCCTCGAGTATTTCGACTCGCTCGTCAAGAGCGACGACCAGTTTCCGCTGCTCGAGGCGGCCGCGTCGCTCGCGCAGGACGAATACCCCGACCTCGATGTCCAGCAGGTGCTGGGCGATGTCGACCAGTTGCTGGCCCGCCTGAAGCGTCGCCTGCCGTCGGACGCGGCGCCGCTGGCCCGCCTGCGCGCGCTCAACCAGTTCTTCTTCCACGACCTGAGCTTCGGCGGCAACGTCAACGACTACTACGACCCCGACAACAGCTACCTGAACGCGGTGCTGCGCACCCGCCGCGGCATCCCGATCTCGCTGGCGGTGCTGTGGATGGAGCTGGCCCAGGGGCTGGGCCTGCAGGCGCGCGGCGTCGCGTTCCCGGGGCACTTCATGATGAAGGTCACGCTGCCCAAGGGCCAGGTGGTGATCGACCCCTTCACCGGCAAGTCGCTGTCGCGCGAAGACCTGAGCGAGCGGCTCGAACCCTACAAGCACAGCAACGGCCTGGTCGGCGAGTTCGACGTGCCGCTCGGCCTGTACCTGCAGCCGGCCCCGCCGCGCGAGATCATCGGCCGCATGCTGCGCAACCTGAAGGAAGTGCACCGCGCGCAGGAAGACTGGCAACGCGCCATCGCCGTGCAGGACCGTCTGGTGGCGCTGCTGCCCGAGGCCTGGGGCGAGCACCGCGACCGCGGACTGGCGCACGCGGCGCAAGGCAACACCGCATCGGCCGTGCGCGACCTGGAGACCTACCTGCGCCACGCCGAAGAGGCGCTCGACCTCGATGCCATCGCCGAGCGCGTGGCCACCTTGCGCCGGGCGCTGAACTGATGGCCGACGAGCTCGGCACGCGGCACCAGTTCCATGGCGTGCAGCCGGTGCTGCCGGTGGCGGACGCGACCCGCGCCGCCCGCTACTTCTGCGACGTGCTGGGCTTCACGCTGGACTTCATCGCCGGCGAGCCGCCGAGCTATGCGCGGGTCAAGCACCTGCCGGCGGCCGGGCAGGGCGAGGCGGTCTACCTGCGGCTCTGGCAGGTCAACGTGCGCGAAACCCGGCCGTGGCGCGGTGAGATCGTGATCCATGTGGGCCACGACATCGATGGCCTGTACGCGGCCTACGTGAGGCGCGGGGTCGACGTCCTCGAGCCGCCGACCTCCCAGCCCTGGGGCCTGCGCGAGTTCGCGCTGCGCGAGCCCGACGGCCACGTGCTGCGCTTCTGCGGTTATCTGCCGACGTGAACCCGACGTGATGCGCCGCATGCAGTGGCACGCATCCTGCAGCATCCGGCCATGACCGACGCCGTTCTCGCCCTGTCGCCACGCCGCTGGCTGTTCGCCGCTGGCGGCCAGCCGCTGCGCGTGCTGCTGGCGTTGGGCAGCGCCATGGCGCTGTGCTTCGGCACGGGCCAGATGCATGCGCTGATCCCCGCGGCGCTCGGCATCATCGCCAGCGCGCTGGCCGAAACCGATGACAGCTGGCAGGGCCGCTGGCGCGCGCAGGCCGTCACCTTGCTGTGCTTCGCGCTGATGGCGTTCGCGGTCGAGGCGCTGTTCGGCCAGCCGGTGCTCTTCATCGTCGGCCTGGCGGCCGCGGCCTTCGCGCTGACCATGCTCGGCGCGATCGAGGCGCGCTTCAAGGCCATCGGCCATGCCACGCTGATCCTCGCGATGTACGCCACGCTCAGCCTCGACCACGCGGCCGGCGGCCAGCCGCGCTGGCACGAGGTGGCGCTGCTGCTGTCGGGCGCCGCGTGGTACGGCGCCTGGTCCGTCGGCTGGGCCGCGTTGTTTCCGGCCGAGCCGGTGCAGGCGCTGCTGGTCAAGCTCTTCCATGCGCTGGCCGACTACGTCGGCTTCAAGGCCTCGCTGTTCGAGCCGGTGCGCGGCGTCGACATCGAGCGCAAGCGGCTGTCGCTGGCGCAGCTCAACACCAGCGTGGTGGGCGCGCTCAACGCCGCGAAGGAAAGCATCTTTCGCCGCGTGGGACCGCGCACCCCGACCGGCCGCATCACGCGCTACCGCGGCCTCTACCTGATCGCGCAGGACGTGCACGAGCGCGCCAGCTCGTCGCACGACGACTAAAACGCGCTGGCCGACGCCTTCTTCCACAGCGACGTGCTCTACCGCTGCCAGCGCGTGCTGGCGCTGCAGGCCGACGCCTGCCGCCGCCTGACGCTGTCGATCGCGCGGCGTGAGCCCTTCGTCGCCGGCGGCGCGACGGTGCAGGCACTGTCCGACCTGCGCAGCGCGATCGCGCACGAGCGCACGCGCGCCGACGCGCCGCAGCGTCTGGCGCTGCTGGCCTCGGTCGAGGCGCTGGCCCGCAACCTCGCGCAGCTCGACGGCCAGATCGCCGGAGCCAGCCAGCCCGCCGCGCAGGTCGGGCGAACCGACATGGATCTGTATGACCGCTCGCCGCGCAGCGGGCGCGACGCGTTCGAGCGGGTGCGGCGCCAGCTCGCGCCGCGCTCGCCGCTGTTCCGCCACGCGGTGCGGCTGGCCGTGGCGCTGGTCGCCGGCTACGGCGTGATGCTGCTGATCCACCCGGTGCAGGGCTAATGGATCCTGCTGACGACGCTCTTCGTCATCCAGCCGACCTATGGCGACACCATGGCGCGCATGGCCGAGCGCGTCGCCGGCACGGCGCTGGGCGTGGTGCTCGGCTGGGCGGTGCTGACGCTCTTTCCGCAGCCCTGGCTGCAGTCGCTGGTGGCGGTGGCGGCCGGTGTGTTCTTTTTCGGGGCGCGGGCGCGTCGCTACCTGCTGGCGACTGCGGCGATCACGCTGCTGGTGCTGATGTTCTTCAACCAGGTCGGCGACGGTGGCCTGCTGCTGTGGCCGCGCCTGATCGACACCGCCATCGGCAGCGCGCTCGCGGGCCTGGCGATGGTGCTGGTGCTGCCGCACTGGGCGGCGCGCCGCATCAACGAGCTCGCCGCCGCGGCCCTGCAGACGCACGCGGCCTACCTGCGGCAGATCGCGGCCCAGTACCGCTCGGGCGCGCGCGACGACCTGGCCTACCGGCTGGCGCGGCGCAACGCCCACAACGCCGATGCGGCGCTGTCGACCGCCGTCAGCGACATGTTCCGCGAGCCGGGCGTGGTCCGGCCGCATGCGGGTGTAGCGCTGCGCTTTCTGATCCGCTCGCACACGTTGCTCAGCTACGTTTCGGCGCTGGGCGCGCACCGCACCTCGCTCGCCGACGCGCGCTCGGCGTCGGCGCTGTTCGACAGCATCGAGGGCGCGGCGGCGGCGCTCGAGGCGCTGGCACAGGCCTTCGTGCGTGGAACGCCGGATGCCGCTGACATGAGCGTCGGCAGCACGGTGCGTGAGGCGCTGGCGCGTGCAGGCCAGGCCGATGCGGACACGCAGGAGGCCGCCGCGCTGGTGCGCACCCAGCTTGGCCTGATCGCGCTGCAGCTCGACGCGCTGGGCACGCACACCGCCGACTGGTTGCGGTCCGGCACGCCGGACGCGGCCGCCGCGCCGCTGGCCGCGCAGGGCGGCACCGGCGCGCCCTGAGCGCCGTATCAGTGGTTCTGGGTGGCTGACGAGGGCGACCCGGGCAGCCCGAATTGCCGCCAGGCGCGTCGCAACTGCGTGTCTGAGCCGAAACCGGATTGCGCCGCGGCCCGCGTGACGTTCGCGCCCGACTGCAGCGCCAGTTGCGCCGATGCCAGGCGGAGTCGGCGCAGGTAGGCCAGCGGTGCCACGCCCGCGTGCTCCATGAACAAGCGCGTGAGATGCCGCGGCGAGGTATGGGCCACCTCCGCCATGCGCGGCACGCTCCAGTCGGACTGCGGTTGGGCGCTCACCGCGTCCTGCACGCGGTGCAGCGCGGCGTGCAGGTGATGCCGATGCGCGAGGAAGGGCGACAGCTCCGGGTCGTTCGGGCCGCGCCGCAGCGCCACCACCATGGTCTGCGCCACCTGCGCGGCCAGCGCCTCGCCGCAGACTTCGCCGATGCGGTGCAGCATCAGGTCGATCCCGGTCGTCACGCCGGCGCTGCTGCTGATCGGCGGGTCGAGCACGAAGACGCGATTGGCGACCACCTCGCAATCGGGCGCCGCCGTGCGCAGTTCGTCGAGGTGGTGGTGGTGCGTGGTCACGCGGTGCCCGGCCAGCAGGCCCGCATGCGCCGCGAGCAAGGTGCCGGCGCAGATGGTGACCAGTTCCAGCCGGCCGGCCTCCAGCCGCTGCCCGCCGAGCCAGTGCAGCAGCGCGCGCGCCTCGTCGGTGTCGACCGCGATGGTGCGGCCGGGCAGCCCGACCAAGACGATCCACGCTGGCCCGCCCCATGTTTCCGGCAGGGGCGACAGCCCGCTCAGCGTCACGCCAACCGAGCCGACGCTGCTCGGCGTGGGCGACACGAAGTCGATGACGAAGCGCTCGGGCTGCTCGCTGGCGCGCAGCAGCTGGTTGGAGATGCGCAGCGCCTCCGCCGGGCCGGCCCAGTCGAGCACCAGGCTGTTCGGCAGCAGGGCGAAGGCGACGCGGATCGGTGGGCCGGGGATCACCGATGGTCCTGGGTCGCGCTCAACGCGCAGCGGGCGGCCTGCCGGCCAGGCGTCGCAGCATCTCGGCATGCGCGGCCAGATCGGCGGGACGGTGCTTCGCTGTGTCCTGCGCCGGGTGTTGCTGCAAGGAATTGCCGCGGCCGTTCCAGTCCTTCGCCGGTCGGATCGGCCGAGGCACCAGGTTGCCGCCGCAATTGGGGCAGACCTGCTGCAACAGCGTGTCGGCGCAGTTCGCGCAGAAGGTGCATTCGAAGCTGCAGATGCGTGCGTCGGCCGATGCGGGCGGCAGGTCGGTGGCGCAGTGTTCGCAGGCAGGGCGGAGTTCGAGCATGCGTGTGCGCCTTCAAGCCGCCAGCGATGCGCCAGCGCGTTCCAGGGCTTGCGTCACGCTGCACAGGGTGGCGAAGCGGCCCTGCAGCACGGTGGCGGTGCGGTCCTTGATCTCGGCGGCCGAGAGCGGCCGGCCGTCAGGCTGGGTCATGTCGAAGGTCAGCGTGGCGTCGGTCACGTAGTCGACCTGCCAGCCGAGGTCGGACGCATGGCGCGTGGTCGTCTCGCAGCATTGCTCGGTGCGGATGCCGCTCACGATGAGCCGGCCGATGCCGTGCCGTGTCAGCCAGACGTCGAGCCCGGTGCCGACCAGCGCGCTGTGGCGATGCTTGGTGAAGGTCGCGGCCGCGTCGAACGGCGCCAGCCCTTCGAGCGGGCGCACATGGCCCGATTCGACCGCGAACGGGTTGTCGGCCGTCTTCGGCCCGTCGACATGGAACACCCGCACGATCGGCACGCCGGCTTCGCGGCAGCCGTCGATCAACGCGTTCTGGGCCGCCAGGTAGGCGCCCATGTCGCGTTCGGTGGAATAGGGGCGGTGGCGGAACGATTCCTGGACGTCGATCACTATGAGACAGGTCTTCATGGCATGGCGCGCGATGGCGAGTGGGGATGATGCGCCAGATTTTGCGGCGCTGTCAGCCCATCGTCCGTGCCATGCCGGACCAGTCTCGATCAATTCAGGACATTGCTTGGCACGACGGCGTCAAAGCTCGACCAGCGTCTTGAACCCGCCCCAAAACATGCGCTGCATGTCGAAGGGCATCTTCTTCGGGTCCATCATCGACTGCAGCCGCGGGTCGGCCATGACCTTGGCGTTGATCGCGTCGCGCTGCTGGCGCGAGGGGTAGACGATCCACGAGAACACGACGACCTCGTCGGCCTTGAGCTTCACGCTCTGCGGGAAGGACGTGCGCTTGCCGGGCTTCACGTCGTCGGCGACGCACTCGATGTATTCCAGCGCGCCGTGCTCGCGCCAGATCTTGCCGGCCTTGCGCGCGATCTTGCGGTAGGCGGCGATGTTGTCCTTGGGCACGGGCAGGACGAATCCGTCGACGTAGCGGGGCATGGGCGATCTCCGGTGGGCGTGGAACAGCAAGGACGAACGAAGCTTCAGCAGCAGGTGGATCGGTGGACTCATGGGTGGCCGGACGCCGCGGCACCAGGCCGCAGGAAGACCGCGCCCAGCAGGGCCGCTGCGGCGGCGAACACGGCACCGACAACGAAGGCCAGCTGGTAGCCCGCGTTGAGCGCCACTGTCTGCGGCGCGCCGGCCGCCAGTTGGGTGCCGGTGCGCGCCGCGGCCAGGCTGGCTAGCATCGCCAGGCCGAGCGAGCCGCCCATCATGAAGGCGGTGTTGACCACGCCGGAGGCCAGGCCAGCGTCTTCCGGTCGCACGTCGCTCATGGCGGCGAGCAGCATCGGGTTGAAGGCAATGCCCGCGCCCAGGCCGAGCAGCAGCATGCCGGGCAGCACATGCACGACGAAGTCGCCGCCGACCGGCGCGCGGGCGAAGCACGCCAGCCCCACCGCCGCGATCAGCAACCCGACGGCCAGCGGCCAGCGGATGCCGACGCGCATCACCAGCTTGGCCGACAGGCCGACCGAGAAGGCCGCCATGATCAGGTTGGCGGGCAAGAAGGCCAAGCCGACCTGCATCGGGCTGTAGCCAAGCACCAGCTGAAGGTAGAGCGCCGAGATGAAGAACCACGCGAACATCGCCGCGGCCCAGAACACGCCGGCGACGTTGGCGGTCGCCACATTGCGCAGTCGGAACAGCGCCAGCGGCACCAGCGGATCGCGCACGCGTGATTCGACCACCAGGAAGACGGCGAAGAGCAGCACCGCCGCGCCCAGCAGCACGATCGTCTGCGTCGATCCCCAGCCGGCCTCGTTGCCGTTGACCACGCCGTACACCGCGAGCATGAGTGCGGCCGTCACGCTGACGGCACCGGCCACGTCGAGCCGCTTGCCGCTGCGGTCGCCATGGTGCGGCGGCAGCAGCGCCGCGCACAGGGCGTACACGGCTACGCCGATCGGCAGGTTGACCAGGAAGATCCAGTGCCAGCTGAGCGCACCGGTCAGCAAGCCGCCCAGCAGCACGCCGATGCTGCCGCCGCCCGCGCAGACGAAGCCGTAGACGCCCATCGCCTTGGCCCGGTCGGCCGGCTCGGTGAAGAGATTCATGATCAGCGAGAGCGAGACGGCCGACACCACCGCGCCGCCCAGGCCCTGCACCGCCCGCGCCGTGATCAGCAGCGCCTGCGAGTTCGCGAGCCCGCAGGCCAGCGACGCGACGGTGAAGGCCACGATGCCGGCGAGGAACATGCGCCGGTGGCCGAACAGGTCACCGAGCCGCCCGCCCAGCAGCAGGAAGCCGCCGAAGGTCAGCATGTAGGCATTGACCACCCAGACCAGCGCGGTCTCGCTGAAGGCGAGGTCCTGGCGGATCGAGGGCAGGGCGACGTTCACGATGGTCGTGTCGAGCACGATCATCAGCACGCCCAGGCACAGCACCATCAGCGCGAGCCAGCGTCGGCGTTCGTCGGTGGGCGCCGTGACATGCGCCGGCGCCGCAGTCGGCACCGACGCCTCAGACATCCTGCTGCATGCCGCCGTTGACCATCCACGGCGTGCCGAAACGGTCGGTGCACATGCCGAAGCGTTCTGCCCAGAAGGTGGGCCCGATTGGCATCGTCACCTGGCCGCCTTCGGCCAGGGCGGCGAACACCTGTTCGGCCTCGGCCGCCGTGTCCTTGTTGACCGTGAGCGCGAAGCCCTTCATGCCTTCGTAGGGCTGGCCTTCCATGGTGTCGGACGCCATCAGCTGGCCGCCGTCGAAGCTGAGCATCGCGTGCATCACACGGTCAGCGTCGGTGGCGGGAATCTTCTGCTGCTCGGCGCCGGGCATCTGCGCGAAGGTCATGACGTCGAGCTTGCCGCCCAGGACGCGTTGGTAGAAGGGCATGGCTTGCGCCGCCGTGCCGTCGAACACCAGATACGGATTGAAAGAGCGCATGGAGTCTCCTGGGTGGTTTGTGTACGCCGTCCACAATACGATAGCAAAGTGACCGGGCGATGTCCATCCGGAAATCGATCAGACCAGTTGCGCGGCCTGGAGCTCTTTTTTCAGGTAGGCGTAGAACAGCGGCGCGGCCACCAGCCCGGCCGGTCCGAACACCGCCTCGGCCATGAACATCACGGCCAGCAGTTCCCACACGGCCATGTGGGTGCGGCTGCCCACGACCTTGGCGTTGATCACGTATTCCGCCTTGTGGATCAGGATCAGGAACATCAGGCAGGCGATGGCGGCGACGGGCGACACCGACAGCCCGACCATCGTGATGACCGCGTTGCACAGCAGGTTGCCGACGATCGGCACGAGGCCCGCCACGAAGGTCAGCGTGATCAGCGCCGGCGTGTAGGGCAGACCCAGGTCCCACAGCGGCAAGATGAACAGCAGAAAGATGGCGGTCAGCAGCGCGTTGAACGCGGCGATCCAGAACTGTGCTGCCACGATCTGCCCGAAGGCCTGGCCGAACAGCGTGACCCGCTGCCGCAACTGCACCGTCAGCGGCCCGCCGCCGACCGATGCCATGCCCGCGCCCGCCAGCGCGCCGACCAGCAGGCCGACGTAGGCGAACAGCAGCCCGCCCAGCCAGGCACGCCCCGTGAGCGCCAGCATGCCGGCCTGCGCGCGCAGATAGCCGGCCACCAGGCGCTGCACGTCGGCCACGCCTTCAGGCAGGTAGACCGCCATGTCCGGTGGCAGCTTCAGGCGCAGTTCGAGCACCGTGCGGGCGATGTAGTCGAGCAGCTCCCTGTACTGCTCGGGTGCGTTGAGGACGAATTCGCGCGCCTGTGAGAAGGCCAGTGCCATCACCACCAGCGGCGCCAGCATCACCAGTGTGGCCGCGATGGCCCGTGCCAAGGGCGTGGTGAAGGGCGGCTGCAGCGCGGCGCGGCGGCGCCGGACCACGGCGTCGAGTGGGCGTGCGAGCCGGCGCGTGGCGAGGAAGCCGATGCACACGCACAGCAGGCCCGGCAACAGGCCCTGCCACATCACCAGCAGCAGCGCGCCCGCTATCAACAGATAGCTGGCGATCACCACGGGGCGCGAGGGGGCGGCGACGGGTGCGCTCACGCTGGCAGGCGTGCTCAGGCGACGACCACGGCGGCGCCGGTGCCGCGCTCGGCGATGACGCCGATGTCGTACACCGTCTCGCCCGCAGCGCGCAGCGTGGCGGCGCAGGCCGCGGCTTCGGCGGCGTCGATGACCACCACCATGCCGATGCCGTTGTTGAAGGTGCGGTTCATCTCGATGTCGTCGACGCCGGCCACCTTCTGCAGCCAGGCGAAGAGCTCGGTCTGCGGCCAGCTGCCCTTCTTCAGGTGGGCGGCCGTGCCTTCGGGCAGCACGCGCGGGATGTTCTCCAGCAGCCCGCCGCCGGTGATGTGGGCGAGCGCCTTGATCGGGTGCTTGCCCAGCGCTTCGAGCACCGGCTTGACGTATAGGTGGGTGGGTTCCATCACGGCTTCACGGAAGGGCTTGCCGTCGAGTGTGGCCGGCAGGTCGGCACCCGCGCGCTCGATCACCTTGCGCACCAGGCTGAAGCCGTTGGAATGCACGCCGGCGGACGCCAGGCCCAGCACCACGTCGCCGGGCTTCACGTTCTGGCCGGTGAGGATCTTCGACTTTTCGACCGCACCGACCGCGAAGCCCGCCAGGTCGTATTCGCCGGCAGGGTACATGCCGGGCATTTCCGCGGTCTCGCCGCCGATCAGCGCGCAGCCCGACAGCTCGCAGCCGCGGGCGATGCCGCCGATCACGGCCGCGGCGGTGTCGACGTCGAGCTTGCCGCAGGCGAAGTAGTCGAGGAAGAAGAGCGGCTCGGCGCCCTGTACCAGCACGTCGTTCACGCTCATCGCGACCAGGTCGATGCCGACCGTGTCGTGCATCTTCCATTCGAAGGCCAGCTTGAGCTTGGTGCCCACGCCGTCGGTGCCGCTCACCAGCACCGGTTCCTTGTAGCGCTTGGGCACCTCGAACAGGGCGCCGAAGCCGCCGATGCCGGCCAGCACGCCCTCACGCATCGTCTTCTTGGCCAGGGGCTTGATGCGGTCGATCAGCGCGTCACCCGCGTCGATGTCGACGCCGGCATCCTTGTAGCTGAGCGGGGTGGGCGTGTTGGAGTTCATGGGCAGAGCAGGCTTGGCGGACGGAACGACGAAGAGGAGCGGGAGGGCGCCGGCAACCGAAACGGCCGGGCCGATAGAATTCGAGACGATTTTAAGGGCCCCTCCGCGCCCGGTCCCATGAACCCCTTGTTTGCGTCCTCCGTGCCACGGCAGCCGCCCGCTTCGCTCCCGGCATGAAGCAGCTCGCGCTCGACATCGGCCTTTCGACCGGCCCCACGCTGGCCGGTTTCTTCGCCGGTCCCAACGAGGCGGCCCTGCGCCACCTGCGCGTGTGGGTGGGTGATGCGCACGCGCCGACCCTGCATTCGCCGGTGCCCACCTACCTGTGGGGCGAGAGCGGCAGCGGCAAGACGCACCTGCTCGAAGGCGTGCGCAGCGCGCTGCGCGAGCAGGGCGCCGTGGTCGGCTGGCTGCACGCCGGCCTGCTGGAGCCGCCCGAGTTCGACGAGCGCTGGGGTGCCGTGGTGCTCGACGACGTGCATCTCTACACCGCCGTGCAGCAGCACACCGCCTTTAATTGGTTCGTCAATGCGCAGACGCTGCAGCGCGGCGTGGTCGCCGCCGGCGCCCTGCCGCCGGCCGATCTGGCGCTGCGGGAAGATCTGCGCACCCGCCTGGGCTGGGGGCATGTGTTCCACTTGCAGCTGCTGAGCGAGGCTGAACGCCGCGCGGTGCTGCGCAGGGCGGCCGACGCGCGTGGCGTGCTGCTGGGCGACGACGTGCTCGACTACATGCTGCACCGCTTCAGCCGCGACCTGGGCAGCCTGATGGAGCTGCTCGACCAGCTCGACGGCTATGCGCTGCAGACCCAGCGCGCGGTGACGATCCCGCTGATCCGATCGATGCTCGAAAACCAATGATGCCAACCGGGGCGCCGTGCGTCCGACCTTTTCTCCCATGATCAAGACCTTCATCGACAAACTGCTCGGCAAGTCGGGCGGCGCCAGCGCCAGCGCCAAGGCGCGCTTCGGAAAGCGCCAGGAAGTGCCCGCCAGCGTCCACGGCATCGACCCCAACCTGGTCGACGAGCGCGCCAAGAACGTGGTGACCACGCTGCAGGGCGCCGGCTACGAGGCTTACGTGGTGGGCGGCGCGGTGCGCGACCTGTTGCTGGGCCTGCGGCCGAAGGATTTCGATGTGGCGACCAATGCGACGCCTGAGCAGGTCAAGAGCCTCTTTCGCCGCGCCTTCATCATCGGCCGGCGCTTTCGCATCGTGCACGTGGTGTACGGCCGTGGTCGCGAGCATGAGGTCATCGAGGTCTCGACCTTCCGTGCCTACATGGACAACGCGGCGGCCGAGCAGGTCAAGGGCAACGAGCGCACCAGCAAGGGCGAACTCGCCGGCATGACGCATGCCGTCGACTCGAGCGGCCGCGTGCTGCGCGACAACGTCTGGGGCCCGCAGGAAGAAGACGCGGCGCGCCGCGACTTCACCGTGAACGCCATGTACTACGACCCGGCGAGCGGCATCGTGGTGGACTATCACAACGGCATCAAGGACGCGAAGAAGCTGGTGCTGCGCATGATCGGCGACCCGATCACCCGCTACCGTGAAGACCCGGTGCGCATCATTCGCGCGATTCGCTTCTCGGCCAAGCTGGCCGCGCTGGGCTTCGAGATCGAACCCAAGACGGCCGCGCCGCTCATCGCCTCGAGCAAGCTGCTGGCCGACGTGCCGCAGAGCCGCCTGTTCGACGAGATGCTCAAGCTCCTGCAGACCGGCCATGCCGTGGCCACCATCGCCCAGCTGCGCAAGCTGGGCCTGGCGACCGGGATCTACCCGCTGCTCGACGTGGTGGTCGAGCGCGCCGAGCAGCCCTTCGTGAAGGCGGCCCTGATGGACACCGATCGCCGCGTCGGCGAAGGCAAGCCGGTGGCGCCGAGCTTCCTGCTCGCCTGCGTGCTGTGGGCCGATGTGCGCGACGGCTGGGCCCAGCGCCTCGAAGGGCGCAACGGCCAGCGCGGCCAGCCCGCCTTCCCGGCGCTGCAGGACGCGATCGACGACGTCTTCAACACCCGCATCGGCGACGTGTCGGGCCGCGGCAAGCTCGGCGGCGACATGCGCGAGATCTGGATGATGCAGCCGCGCTTCGACAAGCGCGTCGGCGCCACGCCCTACAGCCTGGTCGAGCAGGCGCGCTTCCGTGCCGCCTTCGACTTCATGCGCCTGCGCGCCGACGTTGGTGAGGTGAGCGAGGCCATCGCCGAATGGTGGCAGGAATTCAGCACCGCCGACGACCTGCGCCGGCAGGACCTGCTCGACCAGGTTCGCGAAGAACAAAAGGCGCCGACCCGCACCCGCGTGCGCGCCAAGCCGGCCTCACGCACGGATCGCACCGATGCGCCGGCGGCCGTCGGGGCGGACCGCGACGAGCCCGAGCGTGACGAGGCCGACGATGGTGGCGAGGTCGCCGGTGCGGTGCCGCCCGACGGCGAAGCACCGCGCAAGCGCCGGCGGCGCCGCAAGCCGCGCACCGGCGGCAGCGCGGGCGACGGCGGAGCCGCCTGACGCTGCGACCATGACCCTGGCGTTCGTGGCGCTCGGCGCCAACCTGGGCGATGCGCCGGCGACGGTGCGCATCGCCATGAAGCAGATCGACATGATTCCGCGCACGCGGGTCACGGCGTGCTCGTCGCTCTACCGCACCGCACCTTTCGAGGCGAGCGGGCCCGACTTCATCAATGCCGTGGTGGCCGTCGACACCGGATTGGCGCCGGAGGCCTTTCTGGACGCGCTGCAGCTGCTGGAGCAGCATGCGGGGCGCGAGCGCCCGTACCGCCATGCGCCGCGCACACTTGACCTGGACCTCCTGACCCACGGCGACGCCCTGCTGGCGACGCCTCGGCTCACCCTGCCGCACCCCCGCATGAACCAGCGTGCCTTCGTGCTGCTGCCGCTGGCCGAGATCGCGCCCGACAGGGTATCGCCGGAACAACTTGCGGCCGTGGCCGGCCAATCCATCGCACGGCTGTGAGTCGCCGCGGGCTTCGGCGTCGCAGGCGCCGCCGGGGATCGTCATGAAATGGGCCGCGATGCGGGGCGTGCCCTCTGCGGCGTCGACCAGGCGCGGCTGGATTCAAAGTTAACGCGAAAGTTCAAGTCCGCGTAACAATGTTGCTACAATTGCAGTCCAGTTCACATTCGCGCTGACCACTGCCTGACGGTCGGGGCCGCAATCGCGCAAGAAGTGGCTCGCTGGCGCTGGAGCAACCTGCCGTTTGATCGCATGAAGATCCTGATCTACAGCTCGGTTTTTTATCCTGCCATTGGCGGCATCGAAAACCTGACGCTTGCGCTCGCCAAGGAATTCCACCGCTCCGGCCATGACGTCAAGGTAGTGACCGAGCAGCGCCAGACACCCGATATGCCGGTCGAGGGCATCGAGATCTTCCATTCCTCCAGAGTGCTTCAGCAATTGAAGCTCTTCTTCTGGAGCGACGTCTGGTACATGCCGAACATCACGCTCAAAGGCATGTGGCTGCTGCTTTTCAACCCCTTCAAGAAGTTGTTCATTTCGCACAATGATTTCCATGTCATTGACGCGCGCAATTCCAAGGGCTTTCTCAAGAACGCCGTCATTCGTTCGGTCGCCAAGAATATTTCCGTCAGTCGGAGCGTGGCCCGCGCGCTGCGGGTGAAGTCCACCGTGATCCTCAACTGTTACAACGACGGTGCTTTTCGGTTGTATCCGGACGAAAAGAGAAATCGGGACTTTCTTTTCGTCGGTCGTCTGGTGTCTCAGAAGGGCTGCGAGTTACTGCTCGATGCCTGTCGTGGATTGACGCGGCCGTTCAGCCTCAGCATCGTGGGCGATGGCGTTGAATTGACCCGGCTGCAGGCGCTGGTCGACGAGTATGGGCTGCAAGGCAGCGTTTCGTTTCTTGGCTTCCAGCGCGACGAGGCCCTGGCGCGCACCATGAACCGACATCGCGTGATGATCGTTCCCTCGCTGGGTGCCGAAGGTTTCGGCATCGTGGCACTCGAGGGCCTGGCATGCGGGTGCGAGATGGTGGTGTCGGATGCGGGCGGGCTGCCCGAAGCCGTGGGCGGCTTCGGCGAAGTGTTTCCGGTCGGCAATGCGGTCGCCCTGAGGGCACTGCTGGATCGCCATCTGGCACAACCCCGCATGGGCACGATGTCGGACGACAAGGCGCGGTATTTGCATAGCCGAACGGCCAAGAACGTGGCGCTCGAGTACCTGGACGTGTTTCAGTGAGCATGCCGGCCCTGCATCACCCGTTTCCATTCACGTGAGACCGCCATGTTTGCGCTCAAGAACATCGAGAACATCGACCTTCCACCGAAAACGCTTTGCCTGACGTACGACGATGGTCCTGGCGCGACCACTGGCGACATCGGACGTTTCCTGCAGTCGAATGGGATCCGTGCGACCTTCTTCGTGGTCGGCAAGTACGCGGTGGAGCACACCGACGTGCTCGATCAATTGCACGCGCAAGGGCACATCATCGGAAATCACACGTACGAGCATCCGGATATGCCGTACTACGTGTCCGTCAACGGCGATGTGCGCGACCAGATCATCCGGACCAACACCGTCATTCAGAAATACAACGAGGGCAAGCCCATCTACTTTCGCGCGACCTATGGCAAATGGTCGCCCGAGGTGGCGCGCGAGCTCAACGTGGACATCCGAAGCTCATTCCGGCATGTCGGCCCCGTGTTCTGGGACATCGCGGGCATCGACTGCTATTTCTGGAAGCTTGACAAGTCGGTCGAAGAGGCGGCGCAGGTCTATCTGGACGACATCGAGAAGAAAGGGCGCGGCGTCGTCGTGATGCATGACGGTACCGCCGACATGGACACCGTGGCCGCCAAGAGCAAGACGCTCGAGCTGACCCGGTACCTCGTGCCGAAGCTGTTGGCGCTCGGCTACCGCTTCGTCGGTCTCGACGAGATCGACGACATTCAGCTCACGACGCCGCTCGCCGACACGTTCTCCCTTCAAGGCCACAACGGCCGTTTCCTGGAGCCTGCGCTCGGTGACGAAGATGCCCTCAGCTGGACGGCGACGGCTGCGGGAAAGCCCGGCGGCCGCTTCGTGATGGAGCTCAAGGGGCGCGGCAAGATCGCCCTGCGCACGGTCGAAGGGCGCTATCTGCGCGTCAACCCCGACGTGGACGAGACGGTGCGCCTGTCCGACGAGTGCGATGTCTATGCCCTGTTCGACAACATCCCGGTGGGCGAGTCGCAGATGATGCTTCGCTCGCACAACGGCAACTATCTGGCGGCCGAGACGCCGAAGGGCGGCCTTCTTCGCGCCAACGCGCCGTTCATGCGCCAGGCCTGGCGCATCGACTACCGGCCGACGAGCGGCGCGTACGTCAAGCCGGTCACGCTGTCGCAGCGCCTGAAGAACGCGAAGAAGGCGGCGATGTTCGTCAAGTCCAAAGTGCTGCAGTCCTGAATTGGCGCCCGGCATCGGGCCCTTACACTCCGCGTGTCACGAAATCGTCATCACGACGACACACGGATTGTTTAAGGAAACCGCGCCATGTTCGGCAAGTTGCTGCCCCGAGAGGGCAATTTTTTTGAGATGTTCAACCAGCACGCCGAACGCATCGTCGAAGCGGCGCGTGCGTTCGAGAACCTGGTCGCCAACTACAACGACCTGCACCTGCGCGAGCAGTACAACCGCGACGTCGACAACGCCGAGCGTGCGGCCGACCGCGTGACGCACGACGTCAACCGTCTGATCCACAAGACCTTCATCACGCCGATCGACCGCGAGCAGATCCACAAGCTCATCAACACGATGGACGACGTGGCCGACCTGATCCAGGACTCGGCCGAGACCATGGCGCTGTACGACGTGCGGCACATGACCGAGGAGATCGTGCGCCTCACGGCGCTGAGCGTGAAGTGCTGCGACCGCTTGAAGGACGCCGTCAAGTACCTGGGCAAGATCGCCGACCCGGCCGTGGCCGAGGCCACGCTCAAGACCTGCGAGGAGATCGACCGGCTCGAGTCCGACGCCGACCGCGTGATGCGCAGCGCCATGAGCAAGCTGTTCCGCGAGGAGCCGGATGTGCGCGAGGTCATCAAGCTCAAGGCCATCTACGAGCTGCTCGAGACCATCACCGACAAGTGCGAGGACGTCGCCAACGTGATCGAGGGCATCGTCCTCGAGAACTCCTGACCGGCGCGCTGTCATGGCAACCGTACAGGTAGGCCTGTGGGTCGTCGTGCTGCTGGTCGTGCTGGCCATCGCCTTCGACTTCATGAATGGCTTCCACGACGCGGCGAACTCGATCGCGACTGTCGTGTCGACCGGCGTGCTCAAGCCCGCCCAGGCGGTGGCCTTCGCCGCCTTCTTCAATCTGGCGGCGATCTTCGTCTTCCATCTGAGCGTGGCGGCGACGGTGGGCAAGGGCATCGTGCATCCGGGCATCGTCGACGCGCATGTGGTCTTCGGTGCGCTCATCGGTGCGATCACGTGGAACCTGGTGACCTGGTACTACGGTATCCCGAGCAGCTCGTCGCACGCGCTCATCGGCGGCATCGTGGGCGCGGTGATCGCCAAGGCCGGCGCGGGTGCGCTGGTGGCGTCGGGCATCTGGAAGACCGTGGCCTTCATCTTCGTGTCGCCGCTGCTGGGCTTCACGCTCGGCTCGGCCATGATGGTGCTGGTGGCGTGGGTCTGCCGGCGTGCCACGCGCTCGCGGGTCGACCGCTGGTTCCGTCGCCTGCAGCTGGTGTCGGCGGGGGCTTACAGTCTCGGCCATGGCGGCAACGATGCGCAGAAGACCATCGGCATCATCTGGATGCTGCTGATCGCCACCGGCCATTCGGGCGCCGACGCGCCGCCGACATGGACCATCGTCAGTTGCTACGCCGCGATCGCGCTGGGCACCATGTTCGGCGGCTGGCGCATCGTGAAGACCATGGGTCAGAAGATCACCAAGCTCAAACCCGTCGGCGGCTTCTGCGCCGAGACGGGTGGGGCACTCACGCTGTTCCTGGCGACGGCGCTGGGCATCCCGGTGTCGACCACGCACACCATCACCGGCGCCATCGTGGGCGTGGGCTCGGTCCAGCGCGCGAGCGCGGTGCGCTGGGGCGTGGCGGGGACCATCGTGTGGGCATGGATCTTCACGATCCCCGCGTCGGCCTTCGTCGCGGCCTTTGCGTACTGGATCAGCCTGCAGGTGTTCTGAGAACGTGCGAATGAACCTGCTGCGCACCCCGATCTCGCATCTGCGGTCCTCACCGCACGCGAGTGCGGCTCCGGTCCTCGACGCAAGCTCGGGGCGCTCGCGACGGTTCCTTCACACGTTCTGAAGTCTGCTGGCTGGGTTGGGGTGCTCGTCGGCTCCCGCCGCTACTGCGAGATCTTCCGGCCCTCTTCGACCTGGTGCTCGAAGTAGCGCTGGAAGCTGAAGGCGATGCTGGCCATCAGCACGGTGCTGCCGATGAGCAGTGAGACGACCACCGCACCGATGGTGATCCACCCGGTCTGGCCGGGAGGCGCGTCGGCCGGACCGGTGGCATTGAAGCGCGCGTTCCATTTCTCTGCCGTCGTCAGGCCGTAGACGATGGCCGTGAGCGCGCAGGCGGCGATGGTGAAGCCCAGCAGGGGAATCAGCGCCCAGCTCAGGCCGTCGTCCAGCCCGTGCAGGCGCGCGCGTTCGACGCCGTAAAGACCGAGCGCCGTGGGGATGGGCAGCAGCCAGCCGAGCGTGTCGCCCAGCCCATGCAGGTAGAAGCGGTGCAGGCCGAAGGGCCCGCCGACGAAGGCGAGCCAGGCGGCCAGTGTCTTGTTCTTCATGCCGTGCGTCACTCGGGTGCCGTGGTGCTGCCAGCGCCCAGCGACTTTTCCATGAGCACGACGTCGAGCCATCGGCCGAACTTCCAGCCGCAGTCCTTGAGCACGCCGACATGCGCGAAGCCTTGCGCGCGGTGCACACCGACCGAGCCGGCGTTGGCCGAATCGCCGATCACCGCGATGAGCTTGCGCACCCCGGCCGTTTCGGCCGCCTGTGAGAGCGCGGCCAGCAGCTGGCTGCCCACGCCTTGGCCCCGTGCGGCTTCGGCGAGGTAGATGGAATCTTCGGCCGAGAAGCGGTAGGCGGGACGCGGCTTGAACCAGTTGCAGTAGGCGAAGCCCAGAA
The DNA here is from genome assembly GCF_051216715.1 of Variovorax restrictus. Classification (NCBI taxonomy): domain Bacteria; kingdom Pseudomonadati; phylum Pseudomonadota; class Betaproteobacteria; order Burkholderiales; family Comamonadaceae; genus Variovorax; species Variovorax restrictus. Next base: position 1,480,716 of record NZ_JBPJZH010000001.1, read on the forward strand.
TCTGTCCGTCGCGCTCCGCCACCAGGTAGGGAAGCTGCTTGGTCAGCACGTCGGCGCGGCGCGCCGCCATGTCTGGCGCGCTGGGCGGATCTGTCTCGAAGGTGCCGGTGCCGTTGAGCACGTGGTGCGCATAGATGGCGGCGATGGCGGCGACGTCCTCGTCGCGGCTGGGGCGGATGGTCAGGGGATGCATGGCGGCTGCTGCTCGTGGCGGGGTGTGCGTGGAAAAGACAATGCGCGTGCGCGGACGCGCGCTCGACACGATTCTGGAGCCAAAAACCGCGCCCGGGCTATAATCGCAGGCTTTTCAGCGTGTCGCTGGCCGGGTGGCCATGTCGCGTGTCTCGACGCTGGAAGAACTCTTGTGGGCGAACCTTGCGGGTTTGCTGCACCACCCGAAGGATAAATCATGGTCGTCATTCGACTCTCCCGCGGCGGCTCTAAAGGTCGTCCGTTCTTCAACATCGTCGTGTCGGACAAGCGCGTTCGTCGCGATGGCCGCTTCATCGAACGTCTGGGTTTCTACAACCCGACCGCCAAGGAAAACGAAGAAAGCATCCGCATCGCGCAGGATCGCCTGACCTACTGGAAGAGCGTCGGCGCGCAAGCCTCGCCTACGGTGATGCGTCTGATCAAGCAAGCCGCCGCTGCCGCCCCCAAGGCAGCAGCCTAAGCTCGGCCCGGGATGCTGCCCACGCTCGAAGCCGCCGAATTGCCGGCGGACGCGATCGAGGTGGGGCGCATCGCCGACGCCTGGGGCATCAAGGGCTGGTTCAAGGTCCTGCCCCACAGCGCCCAACCCGAGGCGCTCTTCTCATCGAAGCGCTGGTTCATCCAGCCTTCCGGCCCGGCCACTTCGACACCGAAGACCGGCGCCTTCCGGCTCGCGATCCGCGAGGCCAAGGAACATTCCGACTGCATTGTTGCCGCCTCGAACGACGTGGCCGATCGCACCGCCGCCGAGGCCTTGCGCGGCGCGCGCGTGTTCGTGCCGCGTTCGAGCTTTCCCACGGCGGGCGACGACGAGTACTACTGGGTCGACCTGCTCGGCCTGTCGGTGGTCAATCGCGAAGGCGTCGCCCTGGGCGTCGTGCGCGAACTGCTTTCGGGCGGTTCGCAGACCACGCTGGTGCTCGAGGCCGAAGAAGACGGCAAACCCGTCGAGCGGATGGTGCCCTTCGTCGCCGCCTTCGTCGACAAGGTCGACCTGGCGGGTCGCCTCATCACGGTCGACTGGCAACCCGACTACTGAGCGCCGGCGTCGCCATGCGCTTCGACGTTCTCACCTTGTTCCCCGAATTGTTCGCACCGCTGCTCACCAGCGGCGTGACGCGGCGCGCCTACGAGTCCAAGCAGGTCGAGCTTGTCTTCTGGAATCCACGTGACTATGCCGAGGGCAACTACCGCCGGGTGGACGACCGCCCGTTCGGCGGCGGCCCCGGCATGGTCATGATGGCCGAGCCGTTGTCGGCATGCCTCGATGCAGCGCTTGACGCGCGAGGCTCACCCGCCCCGGTGGTGCTGTTCTCACCGATCGGCGACACCCTGCGCCACGCCGCGGTCGAGACGTGGGCCGCCAGCGAGGGCGCCGTGCTGGTCTGCGGTCGCTATGAGGGCATCGATCAGCGCTTCATCGACGCACGCGTCACGCACCAGATCAGCCTGGGCGACTTCGTGCTGTCAGGCGGCGAGATCGCGGCCATGGCGCTGCTCGATTCAGTCGCGCGGCTGCAGCCCGGCGTGCTGGGCGACGAGGCCAGCCATGTGCAGGACAGCTTCAACCCGGCGCTCGACGGGCTGCTCGATTGCCCGCACTACACGCGACCCGAGGTCTGGAGCGGCCAAGCCGTGCCGGCCCCGCTGATGTCGGGCCACCATGCGCAGATCGAGCGGTGGCGGCGCGACCAGCGGCTGTCCTTGTCGGCGGCAAGGCGGCCGGAGTTGGTGGAGGCCGCTCGCGCTGCGGGCAAGCTCACCAAGGCCGATGAGCTGGCATTGCAAAAAAAGCTATAATCTCGGGCTCCCCGATCCTCTGGCCGGCCGCGTCATCCAAGAGACGACGCCTTTAGTGCAGCGCGGTCACGATCGAATCCAGGAAATCATGAACCTCATCCAGACCCTCGAGCAGGAAGAAATCGCCCGGCTCGGCAAGACCATCCCCGATTTCATGCCCGGTGACACGGTCATCGTCAGCGTGAACGTCGTCGAAGGCACCCGCAAGCGCGTGCAGGCCTACGAAGGCGTCGTGATCGCCAAGCGCAATCGCGGCCTCAACAGCGGCTTCACGGTGCGCAAGATCTCCAGCGGCGAAGGCGTGGAACGCACGTTCCAGACCTACAGCCCCCTGATCGCCGCCATCGAAGTCAAGCGCCGTGGCGATGTGCGCCGCGCCAAGCTGTACTACCTGCGCGAGCGCAGCGGCCGTTCGGCACGCATCAAGGAAAAGCTGCCGGGCAAGCGCATGAAGGCCGCCGCCGCTCAATAAGCTGCGCCTTCCATGCCGCGCAAAAAGCCGCCGAATCAGGCGGCTTTTTGCATTTTGGCGCGGTGCTTGCATGCGTCGGTGGTGCGCATGCGGGCCTGTCGTGTACCTTTCAGGCACCTCCCGCGTTGTACCTGTCACCTGTCGAAACCGTCCTCGTTCCCTTGAATCTCCTTCGCGCCACCATGGAAGCCGTCGCCCCGGTCGAACCTATCAATGCCGTCTCGCTGGCGGCCTTCGATCCGCGCGCAGTGCCGGTGGTGCGGGTCGACAGCGATCTTCCTCCCGTGCCGGCATCGGAGCTCACGGCGCATGCCTTGCGTGCCCGTTTTGCGACGCCGCCCCCCTGGACGCCGGAACTGCGCCGCGAGCCCCGCATCGGTGACCGCGCACCGGCGCAGGCCGCCGTGCTGGTCCCGATCGTGCAGCGTGACGTGCCGACGGTGCTGCTGACCGAGCGCGCGACGCAGATGTCGACCCATTCGGGCCAGGTCGCATTCCCCGGTGGACGCGTCGATCCTGAAGACGCCAACATCGCCGCTGCCGCATTGCGCGAGGCGTGGGAAGAGGTGGGCCTGTCGGCCGACTACATCGAGGTGCTGGGCAGTCTGCCGACGTACACCACCGTCACCTCCTTCATCGTCACGCCGGTCATCGCACTGGTGCGGCCTGGTTTCCACCTCACGCTCAGTCCGTCGGAAGTGGCGGATGCCTTCGAGGTCCCGCTCGCGCATCTGATGGACCCGGCCAACCACCGGCGCCACGCCATGGTGGGCGAAGGCCTGAACGCCCGGCAGTGGTTCTCGATGCCTTACCAGGACGGGCCGCAGGAGCGCTTCGTCTGGGGCGCGACGGCAGGGATGCTGCGAAATCTCTATCGCTTTCTCTGTGCTTGAGCCACATGCGTCAGCAGCGTTCGACGAAGCGGTGTCCAGATCACTTCGGACCACTCGCTATCATCGACCGATGAGCTTCTTTGCCATCTTGTGCGCGTTGCTGATCGAGCAGGTGCGCCCGCTCGCCACGCACAACCCGGTGTATGGCGGCGTGCTGGCCTGGACGCGATGGACCAGCCGCAACTTCGATGCCGGGCAATCGCACCACGGCTGGGTGGCCTGGGGGTTGGCGGTCTTCGTGCCCACGCTGTTGACGCTGGGCGTGCATTGGTTGTTGGTGCTGACGCTGGGCTTGCCATTTGCGGTGCTCTGGAGCGTCGCCATGCTCTATGTCACCTTGGGCTTCCGCCAGTTCAGCCATCACTTCACCGGCATTCGCGACGCGCTGGAAGAGGGCGACGAGCCGATGGCGCGCTCGCTGCTCGCGCATTGGCAGCATGTGGATGCAGCGAACCTGCCGCGTAGCGAGGTCATTCGCCATGTGATCGAGCACTCCGTGATCGCCGCGCACCGTCACGTGTTCGGCGTGCTGGCTTGGTTCTCCGTGCTGGCAGCTCTGGGCCTGGGCCCGGCCGGCGCTGTGTTCTACCGGATGAGCGAATTCGTCGCCCGTTACTGGGCCCACAAGGACGGCGCCGTGGTGCAGCCGTCCAGCATGTGGGTGCAGCAGGCGGCGCAGCGGGCCTGGCTGGCGGCCGACTGGTTGCCAGCGCGCATCACGGCACTGGGGTTCGCCGTGGTCGGCAGTTTCGAGGACGCGATCGACAGCTGGCGCAACGACGCCAGCCGCTTTTCGCAGCCGAACGACGGTGTGATCCTCGCCGCCACGTCCGGCGCGGTGAACGTCCGGCTCGGCGGCGGTGGTCTCCGTCCGCTGGCCTCCGTCGACCCGCTGGCCGGTGCGCAGATGGCCGACACCGGCTGGCCGGAGCCGCTGCGCGATACCGGCAGCACCGGCGGCCGCGAGCCCGACCTGGCCCATCTGCGCAGCGTGGTCGGCCTGGTGTGGCGTTCGGTCGTGATGTGGATGGTGCTGCTGGCGCTGTTGACGCTGGCGCGTTTGCTGGGTTGACGGTTCACCGGCTGTCGATGGCATCCATCCCGACGTTCTGGAGCCCGCGCATCGGCGCGCTCGAGCCCTACGTGCCCGGCGAGCAGCCGCACATCGAGGGCCTGGTCAAGCTCAACACCAACGAGAACCCGTACCCGCCGTCGCCGCGCGTCCTCGACGCGATCCACGCGGCGGCCTCGAACGGCCTGGAGCGCTATCCCGATCCCGAGTCGCTGGCGTTGCGCGAGGCGGTCGCTTCGTACCATGGGCTGCGGGCCAATCAGGTCTTCGTGGGGAATGGCTCCGACGAGGTGCTGGCGCACGCCTTCTTCGCCTTCTTCCAACAGGCCGAGCCGCTACTGCTTCCGGACGTCACCTACAGCTTCTACCGCGTGTATGCGCAGCTCTACGGCATCGACTGCGCGCTGCAGCCGGTCGACGACGCCTTGCGCATCGACATCGATGCGCTGGCGGCTCGAGCGGCGCAGGGTTGCGGCGGCCTCGTCATCGCCAACCCCAACGCGCCGACCGGGCGCTCGCTGCCGCGGGCCGACATCGAACGCCTGCTGGTGGCCTGCCCGACGCGCGTGGTGCTGGTGGACGAGGCCTACGTCGACTTCGGTGCCGAAAGCGCGGTGTCGCTGATCGCCGACCACCCCAATCTGCTGGTGGTGCAGACCCTGTCGAAGTCGCGCTCCCTCGCCGGACTGCGCATGGGCTTCGCTTGTGGGCAGGCGTCGTTGATCGACGCACTGACGCGGGTGAAGAACAGCTTCAATTCCTACCCGATCAATCGACTTTCAGGTGCCGGCGCCATCGCGGCGCTGGAGGATGATCGCTGGTTCAAGCAGACGCGCGATGCGATCGTCGACACGCGAGAGGGGCTTGTGCTGCAGTTGGAGGACCTCGGTTTCGAGGTGCAGCCTTCGCATGCCAACTTCGTCTTCGTGCGGCACCCCGCGCACGATGCGGGCGCGCTGGCGACCGCATTGCGCGAACGGGCGGTGCTGGTGCGGCACTTCCGCGAGCCACGCATCGATCAGTACCTGCGCATCAGCATCGGTACCCGTGCGCAGTGCACACGGCTCGTGGCGGGGTTCGAGAACATCCTTCAACACGGAGCATGAGCTCCACGACTCCTTCTTTGTCCGGCCGTATGTCCACCGTTACCCCGCACCCTGCGCCGATGAAGATTGCCTTGCTGTCCTATGCGTACGCACCGGGCGTCGGTGGCATCGAGACGGTGAGTCAGTTGCTCTTCGACGGGTTGCACGCACGGGGTCACGATGTGCGGGTGCTGACCGCGAAACCGGCCGTATCCGAAGCCGCTTACGATTCACGCATCGTTCGCCGTCCGTCGCGACGCGTCCTGCTCGACGCGCTGCGCTGGTCCGACGCCGTGGTGCAGTCGAACATCAGTCTCGGCTTGGCGTGGCCGCTGACGCTCGGTCTGGTTCGCAGGCCGTGGGTGGTCGTCAACCATACGCCCATCAGCCAGCCCAGCGGCGAGCGGACATGGCGCGATCGCGTCAAGCTGGCCAGCCTTCGTGGTGCGCGGGTCTATGCCGTCTCCGAATACCTGCGCAGCGTGACCCTGGCCCGGTCGCACGTCATGCGAAACCCCTACGACATCACGTCGTTTCACACGACGTCGGACATCGTCCGCGATGGCGCGCTGCTGTTCGTCGGCCGCATCGTGCGGGCCAAGGGCCTGGACGTGCTGATCGACGCGCTGCAGTTGCTCAAGCAACGCGGCCTGTGTCCGAAGCTGTCGGTGGCCGGCGATGGCGATGAACGCGTGGCGCTTCAATCGCGCGTCGTGGCGCTCGGGCTGCAGGACCAGGTGACCTGGTTGGGCGTGCTGCGCGGCGCACGCCTGGGCGACGCGATGCGCAGGCATCGCATCGTCGTCGTGCCGTCCCGGCCCGAACCGCCGGAGGCCTTGCCGCTGGTGCCGATCGAAGCGGTTGCCTGCGGATGCGTGGTCATTGCGAGCCGGCAGGGCGGCCTCCCCGAATCGGTCGGACCCTGCGGCATGCTGGTCGAGCCGGAAGACCCGACGGCGTTGGCCGATGCGATCGCAGCGCTGCTCGAATCTTCCGAGCGTCAGCGGGAATTTCTCGATGCAGCGCCCGCGCATCTGCGGCCGTTCCACCCCGCGACCGTCATCGCCGACTACGAAGCCGCGATCGCCGCCGCGCGCTGACGCGTCCGTCAGTAGCGGTTCTGGCTCAGTTCGGCGAAAAGCTCGCCGTAGATGCGGTAGCGCGTGGCGTTGATGGCGCCGGCGTGGGTGGCCGAATCGACCTGCGCGATCACGCCGCAGCCCGGTTCGTGCAAGTGCGTGCAGTTGTAGAACTTGCAGTCGTTCGCATGTTCGGCGATGTCGGGCATCAGCCGTGCGAGCTGCATCGGCTCGATGTGGTTGAGCCCGAATTCCTGGAAGCCGGGGGAATCGATGAGCGCCGTGCGGCGTTCGGCGTCGACCCAGTACAGCGTGGTGCTGGTGGTCGTGTGCTTGCCGGAATTGAGCGCGTAGGAAATCTCGTTGGTCAAGGCCGACGCGCCCGGCACCAGCAGGTTGGTGAGCGTGCTCTTGCCGGCGCCCGACGGACCGAGAACGAGCGTGGTCTTGCCATCGAGCAGCTTCAGCAGCGTCGCGCGGTCGACCTCGGCCGACGCGTTGAGCGACAGCGGCAGCACGCCCTGGTGCATGCGGCGGTACGGTGCGAGCCGCGCCCAGGCCCGCTCGAAGGGCACGACCAGGTCACTCTTGTTGAGCGCGATGATGGGCGTGATGCGCTCGGCCTCGGCCGCGATCAGTGCGCGCGCCAACTGGTGTTCGGAGAACTCGGGCTCGGCCGCGATGAGGATCAGCACCTGATCGAGGTTGGCCGCGAAGGACTTGGTGCGGATCTCGTCCTGCCGATAGAACAGGTTCTTGCGTTCGACCACCTGTTCGATCGTGCCTTCGTCTTCACTCGCCTGCCAGCGCACGCGGTCGCCGACGACGGCCTGGCTTTTCTTGCCGCGCGGGTGGCAGATCAGGCGTTCGCCCTCGGGCGTCTCGACCAGGCAATGGCGACCGTGGCTCGCGACGACCAGGCCATCGCGCAAGGCCGCTTCCGCCGCGGCGCCGCGTTGCTTAGCCAAGCGCGCGTTCTCCGGTCATGCGGCCGCCAGCAAGGCGTCGGCCTGCGCCGCGCAGTCGAGGTCGGTCTGCGAGATGCCCGACACATCGTGCGTGTTGAAGCGCGCCACGCAGCGGTTGTAGTGCACCGACAGGTCCGGGTGGTGGTCGAAGCGGTGCGCCACCATGGCGAGCGCGTTCACGAAGGCGATGGTCTCGAAGTAGTTCGCGAAGGTGTAGGTCTTCTCGATCGCGACATCGGAACCGTCGCCGGTGAGCTTCCAGCCGTCGAGGCGGGCGAGGGCGCTCACGATCTCGGTGGCGCTCAAGGCGCGCCGCGGCGTGGACTTCCAGTCCTTGACGCTGAGCATGCTGGTGTTGGGCATGAAGACGATCTCCCGGGGGTCAGGCCGCGGCCATGCGCGCGAGGCGCTCGGAGGCCGGTGGGTGCGAGTAATAGAACCGGACGAACAGCGGGTCGGGCGTGAGCGTCGACGCGTTGTCCTGGTAGAGCTTGAGCAGCGCGGCGGCCAGGTCGGTGCCGTTGGTCTGCGCGATGGCGTAGGCGTCGGCCTCGAACTCGTGCTTGCGCGAGAGCCAGGCCGGCAGCGGTGCCACGAAGAAAGTGAAGACCGGCACGGCGAGCATGAACAGCAGCAGCGCCAGCGCGTCGTTGGGTGCGCCCATGTTGGGCTGCACGCCCAGGCCGGCGTAGAACCATGATTGGCCCGACACCCAGCCCAGCAGCGCGAAGCCGGCCAGGCTCAGCGCGAACATCGCCGCCATGCGCTTGACGATGTGGCGGCGCTTGAAATGCCCCAACTCGTGGGCCAGCACCGCCTCGACCTCACCGGCGTTGAGCTGGCGCAGAAGCGTGTCGTAGAACACCACGCGCTTGCTGGCGCCGAAGCCGGTGAAGTAGGCGTTGGCATGCGCGCTGCGGCGGCTGCCGTCCATCACGAACAGCCCCTTGGCCGCGAAGCCGCAGCGCTGCATCAAGGCCGTCACACGGACCTGCAGGTTCGCGTCGTCGAGCGGCTTGAACTTGTTGAAGAGCGGGGCGATGAACGTGGGGTAGACCAGCATCAGCAGCAGGTTGAAGCCCATCCACACGGCCCAGGCCCACAGCCACCACAGATTGCCCGCGGCGCCCATCAGCCAGAGGATGAGCGCCGCGATCGGCAGGCCGATGAGCGCGCCGAGCAGTGTGCCCTTTGCTGCGTCGGCCAGCCACAGCCGCAAGGTCATCTTGTTGAAGCCGAAGCGCTCTTCGAGGCGGAAGGTTTGCCACAGCGTGAAGGGCAGGTCGAGCAGGCCGCCGATCAGCGCGAAGGCCGCGAGCAGCGCCAGTTGCTGCACCATGCCGCCGCCCAGCCAGCCGAGCAGCACCTTGTTGAGGATGTCGAGGCCGCCGAGCAGTGTCCACGCCAGCAGCATCGCCGCGCTCCACGCCATCTCGACCAGGCCGAAGCGGCTCTTGGCGATCGTGTAGTCGGCCGCCTTCTGGTGGGCGTCCCGCGTCATGGTGCTGGCGAAGGCGGCGGGCACCGCGTCGCGATGGCGTGCCACGTGGCGGATCTGGCGCGTGGCCAGCCAGAACTTCACCGCCAGGCCGGCGAGCAGGGCGGCGGCGAACGCATAGGTGAAGGTGAGGGCATCGGACATGGCGCGCCGAGTTTAGCCCCCGCGTCGACGGGCTTGCCCGGCGCAGGGGCACCTTCGACGACAATCGACCGATGCCTGAAACCGCCGAACTGAATACCGCCACCCCCGTCCCCGTGCTGAAGAAAAGCGACCAGAACCTGGTCTGGCTCGACTGCGAAATGAGCGGTCTGGACCCGGAGAAAGAACACCTTCTGGAGATCGCCGTCGTGGTGACCAGCTCCGACCTCTCGGTGCGCATCGAAGGGCCGGTCTTCGTCATTCACCAGAGCGATGCCGTGCTCGACGCCATGGACAGCTGGAACAAGGGCACGCACGGCCGCAGCGGCCTGATCGACAAGGTGAAGGCGTCGACGGTCGATGAAGCCGAAGCCGAGAAGCAGCTGATCGAGTTCATCGGGCGCTACATCCCCAAGCAGGGCTCGCCGATGTGCGGCAACACCATCGGCCAGGACCGCCGCTTCCTGGTCAAGTACATGCCCAAGCTCGAGGCCTACTTTCACTACCGCAACCTCGACGTGAGCACGCTTAAGGAGCTGGCCAAGCGCTGGAAGCCCGCCGCCTACAACGCGTTCAAGAAGCAGCAGGCGCACACTGCGCTGGCCGACGTGCACGAATCCATCGACGAGCTGGCCCACTACCGCAAGACCTTTCTTCGTCTCGAAGATTAGGTAAAAACCCGGGCCCGTGTCATAATCGCGGGCTTCGCTGCACAGTGCAGCGTTTCTCGCATCTCCCTATCTTGCACACCGCGCCCGATGAACGGGCCGCAGCCAAGGCAGACCCCAGGTCGTAGCTCTTGCTGAATGTCGTTGGATGGTTGATGTTTTTAACCACCCGACGGGGCGCCGCCTACGGCAGCGCTCGCGTATGAGCTATCTACATGACCGACGCTTACATCCAAGCGCAGGGCGATTTCGCGCCTGTGCAATCCGACGAATTTGCCGTGGCCGGTGAATCCGCTGCTGTTTCGCATTCCGATTCTTCCGTCGCCGACGACATCGTCGTGCTCGACCTGGCCGACGACGTCGCGCCTGAAGCCGAAGCCCCGAAGAAGCCCAACGGCTTCGTCCTGCTGGGCCTGGCGCCCGAGCTGGTCGCCGCCGTGGCCGACCTCGGCTTCGAGCAACCGACCTCCGTGCAGGAAAAGGTCATCCCCCTGGCGATGACCAGCTCCGACGAAGGCAACGCACGCTTCATCGACCTGCTGGTGTCCAGCCAGACCGGCAGCGGCAAGACCGCCGCCTTCCTGCTGCCCGTGCTGCACACGCTGCTCGCGCAAGAAGCCGAAGCCGCCGCTGCGCTCAAGGCCGAGGCCGACCGCCTGGCTGCTGAAGCCATCGCCCGTGGCGAAGCGCCGCCCAAGAAGGCCAAGCGCAAGGACCCGACCAGCAACCGCAACTTCAAGGCCGCCACGCCCGGCGCCCTGATCCTGTGCCCGACGCGCGAGCTCGCCCAGCAGGTGGCGCACGACGCCATCGACCTGGTCAAGCATTGCCGTGGCCTGCGCGTCGCCAGTGTGGTGGGCGGCATGCCTTACCAGCTGCAGATCGCCAAGCTGCAGAACGCCAACCTTGTGGTTGCCACGCCGGGCCGCCTGCTCGACCTGCAACGCTCCATGCAGATCAAGCTCGATCAAGTGCGCTTCCTCGTGGTCGACGAAGCCGACCGCATGCTGGACCTCGGCTTTGCCGACGATCTGGCCGAAGTCAACCAGCTCACCATCGAACGCAAGCAGACGATGATGTTCAGCGCGACCTTCGCGCCGCGCATTCAGCAGCTCGCGACCCGTGTGATGCGCCAGCCGCAGAAGATCCAGATCGACTCGCCGCAGGAAAAGCACGCGAACATCAAGCAGGTGCTGTTCTGGGCCGACAACACCCAGCACAAGCGCAAGATGCTCGACCACTGGCTGCGCGACACCACGATCAACCAAGCGATCGTGTTCGCCAGCACGCAAGTCGAGTGCGACGGCCTTGCCAACGACCTGCAGCAGGACGGCTTCAGTGCCGTCGCACTGCACGGTGCCCTGAGCCAGGGCCTGCGCAACCGCCGCCTGATGGCGCTGCGTCAGGGCCAGGTGCAGATCCTGGTGGCCACCGACGTTGCTGCCCGCGGCATCGACGTGCCGACCATCACCCACGTCTTCAACTTCGGCCTGCCGATGAAGGCCGAGGATTACACCCACCGCATCGGCCGCACCGGCCGTGCCGGTCGCGACGGCATCGCCGTCACGTTCGCCGAGTTCCGCGATCGCCGCAAGATCATGGACATCGAGCACTACAGCCACCAGCAGTTCAAGGCCGAGACCATTCCCGGCCTGGAGCCCCAGCAGCGCATGCCGCAATCGCGTCCGCAAGGCAACTTCGGCGGCGCTGGTCGCGACACCCATTCGCGCGGTGGTGAACGCAAGTTCGGCGGCGGTGGTGCCGGTCCGCGTGGTGGCAATGGTGGCGGCTATGCCGGCGCCAGCAACTTCAACGACCGCGGCCCGCGCGGCGCGGCACCCGGTGCCCGCCCACACCAGGGTCACAACGCCGGTTTCGGCGGTGGCCGTGACGAAGGCGGTGGTGGTTTCGGCCGCAAGCCGGGCTGGGGCGACAGCGCGCCGCGCGGTGCCGGTGGCCCGGGCCGCGGTGAAGGTTTTGCGCCGCGTGGCGAGAGCTTCGCCCCGCGCAACGAAGGCTTCGGCGGCCCGCGTGGTGCAGCCGGCGGCGGCAAGGTGTTCGTGCCGCGCGATCCGGCCAAGCGTGCCTTCAAGCCCAGCCGTTGATTGATCGCCGGCTTCGTGCCGGCTTGCCAAACAAAAGGCCTGCCTTCGTCATGAAGGGGGGCCTTTTGTGTTTCCGGGAGAGAGTGCGCGCGAAGCGGGAGCCTGAAATGAAAAAAGCCTGCTACGGTGAGGTAGCAGGCTTTTCAACGCTTTCGCGGGTGTTGGTGGTGGGCCCTGAGTGACTCGAACACTCGACCTACGGATTAAGAGTCCGCTGCTCTACCAACTGAGCTAAGAGCCCCTGACTGACATCGACATCGCTGTCATCAGGCAAGACTGCGATTATAGCCATAGAAATCGGGCTGTCGTAGGATGGGCAGCTTTCCTCCGTCAAAAATCCAACAATGGCCACCTCTCTCCCTTCTGCCTCCGAACCGTCGCACGTCGTGATCACCGGTGCTGCCGGCGCGCTCGGGCGTGCCGTGGTGCAGCGCTTCCTGGGCGAGGGCGCCCGGCTCGCGCTCATCGGTCATAGCGACAAGCAATTGGCCGACGCTTTTCCAGGGCTCGACAACTCGCGCCATTTGCTGATCGCGGCGGATGTGACGTCCGAGTCGAGCATGCAGGCCGCCGCGGGGCAGATCGTGCAGGCCTTCCAGCGCGTCGACACGGTCGTGCATGTGGCCGGTGGTTTCGAGATGGGTGCTGCGGTGCATACGCTCGAGCGCGCCAGCTGGGACCGGATGATGAACCTCAACGCCTGGTCCTTCGTTGCCGTGGCGCAGGCCTTCGCACCGTCGATGATCGAGGGCAAAGCCGGCAGCATGATCGCCGTCACGGCCAAGGTGGCCGGGCGTGGCGTGGCCTCGATGTCCGCCTACATCGCGTCGAAGAGCGCGCTGCAGCGGCTGGTCGAGGCCATGGCGGCCGAACTGTCGCCGCACGGGATCAGGGTCAACAGCATCGCGCCCAGCGTGCTCGACACGCCCGCCAATCGGCAGGCTATGCCCGACGCCAACCCGGCCGACTGGGTGTCGACGGATGTCGCGGCGCAGACGGTGGCTTTTCTGGCATCACCTGCCGCACAGGCGCTGCACGGCCAGCATCTGACCCTCGACGCCTGATCGGCGCGCGCATCAACGAAAAAAGCCTCGGCGCGAACGCCGAGGCTTTGAGATCGAGTTGGTGGAGAGGATGAGGCTCGACGAGGGGCTCCAAATCTCCATGGTCTTCCTGGGACATTTTAGAGTTCAACACACCGTTGTGCTGCAGCGTTGTGTTGAACTGCGGAGGCCATTTTAGCCGCGCTCTGAAGTTCCGGAGCCGCCAACTAGACGCTGCCGTTGAGGAGCTCGTTCGACCGGTTTCTACCACGCTGGTCTCCCAGCCTGTGGCGATGCTGCAGAAGTCCGAGCAAACTTAACGCTCAACCTTGAGCAACTCGATGATCCGGTCGACGCCCAGGTCGCGCCCGAAACCCAAGGTAGCCCGGACGGGCTCGAATGCAATGGTCATGCGGCGATAGCGGGCGGCAGTCGGCGCGTGCGAGTTGAAGTCGCGCTCCTTGAAGCGGGAGAAGCGGTTCATCTTTTCCACGAGGAAGCGCGCGATGCTCATGAGCGAGGCTTCATTGTTGCCGTCGAAGCCCGCGAACTTCGGCAGGTAGCCGTAGTTGGAGGCCTTTAGCTTCTCGGTTTCTTCGGGGGATAGTTTCTCGACACAGGCTTCGATGAAGTCCCACATGTCTAGCGTGTCGACCACAAGGCTCACGTCCGCGGGGCGGTCTGTGTGCTTGTGGAACAGCCCCTGCATCTCCCATGTGGGCGCCCAGTAGTGCCCACCATAGATCGTCTCTGCAACGAAGTCGACCTCGGTCTCGGCGTTCTTGATCTTCAGGTGCTTGACGATGTCGCGCAGGACCATGAAGTTCAGCTTGTCGCCATCGCTGAAGTGCACGCTCTTGCCGGTCACCGTGCCCAGGCCGATGTCCACCAGTTGCCGCACCGCATCAGAACGGGAGCTGGCTTGACCCGTTTCCTCCATCCAAGTATCGATGCGCTGGAGCAACTCGTCGTCCAACCGTAGTTCAAGTCGTTCGGTGCGGGCCATGTACAAATCTCCGGGTTGCCGGCGAATTGCCGGCGTCACGTACAAATGTACAGCATTTCTGTGCGACCCACAACTGGCTGAGCGTCCGGCATGTCGCGGACGCCGTTGATGGCAGCCACGCCCAAAAATCTGGCTTGCGTTCCAGGCCCTGTGCCCGCACGACTGGATTCTTTGTTTGTGTTGACAGGATGTCCTTGAAACGCCTTGATGCGGTGCGTGTTTCTTGCGTTGGTGACGGATCAGCAAGATACGCCGATCACTGAGCTATACAGAGGTGGAGGTCATTGATTTGCGTCGGCGACTTCCGCCTCTTCATTGGTAGATATTTCCTCTCTTGCCCGGGCCTCCTCGCCCGGGCTTTTTTTGTGGCGCAGGCCGATTTCATCGCGCCTATGAAGCGGTCATGGCATCCAGGGCTGCCGCGGGGCAACTCCTCGCTGCGCCGAACGGCAGCAGGCCTGGCAGGGCCTGTGGGGGGGCCGCCTCAGCGGGCCGCGCCGACGAGCCCGGAGCGAAGCGCAGTGGTCGGTGCGGAGCCGTTGAGGTGGGGGCCTACGGCCACGGTGCAGGCTGCGGCCTGCTGGGGGAGCCGACAAGTTTTGACCGACGAGCCGGAGCCGCAGGCGACTGGTCGGTCAAAAGCTTGTTGGGGGCAAAGCCCCGCCTCCCGGACGCTGCGCGGGCGGGCAACCGGGTCCCACCTCGACGCAGGAGAGGCTGGCCGCAGGTCAGGCTGAGCCCGTTAGCGGGCGAATGCTGGGAGCCGGTTGCCCGCCCGTGGAACGGTCCTCGCAGAGGGGGCCGGAGGCCGCGGGAGGCGCCCCGAGGGCTGGACACGAAGTGCCTGCCCGCTGGAGGAATTGCCGCTGTTCAGCGGCGATTTCGAAGGCAAGCACGGCAAGGAGCGCAGCGACCCAGTGCGTGCAGGTCGACGACCTCCGGGGAGTTGGCCTAAGTGTGCTTATCCGCGCGAGCGTTGATAAGCGGCTGGGTAATCAGCTCGTAATCGCCAGGCGCCCGCGCTGAGTCGACCTAGGGCGGTACTTGCTTGTCCAATGGGTCCATGGCCTCGGCCCAGCGGCGTCTCCATGGTGCCACGGGCACGATGGCGTCGTTCGCCTGCTTCATTATTCGCAACCCTGATGCACCTCTTCTGAGACGCCTTTACGATTGAACCTCTTTTCGTTGCACACGCTTGCTAGGCGTTGCGGCTGGCGCGCTCAACAAGATGCGTTGGGGCCTTCTCGGCACATTTCACATGCATTTCAATTACGTGGCGACCTTGCAGCGCAATGCCAGAGACGCCCCGAGGTCACCCGCGCCAGCTCGGTCGAATGTGACTCGACTTCGTGATCGGACTGCTAACAGTGGGCGATGATTTCACTACCGTCCGCGGGGGAAACTCTATTACAAACAAATTTCTCGCGAACTGTATGTCTTTGGGGGCTAACCTGGCGGTGGGAGGACGCGCCTTGCCGAAGACCGTCTTCAGTCCAGCATGATTAAGTTTTAACAAATCTCTTGCGATTCCCATGCCGCGGCCTTCGCCCGCAGTCTTCGTTAGTGTTGCAAAGCGCCCGGACTTTCCGGAGGTGAAGATTAATTCTTCCTCCCCCGGGTCTACTGCCAAACTTTCCATAGAAATATTTATCCGAACACCAAAATCGCCTCGTTCAAACGCGAACTCAATAAGCGAGTCAGGCTCGGCGTATTTAACTGCATTATCCATAAGATGATACAGTGCGACCTGAAAAGAAACATAGTCCAATAGTAGTCGATCCGCGCTGGCGCCAATCCTAATCTCCAGGCGCCGTTCAATCATTAATTGATAGAACAGATGCACTACGTTAAAAATCACCTTGTGAACGTAATGAGCCGCAACGCTCAACTTGGGGCTCTCGTTGTAAAGCATCTGGTAGACCGCAAACTCATTCTTTACGGATACCGAATTCTTTAGCAATCGCAGAAGCACACCCGCCGCCTCTCTAGGCTCGCGCCGCACTATGTCGGCCACAAGGACCGTTTGATCTTTAAACGAGCCTGCGAGCTCCTCTTGAGGCATCAAGGCATAGAGCTCCTGCAACTCCAGTGCATTCAATTTCACTAGGTTATGGAGCAGATTCGTGGATTTCTCGAATTCTCGTCGGGAAATCTCCGCCTTCACCTGAACGTATTCAGCGGTCATGGCAGACAGAAATGTCAAATGTCGCTTGAAGAGTTTTGAGCTCTCGACATAATCAGCCCTGTCGGTGCATAAAAAGGCCACGCCTTGACTTGTCGTCCTTGAGCCTCGCCGACGTTTCGCCTGACCATCACACGCGGGTACGATTTCGCTCTCGCTACTGCATCCCGCAGCGCATTCAGAACACCCTGGGTCCATGATCGAAATAACGGGAATGCCGGTTGCCTCCACAATCCGGTAGTGCATCGTCGCCATCAGACCGCCGACAAGTCTTCGACGAGACTGATGAATTGATAAGGGTCGGCATTCTTCGCTATTGAGCTATCCGCCGCCCGTAAGGCCGCGTGGAACCTGTCGCCCGAGGGCTGTGAGGAGTAGATAACCAATTTCTTGGTTGGGTGTCGCTTCTTGATTGCTTGAGCTAGGCCTAGCCCTTCATCCGCAAAACCCAAGACTTTGCCCACGCCCTGAATGTCAATGAAGAGAATCGTTGCTTCGAGCAACTCCGCAGAATCCAAAGATGAGATATCCTTCACAATCTTTACGTGTGGCCAGCCAGCTGTTTTAAGAATTTTTACGACCTTGAATCTGGTATCGTCATCAATAAACAAGATGCGTGTGGCATTCTTGTCTATTATTCGAGGAGCAACTGGCAAAAACGATGAGCCGGCGCCTTGTGAGTCGAGGAAGCCGTTCTGGTTATGAATCGTATTATTTACGGTTACGCCCGGTGGCGGAGCATCCGATTTTTTGGTAAACATCAGCCCTGCAATTATTGCAATAACGGTTGCGCCCACCCCGCTGAATACCCACTCCGCGTTTTCAACAACCCAGCTCATTCTTAGACCTTGCAGCAAAGCTTCAGATGGTTACAGGTTGTTGCGACAATGTCTACCCCGGTCTGCCCGAATAGCCAGCGTTATGAGTGAGCAAAGTGCGGCCCGCGCAACTGGTGTCACGGGTGCAGGGTCACGGAAATGATGATGTGATAGCTGCCCGGGCGGCATTTCCCTGTGACGCGTCACGTGTTCGACGCGCTCTCGGGTGAGGCCAGTGGCATCACGCCATGGGTAAGGCTCAGGCGTGCTTGGAGCATGAAAAAGATACGCCGCCTCGGCTATACCTTGCATGAACCAACACGATCAGCGGCGGCTGAAAGACGCGCGGGGCCTCTTCTTCCTTCGTCAGTTCACTTGGCTTAGGAGCTTTGAGCTCGGCAAACTGATGTGGCCCGACATCTTGGCCAATCGCCAGTCTGCCGACAGGCTCGTTCGCGACTGGCTTGCCCGTCGGCTCGTAATCGCGCGAGACCTTCCCGATGGAGCCGGACGTGCGCTGGTCCTCGCCACCGCTGGGGTTCGCCTATTGGCCGAGCAAGGGGTCGTGGCCGTCAGTGGCAAGGACATCGGCAAGTTGACCCATGGAGGCGGATGGTCGCCGCCGCTGACCTGGCGGCATGACCTCTTGGCCACGGGCATTATGTGTGAGCTTCACCGGCTAGGTTTTGTCATCCACCCTGAGGCCGAGCTTCGTCGAAGTGCTGACCTTGGGGTCAAGATTCCCGACGGCATCTGTGTGAGGGGTCAACAAGTGCTGTGGCTGGAAGTGGAGAGCGCCCGGAAGACCGGCCCCGAGATGCGCAAGTTGGCAATGGCCATTTGCCTTGCCGCGACGGCCAGCGCCCCGGTGGTGGCCGGCTTCAAGGCCAACGGCGCCCTGGTGGGCTACGTTCCCGGGGCATTGGATGAGCGTGGCTTTGCACTGAGCCACCAAAAGCGCGTTCGGCGTGCAATCCAACTGGCAAGTCGCACCGACATCGACATTCAATGGGCCGAATGCAGTTTGCTGGGCTCCGCAGGGGTTGGTGCAGTTACGTTCAGCCGTGAGCGCATCCAGGCCGACGGTGTCGCCCGTGTTCTTCAACGGCTGGATGCCGGTGGCTGGCATCCGCAGCTAGATGGTTCGGTGGGGGCCAACTACGCCGACCATCGAGTCTTCGTGTGGGAGAGCGACGAGGTTTGGCGTTGGTCGTACGCGGTAGAGACACGCGACGGCACCCCGGTCGACGCGGGCTACGCGGAGACCTTCGATGACGCAAAGCGGGCCTGCGCCACATGGCTGGCGAAGGTCTGAGCGCTCCTGGGCGAACCCGTGCGCGCTCTATACGCGCGACGACTATGCCGTTTCCCGCTCAGCGCGTCATATCGGTCCAGCGGCCACCGGCATCCTGGCGAAGCCTACCCAGGGCCACGAGGGTGTCCAGCAGCGTAGGCAGACGCTCGCGCCAGCGTCCCCTGCCGCTGAAATGCGCTGCTACTTCGTCCAGCTTCAGCGCGCGGCCCGCCTGGCCCAGCACCTCGGCTACCGCCTTGATCTGCTCGGTTACCCTTGCGACGCTCCTGGTGCTCGGCATTGCATTGGGGGGGCGCTGCCCTCGCCACAGCTGGAGCCCCCACAGCGTTGATGCGTGGGCGAGCCTCCCGCTGCTACCTGATATGGCATTTTTACCCCCCGACATCGCTCCCGGGCACGGGCTACGGTTTACCGCGCTTGAGCCAGTTGGCAATGGTCGGCGCCGTCACATCCAGGGCCGCAGCAATGGCCTTGTTGCTGTGCCCCTGCTCGTGCATTACGAGGCACAACGGCAGTTTCTCGTTGCGTTGCTGCTGTCCCTTGAAGGCACCCACTGCGGCCTGCCGCTCCCGAAACCCGCCGGGAGTGATGTTGCGCCACACCCAGCGGGCGACCGAGCGCGCCAGTCCGCGAACTTCGGAATCATGGAGGGGCTCGGGAAACCCTGCGTTCATGGCATCCGCCTGGTCCCGCACGGCGTCGCGCCATCGGTCCTCGCCGCCAGCCCGCCAGTAGAGGCGCACGCTGCGGTAGGCCCAGCGCGATAGCTCGTCGAACAACGTGCAGTTCCGACCGAGGCCAATGGCCTCGCGCTTGGGGGGCACCCAGGCAGGCAACTCGGCGACGTGTTCGGCCAGCATAGTGAGTTCGTAGCGCGGCGCGTTGGCGGGTTCCCATAGCCGCCATTTTTCGTGCAGGGGGTTCTTGCCGAGTGGGCCGGTGAACCCGCGATCCGCTCCGGGGATGGCCCTTATGTAGGCCGCCTCGATAGCCGCAAGGTAGCGCATTGGGTGGCGCCGTGCGTTCTTGGTGGTGGGCACCGGAGCGGCCAGCGCATAGCCGTAATGCGCGTGGCCGTTGGCAGGGTTGATGGCGATGAAGGTCGGCGGGGGCAGCCCCGCGTCCAGCCACGCGTCATAGGCGTTCGACTGGTCCACGTCGAGCACCAGCCAGGCCACCACGCCGGGCGGGTTGAGTTGCAGATAGGGTTCGCTGAGCGCGGTGCTCAGCGGGCGGATGTGCGCCTGGTTTTTCTCCAGGGCGCAGTACGGGCGGCGCGGGGCCGACGATTCGATGAGCGAGCGCAGGGCGCCCGAGGCGTGGGACAAGGCACACTCCAACGGTGTGCCGCGCGGCTATATCGTGTCTGTCCTCGGTGTGCGATTGCACTGGGCAGGCGCCCTGGCTGTTCCTCCGCGTTGCGGCTGGTTTGTAAGGAGCACCCCCTTTCGGGGGCGCTCAGGTCTGAGGGCGAACGGCCCTCTACTTGGGTATAGCGCTCGGACAAGGGGGTGTGGTCACCGGCCGATGAAATTGCAGGTCGCCATAGGTGATGCGCTCAAGAATCTCCATCTTCTGGTTCACAGGAAGAGCGCCTTGGTAGTGCATGACGACCTCAGACCGGTCGTCCTCCACCTGCCCCTCGTTGACGCGCCGAATATTCGTGACGTTGCTGGTGTGGCCCGTGATTACTTCGGCACCCGCAATTCTGAGCACCATCGCTCGATTCAGTAGGGTGAACCGGAACGCGTGCATTCCCACGATGCGTGCGTTTGGCGTTTCGTCACGCAGGCCTATGTCGCGCAAGAAGTCGCTGAACCACTCGCGGGCCTTCGGTGAAGCCTTGCCGGCGCAAGGTGGGAATCCATGAAACAGCAGCGTGTGGCCTTGCCGCTTGACGTGCTCGACGTACTGGAGAAACCCAAGCTCGATCAGCTGGGGATGAATCGGCACGGTTCGCTTTGAGCCACCGGTCTTAACGGACTTATCCACCTTTTCGTGCCCCTCAGATTCGTCAGTGATGTCGAAGTACCAGATGCCTTTCTCATCCTGACGAATATCCACCTGAGGATTCAGTTGGCACAGTTCGTTCACACGAGCGCCTGTAAACAGGCCAACGTGAGGCAGCCAGAACTGGTGCGCCTGTCGCGGGTCGTTTGCGAACTTTGCCATTTCGGTGCTGTGGAACAAGCGCTCTAGCTCCAGGGGCTTGAATGGGCGTTGGCCGTTCTCGGGGTCCTTCCGACTGCCGGTGTACTGAATGCCTTCTGCAGTCAGTCCCATCGGCCAGCCCCGGTCTTGCCACTTCCGCCTGCAGTAGCGGATGAACGGAATCATCACCGCGAGGTATGTCCCGGTGAAGGTCGCCTTGGCCATCTCACCGACGCCCAACTCCGCCAGCTTGCGCGGAGTGATGTTCTGCCGGCGGCAGATGGCGCTCCAATGCGGCGGGAGGTTCTGGATGGAGTCGAAGAAGGTCTCGAGGTCGTCCTGCATCAGAGACCCGATGGACTTGTCGCCGACGATGCCCAGTAGCAAGGGCATGGACGTGCGAACCTTCTTGAGCATCGCGGGCTGGTCGAGCTTGGCGTAGTGCTCAAGGTAGTCTTTCGTGACCTCGGACAGCTGCGGCGTTGCCAGGCTGCGCGCTAGCGCCGGTGTCGGTTCGTCCTTGCCAGAGTAGCGGTTCAGCAGCTTCTCATTCACGCGCAGCACTGCGCGACCGTATGCAAGTGACAGCCGACGCATGTCTTCGTCCGGCACGTTCAACTCGTAGCGGTACAGGTGAAGAAACTCCTCCAGCGGAGGACGTAGAACATCCTGCTTGCCGAAGACCAAGGCAGTCTTCAGCATCCTGTTGGCCTCGGCATAGCCGGCTTGGTACTCTTCGATTTCTTCGGGCGTGTAGTTCTCGGCCAGCACGCGGGCCTCGTCGCCAGCGAGGCTGGCAGCTTCTACGTGCGCACAGATAGCCTCGATGGTTTGCGAGGTCAGCGCATCTATACGGACTATGGCCTCGACTTGTTGACGCGCAGCCAGGTCGGCCAGACGTTGGCGCTGCTTTCCCCAGCTTGCAGTCAGCTTCGCCTCCTCAAATCGCTGGCGCTCCACGGCGATGTGGTAGTCCTTGGTCTTGAGCGAGAAGCTGACCATCTCTTTGCCGGGGTAGCAAGAAAGAACGTCAGTGGGGATTCGACGGTGGAGGTAGTAGGTGCCGAACTTTGGATTGCGGCGAAGACCGGTGGGGAGCATGGGCATGGTTCGAAGTTCCTGATGCCAACGTATAGGGGGCCAGGAAGACCATGATTGCTCTCGCACCGTTGTGTAGAAGCGTTGTGTGAAAGTCCAAGGTGAAAAACACCTTGGATTCACTGGATCTTCTTGCAAATCAACGGCTTGCAAAGAATTTGGTGGAGAGGATGAGGATCGAACTCACGACCTCCGCATTGCGAACGCGGCGCTCTCCCAGCTGAGCTACCCCCCCAACACAGCGCGGATTCTAACCAGATCGACCGGCGTTGGTGCGCCCACGAAGGTGGGCGATGTGCGGCGCTATGCTCGACGGTGAAGGAGTTGGAACCGATGATTACCCATGACCCCGCCTGGCTCGAGCGCATGTACAACAACCGTGCCCGCGTGCCTGAAAGTGCTGAGCACCTGACGCGCTGGACGTGCGATTCCGCGGATGCGCGCGCCACCACGCCCGGCATTTGCGACCTGCGCTATGGCGATACGCCCAGCGAGACGCTCGATGTCTTCGCAGGACCCAGCGCCAACGCGCCGGTGCTCTTTTTCATCCACGGCGGGTGGTGGCGGTCGCTCGACAAGAGCGATCACTCTTTCGTCGCGCCGCCCTTCGTGGAGAGCGGCGCCTGCGTCGTGCTGCCCAACTACGCGCTCTGCCCCGGCACCGAGGCCGCGCCGGTCACCATTCCCGAGATCGCACTGCAGATGGTCCGCGCCCTGGCCTGGACGTGGCGGCATGTGGCCGAGCACGGCGGCGATCCGTCGCGCATCACGGTGGCAGGCCACTCGGCGGGCGGGCATCTCGCCGCGATGCTGCTGGCGTGCGACTGGCAGGCCGTGGCGCCGGACCTTCCTGCGGACCTGGTGCGCAACGCGCTGTCGATCTCGGGCCTGCACGATCTGCGGGAGATCCGGCGTGTGCCTTTCCTCGACTCGCTGCGGCTCACCGAGCGCGACGCGCGACGCGCCAGCCCGGCCCTGTGGCCGGCGCCCAAGCGCGGCACGCTCTACAGCGTGGCCGGTGTCGACGAGAGCGAAGCCTTCCACGCCCAGAACGCCGCGATCCGCAAGGCGTGGGGCGCGAAGACCGTGCCGGTCTGCGAACTGCTGCCGGGCCTCAACCACTTCAGCATCGTCGAGGCGCTGGCCGACCCGGCCCATGCGCTGCACCGCCACGCCGTCGCCCTGCTGGAGGCCTGACGCGGCCGTACACGGGGGCGCTACATCAGCAGGTGTTCGCCCTCGTTGGCACCGCCGAGCGTCACATAGTTGACCTTGCGGATGTCCATCAGCGCCTTGCCGCCCGCATAGCTGATGGAGCTCTGCACGTCCTGCTCCATCTCGATCAGTGTGTCGGCCAGCTTGCCCTTGATCGGCTCGAGAATGCGCTTGCCTTCGACGTGCTTGTACTCGCCCTTGTTGAAGTCGCTGGCCGAGCCGTAGTACTCCTTGAAGAGCACGCCGTCGACCTCGACCGTCTTGCCGGGCGATTCCTCATGGCCGGCGAAGAGTGAGCCGATCATCACCATCGACGCGCCGAATCGGATGCTCTTGGCGATGTCGCCGTGGTCGCGGATGCCGCCGTCGGCAATGATCGGCTTGGTCGCCACGCGCGCACACCACTTGAGCGCGCTCAACTGCCAGCCACCCGTGCCGAAGCCGGTCTTGAGCTTGGTGATGCATACCTTGCCCGGGCCGATGCCGACCTTGGTCGCGTCGGCGCCCCAGTTCTCCAGGTCGATGACGGCTTCGGGCGTGCCCACGTTGCCCGCGATCACGAAGCTCTTCGGCAATTTGTCCTTGAGGTAGCCGATCATGGCCTTCACCGTGTCGGCATGGCCGTGCGCGATGTCGATCGTGATGTATTCCGGCACGAGGCCGGCCGCGGCCAATTGGTCGACCGTGTCGTAGTCCGCCTGCTTCACGCCCAGCGAGATCGAGGCGAAGGTGCCCTTGGCGTGCATGTGCTTGACGAACTTGACGTTGTCGAGGTCGAAGCGATGCATCACATAGAAATAGCCGTGCTGCGCCAGCCAGAGGCTGATGCGCTCGTCGACCACCGTCTTCATGTTGGCCGGCACGACCGGGAGCCGGAAGCTGCGGCCGCCGAGCGTGACGCTGGCGTCGCATTCCGAGCGGCTTTCCACGCGGCATTTGCGCGGCAGCAGGAGGATGTTGTCGTAATCGAAGATCTGCATGAGAAACCAAGCTCCTGTGAAGGTGCACCGTCGGAACGATTTCCGGCGGCGTTGGGCGCTTGGTCCCGGCCCGGTCGATTCAGCGTCTTGCAGACGAAAAAAAACCGGGCGACAAGAAACTTGGGCCCGGTGACCGATTCTAGGCAGGTGCCGGCTCGCGTGCGAGGTTCCTTTTGTATAGACCTTATTCGCGAACCGGCTGTGCTCGATCAGAAGCGGTAGCCGATGCCCACGCCGATCAGCAGCGGGTCGACCTTGACCGTCGACAGCTTCGTGCCGTTCATGCTGACGTCGGTGCGAATCTGCACCTTCTTCACGTCGAAGTTCAGGAACACGTTCTTGGCGACCTTGATGTCGAAACCGGCGCCCACGGCCAGGCCGAAGCTGTTGTGGTCGAGGCCGAGTCGGCCGACGGTCGGCACGTTCAGGTTGACCGAGCTGATGCGCGTGTAGTTGAAACCGGCACCGACGTAGGGGCGGAAGGTGCCTTCCGGGATGAAGTGATACTGCAGGGTCAGCGTCGGCGGCAGGTGCTTGAAAGTGCCGATGTCCACCGGGCCGCCGAGCGCACTCTGCTCGACCGTCACGCGCTGCTTTTGCGGCACCGTCAGCACCAACTCTGCGGCGATGTTCGGCGTGAAGAAGTAGGTGATGTCGAGCTCGGGGATCGTCTTGTTGTTGATCGTGATTGCATCCTTGGGCACGGCGAGGGCGCCGATGGCATCCGACTTGTCGGCCGGATCGAGGTGCACGGCGCGCAGGCGCACCAGCCAGTTGCCTTGGGCTTCCTGCGCCAGCGCAGGAACGGCGCACAGCGTGCCGAGCAGGGTGGCGACAAGGGCGCGGGCGAGATTCTTCTTCATGGTCTTGGGACTCCAGTAGTGACCGACACGAGGGGTCGGATGCCGAGGCCCAGTGTCCGCAGGGGCAAGGTTTGCTTCCTTGATCCACGGCAACGTTTTCGGCGGGGTGTTTCAAAGCCGCAACGTCACGCGTGCGCCTTGACGCCGGTCAGTGTTGCGGGGGACGATGCCGTCACACTGTCCGCACCGCAGCGCTTTTGCGCGGCTTCACCGTCCTGGAGACTGTTCTCATGTTTCGTCATCGTTACGCCGCCCTCGCCGTCCTGGCCTTCGCCTCGTCCTCCGTCTTCGCCGCCGACTGCACCGTCGAGATCGAAGGCAACGACGCCATGCAGTTCAACAAGCCCGTCATCGAAGTGAGCAAGGCGTGCAAGGACTTCACCGTCAAGCTGAAACACAGCGGCAAGCTGCCGAAGCAGGCCATGGGCCACAACTGGGTGCTGACCAAGACCGCCGACGTGCAGGCCGTGGCCACCGACGGCATCGCCGCCGGTCTTCCGCAGAACTATGTGAAGGCCGGTGACGCACGCGTCGTGGCGCACACCAAGGTCCTCGGCGGTGGCGAAAGCGACAGCGTGACCTTCGCCGTGGCCAAGCTCGGCGCGGCCGACAGCTACACCTACTTCTGCTCCTTCCCCGGCCACTCGGCGATCATGAAGGGCACGCTGAAGCTGGTGAAATAAGCGGCACGGGCACCGCGCGGACCCCGGCTTCCTACAATGCCGGGATGTCTCTTTTCGGCTCGCACGACGCCTCCGCCGGCGCCCCCTCCTTTCCAGCGGCCGCCTCGCCCCTGCTCGCCAACCTCAACCCCGAGCAGCTCGCGGCGGTCACGCTGCCTGCGGGCAACGCGCTGATCCTCGCCGGAGCCGGGTCGGGCAAGACGCGGGTGCTCACCACCCGCATCGCCTGGCTGATGCAGACGGGCCAGGTGTCGCCCGGCGGCATCCTGGCCGTGACCTTCACCAACAAGGCGGCGAAGGAGATGATGACGCGGCTGACCTCGATGCTGCCCGTCAATGTGCGGGGCATGTGGATCGGCACCTTCCATGGCCTGTGCAACCGCTTCCTGCGCGCGCACTGGAAGCTGGCCAACCTGCCGTCCACCTTCCAGATCCTCGACACGCAGGACCAGCTCTCGGCCATCAAGCGGCTGATGAAGCAGTTCAACGTCGACGACGAACGCTTTCCCGCCAAGCAGACGCAATGGTTCATCGCCGGCGCCAAGGAAGACGGCCTGCGCCCGCGCGACGTCGAGGTGCGCAGCGAAGACGACCGCAAGAAGGTCGAGATCTACCAGCTCTACGAAGAGCAGTGCCAGCGCGAAGGCGTGGTCGACTTCGGCGAGCTGATGCTGCGCAGCTACGAGCTGTTGCGCGACAACGACCCGGTCCGCGAGCACTACCAGCGGCGCTTTCGCCACATCCTGATCGACGAGTTCCAGGACACCAACCGCCTGCAGTACGCGTGGATCAAGATGCTGTCGGGCCAGACGGTCGATGGCCGCTTCGTGCCCGGTGACAGCAGTGTGGTCGCGGTGGGCGACGACGACCAGAGCATCTACGCCTTCCGCGGTGCGCGCGTGGGCAACATGGCCGACTTCGTGCGCGAGTTCGACGTGCAGCGGCAGATCAAGCTGGAGCAGAACTACCGCAGCTTCAGCAACATCCTCGACTCGGCCAATGCGCTCATCGGCCACAACACTAAGCGCCTGGGCAAGAACCTGCGCACGGAGCAGGGGCCTGGCGAACCGGTGCGCGTGTACGAGGCCACCAGCGACTTCGCCGAGGCGCAATGGATGGTCGAGGAAATGCGCCAGCTCGCGCGCGACGGCATCGACCGCAAGGAGATGGCCGTGCTCTACCGCAGCAATGCGCAGAGCCGGGTGATCGAGACCGCATTGTTCAACGCCGCCGTGCCGTACCGTGTGTACGGCGGTCTGCGCTTCTTCGAGCGCGCCGAGATCAAGCATGCGCTGGCATATCTGCGCCTGCTGGAGAACAAGGACGACGACACCAGCTTCCTGCGCATCGTCAACTTCCCGCCGCGCGGCATCGGCGCGCGCAGCATCGAGCTGCTGCAGGACGCGGCGCGCGCGGCCGGCCATTCGCTGCACGACGCCGTGAGTGCCGTGGGCGGCAAGGCGGGCGCCAACCTGTCGGCCTTCGTCGCCAAGATCGACGTGCTGCGCGAGCAGACGGTGGGCATCTCGCTGCGCGAGATCATCGAGCTGGTGCTCGACCACAGCGGCCTCATCGAACACTACAAGGCCGACCGCGAAGGCGCCGACCGCATCGAGAACCTGGAAGAACTGGTGAACGCGGCCGAGAGCTTCGTCACGCAGGAGGGCTTCGGCCGCGATGCGGTCGCGCTGCCGGTCGACGAGCTGCGGCAGTCGCCGGCGAGCCAGGGGCTGGACCCGAACCGGCCGGTGCTGAACGAAGCGCTCGAACCGCTCGCGCCTGATGCGGAAACCGGCGAGACGCTCAGCCCGCTCGCCGCCTTCCTGACCCACGCCGCACTCGAGTCGGGCGACAACCAGGCGCAGGCCGGGCAAGACGCCGTGCAGCTCATGACGGTACACGCGGCCAAGGGCCTGGAGTTCGACTGCGTGTTCATCACCGGCATGGAAGAGGGCCTGTTTCCGCACGAGAACTCGATGAGCGACTTCGACGGGCTAGAGGAAGAGCGTCGCCTGATGTACGTCGCGATCACGCGTGCGCGCCAGCGGCTGTACATGAGCCATTCGCAGACGCGAATGCTGCACGGCCAAACCCGCTACAACCTCAAGAGCCGCTTCTACGACGAGCTGCCCGAAGGCGCGCTCAAGTGGCTGACGCCGAAGAACCAGGGCTTCGCGCCGT
The DNA here is from genome assembly GCF_051216715.1 of Variovorax restrictus. Taxonomy (NCBI): domain Bacteria; kingdom Pseudomonadati; phylum Pseudomonadota; class Betaproteobacteria; order Burkholderiales; family Comamonadaceae; genus Variovorax; species Variovorax restrictus. The sequence continues at coordinate 1,508,245 of NZ_JBPJZH010000001.1, forward strand.
CTGCCTTCGGCTATGGCGGCGGCTATGCGACCTCGCGCGGCGCGGGCGGCAGCGGCAGCGGCTACAGCGGCGGCTACGGCAAGGATTCCTTCGCGAGCCCGCCGGTGCCGCCCCAGAAGGCCGCGCCCTCGCATGGCCTGCGCTCGGGCATGCAGGTCTTCCACAACAAGTTCGGTGAGGGCACGGTCACAGCGCTGGAAGGCAGCGGCGACGACGCCCGCGCGCAGATCAACTTTCCGCGCCACGGGGTGAAGTGGCTGGCGCTGTCGGTGGCCAAGCTCACGCCGGTCTGACCGGCGCGGGATGCGCGGCGTGCGCGAGGTGCGCGATCGTCAGTCGATGAACGAATCGCGGAAGGTGAACCAGGTGCTGGTGAAGAACATCGCCGCCATCACCATGGCGCCGCCGACCATCAGCGCGCCGGCCGCGGCACCCGCGCCTTCACCGGCGACTGCGGCGAACAGCGTGGCGATCAGGCTCAGCACGATGCCGGAGCCGATGAACACGCCGACCCAGACCAGCCCGAAGACGGCGAGGGCGCCGAAGTTCTTGAAGCAGGCGATGAAGCTGAAGAACAGGCTCTTGGCCGGCGGCACGCCGTGCCAGTGCACCAGCGCGGGCGCGTGCCAGAAGGCGAGCGACAGCGGCAGGTACAGCAGCATCGCGATCCACAGGGCCGCCTGGAAGTCGCCGGCCTCGGCCATCTCGCGGCTCACCGTGCCGCCCATCAGGTAGACCTTGGCGAACTGCCCGCCGTCGGCCAGGGCCGAGATGCCCATCACGAGCATGAAGAGCACGGCATAGAGCACGCCGAGCACCAGCATCGGCTTGAAGCCGGTGCGCGCGGCCTGCAGCGCCGCCAGGAACACCGCGGCAGCGGGTGGTTTCGCACCTTCGCCGGCTCGCGCGGCCTCGGCGGTGGCGGCCATCAGCCCCAGCGTCATGGTCGGCAGCAGCATCAGCGCGATCGCGGTGCCGACCAGCGGAACCTGCGAGGCGATCGACACCATCGCCATGAAGAAGAAGAACAGCGAGACGAAGGCGAGGGGGCGCTTGGCGAAGGTCTGCAGGCCGGTGCGAACCCACAGCACACCGGTGCGCGCCGGGACGATATTCAGTTTCATGAGGATCCGTTCAGGCCGCCTGCGAGGCGGTGGCGCTCGGTGACGGCGCCGTGAGCGGCTGGCGCGCGCGTTCGCGCAGCACCCGCTCGAAATGCGTGGGGTCGTGCGCCTTGAGCATGCTCGCCTCGCGTGGCAGGTAAAAGTCCCACAGGCGCGAGATCCAGAAACGCAGTGCGGCGGCGCGCAGCATCGCGGGCAGCAGTGCGCGCTCGGCAGCGGTCAGTGGACGCACCGCCATGTAGGCGGCCAGCAGGGCGTCGGCGCGCAGCGGGTCGTGCGTGCCGGTGGGCAGGTCGATTGCCCAGTCGTTCAAGCACACGGCCAGGTCGAACAACCAGGTGTCGGTCCCGGCGAAGTAGAAGTCGAAGACGCCGCTCAGGCGGGGCTGCTCGTCGCTGGCAGCGGTGTCGAACATGGCGTTGTCGCGGAACAGGTCGGCGTGCACCGGCCCGCGCGGCAGGGCCGCGTAGGCGGACGACTGGGCGACGTGGTTCTGGTAGGCCAGTTCGCCGCGCAGCAGCGCGGCCTGCGATTCGTCGAGGTGCGGCAGCACCACCGGTGCGGTGTCGTTCCACCAGGCCAGACCGCGCAGGTTGGGCTGCACGCGGTCGAAGTCACGGCCGGCCAGGTGCATGCGCGCGAGCCATCGTCCGAGTTCGGCGCAGTGCGCGGCGCCCGGTGCCAATTCGCTGCGGCCCGACAGGCGCTGCACCACGGCGGCCGGCTTGCCCGCCACGAGGTGCACCAGCGCGCAAGGGGCGTCAGCGGCGCGTTCCAGACCCATGGTTTTGGGCGTCACCACCGTGGGGTCGGCGACCGGCGCAGGCACCGGGATGCCGCGTGCCGCGAGGTGCTCCATCAGGCACAGGTAGTAGGGCAGCTGCGCGCGGCCCAGGCGCTCGAACAGCGTCAGGACGTAGGCGCCCTGGTCGGTCGTCGCGAAGTAGTTGGTGTTCTCGATGCCGCCCTGGATGCCTTCGAATTCGCGCAGGGTGCCCAGGGCCAGGCGCTGCACGAGCGCGTCCGCTTCGTCGAACCCGACGTCGGTGTAGACCGCCACGCCCGGCTCAGAACTTCATGACGTTCCAGACACGCGGGCCGTTGCCGCCCGTGCCTGTCTCGCCCTGGCCCTGGCGCTCGCGGCCGCCGTCGTTGGGCAGCACCTGGTAGGCCGGCACATCGGCCTTCGGCTGCACCGTGATGCTCTGGGTCTGGCCGCCGTAGCGCACCTCGTCGACCTTGGCCCCACCGTCCTCGACGTGGATGTTCTCGATCTTCTGGTTGCGACGCCCTTCGGCGCGGGCTTCGGCCTTGGCTTCTGCAGGCGGCACCGGCACAGGCTGCGCGGCGGTCTGGGCCTGGACGGCAGCGACAGGCGCGGCGCAGACGAGAGCCAGCAGCGCGCAACGGAAGAAGGAGAGGGGGGTGGAGGCCATGGCCAGATTGTAGGTGCCGGTCTGCATTCCCGCTGTCGGCGCTGGGCGTGAGAGAGCGTACTGCGGGCACGCACGCCGGCGGGCCCCGACCGTCGCGCCCGGGCGGGCAAAATGACCGGATGACCGACAAGAAAACGCTGCTGCTCGTCGATGGTTCGAGCTACCTCTACCGCGCCTTCCATGCCATGCCCGACCTGCGTGCCGTGCCCGGCGACCCGAGCAGCCCCGCCACCGGCGCCATCCGCGGGATGATCAACATGATGCAGTCGCTGCGCCGCGAGGTGCGCGCCGACTACGCCGCCTGCGTGTTCGACGCGCCGGGCAAGACCTTCCGCGACGACTGGTACCCGGATTACAAGGCCAACCGCTCACCGATGCCCGACGACCTGCGCAGCCAGATCCCGCCGATCCACGAGGTGGTGCGCCTGCTCGGCTGGCCGGTGCTGCACGTGCCGCTGGTGGAGGCCGACGACGTGATCGGCACGCTGGCCAAGACCGCCGCGTTGCAGGGCATCGAAGTCATCGTGTCCAGCGGCGACAAGGACATGAGCCAGCTGGTCGACGAGCACATCACCATCATCGACACGATGAACGGCAAGAAGCGCGACGTGGTCGGTGTCACCGCCGAGTTCGGCGTGCCGCCCTCGCTGATGGTCGACTATCAGACGCTGGTGGGCGACACGGTCGACAACGTGCCCGGCGTCGACAAGGTCGGTCCGAAGACGGCGGCCAAGTGGCTGCTGCAATACGGCTCGCTCGACGAACTGGTCGCGCACGCGGACGAGATCAAGGGCCAGGCCGGCGAGAACCTGCGCAAGGCGCTCGATTGGCTGCCGCAGGGGCGCCGGCTGGTCACCATCCGTACCGACTGCGACCTGGCGGAGCACATCGCCGGCCTGCCCGCGCTCGACAGCATCGCCATCGGCCCGCAGCAGGTCGACGCGCTCAAGGGCTTCTACGAAACCTACGGCTTCAAGAGCCTGGTCAAGACGCTCGAGTCCCACGCGGTGCCGCCCGAACTGATCGAGGAGAACAACCGAAAGAAGAAGAGCAAGGCCAGCGACACCGGCCCCGGCCTGTTCGACGAACCTGCGGTCGACAACCTGGGCGACGAGGCGGCAGAGAAGGCCAGCAACCTGGCCTACGACACGGTGATGACCTGGGAACAGTTCGACGCCTGGCTCGCCAAGATCGAGGCCGCCGACCTGGTGGCGATCGACACCGAGACCACCTCGCTCGACGAGATGCGCGCCGAGATCGTCGGCCTGAGCTTCAGCGTGACGCCGGGCGAAGCGGCCTACATCCCGGTCGCGCACAACTACCCCGATGCGCCCGAGCAACTGCCGCGCGACGAGGTGCTCGCGCGCCTCAAGCCCTGGCTGGAGAACGGCGCTAAGAAAAAGCTCGGCCAGCACATCAAATACGACCGCCATGTGCTCGCCAACCATGGCATCGAGGTGCAGGGCTATGCCCACGACACCATGCTGCAGAGCTACGTGCTCGAAGTGCACCGCCCGCATGGCCTGGCCAGCCTGGCCGAGCGCCACCTGGGGCGCAGCGGCATCGACTACGAAGACCTCTGCGGCAAGGGCGCCAAGCAGATCTCCTTCAGCCAGGTCGCGATCGACAAGGCGGCGGAGTATTCCTGCGAAGACAGCGACCAGACGCTCGACGTGCACCGCGTGCTGTGGCCGCAACTGGAGGCCGACGAGAAGCTGCGCTTCGTCTACGAGTTGGAGATGGCCAGCAGCGAAGCGCTCTACCGCATCGAACGCAACGGGGTGCTGATTGACGCGCCCACGCTGGCCGCGCAGAGCCACCAGCTCGGCACGCGCATCATGCAGCTGGAGCAAGAGGCGTACGAGATCGCGGGGCAGCCCTTCAATCTCGGCAGCCCCAAGCAGATCGGCGAGATCTTCTTCACCAAGCTGGGCCTGCCCGTCGTCAAGAAGACGCCGAGCGGCGCGCCCAGTACCGACGAAGAAGTGCTGGAGAAGCTGGCCGACGACTATCCGCTGCCGGCCAAGCTGCTGGAACACCGCAGCCTGTCGAAGCTCAAGGGCACCTACACCGACAAGCTCGGGCTGCTGGCCCACCCGCGCACCGGGCGCGTGCACACGCACTACGCGCAGGCGGTGGCGGTGACGGGCCGCTTGAGCAGCAACGACCCGAACCTGCAGAACATCCCGATCCGCACCGCCGAAGGCCGCCGCGTGCGCGAGGCCTTCGTGGCGCCGGCCGGCAGCGTGATCGCCAGCGCCGACTACTCGCAGATCGAGTTGCGCATCATGGCCCACATCAGCGGCGACGAGTCGCTGCTCCGCGCCTTCACCGAAGGCATCGACGTGCACCGTGCGACGGCGGCCGAGGTGTTCGGCACGGCGGTCGACCAGGTGTCGAGCGAGCAGCGCCGCTACGCCAAGGTCATCAACTTCGGCCTGATCTACGGCATGAGCAGCTTCGGCCTCGCGAAGAACCTGGGCATCGAGACCAAGGCCGCCGCGTCGTACATCGACCGGTACTTCGCGCGCTACCCGGGCGTGAAGGCGTACATGGACGAGACGCGCATGAGCGCCAAGGAAAAGGGCTACGTCGAGACGGTGTTCGGCCGGCGCCTCTACCTGCCCGAGATCAACTCGCCCAACGGCCCGCGCCGCGGTGGCGCCGAGCGCGCGGCCATCAACGCGCCGATGCAGGGCACGGCGGCCGACTTGATCAAGCTGAGCATGGTCAAGGTGCAGGACGTGCTCGACGCGGAAAAGCGCGCAACCAAGATGATCATGCAGGTGCACGACGAACTGGTCTTCGAGGTGCCCGAGGCCGAGGTCGAGTGGGTGCGCAGCGAGATCCCGAAGCTGATGGCCGGTGTGGCCGCGCTCAAGGTGCCGCTGCTGGCCGAACTCGGCGTGGGGCCGAACTGGGACCAGGCGCATTGAGCGCGATGCGCGCCATCGTGCGAGCAGGGGCCCTTCTGCTCGGGTTGACCACGACATGGGTTGCCGCTCAGCCGTCCGCAGCCGGGCCTGTCCCCTTGGTGAAGGTGCCGCCCACGGGGGTGCGGACCTGCCTGGCTTTCGATGCGAAAAAGGACGACTGGCCGACGCCGCAATCTTGTGCGGGCGGCGGCGCGCTGCGCCTTCTCCCCAAGCAGGACGGCATGCTGGGCGCGGGGGCGCCCGCCTACGAGGCCGTAGACGGCCGACCCTTGACTGAGTGCGTGCGTGATCGCGTGTCTGGCCTGGTCTGGGAGGGCAAGCTCGACAGCGGCAAGCTGCAGCGGATGGCGACGACATCCGGGCTATCGGTCGCGGGTGGCTTGCTCGACAGCTATGGCCCGGACAACGAGCCCCAACCCGGCAGCCGGGCCAACACCGATGCCTACTCCTACCATGGCGACGCTCGGCCCGGTGACGCCATGGCCTATGTGGCGCAAGTGAACGCCATGAAGCTGTGCGGCTACACCGATTGGCGCCTGCCCAGTGTCTTCGAGCTGTTCGGCATTGCCGACGTGAACACGCTGATGGGCGTCAGCGAGCGGTCCCTGCGGCTGGCACGCGGGCAGCCGGCCATCGACAGCCGATGGTTTCCCCATACGGTGCCGGGGCGTTACCTCGCCTCCGAGCCAGCGGACCAGACAAGCATGTGGTGCGTGGACTTCCGGACGGCCTATGTGTTCACCTGCCACCGTCGCATGCGCAGCAACACGTCCCCGCTGTTCGTGCGCCTGGTGCGCGGTCCCGAAGCGCTCGAAACCGGCCGTTGGCGCGAAGCGGCCGACGAGCGCGGCGTGCCAGGCGGAGTGGTTGAAGATCGCTACACCGGTCTGGTGTGGCGCCGTTGCGAGGAGCCCCAGACCTGGAATGGCAAACGCTGCACCGGTACCGCCAAGATTCACAACTATGTGCAGGCCGTGCAGCATGCGGGCGCCGTGCCGGGCTGGCGCCTCCCCACCATCAAGGAAGTGAACAGTCTCGTGGAGCGCTGGCTCGACAAGCTGGAAATCCCCCCCTCGGACTTTCCTGCGGCGGGTGCCGAGCCGCTCCACGGTGGCTTTTGGTCCTCCACGGTGTGCGCCGGCAGCCCCGAGACCGACACGGCACGCGCCGCCATCAGCGCTTGGGCGTTGAGCAGCGAAGGCAATCTGTACTGCGAGTCGCGCATCATGAGACTCGGTATTCGGCTCGTGCGCGAATGAGGGCGCCGCGATGCGTCCCGTGCCCGGATTTCCCCACCTGATCGTCGTCCTCCAGCATGCGCCTGCGCCACATCGAAGTCTTCAACGCCATCATGCTCACCGGCAGCGTGAGCGCGGCGGCGCGGCTCATCAACATCACGCAGCCGGCCGTCAGCCGCACGCTGCAGCACGCGGAGCTGCAGCTTGGCTTCTCGCTCTTCGCGCGCACCAAGGGCCGGCTCACGCCGACCACCGAGGCGCTCACGTTGTACCCGCACATCGAGCGACTGTTCGCGCAGCTCGACGAGGTGCAGCGGCTCGCGACCAACCTGCGTTCGTCCGGCGCGGCGGGTGAGTTGCGCATCCTCACCGTGCTGGCGCTCAGCTACGAGGTGCTGCCGCGCGCGCTCAAGGCCTTTCGCGAGAAGCACCCGGGCGTGGCGGTCATCGTCGAATCGCTGCACTCGCCGCAGATCATGTCGGCGCTGCTTTCGCAGCAGGCCGACGTGGGCTTCGCCTTCAGCCCGGCGGTGCATCCGTCGCTGCTGCAGGAGTCGATCGCCGACAGTCGCATGGTCTGCATCGCGCCCAAGGGCCTGCTGCCGCGCGCATTGGTGCGCAACGGCTCCGTGGCTCTGCACGACCTGGTCGATGTGCCGGTGGTCGGGCTCGACGGGCGCGACCCGGTGGGCACCAGCCTCAGCCAGGCCTGCCGACAGGCGGGTGTCGGCTTCCACCGCGCGGTGGTCACCGTGCAGACCTACCACGCGGCACTCGCGATGGCGCACCACGGGCTCGGCGTGGCGCTGGTCGATGGCTGCACTGCGGGCTCGGCCGACCGTGCCAAGGTCGACGTGCTGGCGCTGGAACCGCACATCCCGGTGCCGGTGCGCGCCCTGCGGCTGTCGGGGCGGCCCGATTCGGTGGCGGTGCGCGCGATCACGCAGGCGATGCGGGAAGCGATCGAAGCGATGGCCTGAGCGCCGGTCGAGCCAGCCCGCATAATCCGCTCCCATGTCCACCCTGCGCCACCTCACCATCCTGCACCGCTGCGTGCTGGCGTGGTTCCTGTTGTCGCTGGGCGTGGCCGTGGCCGCGCCGGTGGTGCATCCGCAGGCGATGGAACTCGTGTGCTCCTCGGCCGGCGCGATCAAGGTGATCGTGCAGACCGACGACGGCGCGCAGGAGCTGGCCCCGAGCCACATGGACTGCCCGCTGTGCGTGCTGACCGGCGCACCGCCGCCCACCGTCGGCTTCACGCTGCCGACCCCGTTGCCGCTCGCACGGGCGGTTCAGTCGATCCCCGCGGCGCGGATCGCCGCCGCCACCGCCGCGCCGCTGCCGGCGCGCGGGCCGCCTTCTCTCCTCTGACCCTGCATTCGACGGTGTAGCGCAACGCCCGCACGACGGAGCGTTGTCGCACACCTTTCGCATCGAGGCGGCACCGCGCGTGCCGAGGAGAATCTTCTTGAAGAAACGTGTTCTTTCGCTGGCGCTCGGCGCCGCATTTCCCTGGCTGGCCCTGGCGCAGCCGTCCGCATCCACCGAACCGGCGACCGATGCCGACGGCGCGCCCGCGCGCAGCCGCTCGCTCGGCGTGGTCACTGTCACGGGTGGGCAGCCCACGTCGCTGCCGACCCAGATTCCCACCACCATCGAGGGCGTGACGCGCGAGGAGATCGAGACGCGCATCAACGCCACCGACAGCGAGGACGCGCTGAAGTACCTGCCGAGCCTCTTGGTGCGCAAGCGCTACATCGGCGACTACAACCACGCCATCCTGTCGACGCGCGCCTCGGGCACGGGCAACAGCGCGCGCTCGGCGGTGTATGCCGACGGCATCCTGCTGTCGAACTATCTGGGCAACGGCATCGCCAACGGCAGCAACTTCGCGCCACGCTGGGGCCTGGTCACGCCCGAGGAGATCGAGCGGGTCGACGTGATGTACGGGCCGTTCTCCGCCGCCTACCCGGGCAACTCGGCGGGCGCCGTGGTCGACTTCGTCACGCGCATGCCGACGCAGCTCGAAGCCCATGTGAAGGCCGGCTACTCGTCGCAGCCCAACGACCTGTACAGCACGAACCGCGTGTTCAACAGCTGGCAGACCAGCGCATCGCTGGGCAGCAAGAGCGGCGACTGGTCGTGGTGGATCGACCTGAACCGCACCGACAGTCGAGGCCAGCCGCTGACCTTCGCGACGGCGACCGTGGCCTCGGGCACGCCAGGTTCGGCCGGTGTGCCGGTGACGGGCGCGGTGCGTGGCCTGAACACCACCAACACGCCGTGGGTCATCCTCGGCACCGGCACGCAGTACCACACGGTGCAGGACCACGCGAAGCTCAAGCTGGCCTACGACCTCACGCCGACCGTGCGCGCGACCTACACGCTCGGCGTGTGGCAGAACACCTCGGAAGGGCGCTCGGAGAGCTACCTGAAGAACGCGACCGGCGCGCCGGTCTACAGCGGTCCGGTCAACATCGACGGACGCCGCTACAACCTCGCGTCCACGGCCTTTCCGCTGACGAACGACGCGCAGACGCACGTCATGCACGGCCTGTCGGTGAAGAGTCACACCAAGGGCGAGTGGGACTGGGAAGTGGCCGCGAGCCTGTACGACTACGCCAAGGACCAGCAGCGCGCCGCCACCACCGCGTTGCCGCTGGCCGCGACGGGCGGCGCCGGCACGTTGCAGGACCAGGACGGCACCGGCTGGAACACGTTGGCCGCCAAGGGCACCTGGCGGCCGCAGGGCGTGGGCGGCGCGCACATCGTCGACTTCGGCATCGGCCGCGACGCGTACAAGCTGTCCATCCGCAAGACCAACGTTGCCGGCACCTGGCTCGACGGTGCGCCTTCGACGCTCGTGAGCGACGTGGGCGGCCGCAGCGAGACGGCCCACCTGTGGCTGCAGGACGCGTGGGCCTTCGCGCCGAAGTGGAAGGCGGTGCTCGGCCTGCGCTACGAAGACTGGCGCGCCAGTGACGGCACCACGTCGACGGCGACCAGCACGCTGCGCTACGCCGACCGCAGCGAATCCGACGTGTCGCCGAAGGCCGCGCTGGCGTACCAGCTGGCCCGCGCGACGGTGCTCAAGGGCTCGGTCGGCCGGTCGGTGCGCTACCCGACGGTCGGCGAGCTGTACGGCGCGACCTCGGGCGGTGCGCTGTCCTTCATCAACGACCCGACGCTCGCGCCGGAGAAGTCGTGGACCGGCGAGCTCTCGCTGGAGCAGGACCTGGGCAACGGGCTCGCGCGCGCCACGCTGTTCCACGAGACGACGAAGGACGCGCTGTTCAGCCAGCTCGTGCTCAACTCGACGGTCTCGCGCGTGCAGAACGTCGACAAGGTGCGCACCAACGGCATCGAGCTGGCCTACACCGGCCAGAACGTCGCGCAGGGTGTGGGGCTGCGGGGCCTCGACCTGGGCGCCAGCCTGACCTACGCCGACTCGAAGACCGTGGCCAACGCCGCCTTCCCGGCCAGCGTGGGGAAGTGGCAGCCGCGCGTGCCGCGCTGGCGCTCCACCGTCTACGCCACCTACAAGCCCGATGCGCAATGGGCCTTCACCGTGGCGGCGCGCTACAGCGGCCGGCAGTACTCGAACCTCGACAACAGCGACGTGAACGCCGACGCCTACTTCGGCGCCAGCAAGTACTTCACCGTCGACCTGCGCGTGCGCTATCAGATCGACAAGCAGTGGTCGGCCGCCGTCGGCATCGACAACGCCAACAACGCGCAGTACTGGAACTTCCACCCCTATCCGCAGCGCACCTACACGGCCGAGCTGCGCTTCGATCTCTGAACCCCGATCACCTCCAAGGAACCCGAATGACCCACCGTACGCACCACCTCTCGCGCCTCGCACTCGCCGCGCTGTTCGCCAGCACCGCCGCCGTCGCCCACGTCACCCTGCCACCCGGCGGTGCCACGGCCGGCAGCGACTACGAGGCGGCCTTCCGCGTCGGCCATGCCTGCAAGGACGCCCAGGCCACCACCGGCATCACGGTGCAGCTGCCGGACGGCTTTCGCCTGAGCGACGCGCAGGCGCGCAAGGGCTGGACGTTGACCAGCAACCCGCGCGAGGTGGCGTGGAAGGCCGAGTCGCCAGCGACCGCGCTGCCGGGTGCCGAGCGCGCCGAATTCATCGTGCGCGGCAAGCTCACTGCCACGCCCGGCCCGCTGTACTTCAAGGTGCTGCAGACCTGCGACAAGGGCAGTGCCGACTGGGCGCAGCTGCCCGGCGCCGGTGCCGACAAACCGGCTTTCCCCGCAGCGCGCCTCGACGTGCTTGCCCCCGGCGTCGCCGCGGTCGACGTGCGCGACGCCTGGGTTCGCCCCACGGTGCCGGGGCAGAGCGGCACCGGCGCCTTCATGAAGCTCAACGCCCCCTCGGGCGCGCGGCTGGTCGGCGTGTCGACGCCGGCCTCGGGCGTCGCCGAGGTGCACGAGATGAAGATGGACGGCGACACCATGCGCATGCGGGAGGTGAAGGGGGGCCTGGCGCTGCCGGCGCGCCAGACCGTCGAACTCAAGCCCAGCGGCTACCACGTGATGCTGATGGACCTGAAGCAGCCCCTGGCCAAGGGCGCGACCGTGCCGATGACGCTGCGCTTCGAAGACGCCAAGGGCGCGGCGAGCACGCTCGACGTGCAGGTGCCCGTCGGTGCGCCGGCGGGTGCTGGGGCCCCGGCCGCTCACGCGCACTGAAGCGCGTCACGCGAGCACGTTCACCGCAGCGCCGACGCGTTCGGCGGACCCGAAGGCCAGTGTGAAACCGAGCGCGCCGTGTCCCGTGTTGAAGATCACGTTGCGCGCGGTGCCGGGCCGGTGGCCGATGATCGGCAGCCCGGTGGGCGTGGCCGGGCGCATGCCGCTCCAGGGGTGCAGTTCGTCGTAGCGGTCGAGCTGCGGAAACACCGCGCGTGTGGCGTCCACCAGCGTTGCGATGCGGCCCGGCGGAATGTCGGTGCCGTGGCCGACCAGCTCGGCCATGCCGGCCACGCGCAGGCGGGCGCCGATGCGCGCGAACACCACCTTGCGCGCGCTGTCGGTCACGCTCACGCACGGCGCGGCGCCTGGCGCCTCGTCGACGTCGATCGTGATGCTGTAGCCCTTGAGCGGGTAGACCGGCACGGCCGTGCCCAGCTTGCGTCCGATGGCGTGCGACGCGGTGCCCAGCGCGACGACGAAGGCATCGGCTTCCACCGGTTCGCCATCGGTGCGGAGCGCGGCCACGCGGCCCTGGCGTTCGTCGAAGCCACGCACCTCGGTGCCGAGCACGAAGCGCACGCCGCGCGCGCGCAATGCGCGTTCCAGTTCGCGGCAGACCTTGAGGCAGTCCGCCGCGCATTCGCTCGGCGTGTGCACCGCGCCGGCGATGTGGCCGCGGTAACCGGCCAGCGCGGGTTCCAGCGCGATGCATTCGTCGGCACTCACCACCTGCTGAACGCTTCCCATCGTGCGTTGCAGCTCGACCTGTCGGCGCGCGGCTTCGACGCCCTCGACGTTCTGGTAGAGCACCAGCTTGCCGGTGGCGGAGAAGTCGCAGTCGGGGGCGATGTCGGCGCGCATCGCCTCGAAGGCCACGCGGCTCGACGCCGCGAGCGCCAGCAGCGCGGCCGTGCCTTCGCGCGAGGTCTGCGGGTTGCACGCCGCGAGGAACTCGATGCCCCAGCGCCACTGCAGTGGGTCCAACTGCGGCCGCAGCTTGAGCGGCGAATCGGCGGCCAGCAGCAGCTTGGGCAGCTGCCGCCAGATGGACGGGTCGGCCAGCGGCTGCACGTACGAATAGCTCAGCTGCGCGCCGTTCCCGCCGCTCGCGCCGGCGCCGGGCGTGGCCTTGTCGACCACCGTCACCTGGTGGCCTTCCCGTTGAAGGTGCCAGGCCGTCGCCAGGCCCACGATACCGGCCCCGAGCACACACACGTGCATGAAACTTCCTGTCGATGCTGCAATGCAGCGACTCTAGATCGCGACCCCGGGCGCGGGAAATGCCAAAACCGCGGTCGCCCATAGCCGGAGGGCATGGCCTGCGGGACACATAACTTTTGAACATGACCCTGGGCGCAAAAGGAATGATGGACTTCGGCGAACAAGTTTTTACACTGGCCGCTCCGTCATTCCCCTGTCACCTCTCTCGCCGAAAGGGCTCGCATGAAACTCTCCGTACTGATGGCCGCCGTGCTGCTGACCGCCACCGGCGCCCATGCCGCCGACACGCTGGCCAAGGTCGCCGCGTCGAACAAGATCACGATGGCGTACCGCGAATCGTCCGTGCCCTTCAGCTACCTCGAAGGCCCGGGCAAGCCGATCGGCTTCTCGGTCGAGCTGTCGAACGCCATCGTGGCGGAAGTCAAGAAGAAGCTGAACAAGCCGAACCTGGAGGTGGCCTGGATGTCGGTGACCTCGCAGAACCGCATCCCGCTGCTGTCGAACGGCACCATCGACGTCGAATGCGGCTCGACCACCAACAACACGGCGCGCGCCAAGGACGTGGCCTTCGCCATCAACCATTTCTACACCGGCACGCGCCTGCTGGTGAAGAAGACCTCGGGCATCAAGAACTACGCCGACCTCAAGGGCAAGCAGGTGGCCATCACCACCGGCACGACCAACATGCTGGTGGTGCGCAAGTACAACGAGGAAAAGAAGCTCGACATCGACATCCTCTCGGCCAAGGACCATGCCGACGCGCTGCTGCTGGTCGAGAGCGACCGCGCCGCGGCCTTCGCGATGGACGACATCCTGCTGTTCGGCCTGCGCTCCAACTCCAAGGCCCCGGCCGAGCTCGAAGTGGTGGGCGACTCGCTGCAGGTCGAGCCCTATGCCTGCATGCTGCCCAAGGACGACCCGCAGTTCAAGGCGCTGGTCGACGGCGTGATCACCGGGATGATGAAGTCGGGCGAGTTCGAGAAGCTCTACACCAAGTGGTTCGTCGGCCCGATCCCGCCGAAGAACCTGCCGATCGGCCTGCCGATGAGCCAGGAGCTCAAGGACAACATCAAGTCCCCGTCGGACAAGCCGGCGACCTGATCGGAACGCAGACGTGACGCAGGTGGTCGGCATCCTGGGTGGCATGGGCCCGGCGGCGGGCGCCGACTTCGTGCGGCTCTTCGTCGACGCGTGCGCGCAGCACATGCGCGCTGCGGGCGAGCCGGTGCGCGACCAGGCCTTCCCCGAGCACTGGCTCGCCCAGGTGCCCGTGCCCGATCGCACGGGTGCGCTCGAGCGTGCGGGCGAGGGCGCTCACCAGCCGCTCGAGCCGATGCTGCAGGCGTTGGGCCGGCTGGCGGCGCTGGGCAGCCGCGCCGTCGCCATCGCCTGCAACACGGCGCATGCCTGGCATGCCACGCTGCAGCAGCGCTTTCCGCAGATCGAGGTGCTGCACGTGGCGCGCGAGGTCGCGGCGCACCTCGCATCGCAGGGCGAGACGCGGGTGGCATTGATGGCCACCGAAGGCACCTACCGCGTGCGCCTCTACGAACAGGCGCTGGCCGATGCCGGCCTCGAATGCCACCTGCCGCTGCCCGCCGAACGCGCGCTGGTGATGCGCGGCATCTACGACGGCGTGAAAGCCGGCGACCTGCGACTGGCCGAGGCCAGTTTTTCCGAGGTGGCGCTCGCGCTGTCGCGGCGTCATGGCGATGTCGCCATCGTCATGGGCTGCACCGAAGTGCCGCTGGGCCTGCAGGGCAGCGCGGCGACGCAGGCGCTGAAGCTGGTCGACCCGGCGCGGGTGCTGGCGCGCGCGTTGGCGAGTCGCGCCTACGCGGGGTCATCCCCTCACGGCGCGCCGGGTTTCGTCGGAATCGCCTAGATTGCGGCGTGCGCTCGATCCAGCGCACATCTTCACCGTCAATCATCCGGACGATATCCAGGAGCGCCATGTCTTCTCACAACCATTCCCGAACCGACCTGCAAGCCGATTTCGATTCGCTGCGCCCCGGCGAGAGCACCACCGAGGGCGCCACGCGCCGCACCGCGCTGAAGGCTGCGCTCGGCGCCGGCTACGCGGCGGCCGCGTTGCCCATTGCCGCGCAGACCGCCATCGCCACATCCGCTGACGGCCTCCAGGCCGGCCCGATCAAGTACACCGTCAACGGCTTCGAGGTGCCCGCCTATGCGGCGGCGCCCTCGGGCAAGACCGGCCTGCCGGTGGTGCTGGTCATCCAGGAAATCTTCGGGGTGCACGAGTACATCGCCGACGTCTGCCGCCGCTTCGCGAAGGCGGGCTACCTGGCCATCGCGCCCGAGCTGTACGCGCGCCAGGGCGACCCGCGCAACTACACCGAAATCCCCAAGCTGCAGAGCGAGCTGGTGTCCAAGGTGCCTGACGCACAGGTCATGGCCGACCTCGACGGCGCGCTGCAATACGCGGCGGCCCACGGTGGCGACATCTCGAAGGCAGGCATCACCGGTTTCTGCTGGGGCGGCCGCGTCGTGTGGCTGTACGCCGCCACGGGCAAGGTCAAGGCGGGCGTCGCCTGGTACGGCCGGCTGGTCGGCCAGGCCAGCGAGAACACGCCCCGGCACCCGGTCGACGTCGCCACCCAGCTCAAGGCGCCGGTGCTCGGCCTCTACGGCGGCAAGGACCAGGGTATCCCTCTTGACACGGTTGATAAGATGAAATCAGCCCTGGCCAGCGGATCGGACGCAGCCAAGGCATCGCAATTCGTCGTGTACCCGGAGGCGGGTCATGCGTTCCATGCCGACTACCGGCCGAGCTACCTCAAGGAGGCGGCCGACGACGGTTGGCGCCGGGCCCTGGCCTGGTTCAAGACGCACGGCGTCGCTTAACCCTCGGCACGGCATCGCCTGGCCGGAGGGCGGGCGGCACCCGCCCCGCACACGACGAACCAGCCGCCCTTCGGGGCGGTTTTCGTTGGGGCATTGGAAGAAGCGTTTATGAATCTCTTGATCATCCTGGCGGCCACGCTGGTCGCGGGCATTGGCAGTGTGTGGATTGCGGCCCTGCTGATGCGCCTGGGCGTGCGCAGCACCGGCGGCGTCAATGCGCAGCACCTGTTGAGCCTGGCCGCCGGCGCGCTGCTCGCCACCGCCTTCATGCACCTGTTACCCGAGGCCTTCGAAAGCGGCATCGAGCCGGCCTGGCTGTTCGGCACGCTGCTGTTCGGCGTGGTCTTCTTCTTCCTGCTCGACAAGGCGGAGCTGTGGCACCACGGGCACGAGCATGGCGACGCGAACGGACATGCCCATGCGCACGACCATGGCCACGCGCACGGCCATTCCCACGCGCCACGCACCGGCGGCTGGGCGGTGCTCACCGGCGACAGCGTGCACTGCTTCGGCGACGGCATCCTGATCGCGTCGGCCTTCATCGCCGATGTCCGCCTGGGGCTGGTGGCTGCGCTGGCGGTGCTGGCCCACGAGGTGCCGCACCACATCGGCGACCTGGTCGTGCTGCGTCAGACCTCGTCGACCTCGAAGATCGCGCTGGTGAAGGTGTCGCTGGCCGGCACCATGACCGCGCTCGGCGGCCTGGTCGGCTGGTGGCTGGTCGACCAACTGCATGGCTGGCTGCCGTACTTCCTGGTGCTGGCGAGCAGCAGCTTCGTCTACGTGGCGCTGGCCGACCTGATCCCGCAACTGCAGAAGCAGCTGCCCGCGCGTCAGACCTTCGCGCAGATCGCCTGGCTGGTCGCCGGCATCGCGCTGGTCACGGGCGTCAGCCGGCTCGCGCACGGCGAGCACGACCATGGCGCGCACGGTGCAGGTGACGCGGCGCACAGCGAGGAAGCGCACGACCACAAACACTGATCGGGGCTTTCACGCAAGTCGGCAGCGAAGGCCCCTTCCGACAGCGGGGCGGCCTGTCGGCTGTTGCGTCGTCGCCGGTTGAGGCGCAGCATCGTCGCCACCACTTTTGTACGGAGCCCGACCATGACCGCAGCCCATCCACAGCGCCTCGAAGCCAAGCCGCCCGTCGACGACGCCGAGGATGTCGACGACGCCCTGAACATCGACGATGTGGAAGCGGACGAGTCCGACGACGACATCGACGACGAGGCGCCCGAGGAGCTGGCCGAAGAGACCGGCATCGACCTCACGGACGCGAGCGAACTGGATGCCGACAACGTGACGGCCGACGAAGAATACGACCGCGTGGTGCAAGCGCCCGACTGAGGACGCTTGTGGCGGCCTGCTTCTTGCGGGGTATTCGGGCGGCCTACTTCGCCGATGCGGGCGCCGTGTACACCGTCACGCTCTGCGCGTCCATGCGGTAGCCCGCGACGCCCATGCCTGAATCGCTGCGTACGGTCTTGAGCGTGCCGATCACCCACACCGCGTCCATCGACCGGAACTTTGCCGCCTTGGCCGGATGCACGTGCAGGATCTGGTTCGCGGGCGGTGGCGGCGTGTGGATGCAGGCACCGAAGTACGGCACCAGCAGGAACTCGGTGATCTCGCCGGCCTTCTTCTGTTCCAGCGGCACGATGTAGCCGGGGATCTTGACCTGCGCGCCGTTCATGGCGGGGTTGGCCGGCGCATTGTCGAAGGCGGCCTGCATCTTCTTCATGAGCGCGGCGGCGCGGGGGTCGCCGTCCTGCAACTGGCCGATGTCGGTGGCGCCGATCTCCTTCATCGGGTCCCAGTCCTTGGGCACCAGGTCGTCCCAGGTGATCTCGCGTGCGGCGCCCAGCTTGGGCAGCGCGGGGTCGGCGGCGAAGGCGAGGCCCATCACCGACGTGCCGATGGCGGCGATCACGAGGCGTCGAAGCGAAGAGGTCGTCATGGTCATTCCTTGTATTCGTCGTGAGCGGCGTGGCGATGACTTCACAGGCGCGGCGAAAGCCCGTCGGCCAGAGACAGGCGGTAGGCGCGCAACGCGGGCAACAGGCTGGCGGCCCAGCCGGCCAGGAGCAGGGCGCCCAGCAGCAGGCCTTCGTTCAGGGTCGGGGCCGAGAGCGCCAGGGTCAGCCCGAAGTGTGCCTGCAGCAACGGCGACAGCAGCGCGATGCCTGCGGCCGCGGCGGCGGCACCGAGCACCACGCCGGCCAGCGTGACCAGCGCGCCTTCGAGGGCCAGCAGCGCGAGCACATGGCGCAGCATCGCGCCGGCGGCGCGCAGCACGGCGAGTTCGCGGCGGCGCTGGTCGAGGCCGGCGAGCACCACCGCCACCAAGCCGGCCAGGCTCACCAGCGCGACCAGGGCCGACATCAGCAGCAGCGCGTTCTCGCCGACGCCGATCACGTCCCACAGCTCGTCGAGCGCGACGCCGGGCAGCACCGCCATCAGCGGCTCGCCGCCGTAGGTCGACACCCAGCGCTGCACGTCGAACACGGCCGCGCGGTTCTTCAGGCCGACCAGCGCGGCCGTCACGGTCTTCGGCGTGAGGTCCATCTCGCCCAGCTTCGCCACCGGCACGCGCAGACCCGGCATCGGCGCCCCGCCGCGCCAGTCGAGGTGGATCGCCTCCATGGCCTGCAGGCCGATGTGGACCGTGCGGTCGACTGGGGTGCCGGTGCGCGCCAGGATGCCGACCACGGTGAAAGGCTTGTCGGCATGCTCGGCCACCGTCAGTTCGCCGGTGCCATGCGCGAGTGTGATGCGCTGGCCCACGCGGTAGCCCAGGCGCTCGGCCACATCGGCACCGATCACGGCGTCGAACAGCGCACCGAAGGGCCGGCCTTCGCGCAGCACCAGCGCCTGATGGTCGCCGTAGTGGAAGTGCGTGAAGTAGGCCGGCGTGGTGGCCAGCACCGCGAAGCCGCGGTGCGAATCGCCCAGCGACAGCGGCACGACCCAGTCGACGCCCTCGTGCGCCTGCAGGGCCTGCACGCTCTGCCATGCGATGTTGTTGGTCGCCGAGCCGATGCGGAACACCGAATACAGCAGCAGCTGCGTCGAGCCGGTGCGCGCGCCGACGATCAGGTCGGTGCCCGAGACGGCCGACGAGAAGCTCTCGCGCAACTGCGTGCGGATGCGCTCGACGCCCAGCAGCAGCAGCGTCGACAGCGCGATCGACAGCACCGTCAGCACCAGCGTGAAGCGGCGGTTCCAGGCGCTGCGCCAGGCGATGGAGAAGAGGGCGCTCATGCCGGGTCGCCCTGCGCGCGGTTGATGTCCGGCAGGCTCAGCTCTCGTGCGAAGCGGGCGGCCAGGCGGCGGTCGTGGCTCACGAAGACCAGCGCGCTGTGGTGCGTGGCGCAGGCGGCCAGCAGCACGTCGAGGAAGGCGTCGCGGTGCGCCTCGTCGAGCGCCGAGGTCGGCTCGTCGGCGATCACCAGTTCGGGCCGGCCGATGAGCGCGCGCGCCGCGGCCACGCGCTGCTGCTGGCCGACCGACAGCGTCATCGCCGGGCGGCGCCATAGCGCAGGTTCGAGCCCCATGCCGTCGAGCAATGCCTCGGCTTGTGCGCGCGCCGAGCTTTCTTGCGCGGCCTGCATGCGGCGGCGCGGCGAGAAGCGACAGGGCAGCAGCACGTTGTCGAGCACGCTCAGGTACGGCAGCAGGTTGAACTGCTGGAAGATGTAGCCGACATGCGCGACGCGGCAGCGGTCACGTGAGGCGCCCGACAGCGAGGCCCAGTCGTGCCCCAGCAGCGTCACGCGGCCGGCGTCGGCCACCAGCACGCCGGCCATCAGCGACAGCAGCGTGCTCTTGCCGCAGCCGCTCGGGCCGTGCAGGAAAATCGTCTCGCCAGCCGCGACGTGCAGCCGCTCGATGTCGATGCAGGGCGCGGCACCCGGCCAGCCGAAGCGCAGAGCCTCGATCGAAAGAACGGTGGTCACGCCCGCTTCACTTGCCCCACGCGATGCGCGCGTTGGGCCGCTTGAGCGTGCGCTTGAACTGGCCTTGTGGCGCGGCGATCTGCACGTCGATCTGGCGTGGGCCCTTGAAGGCGGTGAACAGGCCGACGTCGATGAACTTCGTGGCGGCCGCGCTGGCGCAGTTGAAGGCGAAGGTCGCGTCCAGGTCGGCATGGCCGGCAGCGGCGGCGCCCGCGGGTGCTGTGCCCAGGCCCAGCACCGGTGCGCGCAACTCGACCGGGCCCAGCTTGCAGTTGCCGGCCGGGTCGATGGCGAAGAGCGTGTCGGCGGCGCGCAGCCTGGCCACGGCGTCATCGACGGCCTTCTTCTCGTCGGCGTTGCGCGGTGCGCGCTCGAAGCCGACGAAGTTGTCGAGCGGGGCCTCCATCGTGATGACGACCGTCGGGCCGTCGACCACGACGTCGAGCTCGATCTGGCCATGCACATGGGCGTGCTGCGATTGCGCCTGCAGCGCGAAGGGGGCCGCGACCAGCGCGGCGGAAGCGAGAAGACGGAAGAAGCGTCCGCACATCATGGTTCTGCGCCTTGCCGGGTCGGCAGCCCCGGCGTGTTGCTCCATTCGCTCCAGCTGCCGGCATAGAGCGCGGTCGGCCCGAGGCCCGCGATTTCCATGGCGAGCAGGTTCGGCACGGCGCTCACGCCGCTGCCGCACTGGTGGACGACCGTCGAGGGATCGCGCCCGGCCAGCAGCGTTTCGAACTCGGCGCGCAGTTGCGCCGCCGGCTTGAACTTGCCGTCCGGGCCGATGTTCTCGGCGAAGGGGCGGTTCAGCGCCCCCGGAATGTGACCGGCGATCGGGTCCAGAGGTTCCACCTCGCCGCGATAACGGGCACCGGCCCGTGCATCGATCAGCGTCTGGTCAGCCTGGCCCAGGTGCGCGGCGACCTCGCCCGTCACGCGCAACGCAGCCCGCGGCGCCGAGGGCACGAAGTTGGACTGGAAATGCGCGGGCTCGTCGCCGTGCGCCACCGCGCCGCCAGCGGCCTGCCAAGCCTGCAGACCGCCGTCGAGCACGGCCACCGCCTCGTGGCCCATCCACTTCAACATCCACCAGAGGCGGCCACAGTAGTTGGCGCCGTTGCGGTCGTAGACCACGGCCTGCATGTCGTTGCGAAAGCCCACGCTCGACAGCCAGGTCGCGAACTTCTCGCGGCTGGGCAGCGGATGGCGGCCGCCCGACGCAGGCTCGCCGTCTTCGTGCGCCACGACCACGGCGCCGTGCTTGCCGGGGCGGCCGTGCGCGGCGCTCAGGTCGGTGTCGAGGTTGGCATACACCGCACCGGTGATGTGCAGGTCACGGTACTGCGTGGCGCCGGCGTCGGGCTGCATCAAGTCGAAGCTGCAGTCGAACACCATCAGCGGTGTGCCGCTATCGCGCAGCGCCTGGAGTTGCTCGGAAGAGATCAGGGTGCTGTACATGCGGGTGTCCTTTGAAGGAAGAAAGTCAGTGTTCTTCGGCGGGCGCCTTGGGCAAGGAGCGCTGCCGCAGGAAGGTGGCGGCGATGCCGCTGCCGATGATCAGGGCCATGCCGGCCCAGCCGAGCGCGTCGATGCGGTCGCCGAACAGCACCACGCCATAGAACGCGGCGAACACGATGCCCGAGTACTGCAGGTTGGCGACCAGCAGCGTGCCGCTTTCCGATTTGGCGGTGGCGTAGGCGCGGGTCATGCACAACTGGCCGCCGGCGGCCAGCACACCGACCGGCAGCAGCCAGATGGCGTGCGCGAAAGTCCATTCCGAAAACGGCGTGAAGCCCTCGATCGCGGCCACCAGCCCGCCCGCCACGGCGGAGCCGACAGCGAAATAGAAGACGGTGCGCGCTTCGGGCTCGCCGGCACGCGACAGCGCCACGACCTGCATGTACGCGAAGGCGGCCGTCAGACCCGACAGCAGCCCCATCAGGCCGGCGAAGCCCTGGTCGCCGCCGACGCTGGGCTTGAGCATCAGCACCACGCCCGCGAAACCTGCGAGCACGGTCAGGATGAGCGGGCCTTGCAGGGGCGGCCGCGCGATCTTGCCGTCGCGTCCGGGCACCGGCACCCACGCCAGCAGCGCGCCGCCGACCAGGAAGGCCGCGATCCACACGCTGCTCATGTAGTTGAGGGTGACCGCGGTTGCCAGCGGCAGGTGTGCGATCGCATAGAACCAGGCCCCGAGCGAGACGACGCCGATCAGGCTGCGCCAGGCGTGCATGCCCGGGTAGCGCGTGCCGAGCGACACGCCAAGGTTGCGCGCCAGGAGCCACAGGAAAACGATGCCGATCAGGCCCCGGTAGAACACCAGCTCGGCACTGGTGAACCAGACCGAGGCGATCTTCACGCACAGGCCCATCGTCGCGAACAGGAGTGCGCCCAGCACCATCCACAAAGCTTGCATCGTTGTCGGTCGACGCGCGTCAGCAGCGTTCTGTATCCGTCGTGGAACACCGCGGAACAGGCTTCGCCTGGCCGCTGGTGTTGCCCCCGGTAGGGGGTGGAAGTCGTGACACGAAGTGCACTACGACCTGGGGGCGAGCCTGGTTTTATACCACTCGTGGAACTGCTGCATGCCGTCTTCCATCGGGCTCTGGTAGGGGCCGGTTTCGTTGTCGCCACGCTGCATCAGGGCGCGGCGGCCGGCGTCCATGCGCTCGGCGATCTCGTCGTCTTCCACGCAGGTTTCCATGTAGGCGGCCTGCTGGGCCTCGACGAACTCGCGCTCGAAGGCGACGATCTCCTCGGGGTAGAAGAACTCGACCATGTTGAGCGTCTTTTGCGGGCCGATGGGGTGCAGGGTCGACACGGTGAGCACGTGCGGGTACCACTCGATCATCACGTGCGGGTAGTAGGTCAGCCAGATCGCGCCGTACTTCGGCGGCTTGCCGTCACGGTACTTCAGCAACTGCTCCTGCCACTTCTGGTAGACCGGGCTGCCGGCACGGCCCAGCCGGTTGGCCACGCCCACCGTCTGCACCGAGAAGTTGTCCTTGAATTCCCATCGCAGGTCGTCGCAGGTCACGAAGCTGCCGAGGCCGGGGTGGAACGGGCCGACGTGGTAGTCCTCGAGGTAGACCTCGATGAAGGTCTTCCAGTTGTAGT
This sequence comes from Variovorax restrictus, assembly GCF_051216715.1. Classification (NCBI taxonomy): domain Bacteria; kingdom Pseudomonadati; phylum Pseudomonadota; class Betaproteobacteria; order Burkholderiales; family Comamonadaceae; genus Variovorax; species Variovorax restrictus. The sequence goes on from NZ_JBPJZH010000001.1 coordinate 1,530,848, forward strand.
TGCACTCGTGCAGCTCGACGCGGTCGAGCGCGTAGCCGCTGAAGTCGAGGTCGGCGCGCGGGCCGAGGCCGGCCAGGTCGGCCGCTACGTCGCGACCGCTGCCGTCGCGGTTCTTTTCGAACAGCAGGCCGTTCCACTCTTCCAGCGGGTAGTTGTGCAGGTTGAGGCAGGGATCCTGGTCGAAATGGGGCGCGCCGATCAGCGTGCCGGTGGTGCGGGCGTCGGCAGCTGCGTAGGTCCAGCGGTGCAGCGGGCAGACGATGTTGCCGCCGGTGCGCGCATCGAGCTGGCCCCGGCCCTGCAGGATGAGGGCTTGGCGGTGCCGGCAGACGTTGGAGATCAGCTCGACGCCTTTGGGCGTGTGGACCAGCGCGCGGCCGTCGTGCTCCTGCGGCAGCGTGTGGAAGTTGCCCGGTTCGGGCACCGCGAGCCGATGGCCGACATAGCGCGGGCCGTTGGCGAAAAGCGTCTGCAGCTCGCGGGCATAGAGCGCCTCGTCGAAGTACGCAGTCACCGGGAGTTGGCTCTGGGCCTGCTGCAGTTGAAGACTTAAATCAGACATGGGGGACCTGACCAAGCTCCCCACAGGGAGAAAAGGGCAAAAGAGGTGTTGGCTGGAGGCGCGACCGCCGCAGAACACAACGCCGGCGGGCGCCGGCGTGAAGGAGGTGGCGATTGTACCCGGGGGCCTTTTCCATGCGGGTTGACCTGGAACAGCCGATGAACGATCCCATGGCTGACAGGCGCGCGCCGCCGTGGAAACTAAAATGCGCGGTTTCATCCACGATTTGCCCCTGCATGCCCAAGGCGCCTTCCACTCTCCTGCCGCCTTCGCTGGCGGACGCTCCCGACACCGGTGCGCTGCCCGCGAGCTACGAAGCGGGGCTCCAGGAGCTCGAGCGTCTGGTGAACGAACTCGAATCCGGCCAGATGCCGCTCGACCAGCTGCTCGGCAGCTACCAGCGCGGCGCGGCGTTGCTGGGTTTCTGCCGCGACAAGCTGCAGGCCGTCGAGGATCAGATCAAGGTGCTCGACGCCGGAAGCCTCAAGGCGTGGTCGGCCGAATGACGGGCGCACGCGTGGACGCAGGCTGGGACGCACAGCGCCTGGCCGACTGGAGCGGTCCGCATCTGGCGAACGTCGAATCGGCGCTTTCGCGCTGGGTCGGCATCGACGCCCCGGTGCAGCTGGGGGACGCGATGCGCTATGCGGTGCTCGATGGCGGCAAGCGCCTGCGGCCGCTGCTCGTCATGGCCGCGAGCGAAGCCGTGCATGGCGACCCCGCGGCGGCGCTGCGCGCGGCCTGCGCCACCGAACTCATCCATGCCTACTCGCTGGTGCACGACGACCTGCCCTGCATGGACAACGACATCCTGCGCCGCGGCAAGCCGACGGTGCATGTGCAGTTCGGCGAAGCCGACGCCTTGCTCGCGGGCGACGCGTTGCAGGCGCTGGCCTTCGAATTGCTGACCCCCGACGACGCCGACATCGCGCCCGCCGTGCAGGCCAGGCTCTGCCGCCTGCTGGCCCGCGCGGCCGGCAGCCAGGGCATGGCCGGCGGCCAGGCGATCGACCTCGCCAGCGTCGGCCTCGCGCTCGACGAGGCGCAGTTGCGTGAGATGCATCGGCTCAAGACCGGTGCCTTGCTGCAAGGCAGCGTCGAGATGGGCGCGGCCTGCGCGCAAGGCGTGGCGCCTGCTGCGCTGGACGCGCTGCGTGCCTACGGTGCCGCGCTGGGCCTGGCCTTCCAGGTGGTCGACGACATCCTCGACGTGACCGCCGATTCGGCGACCCTCGGCAAGACGGCCGGCAAGGATGCCGCGGCCGACAAGCCCACCTATGTGTCGCTGCTGGGCCTCGACGGCGCCCGCGCCCAGGCGTCGCAACTGCTCGACGAGTCGCTCGCCGCGCTCGACTGCAGCGGCCTGGACGACACCGAGGCGCTGCGCGCGCTGGCAACCATGGTCGTAGACCGCGACCGATAACAAGACATTCATGGCCGAGTTGCTCCCCACCATTCACGATCCTTCGGTCCTGCGTCAGTACGACCGCGAACAACTCAAGCAACTGGCCGACGAGGTGCGCGCCTGCGTGCTGCACAACGTCTCGCGCACCGGCGGCCATCTGAGCTCCAACCTTGGTACGGTCGAATTGACGGTGGCGCTGCACCACGTGTTCCACACGCCGCACGACCGCCTGGTGTGGGACGTGGGCCACCAGACCTACCCGCACAAGATCCTCACCGGTCGGCGCGAACGCATGCCCACGCTGCGCCAGCAGGGCGGCATCTCGGGCTTCCCGCAACGCAGCGAGAGTGAGTACGACACCTTCGGCACCGCGCACTCGTCGACCAGCATTTCGGCCGCGCTCGGCATGGCCATGGCGGCCAAGCAGAAAGGTGAAGACCGGCATGCCGTGGCCATCATCGGCGACGGCGCGATGACCGCCGGCATGGCCTTCGAGGCCCTCAACAACGCGGGCGTCTCGGATTGCAAGCTGCTGGTCATCCTGAACGACAACGACATGTCGATCAGCCCGCCCGTCGGTGCGCTCAACCGCTACCTCGCGCAGCTGATGAGCGGCAACTTCTACGCCGCTGCCAAGAACGTCGGCAAGAGCGTGCTGCGCGCCGCGCCGCCGCTGTTCGAGCTGGCCAAGCGTTTCGAGCAGCATGCCAAGGGCATGGTGGTGCCGGCCACGCTGTTCGAACAGTTCGGCTTCAACTACGTCGGCCCGATCGACGGCCACGACATCGATTCGCTGGTGCCGACGCTCGAGAACCTCAAGCAGCTCGACGGCCCGCAGTTCCTGCACGTGGTCACGAAGAAGGGCCAGGGCTACAAGCTGGCCGAGGCCGACCCGGTGGCCTACCACGGGCCGGGCAAGTTCGACCCGGCGGTGGGCCTGGTCACGCCGACGACGGTGCCCAAGCAGACCTTCACGCAGGTCTTCGGCCAGTGGCTGTGCGACATGGCCGCGCAGGACGGGCGGCTGGTTGGCATCACGCCGGCCATGCGCGAAGGCTCGGGAATGGTGGCGTTCCAGCAGAAGTTTCCCTCGCGCTACCACGACGTCGGCATCGCCGAGCAGCATGCCGTGACCTTCGCAGCCGGCCTGGCCTGCGAGGGCCTCAAGCCGGTGGTCGCGATCTACTCGACCTTCCTGCAGCGGGCCTACGACCAGTTGATCCACGACGTGGCGATCCAGAAGCTGCCGGTGGTCTTCGCGCTCGACCGCGCGGGCCTGGTCGGTGCCGACGGCGCGACGCATGCGGGCGCCTACGACATCCCCTTCGTGCGCTGCATCCCCAACATGAGCATCGCCTGCCCGGCCGACGAGGCCGAGTGCCGTGCGCTGCTCACCACCGCGTATGAACAGGACCATCCGGTGACGGTGCGCTACCCGCGCGGTGCCGGCGCGGGTGTGGTGCCGCATCTCACGCTCGACGGTTTGCCTTTTGGCAAGGGCGAAATTCGCCGGCAGGGCACGCGCATCGTGATCCTGGCCTTCGGCACGCTGCTCTATCCGGCGCTGAAGGCGGCGGAATCGTTGAATGCCACGGTGGTCAACATGCGGTGGGTGAAGCCGCTCGATGTCGACCTGCTGCTGCAGGTGGCGGCCACGCACGAAGCGATCGTCACACTCGAAGAAGGCGCCGTCATGGGCGGTGCCGGCAGTGCGGTGCTCGAGGCGCTGCAGGCCGCGGGTGTGACCAAGCCGGTGCTGCAACTGGGCTTGCCCGACCAGTTCATCGAGCATGGCGATCCGGGCAAGCTGCTCGCAGGTGTGGGGCTCGACGCCGTGGGCATCGCGACGTCGATCACGGCCCGTTTCGGCGCGATGGATTCCGCAGGGTAAACCCCCAACGGGCGCCTTGTAGGCATTTCTTACAATCGCGACCGACCCACGAGGTCTTCAACTCAACGCGGCGAGGCCGCGTTTTGTTTTTTCCCCTTTGCAATCGGAGTGAATTCATGGATCGTCGTTCCCTCATCAAGAATGCCGGCATCGCTGGCGTGCTGGCTGCTGGCATCGCGCCCGCGGTGCATGCGCAGGCCGCTGTCCGCTGGCGTCTGGCATCGAGCTTCCCCCGTTCGCTGGACACGATCTTCGGCAGCGCCGAAATGCTCTCCAAGACGGTCAAGGCGCTGTCGGGTGGCAAGTTTGAAATCACCGTGCACCCCGCCGGCGAACTGATGCCGGCCTTCGGCGTGGTCGACGCGCTGCAGGGCGACAACATCGAGATGGCCCAGTCGGCCGCCTACTACTTCACCGGCAAGGACCCGGTCTTCGCCTTCAGCTGCGCCGTGCCCTTCGGCCTGACGGCCCGCCAGAACACCTCGTGGAAGGACTACGGCGGTGGCCGCAAGCTGCTCGACGATTTCTTCGGCAAGTACAACTTCAAGACGGCCAGCGCCGGCAACACCGGCACACAGATGGGCGGCTGGTACCGCAAGGAAATCAAGACCGTCGAGGACCTGAAGGGCCTGAAGATGCGCATGGGCGGCGGCGTGTTCGGCGAAGCGATGCAGAAGCTGGGCGTGGTGCCGCAGAACATGCCGGCCGGCGACGTCTACCAGGCGCTGGAAAAGGGCACGCTCGACGCGTCCGAATTCGTCGGCCCCTACGACGATGCCAAGCTGGGCTTCAACAAGGTCGCCCCGTTCTACTACTACCCCGGCTGGTGGGAAGGCGGCGCCGACCTGGAGTTCTTCATCAACGTGAAGAAGTACAACGCGCTGTCGGAAGAGAACAAGGCCATCCTCGACGCCGCCTGCAAGGTCGCGGCCACCGACATGACCGCCAAGTACGACGCCTGGAACCCGATCGCGCTGAAGAAGCTGGTCGCTGAGAAGACGCAGCTCAAGCCTTTCCCGAAGGCCGTGATGGACGCGGGCTTCAAGGCCTCGATGGAAGTGTTCGCCGAGCACGAAGCCAAGTCGCCCGATTTCAAGAAGATCCACCAGAGCATGCGCGCCTTCCAGCGCGACCAGATCCTCTGGAACCGCTTCTCGGAATTCCCGTTCAACCAGTACATGAACGGCGTGAAGATCTGAGTTCGCTCCGGTCGCGGGTCCATCGACCCGCCCACGAAAAAGCCGCGCACTGCGCGGCTTTTTTTCGTCTGCGGCACCGATGTCGGTGCCGCAGGTGTCATGCCCTCACTGCGCCGGCTTGGGCTTGAGGGCGTCCTGCATGGCCTTCATCGGGTCGTCCTCGGCGGCGGCAGGTTCGGGCGCCGGTGCGGGCGTTGTCGGCGCGGCGTCGCCACCGGGCGCTGGCGTGCCAAGCGACGGTGCCGGCTCGGCGCCGTAGCCCTGGTCGGACCCGTAGCCGCCTTCCTCGGAGGACGGCTGCAGCGCTTCGCGCATCTGGTCGCCGACCTGACGCAGGTCGACCTCCTGCTCCTTGTCCAGGTTGCCGGTGACCAGCCCCGGGAAGGCGATCAGCAGGCCCACCATGAAGAGCTGGATCAGCACGAAAGGCACGGCGCCCTTGTAGATCTGCATGGTCGTCACCGGATCCATGATCTTCTTGGTGACGCGGTCCATGTACGGCTTCTCGGGGGCGACCGAACGCAGGAAGAACAGCGCGAAGCCGAAGGGCGGGTGCATGAACGAGGTCTGCATGTTCACGGCCAGCAGCACGCCGAACCAGATCAGGTCGATGCCCAGCTTGTGCGCCACCGGTGCCAGCAGCGGCACGACGATGAAGGACAGCTCGAAGTAGTCGAGGAAGAACGCGAGGAAGAAGATCAGCACATTCACCAGGATCAGGAAGCCGATCTGACCGCCGGGCAGGCCGGTCAGCAGGTGCTCCACCCAGATCGGGCCGTCGGCGGCCTGGAACACCAGGCCGAACACGGTGGCGCCGATCAGGATGAACATCACGAAGCTGCCCAGCTTGGTGGTCGTCGCCAGCGCCTGCTTGAGCAGGCTGAGGTTCAGCCGCCGGCGCAGCGCGCCCAGCACGAGCGCGCCGATCGCGCCCATGGCGCCGCCTTCGGTGGGCGTCGCCACACCCAGGAAGATGGTGCCCAGCACCAGGAAGATCAGCAGCAGCGGCGGGATCAGCACGAAGGTCACGCGTTCGGCCAGGCGGGACAGCAGGCCGAGCCGCGTGACCTTGTTGAACACGGCGATCAGGAAGGCCACGAAGGTGCCGCCGCACATGGCGACGACCACCTTCTCATCGGTGGCCACCGAGGTGACGAGGGTGCCTTCCCACCATGTGTGGATCTCGGCCATGTGGCGCGCCATCAGGACCGCGACGAAGGCCGAGAAGCCCATCAGCGCGACCAGCGAGGCGTAGCCGCCACCGCCGTTGGGCTCGCGGTAGATCCGTGCCTCCACCGGCAGGGCCGGCACCTGCGACGGCTTGAAGATCGCCAGGAAGACCACGTACAGCACGTACAGCCCCACCAGGATGAACGCGGGAAGAAAGGCGCCCTTGTACATGTCGCCGACGCTCTTGCCGAGCTGGTCGGCCATGATGATCAGCACCAGCGAGGGCGGGATGATTTGCGCCAGCGTGCCCGACGCGGCGATCACGCCCGACGCCATGCGCCGGTCGTAGCCGTAGCGCAGCATGATGGGCAGCGAGATCAGGCCCATCGAGATGACCGAGGCGGCCACCACGCCGGTGGTCGCAGCCAGCAGCGCGCCGACGAAGATCACGGCCAGCGCGAGGCCGCCGCGCATCGGGCCGAAGACCTGGCCGACGGTGTCGAGCAGGTCCTCGGCCATCCCGCTTCTCTCGAGGATCAGCCCCATCAAGGTGAAGAAGGGCACGGCCAGCAGGGTGTCGTTGGCCATGATCCCGATGAGCCGCTGCGGCAGCCAGGCCATGACGGACGACTGGAACACGCCGAGCTCGACGCCGACGAAGCCGAAGAAGAGGCCGCAGGCCCCCAGACTGAAGGCGACCGGGAAGCCCAGCAGCAGAAAGACGATCAGCCCCGCGAACATGATCGGGGCGAAATTGGCGGTGATGAATTCCATGGTTCTTGTGCTCTGCGCCGCGGGTCAGCGTGCCTGGGGCGTCGCCGCCGGATCAATGACGTCCGAGCGCTCGCGCAGGGCCTCGGCCAGTTCTTCCTCGGCGGTCTTCTCGCCCTGCTTGATCGTCGGGTCGGGGCCGGCGCCGCGCAGGAAGGCCACGCGCTTGATCAACTCGGACCAGCCCTGCAGCATCAGCAGCGTGAAGCCCACCGGCAGTGCCAGCCACACGGGCCAGCGGATCAGGCCGCCGGGGTTGCCGGACATCTCGCCGGTCTCGTAGCGCTGGATCGTCATGGGGATGGTGTAGTACAGCACCACGAGGCACAGCGGCGTGAGGAAGGCGGCGAAGCCCAGGATGTCGATCCACATCTGCGTGCGCTTGGACAGGCGGCTGTTGAGCACGTCGATGCGTACATGTTCGCGGTTGAGCAGCGTGAAGCCGGCCGCGATCAGGAAGGACCAGGCGAACAGGTACCACTGCACCTCGAGGTACGCGTTGGAGCTGGTGTTGAACACCTTGCGAACCACGGCGTTGACGGTGCTGATCACGGTCGACGCCAGAATGATCCAGATGGCGTACTTGCCCACCTGGGCGTTGAGCCAGTCGATCGCTTTCGACAGCTTCATCAAGCCTTGCATAGTTGCTCCGTCTTTTTAAAGGGTTGCCCGGATACGAATGCACCCGACACGCCGGCGTTGTGCGCTGGCGGGTCGGGTGCAGGGCGAGCGGATTTTATCGGTGTGCGGCGGCGCCGATAATCAGGCCATGCCCGCACCCTCCGGCCCCGCACCGCGACGCGCCCCGGCCGGCGCGCACGCCATCGATGCCCTGGCGATGGCGCACGCCGGCCGCGACCTGCTGTCGCTGGCGCTCATCGATGCACGCAACCACACGCTGCACCTGCTGTCCTTGTGCGAAGAGGCGGCGGGGGGCGAGGCTGCAACGGCCGAGCCGCAGCCCGGTACGGTGCAGCCGCTCTGGCTGGCCGGCCACATCGGTTGGTTCTCCGAATGGTGGATCGCGCGCAACACGCAGCGGGCCTTCGGCATCGAGTGCCCGATGCGCCCCACGCGGTTGGCGTCCATCGAGCCGCGTGCCGACGAGGGGTGGTCGACACCGTCGGGAGGCGGGGCGGAGCTGCCGGATGCCGAAGCGACCCGCGCCTACCTGCTCGAGACGCTCGAATGCACGCTCGAGTTGCTCGATCGTGCCGCCGAGACCGATGCCGGCCTGTACTTCTACCGCCTCGCGCTGTTCCATGAGGACCTCCGCGGCGAGGAGCTCGTCGTCATCGCGCAGACGCTCGGCCTGCCGATCGGTGTCGATACGCCGCCCGCGGTCGTCTCGCGCGAGCCGCTCCTCATGCCCGCCACGCGCTGGACGCTCGGCCGCGGCGAAGGCAGCGCGGGCTTCGGCTTCGCGCAGGACGGCGGCACGCTCGCCGTCGATGTGCCGGCTTTCGAGATCGACGCGCAACCGGTGAGCTGGCAGCAGTTCGCCGAGTTTGTCGACGACGGAGGCTACGACCGCAACGAGCTCTGGTCGCCTGGCGGCCAGGCCTGGCTCGGGCAGCAGCGCGGCGAGCGCCGCGCCCCGCGCCATGTCGAACAAATCGGCGCCGGCCGGCGCGGGCAGGGCGGCGCCGTGTTGCAGCGCCGCTTCGGCCGCGTGGTGCAGGCCGCGGGCCATCAGCCGGCCGTGCACCTGAGCTGGTGGGAAGCCGACGCCTGGGCGCGCTGGGCCGGGCGGCGCGTCGCCACCGAGGTCGAGTGGGAGATCGCCGCGCATGCCGGCGCGCACCGCGGCTTTCACTGGGGCGGCGTGCACGAATGGACCGCCGGCACCTTGCGGCCCTGGCCGGGCTACCGCGCCGACCCGTGGAGTGTCGGTACCGTGTTCGACCCGGCACCCGCCTTCGGCGAGGCCCGGGTGCTGCGCGGCGCGTCGTTCGCCACGCGCGCGCGCTTGCGCTCGCCGCGTGCGCGCCACTTCGCGCTGCCGGCGCGCGACGACGGCTTCTTCGGATTTCGCACCTGCGCGCTCTGAGCAGCCGGCTGCGTGTCAGCCGATGGGTCGGCGCGCGGACGCCGGCAGTGGAGGGCCAATGACGTGGCCTGCGTCGAGATGCACCGCCGACTGCGCCAGCGCTGCCACGTCGCTCGGGTCGTGCGTGACCAGCAGGGTCGGCACCGGCACGCGTTCCAGCATCTCCGCAAGTTCGGTGCGCAGCCGGATGCGCAGGGGCGTGTCGAGCGCCGACAGCGGTTCGTCCAGCAGCAGCAGGTCGGGCTGTGGCGCCAGCGCACGCGCCAGGGCGACGCGCTGGCGTTGTCCGCCGGAGAGATGGCGGGGCCGGGCACCGCGCAGCGCATCCAGATCGAACTGCCGCAGCAGCGCGTCGATGCGTGCGCGCTCGGCCTCGCTCGGCCGCTGCCCGAGCCTGCACAGCCCGAAGGCGAGGTTCTGCGCGACAGTCATGTGCGGGAACAGCGCGTAGTCCTGGAACACCATCCCAACGCGGCGTTCGCGGGCGGGCAGGTCGACGGCGTCGGCCGTGTCGAGCAGCGTGCGGCCTGCCACACGCACATGGCCCTGCACCTGCGGCAGCAGCCCGGCGATGGCCATCAGCACCGTGGACTTGCCCGAACCGGATATCCCGATCAGCGCCGTGCGAGATGTTGTCGAGACGAAGCGTGCGTCGAGCACGAAGCGGCGGCCCGGCGATTCGAGCGTGGTCTGTACGTGGATGTCGAGTACCGGTTGCATGTCAGTTCCATGGCTCTGCTCATCACCGGCAGCCGATGAAACCGGCGTGGCCGGATGCCAGGGCACCCGCGGAACTGGCTTTGCCAGGCCGCCAGGTGCGCCCCCTTGAGGGGGAGGCGCCGCAGGCGCATCGGGGGTGGGTTTCATGTCAGTGCTTGGCCTGCAGCATGCGGCCGGCGGCGACCAAGACCACCACGCACACGACCGAGATCACCAGCGTGAGCCACAGCGCCTGCGCGTCGTTGCCGGCCTGCACCGCGTCGTAGATGGCGATGGACAGCGTCTGCGTTTTGCCCGGCAGGTTGCCGGCGATCATCAGCGTCGCGCCGAACTCGCCCATGGCCCGCGCGAAGGCGAGCATCAGGCCAGCGGCGATGCCGCGCACCGCCAGCGGCAGGGCGATGCGTACGAAGATCTCGAACTCGCCTGCGCCGAGTGTGCGCGCGGCATGCAGGAAACGGCCGTCCACGTCCTCGAAGGCCGCGCGCGCCGCCTTGTAGATGAGCGGCAGCGACACCAGCGACGCGGCGATGACAGCGCCCTGCCAGGTGAACATCAGGTTGATGCCGAACCAGCGGTCGAGGTACTGGCCCAGCACGCCGTTGCGCCCGATCAGCACGATGAGGTAGTAGCCCAGCACCGTCGGCGGCAGCACCATCGGCAGCATCAGCAGGGCATCGACGATGTTCTTGCCGGCGAAGCGGCGCTGCGACATCCACCAGCCCAGCGCGATGCCGACCGCGCCGGCCATCAGCGTGGCGAGCAGGGCGACCTTGAGCGTGAGCCAGAGCGGTGTGAGCAAGTGCGGCGCGTCCGGGTCAGGGCCTGGCAAAGCCGAAGCCGTCGAGGATGCGCTGGCCGGCGTCGCTGCGCACGAAGGCGATGAAGTCCCGCCCGAGCGCTGTGTTCTTGCTGGTGGCGATCTGCGCGATGGGGTAGCTCACCGGCGTGCGCGTCGGCACCGTCAGCGCGATGCGGGTCTTGTCCTTCTCGATCAGCGCGTCGGTGCGGTAGACGAAGCCGGCGTCGACCTCCCCGCGGGCGACGTAGTTGAGCACCTGGCGCACGCTTTCGCCGTAGATCCACTTGGGCTCCAGGGCGGCGGCCAGGCCGGCGTCCTGCACCGCGGCGACGGTGTAGCGGCCGACCGGCACGGCGCTGGGCGTGCCTGTGGCGATGCGTCGGTAGGCATCGCCGCCGAGCTCGGCCAGTTGCTTCGGCACGTTCGCAGCGGCGGGGACGATCAGCACCAGCGTGTTGCGCGCGAAGTCGGCGCGGGTGCCGTCGGCGAGCAGGTGGGCCTTGGCGGCGCGGTCCATCGTCTCCTGGTCGGCGGAGGCGAACACATCGACCGGTGCGCCCTGCTGGATCTGCGCGAGCAGCGGGCCGGAGGCGGCGAAGTTGAAGGTCACCTTGGCGCCCGGCCGCGTCTTCTCGAAAGCCTGGCCGACCGCCTGGAACGCGTTCGTCAGACTGGCGGCGGCAGAGACGATCACCTCTTGTGCGTGCAGGGCCGCGGTGCCCAGCGAGAAAGCGGCCAGCAGGGCGGCCTTTCCGAGCCAGCGGGAGGGGGTGTTCATCTCGCGTTCTTTCGATGCGCTATTCAAAACAGGAATAGCGAAATCATAGCAAGGCGCCCCGCTGCGGCGACCCACGCACAATCGGCGCATGCCCAGCCCCCGATTCATCGACGCCCTCGGCCACGGACCCAGTGACAAGCGCATCGACATCCTGCGCGGCATCGCGTCCACCGGCAGCATCTCGCAGGCCGCGCGCGAGGCCGGCGTGAGCTACAAGGCCGCCTGGCAGGCGATCGACACGCTCACCAACCTGGCGGGCGTGCCGCTGGTCGAACGCGCCGTCGGCGGTGCGGGCGGCGGCGGGGCCTTGCTCACGGCGCAAGGCGGCCATCTGCTGGAGCTGGCCGATGCGCTCGACACCGCGCGGCGCGAGGTGCATGCGCGCTGGTCGTCACGGGGCGCCGATGCCGGCGCACAGGCCGATGCCACCATGGCCCGGCTGGCGGTCCGCACCAGCATGCGCAACCAGCTACCGGCGACCATCGATGCGCTGACCCCGTTCGACCGCACGGTGCGCGTGCAGATGCGGCTGGGCACCTGCGGTGCCATGGCGGCGCGCATCACGCAGGAGAGCGCCGAGCTGCTCGGCCTGCAGGCGGGCATGACCGTGATCGCGCTGTGCAAGGCCACGGCGGTGCGCGTCGAGCGCGTCGACGCCGTCGCACAGGGCGCTCGCCGACAAGGCGCCATGGGCAACCGCCTGCTCGGCGCGGTGGCGAGCGTCCTGCGCGGCGACAGCGGCGACGAGATCGCCGTGGCCCTCGAGGGGGGGCTGCAGCTCGTCGGCTTCGCGCCCAGCGGCAGCGGCCTGCGTGTGCGCCAGCGCGCGGCGGTGGTGGTCGACGAGTCGGCCCTGGTGGTGGCGCTGGCGGGGTGATCGCTATCTGCTCGCCGCCGCCGCCGCTGTCTCTTCGCCTGGCGCGAGCTCGCGCAGCAGGCGAAAGCCCACCAGCGTGTAGCGCGTCTCCGGCGAATTCCAGTTGCGGAACGACGAGCGCGCGTAGAAGGCCCAGGTGTGCCACGAGCCGCCGCGCCGCACGCGCACGCTGCCCTCGGCAGGGCCTTGCGGATCGTCCACCGGCGAGTGCGCGTAGGTGTCGTCGGCATGCCAGTCGGCACACCATTCCCACACGTTGCCGTGCATGTCATGGAGCCCGAAGGCGTTCGGCGCGAAGCGACCGACGGGCGCGGTGAAGGCATGGCCATCGCGGCCGTCGATCGCGAAGGCTTGCCACCGCGGCCAGTTCGGTGCGGCGGTCTGGTCGAACACGTTGGCCCCCTGCAGCAGCGTGCGCGGGTTGTCACCGGTGTGGAAGCGGGTGCGCGTGCCGCCGCGCGCGGCGTATTCCCATTCGGCTTCGGTCGGCAGGCGGTAGGTGACGCCTTCCCGGGCGCTCAGCCAGCGCGCCATCGCCACGGCGTCGTTCCAGGTCACGTTGACCACCGGGTGGTCGTCGCCTTGTGGGAAGCCGGGGTTGCGCCAGTCGTATGTGGGGTTGCGGCCCTCGAAGGCATCACCGCGGGCCGAGGTCGCCGGGTCGTAGGCCGGGTTGAAGCCGTAGCCGCCGGTGCCGTCGGCGACGGACTCCGGGACATGGCCCGAGGCTTCGACGAAGCGGCGGAACTGTGCGACCGTCACCTCGTGGCGCCCGAGCCAGAAGGCGCGCGTGATGCGCACCCGGTGCACCGGCCCTTCGTCGCCGAGTTGCGCGAAGCGGGCGGGGTCGTACGCGGGGAAGGCCTGCGCCAGCGCGCCCGGGTCTTCGTCGCTGCCCATCAGGAATTCACCGGCCGGGATGCGCACGAACTCGATGCCGAGCACGTCGCCCCGGTGCTCGGCCACCGGGGTGGCGGTGCAGGCGCTCAGCCAGAGGCACGCGACCGGCAGGAAGCAGGCGAACCAGGGGGCGAAGCGGCGAGCGGGCATAGACGTTTCGGGGAGGGTGGTGCGCAGTCTAGCGAGCGGCGCTGTGGCGAAACAAATGCACGATGGCGCTTGACTTCGAGCGCGCTCGAACTTCGAGAATGCACCCATGAACGCATTGCTCACGATCGACGAGGTGGCACAGCGCACCGGGCTCACGGCCCACACGCTGCGCTACTACGAACGCATCGGCCTCATCGCGCCGGTGCCCCGCGCCGCCGGCGGTCAGCGACGCTATGCCACCGCCGACCTCGACTGGATCGAGTTTCTGCTGCGGCTGCGCGACACCCGCATGCCGGTCGCGCAGATGCTCGTGTTCGCGCGGCTGCGGGCCGAGGGCGGCGCCACCGTGCCGCAGCGTCGTGCCTTGCTCGAAGCGCATCTGGCCGAGGTGAACGCGTCGCTGCACGCGATGCAGCAGGCGGCGGCCGTGCTGGGCACCAAGATCACCTTCTACCGTGCGGCCGAGCAGGCCGCGAAACCTCTGGAGACAGCAGCATGAAGCAACGTTCCATCGGCCGCAGCGGCCTTACCGTGGGGGCGCTCGGCCTCGGGTGCATGGGCATGTCGGAGTTCTACGGCCCCACCGACGAGGCGGAGTCGCTCTCGACACTCGCGCATGCGCTCGACCGCGGCGTGACGCTGTTCGACACCGCCGACGCCTACGGCTTCGGCCACAACGAAGAGCTGCTCGGTCGCTTCATCAAGGGCCGCAGCGAGCGGGTGACCATCGCCACCAAGTTCGGCCTGGTGCGCAAGCCCGGCAGCTACGAGCGCCGGGTCGACAACTCGCCGGCCTACATCCGCGCAGCCTGCGAGGCCTCGCTGAAGCGGCTCGGCATCGACACCATCGACCTGTACTACGCGCACCGCCTCAACCTCGAGACGCCGCTGGAAGACTCGATCGGCGCGATGGGCGATCTCGTGAAGGCCGGGAAAGTCCGCGCCATCGGCCTGTCGGAAGTCTCGCCCGACACGCTGCGCCGCGCCGCCGCCATCCACCCGATCGCGGCCGTGCAGAGCGAGTATTCGCTGTGGACGCGCGACCCCGAGCTGGGGGTGCTGCAAGCCTGCCGCGAGGTTGGTGCCGCGTTCTGCGCGTACAGCCCGTTGGGCCGCGGCTTCCTCACCGGCCAGGTGGTCAGCGACACGCTGGCCGCCACCGACTTCCGCCGCCAGAACCCGCGCTTCGCCGACGAGAACGCGCAGCAGAACCAGCGCATCGTGGACACGGTGAAGGCGCTGGCCGCCGAGAAGGGCTGCACGCCCGCGCAGCTCGCGCTGGCCTGGCTGCTGGCGCAGGGCGACGACGTGATCCCGATCCCCGGCACCAAGCGCATTCGATACCTCGACGACAACCTCGGCGCGCTCGACGTGGCGTTGTCCGCCGACGACCTGGCGCGCATCGGCGCCGCGCTGCCGCCGGGCATCGCAGCCGGCGGACGCTATACGGAAGAGGGGATGAAGGGCTTGAATGCCTGATAGGGGCCGTCAGCGCCCGCGCGCTGCCAGCTTGCGGTAGACCGTCGCACGGCTGATGCCCAGCGCCCGAGCGGCTTCGGCCACGTTGCCGCGCGCCTCGTCGACGGCCTTGCGGATCAGTGCTGTCTCCACGTCGCGCAGGCGTGGCCTCGCCATGGACGAGGCCGCCGAAACATCTGCATCGGCCAGCCGCGCCCAGGCCTGCAGCCGCAGTCCCGACCACAGCGGCACGTCGACCGCGTCGCCGCGTCGTGCCGCGTTCCAGAGCATGTCGACCGGCAGCGCGAACAGGTCACTCGCGTGGCAGGGCTGTGACGCCGTGCCGCGCGCCAGGGGCTGCTGAAGCATTTGCCGCGCAGTGCCGTTGCTGGCGACCACGCGGCCATCGGCATCGAGCCCCAGCAGGCCGTCGGCGTCGTCGCCGCTCGCGCAGCCCGGCCAATTCAAGCGCAGCAGCAGGGCATGCGGCTGCGCGCGCACCAGCGCGTTCTCGATGCTGCGCGCGGACAGCGCCGCCAGGTGCCGCAGTTCGGGCCGCTCGACCACCTGCACGCCGGTCAGGTCGAGCATGCCGATGCAGTCGCCCTGCGGGCCGAACAGCGGGGCGCCGGCGCAGCTGTAGATGCCGGTGTCGTCGAAGAAGTGCTCGGCGCGGTGCAGCCACACCGGCGCCTGCTCGGCCAGCACCGCGCCGATGGCGGTGGTGCCGACGGCGCGCTCCGACAGGTCGATGCCCACGCGGCCGATGTCGTGGGCGCGTCGCGTGGCCTCGTCGCTGCCGCCGGGCAATTCGCCGACGTCGATGACGATGCCGCGCGCGTCGGTGAGGAGCGCGAAGTAGCGCGTGTCCGCGATGGCCCGCGACAGCCGCGCCAGCACCGGTCGCGCGGCGCCGATCAGCGCGCGGTGGTGCTCCTGCGCCTCCTGGATCGCTGCGCGCGTCACGGTGTTGAAGGCCACCCGCTGGTCTGGCCGATGGCCTGCCGTCAGGCAGCGCTGCCACGAGCGCAGCAGCCACGGTTCGACGGGCGCATCACCGGCCGAGCCCATGCCATGAATGCAGGCACGACGTGCCTGCGTGATGGCCAGAGCGCGCGCGGTGTCGGCAGAGGGCGTGGGGAGGTGGGGTGTCATCGTGGAGGTGGTCGGCCGGCATCGCGGCCAGCGGGTGGCTGTTCCATTTTGAGAATTTCCAAGCATGGCGGCAAGCGCCGAGGGTTTTGCCTAGGATGTCGGTCCGGGCCGGCGTCCAAGATGCCATGCGCTTCCCCAGCCATCACCTTCACGGAGACAGCCACATGCAGGTTTCTTTCACCGTCAACGGCCGCGCGGCCACGGTCGACGCTCCCCCCAACACCTTCCTCGTGCACGCCATCCGCGAGCACCTGCACCTGACCGGCACCCACGTGGGCTGCGACACGGCGCAGTGCGGCGCCTGCACCGTTCATGTCAATGGCCGCGCCGTCAAGTCGTGCAACGTGCTGGTCGGCCAGGTGGCCGGTGCCGAGATCACCACCATCGAGGGCATCGCGCAGCCCGACGGCACCATGCACCCGATGCAGGCGGCCTTCAAGGAATGCCACGGCCTGCAATGCGGCTTCTGCACCCCGGGCATGGTGATGAGCGCCATCGACCTGTGCACCTACCACCCGAATTCGAGCGAGACCGAGATCCGCTCGCTGCTCGACGGCAACCTGTGCCGCTGCACCGGCTACCAGAACATCGTGAAAGCGGTGCAGATGGGTGGCAAGGACATGGCGGCCGCCTCCAAGCCCGTCGCGGCCTGAACAGGAGCACACCATGGGTGCATCCGATTTCGCCAACCTTCCGCACATCGGCGAGGCGGTCCGCCGCAAGGAGGACTACCGCTTCCTGACCGGCGCCGGCAACTACACCGACGACGTGACCATGGCCGCGCAGAGCCATGCCGTCTTCGTGCGCTCGCCGCACGCCCACGCGACCATCAAGTCGGTCGACATCGCAGAGGCCTCGAAGATGCCGGGCGTCATCGGCATCTTCAGCGGCAAGGACATCGAAGGGAAGATGGGCGGGCTGCCCTGCGGCTGGCTCATCAACAACCCCGACGGCACGCCGATGAAGGAGCCGTTGCACCCGATCCTCGCGATCAAGAAGGTGCGCTATGTCGGCGACCATGTCGCCATGGTCGTGGCCGAGACGGTCGAGCAGGCCAAGAATGCCGCCGAGGCCGTGGTGGTCGACTACGACGTTCACACGCCGGTCGTGAGCGTGGCCGACGCGGCGAAGAAGCAGAGCGGCGTGGTCATCCACGACGAGGCGCCCGACAACCAGTGCTACAAGTGGACGCTGGGCGACAAGGGCGCGGTCGACGCGGCCTTCGCCAATGCGGCGCACGTCACGAAGCTCGACCTGGTCAACAACCGGCTCATCCCGAACCCGATCGAGCCGCGCGTGGCCATCGGCAACTACAGCCGTGCGACCGAGGAGTACGTGCTCTACGTGTCGAACCAGAACCCGCACGTCGAACGCCTGCTGATGACGGCCTTCGTGCTGGGCCTGCCGGAGCACAAGGTGCGCGTGATCGCGCCCGACGTGGGCGGCGGCTTCGGCTCCAAGATCTACCTCTATGCCGAGGACGTGTGCCTGACCTGGGCGGCCAAGCAGCTCAACCGCAGCATCAAGTGGACGGGCGAGCGCTCGGAGTGCTTCCTGTCGGATGCGCATGGCCGCGACCACGTGAGCCATGCCGAGATGGCGATGGACAAAGACGGCAAGTTCCTCGCGCTGCGCGTGCATACCGACGCCAACCTCGGCGCGTACCTGTCGACCTTTTCGACCGCCATCCCGACCATCCTCTACGCGACGCTGCTGGCCGGCCAGTACGCCACGCCGCAGATCTATGTGGAGGTGGACGCCTGGTTCACCAACACCGCGCCGGTCGATGCCTACCGCGGGGCGGGACGGCCCGAAGCGACCTACCTGCTCGAACGGCTGGTGTCGCGCTGCGCCTGGGAGATGAACCTGGCGCAGGACGAGATCCGCCGGCGCAACTTCATCAGCAGCTTTCCGTACCAGACGCCGGTCGCGCTGCAGTACGACACCGGTGATTTCCCGGCGCTGCTGAACCGCGCCAATGAACTCGGCGAGGTCGCGGGCTTTGCCGCGCGCAAGGCCGAGAGCGAGAAGAACGGCAAGCTGCGCGGCATGGGTTACTCCTGCTACATCGAGGCCTGCGGCCTGGCACCGTCGAACGTGGCGGGCGCGCTCGGTGCGCGCGCCGGCCTTTTCGAAGCCGGCGAAGTGCGGGTGCACCCGACCGGCAGCGTGACGGTGTTCACCGGCTCGCACAGCCATGGCCAGGGCCACGAGACGACCTTCGCGCAGCTGGTGGCGGCGCGCCTGGGCATTCCGGTCGAGAACGTCGACATCGTGCACGGCGACACCGGCCGCGTGCCCTTCGGCATGGGCACGTACGGATCGCGCTCGCTGTCGGTGGGCGGTACGGCGATCATGAAGGCGCTCGACAAGATCGAGACCAAGGCGAAGAAGATCGCGGCGCACCTGATGGAGGCGAGCGATGCCGACATCGAGTTCGCGAACGGCGAGTTCACCGTGAAGGGCACCGACAAGAAGATCCCCTTCGGCCAAGTGGCGCTGACGGCCTACGTGCCGCACAACTACCCGCTCGACAAGCTTGAGCCGGGCCTGAACGAAACGGCCTTCTACGACCCGACCAACTTTACGTACCCGGCGGGCACCTACATCTGCGAGGTCGAGATCGACAAGGGCACCGGTGAGGTGAAGATCGACCGCTTCACCGCGGTGGACGATTTCGGCACCATCATCAACCCGATGATCGTCGAGGGCCAGGTGCACGGCGGCATCGTGCAGGGCATCGGCCAGGCACTGATGGAAAACTGCGTGTACGACAACGAGACCGGCCAGCTCCTGACCGGCAGCTTCATGGACTACGCCATGCCGCGCGCCGAGGACTTCCCGATGTTCAAGCTCGACACGCTGAGCACGCCCTGCACCCACAACCCGATCGGCTCCAAGGGCTGTGGCGAGGCGGGTGCCATCGGCTCGCCGCCGGCCGTCATCAACGCCGTGCTAGACGCGCTCGCGCCGCTGGGCGTTAAGGAGTTCGACATGCCCGCGTCGCCGCACCGCGTGTGGGAGGCGATGCAAAAAGGATCCACCACGTCGACCCAGCAACCGCAGACGCCGTCGCTCGCCGCCAGCACCCAGGGCCGCCCGGCCGCCTGAACCAGGAACACACCATGTATCCCTTCACCCTCGAACGTCCGACCAGCGTGGCCGATGCCGCGAAGCTCGCCACCGCCGGCGGCAAGCCGCTGGCCGGTGGGCAGACCTTGCTCGCGTCCATGAAGCTGCGCCTCTCCGCGCCGGAGCAACTGGTCGACCTCGGCGGCATCGCCGAACTGGCCGGCATCACGAAGGACGGCGACACGCTGGTCATCGGCGCGATGGCGCGGCACCTGGCCGTGGCGAACGATGCCGCGGTCAAGTCGGCCTACCCGGCGCTGGCGGACCTGGCGTCGCGCATCGGCGACCGGCAGGTGCGCGCCATGGGCACGCTCGGCGGCTCGGTCGCCAACAACGACCCGGCCGCCTGCTACCCGAGTGCGGTGCTGGCCTCGGGCGCGACCATCGTCACCGACAAGCGCGAGATCGCAGCCGACGACTTCTTCCAGGGCCTGTTCACCACCGCGCTGGAAGAGGGTGAGCTGATCACCGCTATCCGCTTCCCCATCCCGAAGCGCGCGCACTACGAAAAGCTGCGCCAGAAGGCGTCGCACTTCCCGCTGGTCGGCGTGTTCATCGCGCAGTACGATGCGGGCGTGCGCGTGGCGATCACGGGGGCCGGCAACGGTGTGTTCCGCCACACCGGGCTTGAAGACGCGTTGAACCAGAGCTTCACACCGGAGGCCGCCGCCGCGGTGACGATCGATGCGAGCGAGCTCAACAGCGACCTGCATGCGTCGGCGCCGTACCGCGCCAACCTGATCAGCGTGCTGACGCAGCGCGCCGTCCGGGCCGCGCTGGGTTGATGCAGGGGTGATCTTCTCCAGCATCGACGCCGTTGCCACCGGCCTGCAGCAGGCAGGCTACTTTGCCGACCGGCGCCTCGCCACGGCCGTGTTCCTGGCGCTCAAACTGCAGCGCCCGCTGCTGCTCGAAGGCGAGCCCGGCGTCGGCAAGACCGAGCTGGCCAAGGCGCTGTCGACGGCGCTGCAGCGCGAGCTGTTGCGCCTGCAGTGCTACGACGGCCTGGAGCAGCGCGAGGCGCTCTACGAATGGAACTACGCGGCGCAGCTGCTGCACATGCGCGCGGCCGAGGCGAGCGGTGCATCGAGCGACATTGAGTCCGAGGTCTACCAACCGCGCTACCTGATCCGCCGCCCCTTGCTGCAGGCGCTGCAGACGCCCGCGCCGGGCGCGGTGCTGCTGATCGATGAGGTTGACCGCGCCGACGAGCCCTTCGAGGCCTTCCTGCTCGAGTACCTGGGCGAGTACCAGGTGAGCATTCCGGAGCTCGGTACCATCACCGCCGCAGTGCCGCCGGTGACCATCCTCACCAGCAACCGCACGCGCGAACTCAACGACGCGGTCAAGCGCCGCTGCCTCTACCACTGGCTCGACTACCCCGAGCGGGAACGCGAACTGGCCATCGTGCGTGCCCAAGTGCCCGAGGCCGGCGACGCGCTGTCGAAGCAGGTGGCCGATTTCGTCGGCCGGCTGCGCAGCGCACCGTTCGCCAGCGCCTTCCAGCGCGCACCCGGCATCGCCGAGAGCGTGGAGTGGGCGCGCGCGTTGGTGGCGCTCGATGCGCTGGTGCTCGACCCGGAGGTGGTGGTCGACACGGCCGGCATCCTCTTCAAGCAGCGCGACGACGTGGCCGCGGTCACGCAGGCGCTCGCTGCCGAGCTGCTGCAGCCGGAGGACGCGGGCGCCTGAGCGCCTGCGTCGCGACGCATGGAGCAGCTCGGTGATGCGCGTCGCGGCAAGATGGCCGGCAACATCGCCGGCTTCGGCCGCGCGCTGCGCCGTGCCGGCGTGCCCACCGATGCCGCGCGCATCGCGCTCGCGACCGAGGCGGCCGTGCTGGTCGGCGTCGATGCGCGCGACGACCTCTGCGCCGCGATGGAAGCCGTGATGGTCAGCCGGGAGCAGGACCGTCTCGTTTTTCGCGAGCTCTTCGACGCGTGGTTTCGCGACCCCGAACTCGCCAACAAAATGCTCGCGCAGATGCTGCCCAGCGCCGAAGGAAAGATGGAGCCGGCCAAGCGCCGCCCGCGCGTGCGCGAGGCGCTGGCCGCACCGCGCGATGCCGACCGGCCTGCGCAGGGTGAACGGGAGATCGAGTTCGACGCGGCCATGACCGCGAGCGACCTGCAACGCCTGCACCACGCCGACTTCAACGCGCTCGGCGCCGCGGAGTACCGGCTGGTCGAGCGCCTGGCGCGCGACATCGCGCTGCCCGTGCCCACCGTGCCGTCGCGCCGCCTGCGCGTGGCGGCCGGTGCGGGCACGCATGCGCGCATGCACTGGCCCGGCGTGTTGCACGAGGCGGCGCGCACCGGCGGCGAGATGCTGCGCCTGCCGCGGCTGACGCGCCGCGCGCAGTCCCTGCCGCTGCTGGTGCTGATCGACGTCTCCGGCTCGATGGAGCGCTACGCGCGCCTGCTGCTCGCCTTCCTGCACGCGGCCACGCGCCACGCCGGGCGGCGCGACGTGTTCGCCTTCGGCACCCGCCTGACCGACCTGACGCCGGCTTTCCGCCTGGCCGACACCGACGACATGCTCGCGAGCGCCAGTGCGGCCATCGACGACTTCGCCGGTGGCACGCGGCTGGGCGATTCGCTGGCGCAACTGCGGCGCGACCATGCCCGGCGCCTCACCGGACGCCGCACGCTGGTGCTGGTCATCAGCGACGGCTTGGACACCGGGGAGCCGGCGTTGCTTGACCAGGAGCTGCAGTGGCTCAAGCGGCATTCGCGCCGCGTGCTGTGGCTCAACCCGCTGTTGCGCTTCGAGGGCTACGCTCCCCTGGCGCGCGGTGCGGCCATGTTGCACCGCCATGCAGACGCGATGCTGGCGGTCCACAATCTCAGCGCGCTCGGCCAGCTGGCCGCGAGCCTGGCAGCGCTGATGCGTGCCGGCCGCTGAGCCGCTGCCCGACGATCACGACAAGAAGGAAGAACTCATGGAAATGCTCGGCAACCGCCGTCTCGGCGTCACGCAACAACAGGCGTGGGACGCGCTCAACGACCCGGAGACACTGAAAAAGTGCATCCCCGGCTGCGACAAGTTCGAGCTGACCGGCGACAACCAGTACACGGTCGCGGCCGCCGTCAAGGTCGGCCCGGTGTCGGCCAAGTTCACCGGCAAGGTGACGTTGACGGACATCGCGCCGCCAGACGGCTACAAGCTCAGCTTCGAAGGGCAGGGCGGGGTGGCGGGTTTCGCCAAGGGCGCGTCGAGCGTCACGCTCAAGCCCGCGGCCGACGGCGCCGAAGGCTGCGAGCTGGACTACACCGTGCAGGCGCAGGTCGGCGGCAAGATCGCGCAACTCGGCCAGCGGCTCATCGATGGCGCCGCCAAGTCGACCGCCGACGATTTCTTCAAGCGCTTCGACGCCGAGATGCAGCGCCGCTACGGCCCCGCGCCGGTCGAAGGCGAGGCGGTGGCCGAAGAGAAGCAGGGCGCAGTCAAAGGCTTCATGAACAAGATCGGCCTGGGCGGCAAGAAAGACACGGACGCCGCCTGATGGAAAACCTCGACGTCATGGTGCTGCGGACGCTGCGCGACTGGCGGCTCGCCGGTCGTCGCGCGCTGCTCACGACCGTGGTGCGGACTTGGGGCTCGTCGCCACGGCCGGTCGGCTCGATCATGGCGCTGGCCGAAGACGGCGCGGTGGTGGGCTCCGTGTCGGGCGGCTGCATCGAAGACGACCTGATCGCACGCTACAGCCGCCTGCATGGCGCCACCGAGCCGATGCCGGCGGGCGGCGCGCCGGCGCTGGTCAAGTACGGCATCACGGCCGACGAGGCGCACCGCTTCGGGTTGCCCTGCGGCGGCACGCTGGAGCTGCTGCTGGAGTACGACCCCGAGCCGGCGTCGCTCGAAGCGCTGGTCGCCTCGCTGGAGCAGGGACGGCTGATGCAGCGCACCGTGTCGCTGGTCGATGGCCGCGTGACGCTGGCCGAGGCGTCCTCGCCCGCGGCGCTGAGCGTGGACGAACGCCAGCTGGTCAACACCTTCGGCCCCGAATACCGCATGCTGCTGATCGGCGCGGGCCAGCTGGCCGAATACCTCGCGACCATGGCCAAGTTCAGTGGCTTCGCCGTCACGCTGTGCGACCCGCGCATCGAATACCGCAGCGCCTGGACCGTGCCCGGCGTGACCGTGACCACCGAGATGCCCGACGACGCGGTGACCGCCTTTCGGCCCGACCGCCGCAGTTGCGTGGTCGCGCTCACGCACGACCCGAAGCTCGACGACCTCGCGCTGCTCGAGGCGTTGGCGACCGACGCCTTCTATGTCGGCGCGATCGGCTCGCGCCGCAACGCCGAGGCCCGGCGCGCGCGCATGGTCGAGCACTTCGAGCAGACCGCCGAGTCGCTGGCGCGCCTGCGCGGGCCGATCGGCATCTACATCGGCAGCAAGACGCCGCCCGAGATCGCGGTGAGCGTCATGGCAGAAATCCTGGCGGTGAAGAACGCCGTGGCGCTGCCGCGGGAGACCGACGTGGCGAACGCCAAGACCTTGCACGAAGCGCTGGGCTGAGGGCGCATGGATTGCCGCCCCGGCTGCGGCGCCTGCTGCACCGCGCCCTCCATCAGCAGCCCGATTCCCGGCATGCCCCACGGCAAGCCTGCAGGCGTGCGCTGCGTCCAGCTGATGGCCGACCAGCGCTGCGCGATCTTCGGCCGGCCGGAGCGCCCGGCCTGCTGCGGCGGGCTGCAGCCTGCGGCGGAGATGTGCGGCAACTCGCGTGGCGCGGCGATGCTGTGGCTCGAGCGGCTCGAGGCCGCGACGGCGCCCTGAAGGCTCGCACAGGCCGAAGTCGGCTTTTGTGCGCAAAAGTACGCGAATCGCCCAGAGTGCGCGGCTGTAAGTCCTTTGACTTCACAGAGCGACGATTAACAATTGTCTAACACTCTCAGCCGCGCACGACCATGGACGTCCTCTTCCTCTTCCGTTCGATCCGTCACCTCTTCGGTCGGCACACCCGGGACACCGCAGAGGCGCGCTTGATCGCGCAGCCGGTGGTGCGAGCACCCGCGGCGCCCGTTCGCGTCGCAGCACCCGTTGTGGCCGTACAGGCAGCGCGGGTCGACAGCGCGCAGGCGCCGATCCGCAAGATGCGCACCCTGGAAGAGGTGCGCGCCGACCTGGCTCGCCTTCGCTTGAGCGCCAGTGAGCGCCATGCGCGCAGCTACGCCTGGCGTGACACCAACTTCGCGCCGACCGACTTCATCGGGCTGGCCAACCACTGAGGCCGGCGGAGCGAGTTCAGTCCCCGCGGTCGGAGGTCGGCGGCACGTCGCCGCCCTTCTGGCGTTCGCGGAACAGCGCGGCCCGCATCAGAAAGATGGTGGTGACCGGCGCGGTGAGCGCGACGAACAGCGCGATCAGCACCGCATGCAGGAACAGGTTGTAGCCTTGCACCGAGAAGTAGACGATGGTCGCGATGGTCAGGCACCACACGCCGGCCGTGGCGCCCAGCGTGGGCGCATGGATGCGGTGGAAGAAGGTCGGCAGCCGCACCAGGCCGAAGGAACCCACGGCGGCGAAGGCGGCGCCGAGCACCGCGAACAGCCCGGTGAGGATCTCGGCCCACAGCGGCAGCGGGCCGATGATGAAGTCGGGGACGATGTTCACGCGTGGGCTCCCGTCATTCGATCACCTCGCCCCGCAGCAGGAATTTCGCGAGCGCGGTCGACCCCACGAAGCCGAACAGCGCGATCAGCATCGCCGCCTCGAAGTAGACGTTGCTCGCGTAGTTGATGCCCAGCACCAGCATCATCAGCATGCCGTTGATGTAGAGGCAGTCGAGCGCCATCACGCGGTCCTGCGCGGTCGGGCCGATCAGCAGCCGCCACACGGCGCAGAGCATCGCCACGGCCAGCAGGAAAAGGGCGCCCTTGAGGGCCCAGAACAGGATGGGCGTCATGATTCGAAGATCTCCATCAGCGGGCGCTCGTAGCGCGTGCGGACCATCTCGATGAAGGCGGCTTCGTCCTCCAGGTCGAACACATGCAGCAGCAGCTTGCTGCGGTCGAGCGACACCTCGCCCCACGCGGTCCCGGGCGCCAGGCAGAAGATCATGGCGAGCACCGCCAGGGCGTTCGGGTCACGCAGGGTCAGCTGTATTTCGACGAAGGCGCTGCGGATCTGCGGCGTGCGACGGGTCAGCAGCGCGCGGCCGACGGTCAGTGCGGAATGCAGCAGGTCGCGCAGTACCGTGCCCGTGAGGCGCAGGGCCACCAGCGGTCGGCGCATCCGCACCGCGGCGGGCCGCAGGCCTTGGGTGAGGAGCGGCACCACGACCGCAAGGATGGCGGCGAACACCATCGTCGCGACATGCAGCGACTGGTTCAGCAGCAGCCAGACGACGAAGAGCGCCAGCGACAGCGGCGGCGACGGCAGGATTCGGCGCATCAGGGTGTGGCTCCCTTGGGTGGCGGGTTGGGCACCTGGCGTGCACCAAGCACCGCGTCGCGGTAGGCCTGAGGCGCGAACAGGCCGTTGGCCGTGTCACTCGCGTGCTGCATCACGGGGCCGGCCTCGATCGTGAGCGCGACCGACGCCGCCAGCAGCGCCGCCACCGGCAGCACTTCCATCGCGCGCAGGCTGGGCATCGCGCTCAACGGCTGGGTCCAGAAATGGCGGATGCCGGTGCGGCTCAGCGCCACCAGCGTCAGAAAGCCAGAGGCCAGCAGCAGGCCGAGGAAGAGCCAGCTCGAGCGGCTCACGACCGGGGCGTCGAGCAGGCCCGACAACATGGCGAACTTGCCGACGAAGCCCGACAGCGGCGGCAGACCGGCCAGCAGCAGCGTGCAGCCGATGAAGCCCAGTCCGAGGAAGGCCACGCCGGCCGGGATGGCGCGACCGTAGAGCGCCTGCTGCTCGTCGTCGAGGTTCACGTCGTTCGATGCCGTGAGGTCTTCGGACAGGAAGGGCGCGTTGTCGGCCGCCTCGTGCGGCGCAATGCTGGCGCCCGCATTGCGCCAGCGCTCGATCATGTCGATCAGCAGGAAGAAGGCGCTGATTGCGAGCGTGGAGCTCAGCAGGTAATACAGCGCCCCCGCCCAGATGGCGGGCTGACCCAGCCCGACCGCCGCCAGCAGCGTGCCGGCCGACACCAGCACGCTGAAGCCGGCGAGGTTGGACAGCCGCTGCGTCCCGACGATGCCGAGCGCGCCGACGCACAGCGTGGCCAAGCCGATGCCGACCAGCACGTCGTGGCCGAACTGCGCGGAGGCGCCGGTGTCGGGCGCGAACAGCAGCGTCCACAGCCGCAGCACAGTGTAGAGGCCCAGCTTGGTGAGCAGCGCGAACACCGCGCTCACCGGCGACACCGCGGCGCTGTAGGCCGGCACCAGCCAGAAGTTGAGCGGCCAGGCGCCGGCCTTGGCGAAAAAGGCGGTCGCCAGGATGGCGGCGGCCGCATGCACCAGCCCGCGGTCGCCCGCGTCGAGCTGGGCGATGCGAACGCCGAGGTCGGCCATGTTGAGCGTGCCGGTCACGCCGTAGAGCAGCGCCGCGCCGATCAGGAACAGCGACGAGGCCGCGAGGTTGATGGCGACGTAGTGCAGCCCTGCGGACACGCGCAGGCGCCCCGAGCCGTGCAGCAGCAGCCCGTACGACGCAGCCAGCATCACTTCGAAGAACACGAACAGGTTGAACAGGTCGCCGGTGAGGAAGGCACCGTTCAGGCCCATCAGCTGCAGCTGCAGCAAGGGGTGGAAGTGCACGCCCGCACGGTCCCAGCGCGAGGTGGAGTAGATCGATGCCGCGAAGGCCACCACGCCGGTGAGCGCGACCATCATGCTCGAGAGCCGGTCGGCCACCAGCACAATGCCGAAGGGCGCACGCCAGTTGCCGGCCAGATACACCCCGACGGAGCCCGGGCCGTTGCCGGTGTCGACCGCATTGACCCAGCGCAGCAGCGCCAGCGCGACCAGCAGGCCGATGAGGCCGGAGGCCACGCTCAGCGCCGACTTGATGCGGCGGCGCTTTTCGTCGAGCAGCAGCATCAGCGCGGCCGTCAGCATGGGCACCAGGATCGGCACCGCCACCAGGTGCGGCATGCTGAACTCGAGGAAGCGATCGAGGAAGCGCATCAGCTCGGTCATTCGCCGGCCTCCTGCGTCCGCTCTTCGCCATCGACATGGTCGGTGCCGCTCAGCCCGCGCGAGGCCAGCATCACGACCAGGAACAGCGCGGTCATGGCGAAGCCGATCACGATGGCAGTCAGCACCAGGGCCTGCGGCATCGGATCGGCGGTGTTTGCCAGCGTGGCGGCCACGCCGGGGATCAGCACCGGCTCGCTGTCGACCTTGAGCCGGCCCATGCTGAAGATGAACAGGTTGACCGCGTAGGCGATCAGCGTGAGCCCCATGATGACCTGGAAGGTGCGCGGACGCAGCAGCAGGTACACCCCGGAGCCGGTGAGCACCCCGATGGCGATGGCGAGCACGGCTTCCATCAGCGCGCGCCCTCCGCCGTCGGCACGGCATCGGCCTCGGCGGCTTCGCGCTCGGCCTGTTCGTCGGCCCAGCGGTGGCTGCGCACCGACTGGTGGGCCAGCGCCGTGAGGATGAGCATCGTCGCGCCGAGCACCAGCGAGAACACGCCGATGTCGAAGAAGAGCGCGCTCGGCACGTGGATCTCGCCGAGCACCGGCAGGTGCAGGTGGGCGGTGTGCGTCGTCATGAAGGGGTAGCCCAGCAGCACCGAGCCGCCGCCCGTGGCCAGCGCGAGCAGCAGGCCGATGGCGATCCAGCGGCGCGGGTAGATGCGCAGGTGCTCCTCGACCCATTCGGTGCCTGAGACGATGAACTGCAGCAACAGGGCCACCGACATCACCAGGCCGGCCACGAAGCCACCGCCCGGCGCGTTGTGACCGCGCATGAAGAAGTAGACCGCGACCAGCACCGACAGCGGCAGCAGCAGGCGCACCAGCACGGCCGGCACCATCAGGTAGCCGATGGCGGTGTCTTGCGCGCGGCGCGGGTTGAGCAGGTCGCTGCTGCCGTCGTCGGTCTGAAGGCGTTGCTGTGCCGGCAGCGCCATCGACTCGATGGCCGGGCGGAAGCGGCGCAGCAGCGCGTACACGGTGAGCGCGACCACGCCGAGCACGGTGATCTCACCGAAGGTGTCGAAGCCGCGGAAGTCGACCAGCATCACGTTGACCACGTTGGTGCCGCCGCCCAATGTGAGCGCGTTGTCGAGGAAGAAGGGCGAGATGCTCTGCGGGAAGTCGCGGGTCATCATGGTCCAGGCCAGGGCGGCCATGCCGGTGCCGGCCGCGCCGGCCACCAGCAGGTCGCGCCCGCGGCGGCCCCAGGGCCGCAGCCGCGCCGAGGCAGGCTGCACCGCGGCCTTGCTGCGCATGGGCAGCCAGCGCAGGCCCAGCAGCATGAGCACGGTGGTCACCGCTTCCACGACCAATTGCGTGAGCGCCAGGTCGGGCGCGGAGAACCAGATGTAAGTGATGCAGCACACCAGGCCCGCTGCGGCGGCAAGCATCAGCGACGCGAGCCGGTGGAACTTGGCCTGCCAGGCGGCGGCCAGCGCGCAGCCCATGCCGATGATCCAGGTCATCGCGAACATCGGCGAGAAGGGCAGCAGCTCGCGCGTGCCGCGGCTGCCCGGCGTGAGCCACATCGACGCGCCGGCACCGGCCACTGCGACGAGCACCATCCACAGCAGCTGGGTCTGCAGGCGGCGCGTGCCGAAGAGGCGGCGGCTGCGTCGCCCCGCTTCGCTCAAGCGCGCCAGCAGGTTTTCGAAGATGCGCTGGCCGTCGAGGCGGTGCAGTCCGGGCGTGTGGTCGAGGTGGCCCTGCGCGCGGCCGCGGCGTTGCAGCAGGTACAGCGCGGCACCGCCAGCCAGCGCGACGAAGCTCATCACCAGCGGCAGGTTGAAGCCGTGCCACACCGCCAGGCTGTAGTCGGGCAGCACGCCGCCTACGACCGGCAGCGCGGCGGCCGCCAGCAGCGGGCCGACCGACCAAGCCGGCGCCACGCCCACCACCAGGCAGATCAGCACCAGCAGCTCGACCGGCACGCGCATCCAGTGCGGGGGTTCGTGCGGCTGCTTGGGCACCGCGTCGCCACACGGAGGGCCGAAGAACACGTCGAACACGAAGCGTGCCGAATAGGCCACGCTGAAGACGCCGGCGAGGGTGGCGATGACAGGCAGGCTGAAGTCGATCCAAGGCGTCGACTGGATGAACACCGTTTCGGCGAAGAACATTTCCTTCGACAGGAAGCCGTTGAGCAGCGGCACGCCGGCCATCGACGCGCTGGCGATGATGGCCAGCGTGCCGGTGATCGGCATCAGCTTCATCAGCCCGCTGAGCTTGCGAATGTCGCGCGTGCCGCTCTCGTGGTCGATGATGCCGGCCGCCATGAAGAGCGAGGCCTTGAAGGTCGCATGGTTCATGACGTGGAAGACGGCCGCCACGGCGGCCAGCGGACTGTTCAGCCCCAGCAGCAGCGTGATGAGCCCGAGGTGCGAGATGGTCGAATAGGCCAGCAGCGCCTTCAGGTCGCGCTGGAACATCGCGGCGAATCCGCCCAACAGCAGGGTGATCGCGCCAGCGCCGCCCACCAGCCAGAACCATGGCTCGGTGCCCGACAGCACCGGCCAGAACCGCGCCATCAGGAACACGCCGAGCTTGACCATGGTGGCCGAGTGCAGGTAGGCCGACACAGGCGTCGGCGCCGCCATGGCGCGCGGCAGCCAGAAGTGGAAGGGGAACTGCGCGCTCTTGGTGAAGGCGCCGAGCAGCACCAGCACCAGCACGGTCGTGTAGAGCGGGTGGTTGCGGATCAGGTCGCCCGAAGCAAGCACCACGTCGAGCTCGTAGCTGCCAACGATGCGGCCCAGCACCAGTACGCCGGCCAGCAAGCACAGCCCGCCCATGCCGGTGACCGTGAGCGCCATGCGCGCGCCGCGCCGTGCGTCGCGCCGGTGGTGCCAGTAGCCGATCAGCAGGAAGGAGAACAGGCTGGTGAGCTCCCAGAACATCACCATCTGGACGATGTTGCCCGAGAGGACCACGCCCATCATCGAGCCCATGAAGGCGAGGAAGAACGCGAAGAAGCGCGGCACCGGGTCGGACGCCGACATGTAGTAGCGCGCATACAGCACCACCAGGGCGCCGATGCCCAGCACCAGCATGCAGAACAGCCAGGCGAAGCCGTCCATGCGGAACACCAGGTCGAGGCCGAGGGCGGGCAGCCATTCGATCCGCTGGCGGATCACGTTGCCGTTCGCGAGGTCGGGGAAATGCAGTGCGGCGCCGATCGCGCAGACCAGTGCGACCAGCCCTGCCAGCGTCGATTCCCGGTTGCGGGCGTTCGAAGGCAGCAGAGCTGCCAGCACGCTGGCGACGAAGGGGAGTGCGACGAGCAAGACAAGGGGCATCGCGGTCGATTCTATCGACCGTACCTGCTCGGTAGCTTCCTGAAACTGCAGCGCGGCCGACGGCTTTTCAGGCCATCGGCTGCGTGTGGGCGCTCAGGCCGACAGCCACTGCACGCTGCGAAAACCGAGCCAGGTCAGCATGAAGGAACCCGCCAGGTGGGTGAGGGCGGTGAGGGCGGCGACGGCCGCGCGGCCTTCCATCATCATCGTGACCACCTCGAGCGAGAAGCTCGAGAAGGTCGTGAGCCCACCCAGGAAGCCGGTGATGATCGCCAGGCGCCAGACCGGGTCGAGCCCCGGCATGGCCTGGAACAAGGCGACGACCACGCCGATCAGGTAGCCGCCGACGAGGTTGGCCGCGAGCGTGCCCCAGGCCATCAGCCCGGCGCCCAGCCACAGGCCGAGCGCCCATCGGCCGAGGGCGCCCAGCGAGGCGCCGACGCAGATGGCGATGACGGACAGCATCGCGCCGCCCTACATCGACATGTGCTGCGGCAACCAGGTGACGATGCCGGGCACGAAGTAGATGAGGAGCACCGACGCGATCATCAGGATGAACATCGGCAGCGTGACACGCGCGATGTAGAGCAGATCGCGCCCGGTCATGCCCTGCAGCACGAACAGGTTGAAGCCCACCGGCGGCGTGATCTGCGCCATCTCGACGACCAGCACGACGAAGATGCCGAACCAGATCGGGTCGATGCCCGCGGCGGTCACCGTCGGCATGATCACGCCCATGGTCAGCACCACCATCGAGATCCCGTCCAGGAAGCAGCCGAGCACGATGTAGAAGACGCCCAGCATCATGATCAGCTGGAACTTCGACAGGCCCAGCGAGCCGATCCACTCGGCCAGGTGCCGCGGCAGGCCGATGTAGCCCATCGAGAGGGTGAGGAAGGCCGCGCCGGCGAGGATCAACGCCATCATGCAATAGAGCCGCGTGGCGCCGAGCAGCGCCTCCTTGAAGCTGTGCCAGCTGAGCGATCCCTGCGCGGCCGAGATCACCAGCGCGCCCACCACGCCGACAGCGGCTGCCTCGGTGGCCGTGGCGATGCCCGCATAGATCGAGCCCAGCACCGAGAGGATCAACAGCGCGACCGGGATCAGGCTGCGCGATTCGTTGAGCTTCTGCAGAAAGCCCATCTTCTTGTCGGCCGGTGGGATCTTGTCGGGATGGCGCAGGGCCCAGATGGCGATGTAGCCGGAGAACAGCAGGGCCAGCAGGATGCCCGGCAGGATGCCGGCGATGAACAGCTTGGCGATCGACACGTCGGCACTGACGCCGTAGACGATCATGATGATCGACGGCGGGATCAGCAGGCCCAGCGTGCCGGCCCCGGCGAGCGTGCCGATCACCATGTCTTCGGGGTAGCCGCGCTTCTTGAGCTCGGGCAGCGTCAT
Organism: Variovorax restrictus; assembly: GCF_051216715.1. Classification (NCBI taxonomy): domain Bacteria; kingdom Pseudomonadati; phylum Pseudomonadota; class Betaproteobacteria; order Burkholderiales; family Comamonadaceae; genus Variovorax; species Variovorax restrictus. Next base: position 1,562,669 of record NZ_JBPJZH010000001.1, read on the forward strand.
CTTGCCGATCGTCGCGCAGGTGGCGGCGCTCGACCCTGACACCGCCGCGAAGATCGCGCAGCCGACCACGTTGGTGTGCAGCAGCCGGCCCGGCAGTGCCTGCATCCAGGGCGCGAGGCCCTTGAACATGTCCTGGGACAGGCGAGTGCGAAACAGGATCTCGCCCATCCACACGAAGAGCGGCAGCGCGGTGAGCGTCCAGCTCGAGGCGGAGCCCCAGATGGTGACGGCCATCGCATCGCCCGCGGAGCGGGTGGAGAACAGCTCCATGGCGATCCACGCCACGCCCGAGAGGGTGAGGCCGATCCACACGCCGCTGCCCAGAATGAGGAACAGCGTGAGGATCAGCACACCGGCAACGGCGACGTCATTCATGGCGCAGGGCCTCGGCGTGTTGCGGGGCGACGCGGCCGCGCCATTCCAGGATGAACTCGTCGATGGCAGCGATCGCGAGGATCACGGTGCCGACCGCCATGGCGAGCTGCGGAATCCACAGCGCCGTCGCGTCGTTGCCGGTGGAGATGTCGTCGAAGGCGTGCGAGTTCCAGACCAGGCGCACGCTGAAGACAGCGAACAGCACAGCCAGCACGGCAGCGGCGCCCATGGCCCAGCGCTCGAGCCAGCGCCGGGCCGACGGGCCGAGGTGCGTCAGGATCAACGTCACGCGGATGTGTTCGCCGCGCTTGAGCGTGTGCGCCAGCGCGAGGAAGCCCGCGCCGGCCATCAGGTAGCCGGCATAGGCGTCGACACCGGGGACGTTGAAGTGCAACTGTCGGCTGACGATCGACAGCAGGATCATGGCCAGCAGACCGACCATGAAAAGCGCCGCCAGGGCGGCGGCGCTGTTGTAGAGGAAGTCCAGAGACTTTCGCATGGGATGTGGCGATGGCCTCGTTTACATCTTCTTGTAGGCGTCGACGACACCCTGGCCTTCGGCGCCCGACTTCTCCAGCCATTCCTTGAGCATGGTGTCGCCCACCTTCTTCATGTCGGCCTTGAGCGCGTCGGAGGGCACGTGGATGGTCATGCCGTTTTTCTTGAGCAGGTCGAGGTACTCGAGGTTCTTCTTCTTCGACGTGTCCCAGCCGCGCTTCTCGGCATCGGCGCCGGCCTTGAGCACCGCGTCCTGCGTGGGTTTGTCGAGCGCGTCGAAGGCCTTCTTGTTGATCAGCACGGCGTTTTTGGGCAACCAGGCCTGCGTGTCGTAGAAATTCTTGATGTACTCGTAGGTCTTGGTGTCGTAACCGGTGGAGCCGGACGACATGTACGACTCGATCACGCCGGTGGCCATGGCCTGCGACAGCTCGGCCTGCTGCACGGTGACCGGCTGAGCGCCCACCAGTTCGGCGATGCGCGCGGTGGCCGGGCTGTAGGCGCGCCACTTCACGCCCTTGAGATCGGCGGCGGATGCGATGGTCTTCTTCACGAAGATGCCTTGCGGCGGCCAGGCCACTGCGTACAGCAGGACGATGCCCTGTTCGGCCAGCTTCTTTTCGAGCACCGGCTTCTGGGCCTGGTAGAGCTTCCAGGAGGCGTCGTAGCTGTCGGCCAGGAAGGGAATGCCGTCGGCGCCGAACATCTGCCACTCGTTCTGGTAGTTCACCAGCAGGATCTCGCCCATCTGCGCCTGGCCGCCCTGGACGGCGCGCTTGATCTCGGGCGCCTTGAACAGCGACGCGTTGTTGTGCACCGTGATCTTGAGCTTGCCGCCGCTCGCCTTGTCGACGTCGTTGGCGAACTGGGTGACGTTCTCGGTATGGAAGTTGGTCGCGGGGTAGGCCGTCGGCAGGTCCCACTTGGTTTGTGCAAAGGCGATGCTGCCGACGGTGAGGGCGGCGACCGCTGCGATGGCGGCGCGGGCGAACTTGTGATTCATGAGCTCTCCAGGATGGGATGAAAGTGCGAAGCGAGCATACGTGCAAATATTGGGCCACCTGGAGGGGCCTTTCCCGAGGCGCGAGGCCCCAAGAAAAAGGCCGCCCATGGGCGGCCTCGTCGACGGGTGCAGGCTGCCCTTACTTGGACGCGCTTGCAGCCGCCTTGGCGGCGGGGGCCTTGGCTGCTGCGGCGGGCGCCGTGAAGGTCTTGCCATTGACCGTCAGGCCTTCGGCCGAAAGCTTGGCGGCCGTTTTTTCCTTCACGCCCTTCACGCGTTCCATGAAGTCGTCCCAGTCCTTGAACTCGCCCTTCTGGCGCTCATTGAGGATGCGCTTGGACATCGCGGGTCCGACGCCCTTGAGGCCGTCGAGGTCGGCTGCGCTGCCCTTGTTGACGTCCACGGCTGCGAACGCCGCCGTCGCGAACAGCATGGCCGATACGGCCAGAATTTTCTTGAGCATGACTCTCTCCCTGATTTTGTGGATGGATGACACACGGCATGCGATGCGTTCGCACTTCGTGCGGCAGGGAGCTTAGAAGCCCGGTACACCCGAAATCAAGGCAGAAGTTCGCGCTGCGGACGCAATCCGTCAGTGCAGGCTACCCACTCAGAGTTCCTCGACGCGCCGCGGCGGGTAGCTGTCCCAGGCCTGGCAGCCCGGGCAGTGCCAGAAGTGCTGGTGTGCCTCGAAGCCGCAGGCGGCGCATCGGTAGCGCATCAGCGGGCGTGCCGCCTGGTCGAGGGCACGCTGCACCTGCGGGTGGTACTGCTCGTCCGCGAAGGTCTCGCCGGCCAGCCAGCGCGACGCAGCGATCAGCGAGGGCTGGTGCGCCAGATGCGCGATGTAGCCATCCCGCGGCGTGGGCGCGTCGTCGGTGGCGCCCAGCCCGTCGGGCAGCGGCACATTGCCGCCCAGCGCGATGATGGCCTCGAGCACGTCGACCGATGGCGAAGCGGCGTAGCGGCGTTGCAGCAGCGACAGCGCCTCGCCGCTGCGCTGGGCGGCAACGGCGGCCTGCTGCAGCGTCGCGGCATAGAGCGGCAGCGCCAACGGGGCGCGCTCGCTCAGCGCCAGCAGCGTCTCGAACGCGGCGCGCGCGTCGCCCTGGCGCAGTTGCAGGTTGGCGATGTCGATGGCCGGGCGCGGTGCGTCGGGCGCCGTCGCGCTGGCCTGGCGCAGCAGCGCCTCGGCAGCCGAGGCGTCTCCCTTGCCGAGCTGTTCGGCCGCCTGCTCGCACAGATGGTGCGCACGTCGCGTCGCGTAGCTGGCCTGCTCGGCGTCGTCGAGCTTGCCCGCCACGTCGGCCGCCTGCGCCCATTCGCGCGAGCGTTCGTAGATGGCGAGCAGTGCCAGGCGCGCCTCGTTCTGGTAGCGCGTGCCCTCCAGCTTCTGCAGGGCGGCCTCGGCCCGGTCGAGCAGGCCTGCGCGCAGGAAGTCCTGCGCCAGCGCATGCTGCGCCCGCTCGCGGTCGACGCGCGACAGGTCGCCGCGTCCCAGCAGGTGTTCATGCACGCGGACGGCACGCTGGTATTCGCCGCGACGGCGGAACAGGTTGCCCAGCGCGAAGTGCAGTTCCTGCGTGTCGGGGTCGTTCTGCACGGCCTCGATGAACGCGTCGATGGCCTGGTCCTGCTGCTCGTTGAGCAGGAAGTTGAGGCCGCGGAAGTAGGCCTTCGGCGCCTGTCGGTTCTCCAGCTTCAATTGCCGGATGTCGAAGCGCGAGGCAAGCCAGCCCAGCACGAAGGCGACGGGCAGGCTCAGCAGCAGCCAGCTGAAATCAAAGTCCATGTTGACGCACGGCGGGGAGGTCGGTCGGCAGGGTGTTCGACACCGGCGGCGCCGTCGCGACCGGCATCATGGGCTGCGCTTCGGCCGGGCGCTGCTGTGCGGCGGCCCGGTGCTTCCACCAGCCTGGCAGCATGCCGAGCGCACCGACCACCAGTCCGCCCGCGAAGGCGGCCAGCACCACGATCACCAGGGGCGCGCGCCACGAGGTGCCGAAGAAGAAGTAGACGGTCGCGTCGTGCTGGTTGTTCAGCGCGAAGGCGAAGAGGGTAAAAAAAATGGCTGCCTTGAGCAGCCACAGGAGGTATTTCATCAGCGTCCCCTTGGGCTCGCCGATTCTACGGTTGCGCTCACGGCGCGGACGGCTTGCGTTCGGCCGCGTCCATTTCCGCGGTGCGCGCATCCACCGCTTCGCGCAGGGCCTTGCCTGGCTTGAAGTGCGGCACGCGCTTCTCCGGGATCTGCACGCTCTCGCCCGAACGCGGGTTGCGTCCGATGCGCGGCGGCCGGCGGTTGACCGAGAAACTGCCGAAGCCGCGGATCTCGATGCGGTGCCCGCGCACCAAGGCGTCGCTCATCGCGTCGAGGATCGTCTTGACGGCGTACTCGGCATCGCGGTGCGTCAGCTGCGAAAAGCGGGCCGCGAGTTCTTCAACAAGGTCTGAGCGTGTCATGGGCCGTACAAAACGGAGGCGAAAAAAAAGACAGAGCGACCTTGCGGTCGTCTCTGTCTTGCGGGCGCAGCTTACTTGCTGTCGTTGTTGTCGAGCTTGGCGCGCAGCAGGGCGCCCAGGCTCGTCGTGCCCGCGTTCTCGCGTGCAGACTGCTGGCTCAGGTTGGCCATGGCGCCTTGCTCGTCGACCATGTCCTTCTGCTTGATCGACAGCTGGATGTTGCGGGTCTTGCGATCCACGTTCACCACCACGGCCGTGACTTCGTCGCCTTCCTTGAGCACGTTGCGGGCATCTTCGACGCGGTCGCGCGAGATTTCCGAAGCACGCAGGTAGCCGATGATGTCTTCGCCGAGGTCGATTTCAGCACCGCGGGCGTCCACGGTCTTGACCTTGCCGGTCACGATCTGGCCCTTGTCGTTCACCGTGGTGAACGTCGTGAACGGATCGCTGTCGAGCTGCTTGATGCCCAGGCTGATGCGTTCGCGGTCGACGTCGACTGCCAGCACCAGCGCCTCGACTTCCTGGCCCTTCTTGAAGTTGCGCACGGCGGCTTCGCCGGTTTCGTTCCACGACAGGTCCGACAGGTGAACCAGGCCGTCGATGCCGGCAGCCAGACCCACGAACACGCCGAAGTCGGTGATCGACTTGATCGGGCCCTTGACGCGGTCGCCGCGCTTGGTGTTCTGCGCGAACTCTTGCCACGGGTTGGCCTTGCACTGCTTCATGCCCAGGCTGATGCGGCGCTTGTCTTCGTCGATTTCCAGAACCATGACTTCGACTTCGTCGCCGAGCGAAACGATCTTGTTCGGCGCGATGTTCTTGTTGGTCCAGTCCATTTCGGAGACGTGCACCAGGCCTTCGATGCCGGGTTCGAGTTCGACGAACGCGCCGTAGTCGGCGATGTTCGTGACCTTGCCGAACAGGCGGGTCGATTGCGGGTAGCGGCGCGACACGCCCATCCACGGATCGTCACCCATTTGCTTGAGACCCAGCGAGACACGGTTCTTTTCGGTGTCGAACTTGAGGATCTTGGCAGTGATTTCCTGGCCGGCCTGAACGACTTCGCTCGGGTGGCGAACACGGCGCCACGCCATGTCGGTGATGTGCAGCAGGCCGTCGATGCCGCCGAGGTCGACGAACGCACCGTATTCGGTGATGTTCTTGACCACGCCACGGACAACGGCGCCTTCCTTCAGGGTTTCCATCAGCTTGGCGCGTTCTTCGCCCATGCTGGCTTCGACCACGGCACGGCGCGACAGCACGACGTTGTTGCGCTTGCGGTCGAGCTTGATGACCTTGAATTCCAGGGTCTTGTTCTCGTACGGGGTCAGGTCCTTGATCGGACGCGTGTCGATCAGCGAACCCGGCAGGAAGGCGCGGATGCCGTTGACCAGGACGGTGAGACCGCCCTTGACCTTGCCGCTGGTGGTGCCGGTGACGAAGTCGCCGGATTCCAGGGCCTTCTCCAGGGCGAGCCACGAAGCCAGACGCTTGGCGGTGTCGCGCGAGAGGATGGTGTCGCCGTAGCCGTTTTCGACGGAGCCGATGGCCACGGAAACGAAATCGCCGGCCTGGACTTCGAGTTCGCCCTTGTCGTTCTTGAACTCCTCGATCGGCACGTACGCTTCGGACTTCAGTCCGGCGTTCACGACGACGTGGTTGTGTTCGACACGCACGACTTCAGCGGTGATGACTTCACCGGTGCGCATTTCGGAACGCTTCAGGGACTCTTCGAATAGGTCGGCAAAAGATTCGGACATTGATTTTTCCTTCCGTCACGCAGGGTTCGCAGCTGCACCATTGCAACTGGCTTGGATCTGGAGACGGCGGTTGTGGGCTTGGGGCCCGGTTGGGTTACGAAAACCGGCAAGCCGATGCGCTGTCGCGCGGCGGGGGCCTGCCGGACTGAAACACCGATCAAGAGGACTTGAAAGGCTGTGTTTCCTGCCACCAGCTCAACACCTGCTCGACCGATTGCGCGATCGAGAGTTGGGAGTTGTCCAGGCGGCGGGCGTCTTGCGCTGGTTTCAGAGGGGCGACGCTGCGGGATGAGTCCCGTGCGTCGCGAGCTTCCAGGTCGGCGCGAAGACTGTCGAGTGTAGTCGAAATCCCCTTTGAAATCAACTGCTTATGCCGCCGTTCGGCGCGCTGGGCGGCGCTGGCCGTCAGGAAGACCTTGAGCGAGGCCTCCGGGAAGATCACGGTGCCCATGTCCCGGCCGTCGGCGACCAGCCCCGGCAGGCGGCGGAAGCGCTTTTGCAGCGACAGCAGCGCCGCGCGCACGGCGGGCAGGGCGGACACGCGCGAGGCGTCCATGCCGGCGGCTTCGGTGCGGATCGCATCGCTCACGTCCTCGCCGTCGAGCAGCACCTTGCCCTTGACGAACTGCAGGGGCAGCGTCTCGGCCAGTATGGCGATCTCGGCCTCGTGTACCGCCTCGGGCTCGAGGCCCGCGCGGCGGGTGGCCAGGCCGGTCACGCGGTAGAGCGAGCCGGAATCGAGGTAGTGATAGCCCAATTCGTGAGCGATCTCGACCGCCAGCGTGCCCTTGCCGGACGCGGTCGGCCCATCGATGCAGATGACAGGCACGGCGGGCACGTCGATGACGGTGAACAGCGTCTCGAAGTAGTCAGGAAAGGTCTTGGCGACGCAGTGCGGCTCGAGGATGCGCACCGGCAGGCCGGCCGGGTTGAAGGCGGCGAGCGAGAAGCACATCGCCACGCGATGGTCGTCGTAGGTCTTGATGCGGGCGGCGCGCCAGTCGGCGGCGGCGAGCGGATGTACGCGTATGAAATCGGGCCCGTCCTCGACCGTGGCGCCGAGTTTGCGCAGCTCGGCGGCCATCGCATCGATGCGGTCGGTTTCCTTGACGCGCCAGCTGGCGATGTTGCGCAGCGTGCTGGGGCCGTCGGCATGGAGCGCCATCACGGCCAGCGTCATGGCTGCATCCGGGATGTGGTTGGCGTCGAGGTCGATGGCCTTCAGCGGCCAAGCGCCGCGCGCCACCTGCAGCCAGTTGGGGCCGCTCTCGACCGTCGCGCCCATCTGGCGCGCGGCCTCGATGAAGCGGATGTCGCCCTGGATCGACGCGGCCCCCACGCCCTCGATGCGCAGTGCGCTGCCAGTAGCTGCCAGCGCGCCGAGCGCGATGAAATAGCTGGCCGACGAGGCATCGGCTTCCACATGAATCTCGCCCGGCGAGCGGTAGCGGCTGCCCGCCGGAATCGTGAAGCGCTGCCAGCCGTCGCGCTGCACGACGATGCCGAAGCGCGCCAGCAGGTTGAGCGTGATCTCGATGTAAGGCTTGGAGATCAGTTCGCCAACGACGTCGATCGTGATGTCGCGCTCGGCCACCAGTGGCAGGGCCAGCAGCAGCGCGGTGAGGAACTGGCTCGACACGTCGCCGCGCACGCGGATCGGCGCGTCGAGCGTCAGGTTCGCGGGTGCGACCGGGTGGATGCGCAGCGGCGGATAGCCTGGGTTGCCAAGGTAGTCGATCTGGCAGCCGAGCTGCGTGAGTGCGTCGACCAGATCGCCGATCGGTCGCTCGTGCATGCGCGGCACGCCGCTGAGTTCGAAATCGCCACCCAGCAGCGACAGCGCCGCCGTCAGGGGGCGCATGGCGGTGCCCGCATTGCCCAGGAAGAGCGTGGCCTGCGGCGTGTGCAGCGTGCCGTTCAGCCCGTGGATGCGCACCGTGCTGCCCGACAGATCGACGCCGCAGCCCAGCGCGCGCAGCGCATCGAGCATGACGCGCGTGTCGTCGGAATCCAGCAGGTCGTGGACGGTGGTCGTGCCTTCGGCCAGCGCGGCCAGCAGCAGCACGCGGTTGGAAATGCTCTTGGAGCCCGGCAGGCGCACGGTACCGGCAGCGGCGACGAAAGGGGGGAGGTCGAGAAAGGCGGTCGAGAACATGGGGTCAGCCGCGCCACTGCGAGCGGGTGCGGCGCGCCGCGTCAATCGCTTCTTCGAGGGCCTGCGCATCGCCGGCGGCGAGCAGCGCCTCGAGTTGCATCAGCGTCTTGCGGAAGGCCTGCGATTGCAGCAGCACCTGCTCGCGGTTGGCCAGCAGGATGTCGCGCCACACGGCGGGATCGCTGGCGGCGATGCGGCTGAAGTCGCGAAAGCCGGAGCCACCGCGCTCGAGCATGCGTGTGCCGTCGGGCTGTTCGGCGATGCCGTTGATGAAGGCGAAGGCCAGCAGGTGTGGCAGGTGGCTCACGGCGGCGAAGGCGCTGTCGTGCTCCTGCGGCGTCATGGTGAGCACCTGGGCGCCGACGGCGGTCCAGAGTTGCGTGGCGCGCTGCACGTTGGAGCGCAGCGTGGTCTTGGTTGGCGTCAGGATCACCTGGCGGCCGTCGAACAGCGAGGCTTCGGCGTGCTCCACGCCCGCCACTTCCTTGCCGGCGATCGGATGCGCCGGCACGAAGCTGGCGAACTGCGTCTGCAGGCCGCGGCGGGCCGCTTCGATGACATCGCCCTTGGTCGAGCCCACGTCCATCACCAGCGTGTCGGCCGACACACCGTGGCGGATCGCCTTGAAGGTCGCTTCCGACGCGGCCACCGGCACGGCGACCAGCACCAGGTCAGCGCCCGACACCGCCAGCAGCGCCGAGGGCGCCGCCACGTCGATCACGCCCAGCTGGCGCGCGCGTTCCGTGGTGGAGGGGGACTTGCTGTAGCCGACGACGCGCTTGACCAGCTTGGCGCGCTTGAGCGCCAGCGCAAACGAACCGCCCATGAGGCCGCAGCCGATCAGACCGAGTTGCTCGAACATCCGCGAGCCTCAGGATGTGACCGGGTAGGCGCCCAGCACCTTGTAGAAGGCGCACAGGCCGCGCAGTTCCTCCAGGGCCGCGGCCACGTTGGGCTGCGAAGGGTGGCCGTCGAGGTCGATGTAGAAGTAGTACTCCCACTGGCCGGTGCGGGCCGGGCGCGATTCGAAGCGCGTCATCGACACCTTGTTGGCCTTCAGCGGCATCAGCAGGTCGTGCACCGCGCCCGGCCGGTTCGGCACCGACACGATGAGGCTGGTGCAGTCGCGGCCCGTGGCCGGCGGCATCGCCAGCGTTTGCGGCAGGCAGATGACGGCAAAACGTGTGCGGTTGTACGAATCGTCCTGGACCGCGTGCGCGACGATGTGCAATCCGAAACGGGTGGCGGCGCGCTCGCCCGCCAGCGCGGCCCAGGCGGGGTTTTCGGCGGCCAGGCGGGCGCCTTCGGCATTGCTCGAGACGGCGCGCCGTTCGGCGTGGGGCAGGTGCTTGGACAGCCAGGTCTGGCATTGGGCCAGCGCCTGCGGATGCGCCAGCACGGCCTCGATGCCGCCCAGCGCGTTCTCCTTGCGCAGCAGGTGGTGGCGAACCAGCAGGCTCACTTCGCCGACGACATGGGTGGGGGAATGCAGGAAGAGGTCGAGCGATCGCGTGACGACGCCTTCGGTCGAGTTCTCGACGCCCACTACGCCGTACTGGGCGCTGCCGGCGGCGGTGGCGTGGAAGACTTCGTCGAAGCTCGCGCAATAGACCAGGTCGGCGGCACCGCCGAAATACTCGACGGCTGCCGCCTCGCAGAAGGTGCCCTCAGGACCGAGCACGGCCACACGCTGGGGCGATTCGAGCGCCAGGCAGGCCGACATGATCTCGCGCCAGATGGCCGCAACGTGCAGGCTCTTGAGCGGGCCAGGGTTGCTGCCCTGCATCTTCTCGATCACCTGCGCCACGCGGTCGGGGCGGAAGAAGGGCGTGCCTTCGCGCTTCTTGACCTCGCCGACCTGTTCGGCGACATGGGCGCGCTGGTTCAGCAGGTCGAGCAGGCGCTGGTCGAGCGCGTCGATTCGCACGCGCAGATCGGCGAGGCTGGCAGAGTTGTCGGGTGCCGCGGGCGAGGAGGGGGTCTGGGACATCGTGCGAGAAGAAAACGGGCAGGCCTCAGGCCTGCGACCGCTCGAATTCTCGCATGTAGGCCACCAGCGCCTGAACCCCCTCGATCGGCATGGCGTTGTAGATGCTGGCACGCATACCGCCCACGGACTTGTGGCCCTTGAGTTGCAGCAGCCCGGCATCGCGTGCCCCGGTCAGGAAGGCCTCGTTGCGGCTCTCATCGCGCAGAAAGAACGGCACGTTCATCCGCGAACGGCAGGCCGGGTCGATGCGGTTCTCGTAGAAGGCCGAACTGTCGATGAAGCCATAGAGCAAGCCCGCCTTCGCGATGTTGCGTTGCTCCATCGCGGCCACCCCGGTCAGTTCGCCCTCGCGCTGCTGCAGCAGCCAGTCGAAGGTCAGGCCGGCCACGTAGATGCCCCAGGTCGGCGGCGTGTTGTACATCGACTGGTTGTCGGCGACCGTCTTGTAGTTGAAGGCGCTCGGGCAGATCTCGAGGGCGTGGCCCAGGAGGTCGTCGCGCACCACCACGATGGTCAGACCTGCGGGGCCGAGGTTCTTCTGCGCGCCGCCGAAGGCCAGGCCGACACGGCGCCAGTCCACGGACCGCGACGCGACGTGGGAGGAGAAGTCGATCACCAGCGGCGCATCGCTGCCCAGTGCCGCCAGATCGGGCAGTTCCTGGAACTCGATACCGTTGATCGTCTCGTTGGTGCACAGGTGCACGTACGAGGCGCCGTGTGTCAGCTGCCAGGTCGACGGATCCGGCAGCCGCGTGTGCTGGCCGTCCGCATTGCTCGCGACGATGCGCGCATCGCAATAGCGTTGCGCTTCCTTCTGCGACTTGATGCTCCAGCTGCCGGTGACGACGAAGTCCGCGACTGTGCCGCGCGACAGGTTCATCGGCACGATGGCGTTTTCGCCCAGGCCGCCACCCTGCATGAACAGGATGTGTAAATTGGCGGGAATGGCGAGCAGTGCGCGCAGGTCGGCTTCGGCCTTCGTCGCGATGGCACCGAACTCCTTGCCGCGGTGGCTCATCTCCATCACACCCATGCCGCTGCCATGCCAGTCGAGCATTTCGGCGGCCGCGCGCCGAAGCACGGCTTCGGGCATGGCGGCGGGGCCGGCGGAAAAGTTGTACGGGCGGGCGCCCACCGCCGCGTCCGTCACTTCTTGGCGGGCGCCTTGGCCGCGGGCTTGGCGGGCTGCTGCGCCGCCGGCTGGCCGTTGGTCGGTGCGCCAAGGGCCTTGGCCACGCTCACGTTGAGCGCCTGGAGCTTGGGGTCGATCGTGGGACGCACATCGGCCACCAGCTTTTGAGTGAGCGCATTGCCCAGTTGCGGGTTCAGGTCCGAGAACTTCTTGTTCAGCGGCGAACCAAGCCAGGCGACCAGCTGCTTGAGCTCGTCTTCGTTGAAGTTCTGTTCGAGCAGCGGGCCGACCGTGGTCGGTGCCAGCTGGACCGCCTTGTCGCGCACGATCGGGAAAGCTTCCTGGACGTATTTCTGCACTTCAGCTTCGGCAGCCTTGCCGAGCGCTTCGCGCTTTTCGGCCGGCACCTGGGTCTGCAGGTATTCGCTGCCGGCCTGGAGGATGGGGGCCACCGAGTCGTTCACCAGCAGGCGCGCCATGCCTTCGACGGCCGGACGCTGGACTTCGAGCAATTGCTTGATGAGCGTGGCCTTGTCTTGGGCCATTGCGATCGAACTGGTGGCCAGTGCGACCGTCAGGACCGCAAGCTTGTATTTGTTCACTGAGGATTCTCCGTTGAAGATGTGGAAGTGTCGTCGCTGCCGGCGTCGATCTCGACGTTGGCATCGTTCTCGACGATGCGCTGCAGTCCGCTGAGCTTGGCGCCTTCGTCGAGACCGATGAGCGTCACGCCTTGCGTGGCGCGGCCCAGCTCGCGAATTTCGGCGACCCGGGTGCGCACCAGCACGCCCTTGTCGGTGATCAGCATGATCTCGTCATCGGCATGCACCAGGGTCGCTGCGACGACCTTGCCGTTGCGCTCACTCTGTTGAATGGCAATCATGCCTTTGGTTCCCCGGCCGTGACGGGTGTACTCGGTAATGCTTGTGCGCTTTCCGTAACCGTTTTCTGTGGCGGTCAGGACGCTCTGTTGCTCGTCTTCGGCCACCAGCATGGCGATCACACCCTGACCGGGGTCGAGCGACATGCCGCGCACGCCGCGGGCGTTGCGGCCCAGCGGCCGCACGTCTTCTTCGTCGAAACGCACCGCCTTGCCGCCGTCGCTGAACAGCATCACGTCGTGCTTGCCGTCGGTCAGCGCCGCGCCGATGAGGTAGTCGCCGTCGTCGAGATTGACCGCGATGATGCCGCCCTTGCGCGGGTTGTTGAATTCGTCGAGCGCGGTCTTCTTGACCGTGCCCATGGACGTCGCCATGAAGATGTACTGGTCGGAAGGGAAGGTGCGCTTGTCACCGGTGAGCGCGAGCACGACGTTGATCTTTTCGCCTTCCTGCAGCGGGAACATGTTGACGATCGGCCGCCCGCGCGAACCGCGCGAACCGGCGGGTACTTCCCACACCTTGAGCCAGTAGAGCCGGCCACGGTTCGAGAAGCACAGGATGTAGTCGTGCGTGTTCGCGATGAAGAGCTGGTCGATCCAGTCGTCTTCCTTCGTGGCCGTGGCCTGCTTGCCCCGCCCGCCGCGCTTCTGCGCCCGGTATTCGCCCAGCGGCTGGCTCTTGATGTAGCCGCTGTGCGAGAGCGTCACCACCATGTCGGTCGGCGTGATCAGGTCTTCGGTCGACAGGTCGAAGGCGCTGTGCTCGACCTGGCTGCGGCGTGCGCCCAGCTTGGTCTGACCGAATTCCTGCTTGATGACGGTGAGTTCGTCACCGATGATGGTCGACACGCGCTCCGGTCGAGCCAGGATGTCGAGCAGGTCGTCGATCTCGGCCATCACTTCCTTGTACTCGGCGACGATCTTGTCCTGCTCGAGGCCCGTCAGGCGCTGCAAGCGCATCTGCAGGATTTCCTGGGCCTGCGTTTCCGACAGGCGATAGAGCCCGTCGCCGCCCATGCCGAAGTCCTTTTCCAGACCATCGGGCCGGTAGTCGTCGGCATTCACCACGCCGCCGTCGGCGCGAGTGCGGGTGAGCATTTCGCGCACCAGCTTGCTGTCCCAGGGCTTGCTCATCAGCTCGGCCTTGGCCACCGGCGGCGTCGGCGCATTGCGGATGATCGCGATGAAGTCGTCGATGTTGGCCAGTGCCACGGCCAGGCCTTCGAGCACGTGGCCGCGTTCGCGCGCCTTGCGCAGCGTGAACACGGTGCGGCGGGTGACGACTTCGCGCCGGTGTTGCAGGAAGACCTGGATCAGGTCCTTCAGGTTGCACAGTTTCGGTTGGCCGTCGATCAGCGCCACCATGTTGATGCCGAAGGTGTCCTGCAGCTGGGTCTGCTTGTACAGGTTGTTGAGCACCACCTCCGGCACTTCGCCGCGCTTGAGTTCGATCACGAGACGCATGCCCGACTTGTCGGACTCGTCCTGGATGTGGCTGATGCCCTCGATTTTCTTCTCGTGCACCAGCTCGGCCATCCGTTCCTGCAGCGTCTTCTTGTTGACCTGGTAGGGGAGCTCGTCGACGATGATCGCCTGGCGCTGGCCTCGGTCGATGTCCTCGAAGTGGCACTTGGCCCGCATCACGACCTTGCCGCGCCCGGTTCGGTAGCCGTCCTTGATACCGTTGATGCCGTAGATGATGCCAGCGGTGGGGAAGTCTGGCGCCGGGATGATCTCCATCAGCTCGTCGATGCTGGCGTCCGGGGTCCGCAGCAGGTGGAGACAGGCATCGACCACTTCGTTGAGGTTGTGCGGCGGGATGTTGGTGGCCATGCCGACGGCGATACCGCCCGAGCCATTGACCAGCAAATTGGGCAATTTGCTGGGCAGCACGGCGGGCTCTTTTTCGGAGCCGTCGTAATTGTCTTGAAAGTCGACGGTCTCCTTGTCGATATCGCCCAGCATTTCGTGCGCGATTTTCGACAGTCGAATTTCGGTATAGCGCATCGCCGCCGCCATATCGCCGTCGACCGAGCCGAAATTGCCCTGGCCGTCGACCAGCATGTGGCGCATCGAGAAGTTCTGCGCCAGCCGCACGATCGTGTCGTACACCGACTGGTCGCCGTGCGGGTGGTACTTGCCGATGACGTCGCCGACGATACGGGCAGACTTCTTGTACGGACGGTTCCAGTCGTTGTTGAGTTCGTGCATCGCGAACAGCACGCGGCGATGCACTGGCTTGAGGCCGTCTCGGGCGTCGGGGAGCGCGCGGCCGACGATCACGCTCATGGCGTAGTCGAGATAGCTGCGACGCATTTCCTCTTCGAGGCTGATGGGGAGGGTTTCTTTGGCGAACGAGGTCATGGGCAGCAGGCGGACGGCGAGAAGCGGAATTTTACGCCGCTGGCGGTGTCGTACCGCAGCAACACAAGCGCCGTATTCCGCCGCCGTCCTACGCTTCGTTCGCCTGCGCCGGACTGTTTGTCAAAGACCCTATGGCACAATCGCCTCAACGTTTTGGGTGGTGGTCACTTAAAGCGTCCTTGATTCGCAGCGCGGCTGCGGCTTTTTCCCCAAGAGGAGAACCATGAAGAAACTGAATAAAGTGGCGATGATGTTTGCAGTCGCTGCGCTCGCCACTGCCGCCGGCGCGCAGACCCGTGTCACCGCAGCAAATGGCGGTCCCGTCATTGACAACTGGCAGAACGGCACCGGCGAACTCGTCTGGAAGAACGGCACGAACGAACTGTGCTGGCGCGATGCCAACTGGACGCCCGCAACGGCTGCCAAGGGTTGCGACGGCGCCCTGGTGCCTGCTGCACCCGCCACCCCGGTCGCTACGCCTGGCGCCCCGGTCGCTCCGGTCGCACCGCCGGCACCGCCTGCTGCTTCGAAGGTCACCTTCGCCGCTGACGCTTTCTTCGACTTCGACAAGTCGGTTCTGAAGCCTGAAGGCCGCGCCAAGCTCGACGACCTCGTGTCGAAGATCCGTGGTGTGAACCTCGAAGTCATCATCGCCGTCGGTCACACCGACTCGGTGGGTTCGGATGCTTACAACCAGCGCCTGTCGGTTCGCCGTGCAGAAGCCGTCAAGGCTTACTTGGTGACCAAGGGTATCGAACGCAACCGCGTCTACACCGAAGGCAAGGGCGAGAAGCAACCTGTCGCGGACAACAAGACGGCTGAAGGCCGCGCCAAGAACCGCCGCGTGGAAATCGAAGTGGTCGGTACCCGCGCCAACCGCTGATTCGCAAGAATCTTCGATAAAACCCCGCCCCGGCGGGGTTTTTTCATGGCTCTCCCCGCTTCGGCGGGGTTTTTTTATGGGCTCTTTCATAATGACTTCCATGACAGAACACGTGAACGCGGATCCGGCGGAGCTCGCCAAGTTTTCGGAACTGGCCCATCGCTGGTGGGACCTCGACAGCGAATTCAGGCCGCTGCACGAGATCAATCCGCTTCGTCTGGAGTGGATCGACGGCTTGGCGCCGCTGACCGGCTTGCGTGCCCTCGATGTCGGGTGCGGCGGCGGCATCCTGGCAGATGCCATGGCGCGCAAGGGCGCCGACGTCCTGGGGATCGATCTGGCGGACAAGGCGCTGAAGGTGGCGCAATTGCACGCCCTCGAGGCGTCCACCCCGAACGTGACGTACCGCAAAGTCAGTGTCGAGGCGCTGGCGGCAGAGCAGCCAGCGAGTTTCGACGTCGTGACCTGCATGGAAATGCTCGAACACGTTCCCGCGCCTGCGTCGGTCGTCAAGGCCTGCGCCGACCTGGTCAAGCCGGGGGGGTGGGTGTTCTTCTCCACCATCAATCGAAATGCCAAGGCCTTCCTGCTGGCCATCGTCGGTGCGGAATACGTGCTCGGCCTGCTTCCCCGCGGGACGCACGAGTACCAGAAGCTGATCCGGCCCAGCGAACTCGCCGCCTACTGTCGTACCGCCGATCTCACGCTGCTCCACACGCGCGGTCTGGAGCACAACCCGTTGACCCGCCGCTACTGGCTGAGCGCCGACACCAGCGTCAACTACATGTTTGCGACCAGGAAGCCCGGCTGATGGCGGCCTCTTCCATTCACGCGGTGCTGTTCGATCTCGACGGCACCTTGGTCGACAGTGCGCCCGAGCTGGGCGCGGCGGCCGACAAGATGCGTGTCGATCGGGGCTTGCCCTCCTTGCCGTTGGCGCAGTACCGTCCGATGGCGGGCGCCGGTGCGCGCGGCATGCTCGGCATTGCTTTCGGCATCACGCCCGACATGCCTGACTTCGCCATGCTGCGCGAAGAGTTCTTTCGCAACTATGAAGCGCGCATGTTGCTGAACACGCATGTCTTCGAGGGTGTGGCCGACTTGATCGGATCCCTGCGGACCCAGCAGCTGGCGTGGGGCATCGTGACCAACAAGTCGAAGCGATTCACAGAGCCCCTGGTGCAGTCGATCGACGTTTTCTCAAGTGCCGGCGCGGTGGTCAGCGGCGACACCACGCCGTTTTCCAAGCCGCACCCCGAACCCTTGTTCGAAGCGGCCCGCCGCCTCGGCCTAGACCCTGCGCGTTGCATCTACGTCGGCGACGACGAGCGCGACATCGTCGCGGGCCGCGCCGCGGGCATGCGCACCATCGCAGCCACCTATGGCTACATGGGTGCACAGGCCGACGTGACCCTCTGGGAGGCCGATGGTGCGATTGATTCTCCGATGGCGCTCTTGCAATGGCTGAATGAGGCCTAAAATAGTCGGCTTGGGGCTGCACTGGTTTCGACGTGGGTTCGGAATCGCAGCGGTGCATGTCGAGCTGAATGCGCTCGTAAAACAGATTCAAACAAACTAACTGCAAACGACGAACGTTTCGCACTCGCTGCTTAATTGCCAGTGAGCCTTGCAACAGTTGGCCGATGGGCTGGGCAAGGGGGTGAAGGAGCAATCTGACACCTCCCGGCTGCAAGGATAATTACATGGGCTGGTTTCGATCCGGGTGCCTTGGATCGGGACGAGAAAATAGGGCACTGGCGTCCGGTTTAGCGTGCGACTGCGCGACTCCGGAAGCGAGATCCAAATCAGACCGCTAAACATGTAGATCTGTGCGACGAAGGCTTGCGGACGGGGGTTCAAATCCCCCCAGCTCCACCATCTGACCTGAAAAGGCCGGCCCCTGCGGGCTGGCCTTTTCCCTTTGGAGGCGGCACGGCTATAGTCCGGTCACAAGACTGATCAGGGAATGACATGCCGGACACGCTGACCTCTGCGTTGACCCGTTACTACGACGCGGTCCCCTACGACTCCCACCCCTTTCCGCAGACGGCGATGGAGCACCTGGAGGCGCTGGCCTTCTTGTTCGGCCTCGATGCGCCACTTCCGTCAACGGCACGCGTGCTGGAATTAGGATGCGCGTCCGGCGGCAATCTCATCCCCTTCGCTGCGCGCCACCCCCGGGCCCGTGCGTTGGGGTTGGACCTGTCGCCCGTGCAGATTGCGCAGGGTCATGCCCACATCGCACAGGTCGGGCTGGAAAACGTCGAGCTGCGTGCCTTCGACATCGCCTCGATCGACGCGTCGTTCGGCGAGTTCGACTACATCGTCTGCCACGGTGTCTACAGCTGGGTGCCGGGCGCCGTGCAGGATGCGATCCTGCGGGTTTGCTCGGAGCATCTTGCGCCGAACGGGGTGGCCTACGTGAGCTACAACACCTACCCGGGGTGGAAGGCGCGCGAGATCGTGCGGGACGCGATGATCCTGCGTGGCGGGCCACGCGATACGCCTGCAGAAAAGCTCGCTTATGCCCGCGGCATGCTCGAATTCCTGGACCAGTCGGCGCGCGCCGACAGCGTGCTCAAGAAGACGCTCGAAGAGACGCTGCCGATCGTGCGCGACGGCAACAGCGCCTACCTGCTGCACGAATTTCTCGAGCCGTGCAACGCGCCGTGCTACTTCAAGGAATTCGTGGAGCGTGCGCAAGCGCATGGTCTCGCTTACCTCGCCGATGCCGAGCCCGCCACCATGTTCGTCCAGAACTATGGCGACAAAGTGCGAGAGCCGCTGCTGCGCGAATGTGGCGGGAGTCAGGTGCTGATGGAGCAATACCTGGATTTCCTCGTGAACCGAACCTTTCGGCAGACGCTGTTGGTCAAGGCCGCGCGTGTTGCAGACATTCGCTATCGCCTCGACGCGTCGCGCCTGCGCGCGCTCGAATTCGCGGGCGTCTTCTCGCCCACGGACGGCGGTGCCATTCGTCTGGATGGCCCCGCCCAGCCGTGCACGGCGATGCGAGATCTGAAAGTGGTGTTGCAACACCGTTGGCAGCGTGCCGTGGCGCAGGTGCTCGACGCCCGTTACCCGGCGAGCGTGCCGTTCGACGACATGGTGGCCGCGGCGTCCGCCCATGCGGACGGCCTTCGCGATGGCATTGAAGCGAATGTGCTGGCCATGCTCGAGGAACTGCTCATCATGGGCGCTGTGCGCATCCGCCGCAGTCCGCCGGAGCTTGCGTCGCAGGTCTCCTCGGCGCCACGCGCTTCCGCTGCGCTGCGGCGCTCACCGGGCTTGGCGCTGGAGGCAGGACACGACGCCGCGGTCTGCAATGCCTGGCATGAACGCACCCCCCTGTCGGTGCTCGAACGCTGCCTGCTCCCATGGCTGGACGGCGAACATGACCACGATGCATTGCTGGCGCGCCTGTCGACGCTCGTGCGCGATGGAACCTTGCACTTGTTGAGGGACGGGGCGCCGTTGGCGCAAGACAGCCCCGACGCCGCGGCGATGTTGCGACAGCAGCTGCAGGACGCGTTGCGCGATCTCCAACGCAAGGGTTTGCTGATCGCTTGACCGACGCAGCAGTGTTTGACAACTCCACAAGGAACCGGACCATGGTGATCAATCGATGGGCGATGCGTTGGTCGTTCGCCTTGGGGGCGTTGGTGATGGCGGCATCGCCTGCCGTTCGCGCTGCGTCGCAGGCGCCCGTGGCCGCACAGAACGGGATGGTCGTCAGTGCGCAGCATCTGGCCACCCGGATTGGCGTCGACGTGCTCAAGCGCGGCGGCAATGCCGTCGATGCGGCGGTCGCGGTCGGCTACGCGCTCGCGGTGGTGTACCCGGCCGCGGGCAACCTGGGCGGCGGCGGCTTCATGACGGTGCAACTGGCCGATGGCCGCAAGACCTTTCTCGACTTCCGTGAGAAGGCCCCGCTGGCAGCCACGGCGAACATGTACCTCGACAAGGACGGCAACGTCATCAAGGGGCTCAGCACCAACGGCCACCTCGCCGTCGGCGTGCCGGGCACCGTGTCGGGCATGGAGTACGCGCGCACCAAGTACGGCACGATGCAGCGGGCGGCGCTCATCGCCCCGTCCATCGCGCTGGCCGAGCAAGGCTTCGCGCTGGCGCAGGGCGACGTCGACATGTTGCTCACGGCCACCAGCGACTTCAAGAAGGACGGCGTGTCGGGCGCCATCTTCCTCAACAAGGGCGAGCCGTTCGCGGTCGGTCAGAAGCTGGTGCAGAAGGACCTGGCCAAGACGCTGCGCGCCATCAGCCAGCACGGGGCCGACGGCTTCTACAAGGGCTGGGTCGGCCAGGCGATCGTCGCGTCCAGTCAGGCCGGCCAGGGCCTCATCACGCAGGCCGACCTCGACCAGTACAGTACGCGCGAACTGGCGCCGATCGAATGCGACTACCGCGGCTACCGCATCGTGTCCGCGCCACCGCCCAGCTCGGGCGGCGTGATCATCTGCGAGATGCTCAACATCCTGGAGGGCTACCCCCTGAAGGACCTGGGCTTCCGCTCCGCGCAGGCGGTGCACTACCAGATCGAGGCCATGCGCCATGCCTACGTCGACCGCAACAGCTACCTGGGCGACCCGGACTTCGTGAAGAACCCGCTCGACCGCCTGCTGGACAAGGGCTATGCCGAGAAGATCCGCGGCGTGATCGACCCGGCCAGGGCGGGCGTGTCGAAGGACATCAAGCCCGGCGTCGCGCCCCATGAGGGCAGCAACACCACGCACTACTCGATCACCGACCAGTGGGGCAACGCGGTGTCCGTCACCTACACCCTCAACGACTGGTTCGGCGCCAAGGTCACGGCGGCCAGGACGGGCGTGCTGCTCAATAACGAGATGGACGACTTCACCGCCAAGGTCGGCGTGCCCAACCTGTACGGCCTGGTGCAGGGCGAAGCCAACGCCATCGCCCCGGGTAAGCGACCGCTGAGTTCGATGAGCCCGACCATCGTCAGCAAGGACGGCAAGCCGGTCTTCGTGGTCGGCACGCCGGGCGGCAGCCGCATCATCACGGCGGTGCTGCACACCATCCTGAACGTGGTCGACTACGGCATGAACGTGCAGGAAGCCGTCGATGCGCCGCGCTTCCACCAGCAGTGGCTGCCGGACGTGACCAACGTCGAGGCCTACGCCATCTCTCCCGACACCCGCAAGCTGCTCATCGACATGGGCCACAACCTCGGCGTGCCGCAGCCGGCGAACCACATGGCGGCGATCATCGTCGGCGCGCCGTCGCTGGGTGGCAAGCCGGTGGGCAACAATCGCTTCTACGGCGCGAACGACCCGCGGCGCAACACCGGGCTCGCGCTCGGCTTTTGACCCACGCTTTACCCGCGGCTGGCGAGCCGGCCGCCGACCCCTTTCGATGCAACTCCAGGACATTCTCTACACCCAGGGCTTCGGCACGCGCCGCGTCTGCGCCGGGCTCTCGCAGCAGGGCTTCGTGACGATCGACGGCGTGGCCATGACGGACCCCGCCACCGACGTGCCGGTCGCCGACGGTCTGCGCTTCACCGTGCAAGGCACCGCGTGGGAGTACCACGACAAGGCTTACGTGCTGCTGCACAAGCCGGCGGGCACCGAGTGCTCCCAAAAGCCATCGACCTGGCCCAGTATCTACACGCTGTTGCCGTCGGCGCTGCGGCTGCGGCCCAACAAGGGCGCGGTGCAGGGCGTGCAGGCCATCGGCCGGCTGGACCAGGACACGACCGGGCTGCTGCTGCTCACCGACGACGGCCAGTTCATCCATCGCATGGGCTCGCCCAAGCACCACGTGCCCAAGGTGTACGAGGTGACGGTCAAGCATCCGCTGGACGACGCCCAGGTGCAGAAGCTTCTCGCGGGCGTGGTGCTGGACGACGACCCGAAGCCGGTGCGCGCGGCCGCGTGCGAGGCGGTCGCACCGCTGCACCTGCGGCTCACGCTGACCGAGGGCAAGTACCACCAGGTCAAGCGCATGGTGGCGGCGGTCGGCAACCGGGTCGAGGCGCTGCACCGGTCGCAGATCGGCACGCTGGTGCTGCCGGCCGAGCTGGCGCCCGGGCAGTGGCGCTGGCTTACCGCGTTGGAGGTGGAAGCGCTGCGCAGTGCGCGCTGACGTGTGGCTTTGCGGGCGAATTTGCACGCGTGGCACGCAGAAGGTCAGCCGCCGCTAAGGCTTGCACGTTAAGGTTCGACCTGCTCACCCGGAAGCCTCCCTTGCGATTTCTTGCCACCGCCCATGGCCGCCTCGCGGCCTTCTTCTTCGCCTGCGCCCTGCACGCGTTGCCCGCCCTGGCCGCTGAAGCGCCGCCGCTCTTCGTGCTCAATTCGCTCGACGCCACCGTCAGCGTGATCGACCCGACGACCTGGACGGAGAAGACGCGTATTCCGACCGGCAAGGAGCCGCACCACATCTACATGACGCCGGACGAGCGCTCGGTCATCGTGGCCAATTCGGCCGGCGATTCGCTGACCTTCCTGAATCCGCGCACGGGCGACGTGCAGCGCGTGGTCTACGGCATCATCGACCCGTACCAGCTGCAGTTCTCGCGCGACATGAAGTGGTTCGTGACCGCGGCCAACCGCCTGAACCACGTCGACATCTACCGCTGGGATGGCAAGGACCTGACGCTGGCCAAGCGCATCGCCACCGGCAAGACGCCCAGCCACATCTGGATCGACGCGACCAGCACCGTGGCCTACGTCACGATGCAGGACAGCGACGAACTCATCGCCGTCGACCTGGCCACCCAGACCATCCGCTGGCGCATCGCCACCGGTCCGATGCCGGCCGACGTCTTCGGCGTGCACGGCGACCGCACCCTGTTGGTCGGCCTGACCGGCAGCGACGGCGTGCAGGTGTTCGACGTGGCGGGCCCGCAGCCCAAGGCGGTCGGCAAGATCGTCACCGGCAAGGGCGCGCACGCGTTCCGTTCGGCAGGTGACGGGCAGAGCGTGTTCCTGAGCAACCGCGTGGCCAACACCATCAGCCGCATCGACCTCAAGACACTGCAGGTGATCGAGACCTACGCTGTGCCGGGCGGCCCCGACTGCATGGACCTGTCGGCCGACGGCAAGACCTTGTACGTGACCTCGCGCTGGGCCAAGAAGCTCAGCGTGATCGACCTGGCCAGCCGCAAGGTGGTGCGCCAGGTGAACGTCGGGCGCTCACCGCATGGCGTGTGGACCCTGGACCATGCCAAGCGCTGAACGGCCGGCGCGCCGCCGCCTCGTCGTCGGTCTGCTCGCTTTCTGCCTCGCGGGCAGCGCGATGGCGCAGGCGAAGTGCGAGAAGCCTCTGTACCTGACCTTCGACACCGGCCACATGGGTGTCGCGCCGCTGATCGCCGAGGTGCTCAAGCGCCAGGACGTGCGCGTGACCTTCTTCGGCGCGGCCGAGCGAACGTTGACCGACGGCGACAGCCTGGACAACCACTGGGCCCCGTGGTGGAAGGCGAGGGCGGCCGAGGGCCACGAGTTCGCCTCGCACACCTACGACCATGTCTACTGGCGCGGCGACGTGAAGGGCATCGAACCGCAGTTCCGCGTGCGGCCCTCGGCCGGCGGCCTGGCCGGCCGGGAGTTCACCTGGAGCGCGGCCAAGTACTGCGAGAACCTCCAGAAGGCCAGCGACCGCATCGGTCACGTCACCGGCAAGAAGCCGCTGCCGTTGTTCCGCGCGCCGGGCGGCAAGACCTCGCCCAAGCTGCTGGCGGCCGCCAAGGCCTGCGGCTTCGCGCATGTCGGCTGGGCGCCCGCGGGTTTCCTGGGCGACGAGCTGCCCAGCGAGACCTTCCCCAACGACAAGCTGCTGCAACAGGCACTCGACCGGATCCAACCGGGCGACATCCTGCTGGCTCATCTGGGCATCTGGTCACGCAAGGACCCCTGGGCACCGGCCGTGCTCGAGCCGCTGATCGTCGGGCTGAAGGCCAAGGGCTTCTGCTTCGAGACGCTGCGGGCGCACCCCGCCTACCGCGACTGGATCGCGGCGCACCCCTGAGCACCGAGGCGGCGCAGCGATGGAATGGTTCACCGATCTCTTCTCGAACTGCCAGCAGTGGCTGTTCGAGGCGGTCGTGCAACCGCTGGTCTATGGCATCGGCTTGGGGGGGTATGTCGAAGACGCTTTCAACGCCACCGGCTGGCTGCTGGTCGGCCTGATCCAGATCGCGGTGCTGCTGGCCGTGATCGGCCCGCTGCAGCGCTGGCGGCCGGCCGAGCCGGTGGTCGACCGGCGCGCGATCCGCACCGACGTTCTCTACACGCTGATCCACCGCCTGGGCCTGTTCCGCCTGGGCATGTTCTTTTTGCTGCAGCCTCTCTTCGACGACGGGCTCGGCCTGCTGCGCGGCGCCGGCTGGGGCACGCTGCACCTCGACGAGCTGTGGCCCGGCGTGACCGACGTGCCCTGGGTGGCCCTGGTGATGTATCTCATCGTGCTCGACTTCGTCGAGTACCTGATCCATCGCGGCCAGCACCGCTTCGACTGGTGGTGGGGCCTGCATTCGCTGCACCATTCGCAGCGCCAGATGACGATGTGGAGCGACAACCGCAACCACCTGCTCGACGACATCCTCCACGACACGATCATCGTGCTTGTCGCGCAGTTCATCGGCGTCGCGCCGGGGCAGTTCATCGCCATCGTCGCGTTCACGCAGCTCAGCGAAAGCCTGCAGCATGCGAACCTGCGCGTCGGCTTCGGCGCGATCGGCGAGCGGTTGTGGGTCAGCCCGCGCTTTCATCGGGTGCACCATGCCATCGGCATCGGGCATGAATCCGCCGGCCCATCGACCCTGGGTGGGCACAACTTCGGCGTGCTGCTGCCGTGGTGGGACATGATTTTCCGCACCGTGAATTTCGAGCCGCGTTACGCTGCCACCGGCATCCGCGACCAGGTAGAACCCGACGCGCAGGGCCGCGTGCGCGACTACGGGCGCGGCTTCTGGTCGCAGCAGTGGCGCGGGCTGCGCCGGATGGTCGGGCGCGGCTGAGGCTTTCGGCCACCTGCATCGCGGCGTCTTCACGGCGCGGCGTTATCCTCGGCACCCCATGCGCCTTCTTCTCGATTCCTTCTGGCGAGCCGCCGCCTACTGCATGCGCCCCCGGGTGATCGTGCTGTCGCTGGCGCCGTTGCTCGTGATCGCCGTGCTGGCGGCGGGCTTCGGCTATTTCTACTGGGCATCGAGCGTGGCCTGGATGCGCCAGACGCTCGACGCCTGGCCGCTGCTGTCGAGCTTCTGGAGCTGGATCGGCGGCCTGTTCTCCAGCGACGTGCCGTCGCTGCTCGCGCCGCTGGTGGTGGTGTTCGCCGCGACGCCGGTGATCGTGCTCGTGTCGCTGGTCGTGGTGGCCGGGCTGATGTCGCCGGCGCTCACGCGGCTCGTCGGCGAGCGGCGCTTTCCCGCGCTGGTGCAAAAGAAGGGTGCTTCCTTCGCGGGCAGCCTTCTGCGCTCGCTCGGGCTCACGCTGCTGGCGCTGGTCGCCATTCTGGTGTCGATGCCGCTCTGGCTGATCCCCCCACTGGTGCTGGTGTTGCCGCCGCTGATCTGGGGTTGGCTGACCTACCGCGTGATGAGCTTCGATGCGCTGGCTGAGCATGCCGACGCCGAGGAACGCGCCGCCGTGCTGCGCCAGCATCGCCTGCCGCTGCTGGCCATCGGCGTGCTGTGCGGCTACCTGGGCGCGGCGCCGAGCATCGTGTGGGCCTCGGGCCTGCTGTTCGCGGCGGCCTTCTTCGTGCTGGTGCCGCTGGCCATCTGGATCTACACGCTGGTCTTCGCCTTCTCGGCGCTCTGGTTCGCGCATTACTGCCTCGATGCGCTCGGGCAACTGCGTCTGCAGCGCGCAGAGGCGTCGGCGCCCCTCGTCATTTCTCCTCTGGAATCCCCATGACCCGTGCATTCGGCCTGATCATCGTCGGTGACGAAATCCTCTCCGGCAAGCGCCTCGACAAGCACATGCCCAAGGTCATCGAGCTGCTCGCGGCACGCGGGCTGCAGTTGGGCTGGGCCGAGTACGTCGGCGACGTGCCGACGCGCATCACGGCCGCACTGACCCGGGCCTTCGCGTCGGGCGACATCGTGTTCTCCACCGGCGGCATCGGCGCCACGCCCGACGACCACACGCGTCAGTGCGCGGCCAAGGCGCTGCGTCGCCCGCTGGTGCTGCATCCGGAGGCCGAGGTGCTCATTCGCGAGCGCATGCAGGACACCGCGCGCGAGCAGGGCGTCTCCTACGAACCCGACCGACCCGACAACATCCATCGGCTCAACATGGGCGTGTTCCCCGAAGGGGCGGAAATCATCCGCAACCCCTACAACAAGATCCCCGGGTTCAGCGTCGACCATGTGCATTTCGTGCCGGGCTTTCCGGTGATGGCCTGGCCGATGATCGAATCGGTGCTCGACAGCCGCTATACCGCGTTGTTCACCCAGGGTCAGTCCAGTGAGAAGTCGGTGATCGTCTTCGGTGCCATGGAAGCCACCCTCACCCCCTTGATGGAGGCCATCGAGGCGACGCATGCCGGCGTCAAGGTGTTCAGCCTCCCCAGCGTGGACCACCCCGAGTACGGGCGTCATATCGAGCTCGGCGTGAAGGGTGCGCCGGCGCTTCTGGATTCCGCGTACGCGCAGTTGCTGGCCGGGTTGCGCACCTTCAATGCGCGGTTGGGTCCCGAACTGGTGCGCTAGTTCGAGATGCACCAAAGTGGGCATTCGATGCCTTCCTTTGGTGATCTGGCAGGATGGCGGTGCCCGGGGGACGCCGACCTGCCAATGGCACAGAAACTGCATTCCCTCATCGTTGTATTTCCAACCACTCATCCAACCAGGAGAAATTGATGGCAAAGACCGTCGCCGATGTACTGAAGCTCGTCAAGGAAAACGAGGTCAAGTTCGTCGACTTCCGCTTCACCGACACCCGCGGTAAAGAACAGCACGTGACCGTGCCGGTGTCTGCTTTCGACGAAAGCAAGTTCACCGACGGCCATGCCTTCGACGGTTCTTCCATCGCTGGCTGGAAGGGCATCGAAGCCTCGGACATGCAGCTCATGCCCGACCCGAACACCGCCAACATCGACCCCTTCTTCGAAGAGACGACGCTGATCCTGACCTGCGACGTGATCGACCCGGCCGACGGCAAAGCCTACGAGCGCGACCCGCGTTCGCTGGCCAAGCGCGCCGAGGCGTACATGAAGGCCTCCGGCCTGGGCGACACCGCCTACTTCGGGCCGGAACCCGAATTCTTCGTGTTCGACAGCGTCCGCTGGAAGAACGACATGTCGGGTTGCTTCGTCAAGATCGACTCCGAAGAAGCCTCGTGGAACACCGACAAGGAATACGAGCACGGCAACACGGGCCACCGCCCGGCGGTCAAGGGCGGCTACTTCCCGGTGCCCCCGGTCGACAGCTTCCAGGACATGCGCTCGGAAATGTGCCTGGTGCTCGAAGCCCTGGGCATCCCGGTCGAAGTGCATCACCACGAAGTGGCCAACGCCGGCCAGATGGAACTGGGCACCAAGTTCAGCACGCTGATCCAGCGCGCCGACTGGGTCCAACTGCAGAAGTACGTGATCCACAACGTGGCCCACGCCTACGGCAAGACCGCCACCTTCATGCCCAAGCCCATCGTCGGCGACAACGGCTCCGGCATGCACGTGCACCAGTCGGTCTGGAAGGACGGCAAGAACCTGTTCGCCGGCGACGGCTACGCCGGTCTGTCGGAATTCGCGCTGCACTACATCGGCGGCATCATCAAGCACGCCCGGGCCCTGAACGCCATCACGAACCCCGGCACCAACAGCTACAAGCGCCTGGTGCCCGGCTTCGAAGCCCCGGTGAAGCTGGCTTACTCGGCCAAGAACCGCTCGGCCTCGATCCGCATCCCGTTCGTGGCCAACCCCAAGGGCCGTCGCGTCGAAGCGCGCTTCCCCGATCCGCTGATGAACCCGTACCTCGGTTTCGCCGCGCTGCTGATGGCCGGCCTCGACGGCGTCGAGAACAAGATCGATCCGGGCGAAGCCGCGACGAAGGACCTGTACCACCTCCCGCCGGAAGAAGACGCGCTGATCCCGACCGTGTGCCACAGCCTCGACCAGGCGCTGGAGCATCTGGACAAGGACCGCGCCTTCCTGACCAAGGGTGGCGTGTTCACCGATTCGTACATCGATGCGTACATCGAGCTGAAGATGCAGGAAGTCACGCGCATGCGCATGGCGGCGCACCCGGTCGAATTCGACATGTACTACTCGCTGTGATCGCAGGCCTTCGGGCCTTCGGCGCAGTGCGAAAAAGGACGGCTCCGGCCGTCCTTTTTCTTTGGCGGGGAACGGCGCGCCGGAACGCCGCTCGAATTGCATGAGAATCCGCTGTCTGCGTACATCTCCTCACAGGACCATGAAGACTTCATCCCTTGTCGTGTCCCTCATCGCCTCGTTGGCTTCGCTGGCCTCGCTGCCGGCGCATGCGCAAGAGCGCGTCTGGCGTTGTGGCAACGAATACACCAACAACGCGGCCGACGCGCAGAAGCGTGGCTGCAAGGTGATGGAGGGTGGCAATGTCACGGTGGTCCAGACGCCGCGCCCCGCGGGTTCAGGCGGTAGCGTGTCGAGCGGCGGCGGCAGTGGGGGTGGCAGCGCCGCGCGCGCGCCGGCTGGTAGCCCCCGCGTCGAGGGCGCCGACCAGCGCGCACGCGACGGCGAGGCGCGCTCAGTGCTGCAATCGGAACTTCGCAAGGCGGAAGCCCGCCAGGCCGAGCTGCTCAAGGACTACAACAACGGCGAGCCGGAGAAGCAGGGCGCCGAGTCGCGCAACTACCAGAAGTACCTCGACCGCGTGAGCGAGATGAAGGCGGAAATCGCTCGCAACGAAAGCGACATTGCCGGCATCCGCCGTGAGCTGGGTCGCCTGCCACCGTCGAATCCTTGACATGGCCTTCGGCAAGACCAATTCTTCCCCCAAGCGCTTCCAGCCCTTCGACCTTCTCGCCACGCTCATCGCGGTGGTCAAGTCCGACGGGGCCGTGCTGTTCGCCAACGCCGCCCTTGAAGACGTGCTCGGCACCTCGCGGCGCACGCTCGAGGGCTCGCAGTTCGGCGCCTGCTTCCATGAGCCGCACGTCTTGCGCACAGCCATCGACGGGGCGCGCAGCAACGACTTCGCCACGCTGCGCTACGAGGCGATGCTCCGGCGCGTCAACCACGACCTGATGCCGGTGCAGGTCACGCTTGCGCAGAGCGACAAGGTGGGCGAACTCATCGTCGAGATGTCGCCGCTCGAGCAGCAGGTGCGGCAGGATCGCGAAGAGCGCTTGCTCGACCAGGCGCAGGCCAACAAGGAACTGATCCGCAACCTCGCGCACGAGATCAAGAACCCGCTGGGTGGCATCCGCGGTGCGGCGCAGCTGCTGCAGATGGAGGTCGAGTCGCGCGATCTCATCGAGTACACCCAGGTCATCATCCACGAGGCCGACCGCTTGCAGACGCTGGTCGATCGCCTGCTGGCGCCGCACCGCCGCCCACATGTGGTGGGCGATGTGAACATCCACGAGGTCTGCGAGCGGGTGCGTTCGGTCATCCTCGCGGAGTTTCCACGCGACCTGCACATCGACCGCGACTTCGATCCGTCGATTCCCGAGTTCCGGGGCGACCGTGAACAGCTCATCCAGGCCACGCTCAACATCGCACACAACGCCGCGCAAGCCCTGGCCGAGCGCCGCGCAGCTGGCGATGCGCGCATCATCTTCAAGACGCGCATTGCCCGCCAGGTGATCTTCAACAAGCAGTGGTATCGACTGGCACTGGAATTGCATGTCATCGACAACGGACCGGGCGTGCCCGACACCATCAAGGACCGCATCTTCTACCCGCTCGTGTCGGGCAGAGATGGCGGGACCGGCCTGGGGCTGACGCTGGCGCAAACCTTCGTACAACAGCACCACGGCGTGATCGAGTGCGACAGCGTGCCGGGCCGGACCGATTTCAAGATACTGATACCGCTGCCATAGCAGCAAGGCGACAAGGAGCTGCATGAAGCCGATCTGGATAGTAGACGACGACCAATCCATCCGCTTCGTGCTGGAAAAGGCGTTGCTGCGTGAAGACCTGCCCACACGCAGCTTCACCAACACGCGCGAAGTCCTGGCGGCGCTGGAAGTCGCTGCCGACGACGACCAGCAAGGCCCGCAGGTGCTGGTCAGCGACATCCGCATGCCGGGCGGCTCCGGCCTCGACCTGCTCGACAAGATCAAGGCCAAGCACCCCGGCCTGCCCGTCATCATCATGACGGCCTTCTCCGACCTGGACAGCGCCGTGTCGGCCTTCCAGGGCGGTGCCTTCGAATACCTGCCCAAGCCCTTCGACCTGCCGCGCGCCGTCGAGCTCATCCGCCGCGCCGTGGACGAAAGCCAGCGCGAGGAAGTGGCCGAAGAACGCATGCAGGCGGCCCCCGAAATGCTCGGCCAGGCCCCGGCGATGCAGGACGTCTTCCGCGCCATCGGCCGGCTCTCGCAGAGCAACGTCACGGTGCTGATCACCGGCGAATCGGGCTCGGGCAAGGAACTGGTCGCGCGCGCGCTGCACAAGCATTCGCCGCGCGCCAACGGCCCCTTCGTGGCGATCAACACAGCGGCGATCCCCAAGGACCTGCTGGAGAGCGAACTCTTCGGCCACGAGCGCGGTGCCTTCACCGGCGCGCAGACCATGCGCCGCGGCCGCTTCGAACAGGCGGAAGCCGGCACGCTCTTCCTCGACGAGATTGGCGACATGCCGTTCGATCTGCAGACGCGCCTATTGCGGGTGCTGAGCGACGGCCATTTCTATCGCGTGGGCGGGCACAACTCGGTCAAGTCGAACGTGCGCGTCATCGCCGCCACCCACCAGGACCTGGAGCAGCGCGTCAAGGTCGGCGGCTTCCGCGAGGACTTGTTCCACCGCCTCAACGTGATCCGGCTGCGCCTGCCGGCGCTGCGCGAGCGCGGCGAAGACGTTCCCGCGCTCACGCGCCACTTCCTGCAGCAAAGCGCCAAGCAGCTGGGCGTCGAACCCAAGCGCATCTCCGACGCGGCGCTCACACAGCTGGCCACCTTCGCCTTCCCGGGCAACGTGCGTCAACTCGAGAACATCTGCCACTGGCTCACCGTGATGGCGCCGGCGCAGCTGATCGAAGCCAAGGACCTGCCGCCCGAGGTGATGGCCGCGCCGACGGGTGAGGTGTCCTCGCCCGTGGCACCCGCACCGGCACCGGCCGCAGTGCCCGTGACGCCGGCCCTGCAGGAGTCCGAGTCGCCCGCCGCCGCGTCCATGGCGGCGCCCGTGGCCGCCGCGCCCGCGACGACCGTCGAGGGCGTTGCTTCGTCGGCCTGGGAAAGCGGGCTCGAGCTCGAAGCGCAGAGCCTGCTGGCCGCCGGCCGCACCGACGTGTGGGACGCGCTGTCGCGCCGCTTTGAGTCGCGCCTCATCCTCACCGCCCTGGCCAACACGCGTGGTCGCCGCATCGAGGCGGCGCAGAAACTCGGCATTGGGCGCAACACCATCACCCGCAAGATCCAGGAACTCGGACTGGAGTGAGGGGCCGCGCGGTGGGCGACTACCGGCTGCGCTGGCCGAGCGTGCGCGAATCCAGCTGGAAGGTGCCGCTCTTGTCCCACAGCCACGTGTCGACATAGGTGTGCGCGCCCAGGCGCCCCGGGCTGGGCAGTGGCGATGCTTTTCGGATCAGCTCGGCGATCATGGGCGGCACCTCGGGCGCGTGGCTCGGCGTGCGGCTGAAGCCCACGTTCACCACCTTGCCGGTCGCGTCGATGTCAGTTTCGACCACCACCACGGCATACACCAGCGGCGGAATCTTCCCCTTGTGGATGCGGGTCGGGTAGGCCTTGTAGATCGCACCCGAGCCGGTCTTTCGATAGGCGCGCACTGCGGGTGTCTGCGCGGTGATCAGCCGGACTTCGGCCACGTCGCTGCGGGCGGGGGCTTCTTCGGCCGCCGTCTTCTCGTCGGAGGATGCTGCGGCCTCGGCCGGTGCGCCAGACCGGGTCGAGGTGCAGGCCGCCAGCGTGGCCAGCAGCGCCGAAAGCAGCAGCGCACGCGTTCTGGTCGATGCCATCATGCGCATGCCCTCAGGCCAACGCGGCCAGTTCGAGCGTGACGGGCGCATGGTCGCTGGGCTTTTCCCATTTGCGCGGCACGCGGTCGATGGTGCAGGCCACCGCACGCGGCACCAGCGGGTCGCTCACGAGGATGTGGTCGATGCGCAGGCCGCGGTTCTTCTGGTAGCCCAGCATGCGGTAGTCCCACCACGAGAAGCTCTTCTCGGGCTGATCGAAAAGCCGGAAGGCGTCCGTCAGACCCAGGCCCAGCAGCGCCTTGAAGTGCTCGCGCTCCTCGGTCGTGTGATGAATGGTGTCGCGCAGCCCTTCGGGGTCGAAACTGTCGCGGTCCTCGGGCGCGACGTTGAAGTCGCCTAGCAGCACGAGGTTCGGATGCGCCGCCTTCTCGGCTCGCAGCCAGTCGCGCAGGGCCTCGAGCCAGCGCATCTTGTAGGCGAACTTGTCGCTGCCCGGTGCCTGCCCATTGACGAAGTAACCGTTGACGATGCGCAGCGGCCCAGCGGCCGTGTCGACCGTCGCGCTGATCACGCGCGAATGCTCGTCGCTGAAACCGCCGATGTTCTTCGCCACGTCGCGCATCGGCGCACGGCTCAGAATCGCCACGCCGTTGTAGGTCTTCTGACCGAACACCGCGGCCTCGTAGCCGGCCGACTTGAGCACCTCGAGCGGGAACTTGTCGTCGCTCATCTTCAGCTCCTGAAGGCAGAGCACGTCGACCGGGTTGGTGGTGAGCCAGTCCAGCACATGCTGCAGACGGGCGGTGAGGGAGTTGACGTTCCAGGTGGTGATTTTCATAGGCAGACAGGGCAGGGCGTCGTCGGGGCCCGATCCCTCTTCACGATGAACGGCGGGCGATGGGGTCACGCCCGGCAATGTACCCAATCCGGGGTGCCCTCAGTCCGCCCAGAACTTCCACCAGGGCCGAACATGGCGCATCGGCACTGGCCGTGTGTCGAGGCTGGCGGGCGAGGTCTGCGCGAAGCTGCCTGCGCCGCGCCGACGCAGCTCGGTTTCCAACGCATGCGCCACGCCGCGCGCCGAGCGGTCGCCGCGAAGCGCCCGCTGGCGCCATTCCTGCGCGTGGTGCGTCAGGTCCTCATCACTCAAATCACCGATCGCTGTCATGGGGCGATTGTGCCGTTCTCGGGAACTTTTCCGGCAGGGATCGCCCTGATGCTGCCCCGATAATCTTTCACAACGCCTTCCCTCGAGGCTGCCTTCCGGCAGTGCTTTCGAGGGGTCCACCGGGCCCCTGGCCCGCACTGTTTCTGTTCCACGTTGCCATGACGCTTCGAGTCTTTCTGATCGAAGACAACCCCACCATTCGCGACTTGCTGGTGGGGCTGCTCGAAGATTCCACCACCTGCGAAGTCATCGCCATGGCCGAGTCCCAGGACGAGGCGCTGCGATGGCTCGCGCGCAACGGCGACGGATGGGATCTGGTGGTGGCCGACCTGTTTCTCGTCGAAGGCTCCGGCATGGAGGTCGTCAAGGCCTGCGCCCGCCGGCTGCCGCACCAGCGCGTCGTCGTG
This sequence comes from Variovorax restrictus, assembly GCF_051216715.1. NCBI lineage: Bacteria > Pseudomonadati > Pseudomonadota > Betaproteobacteria > Burkholderiales > Comamonadaceae > Variovorax > Variovorax restrictus. The sequence continues at coordinate 1,595,819 of NZ_JBPJZH010000001.1, forward strand.
CTGACCAACTACGCCGATGCCGCCAACGACCGGGCCTTGTCGCAAGGGGCGGACATGGTCTTCGACAAGACCGGGCAGTTCGAGGATTTTCTCGCCTATGCCGGCGAGCGCGCCGAAGCCGTTGCGCCGCCGCGCCGGTAAGGGCGTCTCGTTGCGCATACGCCGGTTCAGGACACCTGCCGATTGAGCGGCACGCGGTTGTCGAAGGGCGGGCCCTCGTCATCGTCCTCTTCGTGCGCACCGAAGGCGCCGGCGATCAGGCCCGTCAGGTCGGACGTGCGGAAGGCGAGCGACAGCACCGTGGCCAGCGACAGCAGCTTCCAGGGCTTCACCACCATGAGCAATGCGCCGGTGCCGACGCCATAGGCCATCAGCCGGCCCGGTTGTCGTTCCGCCATGTTTTCGAGGAATGGACGCCCCAGGTCGACCGCGCTGTTGAGCGGATGCCGCGACCACCACCGGGCCAGCACGCCACGACGGGTGGTCGGCGCCGGCGCCGGCACGCCGCTGCGGGGTTCGCGGGCGGAGACCAGTTGCGGTGCGACCGCATCGCTCGGCGCGATGTCGTGGTAGCCCATGGCTTCGAGCAGTTCGGCGCGCGAGAGCGCGAGCTTCTGCTTGGGCGTCAACGGGAGCAACGTCTTATCCACGGCGGGCCTCCTTCACGGTACGCAGGACGGCGAAGTCCGCTTCGAGCTCATCCTTGACTTCTTGCAGGTCGTCGCGCACCGATGCCTTCATCGCGACCACGGCCCCGATCACCGTGAGCAACCAGGCGGCACCCGGTACGGCCACGAGTGCCCAGTGGTAGCCCTGCAGCGCGCCGAGCATCAGAGAGATGCCGGTGAGCCCCAGCGCCAGCAGCAACGCGACCAGCGCCACGATGGCACCCGCGGCCTTGTAGACGATGGAGCGCCCGGCATCGCCCAGCTCTTTCTTCACCAGCTCGACATGGTTGCGCAGGTGCGCCGCGACCAGATCGGGGCGCCGCAGCGCCGTCATGTAGATGGGATGGATCATCGGATCAGCTCCTGCGCCCGCGCACCGCCGACATCAGCAGGCCCGTGAGCAGTGCCCCGGTGGCAACCGCGATCAACGTGGACTTGACCGGCTCCTGCGCGATGTAGCGCGTGCAGCACTCCTGGGCGGCGGTCACCTTGTCTTGCCACACACCGAGCTTGCGGCCGGCCGCATCGACCGCGTCGCGCGCGTAGACCTTGCCCGTCGCGGACGCGTCGTGGGCGATGTCCCTGGCGTCCGCGGCGACGCCTTTGGCCGTGTCGAGGGCCTCGGCGGCCTGCCAGTGCATGGCTTGCGCCGCTTCTTGACCGCGCTGACGCGCCTCCGCGGCGATGTCGGAAGGGGTCTTTACGTATTCGTTCGCCATGGCAGCACCTTTATGGATTTCGAGGTGGCCCTGCGCCACCCGTGATCTAGTGTGCGCAGACCGGGCTTCGATGCGTGTCGGCGACGGAACGCCTTGCGCGTAGGCGAATTGCCGCGGCGATGCCCGCAGCTCAGCGCCGGGCTGTCGAGGCGGCGAGGTCGCGCGTGAGCTGCGCTGCCGGGATGGCGCGGCAGCCGGTGGCATTCTGGCCCGACCACAGTGTGGAGAAATCGTCGCGCCCCAGCGTCTCCGCAGCCGCCTTCAGCGGCGCCAGTGCAGCGGTTGCCAGCGGAAAGGCGGGCGGTGCGTCGCTCAGCGGACCGAGCTCGTCGAGCAGGCGGGTGCGCATGCCGCGTGCAGGGCGACCGGTGATCAGGTTGGTGAGCACCGTGTGCTCGGCACGCGGGCTGCTCAGCGCGGCGCGATGGAGCGGCGTGGTGGTCGCCTCCGGGCACAACAGGTAGCTGGTGCCGACCTGCACGCCGGCCGCGCCGAGCCCCATGGCGGCGGCGACGCCCTGCGCGTCGGCAATGCCGCCCGCGGCGATCACCGGCAGCCGCACCGCACGCACGAGCTGCGGCAGGAGGGCCATGGTGCCGACCTGCGTCGTGAGGTCGTCGCTCAGGAAGATGCCGCGGTGGCCACCGGCTTCGAGCCCCTGGGCGATGACCGCATCGGCGCCATGCGCTTCGAGCCAGCGAGCCTCTTCGACCGTGGTGGCCGACGCCAGCACCTTGGCACCCCAGCCCTTCACGCGCGCCAGCAGCGCGGGGGAGGGCAGGCCGAAATGGAAGCTCACCACCGGCGGTCTGAAGGCTTCGAGCAGATCGGCCGCCTCGGCGCTGAAGGGGGCGCGTCCTGCACCCGCTGCGACGCCGGTCGGGTCGATGCCGAACTCGGCGTAGTACGGCGCCAGCACAGCGCGCCATGCGGCCTCGCGCGCCGCGTCCGGCGCGGGCGGCGTGTGGCAGAAGAAATTGACGTTGTACGGGCGCGTGGTCTGCGCGGTGATGGCCTGCAACTCGCTGCGCAGCGCATCTGGCGTGAGCATGGCGCACGGCAACGAGCCCAGGCCGCCCGCGTTCGACACCGCGACAGCCATCGCGCTGCCTTGCACGCCGGCCATCGGCGCCTGGATGATCGGCAGGTCGATGCCGAAAAGTTCGCGGATGGTCATGGGGCCTCCCGTCGGACATAGGTGACGAAGTCGAAGGGCAGGCCGTCGGCGGCGACGTGCGTTGTGCGCGCCGTCTCTGCCCAGCCGGCGTCCAGCGACGGTGCGTAGGCATCGCCCTCGAAGTCGCGGCCGATCTCGGTGACGACGGCACGGTGCGCGAGCGGCGCCGCTTCGGCATAGATCTGTGCACCCCCGATGACCCAGACCTCGGCGGTATCGGCGCACAGGGCCATCGCCTCGGCCAGCCCGGCGGCGCGCTCGCCGCCTTCGGCCTGCCAGCTGGTCTGGCGCGTCACCACGATGTTGCGCCGGCCCGGCAGCGGCCGAAATTTCGGTGGCAGCGAATCCCAGGTCTTGCGGCCCATGACGACCGGGCAGCCCGCCGTCATGCGCTTGAAGTGCGCCATGTCTTCCGGCAGGTGCCAGGGCAAGGCGTCGTTCTTGCCGATCACGCCGTTGGCGGCGCGGGCGTAGATCAAATTCACACGCGGGGTCATGGGCGATCGGTCTTCATGGGGAATCCAGACTGTGGGGAGCGCCTGCAATTCTAGGGAGCTTGCCCACGGGCATCGGACAGCCGAGCGCCGAGGCCGCCTTCACCGCCGCATCGTGTCGCGCGCCGTCACCGCGGGCGCGTCGTTGCCCCAGGCGCTGCGCACGTAGGTCAGCACGTCGGCGATCTCGTTGTCGTCGAGCACATGGCCGAAGGGCGGCATGCCGAAGGGGCGCGGGTTGCCGGCGGTCGCGGGCAGGTAACCGCCGTGGCGCACCATCTGGATGAGGTTGACCGGCGTTTCCAGGTTCACCGCACGGTTGCCCGCGAGCGGTGGGTGGACGCCGGGCACGCCCTGGCCCGCGTCGCCATGGCAGTAGGCGCATCGCTGGTCGTAGATGCGGGCGCCGCGGTCCAAGCTACCGGCATCGCGGCGCTGCGGCGGCGTCTCCGTCGGGGCCGGTGTCCGATCGGGCAGCTTCTTCAGGTACACGGCCATCGCTGTCAGGTCAGCTTCGCTCAGGTGCTGCGTGCTGCGGAACACCACGTCGGCCATCGGGCCCGACACCGACGCGCCGGGGGCCGTGCCGTCTTTCAGCAGCGCGACGATGTGGCGTGTCTCCCAGTCGGCCATCGAGGCTTCGCGCTTCGACGTGAGCGAAGGGGCGTACCAGTTCTCGCTGGCGATCAGCCCGCCCGAGAGGCCGCGCTGGTCCAGCGTGGCGCCCAGCACGTTGCGCGCGCCGTGGCAGGCGATGCAGTGGCCGAGGCCTTCGACCAGGTACGCGCCGCGGTTCCACTCGCTCGACTGCGCGTCGTTGGCGACGAAGGTGGTGGGCGCGAACGAGAGGGCGCGCCACACGGCCAGTGCGGCTTGCGTGTCGTACGGGAAGCGCAGGCGATGCGGCGTGTTCGGCGTCGCCGCGGCCGGCACGCTGCGCAGGTAGGCGTAAAGCGCGTCGGAATCCTCGCGCGTGATGCGCGTGAAGCTGGGGTAGGGGAAGGCTGGGTAGAGCAGGCGGCCGTCCTTCGAACGGCCGTTGTGCATTGCACGCCAGAAGTGCGCGGCGCTCCAGCTGCCGATGCCGTGGGTGCGGTCCGGCGTGAGGTTGCCCGCGTAGACGGTGCCGAAGGGCGTGCCGATGCCCAGGCCGCCGGCATACGCTGCGCCGCCGCGCACGGTGTGGCAACCTGCGCAGTTGCCGGCCAGCGCGAGGTAGCGGCCACGTTCGATCTGCATCGGCGTGGCGGCAAAAGGCGCCTCCGTATCCGGCGGCAGCGGGGCTTCATCGCGCAGGTTGAGGGCGACCACCGTGGCGGCGCCGAGCAGCAGCGTGGCGATCAGGCCGATGAAGATGAAGCCAAGGCGTCGACGCATCGTCATGCTCACTTCACGGCCGTCGTCGGCATCGCGCTGCAGGGCATCGGCAGCGGGCCAGGCAGTGCGGCAACGGGCTTGGCGCGGTCGGGCACCGGCTGCACGGCCAGCCAGCTCGCGACGGCGTTCACGTCGTCGGTCGTGAGCCGGCGGCCCACGTCCGCCATGCAGTCGGGCGCCAGCGCGTGGCGGTCGTCGGTCAGCCAGGCGCCCAGTTGCGACGACAGGTACAGCCGCGGCAGCCCGACCAGCGGTGGAATGCCAGGCAGCACGCCGGTGAGCGCCGCGCCGTGGCATTGGGTACAGGCCGGAATGCCGCGTGCGGCGTCGCCCTGCAGCGCCAGCGCCTTGCCGCGCGCCAGCGTCTCGGCCGATGCATCGCTGATGGACGACACCGGTGGGTAGGGCAGGTCGAGCGCCGCGAAGTAGGTGGCCATCTCGCGCAGGTAGTCGTCCGACAGGTGCTGCACCAGATGGACCATGTCAGCGTTGAAGCGCCGGCCGTCGCGGAAGCTCAGGAGCTGGTTGTAGAGGTAGCCCGCCGGCTTGCCCGCCAGACGCGGGAAGAAGGCGGCGCTGCCGCTCGCGCCCTCGCGGCCATGGCAGGCGATGCAGGCGGCCACGCGTGGCGCAATGCCGCCCGGTGCAGCGGCGGGCGCGACCTCTGCTGCGCTCGCGAGCGACGACAGCGCGCAGAACGCCAGCATCCACACGCCGCACAGCAGGCGGCGGCCGATGAGGGCGGAGGGCAGGAGGCGGCGCAGAGGGCTCAAGACGGACAAGCTCGGTGGGGACATCTGCCGCCGTTCGTGTGCGGCGGTCGGGAGGCCATTGTCCGCTTCGCGCCTTCCCGGGGTACAGCATCAGTTGCGTCGCGTTCGACCCGAGCAGTTGGGTCGCGCGGAGACAATGCGGCGGGCAGGCCCCGCAGGGCCGCGGAAAGATCGAAACCGATGAAGCGTTACGAGGCCCTGGCGGCCGATGTCGAGGAGTCCATCCGAACCGGCGTGCTGCGCCCCGGCGACCGCGTGCCGTCGGTGCGCCACACCAGCGCCAGCCGCGGCGTCAGCGCGTCGACGGTCTTCCAGGCCTACTACCTGCTCGAGGCGCGCGGCCTGATCCGTGCCCGCGAGCGCTCGGGCTACTACGTGGCCGATCGCGGCGACGACGCGATCCGTCTGCCGCCAGAGCCCGACCTGAGTTCGCAGCCCGCCGATGCGTCGATCGCCGTTGACGTGAGCGACCGTGTGTTCGAGATCCTCGACGCCAGCAAGACGCGCGAGGTGGTGCCGCTCGGTTCGGCCTTTCCCAGCCCGCTGCTGTTTCCGCTGGCGCGGCTGGGTCAGTCGCTGGCGACGAGTGCGAAGTCGCTCGACCCCTGGAGCACGGTCGCCGACCTGACGCCCGGCAATGCGGAGCTGCGCCGGCAGATCGCGCAGCGCTACCTGGCCGACGGCCTGCAGGTGCACACCGACGACATCGTCATCACCGACGGCGCGCTGGAGGCGCTCAACCTCTGCCTGGGCGCGGTCACCCGGCCGGGCGACTCGGTCATCGTCGAATCACCGACGTTCTACGGGGCGCTGCAGGCTCTGGAGCGCCTGGGCCTGCAGGCCATCGAGGTGCCGACGCATCCGCGCGAGGGCGTCGACCTGGCGGCGCTGGCGCACGCGATCGAGCAGCATGCGCCGGCCGCCTGTTGGCTCATGACCACTTTTCAGAACCCGCTCGGCAGCCTGATGCCGGCGCCGAAGAAGCAGGCGCTGGTCGCCCTGCTGGCGCAGCACGGCATTCCACTGATCGAAGACGACGTCTATGCCGAGCTGTACTTCGGCGACAAGCGGCCATTGCCGGCCAAGGCCTTCGACACGCAAGGGCTCGTGATGCACTGCTCATCCTTTACGAAATGCCTGGCCCCGGGCTACCGCATCGGCTGGGCGGTGTCGGGCCGCTACGCCAAGGCCGTGGCGCGATCGAAGCTGACCAGCACGCTCGGCGCCTCGGCCCCGGTGCAGGCGGCCCTGGCGCACTACCTCGAGCGCGGCGGCTTCGACAAGCACCTGCGCCGGCTGCGGCTCACGCTGGCGGCGCAGCAGGCGCAGATGGTGCAGGCGGTGGCGCGGCATTTCCCGGCGGGCACGCGCGCCACGCGGCCGGAAGGCGGGTATTTCCTCTGGGTCGAGCTGCCCGGGCATGTCGATGCGCTCGCCTTGCACCGCACGGCGCTCGCCCACGGCATCAGCGTGGCGCCGGGCCCGATCTTCTCGGCGAGCCAGGCCTTCGCCAACTGCCTGCGCCTGAACTACGGCCACGCCTGGGACGCACGCACCGAAGCGGCCGTCGCCACGCTCGGGCGCCTGGCCGGCGGCGCGGGTTGAGGGCGGATCTACAGTCGGCCCATGCACAAATACCTGACGGAAGCCGCCGGCCTGCAGCGGCTCGGCTACGGCGCCATCGCCGGCGTAGCCTTCTGGTTCATGCCGTGGCCGCTCGGCGGCATCGCGCGCGGCCTGGCCGCCTGGAGCTTCGGCACGGCCGTGTACCTCGCGCTGGCGTGGTGGCTGGCCCAGACCTTCGACGCCCAGCGCACCCGGGCGCGTTCGCAGTCGCTCGATCAGCCGAACGTGCTGATCCTGGTCGTGATGCTCACGGCGGTCGGCGCCTGCGTGGCGGCGATCACGATGCTGCTCCAGCAGGTCAAGGGCCTGGCGGGCGCCGAGCGCGCCGGCCACATCGCGCTCGGGGTGCTGGCGCTCGCGACCTCGTGGCTGCTGATCCACACGATCTACGCCTTTCACTACGCGCACCGCTACTACCAGACCGAGATGCAGAAGACGGTGGCCGGGCCGGGCCTCGACTTCCCCGGCGCGCTCGACCCCGACTACTTCGACTTTCTCTATTTCTCCTTCGTGATCGGCATGACCTCGCAGGTGTCCGACGTGCAGGTCACCTCGCGCGACATGCGGCGCATCACGCTCGTGCACGGCGTGCTGGCCTTCGCCTTCAACATGCTCGTGCTGGCGCTGTCGATCAACGTGGTGGCCGGCGTCATGTGACCCGTCAGGCGCGGGCGTTCTTTCGCGCGCCCAAGGTCACGAGGCCCGTCGACAAGGCGACGCCGCAGACGATCACTGCCGCGCAGCCCAGCATCCACCCGGTCACCTGTTCGCCGAGGAACACGGTGCCGTAGAACACCGCGAAGACCGGCACCAGGAAGGTCACGGTCAGCGCACGCGCCGGGCCGGCGCGTGCAATCAGCCGGAAGAACAGGATGTAGGCCAGGCCGGTGCAGGCCACGCCCAGCACCAGCATCGCCAGCCACGCGCGCAGGCTCGGCATCTGCGCCGGCCAGAACCACAGCGCGGGCAACGCGAGAAAGAGCGTGGCCCCGAGCTGGCTGCCGGTGGCGGTGGCCAGCGGCGGCACACCGCCGAGGTGGCGTCGCGTCGCGCTGGCAGACACGCCGTAGCACAGGCACGCTGCCAGGCAGGCAAGCACCGCCCACAGCGCGGCGTGGTCGCCGGCGGTGCCGGTGTGCAGGCCGGTGCTTCGGCTCGCCAGCATCGCGACGCCGGCAAAGCCGATCACCAGGCCGGCCATGCGCGAGCCGCTGGGCCGTTCGCGAAACCACGCCCAGGCGATCAGCGCGCCGAACATCGGCACGGTGGCGTTGATCACGGCCGCCAGGCCGGTGTTGATGGTGAGCAGCGCGAAGCAGAAGAAGGCGAAGGGCAGGCCCGAGTTCAGCACGCCGATGAGCAGCGTCGGCTTCCAGTGCTGCGCCAGGGCCGCGCCGTGCCCGCGCAGCAGCATCAGCGGCAGCAGGAAGGCCGCGGCGATGCCCACGCGCAGGGCGGCTGCGGGCAGCGCGCCGAACTCCGGCGCGGCGATGCGCATGAAAAGGAAGGACCCTCCCCACAGCGCGCCGAGCAGGACCAGGTCCAGCAGCCAGGGTTTCGGCCGGCCGGCCGCGGCGCTTGCCGCGCCCGGCGGATGGTTCACGCTGCTCACAAAGCGCCTTCCAGCGTGAGCAGCGCGGTCTTGCGGTCGATGCCGCCCGCGTAGCCGGTGAGCGAGCCGTCGGCACCGAGCACGCGGTGGCAGGGCACGATGACACTGATCGGGTTGCGCCCGACCGCGGCGCCGACGGCGCGCACCGCCGCGGGCTTGCCCACGCGCTGGCTCAGCGCACCGTAGCTGGTGGTCGCGCCAGCAGGAATCGCGAGCAGCGCCTGCCACACGGCCTGCTGGAACGCGGTGCCGTGCGAAAGATCGAGCGGCAGCTCGAAGTGGTCGCGCCTGCCAGCGAAGTAGTCCTTCAGTTGTGCTGCGGCGGCGATCAGCACCGGGTGCGTGTCGTCGGCCTGCCAGCCGCGCATGTCGGGCAGGTGGCGTTGCAGATCGAACCACAGGCCGGCGAGGCCCTCGTCGGTGGCCGCGAGCGTGACGCCGCCGAGGGGGCTATCGCCGCGCAGCGTGCGGAGCACGGAGGTCTTGAATTTCATGGGGTGTTCCTGGTCTCCGGAATCTCGGTGTCGAGGGTCGGTGCCGCCACGGGCGGCGAGTGCCAGGCCCGCAGCACCGCGTAACTGCGCCAGGGGCGCCACGCCTGCGAGGCCTCGGCGGCGGCGCGGGCCGAACCCACGCCCAGCGCCTTCTGCAAGGCGATATCGCCCGAGGGAAAGGCGTCGGGCCAGCGCATGGCGCGCATCGCGATGTACTGCGCCGTCCAGTCGCCGATGCCGGGCAAGGCTTGCAGGGACGCGAGTGTCGACGGCACGTCGGCGCCCGCGTGCAGCGCCAGCCGGCCCGAGGCGACCTCGTGGGCCAGCGCGTGCAACGCGGCCTGACGTTGCCGCACGATGCCCAGCTGGCCGAGGGCGTCGCCGCTCGCTGCCGCGATGGCGGCCGGTGTCGGAAACAGGCGATCGAGGCCATCGACCGGCGTGTCGATCGCCTCGCCGAAAGCGGCCACCAGGCGCGAGCCCATCGTGCGCGCCGCGGCCACGGTGATCTGCTGCCCCAGCACCGCGCGCACCGCCAGCTCGAAGCCGTCGACCGTGCCCGGCACGCGCAGGCCGTCGCCCTGGGGGAAGGCGTCGTGCAGCAGCGCGTTGATCGCCATCGGCTCGGCGTCGAGGTCGAGCATCGCGCGCACCCGGCTGATGACGACCGGCAACACGGGGGCGAGCGAATCGCTCACCGACAGGTGCAGCCGCTCGCGCGCCAGGTCGAAGCGCATCTGCAGCCAGCCGGCGTGCGTGCTGCCCGCGTGCTGCACGCGGAGCGTGCGCGCGAAGCGCTGCCCACTGGCATCGAAAGCCTCGATGCCCTGCAGCGTGCGGCGTGCGAAGAAGGCCAGCACCGCCTCCACGTCATAAGGGGGGCGGAAGCCCAGGCGCACCTCGATCGCGCGGCCACCGCGTTCTTCATCCGCGCCACCCGCCCGCCGCAGCGCGCTGGGGTTCAGCCCGTAGTGCGCGACGAAAGCCGCGTTGAAGCGGCGCACGCTCGCGAAGCCGCTGGCCAGCGCGACCTGCGCCATCGGCAGCGTGGTGTCGGCGATGAGTTGCTTGGCCGCGAGCAGCCGCCGCGTCTGCAGGTATTGCAGGGGCGAGACGCCGAATTGCGCCTCGAAGATGCGGCGCAGGTGGCGGTCGCTCACGCCCAGCCGGGCGGCGATCTGCGCGGCGCCGGGGCCCTCGTCGTTCCACGCGTCCGGCTCGTCGATCAATCGCGCTGCTTGAAGCGCAAGGATGCGCGACGCGTCTTCCGTCGACCAGCTCGCCGCGCGCGGTGCCAGCTCCGGCCGGCAGCGCAGGCAGGGCCGGAAGCCTGCGGCCTCGGCTTGCGCGGCATGGCGGAAGAAGCGGCAGTTCTCGCGCCGCGGCAGCTTCACGCGGCAGACCGGGCGGCAGTAGATGCCGGTGGAGGTCACGGCGGTGAAGAAGCGGCCGTCGAAGCGGGCGTCGTGCGTCTTCATCGCGAGATAGCAGGCATCGCCCTCCAGCCCCGTCGCGGCGGGGCCGATGTCGAGCGGGCGATCGGGCGAATCCATGCGATCGATCATACGTTTCGGGGGGCTCCCAATTAGCCATTTCCGGACATCTGGGCGCCGGAGGCCATGCCTACAATGGCTCACCGTTTTTGAGAACTTTCAGGGCACAGCCATGCAACTCAGCGCATCGATCTTCAAGGCCTACGACATCCGGGGCATCGTGCCCAGCACGCTTGACGCGGCCGTGGCCGAAGCGCTCGGCAAGGCCTTCGGCAGCGCGGCGCGCGCAGCCGGTGAAAAATCCGTGGCCGTGGGCCGCGACGGGCGCCTGTCGGGCCCCTCGCTGGTCGAGGCGCTCGTCCGCGGCCTGGTGGCCACGGGCGTCGAAGTCATCGATGTCGGCGCGGTCACCACGCCCATGCTGTATTTCGCGGCCAACACGCTCGCCACCAGCGGCATCCAGGTCACGGGCAGCCACAACCCCAAGGACTACAACGGCTTCAAGATGGTGCTGGCCGGCCGTGCGATCTACGGCGACGAGATTCAAGGCCTGCGCCGCGTGATGGAAGCCGACAGCGCCACGCTCGCCTCCGGTGGCAGCGTGCGCCAGGTCGACGTGACCGAGGCTTACACGCAGCGCATCGTCGGCGACATCAAGCTCGCGCGCCCGATGAAGATCGTGGTCGATTCAGGCAACGGCATCGCCGGCGCCACCGCTCCGGCCATCCTGCGTGCCATCGGCTGCGAGGTGACCGAGCTGTTCAGTGAGGTCGACGGCAACTTCCCCAATCACCATCCCGACCCGAGCAAGCCCGAGAACCTGAAGGACCTGATCGCCGCACTGGCGGCCGGTGACGCCGAACTGGGCTTGGCCTTCGACGGCGACGGGGACCGCCTGGGCATCGTGACCAAGGAAGGCAACAACATCTACCCGGACCGCCAGATGATGCTGTTCGCGCAGGACGTGCTCTCGCGCGTGCCGGGCGGCACCATCGTCTACGACGTGAAGTGCTCGCAGCGCCTCGGCCCGGCCATCGAAGCCGCCGGTGGCGTGCCGATGATCTACAAGACCGGCCACTCGCTCATCAAGGCGAAGATGAAGGAAATCGACTCGCCGCTGGGTGGCGAGATGAGCGGCCACATCTTCTTCAAGGAACGCTGGTTCGGTTTCGACGACGGCACTTACGCCGGCTGCCGCCTGCTCGAGATCTTGAGCAAGAGCCCCAACGCCAGCGCCGTGCTCGACGGGCTGCCCACCAGCTTCTCCACGCCCGAACTCAACGTGAAGTGCGCCGAGGGCGAGCCGCATGTGCTGGTCGACCAGCTCATCAAGACGGCCAGGTTCGACGCGCCCGCGAAGATCTCCACCATCGACGGCGTGCGGGTGGACTGGCCCGACGGCTTCGGCCTGATCCGCGCGTCGAACACCACGCCGGTGCTGGTGATGCGCTTTGAAGGCCAGACCGAGGCTGCGCTGCACCGCATCCAGGACGCCATGCTGGCCTTGCTGAAGACCGTCAAGCCCGACGCGCAGCTCGCCGAAGCGTCGCACTGACCCGGTCGAGCGTGCGTTCCTTGTCGTTGCGCCTGTACGGCGCGTTCACGTTTCTCGCCCAGCCGCTGGTGCGGCGCAAGCTCAAGCGGCGCGCCGAGGCCGAGCCCGGCTATGCGGTCGCCGTCGAAGAGCGCTTCGGCCGCTACGACGAGGCGGCGGTCGGTGTCGGCTGGTGCTGGGTGCATGCGGTGTCGCTGGGCGAATCGCGCGCGGCCGGCATCCTGATTGCCGAGCTGCGGCGCCAGCATCCGGGCATCCCGATCCTGCTGACCCATGGCACGGCCACCGGCCGGGAAGAGGGCGCCAAGCTGCTCGAGCCGGGCGACCTGCAGGTCTGGCAGCCCTGGGACACGCCCTCGGCCGTGGCCCGCTTTCTCGACCGCTTCGCGCCGCGCATCGGCGTGCTGATGGAAACCGAGGTCTGGCCCGAGATGGTCGCCGCCTGCCGCGAGCGCCGCATCCCGCTGGTGCTGGCCAATGCGCGGCTCAACGAGAAATCGCTGGCCTCGGCCGAGCGGCTCAGCTGGCTCGCGCGGCCCGCGTATTCGGGGCTCACCGCCGTGTGGGCGCAGACCGAGGCCGACTCGCACCGGCTGGTATCGCTGGGCGGCAAGGTGGCCGGCGTCTACGGCAACCTCAAGTTCGACGCCACGCCCGACGCGCGACAGCTCGCGGTGGCCGCCAAGTTCAAGGGTCAGTTGCCGCGCCCGCTGGTCGTGCTGGCGAGTTCGCGCGAGGGCGAAGAGCAGATGCTGCTCGACGTGCTCAAGCGCTTCGGCGCCACCAGCCCGCTGCCGCCCGAGCAGCCCGGTGTCGATTCGATCGCGCGCCAGGTCGCGGCGGTGCAGTGGATGGTCGTGCCGCGCCACCCGCAGCGCTTCGACGAAGTGGCCGCGCTGATCGAATCCAACGGCTTCGGCGTGGCCCGCCGCAGCGCGGCCGGTGCACCGACCGCGGCTGAGATCTGGCTGGGCGACTCGCTCGGCGAGATGGCGCTGTATTACGGGCTGGCCGATGCGGCCCTGCTGGGCGGCAGCTTCGAGGCGCTGGGTGGCCAGAACCTGATCGAGGCCGCGGCCTGCGGTTGCCCGGTCGTGCTCGGTCCCTCGACCTTCAATTTCGCCGAGGTCGCGGACCTCGCGGTCGCGGCCGGTGCTGCGCTGCGTGTGCAGACCATGGAGCAGGCGGTACGCGCCGCGCTGTCGCTGGTCGGCGATGCGGTGCGGCGCGAGGCGATGGTGCAGTCGGCGCACGGCTTCGCGGCGTCGAACCGCGGGGCGGCCGAACGCACGGCGGCGGCGGTGCTGGCCATCGCGGAAGGTGCTTCGCCGATGCCCGTGCGTGCCGCGGCATCGCCCGCCGTTGCGCCCGAAGAGCGCGCCGAGCCGACCCTCGACTGATCAGCGCAGCGGTGGGGGCGTGGTGCTCAACGCGGCGTTGACCGGCTGCAGGTCGGTCGGCACCAGCGTGCCGTTGGCCTGGCGCAGCTTCAGGTTCCCCAGCAGCACGTTGTAGCGCGCCAGCGCCAGGTCGCGCCGGGTCTGGAACAGCTGGCTCTGCGCGTTGAGCACGTCGATGTTGATGCGCACGCCCACCTGGTAGCCAAGCTGGTTGGCCTCGAGCGCGCTCTGGCTCGACGCCTCGGCCGCTTCCAGCGCCTTCACCTGGCCCGCCCCCGAGATCAGCCCGAGGTAGGCCGCGCGCGTGGCCTGCGTCACGTTGCGGCGCGTCGATTCGAGCGTGGCGCGCGACTGCTCTTCGAGCGAGAGCGTCTCGCGGATGCGGTTCTCGGTGGCGAAGCCGGCGAACAGCGGCATGTTGAACACCACGCCGATGCTCGGGCCGCGGGCGTAGGTGCCGACGGTCGTCGTGGCGTTGCCCTGCGGATAACGCGTGAGGTTGTAGCCCACCTGAGCATCGATCGTCGGCTTGTGGCCGGCCTCGGCCTTCTGCACTTCGAGCCCCGCCACGTCGAGGCCCAGGCGGGCCTGGCGGATCGCCGGATGCACGGCTTCGGCCTGTGCCACCCAGGCGTTCATGTCGGTGGGCGACGGGGCGGGCAGCGTGGCGGCGGTGGCCAGCGGCAGCGGCGCGCTGCCGGTGCGGCCCACCACCTGGTCGAGCGCGAGGCGCTTGACCTGCAGGTCGTTCTCGGCGGCGATCTCCTGCGCCACGACCAGGTCGTAGCGCGCCTGCGCCTCGCGCGAATCGGTGATGGTCGATGTGCCGACCTCGAAGTTGCGCTTGGCGAAGGCGAGCTGTTCGTCCACGGCGGCCTTCTGCGCGCGCACCAGCCGGAGCGTGTCCTGCGCGGCGAGCACGTCGAAGTAGGCGTGGCTCACACGCACGATCAGGTCCTGCTCGGCGGTCGTGAGCACGGTTTCGGCGATCTCGGCCTGGCGCTTGCCCTGTTCGTAGGCGGCCCAGGCGGCCGGCCGGTACAGCGGCTGCGTGGCGTTCACGCCCACCGTTTGCGTGGTGTAGTCGCGCGGCGCCGAGCCTTGCGGCGCACCCGAGATCACGTCGATGTCGAGGTTGGTGCGCGCCACGTTGCCTTGCAACCCCACCTGCGGCAACACGCCTGCCTTGGCCTGGGCTGCCCGTGCCAGGCTCGCGTCGTACTGCGCGCGCGCGCCCTGGTAGGTGGCGTCGTAGCCGCGTGCCGATTCGTAGAGGGTGAGCAGGCTCTGGGCGCCCGCGGGGGCGGCGAACGCGGTGGCCAGCAAGGCTGCCGTCGCGGCTGCAGAGGGGAGAAGCCGGGGCAGGGGCATGCGGTCCTTGGGGACGTTCAGTAGCGCGGCACGCTGGCGTCGCGGGTGGCCGACCAGGCGTCGATGCCGCCAGCCACGTTCGCCACGTCGCCGAAGCCGTTCTGGCTCAGGAAGACCGCCACGCGCTGGCTGCGCGCACCGTGGTGGCACAGGCAGGCGATGCGCGCTGCGGGGTCGAGTTCGGCCAAGCGTGCGGGAATCTCGTTCATCGGGATGACCACCAGCGCGAAGCCCTGCGGCGCGACGCTGGCCGTCTGCAGTTCCCAGGGCTCGCGCACGTCGAGCAGCACGGGCACGGCGGCGGCGTCCTGGGCGAACCAGGCATCCAGATCGGTGGGGCGAAGCTGATCGACCATCAGAAATGGAACGGCGAAGGTTCGGGGAAGTTCAAGAGGCGCGGCGCGATGGTGTCCCACGGCTGCGTGGTTTCCCACTTGCCTTCGCTCACGCGGGTCACGAAATGGGCGCGCATCATGGGCTCGCCGCCGACGATGGCGACCAGCCGGCCACCGATGTTGAGCGAGCCCAGCAGGTTCTGCGGCACGCGGGCCACCGAGCCGCTGAGCACGATCACGTCGAAGGTCGGGCCGCTCGGCAGCGGCTTGGCACCGTCGGCGTGGCGCACTTCGACGTTGGTCACGCCGTTGCGGCGCAGCGTCTCGGTGGCGCGTGCGGCCAGCGTGGCGTCGATCTCCAGCGTCAGCACCTTGGCGGCGCAGTGGGCCAGCAGGGCGGCCATGAAGCCCGACCCCGTGCCGATCTCCAGCACCGACTCGTGCTTCTGCACGTGCAGGTCGTTCAGCATGCGCGCTTCGATCTTCGGCGCCAGCATCGTCTGGCCCGGCTCGGTGGCGTCGGCCAGCGGCAGTTCCATGTCGAAGAAGGCCATGGCGCGGTGCGCGGCCGGGACGTAGTCTTCGCGGCGGATCTCGGCCAGCAGCGCGAGGACTTGCGGGTCATGCACGTCCCAGGGGCGGATCTGCTGCTCGATCATGTTGAAGCGCAGGCGCTCCTGCGAGGCGGGGGTGTTCATGGGTTTTCTCGTTTCCTTGTGGGCTCGGGCCAGCCCACGATTTTAGGTGGCGTGCGGCGGTGTCGACGGTGGGACGGACAGCCCGCGGATGACGAGCTCGGTCTGCGTCGCGATGTAGGTCTGCGGATCGAGCGTGCGGGCTTCCTCGGCCCAGAGGGTGTTGTGCCGCACGAGGAACAGAAAGATCATCGGCGCGAGCACCGCATGGATGGCGTAGTCGACGTCGATCGGTGTGAATTCGCCGCGTGCGATGCCGCGCTGCAGAATGCGCCGGATCAGCGCCTGGCCAGGCACCACGACCTCACGCTGGTAGAAGGCTGCGAGCTCGGGAAAGTTATTGCCCTCGGCGAGCATCAGCTTGGTCAGGCCCGACACCGGCGTGGCCCCCACGCGGTCCCACCACACCTGTGTGCAGTGGCGCAGCATGTCCGCCGTGCTTCCCTCGAAAGCCTCGAATTCCTCGTTCCACGCCGGAAAGCGGCCGGCCAGGTTTTCGGTGATCACGGCGCGCAGCAGGTCGTCCTTGCTCTGGAAGTAGAGGAAGAGCGTGCCCTTGGACACGCCGGCCCGGGCCGCCACTTCTTCGGCGCGCGTGGCGGCGAAGCCTTTTTCGACGAACAGCTCGAGCGCGGCCTGGATCAGTTCGCCAGGACGTGCCTCTTTCCGGCGTTCGCGCTTGGCGCGGACCGGGCAGTGCTTGTCGTTGAGAAAGCGGGGCATCGGCGTTAATGACTGGCGGGTTAGTAATGTAGTGAGCCCCACCCGGTGCGTCAAGCCGCGACAATAGCGGGCTTCGCGTTTTGGAATCGACCATGACAACCACCCCCAGCCCCGCACCCACCACCGACACCATCGTGCTCGGCGGTGGCTGCTTCTGGTGCACCGAGGCCGTGTTCGACCGGGTGCGCGGCATCGTCGATGTGGAGTCGGGTTATTCCAACGGCGAGACGATCAACCCCAGCTACGAACAGGTCTGCACCGGCCGCACCGGGCACAACGAAGTCGTCAAGCTGGTGTTCGACCCGGCGCAGATCACGCTGCGCGAGATCCTCGAGATCTTCTTCGTCGTGCACGACCCGACCTCGCTCAACCGCCAGGGCAACGACGTCGGCACGCAGTACCGCAGCGGCATCTACTACCTGAACGACGACCAGAAGCAGGTGGCCGACGCCGTGATCCGCGAGATCGCCGACAGCGGCACCTACCGTGCGCCGGTGGTGACCGAGGTGCAGCCGTTGGTGAACTACTCGACGGCCGAGGCCTACCACCAGGACTACTTCCTGAACCACCCCAACCAGGGCTACTGCGCCTTCGTGGTGGGCCCGAAGGTCGAGAAGTTTCAGAAGACTTTCGCCGCGCGCGTCAAGAACTGAACCCTGCCCGATGCAACTTGCCCGCACCGCCGTGTACCGCGCGCCATTGCTGATCGCCCTGGCGGTCTCGCTGTGGCTCGCGTCCACGCTCGGGCTGATGCACCGGGTGGTGCACCAGCCGACCGTGCCGGCGATGGCGCACCTGCACGACGCACCCGCGCTGTCGGTCGCTTCGTCGCCGAGCATCAACCAGGGCCATGACCACGGCGGCCTGCTCGCCCTCTTCGGCGTGCACGCCGACGCGGACTGCCGGCTGTACGACCAGCTCGCCGGAGGCGCCGCGGCGCTGTCCGTGCCCCTCGTGGTGCTGCCCATCGCCTTGCCGATGGCGCGGTTTCACTACTTCCTGGGCGAAGCACTCGCCCGCTGGGTCTCGCTCTTCGATGCGCGCGGCCCCCCGCTGACTCGCTGAATCTCTCTGGTTTTTCGTCTGGCTGCGCCCTGTGAGGGGCGGCGGCTGGCCTTCCATTGCTTCAACGAGTCCGCATCCCATGATTTCCAATTTCAGCCGGCACGCCGTCGGCGCCGCCG
This sequence comes from Variovorax restrictus, assembly GCF_051216715.1. NCBI lineage: Bacteria > Pseudomonadati > Pseudomonadota > Betaproteobacteria > Burkholderiales > Comamonadaceae > Variovorax > Variovorax restrictus. The sequence continues at coordinate 1,613,515 of NZ_JBPJZH010000001.1, forward strand.
TTTCCTCCTTGATCGCCCTGAGCGCGCATGCACAGACCGCTAACCCCGCCGGCACTGCCGCACCGGCCCCGAGCCTCAAGGAGGTCACCGTCACTGGCAACCCGCTCGGCGCGTCCGAGCTGATCGCCCCCACCGAGATGCTGCAGGGCGACACGCTGATGCTGCGCTCGCGCTCCACGCTGGGCGAGACGCTCGACGGCGTGCCGGGCGTGAGCAGCAGCTACTTCGGCCCCAACGCGAGCCGGCCGATCATCCGCGGCCAGGACGGCGACCGCATCCGCATCCTGCAGAACGGCGGCAGCGCGCCCGATGCGTCGGCGCTGAGCTACGACCACGCGGTGCCGGTCGACGCGCTCGTCACCGACCGCATCGAGGTGCTGCGCGGCCCGTCGGCGCTGCAGTACGGCGGCAGCGCCGTGGGCGGCGTGGTCAACGTGATCGACAACCGCATTCCGACCGAGCCGATCAACGGCTTCGGCGGGCGTGCCGACCTCGGCTACGCCACCGGCAGCCAGGAACGCAGTGGCGGCGTGGTGCTCGAAGGCGGCAACGACCGCTACGCGCTGCACGTCGATGCCTTCGACCGCAAGTCGGACGACGTGCGCGTGCCCATCGATCTCGCGTGCGAGAAGCCCGGCTCGCCAGGCTTGGCACGCCGCATCTGCAATTCGCAGAACAGCGCGCGCGGCGGCGCGGTCGGCGGCACGCTGTTCTTCGACCGCGGCTGGATCGGTGCGTCGGCCAGCAGCTACCGCAGCGACTACGGCACGGTGGCCGAGGACGAGGTGACGATCGGCATGAAGTCCGACCGCTACGCGCTGGAAGGCGAATGGCGGCCCGGTGGCTTCTTCACCAGCATCCGCACCAAGTTCGGCCACACCGACTACCGCCACACCGAGTTCGAGGGCAGCGAGGTCGGCACCACTTTCGCCAATAAGAGCAACGACCTGCGCGTCGAGGCGCGCCACCGGAAGATCGGCGGCGTCGAAGGCATGATCGGCTTCACCAGCGAAAGCGGTCGCTTCTCGGCCGACGGCGAGGAGGCCTTCGCACCGCACAGCCGCACGCGCGCCAATGCGCTGTTCCTGCACGAGGAACTGGCCACGTCGTGGGGACGCCTGAGTTTCGGCGCGCGCACCGAGCAGGTGAAGGTCGAGTCGCTCGGCTACCCCGACGACCTGTCGATCACGCGGTTCACGACGGGCGAACGCAGCTTCAACCCGCACAGCGCGGCCCTCGGCGCGCTGGTCAACCTCACGCCGCAATGGCAGCTCACCTCGAACCTCGCGTACACCGAGCGGGCACCGAAGGACTACGAGCTGTTCGCCAACGGCCCGCACGTCGCGACCGCGGCCTGGGAGGTGGGCGATGTGTCGCTCGAGAAGGAGCGCTCGATCGGCTTCGACCTGGGCGCGCAATGGAAGAACGGCCCGAACAACGCGCGCGTCAACGCTTACGTCACGCGCTTTCGCAACTACATCGGCCTGAACGCCACCGGCGTCCAGCGTGATGGCGAAGGCGAGGTCGTGACCGACCCGGCCGCCGAGGACACGCTGGCCGAGTACGCCTACGGCGGCGTGCGCGCCCGCTTCACCGGCATCGAAGCGAGCGGCAACCTGCGGCTGCTGGGCAACGAGGCCTTCGCCGCGATGGAACGCAGCGGCACGCTCGACCTGCAGTGGCGCGGCGACCTGGTGCGCGCCACCAACACCGACACCGGTGAGCCGCTGCCGCGCATCTCGCCGGTGCGTGTCGGCGCCGCGCTGGCCTACGGCGACGGCCCGTGGACCGCGCGCTTCGGCTTCGACCGCTATTCGGCGCAGCACCGCGTGCCGGCCGACGGCACGCGCGAGACCGCGGGGTACACGCTGTGGAACGCCGCGTTGGCCTATCGGATGAAAGTGACCGGCGCGACGCTGACCTGGTACGCACGGCTAGACAACATCACCAACAAGCTGGCCTACAGCGCGACGTCGATCCTGACCACGACGGTGTACCCGGCGGCACCGCTGCCAGGGCGCTCCCTCAAGGTCGGCCTGCGCGCAAGCTTCTAGCGCTCGACGGACCTCACCGCGGCGAGCCGCTATGCTCGCCGCGGTGAATTCGCCCGTCCTCTCCGCGCTGCTCCCCGTCGTTCTTCTCATCGCCGCGGGTTACTTCGCCGGGCGCCGCCGCTGGGTCGGTGCCCATGCGGTGAAGGACCTGTCGAACCTGGTGTTCCTGCTGCTGGCGCCGGCGCTGCTGTTCCGCGCCATGAGCACGGTCCATGTGGAAACGCTGAGCCTGCGGCCGGTCGCCGCCTACTTCATCGGGGCCGGCGTCATCTTCGTGGGCATGCTGGCCTTTCTCGGCCTCACCCGCAGCGCGGCGGTGCTGGCCATCGCTGCCACCTTCAGCAACACCGTGATCATCGGCGTGGCCCTGGTCGACCTGGCCTACGGGCCGGCCGGGCTGGTCGTGCTGCTGACGCTGGTGTCGCTGCACTCGCTGGTGCTGATCGGCGCCGCGACGCTGCTGATCGAACTCATCGTGGCGCGCGAGCATGCCGCGGCGAGCGGCGCTGTGCGGCAGCCGATCGTCCGGACCGTGGCGCGCGCCGTGCGCAACTCGGTGCTGCATCCGGTGCCGCTGCCGATCATTGTGGGCCTGCTGTTCGCACAGACCGGCCTGACGCTGCCCGCGGCCGTCGACAAACCGCTGATGCTGCTTGGCCAGGCCTTCAGCCCGGTGGCACTGGTGCTGGTCGGCATCACGCTGGCGCTCACGCGCGTCGGCACGCATCTGCGCGGCGCGCTCGCGCTGGCCGTGGTGAAGAACGTGGTGCACCCGCTGCTGGTGGCCGGCGTCGGCTGGCTGCTGGGCGTGCGCGGCCTGCCGCTCACGGTGATGGTGGTGGCCGCCGCGATGCCCATCGGCGCCAACGCCTTCCTGTTCTCGCAGCGCTACAAGGTGGTCGAAGAGCAGGTCACCGCGGCGGTGGTGGTGTCGACGGTGCTGGCACTGGCCACGCTGTCGGCCGCGATGGCGCTCGCTGCGAACCTCTAGGCGCGCGGGATTAAGCCGTGGCGGCCGGCGTGCACTGCCGGATCCAGTCGGGGATCTCGTCGCCCGCCATCGGCCGCCCGAACAGGTAGCCCTGCAGTTCATCGCAGTGCGCGGCCTGCAGCATCGCCGCTTCCTCGGCACTTTCGACGCCTTCAGCCACCACGCGCAGGCCCAGTGTGTGGCCCAGGCCGACGATGGCGCGCACGATCGCCAGGTCGGTCGGGTCGTCGAGCATGTCGTGCACGAAGGACCGGTCGATCTTCAGCTTGTCGATCGGGAAGCGGTTGAGGTAGTTCAGGCTCGAGTAGCCGGTGCCGAAGTCGTCGATCGACAGCTGCACGCCGAGCGCCTTCAGTGCACGCAACTGCGCGAGCGACTGTTCGGCCGAGTCCATCAGCGTCGACTCGGTGATCTCGATCTCGATGGACGACGGCAGCACGTCGTGCGACGACATCGCGTCGCGCAGCACGCCGGTGAGCTCGCCGTCGCGCAGCTGCAGGGCCGACACGTTGATCGACACGGGCAGCGTGCCCAGCCCCTGGTCGCGCCAGGCCGCCTGTTGCGCGCAGGCGCGTGCGATGACCCAGGCGCCGATGGCGACGATCTGCCCGCTCTCTTCGGCGATCGGAATGAATTCGGCGGGCGAGACGTCGCCCATCTCGTGGTTGCGCCAGCGCAGCAGTGCCTCCACCCCGAGCAAACTGCCGCTGAGCGCCTGCACGCGCGGTTGGAACAGCAGGCTCAGCTCGTTTCGCTCGATGGCGCGGCGCAGGTGCGATTCGAGCTGCAGCCGCTTCTGGGCGCGCTCGTCCATGTCGGGCATGAAGAAGTGCACCATGCTGCGGCCGCCGGACTTGCTCTGGTACATCGCGACGTCGGCCTGCCGCATGAGCGAGTCGATGTCCTGTGCATCGTCGGGGTACATCGCCATGCCGACGCTGCAGGTGACGTGCAACTCGGCGCTATGCAGCGTGTACGGCTCGCGGATCGCCGGCACCAGGCGCTTCTCGACGATGCGTTCGACCTCGTCCGCGTCGGACACATCCGCCAGCACGATCACGAACTCGTCGCCGCCCAGGCGACTGACGGTGTCGCCCGGTCGTACCGCGTCGACCATGCGCCGGGAGACCGTGCGCAACAGCGCATCGCCGACATGGTGGCCCAGCGAGTCGTTGATGTTCTTGAAGCGGTCGAGGTCGATGAACACCACGCCTACGCGCCGGCCGTCCTTGCGGGCCTGCTGCATGGCGGTACCCAACCGTTCGATGCACAGCGAGCGGTTCGGGAGTTCGGTCAGCACGTCGTGCAGCGCCAGGAAGCGGATGCGCTCCTCGCTGCGCTTCCGTTCGGTGATGTCGATGGACGTGAAGATGTAGTGCGAGATGCGCTCGGGCCCGTCGCGCACCACGCTGGCGACCAGCCATGCCGGGTAGTGGCTGCCGTTGCGGCGACGCACCAGCACCTCGCCCTGCCATGCGCCGCGCTGGTCGAGCTGCGGCCAGAAGTCGACGAAGGCATTGCCTTGGCCAAGCACCAGCCGTTCCGGCTGTTCGCCTTCGAGCTCGCGCGCGTCGTAGCCGGTGAACCGACCCAGCGCGCGGTTGAGCGTGATGATGCGGCGATCGGCATCGATGATCATGATGCCCTCGGTGGAGGCCTCGAACACCTTCGACCACAGCTCCAGCCGCTGCTCCATCACCTTGAGCTGGCTGATGGGTGTGAAGGCGGTGAGCAGGGCGTCCTGTCCCTGGTAGAGGATCCGCCGGGCCGACAGCACGGCCCACGACGAGACGCCCGTGCCGCCACCGCGCCAGCACACCTCGAACTCGTCGACATGGCCGCGGTCGGCCAGCCCCTGGAAGAACCGGCTGCGCACGCCCGGATCGAGCCCGACGGCCCAGGGGTCGACGGTGCGGCCGCCCAGCCACTCCTGCGCCGGCGGGTTCGCGCTGAGCACTTCGTGCCCTGGGATGGCCGTCACCATCAGCGGGATCGGGATGGCGGCGACCAGGTCGCGCTGTGCGTCCGACGCCCGTGCCGACGCGGCCAGCTCCTGCTGGGTGCGACGCTCGTGGTCGAGTTGCGCCAGCATGTCGTTGAAGCCCAGCACCAGCCGGCCGATCTCGTCGCCGGCGTCCCAGCGGGCCCGCAGGCTGTGGTCGCCGGTGCGGCGCACCGTGTCGACCACCAGTGAAAGCCCGCGCAGCGGCCGCGAGATCTGCCGCGCCACGTAGAACACCGCGCTCAGGATCAGCAGCAGCAGGAAGAGCGCCGTGCCCAGGTGCATCCACATGCGCTGGAAGAAGCCGCGCTCGCGCGCCTCCAGCAGCGCATCGAGCGCCACGATGGCGCTGCCCCAGGCACCGTCGAGGCTGGCGAACAGCGCCTGCTGCGCCGCGTCGAAGGTCGCGAGCGAGCCGCTGTCCTGGTTCATGGCGCTGCGGGCGGCAGAGCGGAAGCGGTCGATGCTCGCCAGCAGTCGGGTGCGAGAGCCGTCGAGTTGCGACTGCAGCGGGCCGGTCGCTGCGGCGAAGGCTTCGCCGTAGTCGGTAGTGATGGCGGCGGTGATGGCATCCACGCGGCCTTCCAGGATGAAGTATTTGGTGCGCGATTCGGTCGCGTCCAGTTCACCTGCACCGTGGGAGTGCAGCCGTGCGCGCATTTCCGAGCTCAGCTCGAGCAGCTCGGGAAAGCGCAGCAGGATCAGCGACATCGTGTAGTAGCTGTCGAGGTCCGGGTCGAGGATCAGGTTCGACTGGTTGCCCACGCGCGTGACCAGCGCGCGGCCCGCCTCGAGCGCCGCGCGTGCCGTGGTGTTGCCGGGCATCGCGGCCAGTGTCTCCAGGGCATGACGGAAGCGTTCGTTCGCCTGGCCACTCCGCATGCCGGCGCCCAGGGTCTGTTCGATGCCGGCCAGCATCTGCGGCGGGGCGACAGTGGCCTCGCGCCAGCCCGCCACTGCCATCAGCGTCGGGCGGATCTGTTCGATGTACGCCGCGCCGGTCTTCTCCTTGCGGCCGAAGTCGATGGCGATGAATTTCTCGTTGATGAGGATGCCGCTGATGAAGATGACGGCCGTCAGGTCCAGCAGGTAGATCAGGAGAAGCTTGCGGCCGACGCTCAGTCGGCCCAACCGTCGGGAGAGAAATTGCAGCATAGGTGTGTCAGTCTCATCCTACGCAATCTGCATGCCGTGACCACGACCCACGGCGAAAAATGAAGCGCGTCTCAGCTCGCGTGCGACGCGTGGCCCGCCGGCGCAACCCGCAGGCGTTGCCCGCGACGCCGTCGGGCGCCCGCATAGCGGTCGAGCGACAGGCCTTCGGTGTCGATCTCGGGGCGCTGCCCTAGCACCAGGTCGGCCAGCAGCTTGCCGGAGCCGCAGGCCATGGTCCAGCCCAGCGTGCCGTGGCCGGTGTTCAGGAACAGGTTCGGGAACTGGCGCGTCGCGCCGATGATGGGCGTGCCGTCGGGCGTCATCGGGCGCAGGCCGGTCCAGAAGGTGGCCGCTTCGAGGTCGCCGCCGGGGAACAGGTCGCGCGTGACCATCTCCAGCGTGGCACGTCGTTGCGGCTTCAGGCCGAGGTCGAAGCCCGACAGCTCTGCCATCCCGCCGATGCGGATGCGGTCGTCGAAGCGCGTGATGGCGATCTTGTAGGTCTCGTCGAGCACGGTCGACACCGGCGCCAGCGAGGCATCGACGATCGGCGCGGTGAGCGAGTAGCCCTTGACCGGATAGACCGGCAGGTCGAGGCCGAGCGGCAGCAGCAGGTCGCGCGAATAGCTGCCGAGTGCGAGCACGTAACGATCGGCCGTGACGGTCTCGCCGTCGACCTCGATGCCGCGGATGCGCTGGCCATCGTGCAGCACGCGCGTGGCCGTCGTGCCGAAGCGGAAGGTGGCGCCCGCCGCCTCGGCCAGCGCGACCAGCGCGGTCGTGAAGCGCTGGCAGTCACCGGTCTCGTCGCCCGGCAGGCGCAGGCCACCCGCGAGGCGGCCGCGGGCCTGCGCGAGCGCGGGCTCGGCTTCGACGATGCCGTCGACGTCGAGCAGTTCGTAGGCGACACCGCACTCTTCGAGCACGGCGGTGTCGCGCTTCACCGCTGCGAGCTGCTCGGCTTTGCGGAAGAGCTGCAGCGTGCCGCCGGTGCGGTGCTCGTAGGCGATGCCGGTGTCCGCGCGCAGCGTGCGCAGGCAGTCGCGGCTGTATTCCGCGATGCGCATCATGCGTTCCTTGTTCACCGTGTAGCGCGCGTCGGTGCAGTTCCTCAACATCGCGGCAATCCAGCGCAGCTGAAAGAGGGTGCCGTCGGGCTTCACCGCCAGCGGTGCATGCTTCTGGAACATCCACTTCAGCGCCTTGAGCGGAATGCCAGGCGCGGCCCAGGGCGTGGAATAGCCGGGCGACACCTGGCCGGCATTGCCGAAGCTCGTCTCCAGCGCCGCTCCGGGCTGGCGGTCGAGCACCGTCACGTCGGCGCCCGCGCGGGCCAGGTAGTACGCAGTGGTGGCGCCAACGACGCCCGAGCCCAGGACAACGACTTTCACGGTGGTTCCAGCGGAGAAAGAGAAAACACGAATTTAGGGGGTGTTCCGCCGCAGCTTTCACGGATGTGCCGGCGCATCGGCGTGAAAATCACTGTCTTCAAGTCGCCTGGCTCCGTGCCGCCGAAGAATGACCGACCTCGACCGAATCGACCGAAAAATCCTGGATTCGCTGCAGCGCAACGGCCGCATCTCCAATGCCGAACTGGCCGAGCAGATCGGCCTGTCGGCGTCGGCCTGCTCCGAGCGCGTGCGCCGCCTGGAGCGCGAGCGCGTCATCACCGGCTACCACGCCCGCGTGGCGCCGGCGGCAGTCGGCCGCACGCTGCTGGTCTTCGTCGAAATCAAGCTCTCGGCCAAGTCCGACGACCTGTTCGAGCAGACCCGCCGCGAACTGATCCACATGCCGGAGCTGATGGAGTACCACCTGGTGTCCGGCAGCTTCGACTACCTGCTCAAGTTCCGCATCAAGGGCATGGAGCAGTACCGGCAGTTGCTCGGCGGCATCCTGAAGCGGCTGCCGGTGTCGGCGCAGTCGAACAGCTATGTGGTGATGGAGGAGCTGAAGGAGGACACGTATTTGGTAGTCGATCCGTGAAACATAACGTGTCTCGAGAACTGACTGTGGTTGGTGAGGGCGCGAGCGAGTTCAATCTCACCAGGCAGTTCTTCAACCAGTCGAATTGCGATGTCACCTAGCCGCCAAATAGAGCCATGAAGCAAAACAACGTCATCTACGCGATTGGCGATGAGCCGTATTGCCTATGGGAGTCGGACATAGACGAAGCTAGGGCATCGTTCCTCAAGGCGATTGATCACGAGTACTTCGAGTGCGTGGTGAGGCGATCCGAACCCGACCTTGAAGATCCAGAGCTCAGCATGCGAGCGGCGGCAGGTATGCGGCTTGCGCTATTCCACGGCTCCGAGACCATGTTTCTTCTGATGGGTGCGTTGTTGCAAGGTGAGCGCTGCCCTCACGCATGGGTGGGATCTTGCTCGACTGGTGAACTTCGCCTTGTGCTGGATCGGATTGGCAGCGGAGGCGATCTTCTTTTGCTGAACCGCCGAATAAGAAGACTGTCATGGCTGGACATCTCGCGTGAGGTTCTTCCGTTTCGCGGACTGCCGGATGTCGATGCCGCCGTGAAATCGTTCGCAAAGCTGTGGGAACTGCTTGCGCTCAACCATACTGACCAGAACTACATCGATGAGTACAACAGTCTGAAGCACGGATTCCGTGTCGCGCATGGAGGCTTCCAGGTGGACATCGGCCAAACAGGCGGCAGCGGTCCATTTGCAAGCAACGGGATGGTCTCACTTGGTTCGAGCAAATGGGGGTCTGCGTTTCGTGTCATCCGGAAGTTTGATGCAGAGCAAAAGGGTGGGCGCAGTCGAAAATCCGTCGAGTCCGCAGTTAACTGGGATGCTAAAGCGGTCGCTGCATCGCTCAAGCTCGTCTCGGCTTCGATCGGGAACATCGTGTCGCGCCTGCAGACCTACGATGGCGTAAGGGCAAATTTCACCATCCCGGACGCCTGCGACTTCGAGCCGGCTTATGTTCGTATCTCTCTCCTGTCGATGGGCTTGCAGAGGACGCTCTACGCTGACGCAACGACAAAAGATCAACTGCTCAAGCAGCTTAAGAAGAACATGGCGAGAAGGCTGGCAGATTCGCTGAGGAGGATCATCCTTTCACGAGCTGTGCCTCTAAGCGAATAGCAGCCAGCGCCAAGTCAGCGCATAGTCTCATTGGCATTCGAGGGCTACCGACTCAGAGCGCGTATACGTTTTTAGTGTTTAGGTCGATCACTCAGTAGTCACCCTCTTCGAGTTGTAGTTCTGCTTGATCTGGAACCGACTCATTTGCCGGATGCGAGAAACGAAGCTGGGGTTCGTATGTTGTGTCGAGTATGCCCTGCAGAATTTCGCCTCTGCGCAAGCGGTTGCCCCGGTCGATAGCTGCTCGAATAGTCGACTTGTAGTACGTTGTAGCAAGGTTCGATGTCGGCACGCCAAGAGCGGCCGTCTCGACCTCATCGAAGAACTCTAGCAGGCGCTTGGAGACGTTTGCTGCATCGAGGGAGAGCTTTCTCTTGAACAGTGCGCGATGAATCTCGACGAGCAGGGAAAATAGGTCAGTCTTTCGAAATGCCCTTGAGGTGGCGGGCAAATGCATGTCGCTAACAAAAAGGAAACTCGCGTCGATCTCGGTGCGAAGCCGTTCGCCCTCCGCGAAGTCGTCGTTGTACTTTTCAAGGTACTCTTCAATGTTGTCGTCACGGTTTGCGTACGTGGATAGCATGGTTGTCACCAGTACGAGGCAGTACCTCAAGTCCTGCATCCGACGTATGTCAGTTCGCTTGAAAATCTTCCAGTCCCTGAACTCTTGACGATCCGCTACGGCTTCGCAGAACTTTTTGAAAGCGCCCGCGTAGCGCGCGTTCTTGATCTCAATAGTGTTTAGTGCGTAGTTGGCTGAGTTGATCAGCTCAAAAATCTCGCGGATCTGCTCAAGCGGCTGTTTGCCGAGGTCGCGCACGACAACCTCGTACTCCAAGAATGCAACCTTTTCTTCCGGGCTGAGATCGACATAAGGCTTGAACGACCCCAGTCGCAGGCTGCCGTGTCCCTTGAAGTATTGATGCAGCGTTGTGACGCGTTGCTGTCCGTCGACGAGGTACTCGGTTGCAGCGCCAGTTTCTGAATTTAAGCTACCTGCACACACGTAGATTTCAGGGAACGGCAGGCCCTTCAGTACGGTTCGTATGAACGAGACCTTGTCGTCGTTGGTCCATACGAGACGACGTTGAAAGTCTGGACGAGGGTTTAGCTTGTCCTCATTGATCGCAGTGAGCAGTTGATGGATACGCCGATTCGTAGCTGAAGTCTTCATCGCTGTACCTTAGAAAGTTCTTCGCGAAGGCTCGTGAGGGCAGATAGTTGGTATTGGCGTAGGAAGTATTCGTCGTAGTACAAACCGCCCGCGATCTGCATTCGCATGAAGTCTTCACGTCCTGATAGTTCTCGGAAGAAGTCCCACCATCCTTTGCACGTCTGGTACTCGCTCTTTTTGGGCATCTTGTCAGGGCGTATCCAGCCACGAAAGTGGTAGTGCTTGAACTTGTCAAAATCGAAGTACACCTGTGCCAGCTCCATCTGGTGTACTTCTTGCCAGATTTGGACAAACAGTTCTTTCGAGACGATCGCCACATCGATGTCTGAGTTGTCCGAAAAGGGCTTGAAGTACTGACCAGGCTTTGGGCTGAATCCAAGCTTCGCGGAGCCGACGATGTAGATCGACGCAGCGTCGACTTGAAAGTGGCGGCCTACTGCGGTGCGTACGCCTTGCTCCAAATCACGCCCAACTATTGAGCAATCGTGCTGCAAGATGTGGGTGGCGAGGGCGTGTTCAATGCCCTGGGTCATCACGCAAGCCTTGAAGACTTCAATCCGCTCCGTGATCTGCTCAGCGATGGTCATCGAGCGGAACCCTATTTCGAAAAGCCAAAGAAAAAGCCCCTACAAGAGGGGCTTTGTTCTACCTCAGAACAACCGCTGTCATCAAAAATGACATCAGCGAACTGAGGTTGGTGGGTACTTCTGTGAAATACCGCATCAATTGGTGCCGGAGAGATGAATCGAACACCCGACCTTCTCATTACGAATGAGCTGCTCTACCGACTGAGCTACACCGGCGAAGCCTGCGATTATAGCGGGTCGTGGTAGCGGGTCACGCGCTCGACCTCATTTTTTGATCCGAGGATCACACTGACGCGTTCGTGCAACTTGCCCGGCTCGATGTCGAGGATGCGTTCGCGGCCGGTGGTGGCCAGGCCGCCGGCCTGTTCGACCAGCCAGCCCATCGGGTTGGCTTCGTACATCAGGCGCAGCTTGCCGGGCTTGCCCGGCTCGCGCTTGTCCCAGGGGTACAGGAAGATGCCGCCGCGCATCAGGATGCGATGCACGTCGGTCACCATGCTGGCGATCCAGCGCATGTTGAAGTCCTTGCCGCGCGGGCCTTCGCTGCCGGCCAGGCATTCGTCGATGTAGCGCTTCACCGGCGCATCCCAGTGCCGCATGTTGCTCATGTTGATCGCGAATTCCTTGGTGTCGGCCGGGATCTGAATGTTCTCCTTGGTCAGCACGAACGAGCCCTGCTCGCGGTCGAGCGTGAACATCGCGACGCCGTCGCCCACGGTCAGCACCAGCGTGGTCTGCGGGCCGTAGATGCAATAGCCGGCGGCCACCTGCTTGGCGCCGGCCTGCAGGAAGTCGGATTCCTGCACCCCCGGGTGGCCTTCGGGCTTCTTCAGCACGCTGAAGATGGTGCCGATGCTCACGTTCACGTCGATGTTGCTGGAGCCGTCGAGCGGGTCGAACAGCAGCAGGTATTCGCCCTGGGGGTAACGGTTGGGCACCACGTAGATGCTGTCCATCTCCTCGCTGGCCATGGCGGCGAGGTGGCCGCCCCATTCGTTGGCTTCGATGAGCACTTCGTTGGCGATGATGTCCAGCTTCTTCTGGACTTCGCCCTGCACGTTCTCGCTGTCGGCGGTGCCGAGCACGCCGCCCAGGTCGCCCTTGTTGACAGCCTGGCTGATGCTCTTGCAGGCGCGTGCCACCACTTCGAGCAGCAGGCGCAATTGGCCGGGGATGTGGCCGTCGGCGCGTTGCTGCTCGACCAGGTAGCGGGTGAGTGAAATCTTTTGTTGAGCCATGGAGGTTCCTCGGTCAGTCGGCCAAAGCGCGGTTCACCACTTCCTGGGTGTCCTTGCTCAGATCGGGTTTGGCGGCGACGCGTGCGATGGCTTCGCGTGCGGCGCTGCGGTAGGGTTCGGCCAGTTTGCTCCAGCGGTCGAGCGAGCGGGCCAGGCGGGCCGCCACCTGCGGGTTGATGGCGTCGAGCTCGCACACGCGCTCGGACCAGAACACGTAGCCGGCGGCGTCCGGGCGGTGAAAGGCACCGGGGTTCGCGCTGCAGTAGCTGAAGATCACGCTGCGCGCGCGGTTCGGGTTCTTCAGCGAGAAGTCCGGATGCTTCATCAGCTGCTTGACCAATGGCAGCACGTCGCCGCCGCGGTCGGTCGAACCGGCCTGCAGCGAGAACCACTTGTCGATGACCAGCGCCTCGTCCTTGAAGATCGCGTGGAAGCGTGCCAGCGCGGGGGCGGCCAGCGAATGGCCCGACGACACCAGGGCCGACAGCGCGTTGAAGCGGTCGGTCATGTTGCCGGCGTCCTTGAAGCGCTGCAGCGTCTTGCCCGGCCACACGCTGTCGCCCGACGAACGCGCCGCCAGACACAGGTTCGTGAGCGCCATGCCCGCGAGGGCGCGGCGGCCGGCCGAGCGCGCGTCCGGTGTGTAGGCGCCGGTGTCGTGGTTCGCGTCGTACGCGGCTTCCCATTGGGAGAAGAGGGCGGTGGCCAGCTGTGCGCGCATGGCTTCGCGCACTGCGTGGATGCGCTGCGGGTCGACCACCGGCAACTGCTCGGCGATGTAGGTTTCCGACGGCAGCGTGAGCACCAGTTCCTTGAAGGCGGCGTCGAGTGCAGGGTCCTGCAGCACCGACGCCATGGCGTCGATGTACGCGGCGTCGAGCACGGGTGCGCCGGGCGTGGCGCCATCGTCGATGGCCTTGAGCGCGCTGCGCAGCGCCAGGCGCTGCCCGGCTTCCCAGCGGTTGAACGGATCGGGGTCGTTCGCCAGCAGCGTGAGCAGCTGGGTGTCGCTGTACTCGAAGTCGAGGATCACCGGCGCGCTGAAGCCGCGCAGGATCGACGGCACGGGCTCGGCATCGACACCGACGAAGGTGAACTGCTGGGCCGATTCCGTCAGCACCAGCGTGTGCGTGCCGCGCACCACGTCGGCCGCGCCGTCGAGCTGCAGCGGGAGTTCGCGGCCGCTGGCGTCGAGCAGGCCCACGTTCACCGGGATGACGAAGGGCAGCTTGAGCGGCTGGCCCGGTGTGGGCGCACAGGTCTGCTCGAAGCGCAGCGTGTAGGTGCGCGCGTCGGCGTCGTAGTGGCCGCGCGCCGCCAGGCGCGGCGTGCCGGCCTGGCTGTACCAGCGCTTGAACTGCGGCAGCAGGCGCGAGAGTTCGGAGTCGAGGTTGGCATCGGCAATCGCCTGCGCGAAGTCGTCGCAGGTCACCGCCTGGCCGTCGTGGCGCTTGAAGTACAGCGTGATGCCGGCCTCGAAGCCCTTGCGGCCGACCAGCGTCTGCATCATGCGCACCACCTCCGCACCCTTCTCGTAGATGGTGACGGTGTAGAAGTTGCTGATTTCGATGTAGCTGTCGGGCCGCACCGGGTGGGCCATCGGGCCGGCGTCCTCGGGGAACTGGGCGGTGCGCAGCACGCGCACGTCCTCGATGCGCTTGACCGCGCGCGCCGACGCATCGGCGCACAGGTCCATGCTGAACTCCTGGTCACGGAAGACGGTGAGGCCTTCCTTGAGCGAGAGCTGGAACCAGTCGCGGCAGGTCACGCGGTCGCCCGACCAGTTGTGAAAGTACTCGTGGCCGACCACGCTCTCGATGTTGCCGTAGTCGGCATCGGTGGCGGTCGCCTGGTTGGCCAGAACGTACTTCGTGTTGAAGATGTTCAGGCCCTTGTTCTCCATCGCGCCCATGTTGAAGTCGCTGGTGGCGACGATCATGAAGCGGTCCAGGTCCAGCGGCAGGCCGAAGCGCGCCTCGTCCCACAGCACCGAGTTGATCAGCGAGTTCATCGCATGCTCGGTCTTGTCGAGGTCACCGGCGCGCACGTACACCTGCAGCAGGTGGTCGCGGCCGGCGCGCGTGCGAATGCGCTGCTCGCGTGCCACCAGCTTGCCCGCGACCAGCGCGAACAGGTAGCTCGGCTTGCGGAAGGGGTCGACCCATTTCGCGAAGTGGCGGCCTTCGGGCAGGTCGCCGCTGTCCACCAGGTTGCCGTTCGACAGCAGCACCGGGTAGGCGGCCTTGTCGGCGCGCAGCGTGACGGTGTAGTTCGCCATCACGTCCGGGCGGTCCAGGAAGTAGGTGATTCGGCGGAAGCCCTCGGCCTCGCACTGCGTGAAGAAGGTGTTCTCGCTCACGAACAGGCCCATGAGCTTGGTGTTCTTCACCGGGCAGCAGGTGGTGAAGATCTCCAGCTCGAAACTCTCGGGCAGGTTGTCGATCACCAGCTGGCCCGCCTCCATGCGAAACGAGGCGCCCTGGCCGTCGACCAGCACGCGCGCCAGGTTCAGCTCGTCGCCGTCCAGGCGCAGCGGGCCGCCGACGCTGTCGGGGTTGCGACGCAGGCGCATGCGGTTGAGCACGCGGGTCTTGGCGGGGTCCAGGTCGAAGGTCAGCTCGACGGTGTCGATCCACCAGGCGGGCGCGACATAGTCTTCGCGGCGGATCGCCAGCGGCTGTTCTTGTCCATCACGCAGTTGCAGCATCGAGGGTCTCCAGAAAATTCGTGGGGGCGAGTTCGCCGTGGTCGCGCGCCATCAGACGCCTTGCTTCAGCGAGGCTTCGATGAAGGCATCCAGATCGCCGTCGAGCACCTTCTGCGTGGCCGAGATCTCGACGTTGGTGCGCAGGTCCTTGATGCGGCTGTTGTCCAGCACGTAGCTGCGGATCTGGTGGCCCCAGCCCACGTCGGTCTTGTTGTCTTCCAGCTTCTGCTGTGCTTCCTGCTGCTTGCGCAGCTCGAAGTCGTACAGGCGCGAGCGCAGCCGCTTCCACGCCACGTCGCGGTTGCTGTGCTGGCTGCGGCCGTCCTGGCACTGCACCACGATGCCGGTCGGGATGTGCGTGAGCCGCACGGCCGAGTCGGTCTTGTTGATGTGCTGGCCGCCGGCGCCGGATGCGCGGAAGGTGTCGGTGCGCACGTCCGACGGGTTGATGTTGATCTCGATCGAGTCGTCGATTTCCGGGTACACGAAGATCGAGGCGAAGCTGGTGTGGCGCCCGCCCGAGGAGTCGAAGGGCGACTTGCGCACCAGGCGGTGCACGCCGGTTTCGGTGCGCAGCAGGCCGAAGGCGTAGTCGCCCTCGACCTTGATGGTCGCGCCCTTGATGCCGGCGGTGTCGCCCGGCGTCTCGTCCTCGATCTGCGTCTTGAAGCCCTTGCGCTCGGCGTACTTCAGGTACTGGCGCAGCAGCATGCTGGCCCAGTCGCAGGCTTCGGTGCCGCCGGCGCCGGCCTGGATGTCGACGAAGGCGTTGAGCGGGTCGGCCGGGTTGTTGAACATCCGGCGGAACTCGAGCTGCTTGATGTCGGCTTCGAGCAGGGCAGCGTCATCGGCGATGGCCTTGAGGCCGTCCATGTCGCCGTCTGCCTTCGACATCTCGAAGAGCTCGGTGTTGTCCGACAGGCCGCTGGTGAGCCGGTCGAGGGTGACGACCACGTCGTCGAGCGACTTCTTCTCGCGACCCAGTTCCTGCGCCTTCTTCGGGTCGTTCCAGACGTTGGGGTCTTCGAGCGAGGCGTTGACTGTCCTCAGGCGTTCGGCTTTGGCATCGTAGTCAAAGATACCCCCGTAACTCGAGGGTGCGGGCGCTCAGGTCTGCCAGCAGTGCGCCGATTTGGTTGATTTGTTCTGCGTCCATGGGGAGATCCTCGAAAAGTAGGGTGGCCCGGCGCGGGCCGGGGAGCAACCGGTGATTTTCTCATGCCGGCCAAGACCCACGGCGTTCGAGGGCGGGAGCGGCTCAGGCCTCGTCCGGCGGCGCGTGCAACGGCAGCGCCACGCGGAAGAGGGCGCCTTCGCCGGGCGCGCTTTCCACGGTGATCTCGCCGCCATGCGCGCGCACGATTTCGCGGGTGATGTAGAGCCCCAGGCCCAGGCCAGCGGCATGCTTGCGGCTGTCGTCGGTGCGCTCGAACTGCTCGAAGATCCGGCCCTGGTCTTCCGGTGCGATGCCGATGCCCTGGTCGCGCACCGCCATCACCGCCTGATCGCCCACGCGCAACGCCACGACGGTCACCGGGCTGCCGCGGCCGTAGCGCAGCGCGTTGGTGATCAGATTGGTCAGCACCTGCTCGATGCGGAATTCGTCCCACACGCCGTCGATGGGTTGCGGCGCGTCGACGTCGAGCGTCGAACCGGTGGCTTCGGCCTGATTGACCAGACTTTCGACCACGCGCTTGGCCATGGCCGACAGGTCGAAGGGCTTGGGCCGGATCGACAGCGAGCCGCTGCGCAGGCGCGACACGTCGAGCATGTCGTCGATCAGCCGCACCATGTTCTGGATCTGGCGCTGGTCGCGCTCGATCATGGCTGGCAGCTTGTCGGGCGAGAAGGGCGACAGGTTGCCCTTGTTCAGGTGCAGCTTGCGCACCTGCGTTTCGAGGTAGAGCGTGTTGAGCGGCGTGCGCAGCTCGTGCGACACCATCGACATGAAGTCGTCGCGCATGCGCACCGCGCGCTCCAGGTCGGCCTGCGCCACCTGCAGCTTCTCGACCAGCGCGGCCTGCTCGCCGTGGGCGGCGGCCAGGGCCTCCATCTCGTGCTTGAGCGCCTTGCGGTGGCGGTGCAGGTCGACGAAGACGTTGACCTTGCTGGCGACCACGTGCGGGTCCAGCGGCTTCTGCAGGAAGTCGACCGCGCCGCTCTCGTAACCCTTGAAGGCGTAGTTCATCTCGCGGCCGGCGGCGCTTACGAAGATGATCGGGATGTGGCGTGTGCGTTCGGTGCCGCGCATCAGCTCGGCCAGCTCGAAGCCGTTCATGCCGGGCATCTGCACGTCGAGGATGGCGAGCGCGAACTCGTGCTCCAGCATCAGCGCCAGGGCCAGCTCGGCGGAGGTCGCCTGAAACACCGGGCGCGCAGGCCCGCGCAGGAGCGCCTGCAGGGCCAGCAGGTTCTCGGGAAGGTCATCGACGATGAGCAGCTTGCTTTCGACGTCAATCGGCATGGAGCGCATTCAAATCCATCAAAAGGGTACGCAGTGCACGCAGCGGCAGCACGCGGTCGGGGTGGTGAAGCGCCAGCGCGGCACGGGGCATGGTAGCGACCTGGGCCTCGGTCGGGTCCTGCACGGCGGTCAGGCCCCCGGCGTGGTGAATGTCGCACAGGCCCCGCGCACCGTCGGGGTTGGCCCCGGTGAGCAGCAGGCCGGCCACCAGCGGCCCGTAGGCGTCGGCGGCCGACGTCATCAGCAAGTCGATCGAGGGGCGCGACCACATCACTGGCGGCTCGCAGCTCAGCGAAAACTCACGGCTGCGCTCGATCGACAGGTGGTAGCTCGGCGGCGCGAAGTACAGCGTGCCGCCGCTCACTGGCGCCTTGTCCTCGGCTTCGCGCACGGGGATCGACAGGCGGTGGGCAAACACCTCGGTCAATCTGCTCTCGCGCCGCTCGGGCATGTGGATGACGGCGACCAGCGGCAGGCGCCAGGGCGTCGGCAGGTCGGCCAGCAACGTGGCGAGCGCATCGACCCCGCCCGCCGAGGTGCCGATGACGGCGGCCTCGACCCGATGCAGCGGAGTCAGCAGGGGCGGCGCGGCCGTCACGATGCCTTGCGGTAGATGCGATCGGCCCGCGCGATCGTGTCGAAACGGGTGGCGAAGGACGAGAAGTCGATGCTTTCCTTGGCGCCCAGGCCGAGAAAGCCGCGGTGGCACAGCGACTCGTGGAACAGGCCGAGCGCGCGGTCCTGCAGCGCGCGGTTGAAATAGATCAGCACGTTGCGGCACGACACCAGCTGGGTTTCGGCGAACACGGTGTCGGTGGCGAGGCTGTGGTCGGCGAACACCGCGTTGGCGCACAGCGACGGGTCGAAGCGCGCGGCATCGTAGGCGGCGGTGTAGTAGTCGGAAAAGGCGCGCTTGCCGCCGGCGCGCTGGTAGTTCGCGGTGTAGTTGCGCACGGCGTCCATCGGGAAGATGCCCTGGCGCGCCTTGTCGAGCGACGTCGGGTTGATGTCGGTCGCGTAGATCTGGGTGCGGTCGAGCAGGCCTTCCTCGCGCAGCAGGATGGCCAGCGACCAGGCTTCCTCGCCGGTGCTGCAACCGGCCACCCAGACCTTGACGGAAGGGTAAGTGTGCAACACGGGCACCACCTGCTGGCGCAGCGTGAGGAAGTAGCTCGGGTCGCGGAACATCTCGCTCACGGGGATCGTCAGGTACTGCAGCAGTTGCGCAAACACCGTGGGGTCGTGCAGCACGCGTTCCTGCAGCGCCGAGACGTTCGGCAGCCGCAGCTGCTCCAGCGCATAGCGAACGCGTCGCTTCTGCGAGGCGCCGGTGTAGTTGCGGAAGTCGTAGCTGTACTTCAGGAAGATCGCTTCCATCAGGAGCGTCAGCTCGATGTCGATGTCGCTCGGCGGCTCGATGGGGCTCAGCGACCCGGTGTCGTCATCGGTCACAGGCGCTCCATCTTGGGCATCCACACGCGCAACAGCGAGAACAGGCGGTCCAGGTCGACCGGCTTGGCGAGGTAGTCGCTGGCGCCGGCGGCCAGGCACTGTTCCTGGTCGTCCTTCGTGGCCTTGGCCGTGACGGTGATGACCGGGAGCTTCTCGAAGCGCGGGTCCTGGCGCAGACGGCGCGTGGCCTCCAGGCCGTCCATCTCCGGCATCATCACGTCCATCAGCACGAGGTCGATGTCGGCCACGCGGTCGAGCTTCTCGAGTGCCTCGCGGCCGTTGCGGCCGATCTCGACGATGGCGCCGCGCTGCTCCAGCGCGCTGGTGAGCGCGAAGATGTTGCGCACGTCGTCGTCCACCAGCAGGATGCGGCGGCCTTCGAAGACGCGGTCGCGCCCGCGCGCGGCCTTGAGCATGTTGCGGCGTTCGGTCGAGAGGTCGGCCTCGACCTTGTGCAGGAACAGCGTCACCTCGTCGAGCAGGCGCTCCGGCGAGCGCGCGCCCTTGATGATGATCGAGCGCGAGTAGCGCAGCAGTTCGGCTTCTTCATCGCGCGTCAGGTTGCGGCCGGTGTAGACGATGACCGGCGGGAACGAGCAGATCTCTTCCGTCGCCATCTTCTTGAGCAGCTCGCTGCCTTGCATGTCGGGCAGGCGCAGGTCGGTCACCATGCAGTCGAAGACGCGGGTGCGCAAGAGCTCCAGCGCTTCCTCGCCGGTGCCCACGGCCGTGATGGCCACGTCGTCGTCGCCGATCAACCTCACCACCGCGTCGCGCTGCACGGCGTCGTCTTCCACCAGCAGCACGGTCTTGACCTTTTGCGTGAGCTTGTCTTCCAGCTTCTGGAACACCTGCTTGAGCTGCTCGCGCGAGGCGGGCTTGAGCGCGTAGCCGATGGCGCCCATGTGCATGGCGGTTTCGGTGTGGTCCATGGCCGAGACGATGTGCACCGGGATGTGGCGCGTCTGCGGTTGGTCCTTGAGCTTCTGCAGCACGTTCAGGCCCGGTGCGTCGGGCAGCCGCATGTCGAGCAGGATCGCGTCGGGCAGCAGCTGGGTGGCCAGGTCGAAGCCGTCGCCGGCGCCGTGCGCCACGATGCACTGGTAACCCAGCTCATGAGCCAGGTCGTACAGGATGTGGGCGAACTGCGGTTCGTCCTCGATCACCAACACCCGCCGCGACGCATTGCGCGGCTGGGCGCGGTCATCGGCGAACTGCGGAATCACCGGCGCCGGAATGGTGGGCGAGGCGGTCGGCATCGCCACCGCGGGCGTCGAGTAGAGGCGGGCCGGTGTGGCGGCCGTCGCGGGCGCCTGCATGCGTGCCTGCAGCGGCGCCCGCGCCGGCATGGTGAGCGTGAAGGTGCTGCCCTGGCCCGGCGTGCTGTCGACCGTGAGCGTGCCGCCCAGCAGTTGGGTGAGGTCGCGCGAGATCGACAAGCCCAGCCCGGTGCCGCCGTAGCGCCGGCTGGTGGTGCCGTCGGCCTGACGGAAGGCCTCGAAGATCACTTCCTGCTGGTCGGGCGAGATGCCGATGCCCGAGTCGCGCACCGCGAATCGGGCGCCGCCATCGGGGCCGCCCGAGATGGTGAGGCCGACCCGGCCGCGGTCGGTGAACTTGAGCGCGTTCGACAGCAGGTTCTTGAGCACCTGCTCCAGGCGCTGGCGGTCGGTCACCAGCAGCGCCGGGGCATCGGGCTCGACGGCCACCCGGAAGTCCAGCTGCTTCTGGCCGGCCAGCGGCGTGAAGGTCATCGCCAGGCTGTCGGCCAGGCGGGCGAGCGGTACTTCTTCGGCCACCAGCTCGAGCTTGCCGGCCTCGACCTTCGCGATGTCGAGGATGTCGTTGATGAGCACCAGCAGGTCGTTGCCCGAGGAGTAGATCGACTCGGCGAACTTCACCTGCTCAGCCGTGAGGTTGCCCTGCGGGTTGTCGCCCAGCAGCTTGGCCAGGATGAGCGCGCTGTTGAGCGGCGTGCGCAGTTCGTGCGACATGTTCGCCAGGAACTCCGACTTGTAGCGGCTGGCGCGCTGCAACTCCTGCGCGCGGTCCTCCAGGTCAGCCTGCACCCGGCGCAGCGCTGCGTTGCGCAGGTCGAGCGCCTCGGTGCGTTCCGACAGCTGGCTGTTGGTCTGCTCAAGCTCGGCCTGCTGGTTCTCCAGCGTGGCTTGCGAGGCGCGCAGCGCGCGCGATTGCTCTTCCAGCTCTTCGTTGGCGGTGCGCAGCTCTTCCTGCTGCACCTGCAGCTCTTCGTTGAGCTGTTGCGTTTCGGCCAGCGCGTCCTGCAACTGCTCGCGGTAGCGCACAGCGGCCACCGAGCTGCCGATGTTGCCGGCGATGAGCTCGAACAGCTCCTTGGCGCGCTCGTCCGGCGCGTGCAGCAGGCCCAGTTCGATGACGCCGTTGACCCGGCCGTCGTGCATCACCGGCAGCAACACGGCCGCGCGTGGCGCCATGTCGCCCAGGCCGGTGTTGACGCGCAGGTAGTCCGCCGTGACCGGCTCGATCACCATCACCCGCTTCTCGTTCGCGGCCTGGGCGACCAGGCCTTGCGTCGGGGCCAGCACCTGCGGCGTGGCTTCGGCCTCGGCCGAGAAGCCATAGCTGGCCACGCGGCGCAACTGGCCCGAGCGCTCGCGCACGTACATCGCGCCCACGCTGCTGCCGACGTGGCTCGCGAAGAAGTCGAGCACCTTGCGGCCCATCTCCGGCGCGCTGAGTTCGCCGACGAGTTCGCCGGTCAGGTCGGTCTGGGCGCCGCGCAGCCAGGCCTGCCGCTGCAGCACTTCGCTGTGGGTCGCCTGGCGTTGCAGCACGGCGTCGTAGCCGGTCGACAGCGCCACCAGTTGACGGCGTCCGAAAAAAGCGAGCAGGCCGGCCAGCGAGAGTGTGAAGAAGAGGAAGAGGCCGACCACGGCAAGCGCCGTGTTGTTCGCTTCGTTGTTGCGCTGGAAGCGCAGCGTCTGCTCCACGTTGATGAAGTTGCCATAGCCGGTGCGCATGTCGTCGGACAGGCGCTTGCCGCGTCCGGACCGGATCACCTGCTGGTAGTCGCCGCCCGCGCGGCGCAGCGCGATCATCTCGGTGGCGAACTGGTTCCAGGCGGTCTGCAGCGTGGTGATGCGGTCGACTCGGTCGGCCTGCGACTGGTTGTCCGCCACCAGAACGCGCAGGCCCGCGAGGCCCGTCATGAGGCGGGGCTGCGCGCTTTCGTAAGGCTGCAGAAAAGCTTCGTCGCCCGTGATCAGGAAGCCGCGCATGCCGGTTTCGAGGTCGACGCTCAGCCGTTGCAGCTCGCTGGCCTCCCGGGTCACGCGGTCGGTGTGTTCGACCCACGAGATGACGGAGAGCAGATAGAAGATCAGGCCGACGAAAACCACCGCGCCGATCAACCCGCCGATCAGTGGCAGCTTGACATTGCGGCTGAGCACACGCTGAAACTCTTTGGGGTCGATGGCGTTGACGGCGGTATGGGGCATGGCTGCGCGCAGAGTGAGCAAAACCCGCCGAGTCTGCCCGTGATTTGTGTCTGTGTGTGTCGGAGAAGGCCGCGAACGGCCGGTCAGCCTCAGCGCAGGAAGTCTTCGATCTGCGCCGCCAGGCGTTCGGGCTGGTCGTGATGCAGCATGTGGCCGCAGTCCGGCAATCGCACGCTGCGAATGTCGCGCACGGCCTTCAGCCGCTCATGGAAGTCGGCCAGGGTGTAGTCCCCGGCCCAGCGCGCCAGGCTGTCGTCGCTGGCCTCCACCGACAGCACCGGTGCGGTGATGGCAGCGTAGAGGGCCAGTGCCTCGTCCAGGCGGTAGATGTGGGCGTTGACGACCTTGTGCGCCGCGTCCCCCAGGATGGTCCAGCGCGTCTCGCCGTCGGCCTGCGTCTGCTCGGCGGCCCAGTGCCGCGCCAGCCAGTCGGCCTTGTCCTGCGGCAGGCGTGGGTTGGTCTTCATCAGGCGGCGTGCCACGCCGTCGGGCGACGGGTAGCCCTGCATCGCCATCTCGCCGCGGTGCAGTTTCTTGAGCTGGTCGATCCACTGCCCGTAGCGCGCAGGCGCTTCTTCGGGCTGGCGCGCGGGCATGCCGAAGCCCTCGAGGTTGACCAGCCGCCGCACGCGCTGCGGCCGCACACCGGCGTACTGCATGGCGATGTTGCCGCCCATGCTGTGGCCGACCAGGTCGACCGGCGTGTCGAGCGCGACATGGTCGAGCAGCCCCTCGAGGTCGGCCAGGTAGTCGGGCAGCCAGTAGTTGTCGACCGCGCCGCCCTCGGTCAGGCCGAAGCCGCGCCAGTCGGGTGCGACGACGAAGCGGTCTTCGGTCATCGCATCGACCACGAACTGCCACGAGGCCGACACGTCCATCCAGCCGTGCAGCAGCATGAGGGGCGGGCGCACGGCCGAGGGCGTGCCCCAGGTGCGCAGGTGGTAGCGCAGGGTGCGCACCGGCACGTGCTCGCTGCGGGAGGGGCGTCGGGGAGCGTACATGGCGGTCGATCATACGAAGCCGCCTTGCGGCGGCCGTCGCGCATCGGACATGCGGCCGGCTGCGCTGCAGCATTGCGCGGCGCGCGGTAGAGTTTCGGGCTTTTCCTTCTCCGATCCGCGCGATCCACCCCATGCAACGCATCCGACTCGGGCAGAGTGATCTGCACGTCACCCCCATCTGCCTCGGCACCATGACCTTCGGCGAGCAGGTCGATTTGCCGACCGCCCATGCCATCCTCGATCGCTCGCTGGCGCGCGGCGTCGACTTCCTCGACACGGCCGAGATGTACGCCGTGCCGGCGCGGCGCGAAACCTTCGGCGCCACCGAGACCATCCTGGGCGACTGGTTCGCCAAGCGCCCCGGCGCGCGCCAGAAGGTCACGCTGGCCACCAAGGTCGCGGGCCCGTCGCGCGGCATGGACTGGGTACGCAAAGGGCAGGGCATGACGGCTGCGGACATCGTGGCGTCGTGCGATGCCAGCCTGAAGCGCCTGCAGACCGACGTGATCGACCTCTACCAGATCCACTGGCCGGAGCGCCATGTGCCGGCCTTCGGCCAGCTGTACTACGACCCGGCGAAGGAGACGTCGGAGACGTCCATCCACGACCAGCTCGCGGCACTCGGCAGCCTGGTCAAGGCCGGCAAGGTGCGCCACATCGGCCTGTCGAACGAGACGCCGTACGGCGTGCACGAGTTCGTGCGCCTGGCCGAGCAGCACGGGCTGCCACGTGTGGCCTCGGTGCAGAACGTGTACTGCCTCGTCGGCCGTGCGCTCGAGAACGGACTGGACGAGACGATGCATCGGCTGGACGTCTCCCTGCTGGCCTATTCGCCGCTGGGCTTCGGCCTGCTCACGGGCAAGTACGACCAAAGCGGCATCGAGGGCCCCGACGCGCCCCAGGGCGCCCGCATCGCCCGTTACGAGTCGGTGCGCAAACAGCGCTGGGGTCGCGCCGATGTGTTTCGTGCGGCGCGCCGCTACAACCAGCTCGCGCGCGACCACGGCATGACGCCCACGCGCATGGCGCTGGCCTTCTGCTACACCAAGTGGCAGGTGGCGAGCACCATCATCGGCGTGACCTCGGTGGCCCAGCTGGACGAGGACATCGACGCCTGGGGCACCCGGCTGTCGCCGGAGGTGCTGGCCGAGATCGACAAGATTCGCTGGGACATCCGCGACCCTGCGAACTGAGGTCGGCGCGTCATGGCGCGAAAGCCGCACGTCAGCGAAACGCCAGCGACACAGCTGCTGCGCGCTCGCGGCGTCGTCTTCACCGAGCATCCGTACGAGTACCTCGCGCACGGCGGCGCGCAGCACAGCGCGGCGGTGCTCGGCTTCGACCCGTTCACGGTGGTCAAGACGCTGGTCATGCAAGACCAGGACGCCAAACCGCTGCTGGTGCTGATGCACGGCAACCGCACCGTGTCGACCAAGAACCTGGCGCGGCAGATCGGCACCAAGTCGGTCGAGCCCTGCAAGCCAGAGGTCGCGAACCGGCACAGCGGCTACCTGGTGGGTGGCACCTCGCCCTTCGGCACCCGGCGTGACATGCCGGTCTACATCGAGTCGACCATCCTCGACCTGCCGAAGATCGCCATCAACGGCGGGCGCCGCGGCTACCTGGTCGGCATCGACCCGCAGGTGTGCGTGACGCTGCTCGGCGCGCAGCCGGTGCAGTGCGCGCTGGCAGAATAGCCAGCCCCACGGAGTCCCCCTTTGAGCTTTCATCTCCCCTCGTTCATCGCGATCGTCCTGTCATACCTGCTGGGCTCGCTCTCCTTCGCGGTGATCGTGAGCAAGTCGCTCGGCATGGCCGACCCGCGCAGCTACGGCAGCGGCAACCCGGGTGCCACCAACGTGCTGCGCTCGGGCAACAAGGGCGCGGCGCTGGCCACGCTCGTGCTCGACGCGCTCAAGGGCTGGCTGCCGGTGTTCGTCATCGGCCTGGTCGGGCCCGACCTCGGCATGGGGATGGGCACCGCGGCGCTGGCCGGGCTGGCCGCCTTCATCGGCCACCTGTACCCCGTGTTCTTCGGCTTCAAGGGTGGCAAGGGCGTGGCCACGGCGGCAGGCGTGCTGGTCGGCATCGACTGGATGCTGGGGCTCGCCACCGGCATGAGCTGGCTCATCATCGCCTTCTTCTTCCGCTATTCGTCGCTGGCGTCGCTGGTGGCGGCCTTCTTCGCGCCGTCGTTTTATCTCATCGGTGGCGGCATCGCCTGGCCGCTGAACCGGACGGTGCTCCTCACCCTCATCGCCATCAGCCTGTTGCTGGTCTGGCGGCATCGCGAAAACATCCGCCGACTGGCGGCCGGCACCGAGTCGAAGCTCGGTGCCAAGAAGAAAAAGGAATGACCATGGCAGAGATCGAACGCTTTCACGTGGGCGCGCGCCTGAGCGAGATGGCCGTGCACAACGGCACCGTCTACCTCGCAGGCCAAGTGCCCGACGACACCACGGCCGACATCCGCGGCCAGACCGCGCAGGTGCTCGCCATGATCGACAAGCTGCTGGCCGAGGCCGGCAGCGACAAGACCTGCATCCTGATGACGCAGATCTTCCTCACCGACATCGCCGAGATCGGCGCGATGAATGAGGTGTGGGACGCCTGGGTACCGCCCGGCCACACGCCGCCGCGCGCGACCGTGCAGGCGGCGCTGGCGAACAAGGGCTACAAGATCGAAGTCGTGATCACTGCGGCCCAGCGCTGAAGGCTGCGCAGCAACGGGCTCAGAAGCGGCGTTCGAGCACCATCTGCTCGGCGTCGCGCCGCATCGAGAAGCGGTTGATGAAGCTGTTGCCCAGCAGCACGAAGGGCATGGGCTGCTGCGAGACGATGGCGTCGATGTCGCGCACTTCGACGTCGCCCACCCGCACCGAATCGAGCCGCATCCGGTAGCCCTGGGCCACGCCGTTGGCGGTGTTCATGCGCACCGGCGTGCCCTTCTGGTAGTCGAGCCCGATGCGCGTCGCATCGGCCACCGACATGGCCACCGTGGTGGCGCCGGTGTCGAGCATGAAGCTCACGCCGCTGCGGCCGTTGATGGCGCCGCTGGCCATGAAGTGGCCGCGGCTGTCGGCATTGAGCACGATGCGCGAACCGCTTGCGGCGTTGCCACCGCCGCCACCGACACTCACCGGCGAATCCATCCGCAGCGTGATGCGCTGGCCGGCGGATTCGACGACCGCCTGGCCGTCCTGCAGCGACAACAGGCGCACGTTCTGCACCTTTTCACCGATGGCCACCGTCTTCGGTGCACCGCCGTTGACCACCAGGATCGCGCGGTTGCCGATGGTGCCGGTGAGCATCACCGAATCGGCGTGCGCACCGGCAGCGGCGAGGCCCAGCCACAGGGCGAGCAGCGGGGCTTTCATGGGGCGGGGCTCAGTCGCGGAAATTGTTGAAGGACAGCGGCATGTCCGGCAGATCCTTCTTGATGAGCGCCATGGCCGCCTGCAGGTCGTCGCGCTTGGCGCCGGTGACCCGCACCGCATCGCCCTGGATGGCGGCCTGCACCTTCATCTTGCTGTCCTTGAGCAGGCGGGTGATCTTCTTGGCGTCTTCGGTCTCGATGCCGCTCTTGACCTTGATGACCTGCTTGACCTTGTCGCCGCCGATCTTCTGGACGTCGCCCTTGTCGAGAAAGCGCACGTCGACGCTGCGCTTGGTCAGCTTGGCGCGCAGGATGTCTTCGACCTGCACGAGCTGGAACTCGGCGTCGCCGATCATGGTGATTTCCTTCTCCTTCAGCTCGACGGCGGCAGCCGTTCCCTTGAAGTCGAAGCGGGTCGCGATTTCCTTGGCCGTGTTTTCCACGGCGTTCTTGACTTCGGGAAGGTTGGGTTCGCAGACGGTGTCGAAAGACGGCATGAGGGCTCCTCTGTAGCGCAGCGTGAATGCGACAATTCTCCCATGATCGTCGAGTCCAACGTCGCGCTGCAGCCCTTCAACAGCTTCGGCATCGTCGCGCGCGCACAGCACCTGGCACGCATCGCGAGCGAGGCCGACGTGGCCGCGCTGCGGGCCGACGCCCAGTGGCGCGACGTGCCCAAGTTCGTGCTCGGCGGCGGCAGCAACATCGTGCTCACCGGCGACGTCAAACCGCTGGTGCTCAAGGTCGAGATCAAAGGCCTGCGCCTGGTCGAAGACGGCGCCCGCGCCTGGATCGTGGAGGCCGGTGCCGGCGAGAACTGGCACGACACCGTGCAGTGGACGGTGGAGAACGGGTTCCCCGGCCTGGAGAACCTGGCGATGATCCCCGGCACCGTCGGTGGTGCGCCGGTGCAGAACATCGGCGCCTACGGCATCGAACTGCAGGACCGCTTCGACTCGCTCGACGCGATCGATCTGGTCACCGGCCGCGCGTTTACGCTCGATGCCGCCCAATGCGCCTTCGGCTACCGCGATTCGGTGTTCAAGCACGCGGCGACCGGCGACAACGACTTCGGCCTGGCCGGCCGCGCGCTGATCACCCGGGTGCGCTTTCGCCTGCCCAAGCCGTGGAAAGCCGTGGTCGGCTACCTCGACCTCGAACGCAAGATGGAAGAGACCGGCAACTTCACGCCGGATGCGAAAGACATCTTCGACTGGGTCTGCGCTGTCCGCCGCGCCAAGCTGCCCGACTGGCGCGTGCTCGGCAACGCCGGCAGCTTCTTCAAGAACCCGACCGTGACGCCCGAGCAGTGCGCCGACATCATCGCGCGCGACCCGAAGATCGTGCACTACCCGATGGCCGACGGCAGCATCAAGCTGGCGGCCGGCTGGCTCATCGACGCCTGCGGCTGGAAAGGCAAGACCGTCGGCAACGCCGGCGTGTACGAGAAGCAGGCGCTGGTGCTCGTCAACCGCGGCGGCCGCGAAGACCCTGTCACCGGTGGCGAGGTCATGACGCTGGCCAAGGCGATCCAGACGAGTGTGTACGAGCGCTTCGGCATCCGGCTGGAGCCGGAACCGGTGGTGGTGTGACGGCGCTGTCGTCGCTCACCTTCCGCAAGCGCATCACGGCGCTGCAATGGGCGCGCCGGCTGGTCTGGTACGTGGCCATTGCGGCTGCGGCGGCCATGCAGAACGTCGGTGTGCTGGTGCTCGGTCTGGTGATCGCCGCAGTTTTGAACGGTGCGCTCAAGGCCTGGCAGGAGAGTGCGCGTCGGCAGTTCGTCCGCGAGGCGCGCCTGCCGCCCTTTCTGCTCGACAAGCTGCGCGACCTCTACCCGCAACTCCAGCCACGCGACACCGAGCTCGTCGTGCGCGGCCTGCGGCAGTTCTTCATGGCGCACCTGCGCAGCAAGCGGCAGTTTGTCGGCATGCCGTCCAAGGTGGTCGACTCCGCCTGGCATGAATTCATCCTCCACACCCAGGCCTACCAACAGTGGTGCCGCTACGCCTTCGGCGGCATGCTGCACCACACGCCGGCCGAGGTCCTCGGGCGCAGCGCCAAGCGCAACGACGGCCTGCGGCGCACCTGGTACTGGGCGTGCAAGGAGGAGAGCATCGACCCGCGCCAACCCAGCCGGGTGCCCTTGCTCTTCGCGCTCGACGCCAAGTTCGCCATCGCGGGTGGCTTCAGCTACGTGCCCGATTGCAGTGCCATCGACCGCGCCGCGGGTTCGGGAGCGCACTGCGGCAGCAGCTTCGGCGACACCAGCTCGGATTCCGGCTTGGGCGATTCAGGCGGCTTCGGTGGCAGCGAACCGAGCAGTGGCGACGGCGGATCGAGTGACAGCAGCAGCGGAAGCGATGGGGGATCGGGCTGCGGCGGTGGGGGGTGTGGCGGCGGTGGAGGTGGCGATTGAGCATGCCTCTCTATGCGACGCTCATGGGCGCTGCGTTCAGCGAACTGTCTCCGGCCGTGCACGAATTCCACAGCAGCATGGGGCGCGTCGCCTTTGACGGTTGGGCTGAAACCGCCGCGCCGCAGACACGCGCAGCACGTTGGATCGCGCGACGGCTGGGCACGCCGCAGCAACAGGGCCGACACGCGATTCGCTTCGAACTCGACGCGCGCCCGGACGCCGAAAGCTGGACCCGTTACTTTCCAGGCCGGACGATGCGCTCCCGCATGGGCTTGCATGGTGGCGATCTGGTGGAACAACTCGGTCCGCTGCGCCTGCACTTCACCCTGACCGCGGAAGCGGGCGCGTTGGTGATGCGGCTGCGGCGCGTTTGCTGCTTCGGCGTGCCGTGCCCGCGCTGGCTGATGCCGCGCGTGCATGCAGTCGAGACGGGCGTCGCGCATGAGCTGCATTTCGACGTGCGGGGCGGCCTGCCCGGTATCGGCACCGTGGCAGCCTATCGCGGCCACCTCGACCTGTCGACGGCGAGGCCCTGGTCGTGATCGTCGTGTTCGATGCGCAATGCCTGCTGTGCGATGGCTGGGTTCGATTCCTGCTGCGCCACGATCGCCGGCGCGTTCTGCGTTTCGCATCGATCCAGGGTGTGAATGGACAGGCGCTGCTGGCCCGTGCTGGATTGCAGGTTCAGGACCTGCAGACCCTGTTGCTCGTCGACGGCGATCGCAGCTGGCAGCACACAGCAGCCATCTTGCGGGTACTGCATGCGCTGGGCTGGCCTTGGCGCCTGGCGTGGGCTGCGTGGCTGGTTCCGGCACTGTTGCGCGATGCGCTCTATCGATGGCTTGCGCGCAACCGGTATCGATGGTTCGGCCGGAGCGAAACCTGTCTGATGCCGCCGACCGATCACGCGCAACGTTTTCTAGACTGAAAGGTCGCCCGAGGGCGCCACCGTCGGCAAACCCCGGCAGGCATTCTTTTGTTGGAACTTGTGCGCGTGCCGCAAAGCTGATCTGGATCAGGTTCTCGTCGCCGACACGGATGCCCAATGGCACCGAGGCAGATTTCGCCTCGCCACCAGGAGTCCGAGCATGACAAGAAACACGGGAACCGTCGACCGCGCACTGCGCATCGTCGTGGGGCTGGCACTGATTGCCCTGGCCGCAACTGGCACGGTGGGGTATTGGGGCTACATCGGTGTGGTGCCGCTGTTGACGGGGCTCTTCAGCTTCTGCCCGCTGTACACGTTGCTTGGTATCAACACCTGCGGCATCCCACGCTAGGCGCTGGGCGCCGAAACGAAAAAGGCCTGGGAGTCATCGACGCCCAGGCCTCAGAGAAGAAGCGCTCAGCCGCTCAGTTTTCGCCGTCGTTCGACAGGCGCGGCACGGAAGCGCCGTCGCCCAGCGACAGCAATCCAGTCTTCGTATAGATCGCCAGCTTGTCGCGCGTGTCGATGATGTCGAGGTTGCGCATCGTCAGCTGGCCGATGCGGTCCAGCGGCGTGAAGGCGCCTTCGACCTTTTCCATGCTCAGGCGCTCGGGCTTGTAGGTGAGGTTGGCCGACTCGGTGTTGAGCAGCGAGTAGTCGTTGCCGCGGCGCAGTTCGACCGTCACTTCGCCGGTGATGGCGCGCGCCACCCAGCGCTGGGCGGTCTCGCGCAGCATGATGGCTTGCGGGTCGAACCAGCGGCCCTGGTAGAGCAGGCGGCCGAGCTTGCGGCCGTTGTCGCGGTACTGCTCGATCGTGTCTTCGTTGTGGATGCCGGTCACCAGGCGCTCGTAGGCGATGAACAGCAGCGCCAGGCCGGGGGCCTCGTAGATGCCGCGGCTCTTGGCTTCGATGATGCGGTTCTCGATCTGGTCGCTCATGCCCAGGCCATGGCGGCCGCCGATGCGGTTGGCTTCCAGGATCAGTTCGACCAGGTCGGGGTATTCCTTGCCGTTGAGGGCGACCGGGCGGCCTTCCTCGAAGCGCACGGTGACTTCCTCACGCTTGACTTCGACCTCGTCCTTCCAGAACGCGACGCCCATGATCGGGTTCACGATCTTGATGCCGCTGTTGAGGTGCTCCAGGTCCTTCGCCTCATGCGTGGCGCCGAGCATGTTGGAGTCGGTGGAGTAGGCCTTCTCGGCCGACATCTTGTAGCCGAAGCCGGCGGCTGTCATGAAGGCCGACATCTCGGCGCGGCCACCGAGCTCGTCGATGAACAGCTGGTCGAGCCAGGGCTTGTAGATCTTCAGCGCCGGATTGGTGAGCAGGCCGTAGCGGTAGAAGCGCTCGATGTCGTTGCCCTTGTAGGTGCTGCCGTCGCCCCAGATGTGGACGTCGTCTTCCTTCATGGCGCTCACCAGCATCGTGCCGGTCACGGCACGGCCCAGCGGCGTGGTGTTGAAGTAGGTGACGCCGGCCGTGGTCACGTGGAAGGCACCGGCCTGCAGGGCAGCGAGGCCTTCGGCCGCGAGCTGGCTGCGGCAGTCGATCAGGCGGGCCTTCTCGGCGCCGTACTGCATCGCCTTGCGCGGGATCTCTTCGTAATCCGGCTCGTCGGGCTGGCCAAGGTTGGCGGTGTAGGCGTAGGGAATCGCGCCCTTCTGCTTCATCCAGTGCAAAGCGGCGCTGGTGTCGAGGCCGCCGGAGAAGGCGATGCCGACCTTCTGGCCGGCGGGAACGTTTTGGAGGATGGTCGACATGGCGTGGGCGTCCGGTTCAGCCGAAGTGGCAGATGTAGCTGTAGGGTTCGCCGCTCACGCGGATCTGGAAGCTCGAGTTGCCCGGCACGCTGAATTTTTCGCCAGCGCTCGACGACACCCATTCGCTGCTGCCCGTGAGCAGGTATTCGCAGCGGCCCGACACGCCTTCCATGATCTCCGGCGCGCCGGTGCTGAAGGTCAGCGTGGCCGGCAGGATCACGCCCACCGATTTCTTCGTGCCGTCGGCCAGCGTGAGGTTGTGGCTCACGCACTTGCCATCGAAATAGACATTGGCCTTGGTCGCGACCGCGGTGCAGGCGAGGGTTTCGTTGATCGTCATGGAAGGGGAAGGGCGCGGGTGCGCTGAAGAGAAAGCCGCAAAGCCCGCGATTTTAGGGCTTGCCGCCGCCCCCGTGCCGCCCTCAGCGCCAGTGGCCGCGATGACCGCCCCAACCGCGCGAGTAGCCCAGATTCAGCGACAGCCCGACGGGCGGGTAGGCGTAGGCCGGCGCATAGCCATACCCGTAGCCATAGGCCGGCGCGACGTAGACCGGTCGCGGCGCCATGTACACCGGCGCCGGATAGCTCGGCGCGGCGTAGTAGGCCGGGGCGGGCGGGCGGGCCGACGACACCACCACGCCCCGCTCGGGCACCACGCCTTCCCAGGGTGCACGGCCATTGCCGTTCTCGGCGATGGGTTCGCCGTTCAGCGACGACTGCGGCGCCACCGGGGCGGTGATCACGCCATAGGCGCTCACGTCGACCGGGATCGTGCTACCGGGGTGGTTGTCGGTGAAGGTGTTGTATTCGCGGCCTTGGTACTCGTAGGTCACGTTGTAGCCGGTGCGGCCGTTCGGCTCGGTGGCGTAGGTGGCCGAGACCACGCGGGCCTGGACCTGTTGCTGGGCCAGGGCGCTGCCGGTGGCCAGGGTGCCCAGCAGGGCGAAGCCGAGAGCGGCGGTGTACATCTTGTTGTGCATGTCGAACTCCTTGGTTTGAGCGGCGGGGGGCTCGTGTCAGGAAGATTGGATGCGATTCGGCGTGCCGGGTTCAACCGGACGGCTCAGATCCGCCCGGACCACTCGGCCACATCGAACCCTGTTGTAACGTCCGGGCGGCCGCTCCAGTGGACGACCGGGCGCTTGATCAGGCTGGGGTGGGCCAGCAGCACCGCGCGGGCGGCGCCGGCGTCGACCACGGTGGCGCGGGTCGCGTCGTCCAGCTTGCGCCAGGTGGCGCCACGCCGGTTGACCAGCGCCTCCCAGCCCGGCGCCTTCAGCCAGCGGTCCAGTTCGGCCTCGGGCACGCCTTCCTTCTTGAAATCGTGGAAGCGGTAGGCGATGCCGTGGTCATCGAGCCAGGCGCGGGCGCGCTTGACGGTGTCGCAGTTCGGGATGCCGTAAAGGGTTGTTGTCATCCGGGAATCATGCCGTCCTGGCCGGTCGGCGACAATGCCGGCCTCCATGAAAACCCTAGCCGACTGGCTCGCGCACGCCGAGCGACAGCATCCCAAGACCATCGAACTCGGCCTGGAGCGCACCCGCACCGTGGCCCAGCGCCTGGGCCTGGCCTTCGACTGTCCGGTGATCACGGTCGCCGGCACCAACGGCAAGGGCTCGACCTGCGCGATGCTGGAGTCGATCCTCGGGCACGCCGGCTATCGCACAGCCGTCTTCACGTCGCCCCACCTGGTGAATTTCGAGGAGCGATTGCGCCTGAAGGGCGAGGCGGTCGACGGCGCGCTGCTGGTGCCGCATTTCGAGGCCGTCGACGCGGCCCGTGCCGAGATCCCACTGACCTACTTCGAGCTCACCACGCTGGCCATCCTGCGCTGCATGGCCGAGGCGAAGCCCGACGTGGCGATCCTCGAGGTCGGCCTGGGCGGGCGGCTCGACGCGGTCAACATCATCGACGCCGACTGTTCGGTGATCACCAGCATCGACCTCGACCACATGGCCTTCCTCGGCCCGGACCGCGAGAGCATCGGCCGAGAAAAGGCCGGCATCCTGCGCACTGGCCGGGCGGCCATCGTGAGCGACCCGATGCCGCCACAAAGCGTGCTCGACCATGCCCGCGAGATCGGTGCCGACCTGTGGCGATTCGGGCACGACTTCAACGTGTCGGGCGACAAGCAGCAGTGGGGCTGGAGCGGACGCGGGCGGCGCTACAGCGGCCTGGCATATCCGGCGCTGCGCGGGGCGAACCAGTTGCTGAACGCCGCCGGCGTGCTGGCCGCCCTCGAGGCGCTGCGACAAACCCTGCCGATCACCGCACAGGCGATCCGCACCGGGCTCGCGATGGTCGAGTTGCCGGGTCGCTTCCAGATCCTCCCTGGCCAGCCCACGCTGGTGCTCGACGTCGCGCACAACGGCCATGCCGTGGCGGCACTGGCCGAGAACCTCGATGCGATGGGTTTCTACCCGACCACGCATGCCGTGTTCGGTGTGATGGCGGACAAGGACTTGACCCCCATCCTGTCGCGCATCGGGCCGCTGATCGACCGCTGGTACTTCACCGATCTGCCGACGCCGCGTGCGGCGACTGGTGCGGCCGTCCAGGCGCAGTGGGCGGCTCAGAACACACGCAAGGACGTGGCGTCGAGCATGCATGCCGACCCGATGTCGGCGCTCCGTGCGGCCATCGAGGCGGCGGACCCCGCTGATAGAATCGTTGTCTTCGGATCGTTCTTCACGGTGGGCGGCGTGCTCGCGCACGGAACGCCCCGTCTGCAGGGCAAACACCTGCTGTCAGGCGCCTGATCGGCGGGTGTCCGGCCCCTCGCAAACACACCGCGCTGCACTCAATCAGGGAAACGAATTCATGGCGTTCTTCAAGTTCCGCTCGCGTGGCCAGCCGGCCAATGAAAGCCGCAACACCCCGGTGTCGGCGGCCCCGGCGGAAAGCGTCGAAACCATGCGCCGGCGCGCACGCCATCGGCTACTCGGCGCGGCGGTGCTGGTGCTGGTCGGCGTGATCGGCTTCCCGCTGCTCTTCGACACCCAGCCGCGACCGGTGGCTGTCGACATCCCCATCGAGATCCCTGATCGCAACAAGGTCGCGCCCTTGCCGGCTCCGGTTGCCCAGACGCCCGCGCCGACACCGGCCGCGCCGCCCGCCGGGGACCGCCCGCGTGCGGGCGCCAGCGCGCCGGCGAACGGCGTCATCACCGAGACGGCCGACGGTCGGGAAGTGATGTCCGACCGACCCGTCGCGTCGGCGCCGCCAGCCGAGACGCCGCCCACGCCGAAGCCCGAGCCCAAGCCCGAGGCCAAGCCAGAACCCAAGCCCGAGCCGAAGCCAGACTCCAAACCCGCGACCGCCACGGCGGCCAAGCCGGCCGACGATGGCGCCCGTGCCCGAGCGCTGCTCGATGGCAAGACTGCGGCCGCCGCTGCCGCTGCGGCCACCAAGCCGGCGGCTGCGTCGGACGATGCCGGTCGCTTCGTGGTGCAGGTCGGTGCTTTCGCCGAAGCCGACAAGGCGCGCGAGGTGCGGCAGAAGCTCGAGAAATCCGGTCTGAAGACCTACACCAACGTGGCCAAGACGCCCGACGGTGATCGCACGCGTGTGCGTGTCGGCCCGTTCGCGTCGCGCGCCGAGGCGGACAAGGCGGCGGCCAAGGTCAAGGGCTTGTCTTTGCCCGCGGCCGTCCTCAGCTTGTAGGCATCGCGCATCCACGTGGCCCTGCTCGACTGGATCGCCGTCGTGCTGCTGGCGGTGTCGCTGGTGCTGGGGCTGGTGCGCGGCCTGGTGTTCGAGGTGATTTCGCTGGCCGGGTGGGTCGTGGCTTTTTTCAGTGCGCAGTGGTTCGCGGGCGATGTGGCGGCGTGGCTGCCCATCAGCGGCGACCCGGAGGCTTCGTGGCGCTATGCGCTGGCCTTCGTGCTGATCTTCATCGCCGTGGCCTTCGGCGTCGGGCTGATCGCCGCGCTGACGCGCAAGCTGATCGCCGCCGTCGGGCTGCGGCCGGTCGACCGGATGCTCGGTGCGGTGTTCGGCCTGGCGCGCGGCGCGGTCGCGCTGCTGGCCGTGGCGGTGGTTGTGCATTTGCTGTCGTTGAGCGAGAGCGCCTGGTGGCGCGAATCGCACAGCGCGCTTGTTCTGGATGCGGCATTGCAGGGCCTGAAGCCTGCATTGCCAGAGAAGTTGGCCAGTTACCTGCCCTGAGAGGAAAGTCCCATGTGTGGAATCGTCGGCGTTGTCAGCAGCGCGCCCGTCAATCAATTGCTCTACGACGCCTTGCTGCTCCTGCAGCACCGCGGTCAGGACGCCGCCGGCATCGTCACGCTGCTGGAACGCAAGTTCTTCATGCACAAGGCCAAGGGCATGGTGCGCGACGTGTTCCGCACCCGCAACATGCGCGCGCTGCCGGGTGACGTGGGCCTGGGCCAGGTGCGCTACCCGACCGCCGGCAATGCCTACAGCGAGGAAGAGGCGCAGCCCTTCTACGTGAACGCGCCCTACGGCATCGTGCTGGTGCACAACGGCAACCTGACCAACGCGCATGCGCTGCGTGCCGAGCTGTTCTCGACCGACCACCGTCACACCAACACCGAGAGCGATTCGGAAGTGCTGCTGAACGTGCTGGCGCACGAGATCGAGCGCTCGACCCGCGGCGGCATGCTCAACTCGACCACCGTGTTCGAAGCGGTGCGCGCCGTGCATCGCCGTCTGCGCGGCTCCTACGCGGTGGTAGCGCTGATCGCCGGCCACGGCCTGGTGGCCTTCCGCGACCCGTACGGCATCCGTCCGCTGGCCATGGGCCGCGGCGCCGACGGTACCGTGATGGTGGCGAGCGAGTCGGTCGCGCTCGAAGGCTCGGGCCATGTGTTCGAGCGCAACATCGCGCCGGGCGAAGCGGTCTTCATCGACCTGCAGGGCCAGGTGCATGCCGAGCAGTGCGCCGACGCGCCGACGCTCAACCCCTGCATGTTCGAGTTCGTCTACCTGGCGCGGCCCGATTCGGTGATGGACGGCATCTCGGTCTACCAGGCCCGCCTGAACCTGGGCGAGACGCTGGCCAAGCGCGTGGTGTCGACCGTACCGCCGAGCGAAATCGACGTGATCATCCCGATCCCCGAATCGAGCCGCCCAAGCGCGACGCAACTGGCGCACCTGCTGGGCATTCCATACCGCGAAGGCTTCGTGAAGAACCGCTACGTCGGCCGCACCTTCATCATGCCGGGGCAGGGCGTTCGCAAGAAGTCGGTCCGCCAAAAGCTCAACGTGATCGCGAGCGAGTTCAAGGGCCGCAACGTGCTGCTGGTGGACGACTCGATCGTGCGCGGCACCACCAGCCGCGAGATCGTGCAGATGGCGCGCGACGCCGGCGCGAACAAGGTGTACCTGGCGAGCGCTGCGCCGCCGGTGCGCTACCCCAACGTCTACGGCATCGACATGCCGACCAAGGGCGAACTGGTCGCGCACGACCGCACCATCGAAGAGATTCGCGAGCTGATCGGCTGCGACGCACTGATCTATCAGGACGTCGAAGGCATGAAGCGCGCCGTGATGAAGGCGTCGCCGACCACGCCCGGTGCCCCAAAGCTCGACGGCTTCGACTCGTCGTGCTTCGACGGCATCTACGTGACCGGCGACATCGACAGCGATGCCATCCTGCGCATGAACGGCAGCCGGCCGCGCATCGAGGAGACGGAAGAAGACTCGTCTCGCCTGGCGTTGCCCAACCACGCTGAATGAACCCGGAGACCCTGTGACCGAACGAACATTGCCGCCCGGCCTGCATCGCGACACGCTGGCCGTGCGCGCGGCCGGTGAGCGCAGCCAGTACGGCGAGAACTCCGAGGCGCTCTATCTGACCAGCGGCTTCGTGCAGCCCGACGCCGAAACATCGGCACGCCGCTTCGCCGGCACCGAGGAGGGCTTCACCTATTCGCGTACCGCCAACCCGACGGTGGCGAGCTTCGAGCAGCGGCTGGCCGCGCTCGAAGGCACCGAAGCGGCGATCGCCGCCTCGAGCGGCATGGGCGCCATCTTGATGATGTGCATGGGGCTGCTGAAGGCGGGTGACCATGTGATCTGCTCGCGTTCGGTCTTTGGCTCCACGCTCAACCTGTTCGGCAAGGAGTTCGCGAAATTCGGCGTCGAGACGACCTTCGTCTCGCAGACCGACGTGACCGAATGGCGCGCGGCGATGCGCCCGACCACCAAACTGTTGTTCGCCGAGACGCCGACCAATCCGCTGACCGAGGTGTGCGACATCCGCGCGCTGGCCGACCTGGCGCACGATGCGGGCGCCTTGCTGGCGGTCGACAACTGCTTCTGTTCGCCAGCGCTGCAACGGCCGACCGAGTTCGGTGCCGACCTCGTGATTCATTCGGGCACCAAGTACCTCGACGGGCAGGGCCGCGTGATGGCCGGCGCCATCTGCGGTCCGTCGCGCCTGATCGTCGACGTGTTCGGCACCGTCGTGCGCACCGCCGGCATGGTGCTCGCACCGTTCAATGCCTGGGTCGTGCTCAAGGGCATGGAAACGCTGGGCATCCGCATGCAGGCGCAGTCGGCCAACGCGCTGGCCGTGGCGCAGTGGCTCGAAGGCCACCCGATGG
Source organism: Variovorax restrictus (assembly GCF_051216715.1). Lineage (NCBI taxonomy): Bacteria > Pseudomonadati > Pseudomonadota > Betaproteobacteria > Burkholderiales > Comamonadaceae > Variovorax > Variovorax restrictus. Next base: position 1,651,981 of record NZ_JBPJZH010000001.1, read on the forward strand.
TGTCGCGCGTGCATTACCCGGGGCTCGCGTCGCATCCGCAGCATGAACTGGCGATGCGCCAGCAGTCGGGGCAGGGCGGGGCGGTGGTGTCCTTCGACGTGCGCGGCGACGACCCGGCCACGGCGCGCAAGAACGCTTTTCATGTGATCGACAGCACCCGCGTCGTGAGCATCGCGACCAACCTGGGCGACACCAAGACCATCATCACGCACCCGGGCACCACGTCGCACGGGCGCCTGACCGAAGCACAGCGGCAAGCAGCCGGCATCGGCCAGAGCCTGATCCGCCTCGCCGTCGGCCTGGACCATCTCGAAGATATCAAGACCGACCTGCTGCGCGGTCTGGACTCGCTCCCCCAATGACTCAACACGTAAGAACGCGCATCGCGCCATCGCCCACCGGCTTCCTGCACCTGGGCACCGCCCGCACGGCGCTCTATTCGTGGGCCTATGCGAAGCACCATGGCGGCCAGTTCGTGCTGCGCATCGAAGACACCGACGTCGCGCGCTCCACGCAGGACGCGGTTGACCAGATCCTCGCGTCGATGAAGTGGCTCGGCCTGGACTACGACGAAGGCCCGATCTACCAGATGCAGCGGCTCGACCGCTACCAAGCCGTGGTTGCGCAGATGCTCGAGGCCGGCACGGCGTACCACTGCTACTGCACGCCCGAAGAGCTCGAGGCGACGCGAGAGGCACAGCGTGCCCGCGGCGAGAAGACGCTGTACGACCGCCGCTGGCGCCCGGAACCCGGCAAGGTGCTGCCACCCGTGCCCGAGGGCGTGCCGCCGGTGGTGCGTTTCTGCAACCCGGTCGAGGGAGATGTGACCTGGAACGATCTGGTGAAGGGCGACATCACCATCAACAACCGCGAGATCGACGACCTGATCATCGTGCGGCCGGACGGTGTGCCGACCTACAACTTCGCGGTGGTGGTCGACGATTGGGACATGGCGATCACGCACGTTTTCCGTGGCGACGAGCACATCAACAACACGCCGTGGCAGATCAACATCTTCCGCGCACTGGGCGCACCGCTGCCGGCCTTCGGCCACCTGCCGGTGATCCTGGGCGACGACGGCCAGAAGCTGTCGAAACGCCGCGGCGCGGTGAGCGTCACGGCCTATGAAGAGAACGGCTACCTGCCCGAGGCGATGCTGAACTACCTGGCGCGCCTGGGCTGGAGCCATGGCGACGACGAACTCTTCACGCGCGAGCAGATGGTTGGCTGGTTCGACGGCTCGCACCTGTCGAAGAGCCCGGCGCAATGGGATGCGGCCAAGCTCGCGTGGGTCAACGGTCAGTACATCAAGGCCAAGGCCGACGATGAACTCGCGCCCCTGGTCGCAGCGCAACTGCACAAGCGCGGCATCAGAGCCGATGCACGCTTGACCGCCATCTGCGCGCTTTTCAAGGATCGCTGCGAAACCACGGTGGCGCTGGCCGACTGGGCTGCCGCCTTCTACGCCGACGTGATGCCGAGTGACGCGGACCGTGCACAGCATGTGACCGATGCCGTGCGCCCGGCCTTGGACACGCTGGCCGACAAGCTCGCCGCCATCGCCGTGTGGGACAAGCCGTCGATCGCTGCAGCGATCAAGGAAGTGCTCGCCGCACACGCCATGAAGATGCCCGCCCTGGCAATGCCGGTGCGCGTTCTGGTGATGGGCACACCGCAGACGCCGTCGCTCGATGCGGTGCTCGCGATCTTTTCTAAAGAAAAAGTGATCGAGCGTTTGAAGGGCTGATTTTTTCAGTCTATAATCTGAGGCTCGACACCCAAGGGGGTATAGCTCAGCTGGGAGAGCGCTTGCATGGCATGCAAGAGGTCATCGGTTCGATCCCGTTTACCTCCACCATTGGTTTGTCGAGTAGAAGAAACAAGCGCTGATCGCAGCGCGGTTCCAAGGTTTTGACCCTATCGTCTAGAGGCCTAGGACACCACCCTTTCACGGTGGCTACCGGGGTTCGAATCCCCGTAGGGTCGCCAGTTTCACGCAAGTGAAGCCGGCAACAAGTGGTCAACACTTGGCTTCGCAAGAAGCGAACGTTGTCTACCAGGAGTGGTAGTTCAGTTGGTTAGAATACCGGCCTGTCACGCCGGGGGTCGCGGGTTCGAGTCCCGTCCACTCCGCCAGTTTTTTCAGAGATAGGCAAGCCCCTGTCGCAGTTTCTGCGACAGGGGCTTTTCGTTTTGCGGGCCCCTCGGCCGAACGAGGCTTGGTCGTTGCCTTGCCTTCCTTTTGCGCTTTACGCCGCGTTTACGGTGCAAGCGGGTTGCCAGCTACGATGCCGGGCTCTACTCGCGGCTGACCTGAGCCGCCTCTCGATCCCATGGACCACCCCACCCCTGCCGCCCCGACCCCTGCCGAATCTCCGCGCACACCGGCGCCGCCCCCCTCGCGTCGGCGCCGCTGGATCGGGACCCTGATCGCACTGCTGGTCGTCGCGCTCCTGGCAGGAGGCAGTTGGTATCTGATCAAGCGACCCCCGGCCGCGGGGGCCGGTGGCTTCGGCGGACCGGGCGGTCCTGGTGCCTTCGGCGCTGGCATGGTCACAGTGGGCCACGCCGCCGCGCGCCAGGCCGAGTTGCCGATCACGCTGGACGCCCTCGGCACGGTGACGCCGCTGGCGACCATCACCCTCAAGGCGCAGGTCGGTGGCGTGCTGACCGACGTGCTGTTCACCGAAGGGCAGACGGTGAAGAAGGGGCAACTGCTCGCACGCATCGACGCGCGCCCGTATGAGCAGGCGTTGATGCAGGCGCAAGGCACGCGGGTGCGCGACGAGGCGCAGCTCGAGGCGGCGCGCGTCACGCTGTCGCGCTACCGCACGCTGCTGGGCCAGGACTCGATCGCCCGTCAGGATGTCGACACCCAGGCCGCTCTCGTCAAGCAGCTCGAAGGCACCGTCATCACCGACAAAGCCTCGGAAGCCGCGGCCCGCGTGAACGTCGAGTTCACCCGCATCACGGCGCCCATCACCGGCCGCATCGGGCTGCGCGGCGTCGATCAGGGCAACACGGTGACGGCCAATTCGACCACCGGCATCGCCGTCATCACGCAGATGAACCCCATCGACGTGCAGTTCTCGGTGCCGCAGGACCGCGTTCCGGAAATTCAGCAGCAGCTCGCGCAGGGCAAGCCGCTGGCGGTGGCCGCCTTCGACCGCACCCGCAGCACCACGCTCGACCTCGGCACCTTCTCCACGCTGGACAACGTGGTCGACACCACCACCGGCACGGTCCGGGCCAAGGCGCGTTTCGAGAATGTCGCTGCAACGCTCTTTCCTAACCAGTTCGTCAATGTGCGGCTCACGCTGCGCACGCTCGATTCGATCGTGGTGCCGGTGACGGCGGTGCGAACCGGCCCGAAGGGCCCCTATGTCTACGTGATCGGCGAAGACCGTACGGTGCAGATGCGCACGGTGAAGCGTGGTGAGTCAACGGTCGATGTGGTGGCCATCACCGAAGGACTGAAGGCCGGCGAGCTGGTCGTGACCGAGGGTGGCGACCGGCTGAGCGAAGGCTCGCGCGTGCAACTGCAGGGCGAGCGCCCGGCCGCTGGCCCACGCGCCGGAGCATCGGGCCCGCGTCGCGCCGGCTCCGGCCCGCAGGGCGAGCGCCGCCGCCGCGAAGGCGGCGGGCCGCCCCCCTGACCGGAGGCGCCACGCGTGAGCCCGTCCCGTCCCTTCATCGAGCGCCCGGTCGCCACCGGGCTGCTGATGCTCGCCATCGTGCTGGCCGGCCTGGTCGGCCTGCGCTTCCTGCCGCTGGCGGCACTGCCGCAGGTCGACTACCCGACCATCCAGGTCCAGACCCTCTATCCCGGTGCCAGCCCCGAGGTGATGAGCCGCACCGTCACCGCGCCGCTGGAGCGGCAGTTCGGCCAGATGTCAGGACTCGCCCGCATGAGTTCGACCAGCGCTGCCGGCGTGTCGCTCGTCACGCTGCAATTCGACCTGAGCGAAACGCTCGATGTCGCCGAGCAGCAGGTGCAGGCGGCCATCAACGCGGGCAGTTCGCTGCTGCCGGCCGATCTGCCGGCGCCGCCCGTGTACGCCAAGGTCAACCCGGCCGATTCACCCATCCTCACGCTGGCCGTCAGCTCCGAGACGATGCCGCTGACCGAGGTGCAGAACCTGGTCAACACCCGGCTCGCCCAGAAGATGAGCCAGGTCACCGGGGTCGGGCTGGTCACGCTTTCGGGCGGACAGCGGCCGGCCGTGCGCATCCAGGCCAACACCAATGCCCTGGCGTCGGTCGGCATCGGCCTGGACACGCTGCGCAGCGCCATCACCGCGGCCAATGCCAACAGCGCCAAGGGCAGCTTCGACGGCCCGAAGCGCTCGTACACCATCAATGCGAACGACCAGCTGGTCACCGCGGCCGACTACAAGAACCTGATCGTCGCCTGGAAGAACGGCGCGCCGGTGCGCATGACCGACGTGGCCCGCGTGGTCGACGGTGCCGAGAACACGCAGCTCGGCGCTTGGGCGGCGCTGAAGGGTGAAGAGGCTGGGGCGGAAGGCACGCTACGGCCTGCCGTCATCCTCAACGTGCAACGCCAGCCGGGCGCCAATGTGATCGCCACGGTCGACGCCATCCGCAAGCAGCTGCCCGAACTGCAGGCCTCGCTGCCCGGCGCCGTGCGCGTGGAGATCCTGTCCGACCGCACCACCGGCATCCGCGCGTCGGTGCACCACGTGCAGCTCGAGCTCATCCTGGCCGTGGTGCTGGTCGTGCTGGTGATCTTCTTCTTCCTGCACAACGTCCGTGCCACCATCATCGCCAGCATCGCCGTGCCGATCTCGCTCATCGGCAGCTGCGGCCTGATGTACCTGCTGGGCTATTCGCTCAACAACCTGAGCCTGATGGCGCTGACCATCGCGACCGGATTCGTCGTCGACGACGCGATCGTGATGATCGAGAACATCGCACGCTACCTGGAAGAAGGCGAGAAGCCCTTCGCCGCCGCGCTCAAGGGCGCGACGCAGATCGGCTTCACCATCATCTCGCTGACCGTCTCGCTCATCGCGGTGCTGATCCCGCTGCTCTTCATGAGCGACGTGGTGGGCCGGCTGTTCCGCGAATTCGCGGTCACCTTGTCGATCACCATCCTGATCTCCGCGGTGGTCTCGCTCACGCTGGTGCCGATGATGGCGGCGCGCTGGCTCAAGCCCGAGGCGGAGCAGAGCGGTCGCTTCGGCCACGCGGTGCAGCGCTTCTTCGACCGCGTGATCGCGCGCTACGACGTGTGGCTGCAATGGGTGCTGCGCCATCAGCCACTGACCATGGTCGTGGCCCTGGCCACGATGGTGCTGACGGTGCTGCTCTACATCGCCATCCCCAAGGGTCTCTTCCCGACGCAGGACACCGGCCAGCTCAAGGGCCGCGTCGAAGCGTCGCAGGACGTGTCGTACCTGCGCATGGCCGAGATCCAGCAGGCGGCGGCCAACGCCATCTTGCGCGACCCCGACGTGCGCAGCGTGAGTTCGGTGGTGGGCGTCGACGCGGCGAACAACACCACGCTCAACACGGGCAGCGTGCTGGTCAACCTGCGCGAAGACCGCGGCGACCAGCAGACCATCATGACGCGGCTGAGCGAGCGCGTCAGCCGCGACGTGGCCGGTGCCCGGCTCTACCTGCAGCCCACGCAGGACCTCACCATCGACGCCGAGACCGGCCCCACCGAGTTCCGCGTGTCGCTCGAAGGCGTCGACACGGCCGCGGTCAACGGCTGGGCGAAGAAGCTGGTCGATCGGCTCGCGAAAGAACCGCTGGTGCGCAACGCGACGACCGATGCCGGCGCACAGGGTCTGGCGGCGTACGTCGACATCGACCGCAGCACGGCCTCGCGCCTGTCGGTCACGGCCAGCTCGGTCGACGATGCCTTGTACAGCGCCTTCGGCCAGCGCATCGTCTCGACCATCTTCACCGAAACCAACCAGTACCGCGTGATCCTCGAGGCGCAGCGTGAAGGGCTCTCGTCGATCCAGGGCCTGGGCACGCTGCAGATGCGCACGGGCGCCGGCACGGCCACGCCGCTGTCGTCGTTCGCGACGGTGCGCGAGCAGCTCGCGCCACTGCAGGTCACGCGCGTGGCGCAGTACCCGGCCGCCACCGTCGGCTTCGACACCGCCCCCGGCGTGGCGCTGGGCAAGTCGGTGTCAGCCATCCGCGCTGCGGCGCTGGAGATCGGCCTGCCGTCGAGCATCACGATGAACTTCCTCGGCGCCGCGGGCGCCTACGAGAAGTCGCTGTCGAACCAGCTGTGGCTCATCCTGGCGGCGGTGATCTGCGTGTACATCGTGCTGGGCGTGCTGTACGAGAGCTACGTGCACCCGCTCACGATCCTGTCGACGCTGCCGTCGGCCGGCGTCGGCGCGCTGCTGGCGCTGATGGTCACCGGCAACGACCTGGGCGTGATCGGCATCATCGGCATCATCCTGCTGATCGGCATCGTCAAGAAGAACGCGATCATGATGATCGACTTCGCGATCGACGCCGAGCGGCGGCAGGGCAAGTCGCCGCAGGAGGCGATCCACCAGGCCGCGCTGCTGCGCTTCCGCCCGATCCTGATGACCACGCTGGCCGCGCTCTTCGCCGCCGTGCCGCTGATGCTGGGCTGGGGCGAAGGCGCCGAGCTGCGCCGGCCGCTGGGCCTGGCGATCTTCGGCGGGCTGGTGCTCAGCCAGATGCTCACGCTGTTCACCACGCCGGTGATCTACCTGGCCTTCGACCGCGTGGGGCGCCGCTTCTCGCGCCGGCGCGAAGGCGATGAGCCCGAGGTGGCGACGCCCGCGCCATGAACCTGTCGAAGCTCTTCGTCGAGCGCCCGATCGCGACCGTGCTGCTGACGATCGGCATCGCGCTGGCCGGCATCATGGCCTTCTTCGTGCTGCCGGTGTCGCCGTTGCCGCAGGTCGACTTCCCGACCATCTCGGTGTCGGCCAGCCTGCCGGGCGCGAGCCCCAGCACCATGGCCTCGAGCGTGGCGACGCCGCTGGAGCGGCGGCTTGGCGTGATACCGGGCGTCAACGAACTCACGTCGAACAGCTCCAACGGGTCGACGCGGGTCACGCTGCAGTTCGACCTGAGCCGCAACATCGACGCAGCGGCCCGCGAGGTGCAGGCTGCCATCAACGCGGCGCGCGCCGATTTGCCGTCCACGCTGCGCAGCAACCCGACCTACCGCAAGGCGAATCCGACGGCCGCGCCGATCATGATCCTGACGCTGACCTCGAAGACGCGGACACCGGGCCAGATCTACGACGCGGTGTCGAACATCGTGAGCCAGCGCCTGTCGCAGGTCGAGGGCGTGGGCGACGTGGAGATCGGTGGTGGCTCGCTGCCGGCGGTGCGCGTCGAGCTGGAGCCGTTTTCACTCAACCGCCTGGGCATCAGCACCGAAGACGTACGCGCCGCCATTCAGGCCAACAACGCCAACCGCCCCAAGGGCACGATCGAGGGCGAGGGCCGGCGGCTGCAGGTCTACACGCCGGCGCCCGGCCTGCGCGCAGCGGACTACCGCGACCTGGTGATCGCCTGGCGCAACAATGCCGCCGTGCGCCTGCGCGACGTGGCCGAGGTCATCGACAGCGTGGAGAACACGCGCACTGTGGGCCTGTTCAACGGCCAGCCGGCGGTGATCGTGCTGGTCACGCAGCAGCCGGGCGCGAACATCATCGAGACGGTCGACGGGGTGCGCCAGCTCATCCCCGAACTGCGCGCGCAACTGCCGACCGACATCGAGGTGCAGGTCGCGTCCGACCGCACCAACTCCATCCGCTCGTCGCTGCACGAGGTCGAGCTGACGCTGGTGATCTCGGTGGTGCTCGTGGTGCTGGTGGTCGGTGTGTTCTTGCGCCGAGCGCGCGCCACCATCATCCCGGCGGTGGCGACCGTGGTGTCGCTGCTCGGCACCTTCGGCGTGATGCACCTGCTGGGCTTCTCGCTCAACAACCTGAGCCTGATGGCGCTGACCGTCGCCACCGGCTTCGTGGTCGACGACGCCATCGTGGTGCTGGAAAACACGCAGCGCCACATCGAGAACGGCATGGACCGCGTGTCGGCCGCGCTGCGCGGTGCGCGCGAGGTCGGTTTCACGGTGCTGTCGATCAGTCTGTCGCTGGTGGCGGTGTTCATCCCGCTGCTGTTCATGGGCGGCCAGGTGGGGCGGCTGTTCCGCGAATTCGCGGTCACGCTGTCGGCGGCGGTGCTGATCTCGCTGGTGATCTCGCTCACCACCACGCCGATGATGTGCGCGATGCTGCTGCGCGCCGAGAGTTACTACGCGCGCAAGCCGCCAGGCCGCATCAGCGGGCCCTTCATGCGCTGGACCGAACGCCTGTGGCAGTGGAGCCTGCGCGTGTACGGCCACAGCCTCGACTGGGCGTTGTCGGCCAAGCTCGTGGTGATGGCGGTGCTGCTGGCCGTCATCGCGCTCAACGTGTATCTCTTCATGGCCGTGCCCAAGGGCTACTTTCCGCAGCAGGACAACGGGCAGCTCAACGCCGGCCTGCGGGCCGACCAGAGCATTTCGTCGGTGGCGCTCACCGCCAAGCTGAAGCAGGCGGTGGACATCATCCATGCCGACCCGGCGGTCGACACGGTGGTGGGCTTCGCGGGCGGCTCGCGCGCGGGGGGCGGCTTCATGTTCGTCAACCTCAAGCCGCTGGCCGAGCGCCAGGTGAAGACCCAGGTGGTGATCGACCGCCTGCGCCCCCAGCTCAATCAGCTGACCGGGCTGCGCGTGTTCCTCGGCCCGGTGCAGGACCTGCGCATGGGCGGACGGCAGAGCAATTCGACCTACCAGTACACGCTCAAGAGCGACAGCCTGAGCGACCTGCGCATCTGGTCGAACAAACTGGCCGAACGGCTCAAGGAGCTGCCGCAGCTCACCGACGTCGACGGCGAATCGTCGGACAACGGCGTCGAGACCTTCGTCGAGGTCGACCGCGACGCGGCGACGCGCCTGGGCGTGACCTCGAGCGCGGTCGACAACGCGCTCTACAACGCCTATGGCCAGCGTTCGGTGGCCACGATCTACAACGACCTGAACCAGTACTCGGTGATCATGGAGTGGGCGCCGCGCTTCCAGCCCGCACCGGTCGTGCTGAAGGACCTGTACGTGCCCTCGACGCTCAACACCGCCACCACCGCGAGCGGCGCCACCACGGTGAGCTCGGTGCAGAACACCACCGACGCGGCCACCGGCACGTCCACCACCACCTCGGCCAACCCCGGTGCGCGCAACTCGTCGGCCGGCCAGGCCCTGGCCTCGACCACGACCAACATGGTGCCGCTCGCGGCCTTCGCCAAGCTGAGCGAGCGTGCGGTGCCCAGCTCCATCAGCCATGAAGACACCGAGCTCGCGAGCACCGTGTCGTTCAGCCTGGCCGACGGCGTGACGCTCGCCGAGGGCCAGCGTCTGGTGAAGCAGGCCGAGAACGACATCGCGATGCCGGTCAACGTGCGCGGCAGCTTCTCTGGCACGGCACGGGCGGCGGAGCAGTCCAACGCGCAGCAGATGCTGCTGATCATCGCGGCCATCGTCGTGATCTACATCGTGCTGGGCATCCTGTATGAAAGCCTGATCCATCCGATCACGGTGCTGACCACGCTGCCTTCGGCCGGCGTGGGCGCGGTGCTGGCGCTGCTGCTGTTCCGCATGGAGCTGTCGATCATTGCGTTGATCGGGCTCTTCCTCTTGATCGGCATCGTGAAGAAGAACGCCATCATGATCATCGACTTCGCGCTGGAGGCCGAGCGCTCGCGCGGGCTGTCGGCCACCGACGCCGTGCGCGAGGCCTGCATGCTGCGCTTCCGCCCGATCCTGATGACCACGCTGGCGGCCATCCTCGGCGCACTGCCGCTGGCCATCGGCTTCGGCCAGGGTGCGGAGTTGCGCCAGCCGCTGGGCGTGGCCATCGTCGGCGGGCTGATCGCGAGCCAGTTGCTCACGCTGCTGACGACGCCGGTGGTCTATGTGCTGATGGACAAGCTGCGCCGCCGCGCGCCCAACGAGAAACATCTCGCGCGCAGCGACGACGCCGAAGGCGGCGTCGCTGCCGCCTGAACCCGAGAGAAGAAGACCAGCCATGCGTTCCCGATCGTCCTTCCTGCCTACGTTGATGGCGCTGGCCGCTGCCGCCTCGCTCACCGCCTGCGCGGTCGGGCCGACCTATGAGCGACCGGCAATGGTGTCGCCCAGCGCCTGGAAGGAGGCGCCCGCTGCTGAAGGCTGGCTGCCGGCCGCCCCGGCCGATGCCTTCGAGCGGGGTCCGTGGTGGCAGCTCTTCGGCGACGCGGGGCTCGACGCGCTGGCCGAACGCGTGCAAGTGTCCAACCAGAACATCGCCATCGCCGTGGCGAACTACGCGCAGGCCCAGGCGCTGGTGCGCGAGGCGCGGGCGTCGCTGTTCCCGACGGTGTCGTTGTCGGGCAGTGCGGCGCGCAGCGGAACGCGGGGCGCCGGCGATGCGCGCGGCAGCGCCAGTGCGACGCTGGGTGCCGACTGGGCGCCCGACCTGTGGGGCCGGCTGCGCGAGAACGTCGGCAGTGCGCAGGCCCAGGCCCAGGCGAGCGAGGCCGATCTGGCCGCAGCGCGCCTGTCGGCGCAGGGCGCGCTTGCGTCGAACTACTTCTCGCTGCGCGAGGCCGATGCGGAACTCGCGCTGCTGGCCGAGACGCTCGAAGGCTACGAGCGCGCTTACGCCATCACGCGCAACCGCTACGAAGCCGGCATCGCCGCACAAAGCGACGTGCTGCAGGCGCAGACGCAGCTGGTCAACACGCGCGCCGACCGCGTCGCGCTGCAGCGCACGCGCGACACCTACGAGCACGCCATCGCCGTGCTCATCGGCGTCGCACCGGCCGACTTCCAACTGCCGGTCGAGACGGCGTGGACGCCCGTGGTGCCCGCAGTGCCGCTGGGTGTGCCGTCGACGCTGCTGCAGCGCCGGCCCGACATCGCGTCGGCCGAGCGCGCGGTGGCCCAGGCCAACGCGCAGATCGGCATCGCGCGCTCGGCGTATTACCCGAGCTTCAGCCTGAGCGCCTCGCTCGGGCGCTCGTCCAGCCGCGTGTCGGACCTGTTCAGTGCCTCGAACACGCTGTGGTCGCTCGGCCTTTCTGCGGCCCAGGTGCTGTTCGACGCGGGCGCCATCGGCGCGCAGGTGGATGCAGCCAAGGCTTCGTACGACGCCCGGGTGGCCAGCTATCGGCAGACGGTGCTGACGGCCTTCCAGGGTGTCGAAGACCAGCTCACCGCCACCGCCAGCCTGGCCGCGCAGGAGGCCTTGCGCCGCGAGGCCTCGGCCGCGGCGGACCGCACCGAGCAGCAGATCCTCAACCGTTACCGTGCGGGCCAAGTGAGCTACACCGAAGTGGTTACCGCGCAAGCCTCGGCGCTGAGCGCGCGTCGCACGGTGCTGCAGCTGCTGGTCAACCGGCAGATCGCAGCGGTGGGATTGATCCAGGGCCTGGGCGGCGGCTGGCAGGTGCCGAACTAGGGATTGGCCCGAGCGCGCTGTCGCACACCGCTGTCCATAATGTAGATAGTCATCCACATTATGGACAAGTCAAATGCCCATCGACGCCAACGATCCTGATCCGAAGACCCCGTACCAGTACCCGAACCCGCCGGACGCGCTGCCGGAAATCGTGGTGCAGCACGCCATCCCGACCGACGAGCGCCTGTGGGTGCCACAGGCCGAGAACGTGTGGTTCCGGCCGCTCTGCCTCAACGCCAGCCAGGGCTACTGGATGAACCTGCTGCGCGTGCGCAAGTCGGGTGTGCTGAGTCGCCACCGCCACCCGCAGGCGGTGCACGGCTTCGTGTTGAAGGGCCGCTGGCGCTACCTCGAGCACGACTGGGAAGCGACCGAGGGCAGCTACGTCTTCGAGCCGCCGGGCGAGACGCACACGCTCTACGTGCCTGAAGACGTCGAGGAAATGATCACGTACTTCCAGGTCAACGGTGTCATGTACTACACCGACCCGTACGGCAAGGGCATGGGCTACGAAGACGTGTTCACCAAGATCGACATGTGCCGCAAGCACTTCGAGGCGGTGGGCCTGGGCGCGGACTACACGAAGCAGTTCATCCGATGAGCGCCTCGGGTTACGCGACGGCGCGCTACGACTTCACGGGCAGCGTCGCGATCGTCACCGGCGGGGCCAGCGGCATCGGTGCCGAGGTGGCCCGCCAGCTGCACGAGAGCGGCGCCCGCGTCGCGATCTGGGACGCGGCCGAGCAGGCTGCGAGCGACGATGCGTGGCAGGTCGACGTGACCGACCTCGCCGCCGTCGAGCTGGCCGCGCAGGAAGTGGTGGCGCGTTACGGCCGCATCGACTTCGTGGTGAACAGCGCCGGCTTCGCCGGGCCGACGACGCCGCTCGACCAGTACGACCCCGCGATCTGGCGGCGCATCGTCGACGTCAACCTCGTCGGCACCTTCAACGTCTGCCGCGCCGTGGTGCCGCACCTGCGCGCCGCGGGCAGCGGCCGCATCGTCAACATCGCGTCGCTCGCGGGCAAGGAAGGCACGCCCAACGCATCGGCCTACAGCGCGGCCAAGGCCGGCGTGCTGGCGCTGACCAAGTCGCTCGGCAAGGAACTCGCGACCACCGGCATCCTGGTCAACGCCATCGCGCCGGCGGCCGTGCGCACGCCCATCCTCGCGCAGATGTCCATCGCGCATGTGCAGAACATGATCGACAAGAGCCCGATGAAGCGACTCGGCGAGACCGCCGAGGTGGCCGAGATGGTGGCCTGGCTGTGCTCGGGCTCCTGCACTTTCAACACCGGCTCGGTGTTCGACCTGTCCGGTGGTCGTGCGAGCTATTGACGCCACAAGACCCATGACCTACCAGCCAGATCTTTTCAAGGGCAAGCGTGCGCTCGTGTCGGGCGCGACGCAGGGCATCGGCGCCGTCATCGCCAACCACCTGGCCGCGCTGGGCGCGCAGGTCACGGCCATCGGCCTGGGCGGCGGCGACGGCACGCTCGACGCGGCCGTCGAGGTGAAGCAGGCCGACGTGACCTCGGCCGAGAGCATCGACGCGGCGCTCGCACCCATCGACCGGCTCGACATCGTCTTCAACTGCGCAGGCATCATCCAGCGCGGCGCGGAGCACGACCTGGACGTCTTCGAGAAGGTGCTGGCGGTCAACCTCACGGGCACGATGCGTGTGTGCGGCGCGACGCGCGAGCGGCTCAAGGCCAGCGGCGGTTGCATCGTCAACACCGCCTCGATGCTGAGCTTCTTCGGCGGCGGCCTGGTGCCGGGCTACGCGGCCAGCAAGGGCGGCGTGGCGCAGCTCACCAAGTCGCTCGCCATCGCCTATGCGGCCGACGGCATCCGCGTCAACGCGGTGGCGCCGGGCTGGATCGCCACGCCGCTGACGAAGGCGCTGCAGGACGACCCGGCCCGCGCCGGCCCGATCCTCGCGCGCACGCCGCTCGGCCGCTGGGGCACGCCCGACGACGTGGCGCGCGCCGCGATGTTCCTGTGCACGCCGGCGGCGTCGTTCATGACGGGCGTGATCCTGCCGGTCGACGGCGGCTACCTGGTGGCCTGAATGGCAGCGCCCGGGCCCTCCGCCGCGGCTGCGCAGGTCGCCGGCACCGCATCGTTTTCGAAGTTCATGCATGTGCTGCAACTGGTGGCCGATGCCGAGGCACCGATGAACATCGGCGCGCTGATGCGCGCGAGCGGCTACCCGCGCCCGACGGTGCACCGCATCGTCGCCGCGCTCATCGCCGAGCGGTTGCTGGTGGAAGGCGCGCACGGCGCCACGCTGGCGCTCGGCCCGCGGCTCATTCAGCTGGCGAGCCGCAGCTGGGGCCGCTCGGAACTGCGGCTGGCCGCCGTCGACGAACTCAAGCGCCTGCGCGACCTCACCGGCGAAACGGTGCACCTGGCCGTGCCCAACGGCGACAGCATGGTCTACATCGAGAAGCTCGAGAGCCCGAGCGCCGTGCGCATGGCCTCGCGCATCGGCACCCGCGTGTCGCTGCATGCCACGGCGGTGGGCAAGGCCTACCTGGCGGCGCTGGACGAGACGGCGCTCGCTGCTTTGCTCGAGAGCCTGCCGATGCCGCGCTACACCGTCAACACGACCGCCGACATCGGTGCGCTGCAAGCGCAGATCGCGCAGACGCGTGCGCGCGGCTGGTCGGTCGACAACGAAGAGAACGAGCCGGGCATCCATTGCTTCGGCGCCGTGATCCGCGGCATCGAGGGCGTGCCGGTGGCGGCGATCAGCGTGAGCACGCTGGTGTTCCGTCAGAAAGACCATCCCGAGCAGGCCTACGTCGCGCCGCTGCTGGCGGCCTGCCGCGAGATCGCCGCGCGCATCGCGCAGACGCCCGCGCTGTCGATGGCCGACATCCTTTGATCCATCATTCGCCATGACCCGCATCGCCCTGATCCACGCACTCGCCCATTCCGTCGACCCGATCAACACCGCCTTCGTGCGCGACTGGCCGCAAGCCCAGCGCATGAACCTGCTCGACGACAGCCTGTCGGCCGACCTGGCCCGCAACGGTCAGGGCCTGGACGCAGCGATGCACGAGCGCTTTCAGCGGCTGGCGCAGTACGCCGTCGATGCCGGTGCACAAGGCATCCTCTTCACCTGCTCGGCCTTCGGGCCGTGCATCGAAGCGGTGGCGCGGCGGCATGCGTCGATGCCGGTGTTGAAGCCCAACGAGGCGATGCTCGCCGAGGCAGCGGCCGGCCGCGGCACGCTGGGGCTGATCTCGACCTTCGCGCCGACGCTGGTGTCGATGCCGCCGGAATTTCCGGAAGGCATCGTGCTGCAGACCGCGCTCGCCGAAGGTGCGCTCGACGCGTTGAACCGCGGCGATGGCGCCACGCACGATGCGCTGATCGCCGAACAGGCGTTGGCTTTGAAGGCGCGTGGCTGCGAGCGCATCGCGCTGGCGCAGTTCAGCATGGCGCGCGCACGCACCGCCTGCGAGGCCGCGACCGGGCTGACGGTGCTGACGACGGTCGACAGTGCCGTGCGCGCGTTGCGTGCCCGGCTCGCTTAGCCCTGCCAGCGCGCGCAGTCTGAACGGGAGCTGACGCACGCGCTCGCGATAATCCAGGCTCTTTCAAGGAGCACGCGTGGATATCGTTTTGTTGGCCAAGGCCGCGATCATGGGCATCGTCGAGGGCCTGACCGAATTTCTGCCGATCTCGTCGACCGGCCACCTCATCCTCGCCGGGTCGCTGCTGGGCGGCTTCGGGGGCGAACGCGGGACCGTCTTCAAGATCGCGATCCAGACCGGCGCCATCTTCGCGGTGATCCTGGTGTACTGGCAGAAGATCCATTCGACCGTCGTTGCGCTGCCCCGCCAGGCCAAGGCGCGGCGCCTCGCGCTGAACGTGCTGATCGGTTTCTTCCCGGCGGTGCTGCTGGGCCTGCTTTTCGGCAAGGCGATCGAAGCGCGCCTTTTCACGCCGGTCGTCGTCGCCACCACCTTCATCATCGGCGGCTTCATCATCCTGTGGGCCGAGAAGCGGCCGCCGGGCTCGATCCGCGTCGAGAACGTCGACGACATGACCCCGTGGGACGCGCTCAAGGTCGGCCTGGTGCAGTGCTTCGCCATGGTGCCCGGCACCAGCCGCAGCGGCTCCACCATCATCGGCGGCATGCTGCTCGGCCTGAGCCGCAAGGCCGCCACCGACTTCTCCTTCTTCCTCGCCATCCCGACGCTGATCGGTGCCGGTGTGTACAGCCTCTACAAGGCGCGCGCGCTGCTGTCGGTGGCCGACATCCCGCTCTTCGCGGTCGGTCTGCTGTTCTCGTTCCTGAGCGCCTGGCTCTGCGTGCGCTGGCTGCTGAAGTACATCAGCACGCACACCTTCGTGCCTTTCGCCTACTACCGCATCGTGTTCGGCATCGTGGTGCTGGTGACGGCGTGGACGGGCACGGTGGTCTGGGCCGAGTGATGGTCCGGGCCGTAGGGCCGGTGAACAGGCCCTAATCCTCGAAGATCGAGAAGGCCGCCGGCACGTCGAGCACGACATCCGTCAGCGGCTCGGCGACGCAGGGAAGGATCCAGCCTTCGGTTTTCTCCTCGGCGCTGAGGCCGGGCCACTCGATGGTGTGGCTCACTTCGCCCGCACGCAGGCGGCACAGGCAGGTGCGGCAGGTGCCGTTGCGGCAGGAACTCGGCAGTTCGATGCCGGCCGCGTCCGCGGCGCGCAGCAGGGTCTGGCCGGGGGCGGTGTCGAACTCGAAACCGCGGGGGTCGACGCGCACCCGCATCGGGTCAGCGCGGGGCGGCGCCCTGCGACTGGCGCCGCTGGTCGCGCAGCATGAAGAGGTACAGGCTCTCGACCTTCTCGCGCGCCCAGGGCGTCTTGCGCAGGAATTTCAAGGTCGAACCCACGCTCGGGTCCTGCCCGAAGCAGCGCAGGGGAATGCGCTCGTTCAGGCCTGCCCAGCCGTATTCCGCCTCCAGTGCGCGCACGATGGCTTCCAGCGTCAACCCATGCAGCGGGTTGCGCGGCTGGGCGGCCGAGGGCGGTGCCGAAGGGGCGGGGGGCGCGGCGTCGGCCGTCACTTGTTCTTGAGCTTGCCGCGCGGGATCACCGCCGTGGTCATGGTGCGGATCGGCTCGTCGACGGCCGCTCCGGGTGCCTTGGGAGGCGAGGTGTCCTTCTTGGGCTTCTTGACCTCTTTGTTGGCGCGTTGCTGACCTTTGGCCATGGTGACTCTCCGACGATGAATGGTGAATGTGGCGGCGAGTTTAGCGGGCGGCGACAATACGCGGTTCCATCGAAGAACTCCCGAATTCATGTCCCACTACGAAGTCCGTCCCGCCACGATGCGCGACGCCAAAGTCATCGCCGAAATCCATGCCGCCGCCGTCCAGGCGGCCTACCGGGACATCCTGCCCGAAGAAGAACTGCGCGCCCTGGCGCCGGCCAGCCGTGAAGCCAAGTGGCGCGAGGCCATCGAGTTCAGCGAGCCGCAGGTGCAGGTGGCGGAGCTCGGCGGCGAGGTCGTCGGCTTCGTCGGCTACGACCGCTCGCGCGACCCCAAGACCCCCTCGACCACCGGCGAGATCTGGTCCATCTACGTCAAGCCGGAGCACTGGGACAAGGGCGCCGGCGTGGCGCTGTGGGACGCCGCGCGCGACGGCCTGGAGGAAGAGGGCTGCACCACCGTCACCGTGTGGGTGCCGCTGCGCAACGAGCGCGCCATGCGCTTCCACGAACTCGCCGGCTTCAAGCGCGAGATGAAGACCGCCAAGACGACGGCCGTCGGCAGCGTGAAGATCGAGGAGATTCGCCTCAAGCGCAGCGTGGCCTGAGCGTTCCGGTTCTGCACCTGCTTGCGCCGGCGTAGGACGGCCACGGGATTTTCATGAACCACGCTTGACCAGCGGCTAAGCTGCGCGGCTTCATCACTCCGACGCCCCGCACCATGGCCGCCAGCCTTTTCCTCCTGCTCGACGACATCGCGACCGTCCTCGACGACGTGTCGATCCTCACCAAGGTCGCGGCCAAGAAGACCGCAGGCGTGCTGGGCGACGACCTCGCGCTCAATGCCCAGCAGGTTTCGGGCGTCAAGGCCGACCGCGAGCTGCCGGTGGTCTGGGCGGTGTGCAAGGGCTCCTTCCTCAACAAGCTGATCCTGGTGCCGGCGGCCTTGCTCATCGGCAGCTTTCTGCCTTGGGCGATCACGCCGCTGCTGATGATCGGCGGCGCCTTCCTGTGCTTCGAAGGGGTCGAGAAGCTGGCCCACAAATTCCTCCACAAGGAACAGCACGACGCCGAGGTGGCGCACCACGTGCAGGCCGTGGCCGACCCGGCGGTCGATGTCGTCGCTGCCGAGAAGGCCAAGATCAAGGGCGCGGTGCGCACCGACTTCATCCTCTCGGCCGAGATCATCGTCATCACGCTCGGCACGGTCGGTGGGCAGCCCTTCGGCACACAGGTCGCCGTGCTCTCGGGCATCGCGCTCATCATGACCATCGGCGTCTACGGGCTCGTGGCTGGCATCGTGAAGCTGGACGACGCGGGCCTCTGGCTCACCCGCCGCGCCAGCGCCGCGCAGCAGGCCTTCGGCCGCGGCATCCTGGCGACGGCGCCCTGGCTCATGAAGGCGCTGTCGGTGGCCGGCACGGCCGCCATGTTCCTGGTGGGCGGCGGCATTCTGGTGCACGGCGTGCCGGCCTTCGGCCATGCGGTCGAAGCCTGGGCCACCGGCGCGGGCGCCTTGGGCACGGTCGGGTCGATGCTCGTCAACGCGGGCGTTGGCATCGTCGCCGGCGCGATCGTGCTCGGCGTGGTGGAGCTGGTGAAGAAGGCGCTCGGGAAGCGCTGAGAAAGCTTGGGAACAGGCTAAGGTCGCTTGCGCTTGGCGCGCTGCACCAGGTCGACCACGATCAGTGCAGCGCCCAACACCAGGGCGAACCAGCCGACCGTCGCGGCGCCCGCGAGCATGTCCTGCCAGCGCGGCGACTGCAGAAAGTACGGGCCTGCCAGCACCGCGGTGCCGATCAGCAGACAGAGGATGCCGCGTTCGGCCATGCGCAGCGTGCGTGAAGGTTTGGATGGCATCCGGCGAGTGTAGAGGCGGCCCCCGCGCGTCATAGGAGAATCCGAACCCATGACCTCCGCCCAGCCAACCCCGCGCGCCGTCCTTCGTTTCCTGGCGCTGGCCGCCTTTGTCACCTTGTCTGCCGGCACTGCCGCCGCCCAGGACGTGGCGCAGTTCCCTTCGGCCGCCGTGCGTTTCCTCGACGGCGAACTGCCGCGCATGGAAAACGCCGTGAAGGAGCGCGACCGCGACTACTTCGAGGAGGCGATGGGTCGCACCATCATGTTCTCGGAAGACTGGGGCTTCAAGACGCGCGCCAACCCTGCGCTGGCACCGTACCGTGCCTGCACCGAGGCCGTGTCCGATTTCGTCATCGTCGGCCTGTGCCGCCTCATGCCCAACGGCAGCGAGTGCGACGCGCAACTCGCCCCCCGCTTCGATGGCAATCTGCGCGCGTGCCGGCAGGCTGCGGGCCGCTGAGCGCCGCGCGAGGACGCAGTCGCGCGCTCAGCGACGACCGCGCAGGCGGTCGGCCACGGCCTGGACGTCCGCCGTGCCACCGACGGCCGCCAGTTGCAATGGGCCGTCGCCCGTCGCGGCGGCCACGGCGGTCGCTTTCTTCGGGCACAGACCGAGGCAGGACGTTTGAACAATGCGAAAGCGCGGGCGCTCGGCGCCCAGCGCCTTCTTGAAGTCGCCCGGCAGCTTCTTCGCCTTGCGCTTGGACGGACCACTGCTGCGCTCGACGCATCGGCTGCAGACCATCAGCAAGGCGTCGAACTTGGGCTTGACGAAAGGGGTGGCCGTCTGCCCTAGCGTCGGCGTGCCGGCAGCGTGCGGGGCCTCAGATGGGTCGATGGGGGTGGGGTTCATGCGGTTCCTCGAGACATGCGAACAGGGTAGTCGCCTGCCGTGCGCTATCGTGTCGGTCTGTCGCCCGTCACCCCACTCATCCCCGCTGCCATGTCCCTGCTGCCCACCCTCGAGATCGAAACCGCGCCCAACCCCACCGCCTGCGTCATCGTGATGCACGGCCTGGGCGCCGACGGCAACGACTTCGTGCCCATTGCCAAGGAGCTGGAGTTGGGCGACGTCGGCCCGGTGCGCTTCGTGTTCCCCAGTGCGCCGTCGATGCCGGTGAGCATCAACGGCGGCTACCCGATGCCCGCCTGGTACGACATCTTCGCGCCCGACCTGGTGCGCCGAGAAGACGAATCCGGCCTGCGCCGCTCGCGCGATGCGATCGAGGCCCTGATCGCCAAGGAAAAGGCGCGCGGCATCCCGGCCGAACGCATCGTGCTGGCCGGCTTTTCGCAGGGCTGCGCCATGGCCCTCATGACGGGGCTGCGCCACGCGGAGCGCCTGGCCGGCATCGTCGGCCTCTCGGGTTACCTGCCATTGGCCGCCACGACCGAGGCCGAACGCCATCCGGCGAATCAGTCCACGCCGGTGTTCCTGGCCCACGGCACGCAGGACGGCGTGGTGGTGCTGCCGCGCGCCCTCGACACGCGCGCCGCGCTGGAGCGGCTCGGCTATGCGGTGGAATGGCACGACTACCCGATGGCGCATTCGGTCTGTCTGGAGGAAATTGCCGACCTGGGTGCGTTCTTGCAGCGCGTGCTGGGCTGATCGTCGCCAGACGCCGGGCAGTTTCCCCGCGCCAGCAGCCGTCTGCCGAAAGTGCTACCTTCCAGCCCCACCAAGACGGACAACCGACAAGAACATGAGCACATTGCAGGAGCGGCTCGCCGCGCTCTCGCCCGCACGCTTGAGGGGCGTGCGGCGGGGCATCGAGAAGGAAAGCCTGCGCGCGCGGCCTGACGGGCAGCTCGCGCTGACGCCGCACCCGGCGGCGCTGGGCTCGGCGCTCACGCATCCCCACATCACCACCGATTTCAGCGAATCGCAGTTGGAGCTCATCACTGGCGTGCACGGCGGCGTCGAAGCCGCGCTCGACGAGCTGACCCAGGTGCACCAGTTCACTTACCGCGTGCTCAACGAACTGGGCGACGAACGCATGTGGGTGTCGAGCATGCCCTGCGGCCTGCCGACCGACGAGACGATTCCGATCGCGCGCTACGGCGGCTCGAATGTGGGCCGTGCCAAGAGCGTCTACCGCATGGGGCTGAGCCACCGCTATGGCCGCCGCATGCAGACCATTTCGGGCATCCACTACAACTGGTCGCTGCCCGAGGTGTCGAGCGAGCAGTACTTCGCGCTGATCCGCAACTTCCGCCGGCACGCCTTCCTGTTGCTGTACCTGTTCGGCGCGTCGCCGGCGCTGTGCTCGAGCTTCGTGGCCGGCCGGCCGCACGAGCTGCGCCCGATCGGCGACGGCAGCATGCACATGCCTTTCGGCACCTCGCTGCGCATGGGCCGACTGGGCTACCAGAGCGAAGCACAGTCGTCGCTGCAGGTGAGCTACAACAGCCTCGAAGGCTACGGCGCGTCGCTGCAGGACGCGCTGACGCGGCCCTGGCCGGCCTACGAGAGCATCGGCATCCAGAACCCCGGCGGCGACTACAACCAGCTGGGCACCACGCTGCTGCAGATCGAGAACGAGTTCTACGGCACCATCCGCCCCAAGCGCGTGATCTACCCTGGCGAGCGCCCGCTGCATGCGCTGCGCGAGCGCGGCGTGGAGTACGTCGAGGTGCGCCTGATGGACCTCGACCCCTTCGTGCCGATCGGCATCACGGCGCAGACCATCCGTTTCCTCGACGTCTTCCTGCTGCACTGCCTGCTCAGCGACAGCCCGAACGACACGCCGCAGGAGATCGCCGAGCTGGCCCACAACCAGCACCTGACGGCGGCGCGCGGCCGCGAGCCCGGCCTGCAGCTGTTGCGCGGGGGCCAGGAGATCGCGCTGACCGAGTGGGGCGCAGACTTGGTCGCGCAGTGCCGGCCGATCGCTCAGTCGCTCGATGCGGTGCATGGCGGCAGCGCCTACATGCAGTCGCTGGACGCGGCGGTGACGGGCCTGCGCGACGCGCACAGCCTGCCGTCGGCGCGCGTGCTGGCGGCCATGGCGGCCGACCATGGCCATTCCTTCACGGACTTCGCACGCGCGCGTTCCGAGGCGGCCCGGCAGGCGCTGTTGACGCAACCCTTTGCGCCCGAGGACCAGGCCCGCTTCGTCCAGGCCACCGCCGAGTCGATCGAGGCGCAGAAGGCCATCGAGGCGGCTGACACCATGCCCTTCGAAATCTATCGCCAGCAGTACGTGTCGCCGGCCCGTCTGGGCTTGGGCGCGCGAGCGCGCAGCGCGGTCGCGGTCTGAGCGAAGTCTGAGCGCGGCGGAGGCGCGCGCAGCGGGCCGGGCACGCACCGGCGCACGCACCCGGTAGGCGCCCGCCTACCCGGATTGGCCGGCATGGCTCACCGCGGGCCGCGAGATGGCGACCATGATGCTGATCAAACAAGCACATCGGATAGATCGCTGCCGTGACCAGCCCCGCCAAACCCTACAAGACCTACCTGGTCGAAGACAACCCTGTGATTCGAGAGAACCTCGTCGGGTTTCTCGAGGACGTGGCCGACACCACGGTCGTGGCGCACGCCAGCGGCCAACGGGAAGCCGTGCAGTGGCTCGACGGCCATCCGGACGGGTGGGACATGGCCATCGTCGACCTGTTCCTGCAGGAGGGCAATGGCTTCGGTGTGGTCGACGCCTGCCGCAACCGTGCCGCGCATCAGAAGGTCGTCGTGCTGAGCAACTACGCCACGGTCGACATGCGTGAACGCTCCCGGGCGCTGGGCGCCGATGCCTTCTTCGACAAGTCCGCCGAGATCGACCAGCTGCTCGAATACTTCGAGCACGCGCACCGATAGGCTCGGTGGGCGCACGCGCTGTCTCGCGCGTGCCCGGCGTTGGACGGCCGCTGCGGTACAACCGCAGCCGTCGCAACCAAGAATTTCAACGAGATGAATGCACCGATCGATTTCAAGGGCCGTGTCGCGATCGTCACGGGCGCCGGTGGCGGGTTGGGCCGGCAGCACGCCTTGGCCCTCGCGGCGCGTGGTGCCCGCGTGGTGGTGAACGACCTGGGCGGTGCGCGTGACGGCTCCGGCGGCTCGGTGAGCGCCGCCGAAGCGGTCGTCGCCGAAATCCGTGCGGCCGGCGGCGAAGCGATCGCCAACGGCGCATCCGTCACCGACGTCGCGGCAGTTCAAGCCATGGTGCAGCAGGCCATCGACACCTGGGGCCGCGTCGACGTGCTGGTCAACAACGCGGGCATCCTGCGCGACAAGAGCTTCGCCAAAATGGATCTGGCGGACTTCCGGCTCGTGATGGACGTGCATCTGATGGGCGCGGTGCATTGCAGCAAGGCCGTGTGGCCGTTCATGACCGCGCAGAAGTACGGCCGCATCGTGATGACCACCTCGTCGTCGGGCCTGTACGGCAACTTCGGACAGAGCAATTACGGCGCGGCCAAGATGGCGCTGGTCGGCCTGATGCAGACGCTGAGCCTCGAAGGCGCCAAGCACGACATCCGCGTCAACTGCCTGGCGCCCACGGCCGCCACCCGCATGACCGAAGACCTGATGCCGCAGGCCGTGCTCGACGCGCTCAAGCCCGAGGCGGTGGTGCCCGCCATGCTGGTGCTGGCTTCGCAGGATGCGCCGAATCGCACCATCCTGTGCGCCGGTGCCGGTGGGTTCGAGGCCGCCCATGTCACCCTGACGCAGGGCGTGTTCGTGGGCCTGGGTGCGGATGCGCCCGAGCAACTCGCTGCGCGCCTGGCCGAGGTCATTGACCGCCAGGGCGAGCAGGTGCCGCAAAGTGGCGCCGCCCAGGGGTCCGTCGAGGTCGCCAAAGCGACCCAGGCCGCGGCACGCTAGGCCGGCGGCGCCAAGACCGCAGGCGGCGTGCGCTGCAGGGCCGCCGGTAACTGCGCGTCGATCCAGCCCATGCGCCAGGCCAGCACCCCCAGTGCCGCCACGAAGACCAGGCCAGCGATGAGCGTGGCCGTGCCGTGCGTCTCTGCGAAGGGATCGCGCAACGCGCGGTGCGCGTGCGCCGGCAGCCGCGCGGTCTGCGACAGCGAGCCGCCCAGCCGCACGTTCACCCGCATCCGGCCGTTGATGGCCCAGCCGCTGGCATCGAGGATCGTCCCGAGGCTGCGTTGGCGCAGCTTCAGCCAGGCGATCAGCATGCTCGGCCCGGAGATGGCCATGACGATGCCGAGGATCGCGATCGGGATCCACACGCCCAGGTCGACGAACTTGCTGAACACCGCCACCAGCACGGCGCTGATGCTGCCGAGTGCCACGCCGATCGCCGCGACCGTGCCCACGTCGACCCGGCCCGGCAGCTTGAGCGGCGCTGCGGGCTTCGCGCCTGCTATGGCCGTCTTGTCTGCGCTGGTGATCGAACTGGCCAGTGTGCCGAGTGAACCCTGCGCCAGGCTGTCGCTGGCCGCGGCCCGTTTGGCCACCTGCTCCTCGATGAGCCGCAGGAATTTCTTGTAGGGAGAGAGAAAGGCCTGGGCCACGCTGGTCGGGTTCTCGATGACCTTGGTGATGGTTGCGTCCCAGTCCTGGCCCTGGCGGTCGTAGAAGACGCCGTTGCGGCCGACGAAGAGGAAGTCGGTGTCGCCGGCGGTGAAGGCCGACACCACCGTCATCGTTTTTCCCTGGCGCGTGCACAGGCAGTAGGCGAGGTAGGCCTTGGCCAGACCGGCCAGCGCCGCGTGCTTGGCGGCGTCGGTCACTGCCACGCTGAGGTCGCAGCTGCGCCCATCGAGGTAGAGCCGACCGGCCTGGAAGATCGCGCCCTCTCGTCGGTAGAAGTCCTTGAAGGCCACGAAGTTGTTCACCAGCGTCAGCAGGTCGCGCTTGAAGCGCAGCAGTTTCTCCAGGTCGGCGATGCGCGCGTTGTGCGGTTCCACGCGCTCGTCTTCGTCGATCAGCGCCATCACCGCGCCCTGCAGATCGAGCGCCTCCTGAACCTGCGCGGCCGACAGCGCGCCGAGCTTCGTGACCGGCTTGGCCGCGAGCCAGCGCCGGCACGGGGCCACGCGCGCCTGCAGGGCATGCCAGTCGTCTTCGGTGAGCGCGTCGGTGGCGTGCCCGGTGCGCCCGAGCATCGGCGCGACCGCTTCGCGGCGCAGCGCGTCCAGCGCATCGGCCCAGGCTGGATTCACGCCCAGCCGCAGCGGCAGCGTGCGGCCTGCAGCGATCGGCGCAAGCGGCAACTGCGCGATGCTCTCGTCGCCGAGTGCGAGGCTGCCCTGCGCCGCCAGTGCTTCGTAGGTTTCTTTCGAGGGATTGAGTGCCGCGATCGACCGCGGGTCGTACGCGGCCACGCGACAGCGCGCGAAGAAGTCGTCGACCTTCTCCCGCACGGCGCCCACGGCCTGGGCCGCCGCCAACGTCGCGATATCGGCCGCCGCATCGCTGCCAGCGCCGGCCTGCCAGTCGTGCAGCGCGTGCGCCTCGGCGAAGAAGGCTTCGGCCTGCCGGCGCTGAATGCCTTCGAGCCCGGCGCGGTCCTTCGTGGCGCCGTGCGCCTGCATGATCTGCCGGATCAGGCTGCGCACCGCCTCGTCGTCCGCGCTTTCCGGCGGGATCACGCCGTCGCCGTTGAAGCGCATCGCGGCCAGGAGGTCGCTGCGGTCGGTCACGTCGGCCAGGGTCAGCGTGTCGACGCCTTCCTTACCGCGCAATTGCAGGATGCGGCGCGCCTCGTCGACCAGCGGGGTCTCGCTGCCGTCGCCCGAGGTGATCGCCGCGAGCGGCAGGCTGTCGCCGCCTTCGAGCAGCAGGTCGGGGTCGTTGAGATGGCGACACGCCCAGGCGCAGGCCGCGATGAGCTCCGGGGGGCGAATGCGCCCGTCGCGGTCGGTATCGATCAGGTCGAGCGTGCGCGCGTCGAGCTCGGTGCCGCGGGTCGGGCAGGCCAGCGCGACCCACAGTTTCTGGTCGAGCTCGCCGAGGTGCGCGAGGTCGGCGCCGCTTCGGATCAGCACCTGGTCCACGCCACCGGCGCGGAAGAATTGCCATGCGTGGGCTTCGACGGACATCGATCGAGACACTTTCTTCGGAGGGAATCGAGACGTCGAGTCTTTCGCATCTCGCGGACCGCACGCGTAGGCGGTCGGGCCAAAAAGGGGTGCGTGGCGGTCGAGCCGTCATCGCGGGGGGCAGGGCGGGGGAGAATCGGGGCCTCATTTCTTTCGGCGTCCGCATGTCCGCTCTTCCCGACTCCCTTTGCTACCTCAACGGCGACTACACGCCGCTGGCCGAGGCCAAGATTTCCGTGCTCGACCGCGGTTTCATCTTCGGTGACGGCATCTACGAGGTGGTGCCCGTCTACGGGCGCAAGTTCTTCCGCTTCTCGCAGCACCTCGCACGCTTGAACCGAAGTCTGGCGAGCCTGCGCATCGCCAATCCGTTCGACGAAGCCGGCTGGCTCGAACGCGCGCGGCGCCTGGTGGCCGACTTCCCGGCCGACGACCAGATGCTCTACATCCAGGTCACCCGCGGTGTAGCACCGCGCGACCACGTGATGCCGCAGGATGTCGTGCCCACGGTCTTCATGATGACCAATGCGATGAAGCCGCCCTCGGCCGCGTTGCTGGCCAAGGGGGTGGCCTGCGTCAGCGCGCGCGACTTCCGCTGGGAGCGCGCGGACATCAAGAGCACCTCGCTGCTGGGCAACGTGCTGGCACGCCAGATCTCGGCGGACGTCGGGGCGGTCGAGACCATCCTGTTCCGGAACGGCCTGCTGACCGAGGCGTCGTCGTCCAACGTGTGGGTGGTGCAGGGCGGCGCGCTGTTCGGGGCGCCCAAGAGCGAGCATGTGCTCGAAGGCATCCGCTACGACCTGATCCGCGAACTGTGCGAGGCCGAAGGCATTCCCTACGACCTGCGCCCCCTCGCCGAAGCCGAGGTGCGTGGCGCCGACGAGCTGCTGCTGAGTTCGGCCAGCAAGGAGGTCATGCCGGTGACGTTGCTCGACGGGCGGCCGATCGGCACCGGCACGCCCGGCCCCGTCTTCGCGCGGCTGCACGCCGCCTACCAGCGTGCGAAGAACGCTCAATCGATCTAGGCAGTAGGCGGGAGAGCCACGCCAGGGATACCGTGGAACCGGCTTTGCCGGGCCACTGGTATCGCCCCCTTGAGGGGGAGGCGCCGCAGGCGCTTCGGGGGTGGGTCCGTCTCTAGCTCTGGATGTAAGTCGTCAGCTGCTCGATCGTCTTTTCATGATCGGCAATGATGTCGTCCATCAGGTCGCGGATCGACAGCATGCCGACCACCTTGCCGCCGTCGACCACCGGCAAGTGGCGGATGCGCTTCTGGCTCATGAGGGTCATGCACTCGTGCGTGGGGGTGTTCGGTGTGACGGTGATGACGTGCGCCGTCATGATCTCGGCCACCTGCATGGCCTTCGAGTTCTTGCCCAGCAGGGCCACCTTGCGGGTGTAGTCGCGCTCGGAGAACACACCCACCAGCCGGTCGTCTTCCATCACCACCAGCGCACCGACCTCGTGCTCGGCCAGTACATGCAAGGCATCGAAGACCGTGGCGTCGGGGCTGGTGTGCCAGAGGCCGGCATTTCGTCGTTGGGCGAGCAGGGCGGATACAGGTTTCATCAGGTTTCTCCGGACAGTGGGCGAACGGTGCGCGGGTGCGCCGGATTCATCATAGGGGCGGCCTGGGGTCGGTGGCGAGGTCGACAGAGGGGCGAAGGGCTTCTGTGCCCTTGATCACCGTCAAGCGCCGAGGCCGCCGGTCTCTCTACAGTCGGGCCTCCGTCCATTCGACCTTCCAGGGCAGTCCGTGCCGATCGAGCTCTACCGCGACCCGCAGCATGCCTGCCTGATGTTCACCGACCTGGTCGGCGCGGATGGCCAGGCGGTGCAGGCGAACCAGTTCCTCATCGTCGACCACGGCACCGGCGCGGTCATCGACCCGGGCGGCAACCTCGCCTTCAACGAGCTGTACCTGGGCATGACGCGCCACTTCAGCCCGCACAAGCTGTCGTACATCGTCGCCTCGCATGCCGACCCAGACATCATCGCGTCGCTCGACCGCTGGCTGACCTCGACCCGCGCGCAGCTCGTGATCTCGCGCGTGTGGGAGCGCTTCGTGCCGCACTTCACCAAGGTCGGCAAGACCGAGGAGCGGATCATCGGGGTGCCCGACCTCGGTGGCCGCCTGCCGCTGGGCGCCAGCGAGTTGTGGCTGCTGCCGGCGCACTTCCTGCACGCCGAGGGCAATTTCCATTTCTACGATCCGGTCAGCCGCATCCTCTTCACCGGCGACCTCGGCGTGTCGATGACCACCGGCCGCGAGGCCCGGACACCGGTGCGTGAACTGGCGCCCCACATCCCGCGGATGGAAGCCTTCCACCGCCGCTACATGGTGTCGAACAAGATCCTGCGGTTGTGGGCACGCATGGCACGCACGCTCGACATCGCGATGCTGGTGCCGCAGCACGGCGCCCCGATCGAGGGCCGTGCCGCCATCTCGGACTTTTTCGACTGGGTGGAATCGTTGATGTGCGGCATCGACCTGTTCGACGACCGCGCCTACCAGGTGCCGACGGCGCGGATCGACCCGCGCATCCACCGCACCGACATGACCTGAGCGCCGCCCGGCGTGCGCAATTCCCGCGTTTGCGGTTCTTTGCGCGATGCCCGGGCTCGCCGCGCGGTGGCGTCGGCTATGGTCCGCGCCGCCAGCGGCGCTTTGGCCGCGGCTTCACTCAGGGAGAACAACAATGTTTGATGAACTCATCCGGGATATCGCCGGGCGCTTCGCGTTGGGGTCCAAGGCCGGCGACATCGTGCGGATGCTGCTCGTGGCCATGACCGACCCGCAGACCGATGGGTTGAACGGCTTCGCCGAGCGCTTCACGCACAACGGCTTCGGCGATGTCGTGCAGGCATGGCTGAAGCCGCCGGCCGGCGCCGCCGCGCCGATCCTCAACGCGACGCAGGTGAACGCGGTGCTGGGCGGGCCGGACGGCCTGCTGGCACGCATCGCGGGACGGCTGGGTATCGATGCGGCGACCGTGGCCTCCGTGATCGCGCTCGCTGCGCCAGTGATCATGCGGCGGTTGGCCGTCCGCGACGGCTGGCCCACCCTGGCGGCGGCCGAGATCGAAGCGACGCTGGCCGGCCCGACCCGCGCCGCCCATGCGGCCCACGGCGCGATCCGTTCGGCGCCCGTACGCGGGGGCGGTCTTTGGAAGTGGCTTCCTTGGCTGTTGCTGCTGCTGGCCGCCTTGTTCTTCGTGACCCAGTGTCGCCAGCCGGCACCGGATGCCATGGCACCGGGGTCGACCGTGGTGCCGGCCATCTCCGGCGCTGCGCAGCCGCCGGCGGCCGATCCCATTCCGTCCGGGGCGGGCGCCCTCGCATCGTGGATCGAGGGCCAGCCGGCGCTCAAGGTGTACTTCGATAGCGGCAAGGCCGACATTTCGCCGGCCTTTGCCGAGCGGGCGAAGGCGCTGGTCGACCACCTGCGCAGCCATGCCGAGGCCAAGGCGGTGATCTCGGGCTACAGCGACCCGACCGGCAGCGCGGCGGCCAACGCCGCCATGTCGCAACAACGCGCGCAGGCGGTGGCCACCGCCCTCGAGGCTGCCGGCGTGGCCGCGGCGCGCATCGTGCTGGAGAAGCCGGCCGACATCACCGGCACCGGCGACAGCAATGCCGAATCGCGCCGCGTCGAGGTGAGCATCCGCAAATAGGTCGCCCTGGCCATCCAAGAAAGGGGCTGCGGCCCCTTTGCTCGTTTTGGGGGCTGCCGCGAGCGTCACGCACAATGCAGTCCCTTCCGGACGAACGAGAGAAAGAGATACACCGATGGCGATCCAGTGGTTCCCCGGTCACATGCACCTGACCAAGAAGGCCATCGGCGAGCGCATCAAGGACATCGACGTGGTGATCGAACTGCTCGACGCCCGCCTGCCGGCCTCCAGCGCGAACCCGATGCTGGCCGAGCTCACCGGCCACAAGCCAGGCCTGAAGGTGCTCAACAAGCAGGACCTGGCCGACCCCGCGCGCACACCGGCCTGGCTCGCGCACTACAACGCGCTGCCCGACACGCGGGCCATCGGCCTGGACGCCAGCCAGACTACGCCGGCCCGGCAACTCGTCGAGGCCTGCCACGCGCTGGCGCCCAACCGCGGCGGCATGGCCAAGCCGATGCGGGTGCTGATCTGCGGCATCCCCAACGTGGGCAAGTCGACGCTGATCAACACGCTGGCCGGCGGGCGCAAGGCCAAGACCGGCGACGAGGCCGGCATCACCAAGCTCGAGCAGCGCATCACGCTGGCCGACGACTTCTACCTGTGGGACACGCCCGGCATGCTGTGGCCGCGCATCATCGTCGCGAAGAGCGGCTACAACCTGGCCGCCAGCGGCGCCGTGGGCCGCAATGCCTTCGACGAGGAAGAGGTGGCGCTGGAATTGCTGGCCTACGTGAAGCAGCATTACGCCGCGATGCTGGCCGCGCGCTTCAAGCTCGATCTCGATGCCGCCGCGGTGGCGGGCATGACCGACGAGGACCTGCTGGAAACCATCGGCCGCAAGCGCGGTGCGCTGCTGGGCAAGGGGCGGGTCAACCTGCAGAAGGCGGCGGAGATCGTGATGCATGCCTTCCGCGACGGCAGCCTCGGGCGCATCACGCTCGAGACGCCGGAGGAGTTCGCGGCCTGGCTGGCCGAAGGGGAATTGCTCGATGCCGAACGTCGGGCCAAGAAGGAGGCCCGGGGCGGCAAAGGCAGGCGCGCGCCGGCCGACAAGGCTTAACCGCAGGTTAAGGACGCCACACAAATCGGCAAGCCGTGGGGTCCGTTCTGGCGCAGTCGTTGCGTCCTTGCAAGTCGATGCCGTCGCTGCTTCGCGACGGTGCACTTTGCCGCTCTCGCCAGCAATGCGCGGCGGCGCACATCGCAAGGACTCCTCGTGAAGACACCGCTCGTTCTCGCCACTGCACTGTTCATTTCCCTGGGCGCGCAGGCCCAGGAGAAGGTCCGCTTCCAGACCGATTGGGTCGCTTCGGGCGAGCATGCCGCCTACTACGGCGCATGGAGCAAGGGCATCTGGGCGCAGGAAGGCCTCGACATCACCATCACGCGCGGCTACGGCAGCGGTGACACGGCGGCCAAGGTGGGCGCGGGCGCAGCCGACTTCGGCGTGTCGGACATGGGCGCGGTGCTGACCGCGCGTGCCCGCGCCAACCTGCCGGTGAAGACCATCGCCACCGTCTACACCTACTCGCCGCATTCGCTGTTCGTGCTCAAGAGCTCGGGCATCGC
Organism: Variovorax restrictus; assembly: GCF_051216715.1. Taxonomy (NCBI): domain Bacteria; kingdom Pseudomonadati; phylum Pseudomonadota; class Betaproteobacteria; order Burkholderiales; family Comamonadaceae; genus Variovorax; species Variovorax restrictus. Next base: position 1,682,819 of record NZ_JBPJZH010000001.1, read on the forward strand.
CAGCTTCAAGGGGCTCGAAGGCAAGAAGATCGGCATCACGCCGGGCAACAGCCACAAGCTGTACTTCCCCAAGGTGGCGGCACGTTCGGGCACCGACGCCAGCAAGATCGTCTGGGTCAACATGGACGGCGGGGCCATGGGCACGCAGCTGTTCACGAAGAACATCGACGCCGCCCCCTTCTATTCGATCCACCACTACTACCAGAACAAGGCAGCGCAGAAGGCCGGCCAGGAGATCGTGGTGCTGCCTTTCGTCAAGACAGGCTTCGCGATCTACACCGCGTCGCTCATCACCTCCGACAAGATGCTGCAGGAGCGGCCCGAGACGGTGAAGAAGTTCCTGCGCGGTGCCCGCCGGTCCTTCGAGTGGGCACGCGACAACCCCGTCGAGGCCTGCAAGATGCACGTGCAGCGCATCCCCGAGGTCGACCTCGACGACTGCCTCAACAGCCTGAAGGCCACGCTCGAATTCGTCTTCAACGACTACCAGCAGAAGAACGGCTTCGGCGCGGTCACCACCGAACGTCTGGACGAGACCTGGAAGGTCGTGGCCGACGCGCAGGAACTCGACCCGAAGTGGAACCCCGCGCAGGCCATCGACACCCGCTTCCTGGCCGCGAAGTGATGGGCGCGCCCATGGACGCGATGGTTCGCGTCGACACGGTGTCGCGCTACTTCGACGCCTCCGATGGCGAACGGATGATCGCGCTCGATGCCGTGTCGCTCGACATCCGCCGCAACGAATTCGTCGCGCTGGTCGGGCCTTCGGGCTGCGGCAAGTCGACCTTGCTGCGCATCCTGGCGGGGCTCATCAAGCCCTCGGCCGGCAACGTGCAGGTGGCAGGCAAGCCGCTGACCCAGCCACGCGAGCGGACCGGCATCGTGTTCCAGGCCGCGACGCTGCTGCCGTGGGCCAATGTGCTCGACAACATCCTGTTTCCCGTGCGCGTGTCAGGGCAGTCGGTGACGCCGGCGCACCTCGCCAGCGCCCACGACCTCATCAAGGTGGCGGGGCTGCAAGGGTTCGAGAAGCGCTCGCCGCGCGAGCTCTCCGGCGGCATGCAACAGCGCGTGGCGATCTGCCGTGCGCTGCTCAACGACCCGGACCTGCTGCTGATGGACGAGCCCTTCGGCGCCCTCGACGCACTCACGCGCGAAGAGATGACGCTCGAACTGCTGCGCATCTGGGCCGCACGCCCGAAGACCGTGGTGTTCGTCACGCACTCGATCTCCGAGGCGGTACTGCTGGCCGACCGGGTGGTGGTGATGTCGGCGCGACCGGGGCGCATCGCCGACCTGATCGACATCACGTTGCCACGCCCGCGGGCCTTCGCGATGTCGGGCATGCCGGCCTTCACGGAAGCCTCGGAACGCATCCGTGAACAGATCTTCCGACGCGCAGGAGCACCGCACCATGGCTGAAGCAAGACGCCGCCGACCGTCGGCGCTGAAGCGTGAAGTGGCCATCCCCGCGCTTGCTGTGCTCGTGCTGGTGGTGATGTGGGAAGTGCTGGTGCGCGCCTTCAAGGTGCCCGAGTTCCTGCTGCCCGCGCCCAGCGTCATCGCCGAGGAATCGTGGAAGGTGGCGGGCAACATGGGCATGCACAGCGTCGCCACGCTGCGCACGGTGCTGCTCGGCTTCGCGCTGTCGGTGGCCGTCAGCCTGCCGATGGCGCTGGCCATCACCTCGTCGCCGGCGGTGGGCAATGCGATCTACCCGCTGCTGGTGCTGACGCAATCGATCCCGAAGGTGGCGCTGGCGCCGCTGCTGGTGGTGATCCTCGGCGCCAACGAACTGCCGCGCGTGGTCGTGACCTTTCTGGTGGCCTTCTTCCCGCTGGTGGTCTCGATCTCGACCGGCCTGCTGGCGGTGCCGCCCGAGCTGCTCGAGCTGGGCCGCGCCTGCAAGGCGAGCTGGCGCCAGGAGCTGGTGCGCATCCGCCTGCCATACGCCGTGCCCTTCATCTTCAGCGGCTTCAAGGTCGCCATCACGCTGTGCGTGGTGGGCGCGGTGGTCGCGGAGTTCGTCAACGCCGACGTCGGCCTCGGCTACCTGATCGTCACGTCGACCGCCTTCTTCAAGGTGCCGCTGGCCTTCGGCGCAGTCATCATGCTGTCGCTGATGGGCATCGTGCTGTTCCAACTGGTCGTGATGCTCGAGCGCTGGCTCTTCCCATGGAGCGCCGCGGGCAACGTGCGCGACGCGCACTGAGGCCTCGGCCTCGTCTCATTCAAGGACTTCTCGCATGTCGAACGACAACTCCCACGCAGCGACCTGGACCGTGATCCGCAATGGCCGCCTCGTGCAGCCCAGGCAGCCGATGCCGCGCCCCGCCGACATCCTCATCCAAGGCGACACCATCCACGAGATCGGCGCGCCCGGCATGCCGGTGCCCGAAGGCGCACGCGTGATCGACGCGACAGGCAAGCTGCTGCATCCGGGCTTGGTCAACGCGCACACCCACGGCCACGGCAACCTGGCGCGCGGCATCGGCGACCGCTGGACGCTCGAACTGCTGCTGACCGCCGGCCCGTGGATCAGCGGCAACCGCTCGGCCGAAGACAAGCACCTCACGACGCTGATCGGCGCGTCGGAGATGCTGCTCAAGGGCTGCACCGCCTGCTACGACCTCACGCTGGAACTGCCGATCCCGACGCTCGAAGGCATGCAGTCGGCCGCGGCCGCGTACCGCCAGGTCGGCATGCGCGCGGTGATCGCGCCGATGGTGGCCGACATCAGCTTCTTCGAGGCCATTCCGGGCCTGCTCGCCTCATTGCCGCCGCGGTTGCAGAAGGACGTCGAGCGGCTGCGTGCGGCGCCGACCGCCGGCATCCTGGCGGCGATGGGCAACGTGGTGAAGCAATGGCAAGGGCAGGTCGCGCCCGACAGCGACTACGTGCGCCTGGCCATCGCGCCGACCATTCCGCACCACTGCTCGGACGACTTCCTCATCGGCTGCCGCCACCTGGCGCACGACCACGGCCTGCCCATGCATTCGCACGTGTCCGAATCGAAGGTGCAGGCGATCGCGGGCATGCGCACCTACGGCACCACGCTGACGGCGCACATGGCGAAGATGGGCATCGTCGACGAGAACTTCACCGTGGCGCACGGCGTGTGGCTGGACGACGACGACATGCGGCTCCTGGGCGACAAGGGCGCGTCGGTGGCGCACAACCCGGGCAGCAACATGCGCCTGGGCAATGGCCTGGCGCGCATGCGCAAGATGCTCGAGAGCGGGGTGAACGTGGGGATCGGCACCGACGGATCGAACTGCTCCGACAACCAGAACATGTACGAGTCGATGCGGCTGGCGTCGATGGTGTCGAAGGTGCAGGGGCCCGACTGGCAGAACTGGATCACCACCGACGAGGTGCTGCACGCGGCCACCGTCGGCAGCGCCAAGGCGCTGGGCTTCGGCGACAAGATCGGCGTGCTGGCGCCGGGTTACAAGGCCGACGTGGTCTTCCTCGACAGCCGGCACATCACGATGATCCCGCTCATCAACATCACCAACTCGCTGGTGCATTCGGAAGACGGCGGCGCCGTGCATTCGGTGATGGTCGGCGGCCGCATGGTGGTGGTCGACCACCAGCTGCTCAACGTCGACATGGACAAGCTCGCGGGCGATGCGGAAAACGCAGTCGAGCGCCTGGAGCGGCTCAACCACGACAACCACCGGCTTTTCGACGAACTGGAGCCGCTGGTCGGCAGCTTCTGCCCGGGCCTCGCAGCGGAGCCGTTCCATGTCCATCGTTTCGGCGCCTGCCAGCACGGTGGCTGACGACGTCGCCGGCGGTCGGGCCGTGAAGTCAGGCCTTCTCGATCAGGCCTTCTCGGCGATCTTCCCGGCTTCGACGTATTCGTCGTACTGCATCCGCGGAATGGCGGTGAGGCCGACCACGCCCTTCTCGGCTTCCCAGCTGAGCGTCGCGCTGTCGGGTGCGAGCACCACTTCGACAACCGTGCCGACCGGGATGACCAGCGGCACGCCGTCGCCCGGCGAATAGCTCACATGGCCCTGGATGGTGGCGAATTGGCTCATTCTTGGATCCTCCTTCATGGTGAAGCATTGATTGGAATCGATCCGACCGACCGCGCCTGTCGGAGAAATGGCCGCTTCGTCATGCGACGCCTGCACTTGTAGCAAACTTCGAAGGCGCCCCAATGCTCGTCCGCCAAAAACCTTTACTTCCCCTCTCCATGACGCAAGCCCCTCCTGCCCTCGAAGTCCTGCCGCGCGACATCAGCGCCTACCGTGAGGGCAATGTCGGCATCGACTACGTCCACCGCTTCGAGTCCGGCAAGCCCGGCCCGCACGTGCTGATCAACGCGCTGACCCACGGCAACGAGATCTGCGGCATGGTCGCGGCCACGCACCTGCTCGACACCGGCGTGCGCCCGAAGATCGGCACGCTGACCGTGAGCTTCTCGCACATCGAGGCCTACAACGCCTTCGATGCCGACAAGCCCTTCGACAACCGGCAGATCGTGCACAACCTCAACCGCATCTGGTCGGCCGAGATGCTCGACGGCACCGAAGACAGCCCCGAGCTGCGCCGCGCACGCGTGTTGCGCCCGGTGATCGATGCGGCCGACTACATCCTCGACATCCACTCCACCAGCCAGGACGTGGTGCCCTTCTGGGTCTACCCGGCCTATGAGCGCAATGCCGAGGTCGCGCTGGCCGTCGGCCTGCCGGCGGTGCACCTGGTCATGCCCAACGGCCTGGGCTCCGGCACGCCGCTGATCCAGTACGGCCATCACGGCGAGACCGACGGCAAGGGCGCGGCCATGGTGGTCGAGTGCGGCCAGCACTTCAAGCAGTCGGCCGCCGACCTGGCGACCGCGGTGACGCTGCGCTTCCTCGCCCACTTCGGCCTGATCGATCAGGACCCGGCGGCACCGGCGCCCGGCCCGCAACGCCGCTTCGAGCTGCTGCAAACGCACATGGTCAAGGACGCCGGCTTCCACTTCGTGCGCCCGCTGATCGGCTTCGAAACCTTCGCCGAGGGCGAGCTCATCGCGACCAATGGCGACGAGGAAATCCGCTCGCCCTGCGACGACTGCACCATCTTCATGCCGGCGCAGCGCGCCATCGTCGGGCGCGAGGCGGTCTACCTCACACGGCCGCTCTGAAGGGCTGCGCCCGCGCGCGTGTCGAGCGGGTTATCACGGGGGCATGGCGCCGGGGCCCGCGCCTATCCTGATCGAGCGGGCCCTGCGAAGTGGTGCGCTTCTTGCATGCTCCTCCGCAACGCGCCGAGGCGCTTTTTTTATGACCCTGCCCAGGAGAAACACCCCCATGCGAGGCCTTGCTTCAACCACTTCCTTTCGGCCGCACGCGCGCCGCTTGCTGGTCGCTGCCGTCGTGGCTGGTGCCGCGTTCTCCGGTGCTGCGTTCGCGCGCGACCTGGTCGTCGCGCTGAAGACCGAGCCCACGTCGATGGACCCGCAGTACCACGCGCTCACGCCGAACATCCAGCTGTCGCAGACGCTGTTCGACCCGCTGGTCTGCGGCGACGCCGAGCTCAAGATCGAGCCCTGCCTGGCCGAGTCGTGGAAGGCCGAGGGCAACGTGTGGACCTTCAAGCTGCGGCCGAACGTCAAGTTCTCCGACGGTTCGCCCATGACCTCGGCCGATGTCGTCTTCACCTTCGATCGCGTGCCCAAGGTGCCGAACAGCCCGTCGTCGTTCAAGGTGTACCTGCAGAAGGTCCAGAAGGTCGAGGCCGTCGATCCGCTGACGGTGCGCATCACCACGTCCGAGCCGTACCCGCTGCTGGCAATCAACATGGTCGGCCTGCCGATCATGTCGGCCAAGGCGGCGTCGGGCTCGGCCCCCGAAGGCAAGACCACGACCGAGCTGAACGCCGGCACCGGGCTGGTGGGCGCCGGCCCGTACCGCTTCGTGTCGTGGAAGCGTGGCTCCGAGATCATCTTCGAGCGCAACCCGCACTACTGGGGCAAGGCACCGGCCTGGGACCGCGTGATCTACCGGCCCATCAGCAACCCGGCCGCGCGCGTGGCCGCGCTGCTGGCGGGCGACGTCGACCTGGTGGAAGACCCGCCGACCGACGACCTCGAGCGCCTGAAGAAGGACCCCAAGCTCACGGTCGAGACCAAGGCCTCGAACCGCGTCATCTACGTGGCGCTCGACCAGAACGGCGAGACCACGCCGGGCATCACCGACACCAACGGCAAGAACCCGATGCTCGACAAGCGCGTGCGCGAGGCGCTGTCGCTGGCCATCGACCGCCAGGCGCTGGTGTCACGCATCATGGGTGGGGTCGCGACGCCGGCCGCGCAACTGTTGCCGTATCCGATGTCCGGTGCGAGCAAGAAGCTCACGACCGCAGCCAAGCCGAATCCCGAACGGGCCAAGGCGCTGCTCAAGGAGGCCGGCTACCCGAACGGCTTCACGCTGGTGCTGGGCACGCCCAACGGCCGCTACATCAACGACAGCAAGGTCGCGCAGACGCTGGCCGCGATGTGGACGCGCATCGGCGTGAAGACCTCGATCGACGCCAACGCGCCGGCCGTGTTCTTCAAGAACCGCGACAGCTACGCCTACAGCGCGTACCTGGCAGGCTGGGGCACCTCGACCGGCGAGATGTCGAACACGCTGAACTCACTGCTGGTCACGCCCAACAAGGACAAGGGCGTGGGCACCACCAACCGCAGCCGCTACTCCAACCCCGCGATGGATCAGCTGGTCGCCGACTCCGCCACGCAGATGGACGACACGGCGCGCGGCGAGACGCTGGCCAAGGCGAGCGAGCTGGCCATGGCCGACTTCGCGATGCTGCCGATCCACTTCGAGCATTCGGTGTGGGCGATGAAGAAGGACGTGAGCTTCAAGGGCCGTGCCGACCAGCAGACGATGGTCCAGTACGCGGTGCCCGCCAAGAAGTAGCAGGGTGCTGGCCTTCATCATCCGCCGCCTGCTGCAGGCGGTGCTCGTCATGGCCGTCATGTCGGGTTTGGTCTTCGTCGGCCTCTACGTCGTCGGCGACCCGGTGTCGATGATGGCGAGCGCCGAGGCCACCGACCTCGAGCGCGACGAGATCCGCGCCAACTTCGGGCTCGACAAGCCGCTGTGGCAGCAGTACGGCATCTTCATGTCGCATGCGCTGCAGCTGGACTTCGGCAAGAGCTTTCTCACCGGCCAGTCGGCGATGGGGCTCATTCTGGAGCGCATGCCCGCCACGCTCGAATTGGCCATCGTGTCGATGGGCCTGTCGATGCTCCTTGGCGTGCCGCTGGGCATCTGGGCCGGCTTGCGTCCGAACGCGATCAGCACGCGCGGCATCATGACCGGCTCGATCCTCGGCTTCTCGCTGCCGAACTTCTGGGTCGGCCTGATGCTGATCATGGTGTTCGCCGTGTACCTGGGCTGGCTGCCGGCCAGCGGGCGCGGCGCCACCGTGCAGGTCGGGCCGCTCGACCTGAGCGTGCTCACGCTCGACGGCTGGTCGCGCCTGGTGCTGCCCGCCATCACCATCGCGCTGGCCAAGGGGGCGCTCATCATCCGCGTCACGCGGGCCGCCACGCGCGAGGCGCTGCCGACGGACTACATCAAGTTCGCGCGCGCCAAGGGCCTGGGCTGGAGCCGCATCCTGCGGGTGCACCTGCTCAAGATCATCATGATTCCGATCGTCACGGTCGGCGGGCTGGAGTTCGGCCAGGTGGTCGCCTTCGCGGTGGTCACCGAAACCATCTTCGCGTGGCCCGGCATGGGCAAGCTGCTGCTCGATTCCATCATCACGCTCGACCGCCCGGTGGTCGTGGCGTACCTGATCCTCATCGTGTTCTTCCTCGTGATGCTCAATCTCGCGGTGGACATCCTCTATTCGGTGCTCGACCCGCGCGTGCGGCTGCAGGGAGCCAAGGCATGAACGACACGACCCTTCCCGTTGCCGTGCCTGCCATCGTGGCCGAAGGCCCGGTGGTGGCGCTGCCGCCACCCGAGACGCCATGGCAGCGCTTCCGCCGCGAGTTCATGGCCAACAAGCTGGCGGTGTTCGGCCTGGTGCTGCTAGCGCTGGCGGTGTTCGTGGCGGTGTTCGCGCCATGGATCTCGCCGCAGAACCCCTACGACATCGGCAAGCTCGACATCTTCGATTCCAAGCTGCCGCCGGGCAGCCGGGACGCGGCCGACACCATGACCTACTGGCTGGGCACCGACGGCCAGGCGCGCGACCTGCTCTCGGCCATCTTCTACGGCCTGCGCACCAGCCTGATGGTGGGCGGCATCTCGGTGGCGGCGGCGCTCGCCATCGGCAGCGTGGTCGGCCTGGCCGCCGCCTACTTCGGTGGCTGGATCGATGCGCTGCTGATGCGCATCGTCGACATCCAGCTGTCGTTTCCGGCCATCCTCGTCGCCCTGATCCTGCTGGCCATCCTGGGCAAGGGCGTCGACAAGGTGATCATCGCGCTCGTTATCGTGCAGTGGGCCTACTTCGCGCGGGCCGCGCGCGGTGCCGCACTGGTGGAGCGCGCCAAGGAATACGTCGAGGCCGCGCAGTGCATGTCGCTCGGCTGGCCGCGCGTGTTGCTGCGCCACATGCTGCCCAACTGCATGCCGCCGCTGATCGTGATCGCGACCATCGACCTGGCGCATGCCATCGCGCTCGAATCGACGCTGTCGTTTCTCGGTGTGGGCGTGCCAGTGACCGAGCCGTCGCTCGGCATGCTGATCGCCAACGGCTTCGAGTTTTTGCTCTCGGGCAACTACTGGATCTCGTTCTTCCCGGGCATCGCGTTGGCACTGTCGATCGTCGGCATCAACCTGGTGGGCGACCACCTGCGTGACATCCTCAACCCGCACAACGCCAAATGAAGCCCGACCCTTCGACGCCCGTGCTCGACGTGCAGGGCCTGCAGACGCATTTCTTCACCCACGGCGGCGTGGTCAAGGCGGTCGACGGGGTCGACCTGCGCGTGCACGCTGGCGAGATCCTCGGGCTGGTCGGCGAGTCGGGCTCGGGCAAGAGCATCACCGGCTTCTCGGTCATCGGTCTGATCGATGCACCGGGCCGCGTCGCAGGCGGTTCCATCCGCTATCTCGGCGAGGAATTGGTGGGTGCGTCTGAAGCGCGGCTGCAGAAGCTGCGCGGCAAGGAGATCGCGATGATCTTCCAGGACCCGATGATGACGCTCAACCCGGTGCTGCGCGTCGACACGCAGATGGTCGAGGCGATCCATGCGCACGAGAAGGTCAGCCCCAAGGCCGCGCTGGCGCGGGCGCGCGACGCTCTCGCGATGGTGGGCATCCCGTCGCCCGAAGAGCGGCTGCAGACCTATCCGCACCAGCTCTCGGGCGGCATGCGCCAGCGCGTGGCGATCGCCATCGCGCTGCTCAACGGCCCCAAGCTCATCATCGCGGACGAACCGACCACGGCGCTCGACGTGACCATCCAGGCGCAGATCCTGTACGAAGTGCAGAAGCTGTGTCGCGAGACCGGCACCGCGATGATCTGGATCACGCACGACCTGGCGGTGGTGTCGGGCCTGGCCGACCGCATCGCCGTGATGTATGCCGGGCGCATCGTCGAGAGCGGCGCGACCGCCGACGTGATCCGCGCGCCGTCACACCCCTACACGCGCGGGCTGATCGATTCGATTCCCACGCGCGCCACGCACGGCACGCTGCTGCGGCAGATCCCGGGCATGACGCCTTCCCTGCTGCACCTGCCGCAGGGCTGCGCCTTCCGCCCGCGCTGCAGCCACGCGACCGACACCTGCCTGGCGGTCCCGCAACCTGAGCCCGCACCCGCCGGCAAGACGGTGCGCTGCTGGCACATGCTGACCCCCGAGACGGCCTGAACACGCATGGACACCCTTCTCGAACCCACGCCGCTGAGCCCTGTCGGCACCGGCACGCCGCTGCTGCAACTCCAGGGCATCTCCAAGCGCTTCGTCCAGAACATCGACCTGGCCGGGCGCATCGCGAACCTGATGGGTGCGGACAACCGCGCGTCCGTCGTGCATGCGGTGGCGGATGTCGACCTGGAGATCCGGCCCGGCGAAGTGATCGGCGTGGTCGGCGAGTCCGGCTGCGGCAAGTCGACGCTGGGCCGCGTCATTGCCGGCATCAACCCACCCACCGAAGGCACCGTGCGTTACCTCGGCAAGCCGATCGGCGACATGGACGCGACCGAGCGCCGCGCCTGGGGCCTGGGCGTGCAGATGATCTTTCAGAACCCGATGGCCTCGCTCAACCCGCGCATGCGGGTGATGGACATCGTGGGCGAAGCGCCGGTGGTGCATGGCCTGGTGAAGGCCAGGGACAAGGCCGACTATGTCGGCGCGCTAATGCGCCAGGTCGGCCTCGACCCCGACTATGCGCAGCGCTACCCGCACCAGTTCTCGGGCGGGCAGCGGCAGCGCATCGGCATCGCGCGCGCGCTGGCTTTGAAGCCGCGGCTGATCGTCTGCGACGAGGCGGTGGCCGCGCTCGACGTGTCGATCCAGGCGCAGGTGCTCAATCTGTTCCTCGCGCTGCGCCGCGAGTTCGACCTGACCTATCTCTTCATCAGCCACAACCTCGGCGTGGTGGGACACATTTCGGACCGCGTGGTCATCATGTACCTCGGTCGCATCGTCGAGGTGGCGCCGACCGAGACCATCTTCAGCGTGCCGAACCATCCGTACACCCAGGCGCTGCTGTCCGAGCTGCCGACGCTCGAGACCACGCGCCGCGCCTACCAGCCCATCAAGGGCGAACTGCCATCCCCGCTGGCGCCGCCGCCGGGCTGCGCCTTCCATCCGCGCTGCCCGCACGCGATGCCGCGCTGCAAGGTCGAAGCGCCCTTGCTGCGCGCGCTGCAGACCGGCCACATCAGCGCGTGCCACCTCAACGACATGCCGTCATGACCTCCACCGTTCTTCCGAGCGTCCCCACGCCGTTCCCACCCTTCACGCTGCGCCTGCCCGAAGCGGACGCGATCCCGCTCATCTGCGATTCGCCGCACAGCGGCACGAAGTACCCCGACGACTTCAACTACGCCGTGCCCTTCGACCTGCTGCGCGCCGGCGAAGACACCGACGTGCACGTGCTGTGGGACGCATTGCCTTCCGTCGGTGCCACGTTGCTGGCGGCCGAGTTCCCGCGCGCCTACATCGACCCGAACCGCGACGTCGAGGACATCGACGCTGGCATGCTGGCCGGCCCGTGGCCCACGCCGCTGAGCCCCAGCGAGAAGACGCGCCTGGGCATCGGCCTGATCTGGCGCGACGCGAAGAAGAACGGCAACGGCGCCATCTACGATCGCCAGTTGCCCGTGGCCGAAGTGCAGAACCGCATCGCCACCTACCACGCGCCGTACCACGCGGCCATGCGCGACCACATCGAGGCCGCCTATGCGCGCTTCGGCGCCGTGTGGCACCTGAACCTGCATTCGATGCCCGCCGATTCGTACGAGGGCCTGCAGATTCAGAGCGACCATCCGCTGGCCGACTTCGTTTTGGGCGACCGCGACGGCAGCACGGCCGCGCCCGAGTTCACCGCCCTGGTCGCCGAGGCGCTCAGGAAGCGCGGCTTCAGCGTGGCCATCAACGACCCCTTCAAGGGCGTGGCGCTGATCGCCCGCCTGGGCCGGCCGGCCGAGCGCCGCCACAGCATTCAGATCGAGGTGCACCGCGGCCTCTACATGAACGAAATCACCCGCGAGCGCAGTGCAGGTTTCAATGCCTTGCAAGATGCGCTGGCAGGCGTCTCCCAGGACATCGCCACCTACGTGAAGGACCACCTGAAATGACCGTCATTGCCGACATCGAAGACAAGCACGCGGAATTCACCGCGCTGCGCCGCGACATCCATGCGCACCCCGAACTCGCGTTCAAGGAAACCCGCACCTCCGACCTGGTGGCCGAGCGCCTTGCGGCCTGGGGCATCGAGGTGCACCGCGGCCTGGGCACCACCGGTGTCGTCGGCGTGCTGCATGGCACGCGCGGCGCCGGCGAGCGCGCCATCGGCCTGCGTGCCGACATGGATGCGCTGCCCATGCCCGAACACAACCGCTTCCTGCATGCCTCGAAGAACGCCGGCCGCATGCACGGCTGCGGCCACGACGGCCACACGGCGATGCTGCTGGGCGCGGCGCACTACCTGTCGACGCACCGCGACTTCGAAGGCACCGTCAACTTCATCTTCCAGCCCGCGGAAGAGGGCGGCAACGCCGGCGCCAAGGCCATGATGGACGACGGCCTGTTCGACCGCTTTCCCTGCGAAGAGATCTACGGCATCCACAACATGCCCGGCTTCGAGACCGGCCACTTCGCCTTCCGCAAGGGCCCGACGATGGCGTCGAGCAACCGCTTCGACATCATCGTGCGCGGCACCGGTGGCCACGCGGCGCAACCGCACAAGTCGGTCGACACCATCGTCATCGCCGCGCAGATGGTCGGTGCGCTGCAGACGCTGATCTCGCGCCACAAGAACCCGATCGACGTCGCGGTGGTGAGCGTCACGCAGATCCACGCGGGCGATGCCTACAACGTGCTGCCCGGCGAAGCCGTGATCAAGGGCACGGTGCGCACCTTCAGCACCGAGGTGCTGGACGACATCGAGGCCAACATGCGCCGCATCGCCGAGATGCTGCCGCAGGCGCACGGCGGCACGGGCGAGCTGAAGTTCCACCGCGCCTACCCGCCGCTCGTCAACTGGGACGCGCAGACCGACTTCGCCATGCAGGTCGCCAAGGACACCTTCGGTGCCGACAAGGTCGACGGCAACACGCCGCAGCACGGCGGCGCCGAGGACTTCTCGTTCTATCTGCAGAAGGTGCCGGGCTGCTACCTGTTCGTCGGCAACGGCGGCGGCGGCCACCGCGAAGAGACCTACCACGGCATGGGCCCGTGCGAGCTGCACAACCCGAACTACGACTTCAACGACGCGCTGCTGCCGGTGGGCTCGACCTACTGGGTCCGGCTGGTCGAAGCCTTCTTCGCGCGCGGCTGAGCGCGGGGCCGGCGGGCGGCGTGCCTTGCAGGCGGCGCCTGCCCGCGTTGGTCTGCCGAAGGGCATCTTCGTTCCCTTCAGTGCTGCAGTCTTGATTCGCATCAAGGGCCGAGGCGCTTCCGGCGCGCATCGTGGTGCGTGCGAGTGCCGTCCCGGGTGCTCGAAAGGAAAAACCATGAAGCTCATCGGTATCCTGGCCGCGTCCGCCGTGGTCGCGCTCGCCGGCTGTTCCTCCTTCCCCAACGCGGGGCGGGGCCATGCGCACGAGGCGCATCATCCGGATGAGACCGCGTCGAAGGTCGAGCCGGCCGCCTTCGACCAACAGATGGAGACGATGCGGGAGATGCATCGAAAGATGATGGCCGCCACCACCCCCGCAGAGCGCGCGGCCCTGAGGAAGGAGCACATGCAGGCCATGCAGGGCGGCATGGCGATGATGGGGCGGATGGGGGGTGGCCGGCCGATGATGGGCCGCGGCAGCGGCGCAGGCATGCCGATGCAGTGCAGCGGCACGCCCTCGGCCTGCGGTGGCCCACCCACGCAGAAGGACATGGCGCAGCGCATGGACATGATGGAAATGATGATGCAGATGATGCTGGACCGCGAGGCGGCGACGCCGCCTGCGGCCAGGTAGCGGCATCTGCCGGGGCGCCTGAGTAGGCGCCCGCCTGCCCATCGCAAGCGCGCGGAGACTGCCGCCGCGCGCGCTTCTTCTCTTCAGCCGCCCTGCAGCAGCCCGATGGTCACGGCGCCGGGCACCGACTCGCGCATCGCCTCGACGAAGCGCCGCAGCTTCGCCGGATAGTGCCGCGCATACGGGTACACCAGGTGCATCGGCAGCGGGTCGGCGCGCCATTGCGGCGTCAGGTGCACCAGCCGACCGGCGGCCAGGTCGTCGGCCACCGCCCAGGCCGACACCACGCTCACGCCCAGGCCCAGCAGCGTGGCGTTGCAGGTCGCGTACAGGCTGTCGGTGCTCAGGCGCGGGCTGATCGGCACACTGTGGCGTTCGCCGCTCTGCACATGGGTCAGGGCGATGTCGGTCCGGTAGAAACTGCGCAGGGCCAGCCAGGGCAGCGCCGCCAGCTCCTTCGCATGCGATGGCGCGTGCCCATCGCCGAGCACCGACGGGGCCGCCACCACGATGCGCGGCACCTCGGCCAGCTTGATCGCGACCAGTTGAGGGTCGGTCACGTCGCCGACGTGGATCGCGCAGTCCACCGCGTCGGCGATGAAGTCGGGTGCGCGGTCGTGCAGCAGCCAGTCGACCGACACGCGCGGGTAGCGGTGCAGGTAATCGGCCAGCGGGCCGACCAGCACGTTCTGGCCGAAGGCGTGCGGCGCCACCACGCGCAGCGTGCCTTCGGGCTCCGCACCCGCACCGCGCAGGTCGGACTCGAAGCTGTCCCAGGCGGCGATCAGTTCCTTGGCCCGTGCAAAGCAGCGCTCGCCGTCTTCGGTGAGCTTCATGGCATGGGTCGAGCGGCTCAAGAGGCGCGTGCCCAGCGAACGCTCGAGCGCCTGCAGGCGGCGGCTCACCGTGGGCTGGGTGGCGCCCAGTTGCGCCGCAGCGGCCGACAGGCTGCCGGCCTCGACGATCCGGACGAAGGTCTGCATCAGCTGGATGCGGTCGACGGCCATGCCGGGCGGGACGGGCGGTGACGAAGGGGCGGAAACGGTGGGTGTGGGCATGTGCGTCCTCGTATGCGTGGGCCGTATAAACATTTTGCGTTGCAGGCCCCTACCGCACCAGAGGCATCTTGCGCACACTCCCACCCAATCTCTCGAAATCAAGGGTTTACCAGCATGTCTCCCATTCAAGCTACGCATACACCCGCTGCAGCTCCGGCTGCGGCGCCAGTGCTGCCTGCCTCGCTCGTCCTGCTGCTCGCCACCGGCGCCGGCCTGGCGGTGGCGGCGCTCTACTACGCGCAGCCGATGCTCGGCGTGCTGGGCGCCGACATCGGCGCCTCGGCCCGCGCCGTCGGCTTCGTGCCGACGCTCACGCAGCTCGGCTATGCGCTGGGCATCCTGCTGCTCGCGCCGCTGGGCGACCGCTACGACCGCCGCCGCATCATCCTGATGAAGGCCGCGGTGCTGTGCGTCGCGCTGCTGCTGGCCGGTGCCGCGCCGTCGATCGCGGTGCTGCTGGTCGCCAGCCTGGTGATCGGCCTGTCGGCCACGCTGGCGCAGGACATCGTGCCGGCCGCCGCCACGCTGGCGCCGGAGGCGAGCCGCGGCAAGATCGTCGGCACCGTCATGACCGGGCTGCTGCTGGGCATCCTGCTGTCGCGGGTGGTCAGCGGCTTCGTCGCGGAGCACTTCGGCTGGCGCACGATGTTCATCGCAGCCGCACTGAGCATCGCGTTGATCGGCGCCGCCGCCTGGCGCGGCCTGCCGCGCTTCAGGCCGACCACCCATCTGAGCTATGGCGCGTTGATGGGCTCGCTGGTCAAGCTGTGGAAGCACCATGGCGCCCTGCGCCGCGCCACCTTTGCGCAGGCCCTGCTGTCGATCGGGTTCAGCGCCTTCTGGTCGACCCTGGCCGTCATGTTGCATGGCGAGCCCTTCCATCTGGGCGCCGCGGCGGCCGGCGCCTTCGGCCTGGCCGGTGCGGCCGGTGCGCTGGCCGCACCGATCGCCGGGCGCATCGCCGACAAGCGCGGTCCTGAACTGGTCACCCGTCTCGGTGCCTCGCTGGTGTTGGCGTCCTTCGTGGTGATGGCGCTCGCGCCGTGGATGCAGCCGCATGCGCAACTGGCGCTGCTGGTGGTCGGTGCCATCGGCTTCGACCTGGGCATCCAGGCCACGCTGATCGCGCACCAGACCATCGTCTACAGCATCGAGCCGGCCGCCCGCAGCCGCCTCAACGCCGTGCTCTTCGTCGGCATGTTCCTGGGCATGGCGCTGGGCTCGGCCCTCGGTGCGCTGCTGCTGGCGCAGTGGGGCTGGATGGCGGTGGTCGGCCTGGCCGCGGCCTCGGCGGCCGGTGCGCTCGCCGTGCGTCTCTGGCCGGGCGCGGCGCAGGCGCACTGAAAGCAGGTCGGCCGAGCCCGCCGGGGCGTCGGCCGACGGCGTCGTCATCCTTCTTCGACGAAGGCCTCTTCGCGCTTCGAACGCACCGAAGGCAGCAGCACGATCGTCAGCAGGATGACCGCCCCGACGAGCAGCGTGGCGGAGATCGGCCGCGTCACCAGGACGCTCCAGTCGCCGCGTGACAGCAACAGTGCACGTCGCAAGTTCTCTTCCATCATCGGCCCGAGGATCAGCCCGAGCAGCAGCGGTGCCGGCTCGCAGCCCAGCTTGATGAAGGCATAGCCCACGATGCCGAAGAAGCCGACCATCCAGACGTCGAAAGTGTTGTTGTTGGTCGAGTACACGCCGATCGCGCAGAACAGCACGATGGCCGGGAACAGCCAGCGGTAGGGGATCGACAGCAGCTTGATCCAGATGCCGATGAGCGGCAGGTTCAGCACGATCAGCATCAGGTTGCCGATCCACATCGAAGCGATCAGGCCCCAGAAGAGTTCCGGGTTGCTGGTCATGACCTGCGGCCCCGGCTGGATGTTGTGGATCGTCATGGCGCCCACCATCAGCGCCATCACGGGGTTGCCGGGGATGCCGAGCGTCAGCAGCGGGATGAACGACGTCTGCGCACCGGCGTTGTTGGCCGACTCGGGGCCCGCCACGCCGCGGATGTTGCCCTGGCCGAACGGGACTTCGCCGGGTCTGAGGCGGAGCTTCTTCTCCAGCGTGTAGGAGGCAAAGGCCGAGAGCAACGAGCCGCCCCCGGGCAGGATGCCCAGCGAGCATCCCAGCGCGGTACCGCGCAGCACGGCGGGCACCATGTGCTTGAAGTCCTGCTTTGTCGGCATCAGGCCCTGGAGCTTGGCCGTGAACACCTGCCGGTCTTCTTCGGGTTGCGAGAGGTTCGCGATGATCTCGCCGTAGCCGAAGATGCCCATCGCGATCGCGATGAAGCTGATGCCGTCGGTGAGCTCCGGAATGTCGAAGCTGTAGCGCGCGACGCCCGAGTTCACGTCGGTGCCCACCAGGCCGAGCAGCAGGCCCAGCATGATCATGCAGATGGCCTTGAGCAGCGAGCCCGAAGCCAGCACCACCGCGCCGATGAGCCCCAGCACCATGAGCGAGAAGTACTCGGCCGGGCCGAACTTGAAGGCGAGTTCGGTCAGCGGTGGCGCGAACGCCGCCAGGATGAGCGTCCCCACGCAGCCCGCGAAGAACGAGCCCAGGCCGGCCGCGGCCAGCGCCGGTCCGCCGCGCCCCTGCTTGGCCATCTGGTGCCCGTCGATCACGGTCACCACCGACGATGACTCACCAGGCAGATTCACCAGGATGGCGGTGGTCGAACCCCCGTACTGCGAGCCGTAGTAGATGCCGGCCAGCATGATGAGCGCAGCCACCGGCGGCAACGCGTAGGTCGCCGGCAGCAGCATCGCGATGGTCGCGACCGGGCCGATGCCCGGCAGCACGCCGATCAGCGTGCCCAACAGGCAGCCGACGAAAGCGTAGATCAGGTTCTGCAGCGTGAACGCTGCCTCGAAGCCGATCGAGAGGTTGTTGATCAGGTCCATGGTGTGTGTCTCAGCCCGAAATGAAGGTGGGCCAGACCTGGAACTGCAGGCTCAGGCCGAGGATGAAGGTGAGGTAGCTGCCGATCGCCAGCAGGGTCGCGAGGATCAGCGCCGTCTTCAGCGAGAACCGCGGGCCGGCGATGCTCGCCACGATGACCAGCGCATAGATCGCGACCATCAGGCCCATCGCTGGCACCCCGAGCGTCGGCAGGCCGCCCAGGAGCAGGCCGAACACCACGTTCGCGCTGATGACCAGTACCAGGGGTTTCCAGGCGATACGCCCGACCGGGTCGCCGCCTTTGACCGCGCCGCGTCGGAGTGCCGTCAGCATCACGATGCCGCCGCCGATGGCCAGCATGATTCCGAGCAGGAGCGGAAAGTAGCCGGGGCCCATGCGTGCGCCAGTGCCGATGTTGTAGTTCGTCGCACCGATGGCAAAGGCCGCGCCCACCACGGTGAACATGACGCCGGACAAGAAGTCTTTCTGGCTTTGGATCTTCATCATTTCTTGGGTTGAAAGCACCCTGTTGTGCAGAGACAGAAGGGCGCAGGAAAAAACGGCTTCGATGGCGCGGGGCACGCGCAAGCCGCAAGTCAGGGGGAGGTCAGACATATCATGTTATGAGTTTTATTATGTCATGTCGTGAGTAAATACCCGATCCACCAAACCTGCAGCGCTGCTACATTCGCCCGGCAACCACCCGTGCCACATGTCCCAGTCCCACTCCTCACACGACAAGCAGCGTTTCGAAGCGCTCTCGGAGTTCCGCTACAGGCTCAGAAGCTTTCTCCGCTTCAGCGAAGACGCAGCGCGCGCCGAAGGCATCACGGTCCTGCAGTACCAGCTGATGCTGCATACGCAGGGCTTCGCGGGCCGTGACTGGGCCACGGTGGGAGAGATTGCGGAGCGCCTTCAGGCGCAACCGCACGGCGCCGTGGCACTGATCACACGGTGCGAGGAAGCCGGTCTGGTGACCCGCAAGACGAGCAAGGTCGATCGGCGGCAGGTCGAGGTCCATCTGCTGGCCGCCGGCCGCAGGGTGCTTGCGCGTCTGGCCGTCCAGCACGCGGACCAGCTGCAAGAGCTGTCCGAAGCCGTGAAGCTCGCCAGCCGGATCCAGCCATAGCGAACGCCACCGGGCCGGTGCGCGATCGGTCCGCCGACGCTCAGGCGTCGATGAACAGCGCCGGGTCCACCATCGTTCGGTTGAGCATCACGCCCCAGTGCAGGTGCGGCCCGGTCACGCGGCCGGTGGCGCCCACGGCGCAGAAGCGGTCGCCGGTCTGCAACACGTCGCCGACCTTCACGTCGATGGCGCTCAGGTGGCAGTACATGCTCAGCAGGCCGCGGCCGTGGTCGAGCCACACCGTGCCGCCGTTGAAGAAGTAGTCGCCCGTGTCGATCACGCGGCTCGGCAGCGGCGCACGGATCGGCGTGCCGGTGCCGGCCGCGATGTCCATGCCGCTGTGCGGATTGCGCGACTGGCCGTTGAACACGCGGCGCAGGCCAAAGGAGCTGGACCGCCGGCCAGGCACCGGCACCGCCATCTTCAGGTCGGCGGGCAGCGCGTCGGTGAAGGTCGCCATCACGCCAGCCTGGTGGTCGCGCTCGCGCTCGTAGCGCGCCTGGTCGGCCGCCGACAGGTCGACCGTGCCCGGTGCCACCTTCAGGCGCTGCTCGCTGTAGCGCTTGGGGCCGATGGCGTAGGCGATGGACCTTTCGCCGCCGGCCTCGCCGCGCACCACGATGCGCGCCGTGCCGACCGGCGCCGCCAGCGGAATGCCGACCAGCGCCGTCCATTCGATCGGGTCGCCGAACACCAGCAGCGGCACGCCGGCCTCGGTGTGCGCCGTCGGGCGGACTGCTCCGGGGCCGAGCGACAGCCGCGCCACGCCGCCGGGCACGGCGGAGGCCTGCGGCCAGACGGCGGATGCGGCCTCGGCGGGCCGCGCTTGCAGCGTCAGCGCACCGAGGGTGCCGAGCATTGCCGTACGGCGGGTGAGCGTGATCGGTGTGAGAGAAGGGCAAGGTGAAGGCATCGGTCGAGTCTAGCGACGGGGCTGCTTCACAATCGCGGGCCGCGCACTGAACGCGGCTAACTCAGGGAGAACTTTTTTGATGCATCGCATGAATACGGCCAAGGTGACACGCCTTGCCGCGCTGCTGGGCACGGCCAGCCTCATGGCCGCCTGCGGCACGCGCCAGCCCGGCGTCGAATCGCCGGAGCCGCCACCACCCGCTGCCACCGCGCAGAACAGCCTGGTCATGCCGCCCGTGACCTACGGCACCACGAGCAAGGGACTGCGCCTGTCGAAGTCCGACGACAACTGCGACGTGCCCGCGCTGCTGCGTCAGGCGGTCGAAGACCAGCTCGAAGAGCCTTTGCTGTACCTGCTCGCCGCACCCACGCCAGGCGCGGCGTCCGCGCCGGTGCTCAAGGTTGAAGTGACCGACCTGCTGGCCAATGCCGGCGGCCTCTATGGCGGGCCGAAGATCGTCGAACTGCGCGGCACGCTGGAGCGGCCCGGCACCGCGCCGGTCCACTTCACGGCACAGCGGCAGATGTTCCTGTATTTCGGCCTGCCGCGCAGCACCTGCAGCATGGTGGGCACGGTGGCGTACAAGCTCGGCGGCGACATCCAAGGGTGGTTGAAGAAGCCGGTCGACGGCGCCTTCCTCGGCGAGCGCTAAGCCTTCAGGCGGTCCACGTCCCCGGTGCCAGCCCTTCCAGCGTGTACGGCCCGATGGCCGCGCGGATCAGCCGCAGCGTCGGGTGCCCGACGGCCGCCGTCATGCGCCGCACCTGCCGGTTGCGGCCTTCCTTGATCGCCAGCTCGATCCAGGTCGTCGGGATGGCCTGCCGCACGCGGATGGGCGGGTCGCGCTCCCACAGGCCGTGCGGCGGGTCGATGCGCTGCGCGCGCGCCGGGCGTGTCGGGCCGTCGTTGAGCGTCACACCATCGCGCAGAGCGGCCAGCGCCGTGTCGTCGGGCACGCCTTCCACCTGCACCCAGTACACCTTCTCCATCTTGAAGCGCGGGTCGGCAATGCGTGCCTGCAATTGGCCGTCGTCGGTGAGCAAGAGCAGGCCTTCGCTGTCGGCGTCGAGCCGGCCGGCGACGTACACGCCGGGCAGGTCGATGAAGTCCTTCAGCCCGCGCCAGCGGCCTTCGGGGGTGAACTGGCTGAGCACGCCGTAGGGCTTGTTGAAGCGGATGAGGCGCGGGGTCTGTGGTGTGCTCATGGCCTTGTAGCCAGTTGCGGGAGGTAGTCCTGAACCAGAGCTTCCACCGTCTCGGCCTGCAGCGTGTCGCGCCGTGCCTTCAGCGGATCGCGGTCTGGGCGCTCGGCCAGCCATCGCTTGAAGCGCGCGAATGCCAGCGGATGCACCGTGTTCATCCGCGCCATGTGGCCCGTAACCCCCACCGTCACGGCCGAGAAGCGCGGCGCGCTCACCAACTGCTCGGCATTGCGTGCCTGCACGACCCAGAAGTCTTCGGGTTCGTCGCTCAGCTGTGCCGGATGCGGATCTTGTTCCTGCACTTCGCGCCGCAGGATGTCGACCTCGAAGCCCTGGCTGTTGACGGCGGTGTAGCGCTGCGTCTCGATCAGCGAAAAGCTCTTGTCCACCTTGCGCAGCAAGGCCAGCATCGATGCGTCGAGACGCTTGAGTTGCGTGGCCAGCTTGAAGCGCTTGCGCGTGTCCCACAGCAGGTCCACATCGCGCGTCGCCACGGCCGCGCTCTGCACACGCACGCCCGCGGCGGCTTCGTAGGCATAGAGGGCATGCGTGCCGACCACGGTGAAGTGCTCGGCGATATCGGCGCGCGCCAGCATGTCGAGGATGTCGATGATGATGGTGGGCACACGGCCCACGAAGAGCGCTCGGTTCATGCGTTGATGGCGGGCGAGGGCTTCTGAGAGGTCCTTGACGCGTGCCTGCGCCTCGTTCTTTCGAGCGAAGAAACCGGCATGGATCGCTTCGGTCTCCGGACTGCGCGGCCCGAGGCTTTTTTGAGCGTTCCGCGTGCTGGTGCGGACCAGGTAGTCGACACCTTTGACCGTCTTCCAGTACATGCCGCCGCGCACCGTGGCCACCTGGCCCGTGGCCGCTTCGAGCGCCTCGAAGGTGGCGCGCGCGTCGATGTACTGGCGACGCGCGTCGTCACCGATGTCCTGAAACTCCATGGTTTCCGTTAAGAAATGAAAATCTAGAAGTTACATGGAAAAGTGTTATTTCTCAAACACTTAATCGAGCTTTTTGTCCTCGCGCTTCGCGTCTTCCATCGCCTCCGGCTCCAGTTCCTCCGCCGAGCGGTTCAGGTGAATGAAGACGCCCCAGCCGGCTAGCATCACGCCGACGGCGCAGAACACGGCCGCGGCATACAGCATCAGCTCGGGCTTCTCGCGCGACTTGAAGGTCGCGACCAGCGCCTCGACCGCGATGGCCACCACGATGACCACCAGGAAGCGCGAGAGAAAGCGCCGCACGCGGGTGGGCGCGCTGATGTGGGCGTCGCGGATGACTTCTTCTTCGGCGATGGTCTGCGAGATCTGCAGTGCCACCACCGCTGCGGCCAGCAGGCCCATCGCCTCGATGATCGCTTCGCCCGCGGCCGTATCGACGTGGCCGGTGATGGCCATCCACCCGTTATGCGCCGCGACCACCAGCAGCGCAATGCCGGCCCCCGCGAAGAGCAGCGCCATCAGGGCGTGGACGACGGCGTAGAGACGGAGGAAGAACTTCATACAGGAGGGGCAGTGGACGCGATGCGGGATTCTCCCGCCTGCCGCGCGCAACCGTTGTCAGCGGTCGGCGCGAAGTCCGCTCGCGGCGCCGCTCAAGCCGCCCCGCGGAAGCACGACAGCCCCCAGGGCGTGAGCTTGACCGGCAGGTGGTAGTGCTGCGAGAGGTCGGCGATGCCGAAGCGGAACACCTGCACATCCATGAAGGCTGGCTCGGGCAGCACCGTGCCGCGGGCGCGGTAGTAGTCGCCGACATGCAGGCGCAGTTCGTACACGCCGATGTCGAAGAGCCGCTCGCGGCCCTCGATGCCCTCGACCACGCCGTTGCGGCCCACCTGGCCAGAGACCACCGGCGTCCACGTGGGCGCGCCCGCGGCGCCGTCCTGGCGCGCGATGTCGATGCGCATGCCGGTGGCGACCACGCCGTTGGCGACGTCGACGATGTGGATGGAAACGGCTTGCATGCGAGGGCTCCTGGTGGGGTGTGGTGGCGGGAGGATAGCGGTCGTGAGCGCGTCGCCTAAACGGTGCTCGAGCGCGCCTTCGGAATCGCCCGCCCGCGGCACCCGGGATAGTTCGCGCACCCCCAGAACGGCCGCGCGAACTTGCCCGAGTTGCGCTCGACCATCTTGGTGCCGCAGCTGGCGCAGGTCGGCCGCCAGTACTCGCCCTCGTAGGCCACGGCGAGCAGGGCGGCCTGCTGTTCTGGCGCGCGCTGGCCGATCAGCTTGAGCAGTGCCGCGCCGTCCTGCGCCTGGATACCGTTGTCGGCCGCGAAGGCCAGCGCATCGGCCGTGAAGGTCGAGCTCGTCACGAAGGTGCCGTTGCGCAGCTTGTTCGCCGTCATCACGCCCAGGAATTCGCGCATCTCCTTCACGCCCACCGGCTTGCCCTGCCAGTGCTTGCACTGGACGACGCGCGGCTGATCCATGTGCTTCGATGCCAGCCAGATGTCCACGCCGCCATCCGCCCCGTGCGATTGGCTGTGCGTCGTGAGCCCCGCCTGCGCATAGAAGGCTTCGCACACGGCCTCGAAGCGGCGCCATTCGATGTCGGCGAGCACGACCGCGCTCCAGCTCGCCTGCTGCTTCACGCCGATCGGCGCAGGCGGCGCCACCGGCGCAGCGGACGGCTTGCGCGCGGCCAGCTTCTTCGACAGCGGCGCGGTGCTCGGCATGACGGCGCGCGCCGGCTCGTCGACGACCGGCGCCGGGTTCGCGCGCTGGAGGAAGTAGTTGAGCACCAGCAGCACCGCGCCCAGCATCAGCGCCACCCAGCCCGCCGGCCGCAGCACCTGGGCGATGGTCGGGCCGAGCTGGCTGCGCATCATGTTGGGGATGACGGTGAGGAGCAGGACGCCGATAACGAGCGCGGCCAGGCCTTTGCCGGCGAGGCCTGCACTTGCTTTCACGCGACGAGGAGCGTTTCCGCCTGATTTGGACATGTCGGTCCCGTGTGCATGGCGCTCAGACTACTTGCTCCAACTGTCCCGCATCCCTGCTGCACGGTTGAACACGTGTTCGCCCGCGTCGGCGGCCTTCGCATCTGTCACGAAGTAGCCATGCCGCTCGAACTGGAAGCTGGCACAGCCCGCAGCGGTTGCCAATGATGGCTCCACAAACGCCGAACACTTCACCAGACTGTTCTTGTTCAGTTCGTCCAGCAACTCCCCGCTGCCCGGCTGCGCCTCGGCAAACAGCCGCTCATACAACCGCACCTCCGCCGCCACCGCATCCGCTGCGGCCACCCAGGTGATGTTCCCCTTCACCTTGATCGCGTCCGCGCCCGGCGTGCCGCTCTTCGTGTCGGGCACCAGCGTGGCCTGCACTTCGAGCAGCTTGCCGTCGGCGTCGCGCGTGGCGCCAGTGCATTCGATGGTGTGGCCGTACTTAAGGCGCACCTTGCTGGCGGCGATGGCCTGGCCGCTGGCATTGGTGTAAGCCGGGAACAGGCGGTTGAAGCCTTTGGGCGGGACGTCTTCGTAGTCGGTGCGCTCGATCCAGATTTCGCGGCCGATCTTGAAGTGGCGCAGGCCGGCCTCGGGAGCGTGGGGATTCGTGGGCGCGGTGCAGTCGTCAAGCACCTCGTCACCGCCCATCAGTTCTCCCCAGTTCGTGATGACGAGCTTCACCGGGTCGAGCACGGCCATGGCGCGGGGGGCGATGGGGTCGAGGGTCTCGCGCAGCGCGGCTTCGAGGGCGGCGTAGTCGGTCCAGCCGCCGGCGGACTTGGTGGTGCCGCTGCGTTCGCAGAAGAGCTTGAGCGCCTCGGGCGTGTAGCCGCGGCGGCGCAGGCCGGCCAGTGTGGGCATGCGCGGGTCGTCCCAGCCGTCGACGTGGCCTTCTTCGACCAGCTGGCGCAGCTTGCGCTTGCTGGTGAGCACATGGGTCACGTTCAGGCGCGCGAACTCGTACTGGCGCGGGTGCGGGCTGGCGATGAGGCCGCCTTCGGCCAAGCGGTCGAGCAGCCAGTCGTAGAAGGGGCGCTGGTCTTCAAACTCCAGCGTGCAGAGCGAGTGCGTGATCTGCTCCAGCGCGTCTTCGATCGGGTGCGCGAAGGTGTACATCGGGTAGATGCACCACTGGTCGCCGGTGTTGTGGTGCGTGGCCCGGCGGATGCGGTAGAGCGCCGGGTCGCGCAGGTTGATGTTGGGGCTGGCCATGTCGATCTTGGCGCGCAGGATGGCGGCGCCGTCGTCGAGCTTGCCGTCGCGCATCTCCCGAAAGCGTGCGAGGTTCTCCTGAACCGTGCGCGTGCGGAAGGGGCTGTCGGTGCCGGGCTTGCCGAAGTCGCCGCGGTTGGCGCGCATCTCTTCGGGCGTCTGCTCGTCGACGTAGGCCAGGTTGTTCTCGATCAGGTACTCGGCGGCGCGGTACATGAAGTCGAAGTAGTCGCTGGCGAAGTACTCGTGCGGCTGCAGCGTGCCGGGGGCATTCGGGCGGTCGGCCAGGTCGGTTTTGTAGCCCAGCCACTTCACGGCGTCGCGGATGCTGTCGACGTATTCCTGCTCTTCCTTCTCCGGATTGGTGTCGTCGAAGCGCAGGTGGCACACGCCGCCGTATTCTTTGGCCAGCTCGAAGTTCAGCCAGATGCTCTTGGCGTGGCCGATGTGCAGGTAGCCGTTGGGCTCGGGCGGGAAGCGCATGCGGACCTTGGCCGGGTCGGGCATGCCGTTGGCATGGTGCTGGGCGTCGCCGGGTGAGCCGCCCCACTGGCGGCCGGAATAGGTGTTCTGCGCGAGGTCGTTTTCGATGACGTGGCGCAGGAAATTGCTGGGTGCGGCGCCGGCTTTGGCGGTGTCTTTGTCGGCTGGGGAAGTCATTGGTTCATTCTAGAGGCGGGGGTGTATGCGTTACCTTTGGCAACGAACTTCACGGCCCAGCGTGAACCTGATTAACACCTGACGCGTTCAATGCATGCATGGGCGTCGGTCGCCCGACCCGGTGGTCTCAATCACGAGTCCGCCAAAGTTTTACAGGAGTCCCGTCATGAGCCTCACCCGTTCGACCTTCTTCAAATGGATTGCCGGCAGCGCCGTCGCAGCGGCCGCGTTGCTGGGCGCATCGGCCGCCAGCGCTCGCGGCGACGTGAGCTGGTCCGTCGGTGTCAATCTGCCGGGCGTCGCCCTCGGCGTTGCCGCCCCGACGTACTACGCACCACCGCCGGTGTACTACGCACCGCCCCCGGTCTATTACCGTCCGCCGCCGCCGGTGTACTACCGCCCGGCGCCCGTGTACTACGCACCGCCCCCGGCCTACTACCGTCCGGCGCCCGGCTACTACCGCGGCCACGGCGATCGGCATGGTCGGGGTCACGGGCATCGCCACGGCGGCCACTACCGCTGAGCACGGCCGGCCTCACGGGCCGGCTTGAAGACAGACAAAAGCGCGCGCTCCGGCTCACAGCCGGGCGCGCGCTTCGTCGTTGGGAGGGTGCTGAGCGCTTCGTTCGGAGCGGCCGTTGTTTCCAGCGAGCTTGGCTTCCGCACGCGCGATGCGTGCCGTGTTTCTCAGACCGTGGGCGCAGAAGAGGGCGCGGCGTCCGCCTCGGCGGGCGCAAGCGGTTCGAGCGCTCGCAAGGCGGCGAAGGTCGCGTCCATCTCGACGAGGAAGGCGTTCTTGCGGTCGTCCCAGACCTGGCGCTGTTCGACCGTGGTGCCGCCCGCACGGTAGATCTCGTGATTGGCCGCATTGATCAGCGTGCTGAGCGCGGCCAGCTTGGTCTCGAGGAAGGCCGGGCGGGCGCGCCGCTCCGCGTCTTGCCGGAGCGTGTCGGCGTCGCGGCGGGCATCCGCGGCGGCGTTGAGCTGCATCAGCAGCGTCATGGCCAACGCGATCACCGTCAGAAAGCCCAGCGCCGGCCCGACGATCCCGCCCATCAAAAAGCCGAACTGTCCCCAGAAGCCGTTGGCGAGCGCGCCGGTGCCTGCGCTGGACGCCGCCTCGGCATAGCGCAGCGAGATGTAGGCGGCAAAGCCGAAGAGCACCAGCGCGCAGGCCAGGAGCACCCACGGAAACGCGGCCACCGCCCGGTGGCGCCGGGTTGGCCGTGGGGGAGCGAGGCTGTCGGGCGTGTTCGACATGCGTGTCGGGCGATCGGGCTCAGCCGACGGCGATGTGCCCGCGCGAGGCCGACGTGGGCTTGCGAACGCCGTCGCGGCCGTAGAAGAGTTCGGTGCTCGCCTGCAGGAAGTGCAGGGCGCGCTGGGTGAAGTCGAGGTGGCTGTAGACCATGCTGCCGTTGCGCCGGTTGGCGTTGCGGGCTTCTTCGGCCAGCTGCATCAGCGTCTTCCAGGCCAGCTCGGTGGCTTCGCCGGCGGCGTGGGCGGCAGCGCCAGCCCCTTCGCTGCCTGGCAGGTGGCCGAGCGCGCACTGGGTGGCTTCGCGGACCAGGTCGAGTTCGGCCATGCGGTCCATCAGCCGGGTCTTCTCCTCGGTGATGGCCGCCAGGTCATGGAAGCGGCCGTCCAGCATCGCCTTTTCCTCGCGGTTGAGCGCCGCCAGAAAGTCTTTCAGGCAGGAGATTTCGGCACAGAGGTCGGCGAGCAGGGTGTTCACGGCTTGGGCTTCGAGTCGATCAGGTCGCGCACGCTGGCCAGCAGGCCATCGGCGATGCCTTCGGGGTTGATCTGGTAGCGGCCGGCGCGAATTTCTTCGCGAATGGCCGAGACGCGTTCGGCGTTGAACTCACCGCTCGCGCCCATGTTCGGCAGGGTGCGCACCTTCGCGGCCTCTTTGCTTCGCTCGGCGGCGTCGATGCCCGCCGCCGCGGCGGTAGCAGCAGCGGCCGGTGCCTTGGGCGCACCGGCGTGGGGCGTGGTCGGGGGGGCAGGTGGGTTGATCTTCACGATGGTTCCTTAGCAGGTTGACCCTGATATCGGCAGCATGGACAGGAACTTGAGGCTTGGGTGTGAATTTTTTCGCACAGGCTACTGCGACAGGACGATTTGTCCGTCTTCGTCGGCCACGCCCGTCACCATCCGTCCGTCGAGTGTCTTGGCCCGCACCACCCCGCCGATGGCGGCATGCGCCAGCGCGCGGGCTTCGGTGCTGATCGTGAAGCCGGCGCCCTGCGCCACCACCTGCACCGACTGGCCCTGCTGGATGACGGTGGGTGCGCGCAGCAGTTCGCGGCGCAGGGGCGCGCCGGCGGCGATGCGGCCGGTGGCGCGCACGCCGACCAGGTCGCTGTCGCTGGTGACGATCGAGCGGGGCAGGGCGGCGAGGTCGCCGGTCTGCGGGGTCAGGTCGGCCAGGCCGAACGCGTCGCCGGGTTCGATGGTGCGGGTGGCCACGTAATAGGTGCCCATAACCGTCACATAGGCCGGAACGAAGCGTGTCCAGGTGCCGCCCGCGCGGCAGCGCAAGCCCACCGACAGCCGTCCGCGTGCGGCGGCGCCGCTCGGCAGAAAGGCGTCGAAGCTGTCGCAGGCCGGCAGCACCGCGGTACCGGGCAGGGTGGCCGTGACCGTCGCCTTGCCGGGCAGGCCGGTCGTCTGGCGCTCGATCAGCCGTTCGATCGCGGCCATCGCCGGGGCGGGCAGCGCCTGCGCAGCGCACGCGGCACCCGCGCCGAGCACGGTGGCCAGGGCCGCCAGGGTGGCGGGCAGCGAGCGGCGGAGAAGGTGGCGTGGCGTCATGGCGTTGGGGCGGAGCACGGTGCGCATACAGGGGCGCGGTGTGTCCTCGATGCGAGCAATTCTAGGGAGCCGACCCCGCCCGCGAAGTGAGGAAGTGACGCCGGAAACACCCTTTGTTCGAGCCATTGCAAAAGCGGCTCGTGCCTAGACTCGCTTTCCATCAGTCGCCACGCCTTGTGCCGAAGCGAAGCCCCTCCACCCCATGGAAGCACATGATGGACAAGCTCAATGCAGCCTTGAACTTCAACCGCGAAGCCCTCAACCTGCGCGCCCAGCGCCAGGAAGTTCTGGCCTCGAACATCGCCCACGCGGACACGCCCAACTACAAGGCGCGCGACATCGATTTCAGCAGCCGCCTCACCGAGGCGGTCGAGCGTGGCCGGGCCTCGCAGTCGATGAACATGTCCGTCACCTCGTCGCGCCACATCCGCGCCGAAGCGCAGGCCATGCCCGACCAGAACCTGCTCTACCGCGTGCCCAACCAGTCCAGCATCGACGGCAACACCGTCGAGATGGACGTGGAACGCATCAACTTCGCCGACAACGCGCTTCGCTACGAATCGAACCTCACGGTGCTGAGTTCGAAGATCAAGACGCTGATGTCGGCGGTCCAGCAATAACGCGGTGACCACCGTCGGAGAGAACGCATGCCCTTCCCCAGCAACTCGATGAACATCTTTAACGTGGCGGGCTCCGCCATGACCGCGCAGTCGCAGCGCATGAACGTCACGGCGAGCAACCTGGCCAACGCCGAGAGCGTGGCCGGCCCCGACGGCCAGCCCTACCGTGCCAAGCAGGTGATGTTCGAGGTTGCAGGCTCCGGTCGCAACGACGTCGGTGGCGTCAAGGTGGCGAACATCGTCGAAGACCCGTCGCCCCCCCGCATGGTCTTCGACCCCAAGAACCCGCATGCGAACCCCCAAGGCTACGTGGCCATGGCGAACGTGAACGTGGTCGAGGAGATGACCAACATGATCTCCGCATCGCGCAGCTACCAGGCCAACGTCGAGGTGCTCAACACCGCCAAGACGCTGATGGTCAAGACGCTCACCGTCGGTCAGTAACGCTTCCTTTTCACTCCCAACTGCACACCATGGCCATCACCTCGACTTCCGCCCTGAGCGGCACGGACGCCGCCGCCACCGCTTCCGCGACCACCGGCACGTCCAACGCCGACAGCGAACAGCGCTTCCTGAAGCTGCTCGTCACCCAGCTCGCCAACCAGGACCCGCTCAACCCGATGGAGAACGCCGAGCTCACCTCGCAGCTCGCGCAGATGAGCACGGTCAGCGGCATCGAGCAGCTCAACGCCACGCTCAAGGGTCTGGTGAGCCAGAGCGACGCCAGCCAGGTGCTGCAGGCCGCATCGCTGATCGGTTACGCCGTGCTGTCGCCGGGCAACGCCCTGTCGGTCGAGATGGTTGAAGACAAGGCCACCGGCGTGCAGACGGTGAAGGAAGTGCCCTTCGCGGTCGAGCTGCCGGCCAAGGGCGCCACTGACGTGACCGTGACCATCACCGACGCCAAGGGCAACAAGGTTCGCACCATGGAACTCGGCGCACTCCCCGAAGGTGCCAACGGCGCCAAGTGGGACGGCAAGAACGACGCCGGCGAAGTGGTCGCCGAAGGCAACTACCAGTTCAGCGTGACGGCCGTCGGCGCAGGCGCGGCCGTCAAGGCGGAAGCGCTCACCTTCACGCAGGTCGCGGCTGTCAAGCAGGGCGCCAACGGCGTGACGCTCGACCTCTCGACCGGCAAGAGCATCGCCCTGTCCGACGTGCGCATGTTCCTCTGAACACAGCGCCTTCACTCATTTACTTCTTCATTGCACTGAAACAAGGACCTTCATCATGGCTTTTTCCCAAGGCATCAGCGGTCTGGCCGCAGCCGCTTCGAACCTCGACGTCATCGGCAACAACATTGCCAACTCCAACACGATCGGCTTCAAGTCGGCCGCTGCCACCTTCCAGGACGTGTACGCCGGTTCGCGCGTCGGCCTGGGCGCCTCGGTGTCGGGCGTGGTGCAGAACTTCACCCAGGGTGTCACACAGAGCAGCAGCCGACCGCTCGACGTGGCCATCCTCAACGGTGACGGTTTCTATCGGCTGGCCAGCGAGAGCGGCGAAGTCGTTTACTCGCGCAACGGACAGTTCACCAAGGACAACAGCGGTTTTCTCGTCAACGCCGCGGGCCTGCAGCTGACGGGCTACGGCGTGTCGGCCAACGGCACCATCAACGGCGGCACGCCGGCGCCGATCCAGATCCCGAGCGCCTCCATGACGCCGAAGGCCACGACCACGATCAGCGCCGAGTTCAACCTCGACTCTCGCGTCGCGACCCCGACGCAGACGCCGTTCGATCCCAACAACTCGGACACCTTCAACTACTCGAACGCCCTCGGCCCGATCTACGACTCGCTGGGCAACCCGCACGAGCTGGGCGCCTACTTCGTCAAGAGCGGCGCCAATGCGTGGGACGTGTACGGCACCATCGACGGTGCCCCGATCTCGGTCGCAGTACCGCCTGTTCCGATGGGCCAGTACACCTTCGACACGGCCGGCAAGATGGTCCTGCCCGCGAATGGCACCTTCACCGTGCCGGCGCTGACTTTCACCAACGGGGCGGCGGCGATCAACACGACGGTCAACTTCTCGGGCACCACCCAGTTCGGAAATGCCAACGCGATCAACGACCTGCGACAGGACGGCTACACCTCCGGCCAGCTGACGGCCTTCTCGATCAATCCCGACGGCACGATCACCGGTACGTATTCGAATGAGAAGACCCAGCTGCTCGGCCAGGTCGTGCTGAGTTCCTTCGCCAATCCGAACGGCCTGGAGCCGATGGGCGAGAACGTGTGGAAAGAGACCGGGGCCTCCGGCCAGGCCCTCACCGGCACGCCGGGCCCGGGCACCAAGCTGGGCTCGCTCTCCGCCGGCGCACTGGAGTCGTCGAACGTCGACCTGACCTCCGAGCTGGTCAACCTGATCGTCGCGCAGCGCAGCTACCAGGCCAACGCGCAGACCGTGAAGACGCAGGACCAGATCATGCAGACGCTGATGCAGATCCGCTAACGCGCCGCGCTCTTCCTTCTTCACCCGCTTTCAGGAGAACCCAGTGGATCGAATGCTCTATGTCGCGATGAGTGGCGCCAAGCAGGCCATGGAACAGCAGGCCTCGGTCGCCAACAACATGGCGAATGTGTCGACGCCCGGGTTCCGCGCCCAGGTCAATGCGTTCCGCGCCGTGCCGGTGGTCGGCGAAGAGGCGCAGACGCGCTCCTTCGTGGTCGCCACCACGCCGGGCGCGGACTTCACCCACGGCCCGATGACCGAGACCGGTCGCGAGCTCGACGTGGCCGTCAAGGGCGACGGCTGGCTGGTGGTGCAGACCGCCACCGGCGAGGCCTACACCCGCGTGGGCAACCTGCAGGTCGCTGCCGACGGCCAGCTCACGACCATGGGCGGCCGCCCGGTCGTCGGCGAGAACGGCGGCTTGGTGATTCCGCCCGGCGCGACCGCCACGGTGGGCCTCAACGGCGTGATCGCGGCACGTGGCGCGGGCGACCCGGCCGTGGGCATCGCCGAGGTCGGCCGTCTCAAGCTGGTCAACCCGCCGGCCACCGACCTCGTGCGCGGCGACGACGGCCTGTTCCGCATGCGCGAGGGCCTGCAAGCTGCGGAGGCCGACCCGGCCGTCACCGTGATGAGCGGCGTGGTCGAGGGCAGCAACGTGAACCCGGTCGAGGCCATGGTGGCCATGATCGCCAACGCCCGGAGCTTCGAGATGCAGATGAAGTCCATCAGCACCGCCGACACCAACGCGCAATCCGCCAACAAGTTGCTGGCCTACGGCTAAGTCGGCGAGCCCGATCCCGTGCCCGACGCCGTTCCACAGGAGTATTTCCCATGATCCGTTCCCTCTATATCGCCAAGACCGGCCTCGATGCGCAACAGACGCAGCTCGATGTCGTCTCCAACAACCTGGCCAACGTCGGCACCACGGGCTTCAAGCGCAGCCGCGCCGTGTTCGAAGACCTGATGTACCAGAACATGCGCCAGGTCGGCGGCCAGACCTCCGACCAGACGCGCCTGCCCTCGGGCCTGCAGCTGGGCACCGGCGTGCGCGTGGTCGCCACCGAGCGCCTGCATTCGCAAGGCAACCTGACCAAGACCGACAACCCGAAGGACGTGGCCATCAACGGCGGCGGTTTCTTCCAGGTGCTGATGCCCGACGGCACCACCTCGTACACCCGCGATGGCTCGTTCCAGACCGACGCCGAAGGCCAGCTCGTGACCGCCAGCGGCTTCCAGATCCAGCCGCAGATCACGATTCCGGCGGACGCCACCAGCATCACCGTCGCCCGCGACGGCACGGTGTCGGTGACCCAGGCCGGCGCCACGGCCACCGTGCAGGTCGGCCAGCTGCAGCTCGCGACCTTTCTCAACCCGACCGGCCTGCAGAGCGTGGGCGAGAACCTCTACAGCGAGACCGACGCATCGGGCGCCGCCAACGTGGTGGTGCCCGGCCTCGAAGGCGCCGGCATCCTGACGCAGGGTTACGTCGAGGCCTCGAACGTGAACGTGGTCGAAGAGCTGGTGAACATGATCGCCACGCAGCGCGCCTACGAAATCAACAGCAAGGCCGTCCAGACCTCGGACCAGATGCTGGCCAAGCTCGCCCAGCTGTGATGACCATGCGCAGCCCCGTTCTCTCCGCACGCCCTGTCGCTGCACCCGCAGCGCGCACCCTGGCGCTGCTCGCGGCCGTGGTGGGAGCGGGCTGCGCTCAGATCCCGCGCGAGCCGCTGGTGCACCAGCCGATGACGGCACGCGCCGAAAGCTATGCGGCCGCGCCGGTCCGCCGACCCACCGGCGCCATCTTCCGCGACGGCCCCAGTGCCAATGCGCTGTTCGAGGACCGCCGGCCACGCAACGTCGGCGACATCCTCACCGTCGTCATCAGCGAACGTGTCAACGCCAGCAAGAACTCGGCCGCCAACGCCAGCCGTGCCGGCAGCACCACCGGCACCTTCGCAGGCGGCATTCCGAAGCTGCTCGGCTCGCTGCTCAACGGCCAGGACACCAACCTGTCGGGCGACAACGTGCTCAACGCCAAGGGCGGCGCCAACGCCAACAACACCTTCAACGGCGTGATCACCGTGACGGTGACCGACGTGATGCCCAACGGCAATCTCCTGGTGAGCGGCGAGAAGCAGATGGGCATCAACCAGGGCACCGAGTTCATCCGCTTCTCGGGCGTGGTCAACCCGCGCACCGTGTCCGGCAGCAACACCGTGCCGTCGACCCTGGTGGCCGACGCGCGCATCGAATACACGGCCAAGGGCTACATCGACGAAGCCCAGCACATGGGCTGGATGCAGCGCTTCTTCCTCAACGTGATGCCCTTCTGAATATGACTCACCCCCAGGCTTCGCGCACTTCGTGTCGCTTCTCCCCCCCCCTCGCCGGGGGCAACACCAGCGGTCCGGCGAAGCCGGTTCCGCGGTGTTCCACGAACACTCCTCGCGGCTGGCGCCCGCGTGTCGTCTTCATCGCTCTGGCGTTGATGACCTTCGCAGGCGTCGTCATGCCTGCCCACGCCGAACGTCTGAAGGAACTCGCGAGCATCCAGGGCGTGCGCGACAACCAGCTGATCGGCTACGGCCTGATGGTCGGCCTGGACGGCACCGGCGACCAGACCACGCAGACGCCGTTCACGGTGCAGAGCCTGAACAACATGCTGCAGCAGCTGGGCATCACGATCCCGCAGGGCGTGAACATGCAGCTCAAGAACGTGGCGGCGGTGATGGTCACGGCCACGCTGCCGGCCTTCGCGCGGCCTGGCCAGGCCATCGACGTGACCGTGTCCTCGATGGGCAACGCCAAGAGCCTGCGCGGCGGCACGCTGCTGCTGACGCCGCTCAAGGGCGTCGACGGCCAGACCTACGCGCTGGCGCAGGGCAACATGGTGGTGGGCGGCGCGGGCGCGTCGGCCAACGGCAGCAAGGTGCAGATCAACCAGCTCGGCTCCGGCCGCATTCCGGCCGGTGGCCTGGTCGAACGCGGCGTCGAGGCGCCGCTCGGCGGCGACAGCACCCTGTCGGTGGAACTCAACCGCTCCGACTTCGGCACCGCCAAGGCCGCGGTCGATGCCATCAACCGCGAGTTCGGCGCTGGCACGGCCGACGCGCAGGACGCGCGCGTGATCGTGGTGCGTGCGCCGCCGCCCGAGGCCCGCGTGGGCTTCCTCGCGCGGCTCGAAGGCATCGATGTCACGCCGTCGCAGGCCGCGGCCCGCGTGGTCGTGAACGCCCGCACCGGCTCGGTGGTGATGAACCAGAACGTGCGGGTGCAGGACTGCGCCGTGGCACACGGCAACCTGTCGGTCGTGATCAACACCGAGCCGGTGGTGAGCCAGCCGGGTGCCTTCTCGGGTGGCCAGACAGTCGCCGCGCAGACCTCGCAGATCTCGGTCAACCAGGGTGGCGGCGCACTGCAGATGGTCAAGGGCGGCGCGTCGCTGGCCGACGTGGTCAAGGGCCTCAACAGCCTGGGCGCGAACCCGCAGGACCTGGTCTCCATCCTCCAGGCCATGAAATCGGCCGGTGCCCTGCGCGCCGAGCTCGAGATCATCTGAGGACGCGCGATGACCGTCACGGCAGCCAATTCCTGGGGCGGCGGCGACGTCGCCCGCAGCGGCGCGCTCGACCAGCGCTTCGCCCTCGACGTGCAGGGCGTCGACGCCCTGCGCCGCACCGTGCGCAGCTCGCCGGAAGAAGGCCTCAAACAGGTCTCGCGCCAGTTCGAGGCGATGTTCATGAACATGGTGCTCAAGAGCATGCGCGAGGCCTCGCCCTCGAGCGGCCTGATGGACGGGCAGAACGAGAAGATCTACCGCTCCATGCTCGACCAGCAGCTGTCGCAGAACCTGTCGGGCCGCGGGCTGGGCCTGGCCGAAGCGATGCTGGCGCAGCTGGGCCGCAGCGCCGGCGCGGCGAGCGGGCAGGGCGCCGCCGACGCCGACGGGCCCAGCGGCTTCGCGCTCGACCGCCTGGTGGCGTTCCCGCTCAAGGAAAACGCGGGCATCCCGATCGGCTCTGCGCCGTCGCCGACGCGCGCGGGCACGGCCGACCTGAACCTCTACCGCGTCAACGGCGACCGTGCCGCCGGTGGCACGGACAACCCCTCGCTGCAGGGCAAGGTCGACGACTTCGTCGCGCGCATGGGGTCATCCGCGCAGTCGGCCAGCGCCGCGAGCGGCGTGCCCGCACCGCTGATCCTGGCGCAGGCCGCGCTCGAATCCGGCTGGGGCAAGCGCGAGATCCGCGGCGACGACGGGACGCAGAGCTTCAACCTGTTCGGCATCAAGGCCGACCGCAGCTGGAAGGGCCCGGTCGTCGAGACATGGACCACCGAGTTCGTCGACGGCGAGCCCCAGAAGGTGCGCGCCAAGTTCCGCGCCTACGGCTCCTACGACGAAGCCTTCACCGACTACGCCCGGTTCATGACGCGCAACCCGCGCTACGCCGACGTGCTCAGCACCGACGACCCGGCCGCCGCGGCGCACGGGCTGCAGCGCGCGGGCTACGCCACCGACCCGGACTACGGCAAGAAGCTCGTCCGGATCATGCAGAAGTTCAGCTGAGCGCCCCGCGCCGGCGGCCTTCCACCTCCACCCGCATCTCACGCGCGACGCGCATCGAAAGACACCCATGGCAGACGTACTGCACCGATCGAACCGGTCGTCCTCAGCCCCTGCGGACGGACGACTGGAAGTCGTGACCTTCACGCTCGGCGAAGAGGAATACGGCATCGACATCCAGCGCGTGCAGGAACTGCGCGGCTACGACCCGGTGACCTGCATCGCCAACGCGCCGGCCCACATCAAGGGCATCGTGAATCTGCGCGGGATTCTCGTGCCGATCATCGACATGCGCATCAAGTTCAACCTGGGCGAACCGCGCTACGACGAGTTCACCGTGGTGATCGTGCTGAACATCAGCGGCCGCGTGGTCGGCATGGTGGTCGACAGCGTCTCGGACGTGATCACGCTGAGCCCGGAACAGATCAAGCCCGCGCCGGAGATGGGCTCGGCCCTGGACACCGACTACCTGATCGGGCTGGGCACGCTGGACGACCGGATGCTGATCCTGGTGGACATCGACCGCCTCATGTCCGGCGAAGAGCTGGGCCTCGTCGACGCCTTGCCCGCCTGAGCCGAACCCCACCCACGAGAAAAGAGAGAGACGTATGAAGAACTGGAAAATCGGTACCCGCCTGGGCATGGGCTTCGCACTGGTGCTCGCGCTGGCCGGGGTGATCGCCGCGATCGGCGTGATCGGCCTGCAGCGCGTGGGCGAAGGCACGGACCACATGGCGCAGCGCTCGCTCGCCAAGGAACGCCTGGCCGCCACCTGGCTGCGTGCCACCAGCAACAACAGCGTGCGAACCTTCGCCCTGGTCAAAAGCAACGACCCCGCGGTGCAGGCCTACCTGCAGCAGAACATCGCGACCACCAGCAAGCTGATCTCCGAAACGCAGAAACAGCTCGAGACGACGCTGGAAACGCCGGAAGAGCTGGCGCTGAGCGCGGACATCAAGCGCCGACGCACCGAGTACATCGACCTGCGCAACGCCATCATCAAGCTCAAGGCCGAGGGCAAGGAGGCTGAGGCCGGCCAGATCACCGATGCCCGCCTGGTGCCGATGCTGTCGGGCTACGACGGCAGCATCCAGGCCATGCTGACCCACCAGCAGCGCGAGATCGACCGCACGGCGGCCGGTATCGACTCGCTCTACCGTTCGGGCCGCATCGGGCTCATCAGCCTCACCGTGGCCGCGCTGGCCCTCGGTGGCGCACTGGCCTGGTGGCTGACCCGGGGCATCACCCGGCCGCTGGGGCGCGCCCTGAACGTCGCGCAGGCCGTGGCCGCCGGCGACCTCACCCAGGAAGCGGAGGTCCACTCGACCGACGAGGTCGGCCAGCTGCTGCAGGCCCTCAACGAGATGAACCGCAACCTCGCGAAGATCGTCGGCGACGTTCGCCACGGCACCGACACCATCGCCACTGCTTCGAGCGAGATCGCCTCGGGCAACCAGGACCTCTCCTCGCGCACCGAAGAGCAGGCCAGCTCGCTCGAGCAGACGGCGGCCTCGATGGAAGAGCTCACCTCGACGGTCAAGCAGAACGCCGACAACGCGCGTCAGGCCAACCAGCTGGCAGCTTCGGCGTCCGAAGTCGCCGTGCGCGGCGGCGCAGCCGTGAGCCAGGTGGTGGACACCATGAGCGCGATCAACGCGTCGAGCAAGAAGATCGTCGACATCATCGCGGTCATCGACGGCATCGCCTTCCAGACCAACATCCTGGCGCTGAATGCCGCCGTGGAAGCGGCACGCGCCGGCGAGCAGGGCCGCGGTTTTGCGGTGGTGGCGTCGGAAGTGCGCAGCCTGGCGCAGCGCTCGGCCGCAGCCGCGAAGGAAATCAAGGGCCTGATCGACGACTCGGTGGGCAAGGTGGGCGCAGGCAGCGCGCAGGTGGCCGAAGCCGGCCGCACCATGGAAGAGATCGTGGCGAGCGTTCGCCGGGTGACCGACATCATGGGCGAGATCGCTTCGGCGAGCCACGAGCAGACGCAGGGCATCGAGCAGATCAACCAGGCCATCACGCAGATGGACCAGGTCACGCAGCAGAACGCCGCGCTGGTCGAGCAAGCGGCTGCGGCGGCCTCGTCGCTTCAGGAGCAGGCCGGTGGCCTGTCCCACGCCGTCGGGGTATTTCGCCTGGCGCCCGCTGCGGCCTGAATATCTGGCCGTCATGGCTTCAAGTTTCGCTTCTCCTGCCGATAACCGGAGGTGGCCGAGGCCCGCTGCGACACCTCTGACGGTGTCGGGCAGGTGCCGACAGGCTTGTCCTCACGTTTTTTCTGCAAGGTAGAGCGTCATGAATCTGCGAGATCTGAAAATCGGCGCCCGTCTGGGTGGTGGCTTCGCCGTCATGCTCCTGCTGATGGTGCTGATCGCAGGCGTGGGCACGCTCCGGCTGAATGCGGTGGCGGATTCCACCGCCAAGATGGTCGATCAGGCGCTGGTCAAGGAACGCCTGGCCAACGAGTGGGCCAACCTCCTGGGGCCGAGCATCGTCCACTCCTTCGGCATGGCCAAGGCCACCGATCCCGAGAACGAAGCCTATTTCAAGAAGAGCCTCACGGCGGGCGTGGCGTCCATCAACCCGGTGCAGCAGCAGATGGAAAAGCTGCTCACGGCGCCGGAAGAACGCCAGCTCTTTCTGGCCGTCGCCGACGCGCGAAAACGCGTGCTCGAACACCTGGCCAGCATCAATCAGCTGAAGGCCGCGGGTGACCGCGAAGGCGCCTCCAAGCTCGCAGACACCCAGTACCAGGCGGCGTTGGACGTCTACAAGAAGGCAGTGCACGCGATCGCCGACGCTCAGCGTACGCAGATCGACCAGAGCGCTGCCGAGATCCAGCGCGAGCATCGCAGCGGCGTCCTGCTGTTGGGCGTGCTGGCGGCCTTTGCCGTGCTGTTCGGCGCCCTGTGCGCCTGGCGGCTGACCGTCGGCATCGTGCGACCGATGCGCGGCGCGGTCGACCTGGCCGAGAAGGTGGCCTCGGGCGACCTGAGCAGCCATCTGGCCGCCGGTTCGCGCGATGAGGTGGGCCAGCTGATGACCGCCCTCAAGGGCATGAACGACAGCCTGGCGAAGGTGGTGGGCGAAGTGCGCCACGGCACCGACACCATCGCGACGGCCTCCAGCGAGATCGCTTCGGGCAACCAGGACCTCTCCTCGCGCACCGAAGAGCAGGCCAGTTCGCTGGAGCAGACGGCGGCCTCGATGGAAGAGCTCACCTCGACGGTCAAGCAGAACGCCGACAACGCCCGTCAGGCCAACCAGCTCGCGGCCTCGGCGTCCGAAGTCGCGGTGCGCGGCGGCGCAGCCGTGAGCCAGGTGGTCGACACCATGAGCGCGATCAACACCTCGAGCAAGAAGATCGTCGACATCATCGCGGTCATCGACGGTATCGCCTTCCAGACCAACATCCTGGCGCTGAACGCTGCCGTGGAAGCGGCGCGTGCCGGTGAACAAGGCCGCGGCTTCGCGGTCGTCGCATCGGAAGTGCGCAGCCTGGCGCAGCGCTCGGCGGCAGCGGCCAAGGAAATCAAGGGCCTCATCGACGACTCCGTGAGCAAGGTCGAGGCGGGCAGCCACCAGGTGGCCGAAGCCGGCCGAACCATGGAAGAGATCGTGGCGAGCGTTCGCCGGGTGACCGACATCATGGGTGAGATCTCCTCGGCGAGCCACGAGCAGACGCAAGGCATCGAGCAGATCAATCAGGCCATCACGCAGATGGACCAGGTCACGCAGCAGAACGCCGCGCTGGTGG
Source organism: Variovorax restrictus (assembly GCF_051216715.1). Taxonomy (NCBI): domain Bacteria; kingdom Pseudomonadati; phylum Pseudomonadota; class Betaproteobacteria; order Burkholderiales; family Comamonadaceae; genus Variovorax; species Variovorax restrictus. The sequence continues at coordinate 1,722,669 of NZ_JBPJZH010000001.1, forward strand.
AAGAGGCCGCTGCGGCTGCCGCCTCGCTGCAGGAGCAGGCCGGCAGCCTGTCGCAGGTCGTGGGCGTGTTCCACCTTGCCGGCGCACGCGCCTGACACTCGACAACGAACGCGGTCCAACGAATCCGCGAAGACCACAGGCACACATCATGCGCATCAACCTCCCCACGACCGCCACCGAATACCTGCTGGCCGAAGGCACGGCACTGGTTTCCCGTACCGACCTGAAGGGTCGCATCACCTACGTGAACCCCGCCTTTGTCGAGGCCAGTGGCTTCACGGTCGAGGCCCTGATGGGCAAGGCCCACAACATCGTGCGGCACCCCGACATGCCGCCGGAGGCCTTCGGCGACATGTGGCGCACGCTCGACGAAGGTCTGCCTTGGACCGGCGTGATCAAGAACCGGCGTGCCAATGGCGACTTCTACTGGGTGCACGCCAGCGTGACCCCGATCAGCCGCAACGGCACGACGGTGGGCTATATGTCGGTTCGCAGCCGACCGGAGCGTGCCCAGGTCGAATCCGCCGAAGTGCTGTATCGCAAGATCCGCGAAGGCGCCGGTCAGAAACTGGTGCTGCGCCACGGCGAGGTGGTGCGGCCGATCTGGGTCCAGCCGCTGGCCGCGCTGCGCCGGGTGCCGGTGCGTCATCGCCTGTGGACGGCCACCGCGCTGGCGGCCCTTTCGACGCTGGCGTTCGGTGCGGCAGGCTGGTGGTCGCTGCCGGCCGGGTCGGCGGGCGCGGGGGCCTGGCCGGCGATCATCGCGGCATTCTCCGTCGCGTCGGCGCTGGGGTGGGCGGGTCTGGGGCTGTTCCTGGACCGCACGGTCTTCAGGCCGCTCGACGACGCCGTCGAGGTGGCCCGCAGCATTGCCAGCGGGGTCCTGGTGAAGTTCACGATCCATCCCGAGGACGAGACCAAAGACCTGCTTCTAGCGCTCAACCAGATGAGCGCCAACCTGTACGGCATCGTTGCCGATGTCAGCGCCAGTGCCTACGGCGTGACGTCCGCGTCGAGCCAGATCGCCTCGGGCAACCAGGATCTCTCCTCGCGCACCGAAGAGCAGGCGAGCTCTCTGGAGCAAACGGCCGCCTCGATGGAAGAACTGACCTCGACCGTCAAACAGAACGCCGACAACGCGCGCCAGGCCAACCAGCTCGCAGCCTCGGCCTCGGAAGTGGCCGTGCGCGGCGGCAACGTGGTGAGCCAGGTGGTGCACACCATGGGCTCGATCAATGCGTCGAGCAAGAAGATCGTCGACATCATCGCGGTCATCGACGGCATCGCGTTCCAGACGAACATCCTGGCGCTGAACGCCGCGGTGGAAGCGGCGCGCGCCGGTGAACAAGGTCGTGGCTTCGCGGTCGTGGCGTCGGAAGTGCGCAGCCTGGCGCAGCGATCGGCGGCAGCCGCCAAGGAAATCAAGGGCCTCATCGATGACTCGGTGCACAAGGTCGAGGCCGGCAGCGCGCTGGTCGGCCAGGCCGGCCAGACGATGCAGGAGATCGTCGAGAGCGTGCGGCGCGTGACCGACATCATGGGCGAGATCACGGTGGCCAGCCAGGAACAGACCCAGGGCATCGAACAGATCAACCAAGCCATCACGCAGATGGACCAGGTGACACAGCAGAACGCGGCCCTGGTCGAAGAAGCAGCGGCGTCGGCGACGGCCCTGAACGAACAGGCCGGCGGGCTCGTGGAGGCGGTGTACGTCTTCAATGTCCAGGCGCCGGCAGCGAAGAAGTCGTCTGCGCGCGCCGGTGGCCGCGCAGCCCCTGCGGCCAGCGTTCCACGCATCGCGTCCGACGCCCGGCGTCGTACGGCCATCGCCGATTGACCCCTCCTTCCGAACGACCTGATTTTTTACAGAGGCGCACGCCATGAACACGACATCGACCCCCACTTCCAAGCCGGCCGACATGGCGGGCGCCATCCGCGCGGCAGACAAGCCGCTCGAATTTCTCTCGTTCACCCTGGGTGACGAGGAATACGGCATCGACATCCAGAAGGTGCAGGAGCTGCGCGGCTACGACGCCGTGACCCGCATCGCCAACGCGCCGGCCTACATCAAGGGCGTCGTGAATCTGCGCGGCATCATCGTGCCGATCATCGACATGCGCATCAAGTTCGACCTGGGCGAGCCGAGCTACGACCAGTTCACCGTGGTGATCGTGCTGAACATCGGCGGCCGTGTGGTCGGCATGGTGGTCGACAGCGTGTCGGACGTGATCACGCTGAGCGCCGAGCAGATCAAGCCCGCGCCCGAGATGGGCTCGACCCTGGACACCGATTACCTGATCGGCCTGGGCACGCTGGAAGAGCGGATGCTGATCCTCGTGGACATCGATCGCCTCATGTCCAGCGAAGAAATGGGCCTCGTGGAGGCCGTCCCCGCCTGACGGCTGCGGACGCCGCTTCGCGCCAACACCACCCCCTCCATACCGGACCTCACCATGACCTCCCTTCGCAATCTCCGCATCGGTACGCGGCTCGCTCTCGGCTTCGCGATCGTGCTCGGCTTGACCGTCGTCGCGGCAGCCTTCTCGCTGGTCAGCGCCGTTCGCAACGCGGAAGCCACGCGGGTCATGATGCAGAGCCCGCTCGCCAAGGAGCGCCTGATCTCCGACTGGTACGTGCTGACCTACTCGGCCATCGCACGAACCGCGATGATCTCGCGCACCACGGACGAGACGCTGCCGGTGGTCTTCAAGGACGTCATCGCCGACAGCGTGAAGAAGGGCAGCGAGACCATCAAGAAGGTCGAAGCGCTGCTGGTCACCGACGAGGAGAAGGCGGTGTTCAAGGAGATCGTGGCCAAGCGCGTCAAGTACCAGGCCGCCAAGGACATGGTCGCCAAGGTCAAGGCCGAAGGCGGCGCGGAAGCTGCGCGTGCTTTCGACGAGGTCTTCACGCCCGCGGCCAAAGCCTACGAGAGCGACGTGCTCGCGCTGCTGGCGATGGAGCGCCGGGCGATCGACGAGATGAGCCAGGCCATCGACGAGGCCAATTCGCGCAGCCTGCAACTCGGCGTGCTGCTGACCGTGCTGACGCTGCTGGCGGGGGCCTGCTTCGCCTTCTTCACCTCGCGCAGCATCACGCGCCCCCTTCGCCGCGCGGTGGAAGTGGCCGAGACGGTGGCCGCCGGTGACTTGCGCTCGCACATCGAGGTGCAGTCGACCGACGAAACCGGCCAGCTGATGCAGGCCCTGAAGAAGATGAACGAGAGCCTGGCCAAGGTGGTCGGAGAAGTGCGCCAGGGCACCGACACCATCGCCACCGCATCGAGCCAGATCGCTTCGGGCAACCAGGACCTGTCGTCCCGCACCGAAGAGCAGGCCAGCTCGCTGGAGCAGACGGCGGCCTCGATGGAAGAACTCACCTCGACGGTCAAGCAGAACGCCGACAACGCGCGCCAGGCCAACCAGCTGGCTGCGTCCGCCTCGGAAGTGGCCGTGCGCGGCGGCAGCGTGGTCGGCCAGGTGGTCGACACCATGAGCGCGATCAACACCTCGAGCAAGAAGATCGTCGACATCATCGCGGTCATCGACGGCATCGCCTTCCAGACGAACATCCTGGCGCTGAACGCCGCGGTGGAAGCGGCACGCGCCGGTGAACAGGGCCGTGGCTTCGCGGTCGTTGCATCGGAAGTGCGCAGCCTGGCGCAGCGCTCGGCCGCAGCGGCCAAGGAAATCAAGGGCCTGATCGACGACTCGGTGAGCAAGGTCGCCGCCGGCAGCCACCAGGTGGCCGAAGCGGGCCAGACGATGGACGAGATCGTGGCGAGTGTTCGCCGGGTGACCGACATCATGGGCGAGATCTCCTCGGCGAGCCACGAGCAGACCCAGGGCATCGAGCAGATCAACCAGGCCATCACGCAGATGGACCAGGTCACGCAGCAGAACGCGGCGCTGGTGGAGGAGGCCGCTGCAGCTGCCGCCTCGCTGCAGGAGCAGGCCGGCACGCTGTCGCAGGTGGTCGATGTGTTCAAGCTCGACGGCGAGTCGATGGCCGATGCGCGCCGGACTGGCAGCCGCGCGGTCGTTGCGTCCTCCAAGCCCGCCAAGCCTGTCAAGTCCGCCCGGGTATTGCCCGCAGCGCGCGCCGCGGCAGCGCCCCGTGAACTGGCCACCGCCGCCGCTGGCGACGGATGGGAAACCTTCTGATTTTCGACACCCCATTCGCACCGAGTTCTCTTCCGGAGTCATGAGCATGTTTTTGAGCAACGTTTCCATCGGCAAGCGCCTGACCCTCGTGGTCGGCCTCATTCTTGCCCTGTCTCTCACCAGCACCGTGCTGGCGGTTCTGAAGCTCCGCCAACTGGGCGAGGAGAGTCGCCTGATGGTGGAGCAGAACATCAAGACGGAGCGCGCCGGCTCCGACTGGCTGCGCCACACGACCGCGGGCGTGCAGCGCGCCGCGGCCATCGCCAAGAGCAGCGACCCCAGCCTGATCGCGTACTTCGCGCCGGCGACGGCCAAGGCGATCACCGAGACCAACGAACTGCAGAAGTTCATCGAGTCGCGCATGGACACGCCGGAGAAAAAGGCGCTCTTCGACAAGATCGGCGCTCTGCGCAAGAGCTACCTGGCCGCCCGTGAGGAGGTCAGCAAGGCCAAGATCGCCGGCGACCTGGAAGGCGCAAACAAGATCTTCGATCAGCGTTTCGAACCCACGTCGCGCGACTATGTGACCGGGGTGCAGCAGATGGTGGAAGCCGAGCGCACCGCCCTCGACGAATCCTCTGCGCGGACCGACGAGATTCGCGCCAACCTGACGACGTTGCTGATCGTGTGCGGCGCGCTGTCGCTGATGCTGGGCGTGGGTCTGGCGTGGTCGCTGGTGCGAAGCATCACGCACCCGCTGCGCCGCGCGGTGGCCGTGGCCGAGGCCGTGGCCGCCGGTGACCTTACCACCCGCATCGACGTGACGAGCACCGACGAAACCGGCCAGCTGATGCAGGCCCTGAAGATGATGAACGAGAGCCTGGCCAAGGTGGTCGGCGAAGTGCGCCAGGGCACCGACACCATCGCCACGGCCTCCAGCGAAATCGCTTCGGGCAACCAGGACCTCTCCTCGCGCACCGAAGAGCAGGCCAGTTCGCTGGAGCAGACGGCCGCCTCGATGGAAGAACTCACCTCGACCGTCAAGCAAAACGCCGACAACGCGCGCCAGGCCAACCAGCTGGCGGCCTCGGCCTCGGAAGTCGCCGTGCGCGGCGGCAGCGTGGTCGGCCAGGTGGTCGACACCATGAGCGCGATCAACACCTCGAGCAAGAAGATCGTCGACATCATCGCGGTCATCGACGGCATCGCCTTCCAGACCAACATCCTGGCGCTGAACGCCGCGGTGGAAGCCGCACGCGCCGGCGAGCAGGGCCGCGGTTTCGCGGTCGTCGCGTCGGAAGTGCGCAGCCTCGCGCAACGCTCGGCGGCAGCGGCCAAGGAAATCAAGGGCCTCATCGACGACTCGGTGAGCAAGGTCGAGGCGGGCAGCCACCAGGTGGCCGAAGCGGGCCAGACGATGGACGAGATCGTGGCGAGCGTGCGCCGGGTGACCGACATCATGGGCGAGATCAGTGCGGCCAGCCACGAGCAGACGCAGGGCATCGAGCAGATCAACCAGGCCATCACGCAGATGGACCAGGTCACGCAGCAGAACGCGGCGCTGGTGGAAGAGGCCGCTGCGGCTGCCGCCTCGCTGCAAGAGCAGGCGGGCAGTCTGTCGCAGGTCGTGAGCGTCTTCACCCTGCACGGTGGCCCTGCCGAGGCCGCACCGCGCGTGCTTCGCCGCGTGGCGCCGACCGCTGCGCCGGCTGCACGCCGCATGCAAGCCACGACACCGAAGTCGCTGCCACCCAAGAGCAAGAGCGCCCCGCCGAAGCTGGCGATGGCTGCGGCCGAAGGCGACTGGACCGAGTTCTGAGTCTCTTCGAGACAAGAAAGAGACGAGGCGACGTCGTCGCCCCGCGCTGAGAGATCCCCCACGGGCGGACCCCTGTTCGCCCCATGGCTTTGCGGGCGCTGGCCTGCCATTGAAAGGAAAAGTAATGCAGTGGTTTCAACAGCTCCGTGTCACGGCCCGGCTGATCCTGAGTTTCCTGGTCGTCGCGGCCATTGGCGCGGCGGTCAGTGCCTTCGGTATCGTCCAGATGGGACGCATCAACAACGCCACCGAGCAGCTCTACAACGAGGAACTGAAAACCCTGCAGGAGACGCAGCAGGCCAACATCCATCTGCTCTACGCCAGCCGGGCCCAGACCGGGCTGCTGTCGGCCTCCACGCGCGGCGAACGCGCCGCAGGTGCCAAGGAGCTGACGTCGTCGCTGACCGCTCTCGATGCGCGCGTGCAGGTGGTGAAGCCTTTCTTCCAGAAGTCGCCCGAAGGCGAAGCGCTGCTCAAGTCGTACGACGCGCTGGCGCCGGCGCTCAAGAAGCGCCTCACCGACTTCGTCGCGCTCATCAACAAGCAGCCGCTGGACATCTCGCAGTTCGACGGCCTGGTGGTCGACGAAAACACCAAGCTGCTGGCCGAGTCCCGCGGGCTCGAAGGCGTCCTCCACAAGATGGTCGACTACGCCGACGCCCGGGCCGAGAGCAGTGCCGCACTGGCCTCGGGCACGTACACGGAGTCCCGTCTCTGGATGGTCGGCCTGGCGCTGGCCGGCATCCTGGTCAGCCTGGGGCTGGGCAGCCTGGTAGCGCGCGGGCTCGCGCGCCAGCTCGGTGGCGAGCCGGCCTATGCGGCCGACATGGTGAGCCGCATCGCCGACGGCGACCTCACGACCTCCATCGACACGCGCCGCTCGGCCCCCGGCAGCCTGCTGCTGTCGATCCAGCAGATGCAGGGGCAGCTCGTCGAGGTGGTGGGGCGCATCAAGGTGTCGACCGACACCATCGCCACCGCCTCCAGCGAAATCGCCTCAGGCAACCAGGACCTGTCGTCGCGCACCGAAGAGCAGGCGAGTTCGCTGGAGCAGACGGCGGCGTCGATGGAAGAGCTCACCTCGACGGTCAAGCAGAACGCCGACAACGCCCGCCAGGCCAACCAGCTGGCTGCATCCGCATCGGAAGTCGCCGTGCGCGGCGGCAGCGTGGTCGGCCAGGTGGTCGACACCATGAGCGCGATCAACACGTCGAGCAAGAAGATCGTCGACATCATCGCGGTCATCGACGGCATCGCGTTCCAGACGAACATCCTCGCGCTGAACGCCGCGGTGGAAGCGGCACGCGCCGGTGAACAGGGTCGCGGCTTCGCGGTCGTTGCATCGGAAGTGCGCAGCCTGGCGCAGCGCTCGGCCGCAGCGGCCAAGGAAATCAAGGGCCTCATCGACGACTCGGTGAGCAAGGTCGCCGCCGGCAGCCACCAGGTGGCCGAAGCAGGCCAGACGATGGACGAGATCGTGGCGAGTGTTCGCCGGGTGACCGACATCATGGGCGAGATCTCCTCGGCGAGCCACGAGCAGACGCAGGGCATCGAGCAGATCAACCAGGCCATCACGCAGATGGACCAGGTCACGCAGCAGAACGCCGCGCTGGTGGAAGAGGCCGCTGCGGCTGCCGCCTCGCTGCAGGAGCAGGCCGGCAGCCTGGTCGAGGCGGTGAGCATCTTCCGTACCGCGGAAGGCGCCGGGCCGATCGAACCGCGCTTCACGCCGGGGGTCGCCAAGCCCGTCGCGCGCAGCGTGCCGGCCCCGCGCGCCAAGGCGGCCGAGCGGACCGCGACCCTGCCGGCCAAGAAGCCGGCGCCCAAGGCCCTGCCTGCCGGCGACGACGCCGACTGGGCCGAGTTCTGACACCAAGCGACCCTCGACAGGAGCAGCCATGACAATGCCTACCCCTTCCCCTGCGTTCGTCTCGCTCGTGCGCACCCTGAGCGTGCGGGCCACGCTGGCGATCTTGGCGGTGACGGGGTTGATCCTGGGCGTGTTCTACATGCTGGCATCGACCCAGCATCGGGAGAGCGCCGCGCACTATGCCCACGCCAAGGCCGAGGCGATCGCCAAGTCGCTCGACATCTTCGATCAGACGATGCAGCTGAATGCCGAGAACGCGTTCGGTGTGTTCCGGGGGCAATTCGCGTCCGATTTCGTGCTGGACGACGCGGCGCAGGGTGCGCTCAGCATGGGTGGCGTGCCCATCGATGCCGGGTCGACGCAGGCGGTCGACCAGTTCGCCGGCACCTTCGCCGGTGCGAACGCGACGGTGTTCGTGGCGACCGGCGAAGACTTCCGCCGCGTCACCACGTCGGTGAAGAAGGAGAACGGCGAGCGTGCCGTCGGGACGCTGCTCGACCGCAAGAGCGCGGCGTACCCGGTGCTGCGCAGCGGCAAGCGCTTCATGGGTCGTGTCACGCTGTTCGGGCGACCCTACATGACCGTGTACGACCCGGTGCGCGATGCGGCGGGCCGGTTGGTCGCGGTGCTGTACATCGGCCTGGACATTTCCAAGCAGCAGGCGGCCTTCGCGGAGGCCGTCCGGCAAACGCGGATCTTCGAACACGGCGGCCTCTACATTCTCGATCCGGCCGGCGATGGGCGGCTGGTGTTCCATCCCACGGCCGCGGGCAAGCCGCTCGCGGACGTGCTGGGCGCCGGTGCCAGCGCCTGGGTGAGCCGCCTCGCCTCACCCGGTGCCCTGTGGATCGACGACGCCCGGCCCGTGCTGGCGCAGGGGGCCGACGGCGACCGCTACGCGTCGGTCGCCACGAGCCAGATGACCGGCTGGCGGGTCGTGGCCGAGGTGCCGGCCGCCGAGGTGCTGAACCCGCTCTATCGGCAGATGGCAGGTCTCGGCCTGTTCATCGCGGCGGCGGCGGCGTTGCTGGGCGTGGCGCTGGTGGTCTACATCCGTCGCACCGTGGGACCGCTGACGGTGCTGAGCCGGCATGTGCAGCGCATGGGCGACGGGGACCTGTCGCAGTCGCTGGCATCGCCGCGTCGCGACGAGATCGGCGCCATCACCCGTGCCGTGGAGACCATGCGCGCGGCCCTGGTGCAGGTAGTGAGCCAGGTGCGCCAGGGCACCGACACCATCGCCACCGCATCGAGCCAGATCGCTTCGGGCAACCAGGATCTCTCATCGCGCACCGAGGAGCAGGCCAGCTCGCTGGAGCAGACGGCAGCCTCGATGGAGGAGCTGACTTCGACCGTCAAGCAAAACGCCGACAACGCGCGCCAGGCCAACCAGCTGGCGGCCTCGGCCTCGGAAGTCGCCGTGCGCGGCGGCAGCGTGGTCGGCCAGGTGGTCGACACCATGAGCGCGATCAACACCTCGAGCAAGAAGATCGTCGACATCATCGCGGTCATCGACGGCATCGCCTTCCAGACCAACATCCTGGCGCTGAACGCCGCGGTGGAAGCCGCACGCGCCGGCGAGCAGGGCCGCGGTTTCGCGGTCGTCGCGTCGGAAGTGCGCAGCCTCGCGCAACGCTCGGCGGCGGCGGCCAAGGAAATCAAGGCGCTCATCGACGACTCGGTGGGCAAGGTGGGCGCAGGCAGCGCGCAGGTGGCCGAGGCCGGCCGCACCATGGACGAGATCGTGGCCAGCGTTCGCCGGGTGACCGACATCATGGGCGAGATCAGTGCGGCCAGCCACGAGCAGACGCAGGGCATCGAGCAGATCAACCAGGCCATCACGCAGATGGACCAGGTCACGCAGCAGAACGCGGCGCTGGTGGAAGAGGCCGCCGCCGCGGCGTCGTCCCTGCAGGCACAGGCCGGCCAGCTGGTACAGGCCGTCGGCGTGTTCCGCGTGGGTGGCGAAGGCTGAACCGCCGGGCGAACGGCAAGCAGAGGCCGGAAAGCCTCGCTGTTCGCGCCATTGAAAGCTCTTCAGTTTCGCCGAGCATTGCCGATAAACAGTGCATGGCACCAGACGGTGCGCCTCACACCCTCTCCAACAGGTATCCAAGCATATGGCCGGCAACATGTTCCTGACGGGCCTCAGTGGCCTCAACGTAGCGCGCAGCTCGTTGGTCACCACCGCCCACAACACCGCCAACGTCTACACGGCAGGCTACAGCCGTCAGACGGCGCAGATCTCCACCAGCGGCGCCATCGCCATGGGTTCCGGCTTCGTCGGCATGGGCGCGCTCGTGACCACGACCAGCCGCAGCTATGACGGCTACCTCACGGCGCAGCTCAACACGGCGCAGTCGGTGGCCGCGGGCCTGAGCAGCTACGGCACGCAGATCGACCGCATCGACTCGCTGCTCGCCGACAAGACCTCCGGCATCAGCCCGCTGATGCAGAGCTTCTTCACCGCGACGCAAGGCGTGGCCAACACCCCGGCCGACCCGGCCGCACGCCAGCAACTCATCAGCTCGGCGCAGGCGCTGGCCACCAAGTTCCGCTCGACTGACCAGTACCTGACGGACCTGAACGGTTCGATCAACGACCAGATCAAGGGCAGCGTCGAGCAGATCAACACCTATGCCACGCAGATCGCCAGCCTGAACCAGCAGATCAGCCAGCTCACCGCCACCTCGGGCGGCCAGCCGCCGAACGACCTGCTCGACCAGCGCGACCAATTGGTGAGCCAGCTCAGCACCGTCGCCGACATCAAGGTGCTCGAGCAGGACAGCGGCAAGTACAACGTCTTCATCGCCACCGGCCAGTCGCTGGTGGTGGGCGACCGCGCGGCGACCATGATGGCCGTGCCCTCGTCGGCCGACCCGACGCGCACGGCGGTCGCCTTGGTCGGCTTGGCGGGCAACGTGATGGAACTCGGCTCGAACGCCATCACCGGCGGCGCGCTCGGCGGGCTCCTGTCGTTTCGCACCGAGACGCTGATCCCCACGCAGAACGCCATCGGCCGCCTGTCGATGACCCTCGCCGGCGCCTTCAACGACCAGCATGCGCTGGGCGTCGACCTCACGGGTGCCGCGGGTGGCGACTTCTTCTCGATCGGCGCGCCGGCCGTGCTCGCGAACGCGAAGAACACCGGCAATGCGGCGATCTCGGCCAGCGTGAGCGACACCTCCGCGCTCACCACGAGCGACTATTCCGTCGAGTACAAGAACGTCGCGGGCACGCCCACCTACGTGGTCACGCGCCTGTCCGACAAGGCGCCGATGGGCGGCTTCGTCGCCGCAGACCTGCCTGCCACCTTCGATGGTGTGACCGTGTCGCTCGACAGCGGCGCGCCGCAGCTGGGCGACACCTTCGTGGTCCAGCCCACCCGCACCGGCGCACGTGACATGACGGTGCAGGTGCTCGACCCGGCCAAGGTGGCCGCGGCGTCCCCGGTGATCACCGGCAAGACCGCCGGCAACCAGGGCTCCGGCCTGATCAGCCCGGCTACCGTCAGCGCGGGCTACCTCGCCACGCCGCTGGCCGCCAACGTCACCTTGACCTACGCGCCGACGAACGGCGGCGAGCTCACGGGCTTTCCGGCGACCTCGGCGGTCACGGTCACGCTGGCCGACGGCACCTCGAACACCTACGCCGCCGGCGCGCCGGTGCCCTACACCAGCGGCGCCACGGTCAGCTTCGACGGCCTGTCGGTCAAGCTCTCGGGCGCACCGGCGAGCGGCGACACCTTCACCATCGGCAAGAACGTGGGCGGCGTGTCGGACGGCAGCAATGCGCTGCTGCTCGCGGGCATCCAGCGCCAGACGCTCATCGGCGGTGGCACCACCACGCTCAACGGCGCCTACGCGCAACTGGTGAGCAGCGTGGGCAACCGCGCCATGGAGATCGGCGTTGCCGAGATCACGCAGGTCAGCGTCGCCGCCCAGATCAAGATGAGCCAGCAGTCGGTCTCCGGCGTCAACCAGGACGAGGAAACCGCCAACCTGCTGATGTTCCAGCAGATGTACCAGGCGAACGCCAAGGTGATCCAGACCGCATCGACCATGTTCGACGCGATCCTCGGCATCTCCAACTAAGCGCTTCGCCCACCCACCCACCCATTTCAGGAGTCGTGATGCGCATCAGCACCAGCACCTTCTACGAGCGCAACCTTTCGGCGCTCAACGGTCAGCAGCAGCAACTGTTCCGCACGCAGCAGATGCTGTCGGCCGGCACCAAGTACCTGACGGCCGCGGACGATCCGGTCGCTGCCTCGCGCGCACTCGGCGTGCGCCAGACGCTGTCGGAATCGGCGCAGTTCGCCACCAGCCGCGACCGCGCGATGCTGACGCTGACGCACGAAGACACCGCGCTCGACAGCGCCACCCTGATCCTCCAGGACATCAAGACACTGACGGTCGCCGCCGGCAACGGCACGCTGTCGGACGCCGACCGTGCGTCGATGGCGACCACGCTGCAGAGCAAGCTCGACCAACTCGTGGCCGTGGCGAACTCGGACGACGGCAACGGCCAGTTCCTGTTCGCCGGCTACAAGAGCGGCACCGCCCCGTTCGCTGCCGCGGCCGGCGGCGGCATCCAGTACATGGGCGACCAGGGCCAGCGCATGATCCAGGTCGACGTGGCGCGCCAGATGTCGAGCTCGGACGACGGCCGCTCGGTGTTCCAGTCGGTGCAGGGCGGCGCGGGCTACGTCACCACCGGCGGCACGGCGAACACCGGCACCGGCGTGTTCGGCGCGGTCAGCATCAACGATGCGACCGCACCGAACTACGGCAAGGACTTCAGCATCAGCTTCGCGGGTGGCAACTACACGGTGCAAACCAACGACACGCCACCGGTCGTCGCGGGCACCGGCCCCTACGTGGTCGGCACACCGATCACCTTCGGTGGCGTGCAGCTGGCCATCTCCGGCACGCCGGCCGATGGCGACACCTTCGCGGTGACCACCGCCCAGAACGCCGGCACCGACATCTTCAAGAGCGTCGGCGAACTGGTGACGGCCCTGCGTCAGCCCCTCGCCGGTGGCGGCGCAGCAGCGCAGGCCAAGCTGCAGAACGCCCTGAGCACCGCGAATGTGAAGGTGACGAACGCGCACGACAACGTGCTGACCATCCGCTCGTCGGTGGGGTCGCGCCTGAACGAGCTCGACGCCCTCGACAGCGGTGGCGCGGCTGGCGACCTGACCGAGAAGAGCTACCTCTCGGGCATCGAGGACCTCGACGTCACCAGCGCCATCGCCGACTTCTACCAGCGCGAGACCTCGCTCAAGGCCACGCAACTGACCTTCGCGCGCCTGTCGAACATCGCACTGTTCAACTACATCTGACCGGTCGACCGGGCCAGCCACTCGGTCATGGCGTCGCGCGGCAGCGGCCGCGCGAACAGATAGCCCTGGCCCTTGTCGCACTGCAGGCGCGTCAGGGCATCCGCCTGTGCGTCGGTCTCGATGCCTTCGGCGACCGTGCGCATCTTCAGGCTGCGCGCCACCAGGATCACGGCCTCGATCAGCACCCCATGGTGGTCGCTGTGCTCGACTTGCCGGACGAACGACTGGTCGATCTTCAGCACGTCGATGGGCAGGAGATGCAGGGTGGCCAGCGACGAATAACCGGTGCCGAAGTCGTCCAGCGCGACCGTGATGCCCAGCGCCTTGAGTTCGTGCAGGCTGCGGCGAACGCGGTCGTCCTGTGCCGCCAGGCTCTCGGTCACTTCGACCTGCAACGCCGCGGCGTTCAGCCCGCTCGCAGCCAGGGCGTCGTGGACGTGCGCGATGTGGTCCGAGCCCAGCAGCTGCGCGCGCGAGACGTTCACCGACACGCTGTGCGGTGCCCGCGCACCGAACTGCTGCTGCCAGGCCGCACAGGCCCTGCAGGCCTCGTTCATGACGAAGCGGCCGAGCTCGGAGATCAGGCCGATCTCCTCGGCGACCTCGACGAACTCCAGCGGCGGCACATTGCCCAGCGACGGATGCTGCCAGCGCACCAGGGCTTCCATGCCCACGCACCGGCGGCTCGCCAGCGACACGATCGGCTGGTAGGCCACGGTGAGCGCGCCGCGGTCGATGGCGTCGCGCAGGTCGGTTTCGATGGTGGCGCGTCGCGCGGCCCGCGCCCGCATGCCCGGCTCGAACAGGCTGAAGCGTGCGCCGCCCGCTCGCTTCGCTTCGCCCATGGCGAGGCTGGCGTCGAGCATCAGGGAGTCGGTGTTGCCCGCATCGCGTTGGCCGAGAACGACGCCCACGCTCGCGCTCACGTGCTCGGGCTGGTGGTCGATCGCATACGGTTCGCCCAGCGCGTCGACCACCGCCTTGGCCAGCTGTGCGGCCACGTCACGGTGCGTCACCTCGTGCGCCACGACGACGAACTCGTCCGCCCCCAGGCGCGCGGCGAGCAGCCCGCGGCCGCCGAGCGTCTCGATCTCGCCGCCCGGCGCGACGAGCCGCGCCAGCCGATCTGCCACCAGCCGCAGCAAGCGGTCGCCCGCCGACTGGCCGCGCGTGGTGTTGATGCGGTGAAAGCGATCGAGGTCGATGAAGGCGATCGCGAAAAAGCCGTCGTGCGACGCCGCCGTCTGCGCGCGTGCGGACTCGATGTGCTCGGAGGCGACCGTGCGGTTGGGCAGGCCGGTGAGCCCGTCGCTGCGCGACAGGTCGTGCAGGCGCTTCTGCACCTGCTGCTCCTCGTCGTGCACGGCTTGCGTGATGTCGCTGATCGTGGCCATCCACGTCTGGGCGTCGAGCCGCACCAGCCGCAGGCCCAGGGTCGCCGGAGGGCGGCCGGGGCGATATCGTTCGTCGACCGGAATGGGCAGTGTCCGATCGCCTACGGCCTCGCCATGCTCGGCGTGGGCGGCGGCCTGCGCGCGGAGCTCGGGGGCGAACGGTTCCAGCACGTCGAACAGATTGCTCAGGTCACCGGCGCGCGTCAGCGGCATCAGCAGCGACGCCGCCATCGGGTTGATCATCGTGATCTCGCCGTCGAGCTCGGTCTGCAGAAGCCCGATCGGGGCCTGGTAGAGGAACTGGATGAGCGCGTCGTAGGCGACGCTGTCGTTGCTCATCGAGACGCCCGGGCCGGCGAGGCCCGGCCGTTCTGTTCGAGCGTGTCGTCCCAGACCGCCACCCGGTTGCGTCCGGCGGCCTTCGCGGCGTAGAGCGCGATGTCGGCCCGTCGCAGGAGTTCGTCGACACCCGACAGCCCGTCGGTGCAGCTGGCGATCCCGGCACTCACCGTGCAAGGCACCTGGACGCCGTCGACCGTGACCGGCTTGGCTGCGACGTGCGAGCGAAAGCGTTCGGCCGTGACCCGGGCCTCGGCGGCACTGCTGCCGGTCAGCAGCACCACGAACTCTTCGCCGCCGAAGCGCGCGACGACGTCCGTCGGCTTAAAGGTGGCCAACAGCCCCGCCGCGAGATGCCGCAGCACCGCGTCGCCGGCAGGGTGGCCATGCGTGTCGTTCACCGCCTTGAAATGGTCGGCATCGAACAGCACGATGGTGATCGGCTGGCCGGTGTGCGTGCAGCGTTGCGCCGCGGCCGAGGCGGCGTCGAAGAACGCACGGCGGTTGGCCAGGCCTGTCAGGTGATCGGACCACACCGATCGCCGCAGCGCCTCGTCGGCTTCGCGGCGCTCGCTGATGTCGCGGATGACCAGGCTGTATGTGCGTTCCGCCTCGGGCACCTCGGTGGCTGCTTCGACCGGGGCGATCAGGCCGCTCCCCCAATAGCGCTCGCCGTTGCTGCGCCGCAGCCAGCCTTCTTCGAGGCTCCAGCCGGTCTGGTCGGCTTCCCGCAGGCGCTCGACCACCCGATGGCCGAGCATGTCGCCTTCCGGATAGAAGTTCGCGTAGGACCGTCCAACGGTCGCCTCAGCCTCGAACCCTGTCAGATTCCGGATGCCGACGTTCCAGCCCCGCACGATGCCCCGGCTGTCGAGCGACATCAACGCGTAGCTCACGTCGAAGATGCCGGATGAGATGCTGTGGATCCAGGCCTGGCTGTGGCGCAGCTCGCGGTCGCGCTTCACCGAGAGCGTCACGTCGTCCAGCACCGCCATGAACCGGTCGGCGTCCAGCTTGAGCAGGGTGAGCGACAGGATCTGCGGCTCGTGACCCGGTTTGCCGGCGTGGGCCTGGATGTGCATGGCGTCGCACACCTTGCCGTGCAGGGGTGCGAAGGCACGGGCACGGTGAGCCAGGTCGGGTGCGACGCTCTCCAGCACGGTGAAGAGGTTGGCGAGATCTCCCCGCTTCGCGAGTGGCATCAGCAGCTGGGCACACAACGGATTGATCAGCACGATCTCGCCGTCGCGGTCCAGCTGCGCGAGACCGACGGGCGCCATGTAGAGAAACTGCAGCAGCGCTTCGTAGTCTTGCTCCACGGTCGCCGGAGCCGCTTCACGCGGGATCAACGCTGCCTCTGCACGAAGAGATGCCGCAGCGCGATCGCGGGGTCGGCCAGCAGGCGCAGCTTGACCTTGGCCGGCCGCATGCGCAGGGTGAGCACATAGTCGATCGTTTCGTCGAGTGTGCCGCCGTCACGGGCCGTGTCCTCGAAGCGCTGGGCCACCATGAAATTGTTCATGCAGGGCGCGACCACGGTGAAGAACGGATGGCCCACCACGCGATCGAGGGAGAGGCCGGCCATGCGGGATTCATGCGTGTTGTAGCGCCGGACGACGCCGTCGGCGTCGAAGCCGATCACGCCGAACTCGAGGGCGTCGATGTCGGCCGCAGAGGCGCTGTGAAGGAAGGCGGAGATTTCGGCGGGGGCCGCGTCGAACGGGATCGAGACGGTCTGGGTCATCGGGGGCTTTCGAAAAGGAAATCTGTCGGTCGACAACCTCGCGGTGTTGTCGTGCGGTCAGGCCGGATTCGGCCAGTCACGAGCGGTCGAGTCTTATGGCCTCGGGCGCGCTGTCGTGTAGGAAGACGCGCCATCCCGGACACCCAAAGGCGATGGAGAAGGCGCGCGTGTGGCATGCGCTCAGCGCCCGCGCAGCGCCTGCGTGAAACGCAGCACCCCGGCAACGCTTTCTGCGAAGCGCGGCTCGAGAAAGGCGCCGAGGTTCGGGATCAGCAGCAGCAGCATGGCGATGCCCGCCAGCAGCGTGAGCGGGAAGCCCACCGCGAAGATGCTGAACTGGGGCGACGCGCGATTCAGGATGCCCATCGCCAGGTTCAGCGTGAGCAGCGCGGTCACCAGCGGCAGCGACAGCATCAGGCCACTGGCGAAGATCTGCGAGGCGCTGTCGACCAGGAACAGCCAGCCGCCGCCCGACCAGGCGGCGTCCGAGATCGGCAGCGTCTGAAAGCTCTCGGCCAGCACGCTCACCAGCAGCAGGTGCACGTCGAAGGCCAGGAAAAGCAGCATTGCGAGCATGTTGAGCAGCCGGCCGACCACCATGGTGGTGCCGCCGGCCATCGGGTCGAAGAAGGACGCGAAGGACAGGCCCATCTGCAGGCTGATGTACTCGCCCGCGGCCTGCACCGCGACGAACACCAGCCGCATGGTGAATCCCATGGCCGCGCCCACGAGCACCTGCTGCACGATGATCCAGATGCCGCCCGGCGAGACGATCGGCACCGGGGGCACCGGGCCGATGGTCGGGACCAGCACCAGGGCCAGCATCGCGGCGATGCCCACCTTCACCTGACGCGGCACCGATTTCTCGCTGAACACCGGCGCGGTACTCATCAGCGCGAGCATGCGCACGAAGGGGTAGAGGAAGGTGGTCAGCCAGGCGGTCATCTCCGCCGACGTGACCGAGAAGACGGCCGGCATCCGCGTCTCAGCCGACGAGCGTGGGGATGCTGCCGAACAGCTGGCGCATGTAGTCGACCATCTGGCCGAGCATCCAGGGGCCGGCGATCACCATGGTCGCGAAGATGGCGATGAGCTTCGGGATGAAGGACAGCGTCGCCTCGTTGATCTGCGTGGCCGCTTGGAAGATGCTGATCACCAGGCCGATGACGAGCGCGACCAGCAACATCGGCGCACCGAGCATCAGCGCCACGTGGATGGCCTGGTTGCCCATGGTCATGATGGTTTCGGGGGTCATGGCCGGTCCGCTAGGTGAAGAAGCTCTGCGCCAGCGCGCCGATGAGCAGTTGCCAGCCGTCGGCCAGCACGAAGAGCATCAGCTTGAAGGGCAGCGCGATGCTCGCGGGCGGCACCATCATCATGCCCATCGACATCAGCACGCTGGCCACCACCATGTCGATGATCAGGAAGGGAATGAAGATCGTGAAGCCGATCTGGAAGGCCGTCTTGAGTTCGCTGATGACGAAGGCCGGCAGCAGGATGCGCAGCGGCACGTCTTCCGGGCCCTGCATCTCGGGCACCTTGGCCAGCTTGGCGAACAGGGCCAGGTCGTTCTCGCGCGTCTGGCGCAGCATGAAGGTCTTGAAGGGCTCGATGCCGCGGGCGAGGGCGGTCTCGACCGGGATCTTGTTCTCGGAAAAGGGCTTGTAGGCGTCGGCGTAGACCTTGTCGAAGACCGGCGACATGACGAAGAAGGTGAGGAACAGCGACAGACCGACCAGCACCTGGTTGGGTGGCGACGACTGCGTGCCGATGGCCGTGCGCAGCAGGCCCAGCACGATCAGGATGCGGGTGAAGCTGGTCATGCCCAGCATCAGCGCCGGCAGGAAGGTCAGCGACGTGAGCATCACCAGCGTCTGCACGCTGAGCGACCAGGTCTGGCTGCCGCCCGGGCCGGGGGTGCTGGTCACGCCCGGCAGGCCTTGCGTCCAGGCCGCCAGCGGCAGCGTGGCCGCCAGCAGCGCCAGCGCGATGCGCAGGCTGCGGAAAAAGGTGCGCGGGCTCATGCGGTCGGCCGGCTCTTGACGCCCAGCGATTCGCGGAACTTCTGCGCGAAGAGGTCGAGCGGTCGCTGCATCGATGCGGGTGCGGCGAAGCCTTCGGCCGCGTGCGCGGTGCCCGGCTTGGCGGGCAGGGTGTGGAGGGTGTGGATCTGGCTCGTGGTCACGCCGAGCACCAGCCACGTGCCGTCGACCTCGACCACCACCACGCGCTCGCGCTGCCCGAGCGATGCGCTCGACACCACCTTCACGACGCTGCCGGTGCCGAAGCGCTGCAGCCCGAATCGGCGGGCCGCCCAGGCGCACAAGAAGATGAGCCCGAGCACCATGGCCATGCCGAAGACGGCCTGCAGCATGCCGCCGGCGCCGATCGCCGCGGGGGCGGCTTCGGCCACGGGGGAGGGCACGGTCGGCAAGGCCGCCTGTGCGCCCGCGGCCAGCAGCCAGCCGCACACGAAGGCGGTGTGCGAACGCCAGCGCAGCAGGTTCATGAACGTGCGAGCTTCTGCATGCGTTCCGACGGCGTGATGATGTCCGTCAGGCGAATGCCGTACTTGTCGTTGACCACCACCACTTCGCCCTGGGCGATGAGGTAGCCGTTGATCAGCACGTCCAGCGGCTGGCCGGCCAGGCCGTCGAGCTCGACCACCGAGCCCTGCGACAGCTGCAGCAGGCTCTTGATGGTGATGCGGGTGCGGCCGATCTCGGCGGTGAGTTGCACCGGCACGTCGAGCACGCGGGCCAGGTCGAGCCCGGCGACGCTGCTCGCGGCCGTGGGTCCGTCCATCGGCTGGAACACCTGCGCGGTGGCAGGCGTGGCAGCGGGCGCCGGTGCCGGTGCCGGCGCAGGCGCCGGTGCGGACGCGGTCTGTTCGGCCATCGCAGCCGCCCAGTCGTCCATGTCGTCGGAAGCAGGGGTGTTGTCAGTCATGGTCGCTCTTCGAGTCGGTGTCTTGGTGGGTGATCATGTGCTGCACGCGCAGCGCGTAGCGGTCGTTCGAGGTGCCGAAGGTGCAGTCCATCACCGGGATGTTGTCGACGCTGGCGGTTACGGTGGTGGGGAGCTCGATGGGCAGCACGTCGCCGACTTCGAGCGCCAGCACCTTGCCGATGGTCGAGGTCATCTGCACGAAGTTGGCGACCAGTTCGACGTCGGCCGACTGCATCTGGCGCGACATCTGGTTGACCCAGCGCTTGTCGACCTCGACCTCGTCCTGGATCGGGTTGGACAGCTGGTTGCGGATCGGCTCGATCATCGAGTAGGGGATGCACACGTGCAGGAAGCCGCCCACCGGGCCGAACTCGATCTGCAGCGTGGTGTTCACCACCACCTCGTTGGCCGCCACGATGTTCGCCAGCTTGCCGTGCATCTCGGCACGCACGTAGTCGAAGTCGAGCGGGAAGACCGGCTTCCACGCGTCGCCATAGCACTGCAGCGACAGGTCGAGCAGCCGTTTGATGATGCGTTGCTCGGTGCGCGTGAAGTCGCGGCCTTCCACGCGGACGTGGTAGCGGCCGTCGCTGCCGAACAGGTTGTCGACCACCAGGAAGACCAGCTTCGGGTCGAACACGAACAGCGCGGTGCCGCGCAGCGGCTTCATGTGCAGCATGTTGATGTTCGCCGGCACCGGCAGGTGGCGCACGAATTCGCCGTACTGCTGGATCTGGATCGGCCCGACCGAGATGTCCGGGCTGCGCCGCATGAAGTTCAGCAGGGCGCCGCGCAGGCCACGTGCGAAGCGCTCGTTGATGACCTCCAGCGTGTGCATACGGCTTCGCACGACACGGTCGGGGGCACCCAGGTCGTAGGCGGGCAGGCCGTCCTTGGGCTTGGTGTCGGGTGCGGAGGTCTGGTCGACCGAGCCGCCGGTGACACCCCGCAGCAGGTCGTCGACCTCGTCCTGCGAGAGGACTTGTTCATAGGCCATGGGTCGGTCGCCTGAAAGTGGTCACTGCACCACGAAGGTGTTGAAGGAGACGCTGGTCACGCCCTGCGGCGGCAGGTCGGCCGACAGCGGCGCGTTGATCGCCGTGCGGATCTCCTCGGCCAGCTTGGACTTGTCGTCGGTCGTCATCAGGGTGTCGGGCTGGCGGTTCGACAGCAGCAGCAGCACGCGGCTGCGCAGCTCGGGCATGAACTCGACCAGCTGCGCCTTGGCCTTCTCGTCCTTCACCTTGAGGGCGACGCCCACGTGCAGGAAGCGCGCGCGCCCTTCGGACTGCAGGTTGACGGTGAAGGGCTCGAGCGCGAGGAAGATCGGCTTCTCGGCGACCTTGGGCGCCGGCTCCGCCGATTCGGCCTTCTTGGTACTCGCGAGGTAGAAGTAACCACCGCCGGCGAGTGCGCAGACGGTGACCACGGCGAGAACGATGATCAACAGTTTCGGCGAGCGTGCGGGCGGTGCGGCAGAGACGGGGGCGGTGCTGGTGGCCATGGGATGAAGCTGGTTGCGGTGTGGATCTATTCTTGGCGAAGGGGGCGCTGGAGCAACGGGGGATCAAGCGGGCAAAAGCGCGTCAGATCCCGGCATTGCGGCGGCCGTGCGTTCAGGCGAAGGTGTCGACGGCGCCCTCGGCGGGGGCACGGCGCACCGGGGCGGCAGGCACCGCGTTCGCGGCCACTGCGCCGCTGCGTGCGGCTCCGGCGTAGGCATTGCCCCCGTTGCCGCTGGAGCGGCCCGACGGGTTGTCGCCGGCGAAGCCGCTTTGACCACCCGGCTGGCGCGTGTCCTCGCCCACGGCGGTCTGGCCCAGGCTGATGCCGTGCTCGGCCAGCGTGGTGCGCAGTTGCGGCAACGCGGCCTCGACCGCCTTGCGAACGCTTTCATGGGCCGAGACGAACATGGCCTGCGCCTGGTCTTCGCCGAGCTTCAGCGTGATCTGCAGCGGCCCCAGGTTCTCGGGGTTGATGCTGAGCTGGGCGGTGTGCATGCCGCTGGCGCTCATGCGCAGCATCTGCTGGCCGAGGGCGGGGGTCCAGGCGTCGCTGTCCAGCGGCGGGGCCAGCGTCAGAACGGGCGTCCGGCTGTCGGTGGCGGCCGTGCCGCTGGCGTTGCCGGCGTTGCCTGGCTGGGCCGCCATCCAGGCGAGCGGTGCGTTCGGGGTGCTGTCGTCGGCCACGCCGGCGTCGCTGCCCGCCGTGGTTTCGATGCGGGCGGCCAGCAGGTCCAAGGGGTCGGCCTCGGTGGCTTCGGCCGTCGCGGTGGTGCCGTTGACCGTGGGGGCGGCCGCGTCGCGGCCGGCCACGTCGGCGCGGCCGGCGCGTGCGGTCGGTGTCGACGGCGTCGGCACGGTGCTGGCCATGGCTGCGTTGAGCAGCGGCGTGGCGGCGGGCGTGGCCGGCAGTGCCGCGTCGGCCTTCGCGGTGGCCGCGGCGGCGTCGGCCTGCGCCGCGGTGGTCGATGCCTTGCCGGCGGCAGCGCGCAGCGTGTCGGCTGCCATGGCGTCGGCGGGGTGGCCTTCGGCGCGCGCTCCCTCCGCCGACGCATCGATCGCTGCCGAATCGAGGGCCGCCGCGCCCTTGGCGGCCTCGACCGCAGCGTCGGTGGTCGTCGACGCGGCTTGCGCATCGGTGCGTTCGGTGGCGGTGGCCGCGGCGCGCAGCGCGGCGGCGGTGACGGCTTCGGCACCGGCGCGCGCGGCAGCCGCCGTGACAGGGACCGACACCGCCGGCACGAAGAAGTCGAGGTTCGGAATCTCGGGGGCGGCCTCGTCCTTGGTGCCGGCGGCGCCGCGGCGCGGCGTGCCGGGGCGCAGGCTCGCGCTGTCGGCGTCGGCTTGCGCGTCGGCCTGCGACGCCCGCGAGCGGTCGAGCGCCGCATGGAAGCTGCGGCCTTGCGGCTCGTCGGCGTTGCGGGCACGTGCGGGCGACGCGGTGGACGAGAGGGCGGGCGAAACGAGTGCGGGGGAGACGATGGCGGACATGGGGGCTCCTGGGGTCAGAGGGTCGGGTTGGCGGCGCGGTCGAAGAACTTGCGCGTGGCGCGTTCGTCGCTTTCGCGCTGTTCGCGCTTGGACTGGGCAAGCATTTCCTGCTGGCGCACGCGCTCGGCCAGCGTGTCGAAGGAGCTCTGGCGGCGCTTCTGGTGCTGCCAGTCGGTGCGGCCGGCGTCGAGGCGGGTGTCGGCCTGGGCGACGATGGCGCGCTGCTGCGCGATCGCACCGTCGAGCGTCACGAGGAAGTTCTGGTAGTTGCGCAGCTTGGCCGCGGGCATGCCGTTGACCATCAGGGCATTGAGCTGGTCCACGTAGTCCTGCCGGTACTGGAGCAGCAGCTGCAGTTTCTGCGTGCTGGTGATGCGCGCGGTCTGAAGGGCGCCCAGGCGGATCGCGGCCTTGTCGGTCGCCGTGCGCGCCAGTTCGCTGAGCATGTCGAGGGGGAGCTTGTTGGCCATAAGACGCCTTCGGTTCAGGGTGCGTGGAAGGGGTTCAGGCCGGGCGGCCTGGCTCGAAGAGGTGCTGCATGCGCGCAATGGACGCGTCGTAGTCGGTGCGCTCGTCCATCGGCTGCTGCAGGAAGGCCTCGATCTTTGGGTACATCGCGATGGCCTGGTCGAGCTGCGCGTCGTGCCCCGGCGCATAGGCGCCGACACTGATCAGGTCGCGGTTGCGCTGGTAGCGCGACAGCATCTGCTTGAAGCGGCGCACGGTCTCGAACTGCACCGGCGTGATCAGCGCCGTCATGGCGCGGCTGATCGAGGCCTCGATGTCGATGGCCGGGTAGTGGCCGGCTTCGGCCAGCGAGCGCGACAGCACGACGTGGCCGTCCAGGATGGCGCGGGCCGAGTCGGCGATCGGGTCCTGCTGGTCGTCGCCCTCGGACAGCACCGTGTAGAAGGCCGTGATGGAGCCGCCGTTGCCGTCGGCGTCGCGCGCGCCGTTGCCGGCGCGTTCGACCAGTGCGGGCAGCTTGGCGAAGACCGAGGGCGGGTAGCCCTTGGTAGCGGGCGGCTCGCCCACGGCGAGTGCGATCTCGCGCTGCGCCATCGCGTAGCGGGTGAGCGAATCCATGATCAGCAGCACGCTCTTGCCCATGTCGCGGAAGTACTCGGCCAGGCAGGTGGCGTAGGCCGCGCCCTGCAGGCGCAGCAGCGGCGAGTTGTCGGCCGGCGCGGCCACCACGACCGCGCGGGCCAGGCCTTCTTCGCCCAGCGTGTTCTCGATGAAATCCTTCACCTCGCGGCCGCGTTCGCCGATCAGGCCGACCACGATCACGTCGGCGCTGGTGTAGCGGGCCATCATGCCCAGCAGCACGCTCTTGCCCACGCCCGAGCCGGCGAACAGGCCCATGCGCTGGCCGCGGCCGACGGTGAGCATGCCGTTGATGGCGCGCACGCCGACGTCGAGCACCGAATCGATCGGCGCGCGCGACAGCGGGTTCACCGGCGGGCTCGACAGTGGCACGCGCTTGGCGACCACCAGCGGGCCGAGGCCGTCGAGCGGCCGGCCGGCGGCGTCGACCACGCGGCCGAGCATGCCTTCGCCCACCGGCAGCCGCTTGGTGTGGTTGTCGCCGCCGGCGCCGCCCGCGGCGATGCGCGGGAACACGCGCGCGCCGGGCAGCAGGCCCGCGACTTCGCTCTGCGGCATCAGGAAGATGCGGTCGCCCGCGAAGCCGACGACTTCGGCCTCGGCGTGGCGCACGGGGTAGCCGGGCGGCAGCTCGATCAGGCAGTCGCTGCCCACGGGCAGTTGCAGGCCGGTGGCTTCGAGCACCAGGCCCACGGCGCGCGTGAGCCGGCCTGAGGCGACGGTGGTGGTGCAGCGGGCGATGTCGCTGCGCGCCTGCGTCAGCGCGTCGACCCAGTGCTGGACGTGGGGGTTGGAGGCGGCCGTGGGGCTCATCGTGTTCATTCCTGCGCGTCGGCGTCGCGGTGGAGCGCCGCGGTCACGCTCTTCCAGCGGGTCTCGAGCGTCGCGTCGATCTCGCCGATGGGCGACTGAACGCGGCAACCGCCGCGCTGGATGCTGTCGTCGGGCCGCACCTGCCAGCCGGCCTGCTGTAGCTCGTTGCCCAGGCTGTCCTTGACCAGTGCGACATCGGCCGGGTTCAGCAGCAGGCGGGGTTCGCCTTGCAGGGTGGGTTCGGCGTGGATCAGGTCCTGCACCAGCGGCAGCAGCCACTCGGGTTCGGCGCGCAGGGTGCGGTGCACCACCTGGCGTGCGATGTCGAGGGCCAGCGTCAGCAGCACGTCGGTGATCGCGCTTTCGGCACCGCGCAGCGCGGCGGGCAGCGAGGTGCTGAGTGCGCGCAGTTGTTCGGCATGGGCGGTGGCCGCGGCCAGCCCGGTGGCGAGCCCGGCGATGTGGCCTTCGGCGTGGCCCGCGGCCCAGCCTTCGGCATGGCCGGTGGCCTTGCCCTCGGCCTCGGCTTCGTTGCGCAGGCGGCGCAGTTCGGTCTGCGCCACGCCGGCAGGCACGGTCGGCGGGGGCGGTGCGGGCGGCAAGGTGGCGCGTGCGGCGGCCATCCGGCCGGCCGCGGTGGTGCGGCTCGGGTCGCCGCCGACGCTGCCCATTTCCCACCGTTCCCAGGCCGACAGCACCGGTTTGGCCGGCGCTGCGTCGGCCTGCCGGGCGGCAGCGCCACCGGCACGCGTCGACGCGTACAGCGACGCCAGCCGCGCCGCGGTCGCGGGGTTGGGCTTAGACGAATTCATCGGCACCTGGCGAAGAGATCACGATCTCGCCTGCTTCGGCCAGGCGGCGGGCCGCCTGCAGAATGGTCTTCTGCTCGGCCTCGACCTGCGACACCCGGACCGGGCCGCGCAATTCGATGTCCTCGCGCAGCGTTTCGGCGGCACGGTTGGACATGTTCTTGAGGAACTTGTCGCGCAGCTCGATCGGTGCACCCTTGAGCGCGATGATGAGCGAGTCGGACTCCACTTCCTTGAGCAGGCGCTGGATGCTGCGGTCTTCCAGACCCAGCAGGTTCTCGAAGACGAACATCTCGTCGACGATGCGCTGGGCCAGCGTGTCGTCGAGCTCGCGGACGTGGGCGATGGTGGCCTCTTCGTTGGAGCTGTTCATCAGGTTGACCATTTCCGCGGCGGTGCGCACGCCACCCAGGCGGCTGCGCTTCAAGCCTTCGCCCGACAGCATCTCGGTCAGCACGTCGGTCAGCTCCTTGAGCGCCGCCGGCTGCACGCCGCCGAAGGTGGCCACCCGCACGACCACGTCGTTGCGCAGGCGCACCGGCAGCTTCTCCAGCACTTCCGCCGCCTTGGCACGGTCGAGGTGCACCAGCAGCGTGGCCAGGATCTGCGGGTGCTCGTCGCGGATGAGCTCGGCCACCTCGCTGGCTTCAAGCTGGTTGAGACGGGCGATGCCGCCATCGGGCTCTTCGGCCTTGAGGATGTCTTCGAGCAGGTCGCTCGCACGGTCTTCGCCCAGCGCTTTCTTGAGCACGGCGCGGATGTAGTCGCTCGAGCCCAGGTGCAGGGCCGACAGCTGTTCGGTTTCTTCGCGGAATTCGCGCAGCACCGAGGCCAGCTCGGCACGCGAGACCTGCTGCAGCTTCGACATCGCGAGGCCGAGCTCTTGCACCATCGCGGTGGGCAGCAGGTTCAGGGCCGCGGCAGCGCGGTCCTCGCCCACAGCCATCAGCAGGATGGCGCTCTTACGGGTTCCGGCTTCATTGCTCATCGGTCGTCATCCAGTGTTGGATCATGATGGCCACCAGCTTGGGGTCCTGGGTGGCGGCCTCGAGGGCGAAGTCGAGGTCGGCCTTGTGGCGCTCGGCCTCGCGTTGGCGCAGGGCCTCGTCGGGGCTCGGGCCTTCGTCGGCGGTCGCCAGCTTGGCGAAGACGTCGTTGTCGTCGGCAGCCGCCACGGGTGGGGGTGGCGGCGGCGCCAGGTGCTTGCGCAGCAGCGGACGGGCCACCGCGAACCAGGCGAACAGGGCCAGCAGGGCGAGCAGCAGGTACAGGCCGCCCGTCGTGGCCAGCGGGATGTTCGCTGGGTCGCGCCAGAAGTCCAGGACCGGGGCAGGCTTCTCACGTTCGTCGGCGAAGGCGCTGTTGACCACGTTGAGCGAGTCGCCGCGGTCCTGGCTGAAGCCCACGGCTTCCTTGGCCAGGTTGCGGATCTGGTCGAGCTCGGCGGTCGTCAGCGCGCGGCTGGCACCCTTGTCGTCGCCCGTGCGGTTGTTCACCACCACAGCCACCGACAGGCGGCGCACGCCGCCGGCGCCCTGCTGCACATGGCGGATCGAGCGGTCGAGTTCGTAGTTGGTGGTCGTGTCCTTGCGGCTGCTCGACGGGCCGGTGGCCGCGGCCGTCGTGGTCGTGGTGGCGGTGCCGGCACGCTGGGCGGCCTGCGCGGCTGCGAGCTGCGCCGGCGTTTGCGGTGCACCCGGTGGCGCGTTCGGCGGCGTGGTGACTGGTGCGTTCGGTGCGAGGGGCGGTTGGTTCGACAGCGCGCCGGGCACGCCGCCGGGCGGGGTGCCGCCGAGCTGGTTCGACTCGCTCGACTGCTGGCTGCGCATGGCCGCGTTCGCCGGGTCGGTGTTGGGGCGGTATTTCTCGTCGGTGTGTTCCACCACCGAGAAGTCGATGTCGGCCGCCACCTGGGCGCGCACGTTGCCGGTGCCCAGGATCGGCTGCAGGATGGCTTCGATGCGGCGGATGTAGCCCTGCTCGATCTCCTGCGTGTACTTCAATTGGCTGACATCCAGCCCGCGCGCGCCGGCATTGGCCGCCGACAGCAGGTTGCCGCGCTGGTCCACCACCGTCACGCTCTTGGGGTCGAGCTCGGGCACGCTGCTCGACACCATGTGCACGATGGCGCTCACGGCGCCTTCGTCGATGCTGCGGCCGCGGTGCAGGGTCAGAACGACCGATGCCGAAGGCTTCTTCTGTTCGCGCACGAACAGCGAAGGCTTCGGCATGGCCAGGTGCACCCGGGCGGACTCGATGGTGCCGATGGATTCGATGGAGCGCGCCAGCTCGCCTTCGAGCGCACGCTGGAAGTTCACCTGCTCGGCGAACTGGCTGGTGCCGAACTTCTGGTTGTCCATCAGTTCGAAGCCCACGCCGCCCGACTTGGGCAGGCCCTGCGAGGCCAGCTTGAGCCGGATCTCGGGGACCCGTTCGGCCGGCACGAGGATGGCGCTGCCGCCCTCGGCGAACTTGTAGGGCACGTTCATCTGCGCGAGCGACGCGATGATCGCGCCGCCGTCGCGGTCCGACACATTGGTATAGAGCACCTTGTAGTCGGGTGCGCGGCTGTACAGGGCGAAGGCCATGGCGATCGCCACCAGCGCCGCGCCGCCGACGATCAGCGGGAGCTTGGGCTGGGCGCGCAGCTTGTCGAGCAGGGACGGCGATGCGGCGCCAGGCGCGGCAGCGGGCGTCGCAGCGCCGAGGGTGGCTGCCGTGCTCATGGGCGGGCCCCCGTGGTGCCTGCTGGATCCAGATGGTCCATGTTCATGTTCAAGAGGATGAGTCGTCGATGTTCAGTGGCCATGCCGGGCGCCGACAAAGGAGGCCGGCAGGCTTGGGGTACGGCGTTCATTGTCTGGATCGGTGCCGAAATCGATTGGCCGAACAGCCGGGGTTTTCGCCGTCAGTTGCGCCCATGTGAATCGGGGCTTCGCGGATACGCTGACCAGGCGACGAGGCACGTGGGTGCTTCCTTATCCGCCCCCAAGTTCAACCGAGAGAAAGGCCGACACCATGTCGATATCCGCCATCGAATCCGTCCTGCAGCAGATGCGGGCCACCGCCGTGCAGTCCGGCATCCCCTCGCCCATCGGCTCTGCCGGCCCCGCCGTGGAGCACGGTGGCTTCGCCGCCGAGCTCAAGCGCTCCATCGACAACATCAGCGGCGCCCAGACCCAGGCCTACGGCCAGGCCGAGGACTTCGAGCTCGGCAAGCCCGGCGTGGCGCTCAACGACGTGATGGTCGACCTGCAGAAGGCCAACATCGCTTTCCAGACCGGAATCCAGGTGCGCAACAAGCTGGTGTCCGCCTACCAGGAAATGATGGGCATGACCGCCTGAGGGTGGCTGAACGCTGTGGATCGACCCGCCGCAACTTTCTGGGACACCCCCCTAAATCTTTGCAAGGCCCTGCCGATAACTAATCCAACGATGGCTTGAGTCCAGCGTTACGGCCCACCGGGTCGGAGTCCACAACCTTTAGTCAACCCAGGAGTCTTTCATGGCGCAAGTCATCAATACCAACAGCCTCTCGCTGCTCACGCAAAACAACCTGAACAAGTCGCAATCGGCCTTGAACACCGCCATTGAGCGCCTGTCTTCGGGCATGCGCATCAACAGCGCCAAGGACGACGCTGCTGGTCAGGCCATCGCCAACCGCTTCACCGCCAACATCAAGGGCCTGACGCAAGCCACCCGCAACGCCAACGACGGCATCTCGATCGCTCAAACGACCGAAGGCGCGCTGACGGAAGTCAACAACAACCTGCAACGCGTCCGTGAACTGTCGGTGCAAGCTGCCAACGGCACGAACTCGGCCAGCGACCTGGACTCGATCCAGTCGGAAATCACCCAGCGCCTGGACGAAATCAACCGCGTGTCGGAACAGACCCAGTTCAACGGCGTGAAGGTTCTGTCGGCTGACGCCGGCAAGCTGACCGTGCAAGTCGGCGCGAACGATGGCGAAACCATCGACATCGACCTGCAAGAAATCAGCGCCAAGACCCTGGGTCTGGACGGCTTTAACGTGAACAACACCGGTTCGAAGAACAAGGCTGCCGCTGCATCCGACCTGCTGGTTGCAGGCTTCACCGCTGGCACCCCTGCCAATGGCGCGACTCCCTACACCCGCACGCTGACCGCTGCTGCAAACGGCGCCACCTCTGCCGACGTGCTCGCCAACATGAAAAACGGCGGCACCGTGACCCAAGGCACCGCAGTGTCCACGTACAGCTCGGCAACGAAGAGCTACACGGTCGCAGAAACGGGTCGTACCGAAGCCGCCACGCTCGCTTCGCTGACGCCGGCTGCCGGCACGACCACGACCGCGACGGTCAAGCTCGGCACCCACTCGATGGACGTGAAGATCGACAGCAACGGCGCCCTCACGGATGCTGCTGACGGCTCCGCGCTCTACCTCGATGCATCCAAGAATCTGACCAAGACCGGTGGTGGTGTCACGACCGCAGCGACGTTGGCGTCTGTGCTCGCATTTGACACCGGCATGGCAACTGTGGGTGACTCGATCAAGTTTGCCGACGGTTCCTCGTACACCACCACCGCGGTAGCAACGGCAGGCGCCAACGTCTTCACCGTTGCCGGCGAGAAAGCAACTGCAGGTGCGGTCGCCGCGAAGATCGGTCTGACTGCGGGCAGCATCGACGTCGACGGTGCCGGTGGTGCGGCTGCTCAAGCCATTGCGGCCAACGGTGTTGCAACCGGCGCCTTCATGGGCGTCAGCGGCCTGACCACGACCGCATTGGAAACCGTCAACCTGTACGACAACGGCAACATCACAGCCGCCAACGGCAACGTCGTGTATGCGGATTCCGCCAAGCCCGGCAAGCTGACGACGAACGCCGTCAGCAACGGCAAGGCCACGGTCGACCCGCTCGCCGCCATCGACGCCGCCCTGTCGAAGGTCGACAAGCTGCGCTCTTCGCTGGGTGCTGTTCAGAACCGTTTCGACTCGACGATCGCCAACCTCGGCACCACGGTGACCAACCTGTCCTCGTCGCGTTCGCGCATCGAAGACGCGGACTACGCGGTCGAAGTGTCGAACATGACGCGCGCTCAGATCCTGCAGCAAGCCGGTACCTCGGTGCTGTCGCAGGCCAACCAGACCACGCAAGGCGTGCTGTCCCTCCTGCGTTAAGTCGAACCGACGAAAAGCAGAGCCAAGTCAGGTTCCGTCCCGAAAGGGATGGGCCTGGCCACCGCAGGCGCCGGGTCTCGACCCGGTCTCCCTGCGCTTTCCTCTGCGGCCTGGCGCCGCCAGACCGCAGAGGAAAGCGAAACCCGCAACCAAGGTGAATGCCATGTCGAACCCCGTGCCTGTCAGCGCCGCCCCGGAAAGCCCGTGGATGCAATGGGTCGTCGCCCGTGCTACGCCAGTGGCAGGCAACGCCGCGCCGGCGGCCGACGAGGCCGAGCCGGAAGCTACGCCGGTGCAGGTCGAGACGGCAGTCCGGCAGGTCAACGCGGCGCTGGAGATCCGATCGATCGGCATCCAGTTCGAGATCGACAAGGACACCGACAAGGTCATCGTGAAGGTGATCGACCGCAACAGTGGCGAGGTGATCCGGCAGGTTCCCAACGAGGAAGTGGTGCGCATCGCCAAGGTCATGGGCGAGATGTCCGGCCTGCTGGTCGACAGCGCCGCCTGAGCGCCCACCGTCTCCACCGTCCCCAATCAGAAAGCATTCAGATGGCAACCATCAGCAGCATCGGCGTCGGCTCCAACCTCGATTTGGCGGGCCTGCTCACCAATCTCGAAAAGGCGGAGAGCCAGCCCCTGGTGGCGCTCGAGGCCAAGGCCAAGAGCTACACGAGCAAGCTGTCGGCGTATGGGTCGGTGCAGAGTGCCTTGAGCGCGTTGCAGACTGCGGCACTCAAGCTGTCGGACCCGACGCTGTTCCAGAGCGTGACCGGCACTCCGACAGTCAGCGGCATCCTGGCCGCCTCGGCCACGGACACCAGCGCTGCTGGCAACTACAGCATCACGGTCTCGCAGCTCGCGCAGTCGCAATCGCTGGTCACGACGGGGCAGGCCAACACCACCACCGCGATCGGCAACGGCAAGTTCACGATCGACTTCGGCACGGTCACCGGTGGCACGCTCGACCCGGTGACCGGCAAGTACACCGGCGCAGGCTTCACCGCGGACAGCACGCGCGCCGCCAAGACCATCACCATCGATCCGACGAACAACACGCTCGGCGGCATTCGCGATGCAATCAATGCGGCGGACGCCGGCGTGACCGCGACCATCGTCAACGACGGCAGCGGCACGCCCAACCGTCTGGTGCTGACCTCGACGCAGACTGGCGAGGCCTCGAGCATGCGCATCAGCGTCGACGGGGCGGCCGACACGGCCCTCAAGAACCTGTTGAACAACGACCCGGCCGGCACGCAGAACCTGCAGCAGACCGCGGCCGCGCAGAGCGCCAAGCTCAATGTCAACGGCATTGCCATCACGAGCCCGACGAACACCGTCAAGGAAGCCATCCAGGGCGCGACGCTGACCCTGGTGCAGACCGGCACCACCGGCTTGTCGATGAAGGCGAACACCGCCTCGGCAAAGACGGCGATCAACGACTTCGTCAAGGCCTACAACGCGCTGCAGAGCACCGCCAAGTCGCTCACGACCTACGACGCCGACACCAAGACGGCGGCGCCGCTGGTCGGCGATTCGACGCTGCGCAGCCTGCAGACCCGCATCCGTCAGGCCCTGACGACGCCGCAGAGCGGCGGCGCCGACGACATGAAGGTGCTCAACGAGATCGGCGTGACGTTCCAGAAGGACGGCATGCTCGCGGTGGATTCGGCCAAGCTCGACAAGGCACTGGACACCGACCTCGCTGGCGTCTCCAAGCTCTTTGCGAGTGCGAGCGGCAGCACCGCGGGCTACGGCAAGCAGATTGATGCGCTGGTGACCGACCTGAACAAGACCGGCGGTTCGCTGAAGGTGGCGCAGGACGGCGTGACCTCGACCATCAAGGCACTGGACGAACAGTACGACCAGGTGCAGGCACGCGTGGACGCCACGGTGGCGCGCTACCGCGCGCAATTCACGCAGCTCGATGTGCTGGTCAGCAGCATGAACAACACCAAGGCCTACCTCACGCAGCAGTTCGAAGCGATGAACGCGAACGCCGGCCAGTGAACGACCAGCCCCACCTACAAGGCACGTGATGTACACCCCTCACAACTTCCGCAGCGGCGCTGGCGCCTATGCCCGCGTCGGCATCGAGACGCTGGCCATGAGCGCGTCGCCGCACCAGCTCATCGCGATGCTGTTCGACGGCGCCAAGACGGCGATCGGCATGGCGCGCCACCACATGCGTGCGGGCGAGATCGAAGCCAAGGGCAACGCCATCTCGAAGGCCATGGGCATCGTCGAAAACGGCCTGAAGGCCAGCCTGGACGCAAAGGCGGCCGGCACCGAGGGCACCACGCTGGTGAGCAACCTGTCGGCCCTGTACGACTACGTCATCCGCCGCCTGCTCCACGCGAACCTGCACAACGACGCTGCCGCGCTCGACGAGGTCGACGCGCTGCTGGACAGCCTGGCCTCAGCCTGGCGTGAGATCGAGCCGGGCCATGGTGGCTTCTGACAACGACATGACATCGAACGACGCTCCCATGGCCCACCCGCGCGACATCCTGCATTGCTACGGCCAGATGGCCGCGGCCACGGCACACATGGTCGTGCTGGCACAGAGCAAGAACTGGGGCGCGCTGCCGGCGGCAGAAGCGCAATGCGCCGCGATCGTGGAGCGCCTGCGCACCCTGGCGCCGACCGTGAGCCTCGCGCCGGCAGATGCGGCCGAAGCCCAACGCTTGATCCTCTGCATCCAGGCCGACCAGGCCATCGTGAATGGCCTCGTGAAGCCGCAGCTCGACGCGCTGGTCGAGAACATGAGCGCGCTGCAGCAACGCAAGAGCCTCGACAAGGCCTACGGCCAGGCCCACTGAGCGCGACCCCACCATGACCGGCCTCGTACGCATCCTCGACTCCCTGCTGACGGCGAAGGTTTCGCCGCCGCTGGACGCGGGCGCCGTGGACGCCAACGCGGCGGTCAAGGCGCCGGGTGCGGCATCGGCGGTGCAGAAGGCGGCCAACGATGTGCGGCTGCTGTCCAACGCGGGGCTCGATCGCGAGCTCGGCGGTGTCGAGTCGGCGTCGGCGCGCGGCGCGGGCCTGGGCGCGGCGGCGGGGGCCGGGCTGCCGGCCTCGGCGGTGGCGCGGCTGTCCTTCGCAGCGAAGATCATCAGTGGCGTGCTGGCCGACCTGGAGGTCGATGTCGGCCCGGTGCGCGGGCGCGGCCCGGTGTGGACGCCGTCGGCGCAGCCCGGCGGCCCGGTGCTGGCCGGCTCGCTGGCGCACACTGTGTCGACCAGCGGCCTGTTCTACGAATCGCACCTTGCCCAGTTCGTGCAAGGGCAGCGCACGCTGGCGCAGATGGCGCAGGAACCGCAGGCCGCCTGGCCGGCGCCCGGCGTGGTGCCGGGTGGACGGGGTGCCACGGCGCTCCAGGCGGTGATGGCGGTGGTCGCGGATGCCAGCGCCGCATCCGCCAAGGTCGAGCTGTCGCAGCCGACGGTCACGTCGTCGTCGGCATCCGCAGCCGCAGCCGCGACGGCCGCGGCCGTCGCGCAAGCCGCGCCTGCCGCCCTGGCGGCAGCGCCCGGTAGCGCGCCTGGCGGATCGGCCGCGCAGGCACCGGTCGCCCCGGAGGCATCGAGTGCGTCCGAGCCGTCGCCGGCCGAAGCCACGCCCGATGCGCTCAAGATGCAGGCAGCGTACCGCTGGGGCGACAGCCCCCAGACGGCCGCTGCGATGGCGGAGCGCGCCGCGATGCGCGCCGTCGACAACAAGACCGGCGAGGGCGAGAAAACCGCCGTCGCACGCAGTGCCGCGACCTCGCAGAGCGGTGGCGAGGTGGTGCACCCGCAACTCTTGACCACGGTGCACCAGCAGCTCGACCTGCTGGCGACCGCGGCCTTTCGCTGGGCCGGCGAGGCTTGGCCCGGCGTGCCGATGGAGTGGCGCATCGAGGAAGAGGACGACCGCACGGCCGCGGGCGATGAATCCCTCGACGATGCGCCGCGCCGGTGGTCGACCCAGCTGTCGTTGCAACTGCCCCTGCTGGGGACGGTCGATGTGCGCCTGAGCGTGGCCGGCAACGACGTGCGGGCCACCGTGGTCTCGTCCAGCGAAAGCAGCCGTGCGCGGCTGGCGGGCGACGGCCGGGCACTCGCCGCGCGCTTCGATGCCGCCAACCTGCGGCTCGAGCAGTTCCAGGTGGCGCAAGGGGAGGGTGCATGAACGCCGCCGCTCCATCGCTCGACGATCGCCAGAGCGCGGTCGCTCTGTCGTACGACGACAAGACCCGCGCGCCCATCGTGGTGGCCAAGGGCTACGGCGTGGTGGCGGAGTCGATCCTGCGCGAGGCGCGGGAGAACGGGTTGTACGTGCACGCCTCGGGCGACCTGGTCAAGCTGCTCATGCAGGTCGACCTGGACCAGCAGATCCCGCCGCAGCTCTATGTGGCGGTGGCCGAGGTCATGGCCTGGCTGCACGGCGTGGAAAAAGCCGCAGAGGCTGCGCGATGACTACTTTGGCGCTATTTCTTGCAGGCGTGCCGTTGCAGCGCAGATTCGAAATGAATACTTTGCAATTCATTCCTGCTTTGACATTCAAATGCGCAGGCAATGAATACTTTTCTCTAGCTATTCCATTTTTTGCGTCTGAATTGTTGCTGACCGCATCGCCGCGGTGTGGCTTTCAACGCGAACGATTTTCACGCCGCGTAGGTGGCGTCCCACGTCTCGTGCGAAAAGTCGCGTTTCGGACTTGGGTGGTTCCGGGCTTGTTAACACTTGTTAACAGACTGTTTTAAGATGCTACAAAGCTATCCAATGGAGCCCAGCGTGAATATCGACGGTGTAGAAGTTTCGGTTAACAGTGAGATTTTTCGTGAAATCGGAGACATCAATCTGGCTTACATGCTGCTGGCCCAGAAGCTGGTCAAGCAGGACCGGGCCGCGGCGATGTTCCGGCTGGGCATCGGCGACGAGCTCGCCGACCTGCTGGCCAGCATGAGCCTGGCGCAGATCGTGAAGCTGGCCTCCTCGAACCTGCTGCTGTGCAGCTTCCGCCTCGAAGATAACCCCATGTTCGCCGTGATGGGGCAGCAGAAGGACGGTGCCTTGCAGCAGGCGCACATGGCGATCCTGATGGCGGCTCGCCAGCAGTCGGCGGTTCGTACGGCGGAGGTCGCATGAGCGCCAAAACCGTTCTCGGCGAAGTCAAGGAAGTCAAACTCGCGATCGAATTGATCGCGCTGGGCGCACGTCTGCAATTCCTCGAAGCAGAAGTCGGATTAAGCCGTGAGCGGCTGATCAAGCTCTATAAAGAATTGAAGGGCGTTTCGCCGCCAAAAGGATTGCTGCCTTTTTCGACCGATTGGTATATGACCTGGCTGGCGAATATTCATTCGTCGATGTTTTATAACATTTACCGATTCATGCTGGACCAGGCCAAAGAATCGAAACTCCAGGCGCTGATTAAAAGCTATCGGCTTTATCAGGAACAAAGCGAATACCAGGGCGGTGAAGTGGTGCTCGATTTCACCCGCGCCTACACCATGGTCCGGTTTTTCGACAGCGACATGCTGCAGTTGACGTCTTGCAGCCGTTGCGGCGGGCAATTCGTGGCGCATGCGCACGACCACAAGACGGGCTATGTCTGCGTGCTCTGCCGCCCCCCGTCGCGCGCCGGGAAGGCGCGCCCGGCCAAGCGTGGCGCGGCGGACGCGGTGGTGTCGGCGCCCCATGCCCTCGACAGCAGCGGTTTCGGTTTGCCTTTGAACAGCGGCGGCGTGCACTGACCATGGTCCGCACCGCCGTTCCCATTAATTGATCTAGTTGCCTCAGGGCGAAAGGGGGCGCGTGTGCTCGTTCTTCTCGGTTATCTCGTTGTCATGGGCACCGTGTTCGGTGGTTATGCGCTCATGGGCGGCAGTTTCGGCGTGCTGTTTCAGCCGATCGAAGTGCTGATGATCGGCGGCTCCGCGCTGGGCGCTTTCATTGCCGGCAACAACGGCAAGACGATCAAGGCCACGATGCGCGAATTGCCGCGGCTGCTGCGTTCGTCCAAGCACAACCGCCAGCTCTACATGGACCTGTTGGCCCTCATGTACGAATTGCTCGCCAAGGCGCGCAAGGAAGGCATGATGAAACTGGAATCGGATGTGGAAGACCCGAAGGGCAGTGAGATCTTCGGCCGTTATCCCAAGATCCTGGCCGACGCCGAGCTGATGGAATTCATCTGCGACTACCTGCGTCTCGCCATCAGCGGCAACACCGACCCCTTCGAGATCGAGGCCCTGATGGACCACGAGATCGAGACCATCCGCCACGAGGCCGAAGTGCCTTCGCATGCCCTGTCCCGCGTGGGTGACGCACTGCCCGCGCTCGGCATCGTGGCCGCCGTGCTCGGTGTGGTGCATGCGCTGGCTTCGGCCGACCTGCCGCCTGCCGAGATGGGCGCGCTCATCGCCCACGCCATGGTGGGCACCTTCCTGGGCGTGCTGCTGGCCTATGGCTTCGTCTCGCCGCTGGCCTCGCTCATCGACCAGCAGGTCGAAGAGAACATGAAGACCTACCAGTGCGCCAAGGTCACGCTGCTGGCAAGCATGCATGGCTACACGCCGCAATTGGCGGTGGAGTTCGGCCGCAAGGTGCTGTTCTCGACCGAGCGCCCGTCCTTCACCGAACTCGACTCGCATGTTCGCGACGTCAAGACGCGCTGACCGGAAAGGCCACGGAGTTTCATCATGAGCGCCGCCAAGGAAAGCCGCATCGTCGTCAAGAAGGTCATCAATGTGGCCGCGGGGCACCATGGTGGCGGCTGGAAGATCGCCTATGCCGACTTCATGACGGCCATGTTCGCCTTCTTCCTGGTGATGTGGCTGCTCTCGGTGGCGACGCCCAAGCAGCGCGAAGGCATCGCCGAGCATTTCAAGATGCCGCTCAAGGTGGCGCTGACTGGCGGTGACCGCAGCGGCATCAGCGACAGCGTGATTCCCGGCGGCGGTGACGACCCGACGCGCGTGAAGGGCGAGGTCAACAACGCCGAGGCGGCGAGCGAGGACGAGGTCGACGCCCAGCGCCTGGCCGACATGAAGGAGCGTCTGGACAAGATGCTCGAGAGCAGCCCTGTCTTCAAACAGTTCCGCTCGCAGATCCTGATCGACATCACCAACGAAGGCCTGCGCCTGCAGATCGTCGACAACGAACGCAGCCCGATGTTCGACCTGGCCAGCGCCAAGGTGGTGCCGCACATGCGGGCCGTCTTGCGCGAGATCGGCCCGATGCTCAACGACCTGCCCAACAAGATCACGCTGTCAGGGCACACCGATGCCTTCAACTACACCAACGGCGATCGGGCCTATGGCAACTGGGAGCTGTCGGCCGACCGCGCCAATGCCTCCCGTCGTGAACTCATGACCGGCGGCCTCACGGACGGCAAGGTGATGCGTGTGATCGGCGTCGCCGACACGATGCACCTGGACAAGGCCGACCCGCGCAACCCGATCAACCGCCGCATCAGCGTCATCCTGCTGAACCACCGCACGCAGACGCAGATCGAGCGCGAGAACGCCGGCAGCGTGAACCCGCTGAACCTCAAGAAGACTCCGCCGACAGCCGCCCCTGCGCAGCTGCCGGAGGGTGTCAAGACCGTGTCATTGCAACCCGCCTCTCCAACGAAATAGACCACAGCGAGCCTCGGTGTCGTTGG
Organism: Variovorax restrictus; assembly: GCF_051216715.1. Taxonomy (NCBI): domain Bacteria; kingdom Pseudomonadati; phylum Pseudomonadota; class Betaproteobacteria; order Burkholderiales; family Comamonadaceae; genus Variovorax; species Variovorax restrictus. The sequence goes on from NZ_JBPJZH010000001.1 coordinate 1,760,764, forward strand.
CATGGGCCGGCGACGAAGGGAAAAAAATGGACCTCAGTCAATTCACGCAAGCATTCTTCGTCGAAGCCATCGAACTCCTCGCGCAGATGGAGCAGTTGCTGCTCGAACTGGATGTCGACCAACCCGACAGCGAACACCTGAATGCCATCTTCCGCGCGGCGCACTCGATCAAGGGTGGCGCTGCCACCTTCGGCTTCACGGGCCTGACGGAAACCACCCATCTTCTTGAAACCCTCCTGGACCGGGCGCGACACGGGCAGTTGCGCCTGAGCGGTCCCATGATCGATGCCTTTCTGGAAACGAAGGACGCTTTGCAAGACCAACTCACCGCCTATCAGGCCGATCGGGAACCCGATGCCGACCGCGTCGCACACATCTGTGGCGTGCTTCAACAACTGGCCCGCGAGAACAGCGACGCCGCGGCCGCCTCGGCTGCAGCGGCAGCAGCGCCCGCACCGGCACCCGCTCCCGCACCTGCGGTGGTGGTTGCCGCGCCAGCACCGGTCGAACCGGCCGCCGCGGCGGTGGGCGACGGTGCCTTGCGCATCCGCTTCTCGGCCTTGCCCGACGACGAGTGCGAGCTGCTGGTCGGCGAGCTGACGAACCTCGGCACGGTGCTGTCGAAGACCCGCAGCGGCACCGACCTGACCGTGGTGCTCGAGACCACCTGCGACCCCGATGCGATCGTCGCCGTGTGCTGCTTCGTCATCGACGATTCGCAGATCACGATCGACCGCCCCGGCGCCGAGCCGGCACCGGTCGACGCGCCCGTGGCGGCGGCGCCCGCTGAACCGGTGGCCGTGGCTGTGGCCGTGGCACCGGCGCCTGCCCCCGTGGCTGCAGCGCCGGCATCGGCCGCGCCGGCGGCCGCTGCGGCCGGTGGCGCCGCCACGAAGGAGTCGAGTTCGATCCGCGTCGACGTGGAGAAGGTCGACCAGCTGATCAACCTGGTGGGCGAACTGGTCATCACGCAGTCGATGCTCACGCAGGCCGCGACCATGCTCGACCCGGTGGCCTACGAGCGCTTCCTCAGCGGCCTGGGCCACCTGGAGCGCAACGCACGCGACTTGCAGGAATCGGTGATGTCCATCCGCATGATGCCGATGGACTACGTCTTCAGCCGCTTCCCGCGCGTGATCCGCGACGTGAGCGCCAAGCTGGGCAAGCAGATTCGCCTGGACACCGTCGGCAAGGAAACCGAGCTGGACAAGGGCCTGATCGAACGCATCATCGACCCGCTGACGCACCTGGTGCGCAACAGCCTCGACCACGGCATCGAGACGCCCGACGTGCGGGTGAAGAACGGCAAGGACGCGACCGGCCAGCTGCTGCTGTCGGCGCAGCACCACGGCGGCAACATCGTGATCGAGGTGAGCGACGACGGCGCCGGCCTCAACCGCGAACGCATCCTGGCGAAGGCCCTGCAGCAGGGCATGCCGGTGAGCGAGGCGATGACGGACGACGAGGTGTGGCAGCTGATCTTTGCGCCGGGCTTCTCGACCGCCGAGCAGATCACCGACATCTCCGGGCGCGGCGTCGGCATGGACGTGGTCAAGCGCAACATCCAGGAGATGGGCGGCCATGTGGAGATCCAGTCGCGCGGCGGCCGGGGCACCACCACCCGCATCGTGCTGCCGCTGACGCTGGCCATCTTGAACGGCATGTCCGTCAAGGTCGGCAGCGAGGCCTACATCCTGCCGCTGAGCTACGTCATCGAATCGCTGCAGCCGCTCGAAGAGCACCTGCACTCGATCACGGCCGACGGCCACGTGATCAAGGTGCGCGGCGAGTACCTGCCGCTGATCGAGCTGCACCGCGTGTTCGACGTGTCCGGCGCCCAGACCAAGCCGACCCAGGGCATCCTGGTGATCGTGCAGGCCGACGATTCGCGCTTCGCGCTGATGGTCGACGAGCTGCTGGGCCAGCACCAGGTGGTGGTGAAGAACCTCGAGACCAACTACCGCAAGGTGCCAGGCATCTCGGCCGCGACGATCCTGGGCGACGGCAGCGTGGCTTTCATCATCGACGTGGCCGCCATGCCCCGCATCCAGCGCGCACAGGCCGCCAGCCACTCGGCGCTGGCAACCGCTGCGCGCACGTCGGCCACGGCCTGAGCCGGGCCCACCACGCAGCCAGTCACAGCACACAGGGATCACAGGGAACTGCCATGCGTTTCGATTTTTTCAGGCGTTCCGAGCCGGACACGGAGGCGGCCGAGCCGCAGCCTCTGGAACAGCCCGCGCCCGTGGTGCGCGCGATGCCCGAGCTGGCGGCACGGGCGGTAGCGCCGGACGAGGTGCCCGGCCACGTCGTCCATGCCATGCTGCTCGACACCCGCAAGCGCACCGTCGGGTATCGCCTGGCGTGGCGCCCCGTGGGCGCCGCTTTGGGGCAGGGCGGAACGGCCGGCTTCAGGCAGTTGCTGAAGACGATCACGCAGTACCTCAATGGCGGCGGCCTCGCCTGGGCGCTCGACGAGATGGAGGTGTTCGTGGACGCGACCATCGAGTCGCTCTTCGCGAGTGAGCTCCAGGAGCTGCCGGCAGAACACATGGTGCTGTGCATGTCGCTGCAGGACATGTCGGATGCGGATGCCCGCCCGATGCTTCTGTATCTGCGCGAGCAGGGCTTCGGCTTCATGCTGTGCGGCGCGGCCGAGTTCCCGGAAGACCCGGAGCTGCGGCGCATCGTCACCCACATGGACGTCGGCGCCGTCAGCCCGCTGGCACTGGCGCGGATGAACGACGGCCCCGACCCGCTGCGGGTGCAATGGATCGCCACCCGCATGCACGACCTCGGCGACCTCGACGCCAGCGCGAACTTCCACATGAAGGCCTTCGTCGACGGTGGCTTCCCGCTGCTGCCGCCGGGCCGACTGGTCGATGCGCTGCAGCCCGACGCCCAGCTGATCGTGCAGCTCATGCGCATGATCCACCGCAACGAGGACACGCGCGAAATCGAGGCCGTGCTCAAGCTCGACGCACGACTGACCTACCGCCTGCTGCGTCACATCAACTCGCCGGCCATCGGCGGCGGCGTCGAGGTCCATTCGCTGCGGCACGCAGTGTCGATGCTCGGCTACACGCCGATGTTCCGCTGGCTGACCATGCTGCTCGCCAGCAGCCACAGCACGGCCGGCACCCCGTACATGACGAAGAAGGCCGTCATCCGCGGCCGCTTCGTCGAGCTGCTCGGCCAGGGCCTGCTGCCGCCGGCCGAGGCAGACAACCTCTTCGTGGTGGGCATGCTGTCGCTCATCGACCAGCTGCTCGGCGTGCCGATGGAAGAGATCCTCGGCCATGTGCATCTGCCCATGCCGGTGCAGGACGCGATCCTGCGTCGCAGCGGCGTGTACGGCGCGTTCCTGGCGCTGGCCGAGAGCTGCGAGTCGGACGGTGCGCTCGCCGCCGAACTGTCGGAAGAACTCTTCCTGAGCCAGGAGCAGGTGAACGGCGCGCATCTCGCGGCGCTGGCCTGGGCGCAAGACGTAGGGACCGGATCGGACGTGGCGTGAGCCCGTCTCTGGATGAAATGCGCGGCTTTGACCTCTCTGATCGGGCGCTCGAATCCGGCGATCGCTGAGACCATTGAATCCACCACAAGAGGCACCCTTGAGCACCGAATTCACCTTCACCGACAGCGATTTCGCCAAGGTCCGCACGCTGATCCATCGGCGTGCGGGCATCTCGCTGGGCGACCAGAAGCGGCAGATGGTGTACAGCCGTCTTTCGCGTCGGCTGCGCGAGCTCGGCATCGCGGAGTTCGCCGCCTACCTCGCGATGCTGGAGTCCGGCAACGACGAGAGCGAGTGGCAGGCCTTCATCAATTCGCTGACGACGAACCTCACGTCCTTCTTCCGTGAGGCGCACCATTTCCCGGTGCTCGCCGAGCATGTGCGCAAGGCGAAGGAGCCGGTGACGATCTGGTGCGCCGCCGCGTCCACGGGCGAGGAGCCGTACTCGCTCGCGATCACGCTGATTGAGGCGCTGGGCGAACAGAAGGCCGCATCGGCGCGCATCATCGCCACCGACATCGACACGGCCGTGCTCGAGAAGGCCGCCGCCGGGGTGTTCACGCTCGAGCAGGTCGAACGCATGTCGCCCGAGCGCCTGCGCCGCTTCTTCAACAAGGGCACCGGCGGCAACGCCGGGCGCGTGCGTATCAAGCCCGAGGTGGCGCAGCTCGTGAAGTTCTCGCGGCTGAACCTGCTCGACACGTCGTGGGCCGTCAAGGAGCCTGTCGATGCGATCTTCTGCCGCAACGTCATGATCTATTTCGACAAGCCGACGCAGAACAAGATCCTCGAACGCTTCCTGCCGCTGATCAAGCAGGGCGGGCTGCTGTTCGCGGGGCATTCGGAGAATGCGTCGCTGGTCAACCAGAGCTTCAAGCCGCTGGGCCACACGGTGTATTCGGTGGTGCGCACGAAGACTGCGGTGCCAGCATGAGCCCATCGGCGTCGAGTGCGCTCGCCAGCCACCACTACTTCGACCGCGATCTGAACCAGATGGCGGTGAAGTTGTTGCCGGCGGAGTACTACGTCACGACCACCAACACCGTGCTGAGCACGGTGCTCGGCTCGTGCGTGGCGGCCTGCCTGCACGACGTCGACACCGGCATCGCCGGCATGAACCACTTCATGCTGCCCGAGGACAGCGACCGCACCGCACGCGATGCGCGCGAGTCGATGCGCTACGGCACCTATGCGATGGACGTGCTGATCGCCGAGATGATGCGTGCGGGCGCGCGCCGCGAACGCATCCAGGCCAAGGTCTTCGGCGGCGGCGCGGTGCTGGCCAACATGACGACGCTGAACATCGGTGACCGCAACTCCGACTTCGTCCTGCGCTACCTGGCCGAGCAGCGCATCGTGGTCGCGGCGCAGGACCTGCGCGGCCCCCACGCGCGCCGCGTGTGTTTCGTGCCCGCGACGGGCAAGGCCAGCGTGCGCAAGCTGCGTGCACAGACGGATGTGCAGCTGGTCCAGCGCGAGGAGGTCGACTTGCTGCGGCAGATCGTGCCGCCGCGCGCGTGGGGCATCGACAAGGCCATGACCACGACCCCGACCCCGGTGACCGCGGCCATGGCCAGGAACAAAGGAAGACTGTGAGCACGAACAAGATCAAGGTCCTGTGTGTCGACGACTCGGCGCTGATACGCAGCGTCATGACCGAGATCATCAACAGCCAGCCCGACATGACCGTGGTCGGCACGGCGGCCGACCCGCTGGTGGCACGCGACCTCATCAAGGTGACCCACCCCGACGTGCTCACGCTCGATGTCGAGATGCCGCGCATGGACGGGCTCGAGTTTCTCGAGAAGCTGATGCGTCTGCGGCCGATGCCGGTGGTGATGGTCTCGTCGCTGACCGAGCGCGGCTCGGAGATCGCACTGCGCGCGCTCGAACTGGGCGCGATCGATTTCGTCACCAAGCCCCGGCTGGGCGTGCGCGACGGCCTGCTCAACTACACCGAACTGATCGCCGGGAAGATCCGCGTCGCGGCGAGTGCGCGCGTGGCCGCGGCCCGGCCGAGCGCGGCGCGCCCGGCCGACGCGCCGCAGGAATCGCTGCTGCGCAGCCCGCTGCTGAGCACCGAGAAGCTGATCATCATCGGCGCTTCCACCGGGGGCACCGAGGCCATCCGCGAAGTGCTGCAGCCGCTGCCGCCCGACTCGCCGGCGGTGCTCATCGCGCAGCACATGCCGGCCGGCTTCACGAAGTCCTTCGCGCAGCGGCTCGACTCGCTCTGCCGCATCCACGTGAAGGAGGCCGAGCACGGCGAGCGTGTGTTGCCCGGCTACGCCTACATCGCCCCGGGCGGCTTTCATCTGTCGCTCGCCCGCAGCGGCGCCAATTACGTGGCGCACCTGGACCAGGAGCCGCCGGTGAACCGACACCGCCCCTCGATCGACGTGCTGTTCGACTCGGCCGCCAAGCATGCCGGCAAGAACGCCATCGGAATGATCCTCACGGGCATGGGCAAGGACGGGGCCGAAGGCCTGCTGCGCATGCACAAGGCCGGTGCCCACACCCTGGCGCAGGACGAGGCGAGCTGTGTGGTCTTCGGCATGCCGCGCGAGGCGATCGCGATCGGCGCTGCCGACGAAGTGGCGCCCCTGGGAGAAATGTGCCGACGTGTGCTGAACCATTTGCGCACCTTCGGCGAGCGGACCAACCGTGTTTGATGAACGACTTTGTGGAGTGAAATATCGTGATTGACAAGAGCATCAAGATCCTGGTCGTGGATGACTTCCCGACCATGCGGCGCATCGTGCGCAACCTGCTGAAAGAGCTGGAGTTTCTCAACGTCGACGAAGCCGAAGACGGCGCCGCCGGCCTCGAGAAGCTCAAGGGCGGCGGCTTCGGCTTCGTCGTGTCCGACTGGAACATGCCCAACATGGACGGTCTCACGATGCTGCAGACCATCCGCGCCGATCCCGCGCTGTGCAAGCTGCCGGTGCTGATGGTGACGGCCGAGGCCAAGAAGGAGAATATCGTCGCGGCGGCCCAGGCCGGCGCGAACGGTTACGTGGTGAAGCCCTTCACGGCGGCAACGCTGGAAGACAAGCTCACCAAGATCTTCGAGAAGCTCGCCAAAGAGGCCTGACCATGTCCACCCAAGCGCTGGATACAGCAGACCATCACAACACGGCCGAAGAACTGCTCGGTCGCATCGGCCACCTCACCCGTCAGCTGCGCGAGGGCATGCGCGAGCTGGGCCTCGACAAGCAGGTGGAGAAGGCGGCGCAGGCCATTCCCGATGCGCGCGACCGGCTCAAGTACGTCGTCGACATGACCGAGCGCGCGGCCCACCGGGCGCTCAACGCGGTCGACGCGGCGCAGCCCTTGCAGGAAGACCTGGCCCGCTCGGCCAAGGGCCTGACCGCACGCTGGGACGCCTGGTTCGCCAACCCGATCGAGCTCGACCAGGCCCGCGGTCTGGTCGAGGACACACGGAGCTACCTCGGCGTCGTGCCCGAGAAGGCCAGCGCGATCAACTCGCAGCTCATGGAGATCCTGATGGCCCAGGACTTCCAGGATCTGACCGGGCAGGTGATCAAGAAGATGATGGAAGTCGTCAACGAAATGGAGACGCAGCTGCTCCAGGTGTTGATCGACAACGTGCCGGCAGACCGCCGGCCGGCCGAGCCGTCCACGCAGAGCCTGCAGAACGGTCCGCAGGTCGTGGCAAGCGCGGACGCGGTCAGCGACCAGTCGCAGGTCGACGACCTGCTGGCGAGCCTGGGTTTCTAGGCGGAGAAAGGGGTCGCCGTCCCGCTTTCCGGACGGCTCATTGTGCGAGAAGCGGGGGGTTCGGGGGCTTGATCGACCGATTGTTTCGGACGACTGAATTCAATAATTCAGTCAGGTGCAAAGCGCGATTCGCGCATGCCGATCCGGAGCAAGAATGTCTGAGGAAAGCGATCTCGAGAAGACAGAAGCCGCCTCCCCGCGGCGCCTGGAGAAGGCGCGTGAGGACGGCGATGTCGCCCGCTCCCGCGAACTGGTGACCCTGGTGATCCTGGGCGCTGGCATCGCCGGCATCTGGCTCACGTCCGGCTCGCTGGGCACCACCTTCGGCGGCGCCCTGCAGCACGGCCTGCAGTTCGACCGCCACAGCGCCTTCGACCCGGCGCACATGCTCAACCAGGCCGGCTCGATGGTGCTGGAGGCGCTGATGGCCATCGCCCCCTTCCTCGGCATGATGATGCTGGCGGCCCTGGTGGGCCCGCTCATGCTGGGCGGCTGGATGTTCTCGACCAAGGCCATCGGCCCGAAGTTCAGCAAGCTCGATCCCCTGGCCGGCATCGGCCGCATGTTTTCGGCCCAGTCCCTGGCGGAACTGATCAAGGCCGTGGCGAAGTCGCTGCTTGTGGGCATCGTGGCCTGGTGGGTCATCTCGGGCCACATCGGCGACATGGTGTCATTGATGGGCGAGCCGGCGCATCGCGCACTGCCGCACGCCATCCGCATGGTCGTGGTGGACTGCGCCGTGATCGCGGCCACGCTGGTCATCGTGGCGATGATCGACGTGCCCTACCAGCTCTGGAGCCATGCCAAGAAGCTGCGCATGTCGCGCGAGGACGTGCGCCAGGAGCACAAGGAAAGCGAAGGCGACCCGCATGTGAAGGCGAACATCCGCCGCATGCAGCAGCAGGCCGCCAAGCGCCGGATGATGTCCGAAGTGCCCAAGGCCGACATCGTCGTCACCAACCCCACGCACTTCGCCGTGGCGCTCAAGTACCGCGACGGCGACATGCGGGCACCGATCGTGGTGGCCAAGGGCAGCGATCTGGTGGCGCAGCGCATCCGCGAGCTCGCCAAGGAACACAACGTGGCCGTGCTCGAGGCACCGCCACTCACCCGCGCGCTTTTCAAGCACACCCGCCTGGGTGACGAGATCCCGGCCGGCCTGTACACGGCGGTCGCCGAAGTGCTCGCCTGGGTCTACCAGCTCAAGCGCTGGAAGGACGAGGGCGGTGACGCACCGCGCACGCCCAGCGACCTGCCCGTTCCTTCCGAGCTTCAATACAACGTGAGCGCCGCATGAATTCACTCGCCGGACTGATGCGCATGCCCAAGGGCATGCTCGATGGCAAACAGTTCAAGGGCTTGATCGGCCCGGTGCTGATCATGCTGATCCTGAGCATGATGGTGCTGCCGCTGCCGCCGTTCCTGCTGGACCTGCTGTTCACCTTCAACATCGCGGTCTCGATCATGGTGCTGCTGGTGAGCATGTACACCATGAAGGCGCTCGACTTCGCCGCCTTCCCGGCCGTGCTGCTGTTTTCGACGCTGCTGCGCCTGTCGCTCAACGTGGCGTCCACGCGCGTCGTGCTGCTCGAAGGGCACACCGGCCCCGCGGCGGCCGGCAAGGTGATCGAGGCCTTCGGCCACTTCCTGGTGGGCGGCAACTTCGCCGTCGGCGTGATGGTCTTCATCATCCTGGTGCTGATCAACTTCATGGTGATCACCAAGGGCGCCGGCCGCATCGCGGAAGTCGGCGCACGTTTCGCGCTGGACGCCATGCCCGGCAAGCAGATGGCGATCGACGCCGACCTCAACGCCGGGCTGATCGGCGAAGACGTGGCGCGCAAGCGCCGCGCCGAAGTGGCGCAGGAAGCCGATTTCTACGGCTCGATGGACGGTGCCAGCAAGTTCGTGCGCGGCGACGCCATCGCCGGCCTGCTGATCATGATCATCAACATCATCGGCGGCCTGATCGTCGGCATGCTGCAGCACGGCCTGGACTTTCAGACGGCCTCGACCACCTACACCTTGCTGGCCATCGGCGACGGCCTGGTGGCGCAGATCCCGGCACTGATCATCTCGACCGCGGCCGGCGTGATCGTCTCGCGTGTGGCGACCGACGAAGACGTCGGCAGCCAGCTGACCGGACAGTTGTTCTCGAACCCGAACGTCATGTTCCTCACCGCCGGCATCGTCGGCCTGCTGGGCATGATCCCGGGCATGCCGAACCTCGCCTTCCTGCTGATCGCGGGCGGGCTGGTGTGGATGGGGCGCAAGGGCCTGCAGCGCAAGGCGGCCCTTCCCTCGCCCGAGCAGGTGGCTGCCGAGCAGGCCGCCGTGCAGACCCAGAACCCCGAAACCGCCGAGGCCACGTGGGACGACGTCGCGCTGGTCGACCCGCTCGGCATGGAAGTCGGCTACCGCCTGATCCCGCTCGTCGACCAGTCGCAGAAGGGCGAGCTGCTCGGGCGCATCAAGAGCATTCGCAAGAAGATCGCGCAGGACATCGGCTTCCTGGTGCCGGTGGTGCACATCCGCGACAACCTCGAGATCAAGCCCAACACCTATGTGGTGAGCCTCAAGGGCGTGGAGATCGGTCGCGGCGAAGCCTTCCCGAACCAGTGGATGGCCATCAACCCGGGCCAGGTCTCGGGCACGCTGGCCGGCACGCCCACGCAGGACCCGGCCTTCGGTCTGCCCGCGGTGTGGATCGACGGCAGCCTGCGCCAGCAGGCGCAGATCCTCGGCTACACGGTGGTCGATGCGTGCACCGTGATGGCCACGCACCTGAACCACCTGATCCAGACGCACGCGGCCGACCTGCTCGGCCGCCAGGAAGTGCAGCAACTGCTCGACCAGATCAGCAAGACCGAGCCGAAGCTCACCGAAGACCTCGTGCCCAAGGTGCTGTCGCTCAGCACGCTGCACAAGGTGCTGCAGAACCTGCTGGAAGAGGAAGTCTCGATCCGCGACATGCGCACCATCCTCGACGTGATGGCCGAGCACGCGCCGACCGTGAAGGACGCGACCGAGCTCACCTCGCTGGTCCGCCTGGCCCTGGGCCGCGCGATCGTGCAGCAGCTCTTCCCGGGCGATTCGGAAGTGCAGGTCATCGGCCTGGACGGCTCGCTCGACGGCGTGCTGCAGCAGGCCATGAACAGCAACAGCGGCATCGAGCCCGGTCTGGCCGACAACCTCCTGCGCCAGGCGCAGGCCGCCATCGCGCGCCAGGAGCAGATGGGGCTGGCCCCGGTGCTCGTGGTGCAACACAGCCTGCGCGTGCTGCTCGCCCGCTTCCTGCGGCGCAGCCTGCCCCAGCTCAAGGTGCTCTCCCATTCGGAGATCCCTGACAGCCGCAACATCAAGATCACCGCCACCCTCGGAGGAAGAGTTTGACCATGAACAACGACGTGCGTACCACTGCCCGGAAATTTGTCGCCGCGACCAGCCGCGAGGCCCTGCGACTCGTGCGCGAGGCGCTCGGCGCCGAGGCCATCGTGCTGACCAACCGCGCCTCCGCCGATGGCGTGGAGATCGTCGCGATGGCGGAGGGCGACGTGAACGCCGCCGTCGCCCAGGTGGCCAGCCCGGTGCCCGCGCCTGTCATGGCGGCGCCGGTGATCGCGACGGCGGCCGCGCCTTCGGCACCGATGGCATCGATCGCATCGATGGAACCGACGAGACCGGCTGCCCCGCGCATCAGCTTCGCGCCGACGCCGCTGGCGGCCATGCCCGCCGCACCGCGCATGGCGCCGGCACCGGCCGCGCCGATGGTGCAGGTCGCGCAGGCCGCCGCGCTTGTCGCCGCACCGGCCGTGGCGGCGCCGACCGCCGACGAGTCGGTGCTGAACGAACTGCACTCGATGCGCGGCATGCTCGAAGAGCAGCTCGCCAGCGTGGTCTGGAACGACAAGCAGCGCCGCGACCCGGTGCGTGGCCGCGTGCTGCGCACACTGGTCGGCGCCGGCTTCTCGGCGCGTCTGTCGCGCGCCATGCTCGAGAAGATGCCCGCCGGCAACAGCTATGCCGAAGGCATGGCCTACGCCCGCAGCGAGCTGATCCGCGCGGTGCCCGTGCATGAAGACGAAGACGCGCTGTTCCGCCAGGGCGGCGTGTACGCGCTGATGGGCCCGACCGGCGTCGGCAAGACGACGACCACCGCCAAGCTGGCCTCGCGCTGCGTCATGCGCTTCGGCGCCGACAAGGTCGCGCTGGTCACCACCGACAGCTACCGGATCGGCGCCTACGAGCAGCTGCGCATCTACGGCCAGATCCTCGACGTGCCGGTGTACGGCGTGAAGGACAGTGCCGACCTCCACCTGGTGCTGCAGGACCTGCGCGACAAGCACCTGGTGCTGATCGACACCGTCGGCATGAGCCAGCGCGACCGCGCCGTGTCCGACCAGATCGCGATGCTCTGCACCAGCCACCGGCCGGTGAAACGGCTGCTGCTGCTCAACGCCACCAGCCATGGCGACACGCTCAACGAGGTGGTGCACGCCTACCGCAACGGCAACGGCGGCAGCGAGCTGGCCGGCTGCATCTTCACCAAGGTCGACGAAGCCACCCACCCCGGCGCGCTGATCGACACCGTCATTCGCCACCGCCTGCCGGTGCACTACATCTCCTGCGGCCAGAAGGTGCCGGAGAACCTGATGCCGGCCGACCGCGCGCAGCTCATCGACAGCGTTTTCCAGCCGCGCCGCCACAGCCCGCTGTTCGTGCCGCCGGAGATCGAAGGCAACGAGGAATCGGGTGCGCCGTCGGCGCAGACGATGCAGGCCCAGGCCGAGGCCGACCGCCTGCGCTCGCAGTACCACAACCTCATCCGCGCCATGGCGCACGATGCGCAGGAGCTCGCGACCGCCGCCGGTGCGCTGGCCGGCGCGCAGATCGGCTTCGAACGGGCTCGCGGCCTGTGGCGCCAGGCCGGCGACGAGTCCGCCATCCAGCGCCTTGTGATGGACGACCTGCTGGCGCACGCCCGCAGCGAAGTCGCCGCCGGCTGTCAGACCCACGTGCTGGCGCTGAGCAGCCAGGTCGGCCTGCGCTCCGAAGGCGACGATGCCTACGAATGCCACACCAGCCTGCTGCTGTCCGACCGCACCGGCCAGCCGCTGGCCGCGCCCAACGGCTGGCTGTCGACCGCCGGTGCCGACGCCATTCGCCGGCCCGGCCTGCGCCAGGTGCAATGGCTGCGTCAGCAGGACTTTGGCAAGGCGATGGTGCATGTGCTGACCAAGCTGCCCACCGCCGAGACGATGCTGCAGTGGCAGGCGCAGGGCCAGCGCTGGGTGGCACGTGCGGTGGCTTCCACCGCCGTGACCGACACCGCCTCGGGTGCCGGCCGCACCCTCGCGCGGCTCGACCATTCCTTCTCCGAGCCCCGCCCGGCGCAGTTCGCCGGCCGTCCGGCGCTGCAGTCCGTGGCCGAGTGCGACGTGCTGTTGCGCTTCAACGCCGCAGCGGCGGCGTCGGGCCTCACGCGCGCCGACATGCCCACGCTGCGCTGCGTGGTCACCCGCATCGTCGACGCCCGCAGCGGCAAGCTGCTGCAGCAGAGCTATGCGCTGTCGAACATCGGCAGCGACGTGAGCGGCCTGCAGTTGTCGCAGTGGCAGGCGTGGGCCATCGAGAACGAACCCAGCTTCCGCCTCATCCGCCAGGGCGTCCAGCTCGTCGGCGGCCTGGGCGAGCTGGGTGACCCGCACATGATGAAGCGGGTGCTCATCGCCGGCCAGATGACCACGACCGTGTGGCGCCTGCTGCGTGCCGAGGGCGAATGGGCCGACCGCACGCGCCTGCTGCTCAACCAGTTGAGCGGCCGTCCTGCGCGCGGGAGCCGGCCGCTGACGGGCAACGCGCTCTACGCCGGCATGGGCAAGTTGTTCCTGCTGCTCGAGGCGCTGGGGACGGAATCCACGGCGCCGGCGTACGCGTCCAAGCCGATGGAACAGCTGTGATGACTCGGATGAGGACATGGGCATGACCAAGCGGGTCGCAGACCAGGCCGACGGATTGCGGCGCCTGCTGGCGCCGGCGCCGACCCGGGTGATCGCCGTGGCCGGCATGGCGCGCGGCGCCGGGGCGACGATGACCACGATGAACATCGCCGCAGCGCTCGTGCTGCAGGGCAAGAACGTGCTGGTGCTCGACCAGCACGCGGCCCGCGCGGGCTCGGTGTGCGCGCAATGGGCGATCGACGCGCTGGGCACCTGGACCGACGTGGCGCAGCACCGCCTGCGCTGCGCCGGCGCCGCCGTGATGACGGGCTGCGGCGTGCAGGTGCTGCCGGCGCCACCCGACCCGGCCGTGGCCACGTCGGACCCGCGCGAGTTCTACCCGAGCGGCGCGATCCTGATCGACGCGGCGATCGACGACGAAGGCCGCCTGCTGCCGCTGGCGCAGATGGCCGACGAACTGGTGCTGGTGCTCCAGCCCACGCCGAGCGCCGTGACTGCGGCCTACGCGGGCATCAAGCGCTTGCACTACGCCCATGCGCTGAAGCAGGCGCGGCTGATCTTCAACGGCGTGCGCGATGCCGATTCGGCCCAGCAGATGCTGACCAACCTCGTCAATACCGGCAGCCGGCACCTGGCCGTGTCGTTGCAGGACGGCGGGCTGGTGCGTGCCGATCCGCACCAGGCCGACGCGCGGCGCCTGTACCAGACGGTGGTCGAAGCGTACGGGACCAGTCCCGCTGCCGTCGACTTCCGCCGCATTGCCGACGAGCTCTGGCGTTCGCCGTGGCGCTCCAAGGTGCTGCGCTCGCGCGCAGCCGAACAGGGCCATCGCATCGTCGATGGCGCCATCGATGCGGCGCATGCCGCGTCCCATCCCGCCGCTGCCTTCCAGGGCAGCGGTTTCTGAACCCCCACCGAAAGGGAACGCGTGTACACCGCACAGGGCACCATTGAAAAGTCCCACCTGCTGGCGCAGCACCAGCCGCTGGTGAGGCGCATCGCGCTGCAGATGCTGGCCAAGTTGCCGGCCAGCGTCGAGCTCGACGACCTGATCCAGGCCGGCATGATCGGCCTGCTCGATGCATCGAGCCGCTACGAGGACGGCAAGGGCGCGCAGTTCGAAACCTTCGTGAGCCAGCGCATCCGTGGCGCGATGCTCGACGAGCTGCGTGCCAGCGACTGGGGCTCTCGCGGGCTGCGCCAGTCGGCGCGCGCCGTCGAGAAGGCGATCCACAAGCTGGAGCACGTGCTCGGACGCCCACCGACCGAAGGCGAAATCGCCAAGGAAATGAAGATGGACCTGCACGACTACCAGTCGCTGCTGCAGGAAGTGCAGGGCTGCCAGCTGCTCTACGTCGAGGACTTCGCCAAGGGCGAGGCCGAGAACCCGTTCATCGACATGCACGCGCAATCGGCGACGCGCGATCGCGGGGGCAGCACCGATCCGCTCGCACAGTTGCTCGAAAACGGCTTTCGCCACCAGCTGATCGACGCCATCTCCACGCTGCCGGAGCGCGACCAGCTGCTGCTGAATCTGTACTACGAGGAAGAGCTGAACCTGCGCGAGATCGGCGCCATCCTCGAAGTGAGCCAGTCACGCGTGTGCCAGCTGCACAGCCAGGCCATCAGCCGGCTGCGCGCACGCCTCAAAGACGAGCTGAAGGACGACTGAGCTCGGGCCTCAGGCGACGTGCCAGTCGATGACCGGCAGCGCCTCGACCTGCGGGCGAGCGAACAGGTAGCCCTGGAACAGCTCGACGCCGAAGTCGCGCAGCACCTGCAGTTCCTCGCGCGTTTCCACGCCTTCGGCCACGATGCGGATGCCGAGTTCGCGGCAGATGCCGACCAGACCGCGCACGATGGTGCGACGCACGCGATCGGTGTGGATGTTGCGCACCAGGTGCATGTCGATCTTCACCACATCGGGCTGGAACATCGCGAGCAGCTCGATGCCGGCGAAGCCCGCGCCGAAGTCGTCGATGGCCGACGTGAGGCCGCGCGGCTTGTAGGCGCGCAACACGTCGTTGAGGTGCGGCACGTTCGTGATCTGTTCGCCTTCGGTCACCTCGAGCATCAGGCGATCGATGGGGAAGTTGCTGCGCTCGGCGGCCAGCACCGTCTGCGACGCATAGTCCTCCGGGCGCGCCAGGGCGTTGGGCAGCATGTTGAGGCTCAGGCGCGACTCCATCCCGAGCGAGCCGGCGAGCGCGATCGCCTTGCCGCGGCAGGCCTGGTCGAAGGCGTAGCGCTGCGCGGGCTGCAGTTCGCCGAACAGCTGCGCCACGCTGGCGGTGCCGGGCGAGCGCATCAGCGCCTCGTGGGCGAAGACCTCGCGACGCACGACGTCCACGATCGGCTGGAAGGCCATCGTGAAAGGGGTGAAAGCGGCCTCGCCGCTACCGAACATCTTGTCTGTTTGCATCACATCGATACCTGCATGGCTGCATTGAAGAACCGTCCCACGGTGCCATGGCGGCGTGCGAGCGCTACCGTTGCCGAAGGGCTCATCAGGCTTATCGGCGCAAGGTTCGGAAACTGAAGGGCATGCGGCCCCGCGCGCTCACATGGCGCGGAACAGGTGGGCGTAGAGCCGGCTGACAGGGATCGCCTCGCGGCGCCCGCGCAGCGTGAGCGACAGGCGACCGGCGTCGTCGCGGTGGACCGATTCGACCGCGCCGCTGCGTACCACGACCGCGCGATGCACCTGCCAGAACACGCTGGCGTCGAGTTGCGGCAACAACGCTTTCAGGGGGGTGCGGATGAGGTATTCGTCGGTGGCGGTGAGCACGCGCACATATTTGTCGGCCGCCTCGGAATACTGGACGTCGTCGATCGACACCATGTGCACCGTGGCGCCGGAGGTGCCGGCCTGGCTCGCGGCGATGAAGCGCAGCGGGACGCTGGTCTCGGTGGCGCCGGTCGTGCCACCGGCCACGCTCAACAGCTTGCGCCACTGCGCCAGCGTGCTCGCGAGGATGTCTTCAGGGGGCAGCGCGGCCGAGCGGCGCAGCGCCAGCGCCTTCTGCAGCCGTGTCACCGTGCGCTTCAAGCGATCGGGCTGCACCGGCTTGAGCACGTAGTCGATGGCCTGGGCGTCGAAGGCGCGCGCCGCGTATTCGTCGTACGCGGTGACGAACACGAGTTGCGGCAGAGGCGCCTGTTCGGTCGGCCAGGCATCGGCGAGTTCGGCGGCGGCGCCCAGGCCGTCGAGGCCGGGCATGCGCACGTCGAAAAACAGTACCTGTGGCAGCAGGCGCAGGCTCTCTCGCACGGCGCTGCGGCCATCGCCGACGGTGGCGACCACCTGCAGCTCGGGCCAGGCGAGGGCGAGTTCTCCCTGCAGCGCTTGCGCCAGCAGCGGTTCGTCCTCGGCGATGAGAGCAGTGGGCTTCATGGGGGCACGGGAAAGAAAATGCTCGCGCAGGTGCCGCCCCCGCGCAAGGGGGTCAACCGCAGGGCGCCGCTGTCGCCGTGGACCGTTTTCAGCCGTTCTTTGACCTGCATCAAGCCGAAGCCGCCGTCGGCCGAGGGGGTGGCCTCGGGGTCGAGCCCGGCCCCGGTGTCGCAGACCTCGAGCGTCACCCGGTCGGCCATGCGGCGTGCGCGCACCATGATCTCGCCCCCCTCGACCTTCGGCTCGAGCCCGTGGCGAATGCTGTTCTCCACCAGCGGTTGAAGCAGCAGCGGGGGCACGGGAATGTCGCGCAGGGCGTCGGGCAGGTCCAGCGTGTAGCGCAGGCGCGGGCCCATCCGCACCGCCATCAGTTCGAGGTAGTCCGACAGGCGGGCGAACTCGGCCGACAGCGGGTGCGACACCGCCCGCGAGCCCGCGAGCGTCACGCGCAGGTAGCTGTTGAGCCGGTCGAGCATGGCCACGGCACGCGGCGGGTCGAGCGTGATCAGCGCACGCAGGTTGGCCAGCGTGTTGAAGAGCATGTGCGGCTCGAGCTGCGCCTCGAGCAGCTTGAGCTTGGCTTCGCTCGCATCGCGCTCGGCTGCGCTGATCTTGGCGGCCATGGTCGCGGCCTTGCCGCGCGCGTGGAAGTAGAAGCTGCCGATGATCCCCGCCAGGATCGTAATGGCCAGGCTCAGCCTGTTATCGCGCGGCGTGTTCACCAAGCCGGGGGTCAGGAAGAGGTCGCCGAGGCGATCGCCGACCACAAAGCCGCAACCGATACCGAGGCCGGTCAGCAGCAGCCCGCGCCAGCCCTTCGGCCAGCCATGGCCTCCGGAACTGTCACTGTGGCAATGGCGCTCGTCGAAGAAATAGCGGCCGAACTCGATCACGCCCCAGGTGACGGTGCCGACAGACACCGAGTAACCCAACTGCGTGAAGTAACTCTTGGCCGGCCAGATCAACGTGGTCAACACCGCGATCGCGCAACAGAACGCCAGTACCTGCAGGTAGTGGCGGGCTGCGTCGATCCAGCGGATGTTCATGGCGCCAGATTCTGGACGAAGAAGCGTGTGATGGCCGCGTTGGCCAGGGGCACCGCAGTGCGGTCGAAGCCGGGCGGGTCGCTCAGCAGGCGCGCGGCCTTGGGCGGAAGGTCGGGGATCTGCGGCGAAAGGATCGAGCCATGTCCGCCGCCAGGCATGTCGGCCAACAGGGTGCAGGTCTTGCAGACGGCACGCACCGCGTCGATGTGCCACTGCGGCGCGAGCCACGCATCCTTGCCGGCGCGCACCAGGCCGAGCGGAACGCGGGGCTGCGCCAGCGAGGCCATGTCGATCGGCGCCGCCATCGGCACCGCGGCCACCACGGCGGCGATGCGCGGTTCGTTCCAGCCCTGCGGCGCGGTCTCGTCGCCGAACTTCCAGTCGACCACCCACCGGCCGACAGCCAGCTTCAGCCGATCGAAAGCGCCACCGGTGAGCTCGGTCGCCAGGCCGACGCAGGTCGGAAAGTCGTCGGCGATGTGGGCGTCGCAGTGCGCCGCGAGCCGGGACGGCGACCATTGCGCGCCGGCCAGCGTCAGCGCGGTGAGGCCGCCGGCAGACATGCCGTAGTGGCCCACGCGCTGGAAGTCGAGCAGGGGCGCGAAGCGCGCATCGGCGGCCATCGCATCGATGGCCTGCGACACCTCGCGCGGACGATGTTGCCAGGAGCGCGGCCCGACGGCGCTCATGTCGCGATGGTTGTCGCCGGCGTGCTCGGGCATCGCCACGGTGAAGCCGGCTTGCACCAGCGCGATGGCCAGGTCGGCCTGCGGCCAGGGCGAGCCACCAGAGCCATGCGACATCACGACGAGCCGGCCATTGCCGCGCTGCGGTGCCGCGTCGAGTGCCGCCTCGACGACGAAGGGCCCGCGCTGCAGCCGTGCGGTGGGCGCGGCCGTGGGATAGAAGACAGTGATCGGGCCGCTCTCGGGCGGCGCGGCCAGCGTCGTGAGGCCGGTGGCGGCGACCACTGCGGCGCTCGCGAGGCCGAGCGCCGCGGCGGCCAGCAGCCGCCGCAGGCCCGCGGCTACCACGGCTCCCCCCGGCTGCTCGCTGGGAGCTTCGCGCGTTCGCGCCGCACCATGCGTTCCATCAGGTCGCTGCCGGGCGCGAACACCCAGACCGAGAGCCCATGGAAGAGCAGGCCGATGCCCCAGCCGAGCAGCGGGAAGATCGCCCAGGCCCGGCTGTTGTAGAGCGACAGCGCGATCAGCCCGAAGTTCACCGCGACATAGACGCTCGCGTGGAAGAAGAAGCCCAGCTTCGCCCTGGCGCGGCGGCGTGCCAGTCGGTCGAGTTGAATGTCGGTGTGTTGTTGCATGGAGGATTTCGGTGGTTTCAGGCGCACTGGGTGGGGGTGACGAGGGCGGCGTCGCGCCGCAACGCCAGCTTCCACAGCCGCAGGCCGCGCGCCATGAAGATGCCGCTGAACGCACCGTACAGCACGCCCAGGCAGAGGGCGAAGGTCAGGTCGTCCGCCATCGCAGGGTGCATCGTCAGCTGCACGCCCACCGCGTACTTGGTGAAGAAGATGCCCATCATCAACACCAGCGGCACGGCGCTGCCGCCCACGTGGAAGCGGCGCGTGGCGGCGTTGTAACGGGTGCTGTCCGGCAGCGGCCGCTGCTGCACGATGAAGCCGGCCACCAGCGCGGCCGCGGCCCAGCCGAGCCCGGCGATCGGCTGGTGGCTGAAGACCGACAGCACCCCGTAGATCGACAGGGCGGTCATGGCGAGGGGCATCGCGGTGGCGCGCAGGAGACTCAGGCGATGCGACAGCAACTGGCGGCCTCCCAGCCACAGCAGCAGGGCGAAGAGGGCGAACACCCAGCGGGGTGTGCCGGCGAGGATCTGGGTCAGCATGAGGGCTCCTGGACGCAGGGGTGGATGAAAAGGTAGAGGAGGTGGCAACGGACGCGACTGTGCCCGGGCCGCGAAGACCGCGACAGCGCGATGCGACGAAATGCGCACTGGCGGTGCAGGATGTCGGCGGCAGGGGTGAACCGCACGGACCGCGCTGGCCTGGGGCGCACCGCGCCTGTGCCACGCCCTTGATCTGCGTCAAGGGAAGGGCGCCCTGCGCCCGCAAGATCGGTGCTGTCACGCGTCCGCCCCAGGGCGCGGCACCGCAAGGGCGTTCATGAACTACCCCACCATGCTTGTCCACCTGGACCGCTCCCCGCGCAGCGCCACGCGCGCAACGCTGGCGGCGGGCTGGGCCCGGGCCTTCGGAAGCCATCTCGTCGGGCTCGTGCCGACGGGCCTGTACGACGGGGTGATCCCCGCCGATGAGATCGACGGCAGCGCGGACGATTCCGTGGCCGCATCGGCGGGCCACCTCAAGCGCCGTTCGGACGCCATTGCCCGCGCCTTCCACGACAGCATCGCTGGCGACGGTCCCCTGTCCTGCGAGGTGCGACTGAGCGACGAGCCCACGGTCCAGGCGCTGGTGCGGCATGGGCGCACCAGCGACCTGGTGGTGCTGGGCCAGGACGGCGTCGGCGAGCCTCGGGACATCACGGCACACCGGCTGGTCGACCCGGTTCTGCTGGCGCTGGGCCGTCCGGTGCTGGTGCTGCCTGGCGTCGGCACGGTGAGCGGCTTGCCCCGCCAGGTGCTGGTGGGGTGGGACGGCTCGCGCGCAGCGGCGGTCGCGCTGGGCGCGGCCGTTCCCGTGCTGCGCCGTGCCGCACGGGTCACCCTGGTCTCCCTGCGCCACCCGGGCGACATGGCGGCTCCGCCCGATTGGCAGATCCCCGAGGTTCTGGCTTTCCTGCACCGGCACGGCGTGCGGGCCACCGCCGAGTCGGACGTGGTCGAGAGCGGTCTGGCCGATGCACTGCTGTCGCGGGTGTCCGACCACGGCGCCGACTTGCTCGTGGTGGGCGCCTACGGCCATGGGCGCCTGCGGGAGCGCGCGCTGGGCGGCGTGACGCGGCAACTCCTCGCAGAGATGACCGTGCCACTCCTGCTGGGGCATTGAACATGTCGGCCCCGATCGCCCCGGGGCCCCCTGCCATGCCCGACGCTTTCTCGACCGGCCTTGCGCAGGCCTGGTGGAACGGCAGCGTCGCCGCCGATGTGGCGATGGCGCCCCTGGGCGGTGCGGACGCCGTCGCGCAGCGCGCCCGGCAGCGCCTGGCCGATCTGCTGGCGCATGCGGCACGCCACTCGCCGCTCTATCGGAAGGTGCTCGGCGGGCGCCCGGCGTCGGCGCTGCGGCTGGCCGACCTGCCGGTGATGCGCAAGGCCGACCTGATGCAGCGCTTCGACCAATGGGTGACGGACCCGGCGCTCACGCTGGACGCGCTGCGCGCCTTCATGGCGGACCGCTCACGCATTGGCGAAGCCTTCGGCGGGCGGTACATCGTCTGGGAGAGTTCCGGCAGCAGCGGCGCGCCGGGCATCTTCGTGCAGGACCCGTTCGCCATGGCCGTCAACGACGCGCTGGAGGCCCTGCGGCGACCGGTCCTCGATCCGATGCGGGCCTGGGTCGATCCCCTGGGGCTGACCCAGCGCATCGCGTTCGTCGGCGCCATCGACGGGCACTTCGCCAGCACCGTCTCGATCGAACGCCTGCGCCGGCTCAACCCGTACCTGGCGCCCCGGTTGCACGGCATCTCCTTCCTGCAGCCCATCGCGGCGCTCGCGGCCGAGATCGATGCCATGGCACCGACCGTGATCGCCACCTACCCCAGCGTGGCGCTGCTGCTCGCCGAAGCGCATCGCCGTGGCCAGCTGCGCACGCGGCCACGCGAGATCTGGACAGGCGGCGAGGACCTGTCCGGTGCTCAGCGCCTGCGCATCCGGGAGGCCTTCGATTGCGACGTGGTCAACAGCTACGGCGCGTCGGAATTTCTTTCGCTCGCCTCGGAATGCCGCCATGGCCGGCTGCACCTGAACAGCGACTGGTGCATCCTCGAGTCGGTCGATGCGCAGGGCGCTGCGGTGGCCCCGGGGCACCGGGGCGCGACGACCTTGCTGACCAACCTGGCCAACCGGGTCCAGCCGCTGCTGCGCTACGACCTGGGCGACCGGGTCGTGTACGCGGCCGAGCCCTGCGCCTGCGGCTCCTGCCTGCCCGTGATCGAGATCCATGGCCGCTGCGACGACACGCTGCGGCTGGGCCGCGCCGGCACATCGCGGGTGCAGGTCACGCCGCTCGCCCTCACCACCGTGCTCGAGGAAGACGCGGGCCTGGTCGACTTCCAGCTGGTGCAGGAGGGGCCCAGCGAGCTCATGCTGTGCACCGGCCTGCAGGGGCCGGCCGCCATCGCGGCACTGCGGCATGCGCGCCCGGTGCTGGCGGCGTTCCTCGCAGCGCAGGGCGCGGCGGGGGTGCGCATCCGTTGCCGCTCGGGCGAGCCGGCGCAGCGCGGGCGCAGCGGGAAGATCCAGCGGGTGCTGCGCGCGCCGGGCGCCGCCTGAGCGGCCGAACCGTCGGCGTCAGCCGCCGGCCGGCGGGCCCGAGCGCTGCCGTTGCTTGGCCGCCTCGACGGTACGGCGGGCGGTGTCGCGGGCGGTACGCGCCGCGCTGCGAAGGGCCGCGTCGGCCTTCTGCAGGGCCTCGCGCGTGGCCTGCGCGGCCTGTTCGGCATCTTCCCGGCTCGCCTCGGTGGCGCGCTGCACGGCCTCGTCGGCCGCGCGCAGGGCTTCTCTGGCCGCCTGCGCGGCGTTGCGGCTTTCTGTCTCGACGGCCCGGGCCGCTTCCCGCGTTTCATCCGCCGCACGGGCGGCCGACACGGCGGCTTTCTCCTCGAAGCGCGTGGCCGATTCCGCCGCCTTGCGGGCCGCGCGACGGATGGCTTCGGCCAACTGGCGCGAGACCCGGCCTGCCGCCGCCACGCTTCGGTCGGCGGCGGCCTTGGCGTTCTTGGCGGCGGCGGCGGCCGCGCGCTCGGCCGCCTGGGCGGCATCGGCATCGGCGGTGTCGCGCGCGGCCGGGGCGCGATGGGGCGGCGGGCTGAGCTGACCGGGCAGCACCGGGTCCGCGGCGAAGGCGGCGGTGCCGAGCGTGGACGCCAACAGCAACAGGACGGGAGCGAGTTTCATGCGAGTCTCCGTGGTGGAAGAGGGGCAGGATCCCTCAGCGCGAAGGCGCCGGTATTGCGCTCGCGCAAGCGAGCACGCTTGACGCAGCGCAAGCGGCCCGCCCCCCGGCGCGCTACGCTGGGCCGATGGCAGCGGGTCCACCGCGTGGGCGACGGACAGGCGGCCTGCCAACGAGGAGTGCGGTCCATGCTTCATGAAGACGGTGACGAGATGACCGGCACGCCGGCCGCGCAGATCGAACTGGCCCGCGTCGACGCCTGGTGGCGTGCGGCGAACTACCTGTCGGTGGGGCAGATCTACCTGCTGGACAACCCGCTGCTGCAGGAGCCGCTCGCGCTGTCCCACATCAAGCCGCGGTTGCTGGGCCATTGGGGCACGACCCCCGGGCTGAACTTCATCTACGCACACATGAACCGCGCGATCAGGGCGCGCGACCTCGATGCGATCTTCATCGCCGGGCCCGGGCATGGCGGCCCGGGCGTGCTTGCCAACAGCTGGCTCGAAGGCACGTACAGCGAGGTCTATGCGGGGGTCGGACGCGACATCGACGGGATGCGCCGGCTGTTCAGGCAGTTTTCGTTTCCGGGCGGCGTGTCGAGCCATGTGGGGGCGGAGACGCCCGGTTCGATCCACGAAGGCGGCGAGCTCGGCTATTCGCTGCTGCACGCCTACGGAGCCGTGTTCGACAACCCGGGGCTCATCGCCTGCTGCGTGATCGGCGACGGCGAGGCCGAGACGGCGGCACTCGCCGCGAGCTGGCACTCGAACAAGTTCCTGAACCCGGCGTGCGACGGCGCGGTGCTGCCGATCCTGCACCTCAACGGCTACAAGATCGCCGGGCCGACCGTGCTCGCGCGCATCGGCGACGAGGAGCTCACCCAGCTCATGCGCGGCCTCGGCCACGAGCCGTACTTCGTCTCCGGCGACGACCCCGCGGCCATGCACCGCGACATGGCCGCGGCGATGGACCGCGCCCTCGATGCGATCCGTGCGATCCAGGTGGAAGCGTGCGAGGACGGCTTCGACCGCCGCCGGCACTGGCCGATGATCGTGCTGCGCTCGCCCAAGGGCTGGACCGGGCCGAAGACGGTGGACGGTCGTGCGATCGAGGGCACCCAGCGCGCGCACCAGGTGCCGCTGTCGGGCTTCGCCGGTCAGCCGGCGCACATCGAACTGCTCGAGGCCTGGCTGCGCAGCTACCGGCCGGAGACGCTGTTCGACGCCAGCGGCGCGCTGGACCCGGAGATCGCCGCACTGGCACCGCGCGGGCCGCGGCGCATGAGCGCGAACCCGCATGCCAACGGCGGCCTGCTGCTGCGCGATCTGCGCATGCCGGACTTTCGCCGTTACGCGGTGGCCGTGCCGCAGCCGGGCGCGGCGAAGGCCGAGGCCACGCGCGTGACCGGTGCCTTCGTGCGCGACGTGATGGCCCTCAACGAGCATCAGCGCAACTTCCGGCTGATGGCGCCCGACGAAACCACCTCGAACCGGCTGGACGCGGTCTTCGAGGTGACCAAACGCATGTCGGCGTCCGAGATCCGTCCGGGCGACGACCACATCGCGCCGAACGGCCGCGTGATGGAGGTCCTGAGCGAGCACCTGTGCCAGGGCTGGCTCGAGGGGTATCTGCTCACCGGGCGCCATGGCCTGTTCACCTGCTACGAGGCGTTCATCCCCATCATCGACTCGATGTTCAACCAGCATGCGAAGTGGCTGAAGGTGGCGGCCGGCGTGCCGTGGCGCCGGCCCATCGCGTCGCTGAACTACCTGCTCACCAGCCACGTCTGGCAGCAGGACCACAACGGCTTCAGCCATCAGGACCCGGGCTTCATCGACCATGTCGCCAGCAAGAAGGCCTCGGTCGCGCGCATCTACCTGCCGCCCGACGCGAACACGCTGCTGTCGGTGATGGACCACTGCCTGCGCAGCCGCGATCTGGTGAACGTGATCGTTGTCGGCAAGCAGCCCGCGGCGCAGTGGCTGGACATGGCCGCCGCCGAGCGGCACTGCAGCGACGGCCTGGGCATCTGGCGATGGGCGAGCAGCGACGCCGGCGAGACCCCCGACGTGGTGATGGCGTGCGCGGGGGACGTGCCGACGCTGGAGACGCTGGCGGCCGTGGACCTGCTGCGCGAACTCCTGCCGGCACTGCGGGTGCGCGTGGTCAATGTGGTCGACCTGATGGCCCTGCAGCCGCCCTCGGCCCATCCTCACGGGATCTCGGACGCCGACTTCGATTCGATCTTCACCCGCGACAGCCCCGTCGTCTTCGCCTTCCACGGCTACCCGTGGGTGGTCCACCGCCTTGTCTACCGCCGCGCGGGGCACGCCAATTTTCATGTGCATGGCTACCAGGAAGAGGGCTCGACCACCACGCCCTTCGACATGACGGTGCTCAACCGCCTGGACCGCTTCCACCTGGCCGCCGATGCAATCGACCAGGTGCCGCGCCTGCGCGACGCGGCCGGCCATGTCCGGCAGATCCTGCGCGATCGCCTGCTCATGCATCGTGCGTGGATCGAGGCGCACGGCGAGGACATGCCGGAGATCCTGAACTGGCGCTGGGGCGGCTGAGAGGCTGCGCCCGCGGGCCGCGTCGCGTCAGCGGCCGTGCCCCGTCACGGGGACGCTTGACCTGGCGGCGCCGGCGACCAGGGCGGGCGCCCGGTGCGCTCGGTCTCGACGACGATGACCCAGCGTCCCGCATCCGCCAGGGGCATGCGGTCGGGCGCGAGCACCCACGAGGCAGCGCCCTCGGTCACGTTCAGGTAGTCCGCATCGAGCACGCCGAAGCGGTCGAGCAGCCGGTTGAGGCTGGCGGGGATCCGGATGCATCCCTTGGATTGCGGGCTGCCCAACCGTGGCTCCAGCCGGTCGGGGTCGGTCGCATGCATCTGCAGGCGCATCGTGCTGATGCCGCCCGCGCCCCAGAGTCGCCGCGCCTGCTGCCAACCGAGATCGAACACGCGCAGCCCCTTGGCGCCATAGCCGCGGATGCCGTTCGAATTGCGCGTTCCCTCCGCGCGGAAGTCCGGATTGGCGGTGCTGTGCTCGAACACGCCGAGGGGCGTCTCGAAATGGTCGAAGGCGCCGCCGCGCCCGGTCGAGACCGGCGAGGCGCCCACCAGCCATGCCGGAAAGCCCGGCGACAGCCAGTAGAGGAAGAGGGCCTGCACGTGCGGGCTGCGGTCGATCACGACCACGTATTCCGCCGAGCTCAGCGAGATGCCCGCCGCCGCCAGGGCGCCACGCGCGAGTTCGCCGTAGCGAAGCGCCTCGTCGGCCGGCAGTTCCAGGCGGCGATCCACCTCGTTGCGGTAGCTCTGGCTCAACGCGGCCGGGTCCGCCAGGGTGCCGGCGGCGGCCGCGCACAGCGCGCCGAGCAGCAGCGCCGC
This sequence comes from Variovorax restrictus, assembly GCF_051216715.1. Classification (NCBI taxonomy): domain Bacteria; kingdom Pseudomonadati; phylum Pseudomonadota; class Betaproteobacteria; order Burkholderiales; family Comamonadaceae; genus Variovorax; species Variovorax restrictus. The sequence continues at coordinate 1,786,866 of NZ_JBPJZH010000001.1, forward strand.
CCTAAGGAAAAGCAGGCGACGGCAGCCCATCAGGCGGGGCGGCGATCGATCGTCCGACGGGTGGGGTGATGCGGGGTCATGCGGCCTCCTGGGGCAAAGCCCATCATCGCCAGCGGCGCGGCAGGGCGGGTTGATCCAGCGCAATGCATTTTCCGCAGGTGGCGCCATGCACCGCAGCGTGCGTTGACGCCGGTCAAGCCGTCGATCGCCCGCCGTGGGAAGCTGGCCTTCTTGCGAAGGACACGCGATGCAGATCGATTTTTTTGGCGGCACCGGGACCGTCACCGGCTCCAAGTACCTGCTGACGCACGAGGGCCGCCGGCTGCTGGTCGACTGCGGCCTGTTCCAGGGTCTTAAGCAATTGCGCCTGCGGAACTGGGAGCCTCTGCCCTTCGACCCGGCGTCGGTCGACGCGGTGCTGCTCACCCACGCACACATGGACCACAGCGGCTTCCTGCCGCGCTTCATGACGCTGGGCTTCCGGGGGGCGGTGTATGCCACGGCCGCCACGCGCGACCTGTGCGGGCTGCTGCTGCCCGATTCCGGCCGCCTGCAGGAAGAAGAGGCCGAGTTCGCCAACCGGCACGGCCACAGCAAGCACGCCCCGGCGCTGCCGCTCTACACGGAGGACGACGCGCGCGCCGCGCTCAAGCGCTTCGAGGTCGTGGCCTTCGACGAGGGATGGTCGCCCTGGCCCGGGTGGACGGTGCGCCTGCGACGCGCGGGCCACATCCTGGGCGCCGCGAGCGTGCATGTCGCGTGGCCGGGCAGCAGCATCCTGTTCTCGGGCGACCTCGGCCGCAGCGACGACCTCGTCATGCGCGCGCCTCAGGCGCCCGAGCCGGCCGACTATGTCGTGATCGAGTCGACCTACGGCAACCGGCTGCACCCCGAGGTCGACACGCTGCGGGCGCTGGCCGAGGTGGTCAACCGCACGGCCGCGCGCGGCGGCATGCTCGTGATCCCGGCCTTCGCCGTGGGGCGGGCACAGACGATGCTGCACGCCTTGCACCTGCTCAAGCAGGCGCGGCGCATTCCCGACATGCCGGTGTTCCTCAACAGCCCGATGGCCGCCGACGCGACGCGCATCTACCGTCGGCATCTCGACGAGCACCGGTTGAGCGCTGAGCAGTGTGCCGCGATGAGCCACGAGGCGACCATCGTCAACACCGTGGCCGAGTCGAAGCGGCTGAATGCGCTGAAGTACCCGTCGATCATCGTGTCGGCCAGCGGCATGGCCACCGGCGGCCGGGTGCTGCATCACCTCAAGGCCTACGCGCCGGACGCACGCAACACCATCCTCTTCGCCGGCTTCCAGGCCGCCGGCACCCGCGGCGCGGCACTGGTCGGCGGCGCCGACGCGGTGAAGATCCATGGCGAGTACGTGCCGGTGCGCGCCGAGGTCGCCAACCTCGACACCCTGTCGGCCCACGCCGACCGTGCCCAGCTGCTGGCCTGGATCGGCCAGCTGCAGGCGCCGCGGCGGGTGTTCGTCACCCACGGCGAACCGGTGGCGGCCGATGCCCTGCGGCTGGCCATCGCCGAGCGCCACGGCTGGACGGTGGGCGTGCCCGACTACCGCGACAGCGTCGTGCTCTGAACGGGCACCGGACCATGGCCGTGGCCTTCGACCGCCTGCCCGCGCGCCGCGCGGGCATCGACACCTATCAGCAGCCGGTGGCCTACCTGCGCGCCGACAGCGCCGTCTGTCTGGCCGAGGGCTTCGAGGCCCAGGCCCAGATCGAGCTGATCGTGCGCGGCCGGCATGTGCTGGCGATCCTGCATCACGTCCGCAGCGACTGGCTGCGGCGCGACGAGATCGCGCTGTCGGAGGCGGCCTGGGCGATGCTCGGTGCGGCCGAGGGCGAGGACGTGGAGGTGCGGCATCCGCCACAACTGGCGTCGCTGGCGTACCTGCGCGGCAAGGTGCACGGCATCCGCTTCGACGACGTGGCGCTGCACGCGCTGATGGCGGACGTGAGCCAGGGCCGCGTGTCGGACATCCACCTGGCGTCCTTCGTGACCGTCTGCGCCGGCGGCGGGCTGGACCTGACGGAGACGGTGGCGCTGACCCGCGCCATGGTCGACGTGGGCGAGCGCATCGACTGGGGCGTCGCGCCCGTCATGGACAAGCACTGCATCGGCGGGCTGCCCGGCAACCGCACCACCTTGCTGGTGGTGCCCATCGTCGCGGCCTGCGGCGCGGTGATGCCCAAGACCTCGTCGCGCGCGATCACGTCCGCGGCCGGCACGGCCGATGCGATGGAAACGCTCGCGCCCATCGGCCTGGACGTGGCGGCGATGCGCCGCGTCGTCGAGCGCGAGGGCGGCTGCATCGTCGGTGGCTCGGCCGCCCGCATCAGTCCGGCCGACGACATGCTGATCCGCGTCGAGCGGCCGCTCAACCTCGACAGCGAAGGCCTGCTGGTGGCATCGATCCTGTCGAAGAAGGTGGGGGCCGGGGCGCAGCGCGTGTTGATCGACCTGCCGGTCGGCCCGCAGACCAAGGTGCGCACGGCGGCGGCGGCCGAGGCGCTGTCGCGCAGCCTGGTGGCCGTCGGGGCCGAGTTCGGGCTGCAGGTTCGCACCGTGCTGAGCGACGGCTTCCAGCCGGTCGGCCGCGGCATCGGCCCGGCGCTCGAGGCGCTCGATGTGATGGCCGTGCTGGAGCGTCGGCCCGATGCGCCGGCGGACCTGCGCGAACGGGCGCTGGTGCTGGCCGGTCTGTTGCTCGAGATGGCCGGCAAGGCCGCGCCGGGTGCCGGCCTGGTGCTGGCGCGCAGCGTGCTGGACGATGGTCGGGCGCTGGCCAAGTTCATCGCCATCTGCGAGGCACAGGGCGGATTGCGGGTGCCGCCGCGCGCCGCGCATACCCAGGTGCTGTGCGCCCCGGTGACGGGGCAGGCGACGGCCATCGACACGCGCCTGGTCGCGCGCGCCGCCAAGCTCGCCGGCGCGCCGCGCGACCCGTCGGCCGGTGCCGTGATGCACGTGCGACTGGGCGAGCGCCTGGTGGCCGGCCAGCCGCTCTTCACGCTGCACGCCGGCAGCGTGGGGGCGTTGCAGTACGCGCTGGGCTTCCTGCGGGCGCAGCCGCCGGTGGTGCATCTCGCGGTGGAGCCATGAGGCGCCACCACGGCACGCCGACGCTGTCCGGCGCATCGTCGGCCGGGCCCGCGCTCGCGCCCGTGGCGGACCCGGGCCCGGGCGGCTGGACCGATGCGCAGGCGGCCGAACGCCTGCGGCTCGACGGGCCGAATGTGCTGCCCGCGGTCGGTCGTCGCGGGCTGCTGCGCATCGCCTGGGGCGCGTTCACCCAGCCGATGTTCCTGCTGCTGCTGGTCACGGCGGGCGTCTACGCGCTGCTCGGAAGCCTGGGCGATGCGGCCCTGCTGCTGGCGTCGGTGGTGCTCGTCGGGGCGCTGTCGATCTACCAGGAACAACGTGCCGAACGCGCGTTGCAGGCCCTCAAGGCCTTGTCGAGCCCGCGCTGCACCGTCGTGCGCGGCGGGCAACTGGTGCGCATCGCCAGCCAGGACCTGGTCCGCGGCGACCGGATGCTGGTGGGCGAGGGCGATCGGCTGGCCGCCGACGCGCGTCTGTTGCAGGCCCACGGCGTCGAGGTCGACGAGTCGCAACTCACCGGCGAGTCGGTGCCGGTGGCCAAGCGCGAGGCGGGAGAAGGCGGCGAGGGCGCCGACACGCGGCTGCATGCCGGCAGCCTGGTGGTGCAGGGCGATGGCGTCGCGTCGGTCATGGCCACCGGGGCGCACACCGCGCTCGGGCGCATCGGCGGCTCGCTCGCCCGCATCGCGGTGCGGCCGAGCCGACTGCAGTCCGAGCTGCAGCGGCTGGTGCGCCGGGTGGCGGTGCTCGCGTTCGTCACCTGCATCGGCGCGGCTTTGGTGTTCGCGCTGCGCGACGGCAGCTGGACGGCCGGCCTGCTGGTCGGCCTCACGCTGGCGATGTCGCTCATCCCCGAAGAGTTCGCGGTGGTGTGGAGCGTCATGCTGGCGCTGGGTGCCTGGCGGCTGGCGCGCGAGCGGGTGCTGACGCGGCAGCCGCAGGCCATCGAGGCGCTCGGCGCGACCACCGTGCTGTGCGTCGACAAGACCGGTACGCTGACCCGCAACGACATGACGCTGGTGGCGCTGGACGACGGTGCGTCGTCGTACGCAGCCGGCGTCGGTGCGCCGGTGGACCCGCGTTTCCATCCGCTTCTGCGGCGCGCGATGCAGGCGAGCATTCCCGGCGGCATCGAGCCGATGGACCGTGCGATCTTCCGTGTCGGGGAGGCGACGGTCCCGAACGAGGACAGGGCGGCCGTCGCCGGCGTGCGCCGCGGCGTTCGCGCCGGCCAGCCCTACGTCGTGCACTGGTGGCAGGAACCGCCGTGCGCGGCCGGTGGCAGCCCGGTGTCGCGGGCCGTGGTCAAGGGCGCGCCGGAGGCCGTGCTGGGCCTGTGCGGCGATGCGGCCGAGGTGCTGCAGCGCGCCGCCGACGTGGCGCGTCGCTGGAGCGCCGACGGCCTGCGCGTGCTTGCCGTGGCCAGTGCACCGGCGGCGGCGCCGGGCGAGGAGGCCACCTTGCCGCCGGGCCTGCGCCTGGCCTTCGTCGGCCTCCTGGGCTTTCTCGACCCGGTGCGTGCCGAAGTCCCCGCTGCCATCGACGAGTGCCGCGGCGCTGGCGTGCGGGTGGTGATGATCACCGGCGACTCGGCGGCCACGGCGATGGCGATCGCGCGCCAGGCCGGGCTCACCGACGCCGGGTCTGTCAGCGTGCTCTCGGGTGCCGAGGTGGCGGCGCTGGACGATGTGCAGTTGCAGGCGCGCGTGGGCCGGGTGCAGGTCTTCGCCCGTGTCGACCCGGCGCAGAAGCTGCGCATCGTGCATGCGCTGCAGCGCCGCGGCGAAGTGGTGGCCATGACCGGCGACGGCGTGAACGACGCGCCTGCGCTGCGGGCCGCCGATATCGGTGTCGCCATGGGCGGACGCGGGACCGACGTCGCGCGCGAAGCCGCCTCGCTGGTGCTGCTCGACGACAACTTCGCTTCGCTGGTCGCCGCTGTGCGCGCCGGGCGGCGCATCTTCGTCAACCTGCGCAAGGCCCTGGGCTACCTCTTCGCAGTGCATGTGCCGATCGTCGGTGTCGCGCTGATCCCGGTGGTGCTGGGCGGGCCGCCGTTGCTGCTGCCGCTGCATGTGGTGCTGCTCGAACTGCTGATCGATCCCGCGTGCTCGCTGGTCTTCGAAGCCGAGCCCGCGCCCGAGGACCTGATGCGGGTGCCGCCGCGCCCTTCCGACGAAACGCTCTTTTCGACACGTGCCGTGCTCGGCGCGCTGGGGCTCGGCGCGCTGGCGCTCGTTTTCGTCGCGAGCGTGCAGGCGCTGTGCCATGCCTTCGACGCGTCGGCCGCATCGCTGCGACTGGCCAGCCTGGTGTCGATCGTCGTCGGCAACCTGGCCCTGCTGCGCTGGTTTCGCGGCGGTGTGGCGCGCCATCACCGCGTCAACCGCGCGTTCCATGCGCTGCTGCTGGGCGTGTGCGTCGTGGCCCTGGCCGTGCTCGCGGCCCCCGCGGTGGCGGCGGCCTTCGGCCTCCCATCGTTGCCTGGCCCGTGGCCCTGGCTGCCCGTGCTGCCCGCCGCATGGGCGGCATGGCGCCTGGCGGCGGCACCGGCCCACCCTGCGGCCGACCCGCTTTCCTCCCTTTCCCAACCCTTCCAACCCTCCCAAGAAAGCCCGAAATGACCCTCTTTCACGCCGTCGCCCTTGTCGACCACCAGTCCGCCCAGGTGGTGCAGTTCGACGCCGAACATACCGTGGAGAAGAAGATCCACACGCATGCGCACTACACGCGCCAGCACGGCAGCGCCGTGCGCTCGGAACATGAGTTTTTCGCGGAGGTGTGCGATGCGCTCGAAGGCATCGCCGAGGTGCTCATGGCCGGCGGGCACACCGGCCTGGCCGACTTCCGCCACTACGTCGAGAAGCACCGTCCGGGGACGGCGGCACGCATCACCGGCTACGAGGTGGTGGACCATCCGAGCGAGAAGGCCCTGGTGGCGCTGGCGCGCAAGCACTTCGTCAAGTACGACCAGATGGGCGGTGTGGGCACCGACACGCAGCGCTGAGGGCTGAAGCGACGAGCGTTCGCAGGCTCGTCGCGCGTCGATGCGGCGCCCCACCGCGTCAGGCCGTGCTGACGTTCGTCTCCAGCTTGCGCGTCTTCCACAGCGACACCAGCACGCCGCCGGCGATCAGGCCGAAGGTGACGCTCAACGACACCACGGCCGGGATCTTCCCGATGATGCCCACCAGGAAGATCTTGCTGCCGATGAACACCAGCACCAGGGCCAGCGCGTACTTCAGGTATTTGAAGCGGTGGATCATCGCCGCCAGTGCGAAGTACAGCGCCCGCAGGCCGAGGATGGCGAAGATGTTGCTCGTGTAGACGATGAAGGGGTCGGTGGTGATCGCGAAGATCGCGGGCACCGAGTCGACCGCGAACACAAGATCGACAAATTCGATCAGCACCAGCGCCAGCAGCAAGGGCGTGGCGAAGCGCGCGACCTTGCCGGTGGCCGGGTCGGACTCGCGCACCCAGAATGCGTTGCCGCGCAGGCCGTCGGTCACGCGCATGTGGCGCTTCAAGAACTTCAGCAGCGGGTTGTTGGCGATGTCGGGCATGTGGTCGGCAATGAGCCACATCTTGACGCCCGTGAAGATCAGGAAAGCGCCGAACAGGTACAGCACCCAGCTGAACTGGCTCACCAGGGTGGCACCCAGGCCGATCATGATCGCGCGCAGCACGATCACGCCGAGGATGCCCCAGAACAGCACCCGATGCTGGTACTGCCGCGGGATGGCGAAGAAGGTGAAGACCAGCGCGATGACGAAGACGTTGTCCATCGACAGCGACTTCTCGATCATGAAGCCGGTGTAGTAGTCCATGCCGCTCTGAGCGCCCAGGAACCACCACACCCAGGCGCCGAACAGCAACGCCACGCTGATGTAGCCGCCCGACAGCAGCAGACTTTCGCGCACGCCGATCTCGCGGTCGTCCTTGTGCAGAACGCCCAGGTCGAAGGCCAGCAACGCGACGACGATGCCGACGAAGGCCAGCCAGATCCAGGTCGGCTTGCCGACAAAGTCGGCGAGGAGGAAGGCAGTCAATGTGTCCATGATGGAGATGGCTCCCAGGTGAGTGTCTGCAAGTCGGGAATGCCCGCACAAGACCGTGCGGTGCACCGGCGAGAGTGTGGGGACGTAGCCGCTTTGTTGAAACCAGAAGGAACCGAACCTAAGATTCGGTTTTTTCGAACCGGTGCCGCATGCTGAACTACCGCCACCTCCACTACTTCTGGGTCGTCACCAAGGAAGGCGGCTTCGCCCGCGCGGCCGAGCGGCTGGACATGGCGGTGCAAACGATCAGCGCCCAGGTGCGCGATCTGGAGAAGTCGCTGGGCCACCAGCTGCTCAAGCCGTCGGGACGGGGCGTGGCGCTGACCGAGGCCGGGCAAGCCGCCTTCGCGCGCGCGGAGGAGATCTTTCAACTGGGTCAGGGCATTCCCGAGGCGGTGCGCGAGGCGGCCAGCGCCCAGGTGGTGCGGCTGGCGGTCGGCCTGTCCGACGGCATCTCGAAGCTGGCGGCCCACGCACTGCTGGAACCGGTGCTGGCCACGCCGAACCTGCGCCTGGTCTGCCACGAAGGGGAGTTCGAGCAACTGCTGTCCGAACTCGCCTTGCACCATCTCGACGTGGTTCTGGCCGGCCAGGCGGCGCCGCGCAACCCGAACCTGCGGCTCAGCAGTGAGCGGCTCGTCGACTCCCCCGTCGAGTGGTACGGGCCGGCCGCGCTGGTCGGCCGCACCGAGCGCAGCCGGTTTCCCCATTCGCTGGCCGACCTGCCGGTGCTTCTGCCCACGGGACACTCGGCCCTGCGCTCGACGCTGGACCATTGGTTCGATGCGCAGGGTGTGCGGCCGCGCATCGTCGGAGAGTTCGAGGACAGCGCGCTGCTCGCCGTCTTCTCCGCGCGCGGGCTCGGCGTCTTTCCGGTCAGCCGGCTCGGGGCCGGCGACGTGGGCCTGATGCGCGGGCTGCGCCTGCTCGGCCGCAGCGAGCAGGTGAAGGAAGAGATCCATGCCATCCGCTCGCGTCGGGGGCAGCATCATCCGCTGGTGCGACGGATCGTCGACGCGGCAGCGGTGTCTGCCGGCACCTGACGTTGAATCGGCGTAGCGCCTGACGGCGTGATCTCGCAAGCGAACCCCTGGACACCCCCCTCGAATGCCCACCACCACCCATCCGAAACAGAACCACCTGCTGGCTGCACTGCCGCAGGCGAGTGGCTGCGCTGGCTTCCGCAGCTCGAGCCCGTCACCCTGCCGCTGGGCAAGGTGCTGTATGAATCCGGCGGCGTGCAGAGCCATGTGTACTTCCCGACCACGGCGATCGTGTCGCTGCTGTACGTGATGGAGAACGGCGCGTCCGCGGAGATCGCCGTGGTCGGCAACGAAGGTGTGGTCGGCATCTCGCTGTTCATGGGGGGCGAATCGACCACCAGTCGCGCCGTCGTTCAAAGCGCGGGCCGTGCCTTCCGGCTGAGCGCGGCCGTGATGAAGGACGAGTTCAACCGTGCGCCGGTGCTTCACCTGTTGCTGCGCTACACCCAGGCCCTGATCACGCAGATGGCGCAGACGGCCGTGTGCAACCGGCACCACACACTGGACCAGCAGCTCTGCCGCTGGCTTCTGCTCAGCCTCGACCGGCTGGAGAGCAATGAGCTGGTCATGACCCAGGAGCTGATCGCCAACATGCTCGGCGTTCGGCTTGAAGGCGTGACCGAAGGTGCGCTCAAGCTGCAGAAAGCCGGGTTGATCCGGTACGCGCGCGGACACATCCATGTGCTCGACCGGGAGGGCATCGAGCGCCGCAGTTGCGAGTGCTATGCCGTGGTGAAGAAGGAGTACGACCGGCTGCTGCCCGATCGCACGGCGCAATGACACGCAAGCACTTCGTCAGGCGATGAGCCGGTTGTTGACCGCGTAGCAGGTCAGATCGCTGTTGGTGGACAGGTTGAGCTTTCCATCAGGCGAGTGCCATCGGTGAACAACAGGAGGCAGACGCCTGGTCCATGATGGTGATCCCGATCATGCGAGCGTTCGTGTGAACGCCAACCGCGAAGGCGGGCAAGGCGCCACACTGTCGGCGTGTTGTCTGCGGCCGTCTGTGCGCTGGCAGACAGTCAGACTTCGTGCCGGGCGGCACAGTCGGTGGTCATGAAGGTTCCGAAGGCAGACCCGGGCGAGGCAGCCGCGCGCGATGTGGCGGCTCGAGGGCGGGTGGCCGAAACACCGACCCCGATCGCGCTCTCGTGCTTCAGGATCCGACGGGTCGCGTGTCCGGTGCCGCAGAGGCAAGGGTCTGGCGCTACGGCTTCGGGAGGGCCGGTCGACCTTCAGGACGCAGACGCCTTTGCGGCCGTGCTGCTTTCTGTCACCGAACGCAGGGCGTCGCTTCCCGTGTCCGTCGAGGTGCTGCCATTTCTGTGCTCGTTCGCCGACCTTCTGCGACGTAGGCTCGGCGCTGGCGTCGACGTGACTGTGTCCGTCGATCGAGCGTGTCCCGCGTGGATGGTCGACCGACGCGCGTTGGAGCAAGCACTGATGCAGGTCATGCTCGGATCAGGCTGCGCGGTCCATGGGCGAGGGCGCCTTTCATTGCAGGCATCGCTCGATCCTCGAGCCAACGTACAAAGCACATTGCTGACCGTCTTCAGTCATGCCTCCCTGCAGGACTTCTCGTCGTTCGAATGGAGAGGCCGGTAGGTGCCTCGGCTGCGCGCCGCCAGACGTTGCTCTGGGAAAGTCTGCGTTCAAAGAATGCGAAGTGCCGTGGCCTGCGCCTTGAGCTCGGCGCGAAACGCCGGATGTGCGATGCCGATAAGTTCGAGCGCGCGCTGCCGGGCCGATTTGCCGCGCAACTGGGCGACGCCGTATTCCGTCACCACGTAGTTGACGTCGTTCTTGCTGGTGCTGACATGCGTGCCCGGTGACAGCACCGGCACGATGCGCGAGATGGTGTCGTCCCGCGCTGTCGACGGCAGCACGATGAACGCCTTGCCGCCGCGGGAGCGATTGGCCGCCCGCACGAAGTCGGACTGACCGCCCGTCCCGGAGATCGGCGCCAGGCCGAGGCTCTCGGAGCCGCATTGCCCGAGCAGATCGATCTGCAGCGTGGCGTTGATGGCCATGAGCCTGTCGTTCAGCCCGGCCAGCGCGGGGTCGTTCGTGAAGTTCGCCGGGTGGATCTCCAGGGCGGGGTTCCGCTCCATGAAGCGATAGAGCTTGTTGGACCCCAGCGCGAAGGTCGCCACCATCTTCCCGGGCAGGTAGCTCTTGCGGCGGTTGTTGACCGCGCCGCATTCGACCAGCGAGAGGATGCCGTCGCCGATCATCTCGGTGTGGATGCCCAGGTCGTGCTTGTGCGTGAGCTGCATGACCACCGCATCCGGGATGCCGCCATAGCCGATCTGCAGCGTCGAGCCGTCGTCGATCATGTCGGCCACGTACTTCCCGATGGCTTCCTGCACCGGACCGATCTTCGGCAGGCCCACCTCGAGCACCGGCGCGTCGTCTTCGACCAGCGCGGCCACCTGCGAGATGTGCACATGGCAGTTGCCGTGGGCGAAGGGCACGTTCGGGTTGACTTCGAGCACCACCGCGCGCGCCCTTGCCACCGCCGCCATCGTGTAGTCGGCACCGAGGCTGAGCGCGAAGTTGCCGTCGGCATCCATGGGCGACGCCATGCTGAAGACCACGTCCGCGCCGATCTGCCCGCGCTCGATCTGCGCCGGGATCTCGGAGAAGCAGTTGGGGATGAAGTCGATCCAGCCGGCCTGGCCGCCAGCGCGCGTGGCGCCACCGAAGAAGAAGGCCACGTGGCGCACATGCGCGGTGGTGTCCGGGTCGAGGTAGCCGTACTTGCGCATCGCCAGGATCTGGCAGACCTTCACGTCCCGGAAATCGAGGCGTTGTTCCGACAGCGCTTTCAGCAGCGTCGGCGGCTCGCCGACGCCGGTGGGCACGATGATGGTGTCGCCGTGGCGCACGAGTTGCACCGCCTCGGCGGCCGACATGCGCTTGTTTTGGTACGTCGCTTGTGTGGAGCTCATGGCCGATTGTTCGACAGATCGGGGCGATGTGTCGAGGTCATGAGCCGCCGGTTTCCCCTGAGGGCCTGAAAGGCTGCAGGTCGTCAGGTCGCGGCGAGCCACTGCGCGGCGATCGTCGGCAATGACACGGGTGCTGCGGCATCGACGACAAGCGCGGCCGCGCGCTCGGTGGCGCTGAGCGCCTCATCGGCGCCCGCCAGCTTGTCCAGCACCGCCAGATCGGCTTCCGACGCGTCCGTGCCTGCGGCCTGCCGCGCGGCGATGCGTTGCCGAAGCAGCGGGAGCGCGGCGTGGCAATCGAGCACGGAAAACGGCGCGCCGACGCCGGTCGCCAGCGCCGCGAACGCGGCCCTTTCGGAGCGACGCAGGAAGGCCGCATCGACGATGACCGGCCAGCCGCTGCGCAGGGTGGTGTCGGCAACGCTGTGAAGGCGCGCATAGGTGCGCTGTGTCGTGGCCGGGTCGTAGATGCCGCCGGCCACCCGATCCCGGGACGACACCGCGGCCTCGAGCCCGAAGAAGCGCTTGCGCTCGACGTCGGAGCGCACGCAGACAGCGCCCGCGGTTTCGAGCACGCCTTGCGACACGAAGCTCTTGCCCGACCCTGGAAGCCCGTGCGTGATCGCCAGCCGAGGGTCGGCTGCGGTCGGCAGCGCCTGCGCAAGCGCAAGGTAGGCACGGGCATCGCAGCCATCGACCGGCGGCACGCCCTGCTTCTGGGCCAGGGCGGTCACCTGAGCGCGCACCAGCGCGCGACACACCATCGAAAAACGCAGGCCGGGCAGGGCGTCGTAGTCGCCGGTCGCCGACAAGTAGGCGTTGAGGAACCGAAAGGCCAGCATGCGACAGCCGTTCGCCAGCAAGTCCATGGCGAGGAAGGCGACGTCGTCGATCACATCGGTCCAGCGCAGTGCGGCATCGAACTCGATGCCATCGAAAGCGGCGGCCTGTCCGTCCAGTTGCAACACGTTGCCCAGGTGCAGGTCACCGTGGCATTCGCGGACATGGCCTTGGCGTTGGCGCGCCGACCACCAGGGCGCCAGCGCTTCGAGCTGACGGGTCATCCAGGTGCGAAGTGCCGGCGCCTGGATCGTTTCGTCCAGGCCCTGCACCACCTGCGCGTGGGCGGCGGCAGAGCCGAACGCGCTGCCGGCCGGCGCGACCGCCGCGCCGCGGTGGAACCTGGCCAGCGTTTGCGCCATGTCGTCGACATGATGCGGCGCCAGCGTGCCGGCGATCAGCATCTCGCGCCACAAGGCGCCGTCCGGAAACCGCCGCATGCGGACCGCGACATCGAGCACGGCCCCGGAGCCGCCGAACGTGGCGCCCTGGCCGTCGTCGCGAATCTCCACCACGTCGAGATAGAGCGAGGGCGCCAGTTGCCGGTTCAGTCGCAGCTCTTCGTCGCAGAACCCTCGCCGCGCAGCCAGCGTCGTCGCGTCCAGGAAGGGCAGCTTCAGCGGCTTCTTCAGTTTGTAGGCGGTCGACCTGCCGAGCAGCAGCCAGGAGATGTGGGTCTCGACCAGCGTTGCCGGCGCGCCGTCGCTGGCGGTGAGCGAGGCCTGGAGCGCCGCAACACGGGCGCGCGCCGCGGCCAGGGGGGACGAAGGATGCATGCGATGCACCATACAGGCAAATACGGGCCCGTCAGCCGTGAGCGCGGGACTTGCGCCAGCGCATGGTCGCGCATCCAACAAGGGCGCATCATGGGCTCGGGGCATGACTCGGCGGCCCCTTCTCAAGGAGCTGACGCATGACACCGCATTCCAAATCCAGCCACGCTGGCGCCGTGGGCGTTGGCGCGCTTCTGGGGGCACTGCTCCTCGCGCCGGCAGCGCAGGCGCAAAGCCGGGGCGAACTGCTCTACTCGACGCACTGCATCACGTGCCACACGTCGCAGATGCACTGGCGCGACAAGCGAGTGGCCACCGATTGGTCGTCGCTCAACCGCGAGGTTCGCCGCTGGCAGGATGCTTCCGGTCTGGGCTGGAGTGAGAGCGACATCGAGGATGTCACGCGCTACCTGAACGAAACCATCTACCGCTACCCGCCGATGGTCGCCCCGGTGACGCGGCTCGAGCCTTCGGTTCCCGGCCTCCCGCCCGACCTGGCTGCACGACGGTGATCCTTCGTGGCCGGGGTGGCGCCGCGCTTCTGAGGCGCGCTCTGCACCGCCGCTCAGACAGTCCGCTCGACATGCGTCAGCAGCGTTTTTCTCCCTGAACGATTCCATGCCCAAGAACCGCGACAACGTCTCCCGACTGCTGGGCGTGCAGCTCGAACCGCTCGACGAGCCGACCCGCCGCGTGGTCCGGCACATTGCCGAGCGAACCCACATCGCGCGGAATCTGGCCAAGGACCTGGACGCCACGACGTCGCTCGGCCAGCGCGCCGCGGATGCCGTGGCGTCGTTCGGCGGCTCGTGGACGTTCGTCGGTCTGTTCGCGGGCTGCATGATCGTGTGGGTGTGGCTGAACGCCGTGCTGCTGCTCAACAACGGACGCACCTTCGACCCGTACCCGTACATCCTGCTGAACCTGTTCCTGTCGATGCTCGCGGCGATCCAGGCGCCGATCATCCTGATGTCGCAGAACCGCCAGTCGGAGAAGGACCGCGTCAGCGCGGCGCACGACTACGAAGTCAATCTCAAGGCGGAGCTGGAGATCATGCTGCTGCACGAGAAGATCGACCTGCTGCGGGAAACCCAGTGGGCGGCGTTGCTGGCCATGCAACAGGAGCAGCTCGACCTCCTGAAGGCGCTCGCCGGCCCGGCTGAACCATCGCGCAAGGGCGGGACATGACGCACATCACTCGGAGAGATTTCTCGACGCGCTGCGCCGGCGCATTGACCCCGCCGCTGCTGCTGAGCGGATGCTCCCCGGGCACCGGCGACCCGAGCTACGCCGAGGCGGTTCAACGCACCTGGCGGCCGGATCCTCCCGCCGCGACGGGTCGCGCGCCGCTGCTCGAGGAACTGGTGCGCTGTGCCACGCTGGCGCCGTCGAGTCACAACACCCAGTGCTGGAAGTTCGTTCTGCACGACAGCGCCATCTCCGTGCTGCCGGATCTGTCGCGCCGATGCCCGACCGTCGATCCGGATGACCACCATCTCTTCGTGTCGCTCGGCTGCGCCACGGAGAACCTCGTACAGGCGGCGCTGGCGCATGGGCTGAAAGCGGAGGCGACCTTCGATGCCGTGGCCGGCGTGCGGATCCGCCTCGACCCGACCCGAGCGGCTGCCTCCGACTTGTACAAGGCCATCTTCACGCGGCAATGCACGCGCCACGAATTCGACGGCCAACCGGTGTCGGCCGAGGAACTGAAGTTGCTGGCGCAGGCCGGCACCGGCCGCGGCGTCCAGCTGCTGATCCTCGACGACAAGACCGCGATGGAGACGATCCTGGCCCATGTCGTCGCCGCCAACACCCTGCAGATGGCCGACGCGGCATTCGTCGATGAACTCAAACGCTGGATTCGCTTCGACGACGCTGAGGCGGTCCGCACGGGCGACGGCTTGTTCACGCGTGCGTCCGGCAATCTGTCGGTGCCGCGCTGGCTGGGCGAACCGCTCTTCTCGCGCTTCTTCACCGCGCAGAGCGAGAACGACAAGTATGCGAAGCAGATTCGCAGTTCGGCGGGCATCGCCGTGTTCGTGGCCGAGCGCAACGATCCGGCGCACTGGGTGGAGGTCGGACGTTGCTACCAGCGCTTCGCGTTGCAGGCGACGGCGCTCGGCATCCGCAATGCCTTCCTCAATCAGCCCGTGGAAGTCGCCAGCGTGCGGCCGCGGCTGGCGCACGATCTCGGTCTGGGCGCGCGTCGTCCGGACCTGGTCGTGCGCTTCGGCCGGGGCGCGGAGATGCCGAGATCCTTGCGGCGGCCCCTGTCTGCGGTGCTGACGCGCGCATGACATGACCGACGCGCTGGACCGTCGCGCCATCGGCGATCCGTCGGTGCAGGCGGCCGATCAGGTGCTGCAGGCGTTCGATGCCGACGCCGAGCGCGGACTCACCGCGCAGGAGGCCGCGCGGCGTTTGGTCGAACACGGCCGCAACGAACTGCGCGGCGTGCCCGCCGTGGCGACATGGCGGCGCCTCCTGGCGCAGTTCCAGGACCCGTTGATCTACCTGCTGTTGGCCGCGATCGGCATCGCGCTGGGCGCCTGGGCGATCGAAGGCTTCGCCGGCTGGCCGCTGGATGCACTCGTGATCGCGATCGTCGTGTTGCTCAACGGCGTGCTCGGCTTCGTCCAGCAGGCCAAGGCGGCGAACGCGGTTGCCGCGCTGGGCCGCATGACGGCGGTCACGTCGGCCGTCGTGCGCGACGGTCACGCGCTGCGCGTGCCGAGCACCGAGCTGGTGCCGGGTGACCTGCTGGTGCTGGGCGAGGGCGATGCGGTCGGCGCCGATGCCCGGCTGTTGCAGTCATCGTCGTTGCGGGTGCTCGAGGCCTCGCTGACGGGCGAGAGCGAGGCCGTGCTGAAGGACGCGACGACGCTGTCGGCACCCGCTGCACTGGGCGACCGGCTCGACATGGTGTTCAAGGGCACGGCCATCGCGCAGGGCACCGGCCGAGCCGTCGTCACCGCCACCGGCATGCACACCGAGGTGGGCGCCATCGCCGGCATGCTCGACGCCACCGTCGAAGCGCCGACGCCGCTCGGCATCGAGGTGGCCCGCATCGGGCGCATGCTGGGCATCGCGGTGGTCGTGATCGCCACGGTGGTGGTGGCGACGATCCTGCTGATCTTCGACATCCGCACGGCAGCCGACGTGGTCGCGGTGCTGTTGCTCGGCGTATCGCTCGCGGTGGCGGCGGTGCCCGAAGGCTTGCCGGCGATTTTGTCGGTGGTGCTGGCCATGGGCGTGCAGCGCATGGCGAAGCACAACGCCATCGTCAAGAACCTGTCGTCGGTCGAGACGCTGGGCGCCGCCTCGGTGATCTGCACCGACAAGACCGGCACGCTCACGCGTGCGGAGATGACGATCGAACGCGTCGTGACCGCCTCGGGCAGCACCCGCATCACCGGCGCGGGCTACGCGCCGACCGGGCGGGTCGAGCACGACGGCGCCGAGCTGCCCGCCGGGCCATTGCGCGACGAGCAGACCGTGGTGCTCGCCGGCGGCAGTCTGGCCGGCGATGCGCAACTGCGCCAGGACGCGGACGGCGCGTGGTCGATCCATGGCGACCCGACCGAAGCGGCCTTTCTCGTGGCCGAACGCAAGATGGGGCTGACTGCGCGGCGGGTGCGGCGCTTCGAACGCATTGCGGAGATCCCGTTCACGTCCGAGCGCAAGATGATGTCGACGCTCGAGCGCGATCACGAGCACGGCGACCAGGCGGTGCTCATCACCAAAGGCGCGCCGGACGTGCTGCTGGCGCGCTGTACCCACGTGCGGGTCGGCAGGGCGGTGAGGGCGCTCGACGCGGCGATGCGCGCGCGCATCGTGGCCGATGTCGACGCGCTGTCGGACGCCGCGCTGCGCACGCTCGCCGTGGCCTACCGGCCCCTGACGGAACAGGAGCAGGCGTCGGCGATGGACACCGTCGATGGGCTCGATGCGCTCGAACGCGGGCTGGTCTTCGCCGGCACGGTGGGCATCATCGATCCGCCCCGCGCGGAAGCGGCCGTGGCGATTCGCGAGGCACAGCGCGCCGGCATCCGTGTGATCATGATCACCGGCGACCATCCGCGCACGGCGGCCCGCATCGCGGCGGATCTGGGCATCGTGACGCCGGGCGCGACGGCCCTCACCGGGCTGGAACTCGACACACTGGACGCCGCCGCCTTTGCCCAAGCCGTGCGCCGCACCGCGGTCTTCGCGCGCGTGGCGCCCGCGCACAAGCTGCGCATCGTGGCCGCGCTGCAGGCCGACGGCAACGTCGTCGCCATGACCGGCGACGGCGTCAACGATGCGCCGGCGTTGAAGGCGGCCGACATTGGCGTCGCGATGGGCATCACCGGCACCGAGGTGACGCGCGAGGCAGCGCGAATGATCCTGGTGGACGACAACTTTGCCACCATCGTCGCGGCGGTGCGCGAAGGGCGCGGCATCTTCGACAGCATCCGCAAGTTCCTGCGCTACCTGCTGTCGTCCAACATGGGCGAGGTACTCACCGTGTTCCTGGGCGTGGTCGGCGCCGGCGTGCTGGGGCTGGTCGGCGCGGAAGGGGCTGTGGTGCTGCCGCTGCTTGCCACGCAGATCCTCTGGATCAACCTCGTCACCGATTCCGGCCCGGCGCTGGCCATGGGCGTCGACCCATCGACCGACGACGTGATGGCCCGCAAGCCGCGCGGCCGCAGCGAGCGCGTGATCGACCTGCGCATGTGGTCGGGCGTGATCCAGATCGGCCTGGTGATGGCGCTGGCGGCGCTGCTGACCATCGACATCTCCCTGCCCGGCGGCATGATCGACGGCCACCACGACCTGACCACCGCCCGCACGGCCGGCTTCACGACGCTGGTGCTGGCGCAGCTCTTCAACTGCTTCAACGCCCGCTCCGACAGCCGCAGTGCCTTCTCGCACCTGTTCGTCAACCGCTGGCTGTGGGCGGCCATCGCGCTGTCGGTGGCGCTGCAGGTGGCGGTGGTGCACCTGGTGTTCCTCAATCTCGCCTTCGGCACCGCGCCGCTCTCGCCCGACCAGTGGCTGCTGTGCGCCGCGATGGCGAGCGTGGTGCTCTGGTACAGCGAATTGCGCAAACTGGTGATTCGCTGGAGGCGCCCGTGCGTCAGGGCCTCCGAGCGCGGCGCGACGCAATGATCCAGAGTCGCCTCCCCGCTCGCGCGCGCCCGCCCCGCGACGCCGTCACTGGCCTTCGATGACCTGCCTTCATTGATCATGCGCAGGGCCTGGGCGGGCGCATGAGACGTACCATGTTCCGATGCTCATACGCCTCGTTTACGCCAGCCGAAGCCACGGCCGCTCCGACCAGGACCTGTCCGCCATTCTCGAATGGTCCCGCCGCGTCAATCCCGAACTTGAAGTGACCGGGGTGCTCTGCTATCTGGATGGCGTGTACATGCAGTATCTGGAAGGCGAAGAAAGCAAGGTGGACGCCTTGTTCAAAAGCATTCGAGCCGACAAGCGCCACGGGAGCGTCACCCCGCTCGAACGGCGCGGCATTACAAAGCGCGCCTTTCCCGAGTGGTCGATGGCGCTTCTGGAGTGGGACGACAACACGCGCGCCATCTTCCGCAGCTTCTCTCCCGAGGCTCGGCTCGATTTCTATGCCGCGGATCCGAGCACTGCCGCACCGATGCTTCGGGCGCTGGCGCGTGCGCCCGGGTGGAAGCTCAGCTGAACGCTGGGTGCCTTCGAGCGAACGTGAATGGCTCGATGGCCTGCCCGGAGGGGATCGAACCCCCGACAACCTGCTTAGAAGGCAGGTGCTCTATCCAACTGAGCTACGGGCAGAAGATGCAGGGCTGAAGGCGCGTTGCGCGCCATCGGCTGCGGCGCGGATTTTGCCATGCATGCCTTGGTGAGGCATGAAAGACAAAAGCCGGTGAGGACCTTGCAGTCTTCACCGGCTTTCACTTTTCCAATGGTCGGGGCGGTGGGATTCGAACTCACGACCCTCTGCTCCCAAAGCAGATGCGCTACCAGGCTGCGCTACGCCCCGACAAGCCCGCGATTCTAGCCTGACTTTGGGGCGAGACTGCCGAAGGCTGAATGCTCAGCGCTTCGCGTACTGCGATTTTCCGAAAAGAATGTCCCGTTCCTTGTCGCCGGTGAGCGGCTTGCGCAGGTCGGCCAGCACCTTCACGCCGCGCTGCACAGCCGGCCGCGCGGCGATGCCGTCGAACCATGCCTTCAGGTGCGGGTACTCGGTCAGCACGATGCCCTGGTTCTCCCAGCTGCGCAGCCACGGGAAGATGGCGATGTCGGCGATGGAGTAGTCCGGGCCCGCGATGAAGGCGCTCTGCGACAGGCGCTTGTCGATCACGCCGTAGAGGCGCTTGGCCTCGTTGGTGTAGCGCTCGATGGCGTAGGGGAGCTTCTCGGGCGCGTAGAGGCGAAAGTGATGCGCCTGCCCGAGCATCGGGCCGACGCCGCCCATCTGGAACATCAGCCACTGCAGCACGTCGTAGCGGGCGCGGTCGCCCTCGGGCATGAAGCGGCCAGTCTTGCCGGCGAGGTACACCAGGATCGCGCCGGACTCGAAGAGCGAGATCGGCTGGCCGTCGGGCCCCTGCGGGTCGACGATGGCCGGGATCTTGTTGTTGGGGCTGATCGCCAGGAAGTCGGGGGCGAACTGGTCGCCCTTGCCGATGTTGACCGGGTGGGCCAAGTAGGGGAGGCCGCATTCCTCCAACATGATGTGGACCTTGTGGCCGTTGGGCGTGGGCCAGGAATAGACGTCGATCGGTGCTTGGGGCATGTCGGTGTACCGGCGATGGGAGGGGGCGCCAGCATAAACGCGGCCCCGTCTTTTCGCACGGCCTGCGCGGCTTGGCCCGCCTCAGGCGCCGCTCAGGCTGGCGGCGTTGGCGGCGGCGAGGTGCTGGTGAATCTGGGCAACCACCGCCGCGCCTTCGCCGATGGCGCCGCCCACGCGCTTGACCGACCCGGAGCGCACGTCGCCCACCGCGAAGACGCCGGGCACGCTCGATTCGAGCGGCGCCGCCGGTCGTGCCGGGAAGCCACCGCTCGCCGCTGCACCCGTCAGCACGAAGCCGTTGCGGTCGGTCGCCACCTCGCAGCCGGCCAGCCAGCCGGTCTCGGGTTCGGCGCCGACGAACAGGAAGATGTTGCGCGCCGGGCAGTCGTACTCTTCCTTCGTGCGGCGGTGGCGCCAGGTCGCGCCCTCCAGGCCGGTGGTGTGCGGGTCGCCATGCAGCGAGACCAGTTCGGTGTAGGGGTGCAGCTCGATGTTGGGCGTGGCCTCGATGCGGTCGATGAGGTAGCGCGACATGCTGGCCGCCAGCGACGGCCCGCGCACCAGCACGTTGACCTTGGCGGCCTGCCGCGACAGGAACACCGCCGCCTGGCCGGCCGAGTTGCCGCCGCCGACCAGCGCGACCTCCTGCTTCGCGCAGGTCCGCGCCTCCAGGGCCGACGCCCAGTACCAGATGCCACGTCCCTCGAACTCGCGCAGGCGCGGCACGTCGGGCCGGCGGTAGCGGGCGCCGCTGGCGATCACGATGGTGCGCCCGCGCAGGCGGCGGCCGTCGGCCAGCTGGATCGACATCTCGCCCTTGGCCGCGCCGCTGCAGTCGAGCGAGGCGACTTCCGACGGAATGAGCATTTCGACGCCGAACTTCTGCGCCTGCACATAGGCCCGGCCGGCCAGCGCGCCGCCGGAGATGCCGGTGGGGAAGCCCAGGTAGTTCTCGATGCGTGCGCTGGCGCCGGCCTGGCCGCCGTAGGAGCGGCAGTCGAGCACGATGACGCGCAGGCCTTCGGATGCGGCGTACACCGCGGTGGCCAGCCCGGCCGGGCCGGCACCGACGACGACCACGTCGAACAGGTCGTCGTGCGCCGCGCTGTCGATCATGCCGAGGCAGCGGGCCAGCGCGTCTTCGCTCGGGTTCATCAGCACCGAGCCGTTGGGGCAGGCCACCAGCAGCGTCGCCTCGCCGTACTGCTCGAGCAGCGCCGCGGCGTCGGCTTCCAGTGTCGAATCGACCACCTGGTAGGGGTGGCCGTTGCGGGTGAGGAAGTTCTGCAGGCGCCGCACGTCGGCGGTGTCCGGCGGGCCGATCAGCACCGGGCCGCTGGCACCGGACTCGATCAGCGCGACGCGCCGCAGGATCAGCGCCCGCACCAGGCGCTCGCCGAGGTCGGCCTCCGCGATGATGAGCGCGCGCAGCTGCTCCGGTGGGATCAGCAGCGCCTCGACGTCGGTGTCGGCGTGGCCGTCGACCAGCGAAGGCCGGCCCGAGAGCTGCGCGATCTCCGCCATGAACTGCCCCGGGCCCTGGCGCCCGATCGGCACGGTGTGGCCGAGCCCGTCGCGCTGGGTGATCTCCACGTGGCCGTCGAGCAGCACGAACAGGCCCAGCCCGGGCTCGCCAGCCCTGAACATGCAGTCGCCTTGCGCGTAGCGCTGCACGGTGCCGAAGCGGCGCATCCGGTCGATGTCGGCGTGCGACAGCACGGGGAACATCTGATGGCGTCGGGTTTCGACTTCGATTCTTGCTTCGTCGGCCATAGCAACTCCTGTCGGTTGAGCGGCATTAGACAACCTGGCCCGCCGTCACGTAACTGCCATCGGAGAGACACGGCACTTTCACTTGGGGGCTGGAGACTCGCCCGAACGAAGAAGGGTCCCCATGCAAGAACTGCCCAATCCGATGTTCCCGCTGTCCCAACTGGGCGCCCGACCGGCCTTCTGGCGGGCACCCCCGTCGACCCGGCTGCCGGCCACGGTGCCCGCCGCACCGATCGTCGTGGAGGCGCCGCGTGCGGCGGGGCAGGGCATCACCGTGAGCTGGGCCCGCCACCAGGACGACGTGCGCGCCGCGCAGCGCCTGCGCCACGACGTCTTCGCCGGCGAGATGGGCGCGCGCCTGACCACGACCCTCGAAGGCCACGATATCGACCTGTTCGACGACTTCTGCGAGCACCTGCTGGTGCGCGAGGAAGCCACCGGCCAGGTGATCGGCACCTACCGCGTGCTGACGCCGGCCCAGGCGCGCCGCATCGGCAGCACCTACAGCGACACCGAGTTCGACCTGACCCGGCTGCGCGACCTGCGCGAACGCATGGTCGAGCTCGGCCGCAGCTGCGTGCACCGCGACCACCGCCAGGGCGGCGTCATCCTGGCACTGTGGGGCGCGCTGGCCGGCTTCATGCACCGCAACCGGCTCGATACGATGATCGGCTGCGCCAGCATCCCGATGCAGCACAACGGCGTCAACGGCGGCGACGCGGCGGCCAGCATCTGGCGGCAGCTGTCGACCACGCACATGGCGCCGATCCAGTACCAGGTGCAGCCGCGCCTGCCGCTGCCGGTCGAGCGCTTGAACAGCGACTTGGTCGTCGAGCCGCCCGCGCTGATCAAGGGCTACCTGCGGCTGGGCGCCAGGGTGCTCGGCGCCCCCGCCTGGGACCCGGACTTCAACACCGCCGACCTGCCGATGCTCATGCGCATCGACGACCTGCCGCCGCGCTACCGCAAGCATTTCCTGGGGAACTGACGCGGAAACTGACGCGTGTCACGGGCGAATGTGACAGCGTCACGAAAATGTCATGAGAGGCCTCGACACTGTCATCCACCCGCTGACAGGGACCGTCGGTTTCCTTGCGACAGAATCATTGACCATGCAGCCCTTCACGGCCCCGCCACCGGCCGACACGCCGGCCGCCCCCGAGGCGCCTTCCGCGCCCGCACTGACGCTGCTCGACCGCGACCACAGCATCCTGGCGTTCAACCAGCGCGTGCTCGACTGGGCGAAGCGCCCCGAGGTGCCGCTGATCGAGCGGCTCCGCTACCTGTGCATCGTCTCGTCGAACCTCGATGAGTTCTTCGAGGTGCGCGCCGCGCCGCACCTGATCGCCGCCAGCCTGGGCGAAGCCAAGGGCAACGAGACCGTCGCGTCCTTCGAGCGCCTGGCCGAGGCCGCGCACGCGCTGGTCGACACGCAGTACGCGCTCTACAACGACGAGCTGATGCCAGCCTTCGCCAAGCATGGCGTGCAGATCGTGTCGCACGGCGAGCGCAACCCGGCGCAACGCAAGTGGGTGCACGATTATTTCGAGCGCGAGGTGCGGCCGCTGCTGATTCCGGTCGGGCTCGACCCGTCGCACCCGTTCCCACAGGTGGCGAACAAATCGCTCAACTTCATCGTGCGGCTGGCCGGCAAGGACGCCTTCGGCCGCGAGAACCCGATCGCCATCCTGAAGGTGCCGCGCGTGCTGCCGCGCATCATCCGCATGCCGGCGAAGGTGTCGGGCGGCCAGACGCTGTTCGTGGCGCTGTCGAGCGTGGTGCGGGCGCATCTGTCGAACATGTTCCCCGGCCGCGAGGTGGGTGACTTCTCGCAGTTCCGTGTCACGCGCCATTCCGACCTTGCGGTGGACGAGGAAGACGTCAAGAACCTGCGCACCGCATTGCGCCAGGGCCTGGAGCATCGTCACTACGGCCAGGCCGTGCGGCTCGAGGTGTCAGCCAGCTGCGCCGAGTCGCTCGCGAGCTTTCTGCTGGCGCAGTTCAACCTGCCGCCGCAGTCGCTCTACCGCGTGCACGGGCCGGTCAACCTGGCACGGCTCACGCAGGTCATCGACCTGCTCGACGAGCCGCAGTTCAACCCGCTGCGCTTCGCGCCGTACACGGCGTCCTACCCGATCACGCTGTCGACGGGCCAGTCCTTCTTCGATAGGCTGCAGCGCGGCGACGTGCTGATCCACCAGCCCTTCGAGAGTTTCGACGGCGTGCTCGCCTTCCTGCGCGAGGCGGTGCTCGACCCGCAGGTGCTGGCCATCAAGCAGACCATCTACCGCACCGGCACCAACTCCGCGCTGATGGACCTGCTGCGCGAAGCGGTGCGCCGCGGCAAGGAAGTGACCGTGGTGGTCGAGCTCAAGGCGCGCTTCGACGAAGAGGCCAACATCAACTGGGCCGAGATGCTGGAGTCGATCGGCGCGCAGGTGGTGTACGGCGTGGTCGGCTTGAAGACCCACGCCAAGATGCTGCTGGTGACGCGCCGCGAGGGCAAGCGCCTGGTGCGCTACGGTCACCTGTCGACCGGCAACTACAACCCGCGCACCGCGGCGCTCTACACCGACATCAGCCACCTCACGGCCGACCCGCTGCTCACGACCGACATGGAAGCGGTGTTCGTGCATCTGGCCAGCCAGAGCCGGCTGCCCAAGCTCCACCGTGTGTGGCTCGCGCCCTTCGACCTGCACCGCAACCTGGTCGCGCAGATCGATGCGCTCGGCGCGGCGGCGGCGCTGGGCGAGCCGACGCGCATCGTGGCCAAGATGAATGCGCTGACCGACGAGGCGCTGGTGCATGCGCTGGTGCGGGCCGGGCAGAAGGGCGTGAAGATCGACCTGATCGTGCGCGGCGCCTGCACCCTGCCGGCGCAGGTGCCGGGGCTGACCGAGAACATCCGGGTGCGCTCGGTCATCGGCCGCTTCCTCGAACACTCGCGGGTCTTCTATTTCCGCAAGGGCCCGGACGAGTCGCTCTACCTGTCGAGCGCCGACTGGATGAACCGCAACATGATGCGGCGCGTCGAACTGGCCTGGCCGGTGACCGACCCGGGGTTGCGCCAGCGCCTGATCGACGAATGTCTGGTGGCCTACCTGCATGACGGGCAGGACGCCTGGGACCTGGGCGCCGACGGGGTGTACCGGCGCGTCAACAGCGACACCTACCCGGGCGAAGCGGGCGCCTCGCGTCGCATCGAGGTGCACGGGGCGCAGGCGGCATTGATGGGCCGGTACGCCTCGCGCGGGCTCGGTGGGCGGTCGAACTGAAGGAGGAATTCAGCCATGGACTTGATCTTCTGGCGGCACGCCGAGGCCGATGACTGGACCGAGGGCTGCGACGACATGCAGCGTTCGCTCACGGCGCGCGGCGAAAAGCAGGCCAAGCGCATGGCGGGCTGGCTCGATCGGCAATTGCCCGAAGGCACGCGCATCATCTGCAGCCCGGCGCGCCGCTGCGAACAGACCGCGCTCGCGCTTGGCCGCAAGTACAAGCTGCGTGACGAACTGGCACCCGACGCCACCCCCGACGGCTTGCTGGCGGCGGCCGGCTGGCCGAACGGCAAGTCGGTGATGCTGCTGGTCGGCCATCAGCCGGCACTGGGCCAGGCCATCGCGCTGCTGCTCGGCATGCAGCAGGACAGCTGCCCGGTGCGCAAGGGCTCGGTCTGGTGGATCCGCACGCGGGAGCGCGACGGCGACGTGCAGACCGTCGTGGTGACGGTGCAGGCGCCCGAGCTGTTGTAAGGGCGTCTGGCTTGCTCAGCAGCCGCTGAGGGCGAGCCGCCAGCCGGTCTTCTGCCAGGCCAGCGATTCCTCGCGCAGCAGGTGGGCCGACTGCGGGTAGGCCTCCGACCATTCGTCGCGGCAGGCCAGCGCAAAGCTGCGGTCATCGATCTTCGTCAGGCGAAGGGCCTGGGCGTCCGGGTCGCGCCGCGCGTGGCAAAGGATGACCGCCAGCCGCAGCGCCAGCAGCTGTGCGACGAAGGTTTCGTCGTCCAGCGCCGCCTCGAGCTTGCGCAGCTTGCCGCGGTGGCCCAGCACCAGCTGGCTCAGATGGTGAAGTTCGTTGGTGGCGAAGCCTGGCGCATCGGCATTGTCGAGGATGTAGGCGCCGTGCTTGTGGTAGTCGCTGTGCGAGACGAGTGCGCCGATCTCGTGCAGTTGTGCGGCCCAGCCCAGCTTGCGCAGCGCGCGCCCGGCGCGGCTGGTCGTGCCGCCGCCGCGCGCCGCCGGGTCGAGCTGCACGTAGAGCGCCGACGCGATGTCGCCCACGCGCTTGGCCTGCGCTGCATCGGCGGCGAAGCGGGTGGCCAGCCGGGCGACCGTGCTGGCCCGAAGGTCGGCCACGCTGTCGTCGCGCTCTAGCAGCTCGTACAACACGCCGTGGCGCAACGCGCCCTGGGCAACTTTCATTTCGCGGATGTCGAGCAGGTCGAACACGGCGCGCAGCACGCTGATGCCGCCGCCGATCACGGCCTTGCGGTCCTCGCGCATGCCGTCCAGACGCAGTTTCTCGACGCTGCCGGCCTTGAGCAGGCGGTCGAGCAGCCAGTCGAGGCCCTCCCGCGTGACCAGGCCCGGCGTCGCGCCGGAGGCGGCCAGCACATCGCCGACCGCGCCGATCGTGCCGGAGGCCCCGTAGGCGACGTCCCACTGGTCCGCCGCGTAGGTCGACAACGCGTCGTCGAGCACCGCCTTGGCCGCGATCTCGGCAGCACGGAAGGCGGCGGTGGTGAACTGGCCCTGCGGGAAGTGCTTCATCGACCAGGCGACGCTGCCGACCCGGTACGACTCCATCACCTGGGCTTCGAGCGCGCGCCCGATGATCATCTCGGTGGAGCGCCCGCCGATGTCGATCACCAGACGGCGCTCGCGGTCGGACACGTCGCTGTGCGGCAGCATGTGCGCCACGCCCTGGTAGATCAGCCGGGCTTCTTCTCGGCCGGGGATCACGTCGATGCCGAAGCCGAGCGCCGTGCGGGCACGCAGCAGGAACTCGTCTCGGTTGCGGGCCTCGCGCAGCGTCTGCGTCGCCACGGCGCGCACTTGCGAGCGCTTGAAGCCGGCCAGCCGCTCGCCGAAGCGCGCCAGGGCGTCCCAGCCGCGCTGCATGGCTTCGGGGGTCAGGTTGCGGCTGCTGTCGAGCCCGTTGCCCTGACGCACCACCTCCTTGAGGTACTCGGTCCGATGGATCTGGCCGTGGTCGACGCGACCGATTTCGAGCCGAAAGCTGTTGGAGCCGAGGTCGACCGCAGCGAGAAGGGTGCCGTTTTGCATGAAGGAGGAGGGCGGTCGCAGACCAGACGCAGGGAGAGAAAAGCAGACGCCATGGTAGCCGCAGCGCCCGTAGCGAAACGTGACGGTTCTGTGACGGCGTCACGAAGCCGCAGCCCTCGCAGGGCCTCGTTTCATTGGGCAGAGCGATGTCATATCGATGTCACACAAGCTTCCTACAGTCCGCTCAGCCCGATTCGGGATTGCCTGACTTCACAAAGGAAGCCTCATGAAAACGACCTTCAAATTTGCAGCCGCCGGCCTCGTGGCCGCCGCTTTCGCTCAAGTCCCCGCCTTCGCCCAGAACGTGACCGGCGCCGGCGCCAGCTTCCCCGCACCGCTGTACGCCAAGTGGGCCAACGACTTCGCCAAGGCCACCGGCACGCAAGTGAATTACCAGTCGGTCGGTTCGGGCGCTGGCCTGAAGCAGATCGAAGCCAAGACGGTCGATTTCGGCGCCTCCGACGCACCGCTGAAGGACGAAGAACTGCAAGCCAAGGGCCTGATGCAGTTCCCTACCGTCATCGGCGGCGTGATCCCCGTGGTGAACATCACCGGCATCAAGCCGGGCGAACTCAAGCTCAGCGGCGAAGTGCTCGGCGACATCTACCTGGGCAAGATCACCAAGTGGAACGACCCCGCCATCAAGGCCCTGAACGGTTCGCTGGCGCTGCCTGACGCCGCCATCGCGCCGGTGCGCCGCGCCGACGGTTCGGGCACCAGCTTCCTGTTCACCAACTACCTGAGCAAGGTCAATGCCGAGTGGAAGAGCAAGGTCGGCGAAGGCACGGCCGTGAACTGGCCCGTGGGCGCCGGCGGCAAGGGCAACGAAGGCGTCGCCGCTTTCGTGAACCGTCTGCCCAACTCGATCGGCTACGTCGAGTATGCGTACGTCAAGCAGAACAAGATGACCTATGCCCAGCTGAAGAACGCAGCAGGCAGCTTCGTGTCGCCCGAAGACACGGCTTTCAAGGCGGCTGCAGCCGGTGCCGACTGGAGCAAGAGCTTCTACCAAGTGCTGACGAATCAGCCGGGCGCACAATCGTGGCCCATCACCGGCGCCACCTTCATCCTGATGCAGAAGTCGCAGGACAAGCCCGCCAACGCGGCCACGGTGCTGAAGTTCTTCGAATGGGCCTACAAGACGGGCGACAAGACCGCCGACGACCTGGACTACGTGCCGATGCCTGACGCCGTGAAGGCCACCATCGCCACCAGCTGGGGTCAGATCAAAGACGGCTCGGGCAAGGCCATCGCGTACAAGTAAGCAGGACCGGCGCGCCGTATGAGCAGCAATCCGCTCCACGGCGCGTCTCCCATGTCTCCACCGGAGCAGCCCGTGTCATCTACCTTCCCTGCCAATCCCCAGGCGCTCGACCTCACGGCCGAGCGTGCTCGCGCTTCCGCGACACCGCCACCGGCCAAGCGGCCGCGCACCGGCGCCCTGACCGATCGTCTCTTCGGCTGGGCCGCCAAGGGCGCCGCGTTGCTGACGCTGCTGCTGCTCTTCGGCATCCTGCTGTCGCTGGTCGTCGGTGCCTGGCCCGCCATCACCAAGTACGGCCTGGGCTTTCTCACGAGCAGCGTGTGGGACCCGGTGCAGGATGAGTACGGTGGCCTGGTGATGATCTACGGCACGCTGACCACGTCGTTCATCGCCTTGGTGATCGCCGTGCCGGTGAGCTTCGGTATCGCGCTGTTCCTGACCGAGATGTCGCCGGCATGGCTGAAGCGCCCGCTGGGCACGGCCATCGAGCTGTTGGCGGCGGTGCCCTCCATCGTGTACGGCATGTGGGGTCTGCTCGTGTTCGGGCCGATCCTGTCGACCTATGTGCAGCAGCCGCTGCAAAGTCTTTTTTCCGGCGTGCCCTACCTGGGCGCGCTGGTGTCGGGCCCGCCAGTGGGTATCGGCATCCTGTCGGCCGGGATCATCCTGGCCATCATGATCATTCCCTTCATCGCCTCGGTGATGCGCGACGTGTTCGAAGTCACGCCGCCGCTGCTGAAGGAGTCGGCCTATGGCCTCGGTTCCACCACCTGGGAGGTCGTCTCCAAGGTGGTGCTGCCGTACACCAAGGCTGGCGTCATCGGCGGCATCATGCTCGGCCTCGGCCGCGCACTGGGCGAGACGATGGCCGTCACCTTCGTGATCGGCAACATGAACCAGCTCAACTCGCTGTCGGTCTTCGAGGCCGCCAACAGCATCACGTCGGCACTCGCCAACGAATTCGCCGAAGCCGGCGCCGGCCTGCACCAGGCCGCACTGATGTACCTCGGCCTGGTGCTGTTCTTCATCACCTTCGTCGTGCTGACGCTGTCGAAGATCCTGCTGCAACGCATGAAGAAGAGCGAAGGGAAGGCATCGTGACCGCCGCACGGCCGCCCGAAGGCGGTCATACCGAAGCCCGCAGGGAGAAGGTTTGCAAATGACTACCGCTGAGAAACTCCTGAGCATCAAGACGCTCAACGAAACCCGCGCGGCGAAGTTCGCCAGCCGCAAGCGTGTCAACCAGATCGCACTGACGCTGTCGCTGGCCGCCATGGCCTTTGGCGTGTTCTGGCTCATGTGGATCCTGTGGGAGACGCTGCGCCTGGGCGTCGGCGGCCTGGCGATCGCGACCTTCACCGAGATGACGCCGCCGCCGAACGAAGCCGGCGGCATCGCCAATGCGATCTTCGGCTCCTTCGTGATGGTGCTGATGGCCACCTTCGTCGGCACGCCGATCGGCATCATGGCCGGCATCTACCTGGCCGAATACAACCCCACGGGCTGGTTGTCGAACCTGACCCGCTTCGTCAACGACATCCTGCTGTCGGCGCCGTCGATCGTGATCGGCCTGTTCGTCTATGCGGTGGTCGTGGCCTACTTCAAGACCTTCTCCGGCCTGGCTGGGGCGCTGTCGCTGGCACTCATCGTGATTCCGGTGGTGATCCGCACCACCGAGAACATGCTGCAGCTGGTGCCGCCCGGTCTGCGCGAGGCGGCCTACGCCCTCGGCGCGCCGAAGTGGAGAGTCATCCTGAGCATCACGCTGAAGGCGGCGCGTGCCGGTGTCGTCACCGGTATCTTGCTCGCCGTCGCCCGCATCGCCGGCGAGACAGCACCGCTGCTCTTCACCGCGCTGAACAACCAGTTCTGGACCTCGGACGTCACCCAGCCGATGGCCAGCCTGCCGGTCACGATCTTCAAGTTCGCCATGAGCCCCTACGAGAACTGGCAGCACCTGGCCTGGGCCGGCGTGTTCCTGATCACCGTGGCCGTGCTCGCACTCAACATCCTCGCGCGAGTTCTGACGCGCAGCAAACTCTAAGGAAGGCGTCCCATGCCCACCACTGTCGCACCCCAGCCCTCGCCATCGAAGATTTCGGTCAAGGACCTGAACTTCTACTATGGCAAGTTCCACGCCCTCAAGGGCATCAACCTCGAGATTCCCGAGAACAAGGTCACGGCCTTCATCGGCCCGTCGGGTTGTGGCAAGTCGACCTTGCTGCGCACCTTCAACCGCATGTTCGAGCTGTACCCCGAGCAGCGCGCCGAAGGCACGATCGCCATCGACGGCGAGAACCTGCTGACGTCCAAGCAGGACGTGGCGCTGATCCGCGCCAAGATCGGCATGGTCTTCCAGAAGCCGACGCCGTTCCCGATGTCAATCTACGACAACATCGCTTTCGGCGTGAAGCTGTTCGAGAACCTGAACGCGAGCGACATGGACGATCGCGTCGAATGGGCCCTGAAGAAGGCCGCCCTCTGGACCGAAGTGCGCGACAAGCTGCAGCAGAGCGGCTCGGGCCTGTCTGGCGGCCAGCAGCAGCGCCTGTGCATCGCACGCGGCATCGCGATCAAGCCCGAGGTGCTGCTGCTCGACGAGCCGTGCTCCGCGCTGGACCCGATCTCCACCGCGAAGATCGAGGAACTGATCGCCGAGCTGAAGAGCGAATACACGGTGGTCATCGTGACCCACAACATGCAGCAGGCCGCCCGCTGCAGCGACTACACCGCCTACATGTACCTGGGCGACCTGATCGAGTTCGGTGCGACGGAACAGATGTTCTTCAAGCCGCAGCGCAAAGAGACCGAGGACTACATCACCGGCCGTTTCGGCTAAGGAGACAGCGATGACCGAAAAGCATTTGTCCAGCCAGTTCGACAGCGAACTCAACGGCGTTTCGTCGCGCGTGATGGAGCTCGGCGGCATGGTCGAGTCGCAGATCCGCCAAGCGGTCTACGCGCTGGCGCAGTTCGACACCGAATCCGCCGACCGCGTGATCGAAACCGAGATCAGCGTGAACGCGATGGAGATCGAAATCGACCGCGAGCTGTCGTCGATCATCGCGCGTCGTCAGCCGACGGCCCGCGACCTGCGTCTGCTGATCGCCATCAGCAAGACCACGGCCAACCTCGAGCGCGTGGGCGACGAGGCCAACAAGATCGCGCGGATGGTCAAATCGATCATCGAGAGCGGCTCGTCGCGTGCGCTGCCGTCGTCGGACTTGCGCGTGGCCGCCGATTTGGCCTCGGGCCTGCTGCGCAAGGCACTCGACGCCTTCGCGCGGCTCGACACCGCCGCGGCGCTGTCGATCCTGAAGGAAGACGACCTGATCGACCAGGAGTTCGACGGCTTCGTGCGCAAGCTGGTCACCTACATGATGGAAGACCCGCGCACCATCTCGGCCAGCCTCGACCTGCTGTTCCTCGCCAAGGCGATCGAGCGCATTGGCGACCACGCCAAGAACATTGCCGAATTCATCATCTACATCGTCAAGGGCGCGGACGTGCGGCACACTTCGATGCAGGAAATCGAGTCTGCGCTGCAGTAAGCGACACCCAAGCGAATGAAAAAACCACGCGTCCTGATCGTCGAAGACGAGTCGTCGATCGCCGAGCTGATCGCCGTCAACCTGCGCCACAACGGCTTCGAGCCGATCTGGTCGGAAGACGGGGTGTCGGCGCAGCGCGAGATCGACGCCTTCCTGCCCGACCTGATCCTGCTCGACTGGATGCTCCCTGGCCAGAGCGGGCTGCAGCTGGCGCGCCAGTGGCGCAAGGACCCGCGCACCAAGTCCGTCCCGATCCTCATGCTGACCGCGCGCGGCGACGAGCCCGACAAGGTTGCCGGCCTCGACGCCGGTGCCGACGACTACATCACCAAGCCCTTCTCCACGCAGGAGATGCTCGCGCGCATCCGCGCCGTGCTGCGCCGGCGTGCGCCGGAGGCCGTGGCCGAGCGTGTCGAGATCGGCGAGCTGGTGCTCGACACCGCCACGCACCGCGTGACCTGGCAGGGCGCGCCGCTGAAGGTCGGCCCGACGGAGTTCAAGTTGCTGGGCTACCTGATGCAGCATGCCGAACGCGTGCACAGCCGCGCGCAGCTGCTCGACAAGGTGTGGGGCGACCACGTCTACATCGAGGAGCGCACGGTCGACGTGCACGTCAAGCGCCTGCGCGAATCGCTCGGCGCTGCGGCACCGATGGTCGAGACCGTGCGCGGCGCCGGCTATCGCCTGACGGCGCAAGCCACCGTTTGAACCGCCCCTCGCGCCGCGCGCGCGGCGGATAATCGCCCGCCATGCCTTTTCGCATCGCCACTTTCCTGACGGCTTCGGCGGTCGCGGCGGCGCTCGCCAGCTGGTTGTTCGGCTGGCCCTATGTGGGCTGGGGTGCCTGGATCGGTGCGCTCGCTTGGCTGGCGCTCGACGCCTGGCGCGCGAACCGGCTGCTCGATGTGCTTCGCCAGGGTGGTTCGGGCCTGCAGTCGCGCGCGCCGGGAATCTGGGGCGATCTGGCCGACCGCATCCGAAAGTTGCTGCGCGAACGCGAACAGGAGACCCGGCTGGCGCAGGAGCGCTTGCAGGAATTCCTGGCGGCTTTCCAGGCGTCGCCCAACGGTGTGGTGCTGGTGGACGAACAAGGGCGCATCGAATGGTGCAACCAGACCGCGAGCGCGCAGTTCGGCATCGATGCCGAGCGTGACGTGGCGCAGCACCTGGCGAATCTGGTGCGCGATCCGGCCTTCGTCGCGTACCTGGCGTCGTGGAACTACAGCCGCGATGTGGTCATCGACGCGACGCACGCACGTGGTCGCGGCCAGCCGATGCGGCTGTCGGTGCAGGTGCATCCGTATGCGGGCAATCGCCGCATGCTGCTCTCGCGTGACGTCACGGCCGTCGAGCAGGCCGAGGCGATGCGCCGGGACTTCGTGGCCAATGTCTCGCATGAAATCCGAACGCCGCTGACCGTGCTCGCAGGCTTCGTCGAGACGCTGCAGAACCTGCCGCTCGAGCCCGAGGAGCGCGCCCGCTACCTGGGCCTGATGGCGCAGCAGTCGCACCGCATGGAAACGCTGGTGAACGACCTGCTCACGCTGTCGCGCCTGGAGGGCAGCGCCGCGCCGCCGGCCACGCAGTGGACACGCGTGCGGGCGCTGATGGCGCAGTGCGAGGACGAGGGTCGCGGGCTGTCGAGTCGGCTAGCGCCGCAGGCGGGGCATCGCCTGTCCTTCAAGATCGAGGCCGATTCCGAGATTGCCGGCGTGCCGACCGAGCTGCAGAGCGCGATGTCGAACCTGCTGAACAACGCGGTCCGCTACACACCTGGCGGCGGCGAAGTGGTCGTGACCTGGCGTGTGCTGCCAGACGGCCGCGGCGAGTACGCGGTGCGCGACAGCGGCCCGGGCATCGCGGCGGAGCACCTCCCGCGGCTGACCGAGCGCTTCTACCGCGTCGACCGCAGCCGTTCGCGTGAGACCGGCGGTACCGGCCTGGGTCTGGCGATCGTCAAGCATGTGGCGCAGCGCCATGGCGGCGAGCTGCGCATCGAGAGCACCGTGGGGCACGGCTCGCGATTCACGTTGACCTTCCCGGTCACGCGGGTGCGGGCGGCGCGGGCTCCGGCAAGCGCGCTCGCCTGAGCGTGCGCCACAACAGCGCCGCGAAGAGCAGCGCGGTCAGCCACAGCGCTGCGGCGCTCATCAGCCAGAAGGCCAGCGGTGACTGCATGGCCGGCCAGGGGCCCAGGCCGCGATAGGCCAGCAGGTAGCTGCCGCCCAGGCCGACACCCCACAACAGCGCGCAGTAGAGCACCAGCGGGGCGATCGTCACGCGGTAGCAGCGCAGCACGAACACGCAGAGTGTCTGGGTGGCATCGGCCAGGTGGTAGCAAGCCGTTGCGAGGAGGAGGGTGGTCGCGAGCGCTGTGACGGCCAGGTCGTCGGTGTAGATGTCGGCGAGCCATCCGCGCGCGGCCACCATCAGCGATGCGATGACCAGGGCGCCCCCCAACGTCAGCTCGAAGCCGCGGGCGCAGGCCCGTCGCGCCTGGGTCGCGTCGCCCGCGCCCAGCCAGTAGCTCACGCGCGCGCTGGTGGCGATCGACAGCGACAGCGGGACCATGTAGGCCACGGCGGTGAGGTTCGAAGCGATCTGATGCGCCGCCGACGCCGTGGCGCCCAGGCGCGCGATGAACAGCGCCATCAGCGTGAAGGAGGTGACTTCGACCAGCACCGACAACGCGCCCGGGATGCCGAGCCGGGCGAATCGCCGCAACTGCTGCCAGTCGGGCGGCTCGACGCGCGCCCAGAGCCCGTACGCGCGGTAGAAGTCCTGGGTGCGCAGCAGCCACACTGCCAGCGCGAACATGCCCCAGTTGACCACCAGCGTGGCCCACCCGCAGCCGACCAGGCCGAGCGCCGGCACCCCGGCGCCGCCGAATGCGAACCAGATCGACAGCGGCACCTTGAGCGCCAGCGCGCCCATCTGCACCCAGGTCACGAGCTTCGGCTTGCCCAGGCCCTGGTTGAGCGTGCTGAACAGCCGGAACAGCAGCGCGGGCGGTAACGCGAAGGCCAGCACGGCGAGGTAGGCCTCGACATCGCCGCGCATGGCGTCGGGCACGGCGGTCCAGCGCAGCAGGGCGCCGGGCATCAGCAGCACCGCCATGCCGAGGGCGATGGCGCCGCCGCACAGGTAGAGGGCTTGGCGCACCGATCGGCCCACCTCGGCCTGACGCCGCGCGCCGTGGAGTTCGGCCCAGACCGGCAGCAGCGCCTGGAGACCGCCGATGAGGGCCACGAACACGCTGATGAAGATGGCCGAGCCGACGGACAGCGCCGCGAGGGCGTCCTGCGCATAGCGGCCGGCCACGATGGTGTCGGTGACGCCGAAGGCCATCACCGCGAACTGGCCGGCGAGCACGGTGCCGGCGTGCCGCGCGATCATCCGGCGTTCGCTCGTCACGGGGCGATGCGCTGGTAGAGAAAGATGTCGTCGCTCGCGCTGGTCGGGCGGCGGAAGGTGCCGGCCAGCTGCCAGCGTTTGAAGTCGATCGCCGTGCCGGGCCGGCCGAGGGCTTCGGGGCTCACCAGCAGCCAGGGGCAGGCCGTGTCGACGGCAACGGCCGCCCCGCTGGCGAGCGGCTTCAGGTCGAAGTGGCCGTGGAACTGGAGTGCGGCGATATGCGGTCGCGTCAAGGCGAGGGCCGAGACGCACGGCGTCGTGCCGACGCGATCGGCGATGGCGCGGACCTGCGGCGCATAGCTCAGCGCGTGGTCGAGCGCTGGCAGCCACAGTGTGGTGCCCAGCAGCCAGCACAGCGCCGCGCCGCCGCCGGGCAGCACCAGCGTCTTCCAGAGCGCTGCCCGATGCCGGCCCGTGCGCCAGCGCACCAGCCAGCACCAGGCCACCGTCGCGGCAATCGCGAACGCGAAGTTCAACCAGGAAAAAGTCGGCACGAAGCCGGGCACCAGGCGCGTGATGCTTGCCGCCATCTTCGGTGGCACGCCGGTCTGCATGGCGATCCAGTACGCCCAGATGATGAAGGCCGCGCCGCTGAAGAAGAGCAGGGTGAACCAGTCGACCAGTGCCGCGGCACTGCGGCGGAACGTGGGCAAGGCGAACGCGGCCAGGGTCGCGAGCGCTGGCAGGGCGAGCAGCAGCGAGCGCTCGGAGAAGCCTGTCGTCCAGGTGGCGACGAGCGGGACCAGTGCGAACCACAGCGGCAGCATCACATGGCGCGCGGTGAGCTGCCGACGCCAGCGCCACAGCGTCCACAACGCCAGCGGCCAGGCCGGCCAGGTGAACCACAGCATCAGCCTGGCCTGGCTGCGAAGGTCGGCGCCCACGGTGCGGCCTTCCAACTGGCCCGGCAGCATGATCTGCCAGCGCCACAGCCCCAGTGCGAGCACCACAACGAGCGCGAACAGTGCGATGCCAAGGATTTCCAGCGAAGCCGTGGCACGGTAGCCCGGCTCTTCGTCCGAGGGGTCGGCGAGTGCGCGGTGGCGGTCCAGGGCGACAAGCAGGGCCGCGCCGATCGTCAGAACAATGCCGATCGTCGGGGCACCACTGAGTGCCAGTCCGAACAGCCCGACGGCCAGCGCAACGCTGGCGCCGATGCGCTGATACGGCAGCGCTGCCACGCCGTAGAACAGGGTCGTGATGAAGAAGAGCTGGGCCAACGCCGGCGTCGTTTCATGGCCAAGCTGGGCGAGCCCCAGGCAGGCGATCAGCGCCAGCAGCGCGCCGTCCGCGATGGCGCGAGCGTAGTCGGTCGGCTGTGCCTCGCCCCCGAACGCGAAGGCCACAGGCTGCGCATGGGGCGTGCGCGCCAGGTGGTACACCGCGTACCACGCGGCGGTGAAAACGCCCCACAGCAGCACGGCGAAGGCGATGCGCACCGCCAGATCGGGATGCACCCAGGAGGGCGCGATCTTGATCGCCAGCGCGCCGATCCAGTACGGCAGCAACGCGGGCGGCTCGGGCCGCAGGCCAAGCAGCAGCGGGTCGAGCCAGCGCGCCAGGCCCTCGGTGCTTCGCGCGAGTTCGGCCATGTACCCGTAGGACGCGATGTCGGCACTCTTCCAGGGGCCCCGCCCCAGCAGGCCCGGCATCAGGTAGGCCGCGCACAGCAGCAGGAGCGCCAGCCGTGGCAGGCGGCGGACGGCGCTCTGGGCAACGATGGCGGGCGTCGGCTGGGTGTTCAACGGAAGGGGCGTGCGCTCGAAGGAAGAATGAAAAAGGGCAGCACGGTAAACCGGGCTGCCCTTGATCCGGGTCTGCGGGAAGCGGCGAGCTTACTTGGAAGCGGTGCCGGTGGTCTTGCCGAAGCGGTTGCGGAACTTCTCGACGCGGCCACCCATGTTGTCCACCGACTTTTGCGTGCCGGTGTAGAAGGGGTGCGATTCGCTCGTGGTGTCCAGCTTGAACAACGGCAGTTCGCGACCGTCGTCGGTCTTGCCCATTTCCTTGGTGTTCGCGCACGAACGGGTCACGAACTTGAAGCCGTTCGACATGTCGACGAACAGGATCTCGCGGTAGTTCGGGTGGATGCCTTCTTTTGCCATGGTGTTTCCTTGGGGTCGATGCGAGAGCCACACATCCGCAGCACCAGGGCTTGGGGATGGGTCCCACAATCACACAGATCACGGGAACGGCTGGGCACGGCGCCCGGCTGCACTTTTCGCGTAGCCCGCGATTATCGCATACTGGGCATTTGATCCGTCAAGGCGATCCCGAGCCTTTTTCCCATGACCCCAGCCGCTTTCTCATTGCCCTCGACCGCCGGCGCGTTGCGCGTCGGCCTCGTCGGCTACGGCTTCGCCGGCCAGACTTTTCATGTCCCGGTGCTGTCGGCTGCGCCGGGCCTGGAGCTGGCGGCCGTCGCTAGTTCTCAGCCACAGAAAGTGCAGGCCGACTGGCCGGGCGTGCCGGTCGAGCCCGACGCCGCGGCGCTACTGGCCCGGCCCGACATCGATCTGGTGGTGATCGCGACACCCAACGCCCAGCATCACCCGATCGCCAAGGCGGCGCTCGAAGCCGGCAAGCATGTGGTGGTCGACAAGCCTTTCACGCTCGATGCGGCGCAGGCGCGCGAACTTGCGGCCCTGGCGCAGCAGCGCAATCGGCTGCTGTCGGTCTATCAGAATCGCCGCTTCGATGCCGACTACCTCACCTTGCGTGACGTGCTGGCCAGCGGTCAGCTCGGGCGACCCGTCTATTTCGAGTCACATTTCGATCGTTTTCGCCCTGGGGTGCGTGAGCGCTGGCGCGAGCAGGCTGTTCCCGGTGCGGGCCTCTGGGTCGACCTGGGCGCGCACCTGCTCGACCAGGCCATGCAACTCTTCGGCAAGCCCGACACGCTCTTGCTCGACACCGCCGCGCTGCGCGACGGCGCGCAGGTCGAAGATCACTTCCATGCGCTGCTGCGCTACGACACCGGGCTGCATGCACCCCTGCGCGTGGTTCTGCATGCCACCACACTCGCGGCCCACGCCGCGCCGCGCTACATCCTGCACGGCACCCGCGGCAGCTATGTGAAGCATGGCGTCGATCCGCAGGAGGATGCTTTGCGGGCGGGTGGCCGGCCGGGCGGTGACAACTGGGGCGTCGACCCCGTGCCCGGTGAACTCAAAGCGGTGGCGATCGAGAACTGGGTGCGCGAGAGCACCGTGCCGAACCGTCGCGGCAACTACGTCGACTACTACGCCGCAGTGCGCGACGCCATCCGAGGCGTCGGCCCCAACCCCGTGCCACCGGAAGAGGCCGTGGCGTTGATGGAACTCCTCGACCTCGGCGCGCGCAGTGCCACAGAGGGCCGAGCGCTCACCCCATAAAAAAAGCCCGTCGAGAGACGGGCTTTCGTTCGTGAAACACCGCGGAACCGGCTCCGCCGGGCCGCTGGTGTTGCCCCCTCGAGGGGGAGCTGGCTACACGAAGTGAGCCAGTTCGGGGGTGGGCTAACCTCAGCCGCCCCGGCGCATCATGTCGAAGAACTCGACATTGGTCTTCGTCGCCTTCATGTTCTTGAGCATCAGCTCCATCGACTCGATCTCGTCCATGTTGTACATGAGCTGACGCAGGATGCGGGTCTTCTGCAGGATCTCGGGTGCCAGCAGCAGTTCTTCGCGGCGCGTGCCGCTGCGGCTCAGCTGGATCGACGGGAACACGCGCTTTTCGTACAGGCGGCGGTCCAGGTGGATTTCGCTGTTGCCCGTGCCCTTGAACTCTTCGAAGATCACTTCGTCCATGCGGCTGCCGGTGTCGATCAGCGCGGTGCCGATGATGGTCAGCGAGCCGCCTTCTTCCACATTGCGCGCGGCGCCCAGGAAGCGCTTGGGGCGCTGCAGCGCGTTGGAGTCAACACCGCCGGTCAGCACCTTGCCCGACGAGGGCACGACGTTGTTGTAGGCGCGGGCCAGGCGGGTGATCGAATCGAGCAGGATCACCACGTCCTTCTTGAGCTCGACCAGGCGCTTGGCGCGCTCGATCACCATTTCGGCGACGTGCACGTGACGCGCGGCGGGCTCGTCGAAGGTCGAAGCGATGACCTCGCCGCGCACGGTGCGCTGCATTTCCGTCACTTCTTCCGGGCGCTCGTCGACCAGCAGCACCATCATGTGGACGTCGGGGTAGTTGGCGCTGATCGCATGCGCGATGTGCTGCATCATCACCGTCTTGCCGCTCTTGGGCGGCGCCACCAGCAGGGCGCGCTGCCCTTTGCCGATGGGGGCGATGATGTCGATGATGCGGCCGGTGATGTTCTCTTCGCTCTTGACGCCTTCGCGTTCGAGCTTCATCTGTTCCTTGGGGAACAGCGGCGTCAGGTTTTCGAACATCACCTTGTGCTTGTTCTGCTCGGGCGGGCCGTCGTTGACCTTGTCGAGCTTGGTGAGCGCGAAGTAGCGCTCGCCATCCTTTGGCGTGCGCACTTCGCCTTCGACCATGTCTCCGGTGTGCAGGTTGAAGCGGCGCACCTGGCTCGGCGAGATGTAGATGTCGTCGGTGCTGGCGGTGAAGCTGGTGTCGGGGCTGCGCAGGAAACCGAAGCCGTCGGGCAGGATTTCGAGCACGCCGTCAGCGAAGACCTGTTCGCCGGCCTTCGCGCGCTTCTTGATGATCGCGAACATCAGCTCCTGCTTGCGCATGCGGCCGGTGTTTTCGATCTCAAGGGCTTCGGCCTGCTTGAGGACTTCAGACACGTGGAGTGCCTTGAGTTCGTTTAAGTGCATGGAGCGACCCCTGGCGGGGTGGTGTCGAACGGAAAACGGGGGGAGGTTTAAGGAGAGGCGAGAACTGCCTCACAAACCGGGGAACTCAAACCGGGCGAGCCGGTGAACTGAGAGAGATTATGACAGGAAAAAACGAGGCGGCCGGCGCATTGCGCGGCGACCGCCTTGGGGCCGACTCAGGCGAGTTGCTGGTCGATGAAGGCGGTCAGTTGCGCCTTGCTCATCGCGCCCACCTTGGTGGCGGCCAGCTGACCGTCCTTGAACAGCATCAGCGTGGGGATGCCGCGGATGCCGAACTTGGCAGGGATGTCGCGGTTCTCGTCCACGTTCATCTTGGCAATCTGCAGCTTGCCTTCGTAGGTCGCGGAGACTTCGTCGAGGATCGGCGCGATCATCTTGCACGGGCCGCACCACTCGGCCCAGTAGTCGACCAGGACAGGCTTGCCCGACTGCAGCACGTCGGCTTCGAAGGAGGAGTCGGAGATGTGTTTGATCAGATCGCTGGCCATGGTGTTGTCCTTGTGACGCGGGGTTGCGCTGCAGCTAAAGTGCTGGGCATTGTGGCAGAAACCAAGTGGCAGCGTCCCCGGTGCGGACGCTATGGGCGCGATAGCCGAAGGCCCTTCTCTTTTCGAACTTGGATCCCCTGAATGAATACTCTGAAGACCGTTGCCGTGATCGGCGGCGGGCCCGCCGGCCTGATGGCGGCCGAGACCTTGAGCGCCGCCGGCGTGCAGGTCGACCTCTACGACGCTATGCCCTCGGTGGGGCGCAAATTCCTACTGGCTGGCCGCGGTGGCCTCAACCTCACGCATTCGGAGCCCTTCGAGATCTTCGTGCAGCGCTTCGGCGATCGGCGTGCGCAGGTCGAGCCGATGCTGCGCGACTTCGGGCCGGATGCGCTTCGGGCCTGGGCGCAGGGCCTCGGCGTCGAAACCTTCGTCGGCACCTCAGGCCGTGTGTTTCCGGTCGACATGAAGGCTGCGCCGCTGCTGCGTGCCTGGCTGCAGCGGCTGCGGGGTGCGGGCGTGCGCTTCCACATGCGGCATCGCTGGCAAGGCTGGGCTTCGTCGGATGCCATGCCGACCACGCTCGACTTCGCGACACCTGCGGGTCGTGCCACGGTGCAGGCGGATGCCGTCGTGCTGGCCTTGGGTGGCGCAAGCTGGCCGCGCTTGGGTTCCGACGGCGCATGGGTGCCCTGGCTGCGGGCACGCGGCGTCGATGTCGCGCCGCTTCAGCCCTCGAACTGCGGCTTCGACGTCGCCTGGAGCGCGCATTTCGCGTCGCGTTTCGCCGGCCATCCTTTCAAGTCGGTGGCCATCCGCGTCGTCGATGCGGCGGGCCGCAGCTTCGAACGCAAGGGGGAGTTCGTGGCAACCGCCACGGGTATCGAGGGCAGCCTGGTCTATGCGGCATCTGCCTTGCTGCGCGACGAGATCGCGCGCACGGGCCACGCCATGGTGTCGGTCGATCTGTTGCCCGATCGGTCTCCCGAGCAGGTCCACGCTGCGGTGATGCATCCGCGCGGGTCGCGC
Organism: Variovorax restrictus; assembly: GCF_051216715.1. Lineage (NCBI taxonomy): Bacteria > Pseudomonadati > Pseudomonadota > Betaproteobacteria > Burkholderiales > Comamonadaceae > Variovorax > Variovorax restrictus. Next base: position 1,828,023 of record NZ_JBPJZH010000001.1, read on the forward strand.
TCGCTCAGCAGCCATCTGAAAAGCCGGCTCGGTCTGGAGGGCGTCAAAGCCAGTGTGTTGCACGAAGCACTCGGTCGTGACGGAATGCAAGCGAACGAAGCCTTGTCGCACGCCATCAAGGCACTGCCGCTTCGTCTCGTCGCAACGCGGCCCGTCGCCGAGGCGATCAGCACCGCGGGCGGCGTGCGCTTCGATGCGATGGACGCCCACACCATGCTGCAGCGCTTGCCCCATGTGCATTGCGCGGGCGAGATGCTCGACTGGGAAGCGCCGACTGGCGGCTATCTGCTGACAGCTTCGATGGCGAGCGGCGTGGCTGCTTCAAAGGGCGTGCTGCGGGAGTTTCAAACCATGTCGCCAACGTCTTAGTACTTGTGGCTGACATGCATTTGTTCGGTGACCCGCACACAATCCCCGCACGAGAGGGTTCGTTGCCAGCATGCATCCGCAAGTCGATATCAAGAAGGTCCGGGACCGCTACTTCAATTACAGCGTCAGCACGGGGTCGGCTGACGAGCGTCACGTACGCGAAGGGCTGAGGTCGATTGCGGAATGCCTGCACGACGCCGCGACTGCGCTCAGCGCCCACTTCAGCGTCGCGCGGCTGAGCTACGAAGGCGAGCCGCTCGGCGCCTACCGCATTGCAAGCATGGAACACGACACGCTGGCGTTGGCCGACACCTTGCGGGAGAAACTGAAGGCCAACCGCACGCCGGTCTGATTGGCGCCCGCGGCGTGTCGAAAAAGAAGGTTGACGAGCCTTACCCCCGGCACTGGCTACGCAGTTAGGGCTGCTTGGTTCCCCACCTGACCCGGTTGGCCGCTTCACCATGCGGGGAGGCCCGTCAGCGGTCATTCTAGCGTGCGTTGGAGTGCCCACACCGCGCACGGGAATGCGCGTCGTCGGCTTTTAGAATGGGTCGATGTCCTATCTCGTGCTTGCCCGCAAATACCGACCCCGCAACTTCGAAGAGATGGTCGGTCAGGAGCACGTGGTGCAGGCACTCTCGAACGCACTGACCACGCAGCGGCTTCACCATGCCTACCTGTTCACCGGGACGCGTGGCGTGGGCAAGACCACCGTGTCGCGTGTGCTGGCGAAGTCGCTCAACTGCCAGGGGCCCGACGGTCAGGGCGGCATCACCGCCACGCCGTGCGGCGTCTGCCAGGCCTGTCGCGACATCGACGCCGGTCGCTTTGTCGACTACACCGAACTCGATGCCGCGTCGAACCGTGGCGTGGACGAAGTGCAGTCGCTGCTCGAGCAGGCCGTGTACAAGCCGGTGCAGGGGCGCTTCAAGGTCTTCATGATCGACGAAGTGCACATGCTCACCAACACCGCGTTCAACGCGATGCTGAAGACGCTGGAGGAGCCACCCGAGTACCTCAAGTTCGTGTTGGCGACCACCGATCCGCAGAAGGTGCCGGTCACGGTGCTCTCGCGCTGCCTGCAGTTCAACCTGCGGCCGATGGCGCCAGAAACGGTGCTCGAACATCTCACGCAGGTGCTCGCGGCCGAGCAGGTGCCGGCCGAGCCGCAGGCCCTGCGCCTGCTGGCGCGCGCTGCACGTGGTTCGATGCGCGATGCGCTGTCGCTGACCGACCAGGCCATCGCCTTCGGCAACGGCGAACTGCTCGAAGGCGGCGTGCGCCAGATGCTCGGCAGCGCCGATCGCAGCCATGTGTTTCGGCTTGTCGATGCGTTGGCGCAAGGCGATGGAAAGACTGTCGTCGAAACCTCGGAGGTGCTGCGCCGCGACGGCCTGTCGGCCGCGGCGACGTTGGAAGAAATGACGACGGTGCTGCAGGCCATGGCGGTGCTGCAGGCCGTGCCTTCGCGCGCCGCGACGGCCAGCGACACGGACCCCGACGCGGCGGAGACGGCGCGCCTCGCCGGCCTGATGCCGCAGGATGAAACGCAGTTGCTCTACAGCCTCTGCCTGCACGGTCGCGGCGAGCTCGGGCTGGCGCCGGACGAGTACGCGGCGCTGACGATGGTGCTGTTGCGCCTGCTGGCCTTCAAGCCCGCCGAGTCGGCATCCCCGGAAAAAAAAACTCTGAATGATGGCCAGGCGGTGCCTCGCACGGTCGCCGAGGCTCCGCCAGGCGCTCCGATAGCAGCGGCGCCGGCGGTACTCGCCGTGCGAGCCATGCCATCGCCACCCACCACGGCGCCCGCGCCCGCCACGCCGCAAGAAGCGCAATCCAATGCCGCGCCCGCCGGACAACGCCTGCCGGTGCGCGATGCCCCGCCTGTCGCCCATGGCGCTGCACCGGCGCAGGACGCGCCGGCACGCGTGCTCGCCATGCCGGTGCGCGTGCAGCCGGCGCCGGGCGCGCGCGAGCAGATGCGCGAGATCGAGACCCCCGCGGCCAGCATCGAACCGAGCGAGGAGGGCGACTTCTGGTACGCCACGGTGACGCAGATGGTCGTGGCCGAAGCCATCGGCGCGCTGACGCGCGAGCTGGCGCTGCAATCGCAGCTGGTGGCACGCGACGTCGACCAGTGGTTGCTGCGCGTCGAGCGCGAGTCGCTCAACCAGACCTCGACCCGGGAGAAGTTGCAGGCGGCGCTCGCCGGGCTCGGCCATGCGGTCAAAATCGCGATCGAGATCGGCGGTGTGACGGACAGCCCCGCACGCCGCAACAAGCTGGCCGCCGAAGCGCGGCAGCGCACGGCGGAGGACACGATCCGCAACGACCCCGAGGTGCAGTCGCTGATGCAGCAGTGGGACGCGAAGATCGTCCCCGGCACCCTGCGACCCGCCTAACATCACCCTTTTCATTCAACGAACTTTCAGGATCAACGCGATGTTCAACAAAGGACAACTGGCTGGCCTCATGAAGCAGGCGCAGGCCATGCAGGACAACCTCAAAAAGGCCCAGGAAGAGCTGGCCCACATCGAGGTCGAAGGCGAGTCCGGTGCCGGCCTGGTGAAGGTCGTCATGACCTGCAAGCACGACGTCAAGCGCATCACCATCGACCCGAGCCTGCTGGCCGACGACAAGGACATGCTCGAAGACCTGGTGGCCGCCGCGTTCAACGCGGCGGTGCGCAAGGCCGAGGAGACCAGCGAAGCGAAGATGGGCAAGCTCACCGCCGGCATGCCGGGCATGCCTCCCGGCATGAAGTTGCCTTTCTGATGACGCTGCTGCGCTGCGTTTGCACGAGCCAGCGACGTGGCTGACACCAGCTCGCTCGACGCGCTGATCGACGCGCTGCGGCGCCTGCCCGGCGTGGGCGTCAAGTCGGCGTCGCGCATGGCCTTCCACCTGCTGCAGCACGATCGCCAGGGCACCCAGCTGCTGTCGCGCGCGCTGCAGGAAGCGGCCGCGAACGTGCGGCATTGCGAGCGCTGCAACACCTTCACCGAAGCGACGATCTGCCAGGTCTGCATGGACCCGCGGCGCGATGCCAGCAAGCTGTGCGTCGTCGAGACGCCGGCGGACCAGGCCGCGCTCGAACGCACCAATGCCTTTCGCGGCTACTACTTCGTGCTCATGGGGCGGCTGAGCCCGCTCGATGGGATCGGGCCGAAGGACATCGGCTTGCAGAAGCTGTTCGACCGCGCGCTCGACGGCAGCGTCGTCGAGGTGATCCTCGCGACCAACTTCACCGCCGAGGGCGAGGCGACGGCGCACGTCATCGGCGAGGCATTGCGCCAGCGCGGGCTCACGGTCACGCGGCTAGCGCGTGGCGTCCCGGCCGGCAGCGAGCTCGAATACGTCGACCTCGGCACCATCGCGCATGCGCTGGTCGACCGGCGCTAGCCTTGCACCTCCAAACGACGAGACCGCACGCATGAACTTCCATCTCACGGTCGCCTATTGGTGCGTGCTCGCCGCCGCCGCGTTGCCCTATGCCTGCGCGTACATCGCGAAGGTAGGGGCCTTCGGGCCGCGCGACAACGTGACGCCGCGCGACTGGGCGGCCAAACAAAGCGGTTGGCGCGCGCGTGCCAACGCGGCGCAGGCCAACAGCTTCGAAGGACTTCCGTTCTTCATCGGTGCCGTCGTCATCGCGCATCAGCTCGGCGCGCAGCAGGGTCACATCGACGCGCTGGCCGTCGCCTACATCGTGCTGCGCCTGATGTTCATCGCGCTCTACCTGCGCGGCGCCAACGCGGCGCGCAGTGCAGTTTGGGCACTGGCTTTTCTGGTCAACATCGCCATCGTTTTCGCTGGGCGGTAGTCCTCTTTCTGCTTACGTGAAAACCCGCGCGGGATGTTCCCGATGCAGGTGACCTGGCGCGCGCCTAAGCTCGATTCGGTCGTCAAGAACCGAAGAACCCGGGCCCAACGCATGCTTCATCGCCGCACCTTCACGTCTGCCGCTGCATTGGCGGCTGCTTCGATCGCGATCCCCCACGTCTTCGCGCAAGCCAAGCCGGAGCGCACCAAGATTTCCATCGCTGTCGGCGGCAAGGCGGCCTTCTATTACCTCCCGCTCACCATCACCGAGCAGCTGGGCTACTTCAAGGCCGAAGGGCTCGATGTCGAGATCGCCGACTTCGCCGGTGGTGCGCGGGCATTGCAGGCCGTCGTCGGCGGGTCGGCCGATGTCTGCTCGGGCGCCTACGAACACACCATCAACCTGCAGGCCAAGAACCAGGTGTTCCAGGCTTTCGTGCTGCAAGGGCGCGCACCGCAGATCGCGGTGGGGGTGTCGACCAAGAACATGGCGGGCTATGCGAACGTGGCCGATCTCAAGGGCAAGAAGATCGGTGTCTCTGCCCCCGGGTCTTCGACCAACATGGTGGCGAACCTGGTGCTGTCGCGCGGGGGCCTGAAGGCCAGCGACGTGAGCTACATCGGTGTCGGCGTGGCTGCGGGCGCGCTCACGGCGCTGCGCTCGGGCCAGATCGATGCGATCAGCAACACCGACCCGGTGATGACCATGCTCGAGCAGAAGGGCGACGTGAAGATCATCAGCGACACCCGCACGCTCAAGGGCACGCAAGACGTCTTCGGCGGGCCCATGCCCGCGGCCTGCCTCTATGCGCCGGCAGACTTCATCCAGAAGAATCCCAACACCTGTCAAGCGCTCGCGAATGCCATCGTGCACGGCCTCAAGTGGCTGCAGACGGCCGGACCGAGCGACATCATCAAGACCGTGCCCGAGACCTACCTGCTGGGCGACCGCGCCCTCTACCTGGCGTCCTTCGACAAGGTACGGGAGGCGATCGCGGTGGATGGCTTGGTGCCGCTCGAAGGCCCGAAGACGGCGCTGGCCGCCATCGCCAGCTTCGACACTTCGGTCAAGGCCGACAAGATCGACCTCGCGAAGACCTACACCAACGACTTCGCGCGGCGCGCGAAGGAACGGTTCAAGGCCTGAGCGCTCGATGGCCGGCACCGCCGATTCTCCCGACCACGCGCTCGAACTGCTCGGCATCAACTGCACCTTCCACGCGAAGGAGAACCCGGGCCAGCGTTACACCGCGGTGGCCGACACCACGTTGCGCATCCGCGCAGGCGAATTCGTGTCTGTGGTCGGCCCCACAGGCTGTGGCAAGTCGACCCTGCTGAACGTGGCTGCGGGCCTGCTCACTCCGTCGTCTGGTGCGGTGGAGGTCTTCGGCCAGCCGCTCGCGGGCATCAACACGCGCGCGGGCTATATGTTCCAGAGCGATGCGCTGATGCCGTGGCGCAGCGCGCGCGACAACGTGATGGTGGGGCTGCAGTACCGCGGCATGCCCGATGGCGACGCGGCTGCGCAGGCCGAGGCGTGGCTGGCACGCGTGGGCCTGGCGGGCTTCGGCGACCGCTATCCGCACCAGCTGTCGGGCGGCATGCGCAAGCGCGCGGCCCTGGCGCAGACGCTGGTGCTCGACCCCGACATCATCCTGATGGACGAGCCCTTCAGCGCGCTCGACGTGCAGACCCGGCAATTGATGGAGAACGAGGTGCTTGCCCTGTGGGCAGCGAAAAAAAAGGCGGTGCTGTTCATCACACACGACCTCGACGAGGCGATCGCCATGAGCGACCGCGTCGTCGTGCTTTCGGCCGGCCCCGCGACACACCCGATCGGTGAATTCGTCATCGACCTGCCTCGGCCGCGCGACGTGGCCGAGGTGCGCATGCATCCGCGCTTCGTCGAACTGCACACGCAGATCTGGAACGTGCTGCGCGACGAGGTGTTGAAAGGCTATTCGCAGCAGTTGAAGAAGGCGGCCTGAGCATGGTGAGTTTCCGACCCAACGCGCGCAATGCGCGCCTCTGGCAACTCGGGCTGCTGGTGATGCTGTTGGTGATGTGGCACGTGGCCTCGCGCAACAACCAGTTCGCGTTTTTCCTCGGCGAGCCGATCCAGGTGGCAGGGCGCATCTGGAACTGGTTCCTGCCCATCGCCGTGCCACCGAACGTGCTGTTCCCCGAGGGCCTGGCAGGCAATGCCGACATCTACATGCACCTGGGCACGACGCTGCTCGAGACGGTGCTGGCCTTCGGCATCGGCACCGTGCTGGGCCTGGCCTGCGGCTTGTGGCTGGCGCTCGCGCCCACGGCCAGCCTGATTCTGGACCCCTACATCAAGGCGGCCAATTCGATGCCGCGCGTGATCCTCGCGCCGATCTTCGCGCTGTGGTTCGGCCTGGGCATCTGGAGCAAGGTGGCGCTGGCGGTCACACTGGTGTTCTTCATCGTGTTCTTCAACGTCTACCAGGGGGTGCGCGAGGTGAGCCCGGTGGTGCTGGCGAACGCGAAGATGCTGGGCGCCAACCAGCGCCAGCTGATGCGCACCGTGTACCTGCCGAGCGCAACGAGTTGGGTGTTCTCCAGCCTGCACACGGCCGTCGGTCTGGCCTTCGTCGGCGCGGTGGTTGGCGAATACCTGGGCTCCGCGCGCGGGGTGGGCTACCTCATCCTGCAGGCGGAGGGCACCTTCGACGTCAACACCGTGTTCGCGGGCATCGTGGTGCTCACCGCCTTCGCGCTGGGGCTCGACGCGATCGTCGGCGTGGTGGAGCGGCGCCTGATGAAGTGGCAACCGCGCAGCGGCGAGACGGAGAAGCTCTGAGAAGGCGCTTCGGCCTCAGCGCTTGCTCTTGGCGGGCGTTCCACCACGCTTCTCGCGCACGATGGGCTGCTTGGCCGCCACCGGTGTCTTGCTGACCAGTCCTCTGCGTGCCGGCGCCTTGGCACCGACGCCGCGCGGCGTACCGGTGCCGACCCGCGCGCTCATGGCAGCGCGCACAGGCAGATAGACAACCACGCTGAAGCCGCGTGCGAACACATGGTTTGTCTTGACGTCGTTCCAGTCCGCCACGTTGGCCGCACTGAGCTTGTAGCGATTCGCGATCGACGCCACGCTGTCGCGGCGTCCAGCCTTCACCACCGTGCGGCGGGTCACGATCTCCGGCTGGAAGCTCAGGTGCCCGGTGTCGGCCACCAGCGCGGTCACGTCTTCCTGCACCCGCACGCCGCGGGGCACGATCAGCGTGGAGCCGGCCTTGATCAGCATGCGCGGCGGCACCTGGTTAATGGCGCGCAGGTCGGCTTCGCTCATGCCCGAGCGTTGCGCCGCGTCGGCCACCGTCATCGTGTTGGGCACCACCCAGGCGGTCCAGCTGGCGTACTGGCCCTGCGTGTAGGCGTCGAAGTTGCGCTGGAACACGGCGGCGTTGTCCCAGGGCAGCAGGATCTGCGGCGTGCCCGCGGCCAGCAGCACCGGCTTGTGCGCGGCGGGGTTGAGCGCGCGAAAGTCCTCGATGCGCACGTCGGCCAGCTTGGCAGCCAGCGCCACGTCGAGGTCACGGGTGAGGTTGACCGTCTGGAAGTACGGGTGGTTCGAGATGATCGGCAGGTCGACGTTGTAGCGCAGCGGGTTGGCCACGATGTTCTTCACCGCCTGCAGCTTGGGCACGTAGTTGCGCGTCTCGGCCGGCATGTTGATGTCGGTGTAGCCGGTGGGCAGGCCGGCGCGCTGGTTCCTCGCGATCGCCTTGCCGACGTTGCCTTCGCCCCAGTTGTACGCGGCCAGTGCCAGGTGCCAGTCGCCGAACATGTTGTAGAGGCGTTGCAGGTAGTCGAGCGCCGCGCGCGTGGAGGCCAGCACGTCGCGCCGGTCGTCTCGGAAGATGTTCTGCTTCAGGTCGTAGTCGGTACCGGTGGCGGGCATGAACTGCCACATGCCGGCCGCGCGTGCGCTGGACACGGCCTGCGGGTTGAAGGCGCTTTCGATGTAGGGCAGCAGTGCGAGCTCGGTCGGCATGTTGCGGCGCTCGAGCTCCTCGACGATGTGGAAGATGTAGCGGTTGGATCGCTCCGTCATGCGCTGCACGTAGTCGGGCCGCGAGGAATACCACTGCTCCTGGTCGCGCACCAGATCGATGTCGAGGTCGGGCATCTTGAAGCCGCGGCGGATGCGGTCCCACATGTCGGCCGGGGGGGCCAGCGTGACCACGCTGCGCGAGCCGAAGCTACCGGACGTGATGGGGGTGAGCGCGCCGGCCGGGTACACCGGCGCCGCGGCGCCCGAGGGCGGCGGTGAGGCCATGCCGCCAGGGGTTGCCGCGTCGGGCGTGGTGGTTGTCGTGCTTGCGCAGCCCGTGAGGAAGAGGGCGCCGGCCACGAGGGCCGCGGAGAGAAATTTCATCTGAAGTCGTTTTTCCATTGGCGCAATGCCGCGAACACCTCGACCTCGTCCGCAGCGGCGGACAGATGAGACCGCGCTCGCACAGCGCGGTGGACGGTGGCTTCGCGGCTGCGAAGAAAGGGATTGATCCGGCGCTCGGTGCCCAGTTGCGAAGGCAGGGTGGGCTCGCCGCGTGCGCGCACTGTTTCGCAATGCGCGAGGTACTGAGTCAGATCGGCGTTGCCGGGTTCCACGGCCTGGGCAAAGCGCAGGTTCGAAAGTGTGTACTCGTGGCCGCAGCATACCCGCGTGTCGTCCGGCAACGCCGCCAGGGCGTCGAGCGATGCGAGCATCTGCGCCGGCGTGCCTTCAAAGAGACGTCCGCAGCCGCCCGAGAAGAGGGTGTCGCCGCAGAAGACCAGCGGCGTGGCGATGCCGGGGGCGCCGGCCGGCAGGAAGAAGGCGACGTGCCCGGCCGTATGGCCCGGGATGTCGATCACCTCGAAGCGCAGGCCCAGCACATCGGCATGGTCGCCCTGGCGCAGCGGGGTGCAGGGCTGGGGAACCGTCTCGCTCGCCGGCCCGAAGACCTGCGCACCGGTGGCCTCGCGCAGCGCGGCGACCCCCCCGGTGTGATCGGCGTGATGGTGCGTGACTAGAATCGCGGCCAGCTGCAGATGGCCGTGCGCCAGCGCGTCGAACACCGGCTGGGCTTCCCCGGGATCCACCACGATGGCGTGGCTTCCGTCCTGCAGCATCCAGATGTAGTTGTCAGCGAAGGCGGGCAGCGGAACGAGGGTCATGAGCGGTCAAATTATAGGTTTGCAGGATTGGTTCGAGACCCCCCCCGGCCGGTACCTGCTCGCCTGGGAACAGGCCCAGTTCGACGAGGCGGTGGCCGACATCTTCGGTTATCACGCGCTGCAACTGGGCCTGGGCCGTGTCGATGGCCTTCGCGCCAACCGCATGCCGCACCGATGGCTCGCGACATCCGACCCTTTGGTGCCAGCACCGCGTGCGGCTTTCCTCACAGACTTCTCGGCGCTGCCGTTCAGCGCCAACAGCCTCGACCTGGTGGTGCTGCCGCACACGCTTGAACTGAGCCCCGACCCGCATGCGACATTGCGCGAGGTCGAGCGCGTGCTGGTGCCCGAGGGCCGCGTCGTCATCTGCGGCCTGAACCCGGCCAGCCTCTGGGGCATGCGGCAACGCCGTGCCCGGCTGTACCGGCGCCTGGGTTTCGGAGAACTGTTCCTGCCCGAGGCCGGTGACTTCATCGGCTACTGGCGCTTGCGCGACTGGCTGCGGCTGCTGAGCTTCGAAGTCGAGTCGGGCCGCTTCGGCGCCTACCGGCCCGCGGTCCGTAGCGAGGCCTGGCTGGAGCGCTGCCGCTGGTTCGACGCCGCCGGCGAGCGCTGGTGGCCGATCTTCGGCGCCGTCTATTTCCTGGTCGCGGTCAAGCGCGTGCGTGGCATGCGCCTTTTGAGCGCCGACTGGCGCCGGGCCTCGCAGCGTGCCAGCGCGCCGGTGCCGATTGCCGGCCGCGTGCACAGCGGGCCACCCACTCAATCCACATCATCCGAAGGACAGGGTTTTTGACTGAAGTACAGATCTATACCGATGGGGCCTGCAAAGGCAACCCCGGGCCGGGCGGCTGGGGCGCCTGGCTCAAGTCGGGCACCACCGAGAAAGAACTCTTTGGCGGCGAGCTCAACACCACCAACAACCGCATGGAACTCCAGGCGGTGATCGAAGGCCTGGCCGCGCTCACGCGGCCTTGCAAGGTGGTGCTCTACCTTGACAGCCAGTACGTGCGCCAGGGCATCACCGAATGGATCAAGGGCTGGAAGGCCAAGGGCTGGATGACTGCGGCCAAGCAGCCGGTGAAGAACGTCGAGCTGTGGAAGCGACTCGACAAGCTGGTGCAGGAGGGCGGTCACATCATCGAATGGCGCTGGGTCAAGGGCCACTCGGGCGACCCGGGCAACGAGCGGGCCGACCTGCTGGCGAACAAGGGCGTGCTGAAGGCGCAGGGGCGGCTCTGAGCGAGGATCAGATCACGCCGTCGAACATCATCACGTCGACGGTTTCGCCTGGTTCCACGCTGCCTTGTGCATGGTGCAGCACCACCAGGCCGTTGGCCTCGACCATCGAGCTCAGCACGCCCGAGCCCTGGTTGCCGGCGATGCGTACTTCGGGCAGCGCGCCCGGCACCGCATGCACGAAGCCGCGCTGGTACTCGGTGCGCCCGGGCTTCTTGCGGATGGCCGTGGCGCTGGTCGCGCGCAGCAAGGGCGGCGGCCGGCGCGCCTCGGCATGGCAGCCCATCAGTTGCAGCAGGGCAGGGCGCACGAAAGCCAGGAAGGTGACCATCACCGCGACCGGATTGCCCGGCAGGCCGAACAGCACAGCGTTGCCTTGGACGTTGTCGCCACGGGGAATCAGCCCCACGGCCATCGGCCGGCCCGGCCGCATCGCGATGCGCCAGAAGGCCATGTCGCCGAGGCGCTGCATGACGGCACGGGTGTGGTCGGCCTGGCCGACGCTGACGCCGCCGCTGGTGATGATGGCGTCGGCTTCGCTGGCCGCGCGGCGCAGCGTGGCTTCCAGTGTGGCCGGGTCGTCGCGCACCAGGCCCAGGTCGACGACCTCGCAGCCCAGGCGTGTCAGCAGCCCGAAGACGGTGTAGCGGTTGCTGTCGTACACCGCGCCTTCGCGGGGGGCGTCGCCCAGGCTCAGGATCTCGTCGCCGGTCGAGAAGTAGGCGACGCGCAGCCGCCGCAGCACGGGCAGCGTGGCCAGACCCAGGCTCGCGGCCAGGCCGAGTGCGGCCGGGCCGAGCCGGTCGCCGGCGCGAAGTGCGGCACTGCCGGCCATCAGGTCTTCGCCGGCGAAGCGCCGGTTGTCGCCGCGCCGCAGTGCGCTGGCGGGGAAGCGCAGCGTGTCGCCGTCGACCGTGCATAACTCCTGCGGCACGACCGTGTCGAGACCGGCCGGCATGACGGCACCCGTCATGATGCGCAGCGCCTCGTCCGTTCGCACTTCGCCGCGCCAGGCGGCGCCGGCCAGTGCGGTGCCGACGATGCGCAGTTGCAGGTCACCCGTCGCACTGTCGAGCGCCCCGCCGTCGAAGGCGAAGCCGTCCATCGCGGAGTTGTCATGTGGCGGGACGCTGAAGGGCGACATCACGTCGTTGGCCAGCACGCGGCCGAGCGCGTCGCGCAGCGGCACGTCTTCGCGCTGTTGCCGCAGGGCGGGCACGGCCGGTGCGACCAACTGCTCGATGAATTGCTGCACGCCCTCGACGCTCAGCGCCTTCGGGTCGTAGCCGGCCAGTGCGGCAGCGATCTCTGCAATGCGGCTCATCGCGTGGGCCGAGCCTCGAGCGCCTGCAGCTCGGCCAGGGTGTTGGCATTGGCGAAGGCATCGGCGGCGTCACCGGGTCGGTCGAAGGCGACGTGCACCGTGCGGTGCTGTGCGGTCCACGCATCGATTTTTCGACCGCCCTGGCCGATGAAGCGGGTGAGGCTTTCGAGCAGCGCGGTATGCATCAGGCAGAACACCGGCTGCGGCCTGAGCGCCGTGTCGCCCGCATCGTCGGCTTCGGGCGCGCTCACCATGGCGATCTCGGCGTCTTCCTTGTCCATGGCCTGACTCAGCCGCTCGGCCAAATCGAGCGGGAACAGCGGCGTGTCGCAAGGCACCGTCATGAGATACGGCGTCTCGCAGCGTTCCAGGCCGGTCAGGAAGCCGGCCAGCGGGCCGGCGTAGCTGCTGTCGGCGTCGGGCCAGACGGGGATGCCGAAGGACTCGTAGGCCGCGAGGTTGCGATTGGCGTTGACCATCACCTCGCCCACCTGCATGCCCAGCCGCAGCACTGCGTGCAGTGCGAGCGGCGAGCCGTTGAAATTCTGCAGGCCCTTGTCGACGCCGCCCATGCGCGAGCCGCGCCCGCCGGCGAGCACCAGGCCCGTGATGTCTTGCGTGGAAATCGTCATCCGCCGATGTAGCTCATTTCGACGCGGCGCGGTGCGGCGGCGTCGGGGGTGTCGGGGCCGCGCAGGGCGCGCAGTTCGGAATAGCGGTCGGCCCGGCCCTGCCAGATGTGGCCGATCACCGAGAGGATGTCCTCATCGCTCGCGCCGGCATCGTCCTGGGCATTGCCGCGCAGCAGCGGTCGCAGGTCATGGCCGCCGTTCGCGAAGAGGCACAGGTACAGCTTGCCCTCGGTCGACAGGCGCGCGCGGCTGCAGTCGCTGCAGAAGGCCTGCGTCACGCTGCTGATCACGCCGATCTCGCCGCTGCCGTCTTCGTACGCCCAGCGCTGGGCGGTCTCGCCGGCAGCCGAGGCTTCGAGCGGGCGGAGCGGAAATTCGGCGGCGATGCGCGCGACGACCTCGGCCGAGGGCATCACCTCGTCCATGCGCCAGCCGTTGGTGGCGCCGACGTCCATGTATTCGATGAAGCGCAGCACGACGCCGGTGCCCTTGAAGTGCCGCGCCATGGGCAGGATCTCGGCGTCGTTGGTGCCGCGCTTGACGACCATGTTGACCTTGATCGGCCCGAGCCCGGCGGCGCGGGCGGCCTCGATGCCGGCGAGCACGTCGGCCACCGGGAAATCGACGTCGTTCATGCGGCGGAACACCGTGTCGTCCAGGCCGTCGAGGCTCACGGTCACGCGCTGCAGCCCGGCGGCCTTGAGCGCGGCGGCCTTGCGCACCAGCAGCGAGCCGTTGGTGGTGAGCGTCAGGTCGAGCGGCTTCCCGTCGGGCGTGCGCAAGGCGGCAAGCTGGCCGACGAGCGACTCGATGTTCTTGCGCAGCAGCGGCTCGCCGCCGGTCAGCCGGATCTTGCGCACCCCGTGCGCCGCGAACAGTCGGGCCAGGCGGGTGATTTCCTCGAAGCTCAGCAGCGCGCTGTGCGGCAGGTACTGGTGGTCCTTGTCGAACACTTCCTTGGGCATGCAGTAGCTGCAGCGGAAGTTGCACCGGTCGGTCACACTGATGCGGAGGTCGGTCAAGGGGCGACCGAGACGATCGCACAGCAGGCCGGTCGCCGGCACGGGCTGCAGCGGCGTCGAGGCCACGCGGCGTGCGCGTCCGATGTCGGTGAGGGGGACGAAGGTCTCGGTCATGGGGCTCCGGCAATTTACCCGATTGCCCGCCCCACGTCGGGTCACGGGGTCAAGGCTGGCGGAACCTGTGGGACTCGGCTGACGCCAGGACGAAGCTGAACCGTCGCTCCGCGAAGGTCGTGACCCTCTACAAACGGACGAGCTGGGCTGATGCGGCCTGGTGCGACGCGGCAGCGCGTGCCTGAGGAGGGCAAGACGATGGACGAAACACAAGCGATGCCGGTGCGCAACGGTCGGAGCCTGCGCGCGTGGGTGGGGTTGGCGATCGTTTGCGCGGGCGCGGTGGTGATCTTGAGCCAGTCGTGGCGTTTCGTGAGCGGCAACCCGGTGGTGCTCGCCGCCTTCATGGGGGGATCGATCGCCGCCTTGGCCACCGCGCTTGGCACGCTGCCGGTGCTGTTCTCGCAGAAGCTGTCCGACCGCGTGCAGGACACGCTGTTCGGCTTCGGTGCCGGCGTGATGCTCGCGGCCTGCGCCTTCTCCCTGGTCATTCCGGGGCTCGAAGCGGCACGCACGAACGTCGCTTTCGGTGGCGGCCCCTGGGCGGCCGGCGGGGTGGTGGGCACCGCGATCCTGCTCGGCGCCGCAGCGCTGCTGACCATGGACCGCCTGCTGCCGCACGAACATTTCATCAAGGGGCGGGAAGGGCATTCGGCGCAGAAGATGCGCCGCACCTGGTTGTTCGTCATTGCGATCGCGCTGCACAACCTGCCCGAAGGCCTGGCGATCGGCGTCGGCTACGCGGGCAACGAAGGCGTGCGTGCGAATGCACTGGCCACCGGCATCGCGATCCAGGACGTGCCGGAGGGGCTGGTGGTGGCCGTGGCGCTGTTGAGCGCGGGCTACCGCCGCCTCTTCGCGGTGGGCATCGGCATGGCCTCCGGCCTGGTCGAGCCGATCGGCGCGGTGCTCGGCGCCGCCATCGTCGGCTACTCGGCCGCGATGCTGCCGTGGGGTCTGGGCTTCGCGGCCGGGGCGATGCTGTTCGTCATCAGCCACGAGATCATCCCGGAATCGCATCGCAAGGGGCACGAAGCCTTCGCGACCGGCGGGCTGATGGTCGGCTTCGTGCTGATGATGCTGCTGGACACGGCGCTCGCCTGAGGGCGGCGCCGCGCGCCGCGCGTGCTCAGCCGTGTTTGACCGCGATCGTCTTCAGCGTCGTGAACCCGTACAGCGCCTCGAAGCCTTTCTCGCGGCCGTAGCCCGACGACTTCACGCCGCCGAAGGGCAGTTCGACGCCGCCGCCGGCCCCGTAGTTGTTGATGAAGACCTGGCCCGCGCGCACCCGCTTGGCCATGCGGAACTGGCGGGCGCCGTTCTCGGTCCAGACGCCGGCGACCAGGCCGAATTGCGTCGCATTGGCCATCGCCACGGCTTCGTCTTCGCCGCTGAAGGCCATGGCCGCCAGCACCGGGCCGAACACTTCTTCCTGCGCCAACCGATGGTCGACCGGCACGTCGCGCAGCAGCGTCGGCGCCTGGTAGAAGCCGGTGTCGGGCGCCTCGTCGACCACCGTGCCCTGCGCCACCATCGGAATGCCGGCGACCTGCGCGTCGGACAGGAAATCCCACACACGCTGCTGCTGGGTCTGGCGGATCAGCGGGCCCACGTCGAGGTCCATTGCGGCGGGGCCGACCTGCAGCGCCTCGAAGGCGCGGCCCAGGCGCTCGAGCACCGGTTCGTAGATGGCGCGCTCGATCAGCACGCGCGAGCCGGCCGAACAGGTCTGGCCGGCGTTCTGCACGATGGCGTTGATCAGCACCGGGATGGCGGCGTCGATGTCGGCATCCGCGAAGAGGATCTGCGGGCTCTTGCCGCCGAGTTCCAGCGTGACCGGGCAGTGCCGTTCGGCAGCCACCTGCTGGATCAGCGTGCCGATCTTCGGGCTGCCGGTGAAGCTGATGTGGTCGATGCCCTCGTGGCGCGCCAGCGCGTCGCCCACCTCGTGGCCGTAGCCGGTCACGATGTTGATGGCGCCGGCCGGAAAGCCCGCTTCGGCCGCCAGTTGGGCCACGCGAATGAGCGACAGGCAGGCGTCTTCGGCCGGCTTCACCACGCAGGCGTTGCCCGCGGCCAGGGCGCCGCCCACGCTGCGCCCGAAGATCTGCATCGGGTAGTTCCAGGGAATGACGTGGCCGGTGACGCCGTGCGGCTCGCGCCAGGTGAACACGCTGTAGCCGTCCTGGTAGGGGATGGTCTCGCCATGCAGCTTGTCGCAGGCGCCGCCGTAGAACTCGAAGTAGCGCACCAGGGCGAAGGCGTCGGCGCGGGCCTGCTTGACCGGCTTTCCGCAGTCGCGCTGCTCGAGCAGGGCCAGTTCGTCGACATGCTCGGCGATCTTGCGGGCGAGCGCGAAGAGCAGGCGGCCGCGCTCGGCAGCGCTCACCTTGTGCCAGACGCCGTCGAAGCAGTCGCGCGCGGCGCGCACGGCGGCGTCGATGTCGGCCGCGTTGCTGCGCTGGATCTCGTCGAAGGGCTGGCCGTCCGACGGATCGATGACGGGCAGGGTGCGGCCCGACGCGGAAGCGACGTCGGCATTGGCGATGTAGTTGAATTGCATGGCGATGGGGCAGCGCACGGCCGCCGGGGATGTCTCTGGAGGATGCCGGGCGCGGCGTGCGCCCGGCCGCCAATGGTAAGAGGCTCGGCGCCCGGCTGCAGGGTCGCCCACCGGCCGGCCTTGCAATCGACGACCGGCGCCCCACCTGCGGTGCATGAATGCAACACGCCCCCCCGTCTCCAAGACCAGCCTCGACGTCACCGAACGGCTGGCCCAGCTGCTTGAACGGCTCGAGCGCAGCCCCGTGCCGGTCGGCGCCGACCAGTACCGGTCGGTGGTCGTTCACCTGGTGAACGAGTTCGGCGATGTGGCGCCCGGCGCCGCGCTGGCCCGCCTGTTGGACCACTATCCCGCTGCCGCCGAGGTCTACGAGAACCTGCAGTACGCGCATGCCGGCCTGTGCCGATCCGGCCTGGATGCCGCCATGGCCGCCGAACTGCGCGCCAAGGAAGCCATCGCCCGGGCCATGGGTGGCCCTGCACGTCGTGCCCTGGACGCTGCCGATGGCCAAGCCTGACGCCAAGACCGCAGTCGTCGCCGACGGCCTGCGCTACAAATCCAAGCCCTCCGGCTCGCCCTTTCGCGCGTCGGCGTCGTTCAGCGGGGCCACCATGTCCTGCTTCATGTGCGGCAAGCACCGTCTGCGTTCGCAGATGCGCACCCGGCAAGTGCTGGGCAAGTCGCAGAGCGTCTGTGCGCCTTCGTGCAAGGCGCTGGCGGAGCAGGTCGACGGCTGAAGCCCGGCCCGTGAGTCCCCGAATTAGCGCCGGACGTGTGGCGTGTAATTCAAAGGTGTACTTGAATTTCCTGCCGTGCTGAGTTGAAATTCAGTCAAGGATTGAAAACGCGACGAATGCTTTAATTTGCATTTGTCATTCAATTCCGGACCGAAAGGCCTTCCGTACTTTCGAATTGTGTATTTCTCTGACATAGAGGCCCGGCAGCAAGGGGGATCACCATGAGCACAGTGCGTCATGTCGTCATGCAGGTCGTCAAACGCTCCGGCGGGGCGACGCACCATGTCGGCTTCACCATCGACGATCACTTCGTGGAGCGCATGCGGCAGCTCCGGTCGCTGGTGCCCCAACTCACCTCGCTCAACAAGCAGCGCGACCTCGTGATCGACAAAGTGCGGGTGCGCCTGCCCAACGCCGTCTGGCGCACCGGCGCGCAGCTCGAGGAGCAGATCGAGGGCTCCTGCATCGTCATCGCCAATGAGGGCTTTTTCAGCTGCGGCGGGCGTGACCGTCGCACCAAGGAAAAGCTGGTGACTTATGCCTTTTCGATCGCCCGCCTGAGTGAACTGCACGCCGAGCGGCCCGCTGGCGAGACCTTCTACATCCGCGACGGCGTGTTCACCAACGACGAGCCGGTCGACTCGCCCGCCGGGCGCTGGGTCGCGTCGTTGCACGAGCTCGAAGAAATGCGGGTGCCCGACGTGCCCTCCGATTTCGACACGCTGCAGAGCCTGCCGCCGTTGCGCGCCGAGCCGAGCGCGCACGTCGGCACCGGCAGCTTCCGCCTCAACTGACGGTCGGGGTTTCCGCTCCAGTAGACTGCGCGCCCTGAAGACCGGCGCGATCTCCGCGTCGGCGACGGAGACATCCCTGGACATGAATCGCAAAACCCTGCTCTCGCTGATGGCCTGCTCGGCCGTCGCTGCACTCGCCTTCGGGCCCCAGCTGGCGCTCGCTCAGCCGGCGGCCTACCCCAACAAGCCGATCCGCCTGATCGTGCCGTTCCCGCCGGGTGGCGGCACGGACATCATGTCGCGCATCATCGGCACGCGCCTGACCGAGGCGAACAAGTGGACCGTGGTGGTCGACAACAAGCCCGGCGCCGGCGGCACCATCGGCATCACCGAAGCGGTGCGCATGCCCGCCACGGGTTACGAGATGGTGATGGGCCAGAAGGACAACCTCGCGGTGGCCCCTTGGCTCTACAAGAGCCTGACCTATGACCCGTCGAAGGACCTGACCGCCGTGGCGCTGGTGGCCGAATCGCCGCTGGTGATCGTCACCGCCGCCAACTCGCCCTTCAAGACCATGGCTGATGTGATCGCTGCCGCCAAGGCTGCGCCGGACACCATCACCTACGGCAGCCCCGGCAACGGCACGACCATCCATCTGGCCGGCGAGATGTTCAAGATGGCGGCCGGGATCAAGATCACGCACGTGCCGTACAAAGGCTCGAACCCGGCGGTGATCGACACGATCAGCGGCCAGGTGGCGATGATGGTGTCGTCCATTCCCTCGGCCATCGCGCAGATCAAGGCCGGCAAGTTGCGCGCCCTGGCCGTGACCTCTGCCAAGCGCAGCGTCAGCCTGCCCGACGTGCCGACCATCGCCGAGTCGACCGCGCTCAAGGACTTCGACGTGAGCTCGTGGTACGGCGTCTTCATGCCGGCCAACGCGCCGAAGGACGTGGTCGCGACCATGAATGCCGCCATCAACAAGCAACTCGCGCTGCCCGAAGTGAAGGACGCGATCAACGCCCAGGGCGCCGAGCCTCGGCCGATGTCGTCCGAAGCATTTGCCGCGCTCGTGAAGGCCGACCATGCCAAGTGGCAAGGCATCGTCGCCGCGTCCGGTGTGAAGGTCGAGTGACCGCGAGGGCCGCCCGTCCAATGGCTGTGCCGTCGGCGCTTGCCTGATGGGACAGGCCTTCGCGTCGCTGTCGGCCGTGCAGGTCATGGGGTGGGGTCTCGGCTTCTTCGGCAGCCTGTACCTGGGGTTCGGCGGCATCACCTGGCTGCTCACGCGGCGGGTCCTGCCGGCGCTGGGCATCGGGCGGGTGCTGGATCCGCGGCCCGTGCGCGCCGAGCAATGGCGGCGCGAGTTCGCGCAGTCGGGGTGCTCCGTGCTGATCTTCGGCCTCGGCATGGTGTTTCCCTGGGGCCTGCTGCAGCTCGGCTGGGCCCGGCTCGCGGTGGATGCCAGTGGATGGCGCATCGCTGCCGAGATCGTCGTGCTGGCCATCTGGAACGACGTGCACTTCTGGATCAATCACCGCCTGCTGCACAGCCAGGCGCTGCGCCGCTTCCACGGCCCGCATCATCGCTCGGTGGTCACCACGCCGTTCTCCACGTACAGCTTTCATCCGGTCGAAGCGCTGATGCTCGGCAACGTGATCCTGTGGCCGATGCTCGTGCATGACTTCAGCTTCTGGTCGCTCGCGGCGGTACCGGTGTTCAGCCTGTTCTTCAACTGCATCGGCCACGCCAATTACGACTTCGTCCCCGGCGTGTCGTACGGCCACTGGTTCGCGGCGAGCCGGCGACACCACCTGCACCACGCCGCGCACGCCGGCAACTACGGCTTCCAGTTCACTTTCATGGATCGGCTCTTCGGCACCCGACTGGCGGCCGATGCCGCCGATGCGCAGCTCGACGCCTTCCGGCGCAAGCAGGCCGCGCGCGGGCCCGGTGCCTGACGCGGCCGCGCATGCCTCCATTGCCCCGACTGCGACATCCGCGCGACTGGCAGAGCCTGGCGTACCTTGCCGCGCTGCCGGCGCTCGCTGCGTGGCAATGGGTGCATGGCTTCCAATGGCCGCTGTATGCGCTGATGCTGTTCCTCACGCTGGGCATCGGCGTGATACACCACAACCACACGCACCGCCGCCTGTGGCGCGGGCGGTGGGCCAACCGGCTGACCGACTTCGCCATCACGCTGTTGCAGGGCCACCCGACCTTCGTGTTCTGGCCCACGCATGTGGCCAACCACCATCGGTACCGGCACGGCGAGAACGACGTGGCGCGCACCTACCGCTTTCGCGGCGGTGACACCAACCACCTGAGCGGCTACCTGCTGCACCCGCTGCAGGCCGTGGGCGTGCTGTACCCGACCATCCTGGTCTGGCTAGCCGCCTTGCGCCGGCGCTCGCCCGGCGCATTCCGCTACTGCCTGGCGCAGTACGGCCTGTGGCTGGGCGCCTGGGCGCTGTTGCTGGCGATCGACTGGCGCCGCGCGCTGCTCTTCGTCATCGTTCCGCAGCTGCATGGCCTGCACTGGCTGCTGGCCACCAACTACCTGCAGCACGCCCATGCCGATGGCCGTGCGGGGGCGCGTGGCGATACGCCGGGGAGCGCGCTGAACTACGCGCGCAATTTCGAAGGGTGGGTGAACCCCTTGCTGTTCAACATCGGGCTTCACACGGCACACCACGAGAACCCGCATGTCCATTGGTCCGAACTCACCCGTCTGCACCGCGAGCACTACCGCGCCCGCGTGGTGCCTGCCCTCAACGAGGGCGGGCTGGTGCCTTACATGCTGCGCGTCTTCGTCCTCGGTGCCATGGTGCCGCGGTTCCGAAGCCGTGCGCTGATGCCATCGATGTCCGTCGACCCGTCCCACCACTGAAGCCACTATGCCCGTTCCCTTTCAACGCGTGTACCTCCAGAGCGCCGGCGCCTTCCTGCCGGGCGCGCCCGTCGACAACACGCAGATGGACGACTACATCGCACCGCTCAACCGCCTGTCGCAGCGCATCAAGCGGCGCATCCTGGCCGAGAACGGCATCCGCGAGCGCTACTACGCGATCGACGCCGAAGGCCGCACGCGATTGAGCAACGCACAGCTCGCTGCCGCTGCCATCCGCGATTGCCTGGTGCGCGGCGGGGCCGAGCTGTCGCAGGTGTCGATGCTGGCGAGCGGCTCGTCGGGCGGCGACACGCTGATGCCCGGCTTCGCCAACATGATCCAGGGCGAACTCGCCGCGCCACCGATGGAGACGCTGTCGGTGCACGGGATCTGCGCGGCGGGCGTGGGGGCGATCCAGGCCGCAGCACAGGGCATCGAGCTAGGCGCGCACCGGTCGGCCCTGGCCGTGGCGAGCGAGATGCCGTCGCGGCTCTTCAAGCGTTCGCGCTTTGCGGCCCGCGGCTACGAGACCGATTTCGACGCGCATTTCCTGCGCTGGATGCTGTCGGACGGCGCCGGCGCCTTGCTGCTGTCGGACGGCGCGGCGCTGGCCGGCGGTCACGGGCTGCGGTTGAAGCTCAAGTGGGTGCACCAGCGCGCGTTCTCCGGCGACTACCCGGTCTGCATGCAGCTCGGGCTCACGGAAGACCGCGAGCGCGGTCACCTCGACTTCGGCTCCTGGGCCGAGGCGGAGGCGGCCGGCGCGCTCTCGCTGCGGCAGGACATCCGGCTGCTGCCGCATCTGTTCGACATCGGCATCCACGAGTACGCGCAACTGGTGAAGGACGGCTGGGTCGACCCGGCGCGCATCGACCATTTCCTGTGCCACTACTCGTCGGAAAAATTCATCCCGGTGGTGGAAGATTTGATGGCCAAGGCCGGCCTCGCCATCCCGCGCGAGCGCTGGTACAGCAACCTCGCGTGGCGCGGCAATACGGGCGCGGCATCGATCCTCATCATGCTGTCGGAGTTTCTGCAGACCCGCACGCTGAAGCCCGGCGAGCAGATCTTCTGCTACGTGCCGGAGTCGGGTCGCTTCATGGCGGCGTACCTGCTGCTGGAGGTGGAGTCGGCCGATGCGCCTTTGCAGCGCCGGGCCGACACGCAGGGCAGGGTGTTGACTGCCGCGGCCGCGGTGGACGACGAGGTCGTCGCGCCGCCGCACGACCCCGCCGCCGCGCCCGACGGCCTGCGCGACCTGCTCACCGAGCTCGCCTCGATCTGGCACAGCTATCGCTCGCAGGTCTGGCGAACGCCGCTGGTACGGCAGATCCGCGAGCGCCGCTTCGCCGTGCCCGACTACCTGAACTGGATGGCGCAGTGGGTGCCGCAGGTGCGCGAGGGCAGTCTGTGGATGCGCGAGGGCGCGGCGTCGCTCACTGGTGACTACCAGGCGCTGGCCGCACTGATCGACGTGCATGCCGGCGAGGAGCAGAACGACTTTCAGATCCTGTTCGACGACTACCGCCAGGCCGGGGGCACGGTGAGCGACATCGCCGACCTGCGCCGCAACCCCGGCGGCGAGGCGCTCAACGCCTACCTGCACGGGCTGGCCGCGACGCCCAACCCGATCGGCCTGCTCGGCGCCATCTACATCATTGAGGGCACGGGCCAGCGCATCGTGCCGACCCTGCTGCCGCTGCTGAAGGCGTCGCTCAAGCTGCCGCCGGACGTCTTCCGCTTTCTCGAGTACCACGGCCACAACGACGAGCATCACCTGAATCGCTGGCTGATGGCCGTCGAGATGGTGATGGCGCTCGACACCGACGGCCGTGCGCCGCGCCAGATCATCGACACCGCGCGCCACACCGCGGCGCTCTATCTGATGCAGTTCCAGCACATCACCGAAAGCCCACTGAGATGAGCCGACACCCCACGCCCGACTTTTTGGCGAAGCCGCACGACGAACGCGACCCGAGCCCATGGCTGGCGCTCTACCTCGACCAGAGCACGCCGCTGCCGGACGACGTCAAGGCGGCGTGACTCACCGATTCGAGTTCGGCCTCGCGTCAGTTCCTGTTGCCGTTCGTGCGCCCGTTGGCACGCAGTTTCATCATCCTGTTTCAGGTGATCAAGGTGTTCGTGCCGCGCAACTGGTCGCACTCGGGGCTGCTGCACCGCTTCCTGGCGTGGGGGTTGCAGCACTTCGTGTCGCCCGAGGCCAACTGGCTGATCCTGCGGCACTTCCACCTGGGCTCGCAGGTGCTGGCCTTCATCGGCGCCAACTCGCCTGCGCCAGTGGGCACCAGCCCGCTCGCGCCCATGACCATCGCCGCGCTCAAGGACGACCTGTTCCTCAAACACGACCTGAACCTCTTCAACTTCGTGATCCGCCTGAACAAGGCGCTGCGCGACCAGGGCCTGGAGCTGTGCAAACCCGAACGCCTCGACTTCTCGATGATCCGCGACCCGGGCCTGACGCTGGAAGACATGCCGCACGGCAAGCTCAACGTCATGGACCTGCAGAGCGCCATCGAGCTGTTCACGCCGCTCTACCAGCTGATGCTCACCGACAATGATTTCTGGCGTGCGGCCAATTCGTTGCAGCTCGACGAAACCATCGGCATCTACACGGCAACGCTGCTGGCGGCGCCGGAGCACCTGGTGCTGGTGAACAACAAGCACCCGCTGGTGCCCCTGTCGACGCTGCGTGCCGGGCACCGGCTGGTGATCCACGGCCTATCGACCGAGATGCTGCACAGCCTGCTCGATCGGTTCCGGCTGGCCCAGGCCGAGGGCACGGTGGTCAACACGACCTCGGGGCCCACCACCGCGTGAGCGTCACTTCTTGGCCGGCGGCAATTCCTTCACCGCCGCCAGCACCTTCTCGACGTGCTTGGCGGGGTTCAGACTTTGGTAGTAGAAAGCAATCGCTCCTGTGGGAGAGATCACGTAGGAGATCCGGTTGGCATACTCCGGGCGGGTCTGCATCAGCGCGTCGAAGGATTTGCTGATGGCTCGCGTCTCGTCGGATGCCACCGGAAACTTGCCCTGGCAGGACTGGCTGGAAAACTTGGCGAGGGTTTCCGGGTCGTCCGTGGACACGCCGATCACGCTGGCGCCGACCGCCTTGAACTCCTCGATGGCCTCGGCGAAGGCATGGGCTTCGATGGAACAGCCGGTCGAGAAGGCAGCAGGGAAGAAGTACAGCACCACCGGGCCCTTCTGCAAGGCATCGCCCAGTGAATACGTAAAGGGCTTGCCGTCGAGCGCTGCGGGCGCGCTGAATTTCGGCGCCGGCTCGCCGATGTCGAGCGCAGCAGCGGCTGGCAGAGACACCCCCAAACAGAGCATCATCAGCGGTATGGACCACCGTGTCGAAGCAGCCAGCAACATGTTCTCGATCCTCAAAAAACAATGACGCGCATCTTATTCCGGCCTGCCCTGGCGCGCGTGGCCACATGGCTTTCCCTACTCGGGCTCGTGGCCTTGCTGAGCGCCTGCGGCAGCCTACCGGCGGTCAAGCACATGCCGCCGACCCTGTCGCTGGCGCCAGACCCGACGACGCCGCTGGCGAAGGTGCTCGCCGCCTCCACGCCGCCGGGTGAGCACTCCGGCTTCCGCCTCATGCCGCTGGGTGTCTATTCGCTGGACGCGCGCATCGAGCTGGCGCGGCGCGCACGGCACACGCTCGATGTCCAGTACTACGTGATCGCCAACGACGGGGCGGGGGGACTCTTGTTGCGCACGCTCAAGGAAGCGGCGCAGCGCGGTGTGCGCGTGCGCCTGCTGGTAGACGATCTCTACACCGCCAGCACCGATCAGATGCTGCTGGCCATGACGGCGACACCCAACATCGAGGTGCGCCTGTTCAACCCCTTCTGCTGCGCGCGTGGCAGCTTGGCGGGTCGCTTTGCCGCGTCGATCTTCGACATCTACCGGCTCAACCACCGCATGCACAACAAGCTCTTCATCGCCGACGGCGTGATGGGCGTGATGGGCGGGCGAAACATCGCCGACGAGTACTTCACGCTCAACAGCGCACAGAACTTCATCGACATGGACACGCTCGTCGTGGGCAAGGTGATCGAACAGCTGGCGAACATCTTCGACGCCTACTGGAACAGCGAAGAGGTCTACCCCATCGGCGAGATCGTGACGCCTTACGCCGGACGCACCGTGATGGAAAGCGACTTCGACGCGCGCGTTGGCTTGGGCGGGCCGCCGCCGAAGGTCATCCTGCCGCCGACCGATGTGCTGGGCTACGGGCCGATCGGTGAAGAGCTCGACGCGGGCCGCATTGGCTTCCTCTGGGGCGTGGCCAATGCGGTGGCCGATCCGCCGGCCAAGTTGCGTTCCATGACCAGCGACGAGGCCTTCGCGAGCAGCGTCACCGCGCGCTTCTGGCAGCGCCTGCTCACGGCCGAGAACCAGGTCGTCCTGACCTCGCCGTACTTGGTGCCGGGCGAGCGCGGCATGGCCGGCTTCAAGCAACTGCGCGACTGGGGCGTCGACGTGACGCTGCTGACCAACTCGCTGGCCGCCAACGACGAGCCGCTGGTGCACAGCGGCTACGTGCGCTACCGAAAGCGCTTGCTCGAAGAGGGCGTCGACCTGTACGAGCTGAGCCCGGCGCGCACCACGCGCAACAAGCGGCTGGGCGTGTTCGGCAGTTCGCTGGGTCGCCTGCACGCCAAGACGGCGGTGGTCGACAAGCACCTTGTCTTCCTCGGCTCGGTCAACCTCGACCCGCGCTCGGCGACGCAGAACACCGAGCTCGGCTTGGCCGTGTTCAGCCCGCAGCTGGCGCGCGAGATGCTGCGCATCATCAACATCAGCAAGCTCGAAAGCGCCTACCGCGTGCGCCTCGACCCGCCCACCGGCCGGCTCGAATGGCTGTCGATGGACGAGGACAAGGAGGTCGTGCTGTACGACGAGCCGGAGTCGAGCTGGCTGCAGCGCCTGAAGATCAACCTGCTCGGGCCTCTGGTGCCCGAGGATCTGCTCTAGGGTCTGCCGTGCGGCTTCAGCCGCCGTGGAACTTGACCACCAGCGGCACGATCAGCAGCGCCACGATGTTGATGATCTTGATCAGCGGATTGACGGCCGGGCCGGCCGTGTCCTTGTAGGGGTCGCCCACGGTGTCGCCGGTGACGGCCGCCTTGTGGGCCTCGCTGCCCTTGCCGCCGTGGTGGCCGTCCTCGATGTACTTCTTGGCGTTGTCCCACGCGCCGCCGCCGGTGCACATGCTGATGGCGACGAACAGGCCGGTGACGATGGTGCCCATCAGCAGCCCGCCCAGCGCCTTCGGCCCCAGCAGCAGGCCCACCAGGATCGGCACCACCACCGGCAGCAGCGACGGGATCATCATTTCCTTGATGGCTGCACCGGTCAGCATGCCGACGGCCTTGCCGTACTCGGGTTTGGCCGTGCCTTCCATGATGCCGGGGATCTCGCGGAACTGGCGGCGCACTTCCTCCACCACCGCGCCGGCCGCGCGGCCCACCGCTTCCATCGCCATCGCGCCGAAGAGGTAGGGAATCAGCCCGCCGATGAAGAGGCCCACGATCACCATCGGGTCGCTCAGGTTGAAGGTGATGGCCTGGCCGTAGCTTTCCAGCTTGTGCGTGTAGTCGGCGAAGAGCACCAGCGACGCGAGGCCGGCCGAGCCGATGGCGTAGCCCTTGGTCACGGCCTTGGTGGTGTTGCCCACCGCGTCGAGCGGGTCGGTCACGGCGCGCACGCTGGCGGGCAGCTCGGCCATCTCGGCGATGCCACCGGCGTTGTCGGTGATGGGGCCGTAGGCGTCGAGTGCGACCACGATGCCGGCCATGCTCAGCATGGCGGTCGCGGCGATGGCGATGCCGTAGAGCCCGGCCAGCGTGTACGACACGATGATCGCGATGCACACGAAGATCACCGGCCAGGCCGTCGAGCGCATCGACACGCCCAGCCCCGCGATGATGTTGGTGCCGTGGCCGGTGGTCGAGGCCTGCGCGATGTGCCGCACCGGCTTGTACTGCGTGCCGGTGTAGTACTCGGTGATCCACACCAGCGCGGCCGTCAGCACCAGGCCCACGGCGCAGGCGCCGAACAGCTTCATCGCGCTGCCCGTGGGCGCGATGGCGTTGTCAGGGATGAGCCATTGCGTGACGAAGTAGAAAGCGATGAGCGACAGGATGCCCGCCACCGCCAGCCCCTTGTAGAGCGCCGGCATCACGTTGGTCATGCCCGGCGACGCCTTCACGAAGAAGCAGCCGATGATCGACGCGATGATCGACACGCCGCCCAGCGCCAGCGGGTACAGCACCGCGTTGACCGGCGCTGCGGCCACCATCAGCGCACCGAGCACCATGGTCGCGATCAGCGTCACCGCGTAGGTCTCGAACAGGTCGGCCGCCATGCCGGCGCAGTCACCGACGTTGTCGCCCACGTTGTCGGCGATCACCGCCGGGTTGCGCGGATCGTCCTCGGGAATGCCGGCCTCTACCTTGCCCACCAGGTCGGCACCGACGTCGGCGCCCTTGGTGAAGATGCCGCCGCCCAGTCGGGCGAAGATCGAGATCAGCGACGAGCCGAAGGCGAAGCCGATCAGCGGGTTGAGCAGCGACGACAGGTTCTTGTCCGGCGTCAGGTTGCCGTTGCCGACCAGGAACCAGTAGAAGCCCGCCACGCCCAGCAGCCCGAGCCCCACCACCAGCATCCCGGTGATGGCGCCGCCGCGGAAGGCGACGTCGAGCGCCGGGCCGATGCCTTGCGTGGCGGCCTGCGCGGTGCGCACGTTGGCCCGCACCGACACGTTCATGCCGATGAAGCCGCAGGCGCCGGACAGCACGGCGCCGAGCACGAAGCCGACGGCCGTCGTCACGTCGAGAAAGATGCCGATCAGGATCGCCAGCACCAGGCCGACGGCTGCGATGGTGACGTACTGCTTGGCCAGGTAGGCCGCGGCGCCTTGCTGGATCGCCGCGGCGATCTCCTGCATGCGCGCGTTGCCGGGGTCTTTGGCGAGGATCCAGCTGCGGGCCCAGACGCCGTAGCCAACGGCCACGAGGCCGCAGACGATGGCGAGGACCAGAGGGGTGTTGCCGATCATGCTTGCATCTCCATTCGTTCGTTGTGACTTGTGGAGACGAAAGCCCAACCCGGTGCGCAACGCGTACGGGTCGAGGCTTCCGTCGCGTTGCTTCCTCGAAGCCTGCGCCCTCGATGGACGCAGGCCGATTGGCCAACGAGCGCAATTTACAGGCAAATGTCACAGCCTGTGCCATTCATTGCGGGTGCGGAAAGTAAACTCCGGGTTTCTCCGCACCCCGCCCCCATCCACCAACTACAGCGACAACACCATGTCTTTCGACAAAGTCTCTCCCGGCAAGAACGTTCCCGAAGCCTTCAACGTGGTCATCGAGATTCCGATGAACTCGGACCCGATCAAGTACGAAGTGGACAAGGAGTCGGGCGCGCTCTTCGTCGACCGCTTCATGACCACGGCGATGTACTACCCGGCCAACTACGGCTACGTGCCACAGACGCTCAGCGGCGACGGCGACCCGGTCGACGTGCTGGTGATCGCGCCGTACCCGCTGCTGCCCGGTGTGGTCGTGCCCTGCCGGCCGCTCGGCATCCTGATGATGGAAGACGAAGCCGGCGTCGACGGCAAGGTGCTGGCCGTGCCCACCACCAAGGTGCTGCCGATCTACAGCCACTGGAAGTCGATCGACGACGTGAACCCGATGCGCCTGAAGGCCATCAGCCACTTCTTCGAGCACTACAAGGACCTGGAAGAAGGCAAGTGGGTCAAGATCCTCGGCTGGGAAGGCATCGACTCCGCCAAGAAGGAAATTACCGACGGCCTCGCCAACTACGGCAAGAAGTAAGTCGACGTACCCCGCGGCCTGGCCTGGCCTGGATGCCAGGGCACCCGCGGAACTGGCTCCGCCAGGCCGCCGGGTGCGCCCCCTTGAGGGGGAGGCGCCGAAGGCGCATCGGGTGTGGGTGTCAGCCTACATGCCGAGGTAGCGGCCGGGCCGGTGGTGATCGTAAGCACGATGTTGAGCGCGACTGCACCGAGGATCGAGTACAGCACGCGCATCGGCTCGATCGAGACCAGCGCCAGCAGCACGATGGCGCAGTCGACGCCCATCTGCACCTTGCCCGCGCGCCAGCCGAAGCGGTCCTGCAGCCACAGCGCGAGCACGCCGACGCCGCCCAGGCTGCACTTGTGGCGAAACAAAATCAGGAAGCCGGTGCCGGTGATCAGCCCACCTACCAGCGCCGCATACACCGGCTGCAGCGAGGCGAAGGCCAGCAGCTGCGGCTGCAGTGTCGTCAGGGCCGACAGCAGCGCGACTGCGATGAAGGTCTTGACCGTGAACGCCACGCCCAGCTTGCGCCAGGCGAGCCAGTAGAAGGGCAGGTTGAGCACGAAGAACAACGGGCCGAAGCCGATGCCTGTCGCGTAATGCAGCAGGAAGGCGAGGCCCGCCGTGCCGCCCGTCAGCAGGCCGGCGGTGGTGAAGAAGGCGATGCCGACGGAGATCAGCAGGGTGCCGCTGACGATGGCCAGCGCGTCTTCGCTGCGGCTGTGCTTGCGGGAAGACAGGTCGTCGATGTCGGCGGGCGAGCTCATCGGCCGAGTGTCACTCGGGCTGGATGCCAGCTCGATGCGCCAGCGCAAGGTAGCGCGAGATTTCGTTTTCCATCAATGCGCGGAAGGCCGGCGCACCGATGGCCACCGGCTCCATGCCCTGTGTCTTCAACTGGGCCTGCAACGCAGGGTCGGCCATCACGGCCATGACGTCGCGCGACAGCTTCTGCACCACCGCGGGCGGCGTGCGGGCCGGCGCGGCGATGCCGTACCAGGCGTCGAAAGTCGCTTCCGGCAGTTTCTGTTCGGCCAGTGTCGCGATGTCGGGCAGCATGCTCGAGCGCGTCGCACCGACGATGCCCAGCGCGCGCAGCTTGCCCGACTTCACGTGCGGCGCCACCGAGGCTACCGTGTCGATGCCCATCTCGATCTCGCCGGCGATCAGCGCCACCGAACTCTGCGCGCTGCCGCGGTAGGGCACGTCCTGCAGCTTCACGTTGGCCGCCAGCGCGAACAGCTCGCCGGCCAGATGCGGACCCGAGCCGCTGCCGAAGGTGGCGTAGCGCACGCTCTTCGGGTTGGCCTTGGCGGCTGCGATCAGCTCGTTGATGGTGCGCCAGGGCGAGTTGGCATTGACCACCAGCACGAGCGGCGTGCGCGCCACGATGGCGATCGGTGCCAGATCGCGCAGCGGGTCGTAGGGCAGCTTGGCGCGCAGGGCCGGGTTCACCGTGTAGCTGGTCGAGCCCGACAGCAGCAGCGTGTAGCCGTCGGCCGGCGCCTTGGCGACGGCGTCGGTACCGATGATGGTCGAAGCCCCAGGCTTGTTGTCGATGACGACCGGTTGCTTGAGGCGATCGGCCAGCTTCTGCGCCATGGCACGCGCCACGATGTCGGTGCCGCCGCCCGGCGGGAAGGGCACGACCAGCTTAACGCTCTTGGTCGGCCAGGCGTCCTGGGCATGGACGGAGAGCACCGGCGCCGCCAGCAGTGCGGCGCCCAGTGCGAGGAGGGGAAGAAGGCGAAGGGTTTTCATGATCGATGAGGGATGAAGGTCAAAGCGTGGAGGTAGCGGCGGCGGCGCGCACGGCGCCGGTCTGCCACGGCGTAGCGCCGGCTTCGCCGAGGTCCCAGTAAAGGCCCGCCATGACCTGCAGGCCCTGGCGCACCACCGGTGCGAGCAGGTGTTCGTTGGGTGCGTGCTGCGCGCAGGCGGGGTACGAGTGCGGCACCCACAGCGTGGGCAGGCCCAGCAGGTCGGCGAAAACGTCGTTGGGCAGCGAGCCGGCCAGGTTCGGCAGCACGTCGGGCTGTTGGCCGGTGGTGCTCCGGATGGAGGTGCGCGCCCAGTCCACCCAGGGGTTGTCGGGGTCGAGCCGCGTCGCGGCGCCGGCCAGCGTGATGGCGACCTCGACATCGTCGAAGCCGTGTGCATCGAGGTGCGATCGAACGATCGCCGCGAGCTCCTGCCACGGCGTGCCGACCACGAAGCGCAACTGGCAGTGCGCGACGGCCTGGCCCGGGATGGCGTTGACCGGCCGCTGCGCCGAGCCGGCGCCCAGCGCCAGCACCTCGATGGTGTTCCAGGCCATCAGCCGTTCGGCGGCGCTCAAGCCGGGTTCGCCCCATCCTTCGCTCAGGGTCGGGTCGTCGGCGCCGCCGCCGATGGTGATGTCCGCAAGCGCCTTGCGCACCCCGGCCGAGATGGGCGGAGGCCGCAGGGCCTCGACCCGGATGCGGCCGCGCGCATCCGTCAGCGTCGCGACGGCGTGCGCAATGCGCGTGGCCGGGTTGGCCAGCGCGCCGCCCCAGTTGCCCGAGTGATAGGCCCGGGGACGCGCCTTGAGCGTCAGGCTGAAGTTGACCGCGCCACGCGAACCCATGAACAGGGTGGGGCGTGCAGCGCTCACCCGCGGCCCGTCGCAGGCGACGAACAGATCGGCGCGCAAGGCGTCACGGTGCGCCGTGCACACGGCGTGCAGGCCGGGCGACGCGGCTTCCTCGCCCATCTCGATGAGCAGGGTCACGTTGTAGCCGAGCCGGCCTTCGCGCGCCTGCAGCACGGCCGCCAGCGCGCCGATGTTGACGGTGTGCTGGCCCTTGTTGTCGGCGGTGCCGCGGCCGTACCAGCGCTCGCCTTCGACCGTGAGCGCCCACGGGCCGAGGCCCTCGCGCCACTGCGCGTCTTGCCCGCTGGTCACGTCGCCGTGGCCGTAGCTCAGCACGGTAGGCAGCGCAGGGTCTTCGATGCGACGCGCGATGAGGAACGGACCGCCCCCGTCGACGGGGTTCGGCACGACCTCGCAGGCGAAGCCTAGCGCGGTGAGCGGGGGCGCGAGTTCTTCGCGCAGGTAGGCGCCGAGCGCCGGCGTCGCGGTGCCGGTGTCGCTCTCGGTGCGGCGGGCGACGCGCCGCTGCAAGTCGGTGAAGAAGCGACCGTCGTCGAAGTATGCGCTGGCCAGATGGAGGGCGTCAAGGCGGTGCATGGGGTTCCTTTGCGTGGGATGCATGCAAGTGGAAGGCCTGGAAGCTGTTGCCGGTACTATCGATTTAGCAGCCTGGTGTTGCCCTGAAGGCAATGCTCACGGAAGGACCGCACCCAATGACACCCACGCTCCTCAGCATTCCGATGCGCTACTTCATGGAGGTGGCGCAAGCCGGCTCCGTCAACCAGGCCGCGGCCCGGCTCTTCGTCGCGGCCTCCGCGCTGAGCCGGCAGATCGCCAAGCTGGAGGCCAGCCTGGGCACGCCGTTGTTCGAGCGTCACGCGCGCGGCATGGTGCTCACGCCGGCCGGGCAGCGGCTCGCCGGCCACCTGCGCAATGCGCTGCTCGACACCGAACAGGTGATCGAGCAGGTGCGCAACCTCGGCGGGCAGGCCGCGGGACGGGTGCGTGTCTGCTGCACCGAAGGCTTCGCGGCGGGCTTTGTGCCGGCCCAGATGCGCGCTTTCCAGGCCGCTCACCCGACCAGCCAGATCGAGCTGCACGTCGGTGCGCCCGACGAGGTCAGTCGCCTGCTGCTGCACGGCGAGACGGACATCGGGCTGAAGTACATCACCGCCCCGGAGCCGGGCCTGCGGGTCGAGCATGCGGCGCCCGCGCCGGTGTTGGCAGTGATGCGGCCCGACCATCCGCTGGCGCGTGGCCGCGTCGTGCGACTGGCCGACGTGGTGCGCTATCCGCTGATGGTGGGCAGCAAGGGCGTGACGGCGCGGCAGCTGTTCGACCTGGCCTGCAGTGCGCAGGGGTTGCCGTACCGACCGGTGTTCGTGAGCAACTTCTCGTCGGTGATGCTGTCGCTGCTGCGCAGTCCGGAGGTGCTGCTGTCGGGCCTGCTGACGGTGTCGCACCTCATCGACGAAGGCGCGGTCGTGGCGCGGCCTTTCGACGAACCGATGCTGCAGCAGCGCCGGCTGCAGGCCCTGTCGCTCGAAGGCCGGACGCTGTCGCCGCCGGCGCAGGCCTTCGTGCAGCAGCTGGCGCAGGCCATCGGCGCAGGCGCGCGGCGCCGGCTGGGGCGAGCCCGGATCAAGGCTGCGACTTGAAGGGACTGCGCACGTCCAGGTGCTGCATGTAGTTCTCGACGCCTTCGCCTTCGCGCTCGAGGAAGCGCTTCACGGCATCGGCGAAGGCCGGGTGCGCCAGCCAGTGCGCGCTGGTCGTCTTCACCGGCATCAGCGCACGCGCCATCTTGTGCTCGCCCTGCGCGCCGCCTTCGAAGCGCTGCACGCCGTGGTCGATGCACCAGGCCAGCGGCTGGTAGTAGCAGGCATCGAAATGCAGGCAATCGACCCGCTCGAGGGCGCCCCAGTAGCGGCCGTAGGCGGCCTGCGGTGGGTCGCCAGCGGCACCGTCGACCGACAGCGCGATCAGGCTGGAGGCCATGGCCTTGCCGTCGCGTTCGGCGACGAAGAGCAGCCAGGCCTCGGGCAGCGTGTCGGCCATGCGCTGGAAGAAGTCGCGGCTGAGGTAGGGCGCGTTGCCGTGCTCGCGGTAGGTGCGGGCGTAGCAGCGGTAGAAGAAGTCCCAGTCGGCGGCCGAGATGTCGCTGCCGCGGGCCCAGCGGAAGCGCACGCCGGCGTCGGCGACCTTGCGGCGCTCCTGCCGGATCTTCTTGCGCTTGTCGTGCGAGAGGCTGGCGAGGAAGGCCTCGAAATCGGCATAGCCCGCGCCGCCGTCGACGGTCTGGTTCGACCAGTGGAACTGCACGGTGTTGCGCAGCATGAGGCCGTGGTCGGCGCAGGCGGCGATGTCCTCGTCGGCCCCGAAGAGCAGGTGCAGGGACGACAGCTCGGCCTCCGTGCAGAACTGCACGAGCCCCTGCACCAGCAGCGCGCGGCTGTCGGCGTCGCGCGCCAGCAGGCGCGTGCCGGGCACGGGCGTGAAGGGCACGGCGACGAGGGCCTTGGGGTAGTAGGCGAGCCCGTGCTGTTCGTAGGCGTTGGCCCAGGCCCAGTCGAACACGTACTCGCCGTAGGAGTGGTCCTTGATGTACAGCGGGCAGGCCGCGAGCATGGTCTGGCCGCGCCAGAGCGTGGCGAACTGCGGCGTCCAGCCGTGCTCGGGCGTGGCGCTGCCGCTGCGGTGCAGCGCGTCGAGGTACTCGTGGCGCATGAAGGGGCTGGGCGCGGCCTGCGCCGCGAGCAGGGCGTTCCATTGCGCGGCGTCGATCTCGCCGGGATCGGCATGAAAACGGAGGACGGGTTGATCCATGGATGCGTTTCAGTGCTTTCGCGCGCCGAGGTGTTCGGCGATGTAGATGCCGCCCAGCACGAGCGCCAGCGCCGTCGCGTGGTAGGCCGAGAGCGGCTCGCCCAGCACCATCACGGCGAGCAGCGGGCCGAAGATCGGCACCAGGTTCATGAACATCCCGGCGCGGGCCGGGCCGATCAGCGCGACGGCCTGCATGAAGGTCAGCTGCGAGATGAAGGAGGGCAGCAGGCCGATGAAGAGCACCAGGGCCCAGCCCTTGGCGCTCGGCAGGTACGACTGCCCCATCGCGATCTCCACCGCGACGAGCGGGAGCGACACCACCGCCGCGACGGCGGCCAACGCCGCGAAGAACACGATGGCCGGCACGGGCGGGCGCTGCCGCAGGCCCAGGGCGAAGCCCGCGTACAGCACGCAGGCGACGATGATCCACACGTCACCGAGGTTGAACTGCAGCGCTGCCAGTCGAGCGAATTCGCCCTGCGAGGCGACGACGGCGATGCCGCTCAGCGTCAGGACCGCGCCGATCACCTGGAGGCGAGAAATGCGCGTGCCGTAGAGAAGCAGGCTGCCGATCAGCACGAGCACCGGGATGGTGCCCTGGATGATTGCGATGTTGATCGCCGTGGTGTGGTGCGCGGCGGCATAGAACAGCGCGTTGAAGCCGGTGAAGCCGAGCGCGCCCATCAGCACGATGGAGCGCCAGCGCGGCAGCAGGCTGCGCCAGTGCGTGGCGATCTGGGTGCGGGCCGTCAGCGCCAGCGCGACGCAGCACACGGCCCAGCGCAGACAGGTCAGCAGCATCGGTGGGATCTCGCCGACCGCCAGCCGCGCCGCGACGGAATTCGCCCCCCAGGTCAGCATGGTGAAGACGAGCAGGACGTAAGCCCGATCGTTGAACCACTGGAAGCAGGAGCCGAAGAAAGAAGAAGGTCCGGTGAAACTGGCGCGCATCGCAGGGTGAGCGTACCAGTCCGGACCGGGACACGTTACGCTATCGACCAATCAACTCCACCGACTCTCAGGACGACAAGCCCATGAAACTCATCACCGTCATCGTCAAACCTTTCAAGCTCGACGACGTGCGCGAGGCCCTCGCGGAGGTCGGCGTGTCCGGCCTCACGGTGACCGAGGTCAAGGGCTTCGGCCGTCAGAAGGGGCACACCGAGCTCTACCGCGGCGCCGAGTACGTGGTCGACTTCCTGCCGAAGATGAAGATCGAGGTGGTGGTCAACGACGGTGACCTCGAGCGCTGCGTCGAAGCCATCGTCAGCGCCGCGCGCACCGGCAAGATCGGCGACGGCAAGATCTTCGTCACCGAGGTCGAGCGCGTCGTGCGCATCCGCACCGGCGAAGAGGGCGAAGCGGCGGTCTGAGCCGCAGGCTCAGAGCACTTCCGCCAGGTGCTCGCCGCCATGGCGGCCGGCTTCGTCGACCAGCGCTTCGAGCAGCGGCGCGGTGTCGGTGCCGCTGCGGATGAGCCCCATCTGCCAGTCGCTCATGAAGCCTTCGCGCACGCAGTTCGCCAGGAAGGCGAGCAGGCCGTCGTAGTAGCCGGCGCTGTTGAGGATGCCGACCGGCTTGTCGTGGTAGCCGAGCTGGCGCCAGGTCCAGATCTCGAACAGTTCCTCGAAGGTGCCGATGCCGCCTGCGATCGCCAGGAAGGCGTCGGCCCGCTCGCCCATCATGGCCTTGCGCTCGTGCATGGTGTCGACGATGTGCAGCTCGTCGCACAGCGTGTTGGCGAGTTCCTTGTCGACCAGGGCCTTGGGGATGATGCCGACCACGCGGCCACCGGCTCGGCGGGTGGCCTCGGCCACGGTGCCCATCAGACCGGTGCGGCCGCCGCCGTAGACCAGTTGGCCGCCGCGTTCGCCGATCCATTGGCCGACGGCCTCGGCCACGTGGGTGAATTCGGGGCGCTCGCCGGGTCGGGAGCCGCAATAGACGCAAATCGAAAAAGCAGGAGTCATGGCTCGATCATGCCGTGGCTGCGTGACGGCTGCCAATCAGGGCGTGGCGAAGCGATGCCAGAGCGCGGCCAGCCAGACGGCACTGCACAACAGGATCGACAACAGCACCGCGGCGCTGCCCAGGTCTTTCGCGGTCTTGGAGAAGCTGTGCCATTCGGGGCCGATGCGGTCGATCGCCGCTTCGATGCCGCTGTTGAGCAGCTCGACGACCAGCACCAGCACCACCAGGGCGGCCAGCAGTGCGGTTTCGACCCAGCTGCGCCCGACCCAGAAGGCCGCCGGCAGCATGACGGCGGCGCAGGCCACCTCCTGGCGGAAGGCGGCCTCTTTCCAGCCGGCACGAAAACCGTCCAGCGAGATCAGTGCGGCGTGCCAGACGCGGGACAGGCCGCGCCGCGTCTTCTGCGGATTGGCAGGAGCCGGGGTGCTCATCGCCGACTCATCGGCCGCGACGTGACCAGTTGCGTGCCAGCCCAGGCGTCGTGCCAGAACTGCTGGCGGGGATGGAAGCGTGCCAGCAGCGCCCACACCACCACCCAGCCGCTGATGAGCAGGGCGGATTCGGCACCCGACAGCTTGAACGGTGCGATGGCCGCGAGCGGCGGCAGGAACCAGACCCAGCTCAGCAGGTAGCGCGCGAGGGCCCGGCCCTGCGTGACCGCGTGGCCTGCTCGGTCGACGAGGCGGATATTCCAGGTTTTCATCGCCAGCGTCTGGCCCTTGGCCCAGAACCAGACGAAATACACGCCGAACACCACGAACAGGAAGGCCTGAAGGAGGTGCCGGCGCGAGTCCATCGCGTCGCGCATCTGGCCCAGCGTGCTGAACAGCCAGCCAGCCACGAAGACCACCGCGAAGAGCAGCATGCCTTCGTAGAGCCAGCAAGCCATGCGGCGCCACAGCCCGGGGGTCTGCAGGGCGGGCGCGCCGGCCGGCCCGCCGGAGGGGTCGGCGACAGGGGAACTCGGATTCATCGACGCAAGGAGATCAGGGCAGGGGGGCCACAGGGGCCGGCGGCGGCATGACGGGCGTCGGCGCCAGCGCCTCCGCGGGTGGAACGGGCGTCGTGATCATAGGCGCTGGCGCCACGGCCTCGGGCGGCGGCGTCAGCTGGATGCGCGGGCTGTGCTGCCCCTTGGCAGCGTCGGCCGGGACAGGTGCCAGCTTCTGGGCCGGCACCGGCCGGATCGTGGCGGTCGCTCCCGGCGGTCGCGGCGTGGCGCTTTCCGCCAGGCGGCGCTTTTGTTCGGGTGTGAGGGCCTGGTAGGCCTCCCACTTGGCCTTGCGCTCGTCGGCCGGTACCTGCTTCACTTCCGCGAAGTTGAAGCGTGCCTGATCGCGCTGGTGTCGGCTCAGGGCCGCCCATTCCGTCATGCGGCTGCGCAGCGTCGCCTTGTCTTCGGGCGACAGCTTGGAATGGTTGCGCGACAGGGTCAGCCATTTGCGCTTGTGGCCTTCGCTCAGGGTGTCCCAGTCGGCGGCCAGCGGCTGCAGCGCCTGCTGTTGCTTGGCACTCAGGTCGCGCCAGAGCGGCTTGGCGGCAGGCTTGGGCGCCGCAGCCGGCGGTGTCGCTGCCGAGGAGCCTGGCTGCGCCTGAACCTGCGCCATCGAGCTCGCGACGCCCAACAGGACCAGCGCACCTATGAGCCCTCCGGCCACTCGCGCACCGAGTGAACGCGACAGGATGGCGTGGGCAGCGGAGACGCGGTGGAAGGTCATGCAGCGGCCCGGTCAGGGGCGGGAAAGGACAAACAAGGAACGGCGATCAGCGGCTGGCAGCGCCTTCGGTCTTCAAGAACTGTGCGAAACCGGGGTCGGTGTAGGCGGCGGGCGGTAGATCGTCGGTGAGCAGAGCGGCGTCGACTTCGGCCAGTTCCTTGAAGCGCTGGTCGTCCTGCCAGACGCTGATGCCGACGAGCCCGACGACCAAGGCCACCAGGGGGGCGATAGTGCCGAAACGCATCCACCACACACTGCCCAACGCGGCGGCGTTGCCGCCGGCATCGACCACCACGGTGGCTGGCCGAGCCGGTTGGCGGCGGTTCGCCAGCGCCTGGGCACGCGCCACGCGCAGGCGTTCGGCGATGTCGTTGGGCAATGCGTCGGTGCCGGCGGACAGGCGTGCCGCCACGCGGCGGCCGAACTGTGCTTGTGCAGCGGCGCTGGCGGAAGAGGTCGAGTGATTCATAGTGAAATTCCCTTGGCTTTGAGCGCTTTGCTCAGCGCATGGACCGCACGCGAGCAATGGGTCTTGACGCTGCCTTCAGAGCAGCCCATGGCGGCGGCGGTTTCGGCCACGTCCATTTCCTCCCAGTAACGCATCAGGAAAGCCTCGCGTTGACGACCGGGCAAAGCCGCGATCTCTTTCTCGATGTCGTGGAAAACCTGGGCGCGTCGGGTGGTGTCTTCCGCGCTCTCCGTTTCCAGAGAGTCGGTGGGTGAGACGAAGTTCTCCAGAAGATCGAAATCGCCGCCATCGCCCGACGGCTCGAAGTCGCTCATGTTCGAGAACAACGCGCGGCGCGTCTTCTGCCGACGGAACCAGTCGAGCGTGCAGTTCGACAGGATCCGCTGGAACAGCATCGGCAGTTCATTGGCCGGCTTGTCGCCGTAATGCTCGGCCAGCTTCATCATGCTGTCCTGGACGATATCGAGCGCGGCTTCCTCGTCCCGCACGTGGTAGATGGAGCGCTTGAAGGCGCGTCGTTCCACGCTTTTCAGGAAATCGGAGAGTTCTTTTTCGGTGGCCAAGGACGGAGGCGCTTCGCGGCGCCGGGTGGGTGCTGTCTCCCGTGGACAGGGGTCTTTTTTGTTGCGGATTATCGCATCGGGCCCCGGCGTGGCGCATCCGCCACGAACGGCGCGCCGAGGGTGCCATAATCCCCGCTGCAATTCACACAGGCAAACGGGTCACTGCCCGGCGGAACATCAGTCCGCTCATGGCTTTGGCCTCAAGTCCCGACGCGGTCTCACAAGGGCTGGCAAGGGGCACCCAAGGTTTTTCGTTCCCGAAAACTCGAAAGGTTCATCATGGAAATCTCCAAGGCGGAGATCGCGTCTGCGGCTGCGGCTGCCGGCGGACAATCGCAAGAGCTCATGGGCGCTGAAGTGCTGATCAAGGCACTGCAGGCCGAAGGCGTCGAATACCTCTGGGGCTACCCGGGTGGCGCTGTCCTCTACATCTACGACGCGCTCTACAAGCAAGACACCATCCAGCATGTGCTGGTGCGTCACGAGCAGGCCGCAGTGCACGCGGCCGACGGGTTCGCCCGAGCCACGGGCGAGGTCGGCGTGGCGCTGGTCACCTCCGGTCCGGGCCTGACCAATGCGGTCACCGGCATCGCGACGGCCTACATGGATTCCATTCCGATGGTGATCATCTCGGGCCAGGTGCCGACGGCAGCGATCGGGTTGGACGCGTTTCAGGAATGCGACACGGTCGGCATCACCCGACCCATCGTGAAGCACAACTTTCTCGTCAAGGATCCCAAGGATCTGGCCATGACGATGAAGAAGGCCTTCCATATCGCGCGCACCGGTCGTCCCGGCCCGGTCGTCGTGGACATCCCGAAGGACGTGTCCTTCAAGAAGATCACCTACACCGGCTATCCCGACAAGGTCGAGATGCGCTCGTACAACCCGGTGAAGAAGGGCCACGGCGGGCAGATCCGCAAGGCGCTGCAACTGCTGCTGAACGCCAAGCGGCCGTACATCTACACCGGCGGCGGCGTGCTGCTGAGCAACGCGACGGCCGAACTGCGTACGCTGGTCGACATGCTGGGCTACCCGGTCACCAACACGCTGATGGGCCTGGGCGCCTACCCGGCGAGCGACCGCAAGTTCCTCGGCATGCTGGGCATGCACGGCACGATCGAGGCCAACAACGCGATGCAGAACTGCGACGTGCTGCTGGCCGTGGGCGCGCGCTTCGACGACCGCGTGATCGGCAACCCGAAGCACTTCGCACAGAACGAACGCAAGATCATCCACGTCGACATCGACCCGTCGAGCATCTCCAAGCGCGTGAAGGTCGACATCCCGATCGTCGGCGACGTCAAGGACGTGCTGACCGAACTGATCTCGATGATTCGCGAAGCCACGCAGAAGCCGGATGCGGGCGCGCTGGCCGACTGGTGGAAGACGATCGAGACCTGGCGCAGCAAGGACTGCCTCAAGTACGACCGCGGCAACCAGGACGTGATCAAGCCGCAGTACGTGGTCGAGACGCTCTGGAACATGACCAAGGACGCGGACGCGTACATCACGTCGGACGTGGGCCAACACCAGATGTGGGCGGCCCAGTACTACCGCTTCGACGAACCGCGCCGCTGGATCAATTCGGGCGGCCTGGGCACCATGGGCGTGGGCATCCCCTATGCCATGGGCATCAAGCTCGCGAAGCCGGAGTCGGAGGTGTTCACCATCACCGGCGAAGGCTCGGTGCAGATGTGCATCCAGGAACTGTCCACCTGCCTGCAGTACAACACGCCGATCAAGATCTGCGCGCTGAACAACCGCTACCTCGGCATGGTGCGGCAGTGGCAGGAGATCGAATACTCCGGCCGCTATAGCCACAGCTACATGGACGCGCTGCCCAACTTCGTGAAGCTGGCCGAGGCCTATGGCCACGTCGGCATGCTGATCGAGCGGCCGCAGGACGTGGAGCCTGCGCTGCGCGAGGCGCGCAAGCTCAAGGACCGCACCGTCTTCATGGACTTTCGCACCGACCCCACCGAGAACGTGTTCCCGATGGTCAAGGCCGGCATGGGCATCACCGAGATGCTGCTGGGTTCCGAAGACCTCTAGCGCGAGCGAGAGCGAAGCCATCAGTCCCCGTGTCCGAAGGGCCGGGTTTCAACTTTTAATCGACGAATCTATTGCCCGCCGAGCCCGCGCATTACCGTGCGCGGGGGAGGGCGGCGAAAAGAGGAGTTCGCACCCCATGAAACACATCATCGCTGTCCTGCTGGAAAACGAGCCCGGCGCGCTGTCGCGCGTGGTGGGCCTGTTCTCGGCCCGTGGCTACAACATCGAATCGCTGACCGTCGCGCCGACGGAGGACCCCAGCCTCTCGCGCATGACCATCGTGACGGCTGGTTCGGACGACGTGATCGAGCAGATCACCAAGCACCTGAACCGCCTGATCGAAGTGGTCAAGGTCGTCGACCTGACCGAAGGCGCCTACACCGAGCGCGAGCTCATGATGGTGAAGGTGCGCGCGGTCGGCAAGGAGCGCGAGGAGATGATGCGCATGGCGGAGATCTTCCGCGGCCGCATCATCGACGTGACCGACAAGAGCTACACCATCGAGCTCACCGGCGACCACGGCAAGAACGATGCCTTCCTCGAGGCCATCGACCGCGCCGCGATTCTCGAAACCGTGCGGACCGGTGCCAGCGGCATCGGGCGCGGCGAGCGCATCCTGCGCGTCTAGTTTTCAGTTCAACACCCACCAACGAGTCAACGAAGGAGCAATCATGAAGGTTTATTACGACAAGGACGCGGACCTGAGCCTGATCAAGGGCAAGACCGTCGCGATCATCGGCTACGGCTCGCAGGGTCATGCCCACGCCC
The DNA here is from genome assembly GCF_051216715.1 of Variovorax restrictus. NCBI lineage: Bacteria > Pseudomonadati > Pseudomonadota > Betaproteobacteria > Burkholderiales > Comamonadaceae > Variovorax > Variovorax restrictus. The sequence continues at coordinate 1,869,502 of NZ_JBPJZH010000001.1, forward strand.
AGAATCTGAACGACAGCGGCGTGAAGGTCGTGGTCGGCCTGCGCAAGGGCGGCGCTTCGTGGGACAAGGTTGGCAAGGCCGGCCTGAAGGTCGCCGAAGTCGCGGACGCCGTGAAGTCGGCCGACGTGGTCATGATCCTGCTGCCCGATGAGCAGATCGCCAACGTCTACAAGAACGACGTGGCACCGAACATCAAGGAAGGCGCTTCGCTCGTCTTCGCGCACGGCTTCAACGTGCACTACGGCTTCGTGCAGCCGCGCGCCGACCTCGACGTGTGGATGGTCGCCCCCAAGGCACCCGGACACACCGTGCGCGGCACGTACACACAAGGTGGCGGCGTGCCCCACCTCGTGGCGGTGCACCAGGACAAGTCGGGCAAGGCGCGCGACCTGGCCCTGAGCTATGCGGCCGCCAACGGCGGCGGCAAGGCCGGCATCATCGAGACCAACTTCCGCGAAGAAACCGAGACCGACCTGTTCGGCGAACAAGCGGTTCTGTGCGGCGGCACGGTCGAGCTGATCAAGGCCGGCTTCGAGACGCTGGTGGAAGCCGGCTACGCGCCCGAAATGGCGTACTTCGAATGCCTGCACGAACTGAAGCTGATCGTCGACCTGATCTATGAAGGCGGCATCGCCAACATGAACTACTCGATCTCGAACAACGCCGAGTACGGCGAGTACGTCACGGGCCCGCGCATCATCACCGACGAGACCAAGAAGGTGATGAAGCAAGTGTTGAAGGACATCCAGACCGGCGAATACGCCAAGAGCTTCGTGCTGGAAGCCGCTGCAGGTCAGCCGGCCCTCATCAGCCGTCGGCGCATCAACGCCGAGCACCAGATCGAAGTGGTCGGCGCGCAACTGCGCAAGATGATGCCCTGGATCATGAAGAACAAGCTGGTCGACCAGACCAAGAACTGATCGTTCCTTTCCCTGCTGAAGAGGCCACCGTTCGCGGTGGCCTTTTTCTTTCCGGGCGAGCCAGAAGCCTGAACTAAACTGCCGACCAATGCACGACGACACCCTTCCTGACGAGATCCAGCCGCGCAAGCGCCGCAAGGGCATCTACGTCCTGCCCAACCTGTTCACGCTGGCCGCGCTGTTCGGTGGCTTCTATTCGATCGTCATGGCGATGAACGCGCGCTTCGACCTGGCGGCGCTGGGCGTCTTCGCCGCCATGGTGCTCGACAGCCTGGACGGGCGTGTGGCGCGCATGACCAACACGCAGAGCGCGTTCGGCGAGCAGATGGATTCGCTGTCCGACATGGTGTCTTTCGGCGCCGCGCCGGCGCTCATCGCCTACGAATGGTCGCTCAAGGGCCTGGGGCGCTGGGGCTGGATCGCCGCCTTCGTCTACTGCGCCTGCGCCGCACTGCGGCTGGCGCGTTTCAACGTCAACACCGGCGTGGTCGACAAGCGCTGGTTCCAAGGCCTGCCGTCGCCCGCAGCAGCGGCGCTCGTGGCGGGCTTCATCTGGCTCATGACCGAGTGGGGCAAGCGCGGCGGCGAGGTGCTGTATCTGTCGTGGACGCAGATCACCTGGGTCACCTTCGCGTTCACGCTCTACGCCGGGCTGTCGATGGTGACCAACGCGCCGTTCTACAGCTTCAAAGACATCCAGATGAAGAAGAGCGTGCCCTTCGCGGCGATCGTGCTCATCGCGCTGGGCATCGCCGTGATCAACATCCATCCGCCGACGGTGCTGTTCGGTCTGTTCGTCGCCTACGGCCTGAGCGGCTACGTGGTGTATGGCTGGCGCAAGGCGAAGGGGCAGCCGGCGAGCGTGATCAGTATTTCCACCGACGAGCCCGACGAACGCGGCCTGCACAACTGAAGGCGGCCTGTGCTACATTCGCGCTTCCCATGAACAAGATCTCGCTGGCCCTACTACTCATCCCCTTCGGGCGGAGACGGTAGCGCACGCGCATCCCTCACCACGGCCCGTTCGCACCAGCAACGGGCCGTTTTGTTTGGGGTTGCTGGTGGTCTCACTCACCATCGAAAGCATCGTCATGTTGAAGCAACCGCAAGCCAAGTACCGCGCATTCGCCCCGATCGGCCTCAAGGACCGCACCTGGCCCGACGCCGTGCTGACGAAGGCGCCGATCTGGCTGTCGACGGACCTGCGTGACGGCAACCAGGCCTTGGTCGAGCCGATGGACATCGCGCGCAAGATGCGCATGTTCGAGACGCTGGTGGCCATTGGCTTCAAGGAGATCGAGGTCGGCTTCCCGTCTGCGTCGCAGGTCGAGTTCGACTTCGTGCGCAAGCTGATCGAGGAAGACCGCATCCCCGACGACGTGACGATCCAGGTGCTGACGCAGGCGCGCGAACCGCTCATCACGCGCACCTTCGAGTCGCTGCAGGGCGCGCCGCGCGCCATCGTGCACCTCTACAACGCAGTCGCGCCCATCATGCGCCGCGTGGTCCTCGGCATGGACGAAGACCAGATCGTCGAACTCGCGACCACGCATGCGCGCATGTTCAACGACTGCGCCGCCAAGCAGCCCGGGACGCAGTGGACCTTCCAGTATTCGCCCGAGATGTTCTCGGGCACGGACCTCGCGTTTTCGAAGCGCGTGGTCGACGCGGTCACCGAGGTCTGGCAGCCGACACCCGAGCACAAGTGCATCGTCAACCTGCCGTCGACCGTCGAGCATTCGACACCGAACATCTTCGCCGACATGATCGAATGGATGCACCGCCACCTGGCGCGGCGCGATGCGATCGTGCTGTCGGTGCACCCGCACAACGACCGCGGCACCGGCACGGCCGCCGGCGAGTTCGCGCTGATGGCGGGCGCCGACCGGCTCGAGGGCTGCCTCTTCGGCAACGGCGAGCGCACCGGCAACCTCGACCTGGTGAACGTCGCGCTCAACCTCTACACGCAAGGCGTGTCGCCCGAACTCGACTTCTCCAACATCGACGAGATCCGCGTCGTCGTCGAGCAGTGCAACCAGATCCCGGTGCACCCGCGCCACCCGTACGTGGGCGACCTCGTCTACACCTCGTTCTCGGGCTCGCACCAGGACGCCATCAAGAAGGCCTTCGCCGCGCGAAAGGACGACGACGTCTGGGACATGCCCTATCTGCCCATCGATCCGAAGGACGTGGGCCGCAGCTACGAGGCGGTGATCCGCGTGAACAGCCAGTCGGGCAAGGGTGGCATGGCCTACCTGCTCGAGAGCGAATACGGCATCGAGATGCCGCGCCGGCTGCAGATGGAATTCATGCAGGCGGTGCAGCGTGTGATGGACGTTGCCGGCAAGGAACTGACCGCGGCCGATCTCTATGCGCTGTTCGAACGCGAGTACGGCCTGAAGACCGTGCAGGCCCTGCAGCACCGCGTGATCGAGGAAGAAGGTGAAGGCGCCGCTGCATCGGTGGTGTTGCGCGGCGACCTGCCCTGGGGCGGCGAGATTCGCCGCATCGAAGGACGCGGCAACGGCCCCATCGACGCATTCATCCAGGCGCTCGCCGAGAGCACCGGCCACGCGATCCGAGTGATCGACTACCACCAGCACGCGATCGGGGCGGGCGCCGATGCGCAAGCCGTGGCTTATCTCGAGCTGCGGGTCGACGACCAGCACACGCTGTTCGGTGTGGGCATCGACCCCAACATCGTCTCGGCCTCGCTCAAGGCGATCGTGTCGGGGCTGGCACGTGCCCGGGCGCGCAACGCACCCAGCGCACAATCCGACACGGTCGCGGCCTGAGCCGCCCCGGCCACACAAAGAAGACAAGGACCTCACGATGACCGACAAGCTGATCATTTTCGACACGACCCTGCGTGACGGCGAGCAATCGCCCGGCGCGTCCATGACCAAGGACGAGAAGCTGCGCATCGCCAAGCAGCTGGAGCGTCTGCGGGTCGACGTCATCGAGGCCGGTTTTCCTGCGAGCTCGAACGGCGATTTCGAGGCCGTCAAGCTGATCGCGAACACCATCAAGGACTCGACCATTTGCGGCCTCTCGCGCGCCAACGACCGCGACATCTCGCGCGCTGCCGAGGCGCTCAAGGGCGCAGCCCGCGGTCGCATCCACACCTTCATCGCGACCTCGCCGCTGCACATGGAGAAGAAGCTGCGGATGTCGCCCGACGAGGTGTTCGAGCAGGCGAAGCTGGCGGTGCGCTTTGCGCGCAATCTGGTGGGCGATGTCGAGTTCAGCCCCGAGGACGGCTACCGCAGCGACATGGACTTCCTGTGCCGCGTGCTCGAAGCCGTGATCGCCGAAGGCGCAACGACCATCAACGTGCCCGACACCGTCGGCTACGCGATCCCCGAGCTCTACGGCAGCTTCATCAAGACGCTGCGCGAGCGCATCCCGAACAGCGACAAGGCGATCTGGTCGGTGCATTGCCACAACGACCTGGGCATGGCGGTGGCCAACTCGCTCGCGGGCGTGAAGATCGGCGGCGCGCGCCAGGTCGAGTGCACCATCAATGGTTTGGGCGAGCGCGCAGGCAACTGTTCGCTGGAAGAGGTGGTGATGGCCGTGAAGACCCGCAAGGACTACTTCGGGCTCGAGCTCGGCATCGACACGCAGCACATCCTGGCCGCCAGCCGCATGGTGAGCCAGACCACCGGCTTCGTGGTGCAGCCGAACAAGGCGGTCGTCGGCGCCAACGCCTTCGCGCATGCCTCCGGCATTCACCAGGACGGCGTGCTCAAGGCGCGCGACACCTACGAGATCATGCGTGCCGAAGATGTGGGCTGGGCCAACAACAAGATCGTGCTGGGCAAGTTGAGCGGTCGCAACGCCTTCAAGCAGCGCTTGCTGGACCTGGGGGTGACCATGCAGAGCGAAGCCGACATCAACGCCGCCTTTGCCCGCTTCAAGGAACTCGCGGACAGGAAAAGCGAGATCTTCGACGAGGACATCCTGGCGCTTGTCAGCGATGAGGAAGGCGCGAACGTTGGTGATCTGTTCGGGTTCGTCTCGTTGTCACAGCACAGCGAAACCGGCGAACGGCCCCAGGCCCGCGTGGTGTTCACCGTTCAAGGCAAAGAGGTCACCGGCGAGTCGGACGGCAATGGTCCGGTCGATGCTTCGTTGAAGGCGATCGAGTCTCACGTGCGAAGTGGGGCCGAAATGGTCCTCTATTCGGTCAATGCAATCAGCGGATCGACTGAAAGTCAAGGCGAAGTCACGGTACGCTTGCAGAACGCCGGCCGCATTGTGAACGGGGTCGGTGCCGACCCGGACATCGTGGTGGCATCGGCCAAGGCTTATTTGAGTGCGCTCAACAAGTTACAGAGCCAAGCTGAGAGAGTGGCCGCACAAGGCTAGTTTCGAGCGATCCTTTTGCTTCGAATGAAGAAAGGCGCGCAAGTAACTGTTATTGCGTGCTTTTTTTGATTTCGATACACTGCGGACACCTTTTATGCCGCTGGAGAGTTCTGAATGCCTGAGGCCCGTCCTTACCGAGTTTCGTCCCAGCGACTCCGACAAGCTCTCCGTCTGATCGCCGCCGCGCTCTGCGCCGTGGCTTTCATCGCTCCGGCCGCTCATGCCGCGGGCGCCAAACGACCTGTGGCGGCGAAGAAGAGCCAAGCCGCCACGGATGCGAAGCGCAAGACCGCGCCGGTCGCGCAGCGCACGTCCAAGGCAAACCAGACCGCCAAGAGCGTGCGCGGTGGCAGGAACGTCGTTGCCACCCTCCGCAAGAGCGGTGGCAAGACCGTGGTTGCCGTGCAGCGGCGCTCGGTCGTCCGCGTGGAGCAACCCGCCCGTCTTTCGTACGGGCAGATGGCTGGCCTGCACAGCACCGACGATGCGCTCGACTTGAAGTCCAGCGCTGCACTGGTCATCGACCAGGACACGCGCGAAGTGCTGTTCAGCAAGAACGACCATGCCGTGCTGCCGATCGCCTCGCTCACCAAGCTGATGACCGGCCTGCTGATCAGCGAGGCCCAACTGCCGATGGATGAGCTGCTCACCATCACGCAGGATGATGTCGACACCGAAAAGGGCAGCAGCTCACGCCTGCGCATCGGCGCCACTTTGTCGCGCGGTGAGCTGTTGCACCTGGCGCTGATGTCGAGCGAGAACCGCGCTGCCCATGCCCTGGGCCGCACCTTCCCCGGCGGGCTGGCCACCTTCGTCAGCATGATGAACGCGAAGGCCAAGCTGCTCGGCATGAAGGACACGCGTTATGTCGAGCCCACTGGTCTGTCGAGCCACAACCAGTCCAGCGCGCAAGACCTCGCGCTGCTGGTAAACGCCGCGTCGGGCAATGCCACGGTGCGTGAACTGTCGACCTCACCGGCGTACCAGGTCGAGGTGGGCAACCGGGTGCTGCAGTACAACACCACCAACCGCCTGGTGAAGAACCCTGACTGGCAGATCGGCCTGCAGAAGACCGGCTACATCTCCGAAGCCGGTCAGTGTCTGGTGATGCAGGCGCGCATCGCCGGCCGCAAGGTGATCATGGTGTTCCTGGATTCCGCCGGGAAGTTCAGCCGCATCGCCGATGCCGAACGCGTGCGCCGTTGGGTCGAGGCCTCGCACCTGATGTCGCCGACGCTGCAGGCCGCGTCGCAGCACGCCGCAGGCGACTGACCTTCCACAGCCGCCGTTTCAGCCGGCGGCAGGAGCGCTCTGGTTGTATCCCAGCGCGCTCGAGATCTCGCTGGCGGTGGCTTGCAGCTTGGGCAGCCAGCCTTCGTCCAGGCGATCGGCCGGTGCCGAGATCGACAGGCCGGCCACCAGCTTGCTCTGATCGTCGTAGATGCCCGCGGCCATGCAGCGGACCCCCAGTTCCAGTTCCTCGTTGTCGCGCGCGATGCCGTACTGGCGCGCCTTGGAGAGTTCGCGCTCGAGCATCGGCAACTGCGTGATGCTGTTGCGCGTGTGGCCGGCGAGCCCGGTACGGGTTGCGTAGCTGCGCACGCGCTGCGGGTCGTCGGCGGCGAGGAAGAGCTTGCCGGTCGACGTGAGATGCAGGGGCGCGCGCCCACCGATGGCGCGCACCACCTGCATGCCCGAGCGCTCGCTGTAGGCACGCTCGATGTACACGATCTCGTCGCCCTGGCGCATGCTGAGGTTCACCGGCTGCTGTGTCAGCTTGTGAAGCTCACGCATGGGTGCCAATGCCGCGTCGCGCACGTTCAGCCGGCCTTTCACCAAATTGCCCAGTTCCAGCAGTCGCATGCCCAGCCGGTAGCTGCCGGCTTCCGGGCGGTCGACGAAGCGGCCGACCGCCAGGTCGTTGAGGATCCGATGGGTGGTCGACGGGTGGAGCCCGGTCTTCTCGCTGATCTCCTTGAGCGAGATGGCCTCCTCGCGCGAGGCCAGCACATCGATCAGCGAGAACATGCGCTCGATGACCTGGATGACCGGCGTGGCAGGGACGTCTGATTGTGGTTTTCTCATGGGCGCAACGCGGTGATGTCCGGGCTGCGATTTTACCTTGTGAAATCGGGGGTCTGCCAGCACCCGTCGATCAGCAGCTCGTGCGGCACATAGCGCGCCTTGTAGTTCATCTTCGGGCTGGCCTCGATCCAGTAGCCGAGGTACACGTAGGGCAGGCCGAGCTGGCGCGCCTGCGCGATCTGCCACAACACGCCATGGTTGCCGTAGGCAGTGCCTTCCTCCGGCTCGTAGAAGGTGTAGACCGCCGAGATGCCGTCGTCGAGCACGTCGAGGATCGACACCATCTTGAGCGCACCTGCGCTGCCGTCGGGCAGCGTTTCGCGGAACTCGACCAGGCGCGAATTCACCCGGCTCTGCAGCAGGAACTGGGTGTACTGGTCGATGCTGTCGTGGTCCATGCCGCCGCCCGCATGACGGCCGTTCTGATAGCGCAGGTACAGCTGGTAATGCTCGGGCAGGAAGCACAGCTTGAGCACCCGCACCTGCAAGTCGGCGTGCTGCTTCAGGGCGCGGCGCTGGCTGCGGTTGGGCTGGAAGTCGTTGACCCGCACGCGCAGCGGCACGCAGGCGCTGCAGCCGTCGCAGTAGGGCCGGTACGTGAACATCCCGCTGCGCCGGAAGCCGTTGCGCACCAGGTCAGAGTACGCATCGTTGTGGATCAGGTGGCTCGGCGTCGCGACCTGCGAACGCGCCTGCCGGTCCGGCAGGTAGCTGCAGGGATAGGGCGCCGTTGCATAGAACTGCAACGTGTGGAGCGGGAGTTCCTTGAGGTGCGTCACGTCGTCCAAGAGGGTCGCGCAGGCAGGAGTTCGGCCCAGTATACGGGCTCGAAATGCCAAGACGGGCCGGGCTCCTCATGCGCTCGAGCGACATGGGCGACGAAGCGCTCCCGCGGCATTTCGACGGCGCCCAGGCTCGCGAGGTGGGCGGTGTTCTGCTGGCAGTCGATCAGCTGCACGCCATGACGGCGGCACAGGCACACGAGCGCGGCCAGCGCGATCTTCGATGCGTCGGTGCGGCGGGCGAACATCGACTCGCCGAAGACGGCACGGCCGATCGCCACGCAGTAGAGACCCCCGACGAGTTCGCCGTCGATCCAGGTCTCGACGCTGTGCGCATGGCCGGCCCGATGCAACGCGCCGTAGGCCTCGATCATCGGCGGCACGATCCAGGTGCCCGACTGCCCGTCGCGGGGTGCGGCCGAGCATGCGCGGATCACGGTGTCGAAGCTGTGGTCGATGCGGATCTCGCAGCGTTGATCGTTGCGAAAGGCCTGCAGCGCCTTGCGCAGCGATCGGTGGAGGCGAAACGCCGTGGGGGCCAGCGTCATGCGCGGATCGGGGCTCCACCACAGGATCGGCTGATCGTCGCTGAACCACGGGAAGATCGCATGGCGGTAGGCGTCGAGGAGGGTGGGGACATCGAGCGCCCCGCCGGCGGCCAGCAGTCCCGGCACCGGGTCGTGCGGGCCCCACGCCTCGGAAGACGGTGGCAGCGGGTCGCCGGGCGCGAGCCAGGGCAGGTTCATGGCAAAGACCTTGGCACGGAAGCGCCGATGCAGCGCTGAAGCACCTGGGAACGAGGGTAAGACAAAGGTTCTTGTTAACAGTCTGCGGACGAAGTGACAAGCGCTTTAACGTTTCATCGCCGTGCCATCCGAAGGACTACTTCACGGAATGGCCGACGGCGGCGATTGGGTCGCCTGAAGGCACCCGCTTCATCGCCCTGCCGCGCAAGAATAGCGGCACAAGAGCGACTCAAGGGGGGAAAGTGACCATTCAACGTGCAACCGCACCCGGGCGGCCGGCGCATCCGCCGCAATGCCCCGCCTGCGTGGCGCTCGTGGGGCCGACATGCTGAAGCGACTGCTGGCCTCGTCGATGATCACCCCGCCCGCCATCTGGGGCAAGCTGCCTGCGCATGCCGATTTCGTCGGCAGCGGCCAGAGCATGCGAGAGCGGGACGCCTGGCGTGACTGGTTCAATGCCCAGGGGGAGGCGGTCGTTGCGGCAGACGGCAACCACGACACCCGGGCTTTGCCCACCGCCTTCGTCCTGTCCCCCGGCGCCCTGCCTTTCGCGCGGAACCGATTCGTCGTCGGCGTCGTGGCCGCCTCCTGCGACCGATTCGGTCGACCGCATCCGCTCGTGGTCTACCACCAGGCCCATCCGCGTTGGGTCGCGCGCCATCTCGCGCGCCAGGCGCGGGAGCCGAACGACTGGTTCTTCTGGCTGGCTCGCACCGTCACCCGCCACGGCAGCCTGCTCGACGCGGCGGACATCCGCGCGCTCGAGCGCATGGTCGGCGCGCTCTGGCGCCTGCACGCGCCGACCTGGCTCGAGCTCTCCACGTCCGGCCGTCACGGCGTGGCCGCGCCGACGCGTGCGCGAGTTCAGGCACTGCTCGACCGCATGGCCGGGCCCGTGCGTCAGGACGACCCCGGCCGTCGCTTCAGGGGCGTGCGGCATCTGCCATGGACCGACTGGCCGCAGCGCTTGCGCCACAGCCCGGGCGAATGCGCGTTCTGGCAGCAGGACGCCCGTGGCCGCTACGTGAACGCATCGGACCGGCTGGACACGCTATGGGGCGGGCTGTCGTGACGTCATGGGATGCGGCGGCTGAGGTGGGCGACAGCGCACCGCTGGTGCTGCGGCTCGTCCGCGCCCGCGGGCTGCCGCGCATCGGCGCCTTCACCATTCCGCCGGAAGGTGCCGGCCTGGCGGCGGCACTGCAGCTCGGCGGACGGCCGTTGAGCCCGCTCGACAGCGAGGACGCCGACCGGTGCTCGATCGCGCGGATCGACAGCCAGTGGGTGATCTCCAACCAGAGCCGGGCGCTGGTCTGCGCGCTCAACGGACAGCGCATCGGCATGGGCAAACGGCCCGCCCTGTTCGATGGCGACGTGCTCGAAATCGGGTTGCTGCGTTTCGAGGTCGACGCCATGCACGGCCCGGTCCCTGTGGCTGCCGAGGCCATGCCGCCACCTTGGGTGCGCTTGGAGAAGGAAGACCCGCTCCCTCGCTCTGCGGACGAGGCCCTGGCTCAATTCGACCTTCGACATCGCGCCGGTCCGCCCGAGTCCACCTGGTAACGAACGCGTGTCGCCTGGGCCGCTGCAGCGTCGGCGGTCCGCCCGTATAGTGGCCGCTCGACAACCCCGCGCTGTTCACGGCCACCCGGCCGGTGCGCGCGTCTTGCAGGACTCTCGCGTGGACCACGACACAACATCCCCCGACCCCCTACGTTTCGGCAGTGGCCAGGCCGTTCGCCGGCTGGAAGACCAGGCGCTCCTCTCCGGCGCCGGCCGCTACACGGACGACGTGCAGCCTGACGGGCTCACGCACCTGATCTTCGTGCGCTCGCCGTACCCGCATGCGCGCATCGTCTCGGTCGATGCGTCGTCGGCGCTCGAGATGCCTGGCGTCGTCGGCATCCTCAGCGGGGCCGATCTGGTGGCAGCGGGCGTCCAGCCGATGCCGGGCACCGCGGGCTTCAAGCGGCCGGGCGGCGGGCCCGGTGTGTCCCCACCGCGGCGCGCGCTGACACACGAACGCGTGCGCTTCGTGGGGGAGCCGGTGGTGGCGGTGGTGGCCGACACGATCGAGCAGGCGCGCAACGCCGCGGAGGCCGTCTTCGTGGACTATGAAGAGCTGCCCATGGTGGTCGACCTCGCCGCCGCCGCTGCGTCCGGCGCGCCGCAGGTCCTCGACGAGGCGCCCGGCAACATCGCCGCGGAAGCGCGCCATGGCAACGCCGGCGCGACGACGGCCGCCTTCGCGAAGGCGAAGCACGTGGTCGCACTCGACATCGTCAACCAGCGCGTGGTGGCGCTCACGATCGAGCCCCGAGTGGTGCTGGCCGAGATCGAGGAGGGCTCGGGCCGGCTCACCCTCCGCATGAGCACGCAGATGCCATCGGGTGTGCGCAGTTCGGTGTGCGACGCACTTGGCCTGTCCAAGGAGCAGGTGCGCGTGGTGGTCGGCGACGTCGGCGGCGGCTTCGGCATGAAGACCGGCGCCTACCCGGAAGACATCGCCGTCGCGTACTGCGCGCATGTGCTCAAGCGCCCTGTCAAATGGGTGGCCGACCGCAGCGAGGAGTTCCTCTCGTCTGCGCACGGCCGCGACGTGTCTTCGCATGCCGAACTCGCGCTCGACGCCGACGGCAAGATCCTCGCGCTGCGCATCCATTCGCTGGCCAACGTCGGGGCCTACGCGACCGGCACCGGCGTCGCGATCCAGTTGCTGATCGGCCCGTGGGTGCAGACCAGCGTCTACGACATCCAGACCGTCGACTTCCACTTCCAGGCGGTGCTCACGAACTGCGCGCCGACCGGCGCCTACCGAGGCGCCGGCCGGCCCGAAGCCATCTTCCTCATGGAACGCCTGATGGACGAGGCCGCGCGCCAGACCGGCATCGACCGCATCGAACTGCGCCGCCGCAACTTCATCCGCCCCGAACAGATGCCCTACACCAACCCAATGAAGCAGGTGTACGACACCGGCCAGTTCGAGAAGGTGATGGACCAGGGCCTGGCGCTGGCCGACTGGTCGGGCTTCGAGGCGCGCGCCGCGCAGTCGAAGGCCGAGGGCAAGCTGCGCGGCCTCGGCATCGCGACCTTCCTCGAGTGGACCGGCGGCAATGTCTTCGAGGAACGCGTCACCGTGGCCGTGAAGCCCGATGGTTTCATCGAGGTCTTCTCGGCGGTCAACGCGATGGGGCAGGGCATCGCGACCTCGCTGGCGCAACTGGCTGTCGATGTGTTCGGCGTGCCGATCGAGAAGGTGCGCGTGATCCTGGGCGACACCGACCGGGGGGACGGCTTCGGCAGCGCCGGTTCGCGATCGCTCTTTACGGGTGGCTCGGCCGTGCGGGTCGGTGCGGAGCGCACTGTCGACCAGGCGCGCCAGCTGGCCGCCAAGGAATTCGAAGCGTCGGCTGAGGACGTGCGCTATGCGGATGGCAGCTTCACCGTGGCCGGCACCGACCTCAAGCTCGACCTGTTTGAGCTGGCCGGCAAGCAGCCCGAGGGCCAGATCTTCGTCGACTCGACCAGCGCCGTCAGCGGCCCGACCTGGCCGAACGGCTGCCACATCTGCGAGGTCGAAATCGATGCGCCGACCGGCGAGGTGAGCGTGGTGGCCTACAGCTCGGTCAACGATGTCGGCCGCGTGGTCAACCCGATGATCGTGCGCGGTCAGCTCGACGGCGGCGCGGTGCAGGGCATCGGGCAGGCGCTGTACGAGCGCGTGGTGTACGACGCCGAAACCGGCCAGCCGGTGACCGGCAGCCTGATGGACTACGCGGTGCCGCGCGCCGACGTGTCGGAGGTGATGTTCCGCACCGAGATGGACGAATCCACGCCGTGCAAGAACAACCCGCTGGGCGTGAAGGGCGTGGGTGAGCTCGGCACCATCGGCGCGACGCCGGCCATCGTCAACGCGGTGGCCGACGCCTTCGCGCGTGCCGGCCTGGCCGCGCAGGCGCCGACGCTGCAGATGCCGCTGAGTTCGGCGCGCGTCTGGCAAGCGCTGCAGACCGCCGACTGAGCGGCCTCAAAAGTCTTCCAGCGGCAGGCCGACATAGTTCTCGGCCAGCGAGGTGGCGGCGGCCGGTGAGTGCACCAGGTAGTCGAGCTCGGCTTCCTGGATCTTCTGCCCGAACTCGCCGGTGTCCGGAAAACGGTGCATCAGCGAAGTGAACCACCATGAAAAGCGCTCGGCCTTCCACACGCGGCGCAGGCACAGGTCGGAATAGCGGTCGAGTGCCGATGGCGAGCGCTCGCGGTAGAAGACCTCCAGGGCGCGCGACAGGTAGCCCACGTCGGCAGCGGCCAGGTTGAGCCCCTTCGCGCCGGTCGGCGGCACGATGTGCGCCGCGTCGCCGGCGAGAAAGAGACTGCCGAAGCGCAGCGGCTCGGCCACGAAGCTGCGCAGCGGTGCGATGCTCTTTTCCAGCGACGGCCCGGTCACCAGGCGCTCGCGCGCTTCGGGGTCCAGGCGCGCGCGCAGCTCGTCCCAGAAGGCCTCGTCGCTCCAGCGCTCGACGCGCTCGTCGACCGGCACCTGCACGTAGTAACGGCTGCGCGTCTCGCTGCGCATGCTGCACAGGGCGAAGCCGCGGGCCGTGTTGGCGTAGATGAGTTCGTCCGACACCGGCGGCACGTCGGCCAGCACGCCCAGCCAGCCGAAGGGATAGACCTTCTCGTACAGCCGCAGCGCGTCGTGCGGAACGCTTGCGCGGCTCACGCCGTGGAAGCCGTCGCAGCCGGCGATGAAGTCGCAGTCGATGTCGTGGGCGACGTCGTTCTTCAGGAAATGGACTTGGGGTTGCGTGCTGTCGAAGTCGTGCAGCGCGACGCGGTCCGCGTTGTAGATGGTTCGCAGGCCAGCGGCTTCGCGGGCCGCCATCAGGTCGCGCGTCACCTCGGTCTGGCCGTACACCGTCACGCGGCGGCCACCGGTCAGGCCGTGCAGGTCGATGCGGTGGCGCGCGCCCTGGAACAGCAGCTCGATGCCATCGTGCGGCAGGCCTTCGGCCCGGGCGCGTGTGTCGACGCGTGCGCGTGCCAGCAGGTCCATCGTCACCTGCTCGAGCACGCCGGCGCGGATGCGCCCAAGCACGTAGTCGGCGCTCTGCCGCTCGACGATCACGTTGTCGATGCCGGCCTCGTGCAGCAGTTGGCCCAGCAGCAGGCCGGCTGGGCCTGCGCCGATGATGGCGACTTGGGTGCGCATGAGGTGTCTCCTGAAGCTTGCAGATTCGAAGCCGCAGCGTAGGGCGCGGGCGTCGTGCGTCGTCGCCCCGCAGAGCGGCAGTGCGCGATGCACCGAGTGCCTGTGCGATGATCGCGCAGCAACCGGCTGCACCGTTCCACGCATGACCATCGCCAAACCCGACTTCATCGAAGGCATCGCCAAGGGCATGGCGGTGCTGGAGAGCTTCGACACCGAGCGGCAGCGTCTGAACGCCACGCAGGCTGCCGAACGCGCCGGCCTCACGCGCGCGGCGGCGCGGCGCCACCTGCTCACGCTGGCACACCTGGGCTACCTCGACACCGACGGCAGTTCGTTCTGGATGTCGCCCAAGGTGCTGCGCTTCTCGGGCAGCTACCTGTCGTCGTCGCGGCTGCCGAGAGCGCTGCAACCCACGCTCAACCGCCTCGCCGCGCAGACGCAGGAGTCCTTCTCGGCCGTCGTGCTCGACGGCGAAGAGGCCGTGATCGTCGCGCGCAGCGTGGCCTACGGCGCGCCCACGCGCGTGCTGGCGTACGGCCTGCACCTGGGCGCGCGCCTGCCGGCGCATGCCACGTCGACCGGCCGCATGCTGCTCGCTGCGATGAGCAGCGCGGAACTCGCGCAATGGCTCAAGGGTCGCACGCTGGCGCGGCTGACCCCGCACACCGTCACGCAGACCAGCGCGCTGCGGCGGTGCCTGGCGCAGGTGCGCAAGGACGACCACTGCATCGCGAACGAAGAGCACGAACTCGGCGTGCAAGCGCTCGCCGTGCCGCTGCGCGACATGCGCGGGCGCACAGTCGCGGCGCTCAACGTCGTGCTCTCCGGTGCGCACCGCAGCGACGATGCCTTGCGCCGCGACATGCTGCCATTGCTGTACGAAGCGGCGCGCGAAGTGCGAGCCCTGCTCTGACCGGACGACAACGATGCGATTGCTGCTGCTCGAAGACGACGTGATGATCGGCGAGGCCGTGCTCGACCTGCTGCGGGCCGAGCAGTACGCCGTCGACTGGGTGAAGGATGGCGAGGCCGCCGAGAGCGCCTTGCGCGCTCAGCAGTACGACTTGGTGTTGCTCGACCTGGGCGTGCCCAAGCGCGACGGGCTCGAGGTGTTGAGAGGCCTGCGTGCGCGCAAGCAGCGCATGCCGGTGCTGATCGCCACCGCGCGCGATTCGGTGCAGCAGCGCATCGAAGGCCTCGACGCCGGTGCCGACGACTATGTGCTCAAGCCCTACGACCTCGACGAACTGCTCGCGCGCATCCGCGCCTTGCTGCGCCGCGCCTCGGGCCGCGCCGAGCCGGTGTACGAGCACCTGGGCGTGAGCATCAATCCTGGCACGCGCGAAGCGTCGGTGAACGGCCAGCCTGTGATCCTCTCGGCGCGCGAATGGGCGGTGCTCGAGCCGCTCATCGCCCGGCCCGGCCTGGTGCTGTCGCGCGCGCAGATCGAGGAGAAGCTCTACAGCTGGAAGGACGAGATCAGCAGCAACGCGGTCGAGGTGTACATCCACGGCCTGCGCAAGAAGCTGGGGGCGGACTTCATCCGCAATGTCCGCGGCGTCGGCTACATGGTTCCGCGCGAATGACGCGTCGCCCCTTCGCTTTTCTCGGCTCGCTGCGCGCGCGGCTGCTGCTGTTTTTGTTGATGGCCATCGTGCTCGCCGCAGGCGCGCAGGCCTTTGTCGCCTACCGAACGGTATTGAACGAAGCCGACGAAATCTTCGACTACCACATGCAGCAGATGGCGATGTCGCTGCGCTCGGGGCTGCCGCCGAGTTCGGCGGTCGGCGGCATCGGCGGTGCGGAGCAGAACTTCGAGTTCGTGGTGCAGGTGTGGACCGCCGATGGCGTGCGCATCTTCGAGTCCGCCGAGCAGGCCGCGCTGCCGCAGATCGCGGTGCTGGGCTTCGCCGACGTGCGCGCGCGCGGCACCACCTACCGCGTGTACTCGATGCAGACGCGCAGCCTGGTGATCCAGGTCGCGCAGGACATGGCGGTGCGCCGCCAGATGGCGCGGGCGCTGGCCGTGCGCACGGTCATGCCGGTGGCCTTGATGGCGCCCATCCTGATGCTGGTCGTGTGGTGGGTGGTCAGCCGGTCGCTCGCGCCGGTGGCGCGGGTGCGGCGTCAGGTGGCCGCGCGCCAGGCCGACGATCTGTCACCGGTCGGCGAGGAAGGCCTGCCCGACGAGGTGCGTCCGCTGGTGCAGGAACTCAATCTGCTGTTCGAGCGCGTGCGCCACGCCTTCGACGCGCAGAAGCATTTCGTGGCCGATGCCGCGCATGAACTTCGTTCGCCGCTGGCGGCCCTCAAGCTGCAGGTGCAGGGCCTGCAGCGCGCGAACGACGAGGCCACGCGCACGCTGGCCATCGGCCGGCTCGCGGCCGGCATCGAGCGCGCGACCAAGCTGGTCGAGCAGATGCTCGCGCTGGCGCGGCACGAGGCCAGCGTGGCGGCCGGCGCGGCGGCGGAGCCCGTCGATCTGCCCGAACTCGCGCGGCTCGCCGTGTCCGATGTGGTCGCAGCGGCGCAGGCGCGGCGCATCGACATCGGGCTCGACCAAGCCGATGCGGTCGTGGTGCCAGGCCACCCCGAGGCGTTGCGCATGCTGCTGCGCAACCTGCTCGACAACGCCGTCAAGTACACGCCCGAAGGCGGTCGCGTCGACCTGGGCATCGTGGCCGACGATGACGGGGTCGAGGTGCAGGTCGACGACAGCGGCCCCGGCCTGCCGGCGGAGGAGCGCGAGCGCGTGCTCGACCGCTTCTACCGCGCCGGTCAGGCGCAGGCGCCGGGCAGCGGGCTGGGCCTGGCGATCGTCAAGTCGATCGCCGACCTGCACGGCGCCACCGTCGCGCTGGGCGCGTCGGAGCGGCTCGGCGGCCTGCGCGTCGTCGTGCGCTTTCCGCATCGCCGCTGAGTCCCGCGTCGCGCGCGCCGCGACGCTGCCTGTTTAAGCGCGACCTAAGTCTGGGCGCGCACATTCCTTTCCATCGTGTTTCATCCCACACCTCGAAAGGAATCTCCATGAACACCCGACTGACTTCGACCAAAGGCCTCGTGCTGGCGCTGGCGTCCGCCGGCGTGATCGGCGCGGTGGGCGCAGGCGCCTACACCAGCGCGCGCGCCGTGGCGCCGGCGCCGGTCGCGACGGTCGCTGCCGCGCCGCTGGTGACGATGCCCGACTTCTCCACCATCACCCAGCGCGATGGCCCGGCGGTGGTGAACATCAGCGTCACCGGCACGACCAAGACCTCCTTCGACGGTGCCGCCGGCATGGACCCGGACGACCCGATGGCCGAGTTCTTCCGCCGCTTCGGCGGGCAGCTCGGCCCGCGCGGGCCGCAGCGCGACGTGCCCACGCGCGGCCAGGGTTCGGGCTTCATCGTGAGCGCCGACGGCACCATCCTCACCAACGCCCACGTCGTGAAGGACGCGAAAGAAGTCACCGTCAAGCTCACCGACCGACGCGAGTTCCGCGCCAAGGTGCTGGGCGCCGACGAGAAGACCGACATCGCGGTACTGAAGATCGACGCCAAGGACCTGCCGACCGTCGCGCTCGGCAGCACCAAGGACCTGAAGGTCGGCGAATGGGTGCTGGCCATCGGTTCGCCCTTCGGCTTCGAGAACACCGTGACCGCCGGCGTGGTGAGCGCCAAGGGCCGCTTGCTGCCCGACGACAGCTACGTGCCCTTCATCCAGACCGACGTGGCGATCAACCCCGGCAACTCCGGCGGTCCGCTGCTCAACACGCGCGGCGAGGTGGTGGGCATCAACTCGCAGATCTACAGCCGCAGTGGCGGCTACCAGGGCGTGTCCTTCGCGATCCCGATCGACGTGGCGGTGCAGATCAAGGACCAGATCGTCGCCACCGGCAAGGCGACCCACGCGCGCCTGGGCGTCGCGGTGCAAGAGGTGAACCAGGCCTTCGCTGATTCCTTCAAGCTCGACAAGCCCGAAGGCGCGCTGGTGTCGAACGTCGAGAAGGGCAGCCCGGGCGACAAGGCCGGTCTGCGCTCGGGTGACGTGATCCGCGCGGTCGACGGGCAGCCGATCGTGTCGTCGGGCGACCTGCCGGCCGTCATCGGCCAGCGCAAGCCGGGCAGCCAGGTGACGCTGGACGTGTGGCGCCAGGGCGCGCGCGAGCAGATCACGGCCAAGCTCGGCGATGCGTCCGACAAGGGCAGCGTCGTCGCGAAGAACGACGAGGCTGTCGGCCAGGGCAAGCTGGGGCTCGCGCTGCGCCCGTTGCAGCCGCAGGAGAAACGCGAAGCCGAGGTCGAGAACGGCCTGCTGATCGAAGACGCCGCGGGACCGTCCGCCTTGGCCGGTGTGCAGGCGGGCGATGTGCTGCTGGCCATCAACGGCACGCCCGCCCAGAGCGTCGAGCAGGTGCGTGAGGTGGCGGCCAAGGCTGGCAAATCCGTGGCACTGCTGATTCAGCGCGGCGGCGATCGGATTTTCGTGCCGGTGCGCATGGGCTGATTTCCGCAATATCGCATCCGCACCGCAATGACCCCGCCGTTCTTCCGAGACGGCGGGGCTTTTTCATGGGCTGGCCGGCAACGTGCGACGCAGTGCACGAAAGCAAACGCAATTTGAAGTAAATCAAGGAATGTCATTGAAAGTGAGTGCGCCGTGAGACAAATGTGCTGAGAATGCAAAACATCGAGAGCTCCGAGGGCCGGCGCCGACAACGGCGCGGACAAAGGGGTGGCGCGGCCCTGGGAGGGGGCGTGCTGCAGGGGCTCCATGACAGTGAATAAGAAGATCCATGAAAGACTTTTCACTTGCCGACGTGCGCTTGTTCATCAAGGCCGTCGAACTGGGCGGATTGACACTCGCCGCCGATGTGCTGGATGTCCCGAAGGCCTCCGCATCCCGTCAATTGCAGCGTCTGGAAGCCAGCGTGGGCCATGTGCTGCTGCACCGGGGCTCGGCGCGGTTCGCCTTGACCGAAGAGGGGCGGCAGTTCTTCGAGACGGCGGTCGACATGCTGTGTGCGGTCGACCGGGCCATGTCGACGCTCTATGCCGACGAGCGCGCCCTCACCGGTCGCCTGCGCATCGCGGCACCGACCTACGCGGGGCGCCAGTTCCTCGCGGCCCATCTGCCGGGCTTCATGGACGCGCATCCGCAACTGCAGCTGTCGCTGGAGCTGGGCAACCGCCATGCCGATCTCTTCCGTGACGAGGCCGATGTGCTGCTGCGCATCGGTCGCGAGGGCTGCGAGGAACTGGTGGCCCGGCGACTGGCCACCGTGCCGATGCGCTTGTGCGCCTCGCCGGCCTATCTGGGCCGCAGCCCGGCCATCGTTACCTTGTCCGATCTGGCGGGTCATGCCTTCCTGACCGGATGCGCGCATCGGCGGGTGGGCGAAATGACCGTGCCGACGGCGTGTCATCCACGCAGCGTGGCGGGGGAGACGGTGCTGCATGCCAACGACCCTGAATTGTTGCTGTCGCTGGCCTGCGCCGATCGCGGCATTGCCTTGTTGCCCGCTGAGTTGGCGGCGCCGGCGCTGGAATCCGGGGAATTGGTGGCCGTGTTGCCGTTCGTCCCCTTGGCGGACGAAGAGGTCAATCTGGTATTCCTGCCAGGGCGTCGGAATTCCAGAAAAATTAGGACGTTCGTCGAATATCTTCTCGACGTGACGCAAGACATCCGGCCTGCCAGCGTAGGGCAGCTCTCGTGATATTTCGCTGATGGCCGAGCCATCGGGTGCCGCGTCGAGCGTTGCGGTTGTCCGAAATGGAACTGCCGGTACCGGCCGCGAAGCGTGAAGTAGTTCCGCTACTTTTTGCAACAACGCCCAGTACATTTATTCACATTCAAAAATAAGAATTTCTTCGACACCGGTACAGGGGACGGGTCGAGTCAATTCCGAAGGCCCGAAAGCGGCCAGGAATTGATGGCTGAATAAAAACAAAAGTATTCGAGGGATTCCTTTCTTTTAAAGATTGCTGCCGTGTCGCAGCCCGCGGGGGCGTGCGCGTCTGCAATGGATCGGCGGCCCGAGCTGCCGTGGTGCGACGGGCCGTGCCGGGCCGCCGCTTGTCTTTTGAAACCGGAGCATCCAATGCCAACTACAACGTCGACTCAAGCTTCCTTTCTCCGGCGCGGTGCTGCGCCCTGGCACCGTGCCGTGCGCCTCGGCATCGGCGCCTTGCTGGGGGCCGCGTGCGCTTTCTCTGCCCTCGCGCAAACCGGGGCGGCCGTGGCCAGGCCCGAGCAGGCCGCCGTCGCACCGGCGGCCGTGACCGTCGAGCTCCAGCAATCCAAGGTGGTCAAGGCGGCCGACGGCAAGGAGCAGCTGCTCGATGCGGCATCGGTCAAGCCCGGCGATGTGCTCGAGTACACGGTCACCTACACCAACAAGACCGGCAAGGCCGTGTCGGGCCTCGTGGCCGACCTGCCGATCCCGGAGGGCCTCGAGTACCTGCCGCGCAGCGCCAAGCCGGGCGCCGCCCTGGTAAAGGCGGCGGTGAAGGACGGTGAATTCGCCCCCGAGCCGCTGATGCGCAAGGCCCGCGACGGCAAGACCGAACCCGTGCCCTACAGCGACTACCGCGCGCTGCGCTGGACGCTGGGCCAGCTGCCTGCGGGCGGCGTGGCGTCGGTCAGCGCGCGCGCCAAGGTCGAAGTCGTCGTGCCGCCCGCGCCCAAGACGGCGAGTGCGACGCCGCAGGCGCCGCCGTCCGTCGGCGTGTTGCCCGCCACCAGCGCGACGCGCTGACCGTGGCCTCGCTTGGCTTTCACCTTCGTCTCTTTGCTTCGACCGATGACACGCGATCCGGTGCTCGCTCGCCGCACGGAAAGCGCATCCGCCGGGTTCTTCATGTTCCCTTTCTTTTGACAACCGAGGAGAAAACCAAGTGAGTCCTACCCTGCCAACCCAGCGCACCGGCTTCAGGCCGCGCGCATCCTGGGCCGGCGCCGCCGCATTGACGCTGGGCTTCCTGTTTGGAAGCCCGGCCGTCTTCGCAGCCGCACCGCCCGCCAATACCGTCATCGGGAACCAGGCCTCGGCCTCCTACTCCGATTCGAGCGGCAACACGCAGCTCGCCACCTCGAACCTGGTGCAGACCACGGTGCAGCAGGTTGGCTCCTTCACGCTCGATGCGTTCGGCACCGTGACCACCACGGTCGTCAACACGAAGATCGGCGCCGCCGGCTCGATCGTCTACGCCCCGCACGTGCTCACCAACACCGGCAACGGCGCCGACACCTTCACGCTCTCGGTCGCCGAAGACGCCACCACGCGCTTCTCGAAGATCGAGGTCTACGCCGACGCCAACGGCGACGGCGTGCCGGACGGCACCACGCCGCTGTGCTCGGTCGTGCCCGCAGCCTCTTGCAACGTACCCGCGCAGACCGTGGCGGGCAGCAACGGCACCTTCCAGTTCGTCGTCGCGTACTCGATCCCCGGCACGGCCACCACGCCGACGGCGCCGTATGCGCTGGCCACCGTGACGGCGACCGCCGGCACCCCGGCCCTGTACGCCCCGGCCAATCTGGTCGCAGCGGACAAGGACCAGGTCAACCTGACCACGGTCGCGGCCTTCAACGCCACCAAGACGATCGGTCTCCCGGCCATCGCCGGCCCGGGCGGCGCGGCGTGGCCGACGGCCACCACCGGCGGTCCGCGCTCGTCCTCCGCGGCGTGCGCGACCACCTGGTCGGCCGGTCTGGCCTCCAGTGCGACCTGCCAGTACACGGTCTACACGCTGACCTTCAACAACACCGGTGGCGCGGCGGGCAAGTTCGCCCTGTCGGACACCTTGCCGGCAGGCTACACCTACGTCGCAGGCTCTGCGGTGTGGAGCAGCGCACCGGGCACGGCGCTGGGTGACGGCGCGGGTGGTGATCCGGCCGGCATCGACTTCGCGGCCAGCGGCAACACGCTGAACGCGGTCGTCGCTTCGCTGGGCCAGAACGTCACGCAGACGATCAGCTTCGTGGTGTTGGTCAACAACACCGCGGCGATCGGTACGTCGACCACGACCAACACCGCCAAGTACAACCCGACGGATTCGCCGGCCGCCACCTCGACGGCGATCGGCACCGTGGGCTCGAGCACCAACCCGGCGGCCTACACGGTCACGGCCAGCTACGGCATCGCCGTGGGTACGAACCCGTCGACGGCGGCCACCGCCCTCGACACCGTGCCCGGCACGCCCAACGGCACCGCCGCCGACCTGACGACCCAGCCGTCGGTGGTCGCAGGTGGCAGCGTGAAGTTCGGCCAGACCGTGTTCAACACCGGCAACGATGCGGACACCGTCAACCTGACGATCGCCAACGGCAGCTTCCCGGCCGGCACGACCTTCCTGTTCTTCGCGGCCGACGGCGTCACGCCGTTGCTCGACACGACCGGCGACGGCGTGCCCGACACCGGCCCGATCGCCGCAGGCGGCAGCGTCAACATCGTGGTGCAGGCCAATGTGCCGGCGAGCGCGGTGGTGGGCACGGGCCCGTTCGATGCGGTCGTCACCGGCCGCTCGGCGGGCGACACGTCCAAGCTCGATGCCACCCGTGACGTCGTCACGATCGTCATCGGCTCGCTGGTCGACCTGACCAACAGCGCCGCAGGTACCGGCGCCGGTTCGGTGGCCGGCGGCGACCTCGGCCCGGGCCCGAGCCCGCAGCCGACCACGACCAACACGACCGCGGCCGGCACCGGCACGATCTTCACGCTGTTCGTCAAGAACAACGACACCGCGGCCAATGCCTACAACCTGGCGGCCAGCCAGTCGACCAGCTTCCCCGGCACCCTGCCGACCGGCTGGACAGTGAAGTTCGTGGCCGCCGGCAGCACCTGCACCGGCGCCGCGCTCACCAGCGTGAGCGTGGCCGCCGGCGCACAGCAGCAGGTCGACGCCTGCGTCACGCCGCCTGCGACGCAGAAGCCGGTGACCGCCCAGAAGATCTACTTCCAGGTGCAGTCGACCGCGGTCGCCTCGACCGGTGTGCTGGTGACCGACACCAAGCTCGACGCGGTGACGGTGATCGCCGCCGCCACCCTGAGCGCCACGCTGACGCCCAACAACGTCGGCCAGGTGGCTCCGGGCGGTACCGTGGTCTATGCCCACACGCTGACCAACACCGGCAACCAGATGTGCGGCGCGTACACGCTGACCGCCACGGTGCCGGCGGCCGACGCCACGCTGGGCTGGACCACCTCGATCTACCTCGACGTCAACGGCGACGGCCAGATCGATGCGGGCGACACGCTGGTGACGGGCCCGCTGCCCGGCCCGCTGGCCGTCGGTGGCACGCAGAAGCTGCTGGTGCGCGTGTTCGCACCGGGTGGTGCGAGCGCCGGTGCGAGCGACCTGACGACCGTGACGGCCACCTTCACCGACCCGGCTGCCAACTGCGGCACGCCGACGGCGACCGACCTGAGCACCGTGATCACCGGCCAGATCCGCGTCCTCAAGACGCAGGCGGCCGACCTCGCGTGTGACGGCACGGCCGACGGCGCCTTCGCCGCCACGCCGCTGTCGCTCAAGCCGGGCGAGTGCATCGTCTACCAGGTCACGGCCACCAACGAAGGCACCTCGCCGGTCACCAACATCGCCATCAACGATGCGGTGCCTGCGTTCACCAGCCTGACCGGTGCCACCCAACCTGCCGCCCAGTGCGTGGCCACCGGCATCACCGGCACCGCACCGGTCTATGCGCAGACCGCGACCGCCGTGAGCTGCGGCAGCACGGGCAACACCGTGGCACCGAGCGGCAGCGCCACGCTGACCTTCGCGGTGCGGATCAACAACTGACGGGTGTTTGAGTCGCCGGCGGACCTCGGGGTCCGCCGGCTTGTGCGAAGCGCCGCCCCACGGCGCGCGCTTCGCCTTTTTTCCATTGGCGTCCGGTCGTGTCACCGGCCCGACGCCAGCGGAAAAAAGTCCCTGTGTTCACGGCACTCCGGGGGGAGGGTCGACGGAAGGTTCTCGGCGTGCAATCTCATTCAGACTCAACGAGCCCGTGCGTGCGCCTGCGCAAGCTGCCATGGCGTCATCGCATCGGCGCCGTGCTGGTGCTCGGCCTGGCGGCGCTGTTCGGCATGGGCCCGGCCATGGCTGCGCCGGCACCGGGCGGCACCGTCATCCGCAACGTGGCGAAGGCCACCTACGTGCCCGCCGGCTTCACGCAGACCGAGACCGCGAATTCGAACGGCGTCGTCGCCAACGTGCTGCCGGTCGAGGCGCTGGTGCTCACGCAAGACCAGTCGGTCAACCGGCCGCCGGCCACGGTGGTCACGCTCAACCACCTGCTGACCAACACCGGCAACGTGCCGTCGACCTACACCTTTGCCTTCGCGAACGACGGCAGCGGCTGCGCGTCCGACACGCTCGACCTGTCGGCGCTGCGTCTGGTGCGCGACCTCAACAACAACGGCGTGGTCGATGCCGCCGACCCGGTGCTGCCGCTGGGCACCGCCGGTGCGCTGGCGCTGCAGCCGGGCGAGACCGCGTCGCTGCTGGTGCAGGGCACCATCCCGGCGACCGCCACCGGCAGCGCCTGCGTCGCGCTCGGTGCGACCACCGCGCTGCAGAACCGTCAGGCGAGCAACCGCGACACCGTCACGGTCGGTGACGTGGCCGTCATCGCCATCGTGAAGTCGGCGAGCTACCCGGGCCATGTGGTGCCGGGCCAGACGCGCATCGACTTCGCCGTGACCGGCACCAACATCGGCGCGCGCGATGCGGTGCCGGGCAACACGGCCGCGCCCGCGGGCACGCCGGTGCTGGTGAACGGCGTGCCGACCGCCCTGGTGCTGGTGCGCGACGCCGTGCCGGCCGGCACGCAGTACCTGGTGGGCACGCTGCAGAGCACGGCCGCCGGCGCGGTGCGCCTGTTCCGCCTGCCGGGCGATGCGCCCTTCAGCTACCGCACGACCGACGACGCGGCGGCCGTCGAAGTCGCCATCGGCGTGCCGACGGCCGTGGTGCGCAACGCCTCGATCGCGATGCAGTTCGCGGTGCAGGTCAAGGCCGACCAGAGCGGCGACATCCGCAACACCGCGCAGAGCTACTACGGCGACGGCACGGGGCCGGCGGTGTCGTCCTCGAACACCGTCGTCATCAGCACGACCCAGAGCCGCATCGGCGTGGCCAAGTCGGCGTCGGCGCCCAAGGTCAACCGCGGTGCCGACGGCCAACTCGACGGCACGGCCACCGTGCGCTTCAGCGTGAACGTGCGCAACTACGGCGCGGTGTGGCTCTACGGCGTGCAGGCGGCCGACCTGCTCGAAGGCGCGGGCGCGACGCAGTTCGGCAGCTACACCCCGGCCGCGGTGCCGGGCGCCAACCAGTACACGGTGGTGGGCGGTTCGCTGCACATCGCGAGCGACCAGGGCAACGGCGCGAGCGGCACGGTGGCCGTGGTCAACAGCGGCTTCACCGGCACGGCGTCGGCGCGCAACCTGCTCGCGCCCGGCGCGGTGCTGCCGGTGGGCGCGCAGCTCACGGTGCAGTTCGATGTGCGCGTCAACCTCGCGGGCCGCACCGGCACGCTCTACAACAGCGTGCGGGCGCAGGGCGCGCTCACGCCCGACGGCGCGGCTGTGGCCTTCGACGATTCGGTCGACGGCGCCGACCCCGACCCGGACGGCGACGGCAACCCCGCCAACAACACCGCGCCCACGCCGGTGTCGCTGCAGCTGCCGGCGCTCACGCTGGTCAAGAGCGCCTCGCTGCCGCGGCGGGTGGGGCCGGGCGTCTACGAGATCGACTACCGGCTGCTGGTGAGCAACACCGGTGCGGGCGTGGCGCCGAACGTGCGTGTGATCGACAACCTCAACTGCACCTTCGACATGGACAAGGCCGACGGCCAGGTCGCGTCGTGGGAGCTCTCGGCCGCCCCCACGGTGCGCAGTGGCCTGCTCAAGCCGGCCGGCAGCTTCACCGGGCGGGCGTCCTGCAACCGCGGCGCCCTGGCGAGCGCCGACGCCTTCGACCTGCCGACCGAAGCCGTGCTCAGCCTCACCGACGGCAGCCGGGCGCTCGCGCCCGGCCAGAGCGAGGAGATCCGCTTCAGCGTGCGCGTCACCGAGAAGCCTGCCGCCGTCGGCACCCGGCTGGCCGTCACCAACAAGGCCTGGGCCGCGGCCTTCGAGCAGAACACCATCAACCTCACGCCGGCCATGCTGGTCGCGGCCAGCGCCAGCAGCGTGCAGTCGCTGCTGGCCGACCCGCAAGGCACGGTCTACAACGCCGTCACGCGCGCGCCGGTGGCGGGCGCGGTGGTCACGCTCACGCGCACGGCCTGCAGCGCGGGGCCGGTCACACCGCTGACCGCCGCCGACATCTACGGCGCCACGTCGGGGGCCTACACGGTGAACGCCAACGGCAGCCTTTCGATGACCACGGGCGCCGACGGCAGCTACCAGTTCTACTTGCAGTCGCCGCCGGTCACGGGCCTGTGCACCTACACGCTCGGCGTGGTGCCTCCGGCGGGCAGCGGCTACGTGTTCCCGTCGCAGCTCATCCCGGTCACGCCCGGCACCTTCGCGGGCTGCAGTGCGATCGCGCCCAACGCCGTGCCGCCGCAGGGCGCCGACCCGACGACGCACTACTTCCGTGTCAACGCGGGCTTCGATGCCGCGGGTGCCGCCTGCGACGTGACGCACAACCACATTCCGCTAGACCCGGGCAACATCCTCGGCCTGGTGCTGCGCAAGGACGGCAGCAAGCGGCAGGCCGAGTTCGGCGACTTCGTCGACTACGCCCTGACCTTGACCAACAAGACCGGCATGCCGATCACCGGCATCAGCTTCGACGACCAGCTGCCGCCGGGCTTCGCGTACGTGGCCAACAGCGCGCGGCTCAACGGCGCGGCCAGCGGCAACCCCGCGGGTGGCGCCGGGCCGAAGCTGGTCTTCAGCTACCCGACGCTGACGCTTGGCGTCGACCAGTCGGCCATGGTGCGCTACCGCCTGCGCATCGGCGTCGGCGCGCCCACCAGCGGCGACGCCGTGAACCGCGCGCGTGCCAACGCGGGGCCGCTGCAGTCGAACCTCGCGAACTGGACGGTGCGCGTCAGCGGCGGCGTGTTTTCCGACGAGGCCTTCCTGTTCGGCAAGGTCTACATGGACTGCAAGCGCGACGGGCGGCAGGACGGCGTCGATGAAATCGGCATCCCGGGCGTGCGCCTCTACATGGAAGACGGCACCCACGCCATCACCGACATCGAAGGCAAGTGGAGCCTCTACGGCCTCAAGCCGATCACGCACGTCATGCGCGTCGACCCCACCACGCTGCCGGTGGGCGCGCGGGTGGAGGTGCTCGACAACCGCAACGCGGGCAGCCCCGAGAGCCGCTTCGTCGATCTGAAGAAGGGCGAGTTCCACAAGGCCAACTTCATCGTCACGAACTGCGACGACCCCGCCGTGGCGGCCGATGTGGCGGCGCGCCGTGCGGCCATCGCGGCCCTGCCCGACACCGAGGCCGAAGCCCAGGTGCGCTTGCGCCTCGACCCGCAGAACACCATCGTCGCGGTGAACCGCTCGGTGGCCCAGCCGGCCAGCGGCCAGGCGCTCGCTGGCGGGAGCATCGGCAGCACGACCACCACCTCGGCCCCGCTGATCGCCATGCCCCAGGCGGCGGCCAACGCCAGCAGCTTCGTCGGTGCCGCCGCCGGCAGCTTGAGCGGCACGCTGGGCAGCAGTGCCGCATCACCGGGCGCGCCCTCTGCGCCGGCGGGCAGCCTGTTCGCCGCGCTCAACGGCCTGCCGACCACGGCGCAGTCCGCGCTCGCGCCGCGCAGCACACCGCTGCTGCCGCAGGCCGCACCCAGCCCGATCGAGCTCGAGGCGCTGCTGCCGCAACTGGCCGACAACACGCTCGGCTTCATCGACCTGAAGGACGGCGACACGGTGCCCGCCCAGTCGATCAACGTGCGGGTCAAGGGCGCATCGGGCGTGGCGCTGCGGCTGTCGGTCGACGGCCAGGCGCTGGACGAGCGCCGCGTCGGCAAGAAGACCCAGCTGCCGTCGAAGGCCATCGGCGCGTGGGAATACATCGGCGTGGCGCTGCAGCCGGGCCGCAACCGCCTCACGCTCGAAGCCGTCGACGACTTCGGCAACGTGCGCGGCGGCGCGCAGCAGATCACGGTGGTCGCGCCCGACAAGCTCGGCGCCATCGACATCGCGCTGCCCAAGGTGGCGCGCGCCGACCTGCGCACGCCAGTGGTGGTCAAGGTGCGGCTGACCGATGCTGCCGGCGTGCCGGTCACCGCGCGCACGCAGCTCACGCTCGAGGCCGACCGTGGCCGCTGGCTCGACGAGGACCTGAACCCGTCCGAGCCCGGCACGCAGGTCTTCATGGATGGTGGTGCGGCCGAGTTCCGCCTGCTGCCACCGGGCGAGCCGGGTGACGTGCGCATCCGCGTGAGCGCCGGCACCTTCGTGAAGGAAGTGCGCCTCGCGCTCTTGCCCGAGATGCGCCCGATGCTGGCCGTCGGCATCGTCGAAGGCGTGCTCGACTTCACCAAGCGCGGCGGTGTGCCGCTCGGCGCGTTGCCTGCGGGCGCGGCCTTCGAAAGCGAGCTCACCGGCTTGACCGACAGCCACGACAACCGTCGCGCCGCCGGCCGCGCCGCGTTCTTCCTGAAGGGCACGGTCAAGGGCGAGTACCTCTTGACCGCGGCCTACGATTCCGACAAGGCGCGCGACGACCGGCTGTTCCGCGACATCCGACCCGACGAGTTCTACCCGGTCTACGGCGATTCGTCGGTCAAGGGCTTCGACGCGCAGAGCACGCAGAAGCTGTATGTGCGCATCGACAAGAACCGCTCCTACCTGTTGTACGGCGACTTCACCACCAGCAGCAGCACCGAGGTGCGCAACCTGAGCCAGAGCAACCGGTCGCTCACCGGCTTGAAGCATGTCTACGAAGACGCCAACGTGCGCACCACCACCTATGCCTCGCGCACCGCGCAGACGCAGCAGGTCGAGGAGTTCCGCGCGGTCGGCACCTCGGGCCCGTACTACCTGAGCGCGGCCGGCGGCGAGTTCGTCGAGAACAGCGAGCAGGTCGAGATCGTGGTGCGCGACCGTGGCCAGCCGAACCTCGTGTTGCAGCGCACGGCGGTGGCGCGCTATGTCGACTACACGATCGAGCCGTTCACGCGCCGCCTGCTCTTCACCCATGCCATCGCCTCGGTCGATGCCAACCTGAACCCGCAGTCGATCCGCATCACCTACGAGGTCGACAGCGGCGGGCCGAAGTTCACCGTGGCCGGCACCGATGTGCAGGTCAAGGTCGGCGAGCGGCTGCAGCTGGGCGTGGTGGCCAGCACCGACGAGAACCCTGAGAACCGCCGCAAGCTCGGCGCGCTGACGGCCGTGGCGCGCCTGGGCGACAACACCACCGTGGCCGCCGAAGTGGTGCGCACCGAATCCGACGAAAAGGGCCGTGGCCATGGCGCGCGGGCCGAGCTGCGCCACCAGACCGAGCAGCTCGCCGTGGTGGCGCTCGCCAGCAAGACCAGCGAAGGCTTCGACAACCCCGGCGCCAGCTTCTCGGCCGGCCGCACCGAGGCCGCCACCCGCGCCGAATACAAGGTCGACCCGAGCACCGCGCTGCGCGGCGAGCTGCTCTACAGCCAGGACGCGCTGCTCGACGGCGACCGCCAGAGCGCCACCCTGAGCCTCCAGAAGAAGCTCGGCGCCGGGCTGGTGGGCGAGGTCGGCGTGCGCCATGGCCAGAGCAACACCGGCATGGGCACCAGCGCGGGCTTCGACTACGGCCAGATCTCGACCTACAACGGCCAACTCGGCAGCAGTGTGAACGCCAACAACGTCACCGCGCTGGGGGCGGCCGCCACGGCCAACGCCGAGAGTGAGAGCCTGACGACGGTGCGCGCGCGCCTGTCGGCGCCCGTGCCCGGCTTGCCGCAGGCGCAGGTCTTCGTCGAAGGCGAGCAGGACGTACGCGCATCCGACCGGCATGCGCTGGCCATCGGCGGCAACGTCGCGGTGAGCGACAAGACGCGCGTATACGGGCGCTACGAGCTGGTCTCGGGTCTGCAGGTGCTGGACGCCGCGCAGTCGAACAACGTCGGCGTGCTGGGCATCGAGAGCAGCTACATGGAAGGCGGTCGCGTGTACAACGAGTACCGCCTGGCCGACACGATCGACGGCCGTGCCGCGCAGGCGGCCACCGGTGTGCGCAACACCGTGAAGCTCAGCGACCGCGTGCGGCTGACCGGCGGCCTCGAGCACACGCGCCAGATGGGCGGCTACGACAACCGCGCCAACAGCGGCAACGGCTATGCGAACGGGCTGGGCCAGTCGACCGCCATCACGGGCGGCCTCGAGTACCTCGACGACCGGCTCAAGGCCAGCGGCATCGTCGAAGGCCGCAAGGGCGACGACGCCGACACGCGGCTCTTCAGCGCGGGCGTCGGCTACAAGATCGACCCATCGTGGAGCCTGCTGGCGCGCAGCGTAGTGAGCGACAGCGAAGGGCAGGGCAGCAATGCCGGTAACGAGCGGCACCTGCAGCGCCACCAGGTCGGCGTGGCCTACCGCCCGGTCGACACCGACCGCTGGAACGCGCTGGCCCGCTACGAGCACCGGTCGGAACGCATCGTCGGCGCGGGCAACACGGCGGGCGCGCTGTCGTCCGGCAGCGTGTTCGGTGCCGACTACGGCAACGCGTCGCTGCCCGGCACCACCAGCGCCGACATCGTCTCGGCGCACCTCAATTTCAACCCCGAGCGTGGTCGCGTGATCACCGCGCGCTACGCCGCCAAGGTGTCGCGCGCCGACGACGGCGAACTCGCCAGCCGCTACTGGGCGCACCTGCTGCAGGGCCGCTACACGCAGGACCTGAACCGCGACTGGGACGTCGGCCTGCAGGCCGGCCTGCTCTACGGCAAGGGCGGCGCGCTGCAGAAGACGGCGGGCATCGAGCTGGGCTACCAGGTGATGAAAGACCTGTGGGTGTCGGCCGGCTACAACGTCGTAGGCCTGCGCGACCGCGACCTCACGGCCAACGAATACACCAGCAAGGGCGCCTACATCCGCCTGCGCTTCAAGTTCGACGAAACCGGGCTGGGCTTCGCGCCGGCCGGTGCGGTGCGGGGTACGGCGCAACAGCCGGAGGCTGCGTTCGCCCCTGCCGAGGGCCTCGGCGAACGCGAACCGGCGGCCACCAGCGCGACCGCGGATGGCCACGCCAAGAACCGCCGGGTCGCGAGCGACGTCAGCGGGCGCGACCTGAGGTGAAGGGCCACGGCAGACCTCGGCAAAACATTCAACCGCGCAAGCACAACAACATGCAACGACTCAGCATTCCGGTTTCCCTCGCGATTCGTGAGGCTGCACGACGCCTGCTCCTGGCGGCGTGCTGTTTCGCAGGGCCCTTCGCCGCGCACGCGCAGCAGGTCCTGCTGCCCGCGACGCCGGTGAGCACCGGCATCCTGATCGGCACCAACGCGGGCATCGGCAGCCCCACCGGCTGCTCTTCCGCCGGCGTTCCGTCGGGCTTTCCCGTCGGCATGGGCATGCGCGAACATCCGTCGGGCAACTACGTCGGCGCAATGACGGCCTACGACGTGCAGTGCGCCTCGCTCACGGTGACGGAGGGGGCGGGTGCCGCCACCCTCGCGTTCGGCGGCATCGCGTCCAGCGGGTTCATCGGGCGGCCGACCGATGCCAGCCACACGACGTCGGGCCCGTTCAATTGCCCGGCCGGCCAAATGGTGTCGCGTGTCGGTGGCGCCTACCGCTACTTCAACGGGGCGTCGGCGGGCTATTACCCCACCTACATCTACTACGCCTGCCGGCCCATCGCGGTGATCACGGGGGACTGGTTCAACCTGAACCTGAGCCTGGGCGGCGCGGTGGTGGTGCTCGGGTCGGCCACCGATGCGGCGACCCCGCCGCCGGGCCCGCTGTCGGGCAACATCGAGGCGTGCGCCGAGTCGCCGACGCGGACCTGCAACGGCATCTACGACACCGGTGGCGGTGCGCTGATCGATGGCTTCTTCGGGTCGTCGAGCAACTTCCCCAACGCCCGCGTCTCGCAGACGATCAGCTTCGTCAACTACGCCTGGAACCAGGCCACGGGCGACAGCACCCAGACCACCACCTGGCGGCCATCGGCAGCGGGCAACCTCTTCCACCCTTCGCTGGCCAACAACAACACGCTGCGCTACCAGCAGACCTACGAGCGCTATGTCTACTCGGGCGCGGCCTACAGCGGCGGCCTGACGCCGCCTGCGGGCACCAGCACGCTCGCGTACTCGCGCACCGGCACCTGCGCCACGGCGCACACGCTCGGTCTGTACGAGGACTACACCTGCACGAACATCATCACCGGGCGGCCCGATCTGCAGGTGCGCGTGACCAACCCGGCGTCGGCGTGGACTGCCTACGGCCAGTACCAGAACGTCACCCTGACGGCCAAGAACTTCGGCTCCGCGGCCACGGACGGCACCAACAACGCGACCGCCGTGCTGACCCTGCCGACGGGCTGGGACGCCGGCACGCTGCCGGCGAACTGCGCCAAGGCGGGCTCGCCGGTGGTGGTGACCTGCCAGATCAACCCGACCCCGCTGGCGGCGTCCAGCGGTCCCGGCCTGACCGACGGCGGGCAGGTGGACTTCGTCATTCCGGTCACCCCGCTGGCTGGCGTGGCGGTGGGCAGCTATCCGGTGCTGAACGGCGCGAAGGTCTGCGTCCAGCCCGCGACGGGCGGCAACGCGCACGTGTGCACCGTGCCCAACGACGCGGACCCGTTCAACGACGACGGCGTCAACGCGCTGGAGACGGCCACGCTGGTGGTGGCCTACCAGGCGCCACCGGCCCTGCCCCCGAGCGTGCAGACCACCGTGGTCTCCAACGGCGGTGTCGGCACCTTCGCCTTCACGTCGAGCAATGGCGCCGCACCGCTGCCGGCGTCGTTGGTGACGACGACGCCCGGTGTCGGTGTGACGGCCGCCCCCAGCATGCTGACCACCGTCGGCACGTCGACGATCCTGCAGCAGGGCGCGCCGCCGGCGGGCTTCGTGCTGACCGACATCAGCTGTACCGGCATGAGCGCCGGCGGCACCGCCACCTACGCCCTCGCCACGCGGCGTGTGACCTTCAATGCCGCAGCCACCGGCTACGGCGCCACCATTGCGTGCACGTTCACGAACACCCGTTTGGCGGTGACCGTGCGCAAGGTGTCCAACGGTGGTGTCGGGACCTTCAACTTCACGGGCACCAACGGGGTCGTCGGCCACGCCGTCACCACGGCGACGCCCGGCGTGGCGGTGAGCGGCGATCAGCAGAGTCTCACGACGATCGGCGCGGCCACCACCGTCACCGAAGCGGCGCCGCCGGCCGGCTGGCGGCTGACGGGCATCGCCTGTACGGGGCTGGGCACCGGCGGCACGGCGACGCCGACCATCCCCGGCACGGGCACCGGGGGGGGCAGTGTGTCGCTCGACGCCGCCGCCACGGCCACGGGCAGCAACATCGTCTGTACGTTCACGAACGCCAAACTGCCGACCGTCACGGTCAGCAAGGTGTCGATCGGTGGCACGGGCACCTTCGCCTTCTCCGGGACCAATGGCATCGCCGCGCACAACGTTTCCACCGTCGCCAGCGGCACGCCCGCGACGGGTGTCACGCAGATCCTCTCCGCTGCGGCCACCGCGACCAACGTGGTCGAAAGCGCGCCGCCCGCGGGCTTCGTGCTCACCGGCGTGGCCTGCACCGGGCTGGGCGCCGGTGGCAGTGCCACGCCCAACCTGGCGACCCGCACCGTGACGCTCGACGCCGCTGCCACGGCGGTGGGCAGCGACATCGCCTGTACCTTCACCAACACGGCGGTTTCCTCGCTCAAGCTCGTCAAGACGAGCAGCACGCCGAACTTCATCGTCGGCGTGCCGGCCAGCTACACGCTGACGCTCACCAACACCGGCGTGTTCGCCACGCAGGCCGCGACAACCGTGACCGACAGCGTGCCGGCGACGCTGACGCTGGGCGCGATGCCCGCGGGCTGCAGCGCCACAGGCCAGGTCGTGAGCTGCACGGTCCCGGCCGGGCTTGCGGCCACGACCGGCAGTACGTCCTTCGTCATTCCGGTGACGCCGCTCGCCACGGCGGTGCCGAGCGTGAGCAATACCGCCACGGCCAACGGCGGCGGTGATCCGCTGTGTGTGGGCACCGGCAACTGCACGAGCACGGTGGTCACCCCGGTGCTGGCGCAACCGCGCGTGACGGTCCGCAAGACGACCACCAACGGCAGTGGCAGCAACACCTTCGGCTTCGCGTTGTCGGGCGTGACGAACCCCGCCGACAGCGTCACCCTGACCGGTGCGACCTCGGTCTCGTCGGCCGTGGTGCACACCGGCACGGTCGGCAGCGACGCGACGCTCGCGGAGTCGAGCGTGCCGGCCGGCTGGCCGGCCAACCCGGCGGCGGTGAGTTGCCTGGACTCGGCCACGGCCACCAGCGGCAACATCACCACCAATCTGGCCACCTTGGCGGGCAACGTCGCCACGCTGCCGGGCAGCGTCATGCGCGCGGGCGCGGTGATCACCTGCACCTTCACCAACACCGCAACGCCGATCCTCGCGCTGGCCAAAAGCGCTCCGGGCACCGTCGCTCCCGGCGCTGCGCTGGCCTACGGTCTGAGCCTGGTCAACAGCGGCGCCATCGCGACCGGCACCTCGGTGGTGGTGCGCGAGCAACTGCCGCCCGGTGTGGTCGCGACCTCGGTCGGGCTCGGTGCGGGTGTCACGGCCGTGGCGTGCGGCACCCTGCCTAGCGCGCCGGGCGCGCTGCTGAGCTGCACGATGAGCATCACCGGCGGCATCCCGGTCGGCGGCACGCGGTCCTTCACGCTCAACACCACGGCGCCGAGCACCGCGGCGCTGGCGTCGGCCGGGACGGTGCTGACCAACCACGCCAACACCCATGTCGCCGGCAGCGGCACCCCTGCCACGGCGCCGGGCGCTGCGTGCGTGTCGGATGCGGTCGTGAGCTGCGCCAACGCGTCGACCACCATCGTGGCGGGTGCCGGGGCCTTGCTGCAGTCGGGCGTGCGCACCGTCACCGACAACCAGCTGGCCAACGGCACGGCGCAGGACGTGCTCGAGGCGATCGTGCGCGACGCGGCGCAGAACCCGGTCGCCGGGGCGGTCGTGACCTTCGCGGCCGCGGCCAACGTGGCCTTCAACGGCGGGGCCGTGGGCGCGGCCGGCACCTGCACCACCGGTGCATCGGGCCGGTGCCAGGTCACGGCAACCAGCTCGCTGGTCGGCCTCAAGAGCAGCGCGGTGAGCATCGCGGCGGGCACCGTCACCGGGGCCTTCACCGCCGGCGGAGACGCCTTCCATGCGACCCCGGTGACCTACACCTTCGTGCTCGGGGCGCCGAGCGCCGCGCAGTCGGGCCTGCGCATCGTGACCGACAACGCGCTGGCCAACGGCGTGGCGCAGGACGTGCTGCAGGTCTTCATCCGCGATGCCGGCGGCAACCCGGCGGGCGCGGGCGTTGTCGTCAGCTTCGGCGCGACACCCAACGTGGCGTTCAACGGCGGCGCCGTCGGCGCGGCAGGGAGTTGCACCACCACCGCGGCCAGCACCTGCCAGGTGACGGCGACCAGCACAATCGCTGCGGTGTACGGCAGCACGCCGGTGACGCTCGGCGGCAGCGCCCTGGCCGGCACTTTCACGGCGTCGGGCAACAGCTACCTGCCCAGCCCGCAGCCCTACAAGTTCGGTGCTCTTCCGACGCTGACCATCCGCAAGATCTCGCTCAACGCGATCGGCACGTTCGACTTTTCCGGCAGCAACGGCGTGGTGGCACAGAGCATCACGACAGGCGTTGCGGGCACGCCCGCCAGCGGTCCGACGCAGACCCTCACGGCGCCGAACATCGCCATGACGATCACCGAGGCCGTGCCGCCGGCCGGCTTCACCCTCACGTCGGCGTCGTGCACCGGCATGGGGGCCGGCGGGACCGCCACCCTCAGCGGCCGCGTGCTCAGCCTCAATGCGGCCGCGACGGCGCCGGGCAGCGCCCTGGTCTGTACCTTCACCAACACCGGTTCGACCATCGTGCCGCCGCCGATTCCGCCGACGATCATGTGCACCACCAATGCCGCGGTCTTCAACACCGGCTATGGCCCGAGCGGCCCGCTCACCTCGGGGCGCGACACGGTGTGGGAGTCCGGCGAAGGCACGCCCACGGGCGGGCCGGGCAGCGTGCCCAGTTGGCAGCGGTCCTACGTCGGCAACCAGGCGCCCGGGGCCTGGATCAACTCGCCCTTCGGCAACGCCAACTGGATCTCGAACTACCCTGCGTCGGGGCACACCGTCGATGTCGACGTGTACCACCGCTTCACCTTCAACCTCGCGCCTTCGGTCACACCGTCGAGCTTCTCGCTGAAGCTGGACTTCTACTCCGACAACTCGGTGGCCGAGGTCTTCGTCAACGGTGTCCTGCAGACGGTGCCCGGAGTCCCGCAAGGCGGTGGCAACCCGTATTACCACGTCGGCTTCGTGGCCGGTGCCGGTGCGAGTGCGACGTTGGCGAGCAACTGGCAGGCCGGCACCAACACCGTGGTGGTCCACGTCAAGAGCGGTCCCGGCGCCGAAGGTTTTCTCGCACAGACCACGACCACGGCCGTGTGTGCGCCACCGACGGTGACGCTGTCGAAGACCACCCTCGGTGGCGCAGGGGGCACCTTCAACTTCGCGCTGACCAACACCACGCAGGCGACCGGTACGGCCACCACGGTCGTGGCCGGCACGCCGGTGCAAGTCGACGGGAACACGGCCACGGCGGGCCTGCAGAGCTTCACAGCCAGTGCCGTCGGCACGGCCGTCACGCTGACCGAGGCGGTCACGCCGGGCTGGAACCTCGCGAGCGCGAGCTGTACCGATGCCGGTGTGGTCGTCGGCGGCCTGGGCTCTGGCGCCGCCGCGCGGACCTACACCATTCCCGCGGCCAGTATGCAGTTCGGCAAGGCGCTGCAATGCCTGTTCACCAACACGGCATCGGCGACGGTGACGACGCGCAAGGTGTCGCTCGGCGCCGTCGGCAGCTTCGGCTTCACCGGCGACAACGGTCTGTCGGCCCAGAGCCTCACCACCGTGACCGCGGGCACGGCCGTGGCCGGTGCCGTGCAGACGCTGACGGTGCCGGGTGTGGCGACGACCCTCACCGAAGACCCGCTGCCCGCCAACTACGCGTTGACGGCCGTCGGCTGCACCGGGCTGGGCGCGGGCGGCACCGCCACGCCGGACCTGCCGAACCGCAAGGTGGTGCTGGATGCCGCTGCCACGGCCGCGGGCAGCAACATCGTCTGCACCTTCACCAACACCTACACGCCGCCGTACCCCAAGGTGCAGATCGTCAAGACCACCGTGGGCGGAACGGGCAGCAACGTGTTCGGCTTCGCGCTGAGCGGTCTGTCGGCCCCGACGGACACGATCACGGTGGTGGGGGCGGGCACGGCCAGCGGCAGCACGACGCTGGTGGGCACCGCCGGGCTGGCGGCCTCTATCAAGGAATCGGTGCCGGCCGGCTGGCCGGCCAACCCGGTGAGCGCCAGCTGCGTTGACGCCGCCAGCGCCACGCCGACCATCGCCTTCGGCACCCTGGTCGGCAACCAGCTGACCATCCCGGCGGCGAACATGGTGGCCGGCGCCGCCATCACCTGCACCTTCACCAACAGCTTCGGCTTCAGCGTCGGCGGGCGGGTCTTCAACGACAACGGGGTGGGCGCCGGCACCGCGAACGACGGCCTGATCAACGGGAGCGAAGCCGGCATCGCGGGCGTCACCGTGCGACTGACCAACTGTGCGGCCACGGTGTTCGCCAGCGCCGTGACCGACGGCGCCGGCCGCTACACGCTGGCCGTGCCCTTCGCCACCGTGGCGGGGGCCCCGCTCTGCGTGGAAGAGACGAACCCCGCGACGCCATCGGCCTGGACCTCGACCGGGGCGTCGGCGGGCGGCACGGCCCTGCCGTCAGGCACGACGACGACGGTGGCGGGCACCGCGTACACCTACACCCGCACGGGCACGCCCGACCGCATCGCCTTCGCGTGGAACGGCGCCGGTCCGGCGAGCCTCGACTTCGGCGACGTGGCGCCGAACACCCTCGCCGCCGACGGTGCCAAGACCGGCCTGCCGGGCAGCACCGTGAGCTACCCCCACACCTTCAAGGCGCAGACGGGTGGTGTGGTGCGCTTCGGCATTCCCGGCGAGGTCGCCACCCCGGCGCTGGCCGGCTGGAGCGGCAAGATCTTCGCCGACGTCGGGTGCACCGGGGCGCTGCAGGCGGGCGCTGCGCTGCTGTACCCGCCGTCGGCGCCCGTGACGGTCGTGGCCGGGCAGAGCGTCTGCCTGGTGATGCAGGAATTCGTGCCGGCCACGGCCATGAACGGCCACAGCAACAACGCCACCGTGGAGGCCAGCTTCGACTTCAGCAACGCTGGCCCGGCGCTCGGCGCGAGCTACACGGTGCACGACATCACGACCGTCTCCGACAGCGTGCTCGAGC
This sequence comes from Variovorax restrictus, assembly GCF_051216715.1. Classification (NCBI taxonomy): domain Bacteria; kingdom Pseudomonadati; phylum Pseudomonadota; class Betaproteobacteria; order Burkholderiales; family Comamonadaceae; genus Variovorax; species Variovorax restrictus. The sequence continues at coordinate 1,908,132 of NZ_JBPJZH010000001.1, forward strand.
TGAAGAAGGAGGTGCGCAACGTCACGCAGGGCGGCGCCTTCGGCATCAACAACCAGGCGAAGTCGGGCGAGACGCTGGAGTACCGCATCACCTACACGAACAACGGCGTGTCGCCCATCGGCACGCTGAGCGTGAACGACACGACGCCCAGCTACACCAGCTTCGTCGGCGCGCAGGCCGGTAGCACGCCGGCCACGCTGACCGCCTGCCAGAAGACGACGCCGGCGAACCCGCTGCCCGCGCCGACGGTGGCGTGTGCGACGGCACAGGCGGTCGGCGGCACGGGTGCGCTGGGCTGGCATTTCACGGGTGTGCTGTCACCCGCGGGATCGGGCACCGTGCTGTTCACGGTCCGGGTGGATTGAAGGTCGCGGTCCGCTCAGGCCGTGAGCACCTGCAGGTTGCCGGGCCCTGGCAGGGCCCGCAGCGTGGCGGCGGTCTTCACCGTGTAATCGCGACTGAGCACGGTGCTCACTTCGACGTACTCGCAGCGTGCCTCGGCCGGTGTCAGGGTCAGCACCGCGTAGCCGCGATGCGCCGTCTCCGCATAGCGCAGGTCATCCACCATGCGCTTGAACGCATCGGACAGCAGGTCGTTGGCGATCAGGGGCAGGGCGCGTTCGAAGCCCGGTGACGACACCGAGGCGGTGGCGAATTCCACGCCGACGCGCTGCCCGGAGGCATCGGTCAGGTTGCCGGCCCACGCGTTGTGCGTGTCGCCGGCCAGCGAGATCAGGTTCTTGCCCTGGTTGCGCGCCGCGGCGAGTACTGCGTCGCGCGCCGCCGGGTAGCCGTCCCATGCGTCCATGTTGTAGGGCGCCTTCTGCTGCGCGAGCAGTGCACGCTGGCTGTCGCTGCGCGCGGCTTCGGGCGTCGACTGCGCCACCACGTACGCCGTCAGCGTCTCCACGGTGATGGCGGTCGCGACGCTCAGCGGGACCGCCATGCGCATCATCAGAACCTGCTGGCCAAGAACCTGCCAAGTGCCTGCTGACGCGGCCATGCGCGCCGACAGCCAGTCGAGCTGCGGCTGGCCCAGCAACTGCCGCGCCGGCGAAGCGGCTTTCCCGGCCAGGTACTGGTCGAGCGAGAGCTGCTCCTCGCGGCCGACTAGGCGGGTGTCGAGCATGTGCAGCGAGGCGAGCGTGCCGATGTCGAAGGAGCGATAGATCTTCAGCGGGGTGGCGGGGTCGGGCAGTCGTGTCGGGAGCCACTCGTGGTAGGCCTGGACGGCCGCGGCGCGGCGGGCCACGAAGCTGCCTTCGGTGGCGTCGTCGTGGTTGCCAGCGCCGCCGGACCAGGCGTTGTCGGCCAGGTCGTGGTCGTCCCACACCGCGATCATCGGCACCCGTGCGTGCATGGCGCGCAGGTCGCCGTCCGTGCGGTATTGCGCATGGCGCTGGCGGTAGTCCTCGAGCGTGAGGATTTCGTGATCGGGCTTGGACACGCGATCGATCGCGATCGCCAGTTGCGACGCGTAGCCCAGCCGGCCGTACTCGTAGATGTAGTCGCCCAGGTGAAGCACCACGTCGATGTCGGTGCGGCGGGCGATCTCCGCATAGACGTTGAAGTAGCCGCTCGGGTAATTGGCGCAGGACACGACCGCCAACTTGGCCTGCGACACGCCGCCGACCGGCAGGGTCTTGGTGCGCCCGACGGCGGAGACATCCTCGCCGATGAAGAAGCGGTAGAAATACGTGCTGGCGGGCTGCAGGCCCATGGCGTCGACCTTGACGGTGTAGTCGCGCTCCGGACCGGTGCTGGTGGTGCCCCGCGCCACGACGATGCCGAACGCTTCGTCGCTCGACACCTCCCAGACCACGTTCAGCGTGCCCGGTGCCGCGACGCTCACGCGGGTCCAGAGGATCACGCGGTCGGACAGGGGGTCGCCGCTTGCCACACCGTGCGCGAACGCCGAACCGCTGCTCTCGGGTGGGCTGCCGTTGCCGCCACCGCCACCGTCACCACCACTGTCCCCACCCCCACCCCCGCAGGCCGTGAGGCCGATGCCTGAGCCCGAGAACATCGCGAACAGAACGGCACTGCGCATCAGCGAACGACGCGTGGTGCCGGGCAAGCGGGGGGAACCGGGCGCGTCGTGTGGCGCCATGGGGGCAGTCTCGTCGTTCTTGTCGTCGTGGGGGCGCATGCAGGCAATCCTTCTCCGCTACGGCGAGGCGCACCGTGCGACCCGTTCCGCATCAGCGGCGCGCCATTGAATGTGAAAACTTCACTTCCGAAGGTAGGTGGCGACCGACGCCCGCGTCAGCCGGTGTCGCGCGGCGCGCTGAGCGCCGGTCCGGCCCTAGCCGATGGTGGTGAGCAGCAGCGCCTGCAGGATGAACCGCTGGTTGTCGGCGTCGTTGGCGTCTTGTGGCTTGCCGGCATCTGGCGGTGCGAGAAGCCCGGCGAGCGCCAGCGCCGGATGGCTGCCGTCGGCGAGGCCTCGGTAGACCGGCACGCCGGCGTGGGCCGCCAATTGGGCTGCTGCGGCCGGCGCAACGGTTCCAACGTCGATGGCGTCGTACATCCGCCCCAGCATGCGGGCGATACGAGCGCACTCGACCACCGCAGGCGGCGGTTCGCCCAGGCTGACCCGCGCCACGCGCATGCCGAGGTCGGCGGCTGCATCATGCAGCGCCGAGACGGCGGCGCCGCTCGTCGACTGGATCACCGCCAGGTTTTTGCCTTGAAGCAGCGACGGGGCCGGATGGCCGGCCATCGATGCCGCCTCGAGGTGGCGGGCGAGGTCGAGAAGTTCTTTCGCCGCCGCAGCGCTCAGCGTGTCGAGCACGAGGGCGCGCAGGGCGGGAGACGGTGGATGCGATGTCACGGCTGCGAGCGTACGGACGACGGCGGCCACCGGTTTGACGCCGGTCAAGCCGGCGTCATCGCAGCGCACGCCCTCGGCGCTTCGGCGACTTCGGACACGCTTGAGACATAAAACGTCAATCACTGTTACCAACGCGGCGGTCTCGTTGTCGGTTGTGTTGCACGGCTTTCGTACGCTCCTTCCATCGACCCGCACCGGAGCCCACCATGCACGCAGACCTTCCCCACCGCACCGCCGCCGACCAACCCGCCCAGCGCATCGCCACGATGCTGCAGCTGCTCCAGGACGCGCTGCCGCTGCAGAAGCGCCTGGTGCATGCCGGCGATGTGGTCTGCCAGGTCGGCCAGCCCTTCCAGTGCCTCTACGTCGTGAACGCCGGATTCTTCAAGATGGTCAACCTGTCGGACGAAGGCCGGGAGCAGGTGGTCGGCCTGCATTTCCGCGGCGACTGGCTGGGGCTGGACGGCATCGCCACCGGGCGCTACGGCTGCGACGCCGTGGCCATGGACACCGGCGAGGTCTGGGCAATTCCGTACGACACGCTGATCGAAGCCAGCCTTCGCACCCCGGCGCTGCTGAGCACGCTGCACCAGGCCATGAGCCGCGAGCTGGCGCGCGACCACGACTCCATGGCGTCGCTGTGCACCTTGCCGGCCGATGCCCGCGTGGCCGGCTTCCTGCGCTACTGGGCCGATGCCGTGTCGCAGCGCGGCCAGCGCACCGACGAGATCACGCTGCGCATGACGCGCGCCGAGATCGGCAACTACCTGGGCATGACGCTCGAGACGGTGAGCCGTGCCCTCTCGCGCATGGCGCGTGGTGACGTGATCCGCTTCAAGGAAAAGGGCCGGCGCGACATTCAAATTCCGGAAATCGAAGCCTTGACGGCGTTCATGCAGCAGGCCAGGACGTCAACCGGCGCCTTGGCATTGCACTGACAGAGGACGCAGGTCCGACGGACCGTCAGCTCGACGCGTGGCTGTGCGTGCGGCCGGACTTGCTCGGGTGATGAAGTGCTCCGGCCGTCGCGCGCGCGGCCCGATCTGCAGCCACGCGTTCGGCCAGCGAGGGGAGCCAATGCGCGAGGCTTTCGGCGGTGGTCGGCGGCGTGCCGACCTTGACCGCATGCGTGCTCTCGGTGGCAGCGGCCAGGATCGCTTCGGCCACGTCGATCGGATCGAGCAGGGCGCCTGCCCGCGGCGTGTCGATGCCGTGGTACTTCGCAGCGTGTTCGGCATGGGGTGTTCCCACGGCCGATGGCTGGATGAGCGTGACGCTTACCGGGCTTCGGTCGATCTCCTGCACCTCCACGCGGAGCGTGTCGGTGAAGCTCTGTACCGCCAGTTTGGAACAGGCGTACATGCCTTGCAGGGGCAACGCCGACTCGGAGGCCGCACTGCCCACGTTGATCAGCGCACCGCCGCGCCTCTCGAGGTGCGGCATGGCCACCAGCGACCCGTTCACCACACCCCAGAAATTGGTTGCGAACAGTCGGCGGCTGTCATCCTCGGACACCGCGTCGAGACGCCCGTGGATCGACACGCCGGCGTTGTTGACCCAGGTGTCGATGCGCCCGAACACCTCGACGGCGGCGAGCGCAGCGGCTTCGAGCTGCTCACGGGAGGCGACATCGGCCGGCACCGCGATGGACCGGCCACCCGCCGCGTCGATCTCGGCAGACGCCTGATAGATCACGTCGCCACTCCGCGCGACCAGCACCACCCGCGCACCGCGGGCGGCGGCCAGTCGGGCGGTGCACAGGCCGATGCCGCTGGAGGCGCCGGTGATCACGATGACCTGCTGGTCGAGCGGCAAAAGGAGAGGGGCGCTCATACAGCAGCTTTTGTTGACATTTGGTAATTTTTACCATCGTTTGGTTTCGCCAGCCGAAACCGCTGCACGTCGGCCCTGAAAGTCGCGAAATCGTCCTACATCGAACTTGTCATCCGCGCAACGGATGCGACGCCTGGGCAGGGACGCGCTGGAGTTCTGCCAGCCACACCTCGGCCTCCGAGTCGCTCGGTGCCCGCCAGTCGCCACGCGGCGAGAGCGAACCGCCCGAGCCGACCTTGGGGCCGTTGGGCACGCAGGAGCGCTTGAACTGGCTGGTCTTGAAGAAACGCCAGAGGAAGGTGCGCAGGTGGCCGGCGATGGCGGGGAGGGTGTATTCGTTGCGTTCGCCCTGCAGCGCGTCGGGCCAGCTGCCCCGCTGGCGGTCGCGCCAGGCGGTGTAGGCGAGGAAGGCCACCTTCGACGGCCGGAAGCCGTGGCGGACGATGTAGTAGAGATGGAAGTCCTGCAGCTCGTACGGGCCGATGGTGTCCTCGGTGCGCTGGCCGGGTTGCTCGGCCGAGGCATCGTCCGACGGCACCAGCTCCGGGCTGACCTCGGTCGCCACGATGGCGCGCAGCACGTCGCTGCCGTCGTCGCTCAGGATGGCCGCATCGGCCACCCAGCGGACCAGGTGCTTGATCAGCGTCTTGGGCACGCTGGCGTTCACGTTGTAGTGCGACATGTGGTCGCCTACGCCGTAGGTGCACCAGCCCAGCGCCAGCTCGCTGAGGTCGCCGGTGCCGACCACGATCGCGCCGTGGTGGTTGGCCAGGCGGAACAGGTGGCTGGTGCGCTCGCCGGCCTGCACGTTCTCGAAGGTGATGTCGTACTGCGGCACGCCGTCGGCGAAGGGGTGGCCCAGATCGGACAGCATCTGCCGGCAGCTCGGGCGGATGTCGATTTCCTTCGCCTGGCAGCCGATGGCCGCCATCAACGCATGCGCCTGCTTGAGCGTGCGGTCGCTGGTCGCGAAGCCGGGCATCGTGTAGCCCAGGATGTCGGTGCGGGGGCGGCCCAGGCGGTCCATGGCCTGCGCGCACACCAGCAGCGCATGGGTCGAGTCGAGCCCGCCCGACACGCCGATGACCACCTTCTGGATGTTGCTGGCTTCCAGCCGCTGCACCAGCGACTGCACCTGGATGTTGAAGACCTCCTGGCAGCGTGCGTCGCGCGTGGCGGCGTCGGACGGCACGTAGGGGAAACGCTCCACGTTGCGACGCAACGCGCCCGGTTGCTGCGGAAGGCCCGGCAGGTCGAACTCGACCGTGCGCCAGTCGCGCAGGGCCGCGGCATGGCGTTGCGCCGAGACGCCGAAGGAGTTCTGCCGCATGCGTTCGTGCGCGAGCCGTTCCAGATCGGCATCGGCGGTGATGAGGTGCGAGCGGTTGCTGAAGCGTTCGCTCTCGGCCAGCAACTCGCCGTTCTCGTAGATCAGTGCCTGCCCGTCCCAGGCCAGGTCGGTGGTCGATTCGCCGATGCCGGCCGACGAATACAGGTAGGCCGCCAGGCAGCGGGCCGATTGCAGGCTCACCAGCTTGTGCCGGTAGTCCGCCTTGCCCACGGTGATGTTCGAGGCCGACAGATTGACCAGAACGGTCGCGCCGGCCAGCGCCGCGTAGCTCGACGGCGGGATCGGCACCCAGACGTCCTCGCAGATCTCGACGTGCAGCGTCATGAGCGGCAGGTTGCGCGCCTTGAAGATCAGCTCGGTGCCGAAGGGTACGCGCTGGCCGCAGAGGGTGATCTCGCGGGAGACGGCGCTGTCGGCGGCGGCGAACTGCCGGCCTTCGTAGAACTCGCCGTAGTTCGGCAGGTAGGTCTTGGGCAGCACGCCGAGCAGGGCGCCGTCGGCGACCACCGCCGCGCAGTTGAAGAGCCGGTGGTCGGCGCGCACCGGCAGGCCGACGACGGCGACCGTCGGCAGGCCGCGCGTGGCCTCGATGACTTCGGCCAGCGCCGCCTCGCAGCCTTCGAGCAGCGCCGTCTGGTGGAACAGGTCGTCGCAGGTGTAGGCGGAAATGCCCAGTTCCGGGAAGGCCACCAACACGGCCCCCTCGGCCGCGGCTTCGCGCAGCATGCGCACGGTCTCGCGGCCGTTGAACACCGGATCGGCCACGCGGTTGCGCGGCACCGCCACGGCCAGCCGGGCGAAGCCGTGGGTGTAGGGGTTGTCGAAGGGCAGGTCGGCGGTCGGTGCGGAGCTCATGGGCGTCATCGTATTCGTCATTGGAGCAGGGCAGCGCACGCGGGGTCGTCCGCCGCCTGCGCGTGGTTCGCGCGGCACAGGCCGACCGCCCACCACGCCGGCAGCAGCGCGCGAACCTCCGGCCGGGCGAAACGCTCGTCGAACAGGTAGAGCACGCCGGCATCGTGCTCGGTGCGGATCACGCGGCCGGCGGCCTGCACCACCTTGCGCAGGCCCGGGTAGAGGTAGGTGTAGTCGTAGCCCCGCGCGTCGCCGAAGCGCGCGTCGAGCCGTTGACGCATCACCTCGTTCATCGCGTCGTGTTGCGGCAGGCCGAGGCTGGCGATGAAAACGCCGATCAGCCGGTCGCCGGGCAGGTCGATGCCCTCGCCGAAGGCGCCGCCCAGAACCGCGAACCCCACGCCGCGGCCGCCCGGGCGGAAGCGCGCCACGAAGGCATCGCGTTCGGCCTCGCGCATGGCGGTCGACTGGGTCCAGGTTGGTACGCCGGGGTGCTCGCGCACGAAGCGCGCGTGCGCCTGGTCGAGGAACTCGAAGCTGCTGAAGAAGGCCAGGTAGTTGCCGGGTCGGCGCGCGTAGACCTGGCCGATCAGCGCCGTGAGCTGCGGCAGCGAACGCGGCCGGTCGCGGTAGCGCGTCGACACGTCGGTGACGACACGCACGTCGAGCTGGTGCGCGTGGAAGGGTGATGCCACCTCGACCTCGGCCGTGTTCTGTGGCAGCCCGAGCATGTCGCGGTAGAACGCGAAGGGCGCGAGCGTGCCGGAGAAGCACACCGTGGTCATCGACGCCGCGAAGCGTGCCCGCAGGAAGGGCGCCGGCACCAGGTTGCGGATCGCCAGGCACCCCGCCGTGTCGCCCATCGGCAAGGTGCTCTCGAAGACGGAGTGGTCGCCCAGCGTGTCGGCCAGCCGGGCGAACTGCAGCGCATCGAAGAAGAAGCGCTGCAACGGGCCGTGCGCGGTCTCGGGCGCCTCTGCGAAATGCTCGGCCAGCGCGGCGACGGCTTCCTGCAATGCCGCCCGCAGGCGCTCGGGCACGTCGTCGTGCGCGACATAGGCTTCGGGCTGGTCGCGCTGCAGTGCGAGCCACTCGCGGCGCAACCGGTCGATGGGCGAACGCACGCCGGCAGGCGCCACCCCACGCGCCTGGTCGAGCGCCGTCATGTCGATCGACGCCGAGTACATGCCACGCGCGCGTTCGAGCAGGTTGTGCGCCTCGTCGACCAGCACCGCCACCTGCCATTCCTCCTGCTTGGCCAGCGCGTAGAGGAAGGCGCTGCCGTCGAACCAGTAGTTGTAGTCGGCCACCACCACGTCGCTCCAGCGCACCATCTCCTGCGCGAGGAAGTAGGGGCACACGGTGTGCGCGAGCGCGACGCGGCGCAGCGTGGCGGTGTCGAGCCGCGGCTGCCCGACTGCTTCGGCGCGCGCGTCGGGCAGGCGGTCGTAGAAGCCGCGAGCCAGCGGGCAGGCATCGCCGTGGCAGGCGCGCCTGGGGTATTCGCACACCTTTTCGCGCGCGGTGAGTTCGAGCACGCGCAGCGACTTCGCCGATTGCGCGCTCAGGCCGATGCCTTCGAGTGCGATTGCGCGGCCCGAGGTCTTGGCGGTGAGGAAGAACAGCTTGTCGGTGCCTTGGCCCGCCCAGCCGCGCAGCAACGGAAAGGTGGTAGCAACCGTCTTGCCGATGCCCGTCGGTGCCTGCGCGAGCAGGCAGCGTCGCGTCGATGCGGCGCGGTACACGCCCTCGGCCAGCTCGCGCTGGCCCGCGCGAAAGCCGGCATGCGGGAAGGCGAGGGCGCCGAGTTCCCTGGCCAGCGCGGCGCGATGCGCGGCTTCCTGTTGCGCCCAAGCCTCGTAGCGCTGGCACAGCGCCTCGAAGTGCGTGCGCAGTGCCTCGGCGCTGCAGTGCTCCTCGAGCACGGTCTCCTCGCCGCTGGCAATGTCGAGGTAGACCAGCGCCACGTCGAGAGCCGGCAGCGCACGCGCGCAGCAGAGCATCCAGCCGTAGGTTTTCGCCTGGGCCCAGTGCAGCGCGCGGTGGTTGGCGCGGATGCCGGCGAACTCGCCGCGAAAGGTCTTGATCTCTTCCACGCGCAAGCGCTGGCCATCGAAGCCGTCGGCCCGGCCGCGTACGCGCAGGCCTTCGATGTCGAGCGAGAGCGACACCTCGCGTTCGTAGTCGGCGTCACGCCGCCCCTGCACCAGCAGATGCCCGGCCACGCCTTCTTGCGCACTCGGCGCCGGGACGAAGCGGAAGTCCAGGTCGCCGGCTTTGGCGCCGAAGGCACAGAGCGCGCGCACCGACACTGGCTGCAACGGGGTCACGGCGGCGTGGGCGCGGGCGGGGCTGGTCACTGGATGAATATACAGCCACCCGCTGCCTTTCGACCTGCGGCGCCTCCCGCGGCGCGGCGCGTTAACGGGCTGCGTGCAGCACGCGCACCATCGCGCGTTCCAGCGCCTCGCGGGAGTACGGCTTCTGCAGCAGTTCGCGCCCCGACGACGCGCCGGCCAGTTCCTGGGAAAAGCCCGACATCAGCAGCACCGGCAGCTGCGGCAGGCGCTGTTCGACGCGTTGCGCCAGCTCGGTGCCGCGCAGGCCGGGGCCGAGGGCGATGTCGCTGAGCAGCAGGTCGAAGGCCGTGTCCGTCTCGAGCACCTCGAGCGCGGCTTCGGCGTTGGCGCATGGGATGACCATGCAGCCCATTGCTGCCAGGAAGCGCTGTGCGACCTGCCGAACTTCGGCATCGTCTTCGACCAGCAGCACCCGCAGCCCGGCGGGCAGGCGACCGTCCGCGTCGGCGTCGGGGCTGTCGATATCGTCCTCGTCGCCCAGCTGCGGCAGATAGAGCGTGATGGCCGTCCCCACGCCCAGCGTGCTGCGCAGGCCGATGGCGCCGCGCGACTGCTTGGCGAAGCCGTAGACCGTCGACAGGCCCAGGCCGGTACCGCGGCCGACCTCCTTGGTGGTGAAGAAGGGCTCGAAGGCGTGTTCCTGCACGGCCTCGGACATGCCGGTGCCGGTGTCGGCAACGGTGATCGCGACGTAGCCGCTCTTGGAGGGTGCGGTGGCTTCGGCCAGCAGCTCCGGCGGCAGCGCAGGCACGCTGCGGCAGGTGAAGGCCAGTGTGCCGCCCTGAGGCATGGCGTCGCGTGCGTTGATGGCGATGTTGAGCAGGGCGGACTCGAGCTGCACCGGGTCGGCCAGGCACAGCGCCTCGTCGGCGTCCAGCGCGATGGCGATGCGCTGATCCAGCGTGCGGCGCAGCATGTCGCCCAGCGAGTGCAGCAGGGCGGCGGCATCGATCACCGTCGGCTGCAGCACCTGCCGACGCGAGAAGGCGAGCAGCTTGCCGGTGAGGTCGGCGCCGCGGCGCGCGGCGCGCGTGGCTGCACCGAGGAGCTGCTGCACCATGGGGTCGGCCGCACAGCCGGGCAGTTCTTCGAGCACCTGCAAATTGCCGGAGATCACCGTCAGCAGGTTGTTGAAGTCGTGGGCGATGCCGCCGGTGAGCTGGCCGACGGTTTCCAGCCGCTGGGCGTGGTTGAGGGCTTCCTCGCTTTTCTCGCGTTGCAGCAGCGTGGCCAGCAGGCTGGCGAGCGAGTCGAGAAAGCGCAGTTCGTCGTCGCCCAGATGCCGCAGCGACGCGCAGCGCACCGCCAGCGCGCCGACCGTCCGGCCGCGGTCCGACAGCGGCACGGCCAGCAGGTGGCCGCCGTCCGCGTCGCTGCGGGGGGCCGACCGTGCGGTGCCGCCGGTGGCGACCACCCGGGTGGCGAGCGCGATCACGTCCGCGGGCAGGGCCTGGCCGGCGTCCCGCGCCGCCATGAGCCCCGTGCCGGCGGCGACGCGAAAGGTGAGCCCGTCGGGCTCGAGCAGCAGCACCACGGCCGCATCGGCTTCGAGCGCTTCGGCGGCCATGGCCGGCACCTGTGCGAGCAGCGCCTGGGTGTCTCGCGCATCGACGGCGAGTCGACCGAAATGCGCCAGGTGTTCCGCGTAACGCGCGCGCTGCAAGGCCTGCTGCACGCGCGGGTAGCTGCCGACGTCGCGAATGGCGGCCACGACGTAGGGCAGGCCTTGGTTGTGCAAGGGGCTCAGGGCGATCTCGACGCGCACTTCGGAGCCGTCTCGCCGCTTGGCGACCAGGTCCATCTGGGTGCCCATGGGGCGCGAGCGTGGCTGCTCGCCGTAGGCATGGCGGTAGGCTGCGTGCCGCGGGCGCACCGCGTCGGGCACCAACGCTTCGACCGGCAGGCCGATCAACCCGTCGCCGCTGTAGCCCAGAAGGTCGAGCGCAAAGGGGTTCGCCAGCACGATCGTGCCTTCGGCGTTGACCAGCAGCAGCGCGTCCGGGTAGGCGGTGAAGATCGAGCGGAAGACCTTGCCGTCTTCGGCATCGAAACTCAGGGGCGTGTGTTCCATGATGGCGGCTCGGCGGTCAGACCGTGTCGACCCGCGGCGCGAACAGGTAGCCCGCGCCGCGGACCGATTTGATGAGTTGCGGGCTCTCGGCGTCGCTCTCGAGCTTGCGGCGCAAGCGTCCGATCTGCACGTCGATCGTCCGGTCGAAGGGGCCCCCGTCGCGCCCGCGGGTGCGTTCGAGCAGGTAGTCGCGTGACAGCACGCGGCCCGGTGCGTCGCTCAAGGCGTGCAGCAGGTCGAATTCGCCGCTGGTCAGGACGACCTCATGGCCCTGGGGCGCGGTCAGGCGTCGCGCCGCGATGTCGAGCTGCCAGCCCTCGAAGCGCTTGGTCGAGGGGAGTGGTGAGGTTGTCGCTGCGGACGCAGGCGTGGGAGCCGGCACGATGCGGCGCAGCACCGCCTTGATACGGGCCAGCAGCTCGCGCAGGTCGAAGGGCTTGGTGACATAGTCGTCCGCGCCCACTTCCAGGCCCACCACCTTGTCGACCGCATCGCCGCGCCCCGTGACGATCACCAGGCCACATTGCCAATGCTCCCGCAGTTGCCGGGCGATGACGAAGCCGTCTTCCCCAGGCAGGCCCAGGTCCAGCAGCACCAGCACCGGGGGGTCTTGTGCCATGAGGGCGAGCAGGTCACGGCCGCGGTGCACCTGGCTGACGCGGAAGCCGTGGCCCTGCAGATAGGTGGCCAGCAGCCGGGTGATGTCTTCTTCGTCGTCGAGGACGGCCAGATGGAGGGGTGAGGTCACGCGGGCATGTTAGCGCCTGCGCGTGACCTCCGGCCCCAGCGGTTCAGCGGGGCGTGTGCGCCTCGAACGCGGCCTGGCAGGTCGCGCAGCGCACGGCCGTGGGCTGCGCGAACAGCCGGGCGCGCGGGATGCTCTCGCCGCAATCGATGCACATGCCGTAGTCGCCCGTGCTCATGCGGTGCTCCGCAAGCGCGATGTCGCGCACGGTGGCACGGTCGATGGCCGCCTCGGCCATGCGCAGCTCGTCGGCCCGCTCGGTCTCCGCTTCGTCGGCGCGGTCGTGCACTTCGGAGGCGACGGACGCCGGCAGGTCACCGACAGCGCCGAGCTCGGCGAGCGCCTGGCGGCGCATCGCGTCGAGCTGGCCGGCGAGGCTGACAAGGTCGGAGGGGCTGAGGGGTTTCATGGTTCGGTTCCTGACGGTCGTGTGCTCGGGCGCAGCGAAGGGTCGCTGCCGCTCGGCTCGGCAGCTACTCGATGGACAGCGCGCCGGTGGGCAGGTGGACGCGCAGCGGTTTGGCGTCCGCGGTCTCGCGCACCGCTTCGGTCGGAAGCTCCTCGGCGCGCACGAGCAGCACCGGCACCGGCGAGAGACGCAAGACGTACTCCGCACTGCTGCCCAGCACCAGGCGACCGATGCCGCGGCGGCCATGCGTGCCGATCACGATCACGTCGGCTGGCCATTTCTTGGCTTCCGCCACGGTGAGTTCGTGGACGCGCCCTTCGACGCTGTCGAAAAGCGCCGTCTCGGCGTCGAGGCCGGCTGCGGTGACCTGGGCCTTGGCGCTCTCGAGCACCTTGCGCCCGCCCTCGCGCAGTGCGTTCATCCAGTCGCCCGAGTAGCCGGAGTAAGCGTCCATCGCGAGCGCGAACGAGAGGTCGTCCACCACATGGATCAATCGCAGCGTGCCCTGGGTGAGTTGCGCGAGGCGGATGGCTTCTTGCAGGCCGCGGTCGGACGTCGGGCTGCCGTCGACCGGAACCAGGATTCGTTGGTACATGAGGCGCTCCTTGGAGGAAGGCGTTCAGTATGGGAGCCCGTCCACAGCGAAGGCTTGATGCGGATCAAGCCGCGCGTGGGAAGAGGGGCGGCCCCAAAAGAGCGATGGATCGCCAGCGGCGCCTTGACAGCGCATTCCGACAGGCAGGGGTGGTCGGGTCCGTCGGCGATCGCGGAGCCGACGCCCGACGCTGCATCTGCACAGCGTTTCTCGAACCCTGGTGCGAGTGCGGAGCCACCGTCTCGCCCTCCGCCGGAGCCTCGACCATGACCCGTGACGCCCTTCTCGTTGCCGATGCCGGCCCTCCCATCGCGCCCGACGCCTGCGCAACACAGAACAGCGGCAGCGTCGTTGCCCTGTCGCTCGACGAGCGGGCCTACGCCAGCGTGCACGAGTGCGCGACGCGTCTCGCCTTCGCCGAGCGCATCGCGGCGCTCAAGGGGCTGGCGTTCCATGGCAAGTACAGCGCCGCGTCATCGTACGAACGTCCGGTGTACTTCGTGCCCAGCGACACGATCGCCAGTGCGCACCAGGCGCACGCCCTGGGCATCACCGGTCCGCACGACCTGTTCGGCGGTGTGGTGCCGCATCCATTCGTGTCGACCAAGGCCATCACGCACCCGCTGGTTCACCCGGATGCGGCGTGCCCCAGGGGCTGGTCGCAGGCGTTCGCGGCCCACGTCGCCGGCGCGGTGCTGACCGGATTCACGGCCTTCTCGCGGGAAGATGCGCGCGCCGCGGGTGGGGCGCTGCTGCGGCTGGGGGCCGTGCGCGTGAAGCCCGTGCGGGAGACCGGTGGGCGCGGGCAACAGGTCGTGACCGACGTGCAGACGCTCGGCCAGTGTCTGGCAGCGATGGACGAGGCCGAGCTGAACGCCCATGGCCTGGTGCTGGAAGAAAACCTCACGGACCCCATCACGTTCAGCATCGGGCAGGTCGTGGTCGGCGGGCTGACCGCGACCTATCACGGCACCCAGTGCCTGACGCGCGACCGGCGCGGCCATGCGGTCTACGGCGGCTCGGACTTGTGGCTCGTGCGTGGCGGCTTCGACGCGCTGCTGGCGACCAGGCCACCCTTCGACGTGCGACTGGCGATCGACCAGGCACGGCTCTATCACGACGCGGTGGGGGAGTGCTTTCCGGGCTTCTTCACCTCGCGGCTGAACTACGATGTCGCGCGCGGTCGTGGCCCGCTCGGGCAATGGCGCTCGGGCGTGCTGGAGCAGTCATGGCGCGTGGGCGGCGCGACCGGTGCGGAACTCGCCGCGCTGGAGCTTTTTCATCACCATCCGGAGCGCGACCGTGTCCACGCGCGCTGCGTTGAAGTTCACGGCGACCCAGCGCCCCTGCCGCCGCAGGCCCAGGTTTATTTCCAGGGCGAGGTGCCGGACGTCGGCTGGCTCACCAAATACACCTTGATCGATTCCGCATGCTGAGCACCCGTCACAACACGGTCGACATCGCTGTCGACGATCAGCACATCGCCGGCACCCTCGTCGCGTCCTCCATGACCGTGCCCGGCGTGCTGCTGGTCCATGGCTGGGACGGCAACCAGGAGCAGTACATCCGCCGCGCGCACCAGATCGCCGCGTTGGGCTGCGTGTGTCTGACCTTCGACCTGCGTGGCCACGCACGCCACGTCGCACAGCGCCAGGAGGTCACGCGCGAGGACAACCTGCGGGACGTGCTGGCGGCGTACGACGTGCTGATAGGCCACCCCACGGTCGATCCGGAGTCCATCGCCATCGTGGGCAGCAGCTATGGCGGCTACCTGGGCGCCATCGTGAGTTCGCTGCGACCGGTGCGCTGGCTGGCGCTGCGTGCGCCGGCGCTCTACCGCGACGACGACTGGGAGGTGCCCAAAGGCAAGCTGGACCGCGACGACCTCGCGACGTACCGGCGCATGCCCATCGGGGCGGCCGACAACCGCGCGTTGGCGGCCTGCGCAGCGTTCCGGGGCGACGCGCTGATCGTCGAGTCGGAGCATGACAAGACGGTCCCGCATCCGGTGATCGAGAACTACCTCGCGGCTTTCAAGCGCGTGCGCTCGGTGACCTACCGCGTGATCTCGGAGGCGGACCATGCGCTCTCCAAAGAAGAATGGCGGCAGTCCTATGGGGGGCTTCTGGTGGCCTGGATGACGGAGATGACGCTCGGCGCACGGGGAAAGGTGCCCCCGATCGCCGCTCCGCCTTCGCGGACTGAAAAAGCCGCTCGCGGCAATTGAGGCAATGTGTCACGAAAGGTGTCTTAAGTGTCGCGACATCAGCCGGGAGATGGCGTAAGCGCGCAAAAGTCCCTCTGCGAGCCAGCCCCGAACGAATAAAACCATACATCGACATTCACCGGAGGCGACATGACGGGTTCTGGAAGATTGGCACTGAGCGTGAACGAGCTGGAAGAGGGCGAATTCCACTATGTATTGCTGGAGGCCGTCACGATGCCGGGCGAACTGCTGTGCTTTCGGCCGCGCGAGTTCGGTGAACAAGGCCATGGCACGCCGATGGACGCATGGTTTTCTGGACTGGGTGTCGTGAGGCGACTCGAGCAACGCTGACTCCGCTTCCACGGACTCGTCCGTCGTGGACGGCAGCCATCGAGTCCATTGCGGGTGCGCGCATTGCTTAGAATTTCTCGCTCTTGCGTGAATTCCGAAAGGTGACGATGGATTTCGAGTTGTTCATCGCGTTGTTCTGTGTCATCGGCATTGGCTGGCTCACGATCGTTCCGACCTACCGCGGATGGGGCTATCTCGAAGAGAAGATGGCCGAACGTGTCGAGACCACCATCGCCACCCTGGACCAGCCTGACTGACGCCGGGGCCTTCTTGGCCAGTTGGTACACGCCGTTTCTAAGAGGCTCGGAACAACCAACCGAAAAGGCATGTGGCAATCACCAGTGCCACCATTCGCCACAGGTGTCTTGCTTTGTTTTTTCGCGGTGCTTTGGGCTGCATCGATCCCTCTGTTTCTTCCATATTCCCGGTGCGGCATGCCAAGCGTGTTCAGCGCCTGACGAGTGCAATTCCGTCGAAGAGAGGGGTGTGCCGCGCTCCCCAACATCTGGATGTAATCCTTTGGATTTAAGTGCCAGGGCAGCACCGGCAGAGCCGCTGTAGGTCGGCGTAGGACAGCAAAGATTCCGTGACATTGGTCACGTCGAGTTTTGCAAGTTGTCCGCATGATGCACACATGCACAAACTCATCGCACTTCTTCTGGGACCGGTGGCAATGGCGGCCCTGGTCTACAGCTTTGGCTTCATCGCCATTCTGGTGTGTTTTGCGCTGGCCCTGGCGACGCTGGTGTTCTCCAATGCACCTGGCGACGAGGAGTCGATACGCTTCGCTGCAGCCGAGGGCGCTGGCGAACCATCGACCTTCATGGGCGGACTCTGACCGACAGCGCTCTAGCGAGCCTGGCTTGCCACTTTCAGGCGGGCTGGAGCTGGCTCTCGTGGACTACGGGCTTGCTGCGCGAAGGCATGCGACGTGCGTCGACCAGACGGGCTGTGAGCTGGGCCGTCATCTCCATCAGGGCGAGATCGCGCCGCCGTTCATCGTCCGACGTGCCCTTGCTGGTCGCATAGAGCGTCCCATAGCTCCGGCCATCGGCCAGCAGCACCGGAACGCGAATGAAGCCGCGTGCCAAGGGGCCGAAAACCTGGCGGCAGACCGCCAGCACGTAGACATCGCCCGTCGCGTCATCGTGCCACCCGCCGCGCGGCGACATCGCCAGCGTCGAACGCATCGACGATTCGTCATGCAGTTCCGCGACGAAGGCGGCCTCGGTGCCGTGCTGCTCCTTCAGAAGCGTCAGGACCTTTCGCACCGTTTCGTCGGCCAAGGGGTCCCGCGATTGCGGTGTGGTGACCACCAGGTCGCAGGCGGTCACTTCAAGCGCTCCGACGGCGTATTCGAAATCGAAGGTGTGGGAGGCGTCGGACATGGTGGTCATTCGGGGCTTCGGGCAGAGGCCCTATTGAACCTCGAAGGCGCAAACAAATGAATACCTTCGTGTTCGTGAACGCGGGCGTATTTCACACATTCAGCCATGAAAGTTAACGAAGGTACTCATTGAAGACCCGGTAGCATTGCTGCTTGCCCTGCCG
The DNA here is from genome assembly GCF_051216715.1 of Variovorax restrictus. NCBI lineage: Bacteria > Pseudomonadati > Pseudomonadota > Betaproteobacteria > Burkholderiales > Comamonadaceae > Variovorax > Variovorax restrictus. The sequence continues at coordinate 1,925,292 of NZ_JBPJZH010000001.1, forward strand.
CGTCGGCCAACGACCTCCGTGAACGACCCCATGCCCCCCGAAACTCCGCCATCGTCGAGTTCCTGTCCGCTCTGTCTGCAGCTGCTGCAGCAACTGGCACGAGACACACCGCCGCATGCCTCGCTGCGCTTGCTGAGCGCCAAGCCGTGGGCGGAAGCGCTGAACAAGCGCGCGGCGGGGGCATTGGAGACCTACGTCTGCGAGGTCTGTGACAAGGAGCGCGTGCGAGACACCAGTCCGACCTATTCGGCGCGCTGGATGTGAGAGCCGAGGAGGCGCGTCGTCGCCCACGCGCTAACGAATCGGGAGGCCTTGCTGCGGGACGTGGTGGGCATCGTGTCGGGCTTCATCAACAGTGGAACCACGATGCACCTTTCTGGCATGCGCTTTCCGGAGGCGGGTTGCATGGTCCGGCAGCCGCTGCTCTGTGCTGGCGCCGAGGATGTCGCCCGCGTGTTCCGCCTCAACGAGGGCGAAAGCGAGCATGCGCAGGCGCTGCGGGGGCTTTTGCTGGTGCTGTATGAGGCGTTCGAAGACCGGCTCTTCTACGCCCGCGAGGTGCGGAGATGCAGCCTGGTGACGCAGCGGGGGGTATGGTCGGAGCCGCTTGTAAGCGTTGGAACTCAGCCCGCAGGCTGACCTTCATCGCGCGTATGCGTGCTGGCATCATGTGCGGGAACACCTAGAGCGGGTCATCGCAGACCGCGACCTTTGACTGCAGTGACTCCAGTGACTCCAGTGACTCCAGTCTGAAGCTGGAAAATTGCGCGGAAGCTCAATCTGCAGCCGGTAGGTGGAGTGATGCTTCATGCAGCGTTTCCACGAATCTGCGGAAATCTGAATGAGCGTCGTTGCCTGCGGCCGTGTTTGCGAACACCGTCTCGTTCGATCCAAGTTCGTCGCCCGGTGAAATGATGGTGGAAAGCATAGGAGAGACGTGCACCACGCGATGACGATGTCGCATGACGAGCTTCAACCGGGTGCTTAACGCCTCCCAGCCCGCAAACTCTGAGAACCGAAGACCGTAAGCAGTTTGAAATGCCCGCTTGCACTGTCCGAGGTTTTGAAAATTCACTTTTTGCTTTGCGATGACCTCAAGCGGAGTGAACTGCGCTTCTGCAGCCTCTGTTTCGGTCGCGGCGAACCTGCCGTCTGTGCGATCCTCCTTCTTCGAAAACGCATCGTAGACCGCTCGGGTATCGACTTTGTAGCCTTCGCCTTCAAGCTCTACAAACCGCTTCTTCGCGTAAGCCTCAAAGCCGGTGACGAGCATAAGAATCAGCATGTTTGTGCGCACTACCTCGTAGAGAAAGCCTTGCATCGATTGCCCGCTGGATAAAACGTCGATCGCGTGGAGCGTTTCTTCCCAAACCTCCCGCGCAGACGGTTCCACCACAACCATCCCGCCTTGTTGCATGCGCACGCTGCTCACCTCAATGTTTGGACCGCCAATGTGCACGACCTGGCCACCCGCCGCCACCTGTACCCTGCCCGGGGATGCATCGCCCTCGGCGCTCAAGCTCTGTGCTCCGGCAACACGTGCGAGGATCGATAGGCCCATCACTTGAGGCGACCAAGCAAGCCGCATGTCTACTGAATCCGCCGGCTTGGACGGAGTCAAATCGAGGGTCGCATGCCGCGTGCCAGTGCCTGGACATGAATGGGTAAATCTAAGGAGCATTGAGGGCAGGCGCTCAAGACGGAAGTAATGCTGACCCGCAACTTGCTGAAGCAATATCCCCGCAGCGTCCGCGACGAACAGTCCGCAGTTTGGAGACTCGTACTTAAAGGCAACTGTTCCGACCGGAATGCACCACTCGTGCCGAGTTGTTGCAGATTTCAAAGCGTCTCCATGGGTTGCCTACATGCGCGCTACACCGGCACCAAAGGAAAATGCCCCGCTACCAAATTGATAGCGGGGCATTCAGTGGCCTTGCGGCTAATTTTGGCTCCTCGACCTGGGCTCGAACCAGGGACCTACGGATTAACAGTCCGGCGCTCTACCAACTGAGCTATCGAGGAACAAGCCTCAGATTATAGCGCGGTTTTTGGGCTCTTTTGAAGAGGTCGAAGGTCTCGCTGCAGAGTTTTCACAACGCGGCCGTGACGGCGAGTCGCAAGGTCCGCGGCGCGCCGGGAAAGAGGTAGACGTGGCCGTACTGGTAGGGCGACTCCTTCCAGTAGCGCTTGTCGACCAGGTTCTCGATGCCGAAGGTCCAGCGCGTCGCGACGCCGCTGATCTTCGTGTCGTAGCGCAGCGCCGCATCGAAGCGTGTCCATGAAGGCAAGGCGATCGAGCCGTCCGGCAGGACATTGCGGCGGCCTTCGTGCGACACCTGGCCTTGCAGTTCGAGGCCGGGCACGGCCGCGATGCGGTAGGACGCCTGTGCGCGCAGAACGTGCCGCGGCACGTTGGTGGGACGCTGGCCATTGATCGCCGTGTTTTCGCTGCCGCTGCGCTTCGCATCGATCAGCGTCACGCCGCCTGCAAGGCGCCACGGGCCCTGCGTCCAGTCGCCGTTGAGTTCGAGGCCACGGTGTTCGGCCTTGCCGTCGTACTGACCGGTACACGACGCACCGGTGTTGTTGCAGGTGTCGACGTTGGTCACCGGTCGCGAGATGTCGAAGAACGCGGCTTGCCAGTTGAACGTTCCCACCGTGCCCTTCAACCCCACTTCGCGTTGCCGCGATGTCAGCGCCGGCAATGCTTCGCCGGCGTTGCTGTACTGCGAGACCTTGTTCGGCACGACCTGCGACTCCACGCCTTCGCCCCAGCTGGCATAGGCCATGAGCCCCGGCTGCAGCGCATAGCTGACGGCGACCCAGGGCGTCGTGAGGCCGTCCTTGTAGCCGGTGGGGCGGGACCCGTCGGTGCGTACGCTGTCGCGGTCCAGGCGCGTGTGGCGCACGCCGAGCCAGGTGGTGAAGCGGTCGTTCCAGCGGATCGCGTCCTGCACCGACAACTCGGTCGAGCGCTCGTCGCGGTTGGTGTTGGCATCGGTCAACGTCGGATCGGCCGGCACGATCGCCGTGCCCCACACGTTGCCGGTGCCGACGTAGTTGTAGGCCTGGTCCTGGAAGCGGTTGCGCACGCGGCTCGCCAGCAGGCCCACCGTCAGGTCGTGCCGCACGCTGCCGGTCATCACGTTGCCCTTGAGGCTGAGGTTGCCCGCGGTCTGCGTGCGGCGCTCGTCCTCGCTGCGGAAGTCGTAGACGTCGAAGGTGCCGTCGGAGCAGTAGCGGTCGTAGTTGCCTTCGGCGCCGCAGCCGAAGGCATAGGCGAGCCGGTCGTCGCTCTTGAGCCGTTGCTGGCCGACCTGCGCGCTCCAGCGCCAGTCGGTGTTGATCGCCTGCGTAAAGCGCAGCGTGCCCGTCAGCCCCTCGAACACCGAGGGCTGCGACCACGGCTGGTTGTTGAGGTTGATGCGCGGGTCGACCGGCGCCGGCAGCGTATTGCCCAGCAGGCTGAAGCCGTTCTGGCTCGGCTGGCGCTTCTTGCTGTACTCGATCTCGGCCTCGAACACGGAGTCTCGCGTGATGCGCCAGTCGGCCGCCAGCGAGAAGAGGTGGCGCTCGCCGTCGAGCGAATAGGTGCGCGGCTTGAGGTCCTCGGCCGCGACGTTCAGCCGGTAGCCGAACTGGCGGTCTTGTCCGAAGCGCCCGCCCAGGTCGACCGCGCCGAGCACGCTGCCGCGGCCCGACACTTCGGTGCGCACCTCGCGCAGGTCCTGCTCGGTGGGGCGCTTGACCACGTAGTTGACCAGGCCGCCGGGCGCGCTGGTGCCGGCCTGGATGCCGCTGGTGCCGCGCAGGATCTCGATGCGCTCCTTGTTGTCGAGCGGGATCGCCGTCTCGGCGCTGATCGGCAGGCCCTCGCGACGGTAGTTGAAGCGGTTGTCCAGCACGAAGCCGCGCACCGTGAGGTAGTCCCAGTAGCCCGCCGAGTTGTACGCGTCGGTCACCGATGCATCGAACTGCGTGAGGTCGGCGAGCCGCCGCGCGCCGCTGGCCTGCAACTGCCCGCTGTCGATCACGGTGGCGGAGATCGGCACATCCTTGAGCGGCAGATCGCCGAAGCCGCTGATGTCGGCCTGCGGCGGCGTGCTGCGTGCATCGACAGTGACGGATGGCAGCGTGGCCTCCTGGGCGAGCGCGACGGCACCGTTCATCGAGAGCAGGGCGGCCGCGACGGCCAGGGCGATGGAAGTGGGGCGAGAGGTGTGCATGGAAGCTTCGGGTGCGGGAAAAGAGGTCGTCGGGATTCAGTGCGCAGCGGCGACGGCGGCGGTGAGTCGTGCGGCCGTTGCCTCGGGGTCATCGGCGGCGATCAGCGCACGCACCATCGCGACCGAGCCGACGCCGGTTGCGAGCACGGCCGGCAGCCGCTCGGCATCGATGCCGCCGATGGCGACCTGCGGGTAGCCGCGCAGCAGGCGCGCGTAGGCGTCGAGACGCGCCACGCCCTGCGGCGCCGTCGCCATCTGCTTGAGGGTGGTCGGGAAGACGGCGCCCATCGCGATGTAGCTCGGGCTCACCCTGTCGGCGCGCACCATCTCGGCATAGCCGTGCGTGCTGACGCCCAGCCGCAGCCCGGCCGCGCGGATGCGCTGCAAGTCATCGGATGCCAGCGCGTCGAGGTCTTCCTGGCCGAGGTGCACGCCGTAGGCGCCGGCGGCGATAGCGGCTTGCCAGTGGTCGTTGATGAAGAGCCGCGCGCCGGTGGCTTGTACGGCCTGCACGGCGGCGACGACTTCGTGCTCGATGGCGTGGGTGTCGGTCGACTTGAAGCGCAGTTGCACCGTCGGCACGCCGGCGCGCGCCATGCGGCCGACCCAGGCGGCATCGGGCAGCACGGCGTAGAGGCCGAGGCGCTCGGGGCAGGGTGCGAAGGCGTCGGCGCGTGCGCCGAGCGGGAAAGCGCCCATGCTGAAATCGTCCGGCGAATCCGGCCAGGCCTGCGCGTCGAAGCGCCCGGTGCGCACGGTCTGCGCATGCCAGGCGCAGGCCAGGCATTCGGCATCGGCCTCGATGAAGCCCAGCGCCATGCAGGCCTGCTTGGCGGCGCGGTACACCGGGTGCTCGGATCGGAATGGCGCCGGGGGCGGTGTCACCGTGCCGAAGCGCGCGGCATGCGCTGCGACGATCTCGGCGGCGTGGGAGGGGGTGTCGTTCATGCGTTGTCGTGGTGCCAGAAGGGTGTGCCGAGGACGGGCGTGCTCGGTTGTGCAGAGGCTTGCGCGGCCATCGCGCCCGCGCGGTGCGCGCTGCGGCCGGCCCGCACCGCATCGGCGAAGGCGCCGGCCATCGAGATTGGGTCCTGCGCCAGTGCGACGGCGGTGTTGAGCAGCACGCCGTCGTAGCCCCACTCCATCACCTGGCAGGCGTGCGAGGGCAGGCCCAGGCCGGCGTCGACCAGCAGCGGCACGTCGAGCCGTTCGCGCAGCAACTGCAGCGCGTAGGGGTTGATCGGCCCCTTGCCCGTGCCGATGGGTGCGGCCCAGGGCATGACGGCCTGGCAGCCGACGTCGACCAGGCGCTGGCACAGCACCAGGTCGTCGGTGCAATAGGGCAGCACCTGGAAGCCATCGCGGATGAGCCGCGCGGCGGCGTCGACCAGGTTCAGCGTGTCGGGCTGCAGCGTGTAGTCGTCGCCGATCAGCTCGAGCTTGATCCACGGCGTGTCGAACAGCTCGCGCGCCATCTGTGCGGTGGCGATGACCTCCTGCACGCCGTGGCAGCCGGCGGTGTTGGGCAGCACCGGCACGCCGAGTCGCTTGAGCAGGCGCCAGAAGCCGTTGTCGTCTTCGCCTCCAGCGCCGGGCGCAGCCGTCTGCCGGCGCAGCGAGGCCGTCAGCATGGCCGGCCGCGCGCGCCGCACCGCGGCCTCGAGCACGTCGGGCGACGGATAGCGCGCCGTGCCCAGCAGCAGGCGGCTAGGGAAGGTCTGGCCGTAGAGGACCAGCGGGTCGTCGGGTGTCGATGCGTTCATGGGTCTAGCCTCCGGTCACCGGGCGAATGACTTCGAGCCGGTCGTCGTTCTTCAGCGTGTGTGCCGCGTAGGCCGAGCGCGGCACGAATTCGCGGTTGACCGCGACCGCGTAGGGCGGCACGGCGTTCATCGCGGTCAGCGCATCGGCCACTGAGGCCGGTTCGGGCAGGGTGTACGGCGCGTCGTTGATCAGGACGTGCATGACGTCGTCTCCATGGGAAGACCCAGCCGGTCTGCGAGTTCGGAATGGCCGTTGCGCAAGACCTCCATCGCCATGTCCAGCATCGTTGGCGCGATCATGAAACCGTGCCGGTACAAGCCGTTGATCTGCAGCACGCGCGGGCGCGGCCGGCGGATCGCTGGCAGGTTGTCGGGCAGCGTCGGCCGACACTGCGTCGCGATCTCGAGGATGCGTGCTTCGGCGAAGCCGCTGTGCACGGCATAGGCCGCACTCAGCAGCTCGAGCGTCGAGCGCACGCTGGCCGGCGACAGGTCGGCCGATTCGATCTCGGTGGCGCCGATGACGAACACGCCCTCGGGCTTGGGGGCGATGTAGAGCGGGTAGCGCGGGTGCACCAGCCGCACCGGCCGCGTGAGGGCGACCTCGGGCGCGTGCACGCGGATCACCTCGCCGCGCACGCCACGCAGGTCCGACCATTGCGGTCGCGCACCGAGTCCGCGGCAGTCGATCACGCGTTCGTTCGGCGCGGGCGAAAAGTCGTCCGGCGAGCGAGCGTCATGCCAGTGCATGCACACGTTCGGCATCGCTTCCAAGGCGGTGCGCAGTGCATCGAGCAGCGCGCGGTTGTCGAGCTGGCCTTCGTCGGGCAGGAACAGGCCTTGCGCAAAGCGAGTGCCCAAGGCCGGCTCCAGCGCCGCGATGCGATTGGCGTCGACGCGCTGCATCGCGGGCAGCGCCGGCACCTGTCGACCGGTGCGTTCGAGCACGCCCGCCAGACGTGCCGCCTCGGCCGCGTCCTGCCGGTGCCACAGCACCAGCGTGCCTTTGCGCTGGAAGAAGACCGGCGCGCTGAGCGAGGCCAGCAGCGCGGGCCAGCGCGCGAGTGCGTGATGGCCCATGCGCACCACCGACGCGGGCGCCACGGCCGATTCCGCCAGCGGCGCCAGCATGGCGGCAGCCACGCGTGCCGCTGCACCGTCGGCCTGCGGGCCGGCCGCGTCGAACACGACGACCTGGCAACCGGCGCGCGCCAGGGTGAAGGCGATCAGGCGGCCCATCAGCCCGGCGCCGAGCACGGTGACCGCGTCGAAAGGCAGGGTGCTCATCGCGTCGCCGCGATGGTGCATCGCACCCATCGCCCATAATTTTCGAGATGACGAACCTGCCCACCACCGACACGCTGCCGACGCAGCGCTATGCACGCGTGCTTTCCATTGCAGGCTCCGACAGCGGCGGTGGCGCCGGCATCCAGGCCGACCTCAAGACTTTCGCGGCACTCGGCTGCTACGGCATGACGGCCATCACCGCACTCACCGCACAGAACACGCGCGGCGTCACCGGCATCCATGCCGTGCCGCCCGCGTTCCTGAAAGCGCAGATCCAGGCGGTGGTGGAGGACATCGGCGTCGACGCGGTCAAGCTCGGCATGCTGCCGACGCCCGAGAGCGTCGAGGTGGTGGCCTGGGCCATCGACCATTACCGCCTGCCGAACGTCGTGCTCGACCCGGTGATGGTTGCGACCAGCGGTGATCGCCTGATCGCGCAAGAGACCGTGGCGGCGCTGGTGCGCGAGCTGTTCCCGCGTGCGGTGGTCGTGACGCCGAACCTCGACGAGGCGGCGCTGCTGGTCGGCCATTCGATCGACGGCGTCGATGCGCTCGAAGGGGCCACCGATGAGTTGCTCGGCCTCGGCGCACGCGGCGTGCTGCTCAAGGGCGGGCATCTGTCCGGCGACGAGGTCGTCGACGTGCTGGCGCTGCCAGGCGCGGCGCGCCATCGCTACGCCTCGGCGCGCATCGCCAGCCGCAACCTGCATGGCACCGGCTGCACGCTGTCGTCGGCCATCGCCGCGCAGCTCGCGCTCGGCCACGCCTTGCGCGAGGCTGTCGGCCTGGCCCGCCGCTATGTGCTCGGCGCGATCGCCGCGGGCGCCGATGTGCAGACCGGTGGCGGGCACGGCCCGCTCAACCACGGCTTCGCGCCGGTGCCGATGCATCGGCTGCCGCAGTGATCATGTGTGCCATCCATTTGCTCCATGCAAAGTGTTTGGCAGGTGGGCGTGGCCCGCATGCGCGGCAGGCACCTGAAGCGGTGCTGCAGCATCACGGCGGTCGGGCCGGCTTCCCTGCGCGAGGATTACCTCGGGCCGTCTTCGTTACACACGAACACAGCGCAATCAGGTTCAAAGGGACTTTCTCAGCCGGGTCGGCAAGCCGATCCAGCACCCCTAGCGAGCTGTCATTCTAGGTCGGCGCAAGCGGGCATGCCCATCGACGCCGTGCGATGTGGGCATCTGTCTTACAGCGGAGTCGCCGCTTCTCATCGAAAACGGGAGATCGTCTGCCGATTTCCCATCTCTCTCCCCCCCGAGGACCCTAGCGATGTCAGAGCCCTTGTCGTTCGCCGACCTTTCTCCCCATTCATCCCCTGCCGCCTACCGATCGACCGCTGCTCGCGCGGCGCACGCTAGTGCGTATGGCCTGAGTCCTGCACAGCGTGCCGCGAAGCGCAGCGTCGACATCGTCGGCGCGCTCTTCTTTTTCGCCCTGTTCGGCCCGCTGTACCTGCTGGTGGCGGCCGCCGTGTGGGTCGGCACGGGTGGGCCCGTGCACTACTGGCAGGTACGCCTCGGTCAAGACGGACGGAGCTTTCGCTTCTACAAGTTCCGGTCGATGGTGCCGGGCGCCGAGAAGATCCTTGCGGCGCATCTGGCCAACGATCCAGCGGCGCGACGCCAGTGGGACCTGTTCCAGAAGCTCGACGACGACCCCCGCATCACGCGTGTCGGGCGAATCCTCCGCAAGCTGAGCCTCGACGAGTTGCCGCAATTCTTCAACGTGCTCAAGGGCGACATGAGTCTGGTCGGGCCGCGGCCGTGCATGGTCCGCCAACGCAGCCTTTACGGCGCGCACTGGCCGCACTATTGCCAGATGCGGCCTGGTATCACCGGGCTGTGGCAGGTGAGCGGGCGCAACCGCCTCACCTATGCCGAGCGGGTCCAGCTCGACGCGCGTTACGCCACCGAATGGTCGCTGTGGCTCGACATGAAGATCCTCGCGCGCACCGTGTGGGTGGTGCTCAGCGGCCACGGCTCGTCATAGCGAGCCGCGCTCCCGCTACACGCCGAGCAGCTGATGCAGGCGCGTGCTGGTGGTCGTGTATTGCAGGTGGAGTGCCTTGCCCGGGAACACGAGGGCGGCGGCGCCCCAGGCGGCGAGCGTGGCCTCGTGGAAGCCGCAGACGATCAGCTTCTTCTTGCCAGGGTAGGTGTTGATGTCGCCGACGGCGAAGACACCCGGCGCGCGCGTCTCGAACTTCTCGGTGTCGACCGGGACCTGTTTGCGCTCGAGTTCGAGCCCCCAGTCGGCGATCGGTCCGAGGCGCGGTGAGATGCCCAGGCAGGCGATGAAGGCGTCGATCGGACGTGACACGACGCGGGTATCGGGCAGCGTCACCTGCAGCTCGCTGCCGTCGAATCCCGACGGCTGGCCGACGACGAAGCTCAGCGTGCCGTCCGCGACGTGCGCACGCAGTGCCGCGACCCGGGCCGGATCGGCCTGGAAGCCGTCACGCCGGTGCAGCAGCGTCACATGGGCGGCCTGGCCGACCAGGGCGACGGCCGTGTCGAGCGCCGAGTCGTCGCCGCCGTTCACCACGACCGTCCGTCCGGCGAAGCGGTCGAGGGTGTCGGGGTGATAGAAGAGCGTTGAGCCCTCGAAGGCCTCGACGCCCTCGATGGCCAGGCGGCGCGGCACGAAGGCGCCGACGCCGGCTGCGATGAACACGGTCTTGGCGAGGAACTCGGTGGCATGGTCGGTCGATAGCCGCCAGCGCCCATCGGGCTCACGCGCCAGCGTCTCGACGCGCTCTCCCAGGTGCATCACCGGCTTGAACGGCGCGATCTGCGCCAGCAACGCATTGACCAGGCCGCGGCCGGTCGTCGCCGGCGTGCCCGGGATGTCGTAGAGAGGCTTGTCGCCGTACAACTCGACGCACTGGCCGCCCGCGTGGGGCAGTGAGTCGACGATGTGGCAGGAGATCTCGAGCAGGCCGAGCTGGAAGGCCTGGAACAGCCCGACCGGCCCGGTGCCGATGATCAGCGCGTCGGTCTCGATCAGGGGGCGCGCCGACATCGGTGGGCTTACTTCACCAGTTCAGAGATCTTGTTGGGCTTGTCTTTCCAGTCGTCGGCATCCGGCAGGGGTGACTTGCGCTTGGTGATGCTCTTCCAGCCGTCGGCCAGCGCGAGCTCAGCGTTGAGCTTGATGAAGGCGAGCTGGTCGGCTGGCAGGTCTTCTTCCGCGAAGATGGCACTGGCCGGGCATTCGGGGATGCAGACGGCGCAGTCGATGCATTCGTCCGGATCGATCACCAGCATGTTAGGGCCTTCGCGGAAACAGTCCACGGGACACACGTCGACGCAATCGGTGTATTTGCAGCGGATGCAGTTTTCGGAGACGACGTGGGTCATGAGAGTCTGAGCCGATGGTGCTCGGCGTTGTGAGATCGGGGGAAACCCCGCATTTTAGAGCGTGTGCGCCGGCTTCAGCCTGCGCTCGCGCGAACCAGCACCGCAGCCGCGGTCTTGTGGGTGGCAGTGTCGACCAGCACGAGCGAGCCCAGGGCGCGCGACTGCGTGAAGGGCCGTACCGCCAGCGGCTGCTGCAGCGCCAGCACCACGTCGCCGATCGCGTTGGCTTCCAGTTGGATGGCCGGCCTGGCTTCCAGCGTGGCGATGTCGATGCGGTCGACGATGCGCGCCACCTTGGCCTTGACCCAACGATGACCCTGCAGCGCCCAGTAGATGCGGCCCGGCACCAGCGGCTCGTCGTCGAGCCAGGCGACCGTGGCGGTGATCTCGCGCACCGGCGTGAAGGCGCCGCGCGCCAGCAGCCAGTCGCCGCGCGACACGTCGAGTTCGCGGTCGAGCACGATGCCGGCGCTGTGACCGGCATGCACCGTCTTCGGCTGGCGCGTGTGGCCCAGCACCTGCGCCACCGTGGCGCTCTGGCCGCTGGGCATCACCGTGATCTGCTGTCCCGGCTCGACATGGCCGCTGGCGACGCGGCCCCAGAACACACGGCGGCCTTGCGAGGTGTCCGACGACGAGGAGAACTTTTCGACCCACTGCACTGGAAAGGCGAAGGGCACGTCTTCGTCTTGCGCGGTGACCGGCAGGCCTTCGAGCAGGTCGAGCAGGGCCGGGCCCTGGTAGCCGCACCAGCCTTCGTGGGCCGACACGACGTTCCAGCCCTTCAGTGCAGAGATCGGCACGATGGCCGCGACCTGCACACCGGCGCTGGCCGCGAAGGCGTTCAGCGCGTTCGAGATGCGCTCGAAGGCCAGCTCGGCATCGGTGATGGCATCGAGCTTGTTGACCGCGAACACGATCGACTGCACGCGCAGCAGATGGCACAGCAGCGCATGGCGGCGCGTCTGCGCCAGCAGTTCGCCCTTGACCACTTCCCCATCGGTCACCTCGGCCGCCCAGCCCAGCTTGGTCGCGTCGACCAGCACGACGGCGGCGTCGGCGCTCGATGCAGCCGTGACCATGTTGCGCGTGTACTGCTCGTGGCCCGGTGCGTCGCCGATGATGAACTTGCGTTGGGCCGTCGCGAAGTAGCGGTAGGCCACGTCGATGGTGATGCCCTGTTCGCGCTCGGCCGACAGGCCGTCGGTGAGCAGCGCCAGGTCGGTTTCACCGCCGCGCTGCACGCCGGCCAGCTGGTCCTGCAGCACGGTCTTGCTGTCGACCAGCAGACGGCCGATCAGCGTGCTCTTGCCATCGTCGACGGAGCCGCAGGTGATGAAGCGCAGGGCCGCGCCGGTGTCGGCGGCCATGGTGGATTCGAGGGTGGTGGCGGTCATCAGAAGTACCCGTCCTTCTTGCGTTTTTCCATGGAGGCTTCGGACGTCATGTCGTCCATGCGCGTGGCGCCGCGCTCGCTCACGTCGACGCTCAGCGTTTCCAGCACCACGTCGCCGGCATCGGCCGCGAGGCTGGCGACCGGGCAAGTGGTCGTGATGTCGCCCACGGTGCGAAAGCGCACGTCGCGCGTCTGCACCGTCTCGCCATCGCGTGCCGGGGTCAGTGGCGTCACCGGCACCAGCAGGCCGCGGCGTTCCACCACTTCGCGCTGGTGCGTGTAGTAGATCGACGGCAGGGCGATGCCCTCGCGTTCGATGTACTGCCACACGTCGAGCTCGGTCCAGTTCGAGATGGGGAACACACGGAAGTGCTCGCCCGGGGCGAGGCGCGTGTTGAATAGCGTCCACAGTTCGGGGCGCTGGTCCTTCGGCTGCCACTGGCCGAAGGCGTCGCGGTGCGAAAAGATGCGTTCCTTGGCGCGCGCCTTCTCCTCGTCGCGGCGGGCGCCGCCGATGAGCGCGTCGAAGCGGAATTCCTCGATGGCTTCGAGCAGCGTGACCGACTGGTGCGCGTTGCGCGACTCGCCCGGGTGCGCGAGCCGCACGGTGCCGCGCGCCATCGAGTCCTCGACGCTGCGCACGATCAGCTCGGCACCCAGTTCCTTCGCGCGGAAGTCGCGGAAGTCGGTCACTTCGGGGAAATTGTGGCCGGTGTCGATCATCAGCAGCGGATACGGGATACGTCCGGTGCCAAACGCCTTCTCGGCGCACTTGAGCAGCACCAGCGAATCCTTGCCGCCCGAGAACAGCAGCGTCGGGCGCTCGAAGGCGGCGGCGACTTCGCGCAGGATGAAGATCGCTTCTTCCTCGAGCGCGTCGAGGTGCGTGTTGGACAGTTGCGCAGGAGCGTGCATCGGTTGCAGCAGGTCGGAGTCGGTGCGGGCGTTCATCAAGAGGTGCCTCAGTGCGAAAGGTGGAGGCCGCACTCGCGGTTGTCCTCGCCCTTGGTTGGGTCGACGTAGTCGAAGTTGTTCGGCAGGCCGTGGGCCTCGCAGTAGGCGTACAGCTCCTTCGACGACCAGTGCAGCAGCGGTGCGACCTTGATCAGGCCGTCCGGGTTGATGCTGACCGGGTCCATCTGCGCACGCACAGCCGTGTCGGTGGCGCGCAGCGCGGTGAACCACACCTTCGGTGCCGTCTCGCGCAGGGCGCGGGCGAAGGGCTCCAGCTTCACCTCTTCGGTGAAGGCGGCGTGGCGTGGGTCGTCCAGCGCCGGCGTCGGGCCGTCCACGGCTTCACGGTGCGCCCGCGAGCGGCGCGGCAGGTAGATGTGCAGGTCCAGGCCGAGCTGCTTGGTCACTTCGTCGGCAAAGCGGTAGGTGGCCTCGGTGTTGTAGCCGTTGTCCATCCAGACCACCGGCACGTCTCGCTTCGCACGCGTGACCATGTGCAGGATCACGGCCTCGAAGGGGCGGAAGTTGGTGGTGATGATCGCGGGCTGGCCGAGGCCGATGGCCCAGTCGACCAGGCCGCTGGCGTTGCGACCCAGTTCGGTGTTGACGTGTGCGAAATCGATGCGCATGAGGCGAAGTTTTCCGTGGGGAGCCCGAACTTTAGGGAGCCCGCATATGGAACCCAACGATCTTTTTGTTCGCGCTTTATGCGGATAAGCAAATGCGCCCCTGTTCATGCGGGTTGCCGGGCGGTTCAGCCATCGATCTGGATATGGACTGCGACGCGGCGACGGACCGAACGCGCAAAAAAAGCCGCGCAATCAGCGCGGCCCGGGTGGGACAACCGAACGATCCGTCAGGCGTGCTCGCGCTTGAAGATCGGGTCGGCGGTGACCGCATCGCCCTGGTAGAAGGCTGCGAAGCGATCGAATTGCCGTTGCGCGGCTGAGGCGTCGACGCCTTCGCGCAGCACGGCGCTGGAAAAGCCCATGCGCTGCATCTGCACCAGCTGGTCGATCAGCACGTCGCCGGTGGCGCGGATCTCGCCCTCGAAGCCCATGCGACGGCGCAGCAGGAAGGCCTGGCTGTAGGCCCGGCCGTCGGTGAACTTGGGGAAGTGCAGGTCGATGCGCTCGATGTCCTGAAGGCACACGGCGATGGCGAGCGGATCGGCGTCGTTGGCGAGCTGCAGCACCTTCGGGCTGCCGTCGTCGACATGGTCTTCGGCGGCGATCAAATGCAGGGTCCTGTTCATGCGGCCACCTCTTCGGCCTTGAAGCGGGCGCCGTTGGCCGCGGCCTTGAACGGGTCGGGCCCGACGCGGCGCAGCGTGTCGATGAAGGTCTCACCGCTGCTTCGGGTGTCGCGGTAGGTCGAGAGCACGGCCTCGATCACCTCCGGCACTTCGGCCGCGGTGAACGAGGGGCCGACCACCTTGCCGGCCTGCGGCGCGCCGCTGAGGTCGGAGCCATCCGAGCCGGCGAGCGTGACCTGGTACCACTCCTTGCCGTCCTTGTCGACGCCCAGGATGCCAATGTGGCCGCTGTGGTGGTGGCCGCAGCTGTTGATGCAGCCGCTGATGTGCAGGTCGATCTCGCCCAGGTCGTCGAGCTCGTCCAGGTCCTGGTAGCGCTCGGTGATGGCTTCGGCGATGGGGATGGAGCGTGCGTTCGCCAGGTCGCAGAAGTCGCCGCCGGGGCAGGCGATCATGTCGGTCAGCAGGCGCACGTTGGCGCTGGCGAAGCCGGCCTCGCGCGCGGCCAGCCACAGCGCGTGCAGGTCTTCGGCGTGCACCCAGGGCAAGAGCAGGTTCTGGTCGTGCGTGACGCGGGCTTCGCCGGCGCTGAAGCGCTCGGCCAGGCGCGCGGCCGTGTCGAGCTGGTCGGCCGTCGCGTCGCCCGGTGCCTGCTTCAGGCGCTTGAACGACAGCGTGACGGCGCGCAGCGCGGGGTTCTGGTGCGGTGCCACGTTGCGCGCCAGCCAGCGCGCGAACATCACGTCGTCGGCCGCGTGCTTCTGCAGCGCGGCTTCGGTCACCTCTGGCGCCTGCAGCACGCGCGTGGCGAGCGTCGGCGGCACGAAGGACGCGGCCACGCGGTCGAACTCGGCCTGCGTGATGGTGTGCGGTGCGCCGTCGTGCTCGACGATCTGCTTGTACTCGGCCTCGACGTCGTCGATGTAGCGCTGGCCCTCGGCCTTCACCAGAATCTTGATGCGCGCCTTGTAGATGTTGTCGCGGCGGCCGTAGCGGTTGTAGACCCGCACCACGGCTTCCAGGTAATTCATGATCTGGTTCCACGGCAGGAACTCGCGCAGCACGGTGCCGATGATCGGCGTGCGGCCCATGCCGCCGCCCACCTGCACGCGGAAGCCCAGCTCGCCGGCGGCGTTCTTCACCAGATGCAGGCCCACGTCGTGCCAGCCGGTGGCAGCGCGGTCTTCGGCGGCGCCGGTGATCGCGATCTTGAACTTGCGTGGCAGGAAGGCGAATTCGGGGTGCAGCGTGCTCCACTGCCGCATGATCTCTGCGAAGGGGCGCGGGTCGGCGATCTCGTCGTGTGCGACGCCGGCGCGTTCGTCGCTGGTGATGTTGCGGATGCAGTTGCCGCTGGTCTGGATGCCGTGCATGTCGACCGTGGCGAGCAGGTCCATCACGTCGGCGCTCTTCGACAGGGGAATCCAGTTGAACTGGACGTTCTGGCGCGTCGTGAAGTGGCCGTAGTGGGTCGGCATGTGCCTGGTGCCCAGCAAGCCCTGCTTTTCGGTGGCGCGGCGATACACCTCGGCTTCCGGCTCGTCGTACTCGCGCGCGATGCGGGCCAGCACGCGCAGCTGGCGGCTCGACAGCTCGCCGTAGGGCACGGCCACGCGCAGCATGGGTGCATAGCGTTGCACGTACCAGCCGTTCTGCAAGCGCAGCGGCTTGAATTCGTCTTCGGCGAGCTTGCCGGCCTGCCAGCGTTCGAGCTGGTCACGGAATTGCGCCGCGCGCTGGCGCACGAACTGGCGATCGAAATCTGTGTATTGGTACATCGTGTGTGGGTCTTGACGCGCGGTCGGCTGGGCACCGCCCGAAGGGCACCGACTGTAGGAGTCACGCTCTGGAAAACCAACTATTTTTTGGTTCGCGCATTATCCGGATAAGCATATTCACCAGTGGCCATGCGGGCTGCCGGCCGATTCGGGATCGCTTCTGGATAAGGCGAGACCGGTGATTCAGCGGCACATGGCATAGCCGCCGGTCTCCAGATGGAAGTGGTCGCGGTGCGCCGCGTTGTAGTCCGGCCCCAGCACGCCGTCGAAATAGCGGCAGGCCGCGCTGTAGGCGTCGCGCAGCAGCAGATGGGCGGGCTGTGCAGGCTCGGCGGCGGGCGGGTTCCATCGGGCCTGAACGGCGATGCGCTGGCCGTCCGCCAGAATCAATGCGGTCACGTCCAGCGCATCGGCCGTGGCATGGCGGCTGCGCGATGCACCGGGCACCGCGCCTTCGCCGCGGTTGATGTTGCGGCAGGCGTAGCTGCCCGCCTGCTCGATGGCCACCACGCGCTGGCCCGCGCGTGCGGTGGCCGCGGGCTGCAGGCCGTGCCGTTCCCATTGGTGGAAGGACAGCGCCATCGGGCAGCTCAGGGTCAGGGGCGCGCCGAAGCGCACCGCGGCGGACTGCAGCCGCACGGCATTTCGGAAGCCGCAGCCTTCGCCGGTGCTGCGATCCGGCACGGGCTCGTAGCGCAGGTCGGTCCGCGCGAGCGCGGCGAGGCAGCGCGCCGGGTCGGCCTTCGCGCGGGCCAGCTTGAAGCGGGCCCAGCGGTCGGGCGGCGCCTGCGCATCGAGCGGCGCCCACGGGTTGTGACGATCGGGAATGCGCAGCGCGCCGACGTAGACCGCGTAGGCAGCGCCGACCGCCGCGGCGATGAGCAGCGCCGCGACCCACCGGCCGGCGCTCACACCGAGGATCAGGCCGGGCAATCGATGATCGCGAACTCGACGCGGCGGTCGAGCGCGTCGACCACGTCGTCGGAGCCGGTGCCCACGATGTTCTGCTTGGCGCCCATGCCCTGCGTGCGCAGGCGGCTCAGCACTTCGGGCATCTCGGCGCCGAGCCGGCGCTTGATGGACGCCGCGCGGCGCAGCGACAGCGCGTCGTTGACCGCTTCGGTGCCGGTCGCGCTGCTGTGGCCGATGACGTCCATGCAGACTTTCGCAGCGCTGGTCTGCTGGGCGATCTGCCGCAGCCACATGCCGTAGGCGCTGGTCACCTTCGGGTCGGACCAGAAGTCGACGCTGCCGGGATTGAACAGGAACTTGACGCCCAGGCTGTTCGCCGCGATGGCGTACGACACCAGCCGGCCGAAGGCCTCTTCGGCTTCGGCCATCTGCCCGAGCTTGACGTGCGACAGGTACAGGCCGTTGAGCGCGCGGATCTGGTCGCCGGCCGGCATCGACAGCGCGCTGCGGTATTCACCCAGCGCTTCGCGGTAGCGCGCCGCGTTGTAGAGCATCGTCGCGTCGTTGATGACGGTGGCCGCCGCGATGCGCTGCAGGTAGTTCGCATCGGCCTTCTGGCCGGGAGGAGAGCTGGCGGTACGCACGTAGCCGTCGATCACCTTGTCTTTCACCACCACCGGGCTGTCGCGGTAGTAGGCCAGCGGGCGCATGTCGACGCCTTCGGGCCGGGCCACGGCGGACGACTGCGCCACCACGGTGCCGGCCTTCAGGTCGGTCAACGCCAGGTTGACGCCGTAGCCGCCCTGCGCGCGTTGCAGCGTGCCGGTCAGCAGGTGGCTCGCCTTGGCGAGGCTGGTCGCTTCGAAGGGCAACACGTCGAAGGCGCCGCCCCGAGCGACCTGATCGGCGAGAGCCTTGTCGAGCAGCAGCGTCGCGTTCGTCTGCTGGCCAGTGCCGGCGTCCAGCGTGGGGTCGAGCACGGCCACGCGGCGTTCGCGGATGGGCGGCACTTGCTGAAGCAGGCCCTCGGTGGCGACGCGGATCGCATCGGCCAGGGGGCGTTTTTCGGTGTCGACCCTCGCCACGGGCGTGGGCGGAGCCGCGCACCCCGTGATCAGCACGGTACTGGCAAGGGCCAGGCAAACAGCAGTCAGCGCGGAGCGGGTCAGTCGGGAAGCGTGAATGGGAGAAGGCAAGGGTCGCGTCATCGGCATCTGTTTTTGAGGAAGGCCATCTCGTCGGGACCGAGGGCTTCCAACGATGCTTTCAGGACGAGTTCGCCGCATCGGGGTGGTCGCCCAGACTGCGTGTAGGAGGACGCAACCTCTTGGTCGCGCGTTGGCGGGCTGGCCGTTGCGGGCGCGGGTCTGGCGGTGGTCTGGACGGGCGGCGCCCGTTCGGCGACGGGTGTGCGTCGGGCAGGGGCCGGAGGCGGCGAAGCGACAACCGGCGTGGGCGAGGGCGCAGGGGCGACGGCCGTCGGCGCAGGTGCGGCGGCTGGCGTCGATGCGGGCGCAGGCGCGGGCGTAGGAGCAGGCGTAGGCGTTTCGACCCGAGGCGGTTCGGCCTTTGTCGCAAGGGTCTCCACCGAAGCCGGCCAAGCCCACCACGCAGCGGCGGCCGCGCCGGCAAGGGCGATCAGGCCCAGCATCGGCGCCCACCCGCGTCGGCGTGCCGACAGGGGCAGGGGTGCGCGCAGCGTGGTGGCGTACCGATGGCGGTCGTCGGTGCCGTCGATGTCGGTCAGGGCGCCGAAGGCGGTCGGCTCGGCCTCCACCGGCGCCAGGCGCGGCGGCGGCGGCGGCGGCGCGGCGGGCGGCGCAGGCGGCGCGGGCGGCATCGCATCGCTCTCGGCCGGTGGCACGGCGAGCAGCGCGCGGAAGCTCGCGACATCCTGTGGCCGGTCTTCGGGGCGCACGGCCAGCGCCGCGTCGATGGCGCGCAGGAACCCGTCGCTGTAGCGCCCTGCATGCGTCTGTGCCAGCGGCCGCTGCACGTCCTCGACGACGCGAGCGACCGACGCCACCGGCGGCCGGCCAGCGATCGCGTAGCGGACCACGCCGGCCAGCGCGTAGAGGTCGGTCCACGGGCCTTGCAGCATCGCGCCGCCGTACTGCTCGATCGGCGCGAAGCCCGGCTTGAGCATGGCGGTCAGCGCCTGGGTGCGGTCGCTGATCACGCGGCGCGCGGCGCCGAAGTCCAGCAGCAGCGGGCCGCCGGCCGTCAGCAGGATGTTGTCGGGCGAGATGTCACGGTGGTAGCACTGTTCGGCATGCAGCACCGTCAGCGCTTCGAGCAGCGGCGCAAGCCAGCCGCGCAGTTCCTGTTCGGAGGCCGGCCGCTTCAACGCGGCCAGCGCTGCCTTGAGCGTGGGGCCTTCGTAATAGGGCATGGCCATGTAGGCGGTGCGGTTCGCTTCCCAGAAGCTGAACACCTTCACCAGCGCCGGGTGGTCGAAGCGCGCGAGCAGGCGGGCCTCGTTCACGAAGCTTTTCAGGCCGGCGTCGAACACGGGGCGGTCGCGTTCGGTACGCAGGCTGACGTCGAGCGTGGCGCCCTCGCGCGACGCCATCGCGTACGGCATGTATTCCTTGATCGCGACATGGCGCTCCAGCGCTGCGTCCCAGGCCAGATAGACGATGCCGAAGCCGCCTTCGCCGATCGAACGCTCGATGCGGAAGTTGCCCAGCGTGGTGCCGTCGGGCAGCGCATGCACCGACACGCCCGGGCGTGCGTGTTGGGCGGGCGCATCGGGCAACGGGATGGCGCCCGGAGGCGGCGCGACACGCACCGTGCGCTGGTCGTGGGCCGCGCCTTCGGTGGGCAACGCAGTCACGCAGCGCATGCAGAAGCTGGCACTGGCGCGGTTGCGCGTGCCGCAGTTCGGACAGACGAGGCCCGTCACGCGGCGTCGCGAGACGATCGCATCAGTAGTCCTTCTGGTCCGTCAGGATCGAGGCGGCGCGGTAGGCCGACCGACCGGCGGTCTTGGTGTATGCCACCAGGGTCTTCCATTGGCGCTCGCGCTCCTGCGGCGTCGGGTTCTGCGCCTGGTGGATCAGCGCCTGGCTCACCTCCAGCAGGGCGATCGCGGCGGTCACGCAGAACTGCAGGGCCGAATGCTCCGGCTGCGCGCCGTAGCGGGCCTGTTCGGCCTCGACGGCCAGGCGCTGGTCCAGCTCGTTCATCGACGCGAGCAGGGTGGGGCCGTAGAACGGAACGTCGTCACGTTGCTTGAGGGTGCCGAGCACCTGGTCCAGCGCCTGGAGCGCCGTGGCGATGTGCTGCGGATCGGTGTGCTGGCCGGGAAGCGCTGGCGCCTCCGGAGCCGGGTCGAAAGTGGTGCTCATTGTTAACGGAATGTAACCAAGCCACCGACTGTACCGAGCCCTTTCGCCGACTGGAATTTGCAAAGTTGACAGTTGTGATTTACTGCCGCTTTAGGACAGCGCCTACACGGCTGTTTTCAGCCCGGGCGGCGTCTCACCTGAACCGTGGCGTCCAGCCCTTCGTAAGCGTCGGGCTCGCCGAACCAACTGCCTGACACCGGCGCGGCGAAGGCTGGGTCGCGTGCCACCGCCACGCGGATCAGCTGGCTGCCGCCCAGCAGGTTGTTGGTCGGGTCGTAGGCGACCCAGCCCGCGCCCGGCAGGTAGGCCTGCAGCCAGGCGTGCGTAGCGCCGGCGCCGGTGGTCGACTCGCCGGTGCCCACCGCGTTGTCGTCGAGTGCCGCGTCGTACAGGTAGCCCGAGACGAAGCGCGTGGCCACGCCCAGGCGCCGGGCGGCTTCCATCATCAGCAGGGCGTAGTCGCGGCAGCTCCCGCTGGAAAGCGCCAGCGTCTGCAGTGGCGACTGCGTGCCTTCCTCGTCGCGCGTCTCGTAGCGGAAGTTCTGGTTGATGTGCTGGTTCATCCGGCCCAGCAGATCGCGCGTGCCGGTCGGGCCGTCGTGCCGGAAGAACTGATGCGCCCAGGCGATCAGCTTGCCGTCCGGGTCGTCATGGTGCGGGCGCAGGTAGTGCTCGAGGTCGAGCCGGTCCTGCACCGAATAGGCGAAGGGCAGGTATTCGGCCGATGGGGCGAGGAGCGAGAGGTCTTGCGACACGTCGGCGCGTTCGATGGTGAAAGAACACACCAGCCGCAGTTCGGTGGCGGGGCGGATCGGTTGCACCAGCGCCACCGAGTTGGAGTGCGGGTCCTGGATCATCCGCACGATCGCCTCCGGGCTGACCTGCAGGTCGGTGGCCAGCACCCGCAA
This sequence comes from Variovorax restrictus, assembly GCF_051216715.1. NCBI lineage: Bacteria > Pseudomonadati > Pseudomonadota > Betaproteobacteria > Burkholderiales > Comamonadaceae > Variovorax > Variovorax restrictus. The sequence continues at coordinate 1,946,486 of NZ_JBPJZH010000001.1, forward strand.
GTCGTGGCTGTCGCGTGGGCGGAACATCACACGATGCTCGCCGAAAGTCACGGGCTTGCGATAGCGGTAGACCGTGGTGTGGACGATGTCGTAACGGATGGGCATGCGGCCATTCTGCGCGAGCGGTGTGTCCGATGACCAGCGAAAGCGGGCTGCGGCCAGCCCGTGTCGCGGATCAGAAGATCAGCTTGCCCAGACCGAGCACGACGGCCAGGCCAATGAGGAAGATGATGAAGATGATCCACAAGACGATTTTCATGGGTGAGGTTCCGGCCGCGTCAGCGATTGATGTTGAACAGCGTATAGCCTGACCGCGAATCGGGTGCCGCACACGCGGTGGGCACCCGGTCGTCGTGTAGGAGCGCGTCACGAACATGGCGCGCGGCATGGCAGGCCGCGGCTGATCCAGCCTCGCGTTCGATGCGTATTTCTCGCACGCCGCCCGCCGTCCGGGCAGCCCAGCCCCGGAACCCCGCACATGCCGCACGCCACAGAAGTCGCCATCCGATCCGTCGAGCGGGGGCTGGTGCCCGACCGCCTGATCCGCATCGGCATCCGTCGCCTGCTCAAGGAACGTCTGGCCGAAATGCAGGCGGGCGATGCGGACGCCGCGGCCGAGCTGACCTCGGCCTTCCTGCGCGAGATGCGTGGCGCGACCCTGGCGCCGCTGCCTGAGAAGGCCAACGAACAGCACTACGAGGTGCCGGCGGCGTTCTTCGGCGAGGTGCTGGGCGCCCACCGCAAGTACAGCAGCTGCTGGTGGCCCGAGGGTGTCGAGACGCTGGCGGACGCCGAAGCGGCGGCGCTCGACGCCACTTGCCGGCGCGCCGGGCTGGCCGACGGGCAGGATGTGCTGGAGCTGGGCTGCGGCTGGGGCTCGCTCACGCTGTGGATGGCGACCCAGTACCCGGACAGCCGCATCACCGCGCTGTCGAACTCGCATTCCCAGCGCGCCCACATCGAGGCGGAGGCCGAGCGCCGCGGGCTGACCAATGTGACGGTCCTCACCTGCGACATCAATGTGTTCGACACGACGGCGCGCTTCGACCGCGTGGTGTCGGTCGAGATGTTCGAGCACCTGCGCAACTGGCCGCAGGCCTTCGCCAACGTGGCGCGCTGGCTGCGCGACGAGGGCCGCTTCTTCATGCACGTTTTCGCCTACCGCGGCGCGCCGTACCCCTTCGTCGAGCGCGATGCGAGCGACTGGATGAGCCGCCATTTCTTCTCCGGCGGCATGATGCCCAGCGACGATCTCGCGTTGCACTGCCAGGACGACCTGCGCGTGCTGCAGCAGTGGCGCTGGGACGGCACGCACTACCAGCGCACCGCCGAGGCCTGGCTTCGCAACATGGACGGCCGCGCTGCCACGTTGATGCCGCTGTTCCGCCAGACCTACGGCGCTGATGCCTCGGTGTGGTGGGTGCGGTGGCGCCTGTTCTTCCTGTCGGTGTCGGAGCTCTTCGGCTACGACGGCGGACAGCGCTGGTGGGTGAGCCACTACCTGTTCGAAAAGCGGGTGCGTGCCGGGGCGACGCGGCCGGCGACGGCACCGTCGGCACCGCGTGCCGCCGCGCTGGTGGCGTGATGGACGCGTCCGTCGACACCGGCTTGCCTCGCGCCATGCCGCCGGCACGGCACCCGACCCGTGCGGTGCAGTGGACCAATGCGGTGCTGTTCCAGTGCGCCTGGTTCGCTGCAGTGCTTGGCGCCGCGCACGACAGGCCGCTGCTCGGCACGGCCTGTGTGGCGGCGGTCATCGCCTGGCACCTGGCCGTGTCGGCGCGGCCCGCGCAGGAAGCGTGGCTGGTCGCGCTGCTGTGCCTCATCGGTGTCGTGGTGGAGTCCGCTATCGTCCGGCAAGGCCACGTGGCCTATCCCTCTGGCCAACCGGTCGCCAGCCTGGCGCCGTACTGGATCGTCGCGCTGTGGGGCCTGCTGGCGATCGCGCTCAACGTGACGATGCGCTGGCTGCATGGGCGCCTGCTGCTGGCGGCCCTGCTGGGCGCGGTGCTGGGGCCGTTGTCCTTCAGCTCGGGTGCGCGACTCGGCGGGGCGCAGTTGCTGCATCCGACCGAGGCGCTCACGACGCTGGCGGTGGTGTGGGCGGTGCTGATGCCGTTGCTGGTGATCCTCGCGACGCGCTTCGACGGCGTCGCCGTGCCGGAGACGGCCCGTGTTTGAGCTGCCATGGTCCGTCGGCTTCGCTGGCCTAGGCTTCACCCTCGGCGTGCTGCTGCTCACCTGGCTGGCGAGCCTGGTGCGACGCGACGCGAGCCTGGTGGACCGGGTCTGGTCGGTCGCCATCGTCGGGGCCGGCTGGGTGTTCTTTCTCCAGACACCCGACGCTGGCCCGCGCACGCTGTGGATGCTGGCACTGGGGAGCCTGTGGGCGTTGCGGCTGAGCCTGTTCATCACCTGGCGCAACTGGGGTCACGGCGAAGACCGGCGCTACCGGCAGATCCGCGAGCGCAACCAGCCGAACTTCGGGGCCAAGAGCCTGTACCTGGTGTTCCTGCTGCAGGCCGTGCTGGCCTGGGTGGTGGCCGCGCCTTTTCTGGCGGCGCTCGGCGGCACACGGCCCTGGGGCGTGCTCGACGTCATCGGGCTGGCGCTCGCAGCCTTCGGCATCGTCTTCGAGGCAGTGGGCGACGCGCAGATGGCGCGTTTCAAGGCCGACCCGCGTCATGCCGGCCAGGTGATGGACCGTGGCCTCTGGCGCTACACCCGCCACCCCAACTACTTCGGCGAGGCCTGCGTGTGGTGGGGCCTGTGGCTGGTGGCGGTGGGCGGTGCGGGCTGGGGCGCGGCGTGGAGCGTGGTGTCGCCGCTGCTGATGACAGTGCTGCTGCTCAAGGTGTCGGGCGTGAGCCTGCTGGAGAAGGACATCACCGAACGGCGCCCGGCCTATCGCGACTACATCGCCCGTACGAACGCCTTCGTGCCGGGGCCACCGAAAGGCCCGGTGTGAGTGCGCGATGGCGTCTTGGCATCGCGGCAGGGCTGAGCGCCGTACCGCTGGTGTGCGTCGCCGCCGACACCACCTACGACTTCCAGGTGCTGCTCGACGACAAGCCGATCGGCGAGCACCGCTTCGTCGTCGGCGGCGCGGCCGAGACGCGCACGGTGCTGAGCGATGCACGCTTCACCGTCAAGCTGATGGGCCTGACCGTGTACCGCTACATGCACCGGGCGACCGAGCAATGGCGCGGCAACTGCCTGCAGTCGCTCGTGGCGAACACGGACGACGACGGCACCGTGAGCCGCGTCACGGCCGAAGCCGCGGGTGATGCACTGAAGGTCGTGGCGCCGGAAGGCACGGCCACGATCGGGGGCTGTGCCATGAGCTTCGCGTACTGGAACCCCTCCATTCGCCAGCAGGCACGGCTGCTCAACGCGCAGACCGGTCGCCACGAAGCCGTGCAGGTCAGCCGCGTCGCCAGCGGCACGGTCGACGCGCGCGGGCAGCCGGTGGCGGCCGTGCGCTGGCGCATCGACGGGCCGGCGCAGCCGGTGGATGTCTGGTACACCGCACAGGGCGAGTGGGTCGGGCTGGACTCCATCGTCGGTGGCGGCCGCAAGCTGAGCTATCGCCTGAAGTGATCCGGTCGCGGCGCTGGATGCGTAAGGCGTCGCGGCACGATCCGTGCTGCGCCATCGATCCCAGGAGCTCCTCCCCATGTCTATCCGGCACTACGCCACCGCCTATGTCTCGACGGCCGTCGTCTTCCTGGTGCTCGACGCCATCTGGCTGAGCACCATGGCCGATCGGCTCTACCGGCCCGCGATGGGTTCGATCATGCTGGAGCGCTTCGCATTGGCACCCGCCGTGGCGTTCTATCTGATTTACGTGGCGGGCGTCGTGGTGTTCGCCGTTGCGCCTGCCCTGCAGAGCGGCCGTTGGGTGACCGCGCTGGGCTACGGCGCCATGCTCGGGCTGATGGCCTATGCGACCTACGACCTGACCAACCAGGCGACGCTCAAGAACTGGTCGTGGACGGTCACGATCGCCGACCTCTGCTGGGGCACCTTCGTGACCGCGGTGTCGGCCGCGGCGGCGGCGCGGATCACGATGGCCGTCACGGGGCGCTGATCGAACGGCCCGCAGCGGGCCTAGCGGATCACATCCCCACCAGCGCACCCAGCGTCCGGGCAATCGCGCCCTTGAACAGCACCCGCCCGTCGACCGAGGCCAGGCAGATGCATTCACCGCCTGCTTCGACCACCGGCTGGTGCTCGAAGCTGCCGTCGGCTTCATCGAAGTCCCCCGGGCCGAAGCGGGCGCGGCCGTCGTGGAACGCGCCATGCAGCACCTGGGTCAACTCGCACTCGCTGTGGGTGTGCGTGGGCAGGTTCTTGCCGGCGCCGATGCGCAGCAGGAAGACATTGGCCGCCGAATCGTCCGGCAGCGTCACCCGGCTCCAGCGCATGCCCGGGCCGAGCCAGCGCCAACGGGTCGCGCTGCAACCGGCGAGCGACTCGGGCCAGCGCATGCCAGCCGGTAACTCGGGGTGCGGTGCCTGTCGGCGCGCGGCGACCGGCGCGGCGGGCGCGTCGATGGCCGCCATCGTTCGGGCCAGCGCCTCGGGCGCCAGCAGAGCAGGCGGTAGCGCGTCGAGCATCGCGCCGCCAACGGCTTCGAGCATGTCGACCCGCTGCCGGCAATGCGCGCAGTGTTCCAGGTGGCTGGCCACGACCACCGCGTGGCCCCGTGCCAGGCTGCCGGCCGCCAGGGCCAGCAGCAAATCGTCGTCGGGATGGTGTTGGATCGTCATCATCATTCGAGCCCGTCGAGAAGTCGGCGCAGGTGCATCACCGCGAGCCGCACGCGCGACTTCACCGTGCCCAGGGGAATGCCCAGTTCACGGGCGATCTGGGCATGCGGCTGCTCCTCGTAGAAAGAAAGTCGCAGCACCCGCAGCTGCTCTGCCGGCAGCCGTTCCATCGCCAGGCGCAGGCCGGCCTCGCGCTGGTGCGTGAGCAGCACCTCGTCGGGCTGGGGCTGGGTGTCGGGGGTCTCGTCACTGTCTTGCGCGTCCGCCTCGACCATGCGGTTGCCCATGCGGCGGAAGTGGTCCACGCGGAGGTTTCGCGCGATGGTGAAAATCCAGGTCGACACGCTGGCGCGCTCGGCGTCGAAGCTGCCGGCCTTGCGCCACACGCTCACCATGGCTTCCTGCGTCAGCTCCTCGGCCAGGCCGTCGGACGTGCCCAGGCGCACCAGGTAGGTCTTCACGCGGGGCGCGAAATGCTTGAACAGGGCCGCGAAAGCCTGCCGGTCGGCGGATTGCGCCACGGCCTGGGCCAGCCGGTTGAGTTCTTCGCTTGTGGGCATCGTGTCGCGGCTTGGGTGCAGGGTCACGATCGACAGCCAGGGCGACCGCGATGGATTCCGCGAAGTGGCTGACGCCGTGAGTTGTCGGGCGGTGTTCATGCTCGGCATACGCACCATCGGCGAGATTAGATCACGGCGATACTGAAACGAATCCAAATGGGTTGCGGCTGCGTAAAAGGGCCGACGCATGATTTTCTGGAGATGCCTGTGACCCTCGCCACCGCCCACGACGACGGCCTGCCGCCCACCCGGGGCCCGGTCGGCGGCGCGCTGGATGTCGCCGTCATCGGCAGCGGCATTTCGGGACTGTCGGCCGCCTGGTTGCTGTCGCAGCGCCACCGCGTGACGCTGTTCGAGGCGGACAGCCGGCCGGGCGGCCACAGCAACACGGTCGAGGTGCCGGGCGCGCATGGCCGGATCGCGGTCGACACCGGCTTCATCGTCTACAACGAGGCCGCCTACCCGAACCTCAGCGCGCTCTTCGCGCACCTGGGCGTGGCGACGCAGGCCTCGGAAATGTCCTTTGCCGTCAGCCTGGACCAGGGCGCGCTCGAATATTCCGGCACCGACCTGCGCGGGCTGTTCGCGCAGCGCAGCAACCTGGTGAGCCCGCGCTTCTGGTCGATGCTGCGCGACCTGGTGCGCTTCTACCGCCAGGCGCCGGGCGATGCCGAGCGCTTCGGGTTGATCCCGCTCGACAGCTACCTCGACGCGCGCGGCTACGGCCAGGCCTTCCGCGACGACCACCTGTATCCGATGGCGGCGGCGATCTGGTCGACCTCGGCCGCGCGCGTGGGCGACTACCCGACCGAAGCTTTCGTCCGCTTCTGCGAGAACCACCACCTGCTGCAGCTGACCAATCGCCCGCGCTGGCGTACCGTGACCGGCGGCAGCGCGCGCTATGTGGAGCGCCTGACCGAGGGCCTGGGCGACCGCCTGCGCCTGGACAGCGCGGCGGTCGAGGTGCGGCGCGACGCCCAGGGCGCCTATGTGCGGACCGAAGGCGCCGACCACGCCGAGCGCTTCGACCAGGTCGTGATCGCCGCGCACGCCGACCAGGCGCTGCGCCTGCTGCCCGACGCCAGCGACGACGAGCGGCGCGTGCTGGGCGCCTTCGGCTACAGCCGCAACCGCGCAGTGCTGCACAGCGACCCGGCCCTCATGCCGCAGCGCCGGGCGGTGTGGTCGAGCTGGAACTATGCCGCCGACCGCCGCCGTGAGCAGGCGCCGTGCGTGACCTACTGGATGAACCGGTTGCAGGACATCCCGCACGGGACGCCGTTGTTCCTCACGCTCAACCCGACGCGCGAACCGCGGCCGGAACACCTGATCCGCAGCGAGATCTACGAGCACCCGCTGTTCAACATGGCGGCGATCCGCGCGCAGGACGAACTGTGGTCGCTGCAGGGCCGCCACCGCACCTGGTTCTGCGGTGCCTACTTCGGCTCGGGCTTCCACGAAGACGGTCTGCAGGCCGGGCTGGCCGTGGCCGAGGCGCTGGGCGGGGTGCGCCGTCCCTGGTCGGTGACCAACGAATCCGGGCGCATCCGCCTGGGCACGACAACGCAGACGGGGGCGATCGCTTGACGGTGGACGGCGCGCTCTACGTCGGCCGGGTGACGCACCAGCGGCTCAAGCCCGCGCGGCATCGGCTGCAGTACCGTGTGTTCTCGCTGCTGGTCGATATCGACACGCTGCCGGCGCTGGCGCAGCGGCTGCGCCTGTTCTCGCTCAACCGCTTCAACCTGTTCAGCCTGCACGAGCGCGACTACGGCGCCAGCGACGGCGACAGCCTGCGCGCGCACGTGGAGCGGCAGTTGCACGCGGCCGGGCTGGCCAGCGGCGGCGCGATCCGGCTGCTGACCATGCCGCGCATCCTGGGCTATGCCTTCAACCCGCTGAGCGTGTACTACTGCGACCGACCGGACGGCGGGCTGCAGGCCATCCTCTACGAGGTGAACAACACCTTCGGCCAGCGCCACAGCTACCTGATCCCGGTCGACGAGGCGCAGCGCGAGGCGACGCACATCGATCAGCACTGCGCCAAGCGATTCCACGTGTCGCCCTTCATCGACCTGGACATGCGCTATGCCTTCCATGTCGAGCCGCCGGCGGCCGCGCGGCTGGGGCTGGCGGTCGGCATCACCGTGGCCGATGCCGACGGGCCGGTGCTGGTGGCGCGCGTCGACGCCCGCCGCAAGGCCTTGAGCGACGCCGCGCTCGCGCAGGCCTTCGTCACGCACCCGCTGCTCACCCTCAAGGTGGTGGCGGCCATCCATTGGGAAGCGCTGCGGCTGTGGCTCAAGGGCGCGCCCTTTCGCCGCTGTCCGCCGGCACCCGCACAGTCCGTCACCATCGTGGCAACGCCCGAAACATGAGCACTTCCACCTCCGCACCGAACGGCCTGGAGGCCGATGTCTTGCATCTGGCCGATGGCACCACGATGGCCTCATGGACGCGGCGGCCGCTGCGTCGTCTGCTGGTGCGGTTGCTGCGCGGCGTGCGTTGCGGGTCGCTGCTGGTCGAGCTGCCCAACGGCGAGCGTGTGCTGGGCCGCGGTGCGCAGCCCGGCCCGCATGCGGCGGTCACGCTGCACCGCTGGCGCCCGCTCGCGCGCATGGTGCTGCGTGGCGACATCGGCCTGGCCGAGAGCTACCGCGACGGTGACTGGTCGAGTGCCGACCTGAGCGTGCTGCTCGAATTCGGCATCCGCAACGAAGCCGGCTGCGGCCATGCCTACACGCCGTCGCTGCCGGCGCGATGGCTGGGCCGCATCGCCCACCGCCTGCGCGCCAACACGCGCCGCGGTAGCCGCCAGAACATCTCCTTTCACTACGACCTGGGCAACGCCTTCTACGCGCAGTGGCTCGACCCGCAGATGATCTATTCGAGCGCGATCTACGCGCGCGGCGACGAGACGCTCGAAGAGGCGCAGGCCGCCAAGCTCGCGCGCATCGTCGAACTGCTCGATCTCCGGCCCGACTCGACCGTGCTGGAGATCGGCTGCGGCTGGGGCGCGCTGGCGCTGGCGATGGGTGGGCCCGGCGGCGCGCAGGTCACAGGTCTCACGCTGTCGACCGAGCAACTGGCGCATGCGCGAGAACAGGTCACGGCCAAGGGGTTGGATGCGCGCGTCGACCTGCGCCTGCAGGACTACCGCGACGTGACGGGCCGCTACGACCGTATCGTCTCGATCGAGATGCTCGAAGCTGTGGGTGAGCGCTACTGGCCGGTGTATTTCGACACGCTGCGCGACCGGCTCGCCGACGACGGCGTGGCGGTGGTGCAGGTCATCACCATCGACGAGGCGCAGTTCGCGTCGTACCGCGAGACGCCCGACTTCATCCAGCGCTTCATCTTCCCGGGCGGCATGCTGCCGCCCTTGGAGGCCTTGCGCGCGCAGGCCGCGCGGGCCGGGTTGACGCTCGAGGTGGCCGAGTCCTTCGGCCTGGGCTACGCGGCCACGCTGGCCGAATGGCGGCAGCGTTTCCTGGCGGCCTGGCCGACCATCGAACCGCTCGGCTTCGATGCGGCGTTCAAGCGGCTGTGGGAGTACTACCTGAGCTACTGCGAAGCCGGCTTCCGCGCGGGCCGGGTCGACGTGCGGCTGCTCAGGTTGTCACGGATGTCGAGGGCGGAAGACAGGTCGAAAGGGCACGGGCGGCCGACTGCAGCAGCTTGAAGTCCTCATCGGCGAGCGGCGCGGCATCCATGTCGAAATGGCAGATCGTTCCCGTGATGTCGCCCTCGTCGCCGACGATGGAGACCGCGTGGTACGAATTGACCTGCCCCTTGTACGGATGCCCGTCGAGGCGGCGGTCCATCGATGAATCCGATGTTTGAAACTCGCCATCGGCGAAGGTGAACTGGCAGAAGCTCATGCCGTACGGCACGGCAAGCAGATGCTCGGGGTACGGCATTGCCATTTTGTCGACGAACGCGATGTTCTCCAGCCGCCGATCCGGTGCCAGGCGATACACCGCGCTGTAGCGTTGAACCACTCGATCGTTGAGCACCTTCAGCGCGGCGACCAAGTCGCCGGCATCGAGTGCCGCCTTCATCGCGTCGAATGTTCGATCCATGTCCATACCTTCAAAGCACGCTGCAGGAAGGGCATTCTGGACCTCGAGCGCCCTCCCGTCGAATCGGCCGCCTGGTGCTCAGCGGCGGTAGTACTCGCGCCGGTTGTCGTAGCCGTCGTAGCGGTCCGGGATGCCGTCGTGGTCGCGGTCGCGCCGGTAGCCCGGCGGCGGGTAGCGACGATCGTCGTAATAGCGCGGACGCGGCACGGCGTAGTAGGGCCCGTAGCCCGGCGCGGGCACGTATTCCACGGGCGGCGCCTGCAGGTACACCGGCGGGCGATACACCGGCGGTGGCGGCGCGTAGTACACCGGCGGCGGTGGCAGATAGACAGGGGCGGGGGCGTAGCCGGGTGAGACCACCACGCCAGGAATGCCGATGCTGACCCCGATGTCGGTGCGCGCCTGCGCGCCGGCACCGGCCAGCAGGGCCATGAAGAAGAAAGTCGTCGTGCCGAGTCGGCGCAGGGTGGGGTGTGTCATGGGCCGTGGTGAAGTGGTGTGCATTCCAACGCCCGAGCGCCCGACGGGGTCGACACGCACTGCGAAACAATGTGTGCCGGCCATCGTGGAAGGCCGACCCTGGCTGGCGATGCCGTGCGACGGCAGAATCGCCCGATGCTGCGTATCGGCCTTCTCAGATGGATTCGCTGATCGCTGCCGCCGCCCGCGCCCTCGCGACGGGCGACCCGCTCGGCGCGCTCCAGCGTGTGGCGCTGCGCGACGACCCGCCGGCGCTGGCGTTGCGTGGCATCGCGATGGCGCAGCTCGGCGAGCATGTGCGGGCCCGTGCGCTGCTGCGGCGCGCGGCCAGCGGGTTCGGTCCGGAGGAAGCATTGGCGCAGGCGCGGTGCGTCGTCGCGGAGGCCGAGATCGCTCTGGCCACCCGCGAGCTCGCCGAATCGCCGCGCCATCTTGCCGCCGCCACGGCCACGCTGGAGGCTCGCGGCGATGTGGCGAACGCGGCGCACGCACGGCTGATCGCCGCGCGTCGGCTGCTGCGCATCGGGCGGCTCGACGAGGCGCGTGCTGCGCTGGCGCGGGTCGAGGCCGGCGCCCTGACCTCGGCCCTGGCGACGGTGGCGGCGCTGCTCTCGGCCGAGCTGGACCTGCGCGCGCTCCGGGTAAGGCCCGCACGCGCAGCGCTGGCCCGCGCGCAGGACACCGCGGTGCGCTCGGGCGTGCCGGCGCTGGTGGCCGAAGCGGCCGATGCGCAAGCCGTGCTTGAGCAGCCGGCCGCGCGCCTGCAGCAGGCCGACGGAGAACAGCTGCTGCGGCTCGACGAGGTGGCAGCGTTGTTCGGCAGCGGGGTGCTGGTCGTCGACGCGTGTCGTCACGCGGTGCGCCGGGGCGACGAGATCCTGTCGCTGGCCCGGCGACCGGTGCTGTTCATCCTGGCGCGCGCGCTGGCGCAAGCCTGGCCCCGCGATGTCGCGCGGGACGTGCTGATCGCCCGCGTCTTCCGCACCCGGCGCCCCGACGAGACACACCGCGCACGCCTGCGTGTGGAGATCGGCCGGCTGCGCGCGCTGGCCCGGCCCTTCGCCCGCATCGACGCCACGGCGCGCGGCTTCGTGCTGCTGCCGCACGACGGGTGCGACGTCGCGGTGCTGGCGCCACCGATCGACGGCGAGCAGGCCTCGCTGCTGGCGTTGCTGTCCGACGGCGCGGCCTGGTCGACCTCCGCGCTGGCGCTGGCGTCGGGCGCGAGCCAGCGCACGGTGCAACGCGCGCTCGCCGACCTCGAGGCCGAGGCCCGCGTGCGCGCCATCGGTCGGGCACGCTCGCGCCGCTGGCTGGCGCCGCCGCTGACCGGATTCGCGACGATCTTGTTACTCCCCGACGCGCTGCCGCCTGCCTAAAGTGCCTGCACGGCGCCGATGTGTGCGTGCCGAAGGAGCCACTCATGATCCCCGAGACCCTCGACAGACCGACCGAACCCGCCGTGCGCACCGCCGAGATCGTGCGCGAATTCGGCCCCTTTCCAGACGCCGAGGCCGTGCACGGCGTGACCCACGACGGCTATCGGGTCTGGGCCGCCACCGGCGCCCGGCTCGTGGCCTTCGACGGCCGCAGCGGCAAGACGCTGCGAACGATCGAGCGCGCCTGCGACGCCGGCACCGCGTTCGACGGCACCCACCTCTGGCAGATCGCCGAATCGCGCATCGACAAGATCGATCCGGCCAGTGGCGACGTGCTGGCGAGCATCCCGGCGCCGGGCCACGGTGCGGATTCGGGCCTCGCCTGGGCCGAAGGCAGCCTCTGGGTCGGGCAGTACCGCGACCGCAAGATCCACCAGATCGACCCACAGAACGGCGCGCTGCTGCGCACCATCGAATCCAACCGCTTCGTGACCGGCGTGAGCTGGGTCGATGGCGAGCTCTGGCACGGCACCTGGGAGGGCGACGAGAGCGAGTTGCGCCGTGTCGACCCGGCCAGCGGCGCAGTGCTCGAACGCCTCGCGATGCCCGTCGGCACCGGCATCAGCGGGCTCGAATCCGACGGCGCCGATCTTTTCTACTGCGGTGGGGGCGGCAGCGGCAAGGTGCGCGCGGTGCGGCGGCCCAAGGGCGGGTGAACCGAAGGCCCGCGTCGCCTGCGCGACCGCTTCGGGGCTTCCCCCATGGGGCCGTCTCGTCGTGCGACGTACCCTCGACGGTTCTCGTCTGGAGATTTCATGGACCGTCCGCATCACAAGTTCTGGCCCACGCGCCTGCCCTACGCCATCACCGTGCCGGCGACCTCGCTGTGGCACAACCTCGCCACCACGGCCGCACGCTACCCGCACAAGGCCGCGCTGGTCTTCTTCGGCACAGTCGTGACGTACCGCGAGCTGGTGGCGCGCGTGGAGCGGCTGGCCGGAACGCTGCACGCGCTGGGCGTTCAGCGCGGCGATCGCGTGGTGCTCGACATGCAGAACTGTCCGCAACTGGTGATCGCCCATTTCGCCATCCTGCGTGCCAATGCGGTGGTGGTGCCGGTCAACCCGATGAACCGGGCCGAGGAGCTCAAGCACTACATCGTCGACCCCGATGCCAAGGTCGCCCTCACCACTGGCGACCTCGCGCCCGAACTGGCCAAGGCCAGCGATGCGCTCGAGCCGGCGCAACGGCTGTCGCATTTGATCGTCACGCAGTTCACCGATGCCTTCGATGCCGACGTGGCCGGCGACGAATCACCCGCGCCAGCCTGGCGCGACTGGCTGCTCGCGCGCCACGCCTTGCCCGCGCTGGCGGGCGGCAGCGTCATGCCGTGGCAGGACGCGCTCGATGCGGGCCACCCGCCGCCCGACCATGTGGTCGGCGCCGACGACATGGCGTTGCTGCCTTACACCAGCGGCACCACCGGCCTGCCCAAGGGCTGCATCCACCACCATTCGAGCCTGATGCACAACGCGGTGGCCAGCCAGCTGTGGGGCTCGGTGTCGCACGAGGCGGTGGTGCTGGCCGTGGTGCCGATGTTCCACATCACCGGCACGGTCAGCATGATGCACACCGCCATCTACGCGGGCGCCACGCTGGTCATCATGCCGCGCTGGGATCGCGAGGTGGCGGGGCGGCTCATCTCGCTGCGCAAGGTGACGAACTGGACCAACATCCCCACGATGGTGATCGACCTGATGGGCAGCCCCAACTTCGCCAGCTTCGACCTCAGCAGCCTCACCTACATCGGCGGCGGCGGCGCGGCCATGCCGCAGGCCGTGGCGCAGCGCCTGTTCGAGCAATACGGCCTGCGCTACCAGGAAGGCTACGGCCTCACCGAAACCGCGGCGCCGTCGCACGCGCAGCCCTTCGAGCATCCGAAGCAGCAGTGCCTGGGCATCCCCTTCATGAGCAGCGATTCGCGCGTGGTCGACCCCGAGACGCTGCAGGAAGTGCCGGTGGGCGAATCCGGCGAGATCATCACCTGCGGCCCCGAGGTCTTCCAGGGCTACTGGAAGCGCCCCGACGCCACGGCCGCAGCCTTCGTGGACTTCGACGGCAAGCGCTACTTCCGCACCGGGGACATGGGCCGCGTGGACGAGGACGGCTACTTCTTCATGACCGACCGGCTCAAGCGCATGATCAACGCCAGCGGTTTCAAGGTCTGGCCGGCCGAGGTCGAGCTGTTGATGTTCAAGAACCCGGCCATCCAGGAAGCCTGCATCATCGGCACCAAGGACGCCTACCGCGGCGAGTCGGTCAAGGCCGTGGTGGTGCTGCGGCCCACCCACAAGGACACGACCGAGCAGCAGATCATCGACTGGTGCCGCGAGAACATGGCGGTCTACAAGATCCCGCGCCAGGTGCAGTTCGTCGACGCGCTGCCCAAGAGCGGTGCGGGCAAGGTGATGTGGCGGCTGCTGCAGGAGAAGGAAGCGGACCCGGCTTGAATCGTGGCGTTGTGTTGCGCGCCGAGGTCCGGAAGAATCGCGGCCATGACGCTCGGGTAGCGGCCGGGCATGAGCCCATCTCAGGATTCAGTCCCAGGAGCACCGTATGGCACTCAAGGATCTTCTCCCCGGCAAGCTGGGCTTCGGCACCGCGCCGCTGGGCAACATGTTCCGCGACATCCCCGAAGCCGAAGCTCGCACGACCGTCGATGCCGCGTGGAACGACGGCATCCGCTACTTCGACAACGCACCCTTCTACGGCGCCGGGCTGGCGGAGATCCGCATGGGCGAGGCGCTGGCCGATCGGCCGCGCGACGACTACGTCATCAGCACCAAGGTCGGCCGCCTGATCCTCGACGAGTTGGAGGACGTGAACGCCCGCGACCAGGGCGAGAAGGGCGAGGTCTTCAAGCACGGGCGCGCCAACAAGATCGTCAACGACTACTCGGCGGACGCGACCCTGCGCTCGATCGAGGACAGCCTGAAGCGCCTGAAGACGGACCGCATCGAGATCGTCTGGGTCCACGACGTCGCCCAGGACTTCTACGGCGACGAATGGCTGGCCGCTTTCGAAAGCGCACGCCAGGGCGCGTTCAGGACGCTCGACCGGCTGCGCGACGAAGGCGTGATCCAGGCCTGGGGCCTGGGCGTCAACCGGGTGGAAGCCATCGAACTGCTGATGGCCCTGGACGAGCCGCGCCCTGACGGCTTCCTGCTGGCCGGCCGCTACACGCTGCTCGACCATGAGCGCGCGCTGCAGCGCGTGATGCCGGATGTTTCGGCGCGCGGGCTCGGCATCGTCGTGGGCGGCCCCTACAGCTCGGGCGCACTGGTCGGCGGCCCGAACTTCGAATACGCGCCGGCGAAGCCCGCCATTCTGGACAAGGTTGCGCGCATCAAGGCGATCGCCGATCGCCACGGCGTCAGCATGAAGGCGGCCGGCCTGCAATTTGCGCTCGCCAATCCGGTCGTGGCAGCCGTCATTCCGGGGGCGAGCCAGCCGAGCCGCATCTCGGAAGACCGGTCGGCGCTGAATGAGCCGGTGCCGATCGACTTCTGGCGCGAGCTCCGAGCGGCCGGGCTGGTCCACGCAGCCGCGCCGCTGCCCGGCAACGCCTGACGCGACCTCAGCTCGCCACGATTCCGGCGCTGCGCACCACCTCGCCAAGCCGGCGCGTCTCGTCCGCGATGAAGGCGCCGAAGTCCTTGCCGCTCAACGGTCGCGGGATGCAGCCGCTGTCGGCGATGCGGGCCGACACGGCGGGGTCGCCGATGGCCGCCAGCGCCTGCTTTTCCAGCAGCGCCTTTCGCGCCGCCGGCACTCCGGCCGGCACCAGCAGGCCGAACCAGCCGACGGTCACGAGGTCCACGCCGGCCTCGCGCAGCGTCGGCACGTTCGCGAAGGCGGCCACGCGCACGTCGCTGGTCACGGCCAGCGCCTTCACCTTGTTGCCGCGCACCAGGCCGGCGGCGGCGGAGATGGTCTGGAACATCACGTCGACGCGGCCGGCCATCAGGTCGGCGTTGGCCGTGCCGGTTTCCTTATAGGGCACGTGCACCATGTCGAGCTTGTTCGTGTTGTTGAATTGCGCGCCGGCCAGGTGCAGCGAGGTGCCGTTGCCGATCGATGCGAAGTTGACCTGGCCCGGCCGCTTGCGCGCGTAGGCGATGAATTCCTCGACGGTGTTGGCGGGCGAATCGGCCGGCACGATCATCAGGTTGGGCACCGTGGCGATCAGCGCGACGGGCTCGAAGTCGCGTTCCGGCTCGAAGGGCAGCGTGCGGAAGAGAAAGCGATTCACGGCGAACGGCACGCCGGTCAGTAGCAGGGTGTAGCCCTCGCGGTCGCCTTGCGCGGCGGCCTGCGTGCCGATGTTGCCGCCGGCGCCGGCGCGGTTCTCGATGAGCATCTGTTGCCCCAACGATTGCGAGAGCCGTTCGCCCACCGTGCGACCCAGAAAGTCGGCGGCACCGGCCGGCGGGAAGGGCACCACCATGCGCAGGGGCCGCGAGGGATAGGCGTCTTGCGCATGCAGCAGGGTCGGCGCGGCCAGGGTGGCGGCGCCGGCGGCGAGGAAGGAGCGGCGGGTCGAGGCGTGCATCAAGCGTCCTGCGGAAGCGTCAGTGGAGAAGCCCACCGTTGCGCAAGATCTGCGCCACACGCGTCAGCGCGTGCTCAGGTGTGCGCTTACGACTCGCCCTTGCCTGCGCCGTCGACATCGGCCACCACGCGCGCATAGCGCCGGAAGCTCCAGTAGGCGCTGGCCCAGTCCATCAGCACGACCAGGCGGTTGCGAAAGCCGATGAGGAAGTAGACGTGCGCGAACAGCCAGAAGAGCCAGGCGAGCTTGCCGCTGAAGCGCAGCGGGCCGAAGGGCGTGCCCAGGTCGACCACCGCCGAGTTGCGGCCGATGGTCGCGAGGTTGCCGTAGTCGGCATAGCGGAACGCCTGCGTCGGCGTACCGGCAATGCGGTGCAGCACGTTGCCCGCGGCGGTGCGGCCCATCTGCTTGGCGCCGGGTGACACGCCTGGAACGGGGGTCGGTTCCTGGCCCGGTGCGTGGCTCATCGCGGCGGCGAGGTCGCCCACCACGCTGATGGCCGGGTGGCCCGCCAGGCTCAGGTCGGGCTCGACGCGCACGCGCCCGGCGCGGTCGGTGTCGGCGCCCGTGGCCGAGGCCAGCAGCTTGCCCAGGGGCGAGGCCGCCACGCCGGCGGCCCACACCACGCAGTGGCTGGCGATACGCTCACTGCCGGCCGCGGTCGCGATGTCGAGCCCGGTCGCGTCGATGGCCGTGACCTTGGTATTGAGCCGCACCTTGACGCCGAGCCGCTCGAGCTGTTCCTTCGCCTTCTGGCTCAAGCCCTCGGGCATGGCCTGCAGCACCCGCGGACCGCCTTCGATCAGCAGCACTTCGGCGCTGGCGGGGTCGATGTGGCGGAACTCGCCTTCGAGCGTGTGGCGGGCGATCTCGGCCAGCGTGCCGGCCATCTCGACCCCGGTCGGCCCGCCGCCGATCACGGCGAAGGTCAGGAAGGCGCGCCGCCGCGCCGGGTCCTGTTCCTTCTCGGCCGCTTCGTAGGACATCAGCACGTGCCGGCGGATCGCGAAGGCGTCGGCCAGGGTCTTCAGGCCCGGCGCATGTTCGGCCCAGGCGTCGTTGCCGAAGTAGCTGTGGGTGGCGCCTGCCGCGACGATCAGGTGGTCGTAGCCGATGCGCAGGCCGTCGCGCAGCAGCACGGCGCGCTCGGCCGGCAGGATGTCGGTCACCTCGCCCATCAGGGTGGTGATGTTGCGTTGCCCTCGGAACAGCAGGCGCGTGGGGGCCGCGATCGACGGCGCCGCCAGGCCGGCCGTGGCCACCTGGTAGAGCAGGGGCTGGAACAGGTGATGGTTGGTCTTCTCGACCACGGTCACGTCGACCTCTGCACGCTGGAGCCGGCGGGCGGCTTCGAGGCCGCCAAAACCACAGCCCACGATGAGGACATGGGGGCGACGGGCGGGATCAGGCATGGGCATTCGCGCATTATCGGCAGCGGCTCCCCCTGACGGGCCGCGAAAGGTCCGCGGGCTTGTCCTACGGACGTGGCCCCGGCCCATCGACTAAAACGACCGCTGCCCATTCTGGAGACCCCATGACGCTTTCCCGGCCGAGCCCGCAGGCTCCGCACGCCTTACGCGACGCCTTTCGTACCGTGCGCAACGCCAGCCGTGAACTGGCCGCGCCCTTGTCGGCCGAAGACCAGTGCATCCAGTCGATGCCGGACGCCAGCCCGACCAAATGGCACCTGGCCCACACCACGTGGTTCTTCGAGACGGTGCTGCTGCTGCCGCATGCGGGGGGCTATCGTGGCTTCGACTCGCGCTTCCAGTACCTGTTCAACTCCTACTACGAGGCGCTGGGCCCGCGGCATCCGCGGCCGCAGCGCGGCTTGCTCACACGGCCGACCATCGACGAGGTGCAAGCCTACCGTGCGCACGTCGATGCGGGCGTGGAACGCTTGCTCGACACCGTCGACGAGGCCACCTGGGCGACCATCGAACCCATCGTCACGCTGGGCCTGCACCACGAGCAGCAGCACCAGGAACTGCTGGTGACCGACATCCTGCATGCCTTCTCGTGCAACCCGCTGCTGCCGGCGTACCGGCCCGCTGCGGCCCCTGCGCTGCGCCTGGCGACGGTGCCGGCTGCCATGCAATGGCGCGCTCAGCCGGGCGGGCTTGTGGAGGTGGGTCATGGCGGCGCGGGCTTCGCCTTCGACAACGAGACCCCGCGGCATCGTGCGTTGCTGCGTCCTTATGCGATCGCCGATCGACTGGTGAGCTGCGGCGACTATGTGCAGTTCATCGCCGACGGCGGCTATCAGCGACCCGAGCTGTGGCTGTCCGACGGATGGGCCGCGGTGCAGTCGCAGGGTTGGCGGGCGCCGGCCTACTGGTTGGCACCGGACGATCTACGCCTCGCGCACCAGGGCGGCACGGCCGCCGGCTGGCAGGTCTTCGGCCTGCATGGCGTGCGGCCGATGGCGCCCGAGGCACCGGTGTCGCAGCTGAGCTTCTACGAAGCGGCGGCCTACGCCGAGTGGGCCGGCGCGCGCCTACCGACCGAGTTCGAGTGGGAGGCCGCCTGCGCCGACGAGGGCATGACCGAGATGACCGGCCATGTCTGGCAATGGACGCGCTCGTCCTACGACCCGTACCCCGGCTTCCGCCCGCTGCCCGGCGTGGCGGCTGAATACAACGGCAAGTTCATGGTCGGCCAGCTGGTGCTGCGCGGCGGCAGCGTCGCCACGCCCGCCGGCCATACCCGGCCGAGCTACCGCAACTTCTTCCCGCCGGCCGCGCGCTGGCAGTTTTCGGGGCTGCGGCTCGCGAAGGACCTCTGATGCGCAATCCCGCCTCACTCCCGCTCGATCTTCAGCGTGACGACACGCGCACCGCGCCCGCGCTCAGCGAGTTCGGCCGTGAACTGCATGCCGGCCTGTCGCGCCGCGCAAAAAGCATCTCGCCCAAGTACTTCTACGACGTGGAAGGCTCGGCGCTGTTCGACCGCATCTGCGACCTGCCCGAGTACTACCCGACGCGCACCGAACTGCGCATCCTCACCGAGCGCGCGGGTGAGATCGCCGCGCAGATCGGCCCGAACGCCGAGATCATCGAATTCGGCGCGGGTTCGCTCACCAAGGTGCGGCTGCTGCTCGATGCGCTGGAGACACCCAAGCGCTATGTGCCCATCGACATCTCCGGCGAGCACCTGGGTGCCGCGGCCGAGCGCCTGCGCGCCGACTATCCGCAGCTCACGGTGCAGCCGGTCGCGGCCGACTACACGATGCCGCTGGTGCTGCCGGCGCCGGGCGAGGGCGCGGGCCGCCGCGTCGGCTTCTTCCCCGGCTCGACGCTCGGCAACTTCACGCCCGACGAGGCGCTGGCCTTCCTGCAACTGTCGGCCCGCCTCTTGCGCGGCGGCGGCCTGCTGTTGGGGGTCGACCTGGTGAAAGACCCGGCGCTGCTGCATGCGGCCTACAACGACGCGCAGGGCGTGACGGCCGCGTTCAACCTGAATCTGCTGCGCCGCGCCAACGCCGAGCTGCGAACGGACTTCGACCTCGACGGCTTCGCGCACGCGGCCTTCTACAACGCGCCGCTGCAGCGCATCGAGATGCATCTGGTGAGCCGGCGCGCACAGAGCGTGACGCTCGACGGCCGCCGCTTCGACTTCGCCGAAGGCGAGACGGTCCACACCGAGTACTCGCACAAGTTCACCGTCGACGGCCTGCGCGCGCTGGCCGAAAAGGCCGGCTTCACGCCGACGGCCGTGTGGACCGACCCTGATCGCCTGTTCAGCGTGCACTGGCTTCAGGCGCCGGCGGCACAATAGGGGCCTGCCGCCGCGCGAGGCGCCGGCGGCACCCTTGTGAAACACCGGCGCATGCAGCGTCGGCCTGGGCATCCGGAGATCCCCCATGAAAGCAACCTGGAACGGCGTCACCATCGCCGAGAGCGACGACACCGTGGTCGTCGAAGGCAACCACTACTTCCCGATGGACTCGCTCAAGCGCGAGCACGTCACCTTCAGCAACCACAAGACCACCTGCCCCTGGAAGGGCTCGGCGAACTACTACTCGCTGCTGGTCAACGGCGAACTCAACGCCGACGCCGCCTGGTACTACCCCGACCCGAAGCCCGAAGCCGAGGAGGTGAAGAACCGTGTCGCCTTCTGGAAGGGTGTGAAGGTCGCGGCGTGAGCGCGGCGCCGGGCCGCCCCAAGCAAGCGACGGCCCCCTCGGGAGGCAGCGAAGCACACGAAGTGGCGAGCGTGGGGGCCACGACATGAGCGCCGTCTTCGCGCCGTCTTTCGATCCACCTTCCCGACTCGTCGACGCCCTGCGCCTTCAGGGCTACGCCGTGCTCAGCCCCGAGGGCGTGGCCGAATGGCTCGGTGTCCCGCTCGACGCGCTGGAAGCACTGCGAGCGGATTGGGACGCGCTGCCGCCCGACGAGTACCTGAAGGACGGCGGCCGCTATCGACAGCGTCGGCATTCGTGCTTCACGGTTGACGGCGACGCGCTCGCCCCCGTGCCGCACCGCGCGCACTGGCAGCCGGTCGAATACAACGCCTTGCACGGCGGCATGCAGCGCTGGTTCGCGCCGATGAGCGACGCCACCGTCGCCAACGCCGCCTGGCAGCGCCTGCTGGTGCGCATCGCCGATGCGGCCACGGGCCTGCGCGGCACGCAGCGCTGGTTCGTCGAGGCGCACCAGTTCCGTATCGACACCACCGACGGCATCGGTCGCCCGACACCCGAAGGCGCACACCGCGACGGCGTCGACCTGGTGGCGGTGATGTTGGTCGGGCGCCAGGGCATCAAGGGTGGCGAGACGCGCGTGTTCGAGGCCGAAGGCCGACGCGGCGAGCGCTTCACGCTGACCGAGCCGTGGACGCTGATGCTGGTCGACGATGCCCGTGTGATCCACGAGTCGACGCCGATCCAGCCGCTGGTCGAAGGCCAGAGCGGCCACCGCGACACGCTCGTCGTGACCTGCCGGGCCGGCGGTTTCCAGGGCGATTGATCGGCCTGCGGCTCTTTCTACAACCGGTAACAGGCGGCCGGGTTAAATTGCAACCCCGGCTCCACCGCGAGCCCCGTGAA
Organism: Variovorax restrictus; assembly: GCF_051216715.1. NCBI lineage: Bacteria > Pseudomonadati > Pseudomonadota > Betaproteobacteria > Burkholderiales > Comamonadaceae > Variovorax > Variovorax restrictus. Next base: position 1,967,421 of record NZ_JBPJZH010000001.1, read on the forward strand.
CGCAGCAAGGACATCCATGTTCAATCACATCCTGGTGCCGATCGATGGTTCCGAAACGTCGATGTATGCGGTCAGCAAGGCCAGCGGGCTGGCGCTCGCCTTCGGCAGCCGCATCACGCTGATCCACGTGATCGACAACTACCCCTTCATCGGCGTCGGTGCCGACTACGCGCTGGGGCAGAACGAGTACCTGGCCGCGGCCACCTCGAGCGCCAATGCCGCGCTCGCCCGCGGCGTGGCGGCATTGGCCGCGGAAGGCCTGCACAGCGACCAGCGCGTGATCGACGGCCACGTGGTGCATGAAGGCATCGTCGACACCGCGGCGGCACTGGGTGTCGACCTCATCGTGATGGGGTCGCACGGCCGCACCGGCATCGAGAAACTGCTGCTCGGCAGCGTGACGCAGCGCGTGCTGCAGGACGCCACCATGCCGGTGATGGTGGTCAAGGGACTCTGAAGGGCGCTGGGCTCTCGAAGCGCACCGCCGCGCCGGTGACAGGGTGGCGAAACTGCAGCACGCTGGCGTGCAGCATCAGCCGCGGCGCGCGGCGCTGATGGTCTTCGTCGCCGTACAAGGCATCGCCCAGGATCGTGTGGCCGATCGACGCGAGGTGCACGCGCAACTGGTGCGTGCGCCCGGTGCGCGGCTCCAGCAGCAGCCGGCTGGCACGCATTGACGGCAGCGGCTCCAGGACTCGCCAGCGCGTGAGGCTCGGCTTGCCGGCCGGGTCGATCTTCTGCAATGGCCGGCGCGGCCAGTCGGCCATCAGCGGGGCGTCGATCACCGACCAGTGCGGGCTCTCGTCGAGCACGCCGTCGACCACCGCCTCGTAGCGCTTCCACACCTGCTGCGCAGCGAAGGCGTCGCCGAGTGCCCGCTGTACCTCGGGGCTGCGCGCCATCAGCACCAGGCCGCTGGTGGCCATGTCGAGCCGGTGCACGACCCGCGCGTCGGGCCAGCGTGCCGTGGCGCGTGCGCTCAGGCAGTCCTGCTTGTCCTCGCCACGGCCCGGCACGCACAGCAGGCCGGCGGGCTTGTCGAGCACCAGCAGGTGGGCGTCTTCATGGACGACGGTCAGGGCGGGCGCGAGCAGCGTGTTCATGGCTCGGCTATTCTCGACCGGATGCCTGCCGTTCCCGATGCCTCGCCCACCGCCCCGAATTTTTCCGACCTGACGCGCGAGCGGCCCTTCATGCAGCTGTGGGTGGCCCGGCTCTTCGGCACGGCCGCCAGCCAGATGCTGCTGGTGGCCATCGGCTGGCACATGTACGACCTGACCGGCAGTGCCTGGGACCTGGGCCTGGTCGGGCTCTACCAGTTCGTGCCGGCGCTGGTGCTGGCGCTGTACGCCGGCCATGTGGTCGACCGGCACCATCGTGCGCGCATCGTGGCCGCCTGCTTCGCGGTGCAGGGCGTCGTCGGGTTGGCGCTGCTCACAGCGCACGTGCTGCAGCACGACTCGCGCGCGCTGTTGCTGGGTCTGTCGGTGGTGCTGGGCGCGGTGCGCGCCTTCCAGATGCCGGCGCAGCAGTCGCTCACGCCGATGCTGGTGCCTGCGCTGATGCTGCCGCGCGCGATGGCCTTCAGCTCGGCCGGCATGCAGGGCGCCATCATCGGCGGCCCGGCGCTGGGCGGCCTGCTGTTCGCGGCCGGCACGGGCGTGGTCTATGGGGTGAGCGTGGCGTTCTTCGTGGTGGGCGGCGTGCTGGTGGGGCGCCTGCGCTACCTGCAACCGGCGCGGGTGCGCGAGCCGGTCACGCTGGCCACGGTGTTCGCGGGCGTGAATTTCATCTGGCGCCGCAAGCCGGTGCTGGGCGCCATCTCGCTGGATCTGTTCGCGGTGCTGCTCGGCGGCGCCGTGGCGCTGCTGCCGATCTACGCCAAGGACATCCTGCACACCGGCGCGTGGGGCATGGGGCTGCTACGCAGCGCGCCGGCGGTGGGGGCGCTGCTCACGTCGATCTGGCTTACGCGCCAGCCGATCGAGCGCAACGTGGGCCGCACGCTGCTCATCGCGGTGGCTGCGTTCGGCGTGTGCATGGTGGTGTTCGGCCTTTCGCGCAGCTTCACAGTGTCGCTCATCGCGCTGGCCGTCTCGGGCGGCGCGGACATGGTGAACGTGGTGATCCGCCAGACGCTGGTGCAGCTCGAGACGCCCGACGACATGCGCGGTCGCGTGAGCGCGGTCAGCTCGATCTTCATCGGCGCGAGCAACCAGCTCGGCGAGTTCGAATCCGGCGCCACCGCAGCCCTCCTGGGGCCGGTAGGTTCGGTCGTGCTGGGCGGTGCGGGAACAGTGGCCGTCGCGCTGGCTTGGTTCAAGCTGTTCCCGTCCCTGGCGCGGCGGGACCGGATGGTGGGTTAGGGGCTGCCAGCATTCGCTGCGGCGTTCACAGCAGGTTGCGCAGCGACGCTTCGACCGCCGCCGCCGTGGCGATCGGCTTTTCCATGGGGAACAGGTGCGTGCCGTCGAGCATCGCCATGCGCCCGCGCGTGACGCGCTGTGTCATCGTCAGGCCGACGCGGCGCATCTCGACCGACTGTCGCCCGCCGATGAAGGCGACGTGGCACTGCAGCGGGTTGGCGCGCAGCAGCGGGGCGAGGTTGTGCGGCAGCGTGTCGTAGATGGCGGTTTCCACGTCGCGGTCGAAATTGAGCGTCAGGGCGCCCGGCGATTCGTGCATGCCGTGGTCCACATAGTCGCGCAGCACCCGTTCGTCCCAGCGTGCGAAAGCCCGCTTGACGCGAAAGTGCTCGAAGGCCGCTTCGCGGTCGTCCCAGCAGATGCGCCGCTTGCGACTCACGGCGCTGGGCGACATCGACTTCAACAATGGCGTGCGCTTGACCAGCCCGAGGGTGTTGGCGCGCCAGCCGCCGACCAGCGGTGAATCGAGCATCACCACGCCACGGGCCAGCATCGGATGGCGCGCGGCGCACATCAGGCTCAGGAAACCACCCAGCGAATGGCCCACCAGGAAGGCCGGCTGACCCGACTGCTTGACGAGACCACGCGTGAAGTCGGCCAGTTGCTCCACGAGGTGCGGCCAATTGTTGGTGACCGGGTACTTCGGGTCGTGCCCGAACTTCTCGAGGGCATGCACGTCGAAGCCGCGCCCGCGCAGGCTGTCGAGCATGACGCGGTAGGTGCTCGCCGGGAAGCTGTTCCCGTGCGAGAAGACGACAGGCGGCAGGGTCACCCGGTGGCGGGGCTCAGATGAGCTTCTCGTCCGGCGTCGAGATCTTGCGCAGCGGGCTGTGCCGCGCGGCCGGCATCATCAGCGGGTGGGCGCTTTCGCTGCCGTCCCAGACCGGGTCCTCGATGCTGTCGAACACCTCGCGCAGCTTCTGGCCCCAGCTGTTGTGCATCATCTGGTAGTAGGGGTTGTTGGCGTCCAGGCAGACGATCTTGTCGGTCTCCAGCCGGTTGGCCTCGTACACCACCAGGTCCAGCGGCAGGCCGACCGAGAGGTTCGACTTCATCGTCGAATCCATCGACACCAGCGCGCACTTGGCGGCCTCGTCGAGCGGCGTGTCGGGCGTGAGCACGCGGTCGAGCACCGGCTTGCCGTACTTCGATTCGCCGACCTGGAAGTACGGTGTCTCGTTGGTCGCCTCGATGAAGTTGCCGGCCGAATAGACCAGGAACAGGCGCATGCCTTCGCCCTTGACCTGGCCGCCGAAGATGAAGGACACGTTGAAGTCCAGCCCCGCATGCTTGAGCGCCTCGGCGTCGCGGTCGTACACATGGCGCACCGCCGAACCCAGCACGCGCGCGGCGTCGAACATGCTCTTGGCGTTCCAGATGGTGATGGGCGGGCCGGGCTCGCCGTTTTCCAGCGTCTCGCGCAGTTCTTCGATCTGCAGGATCTCGCGCACCGACTGCGAGATGCTCAGGTTGCCGGCCGACAGCAGCACCATGACGCGGTCGCCCGGCTGCTCGTAGACGATCATCTTGCGGAAGGTGCTGATGTGGTCCACGCCCGCGTTCGTGCGCGAGTCCGACAGGAACACCAGGCCGGCGTTGAGTTTGATGCCTACGCAGTAAGTCATGGGGGTCGTCTCGCACGAATCGGGCCGGCTCAGCCTCGACCGCCTTCGCGCTGGTTGAGTTTTTGAAGTGTGTACAGCGCTTCGAGCGCCTCCCGGGGGCTCATCGCGTCGAGGTCCAGCGTGGCCAGGGCGGATTCTACGGCGCTCACCGTCGGGGCCTCGGCCGCAGGCGGTGGGGCGAACAGGTCGACCTGCGCGCGCGTCTGCGTCTGCTGCGCCTCCAGCGCATCGAGGGCCTGGCGCGCGTGGTTGACCACCGCCGCCGGCATGCCGGCCAGCCGTGCCACCTGGATGCCGTAGCTCTTGCTGGCCGGGCCGGGCTGCATCTCGTGCAGGAAGACGATGTCGCGACCGGACTCCGTTGCGCTCACGTGCATGTTGACCGCACCGTGGTGGGTGGCGGGGAACTCGGTCAGCTCGAAGTAGTGCGTGGCGAAGAGCGTGAAGGCCTTGGTCCGGTCGTGCAGCTGCGCGGCGATGCCGGCGGCCAGCGCCAGGCCGTCGAAGGTGCTGGTGCCGCGGCCGATCTCGTCCATGAGCACCAGCGACTGCGCCGTGGCGCTGTGCAGGATCTGCGCCGCTTCGGTCATCTCCAGCATGAAGGTCGACTGCGCGTTGGCCAGGTCGTCGGCGGCGCCGATGCGGGTGTGGATGGCGTCGATCGGCCCGATCCGGCAGGCCGTGGCGGGCACGTGCGAGCCGATGGACGCCAGCAGCACGATGATCGCGATCTGCCGCATGTAGGTCGACTTGCCGCCCATGTTCGGCCCGGTGATGACCTGCATGCGCTGCTGAGGCCCGAGCGCCGTGTCGTTGGCGATGAAGCCGCCTGACGACTTCTCGGCCAGCCGTGCCTCCACCACGGGGTGACGTCCCTGCACGATCTCGATGCAGGGGTGCGCCACGAAGCCGGGCGCCTTCCAGTGCAGCGTGTGCGAGCGTTCGGCCAGCGCGGACAGCGCGTCGAGCGTGGCGATGCCGGCGGCCAAGCGCGTGAGCGCGTTGACGTGCGGCTGCAGCGCGTCGAGCAGCTGCTCGTACAGCCACTTCTCTCGGGCCAATGCGCGGTCCTGCGCGCTCAGCGCCTTGTCTTCGAAAGCCTTGAGCTCGGGCGTGATGAAGCGCTCGGCGTTCTTCAACGTCTGGCGGCGGCGGTAGTTGTCGGGCACCTTGGCGAGCGCGCTCTGCGTCACCTCGATGTAGAAGCCGTGCACCCGGTTGAACTGCACGCGCAGGTTGGCGATGCCGGTGCGCTCGCGCTCCTGCACTTCGAGTTGGAGCAGGAAGTCGTCGCAGTTGTCGCTGATGGCGCGCAGCTCGTCGAGCTCGGCGTCGTGCCCGGTGGCGATCACACCACCGTCGCGCACCAGCGCGGCCGGGTCGGGCTTCATCGCGCTCACCAGCAGCTCGACGCAGCCGGGCGGCGGCGCGAGCGTCTGCGCGATCTGCTGGAGCAGGGCGGCGCCGCCGGGCAGCAGCGGCGCGAGCTGCTCGGCCTTGGCCAGCGCCAAGCGCAGCGCGACCAGCTCGCGCGGGCGCACCTGGCGCAGCGCGATGCGCGCGGCGATGCGCTCCACATCGCTGGTGTTCTTCAACGCGTCGCGCAGGGCGCGCCATGGGGCCGACGCTGCGCCGGGTGCGTGCGACTGCAGCGCGCCGATGGCATCGAGCCGGGCCTGCGCCTCGCTGCGCTCGCGACGCGGCGACAGCAGCCAGCGCTTGAGCAGGCGGCTGCCCATGCCGGTCATGCAGGTGTCGAGCAGCGAGAAGAGGGTGGGCGCATCTTCACCGCGCAGCGTCTGCACGAGTTCGAGGTTGCGCCGCGTGGCGGGCGGCAGTTCGACCAGGTCGCCGTCGCGCTCGACCGTGAGCCGCTGCACATGCGACAGCGCGCGGCCCTGCGTGTGTTCGGCGTAGCCCAGCAGGGCCGACGCGGCGGCGTGTGCGTTGGGCAGGCCCTCGGCGTTCCAGGCCGCGAGGCTGGCGCTGCCCAGCTGTTCGCACAGCTTGCGTTCGCCCAGCGCACCGTCGAACTGCCAGGCCGGCCGCACCGACAGCGTGAAGGGTTGCGCCGCGCGCGCCGCCTTCAACCGGTTCTCGAAGGCCGGCGTGACCTCGGCGCTGTAGAGCAGTTCGCTCGGCGCGATGCGGGCGATCCAGGCTTCGAGCGTGTCTGCCGGGCATTCGGCCAGGCGCAGTTCGGCGCCGGTCACGCTCAGCCAGGCCAGGCCGAGCGCGTTGCGGCCGCTGGCCTGCACCGCGAGCAGCAACGATTCGCTCTTGTCGTTGAGCAGCTCCGCATCAGTCAGCGTGCCGGGCGTGACCACCCGCATCACCTTGCGTTCGACCGGCCCCTTGCCAGCACCCACCTCGCCGACCTGTTCGCAGATCGCGACCGATTCGCCCAGCTTGATGAGCCGGCCGAGATACGCATCGACCGCATGAAAGGGCACGCCCGCCATCACCACGGGCTGCCCGCCCGACTGGCCGCGCTGCGTCAGGGTGATGTCGAGCAGCCGCGCGGCCTTTTCGGCGTCGCCGTAGAACAGCTCATAGAAATCGCCCATCCGGTAGAACAGCAGGGTGTCCGGGTGGTCCGCCTTGAGGCGGAAGTACTGGGCCATCATGGGCGTGTGGCCCGCGAAGTCCTCGGCTTTCTTCTCGGGGATCTCGGGCTTTCCCTTGTCGGTCAACATCTTTTCTCGTTTCTCCATCGGTCCGCAGCGCTGTGGACGGGCTGCGTCGCAGGCCGGCATCCGGACCGATTATCCGGGCTGCAACCGAGGGGAGAGCGTGGGCGCGCGGGCTAGATTTCGCCGCGCCGACGACGCGCGACCTTCACCGCGTCGACCCAGAAATCGACGTTGAAGCGCTGGCCGGTGTCGGCGATCCGCGCTGCCTTGATGGCGTGGAGCGGCACGACGTGCTGTTCGCCGGGCAGGTCGCCGTAGCCGGCGACGTAGCGCTTGCGCAGGTCGATCTTCTCGACCTTCATGATGCATTCGGCCTTGCGGCCCTTCGGGTCGCGGTAGCGCAGGTGGATGCGCGGGTGTTCGTCGACCACGGCGTGCCCGCCTTTTCCTTCGAGGAACCAGCCGGGCAGGGTGTCGGGCTCGCCGTCGTCGCCGATGGTTCCCAGGCCGCCGCGCACGGTCGGGATCTCGAGCGGGACGTGGCCGGAGCGAACACGTGCGGCTTCGATGCGCTGGCGGGCCTCGCGCCGGGCGGCGACGCGGCTCCAGATCGTCCAGGCGAGCGCGAGCAGCAGCAGCAGGCCGACCGCCCAAGCGGCCGTCACCGTTTGCGACTCGTCGAAAACAAACCCCATGCCATCTCCCGGTGCGCGTGCGGCGAGCGGTGCGACCCGCTCGAACTGCAGTGAATGGTAGTTATTTGGTTTGCAAACCGCCATCACCAAAATGGCGTATGTCGCCCTCGGTGCGCCGGGGTGTCAGCGTGGCAGCGACAGCGCGAAGGGCAGGCTCAGCACCCCGAGGATGGTCGAGAGCGTGACCAGCCCCGCCACGTAGGGGCCGTTGTAACCCATGCGCGCTGCCAGCACGTAGGCGCTGGAGGCGGTGGGCACCGCCGCGAAAGCCATCAGCACCGCCGACTGCGCCGCATCCAGCCGCAGTGCGCGCGCCAAGCCCCAGCCGATCAGCGGCAGGATCAAGTGCCGGATGGACAGGAGCGCCACCGCCAGCACCTTGCCCTGCGCAAGGGTGGCGAACTGCATGCCGGCGCCCGCCGCCATCAGGCCCAGTGCCAGAGACGCGGCACCGATGCGGGTGAGTGAGGGCGCCATCCAGCCGGGTACCGTGATGCCGAGCAGATTGACCACCAGCCCCGAGGCGGTCGCGATGATCAGCGGGTTGCGCAGCAGTTGCCGCACGAAGCCGGTCTGTGCGTGCCGGGCCATGGGCCAGACCGCCGCGACGTTCATCAGCGGCACGCACACGCCGATGAGCACCGCGATCAGCAGGAGGCCCTGCGCTCCGGCCAGGCGCTCGGCCATCGCGAGGCAGATGAACGAATTGAAGCGGAAGGCGATTTGCGCGGCGCCCGCGTGTTCGCGCCGGTCGATGTGCCGCCCGAGCCACGGCAGGTGGGGCAGGGCGTAAGCCAGCGCGATGCCTGCGATGCCCACACCCAGGCCCGCGGCCAGCAGGTTCGAGGTGGCATCGAAGTCGATCGGGCTGCGCACGATCGAATGGAACAGCAGCACCGGGAAGAGGAAGTAGTAGACCAGCGACTCCACCTGGTCCCACACGCGACGGTCCAGCGCGGTGTAGCGGCAGAGCAGCCAGCCGCAGGCGATGAGGGAGAAATCGGGGAAGAGGAGTTGCGCGTAGTTCACCGCTTCGAGGATAAACCGGCGCTCCCGTGGGTAATCCTGAGAACGGCCGACAGGATGGACCCGGTAGCATCAGGGTTTCGTTTTTCTCGACTTACCAGGAGTTTGCAGATGCAACGTCGTCAATGGAACGCCCGCGCGGGTGCTGCTGCGCTGATCGCTGTCGCCGGCCCGGCGCTGGCCCAGGGCTATCCGAACAAGCCGGTCGAACTGAGCGTGCCTTTCGCACCCGGCGGCACCACCGACATCATTGCGCGCGTCGTGGCCGACCCGCTGGGCAAGGTGCTGGGGCAGCCAGTGGTGGTGGTGAACCGCGCAGGCGGCGGCGGCATCGTGGGCGCGGCCGAAACCGCACGCGCACCGGCCGACGGCTACAAGCTGGGCATCGCCACCGTGTCGAGCACGGCGGCCAACCCGGCCATCAACCCGAAAACGCCCTACGACCCGATCAACGACTTCACGCCGATCATCAACATCGCTGCCACCCCGAACATCATCGCGGTGAACCCGAGCTTTCCGGCCAAGAACTACGCCGAGTTCGTGGCGGAGCTGAAGAAGAACCCCGGTAAATATTCATACGCGTCTTCGGGCACCGGCGGCATTGGCCACCTGCTGATGGAGCTGTACAAGAGCCTGACGACCACCTTCGTCACGCACATCCCGTACCGCGGCGCCGGCCCCGCCCTCAACGACACGGTGGCCGGCCAGGTGCCGATCATCTTCGACAACCTGCCCTCGGCGTTGCCCTTCATCAAGTCCGGCCGGCTGATCCCGATCGTGGTGAGCGCGCCCAGCCGCGTGGCCGCACTGCCGAACGTGCCGACCTTCAAGGAAGTCGGGCTGGAGCCGGTGAACCGCATGGCGTACTACGGCATCCTCGGCCCCAAGGGCCTGCCCAAGGACGTCGTTGACAAGGTCAACGAAGGTGTGAAGAAGGCGCTGACCGACCCGGCCGTGAAGAAGCGCATCGAGGACACCGACTCGATCATCGTGGCCAACACGCCCGAGCAGTTCGCCGCGCAGATCAAGGCCGAGTACGAGATCTACAAGCAGGTCGTGGCCAAGCAGAAGCTCAAGCTCGAGTAAGCCGCGCGGCTGCCTCGTCCGTCCAGCCGCCTTCGGGCGGCTTTTTGTTTGTTATCTTGGGGTCATGTCAGAACCTGTGTCGCCCGCCGCCCCGGCCACGCCCGAGATCGACGATTTCGTCGATGCGTTGTGGCTGGAGGACGGGCTCTCGAAGAACACGCTGGCGGCCTACCGGCGCGATCTGGCGTTGTTCGCGCAATGGCTGCGCGCCGAGCGCGGCACGGCGCTCGATCGCGCCACCGAGCCCGAGCTGCTGGGCTACATGGCCGCGTGCCTGGCGCATGGCGGGCGCGAAGGCAAGACCGGCAAGGCCACGTCCGCCAACCGGCGGCTGACCGTCTTCAAGCGCTACTACCGCTGGGCGCTGCGCGAGAGTCGCATCACGGCCGACCCGACGCTGCGTCTCGCCCCGGCGCGGCAGGCACCGCGTGCGATCAAGCTGCTGTCGGAGTCGCAGGTCGATGACCTCCTGCAGGCGCCCGACGTCAACACGCCGCTCGGCCTGCGCGACCGCGCCATGCTGGAGCTGATGTACGCGAGCGGCCTGCGCGTGAGCGAACTGGTCTCGCTCAAGGTCTTCGAGCTGAGCCTGAACGACGGCGTGCTGCGCGTGATGGGCAAGGGCAGCAAGGAACGGCTGGTGCCCTTCGGTGGCGAGGCGCGCCGCTGGATCGAGCGCTACCTGGACGAATCACGCCCCGAGATCCTCGGCGGCCAGCAGACGCCGGACCTGTTCGTCACCGCACGCGGCGCGGGCATGACGCGCGTGATGTTCTGGATCATCGTGAAGAAGCAGGCCGAGGCCGCGGGCATCCGAGTGCCGCTGTCGCCGCACACGCTGCGCCATGCGTTCGCGACGCATCTGCTCAACCACGGCGCCGACCTGCGCGCGGTGCAGCTGTTGCTGGGCCATGCCGACATCTCGACGACGACGATCTATACCCATGTGGCACGCGAGCGGTTGAAGCAGCTGCATGCGCAGCACCACCCACGCGGATGACGCCGCACGACAGCCCACCCTCGTTGCGCGTCGGCTGCGCGGGCTGGAGCCTGCCGCGCGAGCAGTGGCCGCATTTTCCAGCCGAGGGCTCGCACCTCGAGCGCTATGCGTCGCGCTTCGATGCGGTGGAGATCGACACGTCCTTCTACCGGCCGCATCGGCTCGAGACCTACGCGCGCTGGGCGGCCAGCAGGCCGGCGCACTTCCGCTTCGCGGTCAAGCTGCCCAAGACCATCACGCACGAGCGGCAGCTGGTCAATGCGATGCCGCTGTTCGACGACTTTCTCGCGCAGATTGCGGGGATTGGCGACAAGCTGGGCTGCCTGCTGGTCCAGCTCGCACCCCGCTTGGCTTTCGACGCGACCGTCGCTCGGCGTTTTTTCGACGGCGTGCGCCAGCGCCATGCCGGCCCCGTGGCGCTGGAGCCGCGTCACGCCAGTTGGTTCACCGCCGACGCCGATGTGCTGCTGGCCGCGTACCAGGTCGGTCGCGTGCTGGCCGACCCGGTGCTGCACGACGGCGCAGCCGCACCCGGCGGGTGGCATGGCTTGGTCTACCTGCGCATGCACGGCACGCCGCGCGTCTACTGGTCGGCCTACGACGACGCACTGCTGGCGCGCGTGGCGCAGCGCCTGCGACAGGCGCGGGACGCAGGCGCCGAATGCTGGTGCGTGCTCGACAACACGGCGGGCGGCGCGGCGGTTGGGAACGCGCTCACGCTCCAGCGCATGGCGGCAAAATCCGCATGAGTCCTCATCGCCACTTCACCAACAACACCCAATGACTTTCCGACCAACGCGGCGCTCTGCGCTTGCTCTTTCTGCTGCCACGCTGTTCACAGGCATGCTGGGCAACGCCGCGGCCCAGTCCCTTCCCAAGACCCTGCGCATCATCGTCGCCTACCCCGCCGGCGGTGTGAGCGACGCGGTGGCGCGCGCGCTGGCCGACAAGCTCGCGGCACAGATGAACATCGCCGTCGTCATTGAGAACAAGGCCGGCGCCAGCGGCACGATCGGCATGGACGCGGTCGCCAAGGCCGCGCCCGACGGCGCCACGCTGGGCTTCTCGGCGATCAGCCCGCTGGTGCTGAACCCACACCTGGGCCGCTCGCCCTTCGACCCGTTGAAGGACATCCAGCCGATCGCCAGCGTCATGTACTCGCCGGTGCTGCTGATGGCGACCTCGGCCAGCACGAGCAAGGATTTCGCCGGCCTGCTGGCCGACGCGAAGGCCAGGCCCGGCGCGATCCGCTGGGCGACCTCGGGCCAGGCCTCGCTCGGCCACATCATGCTGGAGCAACTGCACATCGCCGCGCGCATCGAGGTCACGCACGTGCCCTACAAGGGTGGCGGCCAGCAGATGAACGACGCGCTCGGCGGCCAGTTCGAGGTGCTGTCGACCAACGCGGGCGCCACGCTGTCGCAGCACATCAAGGCCGGCAAGCTGCGGCCGCTGGCCGTGGGTGCACCGGCGCGGCTCGAGAGTCTGCCGAACGTGCCGACGCTGGCCGAGCTGGGTTATCCGGCGGCCAACCTCTCATCGCTGTTCGGCGTGTTCGCACCGGCCGGGCTGCCGCAGCCGCTGGCCGTGCGCTACAACGCCGAGATCAACAAGGCGCTCGCCACACCCGACCTGCGCGCCAAGCTGATCGCCACCGACAACGTGCCGACCGGCGGTGCCGCAGCGGATTTCGCCAAGGCCATCGCCGCCGAGTACGAGGCCGACGGCCGGGTCATCAAGGCGGCCGGCATCAAGGCCGACTGAGGCGCAGGGCCGCCGCGGAGGGGGCCGGCACACACGGCGAGCGACCGGCGCTAAGCTTGTCGGAGCAAACCGGAGACATCCATGGCCACCACCCATTCGCCGGACGCCCCGCGCGGCGCGCTCTACCTCGACGACCTCTCGGTTGGCGACCGCTTCATCAGCGGCGAGCACCCGCTCGACGCGGCGCAGATCGTCGCCTTCGCGGCGCAGTTCGATCCGCAGCCTTTCCACACCGATCCCGACGCCGCAGAAGCCACGTTCTTCCGTGGCCTCGCTGCGAGCGGCTGGCACACGGCGGCGCTGACGATGAAGCTGCTGGTCGACAGCGGCATCCCGCTGGCCGACGGCATCATCGGCTCGGGCGGCGAGCTGCAGTGGCCGCAGCCCACGCGGCCTGACGATGTGCTGCGCGTCGAATCGGAGGTGCTGGAGATCGTGCCCTCGCGCAGCAAGCCGGGGCGCGCGATGGTGCAGATGCGCTGCGAGACGAAGAACCAGCGCGGCGAGGTGCTGCAGCGCTTCACGCCCAAGCTGGTGGTCGTTGCCCGACCGGCCTAGCACCTCAGGTCCCGGCCAGGTCCGCGAGCTCTTCGTCGGTGAAGCCGGCCCGCGCGCGGGCTTCGAGATTGAACGGCGCCTTCAGCCGTGGCGCCTCGTGTCGGCGGTACAGCACGCGGTAGTGTGCGATTGGGTCGACGCCTTCGCGTGCGCACAGCCAGCGGTACCAGTGGTTGCCGATGGCCACATGGCCGACTTCGTCGCGCAGGATGATGTCGAGGATGGCGATGGCCGCGTGGGCATCCGGCGTGTCGACGCGCCGCAGCTTGGCCTGGATCAGCGGCGTGGCGTCGAGCCCGCGCGCCTCCAGCGTGCGCGGCACCAGCGCCATGCGCGCCAGCACATCGTGCTTCGTCTTTTCGCACATCGACCACAGGCCGTCGTGGCCGGTGAAGTCGCCGTAGCGCAAGCCGAGTGTCTGCAGGTGCGCATGCAGCATCGTGAAGTGCTGCGCTTCCTCGTCGGCCACGCGCAGCCAGTCGCGGTAGTAGGCCTCGGGCATGCCGTCGAAGCGCCAGATGGCGTCGAGCGCCAGGTTGATGGCGTTGAACTCGATGTGACAGATCGAGTGGATCAGCGCTGCCCTGCCGTCGGGCGTGAAGGGTGAGCGCTTGCCGACGTCCATCGCCGACACGGTCAGCGGGCGCTCGGGCCGGCCGGGCACACCGTCGTCGTCGCCGGGTTGCCGCACGGCAATCTCCGGCATCGGCGCGGCGAGGCTGGCCGCGGCAAGCGCGCGCGTCGCCGCCACCTTGGCATCGGGGTCGGTGAGGCGAAGCGCGGCGAGGGCGCCGAGGCGGGGGTGCATCCCTACAATTCTAGTTTTCGACCCACGGAGACACACGATGGCCTTGTACGAACTCGATGGCGTGGCGCCGCAACTGGCAGACGGCACCTGGGTCGCCGACAGCGCGCAGGTGATGGGCTCGGTGGTGCTTGGCGAGAACGTCAGCGTCTGGTTCGGCGCCGTGCTACGCGGCGACACCGAGCCGCTCACTATCGGCCGAAACAGCAACGTGCAGGACCTGTCGGTGCTGCATGCCGACGTGGGCTCGCCGCTGACCATCGGCGAGAACGTGACGATCGGCCACCAGGTCATGCTGCATGGCTGCACCATCGGCGACAACTCGCTGATCGGCATCCAGGCGGTGGTCTTGAATAACGCCAAGATCGGCCGCAACTCGATCGTTGGCGCCGGCAGCGTGGTGACCGAGGGCAAGGAGTTTCCGGACAACGCCCTCATCATCGGATCGCCGGCCAAGGTGGTGCGCACGCTGGACGATGCCGCCGTCGCCAAGCTGCGCGCCAGCGCAGAACACTATGTAGAGAACGGCCGTCGCTTCGCGAAGGGCCTCAAGAAAATCTCCTGAGGGAGCGAAGGATTGTTTTGAGCGAGCTGCACAAATTCCTGTTCGACGGCATGCCGGTGCGCGGCATGATCGTGCGCCTGACCGATGCCTGGCAGGAGATCCTGGCCCGGCGCGCAGCGAACACCACGACCGGCGCCTACCCGCCTCCGGTGGCCGAGCTGCTGGGCGAGATGACCGCGGCGGCCACGTTGATGCAGTCGAACATCAAGTTCAATGGCTCGCTCATCCTGCAGATCTTCGGCGACGGCCCGGTCAAGGTAGCAGTGGCCGAGGTCAAGCCCGACCTGAGCCTGCGCGCCACGGCCAGCGTGGTGGGCGAGCTGCCCGCGGATGCACGCCTGCCCGACATGGTCAACGTCAACAACAAGGGCCGCTGCGCCATCACGCTGGACCCCAAGGGCCGCGTCCCCGGCCAGCAGCCCTACCAGGGCGTGGTGCCGCTGTTCGGCGACGACGGCGAGAAGCTCGACAAGCTCAGCGACGTGCTGCAGCACTACATGCTGCAGAGCGAACAGCTCGACACCACGCTGGTGCTGGCGGCCGACGACCAGGTCGCGGCGGGCCTGTTGATCCAGCGCCTGCCAGTGAAGGGCGAAGGCAATCTCGAAGGCACGGCCGCCGGTGACCGCAACCCCGCCAACGAAGACGAGATCGGCCGCAACGAGGACTACAACCGCATCTCGATCCTGGCGTCGACGCTCACGCGCGAGGAACTGCTGACGCTCGACATCGAGACCATCCTGCGCCGCCTGTTCTGGGAAGAGAAGCTGCTGCGCTTCGAGCCGCAGAAGGGCATGCTCGGCCCGCACTTCGCCTGCACCTGCGGGCGCGAGCGCGTGGCGCAGATGATCCGTGGCCTGGGCGTGGAAGAGGCCGAGAGCATCCTCGCGGAGCGCGGCGACATCGAGGTCGGCTGCGACTTCTGCGGCAAGCAGTACCGCTTCGACGCGGTCGACGCGGCGCAGATCTTCCGTCCCCCCGGCGACCAGTTGCCGGGGACACCGACCGTCCAATAGCGCATGGCGCTCAACGTCCGGCCGCTTCGAAGTCATAGAAGCGGATGTCGGGCGCGCTGGTGTTGTGACGCGATGGGATGCTGCGGCCGAAGCGGACGTCGGTCGCTTCGATGCGGCGCACTGCGTCGAGCGGACGCGCCATGGGCGGGGTGTCCGCTGCCTCTCGCCAAGTGATCTCGCTCACGTCCGCGTTGTCGGGTGCGACATGCATCGAGCGCAGTGCGGCGAACGGCACACCGCTCTGCGTGGCGGGAGCGAGCGACACGTCCAGCGCCGTGCGGGCCCGGCTGGCTTCTGCCACCGCGACGCGCGCCTGCCCGGCATCGAAGCGCAGCTTCAGAACCAGAGGCCGCGTCTCGATGCGGATCGATGCGATGTTCACCACCGGGCGACCCTCGTCCACCACTGGCCCCAGCAGAAAAGATGAGCCGTAGACCCCGTCGCCGAAGCGTGGCTCGGGGACTGGCTTGAGGCGCCAGTAGCCATCGGCCGGGTAGAGCACCAGCACCTCGCGCGGCCGTGGCACATCAGGCGTCTTTGCGAACACCTGCAGCAGATGGAGGCCGCGCACCGTGCGCTGGCCGAGGCTCACCGGCACCTGATGCGGGCGCCAAAAGGTCGGCAGCGTGAGCCCGACGATGCGCCATCGCGGGCCGTCGTGCAGCACGACCCGGCGCTCGCGAAAGTGGTAGGCCGGGTCGGTCGGATGCGTGCGGCCGTCGAAGTTGCAGCCCGAGAAGTCGGGGGTGGTGATGTCGCGATCGACCTGGTCGAGGTAGGGCGGCGGCAGCGCCTCGACACGCAAGCGTGTGATGCGCGGCGCCTGCAGGTGCAGCGAGACGTTGTCTTCTTCGGCGCAGGTGGTGGGTCGGCTGTGGTTGCTGACCGTGACCGAGGGCGGCGCCGCGATGCCTTCGGACATGGCGACGACGAGCGTCAGCAGGAAGAGGGCACGACCACGGACCATGCCCGTGAGCCCTCAACCGCGCCGCGACAGCAAGTCGGTGAACAGCCGGTGCTCGCACACCGGGTCGGAGCATTTCTCGCAGGTCCAGTTCCAGGCGGCACCGGCCGGTATGATCGACGCTGGCGGCTCGGCGCCGCTGGCAAGATTCAATGCGGTCCACGCGCTGGCAAGGCGCTCGGGGCCGCGGCCGTGCACCACCGCGTACGCGACGCCCGCGCGTGCCAGCGCGGCACGCACCAGTGCGTCGACCGGCTCGCGCACATGCGGCCCGTCGCGCTGCAAGCCGTCGGCCACCCAAGGCAGGTCGAGCGCGGTCAGCAGCGTCATCGTGTAGCCGGCCTGTGCAGCCAACGCCGCAGCGTAGAGCGCAGGGTCGTCGAACAGCATGTCGCTGTACACGGCCGTCATCAACGCCGTCGTGTCGGCCACCACCACGCCGCGGCCCGCGGCCTCGGCGATGCGGCGCGTCTGTTCGTCGGCGATGGCGGCCTGCTCGTCGGGGCGGGGTGTGCGGCTTTCGCGTTCGCACCATTCGCGCAGCACCTCGGGCACCAGCGTCGCGGCGATGCCGCGCTGCGTCAGCCGTTCGGCCAGGGCGGACGCGAGCTCGGTCTTGCCGGTGCTCTCGGCACCGACCACCGCGATCACGGTTCCGCAGGCAAGCGAGGGCGTCATGCGGCCGAAAGCGCCAACCGCCGACGCCAGGCGAGGTAGCCGGCCGCGCTCAGCACGGCGAACACGGCATACAGCCCGACGGTGAGCCACAGCCCCTTGTGGATGAACAGGCCGATGCTCACCATGTTCACGGCGAGCCAGACCCCCCAGTTCTCGATGAACTTGCGCCCGAGCAGGAACTGGCCGACCAAGCTGAGGCCGGTGGCGAAGCCGTCCCACCACGGGACGTCGGTGTCGGTGAAGCGTTGCAGGAAGAGGGCGACGGTCGGCCAGGCGACGGCGCAGGCCAGCAGCGTGAAGGCCATGCCGCGTGGCGACAGTCGCGCCACACGCAGCGGCGCACCATCCCCGCGGCGTCCGCGCAGCCACTGGAACCAGCCCCAGACGGCGACAACGGCGAAGAAGATTTGCAGCGAGGCATCGCCATAGATGCGCGCCTCGAAGAAAACGAAGAAGTACAGCAACGAGCTGACGATGGCGAGTGGCCAACCCCAGTGGATCTCGCGCATGTTGCAGCCGACCATGGCGAGCGCCAGCGACGCGGCGATCACTTCGAGCCAGCTGGTCGGGGCGCCCCACAGCACGAAGGCCGGCGCCGAGAAGAACTCGGGCATCGTGGCCCGCTCAGCGGGTGATCTGGACGAAGACCTCGTCCGGCTTGACCATGCCCAGCTCCTGCCGGGCACGTTCCTCGACCATCTCCAGGCCTTCCTTCAGGTCGTTGACCTCGGAGGCGAGCCGGTCGTTGGCGAGCGAGGCGCGGGCGTTCGACTCTTTCTGAGCGCTCAACTTGTCTTCGAGCGTGGACACCTCGGGCACGCTCCCGCGCCCCGTCCACAGCTGCCACTGAAGGATCAGCAGCAGCAGGGCCAGGACGATGGGAACGACGCGCGAGCGCATGCCTCGAAACCTAGAGTCAGCGAAGGGTCAGCGCAGGTTGTAGAACGCGCCGCGACCGGGGTAGCTGGCGATGTCGCCGAGGTCTTCCTCGATGCGCAGCAGCTGGTTGTACTTCGCGATGCGGTCCGAGCGCGACAGCGAGCCGGTCTTGATCTGGCCGGCGTTGGTGCCCACGGCGATGTCGGCGATGGTCGAATCTTCGGTCTCGCCCGAGCGGTGCGAGATCACGGCGGTGTAGCCGGCGCGCTTGGCCATCTCGATGGCAGCGAAGGTTTCGGTCAGCGTGCCGATCTGGTTGATCTTGATCAGGATCGAGTTGGCGATGCCCTTGTCGATGCCTTCCTGCAGGATCTTGGTGTTCGTGACGAACAGGTCGTCGCCCACCAATTGCACGCGCTTGCCCAGGCGCTCCGTCAGGTGCTTCCAGCCGTCCCAGTCGCCTTCGTGCATGCCGTCTTCGATGCTGATGATCGGGTACTTGTCGACCCAGGTCGCGAGCATGTCGGTCCAGCTTTCGGCCGACAGCGAGAGGTTCTCGCCGGCCAGCACGTACTTGCCGTCCTTGTAGAACTCGCTGGCCGCGCAGTCCAGGCCCAGGGCGATCTGCTCGCCGGCCACGTAACCCGCCTTGTCGATCGCCTCGAGGATCAACTGGATCGCTGCTTCATGGCTCTCGACGCTGGGCGCGAAGCCGCCTTCGTCGCCGACCGCCGTGCTGATGCCGCGGTCACCCAGGATCTTCTTCAGGGCATGGAACACCTCGGCACCGTAGCGCACCGATTCGCGGAAGCTCTTGGCGCCCACGGGGATGATCATGAATTCCTGCAGGTCCAGGCTGTTGTTGGCGTGCGCGCCGCCGTTGATGACGTTCATCATCGGCACCGGCAGCTGCATGCCGCCCATGCCGCCAAAGTAGCGGTACAGCGGCAGGCCCGACTCTTCAGCCGCGGCGCGGGCGACGGCCATCGACA
This sequence comes from Variovorax restrictus, assembly GCF_051216715.1. Lineage (NCBI taxonomy): Bacteria > Pseudomonadati > Pseudomonadota > Betaproteobacteria > Burkholderiales > Comamonadaceae > Variovorax > Variovorax restrictus. Next base: position 1,986,133 of record NZ_JBPJZH010000001.1, read on the forward strand.
CGGCCAGCATGGCGTTGGCGCCCAGGCGGCCCTTGTTGTCGGTGCCGTCGAGGTCGATCATCGTGCGGTCCAGGAAGGCCTGCTCGCTGGCGTCGAGGCCCAGCACCGATTCGGAGATCTCGGTGTTGATGTTCTCGACGGCTTTCAGCACGCCCTTGCCGAGGTAGCGGCCCTTGTCGCCGTCGCGCAGCTCGATGGCTTCGCGCGAACCGGTCGACGCGCCCGAAGGCACGGCCGCACGGCCCATAGTGCCGCTTTCCAGCAGCACGTCGCATTCGACGGTGGGGTTGCCGCGGCTGTCGAGAATCTCGCGCCCGACGATGTCAACGATTGCACTCATTGCGTCTCTTTCCTTAAAACAAAAACTCTTACACGCCTTCGACCACGATCATGCGCATGACCGCGGCGCCTTGACGCGCCGCGCGCGCCTTGCCGTACTCGGGCGAACTGTCGAAGGCCTTGGCGGCTTCGACGGTGGGGAACTTGAGGATCACCAGCCGCTGCGGCGCCCAGTCGCCCTCCAGCACTTCGACCTTGCCGCCGCGCACGCACACTTCGGCGCCATGCGCCTGCATGGCCGCGGTCGACCACTTCTTGTATTCCTCGTACTGCGTCGGGTTGGTGACTTCGACGTTGGCGATGATGTAGGCACTGGTCATGACTGAAAGATGTCCTCGAGAAAAGCGTTTTTCTTGGTGACCTGGTCGAGCGCGACGAGCGTCTCGAGCAGTGCCTTCATGTGTTTGAGCGGCACGGCGTTGGGCCCGTCGCTCATGGCTTTCGACGGGTCGGGGTGCGTCTCCATGAAGAGGCCTGCCACGCCGACCGCGACCGCGGCGCGCGACAGCACCGGCACCATCTCGCGCTGGCCCCCGGAGCTCGTGCCCTGGCCGCCCGGCAGCTGCACCGAGTGCGTCGCGTCGAACACCACCGGCGCCTGGGTCTCGCGCATGATCGCCAGCGAGCGCATGTCGGAGACGAGGTTGTTGTAGCCGAAGCTCGCACCGCGCTCGCAGGCCATGAAGCTGTCTTCGTCGAGGCCGGCTTCTTTCGCGGCCGCGCGCGCCTTGTCGATCACGTTCTTCATGTCGTGCGGCGCGAGAAACTGCCCCTTCTTGATGTTCACCGGCTTGCCCGACTGCGCCACGGCGCGGATGAAGTCGGTCTGGCGGCACAGGAAGGCGGGCGTCTGCAGCACGTCGACCACCTTGGCGGCCTCGGTGATGTCTTCGTTCGTGTGGACGTCGGTCAGCACCGGCACGCCCAGCTCGCGCCTGACCTTCGCCAGGATCTCCAGGCCCTTGTCGCGGCCGGGGCCGCGGAAGGTGGTGCCCGACGAGCGGTTGGCCTTGTCGAAGCTGCTCTTGAAGATGAAGGGGATGCCCAGCGCCGAAGTGATGTCCTTCAGCGTGCCGGCCGTGTCCATCTGCAGCTGTTCCGACTCGATCACGCAGGGGCCGGCGATGAGGAAGAAGGGCTGGTGCAGGCCGATGTCGAATCCGCAGAGTTTCATGCAACGACCTTCAGTGCTTTCTTGTCGGCGCCCTGGTGATCCAGCGCCGCCTTGATGAATGCATTGAACAACGGATGACCACTCCACGGCGTGGACTTGAATTCGGGGTGGAACTGCACGCCCATGAACCACGGGTGCACATCCTGCGGCAGCTCGACGATTTCGGTGAGGTGCTCGCGCTGCGTCAGCGCCGAGATCACTAGGCCGGCGCGGCGCAGCTCGTCGAGGTAGTTGACGTTCGCTTCGTAGCGGTGGCGGTGGCGCTCGGTCACCACGTCGCCGTAGATGCTGTGCGCCAGCGTGCCCGGGGTCACGTCGGAGCTCTGTGCGCCCAGGCGCATGGTGCCGCCCAGATCGGACTTCTCGTCGCGCGTCTTGATGCTGCCGTCGGTGTCCTTCCACTCGGTGATCAGTGCGATCACGGGGGTCGGCGTGGCCGGGTCGAACTCGGTGCTGTTGGCGTTCTTCAGGCCCGCCACGTTGCGGGCGTACTCGATGGTCGCGACCTGCATGCCCAGGCAGATGCCCAGATAGGGCACCAGCGTCTCGCGGGCGAACCTGGCGGCGGAGATCTTGCCTTCGACGCCGCGCTGGCCGAAGCCGCCGGGCACCAGCACGCCGTCGTACTTCGACAGGCGCGAGACGTCTTGCGGCGTGATGGTTTCCGAATCGATGTAGTCGATCTTCACGCGCGCATGGTTCTTCATGCCGGCATGGCGCAGCGCCTCGTTCAGCGATTTGTAGCTGTCCGACAGGTCGACATACTTGCCGACCATGGCGATGGTCACTTCCTTCTGCGGATGCTCGACCTCGTACACCAGGTCGTCCCAGCGCTGCAGCTTGGCCGGCGGCGTGTTGATGCGCAGCTTGTCGCAGATCAGGCCGTCGAGGCCCTGCTCGTGCAGCATGCGCGGCACCTTGTAGATGGTGTCGACGTCCCACATGCTGATGACGCCCCATTCGGGCACGTTCGAGAACAGCGAGATCTTGGCGCGTTCGTCGTCGGGGATGGGCCGGTCGGCACGGCACAGCAGCACGTCGGCCTGAATGCCGATGGCGCGCAGCTCCTTGGCGGTGTGCTGGGTCGGCTTGGTCTTGAGTTCGCCGGCCGCGGCGATCCACGGCACGTACGACAGGTGCACGAAGGCCGAGTTGTTGGGTCCGTTGCGCAGGCTCATCTGGCGCACCGCTTCGAGGAAGGGCAGCGACTCGATGTCGCCGACCGTGCCGCCGATCTCGACGATCGCCACGTCGACTTCATGTGCCGTGCCGATGCCGGCGCCGCGCTTGATGTATTCCTGGATCTCGTTGGTGATGTGCGGAATCACCTGCACCGTCTTGCCGAGGTAGTCGCCGCGACGTTCCTTCTCGAGCACCGACTTGTAGATCTGGCCGGTCGTGAAGTTGTTGGCCTTGCGCATCCGCGTGTTGATGAAGCGCTCGTAGTGGCCGAGGTCGAGGTCGGTCTCGGCGCCGTCGTCGGTGACGAACACCTCGCCGTGCTGGAACGGCGACATCGTGCCGGGATCGACGTTGATGTACGGATCCAGCTTGATGAGGGTGACTTTGAGGCCGCGCGATTCGAGGATGGCGGCGAGCGAGGCGGAGGCGATTCCCTTGCCCAGGGAAGACACCACACCGCCGGTGACGAAGACGAATTTGGTCATGCCATTTCCAGACTTTGAAGTCCGGTCAGTGGGAAATTGGGATTATAGGCGGGCCACTTAAACTTGCCCCATGCAAGACCTCTCCGGCAAACACATCGTCCTCGGACTCACGGGCGGCGTCGCCTGCTACAAGGCCGCCGAGCTGTGCCGGCTCTTCGTGAAGGCCGGCGCGATGGTGCAGGTGGTCATGACCGAGGCGGCGACGCAGTTCATGACGCCCGTCACCATGCAGGCGCTGTCCGGCCGCCGGGTCTACACCTCGCAATGGGACCCCCGCGAGGACAACAACATGCCGCACATCAACCTCAGCCGCGAGGCCGATGCGATCGTGCTGGCGCCGTGCAGCGCGGACTTCATTGCGCGGCTGGCCGAGGGGCGCAGCGACGAGCTGCTGAGCCTGATGTGCCTGGCCCGCCCGATGGACCGGGTGCCGCTGCTCATCGCCCCGGCCATGAACCGCGAGATGTGGGCGCACCCCGCGACCCAGCGCAACCTGCGGCAGGTGGCCGCCGACGGCGCCACGATGCTGGGCGTGGGCAGTGGCTGGCAGGCCTGCGGCGAGACCGGCGACGGGCGCATGCTCGAACCGGCACAGCTGCTCGAGGACATCACGGCCTTTTTCCAGCCCAAGCTGCTGGCGGGCCGCCAGGTGCTGGTCACGGCCGGCCCGACTTTCGAGGCGCTGGACCCCATCCGCGGCATCACCAACCATTCGTCCGGCAAGATGGGCTTTTCCATCGCCCGCGCCGCGCGCGAGGCCGGCGCCGAGGTCACGCTGATCGCCGGCCCGGTGCATCTGGCCACGCCGCGCGGCGTGCGCCGCATCGACGTGATGTCCGCGCTGGAGATGCGCGACGCGGCCGAGCGCGAAGCCCGCAGCGCGTCGGTCTTCGTCGCCACGGCGGCGGTGGCCGACTGGCGGCCGGCCTCGCACAGCGACCAGAAGATCAAGAAGGACGGCAGCGGCCAGCCGCCGGTGCTGCATTTCGTCGAGAACCCGGACATCCTCGCGACGATCGCGCAAAGCGCGCGCGGGCGCAGCGGCGAACTCTTCTGCGTCGGCTTCGCGGCCGAGAGCGAAAACCTCGTGGAGCACGCCAAGGCCAAGCGTGCGCGCAAGGGCATTCCGCTGCTGGTGGGCAACATCGGCCCGCTGACCTTCGGGCAGGACGACAACAGCCTGCTGCTCGTCGATGCCGACGGCGTGCGCGAACTGCCCCGCGCACCCAAGCTGCAGCTGGCGCGCGAGCTGGTCGCCGAGATCGCTGCACGCCTGCTGACCCCCACCACGAGGCCCGCATGAACCCGCACGACGCGCAGTGGAACACCCCGCCCGACGGCGATTTCGCCCGTCTCGTCGAGCAACTGTCCACCCGGTCGGCCGTGGCGCGACACCAGGCCGAAGCCGATGGCGACCATGGCCTGGACATGGGCATGGCGCCGACCCGCGAGCCGCGACAGGGCGTGCCACCGCCACCCGGCGCAGTGCAGGCGCGCCCGACCGCCGGTCGCTGGCTCGCCGATCAAGTCCGTCGGCACTTCCTGCCACCGGGCACCCCGACCTGGCGCGCATGGCTGGAAGATCTGGCCCGTCAGGCCGCCGAGAAACAACGAAAGCAAGGCAAGTGATCCCGTGAAAGTCGACGTCCGCATCCTCGATCCGCGCATGGCGGACCAGCTCCCCACCTACGCCACCCCCGGCAGCGCCGGCCTCGATCTGCGCGCCTGCCTCGACGCGCCGATCACGCTCGAACCGAACGCCTGGCAACTGGTGGGCACGGGCATCGCCATCCACCTGGCCGACCCGGCCTACGCGGCGCTGATCCTTCCGCGCTCGGGGCTGGGTCACAAGCACGGCATCGTGCTGGGCAACCTGGTCGGGCTGATCGACAGCGACTACCAGGGCGAGCTCAAGGTCAGCGCCTGGAACCGCAGCGACACGGCCTTCGTGCTGCAGCCGATGGAGCGGCTGGCGCAATTGGTCATCGTGCCGGTGGTGCAGGCGCAGTTTCATGTCGTCACCGACTTCCCCCCCAGCGCCCGCGGCGAGGGCGGTTACGGGTCGACCGGTCGCAGCTGATTCGCTGGCCGCCGTGCGAATGTTTCCCTGGTGCAAAGCCGGGAACTCCCTACAAGGCGATCTCCTCGAACTTTCCATGATTCGCACGCACGACCGGCGGTCATCGCATCAACGCTTGGTGCGTTAAGGGAAGCCGGGTGCTTCCCGCTCAACAGGTTTCGTGGAGTACAGACACATGAAGAAGCAACTTCGCATCCTTTCGCTCACAGCGGGCATCGTCGCCCTGGCGACCCTCACCGCCTGCGTGGCGCCTCAGCCGGTCTACGAGACCGCGCGCTATCCCTACCATCCGCGGGCGCAGCCGGCTTACGCGACGCAGCAGGACCCGTACGCCGAATACGGCCAGGTCGCCAACATCGAGGTGATTCGCAGTGAGACGCGTGGCGCTGCACCCAGTGGGGGTGGTGCGGTGGCTGGCGGCTTAATCGGTGGCGTGGTGGGCAACCAGTTCGGCCACGGTGGCGGCCGCGCTGCGATGACGGCACTGGGCCTTGTCGGCGGCGCACTGCTGGGCAACAACATCGAAGCCAACAACAACGCGCCGCGTGCCTACGAGAGCTACCGCATCTCGGTGCAGACGGAGCGCGGCGGCTACCGGGCCTTCGACGTGCCGACGCCCGGCGACCTGCGGGTCGGCGACCGGGTCGTCATCAACGGCGGGCAAATCTCAAGGTATTGACCCACCCCCCGAAGCAAGAAAGCCCCGCATCGCGGGGCTTTCTGTTGGGACGGCCGTGCCGGCTCAATGGAGCGTGTCGCTGCCCGGCATGGCGGACGCCAGCTTGAAGAAGCCGACGCCGCAGGAGCCGCGGCCGATCTCTTCTTCGGTCGCCTCGCGCACGGAGCGCACGGTCATGTCCAGGCGCAGCGCGATGCCCGCGAGCGGGTGGTTGCCGTCCAGCACGAGGTGGTCGGGGTAGATCTCGGCGACCGTGTAGATCACGTCCTTGGGCATGTCCGGGTTCACGCCCTCGGGCAGCGCAGCGCCGTCGAAGGTCATGCCTTCCTCGGTGCCTTCGGGGAAGAGGGTGCGCGGTTCGAGGAAGAGCAGCTGGTCGTTGAAGTCGCCGAAGGCCTGTTCGGGTTCGAGCTGCACCTGCACCCGCGCACCGGGTTCGTGGCCCTGCAGCACGGCTTCGATCGCGTCGAAAAGATCGTCGCCACCGACAAGGAACTCGACCGGTTCATCCAGTACGTCGAGCACGTCGCCCAGGGTGTCTTTGAGCGTCCAGGTCAGGCCGACCACGCATTGTTCAGAAATTTCCATTGCAGAATTCTCCCATGGACATTCATTCCCCTCTCACGCTCCTGGGCGGACTCACGGCGGCGCAATTCATGCGCCGCCATTGGCAGAAGAAGCCGCTGCTGGTGCGCCAGGCCGTGCCCCAGATGGTGCCGCCGGTGCCGCGCAGCACGCTGTTCGAGCTCGCCGCGCAGGAAGACGTCGAGTCGCGGCTGATCCGGCACAGCCCGAAGGGTTGGTCGCTCAAGCATGGCCCCTTCGCGCGGCGTGCCGTGCCCTCGCTGAAGCAGCCCGGCTGGACGCTGCTGGTGCAGGGCGTCGACCTGCATCACGCAGGGGCCCATGCGCTGATGCGCGAGTTCCGCTTCCTGCCCGATGCACGGCTGGACGACCTGATGATCAGCTACGCCAGCGACACCGGCGGCGTCGGCCCGCACTTCGACAGTTACGACGTGTTTCTGCTACAGGCGAGCGGGCGCCGCCGCTGGTCGATCGGCCGGCAGCGCGACCTGCGCCTGCAGCCCGACGTGCCGCTCAAGGTCCTCGCGCAGTTCGAGCCCGAAGAAAGCTTCGTGCTCGAGGCCGGCGACATGCTGTACCTGCCGCCGCGCTATGCGCACGACGGCGTCGCGGTCGGCGGCGATTGCATGACGTATTCGATCGGCCTGCGCGCCCCGGCCGCCGCACCGCTGGGCGCCGACTTGCTGGCGCGCATGGCCGAGGCGCAGGCCGATGCCCTGCAAGATGCCGCAGGCCGGCCGTCGATGCACTACCGCGACCCCAGCCAGACGGCGGTCGAACAACCGGCTGCCATGCCGACCGCGTTGCAGGCTTTCGCGCGGCAAGCCGTCGAGGCGGTGCTGCGCGACCCCGACGCGATCGACCGCGCGCTGGGCGAATCGATGACCGAGCCCAAGTCCAACGTGTGGTTCGACGCGGGCGAGGCGCCCGACACGTTGCAGGGCGTGCGGCTCGACCGCCGCACCCGCATGCTCTACGACACGCGCCATCTGTACATCAACGGCGAGAGCTTCCGCGCCGGTGGGCGCGATGCGACGCTGATGCGCCGCCTGGCTGACCAGCGCGCCCTCGATGCGCGCGACCTGGCGCGTGCCAGCGACGACGCGATTGCCTTGCTCAGCGACTGGTGCGAGGCCGGGTGGGCCCATGCCGACTGATAGGAAGCCCGTCGATGCGCCCGCCTTGCCCGACGGCGCCTTCGATGGCCGCGTGGCCTTCGATGCGCACCTGCGCAGCGCCTTCGATGCAGCAGCAGCGCAAGGCTGGCGCGAAATCGTCTTCAGCGACCCCGGCTTCGCCGACTGGCCGCTGGGCGAGCGCAGCAGCATCGCGGCCCTGCAGGCCTGGGCAGCGAGCGGGCGCAGCCTCCTGCTGCTGGCCGAGAACTTCCAGGTCTTCGATCGCGCGCATGCGCGCTTCGTCGAATGGCGCCGGCTGTGGAGTCACGTGGTCGATGCGCGCGCCTGCAGCGGTGCGGGCGCGCCGGCGGTGCCGAGCCTGATCCTCACGCCGACCTGGTCGCTGCACCGCATCGACCCGGAACGCAGTCGCGGTGTGTGCAGCCATCAGGCCGACAGCCGACGCGCCTTGCGCGAACGCATCGACGAGTGCCTGCGCCATGCGCGGCGCGCGTTTCCGGCGACGACACTGGGCCTGTAAGCCGAGGCCGCGCTCACGTTTTGATGCAGGAATGCGGTCCTAGAATTTTTGTTCATGCATTCATTCAAGGAGACGCCATGAACAAATCCGTCCTGCTCGCCACTGTCATCGCCGCAGCCGCCCTGGCTGCCTGTGGCAAGAAAGAGGAACCGGCACCGGCCGTCGTGACCCCGCCGCCAGCAGCGGTGTCGCCGGCACCCGCAGCACCCGCCGAAACGCCGGCTGCGTCGCCGATGGCACCGGCTTCGTCGGACCCGGCCGCCGCCCCTTCGTCGTCCTCGTCGTCGGCACTGGATGCGGCCAACGCCGCCACCGGGGCCGCGCGCAACGCGGCGTCGGCGCCGAAGTAAGCACGCGGGTCACGCGCAGAAGAAAGCCCGCCCGGATTCATCCGGGCGGGCTTTTTCATTTCATGGCGCGTTCAGCGCCGCAGGCCGCAGGTCAGGACGGGTCCTTGCCGCGCGTGCGACCGACCCCGCTGAAGATGCCGATGCCCAGCAGGACGAGCGCACCGATGCCGATGTAGAGCGTCGGCACGCCGGCGACCGAAGCCCCCCAGGCAAGGCCGGCGAGAAAGATCACAAAGCCGATCATGTAAAGCGCGAAGGACATGGTTTCTCACTCCTGGTTTTTTGAGTGGTCGAACTATGGCCTCTGCGGCGTCGCGCCGGCAGGCGCCGGTGGCGCCAAACCGTGTCGGAGCGAGCCTACCGTTCAGCCTTCTCGGCTGGCCTCGGTCAGCGACGCCAGGGTCGCAGCGTCGAGCTTCAGCGTCGCCGCCTTCACCAGCTCGTCGAGTTGCGCGGTCGACGTGGCGCTCGCGATCGGCGCGGTCACCGCCGGCTGCGCGATCTGCCACGCGATGGCCACCTGCGCGGGCGTCGCGCCGTGCGTGGCCGCCACCGCATCGAGCGCCGCGAGGATGCGCAGGCCGCGTGCGTTCAGGTACTTCTTGGTCGTGTTGGCGCCGCGCGCGCTCTTGTTGGCATCGGCCTCGCTGCGGTACTTGCCGGTCAGGAAGCCCGCGGCCAGCGCGTAGAAGTTGATCACGCCCACGCCGCGCGCCAGGCACAGCGGCGCGAGGACCTCCTCGAACACCGCGCGGTCGTACAGGTTGTAGAGCGGCTGCAGGCTCTCGTAGCGCGGCAGGCCGAGACGCTCGGACACGTCCAGCGCCTCGGCCAGGCGCGGCGCGGTGAAATTCGACGCGCCGATCGCGCGCACCTTGCCCGCCTTGATGAGCGCGGCGAAGGCTTCCATCGTTTCTTCGAGCGGCGTGTCGGCATCGTCGTCGTGCGACTGGTAGAGATCGATGTGGTCGGTCTTGAGCCGTGTCAGCGACGCATCGACCGCCTCGCGGATGTAGGCGGCCGACAGGCCGACCTTGCCGTCGCCCATCGGCTTGCCGACCTTGGTCGCGAGCACGACGCGGTTGCGCTTGCCGCTCTGGCGCAACCACTTGCCCATGATGGCTTCCGACTCGCCGCCGGTGTGGCCGGGCACCCAGCGGGAGTACACATCCGCCGTGTCCACGAAGTTGAAGCCCGCGTCGAGCCAGGCATCGAGCAAGCGGAAGGACAGGGCCTCGTCGACCGTCCATCCGAAGACATTGCCGCCGAAGGCCAGCGGGGAGACCTGAAGGCCGGAGCGGCCGAGTTCGCGAAGTTGCATGGGTTCTCCTGTTGAAGTTCAGACCAGTCCCAAGGCGCCCAGCGCTGCGCCCGCGCCCAGCAGCCAGAGCAGGTGCACGCGGGTGCGCCAGACGATGAAGGCGGCGGTGCCGCTCAGCAACCAGAGGCGCCAGGCCGGCACATCGGTGGCGACGTTGCCGGCCGCCAGCACCCAGCCGGTGGCGATCAGCAGGCCGACGACGACCGGTGCCATGCCCTGCTTGAAGGCCCGCACCTCGCGCCGTTCGCGGTTGCGGTGGCCCCAGCGCGTGGCGAAGTAGGTGAGGGTGGTGCTCGGCAGAAGGATGCCGAGCATCGTCAGCGCCAGGCCCAGGAGGCCCAGCAGCCACGCCTGCGGGCCGGCCCCGATGCCGCCGCCGGCGTTGAGCCCGACGTTCCATCCCATCAGCCCGACGAAGAGCACGTTCGGGCCGGGCGCCGCCTGCGCGATGGCGACCGAAGAGGTGAACTGCGCCTCGGTCAGCCAGTGGTGCCGGTCGACCAGGTAGCGGTGCATGTCGGGCACGGTGGTGATCGCGCCGCTGACCGAGAGCAGCGACAGCATCAGGTACTGCGCGAACAGCGCAACCCAGTCGTGCCAATGCATCACGATGGTCATTCGGCCGGCACTTTCCCGGGCCGCAGGCGCCGCCAGGTTTCGACGCAGGCCGCGCCGCCCACCACGATCAGCACCCAGCCCAGCGGGATGCGCAGCCCCGCGATGGCGGTGAAGACCGCCGCGACGATCGCCAGTGACAGCCCGAGCCCGAGCGGCAGCCGGCGCAGGGCCGGAATCAGCTTGATGCCCGTGGCGGCGATGAGCCCGGCCGCCACCGCGCCCATGCCGCGCAGCGCGCCTGCGACCTGGGGGTTGTCGGCGTAGTGCGCGTACAGCACGGCCAGCGTGAGGATCACAAACAGCGGCACGGTGAGCATGCCCGCCAGCGCAGCCGCCGCGCCGCGCGGGCCGAAGTAGCGGTCGCCGATCATCACCGACAGGTTGACCACGTTGGGCCCCGGCAGCACCTGGGCCACGGCCCAGTCTTCGAGGAACTCATCGGGTGTCAGCCACTTTTTCTTCTCGACCAGATCGCGCTGGACGATGGCGAGCACGCCGCCGAAGCCCTGCAGGGCCAGCCAGGTGAAGGAGAAGAAGAGGTCGCGCGGCGACTGGGGGCGGGGGCGGTCGGCGGCCGCGGGAGGGGCGGCGCCGGGGGCGATCGGCTGCATAGGCGACCGATTATGGTCGGCCCGGCAGAGCCGTGCGGCCGTCTGCTGCACGGGCCCTGCGCCGACAGGTCGGCGCTGCGCCCGCTGCCACACTCGGGGCATGCCATTGCGTGACCTCGTCGATCTTTCCAAGCAGGCCTTCCTTTCATGGAAGAACGACTACGCGCCCAGCATGGGCGCTGCGCTGGCGTACTACACGGTGTTCTCCGTGGCGCCGCTGCTGCTCATCGTGATCTCGGTCGCCGGCCTGGTGTTCGGCGAGGAGGCTGCGCGCGGCGAGATCTTCGCGCAGCTCTCGGGAATGATGGGCGCGCAGGGCGCGCTGGCGGTGCAGGGCATGCTCGAGGCCGTCAACAAACCGCGTGAAGGCCTGATCGCCACGCTCGTCGGGCTCGTGCTGCTGGTGGTGGGCGCCACCACGGTCTTCGGCGAGTTGCAGGACGCCATGGACCGCATCTGGCGGGCGCCGGCACGCGACACCGGCGGCGGCGTCTTCGGGCTGCTGCGCGTGCGCCTGCTGTCTTTCAGCATGATCATGGGCATCGGCTTTCTGCTGATCGTGTCGCTGGTCGCGAGCGCCGCCATCGCCGCGCTGGGCAAGTGGTGGGCGCCGGTCTTCGGCGGTTGGGAGGTGCTGGCGCAAGGGGTGAACTTCGTGGTCAGCTTCGGCATGGTCACCGTGATCTTCGCGATGATCTACAAGCTGATGCCGCGTGTGAAGGTCGAATGGCGCGACGTGTGGGTGGGCGCCGGTGTGACGGCGTTGCTCTTCACCGTCGGCAAACATTTGATCGGCCTGTACATCGGCAAGAGCAGCGTGGCGTCAGGCTACGGAGCGGCGGGGTCGCTCGTCGTGGTGCTGGTGTGGGTCTACTACTCGGCACAGATCTTCTTGCTGGGGGCGGAGTTCACCTGGGTCTACGCCCAAAAATTCGGTTCGCTGCGCGGCAAGCCACAGCCCCAGGAGCCGGTGCCGGTTCCGCACCAGCCCACGCCGTTGCGTTGAGTGCTGGCGCGCCCGCGCGCCATCTGTCAACCCGCGAAGCCGCCTTCATCGAGAAAACGCTGTTCTTCCGGTGTCGTGGTGCGCCCGAGCGCGGCGTTGCGGTGCGGAAAGCGACCGAAGCGCTGGACGATGTCGCGGTGGAGGATGGCGAAGCGCAGGTTGTCGGGCAGGTCGGCGCACAGCGCCACGCAACGCTCCTGGTCGGCCAGCGACTCCGAGTGCATGAAGGGCATGTAGACGAAAGCGCGCAGCGTTGCGTCCACCTGCTGGTCGAAGCCGGCCTCGATGGCGCCCCGCGCCACCGCCAGGGCCTTGCCATCGGTCGCGAACATGTGGCCGCTGCCCCGCCAGGCGTTGCGCGGCAACTGGTCGAGCAGGACCAGCAGGGCGAGCGCCCCTTCGGCACTGGCGGTCCAGCCGTCGAGCGCGCCGGTCGCCGCGGCGTGGTGCGCCGCCTCGAAGCGGGCCTTGAATTCGGCGTCGAAGGCCGCGTCCTTCTTGAACCAGCGTTGCGGGCCGGCGTCGCGCCAGAAGCGGACGATGTCTTCAGGGGTGGGGAGGTCGGTCATCCGGCGGGATGATGCCATCGGCGCGTTGGTTGGTGTCCAATGGCGGTCATGACGTCGACTTCCCGCCCCAAGACCCGCCGATCGGCCCCGCGCATGGACATCACGAAGGCGCAGCGCGCGCTGGTGCTGCAGGGCGGCGGCGCCCTCGGCGCCTACCAGGCGGGTGTGTATGCCGGCGTCACCGAAAAGCACAAGCAGCTCGACTGGGTGGCGGGCGTGTCGATCGGCGCGGTCAACGCGGCGCTCATCGCCGGCAATCCGCCGGAGAAGCGGGTCGAGCGGCTCAGGGAGTTCTGGCACCTCGTCTCTTCGGGGCCGGCACAGCGTCTTCCGAGTTGGGCCGGCGAGCGCACCTGGCGCAACCACTGGAGCGCCAGTGCGGCCACACTGTTCGGCATCCCGGGCTTCTTCGAGCCGCGACGCAATCCTGCACTGATGCTGGGTGGCGCCGCGCCGGTGCTCAGCTACTACGACACGGCACCGCTGCAGGCCACGCTCGAGCGGCTGGTCGACTTCGATCGCATCAACGACGGCGGCATCCGTTTCAGCGTGGGCGCGGTGAATGTGCGCAGCGGCAACTCGGTCTACTTCGACAACTCACGGCAGCGCATCGGGCCCGAGCACATCATGGCCAGCGGTGCGCTGCCCCCGGGTTTCGCGCCGGTGCACATCGAGGGCGAGGACTACTGGGACGGCGGCATCGTGTCGAACACGCCGCTGCAGTACGTGCTCGACACCCATCCGCGCGACGAGCCGCTGATGGTGCTGCAGGTGGACCTGTTCAGCGCGCACGGCGACATGCCGCGCACCCTGGCCGAAGCGATGGAGCGGCAGAAGGACATCACCTACTCCAGCCGCACCCGCATGAACACCGATGCGATGGCCTCGAACATGAACCTGCAGCAGGCCATCGCCGACCTGATGGACAAGATGCCTGAACGGCTGCGCAAGGACCCGGCGGTGGCGGCCATCTGTGCCGAGCTGACGCACCAGCCGATCGAGATCGTGCATCTGATCTACCGCGACAAGCACCACGAGCTGGAATCGAAGGACTACGAGTTCTCGCGCGCGTCGATGGAAGATCACTGGGAGTCCGGCCTGCGCGACATCCGCAACACGCTGGACCATCCGGAACTGCTGCAGGCGGCGTCACAGGTCAACGGCGTCACCACCTTCGACCTGACCGAGCCCAACGCGCACCGCGTGCGGCGCCCGTTGCAGCTGCCGGCCGTGCGCCAGGGCCGCTGAATCGGTCAGCTTCGCCAAAGGCTGGCTGCGTAGGCTTGCGCCCTCGACGCACCGCACGGCGTGCACACATCACCCTTCATTTTTCACTGTCACAAGGACATTCCATGCAACTCAAGGACAAGGTCGCTTTCATCACTGGTTCGGCCAGCGGCATCGGCAAGGAGATCGCGCTGCTGTTCGCGCAGGAGGGCGCGAAGGTCGTCATCGCCGACCTGAACAAGGCGGCGGCAGACGCGACGGCCGCGGAGCTCCAGGGCAAGGGCGCGCAGGCCATTGGCGTGGCGGTCGACGTGACCAGCGAAGAGCAGGTCGACGCGGCCGTCGAAGAGGCCGTCAAGGCCTTCGGCGGCATCGACATCCTGGTCAGCAACGCCGGCATCCAGATCGTGCACCCAGTGGAGGAATTCAGCTTCGCCGACTGGAAGAAGATGCTCGCCATCCACCTCGACGGCGCCTTCCTCACGACCAAGGCCTGCCTCAAGCACATGTACGCGCAAGGCCGTGGCGGCAGCGTGATCTACATGGGCTCGGTGCACTCCAAGGAAGCGTCGGTGCTGAAGGCGCCGTACGTGACGGCCAAGCACGGGCTCATCGGCCTGTCGAAGACCGTGGCCAAGGAGGGCGCCAAGTACGGCGTTCGCTCCAACGTCATCTGCCCCGGCTTCGTGCGCACGCCGCTGGTCGAGAAGCAGATCCCGGAGCAGGCCAAGACGCTGGGCATCACTGAGGAGCAGGTCGTCAAGAACGTGATGCTCAAGGACACGGTCGACGGCGAGTTCACCACGACCGACGACGTGGCGCGCGTGGCGCTGCTGTTCGCGGCCTTCCCGACCAATGCCCTGACCGGCCAGTCGCTGATCGTCAGCCATGGCTGGAGCATGGAATAGATCTGCGCTACAGCCGCAACTCCCAGGTCTCGCCGACGAGCTGCTGGCCGAAGCCTTCGTAGGGCTCTGACTTCGTCAGGCGGAAGCCGCGCTTCGTGTAGATCGCGCGCGCTGCCGTGAGGCAGCTGTTGGTCCACAGCACCATCTTCCGGTAGCCCCTGGCGCGCGCGAAGGCGATGCATTCGTCGGTCAGCCGCGCGCCCAGGCCCAGGCCGCGCGCCTGCGGCGACAGGATCAGCATGCGAAGGCGGGCGATGGTGCGCGACTGCCGCACGACGAACACCGCCCCCACGCGTTCGCCGTCGAGTTCGGCGATCCAGCACTTCTCCCATTCGGGCTGGAACTTGCGGACGAAGTCTGCTGCGATGCCGGCGACCAGGGCTTCGAAGTCGCTGTTCCAGCCGTACTCGCGCGCATAGACCTCGGCGTGCTGCTGCACCACCCACCCCATATCGCCCGGCACGGGGTCGCGCAGCACCACCTCGCCCCTCGATGGCGTCGTGCCTTCCAGCAAGGCTTCCACGCGCGCCATGGCACCAACGAGCTGCGCACGCTGCGCGGCGCTCAGCGGCTGCAGCAGGGCGGCGGCCTCGTCGCGTGACGTCTGCTGCAGCGGCGCGAAGAAGGCATGGCCGGTGGCGGTCAAGCTCAGCAGGTTTTGCCGTCCGTCGTCCGGGCTCGGCGTGCGCGCCAGCCAGCCGGCAGCTTCGAAGCGCTTGAGGATGCGGCTGAGGTAGCCGGCATCCAGCCCCAGGTCCTGCATCAGGTCGCGCGCCACGACGCCGGGCCGGTGGGCGAGTTCGTACAGCACGCGCACGTCGGTCAGGGAGAGCTCGCTGCCCAGGTACGGGTCGAGCACGCCGATGCGGCGTGTGAAGAAGCGGTTGAAGCGGCGGACGGCCTTGACTGCTTCGGGCGCTACGGGGGCGGGGAGGGCGGCAGCGGACATCGGCCGATTCTGGCTGCAACAACTTGACTGAGTCAACTAAATCAAGACCTGACGCGGCGTGGGTCACTCTGGCGAGGGGCGACAGAAGCGACCCGGCCACCTACAATCGCGGGTTGCCCTCCGCAGGCCCGAAGGCCCAGGCCGCCTTCCAGGCCTGACACACTGACCCCCGATAGTCACCCGATGAACGCCCCCGTCGACGTCTCCTTTTTCGCGCGCGCCGCCAAGCCGCTGACCAGCTACCGCAAGTACTGGGCGGCGCGGTTCGGCACGGCGAAATTCCTGCCGACCTCGCGCCAGGAGATGGACGCGCTCGGCTGGGACAGCTGCGACATCATCGTGGTCACCGGTGATGCCTACGTCGACCACCCGAGCTTCGGCATGTCGGTGATCGGCCGCATGCTCGAAGCGCAAGGCTTCCGCGTCGGCATCATCGCCCAGCCCGACTGGCAGAGCGCGGACCCCTTCAAGGTCCTGGGCAAGCCGAACCTGTTCTTCGGCGTGACCGCCGGCAACATGGATTCGATGATCAACCGCTACACGGCGGACCGGAAGATCCGCAGCGACGACGCCTACACGCCCGGCGACGTCGGCGGCGCGCGGCCCGACCGTGCGGCCATCGTCTACTCGCAGCGTTGCAAGGAAGCCTGGAGCGACGTGCCGATCATCCTCGGCGGCATCGAAGGCAGCCTGCGCCGCATCGCGCACTACGACTACTGGTCGGACAAGGTGCGCCGCTCCATCGTGGTCGATTCGAAGTGCGACCTGCTGCTCTACGGCAACGCCGAGCGCGCCATCGTCGAGATCGCGCACCGCCTGGCCGCCAAGGAGCCGGTGCAGCAGATCACCGACGTGCGCGGCACGGCCTTCGTGCGACGCGAAACACCCGAGGCGTGGTTCGAGATCAACTCGACCAGCGTCGACGAGCCCGGCCGCGTCGAGGCGCATGTCAACCCGTACCTGATGGTGTCGGACCAGGCGAAGGCCAACGGCGCCACCTGCGCGAAGGAAGACGAGGCCCAGGTCGTGGCGGCCACCGCCGAAGCGGCCGGTGCCCAGGCCCTGGCCGCGGTGCGTGCGCGATCGGCCGATGTCAACCCGGCGATCAAGCCCATCACCTTCGTCGCCAACCCCTCGGTCAAGCTGAAGGTTCCGCCACGTGACCGCTCGGTGATCCGGCTGCCCTCGTACGAGCAGGTGCGCGCCGACCCGGTGCTCTATGCGCACGCCAACCGCGTGCTGCACCTTGAGACCAACCCGGGCAACGCCCGCGCGCTGGTGCAGGCGCACGGCGAAGGCCACACCGCGCGCGACGTGTGGATCAACCCGCCGCCCATCCCGCTGACCACGGCCGAGATGGACCACGTGTTCGACCTGCCGTACGCGCGCAGCCCGCATCCGCGCTATGCCGACGAGAACGGCAGCCACGACGGTGCCACCAAGATCCCCGCGTGGGAAATGATCCGCTTCAGCGTGAACATCATGCGCGGCTGCTTCGGCGGCTGCACCTTCTGCTCGATCACCGAGCACGAGGGCCGCATCATCCAGAGCCGCTCTGAAGAGTCGATCATCAAGGAGGTCGAGGCCATCCGCGACAGCGTGAGCGGCTTCACCGGCACCATCTCCGACCTGGGCGGCCCCACGGCCAACATGTACCGGCTCGGCTGCAAGAGCCCCGAGATCGAGGCCGCCTGCCGCAAGCCCAGCTGCGTGTACCCGGGCATCTGTTCGAACCTCGGCACCAACCACGACCCGCTCATCAAGATCTACCGTCGCGCGCGCGCGCTCAAGGGCATCAAGAAGATCCTTATCGGCTCCGGCCTGCGCTACGACCTGGCCGTGCAGAGCCCCGAGTACGTGAAAGAGCTGGTGCAGCACCACGTCGGCGGCTATCTCAAGATCGCGCCCGAGCACACCGAGCAGGGCCCGCTCACGAAGATGATGAAGCCCGGCATCGGCAGCTACGACAAGTTCAAGCAGATGTTCGAGAAGTTCTCGGCCGAGGCGGGCAAGAAACAGTACCTCATTCCGTACTTCATCGCGGCGCACCCGGGCACCAGCGACGAGGACATGATGAACCTCGCCATCTGGCTGAAGAAGAACGGCTTCCGCGCCGACCAGGTGCAAACGTTCTACCCGTCGCCCATGGCCACGGCGACGACGATGTACCACACCAACAAGAACCCGCTGCGCAAGATCACGCGCGAGAGCGAGACGGTGGACATCGTGCGCGGCGACAAGCGTCGCCGCCTGCACAAGGCCTTCCTGCGCTACCACGACGCCAACAACTGGCCGTTGCTGCGCGAGGCGCTCAAGAGCATGGGCCGCGCCGACCTGATCGGCAACGGCAAGCACCACCTGATCCCGACCTGGCAGCCGCTGACCGACGGCGGCTACACCAGCGCGCGCCGAAAGAACTCGACCGCCGTGCCACCTGCGGCCAAGGCTGCGCCGGTCAAGCTCACGCCGGTGAAGCCATCGAAGGGCCGCATCCTCACGCAGCACACCGGCCTGCCGCCGCGCGATAACGGCACGGCCCGTGGTCCGGCGGGCGTGCCCGGCAAGGGCTTCCGCAAGGCGCGTTGAAGGTTGAGCCGGTCGAACTTCGCAAACATTGGCCTGATGCGCGACTGCTCCCGCCCCTCATGCTGACCCCGGCCTACCGCCCGGGCAGTGAGCTTCCGCGCGGCTATTTCTGCGCTGTCACGCAGCCGTAGTTCTCGAGCGCGGCGACATCCCTTCGCCTCTGTCTTCCTGACGTCGCACGGTCGAGAAGACCGTCCGCGGCGCCATGTGCCCTTGTCGCGTTCTCGGACGACCGGTTGCTCCGGGTCGTCCCGATCTCTCATGCTTCTTCGGTCCAGCGACGTGGGCGGTGACGTTCGCAACTACGCCATCGTCGGCCAGGTGTTCTTCGCGTCGTCGGAGGCCTTCGTCCGCGCCTTCGACTTCAAGGAAGCGGTGCGCCAGGTCCGCATCGACCTGACCCATGCGCACTTCTGGGCATCACGGCGGTGAGCGCGCTCGACAAGGTCGTGATGAAGTTCAAGCGCGAAGGCATCCCGGTCGAGGTCATCGGCCTGAACGAGGCCAGCGTCACCCTGGTGGACCGCTTCGCCATCCACGACAAGCCCGGCGCTGTCGAAAAACTCATGCACTGAAGGTTTACACCATGAACAAGATCTAAGGATGCATCGACGGCAGCCGCAACACCGCTGTGGTGGTCGACTGGGCGGCCTGGTGCGCGATGCAGCTGGCCGTCCCGCTGGAACTGCTGCACGTGCTGGAAAGGCACCCGGAGCGCGGCGCCCCCGATGACCTGTCCGGCGCGATCGGCCTGGGTGCGCAGGAACATCTGCTGAAGGGACCGAGCGAGCTCGACGCGCGGCGCAGCATGCTGGCGCAGGGAGCCAGCTTCTCGCGACTGCGCGTCGACGCGCGACCGCTGCCGGTGCGCTCCAGGTCGATGGCCGAAAGCGTCACGATGAGTTCATCGCGAGCGTGCTGGACATAGAGCCGGACGCGCGCCTGTTTGTGCTGGGGCAACACGCCCACATGCCGGATCAATCGGCGAGGCATCTGGATCACCACGTTGAGCGCGTGGTTCGCGCGGTGAAGCGGCCCGTGCTGGTCGCGAGCGACGCCCCATTCGTTGCCCCGTCGCCCCGTCGCGCTTCGTCATCGCCTTCGACGGCAGCGTAACGGCGCAGAAAGTGTTCGAGACGATGGCGCGAAGCCCCCCTGTTGGCCGGCATGTTCGCGACGCTGGCCGCAGCCGGCAGCGACTCTCCGGAGGTGCGCGCCCCACTCGATGCCGCCCAGACGGTGCTCCGCGCGGCCGGATTTGCAGTGACCGATCGCGGGGGAAGGTCAACCGGGGGACGTGCTGCCCGACGACATCGCGCAAGCCGACGCATCGCTGCTGGTAATGGGGGCCTACGGGCACTCGCGCATCCGGCAGCTTGTCGTCGGGTGCACGACGACGATGCTGTTGAGGGTGAGTACGGTACCCGTCCTGATATTGCGTTAGGCAGCACTCCGAAGACCAACTTACCCGAGAGAAAGATGAAGCCCAGCAACAGACCCTGCCACCACGGCTTCGAGACGCGCAGTGCTACCCATGGGGAGGCTGAATACACCTGCCCCGTGCATCCCCAGGTACGCCATCGGCGCCTTAGCAGTTGTCCGATTTGCGGGATGGCACTGGAGTTGGTGGAGGAGATACGCCCAGAGGACTCCCAACTCTCGAGACGAGTCAAGCGCTTCTTCTGGGTGAGCCTGGCGCTCAAACGCTGGTGGGACTTTCAGCGAGCTGGTCGACGTAGCCCGCGCTGACCAGTGCGCAACCCATTGTTTATCGCACTTTGTGTCAATCCATTGCGTTTTGATTGACATTTGGTTCTATTGTGATTGCGGATTTAAGGCGCCATGATGAATAACTACTCGTTCGATATTTTTGACACGTTGATTTCTCGCAAGTTCGCCAATGACAAAGGTGTTTTTGTTGCCCTGAGAGAGAAGCTCGAGATTGCAGCCTGGATGCAGTTTCCCGATTATTTCATTGATGAATTCGTTGCGATCAGGTTGCGTGCGCAGAAGCTTGCCCATGAGAGATCGTTGCACCCTGAAATCACGCTCAACGAGATATATGCAGCGATGGGCTTAGATTTTCCGCAGCTTGAACCTGAGCACCTTCAGTTGCTTCAAGAGTGGGAAGAGTCCATCGAAATCGAAAGCTGTTACTCCATAACCCAAAATGTGTCCAGAGTCATGGAGCTTGTCGATTCAGGACGCAAAGTCTTCCTGATTTCAGATATGTATCTCAGCAAGAGGGTTGTTCTGAGAATGCTTGAGAATGCAGACTCTCGCTTGTGTTCTATTCCTTTGTATCTGTCTTCGGAGCTGAAGGTCCGCAAAGCAGACGGAACGCTATTTCGTCATGTGTGCGATGATCAGAAAATTCAGCCCGGGTCGCTGGTTCATACCGGTGACAATTTCAGCACTGACTGTGTGATGGCTAAAAGAACTGGGGTGAAATATGTGTTTTACCAAGACTCTTCGTTGAGTAAGGTTGAAAGAAGCTATTTTCAGGCAGAGCAGAATCTATTTTTGCAGCTTTTTGTCGGTGCAAGCAAGCGGACTCGGCTCGAAGGTTACGGGTTGAAGCCTTCTTATCGGCTTGGGGCAAGTTTCATGGGGCCTATGTTTTATGGCTTTGTGCACGATCTACTGAAGCAGGCAATCAACGAAGGAATCAAACGCCTCTATTTTCTGGCACGTGACGGTTATCTTCTGAAAATCATTGCCGAAGAAATCATTGCCTGCTTTCGCTACAACATCGAGATTTGTTATCTCTATACCTCCCGGCAGGCAACCTACTTCGCGTCTATTTTCTGTATTACGACCAGTAATTTTCCTTGGATTTTTCAAGAAATGGACAATGAGATCAGTTTCAATGTTGTCGCAAGTCGTTTGCATTTCGAACCGAACATTCTGCTTGGCCATCTCGATCAGGATCTAAGGCAAGCCCTTGACAGTCATGGGTTCGGCAACAGACTTACCCGCTATTTGATAGATCGTTTGCAGAATGAGTTTCTGAGCAATCTGATTTTAAAGGCCAAGATTGAATCGGAGGCGAGAACCTGTCGTGAGACTGTGATCGGCTATTTCGAACAGGAAGGACTTTTCAGGGATGAACGTATTGGTTTCGTTGATATAGGATGGAGAGGTACGCTTCAAGATGCCATATTCAAGATTCTAAAAAGCAAAAAACCGGATTTTAAGCTTACCTCCTATTATTTGGCGGTAACCCATTTCAGTGCACATACTTCCCGGGAAAACAGAAAAGTCCCGGCGTACATGTTTCCATCAACTAAGCCTGGAATAGGGCCAATGCTCGAATTGCTTTTGCAATGCGAACATGGAACGACTGTATCTTATAGGAGAGATGAGGCCGGACGATTCGAGCCAGTTTTGAAAGCCCCTTCTGTGCATCTCGAAGATTGGGGGCTGGATAACTATAAAGAAGGAATCAGGACTTTCTCTCGCACGCTTAGTCAATCATTGGCGGCATACCCACGCATCGAAACCACTTATGCAGCGATTACTCCCATACTCACGGAGCTTTTAAAAGACGCCACTCCCGAAGTGACTGCTACGTTGGGAGAGCTCCACTACAGCGGAAACATCGAGGAGTCCGGTGTTCGAAGATTCGCGCCGCCTTTTACGGCTTCACAAGCATTGCGATATATGGTTTCCAGTGAGAGGTATCGTAGTTCTTACACTCAATGGGTCGATGCATCTTATTCCCGGAGCGGGTTGCTCCCAAGGATATTAATTAAGCTTGATCCGCGGCATAACTTTTTGAATATTGTCAGAAAGTATACGAGCAGGGAGGAGCTGATGGAAAAAAAGCAATTTGTGAAACGTCTTCTGGATTTGCATCTGGGATTTATCCGTAAATAGTGGATGTACCTTCGGAATTCGGGCGGGTGGTCGGTCCGCGGTGGGGTGTACCTGCAGACCGAAGCACCCATCGGCCCGAGCAGCCTCAGGCGCTGGAGAAAGCGCATCGGCGAGGAAGGTGTGGAGACGTTGCGAAGGCGTGCGCATCCTGCGCTCGGGCTGAAGCGAGGCATCACGCGGGCCTTGCAGTCGATGATCGTCGGCCCAGCGCCATCGGAGCCGGCGATGGGGCACATGAAGATGGAGGGGTGCCTGGGCCTCAACCCGCTCAAGGGCGCGCTGGGTGATGCACGGCATGCGGTGATCGACCTCCGCGCACTTGACCCGTTCGTGCGGCTTCTGCGGCACGCGCCCAATCTTCGCGGCGGGCTCGATGGCCGCCCACGACGTTCGTGAAGCCGATCGCAGGCGCGAGCCTTCAGGACTAAAATGTGTAACTTGGAATTCACAAAGTTGCGATTCCTGCAATAATACTTTCGTGCTCAACATGTACAGGATGCTCAGCCTTGCAGCACCCCGTTTTCGGGGGTGTTCGCTGCCGCTCGGGCACTTCTTTTCCGTCACGCCGCCATGACGGGATGTGAGGCTTCGGTCTCACGACGCCCCCTCCGACGAATGCCTCGCTCCTCATAACGAGCGAGTGCCGCGCAGCCGCTGCAGCCTCCCAGCGCGTCCGGTCGACGCCAGACGCCGTGCAGCGAACCGCTGTGCCGACGCGACCCCTGTCTGTCCCGCATTCTTTTGCCTGGATCGCCGTGGCGTTCCATGGAGATATCCGATGTTGTTCAACTCAGCGACGTTCCTGGTCGGCTTCCTGCCGCTGGTACTTCTGGGATTTTTCGTACTTGCCGGGCGTGGCATGCAGCGGATGGCCGCGGCCTGGCTGACGCTGGCGTCCCTGGTGTTCTATGGCTGGTGGAACCCACAGTACGTGCCGCTGCTGGTGGCAAGCATGGTCTTCAACTATGTCGCTGGCGGTTATCTGATCCGGCGCCCCTCGCGCGCCGTGCTGGTCGCGTGTGTCGCGGCGAACCTGCTGCTGCTCGGCTACTACAAGTACACCGGCTTTCTTTTCGGTGCGCTCGACGGGGCGTTCGACCTGCATTGGACGGTCGGCGACATCGTCTTGCCACTGGCCATCTCGTTCTTCACCTTCCAGCAGATCGCCTACCTCAGCGATGCGCACGACGGCGCGGTGGTGGAACACGACTTTCTGAACTACTGCCTGTTCATCACCTTCTTCCCGCACCTCATCGCCGGCCCGATCACGCACCACAAGGAAATGCTCGAACAGTTCAGCGAGCCCGGGCGCTTCCGCCCGCGGCTGGACAACATGGTGCTGGGCACGACCTTGTTCCTGCTTGGGCTGTTCAAGAAAGTGGTCTTTGCGGACTTCCTGGGCAGCCAGGCGACACCCATCTTCACCGCTGCGGCGGATGGCCTGAGCCCGACGCTGCTCGAAGCCTGGACCGGCGCGCTGTCGTACACGCTGCAGATCTACTTCGACTTCTCCGGCTACAGCGACATGGCCATCGGCCTGGCGCTGCTCTTCGGCATCAGCCTGCCGGTCAATTTCGACAGCCCGTTCAAGGCCCGGAACGTGATCGAGTTCTGGTCGCGCTGGCACATGACGCTCACGCGCTTTCTCACCGCCTATGTCTACAACCCGATCGTGCTCGCCGTCTCGCGTGCCCGCATGAAGGCCGGTAAGCCACCACCGCGCCGCGGGAAGATGACTGCCGGTGCCTTCGTCGCGCTGGTGGCCTATCCGACCGTCTTCACGATGTTCATCTCGGGCGTCTGGCATGGCGCAGGCTGGCAGTTCATCGTCTTCGGGCTGCTGCACGGCTTCTACCTGGTGGTGGCGCACGGCTGGCGCGCGCTCAAGGTGCAGCGCGGATGGAAGCTCGACAGCGACAGAGCGCTGCACCGCGGCGCCGCCGTGCTGCTGACCTTCCTCTGCGTGGTGGTGGCCATGGTCTTCTTTCGCGCGGCGGATCTGAGCGCCGCCCTCGCCATGCTGTCGGGGATGGTCGGTGCCAACGGCGTGGTGCTCAGCGAATCCGTGGCGCGTCTGCCGGGCATGGCGCACGTGATTGAGCGCTTCGATCTGCCGGTGGGGCCGGTGCAATCCTTCGGGCTGACGCTGTCGCTGCAGATCGCGCTTCTGCTGGCCTTCGTCTGGGTGTTGCCCAACACGCAGGAGTGGATGCACCGCTATCGCACCGCGCTGGCCTGGCGGCCTCGTGAGAGCTGGCTGGCGCAGCGATTTCCCTTCATGGCCTGGCGCCCAGGCATGGGCGTGGGGTTCGCCGTCGGCGCACTCGGCTTCTTCACGCTGGCGCTGGCGCTCTCGGCAGCCCCGAGTGAATTCCTCTACTTCCAGTTCTGAAAGCGTTCGATGAACGACATGGATCCGCTCTCCTGGCTCCCGCCGCACACCGATCTCGGCGCTGCCATCGGCGAGGCCAGGCGCACGTCCGCCTCGTCGGACCGCCTCGCATCGGCGATGCGCCTCGCCGGCTTCCGCCGCGACTTCACGCTGACCGGTCGGCTGGACCGTCTCGCCGCCGAGGAACTCGACCGCATTGCCACCGGAACGTCGGATGCGCCTGCAGGCCTGACGCCGCTTCGCATCGCCTTGCTGGCTTCACACACGGTCGACCATCTGGTGCCTTCGATCCGTGTGGCTGGCCTTCACCGCGGGGTGGCCGCAGCCGTCCACGTGGCGCCGTACGGCATGTACCGGCAGGCCTTGTTCGGGGCCGATGCCGCGCTGGACGCGTTCGCGCCGCAGCTGGTCGTTCTGGCGCTCGATGCGCACGACAGCCGACCGCAGCTCGCCCTCGATGCCTCCGAGGCCGAAGCCGACGCGGCGGTGCAGGAACGCGTGACCGAGCTTCGTCACCTCTGGAAAGCGGCCCGCGAGCGCTACGCGGCGCGCGTCGTGCAGCAGACGCTGGTCCCGGTCGACCTGCCATTGTTCGGCGCCTTCGACGGCCTCGTGCCCGGTTCGCCGCTGTCGGTGACCGAGCGGCTTAACGCCGCCATCCGCAGCGCCGCCCGCGCAGACGGCGTGCTCCTGCTCGACCTCGCCTGGCAAGCCGCGCGCCAACCCTTCGCCGACGGCGTGGGCGAGCCGGTGCGCTGGCACCAGGCCAAGCAACTGGTCAGCCCGGCCCTGGCGCCTTGGTATGGCGAGCTGCTGGCCCGCATCGCCGCGGCGGCGGTCGGCCGGTCGCACAAATGCCTGGTCCTGGATCTCGACAACACGCTGTGGGGCGGCGTGATCGGCGACGACGGCGTCGGCGGGATTCGGCTAGGGCAGGGCACGCCGGTGGGCGAGGCCTTCTCTGCGTTCCAGGCCCACGTGCAGGCGCTGGCGAAGCGCGGCGTCATCCTCGCCGTCTGCAGCAAGAACGACGCGGCGGTGGCTGAAGCCGGCTTCGCGCATGCGGAGATGACGCTGGCGCGCGGCGACATCGCCGCCTTCGTCGCCAACTGGAACGACAAGGCATCGAACCTGCGCGCCATCGCCCGCACGCTCGACATCGGACTGGACAGCCTGGTCTTCGTCGACGACAACCCGGCCGAACGCGACATCGTCCGGCGAGAACTGCCCGAGGTCGCGGTGCCCGAGCTGCCGGACGACGTGGCCGGTTACGCAGCGAGGCTCGCCGCCGGCGGCTATTTCGAGGCCGTGTCCTTCACGTCCGACGACGCCTCGCGCGGACGCAGCTATGCGCTCAATGCGCAGCGCGCGGCGTCGCTGTCCCAGGCAACGGACATCGACGGGTACTTGCGTGGACTGGACATGACGCTCGACGTCCAGCCGGTCGACGCTGCGACGCTGCCGCGCGTGACGCAACTCATCAACAAGACCAACCAGTTCAACCTGACCACCCGACGCTGCACCGAGGCCGAGGTCGAGCGACTGGCTGGCGACCCCGCGGTCGTTGCGCTCGCGCTGCGCCTGTCCGACAAGTTCGGCGACAACGGCCTGATCAGCGTCGTGATCGCCCGGCCCGATGGCACGGTCGCCGAACGTGAGTTGCTGATCGACAGCTGGCTCATGAGCTGCCGTGTCCTGGGGCGACAGGTGGAGCAGGCCACGCTCGGCGCGCTGCTCGACGCCGCCGGTCGCCTGGGCGCCACGGCGCTGGTCGGTGAATACCGGCCGAGCGGTCGCAATGCCATGGTGGCCTCGCACTACGAGCGGCTGGGCTTTTCGCTTCAGCCCGCGCCACCTGGCGCCGCGGCTGGCGCGACTTTCTGGCGCCTGGACATCGGCGCCGCCTTTCTTCCCTCTCATTTCATCAAGGTCGTCACCCCATGAACGAAGCCCAAATTCTGGAAGCGCTCACCCAGGTCTTCCGCGATGTGTTCGACGACGACGACATCGTGCTGACCTCGGCCACCACGGCGCAGGACATCGAAGGCTGGGACAGCCAGGCCCACGTCAACCTCATCGTCGCGGCCGAGATGCGCTTCGGCATCCGGTTCAGGACGGCGGAACTCGAATCGCTGCACGACGTGGGGCAGTTCGCGCGCCTGATCGAGAGCAAACAGCGGGGAGCTTGAGACCATGACGAACCAAGACACGCCGCCATCCGCGATCGCGCCGCCCGTTGCCAGGCGTTACCTGCTCGCGCTGCTCGCCGGCATCGCGAGCAGCTTCGTGTTGTTCATCGCCGTGCTGGCCGCACTCGACACCACCGGGCACCTCCCGCCACCGGCCTTTGCGAACAGCCTGTGCACCGACGAGAAGCTCAGCTTTCTGCGCGGCCAGTCGATCGATGCGCCGAACCTGCTGGTCGTCGGCTCTTCGGTGGCCTGGCGTCATATCGACGGCGAGACGCTGGCGAGCGTGCTGCCCGGCGCGAAGCCGCTCAATGCCGGCTTCTGCGGCCTGACCGTCAACCAGTCGGTCTTCGTCGCCGAGTGGATGCTCGACCGCTACCCCGGGGTCCGCGACGTCCTCCTGGTGGTATCGCCGCAGGACCTGACGCGCTGCAAGACGACGCGAACGGAGGTCTTCGATCGCACGGATGCCGACCGCTTCGTCTTCGGGGGCGCGCCGAGATGGTCGTACTACTTCAAGTATTTCGACCTCGTCGCCCTGGCTCGCGCCGCTTCGACCATCAAGGCGCGCCGGGCCGGTCACACGGACTTCGAAGATCTGGTCATGACGCGCTTCGGCGACGGACCCATGGACACGACCCTCACGCGCGGGCTCGGCTACGAAGAGCGGGACCCGTTCGATCCGACCTGCTTCGACGCCTTGAAGTCGCTCACGACCCGACTCAAGCGCGAGGGGAAGATGCTGTCCATTGTCGCGACGCCCATTCACCCGGCGTGGATCGCACAGTCCGAATCCAGAGCGGCATTCGTTGCGCAAGTGCATGCGAGCCTGTTGTCTTTCTCGGCGAGCGAGGACGTGTTTTTCTGGAATGCGGCGACGGAGTGGGCAACGCCGAAAGAATCCTTCGTGGACGCGATCCACCTGCGGTGGTCCGTGGCGCGGCAATTCACGGCCGCCGTCGCCAGACATCTGGCGCCATCGTTCGGTCATCAGGGCGAGGCACGGCCCGCCACTCCGAAAGCGGACCGGGCGTCGACCTGATCCGACCGCAGGGCACAGCGACGGCCTGTGGTCGGTCCGGTGTGCGTGTGTCACTTTCCTGTCACGAGGCTCGGGGTTAATCCCCGCAGCCGCGCGGGGGCGCGGCACCCTTGTCCAGGAACTTGCACATGACACAACAACAATCGATTTGGGGGCGGCCACTGCTGGCGTCCATCGCCACGGCGGTTCTCGTCGCGGCCTGTGGCGGCGGCGATGGCGGAGGAACGTCCAGCACCGGCGGCACGGGCGGCACCGGCGGTACGGGCGGCACCGGCACGCCGCCGGTCGCGAAGACCGTCAACGGCGTCTTCCTCGATGCCGCCGTCGAAGGGCTGGACTATGCGACAGGCCAAGGCGCCAAGGCCCAGACCGGTGCCAAGGGCGACTTCGCCTGTGAAGAAGGCACGACCGTGCAGTTCAGCATCGGCGCTCTGGCGCTCGGCAGTGCGACCTGCGGCGCGACCGTGACGCCGCTCACCCTGGCCGCCGGCGCCGACGTGAAGTCCGATGCGGTGGTCAATCGGCTGCTCGCCTTGCAAAGCTTCGACGACGACCGGGACCCGTCGAACGGCATCCGCCTGACGGCCGAGCTTCGCGCCGCGTTGAAGGTCGGCGCACTCGATTTCGCCGCCACGGCCGCGACATTCGACGCCGCCCTCAATGGCCTGCTGGCCGCTTTGCCGGCGACCTATGCCAATCGCACGGTGGACGCCGGTCGCCGCGCGCTGGCGCTCGAGCACTTCGAGAACACGCTCGCCGCGCAGCTCGGCACCGTCGTCCAGGAATCGGCCACCCAGACCAACGCGCTCGGCACCTTGGCACTGAAGGTGTCGCGCTATCAGCTGCAGGCCGACGCCAAGTACTACGTGCCGTACGAGGGCGACAACGCCAAGACACGCGCCGACTTCCCGAACGGCTTCCTGCCGGCCTACGGCTCCGGCTTGGCCTTCAAGGGCACGGCGGCCGATGGCGCGCTGGAGTTCTATGCCATCACCGACCGCGGCCCGAACGGTGACGGCCCCAATGCGCCGGTGCCAGGTGCCCCCACCACGCTCAGCGTCAGCAAGGTGTTCCCAGCGCCGTCCTTTGCACCAAGCTTCGGCGTGGTGCGTGTCGGGTCCAACGGCGCGGTGCTGCAGTCGAGCACGCCGCTGCGCCTGAACGCCGACAAGAAGCTCACGGGCCTGCCGCCGCAGACCGGCGTCGGCGCCACCGGCGAGACGCCGCTGACCGACAAGTACGTGTTCGACGCCACCAAGGCCAACTTCGACGCCAATGGCCTCGACCCCGAGACGATGGTGCTCGACAAGGCGCGCAAGGTGCTGTGGACCAGCGACGAGTACGGGCCCTTCGTGGCACGCATCGCCATCGACACGGGCATCGTCGAAAAGCGCTACGGCCCCGGCAACGGCGCCGCCGACCTGCCGATGGTGCTGGCGCTGCGCCGGCCAAACCGCGGCATGGAAGGCCTGGCGCTCGATGTGGCCAGCGGCAAGCTGCACGGCTACCTGCAGAGCCCGATCGATCCGCGCGACAGCGCGGGCAAGTCGATCAAGGCGAAGCCGCCGGGCGGCAGCAACACCGACGTGCGCCACATCGCCAAGTTCGCGCGCTGGCTCGAGTTCGACCCGAGCACGGAGACCTCGAAGCTCTACGCCTACCCGATCGACGGCAGCCTGTACGACAAGGACCGCACCGGCAATGCCAAGCTCGGCGACCTGGTGAGCCTGGGCAATGGACGCTTCATCGTCATCGAGCAGGGCGCGCGCAAGAGCGACGGCAAGGTGATGAACAAGCTCTTCCTGGTCGAGGTGCCGGCCAACGCCACCGACATCGCCGCCATGGACCAGAACCTCGAGATCAGCAGCATCACGCAGGCCGCCTCGAACGGCGTCGACTATGCGGGCGTCGTCACGCTGCGCAAGACCGAGCTGCTGGACCTCAATGCGCTCGGCTGGCTGGCCGAGAAGGCCGAAGGCCTGGCGCTGGTCGACGACCACACGCTGGCGCTGGTCAACGACAACGACTTCGGCGTGAGCACGGTCCTGCTCGATGCCAACGGCAAGACCGTGGCCGGCAGCATGGAAGACTGCACGGTCGACGCGGCCGGCGCGATCGTCTCGGGCTGCCCGACCGGCGTGGTCGGCGCACGCATCGCACGCGGCAGCGACCTCGAGCGCCCGACGCGCGTCTGGATGCTGCGCTTCGACACCGCCTTGTCGACGCTGCGGGTACCCGCTGCGCGCTGAGCGTCAGAGCACCAGGAGGCCGGCCGGCCAGAGCCGGCGTAGCCAGGCGCCGACGACGGCGATGTGGATCAGCACCGTCGCCCAGTAGACCGCCATGAAGCTCGCCTTGCGCACCTTGTGGCGGAACAGGCGCTGCGCGCACCAGGCACCCGGCCAGCCTCCGATCAGTGCGAGCAGGTGCAGGGTGCTCTCCTGCACGCGCCAGCGCCCGGTTTCTGCCGCGTGCTTGTCGAAGCCATAGATGAAGAAGGTGAGAAGGCTGAGCAAGAGCAGCACCCCTATGGCGATCACCGGGATGCGCGACACCGAGATGCCGTAACCCAGCAGCATCGCGTAGCCGATGGCCAGCACGAGGAAGGGCAAGGCTGACGATGGCGCGGAGGCGGGTTCGCGGCGACGAGCGGGTTCTTGTGCCGCAGCGCGATGGCGGGGCGCTGCGGCCGACCTCGGGGGCTGCCGATCGGCGCGGCGGAGCGTTGCCCCGACCGCCTCGACCGCCACCGCGCGTGGTCCCTTGCCGCCGACATGGATTTCCTCGAAACGCAGTGCCATGCCGACCTGCGGCGCCACGCCGCGGTCGACGAAGTCGCGCAGGTGCACGAACACATCGGCGGAGATGTCGGGCGAGCGGATGAAGCCGAAGCCTCGCTCGCTTTCCCATCGGACGAGTTGGCCCTGGCGCTTCATCGGCGAGTGCAGAAGTGACGAAGCGCGCATTCTCTCCGACCTCTGAAATGCGAAGAGCCCGCCGGGTGGCGGGCTCTTCAAAAGGGGGTGGTGTTTGCGCGACTCAGCTCGGCAGACCGGTCACCTGCACCGACAGGTCGAACAACTTCGCCTTGCCGGCGTAGTAGCGGTCGATGCGCCATTCCTTGAGGATGTCGATGGCGATCTCGAAGGTCTCGAGGTCGAGCTTGTACAGCTCGGCGACATTGAACTGCGTTTCGGATTCGAGCGCGAGCACGAGCTGCGCGAGCGTGCGTGCGGTCTCGCTCGAGGGGTTGGCAACGATGAACTTGCGGGCGGATTTGATGGCGTTCACGAGGGATCCTTCAAGGAATAGAGGCAGACCCGGGGCCGTGGTCACCGGGTTTGTCCGGTTGAATGAAGACGCGAGCGACGGCCGGGATTCCGGGCGATTGTCGCAAGTCTCGTGTGACAGTTTTGTGACGGCGTGACACTTTGGGCTTACCCCGGCCCGGTCCCTTCGCGCAGGACGTGCAGGGGCAGGTCATGCTGGTTGGCGAGCGCTTCGATCTCGTCGCAGTGACGTTCCTGAAGGAAGGCCGCGATGGCCGCGTGGGTAGAAGAACGGAACATCGCGTCGCCCGCGTCCACACCCAGGCCCGCCGCGACGCACAGCCGGCGGGCGAAGTGCGGCTCCAGCGCCGCGAGGGCCACACGTCCGTCGCGGCACGGGTAAACGCGGTAGCCCGCATGCGCGCCCCCAACCGAACCACCGGGCCGGGTGAGGCCCCAGTGGCGCGGCAGCGCGAGGTAGTGGGCGGCGTCCGACAACGCCACCTCAATGTGCGTGCCGCTGCCGTGCATGCCGCGGTGCAGCAATGCCTGCAGCACGGCCTCGCTCGCCATCAGCGAGCCCGCCATGTCGGCGTAGAGCGTGGGCGGCAGGTCGCAGCCGGTGACCAAGCCGCTCTCGGCCAGGTAGGTCAGGTCGTGGCCGGGCTCCTCGGCGCGGGCGCCCGGCGCGCCGACGATCGCGACCATCGACAGGCGCGGATGGCGGGTGTGCAGCGCCTCCCAGCCGAGCCCGAGCTTGTCGAGCGCGGAGGGGCGAAAGGAGGTGATCAGCACGTCGGTGCAGGCCAGTTCCTGGTCGAGCTGCGCACGGCCTTCTGGCGTCTTGAGATCGCCCTGCACGCACGCGATGCCTTCGTGCATCTCGGCATAGGCCGCCGGCGCGTAGAGGCTCATCGGATCGGCCGATGACCCGGCAGCAGCGGGCGGCTCGAACTTGACGCATTCGGCGCCCATGGCCCGGCAACGCATCAGCGCGGCGGGGCCGGGCAGGTTGAGGGCGAGGCTCAGCACGCGGTTGCCGGCGAGGGGGGCAAGAGGAAGCTTGGTCATGGCAAGGTCAGTCGATGAGGTCGGCGCCGCGTTGCGCCAGCAGGTCGCGCAGCAGCGAGCGATGGCAGCGCGCCGCGTCTTCGCAGTAGCAGCCGACCGCCATCGCACCGTGGTGCGACAGCGCGGCCAGCAGGTCAAGGTTGCGGCTGGCGTCGGGCTCGGCCATTTCGCGCTGGTAGAGGCGCGTGAACGCGGCCCATTGCGCCGGCGTCTCGGCCGCCTGGCCGAGCTTCATGGTTTCGGCCGATGGGGCGAGGTTCGGGTACCACACGTCGTACCAGTCCTGGGCGGCGAACTCGGTCTTGGGCACGCCGCGCGGCGGGCGCCGCACGGTGCCGATGCGCAGCCCCTCGCCGGGTGCGCGGGGGCTGCCGAGGCGGACGATGCGAATGGCCATGGCTTTTCCTTAAGGTGCGTGTTCAGGTGCCCACGATGCCACCGTCGCGCCGCTGCACGACCACCGTGGCCGAGCGCGGGCGCGTGCTGGCCGGCAGCGTGCCGTCGGGCCAGGCGCTGCTGAGCGCGCCGGTGCCGTCGTCGCGGCGCTCGCCGGGGTGCTGCACATTGACGAACAGCGTGCGGCGGTCGGGCGTCACGACGCAGCCGGTGATCTCGCAGCCGTTTGGCCCGACCAGAAAGCGGCGGATGCGACCGCTCGCGGGGTCGGCGCACAGCAGCTGGTTGTTGCCCAGTGCGGCATGGGCGCCGGTGCCGATCGCCTGGCCGCTCATGTCGGTCTGGATCCAGAGCAGCCCGCCGCTGTCGAAGTGCAGCCCGTCGGGCGATCCGAAGGCGTCGTCGTCGGCCCGCGGGTAGCGCGCGCCGATGTCGGGCAGGGCCGGGTCGCCGGCCTGCACGAAGTGGTCCCACGCAAAGCCGGTGCTGGCCGCATCGCCGCCGTCCTCGCGCCAGCGCAGGATGCCGCCGAAGAGGTTGGGGCCGCGCGGGTTGGCGGCGTCGGCGGCGGGCTTGCCGGCGGTGCCGCGCTGGCTGTTGTTGGTGAGCGTGACATAGACCTCGCCGGTGCGCGGGTGCACCGCGATCCATTCGGGGCGGTCCATCTTCGTCGCGCCGACCACGTCGGCCGCGAGCCGGGCATGCAGCAGCACCTCGTCGGGGCCGGCGAAGCCGTTAGCGGCGTCCAGCCCGCCCCGGCCATGCACGAGTTCGAGCCAGCGGCCACGGCCATCGGCATCGAAGCGCGCGACATGCAGCGTGCCGTCGTCGAGCAGCGTGCGGTTCGCGGCGCGGGCCGCGGCGTCCTGGCCGGGGCGGACCTTCTCGCGACTGACGAACTTGTAGATGCACTCGAAGGCTGCGTCGTCGCCCATGTAGACCGCGACGCGGCCGTCTTGGGTCAGCGTGCAGGTCGCGCTCTCCTGGCGCTTGCGACCGAGCGCGGTGCGCTTGACCGGTGTGCTGGCCGGGTCGAAGGGATCGATCTCGACCACCCAGCCGAAGCGGTGCGCTTCGTTGGGTTGCTTCGACAGGTCGAAGCGCTCGTCGAAGCGCCAGTACTCGACCCACTGCGCGCCCGGCACCGTGCCGTAGCGGCGCTGCGCGGGCGTCATGCGCGCAGCGGCCTCAGGCGGGCCGCCGAAGTAGCCGTGGAAGTTCTCCTCGCAGGTCAGGTAGGTGCCCCAGGGCGTGACGCCCATCGCGCAGTTGGCGAAGGTGCCGAGCACCTGCGTGCCGGTCGGGTCGGCGGCGGTGCGCAGCCACGGCGAGCCGGCCGCCGGCCCGGCGATGCGCATCGGCGTGGCGCCGTGGATGCGCCGCGCATAACGCGACGGCAGCACCTGCCGCCAGCCGTCGGTGCTGCGCTCGATCTCGATCACCGACACGCCCATCGCATGCAGCGACTTGCGCACCTTCTCCGTCGTCCAGCGTGTGACGCCGTCGGTGTGCAGCAGCCGCTCGTCGGTGTACTCATGGTTCATCACCAGCAGGCCCCGCGTGCCGTCGTTGCCCAGCGGGAAGAAATGCATGCCGTCGTGGTGCATGCCGGCCTGCACCGCCTGGTCGGCGGCGCTGTTGCTGGCGTCGGGCGCGAAGGCCGGCATGGCGCCGGCGATGCCGGTCGGCGTGCCCCAGGGGTAGAGCACCTGCGCGCGGTACTCGGGCGGCAGCGTGATGCCGTCGTGTAGCGTCGGCGGCACCGCGCCGAAGCCCAGCATCACCGGGTCGGTGCGGCCCGGCATGGCGCAGCCCGCGCCCATCAGGGCGACGGTGGCGGCCACGCCGGCCTGCAGGAAGCCGCGACGGTCGAGCGCGAGCTTGTCAGAGGCCATGGAAGCGCACCGTTTCCTCGAGCGGGGCGCGCTCGCTCACCAGGCCGTCCAGCGGATGCGCCGTGTCGGCCGTGCCGATCGACATGCCCGTGAAGAGCATGCGCCCCGGCGGCAACGCGATGGCGTCGCCCACCGTGTCCGGATACATCGCCCAGCATTCCTGCGCGCAACTGTCCAGCCCTTCGTCGCGCAGCAGCAGCATCACGGTCTGCAGGTACATGCCGAGGTCGGCCCACTGCGGCGGGCCCATGACGCGGTCGACCGAACAGAACAGCGCCATCGGCGCGTCGAAGAAGGCGAAGTTGCGCGCGAACCAGCGGCGCCGCGCGACCTTGTCTTCGCGCGGGATGCCGAGCCGTGCGTACATCTGCTCGCCGATCTGGAAGCGGCGCTCGCGCCAGGGCGAGGGCAGGTCGGGCGGGTAGACCGCATAGGCGGGCGTCTCCTGCGTGCCCGCCGCCAGCAGCGCCTGCATGCGGGCCTTGAGTGCGGCCAGCGGTTCGCCCGCCAGCACGTCCACGTGCCAGGGCTGCAGGTTGCCGCCCGAGGGCGCGCGCGTGGCGTGGTCGAGCACGCGGCGGATGGTGTCGGCCGGTACGGGGTCGGGCAGGAAGGCGCGGACCGAGCGGCGGGAGGCGATGGCGTCGTGGAGATGCATGTGCCGATGATGCCGCGCCAACGCACGGCTCGTCGTCGCCGCTGCGATTTCGGGGGTGCTACGACACCGCGCCCGAGACCTCAGATCTTGAAGGCCCGCTGGATGTCCGGCCGCACCAGGTCCGCGTAGTCGCGGTGCTTGCGGATGTAGCCGGCGATGAACTGGCATACCGGAATCACGTGCTTGCCTTCGCTGCGCGCGGTGTCGAGCACGTGCTTGGCGAGGGTCGAACCGACGCCTTGGCCTTCATGCGCCTCCAGCACTTCGGTGTGCGTGAACATGATGGCGTCGGTCAGCAGGTTGTATTCGCAGTAGCCGGCGAGCTCGGCGCCGATGAAGGCTTCGTAGCGGTGCTTGTCGGCGTTGTTCGTGATCTGGATGTCAGCCATGGGGAGCTCCGTGCGGTGGGTCAGGGGTTGCGGGCGAGAAAGGCCTTGAGGTTCGACGCGGCCGTGCCGCGCACCTTGCGGCGCAGGCTGGGCGACCAGCCCAGCAGCAGGCCGGGCACGCCGAGCGCCTGGCGCGCCCAGGTCCAGAAGGCGAAGCGGTCGCGGTGCGTGGCGATCAGCCCGTCGGGCGTGAAGGTGAAGCGTGCGTCGATCGCGTTGTCGACGATGCGGCCGGTGGCGCTGAAGAGGTAGTGGGCGTCCCAGTGCGCCTGGCCGCCCGCGGCGTCGGCCTGCACGTCGCGGTAGGTCAACTGCCAGACATGCGCGCCCTTGGCTTGCGTGCCGGCGCACAGCATCTTCCACATGCCGCCGATCTCGCGTGCGCCGCGCAGGTCGAAGACCTCGTCGCGGAAGCTCGCATCGGGCGCGTAGCAGGCGGCCATGGTGTCGGCGTCCAGGCGCGCGAAGGCGTCGTAGAAGCGGCGGATCGTCTGTTCGTTGGCGAGCATGCTTCGTCTTTCTTCAGGGCTGGTCGAGCAGGGTCGCCAGCGTCTGCAACGCATGGACCACGGTGGCCTGGCGCACCGTCGCGCGGTCGCCGTCGAAACGGCGGCGTTCGGTGCGCGTGGCGCCGCCCACCGACCAGCCGAACCACACGGTGCCCACCGGCTTGTCCGGCGAGCCGCCGGTCGGGCCGGCGATGCCGGTGACCGCGAGCGACACCTGCGCGCGTGCATGGGCGAGGGCGCCCTCGGCCATCGCCCGCGCGACCGGCTCGCTGACGGCGCCATGCGCGGCGAGCAGCGCGGCGTCGACGCCGAGCGCTTCGGTTTTGGCCTCGTTGGAGTAGGTGACGAAGCCGCGTTCGAACCAGGCGCTGGAGCCCGCGCGCTCGGTGCAGGCGGCAGCGATCAGTCCGCCGGTGCAGCTTTCGGCGGTCACGAGCAGGGCGCTGCGGCGTTCGAGCAGCTCAGCCACGCGCGCGACCAGGTCGGGGAGGAAATCGTTGGCGTCGTTCATCGCCGGCGAGTATGCCGCGTCAGCGCGTCCTACAGGCTCAACGGTGGGATCGCACGATGCTGATCCTGCACCGCGCAGCCCATCACGTCTTGTGTACTGACTCTGATTGCGCCTTGAGCGGACGCAGAGGCTACTTGGATGCGGCGCGCTTGCGTAACGCCAGAAAGCTCCATCTCACGTCCGACCGTCCGAGCATGTCTTCGCGTTCGGCTTCGCAATCACAGCGCAAACCGTAACGTGCTGCCAATTGCACGGTGTCTTTCGCAGAAACGTCGAACATCCTTCTGCCTTCCGGTATGGGACCGTGGCGCAGCGACATGAAGATCGCACCGCCATCGGCCGTGAGTTCTGCGACTGCTTCCATTGCAGCGTGGCGCTCCTCTTGGTCAAGGTGCATCCACACCGCGGTGAGCAGGACCACATCGAACCGCCGGTTGCTCCGCCGCAGCGCTCCGAGCGTTGGTAGATGGTCGTCCATCCATTCGATCGGGAGAGCGCGGTGGATGTGTTGCCCCTCGTTGCGAAGCTCCGCTGTCGGTTCGACGGCAACGACCTGGTGGCCACGTCGCGCAAGTTCTGCAGCATCGCGGCCCGAGCCCGCCCCGATGTCGAGCACTGTGCGGGGCGGCGCGGGGAAAAGGTGCAGCAGGTCGCGGTAGACCTCGGCGAAGGTGATGCTCTCGTACTGTGAAGCCAAGAGCGATGCATTCGCGCCGTAACCGGCCGCGCCAGGAACTGTGGATGACATAGCCAGAAAAGAAGTTCGTAACGCGCGTTTCTACACGGTCCGAAGGGCCGCCGCTTCTGGCCGAAGGCGGCGGCCGGAGGATGCGACAGCACACCCCTCGCGGGAAAACCTCGCCGACTTCGATTCGCTGGGCTCAATCACTTGAGCAAGGCGCGCTCGCTGTGGCTCCCTGCATCACCAGGCCCGCCACAGCGCGATGACGATCAGCGTGCAGAAGGCCGCGACCAGGTCGTCGAACAGGATGCCGAAGCCGGCGATGGTCCAGCGCATGTCCTCGGCCGCAGCGCCCTTCTGCTTGCACAGGGCGTCGGCCCACGCGATGGGGCCGGGCTTGGCCGCGTCGAAGATCCGGAACAGCACGAAGGCGGCGAACTGCGCCCACAGCCCGGCCGGCGTGACCAGCCAGAGGATCAGCCAGAAGGCGACCACCTCGTCCCACACGATGTGGCCGGGGTCGGCCACGTTCATGTGGCGCGCGGTCACGGTGCAGGCCCACCAGCCGATCGGCAGCGACGCGAGGATCACCCAGCCGATGGTGGCCGGCGACAACCACAGCTGCATCACGAGGAAGGCGACCCAGGCCCACAGCGTGCCGACAGTCCCAGGCGCGATGCGGGGCAGGCCCGAGCCGAAGCCCAGCGCGATCAGGTGCGCGGGGTGCGAGAGCATGAAGCGGACCGTCGGATGCGCCACGGTCGGATAGATGGGAGAAGCGGACACGGCAGGCTCTCGGTCGGGCGAAGGTTCAGGCGAAGTGGTCGAAGGCGCCGAAGCGCTGCGTGACCGGCGTGCCGCTGGCGTCGACGATGCGCAGGCCGGTCTCGGCCTCGATGCGGCCGATGCGTGCGACCGGTGTGTCGGCCCGTTGCGCGGCGGCGGCCACCGCGTCTCGCCGGTCGGCCGGTGCGGTGAAGAGCAGTTCGTAGTCGTCACCACCCGACAGCGCACACAGCCGCAGCAGTTCGGGTGTCAAGGCCGCTTGCGCGGCGAGCGGATGAGCCGGCAGCCGCATGCGCGCCACGGCGGCATCGGCGTCGACCTGCGCCCCGACGCCGCTGGCGCGCAGGATGTGGCCCAGGTCGCCGATCAGGCCGTCGCTCACGTCCACCGCGGCGGTCGCGACGCCCTGCAGCGCCTGGCCCAACGCATTGCGCGGCGTCGGTGTCTCCATGCGCTGGCGCGCGATGTCGAACAGTTCGCCCGGCAGGCTCAGCGCGCCGCGGAAGACTTCGAGCGCCAGCCGCGCGTCGCCCAGCGTGCCGCTGACCCACAGGTCATCGCCGACCCGCGCGCCCGATCGCAACAGCGCGGCACCGCTCGGCACTTCGCCGAACACGGTGATACAGATGTTGAGCGGGCCGCGCGTGGTGTCGCCGCCGACAAGCTCGCAGTCGTGCGCCTCGGCCAGCGCGAACAGCCCGCGCGAGAAGCCTTCGAGCCAGGCCTCATCGACGGCCGGCAGCGAGAGCGCGAGCGTGAAGGCCAGCGGCTTCGCGCCGCAGGCGGCCAGGTCGCTGAGGTTCACCGCCAGCGCCTTGTGGCCGAGGCGGGCCGGGTCCACGGTCGAGAGAAAGTGCCGGCCTTCGACCAGCATGTCGGTCGACACGGCCAGTTGCATGCCGGGCGCCGGCGCGAGCAGTGCGCAGTCGTCGCCCGTGCCCAATGGCGAGCGCTTGGCGGGCCGCGCGAAGTAGCGCGCGATCAGATCGAATTCGCCCATCGCGCTCACTTGGTCGGGTTCCTGAAGCGCAGCGCCGCCTGCCGCACCACCTCGGCCAGCAGGTTCTCCTTGGCCTGCTTCTCGCGCAGCCAGCGCGCGTCGTTGCGGCTGGCTTCGACGTCGGTGCGCAGCCCGGCCAGGTGGCTCGTGGCGCCCAGCGCCTCGCTGTGCCATTCGAGCTGCGTCATCGTCATCAGGATGTGCTCGCGCAGTGGCATGTGCTCGCCGGTGGCGGGGTCGACGTACACCGCGTCCAGCCCGAAGCGGCAGGCCTGGAAGCGGTTGTAGGTGTAGACCAGGTAGTCGTCTTCGGTCGGCGTGAAGGGCTGCTCCGCCAGGAACCATGCGCCCAGCGACTGCACGTAGCCGGCCAGCGCCGCGGCGCGCTCGACGGTCAGCGGCGTGTCGAACACGCGGATCTCGATGGTGCCGAACTCGGGCTTGGGCCGGATGTCCCAGTAGAAGTCCTTCATGCTGCGCACGACGCCGGTGCGGGTCATCTTGGCGAAGTAGGCCTCGAACTCGCGCCACGAGAGCGTGAAGGGCGCGCGGCCCGACAGCGGGAAGGCGAACACCGAATTGAGCCGGGCCGAGTCGAACTGCGTGTCCTGCCCCTGCACATACGGCGACGAGGCCGACAGCGCGATGAAGTGCGGGATGTAGCGCGACATGCGGTGCAGCATCAGCAGGGCCGCGTCGGCGTCGGGGCAGCCGATGTGCACATGCTGGCCGAAGATGGTGAACTGCTTGCTCAGGTAGCCGTACAGCTCCGAGAGCTCGCGAAAGCGCGGCTTGTCGTAGATGCGCCGCTCGTGCCACTGCTGGAAGGCGTGCGTGCCGCCGCCCACCACCGCGATGTTGAGCTTGTCGGCGTTGCGTACCAGCGCATCGCGGATCGGCGTGAGCTGGTCGATCACGTCCTGCGCCGAATGGCAGATGTCAGTCGAGATCTCGATCATGCTCGAGGTCATCTCGGGCACCACGCTGCCGGGCAGCGGGGTCTGCGCCATCAGGCGCAGCATGTCCTCGGCATAGGGCGCGAGGTCGTAGTCGTTGGTGTTGACCAGCTGCAGCTCGAGCTCGACGCCGAGCGACAGCGCCTCGGACTTGTTGAAGGGCTCGAGTTCGACCGTTCGGTCGCCCGGGCGCTTGGGCAGGTTGGCGATGCTCATCGTTGCGTCTCCCGGTCGTCGGTGCCGCGGAACACATCGGGCAGCCAGGGCTTGAGGCTTTCGCCGGAGGCATGGATGGCGACGGTGGCGAGCACCGCGCCCACCACCTCCATCACCAGGATGGCCGGCAGCGCGATCTGCGAGATCATCGCGCCGAGCAGCGGCGAGGCGGTGGCGAAGTTCGATGCGATCAAGAGCGCGATCGACGACAGCGGCGACATTGCGCAGCCAACCCAGAAGGCCTGCTTCCAGCTCGCGCCGCTGCCGGGGTTGGCGATCGCCACACCGGCGATCTTGGCGAGCAGACGCACGCCGATCACCGCCAGCACCAGGCTGGCCACCGGCAGGCTCCAGTCGCCTTGCGCGGCGACGATCGACACCAGCACGAACATCAGCATGGTCAGCAGCGAGGCAGCCGTGCCCAGCTGCCGCGGCCAGGCCCAGGGCTTGGGGTTGAGTTGTTTGAGCAGGATGCCGCCGATGAGCGCGGCCAGCGGCGCGGCGCCACCGAAATGCGCCGCGAGCGCCGCGCCCACGCCGATCAGCGCCAGCAGCAGGATCGAGGTGTTCTCGCTGGTCGGGCTCATCACGCGCAGCGCCGAGCGCAGCGCCAGCGCCAGCACCGCACCCACCACGAAGGACACGCCCAACACCACCAGCACCGGGTAGAGCTTGTTCATGAGCCCGGCCGGGCCGCGCTCCAGCAGGCCGGCCTGGGCATAGCCGAGCGCGAGCGCGTAGAAGGTGTTGAGCGTGGCCAGCGTCAGGGCGCGTTCGGTCACGGGGCCGGAGGCGCGCGTGTCCATCACCACGCGGCTGAGCACCGCGGGCGAGGCCACGATGGCCATCAGCGCGACCGGGTTGGCCACAGGGTTGGGCACGCCCAGCCAGTGCAGCGTCCAGAACACGCCGAAGTAGGTCAGCGCCGATTCGAGCAGGCTCTGCAGCAGCACCATCGGGTTGTGGCGGAACCAGCGCAGCGGCAGCCGGCCGCCGGCCTCGAACAGCACGATGGCGACGCCGAGTTCCAGCAGGAACAGCGGGATGCCCTGCAGCGGCCACAGCGCACCTTCGAAGCCGGCCAGGCCGACGACGGTGCCGACGACCGAATAGCCGACCACCTTGGGCATGCCCATGTAGCGCTGCACCAGGTGGCCGGAGGCGGCCGCGGCCGCCAGCAGCAGCGACCACAGCACGGTGGGCAGGCCGGCGGACGGGCGTACCCAGTCGGCCCAGAAGCCGAGGATGTCGGCGGGAATGAAGGAGGTCATCGGGAAGGGATA
Organism: Variovorax restrictus; assembly: GCF_051216715.1. Classification (NCBI taxonomy): domain Bacteria; kingdom Pseudomonadati; phylum Pseudomonadota; class Betaproteobacteria; order Burkholderiales; family Comamonadaceae; genus Variovorax; species Variovorax restrictus. The sequence goes on from NZ_JBPJZH010000001.1 coordinate 2,027,584, forward strand.
AAGAAGCTCGCCGGCCGCCTGCGCAGGCGCGCCCAGATGGCGCGGCGGATGCGGGCCCGGTCGAGACCGCTCACGCTGTGCGCACGCAGCGCCAGGCGGAAGGCGAAATAGAAGCTGACGCCGACGTTCAGCGCGCCGATGGCCGGCACGGCGGCCACGGCCCACCACAGCGCGGGCTCGTGAAGCACCGTGGGGCCGAGCGACGCGGCGGCCGCACCGATCTGGCCGGCCGACAGCGTGACATGGCGCACGTCGAGCCCGAGCCCGAAGAAAGCTGCAAACGCCGGCACCAGGCCCAGCATCAGGCCCAGCGAGATGTTCGACGCGAAACCGGAGATGTGTGTGCGCATGAAGTCGGCCCAACGGCGGGCGCGTTCGGCGCCGAGCACGGCACCGATGCGGGGGTTGTAACGCATGGCGGAATCCAGGCGATGCAGGACGAAGGCATTTTCGGTCCAGCCCGCCACGATGCTGGCCGCGAACAATAGCAGGCCCGTGAACCCGGCATAGAACAAGGTCGGGCCGGCCAGGGACAGGCCGTGCAGCACCTCTCGCGCGTGTGCCGCATCGATCAGCGGCCGGCCCAGCGCCCACTGCGTGCCGGCGCCGATGGCCAGCATCACCGGCACCACTGTGCCCACATTGCCCAGCACCGCCGCGACCTGCGAGCGCACCAGGTGCGTGACCTCGTCGACGAAGTCGTCGACGGCGCCGTCGGCCTTCAGGTCGCGCAGCTTGGCGGCCATCGCCGGCGCCGTCATGGCCGGCTGCTTGGTGGCGAGCGTGAGGTGCAGCAGCTGGATCGCCACGAAGCTGGCGGCGTACATCAGCCCCGACCCGAGGCCGGCCCAGAAGGCCGACAGGCCCAGCGCCAGGATGCCGAACTTGAGCAGCACCGTGAGCGCGGTCAGCGCACCCCCGCCGGCTGCCTTGCGCACCATCTGCAGGTAGGCGCCGCGGTCGCGGGTGATGTAGTGCTCGCCGGCCTCGGCGCTGCGCTCGGTGACCTTGGCGGCCAGCATCGACGAGTTGGTCGCGACCAGGGCGCGCAGGCTGTTGCGCTCGCCGCCGGCCGCCACCAGGCGGCCGACCAGGCGCGCCACGCTGGCGTGCGGCGCGGGTGCCATCAGGCAGTCGAGCAGCTCGCGGATGCGCAGCACGCGCTCGCGCAACTGGCGCACGCGGAACACCAGGCCGACCGAGATGCCGTGGTCTTCGAGGTGGGTGTAGACCGACGAGGCGCCGGCGCGGCAGGCGTCGAGCCGGTCGCGGAAGGCGATGAATGCGGCCTGCAGTTCGGCCTCCTCATGCGGCTTGTCGAACATGGCGTCGCGCAGGTCATCGAGTTCGGCCATGAGCGCGTGGAAGGGCCGCGCTGCGCGCGCCGCGTCGCTCATGCGCAGCCGCAGCTCAGGCGAGAAGCCGGCCGCGACCACCTGGCTGCTGCAGTAGGTCACGGCGTCCATCACGGTGTGGCGCCAGCGGGGCGTGCCGTCTGCCGGCGCATCGGCCAGTACCGCGCCGATGCGCGCCAAGGCCGCGTCGTCGAGCAGCGCGATCCAGCGGGCGTCGAAATCGCCCGGCAGCACCATGCGGAACAGCTCCGACGCGTCCGTGGTTTCGGGCGTACCGGGCAGCAGCTTGCGGCGCAGGCGGTCGGTCAGCTCGCTCAGGAAGGCGGTGCGCGGCGCGAAGCCGTAGTCGGCCAACAGCGTGGTCAGGTCGACGTCGCGGATGAACGCGGCCCACCAGGCCTGCGCCTGGGCGCGCAGCGCCGGCCGGGCGTCGATGGCGTCGAGCAGCAGGCCGACGCGCGCCGCCGCGGCGTTGGGCGTGCTGCGGTCGCCGCGCAGCCAGTCGAAGAGTTCGATCAGCCAGACGTGGCGCGCGGCCACGTCCGCCGTCGGGTCGAGCCGGGCGAGCAGGGTCGACAGATCGCGCGGGGCGCTCATCCGTGGGGGGCGTGCGAGATGTGCGGAATGGGGGGCAGTGTGCGCGTCAGTGCAGCACGCGCGAAGCCGGGGCGCCCGGGGCGTCGGCTTCCAGCAGGAACATCGGCACGGGCACGTCGAAACGGTCGCCCGCCTCGCTCACGAAGAAATAGCTGCCGTGCATCGTGCCGCTCGCCGCTTGCAGGCGGCAGCCGCTGGTGTAGCGGAAGGATTCGCCCGGCGCCAGCAGGGGCTGCTGGCCGATCACGCCGAGGCCCTTGACCTCCTGCGCATGGCCCGAGACGTCGTTGATCAGCCAGTGGCGCGCGATGAGCTGCGCCGGTACGTCGCCCGTGTTGGTCACGGTGATGGTGTAGGCGAAGGTGTAGACGTGGGCCTCGGGGGAGGACTGGTCGGCGAGGTATCGCGGCTCGACGGCGATGTGCATGGCGGGCTGGGACATGCGGGGATGGTAACGGCTGCGACCGCCCCGCACGCTGCGACAATCACCGCCATGAGCAGCCCCACCTACCGCATCGCGCCCTCGATCCTCTCCGCCGACTTCGCGCGCCTGGGCGCCGAGGTGACCGAGGTGATCGCCGCCGGCGCCGACTGGATCCATTTCGACGTCATGGACAACCATTACGTGCCGAACCTCACCTTCGGCCCGATGGTCTGCCAGGCCCTCAAGCCGCATGCCAAGAAGGTCGACGGCACGCCGGTGCCGATTGACGTGCACCTGATGATCCAGCCGGTCGATGCGCTGGCCACCGCCTTCGCGCAGGCCGGCGCCGACTACATCAGCTTTCACGCCGACGCGTCGCCGCACGTGCACCGCAGCATCCAGGCGATCCGCGCGGCGGGTTGCAAGCCGGGGCTGGTGTTCAACCCCGGGGCCGGGCTGGAAGCGCTCGACTGGGCGATCGACGACATTGACCTCATCCTGATCATGAGCGTAAACCCCGGTTTCGGCGGCCAGAGCTTCATCGATTCGGCTTTGCGCAAGATCGAGCAGGCGCGCAAGCGCATCGAGCAGAGCGGGCGGGACATCCGACTCGAGGTCGATGGCGGCATCAAAGCCGACAACATCGCCCGCGTGGCGTCTGCCGGTGCCGACACTTTCGTGGCGGGCAGCGCGATCTTCAATGCGAAGGACTACGCCAGCGTGGTGTCGGCGATGCGCGCCAACCTCGGTACCGTTACGGCTTGACCTTGTCGTTGTAGGTCCGGTCGGCCTCCGCGCCGCGGCTGGTGTCGACCACGCCGCGCTCCACATCGTCGTGGGCACGCTGGCCGAGTTCGGTCGCCGCTGCCGATCCATCCTGGTTCTGCTGGCTGCCCGACGATTCGTCGCGCTCATGCGGCAGCTTCGGCGCCGACTCGCCGCCTTGCTGGACCTTGGTCTTGCCGTCCTGGTCGGGGCGCACGGCGTCGGTGTCGCGCGGCTGGTTGTCTTTGTTGCGTGGGGTGGTGACCATGGCTTGCTCCTGTAGTTTCTTCTTGTGCCATGCGCTGCGGAAAAGTCCGGTAGGACCGGCGGGCCGGCCCCTGTAGGATCGTCGGCGATGGCCGATTCACTGCTCCAAGACACCCTCCGCATTCACAGTTTTGCTTCCACCGAGCCCGGCCCGCGCCTCATCGTGCTGGGCGGGGTGCATGGCAACGAGACCTGCGGCACCGTCGGCATCGAGCGCGCCGTCGCCGAACTCGACAGCGGCGCGCTCACCTTGCTCCGCGGCCAACTCACCATGGTGCCGGTGGCGAACCCGCTGGCGCGGCGACTGATGCAGCGCGAGGGCGAGCGCAACCTCAACCGCTCCTTCCGTCCGAGCGAGGCGCCGGCCGATTACGAAGCGCGCATCACCAACCTGCTGTGCCCGCTGCTCGACCGCCACGAGGTGCTGCTCGACCTGCATTCCTTCCAGAGCGCGGGCGAGGCTTTCGCGATGATCGGCCCGCGCGACAACATCGGCACGCTCGAGCCCTTCTCGCGCGCTGCCGAAGAGGGCCGGCTGGCGCTGCACATCGGCACGCCGTGCGTGGTCGAAGGCTGGCTCGACATCTACGCCGCCGGCCTGGCGCAGCGCGCGGGCGGCACGCCGGCCGACGACGCGGCGCTGGCCTTCGGCTGGGGCACCAACGAATACATGCGCAGCCGCGGCGGCTACGGCGTCACGCTCGAATGCGGCCAGCACGCCGACCCCGCCGCGCCGGACGTGGCGCACGCGGCCATCCATTCGGCGCTGCGCCTGCTCGGCATGGTGGCGGGTGACGCCGTCGCACCGCCGCAGCCCGCGCTGCTGCGCCTGGTCAGCGTGACCGACCGCGACGACGAAGAAGACCAGTTCGTGCGTGAATGGGCCACCTTCGACCCGGTGGCCAAGGGCGAGCCGATCGCCATGCGTGCCGACGGCCGCGTGCTGCACGCCGAGCGCGACGGCTTCGTGATCTTCCCGAATACCGAAGCGCAGCCAGGTGCTGAGTGGTTCTATTTCGCGGTAGAAAGCGATCGGCGGCTTTAGGCCCACGACGCGCGAAGCGGCGTTCCTACATCGGTGAAGCGGAGGGCGACGTACCTTCGAAGACTGGAGGATTCCGTATGCCCGCATCGCATTCACCCGCTCCCCGCGTCCTGTGGAAGGGCGCCATCAGCTTCGGCCTGGTACACATCCCGGTCGCGCTCTACTCGGCCACTACCGACCACAGCATCGACTTCGACTGGCTCGACAAGCGCACGATGGACCCGGTCGGCTACAAGCGCATCAACAAGAAGACCGGCAAGGAAATCACCAAGGAGCAGATCGTCAAGGGCATTGCCTACGAAGACGGCCAGTACGTGGTGTTGACCGATGCGGAGATCGCCGCGGCCTACCCCAAGACCACGCAGACCGTCGAGATCGAGACCTTCGTCCCGGCCGACAGCATTCCCTTCGTCTACCTCGAGCGGCCTTATTACGTCGCACCGATCAACCGCGGTGCCAAGGTCTATGCGCTGCTGCGCGAGACGCTGCAGCGCACCGGTCGCGTGGGCGTGGCGCGCGTCGTGATCCAGACCAAGCAGCATCTCGCCGTGCTCGTGCCCTCCGGCCCCGGCCTGGTGCTGAACCTGCTGCGCTGGGGCGCGGACATCCGGTCGTGGAAAGACCTGCCGCTGCCGGCCGAGAGCGCCAAGGCCGCAGGCCTGTCGGAGCGCGAGTTGAAGATGGCCGGCGAGCTGGTCGAGGACATGAGTTCCGACTGGGACCCGGACGAGTTCAAGGACTCGTTCAAGGACGAGATCATGCGGCTGGTCGACCAAAAGGTCGCGGCCGGCGACACCGAATCCGTGACCCAGCCGGAGCCGTCGGAAGAGGGCAGCAGCGGCGGCGCAAAGATCATCGACCTGACCGAACTGCTGCAGCGCAGCCTGCGCAAGGGCGGCAAGGCGGCGACGGGCTCGGATGGGGAAGAGGATGACGAAGCGTCGGCGCGCTCCACGAAGTCCAAGCCTGCGGCCAAGTCGAGCGCCAAGGCCGGCAAGGCCACCAAGACGCCCGCCCGCAAGACTGCGGCTTCCAAGACGCCGGCCAAGGCGCCCGCGAAGCGTCGCGCCGCCTGAGGGGCCGCACCATGGGCGCACGCGAGGCACTCGCTCCCTATCACCGCAAGCGCGACTTCGCCAAGACACCCGAGCCGCGCAGCGGCGGCAAGTCGGCCAAGGGCGTGCTCGCCTTCGTGGTCCAGAAGCACCATGCGAGCCACCTGCATTACGACTTCCGACTCGAACTCAACGGCACATTGGTGAGCTGGGCGGTGCCCAAGGGGCCCTGCCTCGACCCGCAGGTCAAGCGCATGGCGGTGCATGTCGAGGACCACCCGATTTCCTACGGCGGCTTCGAAGGCACCATCCCACCGGGCCAGTACGGTGCGGGTACCGTGATCGTCTGGGACCGTGGCGAATGGCGGCCTGATGGTGATGTGGGCGATGCGCGCAAGGCACTGGCGGCCGGCAAGCTCAAGTTCGAACTGCGCGGCGAGAAGCTGCGCGGCCACTGGACGCTGGTGCGCATGCGTGGCAAGGGCGAGAAGCAGGAGCCTTGGCTGCTGATCAAGGAAAAGGATGTCGAAGCGCGCCCGCTCGCTGACTACGACGTGACCGAGGCGTTGCCGGACAGTGTGGTCACCGGGGCGTCCGTCGATGCACCGACGGTGGGGAAGAAGCCATCGGCGAAGACAGCGGCCCGAAAGCTCTCATCGCGGAAGCCCTCCACCCGCGCGGTCGCGCTTCCGGCTACCTTCGCGCCGCAGCTCGCAACCCTCGCCACGTCGCCGCCGGGCGACGTCGACGATTGGCTCTGGGAACTCAAGTTCGACGGCTACCGGCTCCTCACGCACGTCGACAAGGGCCGGGTACGCTGCTTCACCCGCAACGGCCATGACTGGACCGACAAGCTGCCCGAGTTGGCGAAGGCGCTGGCTCAGCTCGATGTGCGCTCGGCCTGGCTCGACGGCGAGATCGTGGTGCAGGGCGAGAACGATGTGCCGAGCTTTCAAGGCCTGCAAAACGCCTTCGAGCGGCGATCCACCGCGTCGATCGTCTACTGGGTCTTCGACTTGCCCTTCGTCAATGGTACGGATCTGCGCGAACAGCCGGTCGAGGCACGGCGCGAGCGGCTCGTCGCACTTCTGACGGAGGACCTGGCGCCACGCCTGCGTTTCAGCGAGAGCTTCGACGCACCGCCGCGCGATTTGCTCGCGTCCGTCACCGCGTTGGGCTTCGAAGGGCTGATCGGCAAGCGCAAGGGCTCGGCCTACGTGTCGCGCCGCTCGTCCGACTGGATCAAGCTCAAGAGCCACCAGCGCCAGGAATTCGTGATCGGCGGCTACACCGCGCCCAAGGGCTCGCGCGCCGGCTTCGGCGCCTTGCTGCTGGGCGTGCACGACGAACAGGGCGCGCTGCACTATTGCGGCAACGTGGGCACCGGTTTCGACGGCAGCCGCCTGGCGGACATCAAGGCGCGGCTGGACAAGCTGACCACCGACCGCTCGCCCTTCGTCAAGGGCGATGCCGGCGTGCCGCGTTCGGTGAAGGCGCAATGGGTCAAGCCGCAGCTCGTCGCCGAGGTGAGCTTCGGCGAATGGACGCGGGACCACCGCGTGCGGCACAGCGTGTTTCAGGGCCTGCGCACCGACAAGCCCGCACGGCAGATCGTTCGCGAGAAGGCGGTCGCCGTGGGGCCGCCGGCCCAGGCTTCGGCAGCGCCCAGAAAGACGTCCATGAAGAAAGCCAGCTCGACCTCCACGCCCCGCATCACCAACGCCGACCGCGTGATTGACACCGACAGCGGCGTCACCAAGGGCGAGCTGGTCGACTACTACGCGCAGGCCTCGTCGCTCATCCTGCCGCACCTCAAGGGCCGGCCGGTGTCGCTGGTGCGTGCGCCCGAGGGCATCGGCGGCGAGCTGTTCTTCCAGAAGCATGCCAAGGGCACCGACATGCCGGGCATCACGATGCTCGACCCGTCGCTCGACCGCGACCACGACCCGCTGCTGCAGATCGATCGCGCCGAAGGCCTGGTCTCGGCAGCGCAGATGAACGTGGTGGAACTGCACACCTGGAACGCGACCTCCAGCGCCATCGATCGCCCCGACCGCATGACCTTCGACCTGGACCCGGGCGAGGGCGTCGACTGGTCGCACATGCAGGAGGCGGCGCTGCTGATGCGCACGCTGCTCGACGAGCTGGGCCTGGTCGGCTTTCTCAAGACCAGCGGCGGCAAGGGGCTGCACGTGCTGGTGCCGATCCGCCGCCACTACGGCTGGGACGACGTCAAGGGCTTCTCGCAGGCGGTGGTGCAGCACCTGGCGCAGACCATTCCGGAGCGCTTCGTCGCCAAGAGCGGCCCGCGCAACCGCGTCGGCAAGATCTTCGTGGACTACTTGCGCAACGGCTTCGGCGCGACCACGGTGAGCGCCTGGTCGGTGCGTGCCCGCCCGGGCCTGGGCGTGTCGGTGCCCGTGGCTTGGGAGGAACTGCCGTCGCTCCGCTCAGGCGCGCACTGGACCTTGAAGACGGCACCTGAACGCTTCACCGTCGGCAACGCGCCCTGGGACGCGTGGGAAAAAGGCCGCAAGGGCCTGGCCAAGCCGATGAAGATGGTCGACTTCAAGCCGACCGAGTCCTGAAAGGGCCGCTCAGGCGTTCGTCACTTCGTCGGTCACGACATTGAAGTGGTTCAGCGTGTTGGCGCCGAACACCATCGTGATCGGCACGTCCGCCGCGTCGCGGCCGCGCGCGATCACGATGCGGCCGATGCGCGGCGTGTTGTGGCGCGCGTCGAATGTGTGCCAGCGGTCGCCGAGGTAGACCTCGAACCAGGCGCTGAAGTCCATCGGGTAGGGCACCGGCGGGATGCCGATGTCGCCGAGGTAGCCCGTGACATAGCGCGCCGGGATGTTCATGCAGCGGCACAGCGTGATCGCCAGGTGCGTGAAGTCGCGACACACGCCGACCCGCTCGCGAAAGCCTTCGAGGGCAGTGCGTGTCGCGCGGGCCTGCTGGTAGTCGAAACGCAGGTGGTTGTGCACGAAGTCGCAGATGGCCTGCACCCGGTGCCAGCCCGGCGTGACGTTGCCGAACTGCGACCAGGCAAAGGCCAGCAGCTCGCTGTCGACCTCGCAGTAGCGGCTGGGCAGCACGAAAGCGAGCGTCGACACCGGCAGGTCGGCGGCCGGGTGCTCGATGGCGCCATAGTCGACCGGGTCAGGCCAGCCGCTGTCGTACACGACGGCGTTGTTGCGCAGTCGAACGCTGTTCACCCCATAGGGCACATGCACGCGGGCGCAGAAGTTGTCGAAGCTGTCCTGGTAGTGGTCGGTCTGCAGCGGCGGGCTGATGGTGATGTTCTCGCTGCCCTGAACGTCACCGCTGCGTGAGGGGTGAACCTGAAGCATGTAGATGAGCGAGGTGGGCGCCGTGACGCCGATTTCGATGTCGTAGCCGATCTGGATGAGCATGGCGTCGCTTTGCGAAGAGGGGATGAGGGGCATCAAGCAGGTTCGGTGCCCGATCGGGCCGATGGATGACCGATCGTAGGCCCAACGTGCTCGCGCCGGCCGGTGCGGCCGACCCGAACCGGCGTAGGCCGAGGCTGATGCGTCGGTCGGCTCCTACCGGAATCGCCTGGGCGCTCCCACGCGGGCGAGCGCGGCGCCACTACGGTGTGTGGCGCATGGCACGCCTACGCTAGGCGCTGTTCCTCCACACGCGCCCCACCATCCGAGGTCATCAATGGATTTCTCCAGCCTGGTCAATGTGCTGAACAGCCCCGCCATGGACGAATTCCTGATCTGGGCCGTGGCGGGTGTCGCGGGCTCAGTGGGCCTTCTGGCCCTGGTGAATGCCCTGGACATGTTCCTGGACACCGAGCCGAACTGAGCCCGACATCGTCTTTCTCCGGGTGCCTGGACGGCACCGCTTCACCGACTTCAAGGAACCGAATGACCCCACGTAACAGGGCCGCGGCCGGACGCCGCCCGAAGGCCAGCGACGGCCCGAACAGCAAGCAACTGCAGCTGGCGGGATTCACCCAGGACACCACGTCGCAACTGACCACGAACCAGGGCCTGCACATTCCGGACAACCACAACTCGCTGAAGGCGGGCGTGCGCGGGCCGACACTGCTGGAGGACTTCATCCTCCGCGAGAAGATCACCCACTTCGACCACGAACGTATTCCCGAGCGCGCAGTGCACGCCCGCGGTGCAGCAGCACACGGCTATTTCCAGGTCTACAAGTCGATGTCGCAGTTCACCTGCGCCGACTTCCTGCAGGACCCCGTGCAGAAGACGCCCGTTTTCGTGCGCTTCTCGACCGTCGCCGGTTCCCGCGGGTCCGCCGATACGGTGCGTGACGTGCGCGGCTTCGCCGTCAAGTTCTACACGCAGCAGGGCAACTACGACCTGGTGGGCAACAACATCCCGGTGTTCTTCATCCAGGACGCGATGAAGTTCCCCGACCTGATCCACGCCGTCAAGCCCGAGCCGCACCACGAGATGCCGCAGGCCGCGAGTGCGCACGACACCTTCTGGGATTTCGCCTCGCTGATGCCCGAGAGCACCCACATGCTGATGTGGGCCATGAGCGACCGCGCCATTCCGCGCAGCTACCGGATGATGGAGGGCTTCGGCGTCCACACCTTCCGCTTCGTCAACGCACGCGGCGAGTCGCACTTCGTCAAGTTCCACTGGAAGCCCAAGCTGGGCATCCACGGCCTGGCCTGGGACGAGGCGCAGAAGCTCGCCGGCAAGGACCCCGACTTCCATCGTCGCGACCTCTGGGAGTCGATCGAGAACGGCGACTTCCCGGAATGGGAACTGGGCGTGCAGATGATTCCGCAGGACAAGGAGCACTCGCTCGGCTTCGACCTGCTGGACCCGACCAAGCTCATCCCGGAGGAACTGGTACCGGTACAGAAGATTGGCCGGCTCGTGCTCGACCGCAACCCCGACAACTTCTTCGCCGAGACCGAGCAGGTGGCTTTTCACCCAGGCCACGTGGTGCCGGGCATCGATTTCAGCAACGACCCGCTCCTGCAGGGCCGGCTGTTCTCGTACACCGACACGCAGATCTCGCGGCTCGGCGGCGCGAACTTCCACGAGTTGCCGATCAACAAGGCCGTCTGCCCGTTCCACAACTTCCAGCGCGACGGCATGCATCGCCAGACTATTGCGCGTGGTCAGGTCGCCTACGAGCCGAACACGCTCGGCAGTGGCGCGGAATACCGCGTCGACGGCGAGAGCGGCGGCTTCCAGTCCTTCCCGGAGGAGATCGAACCCCCGAAGATCCGCCGCCGCAGTGCGTCCTTCGACGATCACTTCACGCAGGCACGCTTGTTCTTCAACAGCCAGAGCACGGCGGAGAAGGAACACATCGTCGCGGCCTTCCGCTTCGAGCTGTCGAAGCTCGAGGTGCCGGCGATCCGGCAGCGCATGGTCGACAACCTGGCGCACGTCGACGAGAAGCTGGCACGGCGCGTGGCGGAGCCACTCGGCATCGGCGCGCCCGACGCCCGGGCGGCGGCGGGTCGGCCGGGCTTTCGCGATCACCGCATGGCACTGACCTTGGAGGAGTCGCCGGCGTTGCGCATGGTCGATACGGGCAACGGCACGGTCAAGACGCGGAAGATTGCGATTCTCGTGGCCGATGGTGTCGACTCGGCCTCGCTGAAGCCCATTCGCGAAGCACTGGAAGCCGCCGGCGCGCAGTGCAAGGTGATCGGCCCGCGTCTGGGGACGGTAGCAAGTGCGTCGAAGCGGCAGATCGAAGTCGACGCGACCTATGCCGCGATGCCCTCGATCATGTTCGACGCGGTGCTCATCCCCGCGGGCAAAGACGGCGCGACGGCGCTGCGCCAGAACGGTGAGGCGTTGCACTTCGCGCTGGAAGCCTTCAAGCACTGCAAGGCGATCTGCACGGTGGGCGAGGGTGTGGAGGTGCTGTCGATGGTCGGCGTGAGTGACGATGCTTCGTCCGCACCGGCCGGCGTGGTGGTGGCTACGACCCCGGTCACCAACCTCGGCGACACGACCGCTGCGACCGAGATCGCCACCGCGTTCATCGCGGCCATCGCCAAACATCGGCATTGGGACCGCGCCAACATCGAATCAGTGCCGGCCTGAAGGCGTGGTTACTGTGCGCACCGGACGGTGCGCACAGCCGGTGCATCAGCCCGCGTTCTTCAAGGCCTTCTTTGCCTTTTCGCCGGAGCTCTCCGCGCGGTTCTTGTGGTAGCCGGACTTCACGTTGTTGACGGCCTTGCCCACGGGGCCGCTCTTCTTCGCTTCGCTGTCCGCGCGCTTCTCGTCGATCTTGTGCTTCGTGGCATCGGTGGCTTCCGATGCGGCTTTGCCGAGCTGCGCGTGCGCGCCGCCGACCAACGCCAGGGATGCCAGGGTGGCGAAAAGAATCTTCTTCATGAGGTGCTCCAAAGCTGTGATTGAACCGGACAATCGTTGCATCGCCCGGTCACCCACACTGTCAGCCGCCGCCGCGCCAACCCGCGAGCCTCGGAAGCAAGCTGTCGCCCTCAGGAGCGTGTCTGGAAGTCGTAGTGCTGGTGAAACGCCGCCCCGTTCGCAGTGCCTTCGAGGTCGACGCTGTAGCGCGCGTTCGGCGTGAGCGGACTCTGAGGGACCATGAAGAATTCATGGCCACTCCGCGGTACGGCATCGGTGCGCACGGGCACGACGGCGCCCGTGCTGTCCTTGAGCGTGTAGGCCGTCACCCGCAGGTCGCCGCCCTCGTCGGTGCGCAGGTAGATCGGGGGACCCATCTGCACCGTGGTGTCGGTGATCTCCGGAAACGGATTGGGCTCTTCGGTCGCGGGCGCGAAGGCGTAGTCGATGTCGACGCTGGCCGCACAGGGGTAGCTCGCCACCTTGCCCGCGCCGAGCAGCGGGGGCGTTTCCTGCCGCCCCACCAGCAAGCCCAGGCGCTGGTTCATGACGAGAGTCGTCATCCCGTCGGGCTGGGTCTGGCGGTCGTGCTTCGTCACGACGGCCAGCCCGCCGACACGCGCGGCGGCCATCGCGCCACGCAGGTGAGCGACCGAGTTCAGCAGCGAACGCATGTCCCGCTCTCCGCGTTCGGCGCTTGTGGGCTCGGGCATGGGCACGGCCGACACATAGGTTTCGGTCGACGCCGTCAGCAGTTCGATGACGTACGGGCCGTAGCCCGCGAACTGGGCGCGGTCGGTGGCGCGTGCGCCGGTGAAGAAGGCGTTGTTGACCTGGGGTTCGTCGTGGCCGGTGGCGTAGGCACCGTCGCTGCCTTCGGCCAGCAGGTACTGGCCATGGGCACGCGAGGCGAGTGCGAGCGCGGCGTTCTGTTCGAGCGCGCCGAAGCCGCATTGCGTGCGTGCCGCCTGGTAGTAGGTCCATGCGGCCAGGTCGCCCGAAGCGTCCGCATACCCTGACGACGGGACTTTCTCGCCCGACGCCGGCGCGATGGTGTCGACCGGTGGCGCTTCGGACGCCGCGGCGACCTGGCTGGCCGTGCCGCCGCCCGCACCGCCGCTACCGCCGCCGCCGCCCCCACAGCCGACGAGGCCCAACAAGGTGGCGACAACGACGGCACCAAGAGGGATCGGCCGAGCGATCAGGTCAGGACGGACACACAAAGACGACACGCGCATGGCAATACAACAAAAGCAATCAGAAGCGGCGAGCGTGCCCGTGGCTGGCGAACGCCGTGGCTCGTCGTTCCCGCGTTGCCGTGTAGGCCGGGGCCCACGGCGCTGTTTTGTCGTGCTGTTGGCGCGTGCGGGCGGCGACGTTCAGTCGCGAGAGGGGATCAGTAACCCGCGCGCCACCGCCGGCCGCGCGACGAAGGCCCCGAGCACCCGTGCGACGTGGGCGAAACCGTCGAAGCCGACCAGCTCACGTGCCTCGTAGAAGCCCACCAGGTTGCGCACCCACGGGAAGATCGCGATGTCGGCGATCGAGTAGTCCGCGCCCATCATCCAGTCTCGCCCGGCCAAGTGCCGGTCGAGCACGCCGAGCAGGCGCTTCGATTCGGCGACATAGCGGTCGCGCGGTCGCTTGTCCTCGTAGTCCTTGCCGGCAAACTTGTGGAAGAAGCCGAGCTGGCCGAACATCGGCCCGATGCCGCCCATCTGGAACATCACCCATTGCAGACATTCGTAGCGCGCCGCGGCGTCCTGCGGGATGAAGCGGCCTGTTTTCTCGGCCAGATAGACCAGGATCGCGCCCGACTCGAACAGCGCCAGCGGCTGGCCGCCCGGCCCGTGCGGATCGAGGATGGCCGGGATCTTGTTGTTCGGGTTGAGCGACAGGAAGGCCGGCGACATCTGGTCGTTGGCGTCGAAGCGCACCACGTGCGGCTCGTAGGGCAGGCCGAGTTCCTCCAGCAAGATCGACACCTTCACGCCGTTGGGCGTGGGCAGCGAGTACAGCTGCAGGCGCTCGGGGTCTTGCGCGGGCCACTTCTGGGTGATGGGGAAGGCGGAGAGGTCGGTCATGGGTGTCCTTGGGAAAGCGAGGCGGCGTCGACTGCGACGTGCGGTCGGAAGGTGAATTCTGCCGTCCGTCGTTCAGGCCGGTGGCGCATCGGGTGCGATGACCTGGAGCCATGGCCACCGCGCCTGGTAGCTCGCGGCCTTGGCGCGGAACAAGTCCGGCAGCGCGTGACGTGGGTTGATCCGCAGAATGCCGTCCGCCAGGTCCTGCAGGCTGTCGGGCGCGTACAGCGCGCCATCGGCGACGTCGATGCCGACGCAGGTGCAGGCCACGAGGTAGCGGTCGATGCCGTCGCGCGCCGAGCGCAGCGCCGGGTAGGCCGCGCCGAAGCGCGCCGCATACCACAGGTGGACCCGTGCCTGGTTCTTGACCTCGACCGTCACGCCCAGGTCGGCGGTCGCTGCCTGCACGCGCCGGATCGCGGCGTCTTCCGCGTCCCACGACAGGTCGCTGTCGTCGAAGTAGAAGACGTCGTAGTCCTTCACGTCGGCGCCGGCCGCACGGCCCGCGCGCAGGTTCCACACGGCCTGGAACAGGCAGCCGGCCGTCAGGTGGCACTGGGGCAGGGCCAGGGTCGGCAGCCGCGCTAGCAACTCGACGTTGACGGGGTTGCTGTGCGTCAGCGCAAAGAAGTCGTCGGCGGTGAAAGGGATCACGGGAGATTGCGTTTCCATAGGCGCGCTATGGCATTCTCGGGCGGGCTGCTTTCAGCCGATTGTGTTGAAAAACTCTTCTCGAATCCCGATTGTGCTGTCGGCCGCAGAGGATTTTTAGCCGTGTTGGCGAAGCGAGAAGAGCCAGCAAGCCTTGCGGCTCACCTCACGCACTCTTCAGTGCCGCAACCGCCCCGGTCGGCATCAACCACTTCGCCATCCGCCTGAGATTCTGTGCGGTGGCCGCCATCAAGAACTCATCTCGCGCACCGCTGAGCCCACGAAGTCGGAGACGATCCAACTTCATGATGCGTTTGAGGTGCGCGAACAGCATCTCCACCTTCTTTCGATCCCGGCGCGACTGGCTGTACTCCGATGTCTGCCCAATAGCACGTGCCACCTCGCGGGCACCTTCATGAATGCTGCGAGCGATCGGCGTGTTCGGGCAGCAACGATCCTTCATAGCGCAGCCGGCGCAGTCTGCTTGACTGGCCCGATAGATCACAGTGTCAGCCTTGGTGATGCGATCGCGCGGCACCGCAAACTGGCGCCGATCATTGCGCAAGGCGTGACCCTCTGGACAAACGTACGCGTTGCGCTCGGGCTCCCACTGGAACTCGCCGATCGACAGGCTTCCGTCTTTGCGAGCCGTCTTGTCCCACACAGGAACGTGAGGTGCGATCTGCTTGTCTTCGACCATCCAGCCGAGCAGCGGTGCGGTGCCGTAGGCGGTGTCACCCACGAGCCGCTGTGGCTTGACGCCGAAGCGCTCCTCGACCCGCTCGACCATGGTGCGGGTGGAGTCGACCTCTGGGGTGCGGTGTGCCGGCGTTGCCTCGACGTCCATGATGATTCCCGTCGACAGATCGATCAGGTAATTGGTCGAGTAGGCGTAGAACGCGGGCCCGCCCGGTGCTGCGGTCCACTGCGCAGCCGGGTCGGTCGGGGAGACGTGCCGGGACGCGATGTCTATGTTGGGCGCTTGCTCGGGTGCATGGTCGGCCACCGGATTAGCGACGTCGATCGCGTCGAGGTACTCGCGCACCGCGCGGCTGCACTGGGTGCCCTCGCGCCACTGCGCGACTTCAGATGCGGTAGCACTGCGCGCACGGTTTGCGTCAGCTTTGATGATGCTGGCATCGATGGCAAACCCTTCTCCTTGGACCAGTCCTTCCGTCATGCAGCGGTACAGTACCGCCTCGAAGACAAAGCGCAGCGCATCACTTTGACGGAAGCGGCCGTGACGGTTCTTCGAGAAGGTCGAGTGATCGGGCACCTTGTCCTCGAGCCCGAGGTGACAAAACCAGCGATAGGCCAAGTTGAGATGCACTTCCTCGCAAAGCCGGCGCTCGGATCGGATGCCGATGCAGTAGCCGATCACGAGCATGCGAATCATGAGTTCGGGGGCGATGGATGGCCGGCCGGTGTGGCTGTAGAACGGCGCCAGGTGTTGGCGCAGTTCTACAAGATCGAGGAACCGGTCCACGCCTCGCAGGAGGTGATCGTGCGGGACGTGATCTTCAAGGTTAAATGCGTAGGACAGTTGATCCTGAACGATGCTCTGACCCAT
The DNA here is from genome assembly GCF_051216715.1 of Variovorax restrictus. Lineage (NCBI taxonomy): Bacteria > Pseudomonadati > Pseudomonadota > Betaproteobacteria > Burkholderiales > Comamonadaceae > Variovorax > Variovorax restrictus. Next base: position 2,043,756 of record NZ_JBPJZH010000001.1, read on the forward strand.
CATGATGCGTACCTCCATCGATGACGAGGAACATGCAAACGGCGCGCCAGTTCCTAGGATCTTGGGGAGTTTTTCAACACAATCGGCCACAGGCAGACATTGACATACCGGCCCAATCCTCGCTTTCAGTCCATTACGTTGTCTGTGGAGCGGCTCACAGCCTCCCCATCGGTCGAGCTCTGTCTGCATCGCGTTGAACTTTCCTCGCATCAGTTCCAGCGAATCTCTGCCGAGTAGCAGATGAGCCGGCGGCCTCTCGACGTCCGTGACAATTCGCAGCATGGCGGCTGCCGCTTTGACTGGGTCGCCAAGTTGCTTGCCGCTCACCGTTTGACGACGCGCTCGCACGGGGTCGAATACTGCGTCGTAGTCGCCGATGCTGCGCGGCGCACGCACCATGGACCGCCCGGCCCAGTCAGTGCGGAATGACCCCCGGTGACGTCGATGCCAAGCTCGGCGACCTCTTTCCCCAGTGCTTCGGAGATGCCTTCGAGCGCGAACTTGCTACCGCAATAGTAGACAGGGCGCCAACTTGTGAGAACACGTGAACATCGCGGTCGCACTTACGACGCATCATCGATTGTCGACGGCGAGGGGCATCTACCGATGCGGTGGTGAGCGCTCTCGCTAGCAGCCACAAAGTCGACCTGAGAAACACAGTCTGGGCATTCTGGAGGCCACGGATGGTGGTTCCCTGGCCGACCCGCTTCTTCTTGCGAGAACAACCTATCGAACTTCCGATCTAGAGCAAAATCGGCCTTTTACCTTTGCTGCGATCACGCACGTCCTTAACGCGCTCTCGGCCAACGATTGCACTGATGATTGCGCAGCTGAAAAAAGTCGTCCTCAAAGGGGCGCGCCCCCAGACTTCAAGAGCCGTTACGACACAGTACTTTGTGGCCACGGTGGCGTTCTTGCTTGCTGTCGCCACCAGATATGCGGCGGCGCCTCTGCTTCCGCCGTCCGGATTTCCCTTCCTCACCTTTTTCCCCACTGTGCTGCTGGTGTCGTTCTTCACCAGCCTGGGTCCGTCGCTGTGGTGTGCAGCGCTCAGCACGGTTGCGGCTTGGACACTCTTCATGGCGCCTCCAGATCAGATCGTCCCCCACACGGCCGCCGATCTCTTTGCGCTGGTGTTCTTTGCGGCCATCCTGGTTGTCGACTGCGTGGTGATCAGCGTGATGAAGAATGCGTTGTGGCAACTGAATCAAGCCGAGGGGGAGCTCCGCCTTGCCGATCGACGGAAGGACGACTTTCTCGCACTCATGGCGCACGAGTTGCGCAATCCGTTGAACGTCATTCGAATGACAACCAGGTTGTTGAGCAAGAAGGTGGATTTCAGCTTGGCGGGCCGCGTAGAAATGCTTGATGCCCAGAGTGCGCAGATGCAACGATTGATCGACGACCTCTTGGATACAGCGCGCATCACGACTGGGAAGATCAAGGTCAAGCGCAGCCGAATCGATCTGCGCGAAGTCCTGGAGTCGACAGCCACAGCCTTTCAGCTGCTCTCTGTCGAATCCGAGCAGGTGGTCGAGTGTGCTTCAACCGATGCGCCAATATGGGTGGATGGAGACCGCTCTCGGCTCGTGCAGATCTTCGAGAACCTGCTCTCGAATGCCTCCAAATTTTCCCCTCCAGGCGCCAAACATCGAATCAGCGTCAAGACAGACCAACATCACGTCAACGTGTCCGTCATTGATGAAGGCCGGGGGCTGGCTCCCGATCAGACAGAGAAGATTTTTGGAATGTATGTGCAGGCAAACAGCAGCGATGCCCGACTGGGAGGGCTTGGCCTGGGGCTCGCGCTGGCAAAACGTATTGCCGAACTGCACGATGGATCGCTCACCGCCTTCAGTGCCGGCATCGGCCATGGCGCGACCTTGGTGGTGCGGCTTCCATTGGCGCCAGCGCCAAATACCGGCATCGGATCCAAAGTTCCAGGCTAGACACTGCTCGTGCCGATGGCGTTCGAAAGTCGAGTGCTCTGCTCTTGCCGACGAATTTTGCAGTGTTCAAGATAGCTCGAGGGCGCTCGAAACCAGAAGGTCGACGACCAGGCTGCGATGGACAAGTACCGAATCAGCAGGGCCTCGACGATCTTGGTCATGTTGGCTCGCCCTCCCTCAGCTCAGCGCCGGCCGGGCTCTCCTTGCCTGGACAGGCGACAAGCTGCCATCAGTGCACGACACTGTCCCGAGTCCCGCTTCATGTTTGATAGCGGTCTGCGCATTAGCTCGTCATGCGTGCCACGTGTCGCGTTGAAAATGTTGACTAGGCGCCGCAAGGACGACGAATGATTTCGTAGTCGATGGGTTTGAACGTGCCATTATTTGAATTTTCCGCTGAACAAGACGTCAATCCGCAAATCATGTCCATATCCGCCCGAAGCTCGATGAAATCACCTGCTTTGGACAGAGGCGGTTTCACTGCCACCGTACCGGCCTCATCTACAGTGACATTCATAAAGACATTGAATGTGGTCCCGATTTGCGAGGGAGAGATGCCAAAGGGCTTCAAAGCGGTATACAAATTCTCAAAGCAGCTGGGATGATGCCCTACATGCTTGTAAAGAATTTCAAACATCTCTTGGCTGCAAGGGGTGAGCAGAAAGTCATGTCGCCCTACCTTATCTTCGAGAATTCTAAACATCGGGCGGCTGTCATTGGAGTACAGCGTATCTCCGGCAGTTAAATAGATTTTCGAAGCATAGTCTATGGTACGGCCCGACGAAAGCGAGCATGCATGATCATCGTCCTTAAAGGCGAATAAATCGGCGACCTGCTGACCGAGCGGGTCGTAAATCCGGAGTATTTCACTGGCGCGCATGCGAAAGGCAACCCCTGACTGGGGCGCGATGCGACAAAGACCTTTATCAAGCATTCTCAGACTCTTTCTTGTGAAATGGACATTTCCAACCCTCTTTGACGGCTCTTCCAGAATACTGGATGGCTTCCGACGCCTCTCCGAATCTAGAAAGCATCGGATTCACAGACCCCTGAAGGGCGGTATCGCGCTTTCTGATAGCGGTTTGCATGCTGGAATACTTGCCGGACGCCTTCAGCTCTTCGAATTGATCATGAAAGTTGAAGACTAGGCAGGGGAATGGCGTTTGACGCGCTTTCCGCGAGGCGCCTGGATGCAACCCAACGACGAAGAATGCACGTCCCGCTACACTGAAAGAAAACTCAGCTCTCGCAGGATCATCGCTGACTTTTCGATCCCACTTGAAGCCTTTGGCGCAATCGAGTTCATGCAATGACTGAAGCTGAGCCCACATCAAAGTTTCGAAACCTAGTTCGTCGAGTTCTGCTTCCTCGAAGGCTGCGATGAAACTCACCGGTGTTTGTCCGGGATCCGGATAGTTCTGCGAATATTCCTTGAGCGCGTCCCAAAGTCGTTCGGTATCTTGCGTCGTACCGAGCGCGCCAAAGGCGGCAACATGCAATCGATCCTTGTTAAGGGCAGACTTTGCGCCGACACAAGGGAAGCTTCTCGCATCTATGAATGACTGGATGTGCTCGACTGCTGAACTGTTCGCTCCGGCATGACTCTCTTGTTGACTTAAATTCATGCAGACAAGGTAGCCCCTGTCCTGGACGTGGACCGAAGGCCCTTTTTACCCTGTCCCGTAAGGTGCGCCGTCAATGGCAAGTAGTCCAAGACGCTGGGCCTAACGGTCATGGCCCCCATCCTCGGGTGTCAATTGGCGTTAGCGAAGGCATCAGCGGACGGTTGCCCTCGTGTGCGCCGTGGGCGCTCTCTGCGCGCGCATCGCCGGACCGATGCCGCGCAGGCTGGCATAGGTTGTCGACGGCGGCTCCTTGGTCTTGTCGACGGCCCGTGGCTCGGGGGTCGACGAGGAGCCCGAGCGGGTGGCGGTCCGCACCCTCAAGTTTCTTCGTGGAGTTGCCGCGCCGGCCGCGGGTAGCTGAAGTGCGCAGGCGGTGGCGCAGACCACGGAAGAAGCAAACGGCGTACACATCAGGCCCAGCGCAGCGGCTCGCTAGTGCGTCCGGCGTCGGGGCCTCGGCAGCGTCATTGCCTGTTCGGGCGCAAGACCGCCAGAAGCGACGATTCAGCGCTGCAGTGAGTCTGGCCAGTTTTCGCCCGTGCTCAGCAGGGCGCCTTCGTCGAGCTGGTGCCCCGGCTTTCCGATGTCAGTCATGGTCGTCAGGATGCGGCGAGTTTTGCGCCCCCTCCGATTGCACGGTGCCTTCTTCGGCGTGTAGCGCCGCTACGCGTGCCTGTGCTTCATGGCGAGCAACTTCGAGAATTGCCTCTTCTTCATCTGGTGTGCGTTCCGGTTGCATGGCCTGCGAGGTGTTCATGGAATTCCTTTTTGTGATCGATCAGAGTGCCACGTCTTGCAGGAACCAGAAGTAGGAAAGTCACCATGCAAGGCCTCCGTTCCTGGTCGCTCCAGCAGAATTCCGTCCCGCTTCCTACACTGCCGACAGGTCAGCGGCGCCAACTCTGGCTACATCGCGGCAGTCACCGGTCTGCGCGGAGTGCTTATGAACGAATCAACTGCGAGACGTCGTCGCACCGACGACGAGGATGCTGGCCCGGTCGGTTCGACCGACGGTCAAGATCATGACCAGATGCAAGGCTCGAAGGCGGCGGGGAGCCTGAAACAGCGCTATTGAACTTCGACGACGAAGAATCTCCTCAGGTCGTTCCGGAACTGTCCGTGGTAACGGCGCGACCCATGCCAAGGGTGGCGACAGCGCCCCGATTGGTCCCCGCAGAAATTCTGTCGGACACGAATCAGCCAAGCGACAGCCCGAGAGGATGACGCGCGTTTCCTGACACCAAAGCAGGAAGCGGCTCGTTGCGAGGCGCTCTTTCGGAGGCTTTCGCCTACGTTCGAAGGTGGGTGCACAGTCCAAAGTGTCCGTATGTCGCGTCGCAGCGTGGGAATCACCCTCATCCAATCTCTCTCAGCCGAAGAGGGCACGCGGCAACCGTCCGCCTCTGATTGGTTGATCGAGCAAGATCGGAAGGGACGCGCCAACGCCCGTAAACGCTCGTTTGGATGGGCGCGGTTGCCACCGCTGCTCCGACTCTTTCCGTCCGCGTGTTTCTAAGGTCGACGACGGCCGTTTCCTGTGGGGGCTTCAACCAACTGCAGCCACTATCAAGCCGGGAAGCGTCGGCACTCGTTTCGGCAAAGCTCCGGAGCGCACCCTGCCGCCTGCAGAAAACGACGCGGCTTCAGCAGATCGTCTGCAACCGCGTGACCGACCACGGCTTCTCTGCGTTTGGTGCCGATGCAGGCAATGCTCGCGGCGGCCCCGATAGTCCACAGTGGCTTCGCAGCTTTGCCGTCGTTGAGTTCAAGCTAAGGATGATCGCTCCCGATGCCCATTCCTCGCGGTACGGTCGTGTGTGTAGCGCGGAGACGATGTCGCTCTCTCAGCGTTGAGGCGCCTCTGTTGAAATTGCTTCTTAGCCGAAGCTGAATGGGCAGGAATGCCCAGCACAAGTCGACAGGTCAGCATCCTCGTCAAAGCCGGCGCGCAGCTTCCGCCATTTCCTGCTCGCAGCCTGCCGGTACAGGAGCGGTATTTGCGCGAAGGAGTGTCGGTGCCGCAAGAGGAACTTGATGCCGACGCTTCGCAGCGGCGGGCAGCAGAGAAGTGGCGTGCGACCGTTGAGAGCATGTACGAAGTACTGATGGCAGCGCGGGTAGCCCGAGCACGCAAGACCGACTGGTACGCTTGAGTGCCTGGAATCGGGCCAAGACCCGACGTGCGCAACGCCCCAGTGCACCGATAGATCCCCAAATCCCAACCGCGCCTTGACTTGGCGGAGCCATTGTCAATGCTGACGCAGACCCTGCAAGGGTCTGGCACGGTTGCATTTGGCGTCGCCATCGCCTGAAGAGATTCCGGTCGCGAAGTAACACTTATTACTCGCTGCTGCTTTCATCTTTTGAACGCGCCCCCTATTTCGCAACACACACCGCCATTGGTGCGAGCGGTGAGTAGCCGCTCACCTAGCGCTGTGTGAGGCAGCATAGAGCCCCACGGCCCAAACGCCCGAAGGAACTTGAAAACTTCATACACATACACTGCTCGTTTGTACTTTCTACTTACTGCAATGAACACTGCAACGCATCGATTACGTGTCTTGTCTGCTTCTCTCGCTTGCGTTGCGCTCATCGCTGCATGCGGAGGCGGAGGGGGGTCCAACGGAACGGCGGAAGGTGGTGCCCAGACGCCGCTAGCCAGCACCCCACCTCCGGCCCAAACCCCGCCGAGCGGGCCGGCGAGCAACATTGAAACGCAGCCTTTGCCGCAAAGTCCCGCTGTCACCGTGCCATCTGATGCGCTTCTTGCACTCGCTAAGACTGCGGCTGCATCCGCACCGACCACTGTCGCAGCAATACCCAAACGCGCCGGCCCCGTTTCAACGCTGCTCGCGTCGGGCGCTACTCCCGCTTGGTCGTATCAGCGTTACTGGATCTCTGGCGACGGTAGGAACGGTGCGGGCAGTGCGGCCGCAGACAACCCTCGCCTGGACACCGTTGCCTTCATCTACAACTTCGCCAATTGGGTAAAACGTCCTGCGGGAATCACCAACAACTTTAACGATGCGAGCAAGGCCGACTACTGGATCCCCGGCGGAGCCTTAGGAGGCTCACAGGCCTATATAGGCCTCCGAACAAATTCTCGGTATATCGCCATGCCCTCGTCGTTCGGCCGGATGTCACTAATTGTGGACGGGCAGATCGTCGTTCCAGGCGTGGACTACACAGCAAATAATCAATACGCCGTGTGGGACTTTGGGACGAACATGGAGCGTAGTCTCGTGTTCGTCGGGAGCACAGGCGCGTCGATCTCCGAAGTCGTTATCGAGAATGAGGCAAGCATCGCGCCCTACGATTTCACAGCAAGCCTGCCACCAACCATCTCGTTCACGGGCGACAGCTACCTTGGCCATGGAGCCTTCAAAGACACGGGGATGTCGTTTGTCGACATGCAGGCGAGGTTGTTGGGCGCCATTGCCACCACAGCAACGCACATCGGGGGCACAGGTTATCGCGCAGACAACGGCGGCGACCCCGCGACGCGTGCTGACTCGCCTCAGCGGATGGCTCGGTTCACCGAAGCCAAGCCGACGATCATGATCTTGGAATTGGGCATCAACGACCCATGGCCCGGTTCTGGACCGACGACCATGGAATCCATGAAAACGGTGTTGCAAGGTGCCCGGGCCGCAAACCCGGAGAGCGTGCTAGTCGCGGTGGGACCGTGGGCGCCGAGCCAAATTAATGGAACCAACCCTAGCGGCACCTATATCGCTCGTATGAACGCGATTTCGGAGATCGTCGAAGCTCTTCCGGGACCCTGGGTTGTGCTGGACAACCTGCGTGGGAACTGGAGGACAAGTAAGGGCACTTCCCGCAGCTCTTTGCGTGGCCCATGGCAGACGGGAGAAGGCAAAGCAGGTGCACCCACTGGCGTAGGCAACGGAGATACATGGTTGAACGCTGATGGCGTTCACCCCACGACACCCGTAGGAATCACAGGCTTGGCAGAAGTGCTTACCGGCGAGCTGCGTGCAGCACTGGCGTCGATGTGAGTCACGCCGTGACGCGCCGACGTTTACCGGCTGATCGGTCGCCGTGCCGCCTCTGCTTGAGACAACACCAAGAGCTGCTGCCACTCCTTCTGCGCCGTCTGCATCGCTGAATACCTGCGCAACGGCGGAAAGCGCGAAGTGGCCCAACAAAGGGCAATCATGCGAGCGTGCGGAGGACCTGCTTCTACGATCGGCGGCGAGATCAAGTCTCACTTGGCAAGCTCGAGCGAATCCGGATTTGAGCGACCGGCCGCCTTAGGCCCAGTCACGATCGTGGGAGATCGGATCGTCAGCGATGTGCTGATCGCTACCAGCGTGACCTTCGACTAGTCGGCGGACGCCTTAGTGCCGGCTGCCACAGTGCCGTTGGAACAGGCATCAAGAGCCACCTTGCCTAGCTACGGCCTTCTCGTTGAGCGTAACTTGCGCCGAACGAAGGGCGGCTTCGGAGAATTCTGTACAGCCTCTAAGGGCCCAAGGCCAACCTTCCACCTCCCGGCACGCTCATCATCTTTCCCCCATCGACGAGGCCGACTCAAATACTCGGACCGCGACCACATCGCAGCAAATCAGCGTCTTTGCGCCAGTGATGTTTCTGAACAGAGCCGACGCAGCATCCGCGGGCCGACCCCTGTGCCCGTCCCGCGCATTCAGCCTGCCGGCCGCCGTGTCGACAGCAGCGCCCGCAGCTTGGCGGGCGCGACCGGCTTGGTCAGCAGCGTCACGCCGCCATGGCGGATGCGGCGCAGCACCTCGGGGCCGGTGGCGCCCGAGACCAGCACCGACAGTGCCTTCGGCTGCAGTCGGCGCGCGGCGTCGATGACGGCCAGGCCGTCGTCCTCGTCGGCCAGTTGCAGGTCGCACAGCACGGCGTCGTAGGCCACGCCGGGTGCGTCGAGGCAGGCGATGGCAGCGGCCACGGCGTCGGCCGTGTCGACGCGGCAGCCCCACTGCGTGAGCAGCGCACGGCTGCCGTCGAGGATGGCTGGGTCGTCGTCGACCACCAGGCAGCGCAGGCCCGCCATCGGCGTCGGTGCCGAGGCTTCGGGCGCTGGCGGCGGTACCTGCGCGAGCGGGATTTCGGGCAGCAGCAGCGCGAACGTGCTGCCGGCCTGCAGCGCCGAGCGCAGCGTGATGCGCGTGCCCAGCAGCGCCGCGATGCGCGCGCAGATCGCCAGGCCGAGCCCGAAGCCCTGGCGGCGGTCGCGCTCGGTGTTGGCCACCTGGTAGAACTCCTCGAAGATCCGCGCCTGATGGATGGGTGCGATGCCCACGCCGTTGTCGCGCACCTCGATGCGCACGCCCTCGGCGCAACGCCGTGCCGTCACCAGCACGGTGCCGCCGGGCGGGGCATGGCGGATCGCATTGCCCACGAGATTGCCGACGATGCGCTGCAGCAGCGCCGCGTCGCTGCGCACGGCCAGGCCGCGGTCTTGCCAGATCAGCCGCACCTGCGCTTCGGCCGCTGCCGCCGCGTGCTGCGCGGCGAGCGGGTCGAACAGCGCGGCGAGCGACAGACCGGTGATGGCGGGCGTGAGCACCTGTGCGTCGAGCCGCGAGATCTCGAGCAGGTCGTCGAGCAGCACGCCCATGAAGGCGGTGCCTTCCTGCAGCCGCAGCACGGCCGGGCGTTGCGCGTCGCTCGCGCTCGGCAGCAGGCCGTCGATGAACAGGCCCATCGCATGCAGCGGCTGGCGCAGGTCGTGGCTGGCCGCGGCGAGGAAGCGTGCGCGCGACAGGGCGGCCTGCTCGGCTTCAGCCATGCGCTGCAGTGCGACGGCGGTCGCTTCGCGCACGCGTTCCTCGCTGACCTGCTGGTTGCGTTGCAGGCGCTCGGCCAGGCGGTCGATATCGCCGGCCAGCGCGGCGAGTTCGTGGCGCGGTGCGGCGGGCGTGGTCGCATCGCTCGGCGCGCCCAGCACGTCGCAGCGCGCCTCGAAATGGCCGGCTTCGAGCGCGGCCACGGTGCGCGAGATGCGGCGCAGCGGCTGGGCCACGGTGCGCGCCATGTGCCGCACCGCGGCCCAGGCCGCCAGCAGCGCGATCAGCGCGATGCCGATGCCGGCCATGAGCGAGCGGGTGCGTTCGCGCACGTGTGCGGTCGAGTCGCGGAAGGCCTGCACCAGGCCGATGGGGCTGGTGCCGGCGATGGCCCCGGCCGGTGCGAAGGCGCTGGCTTGCGAGGCCTCGCGCAACGTGACCGGCGCGGTGAAGACCCGCAGCGCACTGCCGACGGCTGTGGCCGCGGCCGGTGGCCCGGCCGTGACGTACACGCCGGCGCTGTTGCTGATTTCGATGCGCGCCACCTGACCGCCGCGCAGCGCCGCGTCGGCCACGTTCTGCAGGGCCGGCAGGTCGCCGGCGTAGAGGCTCAAGTCGGACATCGCCGCCACCTGCCGCGCCACGGCCTGGCCTTCTGCGTCGAAGGCGGCGTCGAGTGTTGCCAAACGGCCGTGCGTGAACCAGGCCGTCAGCGCCACGGCCAGCACGGCGCAGGGGCCGATGCCCAGGCGCAGCAGGTCGCGCCGGAGGCTGCCGCGTACCTGCAGGGGCGTCACGCTTTCGGGCAACGCGGCGCGTTCCGACGGGCTGTCGACCATGCTTCGCAACGGCAGGTGCACCGGCGGCAGGAGGCGGCTGCCGGTGCGGGTCATCGCGGCGCGGTCACCCGCTCGGTCAGTTCGCGCTCGTCCGGCAGGCGCATGCCCAGGCGGCGCGCGACGGTGGTGTTGACCCGCACCGTGGCCGGCGTGGCCGCCTCCACCAGCACGACGCCGCTGGCGCCGCGCCGGAGCTTCTGCACGATGTCGCGCGCCTGCGCCGCAAGCTGGGTGGGCGTCGAGACCGCCGCCGCGAGCCCGCCGGAACGCACCAGCCCATCGCTCGCGCCGAAGACCGGCAGGGTGGCGCCGGCGCCGGCGAGCAGCACCGACAACGTCGCCGCCTGGCTGTCGCCGATGCGGTCGGGCAGCACCATCAGCGCATCGCTGCGGGCCACCACGGTGCGCAGGGCGGCGGCCAGCGCGGTCGGGCCAGGTGCGTACTGCACCGTCAGGTCCCAGCCGACGGCGGCGCGTTCGAGATCGCGCACCAGCGGCCCGGAGTCGACGGTGGCGACAACGCCGAGACGGCGCTTTTGCAGCGGCAGCACGGCGTCGATCAGCGCCAGCTGGTCGGCCATCGCCGGGTCTCGCAGCAGCACGCCCACGCGGCGGTCTCCGCGCAGCAGGTGGGGGTCGGTGCGCAGGCGTTCGTAGTCGAGCTGGGACAGCATCGCCAGCAACAGCGGCTCGGCGCCAGGGCGCGCAATGGCTGCGCGGGCCGCCGCCATGCCGACGGCGATGGTGACCGGCGCGTCGTCGACCACGGCGCGCATCTGGCGCGCGAATTCGGCGTGCGGTGCCGAGTCGTCGGCGAGCAACACGGTGAAGCCGGCCGCTGTCGCGTGGCCAACGGGCAGGGCGGCGCACACGGGCACCAGGCACCACAGGAAGCTGCGAAGCGAGCGCAGGCAATGAAGAAACAGGTTCACGGACAGAACTGCGCGAGCAGCGGGGAATGGGGCAGTTCAATGTACGGAACCCCCTGGCGCGGCGCGATAAGGCAGAGGGCTTAGGCCGGCAGCCGGCAGGTGTCGGGCGTGTGATGCCGTTCACAAGACACCGGCCGATCGGCCTATCACCAAAGTTGAGTATGCCGTTCAGGTCGTCTTGCGCACCTGCTCCAGCTGCGCATGCATGGCCTGGCGCAGCACCCGGGGCGAGACCGGCTTGTAGAGCACCGCCACGCCCGACGCGGCCACTTCGCGCAGGCGGTCGGGCTTGGTTTCGCCGGTCACCAGCAGGCGCGCCGTGCCGGCGCCGATGCCGCGCGGGTGGCGCTCCAGCGCGGCCAGCACGTCCAGCCCGTTGTCGCCGCCCTGCAGCAGCAGGTCGCTCACCACCACATCGGGCGGCTGGGCCCAGGTGTCGGCCAGCGCGAGCGCTTCGGCACGGCTCTGCGCGGCCATCACTTGGGCGCCCCAACTCGACAGCGCGACCTGCAGGCCCTCGAGGATGGTGCGCTCGTCGTCGATGACCAGCACACGCACGCCGTGCAGGCAGGGCTCCGACTCGTCGACCAGGCCGGGCAGCGTGTTCATGGGTGGTGCGACCACCGGCGCGACGCGGCGCACCTGCACGCGCACACAGGTGCCGCGGCCCGGCCGCGAGCTGAGTTCGACGCGGGTGTTGAGCAGCTCGGCGAGCCGCTGCACCGTTGCCAGGCCCAGGCCCATGCCGCGTGCGCCACGCTCGCCGGGGCGGCTGTGCGCGTCGATCTGGAAGAACTCCTCGAACACGCGCGACTGGTGCTGCGGTGCGATACCCACGCCGGTGTCGAGCACCTCGATGCGCACGCCGTTGCCGCGCAGCCGGGCGCCGACCAGCACGCCGCCTTCGTGCGTGTGGCGCAGCGAGTTCGACACCAGGTTGTTCAGGATGCGCGAGAGCATCACGTAGTCGCAGCGCACCCAGACATCGGTCTTGCGCACCACCAGGCGCAGGTTCTGCGCCTCGGCCACCGCGCGGAAGTTGCGGCTGATCTCGTCGAAGAGTCGGTCGAGCGGGAAGTCCGACCACTGCGGCTGCAGCACGCCGGCGTCGAGCTGCGACAGGTTCAGCAGCTCGGAGAACAGCCGGTCGAGCGACTCCACGCATTCGCGGATGTGGCCGATGCGCTGCAGTCGCACGGGGTCGGTCTCGCCGTTGGCCAGGCTGTCGGAGAACAGCGTGAGCGCGTGCAGCGGCTGGCGCAGGTCGTGGCTGGCGGCGGCCAGCAGGCGGGTCTTGGCCTGGCTCGCCACCTCCAGCTGCTGGTTCTTGTGCGCCAGTTCGGCGGTGGCGTCGGCGATGCGGCTTTCGAGCAGGCGCCGGCTTTCGGCCAGCGCGCCGGCCGCCTGATTGAAGCCGCTCTGCAGGCGCCGCACTTCGGCGGTGCCCTCGACCGCCACGCTGGCTTCCTCCCCCGCGCCCAGGCGGTCGACCGCCTCGCCGAGCGCGCCGATGGGTGCACTGATGCGCCGGGCCGCCCACCAGCCCGACAGGCCCACGCCGAACAGCGCCGCCGCCAGCACCAGGCTCACGTTGAGGCCGACCGAGCGGCGGGCGCGCTCCACCGCGTCCAGGCTGATCTCGACCATCACCTGCCCGGCGCGGCGGCCCTCTTCGGCAGGCACCGGCACCACCACCTGCAACCCTTCGGTGCGGGCGCGGTCGGTGGTCTCGGAATTGGCGACGATCTCGCCGTCGTCCGACCAGATCTGAACCTGCTGCACATGAGGCTGGTAGGTGCCCGACTGGGCGATGCGCAGCAGCGCCCGCCGGTCCATGTGCAGCAGCGGGGCCTGGGCCACGGTGGCCACCTGCAGCGCGACCGTCCGCGCGTTGGCGCGCATCAGCTCTGTCACGTTGTCCAGGTGCTGGCGGGTGAGCACGGCGATCGCGGCCAGCGTGGCAACGGTGGCCGGCAGCACGGCCAGCAAGATGAGTTGCTGCGCCAGCGACAGGCGCGCCATGCCGCGCAGCACGCGCTGGTGCCAGGGCGGCGGTCGCCGGTCGCCCGGGACGGGCGGGGTGTTCAGGGGCTGAACGGCGGCCATGGCGCAGTGAAAAAGGTCACGAATCTGCCGCAGAGTTGGTTTCTAATTGTGTTCCTGCGACTCCGCTCTGACCAGTCCGCCGTTTGGCGGACCCGTTGCCCGCCCGATGTCTGCCGAACTTCTCCGCCACCCGAACGCTGGGGGCCGCCGTAGCGGCTCGGCGGCGCTGTGGCACGCGCTCGCCTGCCTGCTGCTGGCATTGACATGGCAGAGCCATGCCTGGGCGCAGGGCGCCGGTGCGGCCACGCCGCTGCGCTTTGGCATCCTGCCGCTGGGCGGCGCCTTCGAGTCGCGCAACGACTGGGACCCGGTGCTGGCCGACCTCAGCCGCGCGGTCGGGCGGCCGGTGAGCGTGCTGTCGGTCACGTCGTACGAAGCGCTCGAACAAGCCATCCAGCGCAACGAAGTCGACATGGCCTTCCTGTCGGGCCGCATGGCGCTCGACGCCGTCACCCAGCGCGGCATGCGCGTGGTGGCGCAGGTCACGCGGCATGACGGCCTGCCGGGCTACCGCGCCCTGCTGCTGGCGCGCAAGACCGGCCCTTTCACCACGCTCAAGGGCCTGCTGGCCGAGCCCGAGCGCTGGCGTCTGGCGCGTGGCGAAAGCCGCTCGGTGTCGGGCTTCATCGTGCCGCAGCTGCAGCTATTTCTGCCTCACCACATTGCGATGGAGACCCGCTTCCTGAGCGAAGTGGTGGGCACCCACCAATTCACCGCGCTGGCCGTGGCCAACGGCGAGGCGGACGTGGCCACCAACAACTCGGCCGATTTCGAGCGCTTCCGGTCGCAGTTCCCGTCGGAAGCCGCACGACTCCAGGTCATCTGGGAATCGGAACTGATCCCGCACGCCCAGATCGTGGTGCGGCGCGACGACTCGCCGGAGTTCCGGCGCAAGGTGCAGAGCTTCCTGGTCGGCTACGCGCGCAGCAAGGGCCCGCGCGGCGATGCCGAGCGCGGCTATCTCAAGGCGCTGCACGATCTGGCCGGCTTCGTCGCGGCCGACAACAGCTCGCTGCTGCCGGCCGCCACGCTGGCCTACCAGCTGGCCCGGCAGAACGCCAACACGGCGCAGTGGGTGAACGACGCGGCGAGGCAGGCGCGTCTGCAGCGCATCGAGGGCAGCTATGCAGAGCAGCGAGAAGCCTTGCTTGCCGAGCGCTAGCGGGCCAGCGTCGCGCGCTAGCGGTTCTCGACGCCTGTTGCTGCGGCAATGTGCCGCCGTGCTGCCGTTGGCATGGGGGGGTGCCGCCGCCTGGGCGCAGACCAGCACGCGCCGGCGCATGCCGTCGTCGACGCTGCGCTTCGGCATCCTGCCTTTCGGCGGCGCCGTCGAGTCGCGCGACCGCTGGGCGCCGCTGCTGGCCGACATGGCGCGCGCCATCGGCCGACCGGTCGCGGGGCTGTCGGTGACCTCGTACGAATCGCTCGACCAGGCGCTCGAGCGCGACCAGGTCGACATCGCCTTGCTCACCGCCAAGATGGCGCTCGACGCGGTCACCGAGCGGCGCATGCGCGTGCTCGTCGAGGTGCGCCGCCACGCGGGGAACGCCGAACAGCGCGCGGTGCTGCTGGTCCGCCGAGGCGGCACGCTCGGCACCCTGGCCGACCTGCTGGCCACCCCCGGCCGCTGGCGACTTGCGCGGGGCGACAGCCGGTCGGTGTCGGGCTTCATCGTGCCGCAGGTGGAGCTGTTCCTGCCGAACCGCATCGCCATCGAGACCGCATTCCGCAGCGAACTGGTCGACACGCACCAGGCCACGGCCCTGGCGGTCGCGAACGGCGACGCCGACGTCGCGACCAACAACACCACCGACCTGGAGCGCTTCCGCGAGCAGTTCCCGGTCGAGGCCGCACGCTTGCAAGTGATCTGGACGTCGGCCCCCACGCCGCCGGCGCAGATCGTGTTGCGGCGCGACGCCCCGCCGGAACTCTACCGGCGGCTGCAGGCCTTTTTGGCGGGCTACGGCCAGGCGGGCGGACCCCGGGGTGACGCGGAGCGCGCCGTGCTCCAGTCGCTGCGCATGTCGCTCGGCTATGAGCCCAAGGACGACAGCGCCCTGCTGCCTGCGGCCGAGCTGGACTACCGCCTGGCCTGGCAGCGCGCCATGAACGCCGCCTGGGTGAGCGACGCCGCGAAGCAGGCGCGGCTCCAGCGCATCGAGCAGCACCATGCGCGGCAGGTGGCGGTGTTGAAGGGGGAGGGCGGGGCGGCGGTCGCGGCGAAGTGATACGGCGACCGGCCCCGCGGTCGCCATGCGCTCAGGCGCTCGTGAGCGGCGCAACCGGCTGCCCATAGTGCGCACACAGCGCCTCGACCAGCGCAGCCGCGTAGACCGGCAAGCTCGCCCGGTCGCGCATCAGCAGGTAGCGCTCGCGCACGCTCCACGCGTCGCTCAGCTCGATGAGCGATAGCTGCATGCTCTGCTGGTTGCGGCGCACGGCGGATTCGGGCACCACGCCGATGCCGACGCCGCTGCCGATCATCCGGCACATGGCGTCGAAGCTGGCCAGCTGAATGCGCAGCTTCTGGCGCCGGCCGAGGTGTTCGGTGATCTGTGCCAGGAAGGCGTGCAGCGTGCTGCCCTGCTGCATGCCGACGGCGTCTTCGTCCAGCGTCTCGGCGAAGGCGATGCGCCGGCGCCGGGCGAAGCGGTGCTTGCGCGAGGTCGCGAGTACCAGGCGGTCGGTGCTGAAGTGGATCGCCTCGAGGCCGAGGGTGTCCACATCGCCGGCCACGATGCCGATGTCGGCCCGTCCCTCCAGCACGCCGCGCGGGATCTGAGCATTCGGTTTTTCCTGAAGGTCGACGTTGATACGCGGATGGGCCGCGAGGAAGGCGGGCAGCAGTTCGGGCAGGAAATCGGTCACCGCCGTGGTGTTGGCGAACACCCGCAGATGGCCGCGCAATCCGCCGCCGTAGGCCAGCAGCTCGTCGCGCAGGCGATCGGTCTGGTTGAGCATCAGCCGCGCGTGGTGCAAAAAGGCTTCGCCCTGCGGCAGCAGCCTGACGCCACGCGCCTCCCGCGTGAGCAGCGGCAGGCCGCATTGCGCCTCCAGCGCTTTGATGCGCGCGCTCGCCGCGGCCAGCGACAGGTGCTGTCGTTCGGCGGCGCGCGTGAGGTTGCCCAGCTCGGCCGTGGCAACGAAGAGGCGCAGGTCGTTCAGGTCGAAGTGCATGCGGCATCGTAGACGAGCGTTCGGTTTCCCCGAAGACTCGGTTCCGAATTCGCAGATTGCGCGGCGCCATTGCACCGGCGACCATGCGAAGCACAAGGAGACAAGAACCATGCAACTTCGCGCCCTCGCGCTGGGTCTGGCCGTCAGCGCCAGCCTGCTTCAAGCGACCCCGGCCATGGCCCAGGCCGCCTATCCGTCGCGCCCCGTGACGCTGGTCGTGCCGCAGGCCGCCGGCGGCACCAACGACATCGTCGGTCGGCTGGTCGGCCAGAAGCTGGGCGAGGTGATGAACGCCAGCGTGGTGGTCGACAACCGGCCCGGTGCGGGCGGCAACATCGGCACGCAACTGGTGGCCAAGGCGCCAAAAGACGGCTACACGCTGCTCATGACGATCAGCAGCAGCCAGGCCATCAACCCGGCGCTCTACAAGAACCCAGGCTTCGACCCGGTGAAGGACTTCCGGCCCGTCGGCCTGATCGGGGCGGTGCCCAACGTGCTGCTGGTCAACCCGGCGTTCCCGGCGAAGACGATGGCCGAGTTCCTCGCGCTGGCCAAGCGCAAGGACGCCAACTACCAATACGCTTCGGCCGGCAACGGCACGCTCAACCACCTGCTGGGCGAGATGCTCAACAACATGGCCGGCATCCAGTTGCAGCACGTGCCTTACAAGGGCGTGGCACCGGCCATCAACGACGTGCTCGGCGGCCAGTTGCCGATCGTGTTCGCGAGCCTGCCGTCGGCGCTGCCGCACATCAAGAGCGGCAAGTTGCGCGCGCTGGCCGTCAGCGGCGAGAAGCGTTCGCCATCGTTGCCCGACGTGCCGGCCATCGCCGAATCGGTGCCGGGCTACAACGGCACGCTGTGGATTGGCCTGTTCGCGCCCGTCGGGCTGCCGGCCGACGTGCAGACCACGTTGCAGGACGGTACGCGCAAGGCGCTCGCCATGCCCGACCTGCGCGACAAGCTCGAGCAGCAGGGCGTCGAGATCGCGGCGCCGACCACGCCCGAGCAGTTCGCGGCGCTGCTGCAGACCGACCTCGCGAAATGGGCGCGCATCGTCAAGTCGTCCGGCGCGGCGGTGGACTGATGGCCTTGTTGACGCCCGACGACGTCGCCGCGCTGCAGGCGTGGCAAGGCCGCAGCGAGACGCTGCACGACGACATCACCGCCGCCCCCGTGCGTTCGCTGTCGGCCACGCTCGACCGCGACGATGCGGCACCCGCGGCCGGCACGCGGTTGCCGGAGCTCTGGCATTGGCTCTACTTCCTGCCGCACCACCGCCAGTCGGAGATCGGTGCGGACGGCCATGCGAAGCGCGGCGGCTTTCTGCCGCCAGTACCGCTGCCGCGCCGCATGTGGGCGGGCGGTCGGCTGAAGTGGGAGGCGGGCAACCCGCTGCGCGTCGGCGATGCGACCCAGCGCGTGTCGACCATCGCCTCGGTCACGCACAAGACCGGCCGCAGCGGCGAGCTGGTGTTCGTGGGGGTGCGGCACGAGGTGCACAACGCACGCGGCCTGGCGCTGACCGAGGAGCACGACATCGTCTACCGCGCCGCCGCCGCGCCCGGCGAGGCCGCCCCCGCGCCGACACCGGCCCCCACGGACGCGACCTTCAGCCGCACGCTCGTGCCCGACGACGTGCTGCTGTTCCGCTACTCGGCGCTCACCTTCAATGGCCACCGCATCCACTACGACCGCCGCTATGTCACGGAGGTCGAGGGCTACCCCGGCCTGATCGTGCACGGCCCGCTGATCGCGACGCTGCTGGTCGACCTGCTGCGCCGCGAGCGGCCCGACGCGACGCTGTCGCGCTTCGAATTCCGCGCCGTGCGGCCGACCTTTGACATCGCGCCTTTCCGGGTGCACGGCCGCCCCGATGCCGACGGCCGAGTCTTCAGCCTGTGGGGCGAAGACGCCGACGGCTGGCTGACCATGCAGGCGACCGCCACCCTGGTTTAGATGGACCACACCCCCGATGCGCCTGCGGCGCTTCCCCCTCAAGGGGGCGCACCCAGCGGCCTGGCAAAGCCAGTTCCGCAGGTGCCCTGGCATCCGGGCGCGCCGGTTTCCATCGGCTGCGGCTGGCGCACTGCGCTATGCACCATTGAAAAGACGGACACCGACCGATGAAGACACAGATCCCCACCCCCGACGGCCACCAGGAGATGCGCGAAGCACTGCGCGCGCTGTGCGGCAGCTTCGATGCCGCCTACTGGCAGAAGGTCGACCACGAGCGCGGCTACCCCGAAGCCTTCGTCGACGCACTCACGCAGGCCGGCTGGCTGGCCGCGCTGATCCCGGCCGACTACGGCGGCTCCGGCCTCGGGCTGACCGAGGCCTCGGTGATCATGGAAGAGATCAACTTCTCCGGCGGCAACGCGGGCTCCTGCCACGGCCAGATGTACAACATGGGCACGTTGCTGCGCCATGGCAGCGAGGCGCAGAAGCGCCAGTACCTGCCGAAGATGGCGACCGGCGAACTGCGACTGCAGTCGATGGCCGTGACCGAGCCGACCACCGGCACCGACACCACGCAGCTCAAGACCACCGCGGTGCGCAAGGGCGACCGCTACGTGGTCAACGGCCAGAAGGTGTGGATCTCTCGCATCCAGCATTCCGACCTGATGATCCTGCTGGCGCGCACCACGCCGCTGGCTGACGTGAAGAAAAAGTCGGAGGGCATGTCGATCTTCATCGTCGACCTGAAGGATGCGATTGGTCATGGCATGACGGTGCGTCCGATCCAGAATATGGTGAACCACGAGACCAACGAGGTGTTCTTCGACAACCTCGAGATCCCGGTGGAGAACCTGATCGGCGAAGAGGGCCAGGGCTTCAAGTACATCCTCGACGGGCTCAACGCCGAGCGCACGCTGATCGCGGCCGAGTGCATCGGCGACGCCTACTGGTTCGTCGACCGCGCACGCCGCTATGCGAGCGACCGGCAGGTCTTCGGTCGGCCCATCGGCCAGAACCAGGGTGTGCAATTTCCCATCGCCGCCGACTACATCGAGACCGAAGCGGCCAACCTGATGCGCTGGAAGGCCTGCGCGCTTTTCGATGCCGGCCAGCCCTGCGGCGCCGAAGCCAACATGGCCAAGTACCTCGCGGCCAAGGCCAGCTGGGAGGCCGCCAACACCTGCCTGCAGACGCACGGCGGTTTCGGCTTCGCCTGCGAATACGACGTCGAGCGCAAGTTCCGCGAGACGCGGCTCTACCAGGTGGCGCCGATCTCGACCAACCTGATCCATTCCTACGTGGCCGAGCATTTGCTGGGCCTGCCAAGGTCCTTCTGATCGCCACACCATGACACGACCTCTGGACGGCATCACCGTCATCTCGCTCGAACACGCCATCGCGGCGCCGTTCTGCACCCGCCAGCTCGCCGACCTGGGCGCACGCGTCATCAAGGTCGAGCGCCCCGGCGTCGGCGACTTCGCGCGCGCCTACGACCAGCGTGTGGACGGCGAGGCCTCGCACTTCGTCTGGGTCAACCGCTCGAAGGAGAGCCTCACGCTCGACCTCAAGCAGCCGGCCGCACTGGCCGTGCTGCAGGAGCTGATCGCCGGTGCCGACGTGCTGGTGCAGAACCTTGCACCGGGCGCCGCGGCGCGCATGGGCCTGGGCTACGAGACGCTGCAGGCGAAGCATCCGTCGCTCATCGTCTGCGACATCTCGGGCTACGGCGGCGACGGGCCGTACCGGGACAAGAAGGCCTACGACCTGCTGATCCAGAGCGAGGCCGGTTTCCTCTCGGTCACCGGCACGCCCGACGAGCCCTGCAAGTCGGGCAACTCAATCGCCGACATCGCCGCCGGTATGTACGCGTACACCGGCGTGATGGCCGCGCTGCTGCAGCGGGGCAAGACAGGCCAAGGCTCGCACATCGATGTGTCGATGCTGGAGTCGCTCGCCGAGTGGATGGGCTTTCCGATGTACTACGCCTACCAGGGTGCGACGCCGCCGCCGCGCAGCGCCGCATCGCACGCGACCATCTACCCCTACGGCCCCTTCGTGGCGGGCGACGGCGGCACCGTGATGCTCGGCCTGCAGAACGAACGCGAGTGGCGCGTGTTCTGCGAGAAGGTGTTGCTGCAGCCGGCGCTGGCGAGCGACCCGCGCTTCGACGCCAACGCGAAGCGCAACGAACACCGTGATGCGCTCAAGGCCATCATCCTCGAGACCTTCTCGACCATGAGCAGCGCGCAGGTGCTGGAGCGCCTGGACGCCGCGCAGATCGCCAACGCCCGCATGAACGACATGGCCGGCCTGTGGGCGCACCCGCAGCTGCAGGCGCGCGAGCGCTGGCGCGACGTGGGCTCGCCGGCGGGCGCCATCCCGGCGCTGCTGCCACCGGGCCGGCAGAGCGCCTTCGACTACCGCATGGACCCGATCCCGGCAGTGGGCGAGCACACCGAGGCGATCCTGCAGTCGCTGGGCCGCAGTGCGGCCGACATCGCGACATTGCGCGCGGCGGAGGCGATCTGATGACGACCGCATCGCTCGCCCGATTCGCCGCCGAACTTCGCTTCGACGACATCCCCACGCCCGTCGTGCGCAGGGCCGAAGACCTGCTGGTCGACTGGTTCGGCTCGGCCGTCGCTGGCCATGGCGCACGCCCCGTCGAAACCATCGCTGCCTTCGCGCGCGCCATGGGCCCGGCCGAGGGTGCAAGCGAGGTGCTGGTTGGCCGCGGCCGCAGCAGCCCGTACTTCGCAGCGATGGTGAACGCCGCCGCCTCGCACGTGGCCGAGCAGGACGACGTGCACAACGGCTCGGTGTTCCACCCGGCCACGGTGGTGTTCCCGGTGGCGCTCGCCTGGGCACAGGCGCTGGGCGCGAGCGGCCGGCAACTGCTGACTGCCGCGGTGGCCGGCTACGAGGTCGGCATCCGCGTGGGCGAGTTCCTCGGGCGTTCGCACTACAAGGTCTTCCACACCACGGGCACCGCCGGCACGCTGGCCGCAGCGGCCACCGCAGGCCACCTGCTGGGGCTCGACGCGGCGCGCATGCAGCACGCCTTCGGCTCGGCCGGCACGCAGGCCGCGGGCCTGTGGGAGTTCCTGCGCACCGCCGCCGATTCGAAGCAGCTACACACCGCACATGCCGCCGCGGCCGGCCTGATGGCCGCGAGCCTGGCGCGCGACGGCTTCACCGGCGCGCAGCAGATCCTCGAAGGGCCGCAAGGCATGGCGGCGGGCATGTCGAACGATGCCGATGCGTCGCGCTTGCTCGACGGCCTGGGCACCCGCTGGGCGCTGGCCGAGACCTCGTTCAAGTACCACGCCTCGTGCCGCCACACGCACCCGGCCGCCGATGCCTTGCTGGCGGTGATGCAGGCGCACGACCTGCGCGCCGACGACATCGCCGATGTGCAGACGCATGTGCACCAGGGCGCGATCGACGTGCTGGGGCCGGTGGTCGACCCGGCGACGGTGCACCAGTCGAAGTTCTCGATGGGCACGGTGCTGGCCCTGGTCGCGCGCTTCGGCCAGGCCGGGCTCGCCGAGTTCGACACGCACTTTCGCGACGACGCGACCCGCGCCTTCCGCGACCGGGTGCGCATGGCGCTCGACACCGAGGTCGATGCCGCCTACCCGCGCCGCTGGATCGGCAAGGTGACGGTGCGCACGCGCGACGGCCGCGTGCTCGAAGGCCGCGTGGACGAGCCGAAGGGCGACCCGGGCAACACGCTCAGCCGCGACGAGATCACCGCCAAGGCACTGCGCCTCGCGGCCTTCAGCGGTGGCGCGAGCGAGCCAGAGATGCGCGACGCCATCGGGGTGCTGTGGCGCGTGGCCGATTCGGCGAAGGTCGGGCCGCTGCTGGGTGCGAAAGCATGAGCAGCGCAACCTCGCCGCTGGCCCTGGCCCGCGCCTTCCTCTTCGTGCCGGGCGACCGGCCGGAGCGCTACACGCGCGCGCTGGCGAGCGGCGCGTGCGCCGTGATCGTCGACCTCGAAGACGCGGTGGCGCCGGATCGCAAGGACACGGCCCGCACGCAGATCGCGGAGGGCTTCGCCACGTTGCCGAGCGACGCGCACGGCCGCCTGCTGGTGCGCGTGAACGCATCCGACACGCCGTGGCACGCGGACGATTGCGCGCTGGTCGCACGGCTCGCTGCGCAGCGCCTGCTCGTCGGCGTGGTGCTGCCCAAGGCGGAGCGCGCCACCGACCTCACGGCGCTGGCCCAGGCCGTCGGGCCGGCCACCGCGCTGCTGCCGCTGATCGAATCGGTGGCGGGGCTCGATGCCGTCGATGCCCTGGCCGCGTCGCCGCAGGTGCTGCGACTGGTGTTCGGCCATCTCGATTTCCAGGCCGATGCCGGCATGGCCTGCGGGCCCGACGAAGCCGAGCTGGTGCCGGTGCGGCTCGCACTGGTGCTGGCATCGCGCCGTGCCGGGCTGGCGCCGCCGGTCGATGGCGTCACGGCCGACTGGCGCGACACCGCACGGCTCACGGCCGAGGCCTCGCGTGCGCGCCGCGGCGGCTTCGGCGCCAAGCTGTGCATCCACCCCGATCAGGTCGCCGGCGTGGCCGCCGCCTTCACGCCGGGCGCCGACGAACTGGCCTGGGCACGCCGCGTGCGCGATGCCGTTTGTGCGGCCGGCGGCGGTGTCGTCAATGTCGACGGCCGCATGGTCGACGGGCCGGTCGTCAAGCTCGCCGAACGCCTGCTGGCGCAGGAGGTTCGCACCGGCTGAACGACAACGCACCGATCACCTGAGTTTGTCCTTTCCCTCACCAAAACCATCCGGAGACAACATGACATCGAAGATCAAGACATGGCTGGGCATCGCATTCGGCGCGGCCCTGCTGCCACTGCACGCACCCGTCCTGGCCCAGGCCGCCTTTCCCGACAAGCCCGTCATCCTGGTGGTGCCGTATTCGGCCGGCGGCCCGACCGACGTGGTGGCACGCATGCTCGCCATCCCCATGGGCAAATCGCTCGGCCAGACCGTGGTCGTCGAGAACACGGTCGGTGCGGGCGGCACCATCGCGCCGGCACGGGTCGCGCGCGCGGCGCCCAACGGCTACACCATCCTGATCCACCACATGGGCATGGCGACCGCGCCGGCCCTCTACAAGAAGCTGTCCTTCGACCCGCTGAAGGACTTCGAGTACATCGGCCAGGTGCTCGACGTGCCGATGACGCTGCTGTCGCGCAAGGACTTTCCGGCGAACAACTTCCAGGAACTGCTGAGTTACGTGAAGGCCAACAAGGACAAGGTGTCGCTGGCCAATGCGGGCATCGGCGCGGTGTCGCAGCTGTGCGGGCTGCTGTTCGCGAACCAGATCGGCGTCGACCTCACGACCGTGCCGTACAAGGGCGCCGGCCCGGCTCTCAACGACCTGATGGGCGGGCAGGTCGACTTGCTGTGCGACCAGACCACGCAGACCGCGCCGGTCATCAAGGACGGCACGCGGGTCAAGGTGTTCGGCGTGACCACGCCCCAGCGGCTGGCGTCGATGCCGACCATTCCGACGCTCGACGAACAGGGGCTGAAGGGCTTCGACGTGAAGGTGTGGCATGGCGTCTATGCGCCCAAGGGCACGCCCCCCGATGTCACCGCGAAGCTCAACGTCGCGCTGCGTGCCGCGCTGCAGGACGACGCGGTGAAGGCGCGCATCGCCGAACTCAGCTCGGAGATCGTGCCGATGGACAAGGTCACGCCGGAATCGCTGCGTACGCTGCTGACGGCAGAGACCGCCAAGTGGGGCAAGGTCATCAAGGCCTCGGGCGTGCAGGCGGAGTGAGCCTATATTCGATCGCATGACCCTTGCCCACGCCATCCGCCTCGCCGAGTTCGGCGGCCCCGACGTCATGCGTCTCGAAACGATCGAACTGCCCGCACCCGCGGCCGGCGAGGTGCAGTTGCGCCAGACCGCCGTCGGCTTCAACTACCTCGACATCGCGCAGCGCAGCGGCAAGGTGCCGCTGCCCGCGCCCACCGGCCTGGGCCACGAGGCCGCGGGCGTGGTGGAGGCGCTGGGCGAGGGCGTGACCGAGCTGGCGATCGGCGACCACGTCGTCGCCATGAACGCCGGCATCGGCGCCTATGCCGACCGGCGCAACGTGCCGGCCACGAAGTTGGTGAAGATCCCGGACGGCATCTCCGACGAAGACGCCGCCGCGGTGTTCTTCAAGGCGATGACGGCGCAGTACCTGGTGAAGAAGACGCACGCGGTGCAGCCCGGCGACATCGTCGTCGTGCATGCAGCGGCCGGTGGTGTGGGCCAGATCCTGAGCAGCTGGGCCAAGGCGCTGGGCGCGACGGTGATCGGCACCGCCGGCTCGGCCGCCAAATGCGAGGTGGCGCGCGCCGCGGGGTGCGACGTGGCGGTCGACTATTCGCAACCCGACTGGGTGGCGCAGGTGATCGAGGCGACCGGGGGACGCAAGGCCCGCGTGGTGTACGACTCGGTCGCCCGGCACACCTTCCTCGGCTCGCTGGACTGCACCGCGCCCTTCGGGCTGGTCGTGTTGTTCGGTGCGGCGTCGGGGCCTGCACCGGAGATTCAGCCGGAGCTGCTGAACAAGAAGGGCTGTCTGTTCCTCACGCGGCCTTCCGTCTTTCCGCACAACGCGGACCCGGCGACTTTTCGCGCGAACGCGGCGGACGTGTTCGAGGCGATGGCGCAAGGCGCTATCCGCGCGACGATCGGTGCCCGCTTTGCGCTTGCGCAGGTGGCGGATGCCCACCGCGCGGCCGAAGGGCGTGCCACGACGGGCGCCATCGTGCTGCTGCCCTAGTCGCGACCGAACGCCACCACCACGGGTTGGTGGTCCGACGCCTGCGTCTGCAGGTCGACCTCGACGCGGCGCACCTGCGACGCCAGGCCATCGCTCACGAAGACGAAGTCGCACGCCACCGGCTCCGGGCCGTAGGTGCGGTCGAACAGGCGAAAGGTGGGCGCGTGCGGCGTGTCACCGTGGCGGGCGCGCCAGGCGTCGAGCAGGTGGCTCGCGCGGTCGGTGACGAAGGGTTGCTGGATCGCGCCGTACTCGGGCTCGGTCGGCCCCAGGTTGAAGTCGCCGCACAGGATCGCGTGGGGCGTGTGCACCTTGGTCTGGAAGGGTGAGCGGCTGTCGTCGTCGAGCGGCGGTGCGGCCGCGTGCCCGCAGGCCTCGATGTGCAGTTCGCGCAGCGCGCGGGCCTGGGCCATGCGCTGGGTCTTGGCGTAGTACTCGAGGTGCGTGGTCATCACCCGCACCGCGCCGAGCGCCGGGCTCTGCACTGTCACCACCGTGCACATGCGCGGCATGCTGCGCACGCCGCCATCGGCCGGCCAGGGCAGCGCGTGGTGCTGCACCTGCGTCACCGGCAGCCGCGTGGCGATCAGGTTGCCGAAGCGCATGCGGCGACCGTCGGCGTCGAACTCGTCGACGGCGGCGCCGAAGAAGAGCTGGTAGCCGGGCAGCAGCGCCTTCAGCTCGGCCGGCTGGTCGCCGGGGTTGCCCGGCATGTCGGCGTAGCCCTGCGCGATCTCCTGCAGGCACAGCACGTCGAAGTCGGCCAGGGCGCGCGCACCGTCGACGATGCGCTGCACGCTCACGGTGCCGTCGAGGCCGCGGCACCACTGGGTGTTCCAGGTCACGAGTTTCATTTGATCCCTGCGCGCATGAAGCTCTGGACGAACTGCCGCTGGAACAGCAGGAAGGCGATCAGCAGCGGTGCCGAGGTCATCAGCGTGGCCGCGGTGATGATCGACCAGTCGATGCCCTGGTCGACCGACGAGAACACCTGCAGCCCGACGGTGAGCGGTCGCGCGTGCACGCTGTTGGTCACGATCAGCGGCCAGAGGAAGTTGTTCCAGTGATAGCTCACCGACACCAGGCCGAAGGCGACGTAGATCGGCCGGGCCAGCGGCACGTACACGCGCCACAGCGTCTGCAGGGCGCTGGCGCCTTCCATGCGCGCGGCTTCGTCGAGCTCCTTCGGGATGCCGAGGAAGGTCTGGCGCAACAGGAAGATGGCGAGCGCCGACGCGAAGTAGGGCAGGCCGATGGCGAACAGGCTGTCGACCAGGCCGAGGTTCGCCATGGTGCGGTAGTTCTCGACCAGCAGGAGGTCGGGCATCACCGTGAGCTGCACCAGCACCAGCGAAAAGGCGATGTCGCGACCGCGGAATTCGTAGCGCGCGAAGGCGTAGGCGGCCAGCGTGCTGAGCACCAGTTGCGCGGCCAGGATCATCACGACCAGCAGCGTGGTGTTGAGGAAGTAGCGCGCGAACGGCGCGGCTTCCCACGCGCGGGCGAAGTTGTCGAGCGTGAGCGGCGCGTTCCAGGTGAAGCGCGCTGCGTACTCGGGCGCGTGAAAAGCGGTCCACACGGTGTAGATGAGCGGCAGCACCCACAGCAGCGCGAGCAGCCACGCGGCCAGCGTGTCGAGTTTCGTCGGCTCGTTGTAGGCCAGACGTTGAGACGGCGCGCGGATCATCGGTAGTGCACCCGGCGGTCCAGCACGAAGAACTGCAGCAGCGTCGCCCCGACCAGCACGACGATGATGACCATGGTGAGTGCCGACGCGTAGCCGGTGTCCCAGAAGCTGAAGCCGACCTCGTACAGGTGGTAGAGCAACAGGGTCGACGCGTTGTCGGGCCCGCCGCGCGTCAGCACGAAGAGATGGTCGACCATGCGGAAGGCGTTGATCACGCAGTTGATCAGTACGAAGAGCGTGGTCGGCATCAACAACGGCCACTGCACGCGCCGGAAGAAGTACCAGCGCGACGCGCCCTCGATGGCGGCAGCCTCGCGCAGGCTCGGGTTGAGCGACTGCAGCGCGGCCAGGTAGAAGATCATGAAGAAGCCGGCTTCCTTCCACACCGCCACCAGCGTGACCGCGCCGAGCGCGGTGCTCGGGCTGCCCAGCCAGTTGTGCGAGCCGAAGCCGAGCGCCCCGCCGACCTGCTCGAGCAGGCCGTACTGCGGCGTGTAGAAGAAGAGCCAGATGTTGGCCACCGCGATCATTGGCAGCACCGTCGGCGTGAAGTACGCCATGCGCAGGAAGGTGCGCCCGGCGATGCGTTCGTTGACCCACAGCGCCATCACGAGCGCCAGGCCGATCGACAGCGGGATGGTGGCACCGGCGAACCACAGGTTGTTCGTCAGTGCCTTCCAGAAGACCGGGTCGTCGAGCATGACCTGGTAGTTCTCTATGCCCACCCAGACCGCCGGCCGTCCGCCCTTGGGCGTCGACTGGAAGCTGTGCCACAGCGTGCCGATGACTGGCCAGTGGGTGAAGGCCAGCAGCACGAGCATCGCGGGCATGAGCAGCAGCCACGCCTGGCCGGCAGGATGGCTCTGGCGATGGTGCGAAGGACTGCCGCGCATGCTCGAGCCGACCCGCTTACTTGTAGCTACGGAGAATGCGGTCGGCTTCCTTCTGCGCGTCCTGCATCGCCTGGGCTGGCGTCTTGGTGCCGGTCAACGCGGCCTGCAGGCCGTCGTTCAGCGCCTTGGTCACGCGCTGGTTGTCGTGCGTGGAGAACTCGGCGACCGACACCGGCAGCTGGTCACGCGCCACGAGGGCGGCGGGGAAGTCCTGGCCGTATTTCTTGAGCGTCGGCGTGTCGTAGGCGGCCTGCGAGACGGCGACGTAGCCGGTCTCCATGCTCCACTGCGCCGCGCGTTCGGGCTGTGTCACCCACTTGGCGAACTTGAAGGCGGCTTCCTGCTGGGCCGGCGTCGACTTCTTGAAGATGTAGAAGTTGCCACCGCCGGTCGGCGAGCCCTTGCGCTTGTTGCCGGGGATCATGCCGACGCCGAAGTCGAACTTGGCGTTCGTCTTGATGTTGGTCAGGTTGCCGGTGGTCGTGTAGATGATCGCGGCCTTCTTCTCGAAGAAGTCCTTCGGGGTGGTGCCCCATTCGACGACGCCCGGTGGGTGGATGCCGGCCTTGCCCAGGTCGACCCAGAACTGCAGTGCCTCGATGACCTTCGGGTCGTCGAACTTCACTTGCGTGCCGGTCGCGTTGGCGAGGATCGCGTCGTTGGGCGTGGTCAGCGTCTGGAACAGCCAGTACGGGAAGCCGCTTGACGGGATCTGCACGCCGTACTGCGTGGTCTTGCCGCTCGCGTCCTTCTTGGTCAGCTTGGTGGCGGCGTCCTTCAGTTCGGCCCAGGTGGTCGGCGCCTTGTTCGGGTCGAGGCCGGCTTCCTTGAAAAGCTCCTTGTTCCAGTACATGACGACTGTCGAGCGCTGGAACGGAATGCCCCAGGTCTTGCCGCCGGTCTGGCTGTTGGCCATGAAGGCCTTGTAGAAACTGGCCATCCACGCCTTGTCTTCCGGCGTTCTGGCGAAGTCGTCGAAGGGCACGATGGCGTCTTCGTCGATCAACGTGAACATGTCGGTCGACAGCAGCACCGAGGTGACCGGCGGCGTGCCCGACTTGTGCGCGGTGAGCGCCTTGACGATGGTCTCCTGGTAGGTGCCGGCGTAGATCGGCGTGACCTTGATGCCGGGGTTCTCCTTCATGAAGCCCTCGGCGAAGCCGTCGATGGTCTTGGCGATCGGGCCGCCCACGGCGACCGGGTAATAGAACTGCAAGTCGACCGGCGCCTGCGCCTGCGCAAAACCGGCAAGGCCGGTGAGCAGGGCGGTGGCGGCCAGCGTCTGGACGAAGGTGTTGCGTCGCATGGTGGAACTCTCTCCTCGGATGAAAAATGGGTGTTCTTGGATCACTGAATGCGCCGGCCACCAGCGTCGAAGCCGTGGGCCTCGTCGGGCGCCCAGCGCAGGTGCACGCGCTCGCCCGGCGTGGCGACGTGCCCGCCGGCAGCGCGCACCAGCAGCACCTCGCTGCCCACGGCGCAGCGCAGCACCAGGTCGGCGCCCAGGTATTCGACGCTCTGCACCACGGCGGGGATGCCGTCGGCGGCGAGCGTGATGGCTTCGGGGCGCACGCCCAGTTGCGTGGCCTGCACGCCGGACGCGACCTCGCTGCCCGCGATGCGGCCGTCGGCGTCGAGTGCGACCAGGTTCATCGGCGGCGTGCCGATAAAGCGCGCCGCGAAGGTGGTGGCTGGTCGCGCATACAGCGCGCGCGGCGTGCCGGCCTGCTCGACGCGCCCCTGGTTCAGCAGAACGACCTGGTCGGCCATGCTCATCGCCTCGGTCTGGTCGTGCGTGACGTAGACGACGGTGAGACCGAGCTTCTGCTGCAGCTCGCGCAGTTCACGGCGCATGTCCTGGCGCAACTGGGCGTCGAGGTTGGACAGCGGCTCGTCCATCAGGCAGACCTTGGCCTGTGCCACCAGCGCGCGCCCAAGTGCGACGCGCTGCTGCTGGCCGCCGGAAAGCTGGCCGGGTTTGCGGTCGAGCAGGGCGGTGAGGCCGAGCAGGGCGGCGGCGTTGCGCAGCCGCTCGGCGCTTTCGGCGGCCGGCACCTTGCGGACCGACAGGCCGAACGTGATGTTGTTGGCCACGCTCAGGTGCGGGAACAGGGCATAGTTCTGGAACACCATCGCGATCCCGCGCTGCGCCGGTGGCAGGTCTGTCACGTCTCGGTCATCGATCTGCACCTGGCCTTGCGTGGCGGTCTCCAGTCCCGCGATGATGCGCAGCGTGGTGGATTTTCCGCAGCCCGAAGGCCCGAGAAGCACGCAAAAGGACCCGGAAGCGATCTGGAGGTTAACGGCGTGCAGGGCAGTGCTGTCGCCCCATGATTTGGCGACCCCGTTCAGGGCAATCGAAGACATGCCGCAGTGTAGGAACGAGATGTGACAGTTGTGTTGCTCATCGGGGTCAGTGTTTTCCTGGGCCGGAGGCCGTGAGAAACTTCGCTACAGTGATTCGGCCTGTCCAGGCCTCGTACCAATCCAAGGAACACTCATGAGCAAGAAAGTCGCCTACGTCACCGGTGGCATGGGAGGAATCGGAACCGCCATCTGCCAACGTCTCCACAAGGATGGCTTCACGGTCATCGCCGGTTGCGGCCCGACGCGGGACTTCGGCAAGTGGCTGGCCGAACAGAAGGCGCAGGGGTACGAGTTCCACGCCTCCGTCGGCAATGTCGGCGACTGGAATTCCACGGTCGACGCCTTCAGCAAGGCCAAGTCCGAGCACGGCAGCATTGACGTGCTGGTCAACAACGCCGGCATCACGCGCGACCGCATGTTCCTCAAGATGACGCCCGAAGACTGGAGCGCGGTGATCGAGACCAATCTCAACAGCATGTTCAATGTCACCAAGCAGGTGGTGGCCGACATGGTGGAAAAGGGCTGGGGCCGCATCATCAACATCAGCTCGGTCAACGGCGCCAAGGGCCAGGCCGGCCAGACCAACTACTCCGCTGCCAAGGCGGGCATGCACGGCTTCACCATGGCGCTGGCGCAGGAAATGGCCAACAAGGGCGTGACGGTCAACACCGTGAGCCCGGGTTACATCGGCACCGACATGGTCAACGCGATCCGCCAGGAAGTGCTGGACAAGATCATCGCCACCATCCCGGTCAAGCGCCTGGGCAAGCCGAGCGAAATCGCCTCGATCATCTCCTGGCTGGCCACCGACGAAGGTGGTTATTCGACCGGTGCCGACTTCTCGGTCAACGGCGGCCTGCACATGCACTGAGCGCGCTCGCACGCCGCTCGGCAACCCGCTTCGGCGGGTTTTCTTTTGGGCGAAGGACGGGACTTGACGACGGTCAACCGTCGGCGCGCGATCGCGCCTAGATTGCCCCATTCGCTGGCGACACGGAGCGCCGCACGTGGCTTGCCCGGCGGCACTCCCGAAAGAACCGAATGATCTACACCCGTCTCAAGGCGGCCCTGCGCTATTTCAACGAAGCCGTGCCCTTCAAACTGGTGCCTGCGCTGATCGCCACGGCTGTCCTGCTGACCCTGCTGCTGATCCCGCGCCCCGAGGGCCTCACGCCCGATGCCTGGCGGCTGGTGGCGATCTTCCTGACCACCATCGTGGCGATCATCCTCAAGGTCATGCCGATCAGCGTCATGGCGATGATGGCCATCGTGATCGTCTCGCTGACGCAGGTCACCTCGAATTCCTCCAAGGGAGCGATCACCGATGCGCTGGGCAGCTTTTCCAGCCCGCTGATCTGGCTGATCGTGGTCGCCATCCTGATCTCGCGCGGGCTGAAAAAGACCGGCCTGGGCAACCGCATCGGTTTGATCTTCATCGCGCTGCTGGGCAAGCGCACGATCGGTATCGGCTACGGCCTGACCCTCTGCGAGCTGATCCTGGCGCCCTTCACGCCGAGCAATACGGCGCGCGGCGGCGGCATCGTGCACCCGATCATGAAGTCCATCGCCACCGCCTTCGACTCGGACCCGGCCAAGGGCACGCAGGGCAAGGTGGGCACCTACCTGGCGCTGGTCAACTACCACGCCAACCCGATCACCTCGGCCATGTTCCTCACGGCGACGGCGCCCAACCCGCTGGTGGTGGACTACGTCGCCCGGGCCACGAACCAGAGCTTTCACCTGTCGTGGACGACCTGGGCGCTGTGCATGCTGCTGCCCGGCCTGGTCTGCCTGCTCGTGATGCCGCTGGTGATCTACCTGCTGTCGCCGCCGGCGCTGAAGGCCACGCCGGACGCCGTGGACTACGCGCGCGCCGAGCTCACGACGATGGGGCCGCTCACGCCCAGCGAGAAAGTCATGCTGGGTACCTTCGGCCTGCTGCTGGTGCTGTGGGCGAACGTCCCCGCGATGCTGTTCGGCCCCGCCTTCACGCTCGACCCCACGGTGGTCGCCTTCGTCGGCCTGTTCGTGCTGATCATCACGGGGACCATCGACTGGGACGACGTGCTGTCCGAAAAGAGCGCGTGGGACACCCTGATCTGGTTCGGCGCGCTGGTGATGCTGGCCGAGCAGCTGAACAAGGTCGGCGTGATCGCCTGGTTCTCCGAAGGCATGAAGGCCGCCATCGTCACCAGCGGCATGGGCTGGCCGCCGATCGCCGTGATCCTGGTGCTGATGTTCGTGTTCTCGCACTACCTGTTCGCCAGCACCACGGCGCACATCAGCGCGATGATGCTCGCGTTCCTCGCGGTCGGTGCGCAGCTGATCCCGGCCGCCTACGTCGTGCCCTTCATGCTCATGATGACGGCCGGCTCCTCCATCATGATGACCCTGACGCACTACGCCACCGGCACGTCGCCGATCATCTTCGGCAGCGGCTATGTCACGATGGGCCTGTGGTGGCGCGTGGGGTTCGTGATGTGCGTGGTCGAGCTGCTCGTCTTCGCCGTCGTCGGCACGACCTGGTGGAAGGTGCTGGGCTTCTGGTGAGCGAAGCCGGGCGACGGGGCTTTACGACGGCGCGGTGGGCGCCGTCGCGATGGACGCTAAAGTCGTGGCAGCCTCTTGCCGCCGCCTTCGGCGCCAGGACCCCCGGAGTTGCACCTCTTTCAACCCAGCGCCCGTCCGGATGCCCCACAGCGTTTCCCTGATCAACACCATCGCGGCCGGCCTCGGGCTCGCGCTGGTG
This sequence comes from Variovorax restrictus, assembly GCF_051216715.1. Classification (NCBI taxonomy): domain Bacteria; kingdom Pseudomonadati; phylum Pseudomonadota; class Betaproteobacteria; order Burkholderiales; family Comamonadaceae; genus Variovorax; species Variovorax restrictus. The sequence goes on from NZ_JBPJZH010000001.1 coordinate 2,076,611, forward strand.
CTCGGCTTTCTGGCGGTGCGCGTGCGGCTGCCGGCGCTGGTCGGTTACCTGCTCGCAGGCGTGATCATCGGCCCATTCACGCCCGGCTTCGTGGCCGATGCCGAGATCGCCGCGCAGCTCGCGGAGATCGGCGTGATGCTGTTGATGTTCGGCGTCGGCCTGCATTTCTCGCTCGACGACCTGCTGGCCGTGCGAAAGATCGCCGTCCCGGGTGCGCTGGTGCAAATCGCCGTGGCCACGCTGATGGGCGGCTCGCTGGCGCTCTGGTGGGACTGGTCGCTGGGCGCGGCGTTGGTGTTCGGGCTGGCGCTGTCGGTGGCCAGCACGGTGGTGCTGCTGCGCGCGCTGGAAAGCCTGGGCCTGCTCGACTCCTACACCGGGCGTATCGCCGTCGGCTGGCTGGTCGTCGAGGACCTGGCCATGGTGCTGGTACTCGTGCTGCTGCCACCCCTGGCCAGCACGCTGGGCGGCTCGGCCGATGGCGCCGACGCCAGCGAGATCTGGACCACGCTGGGCGTCACGCTGCTGCAGGTCGGCGGCTTCGTGGTGTTGATGCTGGTGGTCGGTCGACGTGCCTTCCCGTGGATGCTCTGGCAGGTCGCGCGCACCAACTCACGTGAGCTCTTCACGCTGTGCGTGGTGGCCGCGGCCGTCAGCATCGCCTTCGCGTCCGCGGCGCTGTTCGGTGTGTCGTTCGCGCTGGGGGCGTTCTTCGCCGGCATGGTGATGCGTGAATCCGAATTCAGTCAGCGCGCGGCCGAGGAATCATTGCCGTTGCGCGACGCTTTCGCGGTGCTGTTCTTCGTGTCGGTCGGCATGCTCTTCAACCCTGCCGTGCTGATCGACCGGCCGCTGCAGGTGCTGGCGGTGGTGATGGTCATCGTGGTGGGCAAGTCGATCGCCGCCTGCCTGCTGGTGCTGGCCTTCCGCTACCCGCTGAACACGGCGCTCACGGTGAGCGCCAGCCTGGCGCAGATCGGCGAGTTCTCCTTCATCCTGGTGGGCCTCGGCGTGTCGCTGAAGCTGTTGCCCGCGGAGGGCCAGAGCCTGATCTTGGCCGGTGCGCTCATCTCCATCGCGACCAATCCGCTGTGGTTCAGCCTCATCGCACCGCTGCAGAAGTGGTTGCATGCCCATTCGTCGTTCGCACGCGGGCTCGAGGCGCGCGATGAGCCGCTGGCTGAGCTGCCTGCCACGACTGAGGCGCGCTACCTGTCGCGGCAGGTGGTGCTGGTGGGCTACGGGCGCGTCGGCCGTCGCATCGCCGCCGCACTCACCGCGCACCAGATACCCTTCGTGGTGGCCGAACAGAACCGCGAGCTGGTCGAGACATTGCGGGCCGAAGGCGTGGCCGCCGTGTGGGGTGACGCGTCGGAGCCGTCGGTGCTCATCCAGGCCCACATCGCCCGAGCGCGTGTTCTCGTGATCGCGACGCCCGATGCGATGAACGTACGTCAGATGATCGAGACCGCACGCACGCTCAACCCGGCGATCGAAACCGTTATCCGCAGCCACAACGAAGACGAGGCCCGCATGCTCACGCAGGAGGCGGCGGTCACCGTGTTCCTGGGGGAGCACGAACTCGCGCAGGCCATGGCGCACGATGTGGTGCGCCGCGCCACGCCGGCCTGAGTCGGCCCCGTTACAGGTCTTCGATAACCAGCATCCGGTAGCGCTGTGCGATGGAATACGGCACCGTGCGCACGACTTCCATCAGGCGCTCGGCGCTCTCTTCATCGTCGGTCTCCACCAGCAAAGCCCCGTGCCCGTCGCGGGCCAGCTTGGTGTACGCCCGGACCGTAGCGCCCTCGGTGCCTGCGCTCGGCAGCGGGTTGTCGGCGTCGCTGGTGGTCGGTGTGATCTGCGACAGCAGGATGTCCGGCGGAATCAGGTAGATCGCATCGGCACCGAATCCCTTCTCGACCAGTTGCTGGCCCACGTGCTTGGCGTCGTCGGGGTTCGGGAACATCACCATGGAATGGCCCGTGGGGTAGAAGGCGCCGCCGATGGCGGCCGTCATGCTGGGATCGAGCGAAAAGTTTCTCATGGCGCAGTCTCCGTGCGGTGGTTCAGGAAGGCTTGATTCGCAGCCAGCGTAAGCGGAGGTCGGAGATCGACGGTGTAGGAGAAAGAAGCGCGTCATGTGTGCAAAATGCCCGTTCTTGTCGCCATCGACATGCATCCGATCGGCTTCGATTGACATTTGTAATAGACCGTGACTTTCTCCGCAGGCGTTTTTCGCTGCCGTGCCTACGATGCGTGGGTGCTCATGCTCCCTTACGCCCACTGCCAATGTCCCCCTTGCGAAACATCGCGCTGACGGTGCACGAGCTCGAAGAGGGCGAGTTCTACTGGGTGCTGATGGAAGCCACCGACTACGCCATGGAAGAAGCGCTGCCTTACCTTCCGGTCGAGTCCTCCGCCGACCCGTACGCCACCTATGCCAATGCCCTGGTGGCAGGGCTCGCGGCGATGCGGCGCATGTTCGGCAACGGCGGCCCGCGCGACTGACGGGCGACGCGCAGACCGCGCCGACCGGTTGTCTGCCCTTGCGGCCGACAGCCGATGCAAAAGGCGGGAAAATCGCCGGCTCCCATGCAATCCACTGCCCACTCCGCCGACCGGCTGTCCGTCGCTCCCATGATGGATTGGACTGACCGCCATTGCCGCTTTTTCCACCGCCTGCTCACGCACCGCGCACTGCTCTACACCGAGATGGTCACGACCGGCGCGCTGGTGCACGGCGACGTGCCGCGTCACCTGCGCTTCAACGCCGAGGAGCATCCGGTGGCGCTGCAGCTGGGCGGTAGCGAACCGGCCGACCTGGCGCACTGCGCGAAGCTGGGCGAGGACTGGGGCTACGACGAGATCAACCTCAATTGCGGTTGCCCGAGCGAGCGCGTGCAGCGCGGTGCCTTTGGCGCGTGCCTCATGGCCGAGCCGCAGCTGGTGGCCGATTGCGTCAAGGCGATGGTCGACGTGGTCGACGTGCCGGTCACGGTCAAGCACCGCATCGGCATCGACAAGACCGAGAGCTACGACTTCGTGCGCGACTTCGTCGGCACGGTGAGCGAGGCGGGCTGCGGCACCTTCATCGTCCACGCCCGCAACGCCTGGCTCAAGGGCCTGTCGCCCAAGCAGAACCGCGAGGTACCGCCGCTGCGCTATGAGCTGGTCCATCGGCTCAAGCACGACTTCCCGGCGCTGCGCTTTTCCATCAACGGCGGCATCGCGCAGACCGAGCAGGTGCACCAGCAGTTGCGCCTGCTCGACGGCGTGATGGTCGGCCGCGAGGCGTACCACAACCCCTGGTGGCTGGCCGAGTGGGATGCGGCCTTCTTCGGTGAGCCGGTGCGCGAGCTGTCGCGCGAGGACATCGAGCGGCAGATGTGCGACTACATGGTGCGCGAAGCGGCCGAGCATGGCACGCCGTGGTCGAACGTTGCGCGCCACATGCTGGGCCTGCGCAACGGCCTGCCCGGCGCACGTCGCTGGCGCCAGGTGTGGAGCGACCATCGCCTCAAGGGCGAGGCGCCGCATGCCGTCATGGCGCTGGCGCACGCGCGGCCGGTGGAGCCGGCGCTGGCCGACTGACGCACTCAAGTTTCGGCCGCCATGGTCGATAACCCTTGATAGGGCCGTTGTCCGGATCGGTCCACACTTTGCAGGACCCGCCGGGCGCGCCCATTGCAAGGACCTGCTCCATGTCTTCCCTCCTCTCGCGTTTGCGCCTTGCGCCCCGGCTGGCGCTGGCCTTCGGGCTGGTGATGCTCGTCACTTCGCTGGCCGCCGGCATCGGCATCTGGCGGCTCGACAAGCTGCAGGACATCGCCAACGACCTGGGCGGCGCGTCGGCCCAGCGTGCCCTGCTGGCCCGCGAACTGCACGCCATCGTGGTGCTGAGCTCGGCGCGAGCCGAGAGCCTGATGCATACCGACGATGCCGGATTCGTCGCCCGCGTCAACGCCGATAGAAAGCTGACCTCGGCACGCTCTGCGGTCGTGCGCAAGACGCTGGAGGGGCTGGCCGACAACGAACGAACCAAAGAGCTGTTTGCCACGATCGACGAGGCCGGCGAGAAATTTCGCGTTGTGCGCGATGGGCTGGTCAAGCGCAAGGCCGCGGGCGAGGCCGTGTCGAGCGACGAGATCGGCCAGCGTCTGCGTCCGGCGGCTGAAGGCTACGCCAAGGCGGTCGACGACCTGGCGGCCTACCAGGCCGATCGGGTCGAGCTGGCGCGGGCGGCCGCCCAACGCAGCGAACGCGAGGGCATCACGATGTTGGGCGCGGGCATCGCACTCGGGCTGCTGGTGAGCATCGTCTGCGGGTGGGCGCTGGCGCGCTCGATCGTCCATCCGCTGCAGGAGGCCTCCCGCATGGCCGAGCGCGTGGCGGCGGGCGACCTCAGCATCGCACCGACGCAGGCCAACGGCCGCGACGAGGTCCAGGTGCTGGTCGCCGACATGGGGGCCATGCAGGACAAGCTGGCCGAACTGGTCGCCAGCGTGCACGATGCGAGCGGCTCCATCACGACCGCCAGCACCGAGATCGCCATGGGCAACCGCGACCTCTCGACGCGTACCGAACAGACCGCCTTCAGCCTGCAGCAGACCGCCGCGAGCGTCGAGCAACTGACGGCCACCGTGCGTGAAAGCGCTGACGCCGCGCGTCAGGCCAACGCGCTGGCGCTGTCGGCCTCGGGTGTGGCCACACGCGGTGGTGCCGTGGTGGCCGACGTCGTGAGCACGATGGAAGCCATCGCCGGTTCGTCGCGCAAGATCGGCGACATCATCGGCGTGATCGACGGCATCGCTTTCCAGACCAACATTCTGGCGCTGAACGCCGCGGTGGAGGCCGCGCGCGCCGGCGAACAGGGCCGCGGCTTCGCGGTGGTGGCCGGCGAGGTGCGCAATCTGGCGCAGCGCAGCGCCCAGGCTGCCCGGGAGATCAAGGACCTGATCGGCGACAGCGTGGGCAAGGTCGAATCCGGGACCCAGCTGGTGAATGCGGCTGGTGCGACGATGAAGGAAATTCTCGATTCGGTCGGCCGCGTCACCGAGATCATCAGCCACATCAGCACGGCCGCCAGCGAGCAGAGCGAAGGCGTGGGTCAGGTCAACGAGGCCATCACCCAGCTCGACCAGATGACGCAGCAGAACGCGGCGCTGGTGGAGCAGTCGACTGCGGCGACGGAGAGCCTGAAGGATCAGGTCCTGAAGCTGTCGGAGGCGATCGGCACGTTCAAGCTGACGGCCTGACGCGGGTTCAACGACCCAGCACGCGCAGTCCGGCCAGCAGCAGCGTCGCCAGCGCCAGCAGCACGGTGGCGCACTGCCAGAAGCGCACCGGATCGCGCTCCACCAGGGGCGCGGCCCGCGACCGATGGAAGGGCGGACCGGGGGATTGCAGGTCGTGCGCGAACTCCGACACGGCTTCCTGCCGCTTGGCCGGATCGGGGTGCAGCGCCTTGCCCAGCACCGCATCGAGCCACCCCGGCAGTTCCGGCCGGATGTGGCGCAGCGGCACGTAGCGCAGACCGCGGACGTCGCGGGGCACGCGAACCCGCGCCGCCTGCAGGCCGTAAGGCAGTTGGCCGCCGAGCATCTGGTAGGAGATGGCGGCCAGCGAGAACAGGTCGGCGCGGGGGCTGCCGCCCTGGCCCAGCAGGTACTCCGGCGCCATGTACTGTAGGGTGCCTGGCGCGAGGTTCGTGTGCGTGTCGCGCCGGCCTTCGGCCAGCCCGGCTACCTGCACGGTGCCCAGGTCGATGAGCTTCACCGTGCCGTGCCGGTCGATCATCACGTTCTCGGGGCGCAGGTCCTGGTGCAGCATCTCGCGGCCGTGCAACGCCTGCAGGCCGCGGGCCAGCTGCGACATGATGGCGCGCACGCTGTCGAGCGATGGCCGCGGGTGGTCGACCATCCATTGCGCCAGGGTCTGGCCGTCGATGTATTCCATCGCCACGAACAGGTGCGTGCGGGGGCGGACGCCGGCCCAGGCTTTGAGCACGTGCGGGCTGTCGATGCGGCGCGCGACCCATTCCTCCAGCACGAAGCGGTCGAGCGCCTCGGCGTCGTCGCGCAGATCGGTCGACGGTGTCTTGAGCACGACCTGCTCTTGGGTGTCGATGTCGACGGCCAGGTGCACATGGCTGCGCGCGCTGATCTGCAGCTCGCGCACGATGGTGAAGCCCTCGAACACCATGCGCGGCGCCAGCGGCGGCGGCAGGGCGAGGCCGTCGCGCGCGAGCTGCGGGTGACGCGCATCCGCGTCGGGCAGTTCGTCGATCCGCAGCAGCTGCAGCGTGGCGTCGTCGACGCTGCCGCGTTCGCGCGACTGCGCCACCAGCCAGGCCGCCGCCGCGTCGAAGTCGTCGGCGTGGCGAGTCAGCGCTGCGTGCACGGCTTCGGCATCGAGGTGCGCATAGGCGCCGTCGGTCGCCAGCAGGTAGATCTCGCCGCGCTCGGCTTCCCAGCAGCGGTAGTCGATCTCGACGTTCGGGCCGGTTCCCAGGGCGCGGCCCAGGTACGACTCGGCTGAGGAGAGGCGCACGCGGTGGTCTTCCGACAACTGCTCCAGCGCATGGGCGTGCAGCCGGAACAGGCGTGCATCGCCGACATGCAGCAGGTGCAGGTCGCGGCCCTTCACGACCAGCGCACTGAAGGTGCAGACCTGGCCGCGATCGCGGTCGAAGCGCGCGTCGCCGTGCATGTTCTGGGCATGCAGCCAGGCGTTGGTGGCGGCCAGCACGCGCTGCGCCGCGCGTCGGACGGACCACGCATCGGAGGTCGCGTAGTAGTCCTCGAGGAAGGCGCGCACGGCGGTCTGGGCGGCCACCTGGCTCACGCCGCTGGAACTGATGCCGTCGGCCAGGGCCAGCGCGATGCCCTTGCTGGCGAGCACATGCCCCGACGGCAGACAGGCGCCGTGGAAGTCCTGGTTGGCGTGCTGCGTGCCGGCCAGCGAATGCTGGCCCAGCGTCACCCGCAGGTGTCCGCTCATGCGATCTTGCGCTTGGCCCCGGTCTTGTAGTGCGTGGAATACAGCGTGGCGCCGACGAAGGTCAGGCCGCCCACCAGGTTGCCGATGACGGTCGGGATCTCGTTCCAGATCAGGTAGTCCATCAGCGTGAACTGGCCGCCCAGCATCAGGCCGGTGGGGAACAGGAACATGTTGACGATGGAGTGTTCGAAGCCCATGTAGAAGAAGACCATGATGGGCATCCACATGCCGATGGCCTTGCCCGACACGGTGGTCGACATCATCGCCGCGACCACGCCGGTGGACACCATCCAGTTGCACATCACGCCGCGGATGAACAGCGTCAGCATGCCGGCCGCGCCGTGCGACGAGTAGCCGACGGTGCGGCCTTCGCCGATGTGGCCGAGCCGTTGGCCGACGGCGTTGGGCGCTTCGCTGAAGCCGAAGGTGAAGATGATCGCCATGAAGACGGCCACCGTCAGCGCACCGGCGAAGTTGCCGCAGAACACCAGGCTCCAGTTGCGCATCACGCCGCGCCAGGTGGCGCCGGGGCGCTTGTCGAACACGGCCAGCGGCGTGAGCGTGAACACGCCGGTGAGCAGGTCGAAGCCCATGAGGTACAGCATGATGAAGCCGACCGGGAACAGCATCGCTCCGACCAGTGCATTGCCGGTGTTGACGGTCACGGTGACGGCGAAGGCCGCGGCCAGCGCGAGGATGGCGCCGGCCATGTAGGAACGGATCAGCGTGTCGCGGGTCGACATCAGCAGCTTGGATTCGCCGGCGTCGACCATCTTGGTCACGAATTCGGCAGGTGCGAGATAGGCCATGGGATTACCTGAAGAAAAGAAATGAAGAAGGAGGGCGGCGTTCAGCCGTGGGCGACCAGCACGCGGCCGTCGTCCACGCGCACGGCGTGGGGGCGCACCGAGTTCTGCGGCGCCTCCAGGCATTCGCCGGTGCGCAAGTCGAAGTGGTTCTTGTAGAGCGGCGAGGCAACCACGACGCGGTCGCCCAGGCTGCCGATCAGCCCGCGCGAAAGCACGCTGGCGCCCGACTGCGGGTCGATGTTGTCGATGGCGTGGAACTCGTCGTTGCCGACGCGGAAGACCGCGACATGGCGGCCGGCCACCAATGCGCAGACGCCGGTGTTCGGAAGGATGTCGTCGGCCGCGCAGACGGCGGTCCAGTGCAGGGTGTCGGTGTTCATGTGCGTGCGCTTGTGAGGTCAGGCCGGCGTGGCTTCAGCGGGTGCCGCAGCGATTTCCTCGGGCCGGGCCGGGCGAATCTGCCCGCGTTCCTGAATGAAGACGATGCGTTCGTCGGCCTTGTCGCTGTTGACGAAGGTGCGGAAGCGCTGGCGCACCGTCGGGTCGGTCACGGCGGTCTTCCATTCGCACTGGTAGGTGTCGACCACATGCTGCATCTGGGCTTCCAGCTCGGCGCCGAGGCCCAGGCTGTCGGCGATCAGCACGTCCTTCAGGTAGTCGAGGCCGCCTTCGAGGTTGTCGCGCCAGGTGCTGGTGCGCTGCAGGCGGTCGGCCGTGCGCACGTAGAACATCAGGAAGCGGTCGATCAGCGCGATGAGCGCATCCTTCGTCAGGTCGCTGGCGATGAGTTCGGCATGGCGCGGCTTCATGCCGCCGTTGCCGCAGACGTAGAGGTTCCAGCCCTTCTCGGTGGCGATGATGCCCACATCCTTGCCCTGCGCCTCGGCGCATTCGCGGGTGCAGCCCGAGACGCCGAACTTGATCTTGTGCGGCGCGCGCAGGCCCTTGTAGCGGTTCTCCAGCTGCACGGCCAGGCCGACCGAATCGTCCACGCCGTAGCGGCACCAGGTCGAGCCGACGCAGCTCTTCACGGTGCGCAACGACTTGCCGTAGGCGTGGCCGCTCTCGAAGCCGGCGGCGATGAGTTCTTCCCAGATCAGCGGCAACTGGTCGACGCGCGCACCGAACATGTCCACCCGCGCACCGCCCGTGACCTTGGTGTACAGGCCGTATTTCTTGGCCACCTGGCCCACGGCGATGAGGCCGTCGGGCGTGACCTCGCCGCCGGGCATGCGCGGCACCACAGAGTAGGTGCCGTCCTTCTGGATATTGCCGAGGAAGTAGTCGTTGCTGTCCTGCAGGCTGGCCAGCTGCGGCTTGAGCACGAACTCGTTCCAGACCGAGGCCAGCACGCTGGCGGCCACCGGCTTGCAGATGTCGCAGCCCAGGCCCTGGCCGTGCTTGTGCAGCAGGTCGTCGAAGGTCTTGATCTGGCCCACGCGCACCAGGTGGTAGAGCTCCTGGCGTGAATAGGCGAAGTGTTCGCACAGGTGGTTGTTCACCGCCATGCCGCGCTTGGCCATCTCGAACTTCATCACCTGCGTGACCAGCGGCACGCAACCGCCGCAGGTGGCGCCGGCCTTGGTGCAGGCCTTGATCTCGGCGATGGTGCAGGCGCCGCCGTCGACGGCCGCGCCGATTTGCGCCTTGCTCACGTTGTTGCACGAGCAGATCTGCGCGGTCTCGGGCAGCGCCTCCACGCCCAGGCCCGGCTTGGCTTGGCCGTCGCTCGACGGCAGGATCAGGAACTCCGGCTCGGCCGGCAGCGCAATGCCGTTGAGCGCCATCTGTAGCAGCGTGCCGTACTCGTCGGCGTTGCCCACCAGCACGGCACCGAGCAGCGCCTTGCCGTCTTCGCTCACCACGATCTTCTTGTAGACCTGCTTGCGCTCGTCGATGTACTGGTAGTTGCGGCTGTTCGGCGTCTTGCCGTGTGCGTCGCCGATGCTGGCCACGTCGACGCCCATCAGCTTGAGCTTGGTGCTCATGTCGGCACCGGCGAAGGCGGCATTCGCGTCGCCGGCCACATGCCGGGCCGCCACACGCGCCATCTCGTAGCCCGGTGCCACCAAGCCGAAAGTCTGCTCGTTCCACGACGCGCACTCGCCGATCGCGTAGACGTCGTGGTCGCTGGTGCGGCAGTGGGTGTCGATGGCGATGCCGCCGCGCGCGCCGAGGGCCAGCAGGCTCTGCCGGGCGAGTTCGTCACGCGGCCGGATGCCGGCGGAGAAGACGATCATGTCGGTCTCCAGCCAGGTGCCGTCGGCGAACACCATGCGGTGGCGCGCCGTGGCGCCGTCGGTGATGTCCACCGTGTTGCGGCCGGTGTGCACCTGCACGCCCAGCGCCTCGATCTTGGCGCGCAGCACGCGGCCGCCGCCGTCGTCGACCTGCACCGCCATCAGGCGCGGCGCGAACTCGACGACATGCGTTTCCAGCCCGAGGTCGCGCAGCGCCTTGGCGCATTCGAGCCCGAGCAGGCCGCCGCCGATCACGACGCCGGTCTTGGAATGCGCGCCACTGGCCTTCATGCCCTCCAGGTCGTCGATGGTGCGGTAGACGAAGGTATGCGGTCGGTCGCGGCCCGGCACCGGCGGCACGAAGGGCGACGAGCCGGTCGCGAGCACCAGCTTGTCGTACGGCAGCACCTCGCCGTCGAGCGTGGTCACGGTGTTGTTGCGCCGCTCGATTGCGGCGGCGCGCGCGGCCAGGCGCAGCGAGAAGCCGCTGCGTTCGAAGAAGCCGGGGGCCACCAGCGAGAGGTCGTCGGCGGTCTTGCCGGCGAAGAACTCGGAGAGATGGACGCGGTCGTACGCGGCGCGAGGCTCCTCGCACAGCACGGTGACTTCGGCATGCGAAAGCCCCTGCTGCTCGAGTTCTTCGAGAAACTTGTGGCCCACCATGCCATGGCCGACGACGATGATCTTCATGTTGACTCCTGCACGTCCGGCCCGTGGGTGCCGTGCAGTGGGTGCATCACGAAGGAGGTGACACAGCCAGAGGCCCCCGCGAGATGCGGAACGAAATCGGGTTGGAACAACCGAGTGCCGGGCGGACGAACGCGTCGGCGAGGCTCGGGTTCCGCCGTCGTTGGCGGAGGCGATGACCGCCGCAGCGGCACTGCGGCGGCGGTCAGCTCATGTCACGCACGAACTGTGCCCGGCGATTTGGGCCGAGGGACGAGGAAATCGGTGCCGTGCGGGCATGCCGCGCACCATGTCGGCGCCGGATGGGGCGACCACCCCCAACAATGGGGCGAAACGGCGGCGCAGCGCTCAGGCTGCCGCTTCGAGCCCGTTGCTGAAATGCTCGCGCATGCGGAGCATCGCGGCCGCAGGGTCCCGCGCCAGAATCGCCGCCATCAGCGCGCGGTGTTCCCGCAGCGATTCGTCGATGCGCCCCGACTTGAGCAGCGAGTTGTGGCGGTTGAGCTTCATCACCTTGCGCAGGTCGGCCACCATCTGGTCGCGCCAGCGGTTGTTGGCGATGGCGAGCAGCTGCATGTGAAAACGCTCGTTGATGGCGAAGAAGTGCTCGCGGTCGACCTGGCCCGGAAGGGCGGCGGCTTCCAGTTCGGCATGCAGCACCTGCAGGGTGTGCAACTGGGCCTCGGTCGCGCGCTCGGCCACCACACCGGCCGCGTCGGCCTCCAGCAGCGAGAGCAGGTGGTAGACGTCCGCCAGGTCCTGCTGCGACACCTCGGTCACATAGGCGCCACGCCGCACCTTCATCGTCACCAGGCCTTCGGCGGCCAGCACCTTCAGCGCCTCGCGTAGGGGCGTGCGGCTGATGCCGTATTCCTCCGCGATCTTCATCTCGTCGATCCAGCCGCCCGGCTCGAGTTCGCGGCTGAAGATGCGCTGGCGCAGCAGTTCGGCCACCTCCTCATAGAGGGCGCGAGGCGTGAGGGTTGCGGCGGACATGGCGCGAATGTACCGCAGAAATTTCGTTTGAATTAATAATTACGGATGGTTAGACTCGGCTAAACCATTACCGAGACGAGCGCGGACCACCGCGTCCGCGAAGCCATGAGCACTCCCGAACCGACCTTCAAAACCGCCGACCTCGCCGCCTGGACGAAGGCCGCGGCCAAGTCCGCGCCCGGCGGCAACCTCGAGGCGCTGAACTGGCGCACGCCCGACGGCATCACCGTCAAGCCGCTCTACACCGCGGCCGACCTGCAAGGCCTGAAGTACACCGACACGCTCCCTGGTTTCGAGCCCTACCTGCGCGGCCCGCAGGCCACGATGTACGCGGTGCGCCCCTGGACCATCCGCCAGTACGCGGGATTCTCGACGGCCGAGGAATCGAACGCCTTCTATCGCAAGGCGCTGGCCGCGGGCGGGCAGGGCGTGTCGGTCGCGTTCGACCTGGCCACGCACCGCGGCTACGACAGCGACCACCCGCGTGTGACCGGCGACGTCGGCAAGGCCGGCGTGGCAATCGATTCGGTCGAGGACATGAAGATCCTGTTCGACCAGATCCCGCTCGACAAGGTCTCGGTGTCGATGACGATGAACGGCGCGGTGTTGCCGGTGCTGGCGGGCTACGTGGTCGCGGCCGAAGAGCAGGGCGTGGCGCAGGACCAGCTCAGCGGAACCATCCAGAACGACATCCTCAAGGAGTTCATGGTCCGCAACACCTACATCTTTCCGCCCGCGCCGAGCATGCGGATCATCGGCGACATCATCGAGTACACGGCGCAGAAGATGCCCAAGTTCAACTCGATCAGCATCAGCGGCTACCACATGCAGGAAGCCGGCGCCAACCAGGCGCTGGAGCTGGCCTTCACGCTGGCCGACGGCAAGGAATACGTGAAGACCGCGCTGGCCAAGGGACTCGACGTGGACGTGTTTGCCGGGCGCCTGAGCTTCTTCTGGGCCATCGGCATGAACTTCTACCTCGAAGTGGCCAAGATGCGCGCCGCGCGCCTCTTGTGGTGCCGGCTCATGAAGGAGTTCGAGCCCAAGAACCCCAAGAGCCTGATGCTGCGCACGCACTGCCAGACCTCGGGCTGGTCGCTGACCGAGCAGGACCCGTACAACAACGTGGTGCGCACCACCATCGAGGCGATGGCCGCGGTGTTCGGTGGCACGCAGTCGCTGCACACCAATGCGCTCGACGAAGCCATCGCGCTGCCGACCGAGTTCAGCTCGCGCATCGCACGCAACACGCAGCTCATCATCCAGGAAGAGACCCACATCACCAGCGTGATCGACCCTTGGGCCGGCAGCTACATGATGGAGAAGCTCACGCAGGACATGGCCGACGCCGCCTGGACCATCATCGAAGAGGTCGAGGCGATGGGCGGCATGACCAAGGCCGTCGACAGCGGCTGGGCCAAGCTCAAGATCGAGGCGGCCGCGGCCGACAAGCAGGCGCGCATCGACTCGGGCCGCGACGTGATCGTCGGCGTCAACAAGTACAAGCTCAAGACCGAGGATGCGATCGAGAGCCTGTCGATCGACAACATGAAGGTGCGCGACGGGCAAATCGCCAAGCTCAAGGCCATTCGCGAGACGCGCGACAGCGCGGCCACGCAAGCAGCACTCGATGCGCTGACCGCCGCTGCCGAGAGCGGCGAAGGCAATCTGCTCGCGCTGAGCATCGATGCGGTGCGCCTGCGCGCCACGGTCGGCGAGATCAGCGATGCGCTGGAGAAGGTCTACGGCCGCCACCGCGCCGACACGCAGAAGGTCACCGGCGTCTACGCTGCAGCCTACGACTCGGCCGAGGGCTGGGAAGCGCTGCAGCACGAGATCGCCGCCTTCGCCGAGGAGCAAGGCCGCCGTCCGCGCGTGATGATTTCCAAGCTGGGCCAGGACGGGCACGACCGCGGCGCGAAGGTTGTCGCCACCGCCTTCGCCGACCTGGGCTTCGACGTCGACATGGGGCCGCTGTTCCAGACGCCGGAGGAATGCGCCCGCCAGGCCATCGAGAACGACGTGCATGCGGTGGGCGTGAGCACGCTCGCGGCCGGCCACAAGACGCTGGTGCCCGCCATTATCGAAGAACTCAAGAAGCAGGGCGCCGACGACATCATCGTGTTCGTCGGCGGCGTGATCCCGCGCGGCGATTACGAGATGCTGTACGAGGCCGGCGTGAAGGGCATCTACGGGCCGGGCACGCCGATCCCGGCGAGTGCCAAGGACGTGCTGGAGCAGATTCGGGCCTCATTGGCCACTGCGGCTTGATCGTGGCGGAGGTCGCGGTGGCGCTCGAAGCGGCGCTGACAGGTTCTGCGCCCATGGCGCAGCGCCGTGCCATCGCCAAGGCGATCACGCTCCTCGAATCCACGCGGCCCGATCACCGCCTGCAGGCCGACCAACTGCTGACCGCGCTGCTGCCGCGCACCGGTGATTCGTTTCGCCTCGGCATCTCCGGCGTGCCGGGCGTAGGCAAGTCCACGTTCATCGAGACGCTCGGGCTCTTCCTGATCGAACAGGGGCATCGCGTGGCGGTGCTCACGATCGACCCGTCGTCCACCGTGTCTGGCGGCTCGATCCTCGGCGACAAGACGCGCATGGAACGGCTGTCGGTGCACGAGAAGGCCTACATCCGACCGAGCCCGTCGAGCGGCACGCTGGGCGGTGTGGCCGAGAAGACGCGCGAGGCGATGCTGGTGTGCGAGGCGGCCGGCTACGACGTCGTCATCGTCGAGACGGTGGGCGTCGGCCAGAGCGAGACCGCCGTGGCCGGCATGACCGACATGTTCGTGCTGATGCAGCTGCCCAATGCCGGCGACGACCTGCAGGCCATCAAGAAGGGCGTGATGGAAATCGCCGACCTGGTGGTCATCAACAAGGCCGACCTCGACCGCGATGCCGCCACCCGCGCGCAGGCGCAGATCACGTCGGCGCTGCGGCTCTTCGGCCACCACGGCAACCCGGCGCATGCCGAGATGCTGAAGGCCGCGCATGCCGAGCCCGGCTCGCCCGAGGCCGAAGTCCGTTTCTGGCAGCCGCAGGTGATGCAGCTCAGCGCGCTGCTGGGCACGGGCGTCGATGCCTTCTGGGCGGCGGTGATGCGGTTCAAGCAACTGCAGGGCGCCAACGGCCGGCGCGCCACGCGCCGCGAGAAGCAGGCCTTGTCGTGGATGTGGGAACGCATCGACGCCGGCCTGAAGCAGGCCTTTCGCCAGCACCCGGCGGTGCGCGCGCTGCTGCCCGACACCATCGTGCAGGTGGCCGCGGGCCGCTTGCCCGCATCGACCGCGGCACGCCAGCTGCTCGCCGCGCAAGCGTCGCGGGCGCCCGATTCCGAGACCCCTTCCGATTCATCTTCCTGATCGAATGCCATGAAAGAAATCCTCGAACAACTTGAACAACGACGGGCCCAGGCGCGCCTCGGTGGGGGGCAGAAGCGCATCGACGCGCAGCACAAGAAGGGCAAGCTGACGGCGCGCGAGCGCATCGAGCTGCTGCTCGACGACGGCACCTTCGAGGAATGGGACATGTTCGTCGAGCACCGCTCGGTCGACTTCGGCATGGCCGACAACAAGATCCCGGGCGACGGCGTGGTCACCGGCTACGGGATGATCAACGGCCGCCTGGTCTTCATCTTCAGCCAGGACTTCACCGTGTTCGGCGGCGCGCTCAGCGAAGCGCATGCCGAGAAGATCTGCAAGGTGATGGACCAGGCCATGAAGGTCGGCGCACCGGTCATCGGCCTCAACGACTCGGGCGGCGCCCGCATCCAGGAAGGCGTGGCCTCGCTCGGCGGCTATGCCGACGTGTTCCAGCGCAACGTGATGGCCTCCGGCGTGGTGCCGCAGATCAGCATGATCATGGGTCCGTGCGCCGGCGGCGCGGTGTATTCGCCCGCCATGACCGATTTCATCTTCATGGTGCGCGACAGCTCCTACATGTTCGTCACCGGCCCCGAGGTGGTGAAGACCGTGACGCACGAGGACGTGACGGCCGAGGAGCTGGGCGGCGCGATCACGCACACCACCAAGAGCGGCGTGGCCGACATGGCCTTCGAGAACGACGTCGAGGCGCTGATGATGCTGCGCCGGCTCTACAACTACCTGCCGCTCAACAACCGCGAGAAGCCGCCCGTGCGGCCGAGCGGCGACCCGGCCGACCGCGCCGACCTGTCGCTCGACACGCTGGTGCCCGAGAACCCCAACAAGCCCTACGACATGAAGGAGCTGATCACCAAGGTGGTCGACGACGGCGACTTCTTCGAGCTGCAGCCCGACTACGCGAAGAACATCGTGATCGGCTTCGCGCGCATGGAAGGCCAGAGCGTGGGCATCGTGGCTAACCAGCCGCTGGTGCTGGCCGGCTGCCTGGACATCAAGAGCTCGATCAAGGCGGCGCGCTTCGTGCGCTTCTGCGATGCGTTCAACATCCCGGTCGTGACCTTCGTCGACGTGCCCGGCTTCATGCCCGGCACCAGCCAGGAGTACGGCGGCATCATCAAGCACGGCGCCAAGCTGCTGTATGCCTACGCCGAGTGCACCGTGCCGAAGATCACCGTCATCACGCGCAAGGCCTACGGCGGCGCGTACGACGTGATGGCCTCGAAGCACCTGCGCGGCGACGTCAACCTGGCCTGGCCACGCGCCGAGATCGCAGTGATGGGTGCCAAGGGCGCGGTCGAGATCATCTTCCGCGAAGACAAGAACGACCCCGAGAAGCTCGCCGCCCGCGAAGCCGAATACAAGGCCCGCTTCGCCAACCCGTATGTGGCCAGCACGCGCGGCTACATCGACGACGTGATCCTGCCGAGCGAGACACGCAAGCGCATCTGCCGCTCGCTCGTCATGCTGCGCGAGAAGAAGCTCGAGAACCCGTGGCGCAAGCACGGCAATATCCCTCTCTGAAAAGACCAAGATGTTCAAGAAAGTTCTCATTGCCAATCGCGGAGAGATTGCCTGCCGCGTCATCAAGACCGCAAAGAAAATGGGCATCCTCACGGTCGCCGTCTACTCCGACGCCGACAAGGATGCGCGCCATGTCGAACTCGCCGACGAGGCCGTGCACATCGGCGGTTCGGCCAGCCGCGACAGCTACCTGCAGGCCGACCGCATCATCGCCGCGTGCAAGAAGACCGGCGCCGAGGCGGTGCACCCGGGCTACGGCTTCCTGTCGGAGAACGAGGCCTTCGCGCGCAAGGTCGAGGAAGAGGGCATTGTGTTCATCGGGCCGAAGCACTACTCGATCGCGGCGATGGGCGACAAGATCGCGTCCAAGAAGCTCGCGAACGACGCCAAGGTCAACACGATTCCCGGATGGAACGAAGCCATCGAATCGGCCGAGCGCGCGGTGCAGATCGCCAAGGACATCGGCTACCCCGTGATGATCAAGGCCTCGGCCGGCGGCGGCGGCAAGGGCCTGCGTGTGGCCTTCAACGACAAGGAGGCGCTCGAGGGCTTCACGGCCTGCCAGAACGAAGCGCGCAACTCCTTCGGCGACGACCGCATCTTCATCGAGAAGTTCGTCGAACAGCCGCGCCACATCGAGATCCAGGTGCTGGGCGACTCGCAAGGCAACGTGATCTACCTGAACGAGCGCGAATGCTCGATCCAGCGGCGCCACCAGAAGGTGATCGAGGAGGCGCCGTCCCCCTTCATCAGCGACGCGACGCGCAAGGCGATGGGCGAGCAGGCCGTGGCGCTGGCAAAGGCCGTGAAATACCAGTCGGCCGGCACCGTCGAGTTCGTCGTGGGCAAGGACCAGGACTTCTACTTCCTGGAGATGAACACGCGGCTGCAGGTGGAACACCCGGTCACCGAGTGCATCACCGGCATCGATCTCGTCGAGCTGATGATCCGCGTCGCCGCGGGCGAACCGCTGCCGCTGAAGCAATCGGACGTGCGGCGCAATGGCTGGGCCATCGAGTGCCGGATCAACGCCGAGGACCCGTTCCGCAACTTCCTGCCGTCGACCGGCCGGCTGGTGAAGTTCCAGCCGCCCAAGGAGACGATGTTCTCGGCCGACACCGAGCACCTGTATGGCGTTCGCGTCGACACCGGCGTCTACGACGGCGGCGAGATCCCGATGTTCTACGACTCGATGATCGCCAAGCTGATCGTGCACGGCAAGGACCGTGCGCATGCGATCGCGATGATGCGCGAGGCGCTCAACGGCTTCGTGATCCGCGGCGTGAGCAGCAACATCCCGTTCCAGGCGGCACTGCTCGCGCACCCGAAGTTCGTCGCCGGCGACTTCAACACGGGTTTCATCGCCGAGCACTACAGCCAGGGCTTCCACGCCGAAGACGTGCCGCACGAAGACCCGAGCTTCCTGGTCGCGCTCGCGGCCTTCATGCACCGCCGCTACCGCGCCCGCGCCTCCGGCATCAGCGGCCAGCTCGACGGCCATGGCGTGAAGATCGCCGAGCAGTTCGTGGTGGTCACGCTCGATGCGAAGGGCGAGCACCAGCACACGCCGGTGTCGGTAACCGACTTCAAGGGCGCGACCGGTGCGAGCACCGTGGAGGTGGGCGAGAAGAGCTACCAGATCGCCAGCAGCGCGTCGCTCGGTGCCGTCCGCATCGAGGGGCTGGTGAACAACCGGCCGTTCGTGGCCCAGGTCGAACGTGGCGCGGGCAAGAACCCGCTGGCGCTGCGCGTGTCGCACGACGGCACGCAGATCGAGGCGATGGTGCTGTCGCCGCTGGGTGCGCGGCTGCAGAAGTTGATGCCCTACAAGGCGCCGCCGGACCTGAGCAAGTTCCTGATGTCGCCGATGCCGGGCCTGCTGGTCGAGGTGTCGGTACAACCAGGGCAGCAGGTGCAGGCCGGAGAGAAGCTCGCGGTGATCGAGGCGATGAAGATGGAGAACGTCCTCTTCGCCACGCAGGATGGCGTGGTCGGCAAGATCTCCGCGGCCAAGGGCGAATCGCTCGCGGTCGACCAGATCATCCTGGAGTTCAACTGATGGGTGCCAATGACCTGCAGGCCGTGACGATTCACCGGCCGGCCAGGGTGGCTGCGCCGCAAGGCGAGTGGACGGTCGAGGCGATCCAGGCGCTGCTCGACAAGCCGCTGATGGATCTGCTCTTCGAGGCGCAGACCGTGCATCGCCAGCACTGGCCCGAGGGCACTATCGAACTGGCCACACTGCTGTCGGTCAAGACCGGCGGCTGCCCCGAGAACTGCGGTTACTGCCCGCAGGCGTCGGCGTTCGACACCGGTGTGAAGGCCGAGAAGCTGATGGCGGTCGACGAGGTGGTGCGCGCCGCGCAAGCCGCCAAGGACGCGGGCGCGACGCGCTTCTGCATGGGCGCGGCATGGCGCGCGCCGAAGGACCGCGACATCGAGAAAGTGGCCGAGCTCATCGGCGCCGTGAAGGACCTGGGCCTGCAGACCTGCGCCACGCTGGGCATGCTCGAAGCGCATCAGGCCACGGCGCTGAAGGACGCCGGGCTCGACTACTACAACCACAACCTCGACACCGCGCCCGAGTACTACACCGACGTGGTGAGCACGCGCGCCTACCAGGACCGGCTCGACACGCTGCAGCATGTGCGCAGCGCCGGCATCAGCGTGTGCTGCGGCGGCATCGTGGGCATGGGCGAAGCGCCGGTGCATCGTGCCGGGCTCATCGCACAACTGGCCAACCTGCAGCCCTACCCCGAGTCGGTGCCGATCAACAGCCTGGTGCGCGTGCCTGGCACGCCGCTGGCCGACAGCGCGCCGATCGACCCCTTCGACTTCGTGCGCGTGATCGCGGTCGCGCGCATCACGATGCCCAAGGCGCGCGTGCGGCTCTCGGCCGGTCGCCAGCAGATGGGCGATGCGGTGCAGGCGCTGTGCTTCATGGCCGGCGCCAATTCGATCTTCTATGGCGACAAGCTGCTGGTCACCGGCAACCCCGACGTGGAAGCCGACGTGCAACTTCTGCGCAAGCTGGGCCTGAAGGCCCGCCAGGTTTCAACGAGCGAAGGGGCCGGGGCATGACACGTCCGTTCAAGGTGCTGGGCATCCAGCAGATCGCCATCGGCGGCCCGGACAAGCTGCGCCTGCAGAAGCTCTGGGTCGACATGCTCGGCCTCGAGGTCACGGGCACGTTCAAGAGCGAGCGCGAGAACGTCGACGAGGACATTTGCGCCATGGGCGTCGGCCCTTTCAAGGTCGAAGTCGACCTGATGCAACCGCTCGACCCGGACAAGAAGCCTGCGGTGCACGCCACACCGCTCAACCATGTGGGGCTGTGGATCGACGACCTGCCGAAGGCCGTCGAATGGCTCACCGCGCAGGGCGTTCGCTTCGCGCCGGGTGGCATTCGCAAAGGTGCGGCCGGCTTCGACATCTGCTTTCTGCACCCGAAGGCGAACGATGAATTTCCGATCGCTGGCGAGGGCGTGCTGATCGAGATGGTGCAGGCGCCGGCCGAGGTCGTGAAGGCCTTCGCCGCGCTGGCGGCAGCGTCGCGCTGAGTTTGCGGCCGGGTCTGTCAGCGCTTCGCGTTGCGGGCGCGGGTCAGCGCGGCTTCGACGATCGAGCGTTTGCGCGCATCGGCGTCGGGCGCGGCAGCGGCCGGCGTTGCTTCGGCCGCCGGCGTGGCGCGGCGTTGCTGGTGCACGGTGTAGCGCGCCAGGGCCGCATCGGCCTGTGCCTTCGACCAGGCCTGCCATCCGGTGCGGCCGGGCGTTTCGTTCTCGAGCGCGATGCAGTCGACCGGGCAGACCGGGATGCACAGCTCGCAGCCGGTGCAATGCGCCTCGATGACGGTGTGCATGCGCTTGTGAATACCGATGATCGCGTCGGTCGGGCAGGCGTCGAGGCACAGCGTGCAGCCGATGCACCAGGCCTCGTCGATCACGGCCATGGCGCGCGGGCCTTCGTCACCGCAGGTGGCGTCGAGCGGCAGCACCGGCGTGCCGGTCAACGCCGCGAGGCGGGCAACGCCTTCGGCGCCACCGGGCGGGCAGCGGTTGATGGCCGCGCCTTCGTGCGCGATCGCCTCCGCGTAAGCCTGGCAATCGGGATAGCCGCAACGCGTGCACTGCGTCTGCGGCAAGGCGTCGTGCAGGCGCAGGGCGAGCACGACGGGTGGGGTCATCGCAGGATTAGCGTTCACCTCGGCGGGCCGGGGCCGCCTTGCGTGCAGCGGTCTTGACGACGACCTTTTTGGCGGCAGCCTTCGGTGCCGGAGCCTTCGTCGCCGCAGCCTTTGCGACGGGTCGAGTGGCATTTTTCGCTGGCGCGGCGGTGGCGCGGCGGACCGGCTTGACCATCACGGTGTCTTCAGCCGTCACTGCGGCGGGCGCCGAGGCGATGGCGCGCTTCTGCGGTGCATCGTGCGTGGCGATGAAGGCCTTGAGCTGCGGATACACCACGTCGCGCCAGCGGCGGCCGCTGAAGATGCCGTAGTGGCCGGCGCCCGGCACCTCGAAGTGTTGGCGTTGCGCTGGCGGGATGCCCGTGCACAGGCCATGGGCCGCCTGGGTCTGGCCCGAACCGGAGATGTCGTCGAGTTCGCCTTCGACCGTGAGCATCGCGCTACCGGTGATGTCCTGCGGCTTCACCCGTTCGATGGAGCCGTCGGCGTTGCGCACGTCCCAGGTGCCGTTGACCAGCAGGCATTCCTGGAAGACGACGCGGATGGTCTGCAGGTAGTAATCGGCATCCATGTCGAGCACAGCGTTGTACTCGTCGTAGAACTTTCGGTGCGCCTCGACGCTCGCGTCGTCGCCCTTGATCAGGTCCTTGAAGTAGTCGTAGTGGCTGGTCGCGTGCCGGTCGGGGTTCATCGCGACGAAGCCCGTGTGCTGCAGGAAGCCGGGGTACACGCGGCGGCCGGCGCCCGGGAAGTTCTCGGGGACGCGGTAGATCACGTTGTTCTCGAACCACTCGAAGCTCTTGTTCATCGCGAGGTTGTTCACCGCCGTGGGCGACTTGCGCGCGTCGATCGGGCCACCCATCATCGTCATCGACAGCGGCGTCTGCTCGCCGCGGCTCGCCATGAGCGACACCGCCGCCAGCACCGGCACCGTAGGCTGGCAGACGCTGATCACGTGGCAGTTGCCGTACTCGGCCTGCAGCAGGCGGATAAATTCTTCGACGTAGTGGATGTAGTCGTCGAGGTGGAAGGCACCTTCCGACAGCGGAACCGTGCGGGCATTCTTCCAGTCGGTGATGTAGACCTTGTGGTCTTTGAGCATGGTGCGCACCGTGTCGCGCAGCAGCGTGGCGTAGTGGCCCGACAAGGGCGCGACGATCAGCACCACGGGCTGCGCCTTGAGCAGCTGCAGCGTGGCCGGGTCGTCGGTGAAGCGCTTGAACCGGCGCAGCTCGCAGAAGGGCTTGTCGAGTGCAATCGCCTCCTGAATGACCACGTTGTTGCCGTCCACGTCGACAGACGTGATGCCGAACTCCGGCTTCTCGTAGTCTTTGCCGAGCCGGTACAGCAGGTCGTAGCCGGCAGCCATGCGCTGGGCCATCGGCGTGTGCGACAGCGGCGAGGTGCCGTTGCTGAAGAGCTTGGCCGCGGCCTGGGCGAAGTCTGTCATCGGTTCCATCAGGGACCGCTGGGCTTCGTAGAGGTGATAGAGCATGGTGATCCCTGGAGGACTGGTTGTTGCAGTGCAATATATCGGCAGAACCAGGGTTCGGGCGTAGGGTCCGAACCCTAAGCCGCGTCACGCAACTGTCACCTAGTTGACTCCGCCTCTCAAATGACCTTCGCGATGCTCTGGCAGACGTAGTCGATGTTCTCGCTGTTGAGCGCGGCGACGCACATCCGGCCGGTGTCGGTGCCGTACACGCCGAATTCGTTGCGCAGGCGCACCATCTGGTCCTTCGTGAGGCCGGAATAACTGAACATGCCGATCTGCGTGGTGATGAAGCTCATGTCCTGCTTCACGCCAGCAGCCTTCAGACCGTCGACGAGCGTTTGGCGCATCGCCTTGATCCGTGTGCGCATCTCGGCAAGTTCCTTCTCCCAAACCGCGCGGCGGGCCGGGTCGTTCAGCACGGCGGCCACCACGGCGCCGCCGTGGATCGGCGGGTTGCTGTAGTTGGTGCGGATCGCGATCTTCAGCTGCGACAGCACGCGGGCGCCTTCTTCCTTGCTTTCGCACAGCACCGACAGGGCGCCGACGCGCTCGCCGTACAGGCTGAAGCTTTTGGAGAACGAGGTGGAGACGAAGAAGCTCAGGCCGGCGTCGACGAACTTGCCGACCACCGCGCCGTCTTCGGCGATGCCGTGGCCGAAGCCCTGGTAGGCCATGTCGAGGAAGGCGGTCAAGTTCTTGGCCTTGACGGCGGCGATGACCTGGTCCCACTGCGCGGCCGTGATGTCGTAGCCGGTCGGGTTGTGGCAGCAGGCGTGCAGCACGACGATGGTGCCGGCCGGTGCGGCGTTCAGCGCAGCCAGCATGCCGTCGAAGTTCACGCCGCGCTTGGCGGCGTCGTAGTAGGGATAGCTCTCGACCACGAAGCCGGCGTTGGTGAACAGCGCGCGGTGGTTTTCCCAGCTCGGGTCGCTGATGAGTACCTTGGCGTTCGGGCTGAGCTTCTTGAGGAAGTCGGCGCCGACCTTCAGGCCGCCGGTGCCGCCGATGGCCTGGATCGTGGCCACGCGGCCCGACGTGACCGCCTCGCTGTCGGCACCAAAGACCAGACCCTTGACGGCGTTGTCGTAGGCGACGATGCCGTCGATCGGCAGGTAGCCGCGGGCGGTCGGCGTCTTCATCATGTCTTCTTCGGCAGCCTTCACGCAGGCGAGCAGCGGCAGCTTGCCGTTGTCGTCGTAGTACACGCCGACGCCGAGGTTGACCTTGTGGGGGTTGCTGTCGGCGGCGTATTGCTCGTTGAGACCAAGGATCGGGTCGCGCGGCGCCATCTCGACGGCGGTGAACATAGACATGAAGAAGTCCTCTGGATGAATCTGGCAGGGAGCCCGAAGCTGGTTTAGGCTTTCGGGTTGCCTTGAATTTTACCGACCGCCCGCCAACTGGTACGGACCGCCCATGCCCGATACGACCGAAGTCATTCCCGAACCCACCCACGCCGACCCGGTCGGGCCTGCCAAAGAAGGCGTCTTCCTGACCTTTCCCGGTTCACCGTTCGAGCTTTTTCAGCCCTATCCCCCGGCCGGCGACCAACCCGCGGCCATCGACGGCCTCGTGGAAGGCGTGGAAAACGGGGAGGTGTTCCAGACGCTGCTGGGCGTGACCGGTTCGGGCAAGACCTTCACCATGGCGAACGTCATCGCCCGGCTGGGACGGCCGGCCATCGTGTTCGCGCCCAACAAGACGCTCGCCGCCCAGTTGTACAGCGAATTCCGCGAGTTCTTCCCGAAGAACGCGGTCGAGTACTTCGTCAGCTACTACGACTACTACCAGCCCGAGGCCTACGTGCCGCAGCGCGACCTGTTCATCGAGAAGGACAGCTCGATCAACGAGCACATCGAGCAGATGCGGCTGTCGGCCACCAAGAGCGTGCTGGAGCGGCGCGACACGGTGATCGTCGCCACGGTGAGCGCCATCTATGGCATCGGCACCCCCGAGGACTACACGCAGATGCGCTTCATCATGCGCATCGGCGACAAGATCGGCCAGCGCGACGTGATCGGGCGGCTGATCCGCATGCAGTACACGCGCAACGAGCAGGATTTCTCGCGCGGCACGTTCCGGGTGCGTGGCGACACCATCGACGTGTTCCCGGCCGAGCACAGCGAGCTGGCCATCCGCATCGAGCTGTTCGACGACGAGATCGAGACTTTGCAGCTGTTCGACCCGCTCACCGGTCGCATCCGCCAGAAGATCCCGCGCTTCACGGTGTATCCGTCGAGCCACTACGTGACGCCGCGCGACAAGGTCATGACCGCGGTCGAGACCATCAAGCTGGAGCTGGTCGATCGCGTCAAGGAGTTCGTCGGCCAGGGCAAGCTGGTCGAGGCCCAGCGGCTGGAGCAGCGCACGCGCTTCGACCTGGAAATGCTGGCCGAGATCGGCCACTGCAAGGGCATCGAGAACTACTCGCGGCACCTCTCGGGCGCGGCGCCGGGCGACCCGCCCGCCACGCTGACCGACTACCTGCCGAAGGACGCGCTGATGTTCCTCGATGAGAGCCATCAGATGATCGGCCAGCTCGGCGGCATGTACAACGGCGACCGCGCTCGCAAGACCACGCTCGTCGAGTACGGCTTCCGCCTGCCGTCGGCCATGGACAACCGGCCACTCAAGTTCGAGGAGTTCGAGCGGCGCATGCGGCAATGCATCTTCGTGTCGGCCACGCCGGCCCAGTACGAGATCGACCATGCGGGCAACGTCGTCGAGCAGCTGGTACGCCCGACCGGCCTGATCGACCCCATCGTCGAGGTGCGGCCGGCCACCCACCAGGTCGACGATGTGCTGGGCGAGATCCGCCTGCGGGTCGACAAGAACGAGCGGGTGCTCATCACCACGCTCACCAAGCGCATGGCCGAGCAGTTGACCGACTACCTGGGCGACAACGGCGTCAAGGTGCGCTATCTGCACAGCGATGTCGACACCGTGGAGCGCGTGGAGATCCTGCGCGACCTGCGGCTGGGCACCTTCGACGTGTTGGTCGGCATCAACCTGCTGCGCGAAGGGCTCGACATTCCTGAGGTGTCGCTGGTCGCCATCCTCGACGCGGACAAAGAGGGCTTTCTGCGCGCGGAGCGCAGCCTGATCCAGACCATCGGCCGCGCGGCGCGGAACCTGAACGGCAAGGCCATCCTCTATGCCGACCGCATGACCGAGTCGATGAAGAAGGCCATCGGCGAGACCGAGCGGCGGCGCACCAAGCAGATCGCCCACAACGAGGCGAACGGCATCACGCCGAAGAGCATCGTGAAAAAGGTGCGCGACCTCATCGATGGCGTCTACAGCGAGAAGACGGGCAAGGAAATGGCCAAGCTCGAACTGGAACGCGCCAAGGTCGAGGACATGAGCGAGAAGGACATCGCACGGGAGATCAAGCGGCTCGAAAAGCAGATGCTCGAACACGCCCGCAACCTCGAATTCGAGAAGGCGGCGCGGGTGCGCGATCAGCTCGCACAGCTGCGGGAGCAGGCCTTCGGCGCGGCCGGCGGCGACAACATCGCGCCGCTCTGACGACTCCAGGCTCCGAACGGTTTACCCGAGCGCGTTTGAGGGCCTTCTGCTATACTTGACCGAAACAGTCAACAACAAGACTGCACAACAAAAACTTCGCGATGAAGGGCTGGCTCCGACCAAGGTGGTTGCGAGCCGGGCAGGGCGGAGACCACGCCATCCGGCAATTGTCGGGTGTCAATGTAACGAAGCACAAGGAGCTTGCGATGCGTCTCACTACCAAAGGTCGTTTTGCCGTGACCGCCATGATCGACCTGGCGCTTCGCCAGAACACCGGTCCGGTCACGCTGGCCGCGATCAGCCAGCGCCAGCAGATCTCGCTGTCGTACCTCGAGCAGCTGTTCGGCAAGCTGCGCCGCCACGAGCTGGTGGAATCGACGCGCGGCCCCGGCGGCGGCTACAGCCTCGGCCGCAAGGCCGCCGAGATCACTGTCGCGGACATCATCGTCTCGGTCGACGAGCCGATCGACGCCACGCATTGCGGCGGCAAGGAAAACTGCCTGGGCGAAGCTGGCCGCTGCATGACGCACGAGTTGTGGGCCTCGCTGAACCAGCGCATGGTCGAGTTCCTCGACTCCGTGACGCTGCAGAAGCTGGTCGATGACCAGATCGCCAAGGGTGTGCAGATTGAGAACAAACCGGCCGTGAAGCGCGCCATCTCTGCGCAACCGGTCGTCAAGCCCATCCGTGTGAACGCGCCGAATTCGGTGTTTGCGCTGGGCAACGCCTTCGCCAAGTCGTGATCGAGGGCGGCGCCTCGGCGCCGCGTGTTGAACATCCGACCGAAAACCAAGAAACCCCACGAGTCTGAGTGAGCCATGGACGTCACCCCGCATTTCCCCATCTACCTTGATTACGGCGCGACCACGCCGGTCGACCCGCGCGTCGTCGACGCCATGATTCCGTGGTTGCGCGAGCACTTCGGCAACCCGGCGTCGCGCAGCCATGCGTGGGGCTGGGAGGCCGAGGAGGCCGTCGAGAAGGCGCGCGTCGACGTGGCCGAGCTCATCGGTGCCGACCCGCGCGAGATCGTCTGGACCTCCGGTGCCACCGAGTCGAACAACCTGGCCCTCAAGGGCGCGGCGCAGTTCTACAAGGGCAAGGGCAAGCACCTGATCACGGTGAAGACCGAGCACAAGGCGGTGCTCGACACCATGCGCGAGCTGGAGCGCCAGGGCTTCGAGGTGACGTATCTCGACGTCGAGGCAGACGGCCTGCTCGACCTGGAGAAGTTCAAGGCGGCGGTCCGCCCCGACACCATCCTGGCCAGCGTGATGTTCGTGAACAACGAGATCGGCGTCATCCAGGACGTGGTCGCGCTGGGCAACCTCTGCCGCGAGAAGGGCGTGATCTTCCACGTCGACGCGGCCCAGGCCACCGGCAAGGTCGAGATCGACATGAAGTCGCTGCCCATCGACCTGATGAGCCTCGCCTCGCACAAGACCTACGGTCCGAAGGGCATCGGTGCGCTGTACGTTCGCCGCAAGCCGCGCGTGCGGCTCGAAGCGCAGATGCACGGTGGCGGCCACGAGCGCGGCATGCGTTCGGGCACGTTGCCCACGCACCAGATCGTCGGCATGGGCGAGGCCTTCCGTATCGCCAGGCTGGAAATGAAGGACGACCTGGCCAAGGCCACGGCGCTGCACAAGCGCCTGCTGGACGGCTTCAAGGATGTGGAGCAGGTCTTCGTCAACGGCGACCTCGAACGCCGCGTGCCGCACAACCTGAACATCAGCTTCAACTACGTCGAGGGCGAGTCGCTGATCATGGGCATCAAGGGCCTGGCGGTGTCGAGCGGGTCGGCCTGCACGTCGGCCAGCCTGGAACCCAGCTACGTGCTGCGCGCCCTGGGCCGCAGCGACGAGCTGGCCCACAGCAGCCTGCGCATGACCATCGGCCGCTTCACGACCGAAGAAGAGATCGACTACGCGATCTCCACCATCAAGCACAACGTCGCCAAGCTGCGTGAACTGAGCCCCCTGTGGGAAATGTTCAAGGACGGCATCGACATCAGCACGATCCAGTGGAGTGCTCACTAGCTCGCCCCCAGGTCGCTGCGCACTTCGTGTCGCGACTCCCACCCCCTACCGGGGGCAACACCAGCGGCCTGGCAAGCCAGTTCCGCGGTGTTTCTGGAAATAAGAATCCGCTGAGTTTCAGCGCAACGAATCGATAAAAAGAGGTACCACATGGCTTACTCTCCCAAGGTCATCGACCACTACGAAAACCCCCGCAACGTCGGCTCGTTCGAAAAGGGCGACGACTCCGTCGGCACCGGCATGGTCGGTGCGCCCGCTTGCGGCGACGTCATGAAGCTGCAGATCAAGGTCAACCCGGAAACCGGCGTGATCGAAGACGCGCGCTTCAAGACCTACGGCTGCGGCTCGGCCATCGCCTCGTCGTCGCTCGTGACCGAATGGGTCAAGGGCAAGACGCTCGACGAAGCAGCGGCGCTGAAGAACGCGCAGATCGCTGAAGAACTGGCGCTGCCTCCCGTGAAGATCCACTGCTCGATCCTCGCCGAAGACGCCATCAAGGCAGCAGTCAACGACTACAAGCAGAAGCACGGTGCCGCCGTGGCATCGGCTGAAACGGCGGTCCACTGACATGGCTGTGACGCTCACCGAAGCGGCTGCGCGCCACGTCAACCGTTACCTCGGGAAGCGGGGCAAGGGCGTGGGCGTGCGGCTGGGTGTCAAGACCACCGGCTGCTCCGGCCTGGCCTACAAGCTGGAGTACGTCGACGAACTGACGCCCGACGACGTGGTCTTCGAGGACCAGGGCGTGAAGGTGCTGGTCGACCCGAAGAGCCTGGCCTACATTGACGGCACACAACTCGACTTCGTGCGTGAAGGCCTGAACGAAGGCTTCAAGTTCATCAACCCGAACGAGCGCGACCGTTGCGGCTGCGGAGAGAGTTTCAGAATCTAGCCCACCCCCGAAGCGGCTCACTTCGTGTAGCCGCCTCCCCCTCGAGGGGGCAACACCAGCGGCCCAACAAAGCCGGTTCCGCGGTGTTCCTCGAAGTGGCACCGACAGCCGCCGCTTACTTTGCAGGCGGTTTTTTTATGCCATGAACCTTCAAGACACCGATTTCGAACTCTTCGGCGTGCCGCCTACCTTCGCCCAGGACCGCGCCGCGCTCGACGCGCGCTGGAAGGAATTGCAGCGCGAGGCGCATCCCGACCGCTTCGCGTCGCAAGGCGCGGCGGCCCAGCGCATCGCCATGCAGTGGTCGGTGCGCATCAACGAGGCCTACCAGCGGCTGAAAGACCCGATGCGCCGCGCCGGCTATCTGTGCGAGCTGAACGGCGCCCCGATCGAGGCCGAGAACAACACCGCGATGCCCGGCGAGTTCCTGATGCAACAGATGGAATGGCGAGAGTCGCTGGACGATGCGACCACCCTCGCCGACGTCGACGCGCTGCAGGCCGAGGTCGATGCCGCGCGGGCAGGCGCGTTGTCGTCACTTGACCGCCTGATCGACGAGAAGGCCGACTTCCCGTTGGCGTCGAGGCAGGTGAGAGCCCTCATGTTCATCGAGCGCTTTGCGCAGGATGTCGAGGCGAAAGCCGACGCATTGGGACAATAGCGGCATGGCACTTCTTCAGATTTCCGAACCGGGCCAGGCGCCCGACCCGCATCAGCGCCGCATCGCCGTGGGCATCGACCTCGGCACGACGCATTCCCTGGTCGCGGCCGTGCGCAATGGCGTGGCCGAGTGTCTGCCGGACGGCCAGGGACGTGTGATCCTGCCGTCGGCCGTGCGCTACCTCGATGGCGCCCGCCGCCAGATCGGCTTCGACGCGGTGGCCGCGCGCGCGCAGGATCCGGCCAACACCATCACCTCGGTCAAGCGCCTCATGGGCCGCGGCCTGGCCGACATCGCGCACCGCGATGCCATGTCGTATGGCTTGGTCGACGAAGGCGGCATGGTGAAGGTGCGCACCGTCGCCGGCATCAAGTCGCCGGTCGAGATCAGCGCCGAGATCCTGGCCACGCTGCGCTACCGTACCGAGGATACGTTCGATGACGAACTGCATGGCGCCGTCATCACCGTGCCGGCGTACTTCGACGAAGGTCAGCGTCAGGCCACCAAGGACGCGGCGCAGCTGGCGGGCCTGAACGTGCTGCGCCTCATCAGCGAACCGACGGCTGCGGCCATCGCCTATGGGCTCGACAACGGCAGCGAAGGGGTCTACGCCGTGTACGACCTGGGCGGCGGCACCTTCGACATTTCGATCCTGCGGCTGACGCAGGGCGTGTTCGAGGTCATCGCAACCGGGGGCGACTCGGCCCTGGGCGGCGACGATTACGACCACGCGCTGGCCGACGCTGTGCTGGCGCAGGCCGGGCGCCAGGCCGTCAACGACAGCGATCGCGCGGCCCTGCTGGTCGCCGCGCGCGCGGCGAAGGAAGCGCTGACCGATGCCGATGCGGCACCTTTCGTGGCCATGCTCGGTGGCGATGAGCTGCGCGTTGACGTGACGCGTGCTCAGTTCGATGCGGCGACGCAGACGTTGACGGCGCGCACCATCGCCGCCGTGCGCAAGGCGCTGCGCGATGCGAAGCTCAAGCCCGATGACCTGCAAGGCATCGTGCTGGTCGGCGGGTCCACGCGCATGCCGCAGATCCGCGAGACGGTGGCCGCGTTCTTCGGGCGCGCGCCATTGACCAACCTGAACCCCGACGAGGTGGTCGCGCTCGGCGCCGCCATCCAGGCCAACCAGCTGGCGGGTAACAACGGCGCGGGCGATCTGTTGCTGCTCGACGTGATTCCGCTGTCGCTCGGCATCGAGACGATGGGCGGGCTGGTCGAGCGCATCGTGCCGCGCAACCAGACCATTCCAACGGCGATGGCGCAGGACTTCACCACCTACCAGGACGGCCAGACGGCGCTGGCGCTGCATGTGGTGCAGGGCGAGCGCGACCTGGTGGCCGACTGCCGCAGCCTCGCGCGCTTCACGCTGCGCGGCATCCCGCCGATGGCCGCCGGCGCGGCGCGCATCCGCGTGACCTTCACCGTCGACGCCGACGGCCTGCTGAGCGTGAGCGCGAAGGAGCAGGGCAGCGGCGTGGAAGCGAGCGTGACCGTGAAGCCGTCGTATGGCCTGTCGGACGACCAGATCGCCACCATGCTGCAGGAAAGCTTCTCGACCGCCCAGCAGGACATGCAGGCGCGCGCGCTGGTCGAGGCGCGTGTCGACGCCGACCGCATGCTGCTCGCCACCCAGAGCGCGCTCGATGCCGACGGCGACCTGCTGTCGGACGAAGAGCGCGCCGCCATCGATGTGCTGATGGCCGGCCTGCGTGACGCGGTGTCCGCGACCGACGCGGCCGTGGTCGAAGCGGCTACCAAGGCGCTGGCCGAAGGCACCGAAGCCTTCGCCGCGCAACGCATGAACAATGGCATCGCGCGCGCGCTGTCGGGCCGCAAGGTCGAATCCCTCTAGAACCACAACGTCGATGCCCACGATCAAGATCCTTCCCCACCCGGAGTACTGCCCGCAGGGCGCCGAGGTGAACGCGCCGGCCGGCACCTCCATCTGCGAGGCGCTGCTCGAGCACCACATCAACATCGAACATGCCTGCGAGATGAGTGCTGCCTGCACGACCTGCCATGTGGTGGTGCGGCAGGGCTTCAACTCGCTCAATGCCTCGGACGAAGTCGAGGACGATCTGCTGGACCGTGCCTGGGGCCTCGAGCCGCAGTCGCGCCTGAGCTGCCAGGCCATCCTCGCGCAGGAAAATGTGACGATCGAGATCCCGAAGTACTCGATCAACCACGCCAAGGAGAATCATTGATGTCGCGATTGATTGTCCTCGACACCGAAACCACCGGCCTGTCCGCGGAGAATGGCGACCGCGTCATCGAACTGGGCTGCGTGGAGCTGTTCAACCGCAAGCTGACCGGCAACGACCTGCACATCTACTTCAACCCGGAGCGCGAAAGCCACGAGGACGCGTTGAAGGTGCACGGGCTCACCACCGATTTCCTGCGTGACAAGCCGAAGTTCGCGACGCTCGCGAACGACGTGGTGGAGTACTTGCGCGGCGCCGAACTCATCATCCACAACGCGGCCTTCGACGTCGGCTTCCTCAACAAGGAACTCGAGATGGCGGGCCTGCCGCCGCTGCGAGAATTCGTCGCCGAAGTGACCGACACGCTGGCTATGGCCAAGGC
The DNA here is from genome assembly GCF_051216715.1 of Variovorax restrictus. Taxonomy (NCBI): domain Bacteria; kingdom Pseudomonadati; phylum Pseudomonadota; class Betaproteobacteria; order Burkholderiales; family Comamonadaceae; genus Variovorax; species Variovorax restrictus. Next base: position 2,108,645 of record NZ_JBPJZH010000001.1, read on the forward strand.
GGTGTACCCGGGCAAGCGCAACTCGCTCGATGCGTTGTGCGACCGCTTTGGCATCGATCGCTCGAACCGCACCTTCCACGGCGCCAAGCTCGACGCGCAGCTGCTCGCCGATGTGTACATCAACCTCACTCGTGGGCAGGACGCGCTGCTCATCGATGTCTCCACGAACGAACCCACGCTTGGGACGGTGGTAGCGGTCGACCTGCGCAGCTTCGTACTGCCGGTGCTGATGGCGACGGACCACGAACTCGCGGCGCACGACGACCTGCTGGGGCAGCTCGACAAGTCGAGCAAAGGCCAGACGCTCTTTCGCCAGATCGACGTGCAGGGCCTAAACGCTGTGGCATAATCTGAGGCTTCGCACATTGCTGCGAAGACATCGATCGGCATGTTCATGCCGAGAGGGCGGTTAGCTCAGGGGTAGAGCACAGCATTCACACTGCTGGGGTCGGAGGTTCGAAACCTCCACCGCCCACCAATTTCCCACACCAGATTCGTTCGTCGCAGCGCCTGCTGTCGGCCCGCGCCGACGTCGACAACGGTTGCGCACTGGCGCGTTCTGGCGCGGAGGCTCGTAGAACTGTGGCACATCCAACGTCAAGGAGTGTCCCATGGCCACCAGCCCCGATCTACCGTCTCCCATCACTCCGGACGGGCCGACCCAGCCTGATCCTGCGGATCTGCCGGTCGAGCCCGATCAACGTGTCAGCTCTGCGTTCAGAGCCAGTCGTCTCGTATTTCCAGGCGTGGCACTGGCCATTAATCTCAGCGCACGTGCGCCGAGGCAGTTCATGCGCGTTGCGACCTACCGTTGGCGTGCGCCCTCCACAGCCCTGGTTTGATCGCGCGCCAGAGCCGCTAAGCTCGCGGCATGGACGAAATTGATTGTGTTGTCATTGGCGCAGGTGTTGTAGGTCTCGCCGTCGCGCGAGCCCTTGCCCTGCAAGGCCGCGAAGTGCTGGTGCTCGAGTCCGAGGGTGCCATCGGCACGGGGACCAGTTCCCGTAACAGCGAAGTGATTCATGCCGGTATCTATTACGCGGCCGGTTCTCTGAAAGCGCGCCTGTGCGTCGAAGGGCGCCATGCCCTGTACGCGTATGCGGTCGATCGAGGTGTGCCGCATCGGCGCTGCGGCAAATTGATCGTGGCCACGTCTGAGGCTCAGGTCGCCCAGCTCGAAGCCATCTTGGCGAAGGCGCATGCGAACGGCGTCGACGACATGGTGCTGTTGTCTGCGGCTGAGGCTCGCGCGCTCGAACCACAGTTGGCCTGCCTGGCCGCTTTGCACTCCCCAAGCACCGGCATTGTCGACAGTCACGCGCTGATGTTGAGCCTGCAGGGTGACTTGGAGAACGCGCGCGGGATGGTCGCGCTGATGTCACCGGTCGCAAGTGCAGTCTGCACGCCACAGGCCATCGAACTGACCAGTGAAGACGGCACGCAGCTACGCTGCGCCACCGTGGTCAATGCCGCAGGCCTGACGGCACCGCTGCTCGCCAAGCGTTTCGAGGGGCTGCCGCAGTCCTCGGTGCCCGAGGCGTATTACGCCAAGGGGAACTACTTCACCCTGGCTGGGCGCGCGCCGTTCCAGCGCCTGATCTATCCGGTGCCCGAAGCCGCAGGGCTGGGGGTTCATTTGACGCTGGATCTCGGCGGCCAGGCCAAGTTCGGGCCTGACGTGCAGTGGGTCGATTCACCGGATGACCTCGTGGTCGACCCGCGGCGCGGCGATGCCTTCTACGACGAGGTCCGCCGTTACTGGCCGGCCTTGCCGGACGGTGCGTTGATCCCCGGCTACGCGGGCATCCGTCCCAAGATCTCGGGCCCCGACGAGCCGGCGCGCGACTTCATGATCTCGGGCCCGGAGACCCATGGCGTGCCTGGTCTGGTGAACCTGTTCGGCATCGAATCCCCCGGGCTGACGAGCAGCTTGGCCATCGGACGACATGTGGCGGAATTGCTCGCACGATGATCATCAGCCTGTAACATTCAACGATCCATCACGGAGGAATTGACCCATGAGTGCATCCAACAACCTCGAAGCCGCCGCCAATGCGGTGGTCGAAGACATCGCCAGCGACGTGAAGGGCGTACTCGGCGGCAAGGACCTCGAGTCCAACCCCCAGATCAAGGCGCTGCGCCAGCGCGTTGAAGCCAAGTTGGCCATTGCGCGCGAGCTCGCCGCCGAGAAAAGCAAGATCGCCGCCAAGAAGGCCAAGGACGCGGCCAGCACGGCCAATGCCTACGCGCACGACGAGCCCTGGCAGATCGCTGCCGGCGCGCTGGCCGCCGGCGTGCTGATCGGCCTGCTGCTCGGTCGCCGCTGAGTCCTCTGGCCGAAGCGGACGGGCGCGCGGCCTGCGGCGCGCATGCACGGGAGGACCCAATGAACAGAATTTTGTCGATGCTAGGGCTGGAGGCACGCCTTCGCCGCCTGAAGATCGCTGCGGGCGAAGGTGCGATGGCGGCAGAGGACCGCGCGCAGTTGCTCCGCATGGCGTGGGATGCAGAGAGGCAGCGGCTGCGGTCCGTGGTCGTGCTCACCGTCGCCGTGATGGCGCTGACTACGGTCACCGTGGCGCTCCTGTCGGTCGCGATCGTGGTGCACTTCTGGGACAGCCCGCATCGCGCCACGGCTGCGTGGTGCATTGCGCTCGTCTGGGTGTTGCTCTGGGCGGGTGCGGTTGCGGCGCTGTTGTCGAACTTGCGTCGGGCGAGCGCCGCCATCGAACCTGCCAAGCTCGAACTGGCGCTTGACTGGGCGTGGATGCAAGACCGTCTGGGCATCGGCAACGCCGGCCAGCCACCTGGCACGCCGCGTCCGTCGCGCCCCGAGACGCAGGAGCAACTGCTGGCCCGTATCGCGCGTCAGCGCCAGCGCATCGCCGTGCTGACGGCCGCGAGCGACGACGAAGCGGCCCGTCCGCCGGCGCCACCGCCTGCGAACGAGACCCCCAGCGAGGCGGCAATCCGGCTGACGCGCGAGCACCCTGTGGCCGCGGCAGCAGCCGCCGTCGTCCTCGTCGCCGTCGTCAAGCCACGCCGCCTGCTGCGCTGGGCCGCCTTCGTCGCGCCGGTACTCTGGCGCATGCGCTGAATATCGATTGAGCGTCGACTGTCGGGCGTTCAGGCGCCCCGTGTGCGCAGTGCCTCGGCGACTTCGCGGACCAGCACTGGCCCGCGGTAGATGATGCCGGTGTACATCTGCACCACGTCGGCGCCGGCCGCGAGCTTGGCCTTGGCGTCCTCGCCGCTCATGATTCCGCCCACGCCGATGATCGGGAAACCGGCGCCCAGCGCGGCGCGGAACTGAGCGATCACCCGGTTGCTGGCCTCCCGTACCGGCACGCCCGACAGTCCACCCGTTTCCTCTGCATGCGGCAGGCCGGCCACTGCTTCGCGCGACAGCGTGGTGTTGGATGCGATCACGCCGTCCATGCCGTGGCGCTGCAGCGCGGCGGCGATCACCTGAACCTGCGCCTCGTCGAGGTCGGGCGCAATCTTGAGGAACAGAGGGACGCGACGGCCGTGCTGCGTGGCCAGTGCCGCACGGCGTTCGACGATCGTGGCCAGCAGCGCATCCAGCGCTTCGTCGCTCTGCAGCGAGCGCAGGTTGGCCGTGTTCGGGCTCGAGACATTCACCACCACGTAGTCGGCATGCGGGTACACGCCATCCAGGCACAGCAGGTAATCGTCGATCGCGCGTTCGATCGGTGTGCTGGCGTTCTTGCCGATGTTCAGGCCCAGCAGCATCGGCGTGCGGTCGCCTCGACCCTTGCGAAAGCGGGCGCGCTGCACGTTGGCAACGAAAGCGTCGAGCCCGTCGTTGTTGAAGCCCAGCCGGTTGATGAGTGCCTGGCGCGCGGGCAGGCGAAAGATGCGCGGCTTCGCATTGCCGGGCTGCGGCTTGGGCGTGACGGTGCCGACCTCCACGAAGCCGAAGCCCATGGCGGCGAAGGCGTCGATACAGCGGGCGTTCTTGTCCAGGCCGGCGGCCAGGCCGACGCGGTTGGGGAAGCGCAGGCCGGCGAGCGTGACCGGGTCGTCGACGCGGCTGCTGGCGTAAGCGCAGGCCAACGGCGTGTTTTGCGTGCGCGCCAGCATGCCGAGCGTCACCTCGTGCGCGTGCTCGGCATCGAGGCCGAAGAGAAAAGGGCGGGCGAGCCCGTAGAGGGACGAAAGGGACATCGGATAATTCTCGGCTTCTAAGCCCCAGGATTCTCCCCGATGACCGCTTCCTCCTCCGCTCCGCTCACCCAGGACGAACTCAAGGCCCAGGTCGGGCGCGCCGCGCTGGCCTACGTGGTGGAAGGCGAGATCGTCGGCGTGGGCACCGGCTCCACGGTCAACAAGTTCATCGAGGCGCTGGCCACCATGAAGGACCGCATCCGCGGTGCGGTGTCGAGTTCGGTGGCATCCACCGAGCGCCTGCGCGCGATCGGCATCGAAGTCTTCGACAGCAATGCGGTCGACGAACTCGCCGTCTACATCGACGGCGCGGACGAGATCGATGGCCACGGCTTCATGATCAAGGGCGGTGGTGCCGCACTCACGCGCGAGAAGATCGTGGCGGCCCAGTCGCGGTCCTTCGTGTGCATCGCCGACGCGTCCAAGCGGGTCGATGTGCTCGGCGGCTTCCCGCTGCCGGTCGAGGTCGTGCCGATGGCGGCGCGCCGCATCATGCGGCAGTTCGAGCGACTCGGCGGCATCGCGCAGGTGCGCGAGAAGGACGGTCTGCCGCTGGTCACCGACAACGGCCAGCACATCGTCGACGTGAGCGGCCTGCGCATCGTCGACCCGCTGGGCTTCGAGTCGGAGGTCAACCAGTGGCCGGGTGTGGTGACAGTCGGTGTGTTCGCGCACCAGCGCGCGACGGTCTGCCTGCTCGGGACGTCCACCGGCGTGGAAACGCTGCGCTACACCTGAGCGCCCGCAGGAAAGCCAGCCGTCAGAACTGGATGCCGGCCGGATTGCTTGGCGACCGGGGGGCCGGCGGCGGGACCGCCGGTCGTGGGCTCGTCACTGCCGTCGCTGCTGGCGCCATCGGAGCCGCCTGCTGCGCCACCATCGGCTGCGCCGGAGGGTTGCTGTAGCCGGCCGGCAACCGGATGCTCTTCGGGTAGCCCGCCGCATCAAGATACTGCGACCAGGTGGTGTCCGAGAAACCCTTGAGCTGTTGGCCACCGATGGCCAACAGCGGCAGCGAGGTCTCGCCGCTCAGGCGCTGGAAGGCTTCAACGTCCGCGGGCGTCTTCACCTGCCGCTCGTTGAAGGGCACGCCGCGCGTGCTCAGCAGCGCGCGGCCAGTGTCGCAGGGGGCGCAGTCGCCGCCGGTGTAGAGCGTGACCGGATAGCGCTGCGCGACCTGCTGCAGTTCGTAGGGCAGGCCGCCGATGGCACCGCCGCCTTCGACCGTCGACACGCTGCCGCGAGGCGCAGCAGGCTGGGCATTGGCCGCCGGCGGCTGGTCCGAAAAAACCACCTTGCCGTTCTTGTCGACCTGGCGATAAACCTGCTGCGCCGAGGTGGCACCCGCTGCGAGTGCGATGCCGAGCAGCAGAAGAGAAAGTCGGACGTGGCGTGTCATCGGGGCTCCGTGCGTCGCGTCGGGCGACGATTCGCCCGAGTATCTCTCAGGCTGGCTGCGCCTCGGCCATGCCTTGGTGACGCAACAACGCGTCGAGTTGCGGCTCGCGACCGCGGAAGGCCTTGAACGACTCCATGGCCGTGCGGCTGCCACCGGCTTCGAGGATGGCCTGGCGGTACTTGCGGCCCGTCTCGATGCTCGGCTCGCCGTTCGGCTGCGCGGTTTCCTCGAAGGCCGCGTAAGCGTCGGCGCTCAGCACCTCGGCCCACTTGTAGCTGTAGTAGCCGGCCGCGTAGCCGCCCGAGAAGATGTGGCTGAAGGTGTTGGGCGTGCGGCTGAAGGCGGGCGAGGGCATCACCGCAAACTCGGACCGCACCTGGCCCAGCAATGCCATCACACCGCCCGGCTGCGACTTGGCGGCATCGAACTCGGTGTGCAGCAGCATGTCGAACAGCGAGAACTCGATCTGGCGCAGCGTCTGCAGGCCGCTCTGGAAGTTCTTGGCCGCCGTCATCTTGTCGAACAGCTCACGCGGCAGCGGCAGGCCAGTGTCGACGTGGGCCGTCATGTGCTGCAGCACGTCCCATTCCCAGCAGAAGTTCTCCATGAACTGGCTCGGCAGCTCCACCGCATCCCACTCGACGCCGCTGATGCCGGACACATCGCGCTCGTTGATCTGCGTAAGCATGTGGTGCAGCCCGTGGCCGAACTCGTGGAAGAGGGTGGTCACGTCGTCGTGCGTGAGCAGCGGCGGCTTGCCGTCGACGCCTTCGGCAAAGTTGCACACCAGTTGCGCGACCGGCGTCTGCAGGGTGCCGGTGTCGGGGCGCAGCCAGCGGGCGCGCACGTCGTCCATCCAGGCGCCGCCGCGCTTCCCCGCCCGGGCGGAGGGGTCGAGGTAGAACTGGCCGACGCGCTGGTCGCCGCGTTCGATGCGGTAGAACTCGACCGTTGGGTGCCACACCGGCGCGAAGTCGCGGCGGATGGTCACTTCGAACAGCGTCTCGACGATCTTGAAGAGGCCGGCCATCACCTTCGGCGCCGGGAAGTACTGCTTCACGTCCTGCTCGCTGAAGGCGTAGCGCGCTTCCTTGAGCTTCTCGCCGATGAAGGTCCAGTCCCAGGGTTGGGGATCGTCCAGGCCCAGTTGCTCGGCGGCGAAGGCACGCAGGTCGGCCAGGTCGCGCTCGCCGAAGGGCTTGGCGCGGGTGCCGAGGTCGCGCAGGAACTTCACAACCTGCTCGGGCGAATCGGCCATCTTCGGCACGACCGACAGTTCACCGAAGTTGCGGTAGCCCAGCAGCTTCGCTTCTTCCTGACGCAGCGCCAGGATCTCGGTGATGAGCGCGGTGTTGTCGAAGGCCGCGTCACCGAACTCGCTCGCGCGGGTCACATAGGCGCGGTAGAGCGTCTCGCGCAGCGCGCTGTTCTTGGCGAACTGCATCGCCGGCAGGTAGCAGGGCATCTTCAGCGTGAGCTTGTAGCCGGGCTTGCCATCGGCTTCGGCCCCCGCGCGCGCGGCACCGATCACGTCTTCCGGCAGGCCTTCTAGCTCAGTCGCTTCGGCGTAGTAGGCGAAGGCGTCGGTGGCGTCGAGGGCGTTCTCGCTGAACTTCTGGCTCAACTCGGCCTGGCGTTCCTGGATGGCCGCGAAGCGCGCCTTGGCGGCGCCTTGCAACTCGGCACCGCCCAGCACGAAGTTGCGGATCGCATTGCGATGCGCCTGCTTCTGCTCGGCGTTCAGCGTGGCAGGGTCGATGGCCTTGTACTTGGCGTACAGCCGCTCGTCGGAGCCCAGGCGCGTCCAGAAGGCGGTGACGCGGGGCATGGCGTCGTTGTAGGCGGCACGCAGCGCCGGCGTGTCGGCCACGGCGTTCAGATGGCCGACCGCGCCCCAGGCCCGGCTGAAGCGCTCGGAGGAGACGTCCAGAACCTTCGAGATCGCGAGCCAGTCCGCGGGGAAGTCCGGCGCGGTGACCCTCTGCAGCGCCGTCTCGGCATCGGCCAAAAGCGTATCGACGGCCGGGGCGACATGCTCCGGCTTGATCTGGTCGAACAGCGGGAGATCGGTGAAGTCGAGGAGCGGATTGGTCATGGTTTCCATCTGGCGCCGGAGGGCGCAAGTTCAAGTCAGTGGGCGGTGCGTTCTGCGGCTTCGAGCGTGTTGACGAGCAGCATGGTGATCGTCATCGGGCCGACGCCGCCGGGCACCGGCGTGATCCAGCCGGCGACCTCCTTCACGCCGTCGAAGTCGACGTCGCCACAGAGCTTGCCTTCGTCGTTGCGATTCATGCCGACGTCGATGACGACCGCACCCGGCTTCACCATGTCGGCGGTCAACACATTGCGTTTGCCGACCGCTGCGACGATCACGTCGGCCTGGCGCGTCATGACGCCCAGGTCGGCCGTGGCGCTGTGGCAGATCGTGACCGTCGCGCTCTTGGCGAGCAGCATCAGTGCCATCGGCTTGCCGACGATGTTGCTGCGGCCGATGACCACTGCGTGCTTGCCGCGCAGTTCGTAGCCGATCGATTCGAGCATCTTCATGCAGCCGTAGGGCGTGCAGGGCCAGAAGCCGGGGGCGCCCGTCATCAGCGCGCCAGCGCTGGCGACGTGGAAACCGTCGACGTCCTTCTCGGGGGAGATGGCTTCGATCACCTTCTGTGCATCGATGTGCGGCGGCAGCGGCAGCTGCACCAGGATGCCGTGGATGGACGGGTCATGGTTGAGCGCATCGACGCGTGCGAGCAGATCGGCTTCGCTCAGGTCGGCCGGGTACTTCTCCAGCACGGAGTGCAGGCCGTTGTCTTCGCAGGCCTTGACCTTGTTGCGCACATAGACCTGGCTGGCGGGGTTCTCGCCGACCAGCACCACGGCCAGGCCTGGGGTCACGCCGCGCGCCTTGAGCGCCGCGGCGCGGGCAGCGACGTCGGCGCGTAGCGTGCGGGAGAGGGCATTGCCGTCAATGAGTTGGGCTGTCATCGTCTTTTCGATTTTCCAATTAGAAACGCCCGCTTGCGCAGGCGTCGGGAGACTTTCTGGCTATCTCGCCGATAGCAACTCAGGGCGCCTTGGCCGCAGGCTGCGCCTGGCCCAGCGCGATCTTCAGCAGATCGGCCACGGTGTTGGCGTTGAGCTTTTCCATGATGTTGGCGCGGTGCGCCTCGACCGTCTTGATGCTGATGCCGAGATCGTCGGCGATCTGCTTGTTGAGCCGGCCGGCGACGATGCGCTCGAGCACCTGCGCCTCGCGGCCGGTGAGCTTGGACAGCAGCGCGTCGCGGCTGGCCGACTGCTGATGCTGCGCGAAGGCGCCGCGCGCGTGTTCGAGCATCCGCTCGACCAGCGTGACGAGCTCGTCCTCGTTGAAAGGCTTCTGGATGAAATCCATCGCGCCCTTCTTCATCGAATCGACCGCCATCGGCACATCGCCGTGGCCGGTGATGACCACGATGGGCAGCGGCGAGCGGCGTTCGATCAGGCGGTCTTGCAGCTCGATGCCCGACATGCCGCCCATGCGGATGTCGACGATCAGGCAGGCGACCTCACGGGGGTCGTAACGGGAGAGAAAGGATTCGGCGGAATCGAAGCAGCGGACCCGGTAGTCCTTGCCTTCGAGCAGCCACTGCAGGGAGTCGCGTACGGCTTCGTCATCGTCGACGACATAGACCGTGCCCTTCTTCGGAATCAAACTCATGCGGGTACCTTTGCCTCGTCGTTTGCTACAGAACTGCTAGCGTCCATCACCGGAATCCAGAAGGAAAAACGGCATCCGACCACGTCCGGGCCATTGTAGATGTTCTCCGCCTGCATCCGGCCCCGATGCGACTCGACGATGGTGCGGCAGAGGTTCAGGCCGATGCCCATGCCTTCGGCCTTGGTCGAGAAGAAGGCTTCGTACAGCCGGTCCATCACTTCGGGGGCCAGACCCATGCCGGTGTCCTGCACCGAGAACTCGATGGCCTTCTGGTTCTCGATGACCTTGGGCAGCACCCGCAGCTCCACGCTGCGCCGGGCCAGCGGGCGCTCGGCCAGGTCGATCGATTCGGCGGCGTTCTTCAACAGATTCACCAGCACCTGCTCGATCAGGATGCGGTCCACCTGCACGATCGGCAGTCGCGCCGCCACGTAGTGGTTGAGCCGCACGTTGCGCCGGCGCAGCTCGATGCCGGCCAGCTCGACGGCCTCGCCCACCATGGTCGGCACGTCGGCGGCAGTGCGGTTGGGCTCGCTTCGCTTCACGAAGGAGCGGATGCGCTGGATGATCTGGCCGGCCCGCTGCGCCTGCTTGGCCGTCTTTTCCAGGGCCGCGAGCAGCGCGTCGGAATCGATCTGCTGGCCCTTGATGCGGGACATCATGCCGTTGCAGTAGTTGGTGATGGCGGTCAGCGGCTGGTTCAATTCATGCGCCACGCTCGAGGCCATCTCGCCCATCGTGATCAGGCGGCTTGCGGCCTGCGCGCGGTCGGCCTGTGCGGCAGCCTGTTCTTCGGCATCACGGCGCGGTGTGATGTCGGTGGCGATCACCAGCTGCGCCAGTCGACCGTCCACCCAGGTGAGGTAGCGCGAACGGACTTCCAGCCACTTGCCCAGTTCGGGCACGAAGATCTCGTTGTTGGCCGGCTGCGCGGTCGTGAGCGTGTCGATCGGCAGACCGGCGTAAGGGTCGACGTCGTCCAGCGCGTCGTCGTGCGCGGCAGAGGCCGGCACGCCGGCCTGCGCCACCATCGCGAGATGCCCGACCGTGTCGGACCCGAACCACAGCCGGTAGAGCTTGTTGGCGAACAGCAGCTCCTCGCTGCCGATGGGCGCCACCGACACCGCGGCATCGAGCGCCTCCAGCACGGTCGTGAAGCGCTCGTACGACGCCGACAGCTGTTCGCGGATGCGCGTCGGCTCCGTGATGTCGGTCATCGAGGTCATCCAGCCGGTCTGGTGGCCGCGCGCATCGATCAGCGGCGACACATACAGCCGGGCGTTGAAGACGCTGGTGTTCTTGCGCTTGACCCGCACCTGGAAGCCGCCGGGCAGGGCACGGCCATGCAGCTCTTCTTCGAGCCGCTCGTTCATGACCTCGCGGTCGGATTCGAGCCAATAGGGGAATGGGGGCTTTTGCCCGACGAGTTCGGATTCGCTCCAGCCTGTCATGGCGCAGAAGGCGGCGTTCACGTAGGTGATGCGTCCGTCGAGGTCGAGCACCCGCATGCCGGTGAGCATCGAGTTCTCCATCGCGCGGCGGAAGTTGGTCTCGGCGATCAGCGCCTGCTGTGCCTGCAGGCGGCGCCGGGTGTGGCGCCAGGTGCCGATCAGCATCCAGGCGGTCAGCACGCTGAGCGCCCCGACCAGCCAGAACAGCCCATTGCCCACCAGGCCGGGCGAGGTGCGGTAGGCCTGCGCGCGCAGCAGCACTGCATTGCCGATCGGCGACACCGGCACCTCGTACTCGTTGGTATGTTCGACCCAGGGCAACAGGCGCGTGCCTTCGGCGCGCGGGTTGACCGTGTTGCCCGCCAACACACCACCCTTTGCATCGAGCAACGCGACGGCGTAGCGCGCGCTGACCTCCGGCGGCACGCCGTAGCGCAGCAGGCTGTCGATCGAGAACTCGCCCAGCACCACGCCCGCGAACAGCCCCTGGTCGAACAGGGGGATGTGCAACTGCAGCATCGCGACCGGATCGCCCCCCGTCACCGGCTGCGAGAAGACCGGCTGGCGCAATTCACGCGCTAGCGCGTAGTTGCTCTCGATGTCGCCGGGCCGCAGCACCTCGTCCAGCACATGTTGCTGTGCCGGGTGCACGCTGGGTGCAACATAGTTGGCCTTGAAGCGCCGGCGGTCGTCGATCCAGCTGATCGCCTGCAGTTCGGGGTATTGGCTCACCAGGGATTCCGCGCGGCTGCCGAATTCCGCGGCGTCGATCTCGCGGTTGGAGGCATCGCGTGCCAGGCGCATCAACTGTTCCTGACGCTCCAGCAGCCGCAGCCGCAGCCGCTGCTGCGCATATTCGACATCGCGCTTGACGGACTCCTGCTCGCGCTCGATCTCTTCAGCGCGCAGGTACCAGAAGGCCGACACGATGGCCGCCAGGAAGAGGATGACGGCGGCCAGCGGCACCAGCATCGCGACCGAGTCCTGCAGCACCGGGGTCTGCCGACGCCACCAGCGGCGCCACCAGCCGAGCGGCGAGGCTTTCACGGCGCTGCGGGCGGCGGCGAGCGGGCTGAAGAAGGGCATCGGTCGAGTGTAGGGGAACCCCTAGTTCGCCTGACGCGAGGCCGTCTCCAAAACGGTTCAGACTGCGATGGACGGGTCTTCTCCAGAAATCCGCAGGCCAGCGTTTTCACATTAAGAAAACGATAGACACCATTTGAAATTCAGCCTGTTCTGTGCGACATTTCCGCCCAGTCAAATCCACAGCCACGCCCCAAGGAGACAAAGCATGTCGGCAAATCCCGAGAACCATTTCGGCTCGGCCGCGAACGACGCGGATGCGCAGGAAACCCGTGAATGGATGGACGCGCTGTCCGCCGTCATCCAGAGCGAGGGCCCCGAACGCGCGCACTTCCTGCTTGAACAGCTACTCGAGCATGCGCGCCAGAACAGCGTCGACCTGCCGTTCTCAGCCAACACCGGCTATGTGAACACCCTCGAGCCCGAACTCGAAGCGCGCAGCCCCGGCAACCTGGAGATCGAACAGCGCTTGCGCGCCTACATGCGATGGAATGCGATGGCGATGGTGGTCAAGGCCAACCGCCTGCATCCGGCCGACGGCGGCGACCTGGGCGGCCACATCGGCTCCTTCGCATCGCTGGCCAGCATGTTCGGTGCCGGCTTCAACCATTTCTGGCGTGCCGAGAGCGAAGGCCACGGCGGCGACTGCCTGTACATCCAGGGTCACGTGTCGCCCGGCATTTACGCGCGCGCCTACCTCGAAGGCCGCCTGAGCGAAGACCAGCTGCTCCACTTCCGACAGGAAGTCGACGGCAAGGGCCTCTCGAGCTACCCGCACCCGAAGTTGATGCCCGAGTTCTGGCAGTTCCCGACGGTGTCGATGGGCCTCGGTCCGCTCATGGCGATCTACCAGGCGCGCTTCCTCAAGTACCTGCACGCCCGCGGCATCGCGAACACCGAGAACCGCAAGGTGTGGGTGTTCTGCGGCGACGGCGAAATGGACGAGGTCGAATCGCTCGGCGCCATCGGCCTGGCCGCGCGCGAGAAGCTCGACAACCTGATCTTCGTGATCAACTGCAACCTGCAGCGCCTCGACGGCCCGGTGCGCGGCAACGGCAAGATCATTCAGGAGCTCGAGGGCGAGTTCCGCGGCGCCAACTGGAACGTGATCAAGCTGATCTGGGGCAAGGGCTGGGACGCCCTGCTGGCCGCCGACAAGGACGGCGCGCTGCGCAAGATCATGATGGAGTGCAACGACGGCGACTACCAGGCCATGAAGGCCAACGATGGCGCCTACGTGCGCAAGAACTTCTTTGGCCGTGACCCGCGCACGCTCAAGATGGTCGAGCACCTGAGCGACGACGAGGTCTGGAACCTGCAGCGCGGCGGCCATGATTCGCAGAAGGTGTACGCCGCCTTCCACGCGGCGCAGAACCACCAGGGCCAGCCCACCGTGCTGCTCGTCAAGACCGTCAAGGGCTTCGGCATGGGCAAGATCGGCGAAGGCAAGAACAACGTCCACCAGACCAAGAAGCTCGGCGACGAAGACATCAAGGCCTTCCGCGACCGCTTCAACATCCCGATTCCCGACAGCCAGCTCGCCGAGATCCCGTTCTACAAGCCGGCCGACGACACGCCGGAGATGAAGTATCTGCACGAACGCCGCAAGGCGCTGGGCGGGTACCTGCCACACCGCCGCGTCAAGGCGGACGAGAGCTTCACCGTGCCGGCGCTGGAGACCTTCAAGGCGGTGCTCGAGCCGACGGCCGAGGGCCGCGAGATCTCGACCACGCAGGCCTATGTCCGCTTCCTCACGCAGCTGCTGCGCGACCAGGCGCTGGGCCCGCGCGTCGTGCCGATCCTGGTCGACGAGGCGCGCACCTTCGGCATGGAAGGGCTGTTCCGCCAGATCGGCATCTACAACCCCGCGGGGCAGCAGTACACGCCGGTCGACAAGGACCAGGTCATGTACTACAAGGAAGACAAGGCCGGCCAGATCCTTCAGGAAGGCATCAACGAAGCCGGTGGCATGTCGAGCTGGATCGCAGCGGCCACGTCGTACAGCACGAACAACCGCATCATGGTGCCGTTCTACGTGTACTACTCGATGTTCGGCTTCCAGCGCATCGGCGACCTGGCCTGGGCGGCCGGCGACATGCAGGCGCGCGGCTTCCTGCTGGGCGGCACCTCGGGGCGCACCACGCTCAACGGCGAAGGCCTGCAGCACGAAGACGGCCACAGCCACATCCTGGCCAACACCATCCCGAACTGCGTGAGCTACGACCCGACCTTCGCGCACGAGGTCGGCGTGATCCTGCACCATGGCTTGAAGCGCATGGTGGAGAAGCAGGACAACGTCTACTACTACCTCACGCTGCTCAACGAGAACTACGCGATGCCCGGCCTGCAGCCCGGCACCGAAGAGCAGATCCTCAAGGGCATGTACCTGTGCAAGCAGGGCCCGGTGGTCAAGCCGGCCAAGGGCGCCAAGGAAGCACCGACGGTGCAGCTGCTCGGCAGCGGCACCATCCTGCGCGAGAGCATCGCCGCGCAGGAACTGCTCGAGAAGGAATGGGGCATCAGCGCCAGCGTCTGGAGCTGCCCGAGCTTCAACGAGCTCACGCGCGACGGCCAGGATGCCGACCGCTGGAACCTGCTGCATCCGACCGACACGCCGCGCGTGCCGTTCGTGGCGCAGCAGCTCGCGGCCAGCACCGGCCCGGTCGTCGCATCGACCGATTACATGAAGGCGTACGCCGAGCAGATCCGCCCGTTCATCCCGAAGGGTCGGACATACAAGGTGCTGGGCACCGACGGCTTCGGCCGCAGCGACTTCCGCAGCAAGCTGCGCGAACATTTCGAGATCAACCGCCACTTCATCGTGGTGGCCACGCTCAAGGCGCTGGCCGAAGACGGCACGCTGCCGGCCTCGAAGGTCGCCGAAGCCATCCAGAAGTACGGCATCAACGCCGACAAGGTCAACCCGCTCTACGCGTAACCCAGCCCGAACAACCGATGCGCCCGACGGGCGGGAGACAGAGATATGGCAGCAGTGGAAGTGAAAGTGCCGGACATCGGCGATTTCGACGAAGTCGCGGTGATCGAGGTGTTGGTGAAGGTGGGCGATACGGTGAAGGCCGAGCAATCGCTGATCACCGTGGAATCGGACAAGGCGTCGATGGAGATCCCGTCGTCGACCGCCGGCGTCGTGAAAGAACTCAAGGTCGCGGTGGGCGACAAGGTCAAGCAAGGCTCGGTCGTAATCGTGGTGGACGCCGAAGGCGCCGCTGCAGCACCACCGGCCGCAGCGCCTGCCGCTGCCGCGCCTGCGCCCCAGGCCGCGCCCGCGCCGGCGCCGGCTGCGGCCACACCGGTCGCCGCGCTGGCCGGCCCGGTTGAGGTGAAGGTGCCGGACATCGGCGACTTCAAGGACGTGTCCGTCATCGAAGTGCTGGTGAAGCCGGGCGATGCCATCAAGGCCGAACAGTCGCTGATCACCGTGGAGTCGGACAAGGCGTCGATGGAGATTCCGTCGTCGGCGGCCGGCACGCTGAAGGAGATGAAGGTCAAGGTCGGCGACGTCGTGAACATCGGTGACCTGATCGCGGTGCTCGAAGGATCGGCGGGTGCGGCACCTGCACCCGCAGCTGCTTCGGTGCCCGCCGCGGCAGCGCCCACGGCGGCCACGGCCAGCGCGTCGGCACCCGCGCCCAGCGCCGCGCCTGCCGCACACGACACCACGACCCCACCGAGCGGCAACCTGCCGCACGCGTCGCCGTCGGTGCGCAAGTTCGCACGCGAACTCGGCGTGCCGCTGGAAGAGGTCAAGGGCTCTGGACTCAAGGGTCGCATCACGCAGGAAGATGTCCAGGCCTTCACCAAGGCGGTGATGAGCGGTGCCGCCAGCACCAAGGCCGCGGGCGCCAAGGCGCCCGCGGGTGGTGGCGATGGCGCGGCGCTGGGCCTGATCCCCTGGCCCAAGGTCGACTTCGCGAAGTTCGGCACGGTCGAGCGCAAGGAGCTGTCGCGCATCAAGAAGCTCAGCGGCGCGAACCTGCACCGCAACTGGGTGATGATCCCGCACGTCACGAACAACGACGAGGCCGACATCACCGCGCTGGAAGCCTTCCGCGTGGCGACCAACAAGGAAAACGAGAAGTCGGGTGTCAAGGTGACGATGCTGGCCTTCGTGATCAAGGCCGTGGTCGCGGCGCTGAAGAAATTCCCCGAGTTCAACGCCAGCCTCGACGGCGACACGCTGGTCTACAAGCAGTACTACAACATCGGCTTTGCCGCCGACACGCCCAACGGGCTGGTGGTGCCGGTGCTGAAAGATGCCGACAAGAAGGGCATCCTGCAGATCAGCCAGGAGATGGGCGAACTCGCCAAGAAGGCGCGCGACGGCAAGCTCGGCGGGGCCGACATGCAGGGCGGCTGCATGTCGATCAGCTCGCTGGGCGGTATCGGGGGCACGCACTTCACGCCCATCATCAACGCGCCCGAGGTCGCGATCCTGGGCCTGTCGAAGAGCGCGATGAAGCCGGTGTGGGACGGCAAGCAGTTCGTGCCGCAGCTCACGCTGCCGCTGTCGCTGTCGTACGACCATCGCGTGATCGACGGGGCCTCCGCGGCGCGCTTCAACGCGTACCTCGGCCAGGTGCTCGCCGACTTCCGCCGCGTGCTGCTCTGAAAAGGAACCTGAGATGAGTGAACAACAGATCAAGGTTCCGGACATCGGCGACTTCGACGAAGTCGCGGTGATCGAGGTGCTGGTGAAGGTCGGCGACACGGTGAAGGCCGAGCAGTCGCTGATCACCGTGGAGTCGGACAAGGCGTCAATGGAGATCCCGTCGTCGGCGGCCGGCACGGTGAAGGCCGTGGCGGTGAAGGTCGGCGACAAGGTCAAGCAGGGCTCGGTGGTGCTGACGCTGGAGGCGGCCGAAGGTGCTGCGGCGCCGGCCGCGACGCCTGCAGCATCGGCAGCCGCTCCTGCGCCGAAGGCTGCAGCGCCCGCGCCTACCGCGACGGCACCCGCGCCCGTGGCTTCGAGCTACAGCGGCGACGTCGACCAGGAATGCGACCTGCTGGTGCTGGGAGCCGGCCCGGGCGGCTATTCGGCCGCCTTCCGCGCAGCCGACCTCGGCCTGAAGGTCGTGCTGGTCGAACGCTACGCCACGCTGGGCGGCGTCTGTCTGAATGTCGGCTGCATCCCGTCAAAGGCGTTGCTGCACGTCGCGGCCGTGATGGACGAGGTCAAGCACTTCGCGGCGCTGGGCGTCGACTTCGGCGCGCCGACGGTTGATCGCGCCAAGCTGCTCGGCCACAAGAACAAGGTGGTGGGCAAGCTCACCGGTGGCCTCACGGCCATGGCCAAGATGCGCAAGGTCACGACCGTGCGCGGCCTGGGCGAGTTCGTCGATGCGTACCACCTCAAGGTGCAGGAAACTTCGGGCAGTGGCAGCGCGACGACCGACAAGGCGCAGACCATCAAGTTCCGCAACTGCATCATCGCGGCCGGCTCGCAGGCGGTGCACCTGCCGTTCATGCCCAAGGGCGATCCACGCGTGGTGGACTCGACCGGTGCGCTGGAAATGGGCATTGACCCCAAGCGCATGCTCATCCTCGGCGGCGGCATCATCGGGCTGGAAATGGGTTCGGTGTATTCATCACTCGGCGCGCGCCTGGACGTGGTCGAGATGATGGATGGCCTGATGCAGGGTGCGGATCGCGACCTGGTCAAGGTCTGGCAGAAGATGAACGCCCCGCGCTTCGACAACATCATGTTGAAGACCAAGACCGTCGGTGCCGAGGCAACCAAGGAGGGCATCAAGGTCATGTTCGAGGGCGAGAACGCGCCCAAGGAGCCGCAGGTGTACGACCTGGTGTTGCAGGCCGTCGGCCGCACGCCCAACGGCAAGAAGATCGGTGCCGAGAAGGCCGGCGTGGCCGTGACCGACCGCGGCTTCATCAACGTGGACATCCAGATGCGCACCAACGTGCCCCACATCTTCGCGATCGGCGACATCGTCGGCCAGCCGATGCTGGCGCACAAGGCGGTGCACGAGGCCCATGTGGCGGCCGAAGTGATCGCTGGCGAGCAGAAGGGCGACAAGGAACTGGCGAGCGCCGCCTTCAATGCACGTGTGATCCCGAGCGTGGCCTACACCGACCCCGAGGTGGCCTGGGTCGGCCTGACCGAAGACCAGGCCAAGGCCGAAGGCATCCAGGTCAAGAAGGGCCACTTCCCGTGGAACGCCTCGGGCCGTGCCATTGCCAATGGCCGTGACGAAGGCTTCACCAAGTTGCTCTTCGACGCGGAAACGCACCGCATCCTGGGTGGCGGCATCGTCGGCACGCACGCGGGCGACATGATCGGCGAGATCGCGCTGGCCATCGAGATGGGCGCTGACGCCATCGACATCGGCAAGACTATTCACCCGCACCCGACGCTGGGCGAGAGCATCGGCATGGCGGCGGAAGTGGCGCATGGCAGCTGCACCGACCTGCCGCCGGTCAAGCGCTGAGTCAGTCCGGGGCGTCCAACAAAAAACCCGCCGACGGCGGGTTTTTTTGTCAGGGCGTGATGGCTGTGGCTACTTGACCGCCGCGCGCGTCGCTTCTTCTTCGGTGGACAGCACGCGGCGGGCGCCATCGAAGCGGCGCTTCCAGTAGCTGCCGTTCATGTCTTCCACGCGCACCTGAGCACCGGTGCGTGGCGCATGAATGAACTTGCCTTCGCCGACATAGATGCCCACATGGCTGAAGGCGCGGCGCATGGTGTTGAAGAACACCAGGTCGCCCGGCTTGAGTTCGTTGCGGTCGATCTTCTCGGTAGCGGCAGCCTGTTCTTCGGCGCGACGCGGCAGGAGATGGCCGACCGTCTGATTGTACATGGCGCGGACGAAGCCGCTGCAGTCGAAGCCGCTTTCGGCGGTGTTGCCGCCGCGGCGGTAGGGAACACCCAGGAAGCCGATGGCAGTGACCACCAGATCGGAGGTCCGTTCGACCACACTTTGACGAACTTGCTGAAGCTGACCGATCAAACCCTTGTCGGCGATCATCCGGTCTATGTCATCCGATCGGTCGGCCGCGGGGGCGGCGTGGGCAGCGCCCGCGACAAGGAAGGAGGCGAGGAGAAGGGAAAAACGCATGGGTTCGTAGGATAGGGATGACAGCGCAGAGTGTCAATTTCAAGCGAATTCGCGATTTTGCATGCAAATGCTTGTCACCAATCATGTTTTTGATTTTTTCAATGATGTGACATGTAAAGCTTCACAGGCGCGGAAATATCTTGTGACAGATGTGTAGCGCGAAGGTTTACTAATTGCATCCATTCTTTGCTTCCGCCGGAAGCAGATTGTCAAATCGACCATTGGAAGTAGAAATGAATGTGAAATTCGGGCGGTGGTTTGTTTTCGGTCTGATGGTCGGCGGCTTCGCTGCTGCGGGTTCTGCGATGGCGCAGCTCAGGACGGAGCGCGTGGCGAGCGGCTTGGAGAACCCCTGGGCGGTCGCGTTCCTGCCGGACCGGCGCTTTTTGGTCACCGAAAAAGCCGGACGGCTCCGCGTCGTCGGTGCCGATGGGCGAATCGGTGGGTCGGTCTCCGGGCTGCCGGCCATCGCGGCGGGCGGGCAGGGCGGCCTGCTGGACGTCGTGGTGGACCGCGCCTTCGCCAGCAATCGCACCGTCTATATCTGCTTCTCGGAACCCGAAGCAAATGGCCCGGGCAACAGCACCGCGGTGCTGCGGGCCACGTTGTCGGGCGACGCCACGCGCCTGGAAAATGTCCGGGTGATCTTCAGCCAGCGTCCCAAGGTGGCCAGTCGGGCGCACTTCGGCTGCCGCGTCGTCGAGGCGCGCGACGGCACGCTGTTCGTCACGCTGGGCGACCGCTACAGCCGCAAGGAAGACGCGCAGAAACTCGACAACCACATCGGCAAGGTGGTGCGCATCCAGAAGGATGGCGCCGCACCGGCCGACAACCCCTTCGTGGGTCGTGCCGGCGCGCTGCCCGAGATCTGGAGCTACGGCCATCGCAACGGGCAGGGCGCGACGCTCGGCCCCGATGGCCGTGTCTGGATGCACGAGCATGGTCCGCAGGGCGGCGACGAGATCAACGTGCCGCAGGCCGGCAAGAACTACGGCTGGCCGGTCGTCACCTACGGCGAGAACTACGGCGGCGGAAAGATCGGTGACGGCCTCACGACCAAGGACGGCATGGCGCCGCCGCTGCACTACTGGGTGCCGTCGATCGCGCCGTCCGGCATGGCGTTTCTGACGAGCGACCGCTACGGCCCGGCCTGGAAGGGCAACCTTTTCGTGGGCTCGCTGAAGTTCGGCTACCTGAACCGGATCACGCTCAAGGACGGCAAGGTCGTCGCCGAGCAGAAGCTGCTCGAAGACGGCCGCGCCCGCGTCCGCGATGTGCGCCAGGGGCCAGACGGGTTGCTCTATGTGCTGACGGATGAGTCGGACGGCAAGTTACTGCGGTTGCAGCTGCAGTAAGGCGCCTCAACCTGGGCAGCGCGGCAGGGGCAGGGTCGGCAGTAGCGCCTGCCATAGGCGAAGCCAGGGCGCCCAGTCGTGGCCGCCTGGCGTGGTGAAGACCTGCGACGAGGGCAACTTTCCCGCCAGAACGCCGTTGCTGCCGGCGAAGCGATCGGCCGTGCCGTAGCCCAGGTAGAGCGGCGGACGCCCGGGCGCCGCTTCGGCGTAGCCGTCCAACCAGGGCCAGATGCGCGCTTCACCGAGGTAGGGCGCCAGCGCTACCAGGCCGGCGACATCCGATGGATGTTCTTTCGCGTAGATCAAGCCACCGAAGCCGCCGAGCGAGATGCCCGCGATCCAGATCGTGCGATAGCCGCGTGCCTGTGCGGGCGCGATCACGTCCTGGCGCAGCCGCTCGACGAAAGTGTTGCGCTCGTAATAGTTCAGGTGCGCATCCACGCGCACGACGTCGACGGCCAGGCGTGCGTCGTTCACGGCCTGCACGAAGCCCTCGCGCACGAACTCGTCGGGGTGCGAATACACACCGGGCAGCAGCACGATCAGCGTGTCGGCGTGCAGGGCGCATCGGCTGGCGTCGGTCTGCGTGTACAGCGGCGCGTCGGCGGAGCGCCAGGACGCGCAGCCCGCGAGCGCCCAGGCCAGCACGCCGAGTGCGATGACGCGCAGGCAGGATGGCCGCGCGATACGGTCTAATTCCGCATCGCGCCGGGCGGCTGTGCGCCCCGGCGTTTTTTCGAAGGATTTCCTCATGCTGCTCGATGTCTCCGTTTCCCAGTTGGTCTTGATCGATTACCAGGCCCGCCTCATGCCCGCCATCTTCGAAGGCGAGGCCGTGGTGGCCAACGCCGTGCGTCTCGGCCAGATCGCGAAGATGCTCGACGTGCCGGTGTGGGGCACCGAGCAGAACCCGTCGAAGCTGGGCGAGAACGTGCCGGAGGTGCGTGCACTGTGCCAGCGTTCGCTCGCCAAGATGCATTTCAGCGGTGTGGAGGAAGGTCTGGGCGAGTGGTTGCGGCCGCCGGCCAAGGCGCCGCAGGGCAATGCACGCAGCCTGCCCAAGCACCTGCAGAAGCCGATCACCGGCGGGCAGGACGAGCGCAACACGATCGTGGTGGCCGGCTGTGAAGCGCATGTGTGCCTGCTGCAGACGGCGCTCGACCTGCTGGAAGACGAGTTCGAGGTCTGGGTCGTGACCGACGCCTGCAGTTCGCGCACCGAGCGCAACCGCGACGCTGCCTTCGACCGCCTGGCCGGCGCCGGCGCCGAGCTGGTGACCACCGAGATGGTCGGCTTTGAATGGCTGCGCACGGCGGAGCACCCGGCCTTTCGCGAGTACCAGTCGCTGATTCGTTGACGCAGATCAAGGCCACGGCATGTGCGGAGCCTCGCGCCAGGAAAGGCGGGGCCTTCGTGTCAGCGTCCTGCAAGCGCCGGCACCAATCATGAATTGAGATCCCGCATCCGAGCGGGACGATGCCGGAGACAAACCCCATGCCGACCCCGACCGCTTCCTACAGCGACTTCTATCGCCGCTCCATCGACGACAGCGAGGCCTTCTGGTCCGAGCAGGCCGCATTCATCGACTGGGAAATGCCGCCCCAGCAGATCCTGGATGCGAGCAACCCGCCCTTCGCGCGCTGGTTCGTCGGCGGCACCACCAACCTTTGCCACAACGCCGTCGATCGGCATCTCGCCTCACGCGGCGACCAGCCGGCGCTGATCTGTGTGTCGACCGAGACCGGCAGCGAGCGCAGCTACAGCTTCCGCGAACTGCACGTGGAGGTGCAGCGCACCGCCGCCAGCCTGCTGGCGCTGGGTGTGAAGCGCGGCGACCGCGTGCTGATCTACATGCCGATGATCGCGGAGGCCGCTTTCGCGATGCTGGCCTGCGCGCGCATCGGCGCCGTGCACTGCGTCGTGTTCGGCGGCTTCGCCAGCGGCTCGCTCGCCTCGCGCATCGAGGACGCCGAGCCGACGGTCGTGGTCAGCGCCGATGCCGGCTCGCGCGCCGGCAAGGTGATCGCGTACAAGCCTTTGCTCGACGAGGCGATCCGTTTGTCCAAGCACAAGCCGGCCGCCGTGCTGCTGGCCGACCGGGGGCTGGCGCCGATGGATCTGGTCGGGGGCCGGGACCATCTCCTGCGCGATCTCGCCGCGCAGCATGCCGACGCGACGGTGCCCTGCACCTGGCTCGAATCCACCGAGATCAGCTACACCATCTATACCAGCGGCACCACCGGCAAGCCCAAGGGCGTGCAGCGCGACACGGGCGGCTACGCGGTCGCGCTCGCCGCGAGCATGCAGCACATCTTCGATGGCCGAGCCGGCGAGACCTACTTCTCGACCAGCGACATCGGCTGGGTCGTGGGCCACAGCTACATCGTCTACGGGCCGTTGATCGCCGGCATGGCGACGATCATGTACGAAGGCCTGCCGACGCAGGGCCTGGACGGCCAGCCCGACGGTGGCATCTGGTGGCAATTGGTCGAGAAGTACAAGGTGACCGTCATGTTCAGCGCGCCCACGGCGGTGCGCGTGCTCAAGAAGCAGGACCCTGGGCTGCTCAAGAAATACGACCTGTCGAGCCTGCGCGCGTTGTTCCTGGCCGGCGAGCCGCTGGACGAGCCGACGGCGCGCTGGATCAGCGATGGGCTGGGCGTGCCGATCATCGACAACTACTGGCAGACCGAGTCGGGCTGGCCGATCATCACGATCGCCAACGGCGTAGAAAAGAAGCCCAGCAAGTTCGGCAGCCCCGGCGTGCCGATGTATGGCTGGCGCGTGAAGATCGTCCATGAATCGACCGGCGAAGAACTGACCGCGCCCGGCGAGAAGGGCGTGGTGGTGGTCGAAGGTCCGACGCCGCCGGGCTTCATGCAGACGATCTGGCGCGACGACGCACGCTTCGTCAACACCTATTGGAAGAGCATCCCCGACCGGATGGTCTATTCGACCTTCGACTGGGGCATTCGCGACGCCGACGGCTATTTCTACATCCTGGGCCGGACCGACGACGTCATCAACGTCGCGGGCCATCGGCTCGGCACACGCGAGATCGAAGAGGCGATCTCGGGCCACCCCGCCATCGCCGAGGTGGCGGTCGTCGGCGTCGCGGATGCGCTGAAGGGGCAGGTGGCGGTGGCCTTCGCGGTCACAAAAGACGGAACCGCCGGCCCCGCGCTGGAAGGCGAGGTCATGAAGCGCGTGGCCGATGACCTCGGTGCACTGGCACGGCCGGCGCGGGTGCATTTCGTGACCGCGTTGCCCAAGACGCGCAGTGGAAAATTGCTGCGGCGCGTCATTCAGGCGGTGTGCGAAGGCCGCGACCCGGGGGACATCACGACCATTGACGACCCGACCAGCCTGCACAAGATCCAGCAACTGCTCGACCGTTGAGGTCTTGCTACCACACTCGGGCGCCGTCACAGGGCTGACGTGGCACAATGCCATCGTACTCAGGCCCTTCCCTAGCCACAGTCGCATCCGCCAACCGGTCCAGCCGTGCCGCGGAAGGTTTCTTAAACCAGCTAATGCTTCCTCCAGGGAAGCGAAAGTCAGCGGAACATGAGCGACTCTTCGCCCGTCTATCAAGCCTATCAAGGCAACACCTACCTCTTCGGCGGCAATGCGCCTTATGTCGAAGAGATGTACGAGAACTACCTCGAGAACCCCGGCAGCGTGCCCGACAACTGGCGCTCGTATTTCGATGCGCTGCAGCACGTGCCCGCCGCCGATGGCAGCAATGCGCGCGACGTGCCGCACCTTCCCGTCGTCAATGCCTTCGCCGAGCGCGCGAAGCAGGGGACGACCCGGGTCGTCCAGGCCAGCGGTGCCGACTCCGAACTCGGCCGCCAGCGCACGGCCGTCCAGCAGCTGATCGCGGCCTATCGCAACGTCGGTGCCCGCTGGGCCGACCTCGATCCGCTCAAGCGCACCGAGCGCCCGGCGATCCCTGAACTCGAGCCGTCGTTCTACGGCCTTCGCGATGCCGACCTCGAAACGGTGTTCAACACGAGCAACACCTTCTTCGGCAAGGACACCATGTCCCTGCGCGATCTGCTCAACGCCCTGCGTGAGACGTACTGCGGCACCATCGGTGTCGAGTACATGTACACGACCGACCAGAACCACAAGCGTTGGTGGCAGCAAAAGCTCGAGACGGCACGCACCAACCCGAAGCTCAATGCCGAGCAGAAGAAGCATGTGCTGGAGCGCTTGACGGCCGCCGAAGGCCTGGAGCGCTTCCTCCACACCAAGTACGTCGGCCAGAAGCGCTTTTCGCTCGAAGGCGGCGAAAGCTTCATCGTGTCGATGGACGAACTGATCAACGAAGCCGGCGTCAAGGGCGTCCAGGAAATCGTGATCGGCATGGCCCACCGTGGCCGCCTGAATGTGCTGGTCAATTCGCTCGGCAAGATGCCGGCTGACCTGTTCGCCGAGTTCGACCACACCGCCCCCGAAGACCTGCCCAGCGGCGACGTGAAGTACCACCAGGGCTTCAGCTCCGACGTGAGCACGCGCGGTGGCCCGGTTCACCTGAGCCTCGCGTTCAACCCTTCGCACCTCGAAATCGTCAACCCGGTGGTCGAAGGCTCGGTGCGCGCCCGCATGGACCGCCGCGGCGACCCGCTCGGCAAGCAGGTGCTGCCGATCATCGTGCACGGCGACGCGGCCTTCGCCGGCCAGGGCGTCGTGATGGAAACGCTGGCACTCGCCGAAACGCGTGGCTATTCCACCGGCGGCACGGTGCACATCGTGATCAACAACCAGATCGGCTTCACCACCAGCGACCCGCGCGACAGCCGCTCGACGCTGTACTGCTCGGACATCGTCAAGATGATCGAGGCGCCGGTGCTGCACGTGAACGGCGATGACCCCGAAGCGGTGGTGCTGGCCACCCAGCTCGCGCTGGACTTCCGCATGGAGTTCCAGAAGGACGTGGTCGTCGACATCATCTGCTTCCGCAAGCTGGGCCACAACGAGCAGGACACGCCGTCGCTCACCCAGCCGCTGATGTACAAGAAGATCGCCCAGCACCCGGGTACGCGCAAGCTGTACGCCGACAAGCTGGCTGCGCAGGGCCTGGGCGACACGCTCGGCGACGACATGGTCAAGGCGCAGCGCGCCGCGTTCGACGCCGGCAAGAACACGTCGGACCCGGTGCTCACCAACTTCAAGAGCAAGTACGCGGTGGACTGGAGCCCCTTCCTCAACAAGAAGTGGACCGACGCCGGCGACACCGCCATCCCGACGGCCGAGTGGAAACGCATCGCCGAGAAGATCACCACGGTGCCGGCCGGCTTCACGGTGCACCCTCTGGTGAAGAAGGTGCTGGACGACCGCGCAGCCATGGGCCGCGGCGACGTCAACGTCGACTGGGGCATGGGCGAGCACATGGCCTTCGCCTCGCTGGTGGCCAGCGGCTACCCGGTGCGCCTGTCCGGCGAAGACTCGGGCCGCGGCACCTTCACGCACCGACACGCGGTGCTGCACGATCAGAACCGCGAGAAGTTCGACACCGGCACCTACACGCCGCTGCAGAATGTGGCCGAGAACCAGGCCCCGTTCGTCGTCATCGACTCGATCCTGTCCGAAGAGGCCGTGCTGGCCTTCGAGTACGGCTACGCGTCGAACGACCCGAACACGCTGGTGATCTGGGAAGCGCAGTTCGGCGACTTCGTCAACGGTGCTCAGGTCGTGATCGACCAGTTCATCGCCTCGGGCGAAGTGAAGTGGGGCCGCGTCAACGGCCTGACCATGATGCTGCCGCACGGCTACGAAGGCCAGGGCCCGGAGCACAGCTCGGCGCGCCTGGAGCGCTTCATGCAGTTGTCGGCCGACACCAACATGCAGGTGGTGCAGCCGACCACGGCCAGCCAGATCTTCCACATCCTGCGCCGGCAGATGGTGCGCAACCTGCGCAAGCCGCTGGTCATCCTCACGCCCAAGTCGCTGC
Source organism: Variovorax restrictus (assembly GCF_051216715.1). NCBI lineage: Bacteria > Pseudomonadati > Pseudomonadota > Betaproteobacteria > Burkholderiales > Comamonadaceae > Variovorax > Variovorax restrictus. The sequence goes on from NZ_JBPJZH010000001.1 coordinate 2,134,868, forward strand.
TGCGCAACAAGGACGCGACCTCGCCGCTGTCCGAGTTCACCAAGGGTTCGTTCCAGACCGTCATCCCAGACGCGAAGGACCTGAAGGCCGACAAGGTCAAGCGTGTGATCGCCTGCTCGGGCAAGGTCTACTACGACTTGGCCAAGAAGCGCGAAGAGAGGGGCACCGACGACGTGGCGATCATCCGTGTCGAGCAGCTCTACCCGTTCCCGCACAAGGCTTTCTCTACCGAACTGAAGAAGTACCCGAACCTGGTCGACGTGGTGTGGTGCCAGGACGAACCGCAGAACCAGGGTGCCTGGTTTTTCGTGCAGCACTACATTCACGAGAACATGTCCGAAGGCCAGAAGCTGGGCTACTCCGGTCGTGCCGCTTCGGCGTCGCCGGCGGTCGGCTATTCGCACCTGCACCAGGAGCAGCAGAAGGCGCTGGTCGATGGCGCATTCGGCAAGCTCAAGGGTTTCGTCCTCACGAAGTGAGCCGGCTCCTACCCATCCATCCCACCAATAAATAAAAGTCGGAGCACTCTCCAAAATGTCTATCGTTGAAGTCAAAGTTCCTGAGTTGTCGGAATCGGTGGCCGAAGCCACCATGCTCACCTGGAAGAAGAAGGCCGGCGAAGCCGTCGCCATCGATGAAATCCTGATCGAGATCGAAACCGACAAGGTCGTGCTCGAAGTGCCGGCGCCGTCGGCCGGCGTGCTGGCCGAGATCGTGCAAGGCGACGGTGCCACGGTGACGGCCGGTCAGGTCATCGCCAAGATCGACTCCGAAGGCAAGGCCGGCGCCGCAGCGCCCGCAGCCGCCGCACCGGCTCCCGCTGCTGCCGCAGCCGCACCGGCCCAGGCCGCTGCGGCTGCCACCGGTGGTTCCAAGTCCGACGTCGCCATGCCCGCGGCTGCCAAGCTGCTGGCCGACAACAACCTGTCGACCGGCGACGTGGCCGGCTCGGGCAAAGACGGCCGTGTGACCAAGGGCGACGTGCTCGGCGCCGTCGCCTCGGGCACGACCGCCAAGGCGCCCGCCGCCGCACCGGCACCGGCCGCCAAGCCCGCGCTGCAGCAAGTCGCTGCCCCATCGAGCCCGAAGGACCTGGGCGAGCGTCCCGAGCAGCGCGTGCCGATGAGCCGCCTGCGCGCGCGCATCGCTGAACGTCTGCTGCAGTCGCAGTCGACCAACGCGATCCTGACCACCTTCAACGAAGTCAACATGGCCCCGGTCATGGAGATGCGCAAGAAGTTCCAGGACCAGTTCACCAAGGAACACGGCGTGAAGATCGGCTTCATGAGCTTCTTCGTGAAGGCCGCGGTGCATGCGCTGAAGAAGTTCCCGGTCATCAACGCCTCGGTCGACGGCAACGACATCGTCTACCACGGCTACTTCGACATCGGCATCGCCGTCGGTTCGCCGCGCGGCCTGGTGGTGCCCATCCTGCGCAATGCCGACCAGATGAGCTTCGCCGAGATCGAGAAGAAGATCGCCGAGTTCGGCAAGAAGGCGCAAGACGGCAAGCTGGGCATTGAAGACATGACCGGCGGCACCTTCTCCATCTCCAACGGCGGCACTTTCGGTTCGATGCTGTCGACGCCCATCATCAACCCGCCGCAGTCGGCCATCCTGGGCGTGCATGCGACCAAGGACCGCGCGGTGGTGGAGAACGGCCAGATCGTCATCCGCCCGATGAACTACCTCGCCATGTCGTACGACCACCGCATCATCGACGGCCGCGAAGCTGTGCTGGGCCTGGTCGCCATGAAGGAAGCGTTGGAAGACCCGTCGCGCCTGCTGTTCGACATCTGAGAGAACGATGCGTCGTTCCATCCTGGGCCTGCTGTGTGCACTGAGCTTCTGCCCCCTTGGGGCCGTGGCTGCCGCGCCGCAGCAGGACCCGTGGAGCGGCGCCTACCGTCTCGAATGGCTCAAGGGCACGCGGGCGGCCGAAAAGGGTGCGGAAGGGTCTGATGTGATCCTTGCGCGGGCACCCGACGCCGACCCCGAAAAGCTGGCCGAGAAGTACCGACCGGATCCCGCCCGCTGGACGATGGCGCAGACCGATAACGCCCGGGAGCGCACGACGCTGCGCCGCTTCCTGGCAACTGAATACAAGGGGATGGGCTGGGCCGGCCTGCACGGTGATGGCCGCATCGAATGCCTCGATGCGGGCCACATGTTCGTCTGCAGGACCACGCCCGGCGCCACGATCACCGTCGGCCCGGAAGGGCCGAACCGAGAAACGCTGTCCGCCCAAACCGGTGTGTTTGGTGTCGTCCTCCATGCGGGCGCGTTCCAACTCAAGAAACTGGAAGAAAAATGAGCAAACAATTTGACGTCATCGTCATCGGCGGTGGCCCCGGCGGCTACATCGCGGCCATCCGTGCCGCACAGCTCGGCTTCAACACCGCCTGTGTCGACGAGTGGAAGAACGACAAGGGTGGCCCCGCGCTGGGCGGCACCTGCACCAACATCGGGTGCATTCCTTCGAAGGCGCTGCTGCAGTCGTCCGAACACTACGAGCACGCCGGCAAGCACTTCGCCGAGCACGGCATCAACGTGAAGGGCCTGGAGCTCGACGTCGGCAAGATGCTGGCCCGCAAGGACCAGGTCGTGAAGCAGAACAACGACGGCGTCGCGTACCTGTTCAAGAAGAACAAGATCACGTTTTTCCATGGTCGGGCCTCCTTCGTGAAGTCCGCTGAAGGCGGTTACGAGCTCAAGGTGGCGGGCGCTGCCGAAGAGTCGATCGTCGGCAAGCACATCATCGTGGCCACGGGCTCCAACGCCCGCGCGCTGCCGGGTGCACCGTTCGACGAAGTGAGCATTCTGTCGAACGACGGCGCGCTGCGCGTCGGCGCAGTGCCCAAGAAGCTGGCGTTGATCGGCTCGGGCGTGATCGGCCTGGAAATGGGCTCGGTCTGGCGTCGTCTCGGTGCCGATGTCACCGTGCTTGAAGGCCTGCCCACGTTCCTGGGCGCGGTCGACGAGCAGATCGCCAAGGAAGCCAAGAAGGCCTTCGACAAGCAGGGCCTGAAGATCGAGCTGGGCGTGAAGGTCGGTGAGGTCAAGGCCGACAAGAAGGGCGTCAGCGTCGCCTACACCAATGCCAAGGGCGAAGCCATGGTGCTGGAAGCCGACAAGCTGATCGTGTCGATCGGCCGCGTGCCCAACACCATCGGCCTGAACGCCGAAGCCGTGGGCCTGGCGCTCGACGAGCGCGGTGCCATCACGGTGGATGCCGACTGCAAGACCAACCTGCCGAACGTCTGGGCGATCGGCGACGTGGTGCGCGGCCCGATGCTGGCGCACAAGGCAGAAGAAGAGGGCGTGGCCGTGGCCGAGCGCATCGCCGGCCAGCATGGGCATGTCAACTTCAACACGATCCCCTGGGTGATCTACACCTCGCCGGAGATCGCGTGGGTCGGCCAGACCGAGCAGCAGCTCAAGGCCGAAGGCCGCGCCTACAAGGCCGGTACCTTCCCGTTCCTCGCGAACGGCCGCGCACGCGCGCTGGGCGACACGACCGGCATGGTCAAGTTCCTGGCCGATGCGGCGACGGACGAGATCCTCGGCGTGCACATGGTGGGCCCGCAGGTCAGCGAGCTGATCTCCGAAGCCGTCGTGGCGATGGAGTTCAAGGCCAGCGCCGAGGACATCGCCCGCATCTGCCATGCGCACCCGTCGTTGTCCGAAGCGACGAAGGAAGCGGCCCTCGCCGTCGACAAGCGCACGCTCAACTTCTGATCCCTTGAGCGTTCAACAAGCGTACGAGGCGGAACTCGCCTCGCGTGGTTTCCTGAGCGACCCCGCGCAACTGCGCGCGGTGGCCGCGCTGGACCGCTGCGCCAGCGAGTGGGGCGCCTACAAGGCCCAGCGTTCCAATGCGCTGAAGAAGCTCATCAATCGTCCGGACGTGCCCCGCGGCGTCTATATGTACGGCGGTGTCGGCCGCGGCAAGAGCTTCCTGATGGACTGCTTCTTCAACGCCGTGCCGATCAAGCGCAAGACGCGGCTGCATTTTCATGAGTTCATGCGCGAGGTGCATCGCGAGCTGGCGGAACTGCAAGGCATCGTCAATCCGCTGGACGAGCTCGGCAAGCGCATTTCCAAGCGCTACAAGCTGATCTGCTTCGACGAATTCCACGTCGCCGACATCACCGACGCGATGATCCTGCATCGGCTGCTGGCCGCCTTGTTCGACAACGGCGTGGGCTTCGTCACCACGTCCAATTTCAAGCCGGACGACCTGTACCCCGACGGCCTGCACCGCGACCGCATTCTGCCGGCGATCGCGCTGCTCAACCAGAAGCTCGAAGTGCTGAGTGTCGACAACGGCACTGACTACCGGCGTCGCACGCTCGAACAGATGCGGCTCTACCTCACGCCCAACGGACCCGAGGCCGACCAGGAGATGACCGCGGCGTTCGACAAGCTCGCCGAGAGCGCCGACGAAGACCCGGTCATGCGCATCGAGTCGCGGGAAATCCGCGCCCGGCGCAAGGCGGGCGGGGTGGTGTGGTTCGACTTCAGGACGCTCTGCGGCGGCCCGCGCTCGCAGAACGACTACCTCGAGATCGCGACGCAGTTTCATACGGTGCTGCTGTCGGACGTGCCGCAGATGACGGTGGCGCGCGCGTCCGAAGCGCGACGCTTTACCTGGCTGATCGACGTGTTCTACGACCGACGGGTCAAGCTCATCGTGTCGGCAGCCGTGGCGCCCGAGGCGTTGTACACCGAGGGCCCGTTGGCGCATGAGTTTCCGCGCACGGTGTCCCGCCTGACGGAAATGCAGTCGGCCGAATTTCTCGCGCTGGAACGAAGAACGGTCGACACGGGTCTGACATGAGATGAGCTTCAAGAAACTTCTCCTGTGCACCGTATTGCTGACGAGTGGCGTGCTGGCATCGGCGCAGACCAACGCTGTGGCCGGCAACATCGATCCGGCCGCCGAACGCGCACGTCTGTCCAAGGAGCGTGCGGAGGTCGAGGCGCGCGCCAAGGCCGAGCAGACCGCCTGTTATCAGCGCTTCGCCGTCGAAGACTGCCTGCAGGAAAGCCGACGCAAGCGGCGCACGGCCGATGACAGCCTCAAGCGTCAGGAAGCCGACCTGAACGACATGGATCGCAAGCGCCGGGCGGCGGCGCAATTGGAGCGGATGGACAAGGCGCCGCCGCGCGCGCAAGACGACCCGGCGGCTCAGGAGAGGGCGCGCCAGTCACAGCAGGGGCGCGAGGATCGCGCTGCCGACCACGCCCGCAGTCGGGCCGCTGCCGCAGCGAAGGCGGATGACAACCGGCGTGACCTCGAAGCCAAGCAGCGTCAGCACGCCGAGCAGCAGGCGAAGGCGGCTCGCCTCCGGGCCGACGCACCAGCGGAACGTGAACGTTTCGAACGCAAGCAGGAACAGGCCGCGAGACACCGGGCCGAGCGCGAACGGCGCAACGCCGAGCGCACCAAGCCGCGTTCAGCGCCGCTGCCAACGCCGCCCTGACGACGCGCTGACGCCCGTCTCAGGCGGCGCTGCGTTCCTTCGGCAGCGGCTCGACCTTCAGCACGGCCAACGACAGGTTGTCGCCCGTGCCCCGCGCGCGGCGACGTGCTTCTTCCACCAGAATCTGAACCGCCATGCGCGGCGGCTGCGTCGCCAGTACGCCACCCATTTCCTGTGGCGTGAAGTAATGCCACAGGCCATCGCTGCAGGCCAGCAGCACGTCACCCGGCACGAGCTGCGGGATGAAGTGCAGGTCGATCGGCGGTGGCGTGGTCGTCATACCTAGGCAGCCGAGCAGAATGTTTCCCTGCGGATGAATTTCAGCCTCTTGTTCGGTGATTTCGCCGCGGTCGATCAGCACCTGCACGTAAGAGTGGTCGCGCGTGCGTTCCACCATCTGTGCGTTGCGAAAGAGGTAGAGGCGCGAATCGCCGGCGTGGATCCAGGCGCACGCACCGTTCGGATTCACCAGGAAGGCCGCGATGGTGCTGTGCGGCTCCTGTTCGCTCGAGACGGCGGTGAGCTTGATCACGGTGTGCGCGTCTTCGAGCACTTGCCGCAACAGCGCACCGGCATCGTCGCGCTCCGGCCGGTAGCGGGTGAACAGCTGGTTCGCGGTCATCAGGACCTGGTCCGAAGCCTTGCGGCCGCCGCTGCGCCCGCCCATCCCGTCGGCCACGATGCCGAGCACGCAGCCGACCGTGCGCGGATGGCTGAGGACCGCGACCTGGTCCTGCTGGTAGGCGCGGTCGCCCTTGTGCAAGCCAGTGGCGGCGGAGAGTCGAAAACCTCGTGTCATGGCGCGGATGCGCCAGGGGCGCGGTTGGAATGCATCGCTGAACAGTCGTGTCGCGACGTATTATCGAACGAAGCCGCCCCGGCATCGCTGCACTGGCGGCCCCGCCGTCGAACCCCTCACCGTCTTGGACTTCAATCTTCACTCCCCGTCGCGTCAGCTGATCGAACTGCGCATGGCGCACGCCGACCTGAACGCGACCATCGACCGACTCGGTGAGGTCGTGCCTCAGGACGAACTGCTGATGCGCCGCCTCAAGAAGCGTCGCCTGGCGTTGCGCGACCAGATCGCGCGTGTGGAGCGCGCCGTCGAGCCGCAAGAGCCCGCCTGATGGTCGGTGACACGGGCGCCTTCGACGGCGATGACGAGGAGGACGATCTGGACGCGCTCCTGGGCGCCGCGCCTCCGCTGCGAACAGCTTCCCGGAAGCCATCCGCGCTGACGCAGGAAGTGCGCGAAGCTTTCGCGCCCGACGGCGTGCTGTCGCATGCCGCCGACCAGTTCCGCGAGCGCGATGGCCAGACAGAGATGGCGATGGCGGTGGCGCGCACGATCGAATCCGGCGGCGAGCTGGTCGTCGAAGCCGGCACCGGTGTCGGCAAGACCTTCTCGTACCTGGTGCCGGCGCTGCTGAGCGGCGAGCGCGTGTTGCTCTCGACCGCCACCAAGACCCTGCAGGACCAGCTCTTCGGCCGTGATCTGCCGCGCCTGGTCGACGCGCTCAAGCTGCCGGTGCGCACCGCGTTGCTCAAGGGCCGGGCCAGCTATCTGTGTCTGCATCGGCTGGACCTCGCGCGCCACGACACCTCGCCCGAGCGCGGCAGCCTGCGCACGCTGGCCAAGATCGAGCAGTGGTCCCAGGCCACCCGCACCGGCGACCTGGCCGAGTTGCCCGGGTTGGACGAGCGCTCGCCGCTGATCCCGCTCATCACGTCGACCCGCGACAACTGCCTGGGCGCGCAGTGTCCTCAGTTCAAGCCCTGCCACGTCAACCTCGCGCGGCGCGAGGCGCTGGCGGCCGACGTGGTGGTCATCAACCACCATCTGTTCTTCGCCGACCTGGCCGTGCGCGAATCGGGCATGGCCGAGCTGCTGCCGTCGGTGCGCGTCGTGGTCTTCGACGAGGCGCACCAACTCAACGAGACCGGCGTGCAGTTCCTCGGCGTGCAGTTCGGCACCGGGCAGGCGCTCGACTTCGCGCGCGATGTGCTGGCCGCCGGCCTGCAGCATGCGCGCGGCCTGGCCGACTGGACGCAGCGCGTGGCGGCGGTCGAGCGCGCCGCACGCGAGCTGCGCCTCGCGGCCGGCCAGCAATGGCCGGGCACCAAGCTGCGCTGGGCCGGCGAGGCACCGGAAGGGCTGGCCACCGCGCCATGGCAGGGTGCGCTCGACGAACTGCAGCAGGCCTTCGAAGAGGCCGGCGAGGCACTGGCCACCGTCAGCGAAATCTCGCCCGACTTCATCCGCCTGCACGAGCGGGCCGAGCAGTTGGCCGAGCGGGCCGGGCGCTTCGCGCAGCCCTGTGCGCTCGGGTCCGTGCGCTGGGTCGACGTGGGCACGCAGTTGCGGCTGATCGAGTCGCCGCTCGACATCGCGGAGGCAGTGCGAACGCGGGTGCTGAAGAAGGGCGCGAGCGATCCGGATGCCGGTGGCCGCGCCTGGATCTTCACCTCGGCCACGCTGGGCGACGACCCGAAGCTGCGCTGGTTCACCGAGCCGTGCGGCCTCACCGACGCCGAGGTGCTGCGGGTGCGCAGCCCCTTCGACTACGCGCAACAGGCGTCGCTCTACGTGCCGCGCGCCTTCCCCAAGCCGAACGATCCGTCGCACGGCGCGCAGGTCGCACGGTTGGCCGCGCGCGGTGCCGCGCTGCTGGGGGGGAGGACACTGGTATTGACCACCACGCTGCGCGCCTTGCGGACCATCGGCGATGCGCTGCGGCCGCAACTGGACCACCTCGACGGCACACGACGACCCGAGGTGCTGGTGCAGGGCGAACTGCCCAAGCGCGTGCTGATGGACCGCTTTCGTGCCGGCGACGGGCAGGGCGGAGCCGGGTGCGTGCTGGTCGCGTCGGCGTCGTTCTGGGAGGGCTTCGATGCGCCGGGCGACGCGCTGCAATTCGTCGTGATCGACAAGCTGCCTTTCCCGCCGCCGAACGACCCGCTGGTCGAGGCGCGTTCACAGCGGCTGGAGGCCGAGGGTCGCAATGCGTTCGGCGACTACTCGCTGCCCGAAGCGGCCGTTGCGCTCAAGCAGGGCGCGGGCCGGTTGATCCGGCGTGAGAGCGATGTGGGCGTGCTGGCGATCTGCGACACGCGGCTGCTGACGATGGGCTACGGCCGTCGGCTGATCGCCGCACTGCCGCCGATGCGGCGGCTGGAAAGCGAGGCGGATTTCGACGCCGCGCTCGAAGCGCTGCTGCCTTAACGGCTTACCAGACCTTCCACCACGGGTCGTCCTTGCTGCGGAAGCCGCGCGAGAGGTACTCGCTCTGCGGGTAGTTGGTGGTCAGCACCCGCCTGGCGTCGTCGCGCAGATCGTTCATGCCCAGCCGGTCGTAGGACTGGACCATGATGTACAGCGCTTCTTCGAGGGCCGGCACTTCGCGGTAGTCGGCCAGGGCCAGCTGCGCGCGGTTGATGGCGGCCAGGTAAGCGCCGCGCTGGTAGTAGTAGCGCGCCACGTGCACTTCGTACTGCGCCAGCGAATTGACCACGTAGTTCATGCGCTGGCGCGCATCGGGCGTGTAGCGCGATTCGGGGAAGCGCGTGACCAGCTCCTTGAAGGCCTGGAACGATTCCTTGGCGGCCTTCTGGTCGCGCTCGGACAGGTCCTGACGCGTCAGGAACGCGAACATGCCGAGGTCGTCGTTGAAGTTGATGATGCCCTTGAGGTACAGCGCGTAGTCCAGCGCGGGGCTGGCCGGGTGCAGCTTCATGAAGCGGTCGATGGTCGCGATGGCGGCGGGCTTCTCGCCGGCCTTGTATTGCGCGTAGGCCTTCTCGAGCTGGGCCTGCTGGGCCAGCGGCGTGCCAGCGGCACGGCCTTCGAGCTTCTCGTACAGCGGGATCGCCTTGTCGAAGGCGCCGGAGCCGGCCTCGTCCTTGGCTTCGCTGTAAATCTTGTTGGGGCTCCAGTTGGCCGTCTCGTCGACCTTGGTCGTCGAGCAGCCGGCGACGAGCCCCGCGGCCGCCACAAGCGCCATCCACCCAGGGACCACCGATAATTTGGCGCGAAACATCACATGAAGCCTTCTTGAAAAAACTGTCTTCGATTATATCGACCGACCCTTTGGGCGAGTCTCTGGCGGTAGCGGACGTTGGCGAGGCCGAAGAGGGCGCCGATCCGGGAGAGGCGAGCGAGGTGCGCGACTTCGCCGTGAGCACTGCGCTGCACGGCCAACGTCTGGATCGTGCGCTGGCCGCTTTGGTTCCCGAGTTCTCCCGCAGCTATCTGCAGCAACTGATCGACGCGGGCGCGGTCACGCTGCGCGGCGGCGTGGTCACCAAGCCTTCGGCCACGGTGCGCGCGGGGGAGGCGGGCCGGATCGAGCTGCGCCCCACACCGCAGAGTCAGGCTTTCAAGGCCGAGCCGATGACGCTGCGCATGGTGTACGAAGACGCGCACCTGCGGGTCGTCGACAAGCCGGCCGGCCTGGTCGTGCATCCCGCGCCCGGCCATTGGAGCGGCACGCTGCTCAACGGCCTGCTGGCACTCGACCCGCAGGCTGCGCTGCTGCCACGCGCGGGCATCGTCCACCGGCTGGACCGTGACACGAGCGGGCTGATGGTCGTGGCGCGCACGCGGGCCACGATGGACGCGCTGGTGCAGCTGATCGCCGCGCGCGACGTGTCGCGCCAATACCTCGCCATGGCGCACCGGCCGTGGCAGGGCGCGGCGGCCCGGCAGGTCGACGCGCCGATCGGCCGCGACCCGCGCAACCGGCTGCGCATGGCAGTGGTCGACTTGCAGCGCCACCCAGGCAAGACGGCGCGTACGCTGATCGAGCGGCTCGATGGCACAGCCGACGGCTGCGCCGTGCGCTGCACGCTGGAGACCGGTCGCACCCACCAGATCCGCGTCCACATGGCGTCCATCGGCCATCCGCTGGTAGGCGACGCGCTGTATGGCGGGGCGCCGGCGGCCGGGATGTCGCGCCAGGCGCTGCATGCGTTTCGCCTGGCCTTTGTCCATCCGCAGACGCAGAAGCCCCTCGTCTTCCTGGCGCCGCCTCCCGACGATCTGGCCCAGGGCTTCGCGGCCTGGGGCCTGGACTACAATCGCGCCTGACGGCCCGAGGGCCGCGCCGGCCTGTCGAGCCGGCCTTGCGTTCTGCCCGCCATGTGCCGGCAACGCCGCTTCTCCATCTCGAGACTCTCCATCCACCTGAACGTGCGCCGCTGGCGCCTTTTCCCGGATAACGCGAACCATGAATACGGCGGATGCCAAGCGCATTCTTGAAACCGCCTTGATCTGTTCGACGCAGCCCCTGCCGGTGCGCGAACTGCGCGTGCTGTTCGACGACGAACTGGGCGCCGACACGATCAAGTCGCTGCTGCTCGAATTGCAGGAAGACTGGACCCAACGCGGCCTCGAACTGGTGAGCGTGGGCAGTGGCTGGCGCTTTCAGAGCCGGCCGGAGATGCGCGACCACCTCGACCGCCTGCACCCCGAAAAGCCGCCGCGCTACACGCGTGCCGCGCTTGAGACGCTGGCGATCATCGCGTACCGCCAGCCGGTGACGCGCGGCGACATGGAAGACATTCGCGGCGTCACGATCAATTCGCAGATCCTGAAGCAGCTCGAGGACCGCAACTGGGTCGAGGTGATCGGGCACCGCGAGACCGTGGGGCGCCCTGCGCTCTACGCGACCACGCGCCAGTTCCTCGACGACCTTGGCTTGGGCTCTCTCGACCAACTGCCGGTGATCGAGTCGCCCGCGCAGCAGAATGCGCTGCTCGACGCGATGGCCGAGGCCGCCAACCCGGACCAGCCGGCCTTGCCGATGGACGCGCCGCCTGCCGAGGCCGATCCCGCCATCGGCCCTGACGCCGATCCCGACACCCCGATCGAGCCGACCGGACTCGACGATCCCGACGCACCCGCTGCGCCACCCGGAACACCCTCATGAGCTCCTCCGAACCCGACGACGCGGTGATCCCGCCGGTCGACGCCCTTCCCGACGACAAGGCCACGGCCGCCACGCCCGGCGTGCCCGAAGGCGAGGCCGCTGCGCCTCGCAAGCGCCGGCCGCGCAAGCCCAAGGCGGTGGTGGAACCGTCGCCCGCCGCTGAAGGTGGCGAGGCGGAAGAGTCGGCCGATATCGCTGCTGTGCCTGCCGCAGTGGCTACGCCGCCCGAAGACACGGCCGTGCCTGCGCGCGCTCCTGTGGCCGCTGTCGACGAACTTCCGCACGCCGACGACGGCGACGAGGACATCGACGACGAGGAAGAAGACGAGGACGACGACGAGGATGAGCTCGACCGCGCCAAGCGCGTGGCCGACCGCGAACGCCGCAACGCGCCCGAGCCGGAGCCCATCCGCTTCGCCGACGTCATCTCCGGCCAGTTCGATGCCGACGAGGAAAGCCCGGAGGTGCCGCCGCTCAAGCGCGTGCTGCTGCCCGAAGCTGACTCGCCCAAGCTGCACAAGGTGCTGGCGCAGGCCGGCCTGGGCTCGCGGCTCGAGATGGAGGCGCTCATCCTGCAGGGCCGCATCTCGGTCAACAGCGAGCCCGCCCACATCGGCCAGCGCATCCAGTACGGCGACCAGGTCAAGATCAACGGCAAGCCGATCCGCTACCGGATCGCGCCGCCGCCGGCCCGCGTCATCGCGTACCACAAGCCCGTCGGCGAAGTCGTCACGCACGACGATCCGCAGAACCGGCCGACCGTGTTCCGCAAGCTGCCGCGCCTGGTGCAGGGCAAGTGGCAATCCGTGGGTCGCCTCGACCTGAACACCGAAGGCCTGTTGCTCTTCACGAGCTCGGGCGAGCTGGCCAACCAGCTGATGCACCCGCGCTTCGGCCTGGAGCGCGAGTACGCGGTGCGCGTGCTCGGGGCTCTCAGCGGCGAGGAGAAGAAGAAGCTGCTCGAAGGCGTGCGCCTGGACGATGGCATGGCCCAGTTCGGAACGATCGAGGAGGGCGGCGGCGAGGGCTCCAACCACTGGTACAAGGTCACCATCTCCGAAGGCCGCAACCGCGAGGTGCGCCGGTTGTTCGAGTCGGTCGGCCATGCCGTCAGCCGGCTCATCCGCATCCGCTACGGCGCGATGGTGCTGCCACGCGGCCTCAAGCGCGGCGCTTGGATGGAGCTCGACGAGCGCGACATCCGCTCGCTGTTCCAGGCTGCGGGTGGCGGTGCGCCGCGGCCGGCGCCGGGTCCGCGCGAGCAGGGCGCCGAGGGCGGTGGCCGCAACGGTCGCGGCAACAACAAGCGCCGCGGTGGTCGAAATGCCGGCAATGGCGGCGGACCGCCGATGCCTAACCCGGGTGGTGGGCCGGCGGCGCGTGGCGACCGGGGCCGTGGCGGCAACGGTGCCGGCCCTCAACAGGGGCGCCGCAACAACAAGGGCCAGGGCCAGCCAGGGCAGGCGCGAGCGGCCGGTGAAGACCGCCTGCCGGGCGGCGCGCAGCCTGATCCGATGAAGACCTCGCTGGGCTACATCGGCGCCGACAGCTTCTCGCGCCAGCGCAAGGAGCAGCGTCAGGGTCCGCGCCGGGGCGGCCCGGGCGGTGGTGGCTTCGGCGGCGGCGGACCGGGCGGTTCCGGCGGTGGTCGTCGGCGCGGCCGCTAAAACTTTTGCAGACCGCGGGTTTCGCGGTCTTTCATCCGGGCGCATGCGGTGCGCCGGTTAAAATCAGAGGCTTTGTCAAGGTCGCGCGCCGCGTGTGCGGCGCTGCGACGGACCTCATTTCGACATCAACTGCTCAGGAAGCAACTTCTCCATGGCCATCGAACGCACCCTCTCCATCATCAAGCCCGACGCCGTCGCCAAGAACGTCATCGGCAAGATCGTCTCCCGCTTTGAAGCCGCCGGCCTCAAGATCGCTGCCGCCAAGCTGGTGCAACTGTCGCGCGCCGAAGCCGAGCAGTTCTACGCCGTGCACAGCGCCCGTCCCTTCTTCAAGGACCTGGTCGAGTTCATGATCTCTGGCCCGGTGTTCGTGCAAGTGCTCGAAGGCGAAAACGCCATCGCCAAGAACCGCGACCTGATGGGCGCCACCGACCCCAAGAAGGCCGACGCCGGCACCATCCGCGCTGACTTCGCCGACAGCATCGACGCCAACGCCGTTCACGGTTCGGACGCGCCGGAAACCGCTGCCGCCGAAATTTCGTTCTTCTTCGCCGGCCTCAACGTCTACGCACGCTGAGTCCGACAACCCGGCCGATCTCATGACGACCGTCAACCTGCTCGAGTTCGATCTGGAGGGGTTGGCCGCGTTCTGCGAAAAGCTGGGCGAAAAGCGTTTCCGCGCGACACAGCTCTTCCGCTGGATCCACCAGCGCGGCGCGAGCGATTTCGCGCAGATGACCGACCTGGCCAAGTCGCTGCGCGAGAAGCTGGCGACCACGGCGCGCATCGAGGCGCTGCCGGTCATCACCCAACACGAGTCGGCCGACGGCACCATCAAGTGGCTGTTCGACGTGGGCGACGGCAATGCCGTCGAAGCCGTTTTCATTCCCGAGGACGACAGAGGCACGTTGTGCGTGTCGTCCCAGGCCGGTTGTGCCGTCGGCTGCCGCTTCTGCTCCACGGGGCACCAGGGCTTCAGCCGCAACCTGCGCACCGGCGAGATCACGGCGCAGCTGTGGTTTGCCGAGCATTTCCTGCGCAAGCATCTGAAGCGTGACGAGCGCGTCATCTCGAACGTCGTGATGATGGGCATGGGCGAGCCGCTGCAGAACTACGCAGCGCTGGTGCCCGCACTGCGCACCATGCTCGACGACAACGCCTACGGGTTGTCGCGCCGTCGCGTGACGGTGTCGACGTCCGGCGTAGTGCCGATGATCGACCGGCTCGGTGCCGACTGTCCGGTGGCGATGGCGGTGTCGCTGCATGCGCCCAACGATGCGTTGCGCGACGACCTGGTGCCGCTGAACCGCAAGTACCCGATCGCCGAGCTGCTGGAGGCCTGCAAGCGCTACCTGGCGCATGCGCCGCGCGACTTCATCACCTTCGAGTACTGCATGCTCGACGGCGTGAACGACCAGCCCGAGCACGCGAAGCAACTGGTCGATCTGGTGCGCAGCACCGGCATCTCCTGCAAGTTCAACCTGATTCCGTTCAACCCGTTCCCGGCGTCGGGCCTGCTGCGGTCGCCGCAGCCGCGTGTGGTGGCGTTCGCCCGCACCCTGAGCGAGGCGGGCATCGTGACCACCGTGCGCAAGACGCGCGGCGACGACATCGATGCCGCCTGCGGCCAGTTGGCCGGCGACGTCAAGGACCGCACGCACGCGGCCGAGCGCATGGCGCAGCGACGCGTCGTCACGCTGCATCCCGTCCGCGTGGCGGCCTCCGAGGAGCACTGAAGCGATGAACATGGTCTTTTCGACACCGCACATCGGCTGGCTGCGCGGTCTGATGGGCGCAGTGCTGGTGGGGTCGCTCGCCGGCTGCGTCAGCACCACCACACAGACCACCCGCCCCGTTGGAAGCGCCGACGGCAACCGGACCGAAATGGTAACGGCGTCGGACGAGCCCTCGGGCCGTCGCCGCGCGCGCATCCGGCTCGAGCTGGCCATCGG
The DNA here is from genome assembly GCF_051216715.1 of Variovorax restrictus. Classification (NCBI taxonomy): domain Bacteria; kingdom Pseudomonadati; phylum Pseudomonadota; class Betaproteobacteria; order Burkholderiales; family Comamonadaceae; genus Variovorax; species Variovorax restrictus. The sequence goes on from NZ_JBPJZH010000001.1 coordinate 2,149,903, forward strand.
CTACTTCGAGGCCGGCCAGACCACGGTGGCGCTCGACGAGATCAAGCAGGCGTTGACGGCCGACCCGAATTTCGCCGATGCGTACAACCTGCGCGGTCTGGCCTACATGCGGCTCGACGACGCGGGCATGGCCGAAGACAGCTTCCGCCGCGCCATTGCGCTGAATCCGCGCGAGCCCAACACCTTGCACAACTATGGCTGGCTGTTGTGCCAGCAGAAGCGCTTCGGCGATGCGGCCCAGCAGTTCAGCGCGGCGCTCGCTGTGCCGAGCTATGCCGATCGAGCCAAGACCCTGATGACCCAGGGCATCTGTCAGATGCAGGCCGGTCAGCGACCCGAAGCCGAACGAAGCCTGCTTCAGGCTTACGAGATCGATGCCGGCAACCCGGTCATCGGGTACAACCTGGCGACCTTGCTGGCGCAGCGCGACGACTGGGCGCGCGCGCAGTTCTACATCCGCCGGGTCAACAACAGTCCGTCGGCCAACGCGGAAACGCTGTGGCTCGGCATCAAGACCGAACGCAAGCTCAACAACCGGGATGCGATGTCGCAGCTCGGCGGGCAATTGCAGCGCCGCTTTCCCCAGTCCAGGGAGGCGATGGCGTACGAACGCGGGAATTTCGATGATTGAACGCGCCAGCGAATTTGGCAGCTCACAGACGGCTCCCCTGAGCCACAGCGACAGCACCCTCAAAACGGCCGGCGACATGCTGCGCGAAGCGCGGGAGGGTCATGGCCTGCACATCGACGTGGTGGCGGCGGCCCTCAAGGTGCCCACGCAGAAGCTACAGGCCCTCGAAGACGACAACATCGAGGCCTTGCCCGACCCGGTCTTCGCCCGTGCCCTGGCTGCGAGCGTCTGCCGCGCGTTGCGGGTGGATCCCGCGCCGGTGCTGGCCAAGCTGCCGGGTGCCCTGCGACCCGGCCTGGCCGATGCGGACCGGCCCTTGAGCGGCAGCTTCCGTTCCGGCGCACCACGCACTCGCGGGGGCACGGGCGGCACGCCGTCGCGGGCCTTGCTGGTGGTGGTGGCGCTGCTGCTGGCGGGCGCCGCAGCGCTGGTGTGGTTGCCCTCGGGTGCCTTCGAGCAGTTGGGCCAGTGGGTGTCGGGTTTCACCGCGGGTGATCGGTCTGCTTCCGCTTCCGACACGGCAGCCGTGCCGCAAGGCGACGTGCCCGCCGGCACGGTGGTCGAACCCGTCGCGCTGCCGCCGCCGAGCGAGGTGCCGGCTGCACCGGCCGAGGCAGCCAGCTCGGCCGTGGTCGCGTCGGCGGCAGCTGCGGCCTCGGCACCTGCCGCGGCATCTGTCGGCGGCAACGCGTTGGTCTTCGCCGCCACCGCGGAATCGTGGATCACGGTGACCGATGCCACGGGCAAATCTTTGCTGCGCCGGACCGTGACACCGGGTGAAACCGTTGGCGTGAACGGCACGCTGCCGCTGTCGGTGGTGGTCGGCCGTGCGGCCGGCGTCACCGTGCAGGTCAAGGGCAAGCCTTTCGACCTGACGCCGCTGGCGCGCTCCGGCGGCGTGGCGCGCTTCGAGGTGAAACCATGAATGATCGAAGCCTCGCAATCGAGCCTGCGGCACCGCTGGCACGCCGCTCGCGGCAGGCCAGCGTCGTCTGGGGCCCGCGCATCGTGACCGTCGGCGGCGACGCGCCGGTGCGCGTGCAGTCGATGACCAACACCGACACGGTCGACGCCATCGGCACCGCGATCCAGGTCAAGGAGCTGGCCATCGCCGGCTCCGAGATGGTCCGCATCACGGTCAACACGCCCGAGGCCGCGGCGCAGGTGCCCTACATCCGCGAGCAGCTCGATCGCATGGGCATCGACGTGCCGCTGATCGGCGACTTCCATTACAACGGCCACCGGCTGCTGACCGACTATCCGGCTTGCGCCGAGGCGCTGAGCAAGTACCGTATCAACCCCGGCAACGTGGGCAAGGGCGACAAGAAGGACAAGCAGTTCGGCCAGATGATCGAAGCCGCGATGCGTTGGAACAAGCCGGTGCGCATCGGCGTGAACTGGGGCAGCCTCGACCAGGAGCTGCTGGCGCACCTGATGGACGTGAACAGCCAGCGCGCGACGCCGTGGCAGGCCAAGTCCGTGATGTACGAGGCGCTGATCACGTCCGCGATCGACTCCGCCAAGCTGGCCGAATCGATGGGCATGAATGGCGACCAGATCATTCTGAGTTGCAAGGTGAGCGGCGTGCAGGACCTGATCTCCGTCTACCGCGAACTGGCCAAGCGCTGCAGCTACCCGCTGCACCTCGGCCTGACCGAAGCCGGCATGGGCACCAAGGGCACGGTGGCGTCGGCGACGGCGCTGTCGATCCTGCTGCAGGAAGGCATCGGCGACACCATTCGCGTGTCGCTCACGCCGCAGCCGGGCGAGGCGCGCACGCAGGAAGTCGTGATCGCCAACGAGATCCTGCAGGCGCTGGGCCTGCGCATGTTCGTGCCGAGCGTCACCGCCTGCCCGGGCTGCGGTCGCACCACCAGCACGACCTTCCAGGAACTCGCCAAGCAGATCGACGACTACCTGCGCCTGCAGATGCCTGTCTGGCGCAAAAAGTACCCCGGCGTCGAAACCCTCAAGGTGGCTGTGATGGGTTGCATCGTCAACGGCCCTGGCGAGAGCAAGCATGCCGACATCGGCATCAGCCTGCCCGGCACCGGCGAGGCACCGGCCGCGCCGGTCTTCATCGACGGCGAGAAGGCGCTCACGCTGCGCGGCGACAACATCGCCAACGAGTTCCACCAGCTCGTCGAAACCTACATCGAGAAGCGCTTCGGCAGCGAGCACGCTGCCTCCGGCGCCTGATTCTTTTCTCCCTGGATCCCATGGCCGACAAATTGAATGCCGTCAAAGGCATGAACGACATCCTGCCGCCGGAATCGGCGCGCTGGGAATGGCTCGAAGCCATCGTGCGCGACCTGATGGGCCGCTATGCCTACCGCAACGTGCGTACACCCATCGTCGAGCACACGGCGCTGTTCGTGCGCGGCATCGGCGAGGTCACCGACATCGTCGAGAAGGAGATGTACTCCTTCGAGGACAAGCTCAACGGCGAGCAGCTCACGCTGCGCCCCGAGGGCACGGCCAGCCTGGTGCGCGCGGTCATCGAGCATTCGATGCTGTACGACGGCGGCAAGCGCCTCTGGTACACCGGCCCGATGTTCCGGCACGAGCGTCCGCAGCGCGGCCGCTACCGGCAGTTCCATCAGGTCGGTGCCGAGGTGCTGGGCTTCGCCGGCCCCGAGGTCGATGCCGAACTGATCCTGCTGGCGTCGGCGCTCTGGAAGGCGATCGGCCTGACGGACGTGCGCCTCGAACTCAACAGCCTGGGCCAGCCACCGGAGCGTGCGGCGCACCGCGCCGAACTCATCAAGCACTTCGAGGCGCATGCCGACGCGCTCGACGAAGAAGCCAAGCGCCGGCTGCACAGCAACCCGCTGCGCATCCTCGACACCAAGAACCCGGCCATGAAGGACGTGGTCGAGTCGGCGCCGAAGCTCATCGACTTCCTGGGTGCCGAGTCGCTCGCGCACTTCGACGGCCTCCGCGCCATCCTCGACGCCAACGGCATTGGCTACACGATCAACCCGCGCCTGGTGCGCGGCCTGGACTACTACAACCTCACGGTGTTCGAGTTCGTGACCGACCGGCTCGGGGCGCAAGGCACGGTGTGCGCCGGTGGCCGCTATGACGACCTGATCGCGCAGATCGGCGGCAAGCCCGCGCCGGCCGTTGGCTGGGCCATGGGCATCGAGCGCGTGCTCGAGCTGGTGAAGGAACAGGGCACGCCGGTGCCGCTCCCTGTGCCGGATGCCTACGCCGTGATCCCCGATGCCGCGGCCATGCCGGTCGCGCTGCGTGTGCTGCAGCAGTTGCGCGAGGCCGGCGTTCGCGTGCAGATGCACGCCAGCACGGTCGACGGGCTGGGCAGCTTCAAGTCGCAGTTCAAGAAGGCCGACGGCAGCGGTGCAACGTATGCGCTGGTGTTCGGCGCCGACGAACTCGCCCGCGGCGAACTCACGGTCAAGGCGCTGCGCGACGGCAGCGGTGCCCAGACCGTGCGTTCGCTTTCCGACGTGGCCGCGTGGGCGGCCACTCTACAATCGCCGACCCTTCTCACCTGACAGCGCATGGCCACCCATCTCGACCTCGAAGAGCAGGAACAGCTCGACCAGCTGAAGCATTTCTGGAACACCTACGGCACGCTCATCACCTGGGTCGTGCTGCTGGCAGCCGGCGCCTTCATGGCGTGGAATGGCTGGCAGTACTTCCAGCGCACCAAGGCGGCGCAGGCTTCGGCGCTGTACGACGAAGTCGAGCGCAGCGCCCAGGCCAATGACGCCGCGCGCATCGAGCGTGCGCTGGGCGAGATGAAGGACCGCTTTGCCGGCACCGTCTATGCGCAGCAGGCCGGCCTGCTGGCCGCCAAGACGCTGAACGAGCAGGACAAGGCCGATGGCTCGCGCGCCGCGCTCGAATGGGTCGCGCAGAACGCGGTCGACCCCGGTTACCAGGCGATTGCGCGTCTGCGCCTGTCGGGTGAACTGCTGCAGCAGAAGGCCTACGACGAGGCGCTCAAGCAGCTCGCATCGCCGGCCCCGAAGGAATTCGACGCGCTGATCGCCGACCGCAAGGGCGACATCTACCTGGCGCAAGGCAAGCGCGACGAGGCCAAGGCCGAATACCAGAAGGCGTGGACCGCCTTCGAGCCCGGCAACGACTACCGTCGCCTGGTCGAGATCAAGCTCAACGCCGTCGGCGTGGACCCCAAGACATTGACCTCCGCCGCTGCGGCGCCGGCTAAGAACCCCTGATCCATCATGAATCTGTCTCGCTTCGTGTCCCACACGCACGCACTGCGCGCTGTCGCCATGACCGTGCTGGTCGCCGCGCTGGCGGCCTGTTCCGGCACGCCCAAGCCGAAGCCCGTCGAACTGCCGGCCAACCCGGCGTTGTTCGGCGTTCGCCAGGCCTGGAAGGTCGCCATTCCCAAGACCGACTTCTCGCTGCATGTCGATGTCAGCGGCGATACCGTGACGGTGGCCGCCGCCGATGGCACGGTGGTCGCCATCGATTCGCGTTCGGGCCAGGAAAACTGGCGCGCCAGTGCCGGCGGGCCGCTCATCGCGGGCGTGGGCAGCGACGGTGCCATGGCGGCCGTCGTGACGCGGGACAACGAGCTCGTCGCCCTGCAGGCCGGCAAGGTGCTGTGGAAGCAGCGTCTGCCGGCGCAGGCGTTCACTGCGCCGCTGGTGGCGGGCCGGCGTGTGTTCGTGCAGACCGCCGACCGCACCATGACGGCATGGGACGGCCAGACCGGCCGACGCCTGTGGGCGCAGCAGCGCACCGCGGAGAATCTGGTGCTGCGCAAGCCGGGCGTGCTGGTCGCCGTGGGCGACACGCTGGTGGCTGGCGTGGGTGGCCGCCTGGTCGGCATGAATCCGGCCAACGGCTCGTCGCGCTGGGAGTCGCCCATCGCCGCACCGCGTGGCACCAACGACGTCGAGCGCCTGGTCGACCTGACCGGCAGCGTGAGCCGTGTGGGCGACACCGTCTGCGCACGGGCGTACTACGCCAGCGTCGGCTGTGTCGACACCAACCGCGGCGTGCTGCTCTGGAGCAAGCCGGCGTCCGGCGCCGAAGGCGTGGCCGGCGACGACCGCTTCGTCTACGGCACTGAATCGAATGGCGCCGTGGTGGCTTGGCGCCGCGCCGACGGCGAGCGCGCCTGGTCGGTGGAGCACTTCAAGTACCACACGCTGACGGCGCCGTTGGCCGTGGGTCGTTCGCTGATCATCGGCGACGAACTCGGCATGCTGCACCTGGTGTCGCGCGACGACGGCAAGCTGCTCGACCGCGTCACGCCCGACGGCTCGGCGATCATCGCCACGCCGGTGCTCGCCGGCAACACGGTCGTCGTCGTCACCCGCAATGGCGGCGTGTTCGGCTACCGTCCTGAATAACATCCACGAGGGGCGCTGCCCATGAAACCGGTCATCGCACTGGTCGGTCGCCCCAACGTTGGCAAATCGACCCTCTTCAACCGCCTCACGCAGACGCGTGACGCGATCGTCGCCGACTTCGCCGGCCTGACCCGCGACCGCCACTACGGCAACGGTCGCCTGGGCCGCCACGAGTTCATCGTGATCGACACCGGCGGCTTCGAGCCCGACGCGGGCAGCGGCATCTTCAAGGAGATGGCCAAGCAGACGCGCCAGGCCGTCGCCGAAGCCGACGTGGTGGTGTTCGTCGTCGATGCGCGCGAAGGCCTTTCGGCGCAGGACCACGAGATCGGCAAGGAGCTGCGGCGGCTGGGCAAGCCCTGCGTGCTGGTGGCCAACAAGGCCGAAGGCATGCACGACGGCACCAAGCTGGTCGAGTTCTACGAGCTGGGCCTGGGCGACGTTCACGGCGTGTCCGCGGCGCACGGGCAGGGCATCCGCGACCTGGTCGAACTCGCGCTCGAACCGCTGAACCTGCCGGAGCCGGAAGACGAAGAGGACGACGGCGAAGCCAAGCCCATCAAGCTGGCCGTGGCCGGCCGGCCGAACGTCGGCAAGTCGACGCTGATCAACACCTGGCTGGGCGAAGAGCGCTTGGTGGCCTTCGACATGCCCGGCACCACGCGCGACGCGATCACCGTGCCCTTCGAGCGCAACGGCCAACGCTTCGAGCTCATCGATACGGCCGGCCTGCGCCGCAAGGGCAAGGTGTTCGAGGCGATCGAGAAGTTTTCGGTGGTGAAGACGCTGCAGGCCATCGAGTCGGCCAACGTCGTGCTGCTGCTGCTCGACGCCACGCAGGGCGTGACCGACCAGGACGCCCACATCGCCGGCTACATCCTCGAATCCGGCCGTGCCGTGGTGATCGCGGTGAACAAGTGGGACGCGGTCGACAGCTACCAGCGCGAGCAGGTGCAACGCCAGATCGAGACACGGCTGCCTTTCCTGAAGTTCGCTGCGCTGCATCTGATCTCGGCGATCAAGCGGCAGGGCCTCGGCCCCGTCTGGCAGGCCATCGCTCAGGCGCACAAGTCGGCGACCCGGAAGATGTCGACACCGGTGCTCACCCGACTGCTGCTGGAGGCGGTGCAATTCCAGTCGCCGCAGCGCGCCGGCATGTTCCGGCCGAAACTGCGCTATGCGCACCAGGGCGGCATGAATCCGCCGGTGATCGTGATCCACGGCAATTCGCTGGAACACGTGACGGAGTCGTACAAGCGCTTTCTGGAAGGGCGTTTCCGCAAGGAATTCGATCTGGTCGGGACGCCGCTGCGCATCGAATTCAAGTCCTCGCACAATCCGTACGCGGACAAGTAGAGGCGAATTCGCCGCCTGAAACGGCACCGGCGAGCCGGGTGGAAACTCAAAGTTCCCATACCCAAGAGACGTTATTTTTTCAAGGCCATTGGCCGCCGAGCCGAAGCGGGGAAACCCTGTGTTAAGGTTCTCGGTCCTCTAACTCTTCCTTGAACACGGAGAATATCGTGAGCAACAAAGGGCAACTTTTGCAAGACCCGTTCCTGAACACTTTGCGTCGGGAGCATGTGCCGGTGTCCATTTATTTGGTCAACGGCATCAAGCTTCAGGGTCAGATCGAATCTTTCGATCAATATGTCGTGCTGCTGCGGAACACTGTGACGCAGATGGTCTACAAGCACGCCATCTCCACCATCGTGCCTGGCCGCGCGGTCAACTTCTCGGCTGCCGAGAACGACGACGCTGCTGCCTGACCGGCACACCGCGCGGCAGGCTCGCCTGCCGCGCTTTTTTCTGCCAACCGCCATTCCGCTTGTCTGAAGACATCCCCCGCCAGGATGGCGCCGTCGTTCTCGTCGGCGTCGATTTCGGGCTTCCTCATTTCGACAGCGCCCTCGAAGAGCTCGGCCTGCTCGCGCAGACCGCCGGTCTGACGCCGGTCGAGCGCCTGATATGCAAACGCAAGGCGCCCGACGCGGCGCTGTTCGTCGGCAGCGGCAAGGCCGACGAGATCCGTGAGCTCGCCGAATTGCACCGTGCCAGCGAGGTCATCTTCGACCAGGCCCTGAGCCCGGCGCAGCAGCGCAATCTCGAGCGCACGCTGGGCTGCGCGGTGTACGACCGCACCTTCCTCATCCTGGAGATCTTCGCCCAGCGTGCGCGTTCGCACGAAGGCAAGCTGCAGGTCGAGTTGGCGCGCCTGCAATACCTGAGCACACGCCTCGTGCGTCGCTGGTCGCACCTGGAGCGCCAGACCGGCGGCGCCGGTGTGCGCGGTGGCCCCGGCGAAAAGCAGATCGAGCTGGACCGCCGGATGATCGACGAGTCGATCAAGCGCACCCGCGAGCGCCTGGCCAAGGTGCAAAAGCAGCGCAGCACGCAGCGGCGCCAGCGCGAGCGGCGCGACACCTTCAACATCTCGCTGGTCGGCTACACCAATGCCGGCAAGTCGTCGATCTTCAATGCGATGGTCAAGGCCCGCGCCTATGCGGCCGACCAGTTGTTCGCCACGCTCGACACGACGACGCGCAACCTGTACCTGGGCGATGCCCGGCGTCAGGTGTCGATCTCCGACACCGTTGGCTTCATCCGCGACCTGCCGCACGGCCTGGTCGATGCCTTCAAGGCGACGCTGCAGGAAGCGGTCGATGCCGACCTGCTGCTGCACGTGGTGGATGCGTCCAACCCGCACCATCCCGAGCAATTGGCCGAGGTGCAACGGGTGCTGCGGGAGATCGGTGCCGACGGAATTCCGCAGCTGCTCATCTTCAACAAGCTCGACGCCCTTGAAAGCGCGCAGCAACCCCTGCAGATGCAGGACGAGATGGACGTCGATGGCGTGCAGGTTCCCCGCCTGTTCGTCAGTGCGCACAGTGGTGCCGGCTTGCCGGCGCTGCGCAGCGAATTGGCGCGCCGCTCCGGTTCGGTCCCCGCGGGCATGTCCTTGGAGGCCGGGGCTGAATTGCACGATGCACCCGGCTGATTGGGCACAATCGCTCCACTGACGAGAGAACCGAACAGAATGAATGCAAAGCCAGTGTGGAGACGTTTTCAGGGGATGTTCAACCTGAACGACGGTCGATGGGGACGGGGCGACGAGCCTGCATCCAACAACGACCGCCCGACAGCGAACCGACCCGACGCCGATCCGCCGCCTTCGGGCAACAACAACCAACGCCCGCGAGGCCAAGGCCCCAACCAGGGTCCGCCGGACCTCGACGAACTGTGGCGTGACTTCAACCGCAAGCTCGGCGGCCTCTTCGGCGGCAAGGGCGGCGGCAATCGTCCGCCCGTCGGCGGCGGCAACGGCGGCGGCTTCAAGCCCGACATGAAGAACGCCGGCTACGGCCTGGGCCTGATCGTCGGCGTGGCCGTGCTGATCTGGCTGGGCACCGGCTTCTTCATCGTGAACGAAGGCCAGCAGGCCGTCATCACCCAATTCGGCCGTTACAAGACGACCGTCGGTGCCGGCTTCAACTGGCGCCTGCCGTATCCGATCCAGCGCCACGAGGTGGTGGTGGTCACGCAGATCCGCTCGACCGACGTGGGCCGCGACAGCATCGTGCGCTCCACCGGCCTGCGCGAATCGGCCATGCTGACGGAAGACGAGAACATCGTCGAGATCAAGTTCGCCGTGCAGTACCGCCTGAGCGATGCCCGTGCGTACCTCTACGAGAGCAAGGCGCCGGCCGACACCGTGGTGCAGGTGGCCGAAACGGCGGTGCGCGAAGTGGTCGGCAAGATGAAGATGGACGCGGCGCTCGCCGAGGAGCGCGACCAGATCGCCCCGCGCGTGCGCACGCTGATGCAGACCATCCTCGACCGCTACAAGGTCGGCGTCGAAGTCGTCAACATCAACTTGCAGCAAGGTGGCGTGCGTCCGCCCGAGCAGGTGCAGGCGGCCTTCGACGACGTGCTCAAGGCTGGCCAAGAGCGCGAGCGCGCCAAGAACGAGGCGCAGGCCTATGCCAATGACGTGGTGCCACGCGCCACGGGTACGGCATCGCGCCTGAAGGAAGAATCAGAAGCCTACAAGGCACGCATCGTGGCCCAGGCGCAAGGTGACGCCGGCCGCTTCGCCTCCGTCCTGGCCGAGTACCAGAAGGCGCCGCAGGTGACACGCGACCGCATGTACACCGACGCCATGCAGCAGATCTACACCAACACCACGAAGGTGCTGGTCGATTCCAAGCAGGGCTCGAACCTGCTGTACCTGCCGCTCGACAAGCTGATGCAGGGCGCAGGCGCCAGCACGGCCGGCGCGCCGGTCGATGGCGCCAGCCCGAACGTGGCCGGCACCGCGCCGACGCAGTCTTCGGTGATCCCGGTGGCACCGGCCAGCAACGACGCGCGACTGCGCGATGGCCGCTCGCGCGACCGCGACGCACGTTGAGGCGGAGAACAAGCACATGAACAGAATCGGATTCATCGCATCGACGATCCTGGTGGCGCTCGCGCTGCTGAGCTCGACGCTCTTCGTGGTCGACCAGCGCCAGTTCGGCGTGGTCTACCAGCTCGGCCAGATCAAGAGCGTGATCACCGAGCCCGGCCTCAACTTCAAGATGCCGCCGCCGTTCCAGAACGTGTCGTACATCGACAAGCGCCTGCTGACGCTGTCGAGTCTGGAGACCGAGCCCATGCTGACGGCTGAAAAGCAGCGCGTGGTGATCGACTGGTACGTGCGCTGGCGCGTGACCAACCCGTCGGAATACATCCGCAACGTCGGTCTCGACGAGAACGCCGGCGCTGTGCAGCTCAACCGCGTGGTGCGCAATGCCTTCCAGGAAAACGTCAACAAGCGCACGGTGCGCGACCTGATCTCCGTGCGGCGTGAGGCCTTGATGGCCGACGTGCAGCGCGAGGTGCTGGCCGTGGTGAAGGGTGCCAAGCCCTGGGGCGTCGACATCGTCGACGTGCGCATCACCCGCGTCGACTACGTGGAAGCGATCACCGAGTCGGTCTACCGGCGCATGGAGGCCGAGCGCAAGCGCGTGGCCAACGAGCTGCGTTCCACCGGCTTTGCCGAAGGCGAGAAGATCCGCGCCGACGCCGATCGCCAGCGTGAAGTGACCGTGGCCAATGCGTATCGCGATGCTCAGAAGATCAAGGGCGAGGGCGATGCGCAGGCTGCCGCCGCCTACAGCGAAGCCTTCGGTCGCGACCCCCAGTTCGCCCAGTTCTACCGCAGCCTCGACGCCTACAAGCAGAGCTTCAACAAGAAGAGCGACGTGCTGGTGGTCGATCCGGCGTCGTCCGACTTCTTCCGCGCGCTGCGCGGCCCCGGTAGCCCGAACGCGCCGCGCTGATCGACGTCTGTGAGCGCCGACACGCTCTGGAGCGCGTTGGCGCTCGTGCTGGTGATCGAAGGGCTGCTGCCCTTCATGTCACCAGGCGGCTGGCGCCGCGGCTTCGGCCAACTGATGCAGCTGCGCGATGGCCAGCTGCGCTTCTTCGGTCTCTGCAGCATCCTCGTCGGCCTGCTGCTGCTCTGGGTTCTGAACTGACCGTTCCTTTTGCGGGCAGGCCCGACGACGGGCCCCGAGTCCGCGCCCGGTAGAATCCCGGTTTAACCACGCCCCCGATCCCCATGTCCGCTTGGGTCCTTCCGGATCACATTGCCGATGTGCTGCCTTCCGAGGCGCGCCACATCGAAGAACTTCGACGCGAACTGCTCGACACCGCGCGTGGCTATGGCTACGAGCTGGTGATGCCGCCGTTGCTCGAGCACCTCGAATCCCTCCTGTCCGGTACGGGCGAGGCGCTCGACCTTCAAACCTTCAAGCTGGTCGACCAGCTCTCGGGCCGCACTATGGGCCTGCGCGCCGACACCACGCCGCAGGTCGCGCGCATCGATGCCCACTTGCTGAACCGCCGAGGCGTCACCCGGCTCTGCTACTGCGGCCCGGTCGTCCACACCCGCCCCGACCGCCCGCACGCCACGCGCGAGCCGCTGCAGTTCGGCGCCGAGATCTACGGCCACGCCGGGCTCGAGGCCGATACGGAGGTGCTGCTGCTCGCGCTCGATTGCCTGCGCGCCGCCGGCTTGCCTTCCGGCGTGATCGTCGACATGGCCGACGCACGCATCGTGCGCTCGCTGTTCGCCGGCGTCATGGTGGATGCAGCCGTCATCGCTCGCGTGCATGCCGCACTGGCTGCGAAGGACGCGAGCGAGTTGCGTACGCTGACGCGTGACTTTCCCGCGGCCTCGCGCGAGGGGCTGCTGGCCCTGGTGCAGCTCTACGGCGACGCCAGCGTGCTGGACGAGGCGGCCTCCGCATTGCCCGATACGGCGGCCGTGCGCGACGCGTTGCACGACCTGAAGCAACTGGCCGCGCGCCTCGACGGCGCGACCGTGAGCTTCGACCTGTCCGACCTGCGCGGCTATGCGTACTACAGCGGCATGCGCTTCGGCATCTATGTCGACGGCGCTGCCGACGCGCTGGTGCGCGGTGGCCGCTACGACGAGGTGGGCGCGGTGTTCGGCCGCAACCGGCCGGCGGTCGGCTTCAGCGTCGACCTGCGCGAGCTGGTCGGCGTGGTGCCGAGCCGACCGCTGCGGGCGGCCGTCCGCGCGCCGTGGAGCGACGCAGCCGGCCTGCGTGCAGCCATCGCCGCGTTGCGCGCGCGGGGCGAGACCGTGGTCTGCGTGCTGCCGGGCCACGACAGCGAAATCGACGAGTTCCAGTGCGACCGGGAGCTCGTCCAGAGCGCCGGCCAGTGGAATGTGCAAGCCATCTGAATCTTGAAAAGCGAATCATCATGAGCGTTCCCACCGGAAGAAACGTGGTCGTCGTCGGCACCCAGTGGGGCGACGAGGGCAAGGGCAAGCTGGTCGACTGGCTGACGGAAAGCGCGCAAGGCGTGGTCCGCTTCCAGGGCGGCCACAACGCGGGCCACACGCTGGTCATCAACGGCGTGAAGACCGCGCTGCACCTGATCCCCAGCGGCATCATGCGGCCGGGCGTGAAGTGCTACATCGGCAATGGCGTGGTGCTGTCGCCGGCCAAGCTCTTCGAGGAGATCGAAGGGCTGGAGAAGGCCGGCGTCGAGGTGCGTTCGCGCCTGCGCATCAGCGAGGCCTGCCCGTTGATCCTGCCTTTCCATGCCGCACTCGACATCGCTCGCGAGCTGTACCGCGAGAAGGGCGGCAGCGAGAAGATCGGCACCACCGGCCGCGGCATCGGCCCGGCCTACGAAGACAAGATCGCGCGCCGCGCGCTGCGCGTGCAGGACCTGAAGCACCCCCAGCGCTTCGCCGACAAGCTGCGTGTGCTGCTCGACCTGCACAACCATGTGCTGACGCAGGTGCTGGGCGCCGCCGCGATCGACTACGACACGGTCTACGGCGAGGCCATGGTCCACGCCGAGCTGCTCAAGCCGATGATGGCCGACGTGTCGCGCGAACTGAACGACGCGCACAAGGCCGGCGCCAACCTGCTGTTCGAGGGCGCCCAGGGGACGCTGCTCGACGTCGACCACGGCACCTACCCGTACGTCACCTCGAGCAACTGCGTGGCGGGCAACGCGGCCGCCGGTTCGGGCGTCGGCCCGGGCATGCTGCATTACATCCTGGGCATCACCAAGGCCTACTGCACGCGCGTCGGCGGTGGTCCGTTTCCGACCGAGCTCGACTGGGAAACGCCGGGCACACCGGGCTACCACATGAGCACCGTGGGCGCCGAGAAGGGCGTGACCACCGGCCGCAGCCGCCGTTGCGGCTGGTTCGACGCCGCGCTGCTCAAGCGCTCGGCGCAGGTCAACGGCCTGTCGGGCCTGTGCATCACCAAGCTCGATGTGCTGGACGGCCTCGAGACGCTGGAGCTGTGCACCGGCTACGAACTCGACGGCGAGCACACCGACATCCTGCCGATGGGCGCGGACGAAATCTCGCGCTGCACGCCGGTCTACGAAACGCTCGAAGGCTGGACCGAAAGCACCGTGGGCGTGACCCAGTACGACAAGCTGCCGGTCAATGCGCGGCTCTACCTGCAGCGCATCGAGCAGGTCACCGGCGTGCCGATTCACATGGTGTCCACCAGCCCCGACCGCGACCACACGATCATGATGCGCCACCCCTACTTGGCCGACTGAACAGGAACCACGAACCATGTTGACCGAAGACGGCAAGCATCTCTACGTCAGCTATGACGAGTACCACAACCTGATCGAGAAGCTCGCGATCAAGGTGCACCAGTCGGGCTGGGAATTCGACACCATCCTGTGTCTCGCGCGCGGCGGCATGCGCCCGGGCGATGTGCTCTCGCGCATTTTCGACAAGCCGCTGGCGATCATGTCGACCAGCTCTTACCGTGCCGACGCCGGCACGGTGCAGGGCCACCTCGACATCGCCCGGTTCATCACCACACCCAAGGGCGAGATCGCCGGCAAGGTGCTGCTGGTCGACGACCTGGCCGACTCGGGCCACACGCTGCATGCGGTGGTCGACATGCTGCGCACACAGTATTCGCCCATCACCGAGCTGCGAAGCGCGGTGCTCTGGACCAAGGCGCTGTCGACCTTCACGCCCGACTATTCGGTCGAGTTCCTGGCGACGAATCCGTGGATTCACCAGCCTTTCGAGGGCTACGACAGCATGCGGCCGGACAAGCTGATCCAGAAGTGGTCGGTCTGATGCCGATGGCGGCGCGGTCCTCCCACCAGGCCGCTTTGAATCGGGCGTGAGCAGGTCCCGCGCCTGTTCGGACGCGCGCATGCCTTTGATTCACCGCCTGGCTGCGCTGACGTGCACCGTCATGCTGGTCGCGGGATGTGCGGCGCCCACTGGCGGTGGCGCCTTGCACGCTTCGCAAGATCCCTTCGCATCCCTGTCTCCGGCCGAGGCGCTCACGCCGCAGGCCCAGGGCACACGGGTGCGCTGGAGCGGTGGTATCCGGTCCGTCGACAGGCGCGCGGGCAACCGCGCGTGCTTCACCCTGCTGCACGCCACCTCCGATTCAGAGGGCTATCTTCGCTGGCCACCCGGCGGGCAGACCTTCATCGCCTGCGGGCCGGGCGACTATGACGACAAGCTGATCGAGCCTTTCGTGCTGCTGAGCATCGAAGGACGCGTTGCAGGGCAAGAGACTCTGCAGCGCCAGCCGGTGCCGGTGATCGAAATCGACCTGCTGCACCGGCACTCCGATTGCGTGCAGGGCAGCGAGGACAGTCCCGAGTGCTACGCCGGCCCGCTTCGTCCCCGCACGCCGTAGACGTCGCGTCCGCACGCGGGGCGCAGTCGCCGCGCGCATGCTCTAGCATCTGGGCATGTCCGACCCCATCACCGACCTGATCCACCATCCCTACCAACCGCCGGCGCCATTCGCCGCGCCGCAGCCCGGGGTCTTCAAGGCATCCACGGTCTTCTTCGCCGACGTGGCCGCCATGCGGGCGCGCGACTGGAAGACCAAGGCCGGCTACACCTACGGCCTGCACGGCACGCCGACCACCTTCACGCTCGAGGAACGGTTGGCCACGCTCGAGGGCGGTACCGACTGCCTGCTGGTGCCCAGCGGCCTGGCCGCCATCTCGCTGGTGGCCTTCGCGTTGCTGAAGACCGGCGGCGAGGTGCTGATCCCCGACAACGCCTACGGCCCCAACAAGGCGCTCGCGGCCGGCGAACTCGCCAACTTCGGTGTGAGCTATCGGCTCTACGACGCGATGGACCCGGACGATCTGGCGGCCAAGCTGTCGGACCGCACCCAGCTCGTGTGGCTCGAGGCCGCGGGCTCCGTCACCATGGAATTCCCCGACCTGCCCGCACTCGTGGCCGTGTGCCGCGAACGGGGCGTGGTCACTGCGCTCGACAACACCTGGGGCGCCGGGCTGGCCTTCTCGCCTTTCGACCTCGACGGCAGCGGGCAGGGCGTGGACATCTCGGTGCATGCGCTCACCAAGTACCCCAGCGGCGGCGGCGATGTGCTGATGGGCAGCGTGGTCACGCGCGACACGCGGTTGCACCAGGCGCTCAAGCTGACGCACATGCGCATGGGCTGGGGGGTTGGTGTGGGCGATGTCGAGACGCTGCTGCGCGCGCTGCCGAGCATCGCGCTGCGCTACGAGGCGCACGACCGCAGCGCGCGCGAGATCGCGCATTGGCTGCAAGGCCGCGACGAGATCGCGCAGGTGCTGCACCCGGCGTTGGAGGCCTCGCCCGGCCATGCGAACTGGCAGCGCCTGTGCGGGTCGACGGACCGCGCGGCGGGGCTTTTCTCGGTGGTGTTCGACGAACGCTTCAGCGCGGAACAGGTCGACCGTTTCTGCGATGGGCTGCGCCTGTTCAAGCTGGGCTATTCGTGGGGCGGTCCCATCAGCCTTGTGGTGCCCTACGACATCGGCCTGATGCGCGACGCGAGCGTGGCGCGCTGGCCGCACCGCGGCACGCTGGTGCGGTTCTCGGTCGGGCTCGAGGCCGTGGAAGACCTTCTGGCCGACCTGGCGCAGGCGCTGGACGCGATCTGAATCCCGGCGGTTATCGCTTACAGTCAACCTACACGCAGTCACCCGGACTGCCTCGCTCAAGGAGAAGCAGTGGCAACACCCAACTACGGCTACGAGAAGCGCCAGAAAGAGCTGGCCAAGAAGAAGAAGAAGGAAGAGAAGCTGCGGGAAAAAGCCGACCGCAAGCTCTATCCGAGCAGCGAGGGCCTGGCCCCCGGAGACCCTGAAACGGATGTGGCTTCGCTGGAACGCGATCCGCCTACGGTGCCGGACCTTCCCACCAAGAACGGCTGATCGCCGGTGTCTCGAAAGTCTTGAAAAAGCCGCCCCTGCATCGCAGCGGCGGCTTTTTCTTTGGCGCCGTGGCTGTCAGCGGCCGAGCAGCTTCTTGAGCTCGGGCCAGACGTTGTCGAGCATGCGCGGCTGGGCTGCGGCCACCGGGTGGATGCGATCGGGTTGGAACAGGCTCGCCGCGTCAGGGCCGTCGGCCACGCCGCGCAGCAGGAAGGGCACCACCGCCGCCTTGGTCGCCGTCGCCACCTTCTGGAAGATGGCCTCGAAGCGCTTGAGGTAGTCGCTGCCGTAGTTCGGCGGCACCTGGATGCCGACGATCAGCACCTTGGCACCGGCCGCCTGTGCGGCCTTCGTCATCTGGGTGAGGTTGTCTTCGGTGTTCTGGATCGGCAGGCCGCGCAGCGCGTCGTTGCCGCCGAGCTCGAGCACCACATGGGTCGGCTGGTGCTGCTTGAGCAACCCTGACAACCGCGCACGGCCGCCCGAGGTGGTGTCGCCGCTGATGCTGGCGTTGACCACCGTGGCCGCGATCTTCTGGTCGGCCAGCCGCTTCTCGAGCAGCGGCACCCAGCCTTCGCCGCGCTTGAGCCCGTACTCGGCGGAGAGCGAGTCGCCCACCACGAGGATGACCGGCTTCGCGCCAGCTGCCTGTGCGAAGGCCCCAGTGGAAAGCCCCGTACTGCCGAGCACGGCGCCCAGCACGATAAAGTCACGTCGATTCACCACGCAAAGCCTTTCAATGTCCCCAACCCCCTCCGAAGCAATTGTTGCCGTCGATCATGTTTTCAAGTCGGTCACCGATTCGGCAGGCACGCTGGACATTCTGCAGGACATCCATTTCACCCTGGGCGCGCGGGAAACCGCAGCCATCGTCGGGGCTTCGGGCTCGGGTAAGAGCACGCTGCTGTCGATCGTCGCCGGCCTGGACACGCCCACGCGCGGCACCGTGCGGCTCGGCGGCGACGACATCTTCGCGATCGACGAGGACGACCGCGCGGCGCTGCGCGCGCAGAAGGTCGGCTTCGTGTTCCAGAGCTTCCAGTTGCTGGCCAACCTCACGGCGCTCGAGAACGTGATGCTCCCGCTGGAGCTGGCCGACCGCAAGGACGCGCGCAAGGCCGCCACCGAGATGCTGGGGCGCGTCGGCCTCGGCCAGCGCCTGAACCACTACCCGAAGGTGATGTCCGGCGGCGAGCAGCAGCGCGTGGCGCTGGCGCGCGCCTTCGTCGTGCAGCCGCAGTTGCTGCTGGCCGACGAGCCGACGGGCAGCCTCGACTTCGCGACCGGCGAGCAGGTGATGAAGCTGATGTTCGACCTCAACCGCGAGCTCGGCACCACGCTCGTGCTGGTCACACACGACCGCGCCATCGCTGCGCAGTGCGAGCGCCGCATCACGATCGAGGCCGGGCGCGTGGCGCTCGATGAAAAAACGCCAGAATCGACCGTCGCTCGGGCTGCCTGAGCCAAAAAGAAAGACGGTGCCCGGCTCCCGCGGCGCCCCCCTTGAACACAGCGGAGAGTTCATGACCCAGCTTCCCCCTGAAGCCATCGCGGCGCTGGAGCGCGGCCACCTGATCGAGGCCATCAAGATCGTGCGCGATCGCACCGGCATGGACCTCAAGTCATCCAAGGAGGCCGTCGAGCACTATGCCAACGGTGGCGCGCTCGCAACCAGCGCGCGGGCCGATTGGCAGGAAGGCGACTGGGGTCGGGACGAGGCCGTGGCCGAGACCGGCGGGGGGATGCCTAGCAACGGCGCTGCCGCAGTGCCGGTCGCCGCACTCGCAGCCCTGGCTCGGGGCCAGAAGGTCGAGGCCGTGCGCCTCACACGCGAGGCCACGGGCCTGGGCTTGGCTGCGGCCAAGCAACTGGTCGAGGCGCACCAGAACCCCGCCGCCGGTGACTTCGGGCACCGGCCGTCGGGCGCGGCGGTGAACCCGATGGCCGAGCCGGGCCGGGTGTCGGGCGGCGGCTTCAAGTGGCTGCCGGTGATCGTCGTGTTGCTGATTGCGGCCACGGCGTGGTCGTACTTCAAGGGCGCCTGACCTTGATCGTCCCCCGGTTCTGGGCCGAAGGCCGCATCCAGGAGCGCGTGGCCGACCAGCAAGTCACCGTGCGCCGCTTCGGCTGGTCCGACGACAGCCCGCTCGCCGCGCAAGCACATGCCGACCAGCGCACCCGCGAGGCGTACGACCGCATCGTCAGCGGCGAAACGCTGGAGCGCCGCGAGCGCAAGCTGGCCTACAACGGCGCCAACGGCGTGCCGATCCGCGAGGAGATCGTCGAACGCCAGGGCGACAGCATCGTCACCCGCAACAGCTACGGTGCGCGCTGCCTCAACACGCCCGACGTGCTGTTCGTCGACGTCGACTTCGAGGGCGAGGAGGGCGGCTCGCGCCGCAGCGCACGCGGGCTGACAGTGATCGGCGCAGCGTTCATCGGATCACTGGCCACGGGGTACGCCACGCGCTCGGCGATGGTTGGCGTGGCCGCCTTCATGCTGGTGGCGGCCTTCGGCTTCTGGCGTGCCCATAGAGAGGGCCTGCCCGTGGTCGAGGACACGAGCGATCCGCTGGCGGGCGCGCGTGCGCGTGTCGAAGGCTTCATTCAGCTGCATCCCGACTGGCACCTGCGCCTGTACCGCACACCGGCCGGCCTGCGCGTGCTGGCCATGCACGATGTCTTCGCACCCTCCGATGCCGCCGTGACCGACGCGTTTCAGACGCTGGGCGCCGACACGGTCTACGCGCGCATGTGCCGCAACCAGAACTGCTTTCGCGCCCGCCTGAGCGCCAAGCCCTGGCGCGTGGGCATCGGCGAGCACCTGCGGCCGCGCCCGGGCGTCTGGCCCGTGTCGCCCGACCGGCTGCCAGCGCGCGACGCCTGGGTCGCGCGCTACGAAAAGGCGGCCGAGGGGTATGCCGCCTGCCAGTACCTGGGGAGTGTGGGCAACACGTTGAAGGTGCACCTGAACGCCCTGATGGTGCAGGAACTGCACGACGAACGCACCCGTGCGAACAGCGGTTTGCCGTTGGCCTGAGGGAGAGGTGCGCCGCGCCCTCGATAATCGGGGGATGTCTTCCCCCAAAGTGATTTTCGGCTTCCATGCCGTGGGCGTGCGCATCAAGACCGCGCCGAAATCGGTGATCGAGGTGCTCTTCGACGCGAGCCGCCGCGACGCGCGCATGCAGCAGTTCAAGGCCCGCGCGCAGGATGCCGGTGTGCGCTTGGTTGAGGCCGATGCCCTGCGCATCGCCAAGCTCGCCGGCAGCCATGGCCACCAGGGCGTCGCCGCCCGCGTGGAGGCCATTCAGCAAACCCACTCCCTCGACGAACTGCTCGAAGGCCTCGAAGCCGCCGGCACCATGCCGCTGCTGCTGGTGCTCGACGGCGTGACCGACCCGCACAACCTGGGCGCCTGCCTGCGCGTGGCCGACGGCGCCGGTGCCCATGCGGTCATCGCCCCGAAGGACCACGCTGCCGGCATCAACGCCACCGTCGCCAAGGTGGCGAGTGGTGCCGCCGAGACGGTGCCGTACTTCATGGTGACCAACCTTGCGCGCACGCTCGGCGAGCTGAAGGAGCGCAGCATCTGGTGCGTCGGCACCAGCGACGACGCGCCGGGCACGCTCTACCAGAGCGACTTGAAGCGCCCGCTCGCGCTGGTGCTCGGGGCCGAAGGCGACGGCATGCGCCAGCTCACGCGCAAGAGCTGCGACGAACTGATCAGCATCCCGATGGCGGGCGCGGTCGAGAGCCTGAACGTCTCCGTGGCCAGCGGCATCTGCCTGTACGAGGCGATGCGCCAGCGCAGCCTCTGACGGGGCGCTTCAGGCGTCCAGCCAGGGCGAGCCGTCGGCCGCCGTGGCGGTGAGCATGTCCTGCTCGCTGGCGCCCAGGGCGTCGGCCAGCACCTGGCGCACGATCTCCGGACGGTTGTTCTGCTCGCTCAGGTGGGCCGCCAGCACGTGGCGCAGGCCGCCGTGGTGCACGGCACGGGCGACGTCGGCCGAGGCGGTGTTCGACAGGTGCCCGTAGTTGCCCCCGACGCGCAGCTTCAGGAAGGCCGGGTACGCCGAGGCGGCGAGCAGGTCGCTATCGTGGTTGCACTCCAGCAGCAGGGCGTCGAGCCCGACCAGTTGTGCCAGGACATAGGGCGTGACGTGGCCGAGGTCGGTCAGCACGCCGAGGCTGCGGGCGCCGTCGGTGCAGCGCAGTTGCAGCGGTTCGCGCGCGTCGTGCGGCACGGTGAAGGGGTGCACCGACAGATCGCCGACCGCGAAGTCGACGTTGTCGCGGGCCAGGTTGAGACGGCCCTCGAAGTCGCGACCACCGGTCGCGAGCCAGGTGCCTTCGCTCATCCAGACCGGCAGGCGCTCGCGGCGCGACAGCGCGTGGGCGCAGCCGATGTGGTCGCCGTGCTCGTGGGTGATGAAGACGGCGTCGATGTCGCTCGCCGCCAGCCCGACGCGGGCCAGGCGCGCGTCCAGGTGACGCAGGGTGAAGCCGCAGTCGACCAGGAGCCGTGAGGTACGGCCGCCGCTGGTCGCCTCGACCAGCGTGGCGTTGCCGGTGCTGCCGCTGCCCAGACTGCGAAAGCGCAGCACGCGGGCAGCCCTTACTTCAGGTCGTCGGCGATGACCTTGACGATGCGCTGTGCGTTCTCGGTCGTGTCGGGCACGCCGGCTTCGTTCAACACCGAGACCGTGCTGGCCTCACCCTGGCTCTTGACCAGGATGCGGTACTTCAGCGGGCTCTCGTCCTTCGCGGCCCTGCCGAAGTTCAGCATCTTGGCGAACAGGCCGGGTTCCTTCTTGTCGGGGTTGGGCGTCACGTAGCGCACGAAGTAGGTGCCGGCGCTGCGGTCGCGGTCTTCCACGGTGAAGCCGGTGCGGTCGAGCGCCAGGCCGACCCGGCGCCACGCGCGGTCGAAGCCTTCGGGGATCTGCACCACCGGGCGGCCGTCGACGGTGGCGACCTTGCTCGCCGCGGTGACGGTCGCGGCGCTGGCCGTCAGTGCCTTGGCCTGCTCCTGCGACACGCCCAGTCGCACCATCAGACGGCGCAGGAACTCGGTTTCGAGCTCCGGGTCGGCCGCGCGCGGCTGCCAGACCGTCTGGTCCTTCGTCGAATTGCTGTAGACCTCTTCCATGCCGCGGTGGCTGACGTAGATCTCGGTGCCGTTGGGCGTGCGCTCCAGGCGGGTGCGGAAGCGGTCGAGTTCACTGGTGGAGTAGACCGAATCGATCAGCTTGCCCAGGGTGCCGCGGATGATGTCCTGCGGCAGCTTGGCGCGGTTCTCGGCCCAGTCGGTTTCCATGATGCCCAGGTTGCGCTGGTCGGTGGTCAGGAGGAAGCCGTTTTCCTGCCAGAAGTCGCGCACCGGTTCCCAGAGCTGGTCGGCCGGGCGGTTGACCACGATCCAGCGGGTGTTGCCGGCGCGTTCCATGCGGACGTCGCCCAGCGTCGAAACGGCGGTCGGAATGCTCGGCGCATCGGCCCGGCTGGCTTGGAAGCTGTTGGCCGACACCGGACCGCCAGGCACGGCGTACCGGTTCTCACGCGACAGCTGGCTCAGGTCGGGCGGGACTTCCAGCGTCGGCGCCTTGCCGGCGCTTTTGTAGTCGATCTTGTCGCCCTCGAGTGCCGAGCAGGCCGAGAGGCTGGCGATCAGGGCCAGCAGTGCGAATCGCGAAAAATTCTTCAACGTCGTCTTCCTTGGTGGAATGGTTCGATCAATCGAGGCCGCATCGGCCGCCCTGTCGGAGTCGGCCGCGCGCAAAAGGTTGCGTTCGAGATGCGGTGGGCCCGGCGGACCGCTCAGTCCTTGAGCAGTCCGGTGGCGCGCAGGGCGGCTTCGACGGCCGGCCGGCTGGCTTCGCCGAGTGGTGTCAGGGGCAGCCGCAGCGCGCCGCCGCACAGGCCCAGGCGCGCCATCGCCCACTTCAGCGGAATGGGGTTGGGCTCGACGAACAGGTTGCGGTGCAGCGGCATCAGCTCGAACTGGATGCGCATGGCCGTGGCTGCGTCGCCGGCGAGGGCCGCCACGCACAGTTCGTGCATCTTGCGCGGCGCGACGTTGGCCGTGACGCTGATGTTGCCCTGGCCGCCGCACAGCATGAGCGCGACGGCGGTGGGGTCGTCCCCGGAATAGACGGCGAAGTGCTTGGGCAGGTCGCGGATCAGCCACTGGGCCCGCTCGATGTTGCCGGTCGCTTCCTTGATGCCGATGATGCCGGGCACCTGCGCCAGGCGCAGCACGGTGTCGTGCGCCATATCGGCCACGGTGCGGCCCGGCACGTTGTACAGCACCACAGGCAGGTCGCCCACTGCTTCGGCGATGGCCTTGAAGTGCTGGTACTGGCCTTCTTGCGTCGGCTTGTTGTAGTAGGGCACGACCTGCAGCTGCGAGTCGGCGCCGACGCCCTTGGCGAACTTGGCCAGCTCGATCGCTTCCTTGGTCGAGTTGGCGCCGCAGCCGGCCATGACGGGCACGCGGCCCTTGGCCTGCTCGACCGACACGCGGATGATTTCGCAGTGTTCCTCGACGTCGACCGTGGGGGATTCGCCGGTGGTGCCGACCACGCCCAGGCAGTCGGTGCCTTCGTCGATGTGCCAGTCGATCAGCCGGCGCAGGGCGGGGTAGTCGACGCTGCCGTCTTCATGCATCGGCGTGGCGAGCGCGACGATGCTGCCTGTGAGTTGCTCCAAGGGGGTCTCTTTGTCGGTTGGGACGAAAGGTTGCATTCTACTGACCCGGCGCGGGGCCGCCGAGGGGGTGCCGTTCGGGGGAACCCCCGAGTCCTGCGACCGGCCGAACCGCGGCGATGCGCTGCACGAATCGCTCCGGCGACGGCAGGAAGCCGTCTTCGTAGGCCACCACCCGCATCCCGGCGCACGCGGCCAGCAGCTCCCCGGGTTGCAGCAGGAAGTCGGCCCGCGAAGGCTTGCCGACCGTCTCGTTGCCGACGGCGAAGGTTTCGTACAGCAGCACCCCGCCCGGCGCCACCGCCGCCACGATGTCGGGCAGACGCGGGCGCCAGAGGTAGTTCGTGACGACGACCGCCGCGAAGCGCTGCTCGTCGAAGGGCCATGGCCCGTCCTCGATGTCGGCCTGCAGCACGCGCCCATGGCGCGAGGCGGCCTGCGCCGCGTCTTCCGAGCGGTCGACGCCGGTGACCGGGTGGCCACGGTCGGCAAACCAGCGCATGTGCCGCCCTGCACCGCAGGCCACGTCGAGCACGGCACCGCCGGGCGGCACCAGGTGCGACCAGCGCACGATCCAGGGGGAGGGCGCCTGCAGCGCGCCGTGCAGGTCGGTGCTCAGAAGCAGCTCCAGACCTGGTCGATCAGCGTGACCATGAAGGCGGGTTGCGTGTAGAGCATGAACACGCCCGAGAGCACCGCCAGCCCCACAACGAGTGCGGCGGCCTGCATCCAGCGATGACGTGCGGGGGTGTGCATGGCGTCAGGCGGGTTGAGGCGCGGGCCGGGCGATCGCGCCTTCCTTCACCGGCAGGTTGACCAGCGCCGCCATCACGCCCAGCGCGATGGCGATGTACCAGACGATGTCGTAACTGCCCGTGCGGTCGTACAGAAAGCCGCCCAGCCACACGCCCAGGAAGGAGCCGACCTGGTGCCCCAGAAAGACGAAGCCGCTGAGCATCGACAGGTGGGCCACGCCGAAGATCTGGGCGATCAGCGCGTTGGTGGGCGGCACCGTCGACAGCCACAGGAAGCCGATCACCGCCGCGAACACGTACACCGACAGCGGCGACAACGGCACGATCAGGAACAGCGAGATGGCGATCGCGCGCCCGAAGTAGATGGACGCCAGGATCTTCCGCTTGGCCAGCTTCTGCCCCAGCGTGCCCGCGGTGTAGGTGCCGAACACGTTGAACAGCCCGATCAGCGCCAGCGCATAGCTCGCCACTTCCGGCGACAGGCCCTTGTCCTTGAGGTAGCTGGGCATGTGCACGCCGATGAACACCACCTGGAAGCCGCAGACGAAGTAACCCGCCATCAGCAGGCCGAAGCTGGGGTACTTGAAGGCCTCGATCACGGCCTGGACGATGGTCTGCTCGCGCCGGGCGCCGGGGGCGGCCACACGCGCGGGCTCGCGGAGCCCGAAGGCCAGCGGCACGATCAGCAGCACCACCGCGGCGAGCGCCAGCAGGGCGGTGTGCCAGCCGAGTCGGGCGATGAGCTGGCCCTCGATCGGCACCATCAGAAACTGGCCGAAGGAGCCGGCGGCCGCCGCCACGCCCATGGCCCACGAGCGCCGCTCCGCGGGAATCTGCCGCCCGATCACGCCGTAGATCACGGCATAGGTCGTGCCGGCCTGCGCCGCGCCGATCAGCACGCCGGCCGTCAGCGCGAAGAGCAGCGGCGTCGGCGACAGCGCCATGCCGGCCAACCCCAGCGCGTAGCAGACCGCGCCGATCAGCAGCACGCGGAAGGCACCGAGCTTGTCGGCCAGCATGCCGGCGAACACGCCCATCACGCCCCACGAGAGGTTCTGGATGGCGATGGCCAGAGAAAAGGTCTGGCGCGTCCAGCCCTGCTCCTGGGTGATCGGCTGCAGCCAGAGCCCGAAGCCATGGCGCACGCCCATCGAGAGGGTGACGATCATGGCGCCGCAGATCAGGACCTGCTTGAGCGACAAGGGTGGGGCGGGGGTGGACGGAGACATCCGGCGACTGTAGCCAATCGGCCTTGACAGCGCCGTTACCCGGGCGACTGGCATTCTTGAAATTTCGTCCGCATTCCGATGCCGCCGGCGCATCGATCGGCAGGGTACTGTATGAGCATCCAGTTCCCCGGCGCGTTGCTCACTACAATCCGCCCCCATGGCGACTTCCCCCAAGACTCTCCCCGAATACTCCGAAGGCTCGATCCGCGTCCTCAAGGGCCTCGAGCCGGTCAAGCAGCGTCCGGGCATGTACACCCGGACCGACAACCCGCTGCACATCATTCAGGAAGTGCTCGACAACGCCGCCGACGAGGCGCTGGCCGGCTACGGCAAGAAGATCAAGGTCACGTTGCATGCCGATGGTTCGGTCGGCATCGAAGACGACGGCCGCGGCATTCCCTTCGGCATGCACCCTGAAGAGCAGGCCCCGGTGGTCGAACTGGTCTTCACCCGGCTGCATGCGGGCGGCAAGTTCGACAAGGGCTCGGGCGGCGCCTACAGCTTCTCGGGCGGTCTGCACGGTGTGGGCGTGTCGGTGACCAACGCGCTGTCGAAGCGGCTCGAGGTCGTCTCGTACCGCGAGGGTTCCGTGGCCCAGCTGGCCTTCTCGGCCGGCGACGTGATCGAGCCGCTGCAGGTCCGTCCGCAGACCACCGGCGACCGCAAGCTGGGCACCACGGTGCGCGCCTGGCCGGACGCCAAGTACTTCGAAGTGGCCACACTGCCGATGCACGAGCTGACGCACCTGCTGCGCAGCAAGGCGGTGCTGATGCCCGGCGTGAGCGTCACGCTGGTCAACGAAAAGAACGGCGACGCGCAGACCTGGCTCTACAAAGGCGGCCTGCGCGACTACCTGATGCAGACGCTCAACGGCGAGCCGGTCATCCCGCTGTTCGAAGGCGCCGGCCATGCCGACAAGAACGCCGACAACTTCGCCGAAGGCGAGGGCGCCGACTGGTGCGTGGCCTTCACCGAAGACGGCCAGCCGGTGCGCGAGAGCTACGTCAACCTGATCCCGACCAGCGCCGGCGGCACGCACGAGAGCGGTCTGCGCGACGGCCTGTTCACGGCCGTCAAGAGCTTCATCGAATTCCATTCGCTGCTGCCCAAGGGCGTGAAGCTGCTACCCGAAGACGT
Organism: Variovorax restrictus; assembly: GCF_051216715.1. Taxonomy (NCBI): domain Bacteria; kingdom Pseudomonadati; phylum Pseudomonadota; class Betaproteobacteria; order Burkholderiales; family Comamonadaceae; genus Variovorax; species Variovorax restrictus. Next base: position 2,176,466 of record NZ_JBPJZH010000001.1, read on the forward strand.
GTTCGCGCGCGCCAGCTATGTGCTGAGCGCCAAGGTGCTCGACCCGCAGTTCCAGGGCCAGATCAAGGAGCGTCTCAACTCGCGCGACGCGGTGCGCCTGGTGTCGAGCTTTGTGCGCCCGGCGCTCGAGCTGTGGCTCAACCAGCATGTCGACTACGGCAAGAAGCTGGCCGAGCTCGCCATCAAGGCGGCCCAGACCCGCCAGAAGGCCGGCCAGAAGGTCGAGAAGCGCAAGGGCTCCGGCGTGGCCGTGCTGCCCGGCAAGCTGACCGACTGCGAAAGCAAGGACATCAGCCACAACGAGGTCTTCCTGGTCGAGGGCGACTCCGCCGGCGGCAGCGCCAAGATGGGCCGCGACAAGGAGTCGCAGGCGGTGCTGCCCCTGCGCGGCAAGGTGCTCAACACCTGGGAGGTCGAGCGCGACCGGCTCTTCGCCAACACCGAAATCCACGACATCTCGGTGGCGATCGGTGTCGACCCGCACGGCCCCAACGACACGCCCGACATGAGCGGCCTGCGCTACGGCAAGGTGTGCATCCTGTCGGATGCCGACGTGGACGGCTCGCACATCCAGGTGCTGCTGCTCACGCTGTTCTTCCGCCACTTTCCGAAGCTGATCGAGACCGGTCACGTCTACGTCGCCAAGCCGCCGCTGTACCGTGTCGACGCCCCCGCGCGCGGCAAGAAGCCGGCGTCGAAGGTGTATGCGCTGGACGAGGGCGAATTGGTCGCCACGCTCGACAAGCTGCGCAAGGACGGCGTCAAGGAAGGCGCCTGGAGCATCAGCCGCTTCAAGGGCCTGGGCGAAATGAGTGCGGAACAATTGTGGGAAACCACGCTCAATCCAGACACGCGCCGCCTGCTGCAGGTCGGCCTGGGCCGGCTGGCCTTCGGTGAAACCGAAGGCGAGATCACCAAGCTGATGGGCAAGGGCGAGGCCGCCGCGCGCCGCGAGCTGATGGAAATCCGCGCCGACGACATCGAGATCGACGTCTGAGGCCTGTCCTCGACCCAATGACCGACCGAACGAACCCATGATGTCTGCGTTGCGCTTCCGAACCCTGCTGGCCAGCCTGGTGCTGATCGCCGCGCCGGTGTTCGCGCAGGCCGCCGACATCTACGGCTACGTCGACGCGCAGGGCGTGGCCCACTTCGCCGCTGAGAAGCTCGACGCGCGCTACCAGCTCTTCTTCAAGGGCGGCCAGCAGTTCGACACGGCCGACGGCATCGCGCCGCTGGGAATCGCACGTGCGCCGAAGGGCGCCAGCGGCGGCAGCGTGACCCCGGCCGCGCAGACGCTGCTGGCGCTGTTCGAGGCCTCGCCCAACTACAAGGCGGCCAAGGCCGCGCTGCGTGACGCCGCGCGCACGCATTCGATCGACTACGAGCTGCTGCAGGCGCTGGTTGCGACCGAGTCGGGCTTCGATGCGCAGGCCGTGTCGCCCAAGGGCGCGCTGGGCCTGATGCAGCTGATGCCCGGCACGGCCGAGCGTTATGGCGTGCGCGGTGACAAGCGCAAGACCCAAGAAGCCAAGCTGTTCGACCCGCGCATCAACATCACCGCCGGTGCCCGTTACCTGGACCATCTCATCGACCTGTTCGAAGGCCAGATCGAACTGGCGCTGGCCGCCTACAACGCCGGCGAGGGCGCCGTGCAGCGCGCCGGCAACAAGATCCCGAATTACCGCGAGACGCAGAACTACGTGAAGACCGTGCTGCAGCTCTACGCCTACCTCAAGCCCGGCACGACCACCGGCCGCGGCCAGGCGCCAGGCCGGGTGCGCATGGAAATCGCGGCGCCGCGTGCCGCAACCGAAGCCGGCGCCGACACGGCCCCGCCGGCCACCGAATAGAACCGACAGACAGAGTCAGAGAAGCCAACAAGACATGGACGACCAACCCACGCTCGACCTCCCGAGCCCCGAAGACCCGAACGCGCTGACGCTGGCCGACTACGCGCAGACCGCGTACCTCGAATACGCGCTCAGCGTGGTCAAGGGCCGCGCGCTGCCTGACGTGAGCGACGGCCAGAAGCCGGTGCAGCGCCGCATCCTGTATTCGATGTCGCGCATGGGCCTGGGCTTTGGCGGCACCAATGGCACGGTCGGCGCCAAGCCGGTGAAGAGTGCGCGCGTGGTCGGTGACGTGCTCGGCCGCTTCCACCCGCACAGCGACCAGGCCGCCTACGACGCGCTGGTGCGCATGGCGCAGGATTTTTCGCAGCGATACCCGCTGGTCGATGGCCAGGGCAACTTCGGCAGCCGTGACGGCGACGGCGCCGCGGCGATGCGCTACACCGAGGCACGCCTCGCGCGCATCACCAGCCTGTTGCTCGACGAGATTGACGAAGGCACGGTCGACTTCATCCCCAACTACGACGGCAGCACCGAAGAGCCGCGTTTGCTGCCCGCGCGCCTGCCCTTCGTGCTGCTCAACGGCGCGAGCGGCATCGCGGTCGGCCTGGCCACCGAGATCCCGAGCCACAACCTGCGAGAGATCGCCGACGCCTGCGTCGCGCTCATCAAGACCAACGGCAAGCTGAGCGACGAAGAGCTGCTGCAGATCGTGCCCGGCCCCGACTACCCCGGCGGCGCGCAGATCATCAGCAGCCCGAGCGACATCGCCGACGCGTACCGCACGGGCCGCGGCTCGCTCAAGGTGCGTGCGCGCTGGAAGATCGAGGACCTCGCCCGCGGCCAGTGGCAGCTGGTGGTCAACGAACTGCCGCCGGGCGTGAGCACGCAGAAGGTGCTCGAAGAGATCGAGGAGCTGACCAACCCGAAGATCAAGGCCGGCAAGAAGGCCTTGTCGACCGAGCAGGTGCAGGTCAAGGCCGCCATCCTCTCGGTGCTCGACGTGGTGCGCGACGAGTCGAGCAAGGACGCCGCGGTGCGCCTGGTGTTCGAACCCAAGACCTCGCGCATCAGCCAGGAAGAATTCATCACCACGCTGTTGGCGCAGACCTCGCTGGAAAGCTCGTCGTCGATCAACCTCACGATGGTCGGCATCGATGGCAAGCCGGTGCAGAAGTCGATGCGGCAGATGCTCAACGAGTGGATCGCCTTCCGCGAACTCACCGTCGAGAAGCGCTCCAAGCACCGCCTGGGCAAGGTGCTGGACCGCATCCACATCCTCGAAGGCCGGCAGCTCGTGCTGCTGAACATCGACGAGGTGATCGCGATCATCCGCGCGGCGGACGACCCGAAGGCCGCGCTGATCGCGCGCTTCAACCTGAGCGAACGCCAGGCGGAGGACATCCTCGAGATCCGCCTGCGCCAACTGGCGCGGCTGGAAGCCATCAAGATCGAGCAGGAGCTCAAGGGCCTCAAGGAAGAGCAGAAGAAGTTGGAAGACATCCTCGGCAGCCCGGCCACGCTGCGCCGGCTGTTGATCAAGGAGATCGAGGCCGATGCCAAGACCTTCGAGGACGCCCGCCGCACGTTGATCCAGGCCGAGAAGCGCGCCGTCGCCGAAGTGAAGGTGGTCGACGAGCCGGTGACCGTCATAGTCTCGCAGAAGGGCTGGGTCCGCACGCAGAAGGGCTGGGCCAGCGAGAAGGCGGCCGGCGGTGCGCCGGCCGAGTACAGCTTCAAGTCCGGCGACACGCTCTACGGCGCCTTCGAATGCCGCAGCGTCGACACGCTGCTGGTCTTCGGCACGGCCAAGGACAAGACGGTGCGCGTCTACACGGTGCCCGTCGCATCGCTGCCGGGTGGCCGCGGCGACGGCCAGCCGGTCACGACGTTGATCGAACTGGACAGCGGGACGCACGTGGCGCATTACTTCGCGGGCCCGGTGGGCGCGCAACTGCTGCTGTCGAACACCGGCGGCTACGGCTTCATCGCCTCGGTCGAGAACATGATGTCGCGCCAGCGCGGCGGCAAGGCCTTCATCGACGTGGGCGAGGCCGAGCAGCTCTGCCGCCCGTCGCTGGTGGGTGGCGCCAGCGGCGCCGAGCCGATGCCGGCTGCGACGCACGTGGCCTGTGCATCGACAGGTGGCCGCATCCTGACCTTCGACATCACCGAGCTGAAGGCGCTGCCCAAGGGCGGCCGCGGGCTCACGCTGATCGACCTCGACCCCAAGGACACGCTCGCCGGTGCCGCGGCCTACACGCGCAGCGTGAAGATCGAAGGCATCGGCCGTGGCGGCAAGGAACGCGACGAAACGCTGGAGATCCGTTCGCTCAACAACGCCAAGGCGGCACGCGGCCGCAAGGGCAAGGCCGCCGACCTGGGCTTCAAGCCGGCGCAGATCACGCGGGTGCAGTGACGGAGCGACACACACCATGGGCAACATCGACTTCAGCACCATCGGCCTGGTCATCGCCGTGGCGACCGGCATCGGCAGCTACTTTCTCGGCCGCCACTTTCGCAAGGGGCGCGCCGAGAAGAAGCAGATCCAGCAGCGTGCCGCCGAGTACGCCACGCAAAGTCGCCAGGTGCGCCGCGCGCGCGAACGCAGCGCGCGCAAATGAGCCAAGGCGTACAGGTGTCGCCACTTTCTGACGCGGCGCTGTGCGGGCCTTGGCAATAATGGGCGTCTGCAGGAGCACCCATGAACAACGATGACGAGAAACTCGACGTGACGGCCAAGCTGGCCTTCGACCTCAACCTGGCGCTGTACCTTGACCTGGTCGCGGTGCTCGAGAAGGCGGGCGTCGTGACGTACCGCCAGATGGCCGCCCGCGTGCTGAACATCGGCATGGATGCGGCAGACGACGGCGATCTGGCGCTGTCGACGGCGCTCGAGGGCATTGCCAAGGGTTTCGCGGGGCACGGCGACGGCCTGTCGATTGGGCTCATGAAGGCGGCGCGCGACGTGCGCAACGACGAGGCGCTCGGCGACATCCCGATGCGGCCGGACGAGGGCTGATCGCCCGCCGCCTGTGGCCCTGTGAGACAGGGCCGACGTGCGAAACCTCGGTGCGCTGTCAGTGCGCGCAGTGTCTCTGACCCGCAGCGGCCGGATCGCAGAGGCAACCATCTGGCAACGGGCGACACACGCCCCGGTTCGACTTCTCCACCTGGTCCACCGCACGCCATGAAACGCCTTTGGGAACTCGACGCCGCGCGCGGCCTGATGCTGGTGTTGATGACCATCACGCACGTGCCGTCGCGCCTGACCGACCCGGTCGGCCAGCCCTTCGGCTTCGTTTCTGCCGCCGAAGGCTTCGTGCTGATGTCGGCCTTCGTCTCGGGCGTGGTCTACGCGCGCATCGGCTACACGCGCGGGGTCGACACCATGCGCAGCGGCTTCTGGCAACGCGCGCTCAAGATCTACTTCAGCCAGGCGGCGTTGCTGCTTTTCGTCTTCACCGTCATCGTGGCGATCGGGCTGAAGCTCGACCAGCCCGCGGTCAAGGAGATGATCAGGTACTACCTCGTCAACCCGCACGAGGGGCTGCTGTTCTCGCTGCTGCTGGTCTACCAGCCGGCCTTCCTCGACATCCTGCCGATGTACATCCTGTTCATGCTGATGAGCCCGTGGGTCATCGCCTTCGCAATGCGCCATGGCTGGTCATGGCCGATCGCCATCAGCGCCACGCTGTGGGCCGTCTCGCAGTTCGGCACCACGCCGTGGATCTACGAGATGACGAGCACGGCGCTGCGCATCCCGGTGCCCTACGACGAGACCGGTTCCTTCGACACCTTCTCATGGCAGTTCCTCTGGTTCTTCGGCATGTGGATGGGCGCGAGCCGCAGCGCGCCGGGCGCGCAGCCCTTCGTCTTCCCGCGGTGGATCCTCGGCACGGCCGTGGCGATCGCTGCGGCGTGCTTCGTGTGGCGCCACTTCGGTCCGGGCGGTCAAGCCCCGTTCGGCCAGGACGCGGGGCTGAACCTGCTGTTCGACAAGTGGCGCCTCGGGCCGCTGCGCCTGGTGAACCTCGCCGCCCTGTGCATCGTCGCGATCCGCTTCGGCCCACCGCTGCTCGCTCGGCTGCCGCGCCCACGCTGGCTGGAGGACATGGGCTCGGCATCGCTGCCGGTGTTCTGCGCGCACTTGGTCGCCGTGTTCGTCGTGGTGTCGCTCACCGGCGGTGGGTATGCCGCATTGCCCTATGGCGCGGACTTGCTGATCCTCGGGGCCGTGTTCGTGGCGCTGTACGGGGTGGCGCGTGCGGTGCAGCGGTGGGAGGCGCGCGGTGCCTCGATGCGCGTGAAAGCGCAGGCGGGTGATGCCCAAACTGCAGCGTCTGTGGACGCCCGCTAGCGCAACCCCTTCCACCACAGCGCATTCACACGTGTCTTGCCGATCGTCAGCACCTCGCCGATCTCCGGCGTGGCCAGCGGGATCTTCTCGCGTTCGGTGATGGCGGCGACGCGGTCGAGCGGGTCTTGCCAGGTATGGAAGGCGAGGTCGAAGGTGCTGTTGTGCACCAGGTAGAGCAGCTTGCCGCGCAGGTCTCGAAAGGCCTTCACCGTTTCGTCCGGCGTCATGTGCACCGACGGCCAGTAGGCGTCGTAGGCGCCGTTCTCCATCAGCGCGAGGTCGAAGCCGCCGAAGCGTTCACCGATCTGCGCGAAGCCGGGGAAGTAGCCGGAGTCGCCGCTGAAGAAGATGCGCTCGCCGCCGCTCTCGATCACCCACGACGCCCACAGCGTGCTGTCGCGGTCCCACAGCGTGCGGCCCGAGAAATGCTGCGACGGTGTGGCCGTGACCTGTACGTCGCCGTGTCGGCCCTGTTGCCACCAGTCGAACTCCTGGATGCGCTCGGATGCGACCTGTGCGTCACGCAGCCGTGCCCCGACGCCCAGCGGCACGAAGTAGCGCTGCACCCGTTCGCGCAGCGCGTCGATGGCGGCCAGGTCGAGGTGGTCGTAGTGGTCGTGCGAGAGGATCAGGCCTTCGATCGGCGGCAGTTCGGCCAGGGTCAGCGGTGGTGCATGGAAGCGCCTCGGCCCGGCCCATTGCACCGGCGATGCACGTTCGCTGAACACCGGGTCGATCAGCCAGTACTTGCCACGCAGCTTGAGCAGGTGCGACGAATGGCCGAGCCGCACGACATGGTTGGCGTTGTCGTCGAGCGCATCGAGCGCCGCGCGGTCGAGCTGTCGCACCGGGATCGGGTCGACGGGCACCGTGCCCGTCTTGTCGGCCGTGAAGAAGCGCGACCAGATCTTCCAGCCACTCTGCGACGGTTGCGCCTGCGGGTTGGGCGGGTTCTGGAAGCGGCAGTTGGTGTCGAACTGCGGCGACGCGGCCAGGCTGGCGTCGCAGCTGCCGCTGGTGGCGCAGCCCACCGCGAAGAGGCCGGCCAGGCCGGCGAAGAACCAGGCGGCGAGTCGGCGGTGGCGCAGTGGCATGAAAGAAGTCCGCGATGGTGTGTGAAGGTGCGCGCGAGCTTAGCGAGCCCGCCCGCCCGGCCTATCCCGTTCGCCACATTGCCCCCCGTCGGCCCCCGTGAAATATTGCGCCCTTCACCAAGAGGAGCCGGATGGACGACACCATCAAGGAACTCGTCAACGAGCGGCGCCGCGCGCTCCACGGCGCGGATGCTGCGGACAGCGGGCGGCGCCCATGGGGTCTGGCCCTGTCGGGCGGCGGCATCCGCAGCGCGACCTTCTGCCTGGGCCTGCTGAAGGCGCTGGCGCAGCACCGGCAACTGCTGGCCTTCGACCTGCTGTCGACGGTCTCGGGCGGCGGCTACATCGGCTCGACCCTGGGCCGGCTGTGCAGCCGCGCGACCACGCCCGACGACGTGCGCGCCGTGGAGGGTGCCTTCGCCGAGGTCGACAAGGTGCGCTTCGGCTGGTGGCTGCGCGGCAACGGCCGCTACCTGATCCCCGGCGGGATGCGCGACACCTTCTTCGCCGTCGCGCTGTTCCTGCGCAACCTGCTCGGCACGCACATCGAGATCGCCATCGCGGCCACGCTCATCGGGCTGGTGCTGGCCGCAGCCAACCTCGGCGCATGGGGCGCAGCGGTGGCGTGGATCGACCTGGGCAATGCGCAGGCGCCGCCACGCTGGCTGCAGATCGCGACCGGCCTGCCGACACTGTGGCTGCTGGCGCTGGTGCCCTGGGCACTGTCGATCGTGGTGGCCTGCGCCTACTGGTCGGTGCGCGACCGGCGTGCCTGGCGTCACCTGCTCGGCAACCTGGCGATGTGGTGCGTGCTGGGCGTGGCGGCGCGGTGGTTCCAGCCGACCTTCGAGCAGGACTTCGGTGGTCCGCTGTGGCTGGCGCCGGCCTTCATCGCGTTCTGCATCGCGTGGGTCGTGGGCCTTGGCTGGGTGATGTGGCGCGGTCGAAGCCGCGACGCCGCCACGCTGCGCAACGAACTCACCGATGCGCTGGCCCGCACGCTGCAGGCGGTGCTGGCGATCGCGCTGCTCGGCCTGCTCGACCGCCTGGCCTGGTGGCTCGCGGCCGAGACGCGCGAGAACCGTGCGTCGTACGGCGCCGTGCTGTTGGTGGCCGCAGCCGCGTTGCGTGGCGTGCTGCCCAGCTTCTTCGGCAGCAAGCGCGAGATGCCCGGCCTCGGCAAGCAGCTTCTCATGACGCTGGCCAGCGTGCTCGGCCTGCTCGTCGCGTTCTGCCTGGCCGCGTGGTGGATCGGCGTGCTCTACGCCGGCGTGCTGCTGCCGGTGTTCCGGCCCGACGTGGGGCTGGACTTCGTGCGGGGCTGGGTGTGGCTGGGCACCATCGGCGTCATCGTCGGCACCTACGCGCTGGTCACCGGGCCGCACTTCGCCTTCCTCAACCTGTCGTCGCTGCACATGTTCTACAAGGCGCGCATCGTGCGCGGCTACCTGGGTGCGGCCAATGCGCACCGGCTCGGCGGCGATCCGATGGGCGATGTGTTGGGCCTGACGCCGCCCGAGGTGCCGGTGGGCCAGGTCGATCCGGGCGACGACTTGCCGCAGCGCGACTACGCACCGCACCACCAGGGCGGGCCGGTGCACCTGATCAACGTGTGCATCAACCAGACGCACGACCCCAAGCAGAAGCTCTTCAACCGCGACCGCCGCAGCCTGCCGCTGACCATCGGCCCGCGCGGCTGGATGCAGGCCGTGGGCGGGCCGTGGACGCGCGCGCAGGGCGACGACGCGCTCACGCTCGGCGCGTGGGCCGCCATCTCGGGCGCGGCCTTCGCGCCCGGGCTGGGGCGACTCACCAAGCGTGGCATCGCGGCCTTGTCGGTGTTCGCCGGCCTGCGTCTGGGCTACTGGTGGAACAGCGAGCGCGCCGGCCTGCTGCAGCCCGGCGCGGCGACGCGCGTGAGCAAGGTGCTGATGAAGACGCGCTTTCTGCTGTTCGAATGCTTCGGCGCCTTCCCCGGCAGCGGCTCGGCCAACTGGTACCTCAGCGACGGCGGCCACTTCGAGAACACCGCCGCCTACGCGCTGCTGCGGCAGGAGGCCGAGCTGATCGTGGTGGCCGACTGCGGCGCCGACCCCGACTACCGCTTCACCGACCTCGAGATCCTGATCCGCCGTGCGCGCATCGACCTCAACGCCGACATCCTCTTCCTCAAGCCCTGCTGCGACGCCGCCTGGCCCTACAGCGGGCTCTTCGGTTCGCTCAACGACCTGGCCTCGCCGAGCAGCCAGGCCTGCCTGGCGCTGGCGCGCGTCGACTACGCGAGCGGGCTGCACGGCCACATCGTGTGGGTCAAGCCGAACGTGTCGGCGTCGCTGCCGGTCGACCTCGTCAACTTCAAGGCGGCCCACCCGCTGTTCCCGCAGCAGCCGACCACCGACCAGTTCTTCGACGAGGCGCAGTGGGAAAGCTACTTCCGCCTGGGCAGCGAGATCGGACAGCGCATCGACGGTGGCCTGCTCGCGCGCATCGTGCAGGGCACGCAGGGCCTGTTCGAGGCCGACGACGGCCAGCCGGTGCAGACGCCGACGACCCAAGGCACGGCCACTGCCGCCGCCACCATGAGCCGCCTGCAGGCCCGCGTGCTGAAGGCAGGCGCCGTCACGGCCTCCATCGGCTTCGGCACCGCGGCCACGCTCGGGGTTGCGGCCTGGCAGGGCATCGACAGCTGGCGCACGCAGGTGGCCGAGAAGCGCGCGGCCGAAGGCGTGGCCTTCAAGGACCTGAGCGAGCGCTGGTCGCGCCTGCGTGTGGACGCACCGCCCGGCGAGGCGCCGGCCTCGCTCGCGGCCGAACTGCTGCGCACCGGCGAACTGCTGTGCCGGCAGGGCGCCGACAACTTCATGGCCAATTTCAAACTGTCGGTGAGCATCGTCGACGACGCCAAGGCCGCCTGCCGGATCGCCTTGGCGAATGCGCCTGCCACCGGCGGCGCGTCAGGCCTGAGCCCGAACCCGGCGTGCACCCGGCTGCTCGACGCCAACAACGGCATCGATTGCCTGCAGCCCGCCGGCGCGCCCGCCTGCACGCCACGCTACTGGGCACGCGACTACACCGGCAGCGTGCCGGCGCTGGAGAACTGCATGGGGGCGCCTTCGGCCACCGGCGCCGCCGTCGCCGCGTCGACGGCGTCGCCGACCCCGCCCTACAGCGCGCCCGTGCCGCCACCGCCCATGACCGGCGCTGCTCCGGACGCGTCGTCCACCGCGCCACCCACGAGCGGTGCCGCCGCACCGGCGCGGCCGACGGCCGTGAGCCGCACCGCCTGCGCCAACGCCACGGTCTACATCCAGGTCTTCGGCCCCGAATCGCTGAGCGTGGCCAACAGCTTTCGCGCGCCGTGGCAAGGGCTCGGTGCCAACGTGCCGGCGGTCGAGGACGTGCTGGCGAGTTCGCGCAAGGCCGGTCGTTCGCCCCCTGCGGGGCACCCCCGGCCGACCCTGATCTACGGCGAAGGGATGCGAGCCTGTGCCGAAGCGCTCGGGGCCACGGCGGCGGCACCGGGCGGGGCGTGGGACGTGATGCCGTTGCCTGCGCGTCTGAAGGCGCAGCCGCGCACGGTCGAGGTTTGGCTGCCGCGGCCGACGGCGTCCTCGCCCTCTTTCTCGCCCGCGTCCTGAACGCCGCGGCACCACCCGGTACGCCGAACGAACCTGGAGCTTTCCGATGGCGACGAAAAAGACCGCTGCAACCGCGCGCACGACGCAACAACGACAACTGCTCGACAAGATGCGCACTTACGTGCGCACCAAGGCCGCCCAACTGCTGGCAGACCCGAACATCTCCAGTGTCGGTATCGGCCGCAAGCAGACCGCGGGCAAGGCCGATGGCGCACTGGCGATCCAGTTCACTGTCAACAGCAAGGTCGCGCCCGAGCAGGTCGAAGGCATCGGCAGCACGCCGATTCCCACGCACATCGAGATCGACGGCGTCGCGGTGCCGACGGATGTCATCGAGCGCAGCTACAAGCCCAGCTATATCGCCGTGCAGATCGAGGCCAAGGACCCGCGCAAGGTGCATGCCGACACCGTCGTGCCCGGCCTCAGCGTGGGCAACCGCTTCACGACGGCCGGCACCATCGGCGCTTTCGTGCGCGACCGCACGAGCGGCGCCGTCGTGCTGCTGTCGAACTGGCATGTGCTGCACGGCGGGCAGGCGCAGGTCGGCGCCGACATCGTGCAGCCCGGCCAACACGACGACAACCGCGTCGACCGCAACATCATGGGCACGCTGCTGCGCAGCCATCTCGGCCCGGCCGGCGACTGCGCCATCGCCTCGGTCTTCGGGCGTGCGTTATCCGGTGAAGTGATGGGGCTCGGCGTGTCGGTCGACAGCATTGCCGACGCGGAGATCGGCGACCGTGTCGTCAAGAGCGGTCGCACCACTGCGGTCACGCGCGGCCGCGTGGTGCGCATCGAGGTCAATACCAAGATGAGCTACCCCGACGGCGTGTCGGCGGTGGTGGGTGGCTTCGAGATCGGCATCGACGAGGACGCGGTGCCGCCGGAGCGCGAGATCTCGCGCGGCGGCGATTCGGGCGCGGCCTGGCTCGCGCTCGCGCGCGGCAAGCCGACCGGTGTGATGTTGGGGCTTCACTTCGCGGGCGATGCAGAAGGCACGGCCGCCGAATTCGCGCTGGCCTGCTACGCCAAATCGGTGATGACCGCGCTGGACGTCGAGCCCGTTGGCGCCTTCACGACTTCGCTGGCCGCAGAAGCAGCGACCGATGAGGAGGCCCTGCGCACCGGCTATGACCCGCGCTTCACCGGCTTCGCCGTGCCGGTGCCCACCTTCACCGCGAGCCGCCGCAAGGACCTCGCCATGCTCGACGACGAGGCCGAGCTGCGCTACTGCCACTTCTCGGTCTGGCTCAGCCGAACGCGCAAGTACCCGCTGTGCGTGGCCTGGAACATCGACGGCAACGGCTTCAAGCGCATCCAGCGGACCGGCTTTCGCGCCGACCGGCGCGGCGACCTGGAGGACTTCCAGCTGACCGACGCGATCTATGTGCGGAACCCCTTCGACAAGGGCCACATCGCGCGGCGCGCCGACCTCTGCTGGGGCCCGTCGGAAGAGGCGCGGCAGGGCAACTTCGACAGCAGCTTCTACAGCAATATCGTGCCGCAGCACGAGGCCTTCAACGAGAGCACCAACAAGAGCGCCGACCCTAAAGGCGGCGTCTGGGGTCGCCTGGAAAACACGCTGCTGGACACCGAGGCGCCGCGTGACCTGCGGATTGCGCTGTTGGCCGGCCCGGTGTTCGGCAAGAAGGACCGCACCTTCACGCAAAACGGAGAGAGCTGTCGTGTGCCCGACGAGTTCTGGAAGGTGGCGGCCTTTGTCGATGACGTTGACAAGAAGGACAAGGTCTACGGCTTCCTGCTCACGCAGAAGCACTTGGTGGCGCCGCTGATCACGCCGGAGTCGCTCTCGCTCGACCTCGAAGACTGGGTGTGGGCGCGCATCACGCTGCGCGACCTCGAGGCGCGCACCGGCGTGCGCTTTGCGAAGGCGCTGCACAAGCGAGAGAGCCCGTTCAGCGTGGTTCAGCAGTTGGACGACTCGCCGGCGTTGAAGCTGCTCGCCGGTCCGGCGGACTACTTCGCGTAGCGTCCGTACCGACCTGCGCCTCCAGCTCGGCGCGAAGCCGACGCACGGCCCGCTCATGGCCCGCCGTCTGCGGCCCGCGGCCATGGGTCGCCGCCTTGCGGATCATCCGCAGCTGTTCGCGCTGCAGCTGCGTCTTCAGGCGGCGCGCCCGTCGGCCGAAGGTCTGGCCGATGGCGCGGCGCGCCTGCAGGCGCTGCAGCGGCGCACCGAGGCGCACCCATTCGTCGTCCGCGATCAGGTGGCGCTCGGGAAAGAAGTAGGCGGCCAGGCCATGCAGGTACGTGCCGTTCTCGCGCGCGGCCACGCGCCACAGCAGCCAGGCCGCGGTCATCGCCGGGATGCCCTTGACGACCAGCAGCGCCGCCAGGTCGCCGTAGCCGTTGCCGAAGCGGTCTTCCAGCAGCGGCGAGTTCCACACGAAGTGCATCGCCCACGCCAGCGCGAAGCAGCCGACGACGGCCGCGAGCCGCGCCGCCATCGGCCGCTGCGGATGCAGCAGGAACCACGCGACGCCGAAAGACGCGATGGTCGTGTAGGCCGCATGCGTCCACAGCCCGCTGAGCACGCCGCGCGTCAGCAGGTTCAGCAGCACCGGCGCCACCTGGCTTTCGCGCGGGAAGTTGAGCGAACTGGTGACGGTGTCGCTGAGGTTCTCGATCACCTGGAAGCCCAGCCCCGTCATGGCGCCGACGATCAGCACCGACAGCGTGGTCTGGAACTGCGTGCGCGCCACCAGCACAAGCAGCACCACGCCCGCGAGCTTGAGGAACTCCTCCGTGACCGGCCCCGCGATGGCCGGCCCCCACACCCCCGCGAATTCCGGCGACACCAGCTTGGCGCACAGGTTCTGGATGGCGACGTTGGCTGGCGCCGCGAAGAACACCGCACCGAAACCGCCCCACGCGAAGGCCAGAATGAAGGCGCCCGGCGAGTGCTGTTCGAGCAGGTCCAGCGCGCGGAACGCCAGCACGAAGGCGAGGGCGTACAGCCCCCAGACCACGAGTCCGAGGAAGGCGGTGATGGGCACCACGCGGAACCCTGTCGAGAAAATCTGAGCGGTGTAGAACAGGCCGTTGACGATCAGCACCACCAGCAGCCAGAAGGCCACGCGCCGCGGTTGGATGAACGAGTCGGTGCCGACGGGCCAGGTGGCCTGTACGGGGTCGAAGGCGGTCGGGGTCACAGCGGCGCGCCCAGGTCCATCGAGTCGAGCATGCGGCGCGCATCGTCGATCGAATCGCTCAGGCCATCGTTGGCGCCATAGAAGTCGACCCGCACGACCGCCTTGCGCCGCAGGTCGACCACCTGCCACAGCCGGCCCGCCAGCTTCGGCCCGTAGTAGGCGAAGGTCACGCCCTGCATGCCCCAGCCGTTGATGAAGTCGGAGACGTCGCCGTCGATGCGCAGCCCCTGGCCGCGCTCCATCAGCCGAAGCTGACGCGCCATCGGCCCATTCGGCCCGCCTTCCCACGACGCCGTGCTCACCTGGAACTTGTGGCTGCCCTTGAAGAGCGTCAATGTGTTGCTCGACTTCGAGCGGGCCAGGTCCATCTGCCACCCGGGCTCGGGGACGAAGCGCGCCGGGCCGACCGTCAACGTCTCGCCCGGCGCCAGTGGCCGGCTGCCGGGCGTGTGACGGTCCCACAGCGTGAGGCCACCGACATAGCCGCCGATGGCCAGCACGATGCCCAGCGCACCGGGCCAGGTGCGATAGGGGATGCGGCGCGAGGGCGCATGCATGGTCTCGGGGCGTCGCGCCGGGGCTGGCGGCGCGTGCTAGGGCGTGGTCCGGTGCGGGAGGTCGAGGCGCAGCTCGACGAACAGCTTGTCGGGCGAGGCCCAGATGAAGGTGCGGTCGACGACCTCGAGCCGCTGGCCACCGGCGATCCAGTCCCAGCAGATGCAGTCGCCGATCGCGGGAATGGTCGGGTAACTCGCCGTGGTCATGGAATGCGACTTCATGCCTTCCTGGTGGAACAGCGCGTCGGCCGCGCCGTCGAAAACCAGGTTGATCTCGTAGCTGGTGGTTGCCATGGGTCGAAGCCGCGCGGGCGACGTGGTGTGGGTGTGCGGCGACTCTACACCGCGCTCTACACCGCGATGCAGACCGCTTCGTCGAGCGGCCACTCCTGCAGGTTGACCCCGGCGCCGCCCCGGTCGACCACGATGAAGTCGCGCACCGCGCCGAGCGCGAGCAGCGGGTGGTGCCACACGTTGCGCGCGTAGTTCACGCCCTGCCAGCCGCTGCTGACGAAGGCGCGCAGTGCGCCGGGCCGGCCGTTGTCGTCTTCGGCGACGACCACGTAGTAGGGCGCGTCGACCAGCGGAATGAAGGCCTGCGAGCCGAGCGGGTGCCGCTCCATCAGGCTCAGGTGCACCGGCTCGTCGCGCGGCTGAGCGCGAAACAGGTTGATCAGCGTGCGGCCGCCTTCGGACAGCACGTCGACCTGCGCCAGGTCATGGAAGCGGATGGTCGTGCCCGCGTTGATCGACATCTGCTTCGCGCCAGCCAGTTCGATAACGTCGCCGAAGGGCGCGAAGGCGGCGGCGGTCAGGGGCTCGGGGTGGAGGGTTCGCATGCCCTCAATTCTCGGACGTCTCGAAGGCCGCGAAGCGCTGGCGCATGAAGTTGCTGACGTGCGGCGTGAATTCCATGAAGCCCTTCACCGCATGAAACTCCGGCGTGTCGTAGACCCAATCGCCCGCCACCTCGTAGATGGCCGCGTACTTCGGCCCGCCTTCGAGCGACACGAAGCGCCGGGCCGACAGCCAGCCGGGGCAGGCGAGCAGGGCGGGCACGTGCACCGCGTCGTACCAGGCGTTGAAGGCCTCTTCGTGCGCCGGGTCGATGTCGACGCGCACCATGTGCAATTGCGGCGCGCCGCTCATGCCGCCACCTTCGGCTTGACCCGCGGGAACTTGAGCGTGGCTTCGGCCTTGAGCACTTCCTTGCCCTCTTCGTTGGTGGCGCTGGCCTGCCAGATCACGCTGCGCGTCTCGGCGTTCATCTGCGCGATCCACACCTTGAATTCGATCGTGTCGCCGTAGAACACCGGGCCGGTGAACCAGAAGCGGTCTTCGATCGAGATGCCCAGCGTGCCCGCCAGCTCGGCGGTCAGCACGCTGGTGCAGATGCCCGCGACCAGGATGCCGGGCGCCAGGCGCTGGCCGAAGCGCGTGGTCTGCGCGTAGCTGTCGTCGACGTGCACCGGGCCGAAGTCGCCGGTGGCCGCGATGTAGAGCGCGCCGTCGGCCTCGGTGATGGTCTTGCGCACCGACACCGTCTGGCCGAGGTGCAGGCTGTCGAAAGGCTTGAGTTCGTACATGGCTGGGTTGCCTCGTCGCGTCAGCCGCGCGGCTGCACGGGCACCAGCGTCGCCGTGCCCTGCGCCATGACTTCGCCGGTGGACTTGGTGCAGCGCACGCTGCACGACGCCGCAGCGTCGGTCACATCGAGCACCTCGATGCGCGACTCGACCGTCTCGCCCACCAGCACCGGCAGCGCGAAGTCGATCTGCAACCCGCCCAGGCGCCACGCCGTGCCCGCTACGCGATTGAGGGCCGTCGTTGCCAGCGCCACCGCGTTCAGCTCGAAGGCCAGCATGTTGTCGAAGCCTGCCCCTTCGGCGGCACGCTTGTCGACGTAGAGCGGCGCCATGTTGCCGCTGATGCCGGTGAACATCGCCTGCTCGGCGACGGTGAGGGTCTTGCGGAACGACATGGCGTCGCCGACTTTGAGCGCAGTCATTGGAAAGCTCCAGGAAAGAGGGGGAAGTCGTGCGTCAGAGCACGAGGCCGTTCTTGATCACCGCCTTGGCGATCAGCATGCGGTGGATTTCCGAGGTGCCGTCGTACAGGCGCGTCACGCGGCTGTCGCGGTAGATGCGTTCCAGCGGCAGGTCCTTGCAGAAACCCATGCCGCCGAACACCTGGATGCCGCGGTCGGCCACGCGGCCGATCATCTCGGAGGCATACAGCTTGACCATCGACACCTTGTCGCGCGGCTCGCGGCCCTGGTCGAGTTCCCACGCGGTGTTGAGCACCATCATCCGCGTCGCGAAGATCTCGGTGGCCGAGTCCGCGATCATCTGCTGCACCATCTGGAAGTCGCCGATCGGCTGGCCGAACTGCTTTCGTTCCGACGCGTAGGTGCGCATCATCTCCAGCACGCGCGACGCCATGCCGACGGCCCGTGCGCCGATGTGCGCGAGCCGGATGCCGGCCACGCTGTTCATGATCAGCTTGAAGCCGCCGCCGACCTCGCCCAGCACCGAATCCGCCGGGATGCTGCATTCGTCGAAGGACAGTTCGGCATGGCCGTAGCCGCGGTGGCCCATCATGGGCTGCACGCGGTTCACCGTGAAGCCCGGCGTGCCTTTGTCGACCAGGAAGAGCGTGATGCCGCCGCGGGCGCGCTTCTCCTTGTCGGTGAGCGCCATCACGATCACGTAGTCGGCGATGTCGCCGTCGCTGATGAAGTGCTTGCCGCCGTTGAGCACCCAGCGGTCGCCCTCGAGCCGCGCCGTGGTCGAGATCGACGCCGCGTCGGAGCCCGCACCGGGCTCGGTGATGGCCATGGCGCAGATCTTGTCGCCCTTCACCGTGGGCAGCAGGTACTTCTCGCGCTGCGCCGCATTGCAGGGCAGCAGCATCGGGTAGACCTGGCCGAACACGCGGCGGATCAGCGCGTCGGAGGTCTTGCCGAACTCTTCTTCCACCAGGCACATCGTCACGTTGTCGAGCCCGCCGCCACCGCAGTCCTCGGGCATGTTCATCGCGAACAGGCCCAGCTCCTGCGCCTTGCCGCGCACGCGCTTCAGGGCCTCGGGCGGCACGTGGCCGAGCGCTTCGGTTTCGTTTTCGAGCGGCTGCACTTCCTGCGTGACGAAGCGGCGCACGGTGTCGACGAGCAATTGCGTGTCGGAGGGGACGGAGAAGTCGAACATGGGTGGGCGATGAAGATCAGTTGGAGGCGGGCGAAGAGGGCGCCGGCGGTGCGCCGACGGCCTTGGCGGCGAGCAGTGCATCGATCTCGTCGGCGCCGTAGCCGAGTTCGCCGAGCACTTCGCGTGTCTGCATGCCGAGCTTCTGCGGCGCGAAGCGCACGGGCGGCGCCGCGCCGTCGTAGCGCAGCGGGTGGTTGAGCATCGTGATTGGCGCGCCCTCGACGCTCTGCGCATCGATGAACACGCCGAGGTGCGCGAGCTGGGCGTCGTCGCGCAGCTCGTCGTAGTCCTTCACCGGCATGTGCCAGATGCCGCGCGCAGCGAGCAGCGGCAGCCATTCAGCCGTGGTGCGCGCGGGCATGCGCTGCGCGACGATGCGGGTGATCTCGGTGCTGTTCGAGAAGCTGTCCGCGGTGTCGAAGCCGGCCAGCTCGGGCAGGTCGAGCGCCACCGCCAGGTCGGCCGGCGCCGCCATCGAAATCGCGAGGTGGCCGTCGGCCGTCGCGTGAATGCCCGAAGGCCCCGAGCCGCACCAGCTCGCCAGCCCGTGCGGGCCGCGCGACGTCGCCGAGCGTGCGCCGTTCATCCAGGCCGTCATCGATTCGGCCTGCAGGTCGATGGCCGACTGCAGCAGGCTGCCTTCGACCAGGCGGCCCTGGCCGGTGCGCTCGCGCGACAGCAGCGCCGCGAGGATGCCCATCGCCAGCAGCGACGCGGCATGCTGGTCGACGATGACCGGGCCCGCCGGCGTCGGCGGCCCGTCGGCGCGGCCGGTGCGCGCGGCGAAGCCGGAGCGCGCCTGCAGCAGCAGGTCTTGCCCCGGCAGGTCGCGGTCGGGGCCGCTTGCGCCGTAGCCGCTGACCGATGCATAGACGATGCGCGGGTTGAAAGCCTTCACCTGCTCGTAGCCCAGGCCCAGCCGCGCCATCGCGCCGGGGCGGAAGTTCTCCATCACCACGTCGGCCCCCTCGACCAGCTTGCGCGCGACCGCCTTGCCGGCCTCCGACTTCATGTCGAGCGCCAGGCTGCGCTTGTTGCGCCCGGTCGTCAGCAGGTTCACGCTCTGCCCCGCGACGAAGTGGTTGGCCACCGCCCAGTTGCGGTGGAAGGCCCCGTCGATCGGCTCCACCGCGATCACGTCGGCCCCCATGTCGGCCAGCAACTGGGCCGCCATCGGCCCGGCGTGGAAGTGGTTGAAGCTGATGACCTTGAAGCCGGAGAGCATGCGGGGTTCCTGAAAAGCGGTGGGGCGTTTTCAGGATAGATGCGCGGTGGCTTGTCGTGGCCGCTGCGGCTTATTCAATATCTGGGGGGGACTATCAGCGTGCTGCATAGCTGTGTGGCTCGCTATGCGTCTGTCAGCGACCGTGTTGGTATCGTTGGCTGCACGCCGCTGCGGCGGGACCGATTTCCTTGACGCTGAAAATGCGTCGCCACTTAAACAAAAGGGGATGCGCTTGCTGGATCTAACGGGAAATCACATCGCCAATCTGGGCGACGAAGACCTCCGCGTGCTGGTCACGAAGCTGTGCGAAGCGGAACTGCAGCGCAATGCCTTGCCCGCATCTGCCGTGCTGTCAGGCGGGAACCAGACGGCAAAGGATGGGGGGATCGACGTCGCGGTTGAGCTTGACGCCTCCATATCTATGACAGGCATGGACTTCGTACCCAGGCCGCTTACTGGCTTCCAGGTGAAGTGTGAGGACATGCCGGAAGGAAAAATCGCTGCGGAGATGAAGCCTGACGGCGTGCTGCGAGATTCCATCAAGGAACTCATCGCAGGCAGTGGTGCTTACGTTGTGGTCAGCTCCAAGGGCAGCGTCACCAAGCTTGTCCTGGGCAGGCGTCTCAAGTCCATGAGAGCCGCGCTGGCTGGCGAGCCGGGTGGTGACACACTGAAGATTGATTTCTACGATAGGGATCGCCTTGCCCGTTGGGTTAGGCAGTACCCGGGCGTGGAAATGTGGGTCCGCGCTCGAGTCGGTGTTTCGCTGAAGGGATGGCAAGGTTACGGCGTTTGGGCTCCTGGCGCCGAATACATCCTTGACGAGACGGCCAGGCTGCTGGAACGCCACCAGGGAGGCGCGCCCGCTTTGCTGACCATTGAGGCCGGCATGGGCCGACTGCGCAAAGTCTTAAATACTCCTGGGCAGGTCAGCCGACTTATTGGGTTGTCTGGCACTGGCAAGACGCGACTCGTGCAGGCGCTATTTGAGCCAGGGGTGGGCGAAGGACCAACGTTGGAGCGCGGCCGCATGCTGTACACCGACATCGGTCACTCGCCGGACCCCAACGCTCGCGAGATGCTCGTCCGTTTGGGTGAATCGGGGCAACGCGCAATAGTCATCGTCGACAACTGCAACCCCAGCACGCACGCGACGCTCGCTCAAGCAGTACGACAGTTCCCTAACTTCCTGAGCCTGCTAACCGTTGAGTACGACGTTGCAGACGATGATTCGCCCGAGGCTACCGAGGTCTTCGAGCTTGCCCCATCATCTGAGGCCGTGCTCGATTCCATCCTTCTGAGGCTGGTACCACACGTCAACGACAGCGATAGGCGTCGCATCATTGAGTTCTCCGGTGGCAACGCCCGAATCGCACTCGCGCTGGCTGGGACGGTTGAGCAGGGCGAGGTGCTTGGTACGTTGAACGACGCGGATTTGTTCCGCCGGCTGTTCCGACAACGTCAAGCCGAAGACGAGAACCTGCTTCGTGCCGCAGAGGTCTGCGCACTCGTCTACTCTTTCGATGGTGACGATGCTCAGAGCGATGGATCGGAACTCAGGGTTCTGGGATCGCTCGCTGGGTTCAGCGGCAGAGAGCTTTATCGCCATGTTGCCGCATTGAAGAAGCGTGACCTCGTTCAATCTCGCAGCAAGTGGCGTGCGCTGCTGCCGCCAGCCCTGGCAAACCGGCTAGCGAAAGCCGCGCTGGAGAACATACCTCACTCGGACATCGTCGAAGCATTCGCTAATAGCGATCGCCTGCTCATCTCCTTCAGCCGTCGCCTGGAGTACCTACACGACAGCGATGCCGCGAGGGCTATTGCCGCTCGCTGGATGGCGGACGAGCACTGGCTTTCCAAGCCCCAGGAACTCACACCCTTGGGGTTGAAACTCTTCGTCAACTTGGCGCCGCTGGACCCGCAGAAGGCGCTTGCGGCCTTGGCGCGTTCGTTTGCAGGCTCAGGGGCGATCGAGTTCGTCGAACGGCAGCAGAGCAATCTATCGGAATGGAGCGCCCTTCTGCGGCATCTGGCGTACGAGCCCGCCGACTTCGATGTAGCTGCGCCGATGCTGTTGACGCTCGCCGAGCTGAACAAGACGACCTACGTTAACTGCAGGGAAAACTGGCACGAACCTTTCCGCATCGCGCTGTCTGGCACTAACGCTCTGCCAGCCCAGCGTATAGCGTTGCTCCGGCGGCTGATGGCTATTTCAACTGGACGCCGCCTTGAACTAGTGTGGGATGCGGTCGAGGCAACGCTGGCCTGCAACTTCATCAACTCTTCGCACGACTTTTCCTTCGGCGCCCGACCGCACGGCTACGGATGGGAGCCATCGACCGGAGAGGAGGTCCGTGCCTGGTACGAAGGCGCGTTTGATCTTCTCCGCGTCATGGAGCAGTCCGGCCCCGAGGGTAGCAAGCGAGCCATGACTGCGCTCGCCACCCATTTTCGCGAGCTGTGGAGGTGTGGAATGCACAGCGAACTCGGGGTCTTGGCAAGGGACTTCGCCGCTAAGTCGGGTTGGTCAGCAGGATGGGTGGAGGTCCGAAGCACACTGCGCTTCGACTCCAAGGGGATGCCTGCAGATCTCGTCGCAGCTTTGCGGCAGTTGGAGTCCGACCTCTCGCCGGCCGGCTTGCTTCAGGAGGTGAGAACCTACACGCTCGGTCCCGCGGGAGGCTATTTGGGCGTGGCTGACGTTCTGGACGACACAGACGAGGAGGAGAGCCAAAACCCGATCGACCCTTGGCAACGAGCCTCGGACAAGGTCGTTGCTTTGGGCGATGCCCTTGCCGGGCAGGAGGAAGCGCTGAGGTCGGTTTTGCCCGAGCTGTTCCATGAACAGCAGGGTCGTCAGTTCGAACTCGGGCTCGGGCTGGGGCGGGCTTCCGACGAGCCGCTGCGCCACTGGGCCATTCTTTGCCAAACCTTCTCGCAGGCGTCTGGAGAGCCGAACGTCAGCGTGCTCTCGGGCTTTGCCAGTGCGGTGAAGGCCAAGGATCAGACAGCACACCTGGAAATCCTGCGCCTGGCCGAAGCTGAAGCCAAGCTAGAGCCGTTCTATCCCTTGCTGGTCGGCCTGCCGTTCGGAGACGACGACGCGGACCGGCTGATTGCCGCAATGCACCGACGCGTGGCGAGCCCTTACAGGTTCACGTTGCGGACGAATCTGAAGGGCACTCCTGGCTTCTCGCTGGAGAAGTTCTGCTTAGCAGTGCAGGAGCTGTCGCACATGGACGGTGGACTGGGTGCTGCCATAGACCAATTGAGCGCTGAGCTGTATTTTTGGAAGCCCGACACCGCCGCGGTGCCGGTCGAGTTCAAGCAGCTTGGTCAGGCTCTGTTGAACAAGTTCCAATTCGATACGGGCAACCAGATGCTTGCCTACCGAGTAAATGAGCTCGCGAAGATCGCGTTCGTGGGTGAGGAGGCGTCGGCCGCCGCTGCGCAGTTCGCTAGCCAGTTTGCCGTCGCGCTTGAGGACTACCAAACCCATGGCGACGAGTATGGAGAGATCGCCTGCACGCTCTTCAAACTGCAGCCGAAGGTCGCGTTGGAGGCGTTCCTCACCAAGCCAACCAAACGCAAGCACTTCGGATTCCGGTCGCGCTTCGTGGCTCGTCACGGGCCGGTAGTTCAATGTGCGCCGGTGGAGGTCACCATTGAGTGGGCCCGCGCCGATCCAGAGATACGCGCACCATTGCTGGCGTCTGAGATAAACATCATTGCGACAGCAGAGAACGGGGCGACGGTTTTAAGCCACCTTGCGAACAGTCTGCTGGAGATGGTGTCGAACAAGGGCCTGGTTCTTAAGGCCTTCGGAGGCAACTTCCATCCTTCTCACTGGTCTGGGAGCTTGGCGCAGACGCTCGCACCTTTCGTGACGCTTGCTGAAGACCTACTGAACCACAGCGACCCGTTGATTGCCAGTTGGGCTTCTGAGTCGCTGAAGGCCATGCGCGTGCGCATTGAGGGAGACCACCATTGGGAGTCAGGCCGAGAGGAATCATTTGAGTAAGGTGATGGCGAGTCCGCCGCTGCGCTTTTTCTTCTAGTCGGAACTCCTTACCTGATCGGTTCGGGCACTGAGCTGCTGAAGGCTCGCCCGCACCGTCAGCTCATGATCTTCGCTCTCCCACCACAGCGTCCACCCACCGCGGCCTATTCGCCGCCCTTATAGTCCCGCCCCCAAACCGCATTGGCCGCCGCCCCGACGCGCCGCTAAGGTGGCCGCAGTCCTTCACTGCGTGCCGCCATGCCTTCCGAGTCCTTCGATCATTTCCGCGGCATCCATGCCGCCACTGTGTGCCCGCTGCTTGACGATGGCGGCATCGACGAAGCCACGCTGGCTGCGCACCTGTCGGCCGTGTCGCGTGCCGATGGCATCACCGGCCTCCTGATCAACGGGCATGCGGGCGAGAACTTCATGCTGGGCCGCGACGAGAAGCGCCGCGTGACCGAGATCGCGCGGCAGGCCTGCCCGTCGCACACGCTGCTGGTGTGTGGCATCAACGCCGAAGACAGCCTGGAGGCGCAGCGCCATGTCGATGACGCCGAGGCCGCGGGCGCGGATGCGGTGCTGGTGTTCCCGCCGTTCTCCTGGGCGCTCTCGCAAGACGCCGACATGGCGGTGCGGCACCACCGCATCGCGACGTCGAACAGCTCGCTGCCGCTCTTCCTATACCAGGCCGGCGTGCGCGCCGGTGCGCTCGCCTACACGGCGGACGTGCTGGAGCGCCTTTCGCAGCTGCCCAACGTCATCGGCATCAAGGAGGGCAGCTGGGAAGCCGCCGCCTACGAAGCCAACCTGCGTCTCGTGGCGCGCGTGGCGCCGGAGGTGATGGTGATGGCCTCGGGCGACGAGCACCTGCTGACCTGCTTCGCGGTCGGCACCGCCGGCAGCCTGGTGAGCCTGGCCTGCGTCACGCCGGAGTTGGTCGTCGGCCTGTACCGCGCGATGCAGGCGGGCGACCTCGCCACGGCGCGCGCCTTCAACGATCGCATCTACCCGCTGGCCAAGGCCATCTACGGCACCGCGCCGGGCGGCCACGCCAACGCGCGGCTCAAGACCTGCCTGAAGCTGCTGGGCCACATCCCGAGCGACGCGATGCGCCCGCCGATGGGGCCGCTGCCCGACGGCGAGGTCGCGATGCTGGCGCAGGCACTCCGAGCTGCAGGCCTCCAAACCACTGAGGAATCTGCCCCATGACCAAGACCCTGATCCGCAATGGCCGCATCGTCACGGCCGTCGACGACTACCGCGCCGACATCCTGCTGGACGACGGCCAGATCGCCGCCATCGGCAAGCAGCTCGACGTCGGCCCCGACACCCGCGTCATCGACGCGGCCGGCCTGCTGGTGCTGCCTGGCGGTGTCGACGTGCACACCCACCTCGACAACACCTTCGGCGACTCGACCACCGCCGACGACTATGAGTCGGGCACGCGCGCCGCGGCCTTCGGCGGCACGACCACCATCATCGACTTCGCCTTCCAGGGCAAGGAAGACAGCCCGCTCGACGCCATCGCGCGCACGCAGGCCAAGGCGTCGGTCGGCGCGAGCATCGACTACGGCTTCCACGTGATCCTCACGCATGTCGACGACACCGTGCTGGGCGACATGAAGCACGCCATCCGCCACGAGGGCGTGAGCAGCTTCAAGATGTTCATGGCCTACCCGGGCACGGTGATGGTCGACGACGCGGCCATCTTCCGGGCGATGCGGCTGGTCGGCGAGCACGGCGGCATGGTCGCGCTGCACGCCGAGAACGGCAACGTGATCGAGCTGCTGATCCGCGAGGCGCTGGCGCAGGGCCACACCTCGCCGCGCTACCACGCGCTCACGCGGCCGGCCATCCTCGAAGGCGAGGCGACACACCGCGGCATCAAGCTGGCCGAGCTGGCCAACGCGCCGGTGTACTTCGTCCACCTCTCGGCCAAAGAGGCGCTCAAGCACGTGATCGAGGCACGCGACCTCGGCATCCCGGTCTTCGCCGAAACCTGCCCGCACTACCTCTTCTTCGACGAGTCGGTGTACGACAGCGACGACTTCTCGATTGCCAAGCACGTGATGACGCCGCCGCTGCGCGACAAGCAGTCGCAAGACGCGCTGTGGACCGCGCTCAAGACCGACGACCTGCAGCTCATCTCGACCGACCACTGCCCCTTCTGCATGAAGGAAGGCCACATGGGCCGCGTGCATCAGAAGGAACACGGCCGCCACGACTTCTCGAAGATCCCCAACGGCGCGCCGGGCATCGAGACGCGCATGACCGTGATCTACGACGGCGGCGTGCGCAGCAAGCGCATCACGCTCAACCGCTTCGTCGAGCTGACGGCCACCGCGCCGGCCAAGCTCTTCGGTCTGTTTCCGCGCAAGGGCACGATCGCGGTCGGCAGCGACGCCGACATCGTGCTGTTCGACCCCGACGGCACGCAGACCATCTCCGCGCACTCGCACCACAGCAACGTCGACTACAGCCTGTTCGAAGGCAAGCAAGTGCACGGCGTGGTGAAGAAGGTGTTCTCGCGCGGCGAGCTCATCGTCGACGGCGAGCAGTGGCTGGGCCGTCCGGGGCGCGGCCAGTTTCAGGTTCGCGGCGAAGTCGGGGGCTACTGAGCATGCTGGTTCGACCGAACGTGGCGCGCCGCCGACTGGAAGCCGGCGAGACCGTGCTGGGCATGGGCGTGCAGCAGGTCACGGGCGCGGCCGTGGCGGGCCTGGCGCTGCGATGCGGCTTCGACTTTCTCTTCATCGACATCGAGCATTCGCCGGTCGACGCGGCGGCGGCCGCCAACATCGCCGCGGCCGCGCTGCCGCTGGGCATCGCGCCGCTGGTGCGCGTGCCGGGCAAGAACTCGCCCGACATCTCGCGGCTGCTCGACGGCGGCGCGCAGGGCATCGTCGTGCCGCACGTCGACGACGCGGTCGAGGCCGCTGCCGCGGTGCGCGCCTGCAAGTACCCGCCGCTAGGCATGCGCTCCTTCTTCGGGCTGCAGCCGCACTTCGACTACGCGCGGCATCCCGCGCCGGAGGCGATGGCGGCAGCGAACGACGAGCTGCTCTGCATCGTGATGCTCGAATCGCCACGCGCCATCGCCAATGCCGACAGCATCGCGGCGGTGCCGGGCGTGGATGTGCTGCTGGTCGGCAGCAACGACCTCTCGCTCGAACTCGGCATACCGGGTCAGCTGCAAGACCCGGCGGTCGAGTCGGCGTTCGCGGCCGTCATCGCGGCCTGCAAGGCGCACGGTAAGCACGCGGGGCTGGCCGGCATCGTCGACCCGGCGCTGCTGCGCCGTCACATCGAAGCCGGCATGCGCTTCGTGCTGACCAGCAACGACATCGACCTGCTCATCGCCGCGGGTGAGGCGCGGGTGGCCTCGCTGAGGGCCATCTAGGCCAGCAGCGCGTCCAGCTCGATCTCGACGAAGGCGCTGTCGGGCAGGCTCGCCACGCCCACGACGGTGCGCGCGGGGCGGGGCGCGTCGGGCCACGCGGTGTGCAGCACGTCCGACGCGGCGTCGAGCACGGCGCTGTGGGCCGTGAAGTCCTCGGTGCTTCGGAGGAAGCCGCGCACGCGGCACACGTCGAGTCGCTCGGGCAGGGCGCCGCCGCAGGCTGCAGCGACGGCGGCCAGCAGTTTCAGCATCGCGACCTCGGCAGCGGCACGGGCGCGATCCAGGGGTTCGCCGGGGGTGCAGAGGCCGGCGATGGCCACGCCCTCGACACGCGAAGTCTGGCCGCTGACGGCGAGCCATTGGCCGCCATGGGGCATCGGCAACAGGTGGAAGGGCGCGTAGTGGCCGCGCGGCTGCGGTGCCGCCGGCAGGCGGTGGCCGGCCGCGGCCAGGCGTTGCTCGGGCGTCGTGGCGCTCATGCGGGCCCGCTCCAGCCGACCTGTCCGCTCAGCCAGCAGCCGGCGACCGAGCCACCGTCGAAGCGCGGGCGCACCTCGATGACCGAGGGCCGGCCCATGGCGTCGCCCTGGCGGACGCTGCAGACGACGCCCGCGCCGGGTGTGCCGATGGCGATGTCACCCTTGGCTGCCAGGTGGCCCCACAGCGCAGCCGCTGCGATGCCCGTCGCGGCATCTTCTGGATAGCCGGACGACTTGGGGAACTGCCGCGCCGCCACCACGGCGCCGCCCGGTGCGGTCGAGCCCGCCACCGCATAGGGATACAGGCCGGTGGAGCCGATGGATCCGCACAGCGCTTCCATCGACGCGAAGTCGGGTTGCAGCGCATGCAGGGCGGCGGCATCGGGCATCGGCACCAGCGTCTTGACGCGGCTGGTGCTGGCGTTGGTCATCTCGGGCACCGCGCCGGCGGGCAGGCCGAGCACGGCCGCGACGCGGCTTGCGTGCGCGGGCGACAGCGCCTGCGCCTGCACCGCGGGCTGCGAGATCCAGACGCGACCGGCGGCCGCATCCCATTCGACATCGACGAGGCCGCTCAAGGTCTCGACGCGCGCGGTGGGCGTGTTCCAGCGTCCCCACTGGCGCATCGCCCAGAGCGTGCCGACGGTGGCATGGCCGCACATCTCCATCTCGTGCTGCGGCACGAAGAAGCGCAGCTGCCAGTCCGCGCCCGCCGTCGTCGGCGCCAGCACGAACGCCGACTCGTGGCCCGTGGCGCGTGCGACGCCGATCATGTCTTCGGACGACAGCGCGGACGCGTCCGCGACCAGCGGCACCGGGTTGCCGCCACCGGGGCCGCCGACGAAGACATCGACCTGTCGGCGTTCGCCCGGCGCCGGCGGCGTGGTGGGGCCGGGCATGTGGCGAGCGTCAGTCAACCTTGGCTCCCACGGCCTTGGCGATGCGGCCCCAGGCGGGGATGTCGGCCGCGACCGCGGCCTGCAACTCGGCCGGCGTACCGGGCTTGGCGTTGATGCCCTTGGAGGCGAAGTCCGCGACCACGGCACGGTCGGCCAGCACCTTGTTCAGCGCCGCATTGAAGCGCTCCACCACCGGCGCAGGCGTGCCGCGCGGGAAGGCCACGCCGTACCAGAGCGACTGCGTGAAGTTCGGAATGCCCTGCTGCTGGAATGTCTGCACGCCGGTGAGCAATGCATTCGGCGCCGTCGTCGCCACGGCGACCAGCTTGCCGGAGCGGATGTAGGGCACCAGGCCGGCAGGGTTGTCGAACATCAGCTGCACCTGCCCGCCCATGAGGTCGGTGTAGGCGGGCGCTGCGCCCCGGTACGGCACGTGCACCAGCGGTACGCCCGCATAAGCCTTGAACTGTTCTCCCAGCAGGTGCGACACCGTGCCGGTGCCGACCGAAGCAAAGCTGTATTGCTCGGGGCTCTGCTTCAGCGTGGCGACAAGCGTCTTGACATCGGTGCCGCGCACGCCCGGGTTCGTCGCCAGCACATAGGGCGACGTGCCGACGAAGCCGGCATAGACGAAGTCGCGCAGGGGGTCGTAGGGAAGTTTCGGGTACACGCTGACGCTGACCGCATGGGTGCTCGTCGTGGCGAGCACCGCGGTGTAGCCGTCGGGTGTGGCCTTGGCCACATAGGCCGAACCGATGGTCCCGCCCGCTCCGGCGCGGTTGTCGATGACGAGCGGCTGGCCCAGTTCCTTCTGGAGCTGGGACTGGATGCTGCGGATGGCCAGGTCCGTGCCGCCGCCAGCCGGGAAGGGCACGACGACGGTGACGGCCCGTGTCGGCCACGCCTGCGCGGAGGAGACGGCGGGGGTTGCGCCGAGCCCGAGGGTCGCGGCGGCGAGAAGCGCAGTGGCCAGCGGGTGGCGGCGCGCAGGGGAGGTCGAGTGGTGTGGCACGGTGAGTCCAGGGAGCATGACGATGGCTTCATGCTAGGAGCGCGGCGCGCACCGCACCAACCGGTATGCGACACGGCACCAACCCGTTTGCGACAGCGTCGCGATCGCCCGATACGCCTCAGGTTGCGACGCCTCTGAGCAGCCGGTGCAGATGCCCGCTGTGGGTGAAGCCGAGCTGCTGACTGGCACGCGCGGGCGCTTCGCCCCGGTCCAGCAGTTCGCGGGCCTTCGTCGCGAGCATGCGACGGCGCAGCGCCACGGGGGTGCTGCCGAGTTCCGAGGCGCAGGCACGCTGCAGCCGGCGGACGGAGACACCGAGCTCGTCGGCCACGGCCTCCACCGTCGGCATCGGCGATTCGAGCGCCAGCGCCAGTGCGTAGCAATCGAGCATGCGTTGCGAGAGCAGCGCTTGGGGCCCTCGGGGCGGTGATGTCAGGAACTGCTCGGGCCGGCGCGCGGCCATCTGCGCCATGAGGGCACGGACCAGCGGTTCGCTGCCCTCCGGCGCCAGCGCCGGCGCAAGGAGTGCGTCGAGCATGCAGGCCGCCGCGGCATCGAGCTGGAAGACACCATAGCGGCTCCTGCGGCCCAGCAGCTCGGGGCGCAGGTAGAGCTCACCGTGGCGTTGCCGTTGTGCGCTGGTCCGCGTGCTGTGCGCGGCCGATGCGGGCAGCAGCAGCGCGGTGTGGCGAGCCAGCCGCCAGGCCCGCGGTGCGCTACCCGGTTCGGCGAGCCAGCAACTGTCGAGCGTTCCGACCTGCGGCCACAGCAGCATGGCGCAGTCGTGCATGTGCCAGTCGAACTGGTAGCGGGGTTGCCGGTTCTGCCTCAGCGCGAACCCCCGCTCGGCCGTCGCCGCCAGCTTCGACGAAAGTGGAATGCCTGTTGCCATGGTGCCTCCTTCGGCCTGGATCTCCGAACCAAGCGATTTTCGGACCATGGTGCGGGCCGTGGCGGCCCGCCTGAACCCTCAGACCGGCCCGGTGCCGCGGATCGCGATGACCTTCTCGGGCAGCTTGGTCATGCCGTACTGGTCGAGGATGCGGTCGTAGGTGCCGTCCTTGACCATGTCGTTGAAGGCCTTGACCACGGCGTCGGCCACCGGCTTCGAGCGGAAGCTCATCATCGTCGGCGAGCCGCCCTGTGCCGGCAGCAGCATCGTGGCCTGGCCGGCCTTCACGAAGGCGCCGCCCGCGTAGTTGGGGAAGGCGGCCATGTCGAACTGGCCCGCGCGCAGACCGGCCATGACTTCGCTCGCGGTCGGGAACGACAAAATCCTGATCGACTTGCGGCCCTTGGCGACGTTGTCCTTCTCGCGCTCCTTCAGCCAGCGCTCCTGGTACGAATCGGCCTCGACGCCGATGCTCAGGTCGGTCAGCGCGTCGGCCGAGGCCAGCGTGCGCTTGCTGCCCGGCACCGCGACGATGTCGATCGCGGCCATGGCGTAGGGGATGGCCCACATCACCTTCGAGCGCTCTTCGGTGAAGAACATGCCGGTGTTGATGCCGTCGAAGCGCGCGGCCTTCAGCGCAGGGATCATCGCGGGGAAGTCCATGCGGATCGTCTCGGCCTTGAGGCACAGGCGCTTGCCTAGCTCGGCTGCGAGGTCGAGGTTCATGCCCTTGAGTTCACCGCTGGCGTCGACGAACTGCAGCGGTGGCAGCGTCGGGTTGGTCGACAGCTGGATCTTGCCCTCGGTGATCAACTCGCTCTTCGGAATGGTCGGGGTGCAGGTCTGCGCGGAAGCGACCATGCCGGAGAGCGGGCCGGCGAG
Organism: Variovorax restrictus; assembly: GCF_051216715.1. NCBI lineage: Bacteria > Pseudomonadati > Pseudomonadota > Betaproteobacteria > Burkholderiales > Comamonadaceae > Variovorax > Variovorax restrictus. Next base: position 2,207,139 of record NZ_JBPJZH010000001.1, read on the forward strand.
CGCCACGATGGCGAGCGCGCTGCGCAGAAGGGCGAATTTCATGAGGGTTCCTGGAAGAAGAAATGAGGCCTGCAAGGCCGGTGCTGGATGCTCGAAAAGAAAAGAATAGCCATCGCCGCGCAGCGTGCTCAATTCAGTTGAGGGGCGGGACTATAGGCCGCCGATATACGTCGTGATGGTGCGTTCGGCGCACCGAAAACGACCAAAAATTGGACCGCTATCATCGACCGACCCGATGCGTTGTCGGGCATGAATCGACCCCGATGTCCGACCCGCAATTCCGCTCCCTCATCAACCTCCGCCAACTGGAGGTGCTGCGTGCGGTGATGCGTTGCCGCACCACCATCGGCGCGGCCGAAGAGCTGGGCATGTCGCAGCCCGCGGTGAGCAACGCGATCAAGCTGGCCGAGACCAAGCTGGGCATCGCACTGTTCGACCGCGTGAGCAACCGCCTGGTGCCCACGGCCGATGCGCAGATCCTCATGGCCGACGCCGAGCCGCTCTTCGTCGTGCACGAAGCCGTGCAGCGCAAGGCCTGGGACCTGCGCACCGGCCGCGCGGGCGTGCTGCGCATCCACGCGACGGCCGAGCTGTCGCAGTACCTCGTGCCTTCGGTGCTGGCGTTGTTCATGGCCGAGCACCCCGACGTGCAGGTGACCATCGAATCGGTGCGCATGGACGCGCTGCTCGAAGGCGTTGAAAGCGGCAGCGCCGACCTCGGCATCGCGATGAAGCCGCCGGCGCGGCCCAACCTCGCGCGCGAGGTGCTGGTCGAGGCCGAGATGATGTGCATCACGCCCAAGGGCCACGAACTGGCGGACTTGCCGGTGCTCACGCCGTTCGACCTGCGCGGGCGCCGCATCGTCGGGCCGGGGCCGGCGAGCCCGCTGGGCGCGATGATCGCGCAGGCCTTCGAGCGTTCGTCGGACCACTACCACGCCGACATCGAGGCGCGCTTCGCCAACGTCGTGAGCCCGCTGGTGGCGCGCGGCCTGGGTATCGGCTTCGTCGACGAGCTGACGGCGCGCTATGCGAAGGAGCCGGGCTTCGACGTGCATCGCTTCCGGCCGCGCGTGGCGGTGCCGGTGTGCGGCCTGTTCGTGCGCGACAAGCCGCGCGCGCGCCTTGCGCAGGCCTTCATGCAGCATGCGCTGCAGTACATGCAGGCGCAGATCGGGCGACCCGACGACGGCGACGCCGCCGCCGAAGACCTCAGGCCGTGACCGGCGTACGCACCACGGTCGTCTTCTTTTCCGTTGGCGCATAGCCCTTGCCATAGTGCTTCTCGAGGCGGCGTTGCACCACGTCCCACAGCGAGGTGAGCACGAGGTAGAAGACGGCGGCCACGCAGTAGAGCTCCAGCACTTCGAATTTGGCCTGCATCAGCACCTGGCTGCGGCGCATCAGCTCTTCCATCGAGATGACGGACGCCAGTGACGTGGCCTTGAGCAGGCCGTTCACCGAATTGCCGAGTGGCGGGATGATGATGCGGATCACCTGCGGCAGCGTGACCAGCCGCAGCGTCGCCATCTTCGACAGGCTCAGTGCCTTGGCGGCTTCGATCTGCCCCTTGGCGACCGCCGAGAAGCCGGCGCGGATCGTCTCCGACAGGTAGGCCGCTTCGTTCAGGCTCAGCGCCAGGATGGCGGAGGTGAGCACGTCGAAGCGCACGCCCAGCTGCGGCAGGCCGGTGTAGATGATCACGATCTGCACCAGCAGCGGCGTGCCGCGGAAGATCCAGATGTAGAACTTGGCAGGCGCCCGCAGGAACTTGTTGGTGGACATGCTCGCGAGCGCCAGCGGCAGCGCGAGGGCCAAGCCGATGAGGATCGTGGCGATCGTCAGCCCGATTGTGATCCCGACCCCACCCAGCAGGTAGGGGTTGACCAGGTAGGACAGAAAGGCATCGACGTTGAACACGGCCCGGGTTTCCTTTGCGCTGTGGTGGTGGCGTGCTTACTTGGGCGCCGGGCCGGGGCCGCGGATGGCGAAGTTCGTGTCTTTCAGGCGCGTCATCTTGAACTTGTCGAACAGCTTGTCGTAGGTGCCGTCGGCCTTGAGCTCGTTCAGCGCCGCGGCTGCCGCCAGGGCCGTCGTCTTGTCGCGGTAGGTGACCGTGATGTCGGTGCCGTTGATGCCGCTCAGCCAGACCTTGGCGATGCCGCGCTCGACGAAGTTGGCCGCCGTCTCGTCGATGTTGATGCCGGCTTCGAGCTGGCCGGCGCGCAGGGCGGCCGTGGTTTCCGACGCCGTCATGAATGTGCGGAAGTCGATGGGCTTGAGGCCGCGCGCGACCATGTCGGCGTTGTACTCGCGCGACTTGCGTTCCTGGTAGGTGCCGGTCTCGATGCCGACGACGCGGCCTGCGAGGTCGTCGAACTTGGTGATCTTCAGCGTGCTGGTGGGCACGGTGTAGATGCTCATGGCTTGTTGGCCGTAGGGGATCATGAACATCAGCTTGGAACGCTCTTCGGTCCAGAACATGCCGGTGTTGATCATGTCGAAGCGACCGGCCTGAAGCGCAGGAATCATCGGCGGCATGTCCATGCGGACGAAGACCGGTTCCAGGCACAGCTTTTTCGCGATCGCCTTGCCGAGCTCGACGTTGAGGCCCTGCAGTTCACCCTTCTCGTCGACGAACTGCTGCGGCGGCAGCGTGGGATTGGTCGACATCTGCAGCTTGCCGGCCGACACCAGGTGTTCGGCGCTGACCTTGGGCGTGCAGGTTTGAGCGATGGCCGAAGCCGAGAACGCGGCGCCAAGGAAGAGCGCAAGAGCCAGTGTGGAGCGTTGCATGATGTGCTTTCGTGAGACGAAGGTGGGTGGAACTGAAGGAAAAGAGGACCGGTGGAACACTCAGGGCGCCGCGTCGCTTCGGCACGCCAGCAGTGCGCTGTGTTGTGCCTCGATGACGATCTCGTCGCGCTGGTTCAGCAGCCGCAGCGTTTCGATCACGATGCCGCGGCCGGGACGCGATGACGTGCGCTTCTCGGTGAATTCGAAGCCCACGCGCACCACGTCGCCCGCAATGACCGGTCGCAAGAATCGCACCCGATCCCAGCCCAGCGAAGCGATCGAGCTGTTCTGGTAGAGCTTGAGCTCAGTCTTCAGGCCTTCCATCAGCGCGAGCCCGTACAAGCCATGCGCAATCACGCCGCCGAAGCCGCGCGAGCCGGCGTAGTCGGCATCGGTGTGCAGCGGATGGTGGTCGCGCGTCAGGTCGCAGAAGCGTGCGATGTCGGCAGCCGTGATGGCGTGCGTCGGCGTCTCGAACGTGGCGCCGACGACCACGTCGTCGAAGTAGATGTCGTGGGTTTCGCTCATGACTCGGGTACCTCGATGTGGCGCGGCGCCTGCGCCATGAAGGCGTCTCGCATGCCCATCGGCCCGAGCCGGAAGATGCGCGCGTCCATGGTCTTGAGCGTGTCGCTGATGCGAATGGGGAAGCCGATCTGGTCGAGCACGTCTTCCTGCAGCCGCACGCCGGGGGCGATCTCGGTCAGCACAATGCCGTCGGCTTCCATCTCGAACACCGCGCGGTCGGTGATGAAGGTCACGCGCTGGCCGCGCTCGCGCGCCAGGTGGCCGGAGAAGCTGATCTGGTCGACCTCGGGCACGAACTTCTTGAACTTGCCGTCGCGCCGGATGGCGAGCCCGCCATCGGCCACGCCGATGTCGAAATCGCCGCCGGTCAGCGAGCCGTTGAACACCAGCCGCTTGGTGTTCTGCGTGATGTTGATGAAGCCGCCCGCGCCGTCGTAGCGCTTGCCGAAGCGGGTGACGTTGACGTTGCCGTGCCGGTCGACCTGCGCGAAGGACAGGAAGGCGCACGACAGGCCGCCGCCATCGTAGAAGTCGAACTGGTACGACTGGTCGAGGATGACCCGTGGGTTCACCGAGGTGCCGAACTCGCGTGCATGGCCCGGCACGCCGCCGACTGCGCCCGACTCGACCGTGAGCGTGATCATCTCGTCGATGCCTTCCTCGGCTGCGACGTTGGGGATCATGGCCGAGATGCCCACGCCGAGGTTCACCACGGCGCGTGGCCGCAGCTCGAAGGCAGCGCGGCGTGCCACCACGCGGCGCGCGTCCATCGGGTCGGGCGGGATGCTCGAACTCGGCACGATCGTCTCGCCGCAGCGCGCCGGGTCGTACTGCGTGGTGTACGTCTGCATCTGGTCCGGCTGCACCACGAAGTGGTCGATCAGGAAGCCGGGAATCTTCACCATGTGCGGATGCAGCGTGCCGCGCTTGACGAGTCGCTTGACCTGGCAGATCACGGAGCCGCCGGCGTTGTGCACGGCCTGCGCCATCGACAGGTCTTCGCGCGCGGTGGCCTCGTGCTCCATGCTGACGTAGCCGTCTTCGTCGGCCGAGGTGCCGCGGATCAGCGCCACCGAGGGCACGCCCGGTGCTTTGTAGAAGAGGTAGTCCTTGCCCGCGATGTTGACCAGCTCCACCAGCTTCTCGGTGGTGCGCGCGTTCATGCGGCCGCCGTCCTGGCGCGGGTCCATGTAGGTTTCCAGGCCCACGTGCGTCAGCACGCCGGGCTGGCGGCCGGCCATGGCGCGGCACAGGTGCGTCATCACGCCCTGCGGAAAGTTGTAGGCCTCCAGCTCCTGGTCGAGCACCAGCTTCATGAAGGGCAGCTGCATGCCGAAGTTGCCGCCGATCACGCGCTGCACCAGGCCCTTGTGCGCAAAGTGGCACAGGCCCTTCTCGGTGAGCGCGCCCACGCCGGTGATGTGGAAGAGGGTGATGCCGTGCGGGCCGTCGCCGGCGAGCCAGCGGCGTTCGATGGCCTCGAACACCGCCTCGGGAACGCCCGAGCCGCCGTTGCCGCCGGCCAGCACCATGTCGCCGTCCTTCAGCAGGGCGGCGGCTTCGTCGGGGGTGATGCAGTGGATCATGGTGGCAGCGCCCTCAGGCGAGTTCCTTCTCGACCTGCTTGGCGATGATGATTCGCTGGATCTGGTTGGTGCCTTCGTAGATCTGCGCCAGGCGCACGTCGCGGAAGATGCGCTCGATGCGGTAGTCGCGCGAGTAGCCGTTGCCGCCGTGCACCTGCAGCGCGTTCGACACGTGCTTCATCGCCATGTCGGTGGTGAAGAGCTTGGCGTGCGCCGCTTCCTTGGCGTAGGGCAGGCCGGCGTCGAACACGCGCGACGCGTGGTGGATGAGCAGGCGCGCGGCGGCGATGTCGGTCGACATGTCGGCCACCATGAACTGGATGGCCTGGAAGTTCATGATTGGCTCGCCGAACTGCTTGCGCGTGGTGGCGTAGGCCACCGCGTCTTCCATCGCGGCCTGCGCCATGCCCAGCGCCATCGACGACATCAAGAGGCGGCTGAAGTTGAAGTTGCCCATGGCCGTCTTGAAGGCCTGGTTCTCGGCGCCGATGATCGCGTCCTTCGGCACATGCACGTCCTGCAGCACGATCTGGCAGTCCTCCAGGCCGTGCATGCCCAGCAGCTCTTCGTTCTTGCCGCGGCTCACGCCCGGCGACGCCGCGTCGACCAGGAAGCAGCTCATCGACTTGTGGCCGGCTTCCTTGCCGGTGCGCGCGAAGACCATGATGCGGTCGGCCACGCCGCCGAGCGTGACCCAGGCCTTGGTGCCGTTGAGCACCCAGCCGTCGTCGGTCGCGCGCGCCGTGGTCTGGATGCTCGCGGCGTCGGAGCCGAAGTCGGGCTCGGTCATGGCGGTGGCGAACACGATCGATCCGTCGAGGATGCCGGGGATCAGCGCCTTCTGCGACGCGTTGCCGTGGTGGTGCAGGAACAGCGCGGCTTCCACGGGGATCGCGAAGGCGTTGCCGATGGCGGCCGAGCAGCGCGCCAGTTCTTCCATCACCAGGCAGAGGCTGACCGTGTCCAGGCCCGAGCCGCCCGACGACTCGGGCAGGCTCACGCCGAACAGGCCGAGTTCGGCCATGCCGCGGTAGAGCGTGCGGTCGAAGGTGTCTTCGCGGTCGATCGCGGCGGCGCGCGGCAGCACCTCGTTGTCGGCGAATCGGCGCGCGGTGTCGCGCACCGAGGTCTGGTCTTCGGTATAGAACTGGGTCATGGTGTGGCGGTGGTGTCGAGGGCTTCGTCGCTGGCCAGGTGGCCTTCGTGCGCGACCTCGTCGCGCTCGCGGTCGAGGAAATAGATGGCGACGTTGTGGGCGGGCGTGTCGAAGCAGGCGGCCAGGGCCGGCGTCATGGCTTCGGCGACGGCGCGGCGCTGGTCGGCGTGGCGGCGGTAGGCATGCACCTTGACGAACACGCGGGCGCTGGCGGGCGGCAGGCCGAAGTCGCCGGCGTGCGCATAGTCGTCGGCGCCGACAGCCAGGAAGTAGATCGTCACCGTCGACGGCGCGACGCCGAAGCTGCGCACGATGCCGTCGGTGACGGCCTGGGTCAATTGGCGCTTCTCGGCGGCGGCGGCGCGGGGCGCCAGGATTTCGATGTATGGCATGGAAGGCTTCAGGAATCGGGCAGGGCGCGGCACGAGGCGCGCTCGACGAGCCGCGAGCCGATGCGGTATTCGCGCCCGCTGTTGGCGACCCCGCCGAGGCGGGACATGAGACGGTCGACCGCCAGGTTGGCCATGTCGGCCGCACCGCTGTCGACCACGCTGATGGCGGGGCGCTGCCATTCGAACCAGGGCGAGTCTTCGTAGAACAGCAGCGACAGGTCCGCGGGAATCGACAGCCCGCGCTCGGACACCACGCGCAGCACGCCAACGGACGATTCGTGGTTCGCCACGAAGAGCGCGGTGGGCGGCGTGGCCAGCGACAGCAGGGCGTTGGCGCCGGCTACGCCGGTTTCCGGCACGTAGCGGCCGCGGTGGATGAGGGCGGGGTCGACGGGCAGGCCCGCTTCCTGCATGGCCCGTGTGTAGCCCGCCAGACGCTCCTTGCCAGATGTCGTGTCCGAAGGACCCACGATCAGGCCGATACGCCGATGCCCCAGGCCCAGCAGGTGCTGCGTGCCGGTGTAGGCGCCCTCCATGTCGGCCGCCAGGATCGATTCGAGCGAGGCGCCGGTCACGCGGCGCACGGCGCAGATGACCGGTGTCTCGGCGTGTTCCATGGCCAGCAGCTGCGCGGCGTTGCTGCCGGTGGGCACGGCGATCAGGCCATCGACGCTGTGGTCGACGAGGGTCTTGAGGATTTCGCGTTCCTGCTCGGCGTCGTCGTTGCTGATGCTGAGGATGACCTGGTAGCCGAGCGCCTGCATGCGCGCCTGCACGACCGAGGCGAGCACGCGGAAGGACGCGTTCTCGAGGTTGTGGACGGTCAGGCCGATGAGGCGCGACTTGCGCGTCTTGAGTGCGCGGGCCACCGTGTTGGTGCGGTAGCCGATGGCCGCGGCCACCTGCACCACGTGCTTCTGGGTGGTCGGGTTGATCAGGCTGGAGCCCGCCAGGGCGCGCGAGGCGGTGGCGATGGACACGTCGGCGGCACGCGCCACGTCGCGCAGCGTGACGGTCACTGGAGCGCCTTTGCGGTGGGATGTGTTGCAATCGATTGCATCATAGGAATGTAAGGCAACGCTGAATGAGCAGTCAACGGAATCTGTCGATTGATCGATGGAAATGAACGGATACTTGCAATCGATTGCAATCCTGTCGCATACTGATCGACACTTTCCCGATCGACTTCCATGACCTTCCCCGTTACCGGCATCGGCGGCATCTGGCCCGCCACGCTCACCCCTTTCACCCCGGAAGGCGCCATCGACGATGCGGCGCTGGCGGCCCATGTGGGCGAGGTCGCTGCCACCCGCGGCGTGCGTGCCGTGGTGGTCAATGGGCATGCGGGCGAGACCTCGTCGCTGAACCGGGCGGAGCGGGCGCATGTCGTGCGGCTGGCCGTGCAGGCGGCGGGCCCCGTGCCGGTGGTGGCCGGCGTGGTCGCCGAAGACCCGCGCGATGCCTGCGCGCTGGCGGTCGATGCGGCCGAGGCGGGCGCCTCGGCGCTGTTGCTCTTCCCGCCGGCGATGTTCGGTGGCGGTGCCACGCTGCGGCCCGAGATGATCCTGCGCTACGTGCAGGACGTGGCCGGCGCGACGGCGCTGCCCATCGTGCTGTTCCAGTTGTCGCGCGCGTCGAACCAGGCCTTCTCGGTGGAGATGCTGGTGCGGCTGTGCAAGGCCGTGCCGCAGATCGTCGCGATCAAGGACGGCAGCGACGTGCCCGAGCTCTATGAAGACACCCTGCGCGCCCTGCGCACGCTCGACCGCCCCGTCACCATGCTGTCGAGCAACAACGGCTGGCTCTTCGCATCGCTCACCTACGGGGCCGACGGCATCCTGTCGGGCATCGGCAGCGTGGTCGCGCCGCTGCTGGTCGAGCTGCACGAGGCCATCGCGGCCGGGCGGCTCGATACCGCACGCGCCGTGAACGACCGGCTGGTGCCGCTGTGCCGCGTGTTCTATCGCGCGCCGTACCTCGACATCCACAACCGCATGAAGACCGCGCTGCACCTGCTCGGCCGCCTGCCGCATCCGGCGCCGCGGCTGCCGCTGCTACCGGTCGGCGACGACGAAACGCAGCGCATCCGCACTGCCCTGATTGCGGCCGGCCTGCTCGACGCCCGCTGAAACTCAACGAACCGACCTCATCGACATGCAAGATTTCCGCGGCACCTACACCATCATGGTCACGCCCTTCGACGCCGGGGGTGCCGTCGACGTGCCCGCGCTCGAGCGCTACGTCGACTGGCAGATCGAATCCGGCATCCACGGGCTGATCCCGCTGGGCTCGACCGGCGAGTTCCTGTCGATGACTGACGACGAGATCGAGCTGGTCGCCAAGACCGTGATCGACCGCAGCGCCGGCCGCGTCCCGGTGATCATCGGCACCACCGCCGAAGACACGCGCGTGGCCGCGCGCAAGAGCCGCATGGCCGAGTCGCTGGGGGCCGACGGCGTGATGGTGCTGCCGCCGTTCTACTGCACGCCCACCGACGACGAGCTGGTCCAGCACTACAAGTCCATCTCGGACGCCATCGGCATTCCGATCATGGTCTACAACAACCCGGCCGTGACCAACATCGACCTCAAGCCGAAGCTGGTGGCGCGGCTCTCGCAGATCGACAACTGCCGCTACATCAAGGAGTCGACGCTCGAAGTGACCCGCGTGCGCGACATCATGCGGCTGTCGGATGGCCGCATGAAGGTGTTCGGCGGGATCATGGGCTTCGAGTCGTACGTCGAAGGCGCGGTGGGCTGGGCGGCGGTGCCGTCGAACGGTGCGCCGGCCGAGATGGCGCGGCTCTACGACCTGGTGATGGCCGGCGAGCTGGCGCAGGCGCGCGATCTCTCGTTCAAGTATTTCCCGATGATCGATTTCGTTGCCGGCCAGCAGTACGTGGCCGGCACCAAGGCGATGCTTGCGGCCATGGGCCTGCCCGTCGGTGGGCCGCGCCCGCCGCGGCTGCCGATGGGCCCCGAGGGCATCGCCGCCGCCCGCCGCCTGGTCGACGAGCTCGGCCTGAAGATCACCCAACCCGCTTGAGGATTGCCATGACCGCTGTGCCCGCTCCGATGCTTGCGCCCGACACCGACCCGAAGGCCGCCGAACTCGTCATCCGCATGGTCAACGTGCAGAAATGGTTCGGCGACTTCCAGGTGCTGCGCGACATCAACCTCGAAGTGCGACGCGGCGAACGCATCGTGATCTGCGGCCCTTCGGGTTCGGGCAAGTCGACGCTGCTTCGCTGCATCAACCGGCTGGAAGAACACCAGCAGGGCAACATCGTGGTCAACCGCATCGAACTCACCAACGACACTCGACGCATCGACGCGGTGCGCCGCGACGTGGGCATGGTGTTTCAGCACTTCAACCTGTTCCCGCACCTGACCATCCTCGAGAACTGCACGCTCGCGCCGATCTGGAGCAAGAAGTACTCGCCCAAGGAAGCCAAGGAGGTCGCGATGTCGTACCTCACGAAGGTGAAGATCCCCGACCAGGCGAACAAGTACCCGTCGCAGCTCTCCGGCGGTCAGCAGCAGCGCGTGGCCATCGCACGCGCGCTGTGCATGAGCCCCAAGGTCATGCTGTTCGACGAGCCGACGTCGGCGCTCGACCCGGAGATGGTCAAGGAAGTGCTCGACACCATGGTGTCGCTGGCCGAAGACGGCACGACCATGCTGTCGGTCACGCACGAGATGGGCTTCGCGCGCCAGGTGGCCAACCGCGTGATCTTCATGGACCAGGGCTCGATCGTCGAAGAGGCGGCGCCGGCCGAGTTCTTCAGCCATCCGAAGCACGAGCGTACGAAGCTGTTTCTGAGCCAGCTGCTGCACTGATCGTCAAAGGCGCGCGACAGCCCAAGTCCGGTGGGCTGCGGCGGCTTTCAAGGCCGCTTCTTGTCCAGCTCGGCGCCGATGATTTTTGCCACGTGCCGCAGGGCGTCGATCTGCTTGTTGCCCAACGCCGAACGGGCCGAGTGGCTGATACAACATAACGTCCCGTAGACCGTCCCGCAGCGAAGCACCACCGGCGTGCTGAGGTAGGCGCCAATATCGAGCGTCTTCGCAATCTTCAGATCCCGGAGTTCGGGCACTGACTTGGCGTCGTTGAGCAACTGCGGCAGCCGGCCATCAACCACACGCTGGCACAACGTCATTTCAAGTGATGCGGAGTCACCTTCCTGGACGGGGAGGATCTCGTCCTCAGCGGCATCCAGCTGGCGAAAAACTTTTTGTCCGTCCACGAATTCGGCGACAAATGCGATGTCCATTGCCAGAAGAACACGCACGTTGTGAAGAAGATCTCGCAAGACCCGGTCCGACTGGGTTGTCAGGTCCGCAGTTGCAATGGTGTATTTGCGGGTGATCGATGAAAGCATCGCCAGCTCGAGGTCCTGGGCGGTGTCTGCCGCCGTGGCCCTGGGCGTGAGGGAAGCGGCGAGCGGATCGACGACCTTGAGTCGTCGACGAAGCGCGATCTCATGGCGGCGGGCTTCGACTTGGGTGTCGTCCCCTTGTAGAGCCCTGCGGCGCAAGTCCTGCGAAGCAGCGATAAGTTCCTGGTCAGATAAGTCTTCAGCGCGAGGCATGCGAGATTGTGTGGCGATCCGTCGCCATGCCGAACACGCCGAGTTTTCATTCCGCGAAAAATTACCTGCTCCGGCACTCCAGTTCGCCTTGATGAGCTGGCCCTCCGGCCATGCCACTCGGCACGAGGACCACCGGTGTCGCACGCTGAATGGATCTCGGCAAACCTCGCCGGTGCCAGCCACGGTCACCGCAGGCCTTCAGAAATCTCGACGCGTGCCGATAGATGTTGAAAGCTCGCGAGGCGCGCCGTGAGTGATTCTGTGCTGGGCCATCGGATCTTTTCTTTCTATCGTCTCTGGTTGCCCGGAATCAGGTTGCTGAAAATCAAATGAACATCAAGAGCATGAAAGTCAGCACACGGCTGGCATTGGGTTTTGGCACCGTCTTTGTCCTGATCATCTTGCTGGTGGCCCTGGGTGTGAGCAGGGTGCGCAGCATCGAATCAACGCTCGCCACCATCAACGACGTCAACAGCGTGAAACAACGCTATGCGATCAATTTTCGGGGCAGCGTGCATGACCGGGCCATCGCGGTTCGCGATGTGGTGCTCGCCGACAGCACCGCAGCCGCGCAAGCGGAGATCGCGAAGATCACGGCCCTGGCTGAAAAATACGCCAAGTCGGCAGGTCCGCTCGACCAGCTTTTCTCGACGGCTGCAGCCACAACCCCTGAAGAGGTGAAGGCCCTGGCGGCGATCAAGGCGATCGAAGCCAAGGCCCAGCCGGTGATTGCCAAGCTGATCGACATGCGAATGAACGACAGGGTTCCGGAGGCGATCGAGCTGTTGCGCCGGCAAGCGGCTCCCGCTTTCGTGGAGTGGCTCGCGGCTGTCAATGTCCTCATCGACCTCGAAGAGGAAATGAATCAGGCACTGGCGACCGAGGCGCGAGGCGTCGCGCGCAGTTTCCTGGTGTTCATGCTGGTGCTGTGCGCGATTGCAATTTCGATCGGCACGGTGGCGGCTTGGTTCATCAGCCGCAGCCTGCTTCAGCAATTGGGCGGTGAACCGCAATACTCGGCGCGCATTGCGGAAAGCATCACACGCGGCGATCTCACCATGGCGATCGCCCTCAAGCAGGGCGACGATTCCAGCCTCCTGTTCGCGATGCGGGGCATGCGGGACAGCCTGGCCACCATCGTCGGGCAGGTCCGCAGCGGTGCCGATGCCGTCGCCGTGGGATCGGGTCAGATTTCTGCGGGCAACCAGGACCTCTCGTCCCGGACCGAAGAGCAAGCCAGCTCGCTCGAACAGACGGCGGCCTCGATGGAGGAACTCACCTCGACCGTCAAGCAGAACGCGGACAATGCCCGCCAGGCCAACCAGCTGGCACTCTCCGCTTCCACGGTGGCCGTCAAAGGTGGGGAGGTCGTGGACAAGGTGGTTGCCACCATGACGTCCATCGATGCCTCTTCGAAGAAGATCGTCGACATCATCGGCGTGATCGACAGCATCGCGTTCCAGACCAACATCCTGGCTTTGAACGCTGCGGTGGAAGCGGCCCGCGCGGGTGAGCAGGGAAGAGGTTTTGCTGTCGTGGCATCGGAAGTACGCAACCTCGCACAACGTTCTGCCGCAGCGGCCAAGGAAATCAAGTCACTGATCGATGACTCGGTCAGCAAGGTGATTGCAGGCACCGAGCTCGTGGGCGAAGCTGGCAGGACGATGGAGAACATCGTGGGAAGCGTCCGCCGGGTCACCGACATCATGGGCGAGATCACTGCAGCGAGCCAGGAACAGAGCGCCGGTATCGAGCAGGTCAACCAGGCCATTGCTCAGATGGACCGAGTGACTCAGCAGAACGCAGCGCTCGTGGAAGAAGCCGCCGCCTCCTCGTCATCGCTGCAGGAGCACGCCAGCAGCCTCGTCGAGGCCGTCAGTGTGTTCAAGCTGGACGCAGGTGCGGGCGTCTCCGCGCCAGTGGCGATTCGGCCGTCGCGTCTGCCAACTGCATTGGTGGTGAAGAAGGCCGCCGCCTCAACTGCCAACAAGGCGGTCGGCAAGCGGCTCGTTTCCGCATCGTCACTGCGGCTCGCGGTGGCCCACAACGCAGCGGACGGAAACTGACGGAGCTTCCGAGCTCATCGTTCCTCGAAAACAGCGCCAGCTGCAGGCGGGGCGAGCTTCAATCCGGGTCAGCGCCCGCATCGGCTGGACGGGCGTGCCCACGACGCTCCAGGCGGCCTTCGAGCTGGGCGGGCGTGCACGCCGTCAGTCCATGGACCAGGGCTCGATCGTCGAGAACGCCTGCGAGGGTTCTTCATGTTGCGGCGTGCTTGGTGTGCGATTCGAGGTTGGCGTCGATACGTGCGATCAGTCCAACCTCATTCACCGCTAGCTCCAGCAACCCGATCTCGTGTCCGAAGTCGCCGGTGAAGTCGACGCGCAGGCGCGCTCGGCGTTGGCCGAGGGCCTCGATCGACAGGAAGCGCGTGACCGTTCGATAGCCGATGAAATACCGTTCGATGTACTCGCGAATGCCGGCATGACCATCGAAACGATGGCCGGTGGAGGGGTCGTCGATCACCGCATCCGGCGAGAACAGCGTCAGCACGATGGCTGCATCCAATGCATTGGTGGCAGTAATCAGCGCATCGGCTATGTCACGAAAATTCATCTCTTGCTCAAGCATGGCTCGATTCCTTTAGGAGCAGATGAACCGCCCGGTGATCCTTGCCGTCATCGTGTGGCGAGTGTCGTTGCAAGCAGGGGAAGCACTCAGTCGATGTCGACAACGACCCTGCCGACAGCCTGACCACCGGTCACGCGCGCGTGCGCCTCACCGGCCTGCCCGAGGGTGAATCGCTGGGTGTCCAAGAGCGGCCGAAGCCGACCGGCGTCGACCAGTTCGGCGACCTGGCTCAGGATGTCTCCGTGATGGGTGCGGCCCCTGCCACTGAGCATCGGCAGCAGCGTGAAGACGCCGGAATAACTTGCTCCTCGGAAAGACAGGGGTGCCAGCGAGTGCGTGCCCCAACCCAGCGCACTGACGACATGGCCGGTGTAGCGACGTACAGCAACGAAGGATGCATCAAGCGTAGGGCCGCCCACGGTGTCGTACACCACATCGAAACCCTCATCGGCCGTGTGCTCGCGAACATAGTCTGCAGGGGCAGAGGACGTGAAATCGATGGGCGTCGCGCCGAATGAACGGACCACCTCGAACTGCGATGGCTTTGCGGTCGCATAGACCACGGCGCCGAATGCGCGCGCGATCTGAATGGCCACATGCCCGACGCCCCCGGCGCCGCCATGGACCAGCACCTTGTGACCGGTCCCGACGTGAGCACGGTCGACCAAGCCTTCCCAGGCGGTGATGGAGACCAGCGGGAGCGCGGCGGACTCGCGCAAGGACAAGCGATTCGGCCTGCGTGCAAGGAGATTCGCGTCGACGCTGACGTATTCGGCCAAGGTGCCTTGCAAGCCGCCCACGCCACCGACCAGACCGTAGACCTCGTCGCCCACCTGGAAGCGCGTGGTGCCGAGGCCGACCTGGACGACGACCCCTGCCATGTCCATGCCGAGGACCGCCGGCAGAGGGTGCGCGGCATGCGCCGCCACGCCGGCGCGAATCTTGGTGTCGAGCGGGTTGACGCCGCTGGCGCCGATGCGCACCAGGACATGGCCCCGAGGAACATCCGGGACCGGCCGGTCGTGGAATTCAAAGGGGCTGTTGGCTTCGCGAACAACGGCGGCCTGCATCGTGGCGGGGATACGAGAGCTCGACATGGCGGCGTCCTTTCGAAATGAATGTGAAGGCAGGACTGAAGTCTGGGTTGTTCATGTTTGAATGTAAATTCACACAAATGAACTTCATTCATTCGTAATTGAATGCGCCGATGGACTGGAGCGACGTACGCATCTTTCTGGCGATCGCCCGCTCAGGCTCGCTGAGCGGCGCCGCGCAGCGTCTGGGGATGTCGCAGCCGACGATGGGGCGTCGCCTGCGAGCCCTGGAAGACTCGACGGGTCGGAAGCTGTTCCAACGCGGGCGCGAGGGCTTTCAACTCACGGACGAAGGCGCCGCGGTGCTGGCGCACGCCGAGCGAATGGAAGAAGAGTCACTTGCCATCGAGCGACAACTCGCAGGGCAGGGCGCCGAGCTTCAAGGCCGTCTTCGCGTGTCGTCTTCCGACTGGTTTGGACTGCATGTCCTCACGCCGGTCGTGGCTCGATTCGTCGCGCGCCACCCGGCAGTGCGCGTCGACCTCATCACGGACTCGCGCTTTCTCGACCTTGCGCGCCGGGAGGCGGAACTGGTGTTTCGCATTCGACCTTCGGAAAGCCCGGGGGTCGTCCAGCGTCAGCTGATGCACATGACCTATGCGCTGTACGGTCCGTCCGGGATGCGTGCGCCGACGGTGGGCGATGGCTTGGGCACGCGGCTCATCACGCTGGATGCGGCGTTCGAGGATCTGCCCGATGTGCATTGGTTGAAGAGGACGTTTCCGGAAGCAAGCTTCGCGCTCGGCAGCAACAACCGGGACGTGCAGGCGCGCGCCTGTGCCCTGGGAGCCGGTTTCGCCGTGTTGCCGACGCTGCTGGGTGACCACTACCCCGGCATCGAGAGGCACGACCTGCACCCGCCCCCGCCGGGCCGGGACGTGTGGTTCGCCTATCACCAGGACTTGCGTGGACTGGGCCGGCTTCGCGCCTTCCTTGACATGGTCATCGAGTGCGTCGGCCCGGGCAGCGGTGCGACCTCGAACGGCCACCTGCCGGCCGAGCAGCAAAGATGAGCTGCGTGCCGACCTTGACCCTGCACGGCCAGTGCGCGCATCTTGCCCTGCTGATGGCCAGCTGCTGCACGGAGGCCGACACTCACTGCGGCCGTCGTGCCGACGTCGATGCCACCAGCGCCCGGAGGCGCTCCAGCATGCGCTCCACATCAGCGGGCTTGGCGAAGTGGTCGTCGAAGCCGGCGTTCAAGGCATGCTCCCGGTCCGACGCGCGCCCGTAGCCGGTCAGCGCGACCAGCGGGAGATGCGCCGTCGCGGCATTGGCGCGCACCCGGCGTGCCAGGTCGTAGCCGCTGATGCCGGGCAGGCCGATGTCGAGCACCGCCGCGTCGCCGGCTTCCTCGGCCAGTCGTTCCAGCGCTTCTTCGGCGCTGTAGGCCACGCGCGCCTCGTGGCCTTCCATCCGGAGCCAGTCCGCCAGCACGTTGACCGCGTCCCGGTTGTCGTCGACCAGCAGCAGACGCAAGGCCGGTGCACCTGCATCGGGGGGCGCCGGCACAACGCGGGCCGGTGGCGCTGCCGCGAACAGCGGCAGGTGCAGCGTGAAGGCGCTGCCGGTGCCGACACCGTCGCTGTGCGCGTCGATCCGGCCCTCGTGCAAGGCCGCGAGGCTCTGCGCGATGGCCAGGCCCAGGCCCAGCCCACCCGCGGCGCGCTGCAGCGCCTGCTCGCCCTGCACGAAGCGCTCGAACACGCGCGGGAGCAGGGCCGGCGGAATGCCGAGGCCCTTGTCGGCCACGGTGAGGGTGGCCTGTGTCGCGTCGGCCTGCAGCGTCACGCGGATCGGCGCGTCGGCGGGGCTGAACTTGGCGGCATTGGTCAGCAGGTTGCAGACGATCTGGACCAGCCGCAGCGGGTCGCCCTGAACGAAGACCGGCGTGTCGGTCAGTTCGAGCCGCGGCATCGAAGCGCGGGCCTGCAGGGCCGGCAGCGTGAGCTCGATGGCGCGTGTGACGACGTCGCGCAGGTCGACCTGTTCGAGCGACAGCGCGATCTTGCCGGACACGATGCGCGAGACGTCGAGCAGGTCGTCCACCATGCGCGACAGATGGCGGACCTGGCGGTCGATGATCTCGCGCTCGCGCGGGAAGGCCTGCGCATCGCGCCGCGCCATGAGCTGCAGCGCCAGCCCGATCGGGGCCAGGGGGTTGCGCAGCTCGTGGCCGAGCATGGCGAGGAATTCGTCCTTCGCGCGGTTGGCCGCTTCGGCCTCGGCCTGGGCCTCGCGCGCCTGGGCGAGCAGCAGCACGTTGTCGAGCGCGAGGGCCGCGCGCTGCGCCAGTTCACCGATCAGCGCACCGTCTTCGGCAGAGAAGCGGCGCTTCGACTCGATTTGCAGTACCGCCAGTGCGCCGATGGTGCGCCCGCGTGCGATCAGCGGCACCACGCAGCCCGCCTGGATGCCCAGCACCTTCACGAATTCGCGCAAGGAGCCGTCCGAGATCGCTGGCGTGTCGGCATCGTCGACGTTGTGCCGGAACGACTGGCCGGTCCGGATGGCCCAGGGGAACGAACCCGGTTCGTCGGCCGATCCGCTGCGGCGGCTCATGCGCTCGGCGATCTGCGCGCCGCGCACCGGGTCGAAGTGGTGGACGAGCTTGCGCTGCAGCTGGCCGTTTCGGTCGATCAGGTCGATGCGGCAGAGGTCTGCCACATCGGGGACCAGAACGCGCGCGATGGTCGACAGCGTCGACGCTTCCTCGAGCGAGCGCGACAGCTGCGCACTGGCGTCGACCAGCCGTTCCATGCGCTGTTCGGCAGCCTGCGCGGCGGTGCGCGCCAGGTGTTCGAGCCGCAGCAGGTCTTCCCGCTCCGCCTCGCTGCGGGCGCGCAGCACGGCGGCCGATTCCAGCGCGTGCGCGACGTCGTCGATCTCGGCGATGCCGGAGGCGCCGGACGGCCGTGGCGCACCGCGGCCCAGCGCGTCCGCACCGTCGCGCAAGCGGCGCATGGGGCGGGTGATGGCGCGCGACATCCACCACGCGCCGAAGGCCCCCAGGCCCAGCGATGCGAGCAGCCCGGCCAGGTACGCGGCCATGGTGCGCAGCCGCGCGCTTTCGGCATCGGAGACCGATGCGCCGAGCACCAGCGTCCAGGGGCCGGCGTCGAGACGCGCGACAGCGGTCTGCGCGCGCACGCCGTCGACGTTGGTGCTGCGGCCCACCATTTCGCGCCGGTCGCCGATGGCGTCGAGCAGAGGGCGCAGCGTGGCGCTGGGCGCACTACCGCGCCACTTCTCGTCGTCGAGCGTGCGGGCGATGCGAACCTGCTGCGCATCGAAGATCGACACGGCCCAGCCGTCGGGGACGCGCTGACTGCGCAACACCGCGGCGATCGACTCTGGCCGGACGATGGCCGTCAACACGAAGCGCACGGTGCCGTCGCGCACCACCGGGACGCGCACCGGAAAGGCGAGGTTGCCGCGCTCGCCGCGTGCGAGGCGCCCGACGACCGGCCTGCCGTTGCGCAGCGCTTCGTCGAAGCTGGTCCGTTCGAGCACCGTGGTGCGCCCGCCGAGGTCGCCATCGGTGGTGAAAAGAACGCGGCCGGCCGGGTCGGCCAGCAAGATGCCGCGCCACTCCGGGTGCGACGCGCGCACGGCACGGCTGAGCGTCAGTGCCTCGTCCCGGCCAGCGCCGTCTGCGGTGCCCAGAGGCTCGGTCAGTGCGAGTGTCTGGAGCGCGGCGATGGTGAGGCGCAGTTCGCCGTCGACGGCAGTGGCCAGGGCCCGCGCCACGCCCAGCGTCGACGCTTCGTTCTGCGACTGCTGGCTTTGGAACAGCGCATACAGGGCGATGCCGCACACCGCGGCGAGCGGCAGGATCGCGGCCGACGCGATCAGCAGCAGCCGGGTTTGCAGGGGGACTTTGCGCATGGGTAGAAGGGCGTCGAGAGCGTGGGCCGCCGGCTTGGCGCGAGCGTCGATTCTTGCCGAGTTTGGACGCAGCCCCGCATACCCCTTCACGGTGACGACCCGGTGCCGGGCGCGCCGGCTCAGTGGTAGAGCCAGGCTGAAAGCCGTCGCGTGATGCGCGGCATCAGCACGTACGTCATCAGCGCGACGACGATGGCCGCGGTCACGAAGTGCGACAGGTAGGTCTCGTGCAGCGCCGGCACCCAGCGGGCCAGCCACTGCACGCCACGAGGCACGAACAGCGTGAGCGGAAAGATCACGGACAGCGTGACCAGGGCTTGCTTGTAGCGCCGGGCCGGCTTCTGGCCCGGCCCGGGGTGGAACCAGAACTCGAGGCCGGTGACCGTCTTCACTTCTTCGTCGCCGTCGAGCATCGGCAGCACCTCGTCGAGCAGGGCATGCCGCGCGGCCGACTGGAACCAGTCTTCGGCATGCAGCAGCGAGTCGAAGCGGATCGTGACGGTGTAGAGCGTGGAGCCCGCCGGCGGGTGGATGACATGGACGCCGCGATGCCCGGGAAAGCGCTCGGCGATCGGCACGATGCGCTGCAGCCATTGCTCGTAGGCCGCGGCGGCGGCGGGACGCACATGGTGCCGGATCACGGCGGTGATGCTCTCGGGGCGCGGCAGGCGGCGGGCCGTCACGTCGGACAACGTGGCGTTGCGCAGCGAGGGCTCGCGGTCGTCGGTGGTGGTCGCGAGCGAGGGCGAGGGCGAGGGCGAGGGCGAGGGCGTGGGCGTGGGCGTGGGGCGGTCGGCGGTCATGGTGCGTCGAGCATCGCGCGGTGACCTGACAGCCGCGCTGCAGGCGTGTTGCATCTGTAAGCAGGGATCATCTTGCATACAAGGGAAAACCCCGATGCTTGCCTGAAACCGGTTTCATACACTGCCAGCCCATGCACCGATTCCTGTCCGCAGGGCTTGTCCCGTGAATTACCAATTCCAGTTCGACGCGGTCTTCGCGGCCTGGCCGCTGCTGCTCAAGGGCACCTGGATCACCGTCCAGCTCTCGCTCATCGCCACCGCGCTCGGTCTCATCGTGGCGGTCTTCTGCGCCTGGGGCAAGACCTCCGGGCCGGGCTGGCTGCGCTTCATCGTCAATGCCTACATCGAGGTGATCCGCAACACGCCTTTCCTGGTGCAGTTGTTCTTCTTCTTTTTCGCGCTGCCGGCCATCGGCCTGCGCTGGTCGCCCTACACGGCGGCGCTGACGGCGATGGTGGTGAACCTCGGCGCGTATGCCACGGAAATCATCCGCGCCGGCATCGAGTCGATCCCGCGCGGGCAGATCGAGGCGGGCAGGGCGCTCAACCTCAAGCCTTGGGAGATCTTCCGCTTCATCATCATCAAGCCGGCGCTCAAGGCGATCTACCCGGCGCTCACCAGCCAGTTCATCCTGCTGATGCTGAGCTCTGCGGTGGTGTCGGTCATTTCGGCAGACGACCTGACCTCGGTCGCGGCCAACCTGCAGTCGCAGACCTTCCGCAGCTTCGAGATCTACATCGTGGTCGCCGGCATCTACCTGCTGCTGGCGATGGCCTTCTCGGGCCTGTTCAAGCTGATCTACCAGCGCACGCTGAACTACCCTGACAGGCGCTGAACATCATGCGTACCTTCGGCTATCCCGAATTCCTCTTCATCCTCGAGGCCGCCAAGTGGACCCTGGCGCTGTCGGCCATCGCCTTCATCGGCGGCGCGATCCTGGGCCTGATCATCGCGCTGGCCCGCACGTCGGAAAGCAAGACCGCGCGCGGCCTGGCCATCGGCTTCATCCAGATCTTTCAGGGCACGCCGCTGCTGCTGCAGCTGTTCCTGATCTTCTTCGGCGCGCCGGTGCTGGGGCTGGACATCAACCCATGGATCGCCGCGGGCGCGGCGCTCATCCTCAACAGCGCGGCCTTCCTGGGCGAGATCTGGCGCGGCTGCATCGAAGCGATCCCGCGCGGGCAGATCGAGGCGGCGCATGCGCTCAACCTCAAGTACAGCGCGCGCATGCGCGACGTGGTGCTGCCGCAGGCCTTCAAGATCGCGCTGGCACCCACGGTCGGCTACGTGGTGCAGATCATCAAGGGCACGTCGCTCGCGGCCATCATCGGCTTCACCGAGATCACGCGTGCCGGGCAGATCATCAACAACGCGACCTTCCAGCCGCTGTACGTCTTCACGACGGTGGCCGCCATCTACTTCGCGATCTGCTGGCCGCTCTCTTTGCTGGCGGCGCGCATGGAGCGCAAGCGCAACCTCGCGCTGGCTCGCTGAACACGCTTTTCATCTTTCCTGTTTCGATCCCAACCTAGGAGACTTCGACATGACCCCGTTCAACACCACCCGCCGCAGCACCACCGCCGCCCTGGCCGCCCTCGGCCTGGGCGCCGCGCTCACCGTGTTCGCCCCCTTCGCCGCCGCGCAGTCGGTGGCCGACATCAAGAAGAAGGGCGAGATCACCATCGGCATGCTGGTGGACTTCCCGCCGTACGGCACGACCAACGCCAAGAACGAACCCGACGGCTACGACGCCGACGTGGCCAAGCTGCTGGCGAAGGAGTGGGGCGTCAAGGCCAACATCGTGCCGGTCACCGGCCCGAACCGCATTCCCTTCCTGCTGACCAACAAGGTCGACCTGCTGGTCGCGTCGCTGGCGGTCACGCCCGAGCGTGCCAAGCAGGTGCAGTTCTCCACGCCCTACGCGGCCGCGACCATCGTGCTGTACGGCAAGACCAGCGCCACCATCAAGACGCCTGCCGACCTGAAGACCCAGCGCATCGGCGTGGCCCGCGCGTCGACGCAGGACGTGGCCGTGACCAAGGCCGCACCGGATGGCACCGAGATCCGCCGCTTCGACGACGACGCCTCGGCCATGCAGGCATTGATGTCGGGCCAGGTCGACGCCATCGGCTGCTCGCTGACGGTCGCCGCGCAGATCGCCAAGCGCGTGCCGCCGAACACCTTCGAGAACAAGTTCAACCTGGTGCAGCAGGCCATGGGCATCGCCATGCGTCCGGGCCAGGACGAGCTGACCAAGGCGGTGAACGACTTTGTCGCGAAGAACACCGCCAACGGCGAACTCAACAAGCTGTACCAGAAGTGGCTGGGCGCCGACCTGCCCAAGCTGCAGTAAGCAATTGACGGAACACCCATGACCGACGCAGTGACGACGAACGGCGCCGAGCCCATCATCCGCATGGAGGCGGTGAACAAGTGGTACGGCGAATTCCAGGTGCTGACCGGCATCGACCTCGCGGTGCGCGCGGGCGAGCGCATCGTGATCTGCGGCCCGTCGGGCTCGGGCAAGTCGACGCTCATCCGCTGCATCAACCGGCTCGAGACGGTGCAGAAGGGCCGCATCGTGGTCGACGGCATCGAGCTCACCGCGGGCGGCAAGAACGTCGACGCGGTGCGTGCCGAGGTCGGCATGGTGTTCCAGCAGTTCAACCTGTTCCCGCATCTCACCATCCTCGAGAACTGCACGCTGGCGCCGATGCGCTCGCGCGGCATGAACAAGGCGCAGGCCGAAGAGGTGGCGATGAAGTACCTCACGCGCGTGCGCATTCCCGAGCAGGCGAAGAAGTACCCGAGCCAGCTCTCCGGCGGCCAGCAGCAGCGCGTGGCCATTGCGCGCGCGCTGTGCATGACGCCCAAGATCATGCTGTTCGACGAGCCGACCTCGGCGCTCGACCCCGAGATGGTCAAGGAAGTGCTCGACACCATGATCTCGCTGGCCGAAGACGGCATGACCATGCTATGCGTGACGCACGAGATGGGCTTCGCCCGCAGCGTGGCCGACCGCGTGATCTTCATGGCCGACGGCAAGATCGTCGAACAGGCGCCACCGACGGAATTCTTCG
Organism: Variovorax restrictus; assembly: GCF_051216715.1. Lineage (NCBI taxonomy): Bacteria > Pseudomonadati > Pseudomonadota > Betaproteobacteria > Burkholderiales > Comamonadaceae > Variovorax > Variovorax restrictus. The sequence continues at coordinate 2,229,684 of NZ_JBPJZH010000001.1, forward strand.
GCAACCCGCAGAACGAGAAGACCCGGCAGTTCCTCGGCCAGATCCTGTCGTCGCATCAGGCGCATTGATGGCTTCGATTCCCGTACTGATCTCGCTGTCGTCTTTCGGCGCCGCCGAGGTGGGCCGGCACGGCCAGCTGTGGTGTTCGCAACTCGCGCGGGCAGCCGGGGCCGATTCGGTCGAGGTCCGCGGCGAACTGCTGCGCGACCCCGTCGCCGAACTGCCAGCACTCGCCGGTCATGCCTCTGTCTACAGCAGCCCCGAGGGCCTGTGGGCCGAAGGCGGCTGGCTCGACAGCGCGGCTTTGCAACGTGGCATCGCTGCCGCGACGACGCTCGGTGCCAAGCGGCTGAAGATGGCGATCGGAGACTTCCGTGCGTCCTCGCACGGTTCGCTGTGGGGCCTGAAGGTCGCGCTGGAGGAAACCCGCATCGAGCTGCTGATCGAGAACGATCAGACCGTCGCCGCCGGCACCTTGCCCGCGTTGCAGACTTTCTTCGACGTGGCCGACCGCGCGGGCGTGGACCTGGGCATGACCTTCGACATGGGCAACTGGCATTGGGTCGGCGAGTGCCCGCTCGAAGCGGCCAAGGCGCTCGGCCACCGCGTGCGCTACGTGCATTGCAAGGGCGTGCAGCGGCTGCCTGCCAAGTGGGTGGCGGTGCCGCTGACGGAGTCGGCTGCGCCGTGGCGCGCCGTGCTGCGCGCGCTGCCCGCCAACGTGCCGCACGCCATCGAATACCCGCTGATCGGTGACGACCTGCTGGCCGTCACGCGGCAGCAGATCGACATCATCCGCGAGGCTCGATGACCACCCCCGAAACTCCCCCACTGCGTGTGGGTCGTCTCCCCCTCGAGGGGGCACACCCAGACGCCCGGCGGAGCCGGTTCGTCGGGTGTCCGCGAACAAGACGGACCCTCCTATGACGAATATCACTTTTGATGTTGCGCTGTTCGGCGAAGCCATGCTGCTGCTGGTGGCCGACCGGCCCGGCCCGCTGGAAGACGCGCAGTCCTTCCACAAGCGCACCGCCGGCGCCGAGACCAACGTGGCCATCGGCCTGTCGCGCCTCGGCCTCAAGGTGGGCTGGGCCAGCCGGCTCGGCACCGACTCGATGGGCCGCTGCCTGCTCGCGACGATGAAGGCCGAGGGCATCGATTGCTCGCACGTCATCTGCGACGCGACGCAGAAGACCGGCTTCCAGTTCAAGGGCCGCGTCACCGACGGCAGCGACCCGCCGGTCGAGTACCACCGCAAGGGCTCGGCCGCGAGCCAGATGACGGTGAACGACGTCGACGTGGCCTGGCTCACGTCGGCGCGCCACCTGCACGCCACCGGCGTGTTCCCGGCCATCTCGGCGACCACGCTGCCGGCCGCGATCAAGACCATGGACGTGATGCGCGCCGCCGGCCGCACCATCTCCTTCGACCCCAACTTGCGCCCGACGCTGTGGGCGTCGACCGAGGCCATGCGCAGTGCCATCAACGACCTCGCCTCGCGCGCCGACTGGGTGCTGCCGGGCATGGAAGAGGGCCTGCTGCTCACCGGCGAAAGCACGCCCGAAGGTGTCGCGCAGTTCTATCGCCGACTCGGCGCGAAGCTGGTCGTCGTCAAGCTCGGTGCCGAGGGCGCGTACTACGACAGCGACACGGCCGGCACCGGCCGCGTGGAAGGCTTCCCGGTCAAGGAAGTGATCGACACCGTGGGCGCCGGCGACGGCTTCGCGGCCGGCGTGGTCAGCGCGCTGCTCGAAGGCCGCAGCGTGCCCGACGCGGTGCGCCGCGGCAGTTGGATCGGCGCGCGCGCCGTGCAGGTGCTGGGCGACACCGAAGGCCTGCCGACGCGGGCGCAACTGGAGGAGGCTGGGCTGTGAACGCATCGAGCAAGAAGAACATCGTCGTCTTTCGCGAGCTGCCGCCCGACCAGCTGGCGCGGCTGCAGGCCGCGCACCCTGTCGTCGTCGCCGACCCGAAGCGCGACTTGGCTGCCTTCCAGGCGGCGCTGCCGACGGCGCACGGGCTCATCGGCTCCAGCTACCCGGTCGATGCCGCGCTGCTGGACCGCGCGCCGCAGCTGGAAGTGATCTCCAGCGTGTCGGTCGGCGTCGACAACTACGCGTTGGCTGAGCTGAACGCGCGCGGCATCGTGCTGTGCCACACGCCCGGCGTGCTCGACGAGACGGTGGCCGACACGGTGTTTGCGTTGCTGATGGCGACCAGCCGCCGCGTCGTCGAGCTCGCCAACCTCGTGCGCGAGGGGCACTGGACCAAGAACATCGGCGAAGACCTGTTCGGCTTCGACGTGCATGGCAAGACCATCGGCCTGCTGGGCTTCGGCCGCATCGGCCAGGCCATCGCACGGCGTGCTGCGCTGGGCTTCGGCATGCCGGTGCTGTACCACGCGCGCCGGCCGGTCGATCTGGCCACGCAGGCGCCCGAGCTGCAGGGCCGGGCGACGCACACGCCGCTGAACGAGCTGCTGGCGCGCGCCGACTTCGTGGTGGCGATGCTGCCCTTGTCGGATGCGACACGCGGGATGATCGATGCCGACCTGTTCGCCGCGATGAAGCCTGGCGCCGTCTTCATCAACGGTGGCCGCGGTGCCACGGTGAACGAAGCCGCGTTGCTGGCCGCGCTCGACAGCGGCCACCTGCGCGCCGCCGGCCTGGACGTGTTCGTGAAGGAGCCGCTGCCGATGGACTCGGCGCTGCGCACGCACCCGCGCGTCACACCGCTGCCGCACATCGGCTCCGCCACGCACGAGACCCGTCATGCGATGGCCGAGCTGGCCACCACCAACCTGCTGCAGGCGCTGGCCGGCGAAAAGCCGGCCGCCGCCTACGACATGGCGGCCGTGTGAGCACCCGCGCGCCACGCCCCAAGCCCGCCGGCCAACGGGCCACCATCGCCGACGTGGCGGCGGCCGCGGGCGTGTCGAAGGCGACGGTGTCGCGCTTCTTCAACCACCGCGAGCGCCTGCTGAGCCCCGACATCGCGGCGCGCGTCGAAGCCGCCATCGCCACGCTGGGCTATTCGCCGAGCCCCATGGCGCAGGCGCTGAGCCGCGGCAAGTCGCGCCTCATCGGCCTGATCGTCGCGGACATCACCAACCCCTATTCGGTGGCCGTGCTGCGCGGCGCCGAGAAGGCCTGCCAGGACGCCGGCTACCTGGTGATGCTGTTCAACCTCGGCAACGAGAGCGGGCGCGAGCGCGAAGCCATCGACGCGCTGGCTGGCTACCAGGTCGACGGCTTCATCCTCAACACGCTCGGCCGCGGCGCCGGCGTGGTGGACGCGGTGGCGCTGCACGGCAAGCCGGCGGTGCTGGTCGACCGGCGCCATGCCGGCATGCACGCGGACTTCGTGTCGCTCGACAACCCCGGCGCGATGGCGCAGGTCTGCGAGCACCTGCGGGGCGGCGGCTGGCGCGAGCTGCTCTACATCACCGAGCCGCAGAAGGGCGTGAGCACCCGGCGCGAGCGGGCTGCGGCTTTCCACGACTGCGTGACGGCGCACGCGCCCAAGGTCAGGGGCGAGGTCTTCGAGAGCGACGACGGCGACACCGCGGGCCTGGAAGCTGCCCTGCGGGCCCTGCACCAGCGGGCGAAGCGCGGGCGCCGCCAGGCGGCGGTGATTGCGGGCAATGCGGTGGTCACGTTGCGCGTGGCGGCCGCCATGACGCGCATCGGCTGGCACTTCGGCCGCGAGCTGGGTTTCGTCGGCTTCGACGATCCCGAGTGGGCGCCGTTGATCGGCCCGGGCCTCACGACGCTGGCGCAGCCGACCGACGCCATCGGCCGCGCGGCGGCCACCTGCCTGATCGAGCGCCTGCGCGGGCTCGAAGGCCCAGCGCGCCAGCGGCTGTTGCCCGGCGAGCTGGTGGTGCGCGGGTCATCGGCGTTGCACGAGGGGCACCCGGGCCGCGATACTGTGGCGACCCCAGGAAAGGATTCGTCATGAGCAACGAACTGCGCAAGAAGCTGCACGAGCTGTCGGTCTTGGTCGATACGGCGCCCGACCCGCAGACGCGGGCGATCGTCGAGGCGCTGCGGCTGCAGACGGCCATCCTCAACGAGCGACTCTTTGCCATCGATCTGCAGATCGGCGAGCTGATCCAGCGGATGGAAACGCGCGCCAAGGTCGACTGACACGCGGGGACGGCACGCCCGCGAGGGGCAGGTCCGCGCTGTTGTGGGGATAATCCTTCCCCATGAGCGGCAACACCTTCGGCAATCTCTTCGCGGTCACCAACTTCGGAGAGTCGCATGGCCCGGCCATCGGCTGCGTCATCGACGGCTGCCCGCCCGGCATGGCACTGACCGAGGCCGACATCCAGGGCGACCTCGACCGTCGCCGCCCCGGCACCAGCCGCCATGTCACGCAGCGCAACGAGCCCGACGCGGTGCAGATCCTCTCCGGCGTGTACGAGGGCAAGACGACCGGCACGCCGATCGCGCTGTTGATTCAGAACACCGACCAGCGCAGCAAGGACTACGGCAACATCGCCCAGCAGTTCCGCCCCGGCCACGCCGACTTCACCTACTGGAAGAAGTACGGCATTCGCGACCCGCGCGGCGGTGGTCGTTCGTCGGCCCGGCTCACGGCGCCGATGGTGGCCGCCGGCGCGGTGGCCAAGAAGTGGCTCTACGAGAAGTACGGCACCGTGTTCCGCGGCTGCATGACGCAGATCGGCGAGATCGCCATTCCCTTCGAGGACTGGTCGCACGTGCCGCACAACCCCTTCTTCGCGCCGGTGGCCGACGTGGCGAAGCTCGAGGCTTACATGGACGCGCTGCGCAAGGCCGGCGATTCATGCGGCGCGCGCATCCGCGTCATGGCGTCCAACGTGCCCGTGGGCCTGGGTGAGCCGCTGTTCGACAAGATGGACGCCGACATCGCCTTCGCGATGATGGGCATCAACGCGGTCAAGGGCGTCGAGATCGGCGCCGGTTTTGCCAGCGTGTCGCAGCGCGGCACCACGCATGGCGACTCGATCACGCCCGACGGCTTCGAGACCAACAACGCGGGCGGCGTGCTCGGCGGCATCAGCACCGGCCAGGACCTGGAGGTGAGCATCGCCATCAAGCCGACCAGCTCGATCATCAGCCCTCGCCAGTCGATCGACGTGAACAACCAGCCGGTCGAGGTGGTGACCAAGGGCCGGCACGACCCGTGTGTGGGCATCCGCGCCACGCCCATCGCCGAGGCGATGCTGGCGCTGGTCGTGATGGAGCATGCCTTGCGCCAGCGCGCGCAGAACGGCGAGGTCTCGGCCGCTGTGGACGCAGCGCCGCTGCAGGCGTCCTTCCTCTAGTGGCGGCGGCGCCGTCTTCGCCAGCGGCTGCGGGCGGCCGTGGCCACCTGCTGGCCTTCGCCGCGCTGTCGGCCAGCTATTTCGCGCACATCGGCTTCTTCAATCCTTACCTGCCCCTGTGGCTCAAGGACCAGGGGCTGCCCATCCTGACCATCAGCCTGCTGGCGGCGGTGCAGTCGTTCACCCGCGTGTTCGCGCCGTACGCGTGGGGCGCGCTGAGCGACCGCACCGGCGAACGCGTGCGGCTGCTGCGCATCAGCGCGGCGATCGCCCTGGCGGTGTCCTTCGGGCTCTGGGTGCCGGGCAACGCCTGGTGGATCGCGCTGGTGCTGCTGCTGCTGTTCACGCACACCAGCTCGATGATGGGCCTGACCGAAGCGGCGATGGCGCAACTGGTGGCCGGCGACTGGGGCCGCTACGGGCGCATCCGGCTGTGGGGGTCGGCGGGCTTCCTTGTCACCGTGTTCGTCGCCGGCGCCTGGTTCGACCGCTTCGGCATGGGCCACTTCCCGGCGTGGACGGCGGTCACGCTGGCGCTGGTGCTGCTGGCCGCGTGGCGCCTGCCCGACGTGCGCGAGCCGCACGCGGGCCATGCCAAGGACCACGTGCCGGTATGGCCCGTGCTGCGCCAGCCGGTGGTGCGCTGGTTCCTGCTGTCGCTGTGCCTGCACGTCACCGCGCACTTCTCGATCTATGGCTTTCTCTCGCTCTACCTCGATTCGCTCGGCTACGGCAAGGGCATGATCGGCGCGCTCTGGGCGCTGTCGATCGTGACCGAGGTCGCCTGGTTCTTCGTGCAGGGGCGGTTCATCGGCCGGCTGACGATGTCGCACTGGCTGCTGCTGTGCAGCGCGGTGGCGGTGCTGCGCATGGCGATGACCGGTGTGGCGGGGCAGTGGCTGGGAGCGATCCTGTTCGCGCAGTTGCTGCACGGCCTGAGCTTCGCCGCGCACCACACGACCTGCATCGCGCTGATCACACGCCATTTCCCCGGTCGCCTGCGGGGTCGGGGCCAGGCGCTCTTCACGGTGGTCGGCTACGGTATCGGGGGCGTGGCCGGTGTGCTGGCCGGCGGTGCGCTGGCCAGCCGCTTCGGCTTCGTGGCGATGTATGTCGCCGCCACGGTGCTGGCGCTGCTGGGTACGTTGTGTGCGTGGCGCATGCTGAAGGCTGAGGCAGCGCTGGAACCGGCCGCCGTCGCCTGAGTCGCACTTTCGATCTTTTCTTTCGTCCCAGTCCAGAAACGGAGCCCCGATGTTTTCCATGCCACCCGCCACCCAGGCGCTGATCCTCAGTTGCGTGGTCGTGTTCCTGCTCCAGTCGCTGGGCGTCGACGGCCTGGCGTTCTTCGCGCTGTGGCCGGTCGGCTCGGGCGGCTTCATGCCGTGGCAGGTGGTGAGCTACGCCTTTCTGCATGGCGGGCTCTCGCACCTGGTCTTCAACATGTTCGGCCTGTTCATGTTCGGTGCCGAGCTCGAACGCGTCTGGGGTTCGAAGCGCTTCCTGGTGTTCTATTTCGCGAGCGTGATCGTCGCGGCGCTGACGCAATTGCTGGTGGCCGCGTGGAGCGGCAGCCCGAACCCCACGGTGGGCGCGTCGGGTGGCCTGTTCGGGCTGCTGGTTGGCTTCGCGATGCTGTTCCCGCACCGGCGCATCGTGCCGCTGATCCCGCCGATCCCGATGCCGGCCTGGCTCTTCGTGGTGCTCTACGGCGTGATCGAGCTCTTCCTGGGTGTCACGGGCAGCATGAGCGGCGTTGCGCACTTCGCGCACCTGGGCGGCATCCTCGGCGGCTGGCTGACGCTGCGCTACTGGCGCGGTCAACTGCCGTTCGGCTGGCGCCGCTGAGCCTCGACGCCATGAGCATCTTCGACAGCTTTCTCTCGACGCCGGCCATGCGGTCGGTGTTCGACGGCCCGTCCGTCATCGCCGCCATGCTGCGCTTCGAGGCCGAGCTGGCGCGGGCGCAGGCAGGCGTGGGCCTGATCCCCGCGCCTGCGGCAGATGCCATCGCCGCCTGCTGCCACCTCGATGAGTTCGACCCCGTACAGATCGGCCTCGACAGCGGTCGCGCCGGCAGCCTGGCCATCCCGCTGGTCAAGGCGCTGAAGGACATCGTCGGCCAGCGCCATCCGGACGCGCTGCCGCACGTGCACCTCGGCGCCACCAGCCAGGACGTGATCGACACCGCGATGGTGCTGGTGACGCGCGATGCGCTGGCGCTGCTGCTGGCCGACGTCGACGCCGCCATCGCCGCGCTGCTTCGCCATGCCGTTCAGCACGCCGCCACGCCGATGCTGGCGCGCACGCTGATGCAGCCGGCCTCGGTCACCAGTTTCGGCCTGGTGTGCGCGGGTTGGGCGGCACCGCTGGTGCGCAGCCGCGAGCGCCTGCAGGTCGCGGCGCAGGCGGCGTTGCAACTGCAGCTGGGCGGCGCGGTCGGCACGCTGGCGCAGATGAAGGGGCAGGGCGCCGCGGTGCGCGCGCGCCTGGCCACGGCCCTGCAGCTGCGTGACCCCGGCGCCACCTGGCACACCCAGCGCGACAGCTGGACGGCGCTGGGCTGCGAGCTTGGCCTGCTGGCCGGCAGCCTGGGCAAGATCGCGCTCGACATCTCGCTGCTGGGCCAGTACGAGGTCGCCGAAGTCAGGGAGCCGGCCGAGCCCGGTCGCGGCGGCTCGTCCGCCATGCCGCACAAGCGCAACCCGGTCGCGTCGATGGTCGCGCTGGCCGCCGCGCAGCGCGCGCCGCAGCAGGTCGCCGCGCTGCTGGCCGCGATGCCGCAACAGCACCAGCGCGCCCTCGGGCCGTGGCAGGCCGAGCTGGCCGAATGGCCGGCGCTGTGGCTCACGGTGCAGGGCAGCGCCCACGCGCTGGCGGGTGCCTTGCCGGGGCTGAATGTCGATGCCGCGCGCATGCGCGCCAACATCGACTGGCTGCGCGCCGAGCTGCCGGTGCAGGCCGCCGACGAGTGGTTCGACCCGGCGCTGGCCGACGGCGCGGCCGCCCTCGCGCGGCAGCAGGCGCAAGACTTGCAGACCCGATTCGACGACGTGCGTCACGTCACCTCTTCCTCCAAGGACGGTTCGCCATGAGCGACGACAGCACACCTCATCCTGATTACGAACGCGGCCTGCTGCAGCGCCGCCGCGTGCTGGGCGACGCCTGGGTCGACCAGTCGCTCGCCAAGCGCACCACCTTCAATGCCGAGTTCCAGGAACTCATCACGCGCCACGCCTGGCACGACATCTGGGGTCGCCCCGCGCTGGGCGACAAGACGCGCCGCTTCATGGTGCTGTCGATGATGCTGGGCACGCATGCGTACGAGGAGTTCGCGATGCATGTGCGCGCCGCGCTCGACGGCCCGCCCGAGTCGCGCCTGACGCCCGAGGACATCAAGGAAGTGCTGATGATGGCCGCCATCTACTGCGGCGTGCCGGTGGCCAACCATGCCTTCGGCATCGCGACCGCGATCCTGCGCGACAAGGGGCTGCTCGACGAGCTGCCGAAGTGAGCGCGACGGCGCCTGCGCCATCACCAGCGACCGCCTTCGCGCTGCTGCTGCCGCTGCTGCTCGCTGCGCAGCCGGTCGCCACCGACAGCTACCTGCCTGCACTTCCCGAGATCGCACGCGAACTCGGCTCCGCCAGCGCCAGCCTCACCGCCTTCGTGCTGGCCTTCGGCATCGCGCAGCTGGTCTGTGGACCGCTGGCCGACCGCTTCGGACGGCGCCCGGTGCTGCTCACGGGCCTGGCCATCTACGCCGTCGCCGCGGCCGGCGCGATCTTCTCGCCGAGCATGGCGGTGCTGGTCGGCTTTCGCGTGCTGCACGGCTTCGCGATGGCGGCCATTCTGGTCTGCGCACGCGCGGCGGTGCGCGACCTCTACCCCGCGCACGAAGGCCCGCACATCATGGCGCGCGGGCTTACCGGCCTGGGCGTGGTGGCCCTCGTCGCGCCGGTGATGGGCGCCTTCACCGTGCAGGAACTCGGTTGGCGCTGGGTGCTCGGCGGCATGGCCACCTATGCCGCGCTGCTGTGGGCGCTGTGCTTTCGCCGCTTCGACGAGACGCTGCGCCGGCCCGGTGCGGGCGAGCCGGCTGCGCCGCAAGGCAGCGTGCGCGAGGTGTTCGTCAGCCCGAGCTTCCGTGCCTGGGCCACGCTGGCAGCCAGCACCTACGGCGGCATCTTCGCTTTCCTGCTGCTGTCGCCCATGGTCTACATCGGCTACCTCGGCCTCTCGCCGATCATGTACGGCTGGATTCCCGCCGCGGGTTCGCTGGTCTACATCGGCAGCACCACGATGTGCCGGCGCCTGCTGCGGCGCCTGGGCATCGTTCGCACGGTGCAACTCGGCGCGACGCTGAGCCTGACCGGCCCGCTGATCCAGGTCGTCGGCTGCGTGCTGGCGCCGCAGTCGATCGTGCCGCTGTTGCTCGGCCACGCCGTCTATTGCCTGGGCCACGGCATCCACCAGCCCTGCGGCCAGGCCGGTGCGGTGGGCGACCTGCCGCATCTCGCGGGCCGCGCCGTGTCATGGTCCGGCTTCGGCATGATGGCGGTCGGCTTCATCGTCGGCCAGACGGCCGCCAGCTTCGTTGACCCGCAATCGTCCAACGGCGCCTGGCCGATGGTCGCGCCCATGCTGCTGGCGGGCGTGGCGCTGGTGCTCATCGCTTTCTTCTGGCTGCCGCGTCTGCCGGTGGCCACAACCCGCAAGGAGACCCTGAAATGATTGCCCTGAATGTCCTGCGCGAGGGCGAAGGCCCGATCGTCGTGCTCAGCCATGCGCTCGGCTGCAACCTGCGCATGTGGGACGGCGTGGCCGCGTTGCTGGCGCGCGCCCACACCGTGATCCGCTACGACCACCGCGACCACGGCGGGTCCGCCGTCGTGCCGGGTGCGTTCAGCATCGACACGCTGGCCGACGACGTGGCCGCGCTGATCGAGCGCGAGGCGGCCGGTGAGCCGGTGCATTTCGTCGGCCTCTCGATGGGTGGCATGACGGCGCAGGCGCTGGCGGTGCGACGCCCCGAGTTGCTCAGGACCGTGGTCATCGCGAACTCGGCCGCGCATTACCCCGACGCGGCGCCGTGGACGGCGCGCGTGGGACGGGTGCAGGCCGAGGGCGTCGCCGCGATCGCCGACGGCGCGGTCGAACGCTGGATCACGCCGGCCTGGCGCGCGACGCCCGAAGGCACTGCTGCCGCCGCCACGTTGGGCGACATGCTGGTGCAGACCGACGCCGCCGGCTACGTCGAGGCCTGCATGGCGGTCGCGGCCATCGACTTCCGCCAGAGCAACACGCGCATCACCGTGCCCACGCTCGTCATCGCCGGCACGCAGGACCTGGCCACGCCGCTCGCGATGTCGGAGCAGATGGTGGCGCAGATTCCTGGTGCCAAGCTCGCCACCCTCGATGCGGCTCACCTGAGCGCGGTGGAGAAGCCCGACGAATTCGTCGCGCTGCTGATCGACTTCTGGCGCAGCCTGTGAGCCGAGGAGAGACCCCCATGTTCGATCCCGACCTGCCCGCACAGGGCCTGCGCCCCACACCGGCGCAGATGCTCAAGCACCTGCGTCGCTCGAACGAAGTCGCGCAGCGCGCCGTCGCGCTCGGCCATCATCCCTTCGGCGCCGTGCTGGTCGGCCCCGACCAGGAGACGGTGCTGCTCGAGCAGTGCAACATCGACACCGTCAACCATGCGGAGTCGACGCTCGCGCGCGTGGCGGCGACCAACTTCACGCCCGAGTTCCTGTGGGGCTGCACGCTCTACACCGCGGTCGAGCCTTGCTGCATGTGCGCCGGCACGGCCTACTGGGCGAACATCGGTCGCGTGGTCTATGGCATGACGGAAGTGCAGCTGCTGGCCGAGACCGGCAGCCACGCCGAGAACCCGACAATGAGCATGCCGTCGCGCTATGTCTTCGACCATTGCCAGAAGCCGGTCGAACTCATCGGCCCGGTGCCGGAGGTCGCCGAGGAAACGATCGCCATGCAGCGCTCGTTCTGGGCGTCGCGTTAGACCGCGGGCGCCTGCTTTTCAGTTCGGCAAGGGCGTGTGCCGCAGCCGCTTGCAGTCCTTGCCGACGGCCTGCTTGATGAAGCGCTTGTCCTCCGGCGTGATCCAGCGCATGTTCTCGCGCTTGTCCTGGCCGCCGGCGCACAGCTCGACCATGTAGCCCACCTGCCACCCGGGGCAGGCGCCTTCGGCCTGGCCGGTGGACGGGCACGGCGTTTGCAGGCGAAAGGCACGCTGCTCGGCGCGGTCGTGGTGCTTGTTGCGGGCATCGGCCAGGCCGGGCAGGGCGGCGAGCAGGAGGCAGAGAAGAAGGGCTTTGGTCATGCGGACGGCTGCGGCGGCCGGGCCGCGGTGCTCTATGCTATCCGGCTCATGCGTCGGGTGCCGCACGCTGTCACCCGCCCTCTTTCTCACGTCTGCGATGCCCATGCTTCCCCCGAATTCCGATGTCGCCGTTGTGCGTGCGCCGCGGGTCGCCGTGACCGGCGCGACCGGCTTCATCGGCCGGCATCTGGTCGCTGCGCTGGTGCAGGCGGGTTGGCAGGTGCGATTGCTGTTGCGGCGCGAGCCCGCCGGTGCCGACTGGCGCGAGTCGACACCCGAGGTCGTGGCCGGCTCGCTCGACAACGACGCGGCCGTGGCGCGGCTGGTGGAGGGCGTGGATGCGGTGATCCATCTGGCCGGGCTCATCAAGGCAGCGCGGCGGGCCGACTTCTTCGCGGTGAACGAACAGGGCGTCGCGCGCATCGCGCAGGCAACGCAGCGGCTGTCGCCCAATGCGCACTTCCTGCTCGTCTCCAGCCTGGCTGCGCGCGAACCGCAGCTGTCCGACTACGCCGCCAGCAAGCGCGCCGGCGAGGCCGCGGCGCTGGCCGCGATGGGCACGCGCACCACGGTGCTACGCCCACCCGCTGTCTACGGCCCGGGTGACCGCGAAACGCTGCGCTTCTTCCAGGTTGCCCGCTGGCCGCGCGTGCCCCTCCTCGGCGGGCCGGACGCGCGGGCCGCGCTGATCCATGTGCGCGACGTGGCCCAACTGATCGTCACGCTGGTCGCGTCGACACCACAGGGCCAGGTGGTCGCCGCGGCTGACGGGCAGCCGCAGGGCTATCGCTGGGACGAACTGCTGGGCGCCGCCGCGCGGGCTGTCGGCAACCCGGCACCGCGCTTCGTGCAGGCGCCGCAAGGGCTGCTGCGCGGCATTGCATGGGTGGGCGATGTGGCGCGCCTCGGCGGCTCGGCCGCCATGCTCAATTCCCAGAAGCTGCGTGAGCTGCGCCATGCCGACTGGGGCGTCTCGCCGGCCGAACTCGCGCGGCCGGAGGGCTGGTCGCCGGAGTTTGATATCGACGCCGGCTTTGCCGACGCGGTCGCTTGGTACCGGTCGACCGGCTGGTTGCCGGGGTGAGATGAAACCCACCCCCGAAGCGCCTGCGGCGCCTCCCCCTCAAGGGGGCGATACCAGCGGCCCGGCAAAGCCGGTTCCGCGGTATCCCTGGCATTGGCCGCGCCGGTTTCATCGGCTGCGGGCGGCGCGCAGGGCTATGGATGACTGATATGGCCATGCCTCCCGATCCCGGCGCGGCGTCGGTCTGGGTGCTGCTGGGCGCGCGCCACGGCGACAACCAGCAGCTGCTGGCCATCGCCGAGGCCTTGGGCGTGCCGTACCGCACCGTGTCCTTGCGCTTCAACGCCGCGGCGGGGCTGCCGCCGATTCTGCTGGGTGCCTCGCGGCTCAGTTGGCGCAGCCAGGACGCGGCCGCGCTGCAGCCGCCCTGGCCGCGCGTGGTGCTGGCGGCCGGGCGCAAGAGCGTGCCGGCGGCGCGGTGGATTCGCCGACAGTCGGGTGGGCGCACGCGGCTGGTCCACGTCAACCGGCCGTGGGCGCCGCTGGCGTGGTTCGACCTGGTCGTCACCACGCCGCAGTACGCGGTGCCCGTGCGCGCGAATGTGCTGAGCCATCGCATGCCGTTCATGCCGCCACCGGTGTTGGTCGACGTGCCGTTGCCGAAGGCGTTGGCGTCACAGGCAGCCTGCATGCCGCGGCCCTGGACGCTGGTGATGGTCGGTGGCGACAGCCGGCCCTTCGTGCTCGACGACGCAGCGGCCGTCGATCTTGCGCACCTCGTGAACGCACAGGTGCGGGCGAATGGCGGCAGCGCCTGGGTGCTCGGCAGCCCGCGCACGCCGGCTGCGGCGATGGAGGCCCTGGCTCGGTCGCTGGATGTGCCCGCGCAGGTCGTTCGCTGGGGCGAGGGCGAGAACCCCTATGCCGCCCTGCGCCAGCGCGCGGATCGCCTCGTCGTGACGACCGACAGCGCGTCGATGCTGGCCGAGGCGCTACTCACCGGGCGGCCGGTCGTGCCCTTCGCGCTGCCGCGTCAGGCGGATTGGCGCTGGCGCATGGCGACGGCATGGCGTGATGCTGCGGCACGACGGCCGGGGTCGATCGTGGCGCGCAGCTTCGATGCGCTGCAGGACCTGGGCTTGTTGTCTTCATTGCGCGATCTGGGCTTGCTGCACCGTGCGCTGGAAGCGGCCGGCGCCTTCGACGGCAGCGGGCGTGTGCTCGACATCGCGCGGCAGGAGCGCGCCGCGACGCTGTCGCGCATCCACGCGCTCATCGATCCGGCCTGATCAGCCGGGCGCGCGCCTTCAGGCGGCGGCGCGCGCGGCGCGGGCCACGCAATCCATCGCATCGCGGCGCACATGGCCGCGCGCGATCTCCTCGTCGAGCAGGGCGCGGTCGATCGAACCGTTGTCCAGGCATTCGCCCAGCATCCGGAAGAAGAGCTTCTCCTGCGCCGGATCGGGATGCCGCCGGTAGTGCCCGGCACCGCGGCCGGTGAGTTTGCGCAGCCAGATGCCCGCACGCGATTTGAGCGTGGTGCCGCGCGGCGTGAAGTCCGAGGGCAGGCCGGTTTTCCACGGCTGCGTGCGGCGATGCGTGTTGTGCAGCAGCTTGGTCTCGGGCGTGAGCCGGTCGAAGTCGTTCCACTCCGGCGCCAGCGCCGCGACGCTGCCGGGCGGCTCGAGCAGCAGCCACATCCAGTCGCGGTAGTCGCGCTCGCCGCGGAAGGTGCGTTCGAAGTCCGCCTCCCATTGCCAGTGCGTGAGTCGCGCGCAGTCCATCAGCATCACGCTCGACGCGTAGTGCAGCGGACGGCGGAAATCGCCGTCCATCTGCCGCGCCATCACGGCGGCCCCGCCCATGTCGCGCTCGAGCAGCAGGTTGATGTCGCCGAGCGCGAAGATGTCGGGGTCGATCAGCACCGCGCGGCCGGCGTAGCCCATCTGCTCGGGCACCGCGAAGCGCAGCGGCGTGAACGACTGCAGGTCGTCGTTGCGCCACAGCACCTGCTGGCCTTCACGCAGGTAGCGGCGACCTTCGAAGCGTTCTAAGGCGGGGAAGTCGGTCGTCTGGAGGATGCGCACGTCGAAGCGCTCGGGCGCGGCGCTGCGGCTGCGCAACGCATGCTGCGCCACCAGGGCGCCGACGATCTGCTTGGGGTTGGTGTGGATGAAGACGGCGTTGCGCATGCCGCATTTTCACCGTAGTCGCGGCCGTCTACCGGTGCTGCCAGTAGGCCTCGTCGCGCGCGACGAGCAGGTCGTTCGCGCGGCTCTTGCCGTCGACCTTGCGGTCGCCCTTCATGTGGTCCATGAAGCGACCCAAGCGCGAGTTGATCAGCACGTGCGAGGCCTGCCAGCCTGCCCCTTCGGCGATGTCGTGCGTGTGCGCACCGCGCGCTTCGGCGCGCTCGCGCACCACGTCAAAGAGGTAGGAGTCGTGGTACTCGTACTCGGCGAAGAGCAGGTCCTGGCTGTACATCGCCTCGAACTCGGCCAGCAGGCGCCGCGTTTCCGGATGCCGCAGGTTGTAGACGACGAAGCCGCATTCCGTGTGGTTCGGGCGCCGCAGGCAGGACACGGCACTGTCCGGCGGCATCATCGCGGCCAGTTCGGCCACGTCGACATCGGCGAAGAAGCGGGTGTCGGCGTCGATCCAGATCAGCGCGTCGGCGTCGGTGTGGCGCGCGGCGTCGAAGATCGCGTAGCTCTTGTGCGAGAAGCGCACCGCGTCCCAGCGGTAGCCCGCCTTCTTGACGCGCCACGGCAGCGGGATCGACAAGGGGCCCAGGCGCAGCCGTCGGCGCGGGCGCCATTGGCCGATGGCGCGCGGGTTGTCACGGTGTCGCGCCTTGAACGCGACCAGCTCGGGGCTCGCGGCATTCAGGTCGTGCGCGTCGATGCGTCCCGGTGCCGACGGCGGCACGAAGCCCTCGTGGTAGAGCATCAGCGGCACATCGTGCGGCCAGTGTTCGAGGAAGGTCTCGACCATGACCCGGCCATAGGCGTCGTAGCCGGCGGCGTGGCAGGTCGTGACGACGGCGAATCGGCGCTGCGACATGGAACAGCCTGGGGCGCTCAGCGTCGTGCGCTGGCGAGCGCCGCGATGATCTGCCCGATGTCGTCGTCGCTGTGCGCCGCGCTCAGGCTAATGCGCACCAGGCTCAGGCCGGCGGGTGTCGCGGGCGGGATCATCAGGTTGGTGTAGATGCCGCTGTCGAGCAGCGACTGCCACAGCGCCTGCGCTTCGGCGCGCTCGGTGAAGACCAGCGCCGCCACCGGGCCGGGCGTGCTGGTGCCCAGCCGGTAGCCGAGCTTCGCGGCTTCGGCGTAGAAGCGTTCGGCGTGCCGCATCAGCCGCTCGCGCAGCGCATGCCCGGCCAGCATCTGTCGCAGCGCTTCGCGCGTGGCCGCGATCGACGGTGGCGACGAGGAGGCCGTGAAGATGTACGGCCGGCTCACCATGCGCAGGTACTCTAGCTCGGCATGCCGACTGATGCAGAAGCCGCCGACGCCGCCCAGGCTCTTGGAGAAGGTGCCGACGATGAAGTCCACGTCGTCGAGCACGCCCAGCTGCTCCGACAGGCCGAGGCCGCGTTCACCGAAGATGCCGAACGAATGTGCCTCGTCGACCAGCAGCCAGGCGCCGTAGCGCCGCTTGATCTCTGCGATTTCCTTCAACGGCGCGCGGTCGCCCAGCGTGCTGTAGACGCCCTCGACCACGATCAGCGCACGATGCGCATCGGCGCCGAGCCGTGCGAGGCGGCGGTCGAGGTTCTCGGGGTCGTTGTGCCGGAAGCGGATGGTGGTGGCGTTGCTCAGGCGGCAGCCGTCGTGGATGCTGGCATGGCTGTCGGCATCGACCAGCAGGTAGTCGCCGGTGTCGGCCAGCCCGGAGATGACGCCGAGGTTGGTCTGGTAGCCGGTGGAAAAGACGATGCACGACGGCCAGCCGACGGCCTCGGCCAGCTCACGTTCGAGGGCCCGGTGACCGGCATAGTTGCCGCTCGCCATGCGCGAGCCGGTGGAGCCGGTGCCCTGCGTTTCGATGGCCTCGATGGCCGCCGCGCGGCAGGCGGCGTCGTAGGTCAGGCCCAGGTAGTTGTTGGTCCCGGCGAGCACCATGCGGCGGCCACCGATGGTGGCGGCGGTGGCCGAATGGATCTGGTCCATGGGCGTCGCGATCGGGGCCACGCCGCCCAGGGCGTCGAGTTGGGCTTGGAGCTGGCGCTGTGCGCCGAACTTGTCCAGCAGGCTCACGCGACACCACCGCTCAGTTGACCGATGCCGGCGCGCAGTCCGTTGATGGTGCGCGCCTGTGCCAGCGTCTCGACCGGGATCGACAGGTCGAGGCGGTCCTCGATCTCCATCACCAGGTCCATCACGCCGATCGAGTCGAGGTCCGCTTCCTGCATCAGGTCGGCGTCGCCGCCCAGGGCGGCATTGCCGGGGCGGATGGCCTCGAGGGCGTCGCGGATGGCGCGTTCGATGGTCGCCGGATTCAGTTCGGTCACGGTGCGTTCAATCAGGGGTCGTCAGGGCCACGTCGCGGCCGACGCTGGTGTTGGGAAGCAAGAGGCGTGCATCGTCCTTGACGAAGCCGAACTGCGGCTCCTCGCCGCAACGCTTCAGGAAGTCGCGGCGCGCCATGCTGCGCGAGAGCTTGCCCGACGAGGTGCGCGGCAAGGTGTGCGGCGGCACCAGCTCGATCAGGCAATGGATGCCGAACTCGGCGTTGATCGCCTGCTTGAGGCGCACCGACAGCGACGCGAGCTTGACCGGGTCGGTTTCACGGACCTGCACCACCAGCACGGCGGCTTCGTTCTCGTCTTCGTCCGTCACGGTGAAGGCGGACGCATCGGTCGGCCGCACCTCGGGCTGCTGCTCGGCCAGGTACTCCAGGTCTTGCGGCCAGATGTTGCGGCCCTTGATGATCATCAGGTCCTTGGCGCGGCCGGTGACGAACAGCGAGCCGTCGGCGAAGTAGCCGAGGTCGCCGGTGTTGAGCCAGCCGTCGTCCGACAGCACCTCTTGCGTGGCTTCGGGGTTGCCGAAGTAGCCCGACATCACACTGGGGCCGCGCAGGTACACGGTGCCGCACCGGCGCTCGGGCAGCGCGTTGCCCTTGTCGCCCCGGACCTCGACCTCGAAGCCCGGCAGCGGCCGGCCGCAGTCGATGAAGGCCTTGCCCTTGACGGCGGCTTCGCCGTCGATCGGCGGGTGCGCCTCGCCCGTGCGGGAGAGGCGATCGATGTCGACGAGGTCGCTGCGCGGGCCGCTGCCCACGGGGGCGAAGCTCACGCCCAGTGCGCACTCCGCCATGCCGTAGCTGGGCAGGAAGGCGCGTTCGTCGAAGCCGGCCGGTGCCAGGATGTCTGCCACCTGGCGCAACGACTCGGGGTGAATCATCTCCGCGCCGACGCCCGCGATGCGCCAGCAGGACAGGTCGAGGGCCTCGATGTCGGCCGGACGCAGGCGGCGCGCGCACAAGGTGTAGCCGAAGGGCGGGCTGTACGAGATGGTGCAGCGGTTGCGCGAGATCAGCTTGAGCCACAGGCGCGGGCGCATCGCGAACTCGCGCGTCGGCAGGTAGTCGACCGAGCGCTGCGTCGCCATGCATCCCAGCACGATACCCACCAGCCCCATGTCGTGGTAGTGCGGCAGCCAGGAGCAGAAGCGATCGTCCTCGGTGAGCGCGAAGCCGTGGTTGAAGATGGCGCCCAGGTTGGCCATGACCGCGGCCTGCGTGATCATGGTGCCGCGCGGAAAGCGGGTGCTGCCCGAGGTGTACTGCAGGTAGGCCAGGTCGGTCGGCGCGGGCGACGGCGCCAAGTCGGCCTGGGCGTCGAGACCGAGGAAGTCGTCCAGCGTGCCCGACAGCGTGAGCGGCAGGCCTTCGCTGGCCTCCTTCAGGAAGCCGACGAATTCGGACGGCGCGAAGGCGGCGACGGCCTGGCAGTCGCGCATCAGTTGCCGCAAATGGCGGACGTAGGCGTCTCGGCCGCCCAGATGGACAGCGGCCGGCAGCGGCACCGGCACCAGCCCGGCGTACTGGCACGCATAGAACATCACGGCGAAGTCGGGATGCGTGTGGGCCACCAGCGCCAGCCGCTGGCCACGACCCAGTGGCGCTAGGTGGCGCGACAACGCCAGCGCGCGCGCACGCAGTTCGCGGTAAGGCAGCACGGCAGAGAGCCTGTCTCGGCCGTCGTAGTAGTTGAAGCCGGTGTCGCCGGTCGCGGCGTAATCCAGGGCTTCGGTCAGGGTGGAGAAGACCGCGCTGCGCAGCGCAATGCCGCTGGCCGTCGGCGTCGGTGCTGCAGCGGGAAGCAGGGCGTCATTCACCGCGCACCTCCCGTGCTTGGTGCTTCTCGACTTCCGGAGGAACGCTCGAACGCAACATATGGGGCATGCACTGCTTCACTCTAAAACTGGAACTGTACTGAACGGTACAGTTTTAACCAAGGGCGCGTCGCTCGCAACGTGGAGGCAACGCAATGTCTGCGGGATTGGAGAACGCCGCCGGACGTCAAACTGTCATCGATGCTATGCACAGTCATCGGGTCTGAGGCTCGTCCAGAAGCTTCGCCAATTGCGCCAGCGTGGGGTAGTCGAAGAGGTCGGTGACCTCGATCCGTTGGGGGAATTCGCGCTCGATGGCTTCATGGATGCGGGCCAGGGTGAGCGACTTCAGGTTGATGTCCAGCAGGTTGGTGTCGACCGTGATCTGCTGCTCAGGAATCAATGGCTGGCAGATCTCCTTGAGGCGCAGGGCCGTGGATTTCGGCCCTTCACCGGCAGGCTGCGTCGCGGCGTTCGCTGACAGACAATCCGCCAATTCCTTCATGATTGTAGCGAATTCGCCTTGCTCGAAGGCGCGCGCCAAAGCGTAGCGCTGGAGCTTGCCGCTGGTGGTCTTCGGGATCGCGCCCACAGGGACCACGTCATGCAGTTCCAGGTCGGTCTGACGGCCGATCGCCTCCCGAAGGGCCTGCGCTTTCGGCACGAAATCCGCGAGTGGCCCACGATGGATGACGAAGAGCGCGAGCGATTCGGTGTCGTCGCCCGCCCTTCGCACGCCGGCTGCCGCGACCCGGTTGGCTTCGACGCCCGGCACCTGCTGCGCGATCGCTTCCAGATCGGCGGGGTAGTAGTTCTGGCCGTTGACGATGATCAGGTCCTTGGCGCGACCGGTGATGACGAGCTGACCATCCAAGGTCAGGCCGAGGTCGCCGGTGTCGAGCCAGTCGACGGTCGAGCGCGGCGTGGCGATGTCGGGCTGCGCCCCAAAGTACCCGATCGACACGTTGTCGCCGCGAATCTGCACATGGCCGACGATGCGGTCACCCAACTCGCCGCCGCCATCGTCGACGATGCGGACCGCGCAGCTAGGCACCGCGCGGCCGAGCTTCACGAACTCGGCCGCGTGGGCCGAACCCTGTGCGGCGACCTGCACCGGCGCGCCGATACGCAGGGCCGTGCGGTCGAGTTCGACGCTCTGGAGCGCCGCGCCAGGCGGTGGGAAGCTGACCGCGAGGCTGGCCTCGGCGAGCCCGTACACCGGGAACATCGTGTTGGCCTTCAGGCCGTGCGGCGCCATCGCGGCGCTGAAGCGTCGGCACAGCTCGGCGGCGATCGGCTCGGCGCCGTTGAAGATCAACCGCACGGCCGACAGGTCCAGGCCCATGGGCGGCTTCAGCGCGAACTGGCGCAGGTAGTGCTGGTAGCCGAAGTTCGGCGAGCACAGCACCGTCGCGCGGCGCTGGCTGGCCTGGTCGAGCCAGAGCAACGGCCGCCGGGCGAACAGATCGGTGCGCATGATCGCGTGGCTGGCGCCGCAGGCCAGCATGTTCAGGTGGAAGCCGATCAGCCCCATGTCGTGCGACAGCGGCATCCAGCTGAGTGCCACGTCGCGGTCGGAAAAGGCTGCGGCCTCGATGATCGCGGCGATGTTGGCGCACAGGTTGCGGTGCGTCAGCAGCACGCCCTTGGGCTCGCCGGTGGATCCGGAGGAGTACTGGATGAAGGCGAGGTCGTCCGGACTCGGTGCCACGGATTGCCCCGGCACGCCGCCGATGTCGAGGCTGCCGGGAATCAGGGCGCGGGCACGCAGCGCCGCCGCCTCGTCCGCCGTCCCCTGCGCCGCGGCGAAGCCGTCGAGGCGTTCCAGCGACGGCGTGTCGATGCTGACCCACGTTCTCGGGCCGAGCTGCGCGAACACGCGCAACAGCTTCTGGCGGTGCGCGTCGGTGGTGCCGGGCGCGAGCGGCACCGGCACGATGCCGCCCAGCACGCAGGCCCAGAACATCTCCAGGAAGCGCTCGTTGTCGGCCAGGCACAGGATCACCGTGTCCCCGGGCGCGATCGACTGGCGCTGCAGCGCCCCCAGCACGGCGAGCGCACGCTGGCGCAGCCGCTGGAAGCTCAGCACGCGCTGCTCCTTGTCGCCCTCGATGAGCGTGATCTGGCGGTCGTCGCGCGCGGTGGCGGGGAGGATGTCGTGAAGGGTGTCGAAGCGCATGAAAGGGATGCCGCTCAGCGGCGCGGCACGATCCGCATCCGCAGGGGATGACGCGTGCGCAGGTTGATCTGGAACTCGGCCTCGGCCGGCTCGGTGCCGACCGCCACCAATCGGAAGCGCTGCGCCACCATGGTCAGGTGGGTCGCCATCTCCGCCATCGCGAACCCGGCGCCCACGCAGAAGCGCGGGCCGGCCGAGAAGGGCAGGTAGGCGAAGCGATGCCGGCCCGCTGCGGCGTCGGGCGCGAAGCGCGCGGGGAGAAATTCCTCGGGCCGGTCCCACTGCGCAGCATCGCGGTGCAGCAGGTAGGGGCAAATGAAGATGTCGGTGCCCGCAGGCACGTGGTGGCCGCCGAGGGTGTCGTCCTGCAGCGCGCGTCGGCTGAAGAGCCATACCGGCGGGTAGAGCCGCAGCGCTTCCTGCAGCACCTGTTCGACGTGGTCGGCGGAAGCGAAGGGCGTGGACAGTGCCTGGTCCGCCACCGTCCCGCCGGGTGTGGCGTGGGCGATGGCCGCATGCAGTGCCGCTTCCGCTTCGGGGTGCCGGGACAGCAGGTACCAGGTCCAGTTGAGCGTGCTGGCCGTGGTCTCGTGGCCCGCAACGATCAGCGTCATGACCTCATCGAGCAGCGCGCGGTCCGGCATCGGCTCGCCGCTGGCCTTGTCGCGGGCCTGCATCAGCATCGAGAGCCAGTCGGATTCGATCCGTGCTTCCTGGCGGCGAGCTTCGATGATGGCGCGCACGAAACGCGCCAATCCGCGAAAGCGGGCCGCGAACTGCAGGTCGCGCCGGCTTTCGTCGGTGAGCAGGTCGAAGGGGCTGCCGCCTTCGGCCTCGACCAAGCGATCGAAGTCGGGGCCGAACAGCGCGCGCAACACAATCTCCAGCGCGACGCTGCTGAGCTCGTGGGTGAGGTCGATGGGGTCGCCGCTGTCGGCGTGCGCTTGCCAGCGCGTCAGCAGGTCGGCGTTGACTCGCTCGACCACCGGTGAGAAGCCGCGTGTGGCCTGCCCCTGGAAGGCGGGCTGGATCATGCGGCGCTGGCGCGCCCACAACTCGCCGTCGCTGACGATCAGGCCATTGCCCAGAAGCACACGCACCCGCTCGAGGCCCGCGCCCTTGACGTAGTTGCCGCGATGGGTGAGCAGCACGCGGCGGATGTCGTCGGGGTCGTGAAGAATGAGGCCGTCGCCCGCGCGTGTCAGAGAGGGCACGCGGCAAATCGCGCCGTAGCGGGAAAGCAGCTGCTGCAGCACCGGCAAGGTCTCGTCGTTGGCGTCGAGGTCGTAGCCCTCGTCGGGGCCCGGCGCCAAAAGTCCCTGTGCCATAATCCGAAATTGCCCTTCGTGCTGAGCCGTCGATTATGTCACGCACGCACCGTGCGCTGCGTCCATGTCCGCCTCCGCCCCGATCGCGCAGGGCCCGGCGGCGAGGCGCTGCAGCCGTCCGCCAACTCTGGCAGACTTCGGCGCTCGATCCGCGCCGCCCCAGTGGTGCGCTGCGCCTCGAGACCGGCAAGTGCGTTGTCGCACCGCATCGCCAAGCCCTCCCCATCGTTCTCCTCTTTCTGATTGGTGAATCAACGTGTCAAGACCTGAGCGTGCCCTCATCCTCGGTGCCGGCCAAGGCAGCCGTCTGCTGCCGCTGACCGAACAACTCCCGAAATGTCTGCTCGACCTGGGCGATGGCCGCAGCATGCTCGAATGGCAATTGCGCGGACTCGTGGAGGCGGGCATCGGCGAAGCGGTCGTGGTAACCGGCTTCCGGTCCGACCTCGTCGAGCAGGCGCTGCAACGCATCACGCCGGCCGGCATGACGGTGCGCACCCTGTTCAACCCCTTCTACAAGCTGGCCGACAACCTCGCGAGCTGCTGGATGGCACGCGCGGAACTGAAGGCGCCCTGCCTGATCCTCAACGGCGACACCTTGTTCGAGCCCGAGATCGCACGCCGCTTGCTGGCAGCACCGGCTGCGCCCATCACGGTCACCATCGACCGCAAGCCGGGCTACGACGCCGACGACATGAAGGTCGAGGTCGAGGGCGATCGCCTGCGCGCCATCGGCAAGACCCTGTCGGCCGACCGCGTCAATGGCGAATCGATCGGCTTCCTGCGCTTCGGGGCCGAGGGTGCCGCGCTGTTCGTGGCCGAGCTGGAGCGCACGATGCGCACCGCCGAAGGCCCGGGCCTGTGGTACCTCTCGGCGATCCACCGCCTGGCGAGCGCCGGTGTGGACATCCGCGTGGCCTCGATCGAAGGGCTGCAATGGGGCGAACTCGATTTCCCCGCCGATCTGACGTACGTCCGGTCCTTGGCCGCCGGCTGGCTCGGCGCCAGCGCGACGCCGCGGGTCGCCGAGGTTTCAGCGACCGTCTGAGGAGGAGGGGCCGTCGGCCGCCACCATGCGGCGCACCAGGTCCAGGTCAGCGGCCTTGTCCACGTCGATCGCGGCGCGCCCGTCGCGCATCGACACCAGAGCGAGCCGCGCGCCGCCGGACAGCGCGCCCAGCCGTTCGGCCGCCGCCGCCGAGCTGAGCCAGCCCAGCCGATAGCGCAGCGCGAACCACCCGCCCAGGCGCTGCATCATGCGCAGCGGCTCTTTGCGCAGCCGCTCCATCTCGCCCCAGAACGCGATCGCGCCGGCGGCCTTCGGCCGCGCCAGCAGGAAGAGATTGCAGCCCGAAAAGTCGTCGTCCGAGAAGCGCAGCCAGGTGCGGCGCGTGGCGGGTGCCGCTGCTTCGACCGCCTGGCGCGGTGCCAGCGCCGCGACCACGTCGGCCTCGGGCGGGCAGGCGACCAGGAACTCGGCGATCCACGCGGCCTTCAGCAATGCGTGGTCGGCGGTCGTGACCAGCAGCGGCGTGCCTTCGCGCGCGAGCGCCGCGGCCACCGTGGCGCTCGGGCCTTCCTGTGTCGGCATCGTGGTCCATGGCTTGTGGCACACATCGGGCTGGAGGCCCGGCAGGCCTTCCAGCAGTCCGGGTCGATCGATCGCGATCACGATGCGCCCGACCGCGGGCGCAGCGACCAGCGCCGCGACCACGCGCTCGATCATCGTCGTGCCGCCGATGTCGATCAGCGCCTTGTGGCTCACGCCGGCGTAGTCGGCCAGAGGGTCGCCGCCCGCCCGTGTGCCGGCCAGCACCAGCGCGGTGAGTCCGCTCATGTCAGGCGCCACGGGTGCTCAGGGTCTTCTCGTAGACGCGGTAGGTCTTGTACGGGCTGGCGCCGAGCGATTCGATGATGTGCCGCATCGGCCGGTTGTCCTCGAGGATCCACGACAGCTCGACCTGCTTCACGCCCTTGGCGCGCAACCCCTGGCGCATCGTGTCGATGGCCAGGAAGGGCGCGATGGCGCCGGCCAGTTCGCCGCTGATGCTGCGGCTGATGCCCATCAACGGCACGCGTGCGGTCTTCGTGCCGCGCTTGAGCCGCAGCATCAGCCTGGCCCAGTTGAAGGGGAACAGCTTGCCGCCGAAGTCAGCGATCATCTCGTTGAGATTGGGCAATGCGATGCCGAAGCCGACGGCCGTGCCGTTGAGCTCGACGATGGCCACGCACTTGGGGTCGATGAACATCTTCAGGCTCTTGGCCATGTGCGCGATCTCCGCCTCGGTGAAGGGGATGAAGCCCCAGTTCTGCGACCAGGCGTCGTTGAAGATCGCGGTGACCGTGTCGAACTCTTCCAGGTAGCGCTGGGTGTCGAGGTTGCGCACCGTCAGCGCCGCCGGCTTGCGCGGGCCGATCATGCGGCGCGCGGCGGCGGGCAGCTCGTGCTCGATGTCGTAGAGGTAAGCGATCGTGTCCTTCGCCTTCGCGTAGCCCTGCGCCTCGACCCGTGCGCCGACATAGCGGGCGTCGTGGCCCATCAGCATCATCGGCGGCGTGTCGAAGCCGTCGACCAGCAGGCCGGTCTCTTCGTTGATCGACAGGTTGAAGGGGCCGAGCACCTTGGTCTTGCCGCGCGCGGCGAGCCAGTCTTCGGCGGCCTTGAAGAGCGCCGCGAAAACCTCGGTGTCGTCTTCCGCGCAGATCATCCCGAAGTGGCCGACCAAAGGGTCCTTCACCAGCTTGTCGATTTGCGCGCTGATGCGCCCGACGTCGCGGCCGTTCCTGCGGGCCAGCCAGAACTGCGTCTCGGCGTGCGCGAAGTAGGGGTTCTTGCGGGGTGAGAGGGCTTCGCGCCGTTCCATCGTCAGCGGCTGCACGAAGTGCGGGTCGCGTGCGTGGATGGTCGAAGGCAGCTGGATGAAGCGGTCCAGTTCCGCCGGTGTGCGCACCGGAACGATGTCGAGCGTGGTCATCAGACTTCAGGCAGCCGGGCGGGCCTTGTTGCGTGCGAGGAAGCCGAGCCAGACTGTGCGCGCGCCGTGCCAGGCGAACGTCAGACCTTGCCAGGCGGTGACGATGTACAAGCCGGCCGGGCCGGCGCCGACCAGGAGCGCGAGCGCCATGATCGTCATGGTGATGTTGCGCCGCGCGATGAAGCTGCGCACGCGGCCGTCCAGCCGCGTCGCTGCATGCAGCGCGAAGCCCAGGCGTGCCTTGGCGATGCCCAGCACGATGCGGTCGCCGACGTAGAACACGATCAGCCAAATGGCCGCCGCATAGAGCGGGTCGTCCATCGACCGCCCGCCCAGGCCCCAGGCCCAGGCGAAGTACCAGAAGGGCGGGTGCACGATGTCCACGCCGTGGTCGAGGACGTTGCCGATGGCTGAATCGGTGAGCGTCACGCGCGCGATCTTGCCGTCGACGCTGTCGAGCACGCTCATGCCGTAGGCGCAAAGGAAACCCAGCAGGAACTCGCCCTGCGCGAACAGCGGCACGGCCGCGACCGTGAGGATGATCGACAGCACCGTCACCGTGTTGGGGTGGATGCCCCAGCGCGTACACAGGCGCACCAGCGGCCACACCAGCGGCGGGTAGACCCAGCGCGTGAGCAGGTCGGTCGAGCCCTTGTAGTTGTCCCAGAACATCTGGCGCTCGAGCCGGCGCCGCGTGGCGGGGTCGTTCACTGCGTAGATCCAATAGGGGAGGGTGCGGCGCAGCTTGTTGACGTAGGCGGGGAAGTCTGCTTCGTCGTACGGCGCGATGCGGCCGGCATCCGTCAATGCTTCGGCCACCTCGCGCAGCGTCTGCGCGTCGGCCGGGATCGCGTCGGCCAGCGTCTTGTCCAGGCGCAGCACCACGGCCCGCTCGGCGCCCTCGCCGCGTGCGGCGACGCAAGGGCCCGTGCCACGCAGCAGCACGCCGATGAGCCGCGGGTCGACCGCGTTGCCGCCGTCGATGGCGACCAGCGCGCCGCCGGCCAGCGCCTTGCGCAGGCGTGTGCCCAGCGGCGCCGTGTCGATGTCGGTCTTCGCGAGGGGCCACGCGGTGCGCCCGGCGTCGACGCCGGACAGCATGACCTTCGTCCCGGCGTCGAGATGCTTCACGCTGCGACGCAGGCGCTCCACCGGCGCAATGCCGTAGAGCGGTTCGGCGCGCGTGGCGGCGGTGGTGTCGATCCAGAGATTCATATTCGGTCGGAGGCGCGCAGTTGAAGGAGGCCGATCGCGGCGAACAGTGCCGGCGCGGCGAGCGCGATGACCAGGGGCGGCCAGCGGGCGGCGAGCCCCAGGGCCGCGACGATGCCGTCGCAGAGAAGAAAGCCCAGGCCGAGGAGCAGCGCCATCGCCATTCTCGACGCACCGCCGGTTCCGCGCGGCAGCGACACCGCCGTCGGCAGCGCCAGCAGCAGCATGACGAAGATGGCGAGCGGCGCGGCGTACGAGCGGTACAGCACGCTCTGGTAGTAGCGGTGAGGCTGGGTCCCGGTGCGGGTGCCAGCGATCACCTCGGCCAGCATGGCGGTCGAGAGGTTCGGCCGCGCGACGTCGAGGCGCAGCACGTCGTCGGGCCGCAGGTTGGTGTCCCAGGCGCGATCGGCGGTCTGGATGCGCTCGACGCGCTGCGCCCGGTAGACGAATTCGTCGACGCCCTTGAGCCGCCAGGTCTGGCCGTCCCATTGCGCCTCAGTGGCGGTGAGGCGGCTCTTGATCAGGCCGCGATCGTCGCGGACATACAGCCGCACGTCGATCAGCCGACGGCCATCGGGGCTGGTGCGCTCCATCGACACGGTGCCGCCGGAGGTATGGGCCCAGCGCTTGGTCGGCGCGTCGTCGGCCGGCGCGCTGGCGCTCCACCATTCCTTCAGGCCGTTTTCGGCCGGGGGCAGCACGCGGTCGGAGAGCACGAACTGCGCGACCGCCAGCACGGCCGCCAATGGCAACAGGTAGCCGAGCAGCCGCATCATGCTCAGGCCCGCGGTGCGCATCGTGGCGATCTCGAGGTGGCGCGACATGCTGGCCAGCGCCATCAGCGTGCCGAGGAGCACGGCGGGCGGCAGCGCTGTCACCAGCTCGGCCGGCAGGCGCAGCAGGCCGTAGTACAGGATGCCGACGAAGCCCTGGTCGCGCTTGAGCACGTCGGTGGTCACGTCCAGCAGTTCCAACACCTGCATCAGCGCGGTGATGACCAGCAGCAGCACCAGGATCTGCGTGCCGACGC
Source organism: Variovorax restrictus (assembly GCF_051216715.1). NCBI lineage: Bacteria > Pseudomonadati > Pseudomonadota > Betaproteobacteria > Burkholderiales > Comamonadaceae > Variovorax > Variovorax restrictus. The sequence goes on from NZ_JBPJZH010000001.1 coordinate 2,257,439, forward strand.
GGCGCCGCAGGTACGAAGCCATCGCGCGGTTCATGGCGCGGCCTTCGCCACGTTGCTCAGGCGCCGCGGCTTGAGGCGTTCGATCAGTCGCTCCAGCACGCCGACGGTGCGTGACACCGGGTTGTCGCCGGGCCAGGCGAGGCTGCCGCGGAAGATCCACAGGCTCAGCAGCGCGAAGAGCAGGAAGGGGGTCCACACCGCCAGTGCGGCGGGCAGCCGACCGCTCTCGGCCAGGCTCTTGCCGAATTGGAGCGTGTGGTTGAGCAGCAGCAAGGCCAGCGACGCGAAGACGACGCCCGGCGTGCGACGCCCGCGTTTCGACGCCATGCCCAGCGGCAGCGCCAGCAGCGGGAGCAGCAGCGGGAGCAGCACGCGTGCCAGCCGGCTGTGGAATTCGGCGGCCGAGCCGGGGTCGCAGCCCTTGCACATCGCCTGCCAGAGTTCGGGCAGCGTGCGCTCGGTCGTCGTGTCGCCGCGATCGCGGTAGGGCGCCCGGGCCGGCGAGAAGTTCTCCACGTAGCCGTCGACGAAGCGGGTGGTGGCGATCGCGCCGTCGCTCGTCTGCCGCACGCGCAGGCCGTCTTCCAGCTTCAGGCGCATCTTGCGGTTCTCAGGGTTGCTTTCGAGCTGCCCGCGCGCCGCGGTGGTGATTTCCTCGATGCCGCCCTGGCGCCGCTCCATGAAGACGCCTGTGAAGCGGCGGCCACCGTCTTCCACGCTGTCGGCGCTGAAGCTGAAGCCGTGGGCGATGTCGATGAAGCGGTTCTCTTCGATCTTCGCGTCCCACTGGGTCTGCAGCACCGCATCCATCTTGACGTGGTAGTCGTAGCGCGCCAGCGGCTGCAGCCGGCCGAAGAGGTAGAGGTTGAACACGCAGAGCAAGAGCGCGAGCACGAAGTAGGGCGCCGCGATGCGCGCGATGGAGCGGCCCGTGGCGAGCATCGCGTCGAGTTCGCTGTCGTCGCCCATGCGCGCCGCGGCCATGAAGATGGCGGCGGTGAAGGCCACCGGCAGCGAAAGCCCGAGGTAGTGCGGCACCAGGTCGGCCGCCACGAACAGCACGCTGGCGATCGATGCGCCGGTGGAGGCCGCGATGTCGAACAGCCGCAGCAGGCGCTGGAGCATCGTCGCCAGCAGCATGGTCGCCAGCGCCGTGAGCAGCGGCACGGCGAACAGGCGCACCGCGTAGCGGTCGAGCCGATTGAACGAGAGAAAGCGCAAGGGGCGAAGTCTCAGACGGCGGTGCGCTGCAAGGCCTCGCGCAGGGCGGCGCTCAGTGTGTCGGTCATCGCGGCGTCGAGCGTGACGGCGGCGTCCAGCGCGGGCGGGCCGGGCCAGCCGGCGTCGGGGAAGGCCACGCCCTCGAACGTGCGGGTGCCGTCGTAGCGCGGGATCACGTGGAAGTGCACGTCCGGGTCGACCATCATCAGCATCAGGTAGTTGATGCGTTCGTAGCCCACCACGTCGCGCAGCGCGGCTTCGATGGCGCGGACCATGCCCTGCATCTCGGCGAAGGCCTTGGCGCTCACATCGGCAAAGGCCTGGACCGGCTCACGGCACACCAGCACCAACGCGCCCAGCGTGGGCTGCTTCGGGCGCAGCAGCAGCGTCCAGCACTCCGTCTGCGCGAGGCGTGTGGCGGGATCGCCGAATTTCGTTTCAGTGGCATTGGCCATCGCAGTCGTCCAGGGTCGTGTTGTGCTCGTGCTCAGCGGGCGACATTCTCGCCTGAGTCGCTTCAGCTGGCGCGCGGCAGGGCCAGCGCATAGGCGCCATCGGCGACGAAGGCCGCGGCCTCGGTCGACCAGCGGCGCACCTCGACCTTGACCTGCGGGCCGTTGGCACCGTCCATCAGCCGCAGCCGGTGCCACAGCGCGCCCTGGTCCTTCGGGTTCGGCACGGCCGACGACGAGGGCACGCAGAGGCAGGGGATCGGCAGGGAAGGCCCGGCCACGACGTCCATGCGGGCGTCGCGCGCGTGGCCATGCAGCACCAGCTCTGCGCCGGCACGCCGCAGTACGGCGCGCAGCGCCGGGGCGTCGGCCAGGGCCTTGCGCCAGCCGATCGCGCCTGCGGCCGGCGGGTGATGCAGCAGGACGATGCGCGTGCGCCCCGCCTGGCCTTCGGCCACAAGCAGCTGTTCGAGGCGTGCGAGCTGTTCGTCACCCAGCCGGCCGCGCGCCAGCAGCGGCGCGGTCGGCAGCGCCGAGTTCAGCCCGATCAGCGCGATGCCTTCGCGGTGATGCACGAAGGGCCAGCCATCGTCCGCGCGCGTCCAGCCCTGCCAGCGCCCGAGGCCCTGCGCATGTGGCAACGGCACCAGGGCGTCGTGGTTGCCTGGCACGAGGCTGATGCGCTCCGCCGGCGCGAGCGCCGTGAGCCAGCGCGCCGCCTGCTCGAACTCGCCGGGCAGCGAGAAGTTGGTGATGTCGCCGGTGACCAGGATGTGGTCGACCGCGTGGGCGCGCAGGTCCTGCGCGAGCGCGTCGAGGATGTCGGTGCGGTGCAGCGCGCGTCGGCGTTGCCACGACCACGCGCTGAGCTGGCGCTTGGACAGGCGCTGTCGCGGCGACAGCACCGGCTCGAAGGGGAGGTGCAGGTCCGACACGTGGGCCAAGGTCAATTCGCTCATCGATAATCGCCGGCTGCTTTCTGTCTGGACACTCGCTTCGATCATGCCAAAACTTCATACCCCGCGTGCCGGGCTGTCTTCATGAGCGCCGACAAGGCGCCCACCCAGCGCGTTGCGGGGATCGTCGTCGGCCAATCGACGTTGCAGGTCTGGGGTCTCACATCGGAGGCGCGCTTGCAGCGTCAGTTCGTACGAGCCGGTGTGGCGACGACACCGGCCGATGCCGACCGCGTCGTGCTGCTGCGCGCCGACTGGGTGTACGACGAGGCGCTGGTGCGTGGCCTCGCGGGTGCGACGGACGACGTCGCGCTGCGTGCGGGCGAGGGCGACGGCGAGGTGGTCGCGCTGTCCGTCGCGGCCGCGCAGGCCGACGAAGCCGCCCGGCTGCTGGCCGAGCGACAGGCCCTGGCCGGCGCACGCAGCGTCTCGCCGGCGCAGATCGCCGACGGCTACAACGACAAGCTCCGCAAGCGCGAGCCGCCCTACCTGCTGCCGCTGACCGCGGAGAGCATGGACGCCATCGAGTGGCGCACCTTCCGTGGCGCCTACAAGGGCGTGACCGACCTGGTCACGCTCTACGCCTGGCCACGGCCGGCGCGCTATGTCACGCGGCTGTGCGCCGAAGCCGGCATCACGCCCAACCAGGTGACCTCGCTCAGCCTGGTGCTGGTGCTGGCCGCCATGTGGCTGTTCTGGACCGGGCACTACGGCTGGGGCCTGACGGCCGCCTGGGGCATGACCTTTCTGGACACGGTGGACGGCAAGCTGGCGCGCGTCACGCTCAACTCGTCGCGCTTCGGCGACTTCTTCGACCACTCCATCGACCTGGTCCACCCGCCGTTCTGGTGGTGGGCCTGGATCGTCGGGCTGACGGCCGTCGGCTTGCCGTTGACGCACGCCGCGCTGGCGCTCACGGCCATCGTCGCGGGCTACGTGCTGCAACGGCTGGAAGAAGGCCTCTTCATCGCCTGCTTCGGCATCGAGATGCACGTGTGGGAGCGCTTCGACAGTCGCTTCCGGCTTATCACGGCGCGCCGCAACCCGAACCTGCTGTTGTTGACGGCGTCACTTCCTTTCGGCCGGCCCGACCTCGGCATCCTCGCCGTGGCGATCTGGACCGTCGCCTGCCTGGTCGTGCATGCCGTGCGGCTGTTGCAGGCCGCGGTGGCGCGCCGCCGCGGCCCGCTGCGTTCCTGGCTCTCTGCGCCGATGTGAATGAAGTGACCGACGACCTGCGCGCGCTGATCGACGACGAACTGCGGCGCGAGGTGCCGCCCGCCGTCGTCACGCTGGCCGAGCGGCTGGCCGCGCGTGCGAAGGGCGGGGCGGCCGCCGTGCTGTTCTACGGCTCGGCGCTGCGCGACAGCGCGCTCGACGGCGTGCTGGACTTCTACGTGCTGGTCGACCACGTCGGCGACTGGCCGGGCCCCTGGCTCGCCGCCTGCGCCAACCGCCTGCTGCCACCCAACGTCGGCTACCTGGAAGAATCGATCGATGGCCGCCCCCTGCGCGCCAAGTACGCGGTGATGACGGTCGCGCAGTTCCGGCGGGCGATGTCGGTGCAGCGCATCGACACGACGCTGTGGGCGCGCTTCTCGCAGCCCTGCGCCTGCATTCACGCCCGGAGCGAGGCCGACCGGCTCACCATGCGCGACGCGGTGTGCGACGCGGTGGTCGCCGCCGCGCACTGGGCCGCCATGCTCGGGCCGCTGCGCGCCGAGCCAGTCGCCTTCTGGCGCGCCCTGTATGCGCGCACCTATGCGGCCGAGCTGCGCGTGGAGCGCAGCACGCGCGGCGCCGACCTGCTGGCGCACGACGGGCCGCGCTATGCCCGCCTGCTGCCGCTGGCCTGGAAGGAAGGCGGGCTGGCCTTCACCACGGCGCCGGGCGAGCTGGCGCCCGTGCTGGCACCGGACGAGCGCGTGACGGCCGAGCAACGCTGGCGCAGGCGTCGTCGGCTGGGGCCGGTGCTGAACCTGCTGCGACTGCTGAAGGCCGCGCTCACCTTCGACAACGCGACCGACTACGTCGCGTGGAAGGTGGAGCGCCACAGCGGCTACAGGATCGAACCCACCCCCTTCCAGCGGCGGCATCCGCTGCTGGCCGCACCGGGCATTTACTGGCGCTTGCGACGGCGTGGCGTGCTGCGCTGAGAATGGGCGGATCTTCACCGCCGCTTGCACATGCCTTTTTTCCCCTCGAGTTTCCTCCGGTGCCGGATCGCGCTGTGCGCCGCGATCCTGCTGGCATCCAGTGCATTCGCTGCCGAACCGGTTGCCGCGCCCCCGGCCCCTGACGCTGAATCCAAGGTCTACCCGACCCGCATCGCGCGCTCCTTCACCGTGCTCTACCAGATGCAGCGCGGCGGTATCCGGGGCAGCGGCGAGTTCGCGTGGAAGCGCACCGGCGACGCCTACGAGGCCCACCTCAAAGGCACCGTCGCCGGCCTGGCGCTGATCAACTGGGCCAGCCGGGGCGGCTTCGACGCGGACGGCGTGGCCCCGGAGCGCTATGTCGAGAAGCGCCTGACCAAGTCCGCCCGCGAGGCGCTCTTCGTGCGCGCCGAATCGAAGATCGACTTCTCGGGGTCGGCCCCCGACATCGCGCTGATGCCCGGCGCACAGGACCGCGTGAGCTGGCTGGTGCAGCTGCAGGCCATCCTCACGGCGGACCCCGACAAGGCGAAGACCGGCGGACAGGTCGTGATCCCGGTGGTCGGCACGCGCGGCCGGGCCGAAAGTTGGGTCTTCGAGGCTTCCGGCGCCGAGAGCATCCGGACCCCGGCGGGCACCCTGCGGACCCAGAAGCTGACCCGCGCCCTGCGCAAGCCCGACGACACCCGGGCCGAGGTCTGGGTCGAGCCGGCGCGGCAGTTCCTGCCGGTGCGCATCCGCCTCACGCTGCCACCCTTCGACGCGCCGCTCGACATGACGCTGGTCGACGTCAGCGGGTAAGGGGCGTCCGCGAGCGTGCCTTGGAACCGGAGCCCCCGCCGGGGACTTGCCGCAAACGGTATGCTTCAGCCCCCTCCCGTTTCCTTCCGCAGAGCCGTGACTGCCATCTCCACGCCCGTCGATCGGGCTCCTGCCGCCGCCGCGGCCACTCGAAACTTCGCATGGCGGGGACAGGCGCGCACGCTGATCGACGACCTGTTCGAACGCTCGCCCGCCATCTACTGGACCGACTTCCTGCTGAGCACCGGCGTGGGCTGGGCGCTGACGGCCGTGTACTTCCTGGCCACGCCCTGGAGCGCCGTGCAGATCGCCGCCTTCCTGGTCGCCAGCCTGCTGTTCTTCCGCTCGGGCACCTTTATCCACGAAATCATCCACATGCCCAACCAGCAGATGGTGTGGTTCAAGCGGGCGTGGAACCTGGCGCTGGGCATCCCGTTTCTGATGCCGTGGATCCTGTACAGCAACCACATCGAGCACCACAACCACCGCCGCTTCGGCACCCCGTCGGACGGCGAATACCTGCCGCTCGGTTCGTCGCCGGTGAAGGAGACGCTCAAGTACCTGGCGCAGGCGCCGCTGCTGCCGCTCTTCATGCTGGTGCGCTTCGGCGTGCTGGGGCCGCTGTCGTGGCTGCACGGCGGGCTGCGCCACTGGGTGCTGACGCGCGCGTCGGCGGCGGTGTCGAACCCGTATTACAGCGAACGCTTCCCCAAGCGTTTCGAGAAGCACCTGAAGATCGCCGAGGTGCTGTGCTTCGCCTACATCGTGGCGCTCGCCGTGCTGGTGTGGCGCGATGTCATCAGCTTCACCCATGTCGCCATGGGCTACGGGCTGCTGGCCTTCACACTGGGGCTCAACTGGGTGCGCAACCTGGCCGCGCATCGCTATGTCAACGACGGTTCGCCGATGGACTTGGCGGGCCAGGTGGAGGAATCGATCAACATCACCGGCCAGACCTGGCTGACCATCGCCTTCTTCCCGGTGGGCCTGCGCTACCACGCGCTGCACCATCTCTTTCCCGCCTTGCCGTACCACAACATGGACGAGGCGCATCGCCGCCTGATGGCGAACCTGCCGGCGGATGCGTCGTACCGCCTCACCAACCGCGACAGCTTCTTCGCGGCCGTGCGCGAGCTCTGGCAGTCGGCCCGGCAGACGCCGCACGAGCAGTCGGCCATGCGGGCGTGGCTGCCGCGGTCCGACCGATCTTGATCGCCAGCGTACCCGGAGGGGCGGCCCTCTCCGACGTGGTCGAGTCGCTGGCGAACGCCGCGCTGCCGCCGTGCCTCATCGTCAACCCGTTGAGCTTTCGCGCGGCCCGCGGCCTGGCCGAACAGGCCCAGGCCGCGGCGAAGGCGCAAGGCGCCGAGGTGGTGGTGGTCGACGGCCCCGCATCGCTCACCGCCGCGGTCGACACCATCCTGGCGCGGCGCCAGCGTCATGTGATGGTGCTGGCTGGTGACGGCACTGTGCGCGCCGTGATCGACCAGCTGGCGAGCCTGCCAGCCGGCGCCTGGCTGCCGGACCTGCTCGTGCTGCCGGGCGGCCGCACCAACCTCACGGCCGCCGACCTGACACCGGGCATCGACGCGCTGCGCCTGCTCGAGCGCGCCTTGGCGGCCATCGCAGCGAAGCGCTGGGATGCCGCGCTCGTCGAGCGCGCCACGCTGTGCATCGAGCAGACGCCAGCACCGGCACGCCGCGGCCTGTGGGTCGGGGCGGCGTTGATCGACGGTGTGATCCGCCGTACGCACGCGCATCGCATCGGCGGCGACGGTGCGCTGCGCACCGGCCACCTGAGCACGGTGTCGTCGCTGCTGCGCCTGGTGGTGCTCGCGCTGCGCGGGCGGTCGGGCCTGTCGTGCCCTGAGCTGCGCATCGACGCCGGTCCGATGGGGCGGCTCGAAGGCAAGGTGAGCCTGCTGCTCGCGACCACACTCCAGCACCGCCAGGGCCTGTTCGACCCCTATGCCACGCGCGCCGACGGCGGCATGCGCCTGACGGCGGTGTCGCGCCACGCCCCACGTTTCTACCGCTCGCTGCCGCGCCTGCTGACGGGTCGCTTCTCGCGCCCGATGGACGTGGCGCACGGCTTCCTGAGCGGCGGATGCGAGCACGTCGAGATCACCGGCCTCGCCGGCTATTCGCTCGACGGCGAGGCCTATGACACGGACCCGGCACGCCCGGTCGTGATCCGCCGCGGCCCGTCCCTGCGGTTCTTCGCAACATGAGCAGTGAACCGGCCGACGCCGTGACCGCCGCACGCGCCCGCGGCGCCGTGCCGATGATCGGTGCCTTCGTGCGCGCCTACCCGGGCCGCAGCGCGGCCGCGCTCGCCGCCGTCTTCGTCGCGGGGCTGCTCGACGGCCTCGGCATGTCGATGCTGCTGTCGATGCTCACGCTCACGACGGCGGACGACCCGGGCCGCAAGCCGTCCATGCCCGAGCAGGTCGCCACGCGCATCGCCGACTTCCTGGGGCTGCAGCCGACCGCGCCGGTCATGCTCACGCTGGCGATCGCGCTGATCGCGTTGCGCGCGGGGCTCACGCTGGTGGCCAACAAGCAGGTCGGCTACACGGTCGCGCACATCGCGACCGATCTGCGCCTGGCGCTGATCCGCGCGGTGATGGGCGCGCGCTGGAGCCACTACCTGCAGCAGTCGGTCGGCCGGCTGTCGAACGCCGTCGCCACCGAGGCGCAACGCGCGTCCGAGGCCTTCCAGTACAGCGCCGAGATGGCGGCGATGCTGCTGAATTCGCTGATCTACATGGGCATCGCGCTGGCGATCTCCTGGCAGGCGGGCGTGGCCACGGCCATCGCCGGCGGGCTGCTGCTGACCCTGCTGCACACGCTCATCCGCAGCTCGCGCCGTGCGGGCCAGCACCAGACGCAGTTGCTGACCTCGTTGCTGTCGGCCATCGGCGCGCAGCTCGCCGCGGCCAAGCCGCTCAAGGCGATGGCGCGCGAAGACCACGTCGATGCGCTGCTGTCCGACCAGATGAAGCAGCTGCGCCGCGCACTGCGCCGCCAGGTGGTGAGCCGCGAAGCGCTCAGCGCGCTGCAGGACCCGCTGCTCGCCATCATGGTCGGCACCGGCTTCTTCCTGAGCCTGGTGGTGCTGAAGATGCCGCTGGCCTCGGTGCTGGTCATGCTCTTCCTGCTGGCGCGTGTGGTCAGCTATCTGTCGAAGACGCAGCGCGCCTACCAGCAGATCGTGGTGCGCGAGAGCGCCTACTGGGCGCTCATCGACGGCATCGACGCCGCGCATGCGCAGGCCGAGCCCAAGGGCGGCGACCGCACGGCGACGCTGGCGGACCGTATCGCCTTCGACCATGTGCGCTTCCGCCATGGCGATGGCCGCACGGTGCTCGAGGACGCCTCCTTCACCATCCACGCGCGTGAGCTGACGGTCATCGTCGGCCCCTCGGGCGCGGGCAAGACCACGATGCTCGACCTGGTGGTGGGCCTGCTGCAGCCGGAGGCGGGCAGCGTGCGCGTCGACGGCGTGCCGATGCCCGAATTGGCCCTGCGACCGTGGCGGCGGCAGATCGGCTACGTGCCGCAGGACTCGGTGCTGGTCAACGAATCGATCGCCTACAACCTGGCGCTCGGCGAAAAGGACCTGAGCGAGGCCGACCTGCGCGACGCGCTGCGCGCCGCCGATGCGCTCGACTTCGTCGACGCCATGCCCGAAGGCCTGCAGACCCGCGTGGGCGAGGGCGGCTCGCGCCTGTCGGGTGGCCAACGCCAGCGCCTGGCCATCGCGCGGGCGCTGGTGCACAAGCCGAGCCTGCTGGTGCTCGACGAGGCGACCAGCAGCCTCGATGCCGAGGCGCAGGCCGTCGTCATCGACACGGTGAAGCGCCTGAAGGGCAGCCTGACGATCCTGGCCGTGGCGCACCAGGGCGGGCTGATCGACGCGGCCGACCGCATCTACCGGCTGGCCGATGCGCAGGTGAGCCTGGTGCGCGGACCGCAGGAGAGCTCGTGAGCGATGCGGAACGCCCGGTCGACCTCGGCCGCCGCCTGCGCCGCGCGCGCCGCCGCGCGCTCTTCCTCGGCCTGCGCACCGTGCTGCGCGTGGCCGGCTTTCAACGCGTGCGTCTGCTCGGCAGATTGGCCGGCGCGATCCAGTACCGCATGGCGTGGCGGCAACGCCGGCGCATCGCGCACGACATGGCGCTGGCGCTGGGCAAGGCGCCCGGCGATGCGTCGATCGCGCCGCTGCTGCGCGAGGCCTACCGCGTGAACAACACCGCCGTGCTCGAGATCCTCGCGATGTTCGACCAGCGGCAAGACGAAGACGCGCTCATCGCGCGCTGTGAGGTCGATGGCCTCGACCACCTGCGTGCCGCCATGGCCGGCGGGCGCGGCGCGATCCTGCTGGCCACGCACATGGGCAATGCCGCGCTACTGACTGTCAAGCTGGCGCGCGCCGGCTGGGGCGTGAGCGTGGTCTACCGCGAGGCACGGATGATGTCGGCCGGCCTGCTGCAGAACGGCCTCGAGCAGTACGGCATCGAGGGCATCCTGGCGAACACCGGGTTGCGCGCCTATGCGCAGATGGTCTCGGCGCTCAAGCAGGGCCGAATCGTCTTCGTGATGATGGACCAGGGCGTGCAGCAGGCCGAGACCGGCCTTGTGCAGCGCTTTCTCGGCAAGGACGCGTCCATGCCGGCCGGCCCCGCGCAGCTCGCCCGCGCCGCGCGTGCGCCGCTGCTGCCGGTGGCGACGACCGCGGCCGAGCCGGTCTGGCGCTTCGAGATCCAGCCGCCGGTGCCGTTGGGCCAGGGCCCGCTGGACGCGGATGTCACGCGGCTGGTGCAGATCACCGAGCAGCAGATCCGCCTGCATCCCGAGCTGTGGAGCTGGCACCACCGGCGCTGGCGCAAGCTGCGTCCGGCGACGACGCCGCTGCCGACCGCGTCGTCCTGAGGCAATGGCCGTCGCGGCCATTCCCCACCTGTGCATTTGTTCCTGAAAACGTGACTCGCGGTGGGTCGACGCTCGCGTGGGCGTTGCGCCCCCTCAAGCGTCACCGCTCGCTGCCGATAGCTGGGTAACGCCATGCGACCGGGCCGCGCCCGCAGAGCCTTGTTTCTCTTTCCACGCGGTCCGGGCGCCTCACACGCACCGGACTTCGCCGGACAAGGAACCGCCATGCTTCGCAGACTCCCCCATCCCCTTCTCGGTGCCATCGCCTCGCTGGCCGCGGCCGCGATGCTCACGGCCTGTGGCGGGGGAGGCGGGGGCGGCGGAGCCAGTGGCTCCGCGGGTGCCGGCGGTCCCCCGGTGACGGCTGCGGAACCAACGCCGTCGCCGCTCGTGGCTGCCTGCACGAATTGCGGCGCCATCGACGGCAGCACCTATGCCGGTGCCGGCACCGGTGTCTGGCAGGCGTCGAACACCGGGACGTCGTCGAAGGATTTTCCGCTCACGATCAGCGGCCTGACAGGGCAGCTCGTGACGCTGGTCTTCACCAACGAATCGGCGCAGGAAGTCGTGATGCCGTCGCTGCAGATCCTGTCGTCTGCCACCACCGTGGCGCCGGCGCTGCGCAAGTCGATGGCTCTGGGCGGCACCGAAGCCGATGCGCCGACGGCCTTCAACGCCGAGGTCGCGCAATTCAACCGCCAGGGCTTCGCGAAGTGGCTGAGCCAGCCGGCCGCGGGCGGTGTCAACGCGAAGCTCTCCGCCTCGTCGGTGCCGCCGGCGCCGGCCGCCACCTTCACCGTGGGCCAGCAGCGCACCGTGTACCTGCTCGACCAGTCGCAACGCACCGTGCAGCTCACCGGCCAGCGCACCACCGGCGACGGGACGGTCGTGAACGTGTGGGTGGAAACGAGCGAGCTCGACGCTTCGCGCGTGTCCACCACGCTGGCCGAGCGCATGCGCGACGCCTTCGCCGCGGCCGGCGGCATCTACGACATGCTGGTCAAGGTCGGCGGCCCGCTGTGGGGCCCGCACGGCTACACCGAGCTGCTGGCTGGCAACGGCCAGCCGATCGACATCTTTCTCGTGAACTTCGACCGCAATGGCGTGCCGTACGGCATGGGTGGCTATTTCTGGGGCTTGAACAACTTCAAGAAGGACGCGGGCCAGCGGGCCTACAGCAACGAATCCGTGGGCATGTACATGGACACCGAGACGATGTACCTCGACGGCGACCGCGGCATGCGGCAGGTCGTGACCGCGCTCGCACACGAAGGCCTGCACATGCAGAACTTCTACCGCCGCAGCGTGACCATGGGCCCCGAGTTCGCCTTCGACGACTGGCTCGAGGAGATGTCGGCACTGATGATGGAAGACTGGGCCAGCTATTCGCTCGACACCAGCCACAACGCCATCCGCGATGCGCGGCTGCCGTACTACCTGAACTACCGCGGCAACGGCAGCTACAACTGCGAGCTCACCCGCTGGGACCCGATGGGCAGCGTGTGCGAAAGCTACGCGGTGGTCGGCTCCTTCGGCGGCTACCTCAATCGCCAGTTCGGGCTGGGCTTCTTCCAGTCGCTGCTTCGCAGCACCGGGCTGACCGATTCGGCCGCCGTGCTCCAGGCCGCGATCCAGGCCCAGCGCCAGAGTTCGGGCATCGGCCAGGAGATGCGCCGCTTCTCGTCGGCCGCCGCTGGGCTGGTGCCGTTGAGCGCCGACGTCGCCGGCTACAGCATGCCCACGCGCAACGACGACGGCCTGCAACTGGTTGCGATGGACCCGGCCGCGCTGGGCGAGTCGGGCCGCGGCCTGCCGACGGCGGTGCCGGCGACGCTCAAGGGCTTCGCGAGCTTCCCGGTGTCGCGCTTCCGGCTGTCGGGCACGTACAAGGAAACGGTGCGCGTGCCGCAGGGAAGCACGTTGACGGTGGTGATTCGCTGATCGGTACCGCGCTCACCCGCCCAGGTAGGCGCGCCGTATCGCCGGGTCGGCCAGCATGTCGGCGGCGGTGCCGTCCTTCACGATGTGCCCGTTCTCCAGCAGGTAGGCGCGGTCGCACATTTCCAGCGCGGCATAGGCGTTCTGCTCGACCATCAACACCGTCACGCCTTCACGGCGGATCTCCAGGATCAGGTCGAAGATCATCTCGACAAAGTTCGGTGCCAGGCCGAGCGAGGGTTCGTCGAACATCACCAGCCGCGGACGCGCCATGAGCGCGCGTGCGATGGCCAGCATCTGCTGCTCGCCGCCCGAGAGCGTGCCGGCGGCCTGCTTGATGCGCTCGCGCAAGCGCGGGAACTTGTCGAGCAGGCGCTCCATGTCGTCGCGCGCACGCTGGCGGTCAGTGCGGCGGTAGGCGCCCATCTCGAGGTTCTCTCGGACGGTCAGCTGCGGGAACACGCGGCGACCTTCGGGGCAGTGCGAAATGCCGCGGTCGATGATCGCCGCCGGCGTGGCGCCCGAGATCAGATGCCCGTCGAAGTGAATGCTGCCGCCGGCGAGCGGCTCGAGCCCGTTGATGGCGCGCAGCGTGGTCGACTTGCCCGCGCCGTTGGCGCCGATGAGCGTGACCAGCTCGCCTTCGCGCACTTGGAGCGAGATGCGGTCAACACCTGTGGTCGCGCCATAGCGGACCGTAACCTGATCAAGCTTGAGCACGGCGGAGTCCTGACCCGAGGTAGGCGCGGATCACTTCGGGATCCTGCTGGATGGCTGTGGGAATGCCGGTCGCGATGAGCCGGCCGTGGTTGAGCACCACGATGTGGTCGGAGATCGACATCACCATGTGCATGTCGTGCTCGACCAGCAGCACGGTGATGCCGCGGTCGCCGATGCGCCGCACCGTCGCTTTGAAGGCTTCGGTCTCCGAAGGGTTCAGCCCGGCGGCGGGCTCGTCGAGCAGCAGCATGCGCGGCTTGGCCGCGAGCGCGAGGCCGACGCCGAGCACGCGCTGTTCGCCGTACGACAGCCTCGACGCGAGCTCGTCGGCGCGCGACTGCAGCCCGAGGAAATCGAGCATCTCGCGTGCCTGGTCTCGCAGCGCGGCTTCCTCGCGCTGGAAGCCCGGCGTGCGCAGCAGCGTCTTCCACACGCCGGCACGGCCCTGCAGGTGCAGGGCGGTGAGCACGTTGTCGAACACGGTGCAGCCGGCGAACACGCTGGTGCGCTGAAAGCTGCGCACCAGGCCGCGCTGGGCGATGCGGTCGGGCGACAGGCCGACGATGTTCTCGCCGAACAGCATGACCTGGCCCGCGGTGGGGCGCATGTAGCCGGAGATCACGTTGAAGGTGGTGGTCTTGCCGGCGCCGTTGGGCCCGATCAGGCTCACGATCTGCCCGGCCTCGACCGAGAAGCTGAGCTGGTCGACGGCGGTGAGGCCGGCGATCTGCATGGTGACGTTGGACAGCGTCAGAACAGGGGTGCTCATGCCGGCTCGCTCTCTGCGGTGGAGACGCGCGTGGCCTTGGGCGTGCGCCGCGCCGCGAGCCGGCGCTTCAGCGTCCCGGCTGCGGGCACGATGCCCTTGGGCAGAAAGATGAGCACGAGGATCATCAGCGCGCCGTAGATGATCCATTGCGCCTCGGGCGCCAGCACGCCGCGTAGCACTTCCGGCAGCAATCCGAAGAGCAGCCCGCCGATCACCGGGCCGGCCAGCGTGCCCTTGCCGCCCACGATGACCATGATGACCATCGTGACGGTGAACATGAACATGAAGACGTCGGGGTCGATGATGCGCACCGTGTGCGCATACAGCCCGCCCGCCGCGCCAGCGATGCCGGCCGCGCCGATGGCAGCGATGCGCAGAAAGCGCGTCACGTCGATGCCGATGGAGCGCGCCAGCGTCTCGTTCTCGCGCAGCGCGATCATGGCGCGGCCGAGTCGGCTGGTGACCAGCGCGGCCACCAGCAGGTAGGCCGCCACCGCGGCCGCAAGCACCAGCCAGTAGATCGATGCCTTGGTCGCGATCGGCAGCGTGCCGGTGCCCGGCAGCCACAGCGTGAGGGGCGGGATGTTGTTGAGCGCCATCGGGCCTTCGGTCAGGTCGACCCAGTTGAGCGCGACCATGCGCATCACCTGCGCGAAGCTGATGGTCACGATCACGAAGTAGGCGCCGCGCACCCGGAAGGCGATGCGGCTGACCAGCCAGCCGAACAGCCCCGCCACCACGATGCCGCTGGCGAAGGCCAGCCACACCGGCTTGGGCGCGACCACCCAAGGGGTGCCGGTGCCCAGCAGATCAACGTCGAAACCCAGCGACATCAGCGCGCTGGTGTAGGCGCCAATGCCGAAGAACGCGACATGCCCCAGGCTCAGCTGGCCGGTGAAGCCCAGCAGCAGGTTGAGGCTGATCGCCGCGATGATGAAGATGCCGCAGGAGGCCACCACCGACAGCATGTACGGGTCGGGCCACAGCAGGGGCAGCACCGCGAGCGCGGCGACGCTGGCCGCGAAGCCGAGTTGTTTCTGACGGCTCATCCGACCCGCTCCTTGCCGGCGAAGAGGCCTTGTGGACGAACGATCATGACGAGCAGGATCACGAGGAAGCCGATCGCGTCGCGGTAGGCGGTGGAGATGTAGCCGGCGCCGAACTCTTCGACCAGCGCGAGCGCGAAGCCACCGAGCGCCGCGCCGCCCAGGTTGCCGAGCCCGCCGAGGATCACGATGGCGAAAGCCTTCAGGTTCGCCAGGTCGCCCATCGTGGGACTGACGACGAACACCGGCGCCAGCAACGCTCCGGCGACGGCCGCCAGGGAGGAGCCGAGCGCGAAGGTCGCCGTGTAGATGCGCGACACGTCGACGCCGACGATGCGTGCCGCATCGCGGTCCTGGAAGGTGGCGCGCATGGCCAGGCCGAAGCGCGAGCGCTCGATGAGCATGTAGAACACCGCCAGCAGAAACAGCGCTGTGCATAGAACGAACAGGCGGATCGGCGACACCGACACCTCGCCCCACACCAGCGGCTCCTGCGAGAACGGCGAGGGCACGGCCTTGGCGACGCCGCCCCAGGCCAGCAGCTCGGTGTTCTGCATGATGAGCATGGTGCCGATCATGATCAGCATCACCTCGTCGATGGACCCCAGGTCACGCCGGCGCAGCAGCACGTACTCGATCAGCGCGCCGACGAGCATGCCGGCGATCGCCGCCAGGATCAGCGAGCCGAAATAGTTGAGGTCGAACACCGACACGGCGGCGTAGGCGACGTAGCCGCCCAGCGCGTAGAGCTCGCCGTGCGCGAAATTGACGACCCGCATGATGCCGAAGATCAGCGTCAGGCCGATGCCCAGCAGCGCGTACGTGGCCCCGAGCACGAGCCCGTTGAGCAGATGTTGAAGGAATTGATCCACCGTATGTGTCCGTGTCCGAGCGACCGGGCCGCCAAGGGCCCGGTGGGTTGCGTTTACTTGACGCTGACCGCGCCGTCCTTGAGTTCGACGACGTAGATGTTCGGCTCGGCCTGGCCGCTCTCCTGGCCGGCAGGGCCTTCCTTGCCGAAGGCGATGTCGCCGTTCACGCCCTTGAGCTTGACCTTCCACAGCGCATCGCGGATGGCGGTCGGCTCGGCCTTGCCGGCGATCTTGATCGCCTCGGCGATGGTCAGGATCGCGTCGTAGCCGCGAAAGCCTTCGGTCTGGCCGGCGAAGTCGAGCTTGCGTGCGTTCCAGCCATCGACGAAGCCCTTGGCCACCTCCGGGTACTTGGCGCGTTCGACGGCCCACGGTGCGAAGAACAGCAGGTGCTGGCTGGCGTAGCCCTTGGGGCCCGGCGTCTTCAGCAGCGGCTCGGGGAACGAACCACCGGTGGTGATCAGGCGTTGGCCGAGACGCTGCTCGCCCGCCTGGCGGATGGCGAGGGTGAGCTGCTCGATGCCCGAGGTGACGATCAGCGTGTCGGAGCCGGTGCCCTTGAGCGCTGCGAGCTGCGCCGACAGATCGGTCGCGTCGGGCGCCATCGTTTCGGTGCGGCCCACGGAGATGCCCTTGGACTCCAGCATCTTCTTGAACTCGGCCGCAGCGCCCAGGCCCCAGTCGTTGTTGACCGACAGGAAGTCCACCTTCTTGATCGCCGGGCTAAACGACGCCAGCTGCTTGCCGAAGGCCAGTGCCTCCATGGCAGAGGTCGGGCTGGTGCGGAAGATCCACGGGTTGCCCGAGGTGGTGATCTTGCCGGACGAGGCGGTCTCGACCACCATCGGCACGCCGTACTCCATCAGCTTGGGCATCACGGCCAGCGTGAAGGTCGAACTCCAGGCGCCCATCATCACCGGCACCTTGTCCTTGAGGATCAGCTTCTCGGCGGAGTTGACCGCTTCACGCGGGTTCGACTTGTTGTCCTCGATGACCAGCTCGATCTGTTTGCCGAGCACGCCGCCTTTCTTGTTGATCACGTCCGCCGCGATGCGCGCGCCGTTGGTCACGTAGTTGCCAGAGGCGGCGACCGCGCCGGTGAGTGGCTCCGAGACGCCGATCTTGATCGTGTCTTGCGCATGCGCGGACAACGCGGTCAACGTCGTGAAGGCGGTGGCGCCGGCGATGGCGGCCCAGGTCTTGGTACGGATCCACATGGTTGATTTCCTTGGAGAGGTGGGGAGAAACAGGGAAGGGGAATGCGGTCGGAAGGAATCGCGGCGCTCAGGGCCGGGAGGCGCCCGGCCACACGCTGCGCAGCCATGCCTTGAGCAGACTCCACAGGTCGATGGCGTTGTCGTTGGCGTGAGATGCCGGAGCGGCGGCAGGGGCCGATGGCGCGTGGCCGGCGGCGCCGTCGCCTGCGGGCGCCTCCGCAACGGAAGGCGCGGACTGTGGCAACCGTGCCTGCAACTGCTCGGCGAACTGCCGGCTCAGCTGGTCGGCGAGCGCGCGCACGATGCCTTCGCGGCTGAACTGCGCGAGGGCACCGGTGATGGTGAAGTCGACCGTCAGCGCGACCCGGGTAGACTGCGCGTCGGCCGCGTCGGGCTGCACCGAGAAACGGGCCTCGCCCTTGATGCGGCTGCTGGTACGGGTGTCGACCGCGCTGCCGGCGAAGCTGCCGGTGCGTGCGGTGTCGTCGAGCGCGATGCGGCCCTGGCCGGCGAAGGCCGCGGCGATCGGGCCCAGCTTCACCTTGAAGAGCAGCGGCACGCTCTGCGCGTCGGCCGGCGTGCCGGCCGGGTCGATCGAGGCGCCTGGCAGGCAATCGACGAGCAGTTCGACATCGTGAAAGGCTGTCCAGACCGGTTCGAGCGGGGCGGCGAGCGTGAAGGCTTGCTCAAGCTGCATGGCGGAGCCCTTCGGTGTCGCCACGCGCGTGGAGCACGCGCTGGATGGCCTTCACGATGCCGGCATAGCCGGTGCAGCGGCACAGGTTGCCCGCCAGTTCGTCGCGGATGCGTTGCTCGTCGGCCTGCGGCAGTCGCAGCACGATGTCGCGCGCGGTCATGAGCATGCCGGGCGTGCAATAGCCGCACTGCAGGGCATGCTCGGCCGAGAAGGCATCGCGCAGTTGCGCCATCACGGCGTCGTCGTCGAAGGCCTCGAGCGTGCGCACCCGCTTGCCGGCGAAGCGCGTCGCTGATTGCAGGCACGCGCGTTGCGGCGCGCCGTCGACCTCCACCGTGCAGGCGCCGCACACGCCGTGCTCGCAGCCCAGGTGCGTGGCCGTCAACCCGCACTGCTCGCGCAGCGCGTCGGCCAGGTGGGTGCGGGGCTCGACCGTCATCGCGTACGCGCGGCCATTGACGTCGAGCGTGATGCGCGCTTCGCGCACCGCGGGGAATTCGAGGTTGGCAACCGTCATCGGGGAGTTTCCATGTCGTTGAGTGCAAGCCGCAGCATCTCGGCCAGCAGCGCGCGGCGGGTGTCGTCGAGGCCGCGGCCGGCGCCGTCCAGCAGTGCTTGGCGCCGTGCCCTATCGGCAGAGAGTTCGCGCAGCAGGCCGGCGCCTTCGAAGACGCGCGGCGCGCCGTCGAGCGCGCCCAGCACGATCCGCTCCGTGCCGTCGGCCGGATCGATCAGCGCACCGACCGTGGCGTGGGAGAACTCGCCGGTCTTGCGGCAGAACTTGCGGTACGACCAGTGCGCGGCTGGCGAGCGGCGCGGCACGCGCACGCCGATGAGCAATTCGCCTTCGGCCAGCTGGGTCTCGAAGGCGCTGGTCATGAAGCTGGCCGCAGGGATGTCGCGTCGACCCTCTGCACCGGCCACGACCACCGTGGCGCCGAGCAGCGGCAGGCAGGCCACCCAGTCGGCGGCCGGGTCGGCATGGCACAGGCTGCCACCGATCGTTCCGCGGTTGCGCACGGCGCGGTAGGCGATGCTGCGGGCCACGAAGGGCATCAGGCCGCCGCTCGGGTCTGGCACGCGGCCGTCTTCGATGGCGGCGTGGGTCGTCATGGCGCCGAAGAAGACGTGGTCGCCGGCCTCCTTCACGTCGCGTAGTTCACTGATGCCGTCGAGGTCGACCAGCGTCTCGGGCTGGACTAGGCGCAGGTTGAGCATCGCGCCCAGCGACTGGCCACCGGCGATCGGCTTGCAGCCCCAGCCGCCCGCGCGCAGCGCCAGCGTCGCAGCATCGACCGATGCGGCGGCCTCGACGGCATAGGCGACGGCCTTCATGCGAGCGCTCCGGTGCGCGCGGCCGCCAACGCGCGCAGCACGCGCTCGGGGCTGGCGGGGCATTCGGTGAGCTCGGCACCCAGCGCATGCAGCGCGTCGTTGACCGCGTTGACGATGGCCGCCGGCGGCGCGATGGCGCCGCCTTCGCCGATGCCCTTCTGGCCGAACAGCGTGAGCGGGCTCGGCGTCTCCATGTGGATGATCTTCAACGGCGGCATTTCGCCAGCGCCGGGCATCAGGTAGTCGGCCAGGGTCGAGGCCAGCGGCTGGCCTTCGCCATCAAAAGGCATCTCTTCGTACAGCGCGGTGCCGATGCCCTGTGCCAGGCCACCGATCAGCTGGCCTTCGACGATCTGCGGGTTGAGCAGCACACCGCCGTCCTCGCAGATCGCATAGTCGAGCAGCGTCACGCGACCGGTGGCGACGTTGACCTCGACCGCGCAGGCATGGCAGGCGTAGCTGAAGGTGCCGGTGTCGGGCGCGGTCTTGTAGCCGACTACGACTTCGAGGCCCGACGGGTCGATGCCCAGCGGAATCTTCTGCGGCGCGCGGTACCAGGTACGCGCGATCTCGTCGAGCGTCAGGCCCGGCGAATCGGGTACGCCGATGCGTCCGCCATCGACCCGCAGCGATGCAGCCGGCACGCCCAGCAGCGCGGCGGCGATCTCGGTCATCCGTGCCGCCAGCGCCTGGCAGGCCGTGCCCACCGCGCCGCCCGCCATCACGGCGCAGCGCGAGCCCCAGGTGCCGGTGGAGTAGGGCGAGTTGGCGGTGTCGCCGTGCTGCACGCGAACTCGGTCGATGTCGATGCCGAGCACCGTGTGGGCCACCTGTGCCATCGACGTTTCCATGCCCTGGCCGTGCGAATGCACACCGAGGCGGATCTCCAGAATGCCGTCCGGCGTGAAGCGCGCGGCGCACTGCTCGTAGCCCGGCACCATCGGAATGCCCCAACCGTGGTAGACCGAGGTGCCATGCGCGCCCTGCTCGCAGAACACCGCGAGGCCGAGGCCGATGCGCTTGCCTGCCGGCGCGGTCGCCTGCCGCTCGCGCCAGGCCTGCCAGCCCAGCGCCTCGACGGCCTTCGTCATCGCGGCGAGGTAGTCGCCCGAGTCGAAGTACTTGTTCGTGATGTTGGTGTACGGCATGGCCGAGGCCGGCACCAGGCTGCGGGCGCGCAGTTCGTACGGTTCGATGCCAAGCTCGCGCGCGGCCGCGTCGAGCATCAGCTCGATCGCGAAGCACACGCCGGTGCGCGCCACGCCGCGGTACGGCAGGATGGGCGGCTTGTTGGTCGCGACCGAGCGGGTGCGGCAGACGAAGCGGTCCATCATGTACGGGCCCGGCAGGATCGAGCCGATCTGTGCGGCCTCGAGGCAGGCGCTGAAGGGGTACGACGAGTACGCGCCGGAGTCGACCATGGCGTCGCATTCGATGCCGACCAGCCGGCCGTCGGCTTCGACCTCGACCGCGATGTCGTAGGCGTGTTCGCGGCAGTTGGCGTTGGCGCCGAGCTGCTCGCGTCGGTCTTCCAGCCAGCGCACCGGGCGGCGCAGGTGGCGCGCCAGCCAGGCGCAGCAGATCTCTTCGGGCAGCAGCAGGCCCTTGTAGCCGAAGCCACCGCCGACGTCGGGCGACACCACACGGATCTGGCCCTGGTCGAGGCCCAGGCACTCGGCCAGGCCGGTGCGGTTGATGTGCGGCACCTGCGCGGCGGAATACATCACCAGCTGGTCGAGCCGGTGGTCCCACCAGCACAGCACGGCGCGGCCTTCGAGTGGCATCATGCATTGGCGCGAGGTGCGCAACTGGCGACGCACGGTGCGGGTGGCCGGGGCGCCCGGCACCGCGGCGCCGCGCTCGGTGTTCGTCTCGGCGAAGACGTTGTCGCTCCATTCGTCGTGCACTCGCGTGGCCGAATCGACGGCGCCTTCCATGCTGGCCAGCACCGGCAGGTCGAGGTAGTCGACCATCACCTGCGCGGCGATGTCCTCCGCACGGGCGCGGGTCGGCGCCACGCAGGCCGCCACCAGCTCACCGACGAAGCGCACTTTGCCCATGGCCAGCGGATGCTGCACCGAGCGCTTGAAGCCGGGGAGCGAGGACGCGGCGAGGATCGGCTGCACGCCGTGCAGGTCGTCCATCGTGTAGACCATCTGCGCCAGCCCCTCGGGCTTGTCGATGCGACCCAGCCGCGCGTGTGCCACGGGCGAGCGGACGAAGGCCACGTCGAGCATGTCGGGCATGCGGATGTCGCCCACGTACTGGCCGCGGCCGAGCAGCAAGCGGCGATCTTCCTTGCGGCGCGGCGTGCCACCGATGCCCTGGTCAGCGTCGGCCGGCAGCACGAGGCCGGCTGGCGGGGTGCGAGCGTTCATCGGTCGCTCCTTTGGAGAAGTGGGGTGTGCCACATATTGATGCCTTTGGTGATCGGTGACGACGCGCTCAGACGCGCGTGCGCCGGTACTGCTGGTCGCGGTACTCCCCCGACAACACCGGCGGGTACTTCGCCTGGCCTTCGGGCGCGATGCACTCGACCAGCGCGTCGTAGTTGGGGTGGTGGAAGAAGGCGAGCGAGATGCGCTGCGCCGCCGGGCCGCTGCCTGGCGGCGGGTTGACGACGCGGTGCACGTTGGACACCCAGCGGTCGTTGGTCCAGCGCATCAGCAGGTCGCCGATGTTCACGACGAAGGTGTCGGGGGCGGTCTCGACGCGCAGCCACTGCCCGCCGCGCGTCTGCACCTCGAGCCCGCCGGGCGTGTTCTCGCCGTTGAGGATGGTCAGCAGGCCATAGTCGGTGTGTGGGCCGGCGCGCATCTGGCCGGCCAGCGGCGCCTCCTGTTGCGCCGGGTAGAAGTTCAGGCGCATGGCGGTGATGTGCCGGTCGATCTTGTCCTCGAAGAAATCTTCATCGAGGCCCAGCGCCAAGGCGGCGAGCGACATCATCTGGCCGGTGAGCCGTTCCATCTCGGCGTAGTACACGGCGGCCGCCGTGGCGAAGCCGTCGGGCCGCACCGGCCAGCGGTTCGGGATGAAATAGCGCTGGCCCGTCTCGCTGGTGTAGTAGGGCGTGTCGGGCCAGCTTTCGCGGCCGAAGTGGTAGTACTCCTTCAGGTCGCCCGGCGCGTCGCCGGCATTGCCGCGCGACAGCGCGTCGAAGCCCAGCGCGCGGTAGCCGCGCGGCACCGTGACCTTCTCGGGCTCGGCGCGGCGCTTCTCGTCCAGCGGCAGATTGAAGAAGGTGCTGGCGTGGCCGCGCAGCGTGTCGATCAGCGCGAGCGGCACACCATGGCCGGTGATCGTGAAGAAGCCGATGTCGGTGCACGCGGCCTCGATCTCGCGCGCGACGCGCAGGCGCTCGGCGCGGGTGCCCTGCAGCGCCGGTGCAAGGTCGATCACGGGAATGGTGGTGTCGGGCATGTCGGCGGACTCGGGCATCAGTGGAAGTACGCGCCGCCGTCGACCACCAGCGTCTGGCCGGTGATGAAGGCCGACTGTGCGTCGGCGAAGAACTCGATGGCGCCCACCAGGTCGGCCGGGGTCATGTCCCGGGCGAGCACCCGGTTGCGCATCGACGGCTCGCGCACGCCTTCGACCAGCGTGGGGTTGCGGTGAACGCCGTCGCTCAGCGTGAAGCCCGGCGCCACGCTATTGACGAGGATCTGGTAGCGGCCGAGTTCGGTGGCGAGCGCACGCGTCAGCGAGATCACGGCACCCTTGCTGGCGACGTAGTGCGCCATCCAGGGGTTGCCCTTGAAGGCGACGCCCGAAGAGATGTTGACGATGCGGCCACCCCCGGCGCGCTGGAAGGCCGGCAGCACCGCCTGGCACATCAGGAACACGCCGATCACGTTGACGTCGAACACCTGGCGCCACTCCTGCGGCGTCAGCTGCTCGAAAGCCTTGGGTTCGAGGGTGGAGTAGATGCCGGCGTTGTTCACCAGCACATCGATGCGGCCGTGGCGCGATTCGGTGGCCTGCACGGCGGCACTTACTTGTTCGGGTGACGAGACGTCGAGTGCGACGCCCGTCACCTGGAGGTCGCGCGCTGCCAGCCTGGCGGCGGCTTCTTCGGCGCCGCTGCGGTCGGCGATGACGACCCGCGCGCCACGTTCGGCCAGGCGCTCAGCCGCGGCGAAGCCGATGCCGATGGCAGCGCCCGTGACGATGGCGACAGAACCTTCCAGACCCATGAGACCTCCGGTGACGGAAACCCGTGGCAGAAATGCCGCGGACCTGTGGGCTTTCAAGCAACGTCCATGCCACTAGCAGCTTGCGGTGTGTCTTGTCCTTGCGTTGCGTCAATAGCCAGGACAACAAGCAGGTCTGCGCGTGAAACTTACGATCGAGCAAGCGTCCGTGGGGATCTGGTGCCGTGCGTGATGCACCGTATCGGTGGCATGCCGCGCATTAATGGGGCATGCCACCTATTCATAGGAAGAACTCCGTAGGGCAGAGATGACGAATCGGGGAGGCCGCGCCCCCATCCCCTGGCCAGGCTCAGCGCAGCCGCAGGGGCGCCACGCTCTTGTGGTTGTTCGCTTCCACCAGCCGGATCAGCTGCAGCATGAACAGCTGCCGCTCCGCCGCAGGCAGGTGTTCGATGGTCCGGTCGTGGGCGCGCTGGGCTGCGGCTTCCATGCGGCGAACCATCGCCTTGCCTGCGCGACTGAGTTTGACCAGCTTCACGCGCTTGTCCTGCGCCGACTGGTTGCGCTCGATGAACTCACGGCTTTCCAGGCGGGGCAGCACCTCGGCGACGGTGGTGCGCTCGAGGCCGATCTCCATGGCCAGGGTGTTCTGGTCCATCTCGCCATGCTCCGCAAGTGCAGTCAGCAGGCTGTACTGCACAGGTGTGATGTTGAAAGCCTTGGTTTCTTCGGTGAAGAGGCCGCTGTGGATCTGATGCAGCCGGCGGATCAGGAAGCCCGGGCGTGCGAACAGCATCGAGCGTTCCTGTGCGGCCTGGAGTTCCACCTGGATGGTCTTGCTCTTGGTTTTCTCGGTCATCTGAACACGTGCGCAGCGTTGCGCGGCAGGGGCCGCATCCCGGCCCCGCGGAAGGGTGGGGCTGCGCGCCAGTTTAGCGGGCATGCCGCGCATCTGCTGCCGGACGGTCCGGTCAAGGGGGTGGCACGAAACATGCGGCATGCCACCTATCTCACTCAACAGAACCCATTCGGAACGACCAAGGAAATGACGAACATTCTGCTCAAAGGCGGCTGCGTGATCGATCCCGCCAACCAGCGCAACGGCATCATGGATGTGCTGGTGGCGGGCACGCGCATTGCGGCGGTCGGACCGGACCTGTCGGCCAGTGCACCGGCCGATACCGAGATGGTCGACTGTCGTGGGCAACTCGTGCTCCCGGGGCTGATCGACACCCACGCACACGTCTACCAGGGCGTGACCGGTCGCTTCGGGATGAACGCCGACCTGTGCGGCGTGCATTCCGGCGTGACCACTCTGGTCGACCAGGGCGGGCCGAGTTCGATCACCTTGCCGGGGTTTCGCGACTACGTCGTGGCCACTGCCAAGTCGCGCGTGGTGGCTTTCATGTCCTGCTACCTGGTGGGCGGGCTCGAGGGCCACTATTACCCCGAGCTGTACCGCCCGGACTGTCTTGACGTCGACGCGGCGGTGAAGGCCGCACGCAGCAACCGCGATCTGGTCCGCGGGCTGAAGGCGCATGCCGAGATCGGCGGCTTCGCGCGCTGGGGTGTCGACGTGATGCGGCTGGCCGCCCGCATGGGCCGCGAGGCGGAGCTGCCCGTCTACATCCATTTCGGTCAGCTCTGGCCGAAGCCGGAGGAGGGCGGGCTGGCCGTCGACCCCGACTCGATCTTCAACCAGGTCGTCGACATGCTCAAGCCGGGCGATGTGCTGGCGCATCCTTTCAGCCGGCACCCGGGCGGGTTCGTCGAACTCGACGGGAAGCTCCATCCGCTGGTGAAGGAAGCGGTCGCGCGCGGCTTGAAGATCGACGTGGGCCATGGTTCGCACTTCAGCTACCGCACGGCGCGCATCGTGCTGGATTACGGCGTGATGCCCGACACCCTCGGTGCCGACATGCACGGCTACAACACCACGGTGCCGGCGCCGCCCGGCACACCGGACTCGCACCCGGACGAGGAAGACCACATGTTCAAGGGGCGCATCCGATTCAGCTTGGTGTCGGCGATGACGAGCATGCTGGCACTGGGGCTGACGATCGAGCAGGTGGTGCCGATGGTCACGGTGAATGCGGCCCGCATGATCGGCATGGAAGACACGCTCGGCAGCCTGCGGGTCGGCGGCGAGGCCGACGTGAGCGTGCTGAACGACCAGCGCGGCCGCTGGACCTTGCACGACAACGAAGGCACAGCCGTCACGACCGACCGCCTGCTCACGCCCGCCTTCTGCCTGCGCGCAGGCGAGCGCTTCGATGCTGTCGCATCGATCCTGCCCGTGGCGCAAGCGGCCTGACGGAGTGCCGGCTGTGACTTCCTCATTACCTGGGTCGCCGCAGGCGGTCGATGCCGCATCCTGGGCGCGACCCTTCGAAGGTGCCAGCCTGCGGGACGTGGTGTTGCGGCGCGACGCGTTGCCCGACCTGGGCCCGACGGTGCTGTTGCACGCCGGTCCGCCGTTCGAAGGCGAGGTTCCACGTGCCGTTCACAACGCCTGCGTGCAGGCGCTGTTGTTCGAAGGGGTGGCCGCCGACGAGGCGCATGCGCGCGCCATGCTGTCGACCGGCGCGGTTGAGCTTCGTCCTGCGCAAGACCACGGCGTGGTCACGCCGCTGGCGCAGGTCGTTTCGGCCTCGATGCCGATGGCCGTGGTCGGCGATGCGAGCCACGTCGCATGGGCGCCGCTGGTCGAGGGGCCGCCGCCGGCCCTTCGCTTCGGCACGCAAGCGCCGGAGGCGCGCTCGCGTCTTGCCGCGATCGTCGATTTCGGCCTGCAGCGGCTCGCACCGCTGCTGCGGGCGCAGCCTGTCGCGCTGTCATCGATCGTCGTGCAGGCACTCAAGCAGGGCGACGAATGCCACGCGCGCACCGGAGCGGCCAACGCGGCGCTGGTCGAAGCCGTTGCCGACCTTGCCGCCGACGACCGAGCCGCACTGCAGGCCAACCCCGGCTTCGTGCTGACCATCCTGATGGCAGCGGCGTGCTGGCGGCTGCGCCGCGCCACGCACGGGCTGGCTGCCGTTGGCGGCAATGGCATCGATTTCGGGCTGCGCATGCAGGGCGACAGCCGCTGGCACCGGCGCCCGGCCACGCCGCCGATGGGCACGCGCCTGCCCGGCCATGCCGACAGCGAGGCGCTGGGCGCCATCGGCGACAGCGCCGTCATCGATTTCTGCGGACTCGGCGGCCAGGCGCTGGCCGCGGCACCTGCGCTGCAGGACGAATGGCGGCATGTGCTGCCCGGCGCACTGGCGGCACAGCGCGCTGCGGTGGTCGACCCGGCCACGGGCTTGGTCGACATTGCGCGCGTAGCGGCAAGCGGCGTGGCACCTCAGGTCGACCTCGCCATTCTCGACCGCCAAGGCACGCACGGGCTGATCGGCCGCGGCGTCTATCAGCCCGACGTGGCGCTGTTCGTCGAAGCCGCAGGCGATGGCGTGGCGGCCCCCTTCCTTTCCATTCCCCCCCAGGTGAGTTCATGACTTCAAATTCTGCTTATCGCGTCATCCGTCGCGCGGGCGTCACCGCCGCGCTCGTCACCCTGGGCGCCAGCGCCCTGGCGCAGAGCGCGACCAAGCTGCGTTTCGCGGCCGACTGGGCCTTCCAGGGGCCGCAGGCCCCGTTCCTCATGCCGTACGAAAACGGCTGCTACACGCGCGCCGGGCTCGACGTCTTGACCGACCGCGGATTCGGTTCGGGCGACACCATCACCAAGGTGGCGACGGGCGCCTACGACATCGGCTTCGCGGACATCAACGCGATGATGGAATACAACGCGCGCCAGCCCGACAGCAAGCTGATCGCCATCTTCATGATCTACGACGGGGCCTCGCTGTCGATCATCAGCCGCAAGGGCAACGGCATCGCCAAGCCGGCCGATCTGGTCGGCAAGACCATCGCCGCGCCGCCGGGCGACGCATCGCGCCGACTCTTTCCCGTGCTGGCCAAGGCCAACGATTTCGACCCCGCGTCGGTCAAGTGGATGAACGTGTCGCCGGAGCTGCGCGAGAGCATGCTGGCGCGCAAGAACGCCGACGCGATCAGCGGCGCGTCTTTCACCGGCTACATGGGCGTGCGCGCCGCGGGTGTGCCCAAGGACGACGTGGTGATGCTGCGCTTTCCGGACTACGGCGCCTCGCTTTACGGCAGCACGCTGCTCGTGAAGCCGGCCTTCGCGGCGGCCAACGCCGCGGCGGTCACCGCCTTCATCGGCTGCTTGGCCGACGGCATCGCGCAGAGCATGAAGTCGCCCGCCGCCGCCATCGACGCGTTGGCCAAGCGCGAGAAGCTGACCGACAAGAAGGTCGAGATGGAACGCATGCAGCTGTCGATCGGCTGGTCGATCGCCACGCCCTGGGTGCGCGAGAACGGCATGAGCAAGATCGATCCGGTGCGCCTGGCGAAGTCGGTACAGGACGTGGCTGCCGCGTTCGACATCCCGCCACCACCCGTCGGCGAGGTGTACACCGACCGCTACCTGCCTGCGCGCGACAAGCTGATGCTTCCCAAGTGATGACCGCCCAGGCGCAGAGCGGCGGCGACACGCTGGTGGACATCCGGGGTGTCGACCTGCGCTACGGCGATGGCGATGACGGCCTGCTGGCGCTGCAGGGCATCGACCTTCGCGTGCGACGCGGCGAATTCGTCGCGCTGGTCGGCCCGTCGGGCTGCGGCAAGTCGACCATGCTGAAGCTGATCAGCGGGTTGCGCATGCCGAGCGCCGGGGGCGTGCTGGTCGGTGGCCGCGAAGTCGATCGGCCACTGAAGATCGTCGGCATGGCCTTCCAGAGCCCGGCGCTGCTGCCGTGGCGCACCAGCCTGTCAAACGTGCTGCTGCCGTTGGAGATCGTCGAGCCGCATTGCCATACATTCCGCCGCGATCTGCCGCGCCACAAGGAACGCGCGCTGGCGCTGTTCCAGAAAGTCGGGCTGCGCAACGTGGCCGACCGGTTTCCCTGGCAGCTGTCGGGCGGCATGCAGCAGCGCGTGTCGCTGTGCCGCTCGCTCATCCACGAGCCCGACCTGCTGCTGCTCGACGAGCCCTTCGGCGCCCTCGACGCCTTCACCCGCGAGGAACTCTGGGACACGCTGAAGGCGCTGTGGACCGAGCGGCGCTTCACCGTCGTGCTGGTGACGCACGACCTCACCGAGGCGACCTATCTGGCCGACACGGTGCATGTGTTTTCGCAGCGCCCGGGCCGCATCGTCCACAGCCGCGACGTGCCGATGGACTGCCACCGCACCGCACAGGACCGCTACACGGCGCGCTTCGCCGACGAGGTGGCGAATCTGCGTGCGCATGTGGGCCACGCGCAGGAGGTCGACGCATGACGCCACGCCGGTTTCGCCACGCAATGAGCCCCTGGCTGACCGCTGCCGGCATGTTCCTGCTCTGGGAGGCGGCCTGTCGTGCCTTCTCGGTGCCCGAGATGGTGCTGCCGTCGCCATCGGCGGCCATGCGCGCCATGGTCGAGTTCTGGCCTGCCATCGTCGAGGGGGCTTTGCAGACGCTCTACACCACCGTCATCGGTTTCCTCCTCGCGCTCGTCTTCGGGCTGTTGCTGGGCGCGCTGGTGGGCGCCAGTCCGGCCATCTACCGGGCCATCAATCCGCTGATGATCGGCTTCAATTCCATCCCCAAGGTGGCCGTGGTGCCGGTGCTGGTGATGTGGTTCGGCATCGGCACGGTGCCCGCGGTGCTGTGTGCCTTTCTCACGGCCTTTTTTCCGATCGCTGTCAATGTGGCGACCGGCATCGCGACGCTCGAGCCCGAACTGGCCGATGTGCTGCGCTCGCTCGGTGCGCGACGCATGGTGATCCTGCGCAAGGTGGCGCTGCCGCGCTCGCTGCCCTACCTGTTCGCCTCGCTCAAGGTGGCGATCACGCTGGCATTCGTCGGATCGGTCGTGTCGGAAATGGTGGCCAGCAACGCGGGCATCGGCTATTTGCTGCTCAACGCGAGCTCGTCGTTTCGCGTGCCGCTGGTGTTCGCGGCGCTGCTGGTGGTGGCGGTTCTGGGGATCGTGATGTACGCGATCGCGGACCTGATCGAGCGCCGTTCCACCGCCTGGGCACGGCGTGGCGGCGATGCGGGCGACGTGCTCACGGGCGGCTGAACGCACATTCCGCTCGTGACAGTCACGGATCTGTCACGGGCGAGCGGCTGTCGCCTTCGCTGGCGGTGGTGCGGAGCCAATGCTAGGCTCGACGCCCACCGCATGACCCTCCCAGGCCGCCTCGATGCCCGATGACTTTTCCGCCAGCGCCAATCAGGCGCTTTCACCCGCCTACCGCAAGGAACAACGCCGCCGCCGTGCCGCGCGGCGCTATCTGCTGCTGGGCGTCGGTGTCCTGATCGCCGCCGCAGCGGCGCTGGTCGTGGCCTGGATGCCTGATGCGCTGCCCGGTCGTGCCGCGCGGGCGCCCATCGTCGACGACGGCGCGCCGACCGAGCGCACCGCGTCGCTGCCGCCGCTCAACCTGCCGGCCGACGCCGCGGCGCATGGCTCCGCGATGGAATGGTGGTACTACAACGGCATCCTCGAGGGGGCGGTCGGCGAGCGCTATGCCTTCCACGTCGCGGTGTTCGTGGCCACTGGCCTGGTCAAGCACACGGCCATGCATGCGGCGGTGACCGACCTGCAGACCGGCAAGCGCTACGAAAGCCAGACCCGCACCGGTGGCGTGCCCGCGCTGACGGTGACCAACGGCTTCGACTTCAGGCAGGGCCGCTGGCACGTGGCGGCGGCCGGGCCGTCGCACACGGTGCGCACCGCGTCCGACGACATGGCGATCTCGCTCGATCTGCAGGAGGCGGGCCCGGTGGTCGCCCACCGCGCCGCCGGCTCGAAGACGCCCGGCCTGCTCGATTTCGGCCAGGCCGGCATCAGCTACTACTATTCGCGCCCGCGCATCACCGCCAAGGGCAACCTCAAGGTCGGCGGCAAGACCGTGCCGGTGAGCGGCCCCGTCTGGTTCGACCACCAGTGGGGCGAGTTCGACGCCACGCAGCTGGGCTGGAACTGGTTCGCGCTGCATCTGGCGAACGGTTCCGACGTGATGGTCTACCAGCTGTTCGACGCCGAGGGTCGCCAGGTCATGACGGCCGGCACCGTGTCCGACGACAAGGGCGCCGTGCCGCTGAAGGCCGAGGACATCGAGATCACGCCCGGTGCGCGCTGGACCAGCCCGGCCACGCAGATTCCCTACACCGTCGAGTGGCGCTTGCGCCTGCCTTCGGGCACCTACGACGTGAAACCCTTCTACCCCGACGGCGAGTTCGACGCGCGCCAGACCACGGCCAACGTCTACTGGGAAGGGCCGGTGCGCGTGAGCGGCAGCGGCGAGGGGCAGGGCTTCCTGGAAATGAGCGGCTACGACCGCCTGGCGAACCTCGCCGCCGGACGGCGCTGAGTGCTATCGCGCCGCGCATGAACGCCATCCCTCTCCAGCCCGGTCTCCTGGTCCTGCACGGCAACCGCGCCGAACTGCTGGGCGATGCGCTGTTCGAATGGATCGGCCGCCATCCGCTGCAGCCGCTGGAGGAAGAGATCTTCCTGGTGCAGAGCAACGGCGTGGCCGAATGGCTGAAGATGACGCTGGCCGCGAGCAGCGGCGTGTGCGCTGCCACGCGGGTCGAGCTGCCTGCCCGCTTCCTGTGGCGCAGCTACCGCCAGGTGCTGGGCCGCGACGCGGTGCCGGCGCGCTCGGCGCTCGACCGGCAGGCGCTCACCTGGCGGCTGATGCACCTGCTGCCCGAGGTCGCGCCGCGCCCGGGCTTCGCGCCGCTGGCCGGTTTCCTGCGGGACGGCGACCTGGGCCGACGCCTGCAGCTCGCACAGCGGCTGGCCGATCTGTACGACCAGTACCAGGTCTACCGCAGCGATTGGCTCGCCGCCTGGGAAGCCAGCCGCGACGTGCTGCCTGGCCTGGGTGGTGCCAACGACCTGCCGCTGCCCGAGGACCAGCGCTGGCAGGCCGCGCTGTGGCGCGACGTGCTGGCCGGGCTCGACGCTGACGCGCGCAGCGCGGCCCGCACGCAGCTGCACCAGCGCTTCCTCGCGACGCTCACCACGGGCGCGCCGCTGGCCGCGCCGGTCGCGCGCCGCGTGATCCTCTTCGGCATGACCCATGTGCCGATGCAGACGCTGCAGGCGCTGGCCGCGCTGTCGGCCCACACGCAGGTGCTGATGGCCATCCCCAACCCGAGCCGCTACCACTGGGCCGACATCATCGCAGGGCGCGAGCTGCTGCGCATGGAGCGCCGTCGCCACCCCCTGCGCGGGGCGCGCGATCTGGCAGCGGTGCCGCTGGAAGAGATGCATGCGCACGGCCATCCGCTGCTGGCCGCCTGGGGCCGGCAGGGCCGCGACTTCGTGCGCCAGCTCGATGCCTTCGACGACGCGGCGGCCGCGCAGGAACGCTTCGGCATTGCCCGGATCGACCTGTTCGACGACGCGCCGGCAAGCACGCTGCTGCAGCAGGTGCAGGCGGCCATCCGCGACCTGATGCCGCTGACCGAGCACCCGCATGCGCCGGTCGATGCGGACGACCACTCCGTCGTGTTCCACATCGCGCACAGCGCGCAGCGCGAGGTCGAGATCCTGCACGACCAGTTGCTCGCATTGCTCGCTGCGCCGCCGGGTGACGCGCCTTTGCAGCCGCGCGACATCGTCGTCATGGTGCCCGACATCGCCGCCTTCGCGCCGGCCATCCGCTCGGTGTTCGGCCAGTACCCGCGCGGCGACGCGCGCTTCATTCCCTTCGACATCGCCGACCTGAACGAGCGCGGCCACAACCCGCTGCTGGTCGCGCTCGAATGGCTGCTGCGCCTGCCGCAACAGCGCTGCGGCCTCACGGAGATTCGCGACCTGCTCGACGTGCCGGCGGTGGCCGCGCGCTTCGGCATCGGTGCCGACGAGCTGCCCTTGCTGGCGCGCTGGATGGAGGGCGCCGGCGCGCGCTGGGGCCTGAACCTGGCGCACCGGTCGGCGCTGGGGCTCGATGCCTGCGGCGAGCAGAACACCTGGCGCTTCGGCCTGCAGCGCATGCTGCTGGGCTACGCGAACGGCGAGGCCGACGAGGGCGCCTTCGACGGCATCGAGCCCTATGCTGAAGTCGGCGGGCTGGAGGCAACGGTCGCCGGTGCGCTGGCCGACCTGCTAGACGCGCTCAACGCCTGGTGGGTGCAGACCGCCAGCGACGCCACGCCGGCTGCCTGGGCCGAGCGCGCCCGCGCCTTGCTCGCCGCCTTCATGGCGCCGACCGACGAGCGCGAGCGTTTGGCACTGGCCGCCGCACAGGAAGCCCTTGGCGCCTGGCTCGAGGCCTGCGACAGCGCCGACTTCGATGAACCCGTGCCGCTGGCCGTGCTGCGCGAAGCCTGGCTCGAAGGCATCGACGAGCCCGGGCTGAGCCGCCGCTTCCGCGCCGGCGGCGTCACGTTCTGCACGCTGCTGCCGATGCGCGCCGTGCCCTTCGAGGTCGTCTGCCTGCTGGGCATGAACGACGGCGACTACCCGCGCAGCAGCCCGCGCAGCGACTTCGACCTGATGGGCCTGCCCGGCCAGCGCCGCCCCGGCGACCGCTCGCGCCGCGACGACGACCGGCAGCTGATGCTCGAAGCGCTGCTGTCGGCGCGCCGCGTGCTCTACGTCAGCTGGACGGGCCGCAGCGTGCGCGACAACAGCGAGCAGCCGCCGTCGGTGCTGGTGTCGCAGTTGCGCGATTACCTCGCTGCTGGCTGGCAAGAGGACGTGGTCGAGGCGCGCACCACCGAGCACCCGCTGCAGCCCTTCAGTCGCCGCTATTTCGAGGTCGCCGAAGCCGCCGACGAGACGACATCGCTCTTCACCCACGCCCGCGAATGGCGCGGCGCGCATGAAGTCCCTGGCGAAGCCGATCCACGCGATGCCGTGTGGCCCGACGGTGCGCCTGCCGCCATCGACACCACGGTGCCGATCACGCTGGCCGCACTCACCAGCTTCCTCAAGAACCCGGTCAAGGACTTCTTCCGCCGCCAGCTCGCCGTCGTCTTCGGCGAAGGCGAGGAGGTGATGGAAGACCACGAGACCTTCGCGCTCGACGGCCTCACGCACTATGGCTTGCTCGACGAATCATTGGATGCGCTCGACGACGCTGGCGCGCCGGATGTCGACGGGTCGCTAGAACGCCGCATCGACGCACAGCTCGCGCGCATCCGCCGCAGCGGCCGTCTGCCCATGGCCGAACTGGGCGGGCGTGCCGAGCGCGAACTGGCCAGTGCCCTGCGGCCGATGCTGGCGCGCTGGCGCACCTTGCACCACGACTATCCGGTGGCGGGCGTGAAGGAGCCGCTGCGCTTCGAGCACGAAGGCCTGGTGCTCGACGACTGGCTCGACGGGCTGCGGCTGGCATCGATGGACTCCGGCGCGCCGGTGTGGCTGTCGCTGCAGGCCAGCCGCCTCGCCACCGACAAGGGCGCGCCGCGCGTCGACAAGCTGATCGGTGCCTGGGTCCACACGCTGGTCGGCAGCGCCTGCGGCGTGCCGGTGCAGGGCGTGCTCGTCGGGCGCGACGCGACGCTCACCGTGCAGGCCATGCCGGCCGACCGCGCGATGGCGACGCTGCGCGACCTGCTCGATGCCTGGCGCGAAGGCATGGGCCAGCCGCTGCCGGTGGCGCCGCTCACGGCCCTCGCGTTCCTCGACGGCGGCAAGCCCGAGTCCGCTTATGAAGGCGGCATGTTCCTCGACGGCGAGGGCCGCGAAGCCTGCTTGGCGCGCGTGTTCCAGGACTTCGAGACGTTGGCGGCCGATGGTCGCTTCGAGGAGTTCGCCGAGGTCCTCTACGGACCTTTGCGTGATTGGGCGGCCACGCATGTGGTGGTCGAGATGCACGCTGCCCTGGCGGAAGGGGCGGGTGCATGAGCCAACACCTCGATCCGTTGACCTTGCCGCTGTGGGGCAGCCGTCTTATCGAAGCCAGTGCCGGCACCGGCAAGACCTGGACCATCGCGGCGCTCTACCTGCGGCTGGTGCTGGGCCACGGCGGCGCTGAAGTGGGCTACCTGCGCCCGCTGGTGCCGTCCGAAATCCTCGTGATGACCTTCACCCGCGCGGCAACGCGCGAGCTGTCGGACCGTATCCGTGAGCGGCTGCTCCAAGCCGCACGCTGCTTTCGCGGTGAGCCTTCGGAAGAAAAGCCCGATGCTCTGCTGCTCAGCCTTATGGATGGGTACGCCGAAGGCGCGCCACGCCAGTCCGCCGCCTGGCGCCTCGCGATGGCCGCCGAGAGCATGGACGACGCGGCCGTCCACACCATCGACGCCTGGTGCCAGCGCATGCTGCGCGAACACGCCTTCGACAGCGGCTGCCTGTTCGACGAAGAGCTCACGGCCAACGAACGCGCGATGCTCGACCAGGCCGCGCAGGACTACTGGCGCCAGCAGCTCTACCCGCTGTCGGGCGAGTGGCTCGACGCGGCACTGTCCGTGTGGCCCGGCGTCGAGGCGCTCGCCAAGGATGCGCGCGCACTGGTCGGCCAGACGCTGCCGGCGGAGGCGGGGCAGGGCACCTTGGGCGCATTGATCGACGAAGCGCTGGCCGAGCGCCACACGCAACTCGCATCGCTCAAGCGCGGCTGGGCGCAGCGCGCGCAGGCGATGCAGGGCTGGATCGACGCGCAGATGGCGCGCAAGCCGTGCCCCTTCGATGGCCGCCGCATGGCGCCCCGGAACTACACCGGCTGGTTGAACGCGCTGGCTGCGTGGGCCGACGACCCGCGCGCGGACATGCCCGATCTCAAGACCGGCCGCACCCGCTTCACGCCCGAGGGCATGCAGGCCGCGCTCAAGGCCGGTGCCAGCATCGATTTGCCCGGGGACTTCGCGGCCTTCGAGCAGTTGATGCTCGCACTCGACGCGCTGCCACCCATCGACACGGCGCTGCGCCTGCACGCCGCCGCGCAGATCGCGCAGCGCCTGGCCGAGCTCAAGCGCCAGTCGGGCAGCTTCGGTTTCGCCGACATGCTGCAGCGCCTGGACGACGCGCTCGACCCCGAGCGCAACGGCGAGGCCGCGTTGCGGCTGCGCGCGCGCATGCTGGCGCAGTACCCGGTCGCGTTGATCGACGAGTTCCAGGACACCTCGCCGGTGCAGTCGCGCATCTTCGACCGGCTCTACCGCATCGCGGCGAACGAGCCGTCGAGCGGCCTGCTGCTCATCGGCGACCCGAAGCAGTCGATCTACGGCTTCCGCGGTGCGGACATCCACAGCTACCTGCAGGCGCGCCGCGCCACCGAAGGCCGGCACTACATGCTCGGCACCAACCACCGCTCGACCGCCTCGGTGGTGGCGGCCGTGAACTACCTGCTGGCGCACCCGGAAACGCGCGACGGCGAGGGGGCCTTCATGTACCGCGGAGGTACCGACGACAACCCCTTGCCCTTCGCGCCGGTCGACGCGCGCGGACGCAAGGAGGCCTTCGTCAGCGCGGCCGGTTCCGAGCCGGCGGTCACGCTGGCCCTCGACGCCACGCTGCTCAACGCCGAGACCAGCCGTCGCCACTTCGCGGCGCGCTGCGCCGAGCGCATCGTCGTGCTGCTGAACGATCCGAAAGCCGGGTTCGCGGAAGCCGACGGCGCGTTCGTGCGCCTGCGCCCCGCCGACATCGCCGTGCTGGTGCGCACCGGCAAGGAAGCCACCGCCGTGCAGCGCGAACTGCGCCGCCGGCGGGTCGCTTCGGTCTACCTCTCGGACAAGGACTCGGTCTTCGCCAGCCCCGAGGCGCAGGACCTGCTGCACTGGCTGCGTGCCGTCGCCGAACCGCTCGACGTGCGGCTGGCGCGCGCGGCCTTCGCGACGCGCACCGTCGGCCTGTCGATCGACGAACTGCGCGTGCTCGCGCGCGACGACGAGGCCTTCGACCTGCGCAGCGAGCAGCTGCGCCAACTGCACGGCATCTGGCAGCAGCAGGGCGTGCTGACCATGCTTCGCCGCACGCGGCATACGCTGCAGCTGCCGACCCGCTGGCTCGGAGGCGCGGCCGACGGCGAACGCCGCCTCACCAACTTCCTGCATCTGGCCGAACTGCTGCAGGCGGCCAGCGGCCAGCTCGATGGCGAGCAGGCGCTGGTGCGCTGGCTGGCCGACCAGGTGCGCGGCGATGCAGCCGGTGGGGACGAGCAGATCGTGCGGCTCGAAAGCGACGCCGACCTGGTGAAGGTGGTGACGGTGCACAAGTCCAAAGGCCTCGAATACCCGCTGGTCTTCCTGCCTTTCGCCAGCGGCTTCCGCGGCGTGAAGAAGGCCGGCACCTCGCACCTGAATCTGGCGGACGACGAAGGCGAGCGCACGCTGCACCTGCACCTGAGCGACGCGCACATCGCCGAGGCCGACAAGGAGCGCCAGCGCGAAGACCTGCGCCTGCTGTACGTCGCGCTCACGCGAGCACGGCACGCCGTGTGGGTCGGCCTGGCGGCCCTGAAGGAAGGCAACGCCAACGCGCCAACGCTTCACCGCAGCGCCATCGGCTATGTGCTCGGAGGGGTCGACGAAGTGCTGCCTGAGGATCTAATGGAACGCATTCAGGCCGTGGTGCAGCCCTGCGTCGATATCGCGCTGGTGACGGCCGACGACATGGCCGGCCTCGGCACGACGCCGCTGCAGCCGCGCGGCGAGCCGACCGCGTTGCGCGAGGTCGCGGCCTACCAGGCCGACTTCGACCGGCACTGGTCCATCGGCAGCTTCTCGGCGCTGGTGCGCACGCTGCCATCGATGCCGGGCGTGCTGGCCTCGAGCGTGGCCGCCGTGCGCAACGACGAGCCGGGCGATGTGGCCGATGGCGACCTGGCCGCGACCCCGTTGCGCGCCGCGGCCATCGACGCACCCTGGCACCGCTTCCCGCGCGGCGCCTTCGCCGGCAACTTCCTGCACGACCAGCTCGAATGGCTGGCGACCGAGGGCTTCGACCTCGCGGCCTCGCCCGAGCGCCAGCAGCAACTGCTGCGCCGCTGCGAACGGCAGGGCTGGGCCGAGCGCGCGCCCGACGTGCTGGCCTGGCTGCTGCGCGTGCTGCAGTCGCCGCTGCCGCCGGTGGGCGCGGCGCTCGACGCGCTCGCCGTCACGGTGCCCGAGATGGAGTTCTGGCTGCCCGCGCAGACCCTGGCCGCCACGCAGATCGATGCACTGTGCCGCGAGCATCTGCTCGGCGGCCGCGACCGCCCGACGCTGCCCGAGCGCGAGCTGCACGGCATGCTGATGGGCTTCGCTGACATCGTCTTCGAGCACGGCGGGCGCTACTGGGTGCTCGACCACAAGTCGAACCACCTCGGCGGCAGCGATGCCGACTACGACCATGACGCGCTCGAAGGCGCGATGGCCGCGCACCGCTACGACGTGCAGTCCGCCATCTACCTGCTGGCGCTGCACCGCCTGCTGCGCAGCCGCCTGGGCGCCGACTACGACCCGGCGTCGCAGCTCGGTGGTGCAGTTTTCCTGTTCCTGCGCGGCATCGACGGGCCGGCGCATGGCTGCTACCACGTGCCGCCGGTGCTGCCGCTGCTCGATGCACTCGATCGCCTACTGGGCGTCACCGTGGAGGTCGACGCATGACGGCCGCATCGCTGATGGTCACGCTGCGCGAATGGGCCGAGTCCGGCTGGCTGCGCCGGCTCGACGCCGCCTTCGCCAAGTTCTTGCACGACCTGGCGCCCGACGCCCCTCCCGAGCTGTTGATGGCCGGCGCGCTGGTCGCACATATGGAAGGCCGCGGCCACGCCTGCCTGCTGCTCGACGAGCTGCTGGGTGATGCCGATGCGTTGCTCGGCTGGCCAGCCGATGCGCAAACGGCGCTGCATGCGGCGCTGGCGTCGTTGCACACCGACCCCGCTGCGTGGGCCGAAGCCCTGCAAGCGAGCGCTCTGGTTGCGTCGGGCGATGCTCCAAGCAGCGCGCCGCTGGTGCTGCACGAAGGCCGCCTCTACCTGCGCCGCTACTGGGACTACGAACGGCGCGTCGCAACGCAGGTGCTGGCGCGCGGCGCTACGCCTCTGACGGTCGACACCGCGGCGGTGCGCCGGCAGCTCGACCTGCTGTTCCCGGCCGCGGCTGATGCGACATCCACGCTCGACTGGCAGAAGGCCGCCTGCGGCCTGGCGCTGCGCGGCCGCTTCTCGATCATCACGGGCGGCCCGGGCACCGGCAAAACCTACACCGCCGCGCGCCTGCTCGCCTTGCTCTTCGCGATGGACGCCAGCCCCGACCGTCTGCGCGTGATGTTGGCCGCGCCCACCGGCAAGGCGGCGGCGCGGCTCAAGCAGTCGATCGATGCGGCGCTCGATGCGTTGAATGCACAGGTCGGCGATCGCCTGCCGCTCGATGAGCTCGCCTCGCACATCCAGCCGGCGCGCACGCTGCATTCGCTGCTCGGCGCGCGGCCCGACACGCGGCGCTTCCGCTTCGACGCGGCGCATCCGCTGGAGGTTGACGTGCTGATCGTCGACGAGGCGTCGATGATCCACCTGGAGATGATGGCCGCGCTGCTTGAGGCGCTGCCGCCGACGGCGCGCGTGATCTTCCTGGGCGACAAGGACCAGCTCGCCTCGGTCGAGGCCGGCGCCGTGCTGGGCGACCTGTGCCGCGACGCCGAAGCCGGGCGCTACCTGCCCGAGACGCTGGCCTATCTCGAAGCGGTCACCGGCCAGCGCGTGCCCGATGCGTTCGCCGGCGACGGCCCGCCGCTGGCGCAGCAGACCGTCATGCTGCGCGAGAGCCGCCGGTTCGGTGGGCCGATCGGGCAGCTCGCATTGGCCGTCAATGCCGGCGATGCGGCAACTGCAGTGAAGCTGCTGCACGCCGACCGCGGCAGCGCGCTCGCTTGGCTCGATACGCCGTCGCCCGCCGACGTCGTCGCACTTGCACTGCGGGGTCGCCCTGGCGCGTCGGGCGGCTTCGGCGGCTATCTGAAAGCGCTGCACGCGCGGCCGACCCCTGGCGACGCGCCCGCCCACGCCGACTGGGTGCTGGCCGTGCTGACCGCCTTCGAGCGCTTCCGCCTGCTCTGCGCCGTGCGCCAGGGCGAGTGGGGCGCCGAAGGCTTGAACGCGGCCATCGAGCGCGCGATGGTGGCCGAGGGTTCGCTCGTCAAGCGCGGCGCCTGGTACGAAGGCCGGCCGGTGATGGTCACGCGCAACGATGCGGCGGTGGGCGTCTTCAACGGCGACATCGGCATCACGCTGCCGCCGGCCACGTCCGGCGCGCCGCTGCGGGCCTACTTCCTCGACGGCAACACCGCGCGCTCGGTCGGCGTGAGCCGGCTCGCCTCGGTCGAGACGGCGTTCGCGATGACCGTGCACAAGTCGCAGGGCAGCGAGTTCGACCACACGGTGCTCGTGCTGCCGCGCGATGCCGGCCGCGTGCTGACGCGCGAATTGGTCTACACCGGCATCACGCGCGCGCGCAGCGCCTTCACGCTGGTGACGCCGCGCGCGCCGGCCTTCGGCGAGGCGCTGGCGCAGCGAACGCGGCGGGCCAGTGGCTTGCTCGGGCTGTTGGCGCCTGCGCGAGCTGCCACGAAATAGCCATCGACCTGTCATAGCGCTTGCCTACATTGCGAACCTTTCACGAGGCTTGAATGAAGACAAAAGTAGCAGCGGCAGTGGTGATGTTGTCGGCCCTCGCGGCCTGTGGCGGTGGTGGTGATGGCAGCAGCAGCGGCAGCGGTGCCGGCGGCAGCAGCGGTGGTGTGACGTCGCCCGGCGCGGCACCGGAAACCCAACTCCCGGGCGCGACGCCGCCCACCGACGCATCGCCCGTCGTGCCGCCGGTCGCCGACCCGGGCACGGAGGTGCCGGCCCCCGAGCCCGCGGCCAAAGTGTGGGTCGACGAGAGCTTCGAGGGCAAGACGGCGCTACCGGATGGCTGGTCGTTGCTGGCCGCCAACCGGGGCACCGTGAGCGTGCGCGACGGAAGCCTGTTCATCGATGGGCGGGCCCACGACACGGCCATGACCTCGGTGGCCCTGCCGGCATCGCTGCAGGACCTGTCGAACTACCGCATCGATGTCAGCTTCACGCTGCTGACGCCCAACAACACCGGCCGCTGGGCCAGCGTGATGTACCGCACCGCGCGCGTCGATGCGACCATTCCCTACGATCCCTACTACCAGTTCGCGATCCGGGCCAACGCCACGGCCTCGAATGGCACGGAGTTCGCGCTTCGCAAGGCCGGCGCCTGGAACGTGACCGGCACCAAGGCGTTCAGCGAGGCGATCGATTCGGCCAAGACGTACACCGCCACTGTCATCGTCCATGGCAACCGGGTGCGCCAGTACCTGAACAACACGCTGACGCACGACATGACGCTCGACCCGACGATGGCCAAGGGCGGCATCGGTCTGCAGACGGCCGGCGTCGTGATGCGTGTCGACAGCATCAAGGTGACCGAACAGTTGACGGCACTGCCCGATGTGTCGAAGGTGATCGCCGTCCAGGACACCGGCACGAAGGCCGCCATGGCGCCCACCCTGGTGCAACCCGTGACGGCACAGACGGTGCTGGGCACGACAGGCGCGAGCAACGCCCTGTACAACATCGACAGCACCTTGAACCTGCACAGCGACAGCGGGGAGAGCCTGGCGTCGCTGGCGACCTACCTCGCGCAGAGCGGCCGGGCGACCATTCCGGTGCTGCGCATCTCGAATGCCGCAACCGTCTCGGCGCTCGCCGCCTTCGCGGTAGACCACGACCTCGGCGATGTCACGCTGCTGTCCGACAACGTCGAACTGCTTGCCAGTGCGCGCGCGGCTTTGCCGTCCGTACGCACCGCGGTCGATTTCTCCCGTCGGACGACGCTGGGCAACAGCACGCAGGCCATCCTGGAGGTGGTGAGTGCGACCAACCGCGCCAAGGCGAAGATCGCCGTGCTGCCTGCGGCCATGACCGATCGCACGACCGTGGCGCATCTGCAGCGGTTGCTGCTCACACCGTGGGCCGTGTCGAGCGCGACCTCGGCGTTCGACGCGGCGGCGGTGCTGACGACCGGCGTCAACGGCGTGATCGCGTCCAACGCGGCGGTCTACGCCAGCGTGCTGCGCCAGCTGCCGGCGAACACGCTGCTGCGCAAGCCCCTGATCGCCGGGCACCGCGGCATGCCGTCGACCACCGACGAGAACACGCTCGAGAGCGCGCAGGCCGCCGTGGCGGCCGGCGCGGATGCCGTAGAGAACGACATCTACATGACCACCGACAACCACTTGGTGATCCTGCACAACGCGACGGTGGATGCGACCACCGACGGCACGGGCAGCATCGAGTCGATGACGCTCGCACAGGTCAAGGCGCTGAAGACCGCGAGCGGCTACGCGGTGCCAACGCTGGAGGAGTTCCTGCAGGCATTCAAGGGCAAGCCGGTCACGCACTTCATCGAGATCAAGAGCGCCAAGGCCGGCATCGTGGCCTTGCTCAAGCAAGAAATCGAGCGGTGGGACGCGAAAGACCAGACCGTTGCGATCTCCTTCGACGGCAATCAGCTCAACCGGATGGGCGCGACGATGCCGGAGGTCAGCGTCGGCTTGCTCAACAGCAACGTCGACGCGGGCGATCCACTGGTGAGCCTGCGCAACGTGCTGAACGCGACGCAGCAGTACTCGTCCACCTACAACCCGTCGTACGCCACCGGCGTGACGCAGGCCACGATGGAGGCGGGAAAGCACCGGGGGGTGACGTTCTGGCCCTGGACGGTCAACGTGCCGAACGACTTCTACCGCCTGTACAGCTTCGGCACGCACGGCATCACGACGGACTTCGCATGGTGGGCCAAGGACTTTCCGGTGGCGTTGACGACCGCGTCTACGGCGGTCGTGACCCGTGGTCAGCCCTTCGGCATGTCGGGCAGCCTCAGCACGCAGGTTGGCGCCAGCAGTGCCGCGACCAGCAACGTGCTGGTGGTACTCGAGGGGTCGGTGCCGCACACCATGGTGTCCGATGGCGTGGTGAGCTTCTCTGCGCCCGGCACCGCGACGGTGCTGCCCGGCTACACGTACAAGATGGGTGACGGCACCTACAGCTACACGATCTTCGGCAAGCCGGTGAGCGTTGTGGTGCAGTAGGGCGCATGGTGTGCGACACCCGGTACGGCTCCGTCGCCGAACCGGGGCGTCGCACCTGAGACCGCCGCCTGGCGCGGCGCGTCAGCGCCTGCCGCGCAGGTAAGGCTCGGGGTCGACCGCGGTGCCGTCCTTGCGGATCTCGAAGTGCAGCTTCACGCGGTCGGCTTCGCTCTTGCCCATCTCGGCGATCTTCTGGCCTTGGCGGACGATCTCGTTTTCCTTCACCAGCAGCGCCTGGTTGTGCGCATAGGCGGTGATGAAGGTCTCGTTGTGCTTCACGATGAGCATGTTGCCGTAGCCGCGCAACTGGCCGCCGGCATAGACCACGCGGCCGTCGGCGGCCGCCAGCACCGGGTCGCCCGCGCTGCCGGCGATGTCTAGCCCCTTGTTGGACTTGCCGTTGAAGCGCGCGAGCGTCGCGCCGCTGGCTGGCCGGATGAACTGCGGCTTGGCCTGCGCCGCGGCGCCCGGGTTGCTGCTGCCCGGGGTCGGGCTGGTCGTGCCGCAGGCCACCAGGGCCGCGATGGCGGCGGCCGAGAGGCCGATGCGAAAGGTCAGGAGGGGGTGTGTCAGTGGTGGCATGCGCGGTTTGGAATGGGTTCGACGGGCG
Organism: Variovorax restrictus; assembly: GCF_051216715.1. Taxonomy (NCBI): domain Bacteria; kingdom Pseudomonadati; phylum Pseudomonadota; class Betaproteobacteria; order Burkholderiales; family Comamonadaceae; genus Variovorax; species Variovorax restrictus. The sequence continues at coordinate 2,300,418 of NZ_JBPJZH010000001.1, forward strand.
AGGTTCCCGTCATTGGGGCTGGACCATGCGCTGCAGCAGCGGCTGGCGTGCCAGCACCGCGTTGCGTGGGCCGATGTCGAGCACGCGGCCGGCCTCCATCAAAAGCACGGTGTCGAAGCGGTCCAGCAGGCTCAGCCGGTGGATGGACGCGATCACGCAGGCTTCGGGGAAGGCGGCGGCGATGCGTTCGAGCACCCGCGCCTCGGTGCCGGCGTCGAGCGCGCTGGTGGGTTCGTCGAGCAGCAGCAGCGAGCTGCCCTCGGCCGCGAGCACGCCGCGCGCGAGGCACAGCCGCTGGCGCTGGCCGCCCGACAGGTTGAAGCCGCGCTCGGACAGTGGGGAGTCGAGGCTGCCGTTGTTGGCCTTGAGCACCTCGTCGAACGCGCTGGCGTACAGGGCCGCCTCGATGCGTTCGTCGCTGCAGGGCCGCCCGAAGCTCAGGTTCTCACGCACGCTGGCCTCGAAGACCTCGGTCTCCTGCGGGATCAGCGTGGCGATCTGCCGCAGCCGCCCCCACTCGAAGGGCTGGCCGTCGAAGTGCAGCGCGCCGGCCTGCGGCGCATAGAGACCGGCCAGCAGCCGCAGCAGCGTGCTCTTGCCGCCCCCGCTCGGGCCGACGAGCGCGATGCGCTGGCCGCGCCGCAGCGCGAGCGTCACGTCGTTCAAGCCACTGCGCACCGTTTCGCCCTCGGCCGGCTCGCCCTGGCGCTCGTAACGCCAGCGCAGGCCCGTCACCTGCAGTTCCGACCAAGTGGTCGTCGCGTCGATGTGCTCGTGCGCCGGCACCTCTTCGGGCGGCGTGGTGAGCGCGGGGCCGGTGGGCGCGTCCCAGATCGGCGCCGCGCTGCCGTAGTCGGTGTGCATGCGCGCGAAGAACTGGAAGTTGGCCGCCATCGACGACACCACGCCCGCCGCCTGCTGCGCGTACTGGTAGATCATGAAGACCGAGCCCAGCAGCACCGCCTGCCCCGGCGTGCGCGACTGCCAAACGTAGATGACGACCAGGCTCCAGGTTAGCACCATGCCCAGCATGTCGACCACGAACCACTTGCCCTCGTTGAGCACCACGGTGCGCTTGAGCGGCACCGAGATGGCGGCCATGCGCGCGCGCAGCAGCAGCCGCGACGCGCCCTGCAGCCGCAGGCCGATCACGGTCGATGCATTGCCGATGAAATCGAGCAGCGCCGCGACGTAGCGGCGGTCGGCGTCGTTCTCGGTGCGCGCGAGGCGCATCAGTGCCTTGTCGATGCGCAGGATGATCAGGCCGATCAGCACGTAGCCCACCAGCGCGGTGGCGCCGCTGGCCCGCGACAGCAGCGTGAGCGCCACCAGCGGCCCCACGATGCTCACCACGTTGGTCAGCCAGATGAACTGGTTCTGCGCGAAGTCCGACAGCGCGCGGCTGGCCTGGTGCACGCGGTGCTGCAGCTCGCCCGAATGGTGGCCGTCATGCCACACCAGCGGTGCCGCGGCGAGCCGCACGTAGAGCTGGTCGGCCAGCGATTCGCGTACCCGCACGCCGACGTTGCGCTCCAGGATGCGCCCCGGGCCGTGCAGCATCCACGACAGCAGGTAGACGCCGGTCAGCGTGGCGATCCAGCCGCCCGCACCGCGCAGGTTGCCGCGCTGCAACTCGTTGATCGCCTGCCCGGCCAAATAGGGCAGCGTGAGCTTGACCAGTTGCGACGCCGTGAGCAGCGCGGTCGCACCCAATAACTGTCCACGCGCGCCTTCCGCGAAGCGCCAGAGCGCTGCGTAGAGTTCGCGGACTGCGTTGCCGGGCGTTTCGTTCATCCGTGGCGAATCGCTTCCGCTACTTGACGGGGATGACGGTGGCGCGGTCGACCGGCACGGCCGTCACGCTGTTCTGCGGCGAGCCTTCGATCAGGCGGTCGGAGTAGCTCAGGTAGATCAGCGTGTTGCGCTTGGCGTCGACCATGCGCACCACGCGCAGCCGCTTGAACATGATCGACTGGCGTTCGCTGAAGATCTCGTCGCGCTTCTTCAGCGGCTCGGTGAAGCTCAGCGGGCCGACTTGGCGGCAGGCGATCGAGGCTTCGGCCTTGTCCTCGGCCAGGCCCAGCGCGCCCGACACGCCGCCGGTCTTGGCGCGCGAGACATAGCAGGTCACGCCGTTGACCTTCGGGTCGTCGTAGGCCTCGACGACGATCTTGTGGTCGGGGCCGATCAGCTTGAAGACGGTGTCGACCTCGCCCACCTGTTCGGCCGCGGCCGCGCAGGCGGCCATGGCGCCGAGAAGGAGGAGAGCGAGACGTTGCTTCATGCAGTGGCTTTCAGACGATGTCGAGCGTGTGGACGCGGTCGAAGTTGCCGCGCTGGCGGTCTTCGAAGTAGAAGCGCAGGGTCTCGCGCACCGTGCGGAAGGCGATCTCGTCCCAGGGAATCTCTTCCTCCGTGAACAGCTTCGCCTCGATGGTCTCGTGGCCGGGGTCGAAGACGTCGTCGAGCAGTCGCGCGCGGTAGAACAGGTGGACCTGGCCCACGCGCACCACGCTCATCACCGAGAACAGGCCTTCCATCTCGAAATGGGCGCCGGCCTCTTCGTCGGTCTCGCGCGCCGCGCCCTGTGACGTGCTCTCGTTCAGCTCCATGAAGCCGGCCGGCAGCGTCCACTTGCCCCAGCGCGGCTCGATGTTCCGCTTGCACAGCAGCACCCGGTCGCCCAGCACGGGGATGGTGCCCACCACGTTATTCGGGTTCTCGTAGTGGATCGTGTGGCAGGCCGGGCACACCGCACGCTCGCGCGTGTCGCCGTCGTCCGGCAGGCGGTAGACCACCGCGGTGCCGCAGTTCTTGCAATGCTTGATGGGCAGGTGGACGACCGACATCGACTAGACGATCTTGACGGTCAGCGTCGGCAGGCCGGCGATGGTGCCGACCAGGGTGTCGCCCGCCACCACGGCGCCCACGCCTTCGGGTGTGCCGGTCATGATCAGGTCGCCGGGCTGCAGCTCCCAGGCGGCCGACAGGTGCTCGATGGTCTCGCCGATGTTCCAGATCAGCTTGCTGACCGTGCTGCGCTGGCGGTCTTCGCCGTTCACCTGCAACGCGATCTCGGCATTGGGGGCGTCGCCGGCGGCAGCCACGGGTACCACCGGGCCGATGGGCGCGCTCTGCTCGAAGCTCTTGCCGATGTCCCAGGGGCGGCCCTGCTTCTTCATCTCGCCCTGCAGGTCGCGGCGGGTCATGTCCAGGCCGACGGCATAGCCGTAGATGTGCTTGTGCGCATCCGCAGCCAAGATGTTCTTGCCGCCGGTGCCGATGGCCACGACGAGCTCGATCTCGTGGTGCAGGTTCTTGGTGAGCGTGGGGTAGGCCATGGTGCCGGTCGTGTCGGCATCAACCACCACCACCGCATCGGCGGGCTTCATGAAGAAGAAGGGCGGCTCGCGGCCGGTGAAGCCCATTTCCTTCGCGTGCTCTTCGTAATTGCGGCCCACGCAGTAGATGCGGTGCACCGGGAAGCGCGCGGGTTGGCCGACGACGGGGAGGCTGACCACAGCCGGCGCAGGGAAAACGTACTCGGAAGCCATTGGATTCGTCCTGATGAATGCGGGAGAACACCAGTTTGCCAGAGGTGGCGAAGGTGGGGGCGGGCGCAGTGCTGCGGCTATGCTTGCGGCCATGATGAAGCTGCACAACTACTTCCGCTCGTCCGCCTCGTTCCGGGTGCGCATCGCGCTCAACATCAAGGGGCTGGCCTACGACTACGTGCCGGTGCACATCGCCCGTGGCGAGCACCATCAGCCGCCGTTCGCGGACATGGCGCCCGAGCAACTGGTGCCGCTGCTGGAGGAAGACGCCTCGTCCGGTGGCGAACGCATCTCGCAGTCGATGGCCATCATCGAGTACCTCGACGAAACGAACCCCGAGCCGCCGCTGCTGCCGCACGACCCGGTGGGCCGGGCGCGCGTGCGGGCGCTGTCGCAGATCATTGCCTGCGAGATCCACCCCATCAACAACCTGCGCGTGCTGAAGTACCTCGTGAAGGAGCTCAAGCTCGACGAGGCTGCGAAGAACACCTGGTACCGCCACTGGGTGCGCGAGGGCCTGGAGGCCTTCGAGCGTCAGCTGGCCGCGCAGCCCGCCGGCATCTACTGCTACGGCAACACGCTCACCCTGGCCGACTGCTGCCTGGTGCCGCAGATCTTCAACGCACAGCGCTTCGACTGCGACCTGAGCGGCCTGCCGCGCACCATGGCGGCCTACGAGGCGGCCATGCAGACCGACGCCGTGCAGCGCGCACAACCCGCACGCTGCCCCGACGCGGAAACATGACTCTCCCCCGAAGCGCCTTCGGCGCCTCCCCCTGCAGGGGGCGATACCAGCGGCCCGGCAGAGCCGGTTCCGCGGTATCCCTGGCATCAGGCCAAGCCGCTAAGACGCAGGCGGCTGTCGATGGGTGATTCCACCGACTGGCTCGTCCCGGACTGGCCGGCGCCCGAGGGCGTTCGCGCGGTGTGTACCACGCGGTCCGGCGGCGTATCGCAGGGCGCGCTCGGTGGACTGAACCTCGGCGGGCACGTCGGCGATGCGCCCGTGAACGTCGCCGCCAACCGCGCGCAGTTCGGAGCGGCGATCGGCGTGCGGCCGGTGTTCCTGCAGCAGGTGCACGGCACCGAGATCTTGCCGATCGATGCAGCCACGCCAGATGGCGCGGTGGCCGATGCGTGCACCACGGTCGGCGTCGGTGTCGCCTGCACGATCATGGTCGCCGACTGCCTGCCGGTGCTCTTCACCGACAGCGACGGCCGGCGCGTGGCCGCGGCCCATGCCGGCTGGCGGGGACTGGCGGGCGGCGTGCTGGAGGGTACGACGGCCGCTTTCGGCGGCACACGGCCGATGGCCTGGCTCGGGCCCTGCATCGGGCCGAACGCGTTCGAGGTCGGCGACGAGGTCAGGACGGCGTTCGTGGCGCAGTCCTCGGAGGCCGACGCTTGCTTCCGGCCTGGCCCGGCGCCGGGCAAGTGGTGGGCCGATCTACCGGCGCTGGCGCGTCAGCGCTTGCGCGCGGCGGGCGTCGAGGCCGTGTACGGCAACGACGGCAGCGACGTCTGGTGCACCGTGCGCAACCCTTTACGTTTTTTCTCGCACCGGCGCGACGGGGGCAGCGGGCCCACCGGACGCTTCGCCGCTGCCATCTGGCGCGACTGAAGCCGCAGCCCGACGCGCTTCTTCCTGTGCCGCAGCTTCGCGTTCCTTCAAAGCACGCCGGCGCGCCGGCGTGTTCAACAGGTAAACCACCAATGCGAGCGGCAGCACGCCGTAGAGTAGAAAGGTGAAGATCGCGCCCAGCACCGTGCCGTTCGTGTTCGTGGCTTCGGCCACGGCCATCATCAGGGTGACGTAGAGCCAGGCGATGATGACGATGTACATGTTCGGTTTGCGGGCGGCGGTGAATGCAGCATACTCAATTGCAGAATCGATCCGGCGAGGAATCAGGAGACTCCATGAAGCAACAGGCCCCATCCGCAGACGCCTTCGCACCGTTTCAGCAGGCGTTGACGCAGGGTTGGCAGAAGGCGATCGATGCCTTCTCCTCGATGGGCGCCGCGGGCGCCGCGCCCCAGGTGCCCCAACTCTCGTTCGATCCGGACAAGCTCAAGGCCATCCAGGAAAAGTACGTCGCCGAGGCCGGCGAACTCTGGCGCCAGGGCTTTGCCGCCACACCGGCCGGCGACCGGCGTTTTTCCAGCGACGCCTGGACCCACAACCCGCTGTCGGCGTTCGCCGCGTCGGTGTATTTGCTCAACGCGCGCACGCTGCTCGGCATGGCTGAGGCCGTCGATGCCGACGCCAAGACCCGTGCCCGTCTTCGCTTCGCCATCGAGCAGTGGCTGGCGGCCTCGTCGCCGAGCAACTCGCTCGCGTTCAACGCCGAAGCCCAGCGCAAGGCGCTGGAGACGCAGGGCGAGAGCATCGCCAAGGGCATCCAGAACCTCGTGCACGACGTGCGGCAGGGCCACCTGAGCATGACCGACGAGAGTGCCTTCGAGGTGGGCCGCAACGTCGCGACCACCGAAGGCGCGGTGGTGTTCGAGAACGAACTGTTCCAGCTGCTCGAGTACAAGCCGCTGACCGCCAAGGTCTACGAGCGGCCCTTCCTGCTGGTGCCGCCGTGCATCAACAAGTTCTACATCCTCGACCTGCAGCCCGAGAATTCGCTGATCCGCTATGCCGTGGAGCAGGGCCACCGCGTCTTCGTGGTGAGCTGGCGCAACCCCGACGAGTCGATGCGCGAATTCACCTGGGACCGCTACATCGAAGACGCCGCCATCCGGGCCATCCACGTGGTGCAGGAGATCGGTGGAAGCAAGCAGATCAACGCGCTGGGTTTTTGCGTCGGCGGCACCATCCTCGGCACCGCGTTGGCCGTGCTGGCCGCGCGCGGCGAGAAGCCGGCCGCCTCGGTCACGCTGCTGACCACGCTGCTCGACTTCTCCGACACCGGCATCCTCGACATCTTCATCGACGAGACGATGGTGCAGTTCCGCGAGATGCAGATGGGCCAGGGTGGGCTGCTGCCGGGCGCAGATCTGGCGTCGACCTTCAGCTTCCTGCGGCCGAACGACCTGGTGTGGAACTACGTGGTGGGCAACTACCTCAAGGGCGAGACGCCGCCGCCCTTCGACCTGCTCTACTGGAATTGCGATGCCACCAACCTGCCGGGGCCGTTCTACGCCTGGTACCTGCGCAACACCTACCTCGAGAACAAGCTGGCGGTGCCGAACGCGCTGACGGTGTGCGGCGAGACGATCGACCTCGGCCGCATCGACATCCCGGCCTATGTCTACGGCTCGCGCGAAGACCACATCGTGCCGATCGGCGGCGCCTATGCGTCGACGCAATTGCTCGGTGGCAAGAAGCGTTTCGTGATGGGCGCGTCGGGCCACATCGCCGGTGTGATCAACCCGCCGGCGAAGAAGAAGCGCAGCCACTGGATTCGCGACGACGGCAAGCTGCCGGCCACGCAGGCCGAATGGCTGGTCGGTGCCGTCGAGCACCCGGGCAGCTGGTGGACCGACTGGTCGCAGTGGCTCAAGGGCCATGCGGGCAAACAGATCGCCGCACCCAAGGCGTATGGCAAGGGCAAGCAGTACGTGGCCAGCGAGCCTGCACCCGGCCGTTATGTCAAGGCCAAGGCCTAGCCCCGATCCCTGTCAACTTCATCAAAGCAACGGAGAACTCCATGGAAGACATCGTCATCGTTTCCGCCACGCGCACGGCCGTCGGCAAGTTCGGCGGCTCGCTCGCCGGTATTCCGGCCACCGAGCTCGGCGCCCTCGTGATCAAGGAGGCATTGGCGCGCGCCAAGCTGTCGCCCGAGCAGATCGGCGAAGCCATCATGGGCCAGGTGCTGGCTGCGGGCGCGGGCCAGAACCCGGCCCGCCAGGCCTGGCTCAAGAGCGGCGGTGCGAAGGAAACGCCGGCACTCACCATCAACGCCGTGTGCGGTTCGGGCCTGAAGGCCGTGATGCTGGCGGCGCAGGCCATCGCCACGGGCGACAGCGAGATCGTGGTCGCCGGCGGCCAGGAAAGCATGAGCCTGGCGCCCCACGTGCTGCCCAACTCGCGCAACGGCCAGCGCATGGGCGACTGGAAGCTGGTCGACACCATGATCGTCGACGGCCTGTGGGATGTGTACAACCAGTACCACATGGGCATCACGGCCGAGAACGTGGCCAAGAAGTACGAGATCAGCCGCGATGCGCAGGACGAGCTGGCGCTGGGCAGCCAGACGAAGGCCGCTGCCGCGCAGGACGCCGGCCGGTTCAAGGACGAGATCACCGCGGTCACCATCCCGCAGAAAAAGGGCGATCCGGTCGTCTTCGACCAGGACGAGTTCATCAACCGCAAGTCCAGCGCCGAAGGCCTGGCCGCGCTGCGCCCCGCCTTCGACAAGGCCGGCGGCGTGACGGCGGGCAACGCCTCGGGTTTGAACGACGGCGCCGCCGCCGTGGTCGTGATGTCGGCCAAGAAGGCCGCGGCCCTCGGCCTCACGCCGCTGGGCCGCATCGCCAGCTACGCCACCGCCGGCCTCGACCCGGCCATCATGGGCATGGGGCCCGTGCCGGCGTCGACCAAGGCGCTGCAGCGCGCCGGCTGGAAGGCGGCCGACCTCGACCTGCTCGAAATCAACGAGGCCTTCGCGGCCCAGGCCTGCGCCGTGAACCGCGAGATGGGCTGGGACGTGAGCAAGGTCAACGTGAACGGTGGCGCCATCGCCATCGGCCACCCGATCGGCGCGTCGGGCTGCCGCATCCTGGTGACGCTGCTGCACGAGATGCAGCGCCGCGACGCCAAGAAGGGGATCGCCTCGCTGTGCATCGGCGGCGGCATGGGCGTGGCATTGACGATCGAGCGTTGAGCGCGGCGCCGGCGGGGGGCGCGAGCCCTATCGTCATCGACACCAACATCGTCCTCGACCTGCTGGTGTTCGACGACCCGCGCTGGGCGCCGCTGCGTGCGGCGCTCGCGGAGGGCGAGTTGCGCTGGGTTGCGACCGCCGCCATGCGCGAGGAGTTGCTGCGCGTGTTGGGCTACCCGCTGATCGCGCGGCGCCTGCAGAAAGACGCACGGCGCGCTGATGCGGTGATGGCCGCCTTCGACGCGCAGGTGCACACGGTCGAGGACGTGCCGGCGCGTGCACGTTTCGTCTGCAAGGACCCGGACGACCAGATCTTCATCGACCTCGCGGTGGCACAGGCGGCGCAATTGCTCAGCAAGGACCAGGCGGTGCTGTCGATGCGCAAGCGGCTGGCGACGTTGGGCGTGATGGTGGCGCCGCTCTACGACGCACGCGCCGAGTCAGTGGGGGTACCAGCGCCCCAGCAGCCGCGCTGAAGCCCGCACCCGCTGCGTGTCGCGGCCCCAGCGCCGCCCTTCGGGCAGGTGCCGCAGCCAGCGCATGCGCCGTGCGGCGTGCGCGATGCGTTCGCGCACCGGGTCGCTGGCGTCGGCCTGTACCGTGTGCCAATGGTCGCCGGCCGCTTGTGGCGAGGCAGCGCGCACCATCATCGCGGTGGAGTGCAGGTAGCTCAACCAGTCGCGCACCTGGCAGTCGGCCAGGCCCAGCGTCTGCCCGGGGTCGTCTTCGAAGTCGATGTAGCCGATCACGCCATCCGGGCACTGCACCAGGTTGCGGTCGAAGGCCTGGCTCAGGTACTGGCCACGCGCATGCACGGCGGCGATGGCGTCCAGCCCCTCGCGCCAGGCGGCCAGCAGGGCGGCGGGGCCGATGGCGGCGGCCTGCTCCAGCCGCTCTCGCAGCACGAGCACCGTTGCACGGCTTTCGCCCAGGTCGGACATCAGCAGCCCATCGGCCTGCTGCGCCAGCACCACCGGCACACGCAGCCCGGCCGCGGCCAGCTCGCTCAGGCGCCGGCTCTCGATGCCGATGGCCGCCTCGCCGCCGGGGTTGGGCACGGGGGTAAGCACGTCGAGCCGCAGCGTGCGGGCGATCAGCCCGAGCAGCCGGTAGCCCCACTTGCCGTGGCGCGGCCCGGCCTTCTTGAGCCAGACGCGCTCGGCGCCGAGGCGGTGGCTGGCCACCAGTTGCGGTTGGCGCGGCAGCATGCCGCGCAGGAAGGCGGCGTAGTCGCCCGGCGTCGCATCCGGCAGGCCCGTGTCGAGCGGCGCGGGCGCCGATGCCACGCCCTTGCGCATCCGGACGCGTCCGCTGTCGCCGCGTTTCCAAGGGGTCATGCAGCGATCGCCTGGTCGACCGGCTCGGGCATGTCCTGCGGCATCGGTTGAAAGCTGTGGGCGCTGGCCAGCGGCCAGTACATGCGGAAGACGGTGTGCTGGTGGTCGAGCGGGCCGAGCAGCGCGCCGGGCTGCACCTGCATCACCAGGTTGCTCAGAAGGCGCACTTCGGTGTCTGAGATGCGCCGCACGATGTGGTGCGCGGTGATCTGCTGCGGGTGGTCGAGCCCCGCGGCCTGCACCAGTTCCTGCAGCGCATGCAGCGTGCTGCGATGAAAGTTGCGTACGCGCTCGGCCTTGTCGGGCACCACCAGCGCCTGCTGGCGCACCGGGTCCTGCGTGGTCACGCCGGTCGGGCAGTGGCCGGTGTGGCAGCTCTGCGCCTGGATGCAGCCGAGCGCCATCATGAAGCCGCGGCCCGCGTTGCACCAGTCCGCGCCCAGCGCCATCATCCGCGCCAGGTCGAAGGCGGTGATCACTTTGCCGGCACAGCCGATCTTGATGCGGCTGCGCAGCCCCACCCCGATCAGCGTGTTGTGGACCAGCAGCAGGCCTTCCTGCAGCGGCGCGCCGACGTGGTCGATGAACTCGACCGGCGCCGCACCGGTGCCGCCCTCGGCCCCGTCGACCACGATGAAGTCCGGCGTGATGCCGGTGGCCAGCATCGCCTTGACGATGGCGAACCATTCCCACGGGTGGCCGATGCACAGCTTGAAGCCGGTCGGCTTGCCGCCTGACAGCTCGCGCAGCCTGGCGACGAAATGCATCATCTCGACCGGCGTCGAGAAGGCGCTGTGCGACGAGGGCGAGATGCAGTCGACACCGATCGGCACACCGCGCGCGGCCGAGATCTCGGCCGTCACCTTCGGCCCGGGCAGCACGCCGCCGTGGCCGGGCTTGGCGCCCTGGCTCAGCTTGATCTCGATCATCTTCACCTGCGGGTCGCGCGCGTTCACGACGAAGCGCTCTTCGCTGAAGCTGCCATCGTCGTTGCGACAGCCGAAGTAGCCCGAGCCGATCTCCCAGATCAGGTCGCCGCCGTGCACGCGGTGGTGCTGCGAGATCGAGCCTTCGCCGGTGTCGTGCGCGAAGCCGCCCAGCTTCGCGCCCTGATTGAGCGCCAGCACCGCGTTGGCCGACAGCGCGCCGAAGCTCATCGCCGAGATGTTGAACACGCTCGCGCTGTAGGGCTGCGTGCAGGTGTAGCCCGACGGCGTGGCCGGGTTGGGCGTGCCGCCGATGACGATGCGGAAGTCGTGGTCGGCCAGCGTCGTCGGCTGCATCGAATGGTTGATCCACTCGTAGCCCGCAATCGTGACGTTCAGCTGCGTGCCGAAGGGCCGGTTGTCGGGCTCCCCCTTGGCGCGCTGGTAGACCAGCGAGCGCTGCGCGCGCGAGAAGGGCGCCGCTTCGCTGTCGCTCTCGATGAAGTACTGGCGCATCTCCGGCCGGATGTACTCCAGCAGAAAGCGCAGGTGGCCGATGACCGGGTAGTTGCGCAGGATCGCGTGGCGCTCCTGCCGCAGGTCGTGCACACCGGTACCGGCGAGCGTGGCGAAGGCCGCGAGCGCGACCCAGCCGAACCAGGCCAGCGGCAGCAGCACGACCGCGACCACGCTGGCCGCGAGCCCGACGAGGCACAGGACGAAGGCCGTGTAGCGGGCCGGAAAGAGGGAAAACGTGGGGGTCGAAATGGGGGTCTCCGGGAGCCTGCTGCATCATAGAGGGCTCAATCCGCCATCCTCATGACCACGAATTCCGACACCGCGCCCGACGCGCACCCCCCCTCCACCGACCGCGAGGCCCTCGGCCCCGAGGACTTCGACCTGCTCGACACCCTGCTCGACGCCATGCGCGAGAAGGACGAAGAGATCCCGCAATGGGAGTTCTGCGAGGGCTTCCTGGCCGCGCTCGTGTGCTCGCGCCGTCCCATCGCGCCTGCCGAATACTGGGCGGTGCTGCTGGGCGACAGCTTCGTGCCCGCGCAGCAGATGGAGTTCGTCTGGCACTGGAAGCGCCGTTGGCAGGAGATCGAGCAGGCGCTCGACGCCGACGTGCAGGCGCTCGACGACGACCGCAGCTTCCAGCCCGAAGTGCTCGACACCCGCGGCGCCATCGCGTCGCTGCCCGAAGAAGAGCGCGCCGAGGTCGAAGGCGAAGCCATCCCGTCCTTCGCGCAGGTGTGGGCGCTGGGCTTCATGTACGCCGTCGAGAACTTCCCCGACGACTGGGCCGCGCCGCGCGACAAGGAAGCCGCCGGCATGCTCGACGACGCGCTGCAGTCGATCGTCGCGCTGACCGAAGACGACACCGGCAAGCCCGAGCTGTCGATGTTCGCCGAGGACGGCCCGCCCAGCGTGAGCCAGAAGCGGCTCGACGACTTCGGCGAGGCGATCTGGGCGGTGTACGACCTGCGCCAGCTGTGGAAGAGCATGGGCCCGCGCGTGGAGACGATCCGCAAGGAAGCCACGCCAGGGCGTAACGACCCGTGCCCGTGCGGCAGTGGGAAGAAGTACAAGAAGTGCCACGGGGCGGGGTAGGGCTGCTGGCTTGCCCCGCGATCCCGCACCGGCTGTCTGGATATCCCTGAAGCCAGCGCGCCCCGCCAACCAACCCGCCCAGAATCCCGCCCATGACCGCTCACCTCAAAATCGATTTCGTCTCGGATGTTTCCTGCCCCTGGTGCGCCATCGGCCTGAGCTCGCTGGAATCCGCATTGGCGCGTGTGGCGCCTGACGTGACGGCCGAGCTGCACTTCCAGCCCTTCGAGCTGAATCCGCAGATGGTGCCGGAAGGTGAAGACACGATCGAACACCTGACCCGCAAGTACGGCATCTCGGCCGAGCAGGCGCAGACCAATGCGGAGGCCATCCGTCAGCGCGGCGAGGCGGTCGGCTTCACCTTCGGGCTCGGCAAGCGCAAGCGCATCTGGAACACCTTCGACGCGCACCGCCTGCTGCACTGGGCCGAACTGGAGGGTGAGACGTTGCAGAAGGCGCTGAAGAAGCGGCTGCTGCAGGCGTACTTCACCGACGGCGAGAACCCGTCGGACCACGACGTGCTGCTGCGTACCGTGGCCGATGTGGGGCTCGACACCGTGCGCGCCCGCGCCATCCTCGAGAGCGACGACTACGCCGAAGAAACGCGCCAGCGCGAGCGCATGTACACCGAGGCGGGCATCCACTCGGTGCCGGCCGTCATCATCAACGACCAGCACCTCATCTCGGGCGGGCAGCCGGTCGAGGTGTTCGAGCGGGCCTTGCGGCAGATTGCCGGTGCTGCCGCACCGCAGACGCAGACGGCTTGAGGGCCACCCTCCAAGCCCTGGCGCACGCTGGCGAGGCGCCTACCAACTGCCGGACGCCCCACCCCCGCTGCTGGAACCGCCGCCACCGGACGAACTGCTGGACGACGACCTGTCGGACGATGAACTGCTGCTCGACGAATCATCATCGTTGTCGTTGTCGTTGTCGTTGTCGCGACTGCCCCCTGTGCCATTGCCCAACGAACCCGCGAAAATGAAAAGCATCGACAGCGTGGCGGCGACGGCGACGAGGATCCAGTCCTCACTCTCATAGGCCACGAAACCAGTGATGCCGAGCACGATCAGCCACTGAACCATGAAGCCGACCCCGCTTCGTCGGTAGCCCGCGCGCATGCCGAAGCCGATGACGCCGACGATCAATGTGGCAAAGAGCGCCGCAAGGGAACCACCGACCACCATCAGGGTGGACGTGCCCATGTCGCCGCCGACAAGCCTCGCCACGATCCAGATTCCCAGGCCGACCGCCATGAGGCCCGCGGTGACGAAGCGCATCGCGCGCCAGCGGAAGCTGCCGTAGCACAGCATGGCGGCGACGACCGCTATGAAGACCTGGCCGGCGGCCGTGAGCCCCGATCCGCCCGGGACATCGTCGGCCGGCGGAATCGCTGTGGCTTCGACAGCGGCTCCGTCACGACTGAAGCGCTCGTCGATGCCCCCGTCGCCGTGCAGCCGCTCGATCAGTGCTCCGACGGCCGCGGTGATCCCGCCGTGGTAGTCCGCTTGTTCAAAGTGCGGCTTCATTTGCGTATCGATGATGCGGCTCGCTGCGAGGTCCGGCACACGGCCTTCGAGGCCCTGCCCGACCTCGATGCACATGCGTCGGTCTTGCAGCGCCACCAGAATGAGAATGCCGTCGTCGTCCTGCGCGCTACCCAACTGCCAGCGCGCAAACACGCGCGCCGCATAGGCTTCGATCTCTTCAGCGCCGGTGGTGGGCACGATGAGGACCGCTACCTGCGCGCCATAAAGGGTCTGGGTTTCGTCGAGCTTCTTGCGCAGCGCTGCTTGTTGGGCAGACGTCAGCACGCCTGCGGCGTCGGTCACCAGAGAGTTCCGTGGGGGCACGGCAACCGGCGAGCTGGCCGGCTCGACGGGCGCGGCCCCTGCTGCGCCGAGGCAGAGCCATAGCCACAGGACACCGGCCAGGATCCGGAAGCCGAAGGACGATACCCGCCGATCTCGATGAAGATTCATGCGCCGATGCTATCGGCGCGATGTGCACTGACCCTCGAGAATCAGTCCCGCGCCCGTGCCGCATTGCGCAGATCACGAATCTGGTCGTGGTTTTTCTGCGCCCCTGCAGCTTGGCGTTGCACGACGGCCCGAACGTCGGCCGGAAGCGACTGCTTCAGTGCCTTGCGATAGCGCGCGATCGCCGCGTCCTCGCCGCGCTCGCACGACTCGAGGATCGACAGCTCGCTGTCCGCGCCGACGGCCCCCTTCACCTGTACCCAGCCACGGTGCATGGCGCCGGCCATGGTGCCGCCGGACGCCGGCTCGCCACGGTACTCGGTGATCAGGCGGGTCAGTTCGGTGGCAGCGTCCTGGCATCCTTTGGCGCGCGCCGCAAACAGCGCCTTGGCGCTGGCGGTCTCGACCTGTTCGGCGCAAGTGCGAAAGCCGTATTCGCCGTCGCGGGCGTTCTCGAGCAAGTCGTTCAGCACATCGACCACGTCATCATCCGAGAGTGACTCCTGGCTCACGATGTCCTCGCCGTTCGCTTGCTTGCCGTAGTAGGTGTCGTCTGCACGCTCCCAAGCGGCGCGGGTCGCGGGGCGGGCTTGTTCCCAGGTCAGCGCTGAGGTTCCACGCCGCTCGTCCCATTCGCTCGCGAATCGTTGCTCGGCCGCTTCGAAATCTGCGCCCTGCGACCGCCCGTCCCAGCCGATCTCGTAGGCTGGCCGGTAGTCGTCGTAGGAACGGCCTGCCTCGTAGTAGGGCTCACGCGTGTGGCTCTCGCGCCAGTACGCATCTTCCTGCGTGGGGTTCACGCCCTCCGCGACGGCCTTGCCGCCCATGCCGCCGACGACAGCGCCGACCAGCATGCCCGCCACTGCGCCGGCCGGGCCTGCGAGGCTGCCCGCGGCAGCGCCGGCCAGTGCGCCGCCGGTCGCGCCGACACCGGTGCCGACCGGGTGCGAGCCGGGCTCGCCGGTGATGGGATCGCGATTGGGGGTGCCGGTGCCGAGTTCGCCGTTGTCTGTTGCCATCGTTTGCTCCTTGTCGCCCTGTGGGGCTGAATGAGACGCCTCCACGAGAGGCATCGATGCAAACAGTGTTCGAGCGCGGGCCGCGGTGTCGGCGTGGGTTGGGTGGCCTTCGTGTCGTCAGCGAACGACCCGAGGCCGAAGCGGTGCGTCAGGCCCGCGTCGACCGTGCTCAGGCGCTCGACGCGTGCCCGCCCAGGTAGGCCGCGCTCACCCGCGGGTCTTTCGCCATGCTGGCCGCGTCGCCCTCGAGCACGATGCGCCCGCTGTCCATCACGTAGGCGGTGTCGGCCACGCGCAGCGCGGCGCGCGCGTTCTGCTCGACCAGCAGCACGGCGGTGCCTTCGGCACGGATGTCGCGCACCAGCTCGAACACCTGGCGCACGACGATCGGCGCGAGGCCCATCGAGGGCTCGTCCATCAACAGCAGCCGCGGCCGGCTCATCAGTGCGCGGGCGATGCACAGCATCTGCTGCTCACCCCCGGACATCGAGCCGGCCTTCTGCCCGATGCGTTCCTTCAGCCGCGGGAAGCGCGTGAGCATGCGGTCGAGGTCGTGCGCGAACTCGCTGGCCGGGCGCTTGCCGGCACCGAGCTTGAGGTTCTCCAGCACAGTCATCGCCGAGAAGATCTGCCGGCCTTCGGGCGCCTGGGCCAGCCCACCCGCGACGATCTCGTGCGGCGGCCGGTTGGTGATGTCGCGGCCTTCGAACGTGACCTGGCCCGACGTGGTCTTGTACACGCCCGAGAGCGCGCGCATCAGCGTGGTCTTGCCCACGCCGTTGCTGCCGAGCACGCTGACGATGCCGCTCTGCGGCACGTCGATCGACACGTCGTGCAGGATGGTCTGTTGCCCGATGCGGACGCCGAGGTGGCTCACGCGCAGCAGCGGCTCGTTCATGCGGTTTCTCCCAGGGCGAGGGCGACGGGCGCGTCGTCCTCCAGGTCGGTGCCGAGGTAGGCGTCGAGCACCTTCGGGTCCTGCGAGACGGCGGCGGGGGTGCCGTCGGCGATCTTCTGGCCCGAGGCCATCACCATCACCCGTTCGCACAGGTTCATGACGAAGCCCATGTCGTGCTCGACCAGCAGGATGGTCATGCCTTCGTCGGACAGCGCCCGCACGAAGCGCGAGAGCTCGGCGGTCTCGGTGTCGTTGAGGCCGGCCGCGGGCTCGTCGAGGATCAGCAGCGTCGGCTGCAGCGCCAGGGCGCGGGCGATCTCGAGGTACTTGCGCTTGCCGTAGGACAGGTTGGCGGCCAGCTCGCCGGCCAGCGATTCGAGCCCGGTGCGTTCCAGCGCCTGCATCGTGAGGTCGCTGATCCGGCGCGAGATGTCGCGCCGCCCGAACAGGCTGTTCCACGGGCTGTGGCCCACGTGGCCCAGCGCGCCGATCGACACGTTGTCGAACACCGTCACGTTCGGCAGGATGCGCAGGTTCTGGAAGGTGCGCGCGATGCCCAGGCGTGCGACCTCGTGCGGCTTGAGCGCGGAGATGGACTGGCCCTTGAAGCGCACGTCGCCTGAAGACAGCCGGGTGTAGCTGGTGATCAGGTCGAACAGCGTGGTCTTGCCCGCGCCGTTGGGGCCGATCAGGCCGACGCGTTCGCCCTGGGCGATGTGTCCGCTGAACTCGCCGACGGCCGTGAGGCCGCCGTAGTGGCGCGAGACCTTGTCGATGTCGAGGAGATGGGTCATGGCGTGTCGTCCCCGGCTCAGCGCCAGCCCAACGTGCCGGACGGTCGCCAGGCCGCGCCGAAGCGCTTGCGCACCAGCTCGATGGCCGACACCTCGCCGAACAGGCCCTTGGGCCGGAACATGATCGACAGGAACATCACCAAGCCGACCACGATCATGCGGAAGTCGCCGATGGGGCGCATCAGCTCCGGCAGGCCGATCAGCAGGGCCGCGCCGATGATGGCACCCGGCAGGCTGCCCAGCCCGCCGACCACGATCATCGAGAGGATCAGGATCGACTCCGAGAAGCGGAAGTCCGCCGGCGACACGTAGCCGGTGCTGTGGGCCCACAGCGCACCCGCCACGCCCGCGAAGAAGCAGGAGAAGCCGAACACCTGGACCTTGAGCCGCACCACGTTCAGGCCCATCGCCTCGGCGCACTGGTCGTCTTCGCGCACGGCGCGCAGCGCATTGCCGAAGTACGAATGCGACAGCCGGTGCACCACGGCCACGGTGGCCGCCAGGCACAGGGCGGTGACCAGGTAGGCCGCCATGTCGCTGTTGGCCGGCAGGCCCGGCAGGCTGAGCGCCGGGATGCCCGTGATGCCCATCGGCCCGCGCGTGAAGCCGACCCAGTTGAGCAGCGTGACGTGGATGATCTCGCCTACGCCCAGGGTGGCGACCGCGAAGTAGATACCGACCAGCCGCATCGTCGGCAGCGCCAGCAGGACACCGGCGCAGGCCGTGACGATGCCGGCCACCGGAATCGTCAGCCACACCGGCCAGTGCAGCGCGGTGCCGAGCAGTGCCGCTGCATAGGCGCCGATGCCGTAGAAGGCCGCATGGCCCAGCGACAGCAGCCCGGTGGTGCCGGTGATGAGGTTGGCGCTGAGCGTGAGGATCGCGAACACGCAGATGGTGGTCGCGATGCGGAAGACGTAGCCGCCCCCGGCCGCGAGGCCGAGGGCCGGCACCACCAGCAGCAGCACCGCGAGCAGCGCAAAGGTGAGGGTCTTGGGTGATTTCATGTCATCAGGCGCGTTCGCGTCCGCCGCCGAACAGGCCGGTCGGGAAGAAGACGAGCGTGATCAGGAGAAACAGGTACGCGACCATGTCGCCCCAGCCCTGCGCGACGAAGGTGGTGGTCAGCGCCTCGGCCATGCCGAGGATCAGCGCGCACACCACCGCGCCGCCGATCGAGCTGAGCCCGCCCATCACCATCGCGACGAAGGCCTTCACGCCCGGCGTGAAGCCCATCGACGGAAAGATCGAGCCCTGGTAGAGCCCCACGACCAGGCCCGCCACCGCGCCCATCATCGAGCCGATGACGAAGGTCGCGACGATGGTGCGCTCGGTGTTCAGGCCGACGTACATCGCGCCCATCGGGTTGTTCGCCACCGCGCGGATCGACAGGCCGATGCGCGTGCGGAACAGCAGGAAGTACAAGCCCGCGAGCATCACGATCGAGAGGCCGAAGATCACGAACTGGCCGCTCGAGAAGGAGATGGGCCCGATCTCGATCGGGGTCATCAGCAGGTACTCCTGCGGAATGGTCTGCATGCTGGCGCCGAAGAACTTCTCGACCAGCTCGCGGATGACGATCGACAGCGCGAGCGACGACAGCAGCGTGGCCTCGCGGATGGCCTTCGACTTGAGCGAGGCCTCGTCGCGGAAGCGGCGGAAGGGCCGGAAGGCGATGCGTTCGAGGCTGAAGCCCAGCGCTGCGCCGACCGCCAGCACGAACAGCAGCACCGCGAACAGCGGCGGCGCCGTGCTGGTGATGAACAGCAGGCCGGCGTAGGCGCCCAGCATGTAGATCTCGCCGTGCGCGAAGTTCACGACGTTGAGCACACCGAAGATCAGCGTGAAGCCGATCGCCATCAGCGCGTAGACCAGGCCGAGGCTCAGGCCGTTGGCGAGCTGCTGGACCAGGAAGGCATCGAACATGAGGGCCCGCGCCTTACTTGGCGACGACGGTGAAGGCGCCCGCGCTCACTTCCATGCGCGTGAGACCCTTCGACGGCTCGCGCGTCTTCGGGTCGAAGGTGGTGTCGCCGGTCACGCCCGGGAAACCCTTGGTGGCGGCGAGCGCGTCGCGCACTTTCTGGCGCGTCGGGTTGGGGCCGGCCGCGACGATGGCGTCGAGCATGATGTTGGTGGCGTCGAAGGCCTGCGCGGCGAACATGCTGGGTTCGGCGCTGTAGTGCTTCTTGTAATCGTCGACGAAGGCCTTGACCTTCGGGGCCGGATTGCTCGCCACGAAGGTGGTCGGGAACTTCACGCCGTTGGCGCTCGGGCCGGCCAGCTCGATGAGCTTGGGCGCGTACATCGACGAAGCGCCGTAGATGGGCGTCTTCACGCCCAGCTGCGTGCGCTGCTGCAGGAAGGAAGCGCCTTCTTCATAGAACATGAACATCACGATCGCCTCGGGCTTGTCGCGACTCTGCTTGGTGATGATCGAGCGGAAGTCGCGGTTCCCGGGGTTGAAGAATTCGGTGCTGGTGATCTGCGCGCCGGAGGTCTTGGCGGCCTCGGTGAAGGCTTTGACGGCGCTCAGGCCCCAGTCGTTCTGGATGGCGACCACGGCGTACTTCTTCAGGCCGTTCTCGGCCAGCCACTTGGCGATGAAGGGCGATTCGATCTCCATCGTCGTGATGTTGCGAAACTGCCAGTCGCTGATCTTCAGGAAGTCGGGGTGCGACGCGGTCTGCGACAACTGCGGCACCTTCTGCTGCGCGTACACCTGGCCCGCGGCCATCGAAACCGTGGAGTTGAAGTCGCCCAGCACGCCGACGATGGCGGCGTCGTCGGAGAACTTCTTGGCGATGTTCACGCCTTCCTTGGCGTCGCTCTTGCTGTCCTCATAACGGATCTCGACCGTGCTGCCCTTGAGCTTGCCGGACTTGTTGAAGTCTTCCAGCGCGAGGGTGGCCGAGTTCTTGAACAGCGTGCCGTACTGCGAGTTGTCGCCGGACAAAGGCAGCTGGTAGCCGATCACGATCTTGTTCTGCGCCAGGGCGGCCGAGGCAGTGAGGCCGAGTGCAGCGGCCAACAGGGTGGGCAAGGCGGTGCGAAAGAGGGCGTTCATGAGAGCTTCCGGTGAGAAAGAGAAAAGGGAGGTCAGGCGGTGACTGGCGCAGGGAAGATCGGCTCGCCCAGGTTCAGCATCAGGCGGTTGGCCCAGGCGAAGAGCGCGACCGAATGGACCAGGTCGAGCACCTCGATATCGGTCAGGCCGACGGCCTTGAGCGCCTGCACATGCTCGGCTGACAGCGCATCGGGCCGCAGCGTGAGTTCGGCCGAGAACTGCACGATGGCCTTCTCGCGCTCGGTCGTGCCGGCGGTGGCCGGGTCCTCGAAGACCTGCTCGATCACGTCGCGGCGCTTGGCCAACTGCTCGAAGCGCTGCGCATGCACCGACGTGCAGTACACGCAGCCGTTGATGCGCGACTCGACCGTGGCACCGAGCTCGCGCTCGGCGCGCGGCATGCCGCCGGGCGCGAACATGATCGCGTTGAAGGCGATGGAACGCTGCAGCAGGATCTCGGGCTGGTGCGCCAGCAACAGGAAGTAGGCCGACTGCTTGGCGGTCGGGCTCATCTCGTCGAGCGCGGCGATCTGCTCGGGCGTGGCGTCTTCGAGCTTGACGGTGTCGAGCCAGGATTCCCAGTCGAGCACCGCGTTGGTGAAGCCGTTGATGTTGATCACGCCGCTCATTGCGTCACCTCCGCAGCGGCCATGGCCTTCAGGCCCGCGACGACGCGCACCTGGTAGGACAGGAAGGCGATGAGCTGCGCCACCGCCACGATGGCCGGCGTGGCGATGCCGGCCTTCACCAGCGTCTGCACCGCGTCGCGGTCACCCTCGATCGGGCGTTCGATCAGCTTGGTGGTGAAGTCGAGCATGGCGACGATGCGCGCATCGTCGATGGTCGCGATGCGGCCGGCTTCCACCGCTGCGATCAGCGCGGCATCGGCCTGCTCGGCGACCAGGCGTTCACGGTAGTGCGCGGCCAGGCTGTCGGCCTTCGACAGGCGGGAGGCGTGGAAGGCTGTCAGCATGCGTTCGACCACCGAGATGCCTTCGATCTCGGGCGTGAAGAGGCCTTCGTAGCTGCCTTGCGTGGCGGCCACGACTTTCGCGCGCTGGTGGCGCACGGCGTGCGTCGCCTGCGACGCTGAAAGGGGGACGGCGTGGTCGATCACGTCGATGGGGGAGGGACTTGTCATGTGGTTCTCGGAGATCAAGGGTTCGTCAAGGAGGTGCGTGTGCTCAGGCCGGCGTCCACTCGTTGCCCAGCAGTTCCGGGTCGTCATAGGCTTCGAGCCGAGCGAAGTGGTGCTCGAAGTCTTCGCGGTAGAACAGGCTGGCGATGCCGTTGGCCAAGCGGCGTGCGCCGTCGCTGATGGCCGGGATGTCGCCCGACACCGCGCCGTGCGAGAGCGTGGCCGGGTAGCAGAAGCAGTGGATGCGGTCGAGGCCGGGGCAGGCGCCTGCGGTCTTTTCCTGCAGCTCGAAGACGGGGCCGAGGTCGGGCGAGTCGGCGAGTTCGGTGTCGTCGGCGCCGGGCAGAGGCGTGAAGCGGTCCTTCCAGGCGCGCACATGGGGCGCGATGGCGGTGTACTCGCTGCGCAGGCTCCAGTCGATCTTGAAGCCGGTCGAGACGATGAGGAAATCGAAGGCGAACTCACCCTTGGGCGTGCGCACGCGCATGGCCTTGCCGTCGCGGTCCACCGACAGCACCGGGCAGCCGAAGTTGAAGCGCGCATTGGGGTGGCGCGACACGCGCAGCGTGCTGCCGTGCGGCGGCGGCACGTTGGCCACGTTGATGTAGTGCCGCAGCCGCCACTTGAGGTCGTCGGGCAGGTCGAAGTGGCCCTGCGTCAGGCCCGGCACGCCGGCGCCCTTGGACTTGTTGATGCGCGGCAGGTCGTCACGGCGGATCAGCAGGTCCACGCTCTTCGCGCCGACCTCGAGCGCGGTCGCGGCGCTGTCCATGGCGGACGAGCCGGCGCCGATCACCCCGACGCGCAGGCCTTCGAGTTGCGCGTAGTCCATCACGTCCGACGAATGCGCCCACTGCGTGCGATCGAGTGCCTGCACGAAGGCGGGCACGGCCGGGCCGCCCAGGCCGTCGCGGCCCGTGGCGAGCACCACGCGGCGCGCCAGCACGCGCGAGTCGCCGGCCGGCGTCTGCAACGCCAGCAGCACCTTGCCGTCGGCGCGCGGTACGACGGCGGTGATGGTGGTGTCGTTGCGCACATCGACCGCCATCACGCGGCGGTACCAGCGCAGGTAGTCCATCCACTGCAGGCGCGGGATCTTGTCGAGCTGCGTCCAGGCGTCGGCGCCGAACTGTGCCTCGAACCAGGCGCGAAAGGTGAGCGCGGCCAGGCCCAGCGCGGGGCCGGTGAGCTCCTTGGGCGAGCGCAGCGTTTCCATGCGTGCGGTGGTGGCCCAGGGGCCTTCGAAGTCGCGCGGCGCGCGGTCGAACACCACGGCGTGGATGCCCTGCTGCGCCAGCGCGGCCGCGGCCGCCAGCCCGGCCTGCCCGGCACCGATGATGGCGACGTCGAGCACCGGCACGCCGTCTTCAGCGGCCTGCAGTGGCATCCAGTCGCGGGCCGGCCAGCCCAGGCATTCGAGGTCCTTGGCCAGGCGTTGCTCGAGCGCGGCCAGCCCGGGGGCAGTGGAGGAGGGTGTCGTTGTCATGGAAGGCGTGCGGCTCCGGTCAATCGATGCTGATGTTCGCGGCCTTGGCGACCTCGGCCCACTTCACGCGGTTGTCGTGCACCGTCTTCTTGAACTGGGCCGGCGACTCGATGCGCACGGTGTTGCCCTGCGCCTCGAATTTGGCGCGCAGTTCCTTGTCTTCGAGCACCGTCCTGATGGCGCCGTTGAGCTTGTCGACGATCTTCGGGTCGGTGCCTTTGGGCGCGAACACCGCGAACCAGATCGAGCTGTCGAAGCCCTTCGTGCCCGGCAGGCCGCTCGAGGCGATGGTCGGCACTTCCTTCACGGCCGCCACCGGCGCAGCGGTGGTGATGCCCAGCAGGCGGACCTTGCCGGCCTTGTACTGCGGCAGCACCGTCTGCACCTGGTTCATGATGCAGCAGGTCTCGCCCTTGACCACCGAGCTGATGGCTTCGGGGCCGCCCTTGTAGGGCACGTGCGTCATCTGCAGGCCCAGGCGCGAATTGAATTCCGCGAAGGCCATGTGCGTGCCCGCGCCGTTGCCGGTGGAGGCGTAGTTGTACTTGCCCGGGTTGGCCTTCACCAGGTCGACGAACTCCTTGAGCGTCGTCACGTTCATTACCTCGGGGTTGATGGTGAGCACGTTCGACACGTCGAGCACCGGCGCCACCGCGACGAAGTCCTCCTCCACGTCGAAGGGCAGCTTCTTGTAGAGCGCCGCGTTGCTCCCGTGCGTGGCCGCGGTGCCGAAGGCCAGCGTGTAGCCGTCGGCCTTGGCACGCGCCACGTATTCGCTCGCGATGTTGCCGGCCGCACCGGACTTGTAGTCGATGACGACCGGCTGGCCCAACTGCTTGGACAACGGTTCCTGGATGGCGCGGGCCACCACATCGACGCCGGAACCGGCGGGGAAGCCCATGATCATCGTCACGGGCTTGGTCGGCCACTCTTCCGCGGTGGCGGGCGCCGCATGGATGAAGAGGGACAGCGCCGCCGAGAGCAGGGCGATGGTGCGGCTGGAGCGGAGGGGTGGGGTCATGCGGTCCTCGTTGGAAGGGGATGGCTTGTCAAGGCAATGTCCATGCCAAGTAGTAATTTATCGACAGAAGTTCGGCAATCGTTAGATATAAGTTTTCGCCATATCGATATAACGAGAAAAATATTTCCAACAGAAGCCGGGGCGGGGATTGTGCGCGAACAGCGTTTTCCCTGCTGGAGGCCGTGGCGACAAAAATTTCCCCATGCCTTCCAGGTCCTGTCATGCCGTCGCATCGCGACCGACATCATGGCGCGAACAGGCCGCGCCTGAAAAGGGTGCGCCTCATGCCGGCGGCATGCACGATTCGATGCACCCCCACGCGCCGCCGGCGGGCGGTTGCCCATGCAAACGGCCCGCACGAGGCGGGCCGGTGAATGCAGCAGGCAGGCGCGCTCGGCGCCAACGCGGTCAGAGGTGGCGTTGCATGCGGTCGAGCGCCGACTGCATGTCGCGTATCAGATCGTTGCAGGACTCCAGCCCGGCGTGGATGCGCAGCAGCGGGCCTTCGAGTGTCCACGGCCGGACGGCGCGCGTGGGTGCATCGACCGGCAGCGCCAGGCTCTCGTAGCCGCCCCACGACAGGCCGATGCCGAAGAGTTCGAGGCTGTCGAAGAACACGCCGAGCGCCTCACGGCCGACCGGCTTCAGCGCGACGCCGAAGAGCCCGCTCGCGCCCCGGAAGTCGCGGCGCCACAGCGCGTGACCGGCATCGCCCGGCAGTGCCGGATGCAGCACCTGCGCGACCATCGGATGGCGCGCCATGCTCTCGGCCAGCAGCACGCCGTTCTCCCAGTGGCGATGCAAACGCACCGACAGGCTGCGCAGGCCCCGCAGCGCGAGGTAGAGGTCGTCCGGCCCTGCCGTCTGGCCGAAGTCGTGGGCGGTCTGCTGCAGCAGGGGCCAGGCGCGTTCGTTGGCCGTGGCCGCGCCGAGCAGCGCGTCGGAATGGCCGACGATGTACTTCGTCGCGGCCTGTACCGAGATGTCCACGCCGTGCTCGAAGGGCTTGAAGAACAGCGGCGTGGCCCAGGTGTTGTCCATGACCACGAAGGCATCGACCTTGTGCGCTTCCTCGGCGATGGCGGGGATGTCCTGCACCTCGAAGGTGGTGGAGCCGGGCGACTCCACGAACACCACACGCGTGGAAGGGCGGATCTGCCGACGGATCTCGCCGCCCGCGAGCGGGTCGAAGAATTCGACGTCGATGCCGAAGCGCGTGAGCACCGTCGTGGCGAAGCTGCGCGTCGGGCCGTAGACGCTGTCGCTGATCAGCGCGTGGTCGCCCGGCTTGAGCAAGGCGAGCAGGCTGTGGGTGCAGGCGGCCAGACCCGACGGAAACACGATGGAGCGGTAGCCGCCTTCGAGCTCGGCCAGCGCGGTTTCGAGGGCGCGGGTGGTGGGCGTACCGAAGCGGCCGTACGACGCATAGGGGTTGCCCGGGAGCTTGCGCGACTCCCACTCGGTGAGCGAATTCGACAGGATGGTGGAGCCGCGAAACACGGGTGTGTTGACCATGCCGCCATGGCTGGAGGGATCGCGCCCGGTGCGGACCAGGACGGTTTCTGAATCGAAGGAAGTCAACGGCCGGTCTTTCGGTGAATGCTGTGGCGGTGCTCCAGTCTAGAAAGGAGGGTGTGGTTTCTTTTGCTGAAATTTGCCTCATCGCGTCGGCTTCGCGCAAAATTCTTCTCAACGTCACACTCATATTGGATTGGATTTCTCGATGGACAAGATCGACAAGGCGATCCTCGAATTGCTGCAAGTCAACGCGAGCGCCTCGCTGCAGGAGATCAGCGAACAGGTGAGCCTGTCGGCCACGCCTTGCTGGCGCCGCATCCAGCGGCTCGAGCGCGAGGGCTACATCCGCCAGCGCGTGGCCCTGCTCGACCCCGACAAGCTCAACGTGGGCGTGACGGTGTTCGTCGCCATCCGCACCAGCCAGCACAACGAGAAGTGGTTCAAGCGCTTCAGCGCCGTGGTCGCGGGCATCCCGCAGATCGTGGAGTTCTATCGGATGAGCGGCGACACCGACTACCTGCTGCGGGTCGTGGTGCCCGACATCAAGGCCTACGACGCGGTCTACAAGCGAATGATTCGCGAGGTCGAACTGTCGGACGTGAGCTCGAGTTTCGCCATGGAGCAGATCAAGTACACGACCGCGCTGCCGCTCGACTACGCCTGAAGGCGCAGCGCGGCAGCGCGGCAGTGCGGCGCAGCCAGGGCATTCACATGAGGTTACGGCGCGACCTGGGGCATGGTTTCCAATGGGGGGCCGCGCCGCTTCGGCGCTCGAAAGGAAGTGTCATCCATGTCCGAGCGTGAACCCGATTTCCGGCCCGCTGCCCGCCGGTCGCCCATGAGGGCCGTCGTGGGCGGGGTGATCGTCGCCATCGCTGCTGCGGCCGGCTGGTGGTACTGGTCGCAGCGCGAGGGTGTCGCGCCGGTGCCGCCGCCCGTCGCCACTGCGCCGGCCGTGCCCGACGGGCTGCCGCCAGCACCGCCGGTCGCGGCCACAGGCCCGTTGAACCCGCTCGATGCGCTGGCCGAACCCGATGCGGTGCTGCCTGCGCTGGGCGATTCGGACGCCCAGGCGAAGAAGGCGCTGACCGATCTGCTGGGCGCCCAGCGCGTGACCGCGTTGCTCAATATCGACGGCTTCGTGCGACGTGTGGTCGCCACGGTCGACAACCTGCCACGCGCACAGGCGCCGTCGCGCATGTGGCCAATGGTGCCTGCACCCGAGCGCTTCACCGTCGAGGGCACCGCGGAGCGCACGACCATCGGTCAGGCCAATGGCGCGCGCTATGCCGCCTTCACGCAGATGGTTGAGGCGGTCGATGCGGAGCGCGCCGCATCGCTCTACGCGCGCTTCTACCCGCTGTTCCAGCAGGCCTACGAAGAGCTCGGCTACCCGGGTCGCTATTTCAACGACCGGCTGGTGGCCGTCATCACCATCTGCTCGACGCGCCCGAGCCCACCGGGCCGGTGCAGGTGCAGCTGACCGAGGTGCGCGGCGAATTCACGGCCGAGCGGCCGTGGACGCGCTACGAGTACGTCGACCCGGCGCTCGAATCGATGTCCAGCGGCCAGAAGCTGATGGTGCGCGTGGGCCTGGCGAACGAGCGCCGGCTCAAGGCCAAGCTGCGTGCGTTCCGCGCGCAGGTGGCGACCGGTGCTGTGGCCAAGCGCTGAGCGATGAAGATCGCGACCTTCAACGTCAACGGCGTCAATGGTCGCCTGCCCCGGCTGCTGGAGTGGCTGGCCGAGTCGAAACCCGATGTGGCCTGCCTGCAGGAACTGAAGTCGCCCGATGCCAATTTCCCGGCCGAGGCGATCCGCGCGGCCGGCTATGGCGTGGTGTGGCATGGGCAGCGTTCGTGGAACGGCGTGGCCATCCTCGCCCGTGGCCGCGAGCCGATCGAGACCGGGCGCGGCCTGCCGGGCTTCGAGGGCGACCCGCAGAGCCGCTACCTCGAGGCGGTGGTTGACGGCATCGTGATCGGCTGCCTCTACCTGCCCAATGGCAACCCGCAGCCCGGCCCGAAGTTCGACTACAAGCTGGCGTGGTTCGAGCACTTCAATGCGCATGCGAAGCGGCTCTTCGGCTGCGGCCTGCCGGTGGTGCTGGCCGGCGACTACAACGTCGTGCCGACCGATGTCGACATCTACAACCCGGCATCGTGGCGCGACGACGCCTTGCTGCAGCCGGCCAGTCGCGAGGCCTTCGCGCGCCTGATGAAGCAGGGCTGGACCGACGCGCTGCGCGCCCGCCACCCCGACGAGCGTATCTACACCTACTGGGACTACTGGCGCAACCGCTGGCCCCGCAACGCGGGCCTGCGCATCGATCATCTGCTGCTGAGTGCCGACCTGGCACCGCGACTGCGCGACGCCGGCGTCGACCGGGAGGTCCGCGGGCGGGCCGGCGCGAGCGACCACGCGCCGACCTGGGTCGTGCTCTGAAACGACGGGCGAACGGAGGCTGGCGGACGCTGTAGTAATCGCTCTGTACACTCCGGCGGTCTTCCTGCCTCGACCGCCGCCTGCGCTGGCGCCGGTCTGTCCGTTCATGAACCACAGCGCGCCCTCCTCGACGCCCATCGCCTCGGCAGACCCTGCCGTCTTGGCGCGCATGGTGCGCGTCGACCAGCTCGTATCGGTGCGGCGCAGCGTGCTGGCGGGCATGCCCATCAGCATCGTGCTGAGCTTGACCGCGACGCTGGTGGCGATCAAGTCGGGGCGGCCGGTCATGGGGCTGGTCTGGCTGCTGTTGACCTTGTCGCTCAGCGTGGTGCGCATCGTCACGAGCCGTCGCTTGCTCGAGCGCTCCTCAGCCGCGGCGGCGCTAGGTGGAGACACCAGCCTGGTGGACGCCCGCTGGGTCGAGTGGCAGTTGCGGTGGACGGCCATCGCCGCTGGCGCTTCGGGTTGCGTATGGGCGCTGGTGGCCTTGCTGTGCGACGGCTACACCTCGGCGCAGACGGTGTTTTACCTGACCGTGGTCTGCGGCGCCTGCGCTGGGGCCGTGACGTACAGCAGCGCCTACGCACTGGCGCCGGTGAGCTTCATCGTGCCGACATTGCTGTCGGTGATGGTGTCGCTGATGATCGCCGGCGGTTTCGAGAACGTGAGCCTGGCCGCGATGGTGCTGCTGTATCTGATCGGTCTCACGCGCGGCTCGCTGGTGAGTGAGAAGGCTTTCCGCGCCGGCAGCCGGCTCAAGAACGAGGCCACCGAACTGGCGGCACGTCTGCACCAGGCGCACCAGTCGCTGCAGACGTCCACGCAGGCGCTCGCGCATCGCGCGTCGCACGACTTCCTGACCGGGCTGTGCAACCGCGAGGGCTTTACCCAGGCGGTGGCAACCCGCCTGGCCGCGCACCCGCAGGAGGCGCATTGCCTGATGCTGCTGGACCTCGACGGCTTCAAGACCGTCAACGACGTCTTCGGCCACAAGGTCGGCGACCAGGTCCTGGAGGACGTCGCGCGCTGGCTCACGAACGAACTGCATGGCCTGGAGGCCGTGGCAGGCCGCTGGGGTGGCGACGAGTTCGCGCTGCTGTTCAGCATGAAGGCCGGCATGAAGACGCCGGAGAGGCTGGCCGAGGCGCTGATCCGCTCCATCCCCTTCGCCACCTCGCATTACGGCGGCCATCTGGGCGTGAGCATCGGGGTGCTGAAGTTCCAGGCAGCGGATGCGCTGCAGTTCACCGACATGATCAGCGTCGTCGACGAGGCACTCTACGAAGCCAAGCGAGCCGGCCGCAACCGCTACCGGATCGTCGACGAGGCGCTCAACGTGCAGCTCGCCACCCGCCGCGACGTGGAGCGCGACCTGCTGGGGGCGATCCAGTCGCGCAGCATCGAACTCTGGTACCAGCCGATCATGGACACCCGGAACGGGCGCATCCACAGCCTGGAAGCGTTGATCCGCTGGACGCATCCCCGGCATGGCCGCATTTCGCCCGAGCATGTGGTGTTCGCCGCAGCCACCACGGGCATTGCCGAGAACCTGCTGTGCTACATCCTCGACGAGATCTGCCGCGCCATGCAGCAGCTGGATGCGCCCGGCTCGCCGCTGGCCGGGCTCCCGGTCGCCATGAACGTGTCGCCGCGCGAGATGGCGCAGTTGGCGGTCGACGAGATCGTGCTGGGGACGCTGGCCGCCCGTGGCATCGCCACCGGCCGCCTCCAGATCGAAATCACTGAAGAGATTGCCCTCGACACCCAGGCCACGCGCGGTCGCCTGAGCGCGCTGTCGGCCGCGGGGGTGGCGATCGCCGTCGACGACTTCGGCGTCGGCTACTCGTCGCTGGCCTCGCTGCGCAGCGACTATGTGCGCCAGGTGAAGATCGACCGAAGCTTCATCGACGGCCTGGAGGCCTCGCCCGGCAACGCGGTGTTGGTCAATTCGATCCTGCAACTGGGCCACTCGCTCGACATCCTCGTCGTGGCCGAGGGCGTCGAAACCGAGGCGGAGCTCGAAGTGCTGAGCTTGCTGGACTGCCAGCTGGTGCAGGGCTACCTGTTCGCGCGGCCCGCACCGCTGCCCGAGGTCATGGCCTGGGCGGCCGCTCGAACGACCTGACGACGCGCAGCGTCGCCTGCTCGACTTTAGCGGCGCTGCAGCTCGCTGCCGCCGATGTAGATGCGGTTGTGGACTGGCGCGATCACCAGCTCATTGATGCACACGTGCGGCGGCATCTCGGCGATGAAGCGGATGGTGCGGCCCATGTCCTCTTCCTGCAGCATGAGCGCCTTGTCTTCGGCGCTCGGCTCCACCGGGCGCTTCTTCAGGATCGGCGTGGCCACTTCGCCCGGGCACACGGCCGTGGCGCGCAGGCCGTGCACGCATTGCTCGATGTTGAAGTTGTGCGTCATCGCCGTCAGGCCCGCCTTGCTCGCCACGTAGGCCGGGCCGGTGAGGTAGCTCTGGTGCCAGCCGGCGAAGGACGCGATGTTGATGACGGTGCCGCGCCGCCGCGCCTGCATGCCCTTGAGCACCGCCAGCGTGCAGAAGGTCGCGCCGTTGAGGTTGATGTTGATCACCTTGGCAAAGGTGTCGCCGTCGGTCTCGCTCCAGAAGCGCTTCGGGAAATTGACACCGGCGCTGTTGACCAGGATGTCGACGCCGCCGTGCCGCGCCTCGATGGCGGCAGCCACGGCATCGACGGCAGGGCGGTCGCCCACATCGAGCGCCATTGCCGTGATGCGGCCCTGCGGTGCGCCCTTGGCCTCGGCTTCGGCGATCGCCGCGTCGAGCTTGGCCGCCTCGCGACCGGAGATCACGACCTGGCATCCCGCCTTCGCCAGGTCGATCGCACCGGCCAGGCCGATGCCGCTGCCGCCGCCGGTGACCCAGGCGATCTGACCCTCGAGCGGCTGCTTCGTTTCGTTCATCGATGTCTCTCCTTCGGATGGGGAAACATCGATTGTGCCGCCGTGATCAGCCCGTCGTGTACTCGCCGACCGGCACGCAGCTGCAGAACAGGTTGCGGTCGCCGTAGACGTTGTCGACCCGGCCGATCGGCGACCAGTATTTGGCCTGCTTGAGGGCCGCCAGCGGGTAGGCGCCGAGCTCGCGCGAGTACGGGTGCGTCCACTCGGTGGTCATCAGGCTGGCGGCCGTGTGCGGCGCGTGCTTGAGCGGGTTGTCCTCTTTCGGCCACACCCCTTCTTCCACGCGGCGGATCTCGCCGCGGATCGCGATCATCGCGTCGATGAAGCGGTCGAGCTCGGCCAGCGGCTCGCTCTCGGTCGGCTCCACCATCAGCGTGCCGGGCACCGGGAAGCTCAGCGTCGGGGCGTGGAAGCCGTAGTCGATCAGGCGCTTGGCCACGTCTTCGGCGGTGATGCCGCAGGCGTCCTTGATGGGACGCAGGTCGAGGATGCACTCGTGCGCGACATGGCCGTTCGGGCTCGCGTACAGCGTGGGGTAGTGGTCCTTCAGCCGCGCGCTGATGTAGTTGGCCGAGAGGATGGCCGTCTCGGTGGCAGCCTGCAGGCCGGCCGCGCCCATCATGCGGCAGTACATCCAGCTGATCGGCAGCACCGCGGCGTTGCCGAGCGGCGCCGCAGAGACGGCCCCGACATCGTGCCCACCGACACCGGCGGTCGCATGGCCCGGCAGGAAGGGCACGAGGTCTTCCACCACGCAAACGGGGCCGACGCCCGGGCCGCCACCACCGTGCGGAATGCAGAAGGTCTTGTGCAGGTTCAGGTGGCTCACGTCGCCGCCGAACTCGCCCGGCGCGGCCACGCCGACCAGGGCGTTCATGTTGGCGCCGTCGACGTACACGCGGCCGCCGTGCGCATGCACCAGCTCGCACAGTTCCTTCACGCGCGTCTCGAACACACCGTGCGTGCTGGGGTAGGTGATCATCACCGCGGCCAGGTTCGCGCTGTGCTTCTCGCACGCGCGCTTGAGGTCGTCGAGGTCGACGTTGCCCTGCGCGTCGCAGGCGGTCACGACCACCTGCATGCCCGCCATCTGCGCGCTGGCCGGGTTGGTCCCGTGCGCCGAAGACGGAATCAGGCAGATGTTGCGCTGACCTTCGCCCTTGGCCACGTGGAAGGCCTTGATCGCCAGCAGCCCGGCATATTCGCCCTGCGAGCCGGCGTTGGGCTGCAGGCTGATGCCGGCGTAGCCGGTGGCCTCGCACAGCCAGGCGCGCAGTTGTTCGTCGAGCTCGGCATAGCCCTGCAGCTGCTCGGCCGGTGCGAAGGGGTGGATGTTGGCGAACTCGGGCCAGGTGATCGGGATCATCTCGCTGGTCGCGTTGAGCTTCATGGTGCAGCTGCCCAGCGGGATCATGCTGCGATCGAGCGCCAGGTCCTTGTCGGAGAGGCTGCGGATGTAGCGCAGCATCGCCGTCTCGCTCTTGTGCGTGTTGAACACCGGGTGCGTGAGGAACGCGGAGCTGCGGCGCAGGTCTTCCGGAATGCGAACCGGCGCGGTGTCGGCCAGTTCCTCGAAACGCGGCATCGGCGTGCCGGCCGGCACGAACAGCGCCCACAGCGTTTCGATGTCCGCACGCGTGGTGGTCTCGTCGAGCGAGATGCCCAGGTGCTGCTGCAGCCGGTGGCGCAGGTTCACGCTGGCGGCCTTGGCGTGTTCGAGGATGGCGGCGGTGTCGTCGCCGCTCTTCACCGTCAACGAATCGAAAGCCGTGGTGTTGACCAGCTCGCGGCCCATCTGCTCCAGGCCCGCGGCCAGGATGCCGG
This sequence comes from Variovorax restrictus, assembly GCF_051216715.1. NCBI lineage: Bacteria > Pseudomonadati > Pseudomonadota > Betaproteobacteria > Burkholderiales > Comamonadaceae > Variovorax > Variovorax restrictus. The sequence goes on from NZ_JBPJZH010000001.1 coordinate 2,332,807, forward strand.
TGAGCGCGGCCACGCGCTGCGCAATCCGCGTGAGGCCTGCGGGGCCGTGGTACACGGCGTACATGCTGGCGACGACGGCCGGCAGCACCTGCGCCGTGCAGATGTTCGACGTGGCCTTCTCGCGGCGGATGTGCTGTTCGCGCGTCTGCAGCGCGAGCCGGTAGGCCGTCGCACCGTGCACGTCGACGCTCACGCCGACCAGCCGACCCGGCAGCGAGCGCTTGTACGCGTCGCGGCAGGCCAGGTAGGCCGCGTGCGGGCCGCCGTTGCACATCGGCATGCCGAACCGCTGCGTGGTGCCGCAGACGATGTCGGCGTCCCACTCGCCGGGGGGCGCCAGCAGCGTGAGCGCCAGCAGGTCGGCCGCCACGCACAGCGCGGCGTCGCAGGCATGCGCATGGCCGGCCAGCGGCCGCAGGTCATGCACCTGGCCGGTGGTGCCGGGGTATTGCGCCAGCACACCGAAGAAGTCGCCGCTGGTCATGAGGTGCGGCAGCGTTTCCGACGCGGTGCTCACCTTGATCTCGATGCCCAGCGGCGCGGCGCGGGTGCGCAGGACCTCGACGGTTTGCGGGTGGCAGTCGCCGGCCACCAGGAAGATGTTGCTCTTGGACTTCACGCTGCGCTTGGCCAGCGTCATGGCCTCGGCCGCGGCTGTCGCTTCGTCGAGCATCGACGCGTTGGCGATCGCCATGCCGGTCAGGTCGCAGACCATGGTCTGGAAGTTGACCAGCGCCTCCATGCGGCCCTGCGAGATCTCGGCCTGGTAGGGCGTGTAGGCCGTGTACCAGGCCGGGTTCTCCAGGATGTTGCGCAGGATCACGCCGGGCGTGTGGGTGCCGTAGTAGCCCTGGCCGATGAAGTTGCGCGCCACCTTGTTCTTCGCCGCCATCGTCTTCAGTTCGGCCAGTGCGTCGGCCTCGCTCACCGGTGCGGGCAACTGCATCGGCCGGGTGCGGCGGATGGCCGGCGGCACGATGCCGTCGATCAGTTCCTCGCGCGTGGCCGAGCCGATGACCGGCAGCATGCGCGCCTCGTCGGCCGGCTCGATGCCGATGTGACGGGCGATGAACTCGTCGGCGTTCTCGAGTTCGCGCAGGGTGGGGAAGGCGTTGGATGGCATGGGGTGTCGAAGCAGTTCAGGCAAACACGGGATGAGCTGGCAGGTCTGAAGGTGGAACACCGCGGAACCGGCTTCGCCGGGCCGCTGGTGTTGCCCCCGGTAGGGGGTGGGCGAAGCGACACGAAGTGCGCGCAGCCTGGGGGCGAGTCAATTTTCAGCAGCGAACTTGTCGTAGTCGGCGGCTTCGAGCAGGGCGTCGAGCTGGGCGGGCTCGCTCAGCTTGACCTTGAAGAACCAGCCGGCCGCGAGCGGGTCGCTGTTGGCGAGCGAGGGGTCGGCGCGCAGCGCTTCGTTGACTTCGGTGATCTCGCCCGAGACGGGCATGAAGACATCGGCCGCGGCCTTGACCGATTCGACGACGCCAGCGACTTCACCTTGCGCGAAGGTCTTGCCGACGTCCGGCAGGTCGACGAACACGACGTCGCCCAGCGCGTCCTGCGCATGCACGGTGATGCCGACGATCGCGTCGCTGCCGGTGGCCTGGACCCATTCGTGGTCCTTGGTGAATTTGGTGCTCATGGGGGCTCCTGATAAGGGGTGAAAAAGAAATCAGCCTCGGTAGTATCGGGTCGGCACGAAGGGCAGGGTGGTCACTTCCATCGGCACCGGCTTGCCGCGCACGATGGCCTGCAGGCGGGTGCCCGGCTCCGCATAGGCGGTTGCCACGTAGCCCATCGCGATCGGCCGGTCGGCCGTCGGCCCGAGCAGGCCGCTGGTCACCTGGCCGATGGCGGCGCCCTCGAAAGACTCGAGCGGCGTGCCGTCGCGTACCGGGATGCGTTCCAGCGCGACCAGGCCGACGCGGCGGCGCTTGAGCGTCTCGTGGTCGGCGATGCCCGCCGCGCCCGAGGCCGCGGCCGCCAGCTGGAACAGCACCTTGTCCGCGCCGGGGAACCCGCCCGCGCGCGCACCACCGGTGCGACGCACCTTCTGGATCGCCCAGTTGAGCGAGGCCTCGACCGGCGTGGTCGTCTCGTCGATGTCGTGGCCGTACAGGCACAGACCCGCTTCCAGCCGCAGCGAGTTGCGTGCGCCCAGGCCGATCGGCTGCACCTCGGGCTGCGCCAGTAGAAGGCGGGCTAGTGCCTCGGCGTCGTTCGCCTTCACCGAGATCTCGAAGCCGTCTTCGCCGGTGTAGCCGCTGCGGGTGACGAAGGCCGGGATCTTCACGTCCTTGTCGCCGATCTGCACCGCGCCACCCGTCATGAAGACGAAGCGCTCGACGCCGGGCGACAGCCGCGCCAGCGTGGCGGCGGCCTGCGGGCCCTGAAGCGCGAGCAGCGCATGGTCGGGCATCGGCTGCACGTCGCAGCGCGCACCGATCCTCTGCTTGATGTGGGCGAGGTCGGCGGCCTTGCAGGCGCCGTTGACGATGACGAAGAGCGAGCCGTGGCCTTCGTTGAAGAACATCAGGTCATCGAGGATGCCCCCTGCGTCATTGAGCAGCAGGCCGTAGCGCTGCTTGCCGGGTGCCAGGTCGACCACGTCGACCGGCATCAGCGTCTCGAAGGCCGCGGCAGCATCGGGCCCGACCAGGCGAAGCTGGCCCATGTGCGAGATGTCGAACAGGCCGGCGGCGGTGCGGGTGTGCTTGTGCTCGGCCATCAGGCCGGCGGGGTATTGCACCGGCATCGAGTAGCCGGCGAAGGGCACCATGCGGGCGCCGAGTTCGACGTGCAGGGCGTGCAGCGGGGTCTTCTGGAGCGGAAGCGAATCGTCGGAAGCAGCCATGGGCGCTCTCCAAAACAAGGGGCAGACGGAATCCACGACGCAAGTCATGGGCCACCCCTGCTGTCCGCTCTACCTGAGAGATTCGCCCCGCCTGGTCACAGGCTTAGGGTTTGCTCCTTCGGTGGGCCGGCATGTCGCGATGGACGACCGACCTCTCTCCAGCAAGGAAACGCCCGGGTGAACGGGCGCCTCGTCAGTCCTTGGTACCTGAGCGTTCGGATGGGTTCCTGCGCCTTCGGTGGCCCGTGCGGGCGCTCTCCTGACCCGGGCGAGTGTAGTGGATCGACGCGGGCTCAGTGCACCGTTTCGGCTGGCAACAACTTGGCGATGCGGTCCTGGATGGCGTCGGCACGCTCGTCGCCCGCGGCCTGCCGTATCTCCGCGAGCATCATGTCGGCCACGGCCAGCATCGTGACGCGGTCGCGTGCCTCGCGCAGCGTGTCGCGCAGCACGACGGCCATCGCCGGATCACGCCGCGCGAACATTCGCTCGCACAGGTCGAACAGGAACATGCGCGTGGTCGCCAGGGAGGGCTTGCCGTCGAAGGGGTCGGCCGACACGGCGACTGGTACGGCGGGTGGCGATGGCTCGGGCACATTCGGCACGACGACGGCTGGCGCGTCGATGCGTTCGTCCGGCGCATGCAGATAGCCCTCGTGCAGCAGATGCCGCGCCACGCGCACCGCCTCGTCGCGGTCCGTGAAGAGCGGCACGAAGTCGGTCACCGAGCGCTGGCCGTCGGCCATCAGCAGCACGGCGCGCTCGCGCTGGGTCAGCGTGCGGCGGCCAGGGCGCAATTCGTCACGGGCCTTGTCGGTCTTGCTGAAGAACATGAGATGCCGGGCGGAAGATGGGCTCGCCAGCATCGGGGCAGGGCATGACAGCGGCATGAAGGCCGCCGCCACGCCCGTGCGCTATTTCGCGTAAACCAGGTCGCGCAGTGTCAGCGAGATCGCCGGGAAGTAGGTGATCAGCATCAAGCAGCCGAGCACGACCAGCACGAAGGGGATCAGGTCCTTCACGATGCGGTCGAGCGATATTCGCGCCACGGTGCAGGCCGCGAACAGGTTCACGCCGAAAGGCGGCGTGATCATGCCGAGCGCGAGGTTGACCACCATGATCAGCCCGAAGTGCACCGGATCGACGCCGAAGTGCATCGCCACCGGCGCGAGGATGGGCGCGAGCACGATGATGGCCGCGCTGGTCTCGATGAACATGCCGATGACGAATAGCGCCGCGTTCACGCCCAGCAGGAACATCACCGGCGACTTGAGCACCTCCTGCAGCCAGTGGCCGATGGCGTCGGGCACGCCCGCGCGCGTGATCAGGAAGGCGAACAGGCCCGCGTTGGCGATGATGAACATGATCACGGCCGACGACAGCACCGACTTGCGCAGGATCATGAACAGGTCTGTCACCTTGATCTCGCGGTAGATCACCATGCCGACGACGAGGGCGTAGAACACGGCCACGGCCGAGGCCTCGGTCGGCGTGAAGACGCCGCCGTAGATGCCGCCCAGGATGATGACCGGCATCAGCAATGCCCAGCCGGCCTGCCACAGCGCGCGGCCGAAGGGCATGCGGCCCTCGCCGTCGTTCTTGCCCCAGCCCTTGATCTTGCAGTAGACCCACACGAAGAGCATCAGCGCCAGACTGATCAGGATGCCCGGGCCGAAGCCGGCGATGAACAGTTCGCCGATCGACACCTCGGCGCTCACGCCGTACAGGATCATCGGGATCGACGGCGGGATGATGACGCCCAGCTCGGCGCTCGTGGCCTGCAGCGCGGCGGCGTACGAGGTCGGGTAGCCGTGCTTGATGAGCGCCGGGATCAGGATCGCGCCGATGGCGAAGGTGGTGGCCACCGACGAGCCCGACACCGCCGCGAAAATCATGCAGGTGAGCACGCAGGTCATCGGCAGGCCGCCCTGCACGCCACCCACGATGCTCTTGGCGAATTCCACCAGCCGGCGTGAGATGCCGCCGGTTTCCATCAGGTTGCCGGCCAGGATGAAGAAGGGAATCGCCGCCAGCGGAAACTTGTTGATCGAGTTGAAGATCTCCTTGGCGGAGATCAGCATGTTGGCGCCGTTGACCTGCATGCCCACGATCGACGCGAGCCCGATCGAGACGGCGACCGAGACCGACAGTGCGAAGCACAGCACCATCGTGCCGACCATCATGGGCGTCATTGCGCGGTCTCCAGTTCGAGCCGTTTGGGGTCGAGGTAATTGCCGGCGATGCCGAACAGGGAAAAGACGGCGCCGACCGGCAGCGCCAGGTACGCCCAGACCATCGACAGGCTCTCCAGGCCCGCCATCGACTGCACGCGGCCACGCATCGCGTAGTCCCATCCGTACCAGAGGATGATGAGCATCAGGGCCAGCGCCGCGATGCTCACGACGGCGTCGAGCACGCGGCGAAAGCGCGGCGAGCTCCAGCGGTAGAGCACATCGACGCTCACCATGGCGCCCTGGCGAAAGGCCATGGGGATGCCGAGGAACACCATCCAGATCAGGCTGACCCGAATCAGGATCTCGCTCCACTCCGCGGGTTGCTCGAGCACGAAACGCGTGACGATCTGGAACACGCCGAGCGACGAGGCGATCACCAGCATCACGCAGGCAAGCACCATCGATGCGCCGGTCGTCCAGCGCTCCAGGCCAAGGAATTTGTCTTTCATCTCTCTACGCCATTCTCAAAAAACAAAAAGCCCGCCGACAGCTGCGGCGGGCCCCGGTGCCATCCCGCGCGGGACGGCGGCCCGAGCATCACTTGACGTTGCGGATCTTGTCCAGGTTGGCCTTGCCGAACTGCTTCTCGAAGTCGGCGTTGACCGGTGCCAGCATGGCAACGAACTTCGCCTTGTCGACGGTCTCGATCACGGTCATGCCTTGCGCGCGGAGTTCCTTCACGCCGTTGGCGTCGTCCTGGTCCACGCGGTCGCGGTTGGCCTTCACGGCCACCTTGGCGGCTTCGAGGAAAGCGGTCTTGTCGGCCGCGCTGAGCTTGTCGAAGCTGCCCTTGTTCATCACGAAGATGCAGGGCGAGTACACGTGGCCGGTCAGCGACAGGTGCTTCTGCACCTGCGAGAACTTGGCCGACATGATCACCGGCAGCGGATTCTCCTGGCCGTCGACCGTGCCCTGCTGCAGCGCGGTGAAGACTTCCGGGAAGGCCATCGGCGTCGTGATGATGCCCAGGCCCTTGTAGGCCGCAATGTGCACCGGGTTCTCCATGGTGCGCATCTTCAGGCCCTTCAAGTCTTCCGGCGCCTTCACGTCGCGCTTGCTGTTCGTCATGTGGCGGAAGCCATTCTCGCCCCACGCCAGCGCCTTGAAGCCCTTGGCGTCGAACTTGGCGAGCAGGTCCTGGCCGATCGGGCCGTCGAGCACCGCGCGGGCGTGCGCCTTGTCGCGGAACAGGAAGGGCACGTCGAGGATCTTCGTCTCGGGCACGAAATTGGGCACCGGGCCGGTCGACGAGAAGGCCAGCTCCTGCGTGCCGAGCTGCACCGCCTCGATCGACTCGCGCTCGCCGCCGAGCGCGCCGTTGTAGAAGGTCTCGACCTTGTAGCGGCCGCCGGTGCGGGCCGCGACTTCCTTGGCGAAGGTGTCGATGGCGACGCCCTGGTGCGAGTTCTGCGCGGTCGAGATGCTGATCTTCATGGTGGTCTGCGCGAACGCGGCGCAGGCCAGGCCCATCCCCAGAACCAGGCCAGCGGCCAAACGGTTCAACTTCATGCGGTGTCTCCGGTTGTTGGAAAAGACTGCGGCGCGGCGACCCGGCGCGCAGACAGGCCGCGACTATGCCGCACTCTGCTGCAGTGCAGCGTCGGGATTTCTACGGGGAGCGCGCCGTGGTAAGGCGCGCGTTTCAGGTGCGCGCCGGGCGGATCGCGGACTTCGGACGGAACGCCTTGCACACCGCATCGTCGGTCTCAAGGTAGGGCCCGCCGATCAGGTCGATGCAGTAGGGCACCGCCGCGAAGATGCCCGGCACGGCCTGCGAGCCGTCGGCGTTCTTCAGGCCTTCGAGCGTCTCGGCGATGGCCTTGGGCTGGCCCGGCAGATTGAGGATCAGCGCGCGGTCGCGGACCACCGCGACCTGGCGCGACAGGATGGCGGTAGGCACGAAGCGCAGGCTGATCTGCCGCATCTGCTCGCCGAAGCCCGGCATCTCCTTGTGCGCCACGGCCAGCGTCGCCTCGGGCGTGACGTCGCGCAGGGCGGGGCCGGTGCCGCCGGTGGTGAGCACCAGCGAGCAGCCGGCGTCGACCAGCTCGATCAGCGTGGCGCTGATGCCGGCCTGCTCGTCGGGGATCAGCCGCGCTTCGAAGTCGATCGGGTTGCGCAGGGCGCGCGTCAGCCAGTCCTTCAGTGCGGGCAGCCCCTTGTCTTCGTACACGCCGGTGGAGGCGCGGTCGCTGACCGAGACGATGCCGATGCGCACCCGGTCGAAGGCCGTCGGTTCGCTCATGCGTCGCGCTCCCGCGATTCCTCGCTGGCCTCGGCCGCACGGTCGCTGCCGGCATGGGCCGCGAGCTGCGCGCGCACCAGCTGGAACACCTCGCGGTAGGCCTTGCCCTGGCGCGGTGCTTCGCCGGGCTTGCCGGCCTTGATGTCCTTGCGGGCCTGGCGCACCAGGGCGCGCAACTGCTGGCTGTCGGTGTCGGGGTGCGTTTCGATCCAGCCTCCGAGGGCGTCGTCGTCGGCGATGAGCCGGTCGCGCCAGCGCTCGGCCTCGTGCAGCGTCGCGGTCTCTTCGGCGGGGCCGCGGTGCTGCTCGTCGAGCGCGCGCCGCACGGCGTCCAGCGCCTCGGGGTCGAGCGCGCGCATCAGCTTGCCGATGAACTGCATCTGGCGGCGCTTGCCTTCGAAGTTGGTGATGCGGCGCGCTTCGACGATGGCGTCGGCCAGCTTCTCGCCGAGCGGCAGCTGGTCGAACAGGCCGCTGCGCAGGTCGAGCAGGTCTTCGCCGAGCTTCTGCAGCTCGGCGCTTTCACGTTTGAGGTCGGTCTTGCTGGCGTCGTCGGTGCCTTTGAGCTCGCGTTTGAGCTCCAGGTCGAGTTCGCTGCCTTCGGCAACGAATTCGCCACGGACGTAGTAGCCTTTTTTGGGTTTGCGGGACATCGGAAAATCCTGGGCCGCAAAGGACCGCGCGAGAGAGGGAACAGGGGGGCCAAGTATCATAGCCAACACATGACGACATCCTCCACGCGCCCCGCGTCCGGCTTTGCCTACAGCCGCTCTTTCTTCGAAAACCTGGTCGACTCGGCCCTGGCGCACGCCAAGAAGCTCGGCGCCACCGACGCGGGGGCCGAAGCCTCCGAAGGCTGCGGCCTGAGCGTGTCGGTGCGCAAAGGGGAACTGGAGAACGTCGAGCGCAACCGCGACAAGTCGCTGGGCATCACGGTGTACGTCGGCAATCGCCGCGGCAACGCCAGCACCTCCGATTTCTCCGAGGCCGCCATCGCCCAGACGGTGCAGGCGGCCTACGACATCGCCCGCTTCACCGCCGAAGACCCGGTCGGTGGCCTGCCCGACGAAGCCGACATCGTGCGCGAGCAGCCCGACCTGGACCTGTTCCACCCCTGGGATATCGACAGCGCCCGCGCCGCCGAACTGGCGCTGCAATGCGAAGCGGCGGCCCTGTCGACCGACAAGCGCATCACCAACAGCGAAGGTGCCGGCGTGTCGGCCCAGCAGAGCCACTTCTTCAGCGCCCACACGCATGGCTTTCGCGGCGGCTACGCCAGCTCGCGGCATTCCATCTCCGTCGCGCCGATCGCTGGCAAGGGCGACGGCATGCAGCGCGACGCCTGGTACAGCTCGATGCGCTCGGCCGACGAATTGGCCAGCCCCGAATCGGTGGGCCGTTATGCCGCGGAGCGCGCGCTGTCGCGCCTGAAGTCCCGCAAGATCAAGACCACGCAGTGCCCCGTGCTGTTCGAGTCGCCCCTGGCCGCCGGCCTGCTGGGCGGGCTGGTGCAGGCCACCAGCGGCGGCGCGCTCTACCGCAAGAGCACCTTCCTGCTCGATTCGCTCGGCAAGCCGGTGCTACCTAAGCACATCGACGTGGCCGAAGACCCGCACATCCTGCGCGGCAAGGGCAGCGCGCCCTTCGACGACGAAGGCGTGGCGACGCGGGCCCGCAAGATCGTCGACGGCGGCCGGCTCGAAGGTTATTTCCTCAGCACCTACTCGGCCCGCAAGCTCGGCATGAAGACCACCGGCAACGCTGGCGGTTCGCACAACCTCACGCTGCGCTCGCGTCTGACCCAGCCCGGCGACGACCTCGACGAAATGCTGCGCAAGCTGGGCACCGGCCTGTTCGTGATCGAGCTGATGGGGCAGGGCGTGAACTACGTGACCGGCGACTATTCGCGCGGCGCCAGCGGCTTCTGGGTCGAGAAGGGACGCATCGCGTTCCCGGTGCAGGAGATCACCATCGCCGGCAACCTCAAGGACATGCTCCTGGGCATTCAGGCCGTGGGCGCGGACGCGTACAACTACGGTGCGAAGAGCACCGGCTCGATCCTCATCGACCGCATGAAGATCGCGGGGAGCTGAACCCACCCGCGGGCCGCGTTCTTGGGCCCGGAAGATGGCGTTGGCGGCGCCGCGCTGCCGACGACAATCGCCGCATGACAGCGAAATGCGTGATGGTCCTGGGAACGACGAGCGGTGCCGGCAAGAGCTGGCTGGCCACCGCACTGTGTCGCCACTACGCCCGCCAGGGCTTCAAGGTCGCACCCTTCAAGGCGCAGAACATGAGCAACAACGCCCGGGTGGTGGAGGGCGGCGAGATCGGTAGCGCGCAGTACTTCCAGGCGCTGGCCGCCCGTGCCGCACCCGAGGTGCGCATGAACCCGCTGCTGCTCAAGCCTGAGCGCGACACGCACAGCCAGGTCGTGCTGCTGGGGCAGGTCAGCGCCGAACTCACCGGCATGCCCTGGCGCGGCCGCAGCGAACGCGTGTGGCCGCAGATCGCCGCATCGCTCGATTCGCTGCGCGCCGAGAACGACGTGGTGGTGATCGAAGGTGCGGGCTCGCCGGCCGAGATCAACCTGATGGCCAGCGACATCGTCAACCTGCGCGTCGCGCGCCACGCCGATGCACGCTGCCTGCTGGTGACCGACATCGACCGGGGCGGCGCCTTCGCGCACCTCTACGGCACCTGGGCGCTGATGCCCGAGGCCGACCGGGCGCTGCTGCGCGGGTTCGTGCTCAACAAGTTCCGCGGTGACGCGGCGCTGCTCGCGCCGGCACCGCAGATGCTGCAGGACATGACGGGCGTGCCGACCGTTGCGACGCTGCCGATGTGGTGGCAGCACGGCTTGGCCGAAGAAGACGGTGTCTTCGATGACCGCAGCACAGCGACGGGAGAGGTGACGTGCACCATCGCCGTCGTCGCCTACCCACGCATCAGCAACCTCGACGAGTTCCAGCCGCTGAAGAACATGCCCGGCGTGCGCTTGCGCTGGGTGCGCAGCCCGGCCGAGTTGGCCGATGCCGATTGGGTGGTGCTGCCCGGCTCCAAGCACACCAGCGGCGACCTCGCCTGGCTGCGCGCGCAGGGCCTGGACCGCGCCGTGGCGGCGCACGCTACGCGCGGCGGCCGAGTGCTGGGCGTGTGCGGCGGGCTGCAGATGCTGGGCGAGGCGCTGATCGACCCGCACGGCATCGACGGCAATGCACCGGGCCTGGGGCTGCTGCCGCTGGTCACGGTGTTCGCGCCCGACAAGACGGTGCGCCAGCGCGACGCCGCCTTTGCGACGCTGACCGGCGCGTGGTCCGCGCTGTCGAACGTCGGCGTGCGGGGTTACGAGATTCATCACGGCCAGACGATGCCGCACAGCGCGATGGCCGCGGCCGGCGACCATGCGCATGCCGCCATGCCCGACGGCCTGGCCTGGCAGAACGCGGCGGGCAACGTGCTGGGCGTGTACCTGCACGGCCTGTTCGAAGACCCCGCCGTGCTGCACGCGCTGTTCGGCACATGCGCGCCCACGCTGGATGCCGTCTTCGACGGCCTCGCCGATTTCATCGACACGCACTTCGCGCCCGGTGTGTTGTCTTCCCTGATCGACTGAACCCATGGCTCCGCTCACGCTTCCCCTCGTCGCCGACCTGCACGACGCTGCTCTGGCCGCGCGTCTGCAGCACGCGATCGACAACAAGACCAAGCCGCTAGGCGCGCTCGGCCGGCTCGAGGCGCTGGCGCTGCGCATCGGCGCCATCCTCGGTAGCGAGACGCCGGTACTGGCGCAGCCGCAGATGCTGGTCTGCGCGGCCGACCACGGCCTGGCGGCGCGCGGCGTGTCGGCCTATCCGAGCGACGTGACCTGGCAGATGGTCGAGAACTTCCTGGCCGGCGGCGCCGCCGTGAGCGTGCTGGCACGGCAGCACGGCCTGGCGCTGACGGTGGTCGACTGCGGGGTGCGCCGCGACGTCGCGCCGCGCGCCGGGTTGGTCGTGCGCAAGGTCGCACCGGGCACGGCCGATGCATCGACCGGCCCGGCAATGAGCGCCGTGCAGTGCGCCGAGGCCATCGCCAACGGCATGGCGATCGTGCGCGAGCTGCCCGGTAACGCGTTGCTGCTCGGCGAGATGGGCATCGGCAACAGCTCGGTGGCTGCCATGCTGCTGGCGCGGCTGGTCGGGCACGACATCGAGGCCTGCACCGGCGCCGGCACCGGCCTCGACGCCGAAGGCCGTGCGCGCAAGGCGCGCGTGCTGCGCGACGTGCTGGCGCTGCACGCCGGCGCCACGTCGCCGCTCGATGCCCTCGCAGCCTTCGGCGGTTTCGAGGTCGCGACGCTAGTGGGCGCCGTGCTGCAGGCGGCCGACGAGCGCCGCGTGATCGTGGTCGACGGCTTCATCGCCAGCGCGGCCGTGCTGGTGGCGCAGGCATTGCGCCCGCAGGTGGTGCAGCGCTGCGTGGCCGCCCATGTGTCGGCCGAGCCCGGCCATGCGCTGCTGCTGGCGCACCTCGGCCTCGATCCGTTGCTGCACCTGGACCTGCGGCTGGGCGAAGGCTCCGGCGCCGCACTGGCGTGGCCGCTGCTCGAATCGGCCTGCGTCATCCTGCGTGACATGGCCAGCTTCGAAGCCGCGGGCGTGTCGAGGCAATGAACGGTCTTCGGCACTTCCTGCTGGCGCTGCAATTCTTTACCCGCATCCCGGTCACGGGTCGGCTCGCGCAGTGGGTCGGCTACAGCCCGGCGATGCTGCGCGCCGCTGCAGCGCACTTTCCGGCGGTCGGCTGGGTCGTTGGCGCCATCGGCGCGCTGGCACTGGCAGGCGCGTTGGCGCTGTGGCCGCCGCTGGTCGCCGCGGTACTGTGCACGGTCGTCACGGTGCTCGTCACCGGCGCCTTTCATGAAGACGGCCTGGCCGACGTGGTGGACGGCCTGGGCGGCGCGTCGACCCGCGAGCGCGCGCTGGAGATCATGAAGGACTCGCGCATCGGCGCCTTCGGCGCCATCGCCGTGGTGCTGGCGATGGGCCTGAAGTTCGCGCTGCTGGCGACGCTGGCCGGGCAGGGTGCCTTCGTCGCCTGCGCGGCGCTGCTGGCGGCGCATGTGCTGTCGCGGCTCGCGCCGCTGGCAGTGATGCGCGCATCGCGCTACGTCGGCGGCGAGGGCGGCAAGGCCAAGCCGATGGCCGATGCGGTGAGCGGCGGCGCGGTCGTCGTCGCGGTGCTGTGGTCGCTGCCGGCCGCGGCGTTGCTGATCATGTCGGGCGGCGCGGTCAACGGCGTGGCGGCGCTGCTCGCGGCGGCGCTGGTCGCCGTCTTCATGGTGCGCCTGCTGCGCCGCCGGCTCGGCGGCTTCACCGGCGACGGGCTCGGCGCCACGCAGCAGCTGAGCGAACTGGCGATCTACCTCGCGATGGCGGCACGGCTGTGAGTAGGTTGTGGTTACTGCGGCACGCGCCGGTCGAAGCGCCTGCGGGCCTGTGCTATGGCCGAACCGACCTGTCGTGCACAACCGAGGCCACGCACGAGGTTGCTGCGCAGATCGCACCGCTGCTGCCGGCAGACATCGTCATTCACACCTCGCCGCTGCAACGCTGCGTAGCGCTCGCCCGCGCCATCGCCGACCAGCAGCCCGCGTTGCCGACGGCGGCCCTTGACCCCCGCCTCGCCGAAATGGACTTCGGCGCCTGGGAAGGCCAGCCCTGGGAGCGCATCGCCCGTGCGGACTTCGACGCCTGGATGGCCGACTTCACCAACGCGCGCGCCGGGACGCACGGCGAGAGCACCCGCCTCTTCATGGCGCGCGTCGGCGAGGCCTGGGATGCGTGGCGCGCCTCGGGGCGCGACGCGCTGTGGGTCACGCACGCGGGCGTGATGCGCGCGGTGACGCTGCTGCAGCAGGGGGTGCGATGCCCCGCAAGTGCATGCCACTGGCCGCGCCAGCCGATCGGTTTCGGCGAGTGGCGATGTGTCGAGGGCTGAAGCCGGAGCGGCCTTCCCACGCTTGGGCCGTGGGTCCGTTCAGCGCGCCGTGGCTTGGCGGACGGCGTGTTCCCACCGCCCCATCGCCTCGTCCGCCTGCGGCCGACCCATCGTCGGCATGAAGCGCCGCTCGACGCGCCAGAGCGTCGACAACTGATCGAGGTCTTTGAAGAACCCGGTCGACAGCCCCGCCAGATAGGCCGCGCCCAGCGCGGTCGTCTCGGTGACTTCTGGCCGCAGCACGGGGATGCCGAGCAGGTCGGCCTGGAACTGCATCAGCAGGTCGTTCACGCAGGCGCCGCCGTCCACGCGCAATTCGGCGACGGGTGCGCCGCCAGCGGCCACGGCGTCGCGGCTCATGGCCTGGAGCAGGGCAGCGCTCTGGTAGGCGATGCTCTCCAGCGCGGCGCGGGCGATGTGCGCGACGGTCGTGCCACGGGTCAGGCCGGTGATCGTGCCGCGCGCCTCAGCGTTCCAGTAGGGCGCGCCCAGGCCGGTGAAGGCCGGCACCATCATCACGCCGCCCGAGTCGGGCACGCTCTCGGCCAGGCCCTGCACCTCGGCGCTGCCCTGGATGGCCTGCAGGCCGTCGCGCAGCCACTGCACGACGGCGCCGCCGACGAAGACGCTGCCTTCCATCGCGTACTGCGGTTGCGCGCTGGTCTGCGCGGCGCTGGTCACGAGCAGGCCGTTGGCCGACGGGCGGAACGCGTCGCCGGTGTGCATCAGCAGGAAGCAGCCGGTGCCGTAGGTGTTCTTGGCCATGCCGGGGCCGAAGCAGGCCTGACCGAAGAGGGCGGCCTGCTGGTCGCCGGCGACGCCGCCGACGGGCAGCGAGCGGCCGAGCAATGCGGCGTCGGTGTCGCAGAAGTGCGCGCTCGACGGCTTCACTTCCGGCAGCAGCGCGGCGGGGATGTCGAGCGCCTTCAGCAGGTCGGCGTCCCAGGTGTTGTCGTGCACGTTGAAGAGCATCGTGCGCGACGCGTTGCTCACGTCGGTGACATGCACCTTGCCGCCGGTGAGCTGCCACATGAGCCAGCTGTCGACCGTGCCGAACGCCAGTTCGCCGCGCTCGGCCTGTTCGCGCGCGCCGGGCACGTTGTCGAGCAGCCAGCGCAGCTTGGTGGCGGAGAAATACGCGTCGATCACCAGGCCGGTCTTGTCGCGGATGGTGTCGGTCAGGCCTTCGTCGCGTAACCGGGCGCACAGCGGCTCGGCGCGGCGGTCCTGCCAGACGATGGCGTGGTGCACCGGCTGGCCGGTCAGGCGGTTCCACAGCAGGGTGGTCTCGCGCTGGTTGGTGATGCCGATGGCGTGGATGTCGGTCGGCTGCAGCTTCGCCTTGGCGAGCACCTCGCGCGCGGTGGCGAGCTGGCTGCGCCAGATCTCCATCGGGTCGTGCTCGACCCAGCCGGGTTGCGGGTAGATCTGCGGCAGCTCGCGCTGCGCGACGGCGACGATGCGGCCTGCGTCGTCGAACACGATGCTGCGCGAACTGGAGGTGCCCTGGTCGAGGGCGAGGATGTGGGTCATGGGTGCGCCTTCGCAGTCAATGGTCGCTCGCGATCTCGCAGCGCACCTGGGCGCTGTCGAGCAGGGCGGGAAAAGGGGCGGGCGGTTCGGCGTCGGTGAACAGCCGATCGATGTCCGACAACGTCCCGAGCTGGATCATCGCCGGCCGGTTGAATTTGCTGGCATCGGCGGCGAGCCAGACCTCGCGCGCCTGCGCAATGATCGTCTGCGCCACCTTCACCTCGCGCAGGTCGAAGTCGCGCAAGGAGCCGTCGGCCTCGATGCTGGACACGCCGATCAGCGCGATGTCGACCTTGAACTGGCGGATGAAATCGATGGTGGCCTCGCCCACGATCGCGCGGTCGCGCGCGCGCACCGAGCCGCCCGCGACGATCACTTCGCACGCCGGGTTGCCACTGAGGATCGTCGCCACGTTGAGGTTGTTGGTGATCACGCGCAGACCGGTGTGCCGCATCAGCGCCTGCGCGATGGCTTCAGTGGTGGTGCCGACGTTGAGGATCAGCGAGCAGTCGTTGGGCACGCGGGCCGCCACCGCCCGGGCGATGCGGGCTTTGCCGTCGGCGTGCAGCGACGCCCGCTGCGGGTAGCCGATGTTTTCGGTCGTCGAACTGGGCACCCGCACGCCGCCGTGAAAGCGCGTCAGCAGCCCTTCGTCCGCCAGCCGCTGGACGTCGCGCCGCACCGTCTGCAGCGTGACGGCGAGCATCTCCGCCAGCTCTTCGACCATCACGGTCCCGCGCGCCCGCACAGTGTCGAGCAGGCGCAGCTGGCGGGGATTGGGGTTCAGGCGTGGCATGGGGTGGGATGGACGCAACACTCTAAATCGAACAAAAACGAACTGTCTAGGGGAAAACTACAATCTTATGCGCGTCATAAGGAACCAAAATGAACCAAGGCGAAAGTCCTTCACTCCCCTTCGGCAACCCAGCAGTCACTTCAGAGCGGTCCTCCCTCGTGAACGATTTGTCCACCCCCGTTGCGGCCAAGACGACCGAATGCGACGTGCTCGTCGTCGGTGGCGGCATCAATGGCTGCGGCATCGCGCGGGACCTCGCCGGTCGCGGTTTCAGGGTCGTGCTGTGCGAGAAGGACGATCTGGCCGCCCACACCTCGTCGTCGTCGACCAAGCTGATCCATGGGGGGCTGCGCTACCTGGAGTACTACGAGTTCTCGCTGGTGCGCAAGGCACTGCAGGAGCGCGAAGTGCTGCTCAAGAGTGCCCCGCACATCATGTGGCCGCTGCGCTTCGTGATGCCGCATGACGCGTCGATGCGACCGGCCTGGATGGTTCGCATGGGCCTCTTCCTGTACGACCACCTGGCCAAGCGCGAGGTGCTGCCAGGTTCGCGTACGGTGGACCTGCGAAAACACAAGGCCGGCCAGCCGCTCAAGCCGCAGTACAAGCGCGGCTTCGTGTATTCCGACGGATGGGTCGACGACGCCCGTCTGGTGGTGCTCAACGCGGTCGATGCCCGGGCGCGCGGTGCGCAGATCCTCACCCGCACCCGTTGCACCGCGGTGCAGCGCGATGCCACCGGCTGGACCGCCACGCTCGACGGCCCGGACGGCATCCACACCGTGCGTGCACGTGCGGTGGTCAATGCGGCCGGCCCCTGGGCCGAGAGCTTCCTGCGCAACACGGCCCATGCGGCCAAGGGCGAAGCGCTCGCGACCAAGAGCCTGCGGCTGGTCAAGGGCAGCCACATCGTGGTCAAGCGCATCTTCGAGCACGACCATGCGTACATCTTCCAGAACCCCGACAAGCGGATCATCTTCGCGATTCCCTACCAGGACGACTACACGCTGATCGGCACCACCGATGTCGAGATCGGTGCCGACGACCCGGGCGCGGCGCGCATCTCGCCCGAGGAGATCGACTACCTCTGCGAACAGGCCAGCCGCTACTTCGAGAAGGCCGTGGTCCCGGCCGACGTCGTGTGGACCTATTCCGGCGTGCGCCCGCTGCTGGACGACGCATCGGGCGACCCGTCGGCCGTCACGCGCGACTACCTGCTCGAAGCGAACACCACCGCCGCGCCGCTGTTGTCGGTCTGGGGCGGCAAGATCACCACCTTCCGCAAGCTGGCGGAGGATGCTGCGGACGAGGTCGGCCGCATGCTCGGCGACAAGCGCCCGGCCTGGACCGACGGCGCCTTCCTCGCGGGCGGCGACCTGTCGGGCTGGATCGGCGCGCCGAAGCGGCCGGACGAAGACTTCGAGCGTTTCGTCGTGGCCGTGCAGAAGCGCCACGCGTGGCTGCCCGCACCGCAAGCGCGCCGGCTGGCGCATGCCTACGGCGCGCGCATCGCCGAGGTGCTGGGCGATGCGACCGCGCTGGCCGACCTGGGCGTGGAAGTCGCCCCGGGCCTGCGCGATGCCGAACTGCGCTACCTGTACGCGCAGGAATGGGTTCGCACGGCAGACGACGCCCTGTGGCGCCGCTCGAAGCTGGGCCTGGGGTACACGCCAGAAGAGCGTGCCGCGGTCGCCCGGTGGTTCGACGATCAAAACGACGAGAGACAAACCGATGCAATTGAACCTCGAGCGCATCACCAAGAAGGTGGGCGCGCAGACGTGGCTCCATGAGCAGAGCCTGACACCGCGCAGCGGCGCCGTCACGGTGCTGCTGGGCGCAACCCAGGCCGGCAAGACCAGCCTGATGCGCATCATGGCGGGCCTCGACGTGCCCAGCAGCGGCCGGGTCCTGGTCGACGGCGATGACGTCACCGGGCGGCCGGTGCGCGAACGCAACGTCGCGATGGTGTACCAGCAGTTCATCAACTATCCATCGCTCACGGTCGCCGACAACATCGCCTCGCCGCTCAAGCTGCGCGGCGAAAAGCACATCGGGCCGCGGGTGCGCGAGCTCGCCGACAAGCTGCACATCGGCATGTTCCTCGACCGCCTGCCGGCAGAACTCTCCGGGGGCCAGCAACAACGCGTCGCGTTGGCGCGTGCGCTGGCCAAGAACGCGCCGCTGATGCTGCTCGACGAGCCCCTGGTCAATCTCGACTACAAGCTCCGTGAGGGGTTGCGTGAAGAGCTCGCGCAACTCTTCGCCAGCGGCGACTCCACCGTCATCTACGCCACGACCGAGCCGGGCGAAGCCTTGCTGCTGGGCGGCTACACCGCGGTGCTGGATGTGGGCGAACTGCTCCAGTACGGGCCGACCGCCGAGGTCTTCCACGCGCCGCAGTCGTTGCGGGTCGCGCGTGCCTTCAGCGACCCGCCGATGAACCTGCTGCCCGGCACCGCGACGCCCGAGGGCGTGCAACTCGCCGGTGGCCCGTTGCTGCCGATGGCGTTGCCCGCCGGCAGCGGCGGGGCCGTCACCATCGGGCTGCGCGCCAGTGCCCTCGACGTGCAGGCCAGGCCTGGTGGCATCGCGTTGCCCGGCACGGTCGAGCTGGCCGAGATCTCCGGGTCCGACACCTTTGTGCATGTGCATACCGCCGTCGGCGAACTGGTGGCGCAGCTCACTGGCGTGCATCGCCTGGAACTAGGCGCCGCCATCACGTTGCACTTCGAAGCGGCCCGGGCCTATGTGTTCGACGCCAGCGAAAAGCTGGCCGTCGCCCCGGCCTGGGGCAAGGGGAACTGACCATGGCCCGCATCGACCTCGACCTGGCGCACGCCTACCGCGCCAACCCCACCCAAGACAGCGACTACGCACTGTTGCCCTTGAAGATGAGCTTCCGCGACGGCGGCGCCTATGCGCTGCTCGGCCCCTCGGGCTGCGGCAAGACGACGATGCTCAACATCATCTCGGGCCTGCTGGTGCCGTCGCAGGGCACGGTGACCTTCGACAGCCGCGACATGACGCGCGCCACGCCGCAAGAGCGCAACATCGCGCAGGTGTTCCAGTTCCCGGTCATCTACGACACGATGACGGTGGCCGAGAACCTGGCCTTTCCGCTGCGCAACCGCAAGGTGCCGGCCGAGCAGATCAAGAAGCGCGTTGGCGAGATCGCCGAGATGCTCGACATGAGCGGGCAGCTCGACCAGCGCGCCGCCGGGCTCGCGGCCGATGCCAAACAGAAGATCTCGCTGGGCCGCGGCTTGGTGCGTTCGGACGTGTCGGCGGTGCTGTTCGACGAGCCGCTCACGGTGATCGACCCCCACCTCAAGTGGCAGCTGCGGCGCAAGCTCAAGCAGATCCACCGTGAACTCAAGCTCACGCTGATCTACGTCACGCACGACCAGGTTGAGGCGTTGACCTTCGCCGAAGAGGTGGTGGTGATGACCCGCGGCAAGGCGGTGCAGGTGGGCAGTGCGGAGGCACTGTTCGAACGGCCGGCCCACACCTTCGTCGGGCATTTCATCGGCTCGCCGGGCATGAACTTCGTGCCGGCGCAGAGTCAGGGCGGGGCGCTCGAGGTCGCGGGTGTTCGGCTGGCCGGCTTGCGCGAACTGCCCGACGGGGCGCTCAAGCTGGGCATTCGTCCCGAGTACCTCCGCATCGCCGACCCTCAAGCGCCCGGCGCGATTCCCGCCACCGTGACGCAGGTGCAGGACGTCGGCACCCACGCCATGCTCAGCGCGGATGCCGGCGGCACGAAGCTCAAGGCACGGCTGTCGTCCGACGCACGGATGCCGACCGCCGGCGACATCGTGTGGCTGAAGGTGGTGGACCCGCACACCTGCTACTACCGCGACGAGGAGCTCATCCCATGAGTACGACGACGAAGCCCATCAACCAGAAGGCCTGGTTCCTGATCCTGCCGGTGCTGATCTGCGTCGCTTTCTCGGCCATCGTGCCGCTCATGACGGTGGTCAACTATTCGGTGCAGGACATCATCTCGCCCGATCGGCGCGTGTTCGTCGGCACCGAATGGTTCGCAGCGGTGATGCGCGACGACGAGCTGCATTCGGCGCTCTACCGCCAGCTCGGTTTTTCGCTGTCGGTGCTGCTGGTCGAGATTCCGCTGGGCATCTGCCTGGCACTGTCGATGCCGGCCACCGGGTGGAAGGCCTCGGCCGTGCTGGTGATCGTCGCGCTGTCGCTGCTGATTCCGTGGAACGTGGTCGGCACCATCTGGCAGATCTACGGCCGCGCCGACATCGGCCTGCTCGGCCACATGCTGCAGAAGATAGGCGTCGACTACAGCTACACCGGCAATGCCACCGATGCCTGGCTCACGGTGCTGGTGATGGACGTGTGGCACTGGACGCCGCTGGTCGCCTTGCTCGGCTATGCCGGCCTGCGCTCGATCCCAGATGCCTACTACCAGGCGGCGCGCATCGACGGCGCCAGCAAGTTCGCGGTGTTCCGCTACATCCAGCTGCCCAAGATGCGCGGCGTGTTGATGATCGCGGTGCTGCTGCGCTTCATGGACAGTTTCATGATCTACACCGAGCCCTTCGTGCTCACCGGCGGCGGGCCGGGCAATGCGACGACCTTCCTGTCGCAGTACCTCACCCAGAAAGCGGTCGGCCAGTTCGACCTCGGGCCGGCCGCGGCCTTCTCGCTGATCTATTTCCTGATCATCCTGTTGCTCTGCTTCATCCTCTACAACTGGATGCAGCGCGTCGGAACCCAGAAAGTCGAGGTGGAGCAATGAACGAACGGCGCTTTCACAAACGCAGCATCTTCCTGGTGCTGTACATCCTGTTCGCCCTGTTGCCCATCTACTGGATGATCAACATGAGCTTCAAGACGAACGAGGAAATTCTTTCGAGCTTCTCGTTCTTCCCGGAGCAGCTCACCTGGGCCAACTACGCGCGCATCTTCACCGACGAGTCGTGGTACTCGGGCTACATCAACAGCCTGATCTACGTGGGCATCAACACGGTGATCTCGCTGACCGTGGCGCTGCCGGCGGCCTATGCGTTCTCGCGCTACTCCTTCCTCGGCGACAAGCATGTGTTCTTCTGGCTGCTGACCAACCGCATGACGCCACCCGCCGTCTTCCTGCTGCCCTTCTTCCAGCTCTACAGCACGGTCGGGCTGATGGACACGCACCTGGGCGTGGCGCTCGCGCACCTGCTGTTCAACGTGCCGCTGGCCGTGTGGATCCTCGAAGGGTTCATGAGCGGCATCCCGCGCGAGATCGACGAAACCGCCTACATCGACGGCTACTCGTTCCCGCGCTTCTTCCTCACGATCTTCCTGCCGCTCATCAAGGCCGGCGTCGGCGTGGCGGCCTTCTTCTGTTTCATGTTCAGCTGGGTCGAGCTCCTGCTGGCGCGCACGCTCACGAGCGTGAACGCCAAGCCGATCGTCGCGACGATGACGCGCACCGTCAGTGCATCGGGCATGGACTGGGCCACGCTCGCCGCGGCCGGCGTGCTGACCATCGTGCCCGGCGCGATCGTGATCTGGTTCGTCCGCCACTACATCGCAAAAGGCTTTGCGATGGGCCGCGTCTGAGGAGCACCACGATGTTCGACTGGATGGTCTGGACCACCCCGGTGGCCGTGTTCTTCACCTGCATCGCGCTGATGCTGGTCGGCATGACGGTGTGGGAATACAAGTCGCCCACCACGCTGCGGCGCGGCTGGCTGCCGATGGACACCACGCGAGGTGACCGGCTCTTCATCGGCCTGCTGTCCGCGGCCTACCTCAACCTGGTCTTCATCGGCCTTGCGGGCAAGTTCCAGGAATGGCTGGCCCTGGAGGCCGAGCCGTCGATCTGGATCAGCTTCGTGCTGTCGATGGGCCTGCTCGCCTTGGTGATGCGAAAGGGTTGAACCCGCGCGAATAAGGGAATCCGGCTCTCCGCCGCCCCGGAGCCGAGATCCGAACCACCGGGGGGGCAACAACCGAGGAGACAAACCATGAAGATGCGCTACATGGCACTGGCACTGGCAGCGGCGATGGCCGCCGCGCAAGGGGCGTCGGCGGGAGAAGCCGAAGCCAAGAAATGGATCGACAGCGAATTCCAGCCGTCGACGCTGAGCAAGGACCAGCAGACGGCCGAGATGAAGTGGTTCATCGACGCCGCCAAGAAACTGCAGGCGAAGGGCGTCAAGGAGATTTCGGTGGTGTCGGAGACCATCACCACGCACGAGTACGAATCGAAGACGCTCGCCAAGGCCTTCGAGGAAATCACCGGCATCAAGGTGAAGCACGACCTGATCCAGGAAGGCGACGTGGTCGAGAAGCTGCAGACCTCGATGCAGTCGGGCAAGTCGATCTATGACGGCTGGATCTCCGACTCCGACCTGATCGGTACGCACTACCGCTACGGCAAGATGATGAACCTGACCGACTACATGGCAGGCACGGGCAAGGAGTTCACCAACCCGGGCCTCGACCTCAAGGACTTCATCGGCACCAAGTTCACGACCGCGCCCGACGGCAAGCTCTACCAGCTGCCCGACCAGCAGTTCGCCAACCTGTACTGGTTCCGCGCCGACCTGTTCGCTCGCCCGGACCTGAAGGAGAAGTTCAAGGCCAAGTACGGCTACGAGCTGGGCGTGCCGCTCAACTGGAGCGCGTACGAGGACATCGCCGAATTCTTCAGCGTCGACGTCAAGACCATCGACGGCAAGCCGATCTACGGCCACATGGACTACGGCAAGAAGGACCCGTCGCTCGGCTGGCGCTTCACCGATGCCTGGCTGTCGATGGCCGGCACCGCCGACATCGGCAACCCCAACGGCATGCCGATCGACGAATGGGGCATCCGCGTGGCCGACGACAAGTGCACGCCTGTCGGGGCGGCGGTGTCGCGCGGGGGCGCGACGAATTCACCCGCCGCCGTGTACGCACTCACCAAGTACATCGACTGGATGAAGAAGTACGCGCCCAAGGAAGCCATGGGCATGACCTTTGGCGAATCCGGACCGGTGCCGGCGCAAGGCCAGATCGCGCAGCAGATCTTCTGGTACACGGCCTTCACGGCCGACATGACCAAGAAGGGCCTGCCGGTCGTCAACGAGGACGGCACGCCCAAGTGGCGCATGGCGCCTGGCCCGAACGGGCCGTACTGGAAGCAGGGGATGCAGAACGGCTACCAGGACGTGGGTTCGTGGTCCTTCTTCAATGGCCACGACGCCAACAAGACGGCGGCCGCCTGGCTGTACGCCCAGTTCGTGACCGCCAAGAGCGTCTCGCTGAAGAAGACCATCGTGGGCCTGACGCCGATCCGCGAATCGGACATCCAGAGCAAGGCCATGACCGACCTGGCACCCAAGCTCGGCGGCCTGGTCGAGTTCTACCGCAGCCCGGCACGCGTGGCCTGGACCCCCACCGGCACCAACGTGCCCGACTATCCCAAGCTCGCGCAGCTCTGGTGGAAGAACGTGGCCGAGGCCGTCACGGGTGAGAAGACCCCGCAGAAGGCGATGGACAACCTGGCCGACGAGATGGACAACGTGATGGCGCGCCTGGAACGTGCCGGCATGGCCCATTGCGCCCCCAAGCTCAACGCCAAGGGCGACCCCAACAAGTGGCTGAGCGACAAGAACGCGCCGTGGAAGAAGCTCGCCAATGAGAAGCCGAAGGGCGAGACCATCGACTACAACAAGCTGCTGACGGCCTGGAAGGACGGCAAGGTGCGCTGAGTTTTGACGCCCAGCCGACGAGGGCTGCTGCACCCCAGGGCGCAGCAGCCCTTCTCGTTTCGGGGTCTGCGCGGCTTTGCTAGCCTGCGCGGTCCGTCCCCGTCCGGCGGGACACCCTGGAGTCACACGATGCAGAGACGCCGATTGGCTGGCCTGGCCCTGTTGCCCTTGTTCGTGGGTGCCCCGGCCCGGGCCGAGGCGCTTGCCGACGCCTTGCGTCGCGGGCGCTGTGCGGTGCTTCTGCGGCATGGCCAGACCACCGCCGGCATTGGCGACCCACCAGGGTTTCAGCTGAGCCAGTGCAGCACGCAGCGCAACCTGAGTGACGAAGGGAAGTTCGCGTCGCGCCGACTCGGCGCCTGGTTCAAGCAGCGCGGGCTGGTGCCCCAGGCAGTGCGTTCGAGCGCGTGGTGCCGCTGCAAGGACACGGCCGACCTGGCGTTCGGCCAGCACGTCGTCTGGGAGCCGCTCAGCTCGACCTTCAATGACGACCGCCGCGCGTCGTCGGCCGCCGACGGCACGGCAGCTTTGCGTGTCGCGCTGGCGGCGATCCCGGCGGGCCGCTTCGAGGTTTGGGTCACGCACCAGGTGAACATCACGGCGCTGACCGGCGAGTTCGTCCAGATGGGCGAAGGCCTGCTGGTCGATGCGGCCGGCGCGGTGCAGGGCCGCAGCCGCTTCGAATGAGTCACGCCGACACCGCGCGGTGCGCCTTTACTGCGCCATCGCCGCCTTGACCTCGTTGCCCAGGTCCAGCACCGACATCGCGTAGTAGCTGCTCCAGTTGTAGCGGGTGATCACGTAGAAGTTCTGCGTGCCCGCGACATAGCTGGGGGACTCGGCGCCGTTCTGCAGTTCGATGAGCGCGAGCAGGCCGGGGAAGGCCTGGGCCTGGCGTTCGAGCACCGCGCCGGCAGCTATGAAACTGTCGGCGCTGAAGGTCGGCTTGATGTCGGGCGCCATCAGCGTCGGCATTTGGAGGCGGGCCGTGTCGAAGCGCACCGGGAAGATCGAGGGCATGCCGCGCTGCCACCCGAAGCCCTTGAAGTAGCTCGCCACCGAGCCGATCACGTCGGCCGGGTTGTTCACCAGGTCGATGCGGCCGTCGCCATCGAAGTCGACCGCGTACTTGGCCATGCTGCTGGGCATGAACTGCGGCATGCCCATGGCGCCGGCGTAGCTGCCCAGCGGTGCCATCGGGTCTTCGGCGGTGCGGCTTTCGGTGCTGAGGAAGCTCTCGAGCTCGCCACGGAAGAAGGCTGTGCGCTCGGCGGCGCGCGGGTGCGCCTGCGGGAAGTCGAAGGACAGCGTGGCCAGCGCGTCGATCACGCGGAAGTTGCCCATGTTGCGGCCGTAGATGGTCTCCACGCCGATGATGCCCACGACGATTTCCGGCGGCACGCCGTACTCCGCCTCCGCGCGTGCCAGCGTGGCCGCGTTGTCGCGCCAGAAGCGCGCACCGGCGGCGATGCGCACCGGGTCGATGAAGCGGCTGCGGTAGACCCGCCAGTTCTTCGCGGTGCCTCGGGGCGCTGGCGTCATCAGGCGCGGCACGTTGGGCAGCAGCCGCGCCGCGCCGATGGTGGCGCGCACCCAGTCGCGGTCGAGGTTGCGCCGGGCCGCCACGTCGTCGGCGAAGCGCATCGCGTCGTCGCGCGTGGCGTAGGGGATGGTGCCGCGCACGGCGGTGACGGCGCGGCGGTCGCCGCTGCTCTGTGCCGATACCGGGGTGGCGGAGAGCGCGCCGAAGGCGAGGAGGGCGGCCAGCAGTGCAGGGGCCATCGGGGAGGAAGGTCGCATCGGTCCATTGTGCCGTTGCGCGCGTGCGGTTCTGTTGCCCGACACGGGCGGTTTCAACGCGGCCAGGCCATCTTGCGGAATTCGGCACGCAGGGCCGGCAACCCGGCCTCGGGCGTCTTCGCGTAGCGCTGGGCTTCCAGGCGCAGCAGCCAGTCGTGCACCGGCTGGCCGGCCGCGCCGAAATGCGCCACCGCCCGCGTCGCGATCTGCCGCGGCGGCGCGGCCTCGGGCAAGGTCAGTCCGGCCTTCTCCAGCCGGTGTCGCGCCCGGCCGAGCAAGCGCAACCACGGGTCGTGCCGGGTGCGCTCCCACAGGGTCCAGCCGGCGCCGGCGAGGCTGGCGGCGATCAGCACCCACAGCAGCACGGTCGCCAGGTCCTGCAGGCTGGGCGCCTCGAAGCCGATGTTCTTCAGCAGGTCGAGCTGGCGGCTCTGCGTGTAGTTGAGCACCCACTGGTTCCAGCCGTTGTTGACGGCTTCCCACGCGGCGCGAAGGTTCTGCGCCAGCGTCGGGCTCATGGTGCCGATGGCGCCGGCGAACAGGCCGGGCGGTGCGGCCAGGCGCTGGAAGGCACCGATGCGGCCGGGCGAGACGGAGGCGGTCGGGTCGACGCGGGTCCAGCCCTTGCCGGCTTCCCACACCTCGGCCCAGGCATGGGCGTCGGCCTGGCGCAGCACCCAGTAGCCGTCGACGCCGTTGAGCTCGCCGCCCTGGTAGCCGGTGACGATGCGCGCCGGGATGTCGAGCGCGCGCATCAGCACGACGAAGGCCGAGGCGATGTGTTCGCAGAAGCCGGCCTTGCGGTCGAACCAGAACTCGTCGGCCGTCTCGTTGCCGTACAGGCCGGGCTCCAGCGTGTAGCTGTAGCCACCGGTGCGCAGGCGTTCGAGCGCGGCGTTGACGAAGGCCGGCGTGGCGGCGCCGGCGAGCGCCTGGTCGGCCTTCATTTGTGCGGCCAGCGCGACGGTGCGCGGGTTGGAGCCCGATGGCAGCGCGACGTAGCGCTGCAGCGCACCGGTTTGCTGCAGCGGGCCGCTCTGGAACTGCGGGTAACTCTCGGCGCGGTAGCGCAGCAAATCGCCGATGGCGCGGTTGGCCATCCACTGCAGGTCGGGTGTGGCCATGACACGCAGGCCGGGGATCTGCGGTGGCTTGACCGGCGCGTCGAGCGCCAGCAGCCAGGGGCGGTTGCTCGGCTCGAGCGTGACTTCGTAGCCCACCGGCTCGCCCTGCACGCGCAGCTCGGCGCTGAGGAAGCCGCGTTCCCACGGGGGCGGCGCGGTCCATTCGCGGCCGTCGAAGTCCGACAGCACCGGGCCGCGGAAGTACAGCTGGCGTTGGGGTGGTGCGACGCCGCCGTCGAACTTGACGCGGGCGGCGATGCCATCGTCGAGCGCGAGGCTCGCGATGCTGCCCACGCGCATGGTGTTGGACAGCCCGCTGCGCCCGGTCATCTCGTCGTTCGGCGTGCCCCACAGCGGCGCCATGCGCGGGAACAGCATGAAGAGCGCCAGCATGATCGGCGCGCCCAGCAGCGCCATCCAGCCGGCCGTGCGCGCCGCCTGCGCGAGCGGCGGACGGCCGACCGGCATGTGCGCGTTGACCAGGGCGGTCAGCAGGCCCAGCAGCGCAACCAGCATCGCCACCGCGGTGAGCAGCGACTGCGAACTGAAGAAGTTCGTCAGCATCGCGAAGAAGCCGAGGAAGAAGATGACGAAGGCATCGCGCCGCGCACGCAGTTCCAGCGTCTTGAGCGCGAGCAGCACCACGACCAGCGTCACACCGGCCTCGCGGCCCAGCAGCGTGCGGTAGGTGGCGAAGGTGGCGGCCAGCGCCACGGCCAGCAAAGCCACCAGCCACCAGCGGCTGGGCAGGGGCTTCGACTGCACGGCCAGCGTGCCGCGCCAGGCCAGCACGATGGCCGTCAGCAGGGTGCACCACCACGGCAGGTTGGGCACCTGCGGCAACAGCACGATCCCGATCACGCCGAGCAGGAACAGCGTGTCGCGGGCGTCGCGCGGCAGGGCACCGACCCAGGCCGTCATGCGCATGTCGCCAGCACCTCCAGGCAGCGGCGGCGGTGCGCCTCGCCCTGCGCGGGCGGCACCTGCTGGCCGGCCACGCGCAGGCCGTAGTCGACGCCCAGCCGGTCGGCCATCAGCACCCAGGCGCACAGGCGCGAGATGCGGGCTTCTAAATCGGGCAGGCCGGCGGTCTGCGCATCGAGCCAGAGCTGCTGGCGTTGCGCCTGCTGGGTGTCGCGGCTGAACAGCTCGTCGGAGCCGGCCGCCTGCGCGCGCGCCGCCTTCTTCCAGACCACCAGCTTGAGCGGGTCGCCGCGGCGGTAGGCGCGCACGCCGTCGTACTCGCCAGCACTGGCGGCTCGCGCGACCGAGGCGCGAGCGTCGCCGGCCAGCGGCTCGCCGGCGGGCAGCGCGGGCGGGTGCGGCTCCGGCGCCGGGTACACCAGCAGCGACGAGGCCGGGCGCCAGACGGTCCAGACGCGGAAGGCGCCCAGCGGAAAGCGCGTTTCGGCGGTGAGCGGCGGCACCGCGTGCAGGCCGCGCCGCGCGGGCTGGAAGGCGATCTCGACCGTTTCGCTGCCTTGCGCCGGCACGTCGCACCAGGCCCAGTGCCCGCTGCCGCGCACCGCCAGGCCGATGCCGTAGCGCGCGCTCCGCCGCGCGTTGTGCAGCACCACGCGGAAGACCGCGGCGCTGCCGGCGTATTGCGGCTCCGGCGGCATCAGGTGCATCGACAGGCCGCGCAGCGTGGCGTGGCTCACATGCATGCCGACGGCCACGCAGCCGGCCAGCATGAAGGTCAGCAGGTAGCCGAGGTTGAGCTGGTAGTTGATGGAGGCGACCAGCAGCACCAGCAGCGTGGCGGCGAGCATCCAGCCGGCCGGCGTCGGGACGATGTAGACGTTGCGCTGCGTCAGCGCCAGGGTGTCGCTCGGCGGCCGGCGCGACAGGAACCAGCCGTCGATGCGTCGGCGCGTGGCCGCCAGCGGGTTCACGGCAAGGGGACGGCCGCGACCATGGCGCGCACCTGCTCGAAGGCGCCGCGGCCGGCGTCGCCGACCGGCGTCACGCGGTGCGCCACGGTCTGCGGCAGCACCGCCTGCACGTCGTCGGGCGCCACGTAGTCGCGGTTGGCCAGCAGCGCCTGCGCCTTCGCAGCCCGCAGGATCGCGATGCCCGCACGCGGCGACAGGCCCTGCAGGAACCAGCGGCCGTTGCGCGTGGCGGCCATCAGGTCCTGCACGTAGTTGAGCAGGGCGTCGGACGCGTGCACCTGTTGCACGCGCTGCTGCAAGGCCAGCAGTTCGCCGGCCGTCAGCAGGGCGGGGAGGCCGGCCAGCATCTCGCGGCGATCCGCGCCGGCCAGCAGCTCGCGCTCGGCGGCGCGGTCGGGGTAGCCGATCGAGATGCGCATCAGGAAGCGGTCGAGCTGCGACTCGGGCAGCGCGAAGGTGCCGAGCTGGTCGTGCGGGTTCTGCGTGGCGATCACGAAGAAGGGCGTGGGCAGCGGGCGCGTCTCGCCCTCGATCGTCACCTGCTTCTCTTCCATCGCCTCGAGCAGCGCGCTCTGGGTCTTGGGGCTGGCGCGGTTGATCTCGTCGGCCAGCAGCACCTGCGAAAAGATGGGGCCGGGGTGGAACACGAAGGCCTGCTGGTTGCGGTCGTAGATAGCCACGCCCGACAGGTCGCCCGGCATCAGGTCGGCGGTGAACTGCACCCGCGAGAACTGCAGGCCGAAGGTGTGCGATAGCGCATGGGCGAGGGTGGTCTTGCCCACGCCCGGCACGTCCTCGATCAGCAGGTGGCCGCCGGCCAGCAGGCAGGCCACGCAGTCGCGCACCTGGGCCTCTTTGCCCACGATCACCGTGTTAAGCTGGCCCAGCAAACTGGCGAGCTTCGCGGCAACGTCCATTTTTGTATCCATATGCAAACAATACCGCAAGGCCCCTCGGCCCCACGCGGCGTGAGGTCGCCCAGCGCGATACCGGCAAGAGAGACATGGGTAAAACGGGCTACTACACACACCGCGACTGCTGGAAGCACGACATGGGCGGCGGGCATCCTGAATGCCCTGAACGGCTCGATGCCATTGAAGACCGGCTGCTCGTCACCGGCGTTGGCGACGCCCTGGAACGCGGCGATGTCCCCCTCGCCACGCTGGCGCAGATCACCCGGGCCCACACCGAGGCGCACCTCGAACACCTGGAAGAACTGAGCCAGCGGCTCGTCGCCGACGAACCCGCTGGTGGCCCGTCGCATGCGATGGTCGACCCTGACACCTCGCTGATGCGCTACACGGTGCTTGCGGCGCGCCGCGCCGCCGGGGCCGCGATTGCCGCCACCGATGCGGTGATGGCGGGTGACATCGAGAACGCCTTCTGCGCGGTGCGCCCACCCGGTCACCATGCCTGTCGCGAGCAGGCGATGGGCTTCTGCTTCCTGAACAACGTCGCCATCGCGGCGCGCCATGCGCTCGACGCGCACGGTCTGGAGCGCGTGGCGGTGGTCGACTTCGACGTGCACCACGGCAACGGCACCGAGAACATCCTGTCCGGCGACCCGCGCGTGCTGATGGTCGGCATCTTCCAGCACCCGTTCTACCCCTACGGCGACATCGACCACCCGGCCGCCAACATGCTCAACCTGCCGGTCCCCGCGTACACCAAGGGCATGGACGTGCGCGAGCTGATCGAGATGATGTGGATGCCGCGTCTGGAGGAATTCAAGCCGCAGATGATCTTCATCAGCGCCGGCTTCGACGCGCACCGCGACGATGACTTGGGCCAATTGCGGCTCAACGAAAACGACTTTGCGTGGATCACCGACCGCGTGCGCGATGTGGCCAAGCGGCATGCGCACGGGCGCATCGTCTCGATGCTCGAAGGCGGCTACAACCTGGACGCTCTGGCGCGCAGCGTGGAGGCGCACGTCCGGGTCCTGGCGGACCTGTGATGAACCTCGACGACTTCATGGCCCGCCTCGGGCAGGTGCAGGCGCGCAGCCTGTGGATCGAACTGGCCGCGCTGGTCGCCTGCGTGGCGCTGGCCTGGGGCGTGACGCGGTGGTTCGGCCGCGACCAGCCCAAGGATTCGATCTGGTTCGGCGAGCGGACCTTCGACGGGCTGCTGTTCCCGTTGTTGGCGCTGGTCGCCACCGACCTGGCGCGGCGCGCGGTGCTCAACTACCAGGTGGTCGTGGTGCTGCGCATCGCGGTCTCGGTCTTCCTCGCGCTGGCGGTGATCCGGCTGATCGCGCGCGTCATGCGTGCGGTGTTCCCGGGCTCGGCGCTGGTGCGGCTGGTGGAGCGCACCGTGTCGTGGATCGCCTGGGTCGGCGCGGTGCTGTGGATCGTCGGCCTGCTGCCGCCGGTGCTGGCCGAGCTCGACCAGATCACGCTGTCCTTCGGCAACAACCGGGTGAGCATCCGCACCATCTTTGAGGGCGCGCTGTCGGCCGGCCTCGTGCTCGTGATCGCGCTGTGGATTTCGACCACGATCGAGAAGCGCATCCTGCGCGAAGCCGTGACCGACCTGTCGATGCGCAAGGTGGCGTCGAATGCCGTCCGCGCGTTCCTGCTGCTGATCGGCCTGCTGGTGGCGCTGTCGGCGGTGGGGGTGGACCTGACCGCGCTGTCGGTGCTGGGCGGCGCGGTCGGCGTGGGCCTGGGCTTCGGCCTGCAGAAGCTGGCGGCCAACTACGTGAGCGGCTTCGTGATCCTGCTGGAGCGCTCGATCCGCATCGGCGACAACGTGAAGGTCGACAACTTCGAAGGCCGCATCACCGACATCAAGACGCGCTACACGCTCATCCGCGCGGGCAACGGGCGCGAGGCGATCGTGCCGAACGAGTCGCTCATCACGAGCCGGGTGGAAAACCTCTCCATCGCCGACCGCAAGTTCAACATCACGACCGCCATCGTGGTCGGCTACGAGAGCGACGTGGCGCAGGTGCAGGCGATCCTGGTCGGGGCGGCGACGGCGCAGGTGCGCGTCATGGCGGACCCGGTGCCGATCGCCTTCCTCACCAACTTCGCGCCCGACGGGCTGGAGTTCACGCTGCACTTCTGGGTGACCGACCCCGACAAGGGCAAGGACAACGTGCGCTCTGCCATCAACGTCGCCATCCTCGAGGGCCTGCGCGCCGCGAAGATCGACATTCCCTATCCGCAGCGCGTGCTGCGCGTCGAGTCGCTGCCCGAAGGCGTTTCGCGTCCGGAAGCAGCACCTCTATAATCCAATAAAAAGCACGACCGTTCTTTTCTTCGTGCCGGAGGCGGCCCACGACGCCTGTGTCCATTGGGACAACCCAGCGAAATGGGTCGTCCTAGAATGACCGGCTACCCTTGAGGCACACAGTTTTGCAATCCATGGAGTCACACCAATGAAGGTTCTGGTCCCAGTCAAGCGGGTCGTCGACTACAACGTGAAGGTTCGCGTGAAGTCCGACGGCACCGGCGTCGATATCGCCAACGTCAAGATGAGCATGAACCCCTTCGACGAGATCGCCGTCGAAGAAGCGGTTCGCCTGAAAGAGAAGGGCGTGGTCACCGAGGTGATCGCCGTCTCCTGCGGTGACGCGAAGTGCCAGGAAACCCTGCGCACCGCGATGGCCATCGGCGCCGACCGCGGCATCCTGGTTGAGACCACCGAAGAGCTGCAGCCGCTGGCCGTTGCCAAGCTGCTGAAGGCGCTGGTCGACAAGGAGCAGCCGCAACTGGTCATCCTCGGCAAGCAGGCCATCGACGATGACGCCAACCAGACCGGCCAGATGCTCGCCGCGCTGGCCGACCTGCCGCAAGCCACCTTCGCGTCGAAGGTGGAAGTGTCGGGTGACAAGGTCAGCGTGACCCGCGAAATCGACGGCGGCGCCGAGACGCTGTCGCTGTCGCTGCCGGCGGTCATCACGACCGACCTGCGCCTGAACGAGCCGCGCTATGTCACGCTGCCGAACATCATGAAGGCCAAGAAGAAGACGCTCGACATCGTCAAGCCCGAAGACTTGGGCGTCGACGTCACGCCGCGCCTGAAGACGCTCAAGGTGAGCGAGCCGCCCAAGCGCGGCGCCGGCATCAAGGTGGCCGACGTGGCCGCCCTGGTGGACAAGTTGAAGAACGAAGCGAAGGTGATCTGACCATGACCGCACTTGTTATTGCCGAACACGACCACGCGACCATCAAGC
Source organism: Variovorax restrictus (assembly GCF_051216715.1). Lineage (NCBI taxonomy): Bacteria > Pseudomonadati > Pseudomonadota > Betaproteobacteria > Burkholderiales > Comamonadaceae > Variovorax > Variovorax restrictus. The sequence continues at coordinate 2,365,168 of NZ_JBPJZH010000001.1, forward strand.
CCGCGACCCTCAACACCGTGACCGCCGCACTCGCCTGTGGTGGCGACGTGCATGTGCTGGTGGCTGGCGCCAACGCCGCCGAAGCCGGCAAGGCCGCTGCGCAAATCGCCGGCGTGTCGAAGGTCATCGTGGCCGACAGCGCATCGCTCGCCGAGAACCTGGCTGAGAACGTCGCAGCCCAGGTGCTGGCCATCGCGTCGAACTACAGCCACATCTTGTTCCCGTCGACCGCCAACGGCAAGAACGTCGCCCCGCGCGTCGCCGCCAAGCTCGACGTCGCGCAGATCAGTGACATCACCTTGGTGGTCAGCCCCGACACCTTCGAGCGCCCGATCTACGCCGGCAACGCCATCGCGACCGTGCAGAGCAGCGATGCGACCAAGGTCATCACCGTGCGCACGACCGGCTTCGACGCCGCTGCGGCAACGGGTGGCAGCGCGACGGTCGAGACGGCCGAAGGCGTGGCCGACAGCGGCAAGTCGAGCTTCGTGGGCCGCGAGGTCACGAAGAGCGAGCGCCCAGAATTGACCGCCGCCAAGATCATCGTGTCGGGCGGCCGCGCGCTGGGCAGCTCGGAGAAGTTCACCGAAGTGATGGCACCGCTGGCCGACAAGCTCAACGCCGGCCTGGGCGCCTCGCGCGCCGCGGTCGACGCGGGCTACGCGCCCAACGACTGGCAGGTGGGCCAGACCGGCAAGATCGTCGCGCCCCAGCTCTACATCGCCGCGGGCATCTCGGGCGCGATCCAGCATCTGGCCGGCATGAAGGATTCCAAGGTGATCGTCGCGATCAACAAGGACGAAGAGGCGCCGATTTTCTCGGTGGCCGACTACGGCCTGGTGGCCGACCTGTTCGTCGCCGTGCCGGAATTGACGAAGGCCCTGTAAGGCCGCGCACGCGTCGACAGAGGGCATCGTTCGCGATGCCCTTTTCACATCCGAACCCTGGAGACCCCCCATGAGCTACATCGCCCCCGTCAAGGACATGCTGTTCGATATCGAACACCTGGCCCGCATCGAAGAGATCGCCAAGCTGCCCGGCTTCGAGGACGCCGGCCTCGACACCGCGCAGGCCGTGCTCGAGGAATGCGCGCGCTTCAACCAGGACGTGGTGGCGCCGCTCAACGTGGCGGGCGACCGCGACCCGTCGAGCTTCAAGGATGGTGCGGTGACGACCACCCCCGGCTTCAAGGAGGCCTTCGCGCAGTACGCCTCGGGCGGCTGGCAGGGCCTGCAGCACCCGGTCGACTTCGGTGGTCAGGGCCTGCCCAAGACCATCGGCGCGGCATGCGGCGAGATGCTGAACTCGGCCAACATGAGCTTCGCGCTGTGCCCGCTGCTGAGCGACGGCGCCATCGAGGCACTGCTCACAGCCGGCTCTGACGAACTGAAGTCGACCTACCTCGAGAAGCTGGTGAGCGGCCAGTGGACCGGCACCATGAACCTCACCGAGCCGCAGGCCGGCAGCGATCTGTCGCTGGTGCGCAGTCGCGCAGAGCCGCAGCCGGACGGCACGTACAAGGTCTTCGGCACGAAGATCTACATCACCTACGGCGAGCACGACATGGCCGAGAACATCGTGCACCTCGTGCTCGCCCGCGTGACCGGCGCGCCCGAGGGCGTCAAGGGCATCAGCCTGTTCGTGGTGCCGAAGTTCATGGTCGGCGAGGATGGCGCGCTGGGGGCGCGCAACGACGTGCATTGCGTGAGCATCGAGCACAAGATGGGCATCAAGGCATCGCCGACGGCCGTGCTGCAGTACGGCGACCACGGTGGCGCCGTCGGCTACCTGGTGGGGCAGGAGAATCGCGGCCTCGAGTACATGTTCATCATGATGAACTCGGCCCGCTACGCGGTTGGCATGCAGGGCATCGCGATTGCCGAGCGCGCGTACCAGCATGCCGTGGCCTATGCGAAAGACCGCGTGCAGAGCCGCCCGGTCGACGGCTCGATGAACGCCAGCGCACCGATCATTCACCACCCCGACGTCAAGCGCATGCTGATGACGATGCGCGCCTACACCGAGGGCTGCCGCGCGATGGCGAGCGTGGCTGCGGCGGCCTACGACGCGTCGCACCACCATCCCGATGCGGACGCGCGTCAGCAGAATCAGGCCTTCTACGAATTCATGGTGCCGCTGGTGAAGGGCTACAGCACCGAGATGAGCCTCGAAGTGACATCGCTCGGCGTGCAGGTGCATGGCGGCATGGGCTTCATCGAGGAGACGGGCGCGGCGCAGTACTACCGCGACGCGAAGATCCTCACGATCTACGAAGGCACGACGGCCATTCAGGCCAACGACCTGGTCGGCCGCAAGACAGCACGCGACGGCGGCCGCACGGCCAAGGCGATCGCCGCGCAGATCGAGACGACCGAGGCAGAACTCACCCGGCGCGACAGCGCCGACGCACACGCCGTGGCCAAGCGCCTGAAGGCCGCGCGCGAAGCCTTCGTCGAGGTGGTCGATTTCGTCGCCGGCCAGACCAAGTCGTCGCCCAATGCCGTGTTCGCGGGCAGCGTGCCCTACCTGATGCTGGCCGGCAACCTGGTCGCCGGTTGGCAGCTGGCCCGTTCGCTGCTCATCGCCGAAGACCTGGCCAAGGCCGGCACCGACGTCGCCTTCATGCGGGCGAAGGTCGTGACGGCGCGCTTCTATGCGGAGCACATCCTGAACAAGGCGCCCGGCGTCCGCGACAGCATCGTCGACGGCGCCGAGAGCGTGACGGCGCTGGCGCTCGACGCCTTCTGAAGCACAGCCGCGCGTGTCACTGACCGGACGCGCGGCACACGCCCCATGCCATAAAAAGATCCCACATAAAACCCTCGGAGACCTCATGTCCAAGCTGCCCCCCGTGCTCGCCAACCTGCCGCTTCCCATCATCGGTTCGCCGCTGTTCATCATCAGCAACCCGAAGCTGGTGATCGCCCAGTGCAAGGCGGGCGTGGTGGGGTCGATGCCGGCGCTCAACGCCCGGCCGGCTGCGCAGCTGGAAGAGTGGCTGATCGAGATCACCGAAGAACTCGCGGCCTACAACAAGGCGAACCCGGACAAGCCGGCCGCGCCTTTCGCCATCAACCAGATCGTGCACAAGAGCAACGACCGGCTCGAGCACGACATGGAAATGGTCGTGAAGTACAAGGTGCCCATCGTTATCACTTCGCTGGGCGCGCGCACCGACGTGAACGATGCGGTGCACAGCTACGGCGGCGTGACGCTGCACGACATCATCAACGACAAGTTCGCACGCAAGGCGATCGAGAAGGGCGCCGATGGCCTGATCGCCGTGGCGGCCGGCGCCGGTGGCCATGCGGGCGTGAAGAGCCCCTTTGCGCTGATCCAGGAAATCCGTCAGTGGTTCGACGGCCCGGTGGCGTTGTCGGGCTCGATCGCCACCGGCGGCGCGGTGCTGGCCGCGCAGGCCATGGGCGCCGATTTCGCCTATATCGGCACCGCCTTCATCGCGACGGAAGAAGCGCGCGCCAGCGATGCCTACAAGCAAGCCATCGTGGATGGCAGCTCGGACGACATCGTCTACTCGAACCTCTTCACCGGCGTGCACGGCAACTACCTGGCGCCGTCGATCGTCGCGGCCGGCATGGACCCGGCGAACCTGCCCGAAGGCGACCTGAAGACCATGAATTTCGCCAGCGGGGACGGCAGCAAGGCCAAGGCCTGGAAGGACATCTGGGGTTCGGGCCAGGGCATCGGCGCCATCACCGAAGTGACCAGCACGGCCGTCTTCGTCGAGAAGCTCAAGCGCGAATACCAGGCGGCGCGCCAGCGGCTGGCGCTCTAAGCCGATCGCGACCGCCGCATGGCCGCCGTTCCGCGCGTCCCGATGCCGATCGGCTCGGCGGACGCGCGCATGCCGCTGCTCGATGCGGTCAAGGGTGTGGCGTGCGTGCTGATCGTCGGCCATCACCTGGCGCGCTAGGGTCCCATGGCCGACAGCGCGTCGGCGCTGGCGCCATCGTTCTTCGGCTGGCTGGCACAGCACGGCCGGCTGGCCGTGCAGATCTTCCTGGTGCTTGCGGGCTTTCTGGCGGCGAGCAGCCTCGCACCGAACGGTGTGCTGCGCGTGGATCGGCCGATGGCGCGGGTGGCCCGCCGCTATGGACGGCTCGTCATGCCCTACCTGGCCGCGCTGTCCTGCAGCGTCGTCGTCGCTGCGCTGGTGCGCCCGTGGCTCAACGACGAGGCGGTGCCCGATGCCCCGGTGATCGCGCAGCTCATCGCCCATGCGCTGCTCCTGCAGGATCTTTTGGGCTACGACGCGCTGTCAACCGGCGTCTGGTATGTGGCCATCGACTTCCAGCTCTTCGTGCTCGCGCTGGCGGCGTTTTGGTGGGTGCGTTGGTGCGAGCGACGCTGGAAGGTCGATGCGGCGCGTGCGCGTTGGCTGGCCGTCGCGCTGGTGCTGGGGCTCGTGGCCGCGTCGCTCGCGGTCTTCAACCGCGATCCGTCGCTCGACGACACCGCGCTCTACTTCTTCGGTGCCTACGGTCTCGGCATGCTCGTCTTCTGGATCGGCCGCGCCACGCGTGACAGCACCTGGCGGCTGGCCGCGCTCACGCTCGCGCTGCTCGGAGCGGGTGGGCTGGCGATCGACTGGCGCAGCCGCATCGCGGTCGCGCTGGTGGCGGCATTGGCCATTGCCGTGGCGCAGCGCCGGCAGTGGCTGCGGCCTACGGGTTGGCCGGCCTTGTGGCAGCCGCTGGTGCAGCTCGGCGAGATGTCCTATTCGCTGTTTCTGATCCACTTTCCAGTGATCCTGCTGGTCAACACGGTCGTCCAACGCTGGTGGCCGGACCAGGCGTGGCCGGCGCTGTGGGGCATGGGCTTCACGGTCGCGCTGTCGCTGGCAGCGGGCCTGTTGCTGTACCGACAGGTGGAGATGCGCGCGGCCTCGTGGAAGGCGGTGCTGACGCTCTTTGCCGGCCTGCTCGCGTGCGGCGCGCTGAGCGCGGCGTGATGCGCCGCCGCTGGCGGCCCCTCGCATGAACCACATGCCCTGAACTTGCGCGGCCGCAAGCGGCAGAAATCGATCTCCGTTAGACTTCATGAAGTTTCAGGAAATACTGAAAACTCAAAAGCCCACACGATGACCTCGTCTTCTTCCGATCCTGCAGCGGCTCCCGGGCCGTCGACCGCCAGCCTGCGCCGCCTGGCAGCGCCGGGGTGGGGCAGTCTGGTGCAAGGCGGCGCCGCGCTCGTCTGGTTGCCGCAAGCGGCGTTGTTGGCATGGGCGGTCCAGCGGCTAGGCGCTGGCGAGGGCATCGACGCCGTGCTGATGCCGGCGCTGGGCATCGTCGCACTGGGTGCGCTGCGCGCCGCCTGCGAGGCCTGGGGCGCGCGCCGCATCTTCCGCAACGTGCGCGGGCAGCTGTCGGCGTTGCGCGCGCAGGTCGCCGCCGCGCTGGCCGCGCGCTCGCCGCTCGACATGGCGCGGCCCGCGTCCGGACAGGCCGCGAGCGTGATCGCCGAGCAGGCCGAGGCCGTGCTGCCGTACCTGGTGCGCTACCAGCCGGCGCGTTGGCGCGCGATGCTGGTGCCGATCTTCATCCTGGTCGCGGTGGCCTGCTTTTCGTGGATCGCCGCACTCATCCTGCTGGTGGCCGCACCGCTCATTCCGCTCTTCATGGCCATCGTGGGCTGGCGCGCGCAGGCGGCGAGCCAGGAGCAGATGGTCGAGATGGGCGCGATGAACGCCTTCCTGCTCGATCGGCTGCGCGGCCTCGCGACGCTTCGTGCGCTCGGCGCGGTGGATGCCACCGCGCACCGCCTCGGTGATGTCGCGCAGTCGCTGCGCCGCCGCACCATGGCCGTATTGCGCATTGCCTTTCTCTCGTCCGCGGTGCTCGAGCTGTTCGCCGCGCTGGGCGTGGCGATGGTCGCGGTGTACATCGGCTTCCACCTGCTCGGCACGCTGGAATTCGGCAGCTGGGGCCGTCGGCTGACCTTGGGCGAGGGGCTGTTCGTGCTGCTACTCGCGCCGGCTTTCTTCGAGCCGCTGCGTGAGCTGTCGGGCGTGTGGCACGACCGTGCCGCCGGCGAGGCGGCCCTGGATGCGCTCGATGCCTTGGCCAAGGCCGGCCTGCCGATGCCGGGTCGCGCGAATGCGCAGGCACCGACGATCGTGCGACGCGGTGCGCCATCGGTGCGCATCCACAACCTGCACTTCGCGCACCGCGGCGAGGCCGCATTGTTCGACGGCTTCGACCTGCACGTGGCGCCGGGCGAGCACATCGCGCTCACCGGTCCGAGCGGCGCGGGCAAGACGGCCTTGCTGAGCCTGATGGCCGGCCTCATGCCCGCTGCGTCGGGCGACATCGCCATCGGTGGCGTGTCGCTGAACGACGAAACCGCGCCGGCGCTGCGTCGACGCATCGGCTGGATGGGCCAGCGCCCGCACGTCTTCGCGGCGTCGGTGCACGACAACGTGGCCATGGGGCGTGTCGGCGTTCAGGGCGACGAGGTGGCGCAGGCCATGCGCGACGCCGGCCTCGGCGACGTGGCGCAGGCGCGGCCTGCCACGGCGCTGGGCGAGGGCGGTGGCGGCCTGTCGGGCGGCGAACTCGTGCGGCTGGCGCTGGCCCGGCTGGCGGTGCAGCCCGAGGCCGACCTGTGGCTGGTCGACGAGCCGACCGCCCACCTTGACACCGACACCGCCGAGCGCGTGGTCGACGCATTGCTGCGGCTGGCGCAAGGCAGGACGCTGATCGTGGTAACCCACGACCCCCTCCTGGCCGCGCGCATGCAGCGTGTGGTGCGGCTCGGCGACGCACCGGCCGTGATGGTGCGGGAGGCTGCATGACACGCGCCCGCCATCACCGTCTGCACGAACTGCGCACCGTGCTGCGTCCCTTCATCGCCACCGCGCCGCGGCGCCTCGCCCTGGGTGCGGCGCTCGGTGCGCTCACCGTGCTGATGGGCATGGCGCTGCTGGGGCTGTCGGGCTGGTTCATCACGGCGACGGCGCTCGCCGGGCTGAGCGCCACGACGGCCATGCTGTTCGACGTCTTCATGCCGTCCGCCGGGATCCGGCTGCTGGCGCTGGGCCGCACCGGCGCGCGCTACGGCGAGCGCCTGGTGACGCACGACGCCACCTTCGCCGCACTGGCCGACCTGCGCGAACGGCTGTTCCGTGGATGGGCGCAGCCCGAGGCCGCACGCGCGCTGATGGCGCGGCCGGCCCGGCTGTTGTTCCGCCTGACGGCCGACATCGACGCACTCGAATCGCTGTACCTGCGCCTGGGTGTGCCGGCCATCGCGGCGCTCGGTGCCGCGCTGCTGGCCGGCGTGGTGACGGGTTTTATGAACCTGTGGCTGGGCGTTGCGCTGACGGCCTGGCTGCTGGCCTCAGGCTGGGGCATCGCGCTGTGGCTCACGCGGCAGGCGCGCCCGCATGCGATGCACCGCGCCCAGGCCAACGAGCTGCTGCGCGCACGCGCGGTCGACCTGGTGTCGGGCCAGACCGAACTCGCGATGGCCGGCCGGCTCGATGCGCAGCGCGACGCGCTCGCCGCCGCCGACCAGCGCCTGGCGCGCGCCGAGCTGGCGCTCAACCGGCTCGATGTGCGCGCGGGTGCCATCTACAGCATGGCCGGCACGCTGACGCTCGTCGCCGTGCTGCTGGCCGTCGGCGCGCTGGTGGGCAAGGGCGCCATCGGCGCACCGGCGGCCGCGCTGGCGCTGCTGGTGGCGCTGACCGCCACCGAACCCTTCGCGGCGCTGCGCCGCGGCGCGCTCGAAGCCGGGCGCACCTGGCTCGCCGTGCACCGGCTGGCGCCGCGCATGGCCGACACGTCGGTACCTGTCGCGCGCGATGCAACGGGCCCTGAGGTGTCGCTGCACGACGTGCATGCCACCCATGCCGGCAGCGCTGCACCGGCGCTGCAAGGCATCTCGCTGCGCATCGCGGCGGGCGAGCGCGTCGCGCTGGTCGGGCCGAGCGGCGCCGGCAAGTCCACTTTGCTGGCCGTGCTGGCCGGCGAGATCGCACCGACGCAGGGCGACGTGCACGTGCCGCCACACTGCCTGCTGACGCAGCGCTCCGAAGTCTTCCAGGACAGCCTGCGCGACAACCTGCGCCTGGCCGATCCTTCCGCCGACGATGCGTGCCTGTGGTCGGTGCTCGAGGCCGCGGGCCTCGCGGGCGAGGTGCGCGCCACGTCGGGCGGCCTCGACACCCTGCTCGGCGAAGGCGGCCTGGGCCTCTCCGGCGGCCAGTTGCGCCGCCTGGCGCTGGCGCGGCTGATGCTGCGCGACGCGCCCTTTTGGCTGCTCGACGAGGCGACCGAAGCGGTGGACACTGTCACCGCCCACGACGTGCTGCGCCGCGTGGCGGCCCGCGCCGACGGCCGCACGCTTCTGATCGCCACCCATCTGCGCCGCGAGGCCGCGCTGGCCGATCGGCTGATCCGCATCGACCACGGCCGCCTGGTGGCCGACCTGCATCGCGGCACACCGGCCTTCGACGCCGCGCTGCGCGCGCTGCGCCCCGATTGACGTCAGACCGAAGAAGAAAGCAAAGGAACTCCCATGGACCTCGACATCGTTGCCCTCTCGCGATTGCAGTTCGCGCTGACGGCGCTCTACCACTTCCTCTTCGTGCCGCTCACGATCGGGCTGGCCGTGATCCTCGCGATCATGGAGACGGTCTATGTCATGACCGGCCGCACCGTCTGGCGCGACATGACGAAATTCTGGGGCGTGCTCTTCGGCATCAACTTCGCGATGGGCGTGGCCACCGGCATCGTCATGGAGTTCCAGTTCGGCATGAACTGGAGCTACTACAGCCACTACGTCGGCGACATCTTCGGTGCGCCGCTGGCCATCGAAGGGCTGATGGCCTTCTTCCTCGAAGCCACCTTCGTCGGCCTGTTCTTCTTCGGCTGGGACAAGCTCAGCAAGGTCGGCCATTTGATGACGACCTGGGCGGTGGCCATCGGCTCCAACCTGTCGGCGCTGTGGATCCTGATCGCCAACGGCTGGATGCAGAACCCGGTCGGCTCGGCCTTCAACCCGCAGACCATGCGCATGGAGGTGACCGACTTCTTCGCAGTGCTGACCAACCCGGTGGCGCAGGCCAAGTTCGTCCACACCGTGTCGGCCGGCTACACGGTGGCCGCCATCTTCGTGCTGGGCGTGTCGGCCTGGTACCTGCTCAAGGGCCGGCATGTGCAACTGGCCAAGCGCTCGATGACCGTGGCCGCCTCCTTCGGCCTGGCCGCATCGCTGTCGGTGGTGGTGCTGGGCGACGAGAGCGGCTACCTGTCGACCGAGCACCAGAAGATGAAGCTGGCGTCGATCGAAGCGATGTGGAAGACCGAGCCCGCACCGGCTGCGTTCACCGTCTTCGGTTTCCCGGATCAGGAAGCGCGCGAAACGCACTACGCCATCCACATCCCCGCGGTGATGGGCCTGATCGGCACGCGTTCGCTCAACACCGAAATCCCCGGCATCGAAGACTTGGTCAAGCTCGCCGAGCAGCGCATCAAGGACGGCATCAAGGCCTACGACGCGCTGCAGACCATCCGTGCAGCCGGCAGCGATGCTGCCGTGCCCGCCGCGGCCCGCGAAGCCTTCGAGCGCGACGGCCGTTCGATGGGCTACGCGCTGCTGCTCAAGCGCTATGTCGACGACCCGCGCCAGGCCACGCCCGAGCAGATCGCCAAGGCGGCGTGGGACACCGTGCCGGCGGTGGCGCCGCTGTACTGGTCGTTCCGCATCATGGTCGCGCTGGGCATGTTCTTCATCGTGCTGACGGCCACCTTCTTCGTGCTGTCGGTGCGCCGCCGGCTCGACGCGCACCGCTGGCTGCTCAAGGTCGCCGTGTTCGCGATCCCGCTGCCGTGGATCGCCGCCGAGGCCGGCTGGATCGTGGCCGAGGTCGGCCGCCAGCCGTGGGTGATCGAAGGCGTGCTGCCGACGGCAGTGGCCGTGTCCAGCCTGGGCGCGACCACGCTGCTCATCACCATCGCGGGCTTCACGCTCATCTACACGGTGCTGTTCGTCATCGAGATGAAGCTGATGCTCAAGGCCATCCGCAAGGGCCCCGCCGACCATCCGGTGCCGCCGCCCGCGGTGTACCGCGCCGAAGCGGCACCCGAACTGCACGCGCCTGGACGCGCCCCGCTGACCGCCGCCGACTGACCTGGAGCACGACATGATCCTTCACGACCTCCTCACCTACGAAACCCTCCGCCTGATCTGGTGGCTGCTGCTCGGCGTGCTGCTGATCGGCTTCGCCGTGACCGACGGCTTCGACCTCGGCACCGGCATCCTGCTGCCCTTCGCGGGGCGCAACGATGTCGAGCGCCGCGTCATCATCAACAGCATCGGCCCGGTGTGGGAAGGCAACCAGGTCTGGCTGATCCTGGGCGGCGGGGCGATCTTCGCGGCCTGGCCGCAGCTCTACGCCGTGTCCTTCTCGGGCTTCTACCTGGCGATGTTCGCCATCCTCGTGGCGCTGATCCTGCGTCCGGTGGCCTTCAAGTTCCGCAGCAAGCGTGAAGACCCCACCTGGCGCGCGCGCTGGGACGCGGTGCTCTTCTTCAGTGGCTTCGTGCCCGCGCTGATCTTCGGCGTGGCCATGGGCAACGTGCTGCGCGGCGTGCCGTTCCGCTTCTCGGACGACATGCACATCTTCTACGACGGCACCTTCTTCGGCCTGCTCAACCCCTTCGCCGTGCTCTGCGGCCTGGTATCGGTCGCAATGCTCGTGATGCACGGCGCGACCTGGCTGCAGCTCAAGACGCACGGCCCCGTGGCCGACAGCGTGCGCACCTACGGCAGCGTGGCCGCCATCGCGACGGTGGTGCTCTATGCGCTGGCGGGCTACGCGATGTGGCGCTGGATTGACGGCTACCAGGTGACCAGCGTGCAGTCGGTCGATGGCCCGTCCAACCCGATGCTCAAGACCGCCGTGGTGCAGCAGGGCGCCTGGTTCGCCAACTACGCGGCACGCCCGTGGATGTGGGCTGCGCCTGCGCTGGGCTTCGTCGGTGCGCTCGTCGCGCTGCTGGGCCTGCAGCTGCGCCGCGAGGTGCTGGCCGTGCTGGCGAGCGCGCTGTCGATCGCCGGCATCATCCTGAGCGTGGGCGCCTCGATGTTCCCGTTCATCCTGCCCTCGTCGATCGACCCGCGTGCCAGCCTCACCGTGTGGGACTCGTCATCGAGCCACCTCACGCTGTTCATCATGCTGGTCGTGACCGTCATCTTCATCCCGCTCATCGTGGCCTACACGAGCTGGGTCTACCACGTGCTGTGGGGCAAGGTCGACGCCGACGCGATCCGCGACGAGCGCGGCCACGCCTACTGACACGATCAAAGCAACAAGGAATCGATCATGTGGTACTTCGCCTGGATCCTGGGGCTGCCGCTGGCAGCGACCTTCGCGGTGCTCAACGCGATGTGGTACGAGCTGATGGAAGACGACGCCATTCGGCGGGATAAGCTGGAGAAGCCTTGATGTGGCGTTCGTTCCGGCTCGCTGACGGGGCATCCGATGCCGTGAGCCATCTCGTCAAGTAATAGCTTGGAAATACTCGAATGATGGATTGGGTCCCGATAGTCTTCGTCACGTTCAAGGTTCTCGTGTTCGGCACGGGAATGTTCTTCGCCATCAAGTGGCACTATGAGCGAGCGAAGAAGGGGAAGGAGGAGAAGCGCACGGTGCTCCGCGCGAGCGGCAAGGTCGCCGCCGTCTTCGTGCTATCGCTCCTGGGCCTCTCGCTCCTTACCTTCGGCCTGAGCAGGATGCTCGGTTTGGACTTGACCTTCCAGTGAAGGCAACAAATGGTCGGCCGATGTCCGAGTGCCGCCAAAACCAGCCATCTGGTTGTTCACTTGAATGAACTCCGTCACCCCTGATCGGGGGGCCGGACTTGTCAGTTTGTACGTTTCGCTGCCGCGCCAGCCTGCTCCAACTGCTCGACAAACCCGTCGAAGGCATCTAACAAGGGCTGGAACCGCGCCGCACCGCCTTCCAGTTGGCACAAGGCGTAGCAGGTCGCCTCCAGCGTGGACAGTTGTTCAGGCCCATGGGCTTTGCGGATACGGTAGTGCGAAGGCGGCAGGTTGCGCAGGGCCAAGCGGGGCAACTGTTGCAGTGGCGGGCTTTGGTAGAGCATCTTTCGGCTTTTGCGCCAGGTGCCGTCCAGCACGACAAGGCGCAGGCGCGACGGGGATTGCAGCCACTCGGGCGGCAGCGGGGGTGGGACCCGCAGGTCGGGGGGTGCATCTTGCAGACTGTCCGGGTACAGCAGCAGCGTGTGCTTGCCGTCCACCGGCCAGACCGGCGCGGCAAATGCCTCACCCACCACCAAGCGGCAGTGCGTCAAGCTGAGGTGCAGCAGGCGGGCACTGCCTTTGGCCTGGTGTACCTCCAATGGGTGCTGCAGCACCAGGACCTCCACTGCGTGGGCAGTGGGCGCGACCCAGCGGCAAATGCAGGCGCTGAGCGGGCGCAAGCACGCTGTGCACTGGGGGCGTGCGACCAAAGCGGCGGACAGGGCTGGATTCAATTCAGCGTGACTGGCTAAACATGCGTGCAAGGGGATGTCTCTCAGCTTTGGCGCGGCGTCACGAAATCACCCCGCCTTCTTCTTGTCCTTCCCGCCCCCCGTCAACCGGTCCTTGAGCCCCAGCACCTTCGTCACCGTCGCCCCCATCCCCATCAACTGCATGGCCGTCTCGGGCGCCAGGCGCTGCACATCGTCGAACCACTTCATCAGCCGGTCGATCAGGTCGTGCATCTCGCGCATGCGTTCCTGCGCATGGCGTTCGGCATCGTTGGTCGGTTCTTCGAGCAGGGCGCCGCGCAGCATCGAGAGCGTGGGTTCGATCTCGCGGCGGCGACGCTCTTCGGCGAGCACGCGGAAGATCTCCCAGACGTCGGAAGGGGCCTCGAAGTACTCGCGGCGGTCACCGGGCTGGTGGCGCAGGCGCACGAGGCGCCAGGCCTGCAGTTCCTTCAGGCCCATGCTCACGTTGGAGCGCGAAAAGGCGAGCAGCTCGGCGATCTCGTCGGCGTTGAGGGCGCGCTCCGAAATGAAGATCAACGCGTAGATCTGTCCGACGGTGCGGTTGATGCCCCACTTGCTGCCCATCTCGCCGAAGTGGGCGACGAACTGGCGGTTGAGGGGCGGGAGTTCAGGGAGGGAGGCGGGCATGCGCCCATTGTCCTCCCGCTACCGGAGTTTCAGGAATGGCTGAAGACCACTGCCTAGCAACGTGCCTTGCCATTTATGCGCCCCCGGCGTGCTGAAGTGGCCGAAGCATGTCATGCGTGTCATGGGCCATCACCGCTAGAAAAGCGACCAGCCCGAGGTAGTAGAGGCCGTAAGCGACCCGCGTTTCGAGGGAGGCGGCGTAGTAGGCCTTGTGCACGGGATCGTTCGCTTCGTATCGCCACGCCTTGACGACCTGCGGGAGCGCAAGGATCACCATCAAGACCAGCAACGGGCTGGGTTGCCAGAGGAAAAGGGCGCCGAGCACCGGCACGCCGAGCAGCCAGATCCGCGGTGTGAGCACAGCGGTGATCCGGCCACCGTCGAAGGGCGACAGCGGCACCAGGTTGAAGAGGTTGAGGAAGAAACCTGCATAGGACAGCGCCAGCAGCCAGTCGCGGCCGGTCGCCCGAGCGGCGAAGTAGCAGGCCAGCGCGCCGATGCTGCCCAGAAGCGGCCCCGCCAAGCCGATCCAGGCTTCGGTTTCGACATCGCGCGGTTGCTCCTTGAGCTCGATCCAGGCGCCGACGAAAGGAATGAAGGTCGGGGCGCCGACCTTGAGCCCACGCTGTCGTGCCGCCAGGAAATGGCCCATCTCATGGACGAAGATGAGACCGACGAAACCAGCCGCATAGCGCCAGCCGTACACGAAGGCATAGGCGACCACCGACAGCAGCATCGAGCCGCCAGATACCAGCACCTTCCCGAGCTTGCCTGCGCTCAGAAGGAGGAGCAGGAACTTCATCGCCTCAGCCGCGGGGCGCTTGCGGTCCCTCTTCGATGGGAGGCGATGCGGCCGATGCCTCAGCGCCGATGGCCGGCTTCTGCTTCTTGAAGGCCTTGGTGATGCCCCACAGGGCTGCACCGCCCGCTATCAGGAGCACCTTGGCGAACTTGGCCGCGAAGGCGAGGACGATGGCAAGCAGGCCGAGCTTCTTGGCAGCGACGCCCGCCACCAATGCCGCCAGACCGTAGGCGGCGACCTTGTCGGTGGACTGATTGAAGTCCGCATACTTCTTGCCGTCGTCGTAGTTCAGGGCGCCCAGAAGCCGAAGCGCATCGGGTTTGTAGGTCGCGAGTTCGCTGGCACCGGTGACGAGGTTGAGGCTGATGTAGCCGTCGCGACCCAGCGCATAGGTGTTGTAGTTGATGCCTTGGTCATCGGCACTGGCGCTTCCCTTGCGCTGAGAGGTCACGGACCAGACCAGGCGGTGCGTCGAGGCGTCGTAGGCCGGCTTCTGGGCCCAGCCGGTGACTTCGATTTCCGGAATGCCTCGCTCGGCGCGGTCCTTGTTCGATGCGGCCGTGCCTTCGCGCAGGCTCTTGAGCAGGTCGTCGGCATTCCAGTCCTTGGCGTCGTCGTCCTTGATGTAGCCCTCCTTGACGAACTTCAGCACGGCGAACCAGTTCGCATCGTCCTTCGGGAAAACGGCGCCTATGAAGCTGTCGTCGACCCGGTTGCCCATGCTGCGCATCAGTTGAGCCGCTGCGGGTGTCGGCACCCAGATGTAGCCAGCGGGCAGCTGGAGATGGGCCTGGTTGCGCAGGGGGATGTCGGCGGGGCCCTCCTTCTGCGCGGTGCGTGCCGCACTGATCGCGGCCTCGCGTTCGGTGGCCAGCGCGCCGCTGGATGCGGGTTCGGCCGCATGCACGGTGACGGCGCACCAAAGTAGAAGGCCCGCTGCAATGCGGGTGAAATATCGGTCCATGACGCTCCCTCGGTTGTTATCGATTTTTTTAACCGCGAGAGTCTAGCGAGCCAGCGGCCATGGCCGGCATGTCGGCCGCAACGGAAGGTCCGAAGCGACGACTATTTCCAGGGCGTCGGCGCCGGCACTTCGGCGGCCGGCTCGCAGTCGACGCTCTTGAAGTCGGCCGGCGAGACGATCTCCAGGTATTCCATGTCGGGCGAGTAGTCGAACAGGTAGTGGCGGATGCCCGGGCGCTGGTGCACCACGTCGCCGGCCTCGACGAGGGTTTCCTTGTCCTCGTACATGAACTTGGCCCAGCCCTTGGTCATGATGACGATCTGAAAATCGGCCTCGTGCTTGTGCCAGCCGGTGCCGGTTTCGGGCGCCATGTTGGCCTTGACCAGGTGGGCGATGACCTTGCCGTTGGTGGCTTGGGCGACGCCGAGGTCGCGGTACAGGAAGAAGTCGCGCAGTCCGCCGGACACGAACTCGGTGTCGCCGGGCTTCACGTGGGAGAACTGGGTGGCAGTGCGATCCAGCATGGGCTATCTCCTTCAGGTGGTGGGGATGCTGCGCCGCACCACGCATAAAGCATGCCCAGGGCGTTCACGCCCGGGCCGCAGACCTCCGTCAGCCGACCTCGGCGATCAGCTCGATCTCGACGCAGCATCCCATCGGGATCTGCGCCACGCCGAAGGCGCTGCGTGCGTGCGTCCCCTTGTCGGCGCCGAACACTTCGGCCAGCAACTCGCTCGCGCCGTTAGTCACCAGGTGCTGTTCGGTGAAGGTGAGGGTCGAATTGACCAGACTCATCACTTTCACGATGCGGGTGATCTTGTTCAGGTCGCCGGTGGCCGCGTGCAGCGTGCCGAGCAGGTCGACAGCAACCGCACGGGCGGCCAACTTGCCTTCTTCGGTCGTGATGTTCTCACCGAGTTTGCCGACCCAGGGCTTGCCGTCCTTCTTCGCGACATGGCCCGACAGGAAAACCAGGTTGCCGGTCTTGGCGAAAGGCACATAGGCCGCGGCGGGCACCGAGACGGGCGGCAGTTCGATGCCGAGTTGGGTCAGTTTGTCGTAAACGCTCATGGAAATCGCTCCGGATGAAAAGTGTCCGAGGTTAACGGACACGCGGCGGCTCGGCGCGCGATCAGGATGGCGATTGCGATTGCGATTGCGATTGCGATTGGCTTTGCGATGGCGATGGCGAACCGCCGGCCGGGGGCGCCGCAGCGGCCGCCCCGCCCCGCAGTTCCTCGAGCGGACGCACCGTGACACCGACATCGAGCGTGTGGCGCGCGCCGCCGTGCAGCACGCCGCGCATCGGCGACACGTCGGCGTAGTCACGGCCGATGGCGAGCGTGACGTAGTCCTCACCGGGCTGGCGGCCGTTGGTCGGGTCGAAGTCGGCCCAGTCGCCGGGGCCCTCGGCGCCCGGCAGGTAGACCGACATCCAGGCATGCGAGGCATCGGCGCCCACCAGCCGCGGCTGGCCGGGTGGCGGCTGCGTCAGGAGGTAGCCGCTGACATAGCGCGCCGGCAGGCCCATGGTGCGGAAGCAGGCGATGAGGATGTGCGCGAAGTCCTGGCACACGCCCTTGCGTTGCGCCAGGGCTTCGACGGCGGGTGTGCTGATCTCGGTGCTCCCGGCGTCGTAGTCGAAGTCGCGGTACATGCGCTCCATCAGGTCGGTGGCGACGTCGAAGGTCGGTCGGCAGGGCGCGAAGCTGGCCCGCGCATAGGTGGCGAAGTCGTCGTGGCGCGGCACGTAGCGCGACGGGAAGACGAAGTCCGATGCCGCATCGAAACGCGAGCCCTTGCGGTAGCGGAAGCGCTCGCGCACCTCTTCCCAGGGCATCTCGCGCGCGATGCTGGCGGCCAGCGTGGGCACCGAGGTCTCGACCACGCTTTCGGCCGTGACCACCAGTTCCTCGTGCGTCGATTCGAGCGCGAAGAAAGCGCGGGTGTTGCCGTACAGGTCGGATGATTCGCTGCGCTGCGCCGGCGCGGGCGAGATCGACAGCGCATGGCTCACCAGCCGCTGCGACGGCGTCTCGCGCGGCTTGAGGTGCGCCAGGTGCTGGGCCGTTTCGACCGGCGGCGTGTAGTCGTAGCGCGTTTCGTGGGTGACGTGCAGCAGCATCGTTAGACCCCCACCGAGCGCAGTGATTCGGACGTGAGGGTGAAGTAGCGTGTGCCGATCGCGTCGGACACGTGGTAAGCCGCGCTCTCGCAGTATTCGAAGAGCTGGACCAGTGCAGGGTACTTGCCGTCGGCATCGGCCTCGCAGAGGTTCTCCAGCGTCCACATGGACGGGTCGGGCAGCTCGTACGACAGGGCCGTGAGCTTGCCCGGCGCACTGCCGGCAAGCCGCGCGATGCGCCCACGCAGCGTTTGCGTCACCCAGGCCAGCGAGCGCGGGTTGTCGCCGTCGAGCACCAGCAGGTCGACCAGCGTGGCGACATCGCGGCGCTGCTGGTAGCGCGCATGGAAGGTGATGGTGCTGTCGAACAGCGCGACCACGGCCTCGAAGCCGTTGACCTCGTGCACCGCGCCGCCTTTGAAGGCCGCGGCCAGCGCGCTCGACAGAAACGCCAGCCGCTCGATATGGCGGCCGATGGACAGCAGCCGCCAGGCGTCGTCGCGCGTCATCCGGTCGGTCTGGGCACCGGTCATGGCCGACAGCGCGGCGCTGGCTGCTTCGAGCGACTGCAGTGCCGCGCCGGCGGCGAAGCTGCCTTCGCGCTCTTCGCCGGCCTGCTCGGCCATGCGGCGCAGGAAGTCGTCCTCGGCGCGCACGATCTGGTTCCAGTGGTCCTGCGACAGCCGCTCGCGCACGGCCGCAGCGGCCTGTCGCACGCAGCGCAGGTTGTAGCCCACGCTGCCGCCGGTCTCGACGTTGCCGAGGTCGGCGATCAGCGCGCGTTCGAACACGCGGCGGGCCTTGGTGCCGATCGGCACCTCGGGCGCGATCAGCGTATTGCGCGTGGACAGCCCGTGCAGCCACTCGAGCAGCGGGCGCGACGAGGGCTCTTCGCCGCCGAGGCGGTCGAGCACCAGGCGCGCCAGGCGCACGGCGTTCTCGGCGCGCTCGGTGTAGCGGCCGAGCCAGAACATGTTCTCGGCCGCGCGGCTGGTGACCGGCGCGCGGTGTCGCGCCAGCGAGGCCGGCGTGGCGTGCGGCTGCAGCAGCGTGGTGCGGTCGACGGTGCCGTGCGTCTGCACCCAGACGTCGGCACTGCTGCCGCCGCGCTGCATCGAGGCGATCTGCGCATCCGCACCGGCCAGCCGCGCCAGCCCGCCGGGCAGCACTCGCCAGGACTGCGGGCCGTCGCTCACGGCGAACACACGCAACATCACCGCGCGCGGCGCGATGTGGCCACGGCCGAAGTTCGGCGCCCAGGTCGGCATCTGCGACAGCGGCAGGTAGCTCTGCACCGTGTGCTCGTCGCCTTGCCGCACGATGCGGCCGGCCCATTCGTCGAGCTCGCGCCGGCTCATGCGGCTGCCCAGTACGGCCTCGAAGCTGGTGTGCGAGTCGTAGCCGGGATAGGTCGCCTTGATGGCGCAGTCGCTCAATTGCGGCAGCGCCGATTCGAGCGCCGCGCGCTCACCGCACCACCAGGTCGGCAGCGCGGGCAGCTGCAGCTTCTCGCCGATGAGGCGCCGCGCCAGCGCGGGCAAAAAGCCCAGCAGCGCCGGCGATTCGAGAAAGGCCGAGCCGGGCATGTTGGCGACCAGCAGGTTGCCGGCGCGTATCGCCTGCAGCAGGCCGGGCACGCCCAGCGTGGAATCGGGCCGCAGCTCGAGCGGGTCG
This sequence comes from Variovorax restrictus, assembly GCF_051216715.1. NCBI lineage: Bacteria > Pseudomonadati > Pseudomonadota > Betaproteobacteria > Burkholderiales > Comamonadaceae > Variovorax > Variovorax restrictus. Next base: position 2,383,908 of record NZ_JBPJZH010000001.1, read on the forward strand.
AGGAACTGGTCGTCGAGCCGCTTGATGAGCCCGTGCACCGGCCGCAGGCCCTGCAGCGTCTTGAGGTAGACGCGCTGGTCGCGCACCGTCAGGTCGTTGCCCTCGACCAGCGTGACGCCGAGGTAGCGCGCCAGGTAGGCGTGCTCGAAGTAGGTTTCGTTGTAGGGGCCGGGGGTGAGCAGGGCGATGTGCGGCGGCGAGCCGGCCGGGCACATGCGCTGCAGGCCTTCCATCATGGCGCTGTAGGTGGCCGCGAGGCGCTGCACCTGCAGTTCCTCGAAGGCCTGCGGGAACTGCCGCGACACGGCCAGGCGGTTTTCCAGCAGGTAGCCCAGGCCCGAGGGGGCCTGCGTGCGCTGCGACACCACCCACCAGTTGCCGTCGGGGCCACGCGCCAGGTCGAAGGCCGCGATGTGCAGCCAGGTGTCGCCGGGCGGCTTCACGCCGTGCATCGGGCGAAGGTAGCCGGGGTGGCCGCGCACCAGCGCATCGGGCAGCAGGCCTTCGGCCAGCAGTTGCTGCGGACCGTACACGTCGGCCATCACCCGGTCGAGCACGCGCACGCGCTGCAGCACGCCGGCTTCGATCTGTGTCCAGCTCTCAGGCGAGACGATCAGGGGGAACAGGTCGAGCGACCAGGGCCGCTGCGGCCCGTCGGCATCGGCGTAGACGTTGTACGTCACGCCGTTGTCGCGGATCTGCCGCTCCAGGTTGATGGCGCGCCGTGGCAGGTCGGTGAAGCCGCCGCTGCCCAGATGCTCGAAGAAGCGGGCCCAGGGGGGCGTCAGCGCTGTGGTGGTGGCCGCCGGGGCCGGTGATTCGAGGGGCGCGGGTGGCGGGAGCGCCGCGTCGTGCAGGGGTGCGCCGGCCGGCGCGGGCTGCTGACGAGACACCCCCGCTGGCGTGACGGCGCCACGCAGTTCGTCGAAATGACCAGGCGCGGCCGGCGGCGCCAGCGCCGAGGCCAGCGCGGCGGGGGATTCGAGCGACTGCGCGCCGAAAAGGGAGTCGTTCAACGGTTCCACGGTGCGCCGATTGTCACACCGCGGTCACGCGCGCACGGCAACCGCCGCACGACAAAGCACCGGCGTCTGCGCAATGCGGCCGCGTGGGCCGCCTCATCGGCGCAGGTCGAGGGTGAACGGGAACTCGCGGCTGCCGGCCAGTTCGATCGTGGCCGGCGGAACCTTCATCAGGCCCGGCGTATGGCCCATGCGGGTGAAGCGCGCCATGCGTCGGCTCTCGGCCTCGTAGGCGTTGACCGGGAAGGTGTCGTAGTTGCGTCCGCCCGGGTGGGCGACGAAGTACTGGCAACCGCCCAGCGAGCGCTTCATCCAGGTGTCGACGATGTCGAAGGTCAGCGGCGCGTGCGCGCCGATGCTCGGGTGCAGCGCCGACGGCGGGTTCCAGGCCTTGTAGCGCACGCCGGCGACGAATTCGCCCACCGTGCCGGTGGGCTGCAGCGGCAGCACCTTGCCGTTGACCGTGATGACGTGACGGCTTTCGTTCAGGCCGGTCACGCGCACCTCGATGCGTTCGAGCGACGAGTCGACATAGCGCACCGTGCCGCCGGCCGAGCCTTCCTCGCCCATCACGTGCCACGGTTCGAGCGCGTTGCGCAGCGACAGTTCGACGCCCATCGCCTGCACCTGGCCGACCAGCGGGAAGCGGAATTCGAGGTGCGGCGCGAACCAGTTCGGGTCGAAGGGGAAGCCGGCCTGGCGCATCTCGCTGATGACGTCCTCGAAGTCCATCTTGACGAAGGTCGGCAGCAGGAAGCGGTCGTGCAGCTCGGTGCCCCAGCGGGTGGCTGGCGCCTTGTACGGTTCGTCCCAGAAGCGCGCGATGAAGGCGCGCAGCAGCAGCTGTTGCGCGATGCTCATGCGTGCGTGCGGTGGCATCTCGAAGGCGCGCAGTTCCAGCAGGCCGAGGCGTCCGGTGGACGAGTCGGGCGAGTACAGCTTGTCGATGCAGAACTCGCTGCGGTGCGTGTTGCCGGTCACGTCGACCAGGATGTTGCGCAGCGTGCGGTCGACCAGCCAGGCGGGCATGTTGGCGCCGTAGATCTCGCGGTTCTTGGCGATCTCCTTGAGCGCGATCTCCAGCTCGTAGACCTGGTCGTTGCGGGCTTCGTCGACACGGGGCGCCTGGCTCGTCGGGCCGATGAACATGCCCGAGAACAGGTAGCTCAGCGACGGGTGGTTGTGCCAGTACAGCAGCAGGCTGGCCAGCAGCTCGGGGCGGCGCAGGAAGGGGCTGTCGTTGGGCGTGGCGCCACCCATCACGAAGTGGTTGCCGCCGCCGGTGCCGGTGTGGCGGCCGTCGGTCATGAACTTCTCAGCCGACAGGCGCGTCTCGAAGGCCGCGTCGTACAGGAACTCGGTGTGGGCGACCAGTTCCTTCCAGTTGTTGGCCGGGTGGATGTTGACTTCGATGACGCCCGGATCGGGCGTGACGGCCAGCATCTTCAGGCGCGGATCGCGCGGCGGCGGGTAGCCTTCCATCACGATCTGCAGGCCGAGCTGTTGCGCGGTGGCCTCGATGGCCGCGACCAGGTCGAGGTAGTCCTCCAGGCGGCGCAGCGGCGGCATGAAGACGTAGAGCACGCCCGACGAGTTGCCGACCTTCTCGGCCGCCGGCCCGTTGGCGCGGCGCGGGTCGCGCACCTCGACGCACAGCGCGGTACGGGTGATCCAGTGGGCCGACTCGCCGCGGCGCGGCTGGCGCGGCGTGGTGGGGTCGGTGTCGTCCGCTGACGCTGCGCCCGGGCCTGTCGGGGCGCTGGTCGCCGTCGCCGTGCCGGGGCCCTGCATGCGCAGGGCGGCCGGCGTCTGGGGCGGCGTGCCGAAGGCGTAGGGCACGGCGCCCAGGTCGTCCTTCGGGCCGGTCGGCAGGCCGGCGTAGCGCGTGCGGTAGTCGGCGTAGTTCGGCAGGTCGCCCAACGGCGCGGTCGGGTCGCGGTCGACGAGATACGGGTAGTCGCCCTTGCTGGCCCACGGCTGCGAGTCGAGCGGCAGGCGGTAGCCCATGGGCGAGTCGCCGGGGATCAGGTACATGCGGTCGTCGCGCAGGAACCAGGGGCCGGTCTTCCAGCCTGGGCCTTCGAGCGCGGGCGCGTCGCGGTCGGCGTTGCTCGGCTCGATCGGCAGCATGTAGCCGATGACGGCGTCGAGCTTCTGCGTGAACACGCGGCGCAGGCGCACGCGTTCCATCTCGTCGTCGAGCTTGGAGTCGAAGGGGTCGACGTTGACCGGCAGGCGGCGCTCGCGCCAGAGGTAGTAGTACGTGTCTTCGTAGCCGGGCTGGATGTAGCGCTCGGTCAGGCCGAGGCGATGCGCCAGCACGGTGGTGAAGCGGCGCGCGTCTTCGCTCGTGTAGTGCGTGGGCACGCGCTCGTCGGCGAAGAGTTCGGGGTTGTGCCAGATGGTCTGGCCGTCGGCGCGCCAGAAGATCGACAGCGCCCAGCGCGGCAGCTGCTCGCCCGGGTACCACTTGCCCTGCCCGAAGTGCAGGAAGCCGCCGTTGCCGTATTCGGCGCGCAGCTTCTGCACGAGTTCGGTGGCGTAGCCGCGCTTGGTCGGGCCCAGCGCATCGGTGTTCCATTCGGCGGCGTCGCGGTCGCTGGTGGCCACGTAGGTCGGCTCGCCGCCCATCGTCAGGCGCACGTCGCCGGCGGCCAGCCGCTTGTCGACGGCGTCGCCCAGGGCCAGCACCTCGGCCCACTGCTCGTCGGTGTAGGGCTTGGTGACGCGTGGCGATTCGTGGATGCGGGTGACGACCATCTCGTGGCCGAACTCGACCTCGGCGTCGTCGACCACGCCTTCGATCGGCGCGGCGCTCGAAGGCGTAGGCGTGCAGGCCAGCGGGATGTGACCTTCGCCGGCCAGCAGGCCCGAGGTGGCATCCAGCCCGATCCAGCCGGCGCCGGGCAGGTAGACCTCGCACCAGGCGTGCAGGTCGGTGAAGTCGACCGTCGTGCCGCTCGGGCCGTCGAGTGCCTTCACGTCCGGCGTGAGCTGAATCAGGTAGCCCGAGACGAAGCGCGCGGCAAGACCCATGTGGCGCAGCAGTTGCACCAGCAGCCAGCCCGAATCGCGGCAGGAGCCGCTGCCGTTGGTGAGCGTTTCTTCCGGCGTCTGCACACCGGGCTCCATGCGGATGAGGTAGTCGACGTCGCCCTGCACCTGCTGGTTGATGCCCACCAGGAAGTCGATGGTGCGCTTCTCGGTGCGGTCGATCTTGTCGAGGTAGGCCTGCACCAGCGGCGTCGGCGGTTCGACCACCAGGTAGGGCGCGAGCTCGTCGGCCTGCTCGGCCGTGTACTTGAAGGGGAAGTTCTCGGCCTGCGGCTCGAGGAAGAAGTCGAAGGGGTTGTAGACCGCCATCTCGACCACGAGGTCGACCGTGACTTTGAATTCGCGCGTCTTCTCGGGGAACACCAGGCGGGCCTGGTAGTTCGCGAACGGGTCCTGCTGCCAGTTGATGAAGTGCTGCTCGGGCTCGATGCGCAGCGAGTACGAAATGACGTTGCTGCGGCAGTGAGGCGCCGGGCGCAGGCGAACCACCTGCGGGCCGAGCTGCACCGGACGGTCGTACTTGTAGTGGGTGACGTGGTGAAGTGCGGCGTGAATGGACATCGGTTTTTCTCGGAGCGGCGACAGGTCTCGGGTGAGACGCATACTAGCCCACCGGCGAAGCAATTAACGCGCCACGAAAAGCGTGTAGGGGAGGGTCGGTGGCATGGATCAGGGAGCGATTTCTTGAGGGCGCAGCACGCGTTGCGCGGCTGGGCGCCTTTCGTGGCAATGGCCGGCGCGATCGTGGGCGCCGCCTTGCAGTTGCAGCAGGCGGCGCTGTGGCCGGCTTGGCGCTATGGGATGTTGGCCGGGACGGCGAGCCTGGCGCTGTACGCCGTGTGGCGCACGCGCCATCACGGTCGAGGCGCGCTGGCGGCGCTGCTGGTGGTCGCGGCGCTCGCCAGCGCCGGCTTCACGGGGTGGCGCGCGGCTCGCTATGCCAGTGAGGCATTGGACCCATCGCTCGAGGGCCGCGACCTCCAGGTGACCGGCGTGATCGCCCAGATGCCGCAGCACGATGAGAGCGGCACGCGCTTCCGGTTGGATGTCGAGTCGGCGCAATGGGCCGGCGGCGCGGCCGGCGAGCCAGCGCCGCCACGCGTGCCGCGCCGCATCGCGCTGGGCTGGTACGCCGAGGGCACCGGCCTGTGGGGCCGGGGTGCGGAGGAGGCGGTCGCACTGCCGCCGATGCGGCGCCCCGCCGCGCTGCACGCCGGCGAACTCTGGCGCTTGACCGTCCGCCTCAAGGCGCCGCACGGCAACCTCAACCCGCATGGGTTTGATCAAGAGCTGCAGCTGTGGGAGCAGGGCGTGCAGGCGACCGGCTACGTGCGCACCGGCGCCCGCGATGCGCCGCCGGAACGCGTCGCCGTCACCTGGCAGCGACCGATCGAGCGCGCCCGCGAAGCGGTGCGCGACGCGGTCTTCGAGCGCGTGACCGACCGGCGCCTGGCCGGCGTGATCGCCGCGCTGGTGACCGGCGACCAGGGCGCCATCGACCGCGCCGACTGGGACGTCTACCGCGCGACAGGCGTCGCCCATCTGATGGCGATATCGGGCGTGCACATCACCATGTTCGCGTGGCTCGCGGCCCTGCTCGTCGGCGCGCTGTGGCGGCGCAGCACGCGGCTGATGTTGTTCTGGCCCGCCCAGCAGGCCGCGCTGGCAGGCGGGGTGATGTTGGCGGCGCTGTACGCGCTTTTCAGCGGCTGGGGCGTGCCTTCGCAGCGCACGGTGTGGATGCTCGCGACCGTCGCGTTGCTGCGCATCGCCGGGCGTCGCTGGCCCTGGCCCTGCGTCTGGCTGCTGGCTTGTGCGGTGGTCGTCGCGGTCGACCCCTGGTCCTTGATGCAGGCCGGCTTCTGGCTCAGCTTCGTCGCGGTCGCGGCGCTGTTCGCGACCGATGCCATGGCCGAGGCCGGCCAGCCGCTCACCTTTCGCCGCCGCCTCGGCCGGCTGGCGCGCGAGCAGGCCGTCGTCACGCTGGCGCTCACGCCGCTGACCCTGCTGCTGTTTCAGCAGGTGTCGGTGGTCGGGCTGATCGCCAATGCGCTGGCCATCCCCTGGGTCACGCTGGTCGTCACGCCGCTGGCCATGCTCGGCGCGTTGCTGCCGTGGGCCTGGGATGCGGCGGCGTGGGCGGTGCAGGGCCTGTCGTGGTGGCTGCAGTGGCTCGCGGCGTGGCCGTTCGCGACCGTGTCGACGGCGGCACCGCCGTTGTGGGCGGCGGTCGGTGGCGTGGCGGGCGGTGTGCTGCTGGCGATGCGGCTGCCGTGGTCGATGCGCGTGCTGGGCCTGCCGCTGTTGTTGCCCGTGGTTCTATGGCAAGCGCCACGCCCGCCTGTCGGTGAGTTCGAGCTGCTGGCTGCCGATATCGGCCAGGGCAATGCGGTGCTGGTGCGCACCGCCAGCCACACGCTGCTGTATGACGCCGGCCCCCGCTACAGCCTGGAGAGCGATGCCGGCCACCGCGTGCTGGTGCCGCTGCTGCGCGCACTGGGCGAGCGCCTCGACACCGTCGTGCTGAGCCACCGCGACAGCGACCACACCGGCGGCGCTGCGGCGGTGCTGGCCATGCAGCCACAGGCCGCGCTGCTCAGTTCGATCGAGGCGGGCCATCCGCTGCAGGCGCTCCGTCCGGTGCAGCGCTGCATCGCCGGCCAGCGCTGGAGCTGGGACGGTGTCGAGATCGAGGTGCTGCACCCGGTGGCGGCGGACTACGACGTCGCATCGGCCAAGGCCAACACCGTTTCCTGCGTGCTGCGCATCGGCAACGGGCGGGCGACGGCGCTGCTGGCCGGCGACATCGAGCGCGCGCAGGAGGCCGCGCTCGTCGCCCGTAGCGCCGACGGTGCCCTGCGCGCCGACGTGCTCCTGGTCCCGCACCACGGCAGCAAGACCTCGTCGAGCCCGTCGTTGCTCGATGCGGTCCGGCCGCGGCTGGCGCTGGTGCAGGCCGGGTACCGCAACCGCTTTGGCCACCCGGCGCCGCCGGTGCGCGAGGCCTACGAGGCAAAGGGCACGGCCGTCATCGACAGCCCGCATTGCGGCGCAGCCCGATGGTCGAGCGATGCGCCGCAGGCGGTGCGCTGCGAACGCGAGGCACGGCAGCGCTACTGGCACCACCGCGTTCCGTGAGCCGTAGGGCGGCGACCCGGGTTTTCCCTTGAAAAGTTTCGCCTGTAGAAACTTTTTCAGCTTTGCTTGACGGGTGAAAGGCGCGCCGCGTTCAATGGCACACGGCTCCGCGGTGTTCCGCGGAACGAAACAAGAGACAACATGCCTGGAAGAATGCGCACCCCTGCCTCCATGCTTGCCCAGCGGGCCGTGGAGCCCACGTCGTCGGTCGAGCGCGCCTGTCGCATCCTGCGCGCGCTGTCCGACCCCGGCGTCACCCGCCTGACCGACATCGCCGTCGCCACCGGCCTCGACAAGACGACGGTGCTGCGCGTGATCGAGGTGCTGATGCACGATGGCTTCGTCGTGCGCGACCCGCAGAGCAAGCACTACAGCCTCGGCGCCGAGCTGCTGGTGCTGGGCGCCGCCGCGCTGGCCCGCTTCGACCCGCGCCCGCTGGTGCGGCCCGCGCTGCTGCGGCTCACCGGCCAGTTCGAGGACAGCGTGATCCTCTCGATCCCGAGCGGCATCGAATCGCTCTGCGTCGACGTGGAAGAGGGCCGCTACCCGATCCGCGCGAACTACCTCGCCATCGGCAGCCGCCGCCCGCTGGGCGTGGGCGCCGGCAGCCTGGCGCTGCTGGCCTGGATGCCCGAGGCCGAACGGCAGGCCGCGCTGGCGGTGATCGCGCCGCAGCTGCAGCGCTATCCGCGCATCACCGCGCAACTGCTCGAAGACCATGCCCGCGAGGCGCGCGAGCGTGGCTACGCGGTGCTGCTCGACGTGGTGATCGAGCGCATGGGCGGCATCGCGGTGCCGATCCTCGGGGCCGACGGCCGGCCGGTCGCAGCCATCAGCATCGCGGCGCTCAACGATCGCATCAGCTCGCGCGAAGCCGAGCTGGCGCAGGCGCTGCGGCGCGAGGCCGCGACCTGCGAGGTGCTGTGGAGCCGTGCGGCCCACACCGGCGGTGCCGCGGCCGTCACGCGACGCGGGCGGGTGCACTGATGGCGGCGCAACCCACCACCGCGTGGATCACTGGCGTCGGCGGCACCGCCTTCGGTCGCCACGAAGGGCAGGGCGCGCTCGATCTGATGGCGCAAGCCGCGCAGCAGGCCTTGCAAAACGCCGGCCTGAAGCGCGCGGACATCGACGGCGTGCTGTGCGGCTATGCGACCACGCTGCCGCACCTGATGCTCTCCACGTTGTTCTGCGAGCGCTTCTCGCTCGATCCGGCCTACGCGCACAGCCTGCAGCTGGGCGGCGCGACGGGCGCGGCGATGCTCATGCTGGCGCGCGAGCTGGTGCGCAGCGGTCGCTGCCGCCATATGCTCGTGGTGGCCGGCGAGAACCGTCTGAGTGGCCAGTCGCGCGACAGCGCCATCCAGACGCTGGCGCAGGTCGGCGACCCCGACTACGAAGTACCCAACGGGGCGTCGGTGCCGGCCTACTACGGCCTGATGGCCTCACGCTACCTGCACGAGACCGGCACGACCGAAGCGGATCTCGCCGAGTTCGCCGTGCTGATGCGCGCCAACGCGGCCCGCCACCCCGGCGCGCACCTCACCGCGCCGATCACGGTGGCCGACGTGCTGGCGTCCAAACCGATCGCCGCGCCGCTCAAGCTGATGGACTGCTGCCCGATCTCCGACGGGGCGATGGCGCTGGTGGTCTCGGCCGCACCGGGCGACGGCCCGCGCGTCGCGATGACCGGCGCCGGGCAGGCGCACCGCCACCAGCACCTGAGTGCGATGGCCGACGTGATGCAGTGCGGCGCCGCCATCGCGGCGCAGCGCGCCTTTGCCGATGCCGGGCTGCGCGTGGCCGACATCGACCACCTCGGCATCTACGACTCCTTCACGATCACGCTGACCATGCTGCTCGAGGAGATCGGCTTCGCCCCGCGCGGCGGGGCGGCCCAGCGCCTGCGCAACGGCGACTTCGCGCCGCGCGGCCCGTTGCCGCTGAACACCCACGGCGGCCTGCTGTCCTTTGGCCATTGCGGCGTGGCGGGCGGCATGGCGCACACCGTGGAGGCGTTCCGGCAGATGACCGGCCAGGCCGACGCGCGCCAGGTCGCGAAGCCGCGCCATGCCTTCGTTCATGCCGATGGCGGCGTGATGTCTTCGCATGTGAGCCTGATCCTTTCGCAGGAGCCTTCGCCATGACCGAACCGCTGGCCGACTCCGCCGCCGTCACCTCCGCGAGCGCGCTCGCAGCGCCCTTCGTCGACGGCTTGGCGCGGCACGAACTGCGCTTCCAGCGCTGCACCGCGTGCGGCACGGCGCACACGCTGGCGCGCTACGCCTGCGCGCATTGCGGCAGCGAAACGCTGGTGTGGGAAACGGCCCGCGGCACGGCCACGCTGCATGCGGTGACCGTGGTGTCGCGCGCGCCGTCCGATGCCTTCCGTGCGCTCGCGCCCTACACGCTGGTCATCGCCCAACTCGACGAAGGCCCGCGCCTGATGGCGCATGCCGAGCCGGGCGTGCGCATCGGCGACCGCGTGGCGGCCGGCTTCTTCGCGCACGCCGGCCGCACGCTGGTCCGCTTTTCACCTGCCACCGGGTAGCGCCAGCCGCATCGGGGCATCCGTCAACGAGAACAAAACGACTGGAGACAAAGACATGCATGCGATCCGCTTTCCCTCACGCCGCCACCTGCTCGCCGCCGCAGGTGCCGCGCTGTGCCTTGCTGTGCCCGCTTTCGCACACGCGCAGGCCTATCCGACCAAGCCGGTCAAGCTGGTGGTGCCGTACCCGCCAGGCGGGCCGACCGACATCGTGGCGCGGCTGGTCGCGCAAAAGCTCTCGGACGCGATGGGCCAGCAGTTCGTCGTCGACAACCGTGCGGGCGCGGGCGGCAACCCCGGTGCCGAGCTGGTGGCGCGCAGCCCGGCCGACGGCTACACGCTGGTGGTCGCGACCACGGCCCACGCCATCAATCCGTCGCTCTTCAAGAACCTCGGCTATTCGCTGTCGAAAGACTTCGCGCCCGTGTCCCAACTGACCAGCGGGCCGCTGGTGATCGTCGCCAACCCGAGCCTGCCGGCGAACAACGTGGCCGAGCTGATCGCGCTGGCCAAGTCCAAGCCGGGCGAGCTGAACTTCGCCTCCTCAGGCAACGGGCAGTCGACGCATCTGTCGGCCGAACTCTTCGCGTCGATGGCCGGCGTGAAGATGAAGCACATCCCGTACAAGGGCAGCGCGCCCGCGCTGACCGACACCATGGGCGGTCAGACGCACCTGATGTTCGACACCATGCTGTCGGCCATGCCGCACGTGAAGGGTGGCAAGCTGAAGGCGCTGGCCGTGACGAGCGCGGCGCGTTCACCGGTCGCGCCCGATGTGCCGACGGTCGCCGAGTCCGGCCTGCCGGGCTATGAAGCCATCGCGTGGAACGGGTTGCTGGCCCCGGCCGGCACGCCACCCGAGGTGCTGGCGCGCCTGAGTGCCGAGCTGAAAAAAGTGCTCGCTGCGCCGGAGGTGAAGGAGAAGTTCGAGGCGCAGGGCTTCGCCGCCAGCTGGAATTCGCCGGAGGACTTCGGCCGCTTCATGACCGCCGAGGTCGACAAGTGGGCCAAGGTCGTGAAAGTCTCAGGCGCGAAAGTCGACTGATGAAAACCACCCCCGATGCGGCGCACTACGTGTCGCCGCCTCCCCCTCAAGGGGGCGCACCCAGCGGCCTGGCAAAGCCAGTTCCTCGGGTGCCCTGGCATCTGGCCGCGCCGGTTTCTCGGCTGCGGGCGGAGCGCAGCGCAATGGATCACTGACATGATCGACTTCCATCGACTGAAGGCGTGGCGCTTCGACGAGATCGTGCAGCGCTACGATGCCGACGACACGATGCGCTACGCGCTCGCGCTCGGCCTGGGCAGCGACCCGACCGACGCGAAGCAGCTGCAGTTCGTCAACGACGTCCCCGCGCCGCCTCTGGCGCTGCCGACGATGGCGGTGGTGCTGGGCTTTCCGGGCTCGTGGATGCAAGACCCGGCCACCGGCATCGATTTCGCGCAGATCGTGCATGGCGAAGAGCAGGTCGTGTGGCACCGGCCCTTGCCGGCGGCCGGCGCCGTGCGGGCGCGCCACCGCGTGACCCGCATCGTCGACAAGGGGCCGGGCCGCGGCGCCACGATCACCTACGACAAGGCGCTGCACGACGCCGACAGCGACGCGCTGCTCGCGACCGTGACGCACACCACCTTCGCCCGCGGCAACGGCGGCTTCGCCACTGCCGACGTGCCCGGCGATGCCGCGCCACCGCCGCCGGTGCCGGTCCCCACCGAGGCGCCTGATGCCATCGTCGACATCCCGACGCTGCCGCAGCAGGCTTTGCTCTACCGCCTGTGCGGCGACCGCAACCCGCTGCATGCCGACCCCGCGACCGCGCGGGCGGCGGGCTTCGACCGTCCAATCCTGCACGGCCTGTGCACCTGGGGCATCGCGGCGCATGCGCTGCTGGCGCAGTGCGCCGACAGCGACCCCAAGCAGCTGCGCCGCCTGTACGCCCGCTTCTCGGCACCGGTCTTTCCGGGCGAGACACTGCGGCTGGAATTGTTCCGTGACGGCAGCGACGTGCGCTTTCGCGTCCGCGTGCCGGCGCGCGACAAGGTGGTGCTCGACCACGGCCACGCCGTGTTCGCGGCCTGAATTTCAAGACCACAACGAGGAGACAAGATGACGACGCAGACCCCCGAGACCCTTGGACCCATCATCGGCCGCCGAACCCTGCTCGGCGGCGCGGCAGCCGCGCTCGGCACGCTGGCCGTGCCCGCCTTCGCGCAGAGCGCCTACCCCAGCCGCCCGGTGAAGTTCGTCGTGCCGTTCCCGGCCGGCGGGCCGGTCGACACCACCGGCCGCGCCGTCGCGCAGAAGCTGTCGGAGCTATGGGGCCAGCAGGCCATCGTCGACAACCGCGCGGGCGCCGGCGGCATCGTGGGGGCCGAGATCGCGGCCAAGCTGCCGGCCGACGGCTACAACGTGTTCGTCTGCAGCATCCACCATTCGGTGCTGCCCAGCCTCAAGCCACGGTTGACCTACGACATCGAAAAGGACTTCGTGCCGGTGAGCTTCGGCGCGATGTTCCCGGTGGTGCTGGTCGCGCACCCTGACGTGCCGGTGAAGACGGTGGCCGACGTCATCGCGCTCGACAAGCGCGCGCCGGGCACGCTGAGCTTCGGCTCGGCCGGCAACGGCGGCGGCACGCACCTGGCCGGCGAGCTGTTCAACATGCAGGCCGGCACCAAGCTGCTGCACGTGCCGTACAAGGGCAGCGCACCGGCCATGACCGACCTGCTCGGCGGGCAGGTGCAGTTCATGTTCAGCGATGCGCCGACGGCGCTGCCGCAGATCAAGGCCGGCAAGGTGCGCGCCATCGCCGTGGCCAGTGCCAAACGCTCGGCGCTGCTGCCCGACGTGCCGACCGTGGCCGAGTCGGGCCTGCCGGGCTACGAGGCGTATTCGTGGGCCGCCTTCCTCGCGCCGGCCGGCACGCCGAAGGACGTGGTGCAGCGCCTGAGCGCCGACATCGGCAAGGCCTTGAGCGACCCGCAGGTCAAGCAACGCTTGTACGACGCGGGCGCCGAGGCGATGCCCACCACGCCCGAGGCCTTCGGGAAGATGCTGAACACCGAGATCGCCAAGTGGACGAAGGTGGTGCGCACGGCCAACATCAAGGTCGACTGATGGCGTTGCCCGACCCTGAAACCAATGCCCGCCTGATCGTCCGGCAGGACGGGCCCGTGCTGGTGATGACGATCAGCAATTCGGCGGCACGCAACGCGATGCATCCGTCGCTCTACCGGACGGCCGTCGACACCCTGGGCCGCGTGGCGGACGACCGCACGGTGCGCGTCATCGTGCTGACCGGCGAGGGCGATCATTTCTGCGGCGGCGGCGACTTGAAGCGCCTCGCGGCCCAGCGCGACCTGCCGCGCGAGACGCAGGCCGCGCATCTCGATGTGCTGCACGACTGGGTGATGGCGATGCACGACGCGCCGCAGCCGATCATCGCGGCGGTCGAAGGCGCAGCCGCCGGCGGTGGCTTCTCGGTGTGCCTGGGCTGCGACCTGATCGTCGCGGCCGCGGACGCGAAGTTCGTCATGTCGTACGTCAAGCTCGCGCTCAGCCCCGATGGCGGTGGCTCCGACTCGCTGGCGCGCGCGCTGCCGCCGCAGATGGCGCTGGAGCTGCTGCTCGACGGTGGCGTATGCACGGCCGAGCGCCTCCATGCGCTGGGCGTGGTGAACCGCGTGGTGCCGCACGGCGAAGCCATCGCCACCGCGATGGCCTGGGCGCAGCGCCTGGCGGCCGGGCCTTTCGATGCGCAGGCGCGCATCAAGCAACTGGTTCACGCGGCGCGTGGCCGCTCGCGTCGCGCGCAGCTCGACGCCGAGCGCGACGCCTTCGTCGAGAGCCTCTACAGCGACGCCTGCGGCGACGGCATCGCATCGTTTCTGAACGCGCGCCGCAACTGAGGCGGCGCTTCCTTTTCTCTCTGCAAAGCATTCCATGTCCGACCTGCTCGAATCCGCCCTGAACCCGCAATCCGTCGCCGTCATCGGCGCCTCCGAGAACATCCACAAGATCGGTGGACGGCCGATCTACTACATGCAGAAGCACGGCTTCGGCGGGCGCATCTACCCGATCAACCCGTCGCGCGAGGAGGTCCAGGGGCTCAAGAGCTATGCGTCGCTCGCGGCGCTGCCCGAGGCGCCCGATCTGGCGATGGTCGTCGTCGGTGGCGACAAGGCGGTCGAAGCCGTGGCGCAGTGCGCGGCACGCGGCGTCAAATCGGTGGTGGTGGTAGCGTCGGGCTTCGGCGAGACGGGCGAGGAGGGCCGCGCCGTGCAGCGCGCCATGGTCGACACCGCGCGCGCCGCCGGCATGCGCCTCTACGGCCCCAACACGCAGGGCCTGGCCAACTTCGGCACCGGGGCGCTCGCCGGCTTCTCGACCATGTTCGTCGAGGTGCCGCCGGCCGACGGCCCCGTGGGCATCGTGAGCCAGAGCGGCGGCATGAGCGCCATGGCCTATGGCCTGCTGCGCGGCCGCGGCCTGGGCGTGCGGCATGTGCATGCGACCGGCAACGAGGCCGACATCACGGTGTCCGACCTGGCCTGGGCGGTGGCGCACGATCCCGACGTGAAGCTGCTGCTGCTGTACCTCGAGAACATCGCCAACCCTGAGCTGCTGGCGCGCACGGCGGCCTATGCGCGGGAGCGTGACCTCCCGATCATCGCGGTGAAGGCCGGGCGCTCGGAGAGCGGGCAGAAGGCGGCGTCGTCGCACACCGGTTCGCTGGCCAACGAGGACCGCACGGTCGACGCCTTCTTCCGCCACCACGGCATCTGGCGGGTGCGCGACCCGCATGCGCAGGCGCTGGCGGCCGAGGCCTATCTGAAAGGGTGGCGGCCCGAGGGGCGGCGGCTGGTGATCATCAGCAACTCGGGCGCGAGCTGCGTGATGGGCGCCGATGCGTCGGAGGAATTCGGCTTGCCGCTGGCCGAGCTGGCGCCCGCGACCCGTGCCGACGTCGCGAGCCGCCTGCCGGGCTTCGCGACGGCGGTGAACCCGATCGATATCACCGCCGCGCTGCTGTCCAACAGCGGCCTGTTCGGCGACGTGCTGCCGGCCGTGGCGCAGGACCCGTCGGCCGACCTGTTCTTCATCAACATCCCGGTGGCGGGTGCGGGCTACGACGTCGAGGCCTTCGCGCGCGACACGGCCGCCTTCGAGCGCAGCACCGGCAAGCCGGTGGTGGTGGCTGCCTGGCAGGAGTCGGTGGCCGCGCCTTTCAAGGCGCAGGGCATTCCGACCTATGTCAACGAGAACGATGCGCTGGGCACGCTGGCGCAGCTGGTGTCGCACACGGCGCTGATGCGCCAGGCGATCGTGCCGTGGCCTGCCGGCACGGCCCCCGCGCTGCCCCCCGGTACCGGGCAGTTCCTGAACGAGGCGCAAAGCCTGGCGGTGCTGGCCGCGGCTGGGGTGCCGGTGGTGGCGCATCGGCTGTGTCGCAGCGCGAAGGAGGCCGAGGACGCACTGGCCGCGGTGGGTGCCCCGGCCGTCGTCAAGGCCTGTTCGGGCGACGTGCCGCACAAGTCGGAGCACGGCCTGGTGGCATTGAACGTCGGCACGGCGGCGGAGGCGGCGGCGCTGTTCGATCGGCAGTGGGCCAAGCTCGCCGAACTCGGCGCCACGCAAGAAGGCGTGATCGTGGCCGCCATGCGCCGCGGGCAGCACGAGTTCATGGTCGGCGCGCGCATCGACCCGGTCTTCGGGCCGGTGGTGGTCGTGGGCGATGGCGGCAAGTACGTGGAGGCGCTGCAGGATGTGGCCGTGCTCGTGCCGCCCTTTGCCGCGGCCGACGTGACGGCAGCCCTGCGCACGCTGCGCATCGCCCCGCTGCTCGAGGGCGTGCGGGGCGATCCTCCGCTGGACGTCGATGCGCTGGCCGAGGTGGCAGTGGCCGTCGGCCGCCTCATCGTGGACGCTGGCGGGGCCATCGCGTCGATCGACGTCAACCCCGTGCTGGTCGCGGCGCGGGGTGAGGGCGTCGTGGTGCTGGACGCCCTAATCGAACGGGGCGGCTGAACGGCAACAGTCGCGCTTGTGCAAAGATCGTCCAAAGCTTGGCCTTGAACTTGCTAAGCTATGTCGAAGGAGATTGGTCGTTCCATGCACAAATTCGATGAGATGTACGAGCAGTTGCCCTACGCGGGCGCTGCGATCCGGGGGCATTACAAACGCTACGACCAATGGCTGTCGAAGCAGCCGGGCGAATTGATGAAGTCTCGCCGCGAAGAGGCCGAGATGATCTTCCGCCGCGTAGGCATCACCTTCGCGGTGTACGGCGCCAAGGACGAGGACGGGTCGGGCACCGAGCGTTTGATTCCTTTCGACCTCTTGCCGCGCATCATTCCCGCGCACGAGTGGGAACTGATGGAGAAGGGCCTGGTCCAGCGGGTGAATGCGCTCAACCGCTTCATCCACGACGTCTACCACGACCAGGAAATCATCAAGGCCGGCATCGTGCCGATCGAGCAGATCCGCGATAACGCGCAGTTCCGCCCCGAGATGATGGGCGTGACGGTGCCGAACAACGTCTACTCGAACATCTCGGGCATCGACATCGTCCGCGCACCGGATGCCGACGGCAACGGCGAGTACTACGTGCTCGAAGACAACCTGCGGGTGCCCAGCGGCGTGAGCTACATGCTGGAAAACCGCAAGATGATGATGCGGCTCTTTCCGGACCTGTTCGCTCAGAACCGCATCGCGCCCGTCGCGCATTACCCCGACCTGCTGCTCGAAACCCTGCGCGCCAGCGCACCGCCGGCCACGGCCGAGCCGACCGTCGTCGTGCTCACGCCCGGCATGTACAACAGCGCCTATTTCGAGCACGCCTTCCTGGCGCAGCAGATGGGCATCGAGCTGGTCGAGGGGCAAGACCTGTTCGTGAAGGACGATTTCGTCTACATGCGCACCACGCGCGGCCCGAAGCGGGTCGACGTCATCTATCGCCGCGTCGACGACGACTACCTCGACCCGGAAGTGTTCCGCCCGACCTCGACGCTCGGCTGCGCCGGGCTGATGCGCGCCTACCGCGCCGGCAATGTGGCGATCAGCAATGCGGTCGGTACCGGCGTGGCCGACGACAAGTCGATCTACCCCTACGTGCCGAAGATGATCGAGTTCTACCTCGGCGAGAAGCCGATCCTGAAGAACGTGCCGACCTACATGTGCCGCAACAAGGACGAGCTGCAGTACACGCTCGACAACATGAAGGACCTGGTCGTGAAGGAAGTGCACGGCGCGGGTGGCTACGGCATGCTCATCGGCCCGGCCGCCACGCAGGCCGAGATCGAGGAATTTCGCCAGGCCGTGATCGCCAAGCCCGACGGCTACATCGCGCAGCCCACGCTCAGCCTGTCGACCTCGCCGACCTTCGTCGACGCCGGCATCGCGCCGCGCCACATCGACCTGCGGCCCTTCGTGCTGTCGGCCAAGGAAGTGCAGATGGTGCCCGGCGGTCTCACGCGCGTGGCGCTCAAGGAAGGTTCACTGGTCGTCAACTCGTCGCAGGGCGGCGGCACCAAGGACACCTGGATCCTCGAAGCCGATCGGCGCCCCAGGGCCGCCGCACCGGCCGCCACGTCGTCGCAGACGCAAACGCAAACCCAGTCGGCCTGAAGCGAGGAGAACGACCCCATGCTGTCACGCACCGCCGACCACCTCTACTGGATGTCGCGCTACACCGAGCGGGCCGAGAACACGGCCCGCATGCTCGACGTCAACTACCAGACCTCGCTGCTGCCGCAGTCGGCCGAAGTGGCCAAGTTCGGCTGGCAGGGCCTGCTGTCCATCAGCGAACTGCTGCCGGCCTACAACGAGAAGCACGACCAGATCGTCCCCGACGAGGTGATGGAGTTCATGGTCAAGGACGAGTCGAACCCCTCGTCGATCATCTCGTGCCTGAAGGCCGCCCGCGAGAACGCGCGCGCGGTGCGCGGCGCGCTCACCACCGAGGCCTGGGAAACGCAGAACACCACCTGGCTCGACGTCAACCGCATGTTGCGCGCCGGCGAGTTCGAGCGCGACCCGGCGCAGTTCTTCGAGTGGGTGAAGTTCCGCTCGCACCTGTCGCGCGGCGTCACGCTGGGCACGATGCTGCAGGACGAGGCCTTCTACTTCTCGCGGCTGGGCACCTTCCTCGAACGCGCCGACAACACGGCGCGCCTGGTCGACGTCAAGTTCCACGCGCTCAACAGCGAGTTCTTCGGTGCCGCCACCGAGGAAGACCAGGAGTACGACTTCTATCACTGGAGCGCGATCCTGCGCAGCGTCTCGGCCTTCGAGGTGTACCGCAAGGTCTACCGCGACGTGATCAAGCCCGAGCGCGTGGCCGAACTGCTCATCCTGCGCCCCGACATGCCGCGCTCGCTGCATGCCAGCCTGGCCGAGGTGGTGGCGAATCTCGCCAAGGTGCAGAACGACCAGAGCGCCGAGACCCAACGCCGCGCCGGCAAGCTGCTGGCCGACCTGCAGTACGCCCGCGTCGACGAAATCCTCGCGACCGGGCTGCACGCGTACCTGACGCAGTTCCTCGATCGGGTGAACGAGCTGGGGTGGCGCATCAGCCAGGACTTCCTCGTCCCCACGCACTGAGCTTGGTTCCGCCGCGCTGTGCGGCGGCGGTCAACCCTTCGGCGCTGGCGTCTTTGGCTTGTAGTCGCAGTACGGCGCCACCGCGCACTGCCAGCACTTCGGCTTGCGCGCCACGCAGATGTAGCGGCCGTGCAGGATGAGCCAGTGGTGCGCATGCAGCCGGTACTCGGGCGGCACGCGCTTTTCCAACTTCAGTTCGACCGCCAGCGGCGTCTTGCCCGGCGCCAGCCCGGTGCGGTTGCCGACGCGGAAGATGTGCGTGTCGACCGCGATGGTCGGCTCGCCGAAGGCGACGTTGAGCACCACGTTGGCCGTCTTGCGGCCGACGCCCGGCAGCGCCTCCAGCTCGGCGCGGGTCCGCGGCACCTCGCCGCCATGCAGCGCGACCAGCATGCGGCAGGCCTCGATCAGGTGCTTCGCCTTGCTGCGGTAGAGACCGATGGTCTTGATGTAGCCCTCGAGTCCTTCCACGCCCAGATCCACGATCGCCTGCGGCGTGTTCGCGACCGGGTAGAGCTTGCGCGTCGCCTTGTTCACACCCACGTCGGTCGCTTGCGCCGACAGCAGCACGGCGGCCAGCAGCTCGAAAGGCGAGGTGTATTCGAGCTCGGTTTCGGGCGTGGGGTTGACGGCTTCCAGCGTGGCGAAGAAGGGGGCGATGTTCTCTTTTTTCATGAGGTCGTTCGCTGGCTCATTCGCCAGTGGATGCGAGGCGCTTGGCCGTGTGGGACATGCCTTCGAAGATGGCGCTGGCGAGCGCAGAGGGGAAGTCGGCCGGCAGTTGTGCCTGCACGCTGCGCAGCACCTCGGGCACCTGCCCGGCGACCTCGTCGCACAGCGCGCGCGCATCGCCCAGGCCCGCCAGCTTGGCCACGCCGTCCCAGTGCCGCGCCTGGATATCGGCCAGGCCCCAGTGCGCGCTCTTGCTGCGCAATGCCATCGCGAGCCTGGCTTTCTGCGGCGCGATGAGCGCGGCGCCGTGGCCGATCACGGGCCAGGCCGACAGCACATCGTAGAAAGGGGTGAGCCGGTAGCCGCCGCCGCGCTCCAGGAAGATCGAGAAGTTCTTCGCGTGGCCGTCGGTCGCGGCGAGCAGCCAGAACACCATCTGTGCCTTGACAAAGGCGAGCTTGTCGGCCGCCGCGTTGCTGCTCGCGTCGAGCACACGCAGTATCTCGCGCATGCCGGGGCCGCCATCGGTCTCGTACTTCTGTGCGCCCGCCACCCCGAGCGCCTGGCAGAAATCTTCCTGCGGCAGGCGGGCAATCCATTCGTTAGGCGTGCCAGCGTTCTGCAGCGCGCGGTCGAAGCGTTCGACCACCAGCACCTTGCGTTCGCCGAAAGTGGCGATGTCGCAGCGCGCGGTCGGCAGGCCGAAGGCCGACAAGATGCGCGAGCACAGCCATTCGTTCTCGACCGACGAATGCATGTCGGCCTGCATGTTGCCGACGAGGCCGAGCGGCAACTTGAAGATGTGGGTGGTGGGCGTGGCGTTGAGCGGACGGAACCATCGCGCATCGCGCTGCAGCAGCGCAGTCTTCTCCTGCGCGCCGGCGATCGAGATGCGGAAGTCGCCGTCGTCTCGCTGGCCGAGCACGCGGCCTGTCGAGAGCGACGCGTTGATCGCGCGCTCCACGCCTGCATCGTCCAGCGCCTCCGCCTCAATGCGGTCGAAGCCCGTCGGCAGCATGCCTGGCTGCAGCAGTTGCACGGCACCGACGCATTCGCGGCCGATGGCGCCGAGCAGGTCGAAGGCGTCGGTGCTCTGCGTCGCGAACTTGCCCTGCAGGCGCTTGCGGATCGGATCGCTGTCGGGCAGCAGATTGTCGAAATAGTTCTGCACCACCGCGCCGCGCAAGGGCGCGTTGCCGGGCGTGATCGGCAGCGACAACGAGAGCCGGCGCACGGCCGGCGAGGCGGTCCATTCATCGTTGTACTGGAAGCGGTGCTCGCCCTCGCGAACGCTCCATTCGCCCACCGTCTGGCCATTGATCCAGACCATCAGCGGATGGGGGTGCCGCGGGCCGCGACCGCGTTTGGCGCGGCTCACCATGATGTGGTGTCCTTGGCGGCGGTCGGCGCGTCGCTGGAGGGCAGGGCTTCGAGCACCAGTCGGTAGCCCATGAGGGCGACCAGCCGCGAGATCTGGTCGAAGCTGGTGACACCAGGCGCTGCCTCGATGCGCGCGACGCGCTTCTGGTTCACGCCCAGCTGTTCGCCGAGTTCGGCCTGCGTCATCTGGCGAGATTGCCGCAGCGCTTTCAGGACGGCGCTGAGCTGCTGGCTGGTTTCAAGGGGGTATCGCATGCGATTTACTAGCTCGGAGTGGTTAACTGAACTTACTACTTAAAAATAGTAAAGTCAATTAACTAGCCAGAGGTAGTAGATCAGTCTGCGCCAGTCCGCACTTCGCTGGACAATGGCGGCTTAGAAAGAGAAAGACCGCCATGCAATTCGCTTCCCGCCTCGACAACGTCGAAACCTCCGCCATCCGCGAACTCTTCAAGCTGCTCGGCACGCCCGGCATCATCAGCTTTGCCGGGGGCTTCCCGGACAGCGCGATGTTCGACGTGGAGGGGCTAAAGGAGGCCAGCGCCAAGGCGCTCGACGAGGAGCCCGGCGGCGCGCTGCAGTACGGCGCGACCGAAGGCTACGAGCCGCTGCGCACGCAGCTCTCGGCCTTCATGAAGACCAAGGGCGTGGACGTGGCGCCCAGCGGCCTGATCGTCACCACCGGCAGCCAGCAGGCGCTCGATCTGCTGGGCAAGACCATGATCTCGCCCGGTGACAAGGTGATCGTCGAAGGCCCGACCTTCCTCGCGACCATCCAGTGCTTCCGCCTCTACGGCGCCGAACTCATCAGCGCGCCGGTCGACGCCAACGGCGTGAAGACCGACGAACTGGAAAAGCTCATTGCCGAGCACCAACCGAAGTTCGTCTACCTGATCCCGACCTTCGGCAACCCGAGCGGCGCGATGCTGAGCCTGGAGCGCCGCAAGAAGGTGCTGGAGATGGCCGTGAAGTACCAGACGCTGATCGTGGAAGACGACCCGTACGGCGACCTGTACTTCGGCGAGGCACCGCCGCCGTCGATCCTGGCGCTGAGCCAGGACGTGCCCGGCAGCCGAGAGCTCATCGCGCATTGCGGCAGCCTGAGCAAGGTGCTGAGCCCCGGCCTGCGCATCGGCTGGATGATCGCGCCGGCCGAGCTGCTGGCCAAGGCGACGATGTGCAAGCAGTTCAGCGATGCCCACACCAGCACCTTCGCGCAGGCAACCGCGGCGCAGTACCTGAAGAGCGGCCGCATGCCCGCGACGCTGGCCAACGTGCGCAAGGTCTACGGCGAGCGCGCCCAGGCCATGGGTGCGGCGCTCAAGCGCGAACTGGGCGACGCCATCGAATTCACGCAGCCTAACGGCGGCCTGTTCTTTTGGGCGCGCCTCACGGGTGCCAACGGCAAGATCGCCGATGCCAGCGTGCTGGCCAAGAAGGCGATCGAGCAGCTCGTGGCCTTCGTGCCGGGGGCGCCGTTCTTCGCCAGCAATCCGGATGTGTCGACGCTGCGCCTGAGCTTCGCGACGGCCAACGTCGAGAAGATCGAGGAGGGCATCGCCCGCCTCGGCAAGGCACTCTGAGAACGTGTGAATGAACCTGCTGCGCACCCCGATCTCGCATCTGCGGTCCTCACCGCACGCGAGTGCGGCTCCGGTCCTCGACGCAAGCTCGGGGCGCTCGCGACAGTTCCTTCATACGTTGGTCAAGGAGAGCGGTGCAACCGTGGCGCAGAGAGAAGCGCCAGGTTCTCCGTGATCGCGGCGTCGACCTGGCGGTATTTCCCGGTGAGGCGCGACAGCGTCATGATGGTTTGAAGCGCCTTCAGGTCCTTCACGCTCGGCGCCACCTTGATCTGAGCGATGGCTGCCGCCGTGTTGCCGCCATTCACCAGCGCCATCACCTTGCCTGACCAGTCGTTCGCTCGCGCCATTGTGTTCACCTGTTGTCCGTCGGAGCGTCGACTGTACACACGCAGTTAGGATCACTCATGAGAAAAACTTTTCAGCTCAAGCCCGAGGGCAAGCACCCCGACCGTCACCTCGAAGCGGTCAAGCACGAGATCCGCAAGTACATCCAGCGCGAGAAGCGTCGGGACCTGCCGGAAGAGATGGATTACTGGGCCTTCGATTGCCGCTTCGGCGTCGATGCCGATTCGGCCCAGGCCATCCATGTCGAGGAGATCACGCCGTCGATCGATTCGGTGGTGAAGGCGGAAGGCCCGCAGTTCTATGTCGAGATCCTCGCCAGGGCGGCCAAGCGCGGGCCGCGCGGCGAACGGAAGGTGGTCGACAAGCCGGCCGACAACGTCGACAGCGCCGCAGATGGCGAAGCCGACGCCGAGGACTGATACGTTCCGATCAGCGCAGCGCCTGCGCCAGCTGCAGGCCGTAGCGCGCCTCCGCCGCCTGTAGCGAGGCCGCGATCGACGAGTGCAGCCGCACGCCGTCCTTCTCCTGAGATGCCCGACGTTTCAATCCGCCTTCGCCCGGCAGCCGCACCGGCTTGCCGGCATCGACGGGCCGGTTGTCGCGGCAACGCGCGGCCACATGGTCCATCTGTCGCAGGAAGGCGTCCTTGCCGCCGAACGCTTCCAGGTCGTGCAAGGTGATGTGCACCGTCGCCCCCCAGCCCTCGGGCGGGTCGGCCCGGCCGTGGCCGGCGAGCCCGGCGGTCAATGTCTCCACCAGCAGCGCCATGCCGTAGCCCTTGTGGCCGTGGCTCAGCCCGCCGACCGGCAGCAGCGTGCCGGGCGGCTGGTCGAACAGGGTCTGCGGGTCACTGGTGGGATGGCCTTGCGCGTCGATCAGCCAGTCTTCCACGAAGCGCTCGCCCGCGGCGCGCTTGCGGTTGCTCATGCCGTTGGTCGTGATCGATGCCGAGATGTCGACCATCACGCCGCCGTTCGTCAAAGGAAACCCCATCGCCAGCGGATTGGGCGTGAACACCGCCTGCGTGCCGCCGAAGGGCGCGACGCTCGCGGTGTTCGGGTCGGAGCAGGCCAGCAGCATCAGCAGGCCTTCGTCGAGCGCACGCAGCATGTAAGCGGCGAGGCAGGCGATGTGGTGGCTGCGGCGAATGACCAGCGAGGCGGTGCCGAGTTCGCGCGCCCGCGGAATCAGCAGATCGAGGCCCTGGTGCACCAGCCACGGCCCCGGCAGGCGGCGGCCGTCCCACAGCACGGCAGCAGGGCGGTCGGACAGCACCTCGGGCCCACCGTCGCGCGTCATGCCGCCCGATTCGACCTCCTTCACATACCCGGCCAGCAGGGCCAGGCCGTGGGTGTCGTGGCCGAGCAGATCGCCGTCGACCAGCGTGTCGGCCACGCAGGTGGCCATTGGCGCGGCGAGGCCGGCGCGCTGCAGCAGATCGGCCGCGAAGCGGCGCAGCGCAGGGGCGTCGTACAAGGACGTGGTGTCGGCGAAAGGGGTCATGCGGGGACAGGGTTGGTGACGGAGTGCAGCTTGCGGCGGCGCCAGGCCAGCCAGCCCGAACCGCCCCACAGCAGCAGGGTAAAGATGGCCAGGCCGGCGGCGATGGGCCGCTCGACGAAGGCAAGCCAGCTGCCGTCGGACTTGATCATCGAGGTGATGAAGTTCTCTTCGAGCATCTTGCCCAGCAGCATGCCGAGGATGGCCGGCGCCACGGGGAAGCCGTTTTCTTCCAGCACCCAGGCCGCCACGCCGAAGCCCAGCAGGATCCACAGGTCGAAGAGCGCGTTGTTGATGGCGAAGGCACCCACCAGGCAGAACACCAGGATGATCGGCATCAGCACGTTGCGCGGCATGCGCAGCAGGCGCGACGACGCCTTGATGCAGGCCCAGCCCAGCGGCAGCATCAGCAGATTGGCGAGGATGAACACGGCGAACACCGCGTACACGTTCTCCGGGTTGTTCATGAAGATCATCGGCCCGGGGTTCATGTTCTTCATGTAGAGAACGCCGATCACGATAGCCGTGATCGAGTCGCCCGGAATGCCGAACACCAGGGCCGGCACCCAGGCGCCGGCCAGCGCGCTGTTGTTGGCGGCGCCGGCCTCGACCAGGCCTTCGGGATGGCCGGTGCCGAACTTCTCGGGCTCCTTCGACAGCTTCTTGCTCATCGCGAAGGACATCCACGCCGCGATGTCGGCGCCCGCACCGGGCAGGATGCCGACCGCCGTGCCCAGCACGCTGCCGCGCAGCGTCTGCACCGGGTACTTGCGCATCAGGCCGCCCATGCCCTTGAACACCGAGCCGATCTGCGCCTTGAACTCGGCCACCTTCGACGTGTCCAGCGTGAAGCGAATCAGCTCGGAGATGGCGAACATGCCGATCATCGCGGGGATGAGGCTCAGCCCGCTCAGCAGGTTGGGGCTGTCGAAGGTAAAGCGCGGATGGCCCGCCGGGTTCTCCAGCCCGACGCTGCCGAGCAGCAGGCCGAGGCACAGCGTGATCAGCCCCTTGAGCGGCGTGTCGCTGGTGATGAACACCGCGCAGCTCAGGCCCAACAGCACGAGCCAGAAGTACTCGAACGAACTGAACTTGATGGCGACCTCGGCCAGCGCCGGTGCCGCGAGGATCAGCACCACGGTGCCGAACAGGCCGCCGATGCACGAGAACACCAGGCCGATGCCCAGCGCGGTTTCGCCATGGCCCTTGCGCGTCATCGCGTAGGACTCGTCGGTGTAGGCCGCCGAAGCCGGCGTACCCGGAATGCGCAGCAGCGCGCCGGGAATGTCCCCCGCGAAGATCGCCATCGCGGTGGCTGTGACGATCGCCGCGACGGCCGGCACCGGCGGCAGGAAGAAGGTAATCGGCACCAGCAGCGCAGTGGCCATGGTGGCGGTGAGGCCGGGCACGGCGCCCACGAACATTCCGAAGATGCCGGAGAGCAGCATGGCGAGCAGCACGGTCGGCGAGGCGACCATCTGCAGGGCGAGGAGAACGGCGTCCATCAGTGGTCTTTCACCAGGCCAGGGGTTGCAGCACGCCCCAGGGCAGTGGCACCTTGAGCAGCTTGTAGAAGCAGGTGTGGATTACCAGCGTGGCGACAATGGCCACGCCCACCGCGAGCAGCGGTCGCACTCCGCAGGCCCACTGCAGCGCGACCAGCACGATCAGGCTGCACACGATGAAGCCCAGCGTTTCGGACAGCAGGATGTAGAACACCATGCTGCCGAGGGTGATGGCGAAGGCCGCAAGGCGGCGCGGCGAGCGCAGGCCGTCGCTCAGCACCAGCCAAGGCTGTTGCGTGCGCAGGCCCTGCCAGGCCAGCACGGCCGATGCCAGTGCCAGGCCGCCTGCGACGAGCCCCGGGAACAGCGCCGGGCCGTACTGCTGGCCCGCCGCGGGAGGAAAGCCCTGGACGTGCCAGAGCACGGCCAGGGACAGCAGCAGCAGGACGCCGCCGATCAGGCTGTCGTGGAGGCGCATCGGTGCGATGCGGTCACTTGGCGATGCCGACGGCCTTCATGGCCGCGGCGGACGCAGCGTCCTTCTCAGCCATGAACTTGCCGAAGTCGCCGCGGTCCGCATAGAGCGCGCCGAAGCCGCGCTGCGCGAGGAAGTCCTGGTAGCCCTTGCCGTCGTAGATCTTCTTGAGCGCCACCGCGATCTTGTCGGTCATGTCCTTCGGCAGCCCCTTGGGGGCGGCGATGCCGCGCCAGGCGCCGATGTTCCACAGCGTGCCGTCCGCGGCCTTGTAGAGGGGCACCTTCGGGAAGATGCCGTCGGGCTTGGAGCCCATCAGCACCAGCGCGTTGGCCTTGCCGGCCTCGATCAGCGCGCGGGCCTCCGGCAGCGAGCACGACACCACGTCGACGCCGCCTGCCAGCAGATCCTGCAGGCCGGGCGCGGCGCCCTGGCTCGGCACCCACGCGATCGCATTGCCAGGCAGCTTGTTGTCGACGAGCCATTGCGCCAGGCCCAGGTGCCAGATGCCGCCCTGGCCGGTGCCGCTGGCCTTGAGCTTGCCGGGGTTGGCCTTGGCGGCGGCGAGCAGGTCTGCTGCCGACTTGATGGGCGAATCGGCACGCACCATCACCGCATTGGCATCGAAGTTCATCAGCGCGAGTGGCGTGTAGTCCTCGCTGGAGAGCTTGGTCAGGCCGGCGTGTCGCATCATGCCGATCTCCACCGTCAGGATGCCGATGGTGTAGCCGTCGGGTTGCGCCGAGGCGATGGCCTGGTGGCCGACCACGCCGCTGCCGCCGGTGCGGTTCACCACGTTGATGGGCTGCTTGAGTTCCTGTTCGAGCTCGGCCGCGATGATGCGTGCCACCGCGTCGGTACCGCCGCCCGCGCCCCACGGCACGATCAGCGTGATGGGGCGTTCGGGATAGGCCGCGAAGGCCAGGCCGGGAAAGGCGGCGGCGGCTGCGGCGGCGGCCAGGACGCTCAAGGATTGACGGCGCTTCATGTTGTCTCCTGCTCAATGGATCGATGGATGTCCGCCGCATTCTTCGATGCGACAGGGCATTCCAACATCCGGGAGAGCTGACCGGCACCTGAACAACCCTAGGTGCAGTGCGCGTCTTTTTCCCTTAGGAGGAAACCGGTTTCGGCTTTGCCGTCAACGCAGCACCTCGAGCAGGCGGTCGAGGCCGCCCGTATCGATCGCCACCATGGCCTGTTCGCGCACTGTGGGCTTGGCATGGAAGGCGACCGACAGGCCCGCTTCGTTCATCATCGGCAGGTCGTTGGCACCGTCGCCCACCGCGATGCATTCCTGTGGAGACACGCCCAGCAGCGAGGACACCTCCAGCAGCGTGCGCCGCTTTTCGGCGCCGTCGCAGATGTCGCCCCAGCTCTGCTGCACCACGCGGCCCGTGAGCTGGCCGTCGGCCTCGTCGAGCAGGTTCGAGCGCGCGAAGTCGATGCCCAGCCGGTCCTTCACGCGGTTGGCGAAGAAGGTGAAGCCGCCCGACACCAGCAGCACCTTCAGCCCGGCCGCCTTGCACGCCGCCACGAGTTCGCTGGCACCGGGGTTGAGCTGCAGCCGCTGGTCGTAGACCTGCTGCAGCGCCGACACCGGCACGCCTTCGAGCAGTGCGACACGGCGGCGCAGGCTTTCCTTGAAGTCCTTGCTCTCGCCACGCATCGTGGCTTCGGTGATGGCGGCCACCTCGGCCTTCTTGCCGACCGCGTCTGCGATCTCGTCGATGCACTCGATGTTGATCAGCGTCGAATCCATGTCGAAGGCGATCAGCTTGAAATCGCCGAGCGCGAGCGGCGGCGTGAAGCGCTGCACCACGAGGCCGGGCGCGAATTCGGTGGAGCTCATACGGGGGCGGGTTCCTGGTGGGTCTTGGGTTGGCCGAGGCTGCGCAGCACGTCGCGCACCATCTGCGCACGGTCCTTTGGCTCCTTGAGTTCGCGCTCGATGCGCAGCTTCTCGTTGCCGGCCAGCTTGATGTGCTTGTTCTTCTGGATCAGCTGGATGATTGCCATCGAATCGATCGGTGGGTCTTTCTTGAAGGTGATGTTGATGACGCCCGGCGCCGCATCGACCTTCACCACGCCGTAGGGCCGTGCCAGCACGCGCAGGCGGTGCGTGTCGATCAGCGTCTGCGCCTGGGGCGGCAGCTTGCCGAAGCGGTCGACGATCTCTTCGAGCAGCGTGTCGATCTGGTCCGGCGTCTTGGCCGTCGCGAGCTTCTTGTAGAACGACAGGCGCAGGTGCACGTCACCGCAGTAGTCGTCGGGCAGCAGGGCGGGGGCGTGCAGGTTGATTTCGGTCGTGACCGACAGCGGCGCCAGCAGGTCGGGCTCGTGCCCGGCCTTCAGGGAGCGCACCGCCTCGCCCAGCATCTCGTTGTAGAGCTGGAAGCCGATCTCCATCATGTTGCCGCTCTGGTTCTCGCCCAGCACCTCGCCGGTGCCGCGGATCTCCAGGTCGTGCATCGCGAGGTAGAAGCCCGAGCCCAGCTCCTCCATCTGCTGGATCGCGTCCAGCCGCTGCGACGCCTGCTTGGTCAGGCCCTCGATGTCCGGCACCATGAGGTAGGCATAGGCCTGGTGGTGCGAGCGCCCGACACGGCCACGCAGCTGATGCAGCTGCGCCAGGCCGAACTTGTCGGCGCGGCTCATCACGATGGTGTTGGCGGTCGGCACGTCGATGCCGGTCTCGATGATGGTCGAGCACAGCAGGATGTTGTAGCGCTGCGCCACGAAGTCGCGCATCACGCGCTCCAGTTCGCGCTCGGGCATCTGGCCGTGGGCCACGGCGATGCGCGCTTCCGGCAGGATCTCTTCGAGCTTCTGGCGCCGGTTCTCGATGGTCTCGACCTCGTTGTGGAGGAAGTAGACCTGGCCGCCACGCTTGAGCTCGCGCAGCACCGCTTCGCGGATCACGCCGTTGCCCTCGGTGCGCACGAAGGTCTTGATGGCCAGGCGGCGCTGCGGCGCGGTGGCGATCACGCTCAGGTCGCGCAGGCCTTCGAGCGCCATGCCCAGCGTGCGTGGGATCGGCGTGGCGGTCAGCGTGAGCACGTCGACCTCGGCACGGATGGCCTTCATCGCCTCCTTGTGGCGCACGCCGAAGCGATGCTCCTCGTCGATGATGAGCAGACCCAGGTTCTTGAAGTTGATGGAGGGCGACAGCAGTTTGTGCGTGCCGACCACGATGTCGACACTGCCGTCGGCCAGCCCCTTGGCGGCGGCAGTGATCTCTTTCGCCGAACGGAAGCGGCTCATCTCCGCCACCTTCACCGGCCACTTGCTGAAGCGGTCGACCAGCGTCTGGTAGTGCTGCTCGGCCAGCAGCGTGGTCGGCGCGAGGAAAGCGACCTGCTTGCCGCCGGTGATGGCGATGAAGGCGGCGCGCAACGCGACCTCGGTCTTGCCGAAGCCGACGTCGCCGCAGACCAGGCGGTCCATCGGCTGCGGCGAGATCATGTCCTGGATCACCGCGTGGATCGCGGCCTTCTGGTCGGCGGTTTCGTCGAAGCCGAAGTCGTTGGCAAACACCTCGTAGTCGGCGGCCGAGTAGCGGAAGGCGTGGCCCTGGCGTGCGGCGCGGCGGGCATAGATGTTGAGCAGCTCGGCAGCGGAATCGCGGATCTGCTCGGCGGCCTTGCGCTTGGCCTTGTCCCACTGGCCCGAACCCAGCTTGTGCAGCGGCGCCTCGTCAGCGCTCACGCCGGTGTAGCGGCTGATCTGGTGAAGCTGGCTCACCGGCACGTAGAGCGTCGCCTTGTCGGCGTACTCCAGGTGCAGCATCTCCTGCAGCAGCGGGTTGCCCTCGGCGTCCTTGCCCTGGCCGAGGTCCATGTTGATCAGGCCGCGGTAGCGGCCGATGCCGTGCGCGGTGTGCACCACCGGGTCGCCGACGTTGAGCTCGGAGAGGTCCTTGATCAGCGCCTCGACGTCGCTGACCTGCTCCTGCCGCTTGTTGCGGCGGCGCGTGGTCGGCGCGGTGGCGAAGAGCTCGGTTTCGGTGACGAAGTCGATGTTGCGCTCGCGCCAGGCGAAGCCCGAGGCCAGCGCGGCCGTCGCGATGCCGATGTTCTCGGCATCGTCGGCCTCGAACTCGGCCAGCGATTCATAGGCGGGCGGGCTGATGCCACTGGCGCGCAGGAAGTCGAGCAGGCTTTCGCGCCGGCCGTCGCTCTCGGCGATCAGCAGCAGGCGGCTCGGCGTCGCGCGGATGTAGTCCTTGAGCTTGGTGAGCGGGTCTTCGGCACCGCGCACGACCGCGAAGGGCGGCAGCGTGTCGAACTCGGCATACGGCGCCTCGGTGGCCGCGCCGCGGATGGCCAACTGCGCATACGGCTTGGCGCGGGTGTAGAACTGCTCGCCGTTGAGGAACAGCGATTCAGGCGGCAGCGCCGGCCGTTCCGGGTCGCCGCGCACCAGGCGGTAGCGCTCGGCGGCGTCCTGCCAGAAATGCTGGAAGGCAGGCTCCAGGTCGCCATGCAGCACCACGGTCGCGTCGGTGCCCAGGTAGTCGAACACCGTGGCCGTCTCCTCGAAGAACAGCGGGAGGTAGTACTCGATGCCGGCGGTGGCCACGCCGTTGCCCATGTCCTTGTAGATGCGGCTCTTGGTCGGGTCGCCCTCGAGCAGTTCGCGCCAGCGGCTGCGAAAGCGCGCACGGGCATCGTCGTCCATCGGGAACTCGCGCCCGGGCAGCAGCCGCACCTCGGGCACGGGGTAGAGGCTGCGCTGCGTGTCGGGGTCGAAGGTGCGGATGGTGTCGATCTCGTCGTCGAACAGGTCCACGCGGAAAGGCACCAGCGAGCCCATCGGGAACAGGTCGATCAGCCCGCCGCGCACCGCGTACTCGCCTGGGCTCACCACCTGCGTCACGTGGCTGTAGCCGGCCAGCGTGAGCTGCGCCTTGAGCTTGGACTCTTCCAGCTTCTGCTTGGTCTTGAAGTGGAAGGTGTAGCCGGCCAGGAAGGCGGGCGGCGCGACGCGGTAGAGCGCCGTGGTCGCCGGCACCAGCACCACGTCGGCCTCCTTCTGGCTGATGCGCCAGAGCGTGGCCAGCCGTTCGCTGATCAGGTCCTGGTGCGGCGAGAAGCTGTCGTAGGGCAGCGTCTCCCAGTCCGGAAACAGCGCGCAGCGCAGCTCGGGCGCGAAGAAGGCGATCTCGTCGATCAGCCGCTGCGCGTCGTTGGCGTCCGCCGTGAAGATGGCGGTGGCGCGGCCAGCCTTCTTTTCGCGTTCAGCCAATTGGGCGAGCAGCAAGGCATCGGCCGACAGGGGCGGGCGCGGCAGCGTGAATCGCTTGCCGGCGGGGAGAGCGGGGAGATCCATGAAGTGCTTCGAGAAATGCAGAACACCCCGCGTCGGGTGACGAGGGGTGTTGAGAGACGTTGCAATTCTAGAATGGCAGCCCCTTTCCTGCCCGCCGCGCGCCGCGCGGCCTTCCGATGCACGCCTCCCGCTTGTTCGTCCTCATCCCCAGCGCCGGCTCGGGCAGCCGCGCGGGGGGCGAGACGCCCAAACAGTACCGGCGCATCGCTGGCCAGCCGATGGTCGCGCATACCCTGGCGGCGTTTCGGGCGTTGCCTGGGCGCTTCGCGACCGTGGCCTTGGTGGTGGCGCCGGACGACCGGGCCGTCGAGGCTGCGTTGCCGCGCTTCCCCGGCGCCGGCGAGGCGCTGCTGCGGGTCGGCGGCGCCAGCCGGGCGGCCTCGGTGCGCAACGGCCTCATCGCGCTGCGGGACCGCGGTGCTTCGCCGTACGACTGGGTGCTGGTGCACGACGCCGCCCGCTGCCTGGTCACACCGACGCAGATCGAATCCTTGCTGGCCGCATGCGAGCACGACGCCGTCGGCGGCCTGCTGGCGCATCGGCTGGCCGATACCCTGAAATCGGCGTCACCCGATGGCCGCGTGGCCGCCACCCTGGCGCGCGCCGACAAATGGCTGGCGCAGACGCCGCAGATGTTCCGCATCGGCATCCTGCTCGACGCGCTGGAAAAGGCGGGCGACGCGGTCACCGACGAGGCCAGCGCCATCGAGGCGCGCGGTTTGGCGCCGTTGCTGGTCGAGGGCAGCGCCCAGAATTTCAAAGTCACCTACGCCGAGGACTTCGCACTGGCCGACGCCGTGCTGCTCGCGCGTCGCAATCAGGGCACCGCATGACATCGTTCGACATTCGCGTGGGCGAGGGCTGGGACATCCATCAGCTCGTCGCCGGGCGCAAGCTCATCCTGGGCGGCATCGAGGTGCCGCACACCACCGGCCTGCTGGGCCATTCCGACGCCGACGTGCTGCTGCACGCGATCACCGATGCGTTGCTGGGCGCGGCGGGCCTGGGCGACATCGGCCGGCATTTTCCGGACACCGACGCGCAGTTCCGCGGGGCCGATTCCGCCGTGCTGCTGGCCGAGGCAGCGCGGCGCGTGCGCGCGGCGGGTTGGCAGATCGGCAACGTCGACAGCACCGTGATCGCGCAGGCGCCGAAGTTGGCGCCGCACATCCCGGCCATGGTCGCGCGCATAGCCCAGACGCTGGACGTTGCGCTCGACCGTGTCAACGTGAAGGCCAAGACCGCCGAGAAGCTGGGCCCGGTGGGCGAGGGCCGCGCGATGGAAGCGCGCGCCGCGGTGCTGCTGCACCGCTGAGCCGCACCGGTCGCAGTCGCCTCAGGTTTTTTTGACAGGCGCCGCTGCGGGTTTGGGCGGCATGGCGCGCGGCATGCGGATGTGCGCCGCAAAACCGCGCCCCGGCGTGCTGGTGAGCGCGAAGGTGCCGCCCATGCGCTCGATGTTCTTCGCGACGATCGACAGACCGAGCCCGGCGCCCGCGGCGGAGGTGCGCGCGGCGTCGCCTCGGAAGAACGGTTTGGTCAGCTGCGACAGCATGGCCGCCGCGACGCCGGCGCCGTGGTCACGCACCTTGATCAGTACGGCCGCGTCGCTGGCCTGCGCCTGGATGGTCACGTCGGCCACGCCGGTGGCGGGCGTCTTGCCGTAGCGCCGGGCGTTCTCGACCAGGTTCGAGATCACGCGCTGCAACTCGACCTCGTCGGCCATCACCCGCAGGTCGGAAGGAACATCGACCTTGATCTTCATGTCGTCGTACTCCTGCACGGCGTAGGTACAGGCGTCGACCACGTCGCGCAGCAGCACGGGTTTGAAGTCGACATGGTCAGGGCGTGCGTAGTCCAGGAACTTGTCGATGATCGCGTCGAGTTGCGCGATGTCGGCGGCCATGTGGTTGCGCGCGTCCTCGTCGGCGACGCTCATCTCGGTTTCCAGGCGCAGTCGTGCAAGTGGCGTGCGCAGGTCGTGCGAGATGCCGGCCAGCATGATGGCGCGATCTTGCTCGATCTTCGCCAGCTGGTCGGCCATGCGGTTGAAGCCGATGTTCACCGCGCGGATCTCGTTGGTGCGCGCCCGCTCGTCGAGCCGGTGGGCCTCGTACTCGCCTTCGCGCACCTGCCGCGTGGCGCGCGAGAGTTGCTTGAGCGGCCGGTTGATGAAGCGCGTGATGAGCGCTGCGCCGGCCAGTGACAGCGCCATCGCCGTGATCAGCCAGACCAGCCAGGTGCGTCCGCCCACACGGCTGAACCGCGTCGGGTCGAGCAGCAGCCAGTAGGTGTCGCTCTCGATCGTGAAACCGATCCAGAGGCCCGGTTCGTCATTGACCCGGCTGGCGACGGTCGTCCCTTCGCCGAGCTGGGCAATGAGTTCAGCGGTCACGCGCTCGTCGAGCGCGCCGCTGGTGTAGGGCGCGAAGCGGTCGTTGGGCTCGCGCGGCAGGATGCGCACGCCTTCCTGGTCGGCGAGCGTCTTGATCAGCGAAACCCGGGTGATCGCGTCGGAGTAGACCAGCGCGGCGCGCGTCAGGTTCACCAGCGAGGCGATCTGGTGCGCGGTCTGGATGGCGCGCGGCTCGTATTCCAACGCGCGAAAGGTCTGAAGCCACGCGACCGTGCAGCCGAAGAGCAGCAGCGCCAACAGGAAGAAGGTGCGCCAGAAAAGGCTGAAGCCGAGCTTCAGCCCGACGCGTCGCTTGGTCTGAGGCGCGCCCTCGAGGGGGCTCGGCATCGTGACCTGCGGGCCGTCGTCGGAAAAGGGCGCCGGCTGGGTCGTCCGGGGGCCCAGGGCCTCCGCTTGCATGCGCGGCGCTTCAGGCCGTGCCGTCCGGCACGAAGACGTAGCCCACGCCCCATACCGTCTGGATATAGCGCGGTGCGGCCGCGTCAGATTCCACCAGCTTGCGCAGGCGCGAGATCTGCACGTCCAGGCTGCGGTCGAACGGCTCGAACTCGCGGCCGCGGGCCAGCTGTGCCAGCTTCTCGCGTGACAACGGCTGGCGCGGGTGGCGCACCAACGCCTTGAGCATGGCGAATTCGCCGGTGGTCAGCGAGAGCTCTTCGCCATCCTTCTTGAGCGTGCGCGAACCGAGATCGAAGGTGAAGGGGCCGAAGCTCACCGTCTCGTTGTCGGTCGACGGCGCGCCGGGCGCCTCGAGCGGCGGACGGCGGCGCAGCACCGCATGCACGCGGGCCAACAGTTCGCGCGGGTTGAAGGGCTTGCCCAGGTAGTCGTCGGCGCCGACCTCGAGGCCGACGATGCGGTCGACGTCCTCGCCCTTGGCCGTGAGCATGATGATCGGGGTGCGGTCATTGGCAGCGCGCAGGCGCCGGCAGACCGACAGGCCGTCTTCGCCGGGCATCATCAGGTCCAGCACGATCAGGTCGACCGTGTCGCGCAGCAGGATGCGGTTGAGCGCCTTGCCGTCTTCGGCCACGATGACTTCGAAGCCTTCCTGGGTCAGGTAGCGGCGGAGCAGGTCGCGGATTCGCGCGTCGTCGTCGACGATGACGACCTTGTCGGTACGAGCGGGGGTCTGATTCATTTCTGCAACGGATATTTGTAACAGGCGCGATTCTGAAGCCGTTGTGTCGCCATTCTTCGGCTTTGCGCAGTTGTCTGACACTAAGTTACACAACTTGCGTGCGCTGGCGGGGCGTTGATTTTGGCTTCAGATGTTGATGGCACAGTGTGGTGTCTCCGCTCTTGGCCACCCATGAAATCGTCGATCCCCGTTCGTTTGCTGCCGGTTGCGCTGGTCTTTTCTGCCTGTTCGGTGTCGTGGGCGGCGACCGGCTTCCTGCAGGTGGGCGGTGCGACGCGCCACGAGGTGCGCCAAGCGGTGCAAGCACACCGCGCTGCGCAACGCGAGGAGGTGCAGCGCGAAGAAGCATCTGCCGGGCGCAGGCTGACACCGGCCGAGTTGGCCGAACTGCGCAGTCAGGTGCGTCAGCAGTGGCCGCGCTACGATGGCTCCCATGTCGACACGCCGCTGCCGACGTCGGAGCCGCCGCAGCCCGCGGGCTCCGCGCCGCCGACGCCGATGCGCGCGTTGACGCTGCCGCGCAGCCAGCGGCAGTGATCGCCACCTGCTGGCCCGTTCTGGGTCGGTTCTCACCTTCGAAGGGAATCTCTTGAAAACAATGATGAAGTCGATGGCCGCCTGCGCGGCGTTTGCCTGTGCCGGTCTGGCCATGGCCGATACCCCGCCGCCGCAGAATGTGCTGCAGCTGTCGGCAAGTGGGACCGTGGAGGTTCAGCAGGACCTGCTGAGCATGACGCTCAGCACCACGCGCGAGGCCCCGGAGGCCGCCACCGTCCAGAGCCAACTCAAGACGGCGCTCGATGCCGCGCTGACCGAGGCACGCAAGAGCGCGCAGCCTGGGCAGCTCGATGTGCGCACCGGCAACTTCACGCTGTCGCCACGCTACACCCGCGAGGGCAAGATCAACGGCTGGCAGGGTTCGACCGAACTTGTGCTGGAAGGGCGCGATTTCCCGCGCATCACGCAGACGGCGAGCCGGATCACGACCCTGACCGTCGGTGGCGTCGGCTTCGGCTTGAGTCGCGAACAGCGCGCCAAGGTCGAGACCGAGGCGCAGTCCATCGCCATCGATAACTTCAAGCAGAAGGCCGGCGAGCTGGCGAAGGGTTTCGGCTTCGGCGGCTACACGCTGCGCGAGGTGTCGGTGAACGCGAACGAGGGCGGCCCGATCCGCCCGCGGATGATGGCGGCGCAGGCCAAGTCGTACTCGTCCGACGCGCCGGTGCCGGTCGAGGCGGGCAAGACGAGCGTAGTCGTGAACGTCTCGGGCGCCGTGCAACTGAAGTAGGGCGCGGCGAGGGGCGGCGCTGCGGAGAGAGCCGCTCGCAGCACGGCTCGCATCGCGATGAATTAGGATGCAGCGAGACCATCATCTGCAGCCTCTCGTCCCTGTTCCCGCACCATTCATGACCGAGCCGACCCTCTTCTTCGTCGACTGCGCGGACGCGCAGGGCGGTCATCGAATGGGCTGCTGGCAATGGGGCGATGCGCAGAGTGCGAATGTCGTGCTGTGCGTCCATGGGCTCACGCGGCAGGGGCGCGATTTCGACGTGCTCGCACGGGCGCTCGTGGCGCGCGCCCACGGTGATGTGCGGGTCGTCTGCCCTGATGTCGTCGGCCGTGGCGAAAGCGACTGGCTGGCCGACCCGAACGGCTACCAGGTGCCGCTCTACGCCGCCGACATGCTGGCCCTGCTCGCGCAACTGCAGGCCGATCGGGCCATCGCGCGGCTCGACTACGTCGGCACCAGCATGGGCGGGCTGATCGGCCTGGTGTTGGCGGGCAGCCCGGCACTGCCGCTGCCGGCGCCGATCCGCCGCTTGGTGCTCAACGACGTCGGTCCGACGATCGATGCGGGCGCGCTGCAGCGTATCGGCCTGTACCTGGGCAACGTCGGCCGCTTCGCCTCCCTCCAGGAAGCCGCAGATGCGATGTGGGTGATCTCGCAGAGCTTCGGCCCGCACACGCCGGACGAATGGCTGACGCTGTCGCGCCCCATGATCGCTCCCGCAAGCCGTCGCACCGCCGACGGAACAGTCAAGCGGCCGGGCGATGCCGTCGATGCCCCTTTCGTCCTTCATTACGACCCGGCCATCGCCGTGGCCTTCCGCGCCATCACGCCGGAAGCGGCGGCGCAGGGCGAGGTCGCGCTGTGGTCGCTCTACGATGCGATCCACGCAGAGACATTGCTGACCCGCGGTGCGCAGTCCGATCTGCTGTCGCACGACACCGCACAGGCCATGACGCAGCGTGGCCCGAAGGCCCGACTCGTCGAGTTCGCCGGCGTCGGGCACGCGCCGACGTTCGTGAAGCCCGACCAGGTCGCGGCCGTCACCTCCTTTCTGTTCGACTGAGTGAAGCGCGATTCCTCCACCCCCCCGGCACGCATCCCGGCCGACGCCGTGGTCGACTACCCGCTGTCGGCTGCGACGGCGGAGCGCAGCCCCGTCATGGAGAACATGCTGCCGCGCGCCCGGGCCTTCGCCGAGCCGCTGATTGCGGACGAGACGCTCGACACCGGCGAGAACACCTTGGCGCATGCCGATGCCGTGGCCGCCATCGTGGCTCACATGGGCGGCTCCGAGGCGATGCAGGCCGCCAGCTACCTCGTGTATTCGTGCCAGCACCTGAACCGCCCGCAGGAGGTCATCGCGAAAGTCTTCGGCGACAACTTCGCGGCGCTGGCGGTGGAGACGACCAAGCTCGTGCAGGTACAGGCGCAGGCACGTGGTGCGGCCTTGAGTGCCCACGGCGTCGACGGCGGCGGTGCGCAGACCGAGAACGTGCGCAAGATGCTGCTGGCCTTCTCGCGCGACCTGCGGGTCGTGATGCTCCGTCTAGCTTCGCGCCTGCAGACCTTGCGTCATGCGGCCGCCATCAAGAAGCCGGTGGCCGAAAGTGTCGCGCGTGAATCGCTGCAGGTCTTCGCACCGCTGGCCAACCGGCTGGGCATCTGGCAGGTCAAGTGGGAGATCGAAGACCTGTCATTCCGCTTTCTGGAGCCCGAGACCTACAAGCTCATCGCCCAGCTGCTCGACGAAAAGCGCGTGGAGCGTGAAGGCTACATCGAGCAGTTGCGCACGCAGCTCGAGGAAGAACTGAAGGGGCAGGGCATCGCGGCCACGGTGCAGGGTCGGCCAAAGAACATCTACAGCATCGTGAAGAAGATGCGTGGCAAGTCGCTCGATTTCGCGCAAGTCTTCGACATTCTCGCGTTGCGCGTCGTGGTGCCCGACGTGAAGGACTGCTACGCCGCATTGGCCTGGGTGCATTCACATTTCGAGCCGATCGACGAGGAGTTCGACGACTACATCGCGCGGCCCAAGCCCAACGGCTACCAGTCGCTGCACACGGTCGTGCGCAAGGCCGTGGATGGCAAGGTGGGCAAGCCGATCGAGATCCAGATCCGCACGGAGGAGATGCACGACCACGCCGAGCATGGCGTGGCCGCGCACTGGGCCTACAAGGAAGCCGGGCCGAAGGGCTATGCCGGCGTATGGTCCAGTGGTGAGTACGACGCGAAGATCGCCGTGCTGCGCCAGTTGCTTGCGTGGGAGCGCGACCTCTCGGGCGGCCAACAGGCTCAGGGCCTGTTCGACGATCGTATTTATGTGCTGACGCCCGATGCCGCGATCGTCGAACTGCCGCAGGGCGCGACCGCGGTCGACTTCGCCTATACCGTGCATACCAGCCTGGGGCATCGCTGTCGCGGTGCTCGCATCGACGGCGCGATGGTGCCGCTGAACACGCCGCTGCAGAACGGGCAGACGGTCGAGATCATCGCGGCAAAGGAGGGCGGGCCGTCGCGGGACTGGCTCAACGCCGAGCTGGGCTACCTCGCCAGCCATCGCGCGCGCGCGAAGGTGCGCGCATGGTTCAACGCGCAGATCACGCACGAAACCATCGCCAAGGGCCGGGAGGCGGTCGAAAAGCTGCTGCAGCGCGAAGGCAAGACCTCGACGCGGCTGGAAGACTTGGCATCGCAGCTCGGTTTCAAGTCGGCCGATCATCTGTTCGAAGTCGTCGGCAAGGACGAGTTCTCGCTGCGCAACATCGAGACCTTGCTGCGCCCGCCCGATCCTGCGCCAGGAGCGGACGACGGCGTGCTGTTGAAGAAGTCGCGCGCCAGCGACAAGGCTGGCAAGGGCGGTGTGCTGGTCGTTGGCGTGTCGTCGTTGATGACGCAGTTGGCCAAGTGCTGCCGCCCGGCCCCGCCGGACGCCATCGGCGGCTTCGTGACGCGCGGTCACGGCGTGAGCGTCCATCGAAGCGACTGCAGCAACTTCCGTACGATGGCCGGGCACAACCCCGAGCGCGTGATCGACGTGGAATGGGGCCGACCGAAGGTGGAGGAAGGCTCGCTTTACGCGGTCGACGTGGCGGTGGAGGCGGCCGACCGGCAGGGCCTGCTGCGCGATATCTCGGACGTGTTCGCGCGCGAGAAGATGAACGTCATCGGTGTGCAGACGCAGTCGGTCAAGGGCACGGCGTGGATGACCTTCACGGTCGAGATCCCCGATACGGCCCGGCTTTCGCAGGTGCTGAAGGTGGTTTCCGCGGTTCCAGGCGTGAGATCTTCTCGCCGCCGTTGAAAAGGCGCTTTTTTAGGTGCTATACTCGTAGGCTTCTCGGACACATCCTTAGGCGCGTAGCTCAGCTGGTTAGAGCACCACCTTGACATGGTGGGGGTCGTTGGTTCGAGTCCAATCGCGCCTACCAATTTTCGATCACTGAACCGGCCAACCACCGGGCATCACATCGAACCGATGCCTCCGGCTTTGCCGGTGGCCTATCCCCTTCGAACGAATGGCATGAACCGTACCGAATGTGGTACCTTGGATGCCACTCCCGATATCCACGCGTTCCGATGAGTTCCCCCCCCGTGACCGATGCCGCGCATGAAGAACTGCGCGTGGCCGCTTTGTTGCGTCATGCGCCACTCGAATTCGCACGCGTGGTTTACGGGCTGAATGATCAGGCCAACGGTCGAGCCGCGACGATGGCCGCCGAAGATGTCGCGCGCACCGTACGTCAAGGCACTCCGGTAACGCGCGAGCGCGCGGAACAGCGAGCCCGTGCCTACCTGCCGAGTGCGGGGCACGAGCACTGCCCGCGGTGCTGGGTGTTCAACGGCATCAAGAGCCCACTGCACTACCGTGAACAAAGCGCGGAGCGTCCCGAGTCCGCGCTGTGCAAGGTGTGCGGCGCTGAGTACGTGACGGCACTCTGAGCCTGAGGTGCCGGTCAGGGTAAACCTTGGCGCGGTGCAACAATCTCGCTCCCTAGAATCGTGCGGCGCCATTGGCGCCAAGACGCGAAGGAGTCCTCAGTGCAGAGCAAGAAGTCCGGGTCCAAGCCGGTGCAGCGTGTGATCAAGAAGTACCCGAACCGAAGGCTCTACGACACCGACACCTCCACCTACATCACGCTGGCCGAGGTCAAGCAGCTCGTGATGAAGAGTGCACCTTTCG
This sequence comes from Variovorax restrictus, assembly GCF_051216715.1. Classification (NCBI taxonomy): domain Bacteria; kingdom Pseudomonadati; phylum Pseudomonadota; class Betaproteobacteria; order Burkholderiales; family Comamonadaceae; genus Variovorax; species Variovorax restrictus. The sequence continues at coordinate 2,424,091 of NZ_JBPJZH010000001.1, forward strand.
TGGTACGCGACGCCAAGACCGGCGACGACCTCACCCGCAGCATCTTGCTGCAGATCATTCTGGAAGAAGAGGCGGGCGGTGCTCCCATGTTCACCGAGCCGGTGCTCGCGAGCATCATCCGGTTCTACGGTCAGGCCATGCAGGGCTACATGGGCCCGTACCTTGAAAAGAACATCCAGGCGATGACCGAGGTGCAGGCGCAGCTGGCCGAGAAGGCCGAGGAGCTGACGCCGGAGATGTGGGCGCGCTTCATGACGGTCCAGTCACCGATGCTGCATGGGTTGATGGGCGACTACGTCGAGCAGTCCAAGAGCATGTTCGTGCAGATGCAGGAGCAAATGCACAAGAACACCGAGCAAGTGTTGGGCGCTTTCGGACTCAAACGCCCCTGAGGTGCGTGCTCGATTGTGTCCATCAAGCCTTCGCGCCGATGGACATCGGTTTAACTGGGACAATAGGGCAATGAGTGAAGTTGCCTCCCCCGAACGAACCGCCACGCCGGCCGCCCCCAAGGTCGGCTTCGTGAGCCTGGGCTGCCCCAAGGCCTTGACGGATTCCGAGTTGATCCTCACGCAGCTGAGCGCCGAGGGCTACCAGACGTCCAAGACCTTTGAAGGCGCCGACATCGTCATCGTCAACACCTGCGGGTTCATCGACGATGCAGTCCGGGAGAGCCTCGACACCATCGGCGAGGCACTGGCTGGCAACGGTCGCGTCATCGTCACGGGTTGCCTGGGCGCCAAGACGGGTGATCAGGGCGGCAACCTGGTGCGCCAGATGCACCCCAGTGTGCTTGCCGTGACCGGGCCTCACGCCACGCAGGATGTGATGGACGCGGTCCACGCCAACCTGCCCAAGCCGCACGATCCCTTCATCGATCTCGTGCCGAACACCTTTGGCGTGGCCGGCATCAAGTTGACGCCGCGGCATTACGCATATCTGAAGATCAGCGAGGGCTGCAACCACCGCTGCACCTTCTGCATCATCCCGTCCATGCGCGGCGACCTGGTGTCGCGGCCGGTGGGCGATGTGTTGAGCGAGGCGAAGGCCCTGTTCGAGGGCGGTGTGAAGGAACTGCTGGTGATCAGCCAGGACACCTCCGCCTATGGCGTGGACGTCAAGTACCGCACCGGCTTCTGGGACGGCAAACCCGTGAAGACGCGCATGCTCGAACTGGTGCGCACGCTGGGCGAGATCGCCGAGCCCTACGGCGCGTGGGTTCGTCTGCACTATGTGTACCCGTACCCGAGCGTGGACGAGGTAATCCCGTTGATGGCCAGCGGCCAGGTGCTGCCTTACCTCGACGTGCCGCTGCAGCACAGCCACCCGGATGTGCTGCGACGCATGAAGCGTCCGGCGAGTGGCGAGAAGAACTTGGAGCGCATTGCGCGCTGGCGCGAGATGAGTCCGGAACTCGTGATTCGCAGCACCTTCATTGCTGGCTTTCCCGGCGAGACTGAGGAGGAGTTCGAGCATCTGCTGGACTTCATTCGCGAGGCGGAGATCGACCGCGCCGGTTGCTTTGCCTACAGCCCTGTCGCAGGCGCTGCGGCCAACGAGATCCCGGGCATGTTGCCGCTGGAGGTTCGGGAGGCACGCCGGGCCCGCTTCATGGAAGTGGCCGAGGCGGTGTCGACGGCAAAGCTGCGTCGGCGTATCGGCGCGACGATGCAGGTGTTGGTCGATTCGGCACCGGGCCTCGGTCGCAAGGGCGGTGTGGGCCGAACCTATGCCGACGCGCCCGAGATCGACGGCACGGTTCGGCTGTTGCCGCCCGAGAAGATCAGCAAGACGCTCAAGGTGGGTGAGTTCACGCGTGCGCGCGTGGTCGGCGTCGAGGGACACGATCTGGTGGCGCTGCCCATCTGATGTCGTTGTCGATCGAGAGGCCCAAGAAAAAAGCCACCGGAGACCGGTGGCTTGATTCGGCTGACCTGGCGGAGGTCAGCGTTGACTTGGTGCCCAGAAGAGGACTCGAACCTCCACGATGTTACTCGCTAGTACCTGAAACTAGTGCGTCTACCAATTCCGCCATCTGGGCTTCATGTCTGCCGAAGCAGACACGGTTCGCTTTTCAGCGAAGCCTTGAATTATATGCCGATTTTTCTGCTTCGCTGAAGGCGACGCAGCGAGCGAGCATGAAAAAAGCCACCGGAGGCCGGTGGCTTGAATCGAATGACCTGGTAAAGGTCTGTTTAAACTTGGTGCCCAGAAGAGGACTCGAACCTCCACGATGTTACTCGCTAGTACCTGAAACTAGTGCGTCTACCAATTCCGCCATCTGGGCTTCACGACTGCAAGAAGCAGTCATGTTTTGAATTTCAGGAAAGAAGGAGATCATATCAAAAATAATGGCACTTCCAGCGTGTTGCTGGACGAACTCGAAGGCACTGTTCAAGGGCATCGCGACGGGCACGGCTTCGTGCAGCGCGACGACGGCGAGGCAGACATTTACTTGCCCCCGAACGAGATGCGTGCAGTGCTGCACAAGGACCGCGTCAAAGCACGCATCGTGCGGCAGGACCGGCGCGGCCGGCCCGAAGGACGCGTGGTCGAAATCATCGAACGCTCCGAGCAGCCGATCATCGGCCGGTTGCTGCACGAAGGCGGCGTCTGGCTCGTCGCTCCCGAGGACAAGCGTTACGGTCAGGATGTCCTGATCCCCAAGGGCGCTACCGGTACAGCCAAGGTCGGTCAGGTGGTGGTGGTGCAGCTCACCGAACCGCCTGCGCTCTTCGGGCAGCCCGTCGGCCGCGTGAGAGAAGTGCTCGGTGAGATCGACGACCCGGGCATGGAGATCGAGATCGCGGTGCGCAAGTACGGCGTGCCGCACGAGTTCTCCGAGGCGGGCCTCGCCGAGGCCAAGGCGCTGCCCGACAAGGTGCGTCCGGCCGACAAGAAGGGCCGCATCGACCTGACCGACGTGCCGCTCGTCACCATCGACGGCGAGGACGCGCGCGACTTCGACGATGCGGTCTATTGCGAGCCGGCCAAGGTCGGCCGCGGCAAGGGCTGGCGGCTGCTGGTCGCCATCGCCGACGTCAGTGCGTATGTGCAGACCGGCTCGCCGATCGACATCGACGCCTACGACCGCGCGACCAGCGTGTACTTCCCGCGCCGCGTCATTCCGATGCTGCCAGAGAAGTTGTCGAACGGCCTCTGCTCGCTGAACCCGGAGGTCGAGCGGCTGTGCATGGTCTGCGACATGCTGGTTGCGGCCGATGGCGAGGTCTATGCTTACCAGTTCTACCCGGCGGTGATGTTCAGCCACGCCCGCTTCACGTACACCGAGGTGGCGGCAATCCTCGGCAACACGCGTGGCCCCGAAGCGGCCAAGCGCAAAGATCGGGTGAAGGACTTGTTGAACCTCTCCGATGTCTACAAGGCCCTGCTCAAGCAGCGCGCCAAGCGTGGCGCGGTCGACTTCGAAACCACCGAGACGCAGATCGTCTGCGACGACGCGGGCCGCATCGAGAAGATCGTGCCGCGCACCCGCAACGAAGCGCACAAGATCATCGAAGAAGCGATGCTCGCGGCCAACGTGTGCAGCGCCGACTTCATCGCCGGCAGCAAGCACCCGGGCCTGTTCCGCGTGCACGAAGGCCCGACCACCGAGAAGAAGGAAGTCCTGCGCGGCTACCTCAAAGCGATGGGGGTGGGCCTGTCGATCACCGACGATCCGAAGCCGGGCGAGTTTCAGGCGATTGCCGAAGCGACCAAGGAACGCCCCGACGCACAGCAGATCCACACGATGCTGTTGCGATCGATGAGCCAGGCGATCTACACCCCGATCAACGGGGGCCATTTCGGCCTGGCCTACGAGGCCTATACGCACTTCACCAGCCCGATCCGGCGCTACCCGGACCTGCTGGTGCACCGCGTGATCAAGGCGATCCTCGATAAGCGGAAATACACGCTGCCGATGCTGCCGACGCCGGGCGAGGCGCATGCGAAGCTGGCCAAGCGGCTGGCGTCGCGCGTGAAGTCGCCGACGAACAAGCCGCAGAAGGCGGTCGTCGCCCCGACCAAAGAGACGCAAGCCTGGGAAGCGGCCGGCCTGCATTGCAGCGCCAACGAACGCCGTGCCGACGAAGCCAGCCGCGACGTCGAGGCATGGCTCAAGTGCAAGTACATGCGCGAGCATCTTGGCGAGGAGTACGGTGGCGTCGTCAGCTCGGCCACGACCTTCGGAATCTTCGTCACGCTCGACGCGATGTACGTCGAAGGCCTGGTGCACATCACCGAGCTGGGTGGCGAGTACTTCAAGTTCGACGAAATGCGCCAGGAGCTGCGCGGCGAGCGCACCGGCATCCGCTACGCCATCGGCACGCGGGTTCGGGTGCAGGTCAGCCGTGTCGATCTGGATGGCCGCAAGATCGACTTCCGCCTGGTGCGCGAAGGCGAGGATCTGACGGCGCGTGCCATGAAGGACAAGGGCGTCGGCTCCAGTGGCGTGCCGGTCAAGGCGTCCGCCAAGCGCGGCGCACGGAGCGGTGGCAAGAGCGCCGATGTGGTGACCCTCCCGGTCGAACGTGCCGACGGTGCGCAGTCGGCCATGCAAGCCTTCAAATCGGCCGTGAAGAAGGCTGCCAACAAGATGAAGGGGCGCAAGCCCCGCCGTGGATGAACGAAGGAGACAAAGAAACATGACGCAGAACACTGCACCTCGTACGGCCATCGTCACCGGTGCCGGCACCGGCATCGGTCGCGCGGCCTCGCTCGCGCTGCTGGCCGACGGCTGGAACGTGGCACTGGCGGGCCGCCGGGTCGAGCCGCTCGAACAGGTCGCTGAAGAGTCGGGAGTCGGCACGCGCGCCTTGGTCGTGCCGACGGACGTCGCGGATGCCGCCTCGGTCGAGGCGCTGTTCGCGGCCACGGTGGCACGTTTCGGTCGGGTCGACCTGCTGTTCAACAACGCCGGTGTCGGTAACCCGTCCGGCCCCTTCGAGGACTGGACGCCAGCGCAGTGGCAGGGGGTCGTCGACATCAACCTGACCGGCATGTTCTTCTGCATCCAGCAGGCGTTCCGGGTGATGAAGGCGCAGACGCCACGCGGCGGCCGCATCATCAACAACGGTTCGATTTCGGCGACGGCGCCGCGACCGAATTCGATCGCCTACACGGCGACGAAGCATGCGGTGGAAGGCCTGACCAAGACCGCGTCGCTCGACGGCCGCAAGTACGACATCGCCGTCGGCCAGGTCGACGTGGGCAACGCCATGACGGAACTCGCCGCGCGCATGGCCAAGGGCGTGCCGCAAGCCAACGGCGAACTGGCGATCGAGCCGCTGATCGATGTGAAGATCGTCGGCCAGTCTGTGCTCTACATGGCCAACCTGCCGTTGGAGGCCAACGTGCTGTTCCACACCATCATGGCAACGAAGATGCCCTTCGTCGGTCGCGGCTAACGCGTCGTCCGGCAGGCGCACTGGCGCGCCAGTGCGCCTGCGGTGAGCGGCGCTGCATCGGCCGGCCACGTGTCGGCCATGTGGCCATGTCGCCAGACGGCTTCGCAGGCCGCCGCGAAGGGCGGATGCTGCGCGGCGAGGGCCGCACCGATCATCCCGGCGAGCACGTCGCCGGTGCCTGCCGTTGCGAGCCTCGCATTGCCGGTGAGGTTGATCGCGGGTGCAGCATGACCGGGCTCGGCGATCACGGTGCCTGAGCCTTTGAGCACCGCCACCACGCCGAAGCGCGATGCGAGTTGGCGTGCTGCCGCCAGTCGATCGGCCTGGATGTCGCCGGCGCTGCGACCCAGCAGGCGCGCCGCCTCCAGGGGGTGCGGTGTGATCACGGTGGGCCGCCCGCGTCGAGCACGCGCTGCGAGTTGCGCCTGCAGCGCGCTGTCGACCGCGATGGCGTTGAGCGCATCGGCGTCGAGCACCAGCGCAGCCGCTGTCGCCAGGATGCGCGGCAGCGCTGCACGCACCGCAGTGCCGCCACCGCAGCCACAGACCGCGGTCATCGTCGACAGGTCGAGCGTGTCGAGAGGGCGGAGCATCAGTTCGGGTTGTGCCACGTCCACACGTGCGGCGCCCGGATCGAGCAGTCCGACGAGCACGCGGCCCGCACCAGCGTGCAATGCGGCCGACGCGGCCAGCAACGCGGCGCCCGCCATGCCGGGCGCACCGCCGACCACCGCGACATCGCCATAGCTGCCTTTGTGCGACGCATGGGGGCGCGTGCGCACCCGGGGCGGGCCGGCGAGGCGGGCGGTCGGCGGTTCGGCCGTGTCGCCGCAGCCCAGATCGTCGAACCATACGGTGCCCGCCGCGTCGCGACCGTGTGCGGTGAACAGGCCGGGTTTCAGCGTGAGAAAGGTCAGGCAGAAGCGGGAGGCGTCCGCGTGGGCGACCATGCCGTGCGACGAAGCGCCCGTGTCGGCATTCAGGCCGGACGGCACATCGACACAGAGCACAGGCGGGCCGCTGGCATTCATCGCCTGCAACCATGCGGCCATGACGCCTTCGGGTGGTCGGCTGGCGCCGATGCCGAGCAGCGCGTCGATCGCCAGTTGGTAGCTTGCGGGCGGGCTGTCGGCGAAGACCACGCCCGCGTCCCGGGCACGTTGCAGCGACGCCCTGGCATCGGTCGGCAGCCGATGTTCGTCGCCCGCCAAGGTGACGATGGGCATGAAGCCGGCCTGCTTCAACTGCGCTGCCGCTTCGAGGCCATCACCTCCGTTGTTGCCGGGCCCGCAGGCGATCCAGATCGTGCGTGCGTCGGGTGCCAGGGCCATGGCGAGCCTGGCGACGGCGCGCCCGGCCCGTTGCATCAGCGTATGAGGCGGCAACGCGGCTGAAGCGGCTTGCTCGATGCGGCGCGTCGCGGCAATGTCGAAGAGCGGCGCGTCGGTTTCGGCGGTGATGCGTTGCATGTCGACGATTGTGCGACCGCGTCGGCGCTCAGCGCAGCCGTTCGACACCCAGGCCTTCCAGATCGATCCCGGCGTCCTGTCCGGCCACGAGGTCGGCCAGCACGCGGGCGCTTCCGCACGAAAGCGCCCAGCCGCTCGAGCCATGGCCCAGGTTGAGCCAGACGCCCGGCACGCCGCTCGGCCCGATCACCGGCGGGCCGTCGGGAAGCATCGGCCGCGCACCTTTCCACTGCTGGACACCGGTCTGCAGCGTGGCCGCGCCGGGAAACCAGTCGTGCAGTACCTTGTAGAGCGTCTGCAATGCCGCCGGATTCATCGTGTCAAGAGAGCCGCCGATCTCTGCGCTGCCGGCCACGCGGACCCGCAGGCCCATCCGTGAGATGGCGACCTTGTAGCGCTCATCCATCACAGCGCTGCGCGGCGCGTTGAGCGGTTCGCGTATCTGGGCCGTCACCGAGTGGCCGTATACCGGCGCCAGAGGCATGCGAATGCCCAGCGGGCGCAGCAGCGCGGCCGATGCCACGCCGGCGCAGACCACGACGGCGTCGTAGGAGACGGCATCGGAGCCGGTGGCCAGCGAGAGCGAGCGCGGTGCCGCGCGGCTCATCGGCGCGATGTCGCAGTTGAAATGGAACTGCGCGCCCAACGCCTCGGCCTCGCGCTTGAGCAGCAAGGCGAACTGGCGGCAGTTCGCCACCTCGTCCTCGGGCAGGTGGATGGCGCCGGCGAGCTCGGTGTCGGTGCTCAGGGCAGGCTCGAGCTTCCGGGCCTCGTCGGCGTCGATCTCGCGGAACACGCTGCCGGCGCCGCGCAGCACCTCCAAGCCCGGTTGCACCAGCTTGCGCTCGCGCTTCGAGCGCAGCAGCACGAGGTAGCCGTCGCTGCGCTCGTAACTCAGCTCACGGGCTTCCGTGATCTCGTGGAGCCGGGTGCGGCTGTAGAAGGCCAGGCGTTGCATGCGTGCGCGGTTGGCCAGGTAGGTTTCGAGCTTGCAGGCGCGCTGCCACTGAGACATCCAGCGCAGGTCGCGCGCCGTGAGCGGCCAGCGCACCTTGATCGCGCCGTGGTTCGAAAGCAGTGATCGCAGGACTTTCATCCGCATACCGGGCGCAGCCCAGGGTGTGACGTAACCGGGTGCGACGACACCGGCATTGGCGAAGCTGGATTCTTCCGCGGCGGCACCGCGGCGCTCGAAGACGGTGACTTCATGGCCGTCGCAGGCCAGTTCCCAGGCGGTGGTGACGCCGATAATGCCGGCGCCCACGATCGCGATTTTCATTGGATCTTCGATGAAAGAATGGCTGGCGCCGACCGCAAGACGCGGCCGCAGCGCAGGGCACTATTGTTGCAGCGCACGCGCCGCTTGGGCTTTGCGCCAAGCTGCATCCAGTCGGTCGGCGCGTCGGGGAGGGCGCAGAGGGCGTGCGTGCTATACTCTTTGGGTTTCGCCGAGCGGGATTTCCCGAGTACGCCACGGCGCAAACACATCCGCAAACCAGCCCACTCAAGGTGTCGCGTCCTCCAAACAGAGGCTGCGAAACGGGCTGGATTTTAGACCCAACCTTTGGAGTTATTCCTATGTCGACCACCATGCGCGAAATGCTGGAAGCCGGTGTCCATTTCGGCCACCAAACCCGCTTCTGGAACCCCAAGATGGCCCCGTTCATCTTCGGCCATCGCAACAAGATTCACATCATCAACCTGGAAAAGTCGCTTCCGATGTTCCAGGACGCGACGAAGTACGCGAAGCAGCTCACCGCCAACCGCGGCACCATCCTGATGGTCGGCACCAAGCGCCAGGCCCGTGAGATCGTGGCTGCCGAAGCCCGCCGCGCCGGCGTGCCCTTCGTTGACACGCGTTGGCTCGGCGGCATGCTGACCAACTTCAAGACGGTCAAGACGTCGATCAAGCGCCTGAAGGAAATGAAGGCGCAGCAAGAAGCCGGCCTCGATGCCCTGAGCAAGAAGGAGCAACTGACCTTCTCGCGCGAAATCGAGAAGCTCGAGAAGGACATCGGCGGCATCCAGGACATGACCGCGCTGCCCGATGCCATCTTCGTGATCGACGTGGGCTTCCACAAGATCGCCGTGGCCGAAGCCAAGAAGCTGGGCATCCCGCTGATCGGCGTGGTCGACTCCAACCACTCGCCCGAAGGCATCGACTACGTCATCCCCGGCAACGACGACTCGTCGAAGGCCGTCATGCTGTACGCCCGCGGTATCGCCGACGCGATCATCGAAGGCCGCAACAATGCGGGCAACGACGTGGTCAAGGCGGTGCAGGAAGCCGGCAGCGACGAATTCGTGGAAGTCGAAGAAGGCGCTTCCGCCTGATCGCATCCGCGTGAGCCTTGAAGAAGGGGCTTTGTGGCCCCTTTTTTTGATCTGATTTTTGAATACGGAGAACGAACAATGGCTGCAATCACCGCAAGCATGGTGGGAGAACTGCGCGCAAAGACCGACGCGCCCATGATGGAATGCAAGAAGGCGCTCACTGAGGCCGACGGCAACATGGAAAAGGCCGAAGAACTGCTGCGCATCAAGCTCGGCAACAAGGCCGGCAAGGCATCGGGCCGCATCACGGCTGAAGGCGTGGTCACGGCCTTCGTCGACGGCGATGCCGGCGGCATGATCGAGATCAACTGCGAAACCGACTTCGTCACCAAGAACGACAGCTTTCTCGCACTGGCCAACGCCGCTGCGATGCTGGTCGCCAAGAACAACCCGGCTGACATCGCCGCTCTGGGCGCGCTGCCCTACGAGCAGGACGGTTTCGGCCCGACGCTCGAAGACGTGCGCAAGGGCCTGATCGGCAAGATCGGCGAGAACATGAGCTTCCGCCGCTTCAAGCATTTCGGCGGTACGGCCAAGCTGGCGTCGTACCTGCACGGCACGCGCATCGGCGTGATGGTGGAATTCGAAGGTGACGACGCCGCCGCCAAGGACGTGGCCATGCACATCGCCGCCATGAAGCCGGTTGCCATTTCAAGCAACGATGTCCCCGCCGACCTGATCGAAAAAGAGCGCGCCGTCGCCGCCGGCAAGGCCGAGGAAGACCGCAAGACCGCCGAAGCCGAAGGCAAGAAGACGCAGCCGGCCGACATCGTTGCCAAGCGCATCGAAGGCGGCGTGCAGAAGTACCTCAAGGAGGTCTCGCTGCACAACCAGCCGTTCGTCAAGAACGACAAGCAGACGGTCGAGCAGATGCTCAAGGCTGTCGACACTACGATCAAGGGCTTCACGCTCTACGTCGTGGGTGAAGGCATCGAGAAGAAGGTGGACGACTTCGCGGCCGAAGTGGCAGCGCAGGTCGCTGCCGCCAAGGCTGCCGCCTGAGTCTGCCTGCCTGCACGGCGGCGCGCATGCCGCGCCGCCGTTTTTCGACCGCTCCGTCTTACACTCGCCCCGCTCACCACTCCAAGGAATTGCCCATGCCCGATGCCCGCCCAGCCCACAAGCGAATCTTGTTGAAGCTGTCGGGTGAGGCGCTGATGGGCGACGACGCCTTCGGCATCAACCGCGCGACCATCGTCCGGATGGTGCAGGAGGTGGCCGAGGTCGTGAACCTGGGCGTGGAAGTGGCGGTCGTCATCGGCGGCGGCAACATCTTCCGCGGCGTGGCGGGCGGCTCGGTCGGGATGGACCGTGCGACCGCCGACTACATGGGGATGCTCGCGACGGTGATGAACGCGCTCGCGCTGGCCGACGCCATGGACAAGCAGGGCCTGATCGCCCGCGTGATGTCCGCGATCGCCATCGAGCAGGTGGTGGAGCCCTATGTCCGCCCCAAGGCCTTGCAGTACCTCGAAGAGGGCAAGGTCGTGATCTTCGCCGCCGGAACGGGCAACCCTTTCTTCACCACCGACACCGCCGCCGCGCTGCGCGGTGCCGAGATCGGCGCCGAGCTGGTGCTCAAGGCGACCAAGGTCGACGGCGTCTACACCGCCGACCCGAAGAAGGACCCGACCGCGACCCGCTATGCGACGCTGAGCTTCGACGAAGCGATCTCGCAAAACCTCGGCATCATGGACGCCACCGCGTTCGCGCTGTGCCGCGACCAGAAGCTGCCGATCAAGGTGTTCTCGATCTTCAAGCACGGCGCGCTCAAGCGCGTCGTGATGGGCGAGGACGAAGGCACCTTGGTTCACGCTTGAGGAGACCCTGACATGACCATTGCAGACATCCGCAGTGCGACCGACACCAAGATGAACCAGTCGATCGCCGCTTTCCAGAACAACCTCACCAAGATCCGGACCGGCCGCGCCAACCCGGCGCTGCTCGATTCGATCCACGTCGACTACTACGGCTCGACGGTGCCGCTGAGCCAGGTGGCGAACGTCTCTGTGCTCGATTCGCGCACCATCAGCGTCCAGCCCTGGGAAAAGGGCATGGGTGCCAAGATCGAGAAGGCCATTCGCGAGAGCGACCTGGGCCTGAACCCGGCGTCGATGGGCGAACTCATCCGTGTGCCGCTGCCCGCCATGAGCGAAGAGCGTCGCAAGGAAATGACCAAGCTGGTCCGCAACGAAGGCGAGAGCGCCAAGATCGCCACGCGCAACTTGCGCCGCGATGCGAACGAAGCGGTCAAGAAACTCGTGAAGGACAAGCTGGCGTCGGAAGACGACCAGAAGCGCGCCGAAGCCGAGATCCAGAAGGTCACCGACCGGCACATCGCCGAGATCGACCGCCTGATCGCGGCCAAGGAAGCCGAGATCATGGCAGTCTGATGAGCGCATCGCCCGCGGTGCCTCACCACATTGCCATCGTCATGGATGGCAACGGGCGCTGGGCGACGCGGCGCTTCCTGCCGCGCGTCGCGGGACACAAGCAGGGCGTGGAATCGCTCCGGCGTTGCGTCACGGCATGTGCCGACCGGGGCGTCGGCGTGCTCACGGTCTTCGCGTTCTCTTCCGAGAACTGGAATCGTCCCGTCGAAGAAGTCTCCGGCCTCATGGAATTGATGGTCGGTGCATTGGCGCGTGAGGTTCCGAAGCTCAAGGACGATGGTGTCCAGCTGCACTTCGTGGGCGAACGCGGCGGCTTGTCCGACAAGATGGTGGGCGGCCTGCTGCAGGCCGAAGCAGCCACGGCACAGAACCATCGGCTGGTGCTGAACGTGTGCTTCAACTATGGCGGTCGATGGGATATCGCGCGAGCCGCCGCGGATCTCGCGCGACGGGGTGAGCCGCTGACCGAGGCCAACCTCGACCGTGCCATGGCGCTGTCCCACGTGCCCGATCCAGACCTGTTCATTCGCACAGGCGGTGAGCAGCGTCTGTCGAATTTCCTGCTGTGGCAGAGCGCCTATTCGGAACTCTTCTTCAGCGACAAGCTGTGGCCAGAATTCGACGAGAAGGCGCTCGATGACGCGATCGCCGCTTACCAGAACCGCGAACGGCGCTTCGGCAAGACCTCCGCGCAACTGAACGCCTCACCCACCGACCGGCAGATCGCCTGATGCTCAAGCAACGAATCATCACCGCGGTGGTGCTGCTGGCGATCCTGCTGCCGGCGCTCTTCTACCCGTCCGCCACGCCCTTCGCCTGCGTCATGCTGGTGATGATCGGCGCGGCCGCCTGGGAATGGGGCCGGCTCAACGGCTACGGTCCGCGCATGTCCGTGTTCCTCGGCATCGAGATGGTGGTGCTGTGCCTGCTGTCCTGGTGGCTCGGGCTGCTCGAACAACGTTTGATGGGTGTCTGGCTGGCGGCGAGCGCGGCCTGGGTGCTGGGCGGCGCGCTGCTGTTGCGTGGCGCCGTGCCGGGCTGGCCGCGAATCCCGCGCGCCGTCCGTCTGGTCGGTGGGCTGCTGGCCCTGTGGGTGGCCTGGATGGCGGCCGTGCAGGCGCGCATGTGGGGCATCAACTTCCTGCTGTCGTTGCTGGTCCTGGTCTGGGTGGCCGACGTCTTTGCCTATTTCGCGGGCCGTCGCTTCGGCTTGAAGTTCACGCGCAACAAGCTCGCGCCGTCGATCAGCCCAGGCAAGAGCTGGGAAGGCGTGTGGGGCGGAATGGTCGGTGTGCTGGTGCTCGCGCTGGCCTGGGTGTGGGCCGACGCGTCGGCACAGGCCACGGTCGCCAGCGTGTACACACGGCTGGCCGAACGCGGTTGGTGGCTGCTGCTGATCGGCGTGCTGTTCCTCGCGGCGATGAGCGTTGTCGGCGACCTGGTCGAGTCGCTCGTCAAGCGCAGCGCCGGTGCCAAGGACAGCAGCAACCTGTTGCCGGGCCATGGTGGCGTGCTCGATCGGGTCGACGCACTGCTGTCCACCCTGCCGATCGCCATGATGCTGGCGTCGCTGTGAACCCGGTGGCACGACAACGCGTCACGGTGCTCGGCTCGACCGGTTCGGTCGGCGTCAGCACGCTGGACGTCATCGCCCGGCACCCGGAGCGTTTCGAGGTGTTCGCCCTCTCGGCCGCCACGAAGGTCGACGACATGCTCGCGCAGTGCGCACGCTTCACCCCACGCTTCGCGGTGATGGCCAGTGCGCCGCATGCCGAACGACTGGCGGCACTGTTGCGCGACAACGGCTTGTCGACGCGCGTGCTGGAAGGCGAGGGTGCGCTGGAAGCCATCGCTGCGCACGAGGAGGTCGACAGCGTGATGGCGGCGATCGTCGGCGCGGCAGGCCTTGCGCCGTGCCTGGCGGCGGCGCGGACCGGCAAGCGGCTGCTGCTGGCGAACAAGGAGGCGCTCGTGGTGGGCGGCGAGCTGTTCATGGACACCGTGCGATCGGGCGGCGCGACGCTACTGCCCATCGACAGCGAACACTCCGCCATCTTCCAATCGTTGCCCGAAGACCCGGGCACCTGGGCGCAGCGCATCGACAAGATCATCCTCACGGCCTCGGGCGGCCCGTTCCGCACGCGCCAGGCCGACACGCTGGCAAGCGTGACGCCGGAGCAGGCCTGCGCGCACCCCAACTGGGTGATGGGGAGAAAGATCTCCGTCGACTCGGCGACCATGATGAACAAGGCGCTCGAGGTGATCGAGGCGCGTCATCTGTTCGGCGTCACGCCGGAGCAGATCGAGGTGGTCATCCATCCGCAGAGCGTGGTGCACTCGATGGTGCAGTTCACCGATGCCTCGGTGATCGCGCAGCTCGGCACCCCCGACATGCGCGTGCCGATCGCGGTGGGCCTGGCTTGGCCGGAGCGCATCGAGAGCGGTGCTGCGCGTCTCGACTTCCGCACCATGGGCGCGTTGACCTTCGATGCGCCCGACGACGCGCTCTTCCCCGGATTGGCCCTCGCGTGGCACGCCTTGCGGTCAGCCCCCGGAACGACGGCGGTTTTGAACGCCGCCAACGAGGTCGCGGTCCAGGCTTTTCTCGACGGGCGGCTTCGTTTCGACCGCATTCATGCGGTGAACCTGGAAACTTTGGAGGCAGTCGCCCCCTCGAAGCCTGCATCGCTGGCCGACCTGCTGGCGATCGATGCCATGGCGCGTTCCGCCGCCAACGCCGCGGCGATGCGTTTCGCGGCCTGAACGGGCTACGGCCCCGTTGTCTTTCACGCTCACCACACCAGGGAGTCCTCGATGCTCACGGTTCTCGCCTTCGTCGTCGCGCTCGGTCTGCTGATCGCCGTGCACGAGTACGGCCACTACCGCGTCGCGGTGGCCTGCGGCGTCAAGGTGCTGCGCTTTTCGGTCGGCTTCGGCCACACGCTGGTCCGCTGGAAGCCGAAGCGCCAACGGCCGGGCCAGGACACGGAATTCGTCATCGGCGCCTTCCCGCTGGGCGGCTACGTTCGCATGCTCGACGAGCGCGAAGCGCCTGTGCCGCCGGAAGAGCGCCATCTTGCCTTCAACACCCAGCCGCTGCGGTCGCGCGCGGCGATCGTTGCGGCCGGCCCGCTGGCCAACCTGCTGCTGGCGGTCGCGCTCTATGCCGTGGTCAACTGGATCGGCGTGCAGGAGCCTGCGGCCGTGTTGGGGCGGCCCGTGGCGGCATCACTGGCCGAGCAGGCCGGCGTGCAGGGCGGCGAGCAAATCACACGTGCCGGCTTCGACGGCGACCTGGCACCGGTGGCGTCCTTCGAAGACCTGCGCTGGCGCATGACTCGAGGCGCGCTCGACGGCCGCGACCTCACGATGGAAGTGGCGGGCGAGGGCGGTCGCCCGGCGCGCACCCTCGTGTTGCCGTTGAGCCGGCTCGAAGCGAAGGACGCCGACGCCCAGCTGTTCCGCAAGATCGGCGTCATCTCGCCGCTGACGCGACCCGAGCTCGGCGAGCTGGTGGCCGGCGGCCCGGCGGAGCGTGCCGGCCTGCGGCAGGGCGATCTGGTCCGTGCCGTCGGGTCGACCGCCGTGGTCGACGGCCAGCAATTGCGCGAACTCATTCGGGCGTCGGTCGACGGGAACCAACCGCGGACGCAACCCTGGCAGATCGTGCGCGCGGGGCGCGAGATGACCGTCGACGTGACGCCGGAGGTCCGCGAGGACAACGGCACGACAGTCGGACGCATCGCCGCCTACGTGGGCGCGCCGCCGGCCATGCTGACCGTGCGGCAGGGCCCTGTCGACGGTCTGTGGCGCGGGGTGGTGCGCACCTGGGAGGTGTCGGCGCTCACCGTGCGCATGATGGGCAAGATGGTGATCGGTGAAGCCTCGCTCAAGAACCTCAGCGGGCCCCTCACCATCGCCGACTATGCGGGCAAATCGGCCAGCCTCGGCTTCACCCAATACCTGGTCTTCCTGGCGCTCATCAGCGTGAGCCTGGGGGTGCTGAACCTCATGCCGCTGCCGGTCCTCGATGGCGGACACCTGATGTATTATCTTTGGGAAGGCCTGACCGGCAGAAGCGTGTCTGATGCGTGGATGGAACGGCTGCAGCGGGGAGGGGTGGCGTTGTTGCTGGTGATGATGTCCATCGCGCTCTTCAACGACGTCAACCGGCTCTTCGGGCTCTTTGGTTAACTCTCGCCGGCCCTTCGTGCGCCGGAGCAACTCACTCATGAACACTTCTAACAGTCGCTTCCGTCTGCGCAGCGTGGCCGCGCTCATCGCCACCACGCTCGCCGCCACGGCGGCCTGGGCCATCGAACCCTTCACCGTCCGCGACATCCGGGTCGAAGGTCTGCAACGCGTCGAACCGGGGACGATCTTCGCCTCGCTGCCGCTGCGCGTGGGTGACACCTACAACGACGAACGCGGCTCGGCCGCGATCCGTGCATTGTTCGAGCTGGGTCTGTTCAAGGACGTACGCCTCGACGTCAACAGCGGGGTGCTGGTGGTGATCGTCGAGGAACGCCCGACCGTCGCCGACGTCGATTTCGTCGGCACCAAAGAATTCGACAAGGCAGCGCTTCAGAAGGCACTGCGTGAAGTGGGCCTGGCCGACGGCCGGCCTTACGACAAGGCGCTGACCGACCGCGCCGAGCAGGAGCTCAAGCGCCAGTACGTGAGCCGCAGTCTCTACAACGCCGAGGTCGTGACGACCGTCACGCCGATCGAGCGCAACAGGGTGAATTTGACCTTCACCGTGACCGAAGGCGATTCGGCCCGCATTCGTGAAGTGCGCGTGGTCGGCAACAAGGCCTTCAGCGAGTCGACGCTTCTCGGCCTGTTCGACCAGGACAGCGGTGGCTGGATGAGCTGGTACACCAAGTCGAACCAGTACTCCCGCGCCAAGCTGAATGCCGACCTGGAGACGCTGCGCTCGTACTACCTGACGCGCGGCTATCTCGAGTTCCGCATCGATTCGACGCAGGTCGCCATTTCGCCGGACCGGCAGGACTTGTCCGTCACCGTCAACATCACCGAAGGCGAGAAGTTCGTGGTGTCGGGCGTGAAGCTGCAAGGCAACTACCTCGGCCGCGAAGAAGAATTCAAGTCGCTGGTGACGATCAAGCCCGGCGAGCCGTACAACGGCGAGCAGTTGACCGCGACGACCAAGGCATTCACCGACTACTTCGGGACCTTTGGCTATGCCTTCGCGCGCGTCGAGTCGCAGCCGGAGATCGACCGCGTCAACAACCGCGTGCAACTCGTGCTGCAGGCCGAGCCCGCGCGTCGCGTCTATGTGCGCCGCGTGAGCGTCGGCGGCAACAACCGCACCCGCGACGAAGTGATCCGGCGCGAATTCCGTCAGTACGAGGCCTCCTGGTACGACGGCGACAAGATCAAGCTGTCGCGCGACCGGGTCGACCGCCTGGGCTTCTTCACGGACGTGAACGTCGACACCCAGGAAGTGGCGGGTTCGCCCGACCAGGTCGACCTGACGGTGACCGTGGCCGAGAAGCCCACCGGGTCGCTTCAGCTGGGCGCCGGCTTCTCCAGTTCCGAAAAAGTGTCGCTGACCTTCGGCATCTCGCAAGAGAACGTGTTCGGATCGGGCAACTTCCTGGGCTTGCAGGTCAACACCAGCAAGTACTACCGCACGATCTCGCTGACCGCGACCGACCCGTACTTCACCTCGGACGGCATTTCCCGCACCTTCAGTCTCTTCCACCAGACCACCCGTCCTTACTACACCGTCGACGGCGACTACAAGCTGGTCAGCGAAGGCGGCAGCATCAAGTTCGGCGTGCCGTTCAGCGAGGTCGATACCGTCTTCTTCGGAGCCGGGCTCGAACGCTTCAACTTCCAGCCCGGTTCCAATGTGGCGGTTGCAACACCGCAGGCTTATCGCGACTACTTCGGCTGCCAGCCCAATGCGTCGGGCGTCATCACGAGCTGTACCGATGACAGCAAATGGGGCATTCCGTTGACCATCGGGTGGGCGCGCGACGACCGCGACAGCGCGCTGGTCCCGACCACGGGCCGCTTGCAGCGCGCCAACGTGGAATGGGGCGCCGGTGGCGACTTGAAGTACATCAAGAGCAGCTACCAGTACCAGCAGTACTTCCCGCTCAGCAAGCAGTACACCCTGGCGATCAATGGCGAAGTCGGCTACGGCAAGGCGTTGAGCGGCAGCACCTATCCGATCTTCAAGAACTTCTATGCCGGTGGCCTGGGGTCGATCCGCGGCTTCGAGCAGAACTCGCTGGGTCCCCGCGACACGGTCACCGAAGCGGCCCTCGGCGGTACCAAGAAGGCGATCTTCAACGCCGAGTTGAGCACGCCGTTCCCGGGTGCGGGCAACGACCGCACTTTGCGGCTCTTCGGCTTCTTCGACGCCGGCAACGTCTTCACGGACCGCAAGAACCAGACGGACGCGCAATGGGCAGCCCAGAAGAAGATCCGCGCCTCCGTCGGCGTCGGCATCAGCTGGATTTCGCCGTTGGGCCCGCTGCGAGTGGCCTATGCCAAACCCGTCCGTTCCCAGAAGGAAGAGGACACCACCACCGACCCGGCCAATCCCGTCTACAAGGATAGAATGCAGAGCTTCCAATTCCAGATTGGCACGTCTTTCTGATGACTCATCCGTACCGCGTCGCTGGCGCGCTGCTCCTTTCCCTGCTCAGCTCGGTGGCGGTGCATGCCCAGACCCCAGAGACCTTCCGCATCGGTTTCGTGAATCCCGACCGCGTGCTGCGCGAAGCCCAGCCGGCGAAGGCTGCTCAAGCCAAGCTGGAGACGGAATTCCTCAAGCGCGAGCGTGACGTCGCAGCCCTGGGCGAAGCCTTGAAGACGGCCTCGGAAAAGTTCGAGCGCGAAGCGCCCACCTTGCCCGAGACCCAGCGGACCCAACGCCAACGCGCTTTGGTCGACCAGGACCGCGAGTTCCAGCGTCGGCGCCGTGAGTTCCAGGAAGATCTCAACGCGCGCAAGAACGAAGAGTTGCAGCAGGTCTACGATCGCGCCAATCGCGTGGTCCGGCAGGTGGCCGAGGCCGAGAAGTACGACGCGATCCTGCAGGAAGCGATCTACATCAACCCGAAGCACGATATCACCGAGAAGGTGATCAAGGCGCTGAACGCCGCGTCCTCCGCGCCTGCTGCAGCCAACGGCGGCAAGTAGCCGCACCGGTGTGGCCCTGCGGCTCGGAGCGATCGTCGATGCCCTGGGGGGCGAGCTCACCGGCGAGCGCGAAACCTCCATCGAACGGCTGGCGCCCCTGCAGACCGCCACTGGCGACGAGCTCAGCTTCCTGAGCCACCCGAAATACCGCAAGGAACTGGCCTCATCGCGCGCCGCCTGCGTGATCGTGTCGCCCGCCATGCGCGAGCTTGCCGCCTCGCGCGGCGCGTTTATCGTCGCACCCGATCCCTACCTGTACTTTGCTCGACTGACGCAGTTCTGGAAGCGGGCGCATGCGCGTCCCGAGCCGGTGTTGGTGCATCCGAGCGCTGTGATTCATGCTGAGGCCGTGGTGCACCCCAGCGCCGCCATTGGGGCCTTGTGCGTGATCGAGCGGGGCGCCCATGTGGGCGCCGACACGGTGCTGAAGTCGCGTGTGACGGTCAGTGAGGATTGCCATATCGGCGCACGCTGCCTGTTGCATCCGGGCGTGGTCATCGGCGCCGACGGGTTCGGGCTGGCACCGCATGAAGGGGCCTGGGTGAAGATCGAGCAGCTCGGCGCGGTGCGCATCGGGGACGACGTGGAGATCGGCGCGAACACCTGCATCGACCGCGGCGCGCTGGAAGACACGGTCATCGACGACGGCGTCAAGCTCGACAACCTGATCCAGATCGGTCACAACGTGCGCGTCGGCAAACACACCGCCATGGCCGGATGCGTCGGCGTGGCGGGGAGCGCCGTGATCGGCGCGCATTGCACCGTGGGCGGCGGGGCGATCGTGCTCGGCCACCTCACCCTCGCCGACGGCGTGCACATCTCGGCGGCCACGGTGGTGACTCGTTCGATCCTCAAGCCCGGGCAGTACACGGGTGTGTTTCCCATCGACGACAATGCCGCCTGGGAAAAAAATGCCGCCACGCTGAAGCAATTGCACGGTCTGCGCGACCGGCTGAAGGCGCTGGAAAAAAAAGACGATGCAGGATAGAAAAACTATGACGACGACGCTCGATATCCACCAGATTCTCAAACTGCTCCCACACCGCTACCCCTTTCTGCTGGTGGACCGCGTGCTCGACATGGAAAAGGGCAAGCGCATCACGGCGCTGAAGAACGTGACAATGAACGAGCCCTTCTTCAACGGGCACTTTCCACATCGCCCGGTGATGCCGGGCGTGCTGATGCTCGAAGCCATGGCGCAGGCGGCGGCGCTGCTGTCCTTCAAGTCGCTCGACATCGTGCCCGACGACAACACGGTCTATTACTTCGCGGCCATCGACGGTGCCCGGTTCAAGCGCCCGGTGGAGCCTGGCGACCAGCTCACGCTGGAGGTCGAGATCGAACGCATGAAGGCCGGCATCTCGAAGTTCAAGGGCCGCGCGATGGTCGGCAGCGAGCTCGCCTGCGAGGCGACGTTGATGTGCGCGATGCGCCAGATCAACTGAGGTGCCGCAAGGGATGACGCAGGTTCACCCGACGGCGATCGTCGATCCGAAGGCCGAGCTCGATGCCTCGGTCGTGGTCGGGCCGTACGCGGTCATCGGTGCAGCCGTCCAGATCGGCGCTGGCACCACCATCGGCGCGCATTGCGTCGTGGAGGGGTGCACGACCATCGGCCGCGACAACCGGGTTTTCCAGTTCGCATCGCTGGGTGCCGCGCCGCAAGACAAGAAGTACGCGGGCGAGCCGACTGAACTGGTGATCGGCGACCGCAACACGATCCGCGAGTTCTGCACCTTCAACCTCGGTACCGTCCAGGATGGCGGCGTGACCCGCATCGGCGACGACAACTGGATCATGGCCTACGTGCACATCGCGCACGATTGCCAGGTCGGCAACCAGGTGACGATGGCGAACAACGCCACGCTCGCGGGGCACGTGGAGGTGGGCGACTGGGTCACGATCGGCGGCCTCACGGGCGTGCTGCAGCGCATGCGCATCGGTGCCCACGCGATGATCGGTTTCGCCAGCCATGTGGGCAAAGACGTTCCGCCTTTCATGGTGGTCGACGGCAACCCCCTGGCCGTGCGTGGCGTGAACCTCGTGGGCTTGCGCCGTCGCGATTTCTCGGCGGGTCGCATTGCCGCCATCCGGGAGATGCACAAACTGATCTACCGCCAGGGCAAAACGCTCGAAGAAGCACGCGCAGCGATCGCAGCGCTGGGTGCCGATGCGCCCGAGGTTGCAGCGGACGCGACGTTGATGGACACCTTCCTCGCCACCTCCGTCAGCGGCATCGCGCGCTGAGCACGCACGGCATGGTCGACGCAGCAACGCGGCAGTTCGCGATGGTCGCCGGTGAGCCTTCGGGTGATCTGCTGGCGGGCCTTCTGCTCGACGGGCTGCGCGCGCGCTGGCCTGGCATGCACGCGGCCGGCATCGGCGGCCCGCAGATGCTGGCGCGGGGCTTCGACAGCTGGTGGCCGCAGGAGAAACTGGCGGTACGCGGCTACATCGAGGTGCTGCGCCACTACGCCGAAATCGCCGGCATCCGTCGCCAGCTGAAGTCGCGCTTGCTGCGCGACTGGGCCGATCTCTTCATCGGCATCGACGCACCCGATTTCAACCTCGAGCTGGAGGCCGGGCTGCGTGGCCGCGGCATGAAGACGGTGCATTTCATCTGCCCGTCGATCTGGGCCTGGCGCGCCGACCGCATCGAGAAGATCCGGGCTGCGGCTGACCACGTGCTGTGCATCTTTCCCTTCGAGCCCGCTCTGCTGGCGGAGCAGGGCGTGTCCGCCAGCTACGTGGGCCATCCGCTGGCCAACGTGATTCCCATGCAGCCAGACCGCCTGGCCGCTCGCATGGCGCTCGACCTCGACCCTGCCGCACGCGTCGTGGCACTGCTGCCCGGCAGCCGGCGTTCCGAAGTGCGCTACCTTGCGTCACGCTTCTTCCAGGCGGCGGCGCTCATGCATCGGCTGCAGCCGGACGTTCGTTTCATCGCGCCGGTGATCCCGGGCCTGCGGGCCGAGATCGATGAAGCGCTGAAAGCCAGTGGCATGGCCGGCAAGGTTCAGTTGCTCGACGGCCGCTCGCACACCGCCTTGGCGGCTTGCGATGCAACGCTGATCGCCAGCGGCACAGCCACGCTCGAAGCGGCGCTCTTCAAGCGGCCGATGGTCATCGCCTACAACATGAACCGCGTGTCGTGGCACCTCATGCACCGGCAGCAGCTTCAGCCGTGGGTCGGCCTGCCGAACATTCTCTGCAGCGACTTCGTGGTGCCCGAGCTGCTGCAGGAAGCGGCCACGCCTCAGGCCCTTGCTGCGGCCACCTTGCAATGGCTGGCCGAGCCGGCCAAAGTGGAGGCCCTGCAACAACGATTCGCTGCGCTGCATACCGAACTGCTGCGCGACACCCCGACGCTTTGTGCCGATGCGATCCAGCAAGTTCTTGAAGGCTGAGCAGGCCGCCCTGCGCTGGGACGTGCCCGGCCTGCTGGCCGGTGTGGACGAGGCCGGACGCGGTCCGCTCGCCGGACCGGTGGTGGCCGCAGCGGTGATCCTCGACGATCGCCGGCACATCCGCGGCCTGGCCGATTCGAAGACGCTGACGGCGCTGCAGCGCGAGCGACTCAACGACCAGATTCTGGCGAAGGCGCTGTGCTGCTCGGTGGCGCATGCCACGGTGGAAGAGATCGACACGCACAACATCCTGCAGGCCACCATGATCGCCATGCGGCGGGCCGTCGAAGGCCTGCGGCTGAAGCCGGCCAAGGTGCTGGTCGATGGCAACCGGCTACCGACCCTCGACGTGCTGGCCGAGGCCATCGTCAAGGGCGATGCGCGGGTCAAGGCTATTTCGGCGGCGTCGATCCTGGCCAAGGTGCACCGCGACCGACTCTGCGAGGAACTGCATCTGGAATTTCCGCACTACGGATTTGCGGGCCACAAAGGCTATGGCACCCCGGAGCATCTCGAAGCGCTGAAACGTCACGGCGCGTGCGTGCATCACCGGCGTTCCTTCTCGCCGGTCGCGGCAGCGCTCGCGCGTGCCGCGGCGATCGCATCAGCCCCGGCGCCGATGGATCTGCCGGTGACCACGGTGCTGTACGGCGACGGCGTGCAACTGGCGGTCGACATCCGGGTCGGCCCATGAGCCAACCCGAAACGACCCACATCAGCTCGCGCGACAACCCGCTGCTCAAGGACCTGCGCAAGCTCGCGCAGGACCCCGGCGCCTATCGCAAGCTGGGCCGCGTCTGGCTCGAGGGCGATCACCTATGCCGGGCGGCGCTGGTGCGCGGCGTGCGCCCCGCGCTGGCGGTCTTAGCCGAATCGTTCTGGCCGCAGGCACAGCTCGAGTGGGCCGCTGCAGCCGACAAGACCGTCGTCGTGGCCGATGCGCTGTTGGCGGCCGCAAGCGGCCTGGAATCGCCGGCACCGATGGGCTTCGTGCTGCACTTGCCGATGCGCCCGGAACTGCAGCCCGACGCGCCGACGGTGGTACTCGACCGTCTGCAGGACGCCGGCAACGTCGGCTCGGTGCTGCGCAGCGCCGCGGCCTTCGGCTTCACGCAGGTGGTGGCGCTCAAGGGCACGGCCGCGCTGTGGGCGCCCAAGGTGCTGCGCGCCGGCATGGGCGCGCACTTCGGCCTGCGGCTGATCGAAGGGGCGGACATCGACCTGCTCGACGGGCTGCGGGTGCCGCTGGTCGCTACCAGCTCGCACCAGGGCGAGTGGCTGCACAAGGCGGCACTGCCGCACCCTTGCGCCTGGTTGATGGGCCACGAAGGGCAGGGCGTCTCGCCCGCCCTGGAGGCACGCGCCGCGCACCGCATCCGCATCGCCCAGCCCGGCGGCGAGGAGTCGCTGAACGTGGCGGCGGCGGCCGCGATCTGCCTGCACGCGAGCGCCGCAAGCCTCGAAGGGTGAGGGCGCGGCGGCTATAATCGGGGGCTTTCCCGCTCACACCCCGCCCACAGCGCACGCAAGCCTCACTTTCGACGAAAGCCGCAACCTTCCCGTCCCACGATGGGGTGACTTGGGTTCGCTTTGGGCGTCATCCATCCGGAGAACCCAGTGCTTTTGTCTCTTCAGGGAGCCTTCCCTCCCGCCATTCTGGCGCTCGCAGACGGCACGGTCTTTCTCGGCAACTCGATCGGAGCCACTGGCTCCACGGCCGGCGAAGTGGTGTTCAACACCGCCATGACCGGCTACCAGGAAATCCTCACCGACCCGAGTTACTGCCAGCAGATCGTGACGCTCACGTATCCGCACATCGGCAACTACGGCGTCAACGAGGAGGACATCGAGGCCGACAAGATCCATGCTGCCGGGCTGATCATCAAGGATCTGCCGCTGATGGCGTCGAATTTCCGCCAGACCGCGACCCTCAGCGAGTACCTGGTGCGTGGCAACACGGTCGCCATCGCCAACATCGACACCCGCAAGCTGACCCGCCACCTGCGCACGAACGGCGCGCAGAACGGCTGCATCCTGGGCCTCCCCGCGGGCGAAGCGGTGTCGCAGGCACTGATCGACAAGGCGATCGCCGCCGCCAAGGCCGCGCCGAGCATGGCCGGGCTGGACCTCGCCAAGGTCGTGTCGGTGCAGCAGACTTACGAATGGAACCAGACCGAGTGGAAGCTGGGTTCGGGCTACGGCGTGCAGATCACGCCGAAGTTCCACGTCGTCGCCTTCGACTACGGCGTCAAGAAGAACATCCTGCGCATGATCGCCCAGCGCGGCGCGCGCATCACGGTGGTGCCTGCGCAGACGCCCGCGGCCGACGTGCTCAAGCTCAAGCCCGACGGCATCTTCCTGGCCAACGGCCCGGGTGACCCGGAGCCTTGCGACTACGCGATCAGCGCCGTCAAGGAACTGATCGAGACCGGCATCCCGACCTTCGGCATCTGCCTGGGCCACCAGATCATGGCGCTCGCCTCGGGTGCGAAGACCTTCAAGATGAAGTTCGGTCACCACGGCGCAAACCACCCGGTGAAGGACCTCGACAACGGCCGCGTCAGCATCACCAGCCAGAACCACGGCTTCGCGGTCGACGAGACCTCGCTGCCGGCCACGCTGCGCCCCACGCATATCAGCCTGTTCGACAACACGCTGCAGGGCCTGGCCCGCACCGACAAGCCGGCCTTCTGCTTCCAGGGACACCCCGAAGCCTCGCCCGGCCCGCACGACATCTGCTACCTGTTCGATCGCTTCACGGCATTGATGGAAAAGCACAAAGCAGGAAACAAGAATGCCTAAGCGCACAGATCTCAAGAGCATCCTCATCATCGGCGCCGGCCCGATCATCATCGGCCAGGCCTGCGAGTTCGACTACTCCGGCGTGCAAGCCTGCAAGGCGCTGCGCGAAGAGGGCTACAAGGTCATTCTGATCAACAGCAACCCCGCGACGATCATGACCGACCCGGACACGGCCGATGTCACGTACATCGAGCCGATCACCTGGCAGACGGTCGAGAAGATCATCGCCAAGGAGCGTCCCGACGCGATCCTGCCGACCATGGGCGGCCAGACCGCGCTGAACTGCGCGCTCGACCTCTGGCGCCACGGCGTGCTCGACAAGTACAAGGTCGAGCTGATCGGCGCCAAGCCCGAGGCCATCGACAAGGCCGAGGACCGCCTGAAGTTCAAGGACGCGATGACCAAGATCGGCCTGGGCTCGGCGCGCTCGGGCATCGCCCATTCGATGGACGAGGCCTGGGCGGTGCAGAAGACCGTCGGCTTCCCGACCGTGATCCGTCCCAGCTTCACGCTCGGCGGCACCGGCGGCGGCATCGCCTACAACCCGGAAGAGTTCGAGACCATCTGCAAGCGCGGCCTGGAAGCCTCGCCGACCAACGAGCTGCTGATCGAGGAATCGCTGCTCGGCTGGAAGGAGTACGAGATGGAAGTGGTCCGCGACACGGCGGACAACTGCATCATCGTCTGCTCGATCGAGAACCTGGACCCGATGGGCGTGCACACCGGCGACTCGATCACCGTGGCGCCCGCCCAGACGCTGTCCGACAAGGAATACCAGATCCTGCGAAATGCGTCGCTCGCAGTGCTGCGCGAGATCGGCGTCGACACCGGCGGCTCGAACGTGCAGTTCTCGATCAACCCGAAGGACGGCCGCATGGTCGTCATCGAGATGAACCCGCGCGTGTCGCGTTCGTCGGCGTTGGCCTCCAAGGCCACGGGCTTCCCGATCGCCAAGGTCGCGGCCAAGCTGGCGGTGGGCTACACGCTCGACGAACTGCGCAACGACATCACGGGCGGCGCCACGCCGGCGTCGTTCGAGCCCTCGATCGACTACGTGGTCACGAAGATCCCGCGTTTCGCCTTCGAAAAATTCCCGCAGGCCGATTCGCGCCTGACGACGCAGATGAAGTCTGTGGGCGAAGTGATGGCGATGGGCCGCACCTTCCAGGAGTCGTTCCAGAAGGCCCTGCGGGGCCTCGAAGTCGGCGTCGACGGCCTGAACGAGAAGACGCAGGACCGCGAAGTGCTCGAGAAGGAACTGGGCGAGCCCGGCCCCGAGCGCATCTGGTACGTGGGCGATGCCTTCGCCATGGGCCTCTCCGTCGACGAAGTCTTTGCGCTGACGAAGATCGACCCGTGGTTCCTGGTGCAGATCGAAGAGATCGTGAAGATCGAGCTCGAGCTGGAAACCAAGTCGCTGGACGACATCGACAAGGACACGCTGCTCGCGCTCAAGAAAAAGGGCTTCTCCGACCGCCGCCTCGCGCGCCAGTTGAAGACCACCGACACCGCGATCCGCGAGAAGCGCCGCGCCTTCGGCGTGCGCCCGGTCTACAAGCGCGTGGACACCTGCGCGGCTGAGTTCGCGACCAACACGGCCTACATGTACTCGACCTATGAAGACGAGTGCGAGGCCGCGCCGACGGACAGAAAGAAGATCATGGTGCTCGGCGGCGGCCCCAACCGCATCGGCCAAGGCATCGAGTTCGACTACTGCTGCGTGCATGCCGCACTCGCCCTGCGCGAAGACGGCTACGAGACCATCATGGTCAACTGCAACCCCGAGACCGTGTCGACCGACTACGACACCAGCGACCGTCTGTACTTCGAGCCGCTGACGCTCGAAGACGTGCTCGAGATTGTCGACAAGGAAAAGCCGATCGGCGTGATCGTGCAGTACGGCGGCCAGACGCCGCTCAAGCTGGCGCTCGACCTCGAAGCCAACGGCGTGCCGATCATCGGCACCTCGCCGGACATGATCGACGCCGCAGAGGACCGCGAGCGCTTCCAGCAACTGCTGCACACCCTCGGTCTGCGCCAGCCGCCGAACGCGACGGCACGCGCCGAGCCTGAAGCGCTCGAGAAGGCCGCCGCACTGGGTTACCCGCTGGTCGTGCGCCCCAGCTACGTGCTCGGCGGCCGCGCGATGGAAATCGTGCACGAGCAGCGCGACCTCGAGCGCTACATGCGCGAGGCCGTCAAGGTGAGCCACGATTCGCCGGTGCTGCTCGACCGCTTCCTGAACGACGCGGTCGAATGCGACGTCGACTGCATCCGCGACGCCGAAGGCGGCACGCTGATCGGCGGCGTGATGGAACACATCGAACAGGCGGGCGTGCATTCGGGCGACTCGGCTTGCTCGCTGCCACCCTACAGCCTGAGCCAGGACACCATCGCCGAACTCAAGCGCCAGAGCGCGGCCATGGCCGAAGCGCTGAACGTGGTCGGCCTGATGAACGTGCAGTTCGCGATCCAGCAGAAGGATGGCAAGGACGTCATTTACGTGCTCGAAGTGAACCCGCGCGCGTCGCGCACCGTGCCTTACGTGAGCAAGGCCACCGGCATCCAGCTGGCCAAGGTGGCGGCGCGTTGCATGGCCGGCCAGTCGCTCAAGTCCCAGGGCATGACGAAGGAGGTGACGCCGCCTTACTTCAGCGTCAAGGAAGCCGTCTTCCCCTTCGTCAAGTTCCCCGGCGTGGACACCATCCTCGGCCCCGAGATGAAGTCGACCGGCGAGGTGATGGGCGTGGGCAAGACCTTCGGCGAAGCCTTCGTGAAGTCGCAACTCGGTGCAGGCACCATCCTGCCGAAGTCGGGCAAGGTCTTCATCTCGGTGAAGAACAACGACAAGGCACGCGCTGTCGACGTCGCTCGCGGCCTCGCCAAGCTGGGCTTCGAGCTGATCGCGACCAAGGGCACCGCAGCCGCCATCGGCGCTGCGGGCATCGCCTGCGCCACCGTGAACAAAGTGACCGAAGGCCGGCCGCACATCGTGGACATGATCAAGAACAACGAGATCGCGATGGTCATCAACACCGTCGAGGAGCGCCGCAATGCGATCACCGATTCGCGGCTGATCCGTACCTCGTCGCTGGCTGCGCGCGTGACCACCATCACCACCATCTTCGGTGCGGAAGCGGCCGTCGAAGGCATGCGCTACATGGACGAGCTCAGCGTCATCTCCGTGCAGGAGATGCACGCGCAACTGGCGCAGGCCTGAGAAGCTGTGAACGAATCATCCACGCCCGCTCGACGCGCCCTGACGGCATCCCTCGTCGTTGCAAATGCTCGCCATAGCCCGAGCTATGGCTGCGCTTTGCGCCTCGATGGACGCCGCCCTGGCGCGCCGCTCGGACGCGGCCAATTCATTCACAGCTTCTGAGGTCGGCCGTGGAAACGCAGCTCGTCGAACTCGACCTGGCCGACTGGGCTGCGGCCACGCCGAACGACGAGTGGATCGCCGCCCTCGAAGCCGGCAAGGTGCTGCACTTTCCGAAGCTCGGCTTCGATGTGCAGGCTGATGAGCGCAGCCTGCTGACGCCGAGCCTGCTGGCACCGAAGGTGCGCAACATCAGCCTCGACGCGTCGGGCACGCTCAAGGGCGTGGCCGGCGATGAGGCGGTGCAGCGCGCCACCGCGGCGATGGTCGGGCGCTTCCGCACGCAAGCCACGCAGCTCATCCACGGCCTGCTGCCGCACTACACGCCGGCGCTGCGCCTGGCCCCGACGAGCTATCGGCCGGCACAGGTCGAAACGCGCGTGCAGTCCTGGCGCGCCGACGACAAGCGCATGCATGTCGATGCGTTTCCGTCGCGGCCCAACTACGGCGAGCGCATTCTGCGCGTGTTCACCAACGCCAACCCCGACGGCGTGCCGCGCGTCTGGCGCGTGGGCGAGCCCTTCGAGACGGTCGCCAAGCGCTTCCTGCCGCGCGCAAAGCCGTACTCGCGCTGGCAGGCGAAGGCCCTGCGCGCGCTGCGCGTGACCAAGTCGCTGCGCAGCGAGTACGACCACCTGATGCTGCAACTGCACGACGCCATGAAGTCGGACCTCGACTACCAGCAGAACGGCCCGCAGCAGACGGTGCCGTTCCCGGCCGGCTCGGTGTGGGTGTGCTTCTCCGACCAGACCTCGCACGCCGTGATGTCGGGCCAGTACATGCTGGAGCAGACGCTGCACCTGCCGGCGGCCAGGCAATACAATCCCGACTCGAGCCCGCTCGCTATCCTGAGCCGGCTGACCGGACGGTCACTCGTCTGAGTCCCTCCCCCAACATGCACCGCCGAACGGCAGCGTTCGGCGGTTTCGTTTTCTGGAGCAAAAGAACATGAACACCATTCCCGTGACCAAGCGCGGCGCAGAAAAGCTGCGCGAAGAACTGCACCGCCTCAAGACGGTCGACCGTCCCTGGGTCATCAACGCCATCTCCGAGGCACGTGCCCAGGGCGACCTGAGCGAGAACGCCGAGTACGAGGTCGCCAAGGACCGCCAGGGCTTCATCGAAGGCCGCATTCAGGAGATCGAAGGCAAGCTGTCGGCGGCGCAGATCATCGATCCGACCGAACTCGACGCCGGCGGCAAAGTGGTGTTCGGCACCACCGTCGACCTCGAAGAGGAAGAAACCGGCGAAGCCGTGACCTACCAGATCGTCGGTGAGGACGAGGCCGACCTGAAGCAGGGCCTCATCAACATCTCCAGCCCGATCGCGCGTGCGCTGATCGGCAAGGAGGAGGGCGACACCGCCGTGGTGCAGGCGCCTGGCGGTGTGAAGAGCTACGAGATCGTCGCGGTCAAGTACCTCTGAACGGCCCATGAGAGACCGCGTTGCACTGCTGCTCGCCGCCTTCTGGTGGGGCAGCCTGAGCACGATCGGCTTCCTGGTCGTTCCGATGCTGTTCGCGCATCTCGGCAGCCCGGCCGCGGCCGGCAACTTCGCCGCTCGGTTGTTCGAGGCGCAGAGCTGGGTCGCGATCGCCTGCGGGCTGGTCCTGCTGATTCACTTCCGGCAGAAGGCCGACAGCGGCTTCGATGCCGCCATACGCATGGCCATCGGCCTGGTGCTGGCGGCGCTGCTGCTCGCGCTACTGCAGCAATACGTCGCGGCGCCGCGCATCCTGGCGCGCGACAACCTCAAGTTCTGGCACGCGGCCGGCAGCGGCATGTACCTGGCGCAATGGGCATGCACTGGCGTGTTGCTGTGGCGCATGGGGCGCCGCGACGGCGCCCAGGGCCTGTGAACGCTATTTCCTGAGATTGCGTTGCCCGGCCCAGGGGCTGGATGCAAGGCGCCCGGGCGCAGCAAGGCTGAAGCCTTGCAAGCGCGGGCAACGCCGCAGACGGCCCCTGGGCCGGGCAACCCGAAGGGAAGGCATGCCCAGGCCGGCCACTCGGCGTTGCGCTCCTGGCATGTGCCGACGCACATGCGGCGTCACGCGCCTTGATTGGCCGGCCTGGGCGTGCCTTCGCAACTCTGGAAATAGCGCTCACAGGCCCTGATCAGGCCGTCCAGTACTTCGCGATCCAGCGCGCAGGGCGGATGAACCGGAAGGCCCGGTTGCGTCGCCCGGCCAGCGCGTCCGGCGGATTGCATTCGCCGTGGAACACCATCACACGCGCACCCTCCGGCACGAAGGGCTCCTGCCAGTAGTTCGTCGGCCAGGTCGGGATGCCGTGGTACTTGAAGCTCGGGCACCAGGCGTCCGGCCAGTACTGCAGCTTGCCTTGCGCGTGCAGGAAGTCCGACAGGTAAGCCTGCTCGTTGCGGAACTCCGCCTGCACCTTGTCCATGTTGGCGCGGAAGTGCGCCAGCACGTCGGCATGCGCGCCCAGCTCGAAGCGATAGACCGACGAGTTGCCGGTGATGCGCTCCGTCCGCCACGGCCGGGCGTAGTCATGGATGATCAGGAATTCGCCCGGCTGCTCGAAGAACGCATCCAGACTGCCGACCACCACCACGTCGAGGTCGAGGAAGAGGGCGGTGCCGCGCAGCCCGTGCAGGTCTTGCTCGAAGGTGGTCAGCTTCTTCCACGCGCGGTCCGGCTGGCCCGGCTTGACTTCCAGGTCGAGCGGCGGAATGGGCAGGCACTGCACCTCGCTGCGGATGCCCTTCGCATCGTCGGTCAGGCAGACGAAGTTGAAGTCGCCGCTGAGGTGCCGGCGCACCATGGCATAGAGGCGATTGACGTAGTCGGGGCCGTACTTCGTGCCCCACTTCATGCAGAGGATGTGGCGCTGCCGCCCCGCGGCCTGGCGGGTCGGCATCAGTCCGCCTGGTTGCGCTTCTTGGCCGACAGTGGCCGCTTCGGCTTGGCGCGCTTGATGGTGCCGCCCGGCGTGAGGCGCTGGTTGCCCAGCACGCGCAGCGTCTTGATTTCGGGGCGCTGACCGAAGCGCTTGCTGTACTTGACGATCTTCACGTCGCGCGGGCCGGGCATGCGGTCTTCGTCGACGTCCTTGACCTTCTCGGGCTTCGGGCGCCAGAGCACCAGCAGCTTGCCGATGTGCTGGATCGGTGCGGCGTCGAGCTCGTCGGCCAGGGTGGTCAGCATGGCTTCGCGGGCGACGCGGTCGTCGGAGAAGACGCGGATCTTGATCAGGCCGTGGGCCTTGAGCGCAGCATCGGCTTCTTTCTTGACAGCCGGGGTGAGCCCGTCGCCACCGATCATGACGATCGGATCGAGGTGATGGGCTTCGGCGCGGTGCACCTTGCGCTGCGCAGGGGTAAGTTGAATGGCTGTCATGGCCGTATTATCGCGAACCCCCGCCCTGTGAACCGAATGCGACCCCGCCGATGAGCACCAAAACAACCGGCAAGAAGGTCAACAAGGCCTGGCTGCACGACCACATCAACGACCCCTGGGTCAAACTCGCCACCCGAGAAGGCTACCGGGCGCGTGCTGCCTACAAGCTCAAGGAGATCGACGAAACGCTCGGGCTGATCCGGCCGGGCCACCTCGTGGTGGACCTGGGATCCACGCCGGGCGCCTGGAGCCAGTACGCCCGCCGGCGGCTGTCGCCCGGCGGTGCCGCTGCCGGCACCCTCGACGGGACCATCATCGCGCTGGACCTCCTGCCCATGGAGCCGATCGAGGGCGTGATCTTCCTGCAGGGCGATTTCCGTGAGGACGCCGTACTCGCTCGGCTGGAAGAGGCGCTGGCCGGCCGCAAGGCGGATGTGGTGGTGTCGGACATGGCTCCCAATCTGTCGGGCATCGCCTCGGCGGATGCGGCCCGCGTGGCGCATCTGGTGGAACTGGCAATCGAGTTTTCGCAGGCGCATTTGAAGCCGGACGGTGCGCTGGTCGCCAAGCTGTTCCACGGAAGCGGCTACGCCGAGCTCACGCAGTTGTTCAAGAAGAATTTCAAGACCGTGAAGCCGATGAAACCCAAGGCATCGCGGGACAAATCCTCCGAAACCTTCATGGTCGGCATCGGACTGCGCGATCTCGAAACGAATTGATACCTGCCTGACCGATGAAACCCGTGCCTCGGCTGTGGGTGCTCGGCCGAAATCACCGGGTTTCGCAGCTTGAAAAGCCTAAAATGGACATCAATTGCGTGACCTGGGCGAAATTCATTTCCCTGTCACGCGCTTTTGACTGGAGCTTCGTTTGAACAATCAGTGGTTTTCCAAAGTTGCCGTGTGGCTTGTCATCGCGATGGTGTTGTTCACTGTGTTCAAGCAGTTCGACACCCGCAGTGCAGCCGGCGCCGGCAACGTCGGTTACTCCGACTTCCTCGAGGAAGTTCGCGGTAACCGCATCAAGAGCGCCACCATCCAGGAAGGCCAGGGCGGCAGCGAGATCGTCGCGATCACCAACGACGATCGCCGCATCCGCACCACCGCCACCTACCTGGACCGCGGCCTTGTCGGCGACCTGATCGCCAACAACGTCAAGTTCGACGTCAAGCCGCGCGAGGAAGGCTCGCTGCTCATGACGCTGCTGGTCAGCTGGGGCCCGATGCTGCTGCTGATCGGCGTGTGGGTCTACTTCATGCGACAAATGCAGGGCGGTGGCAAGGGCGGCGCTTTCAGCTTCGGCAAGAGCAAGGCGCGCATGCTCGACGAGAACACCAACACCGTCACCTTCGCCGACGTCGCGGGTTGCGACGAGGCCAAGGAAGAAGTGAAGGAGGTCGTCGACTTCCTGAAAGACCCGGCACGCTTCCAGAAGCTCGGCGGCCGCATCCCGCGTGGTTTGCTTCTGGTCGGCCCGCCCGGCACCGGCAAGACCCTGTTGGCTAAGTCGATCGCCGGCGAAGCCAAGGTGCCGTTCTTCTCGATTTCAGGCTCCGACTTCGTCGAGATGTTCGTCGGCGTGGGCGCAGCCCGCGTGCGTGACATGTTCGAGAACGCCAAGAAGAACGCGCCCTGCATCATCTTCATCGACGAAATCGATGCGGTCGGCCGCCAGCGCGGTGCCGGCCTCGGCGGCGGCAACGACGAACGCGAACAGACGCTCAACCAGATGCTGGTCGAGATGGACGGCTTCGAGACCAATCTCGGCGTGATCGTCGTGGCGGCCACGAACCGCCCGGACATCCTGGACGCCGCCTTGCTGCGCCCGGGTCGCTTCGACCGCCAGGTCTACGTCACGCTGCCGGACATCCGCGGCCGCGAGCAGATCCTGAACGTGCACATGCGCAAGGTGCCGCTCGGCCAGGACGTGAACCCGAGCATCATCGCCCGCGGCACGCCCGGCATGTCCGGTGCTGACCTGGCGAACCTCTGCAACGAAGCTGCGCTGATGGCGGCCCGCCGCAATGCACGCGTGGTCGAGATGCAGGACTTCGAGAAGGCCAAGGACAAGATCTTCATGGGCCCCGAGCGCAAGAGCATGGTCATGCCCGAGGAAGAGCGCCGCAACACGGCGTACCACGAGTCCGGGCATGCGCTCATCGGCAAGTTGCTGCCCAAGTGCGATCCGGTGCACAAGGTCACCATCATTCCGCGCGGCCGTGCGCTGGGCGTCACGATGAGCCTGCCAGCCCAGGACCGCTACAGCTACGACCGCGAGTACATGCTCAACCAGATCAGCATGCTGTTCGGTGGCCGCATCGCCGAAGAAGTGTTCATGAACCAGATGACCACCGGCGCGAGCAACGACTTCGAGCGTGCGACCTCCATCGCCCGTGACATGGTGACGCGCTACGGCATGACCGACGCGCTGGGCCCGATGGTCTACGCCGAGAACGAGGGCGAAGTGTTTCTGGGTCGTTCGGTCACGAAGACCACGAACATGAGCGAGCAGACCATGGAAAAGGTCGACAGCGAAGTTCGCCGCATCATCGACGAGCAGTACCACCTGGCGCGCCGACTGATCGAAGAGAACAGTGACAAGATGCATGCGATGGCCAAGGCGCTGCTCGAATGGGAAACCATCGACTCCGAACAGCTCGACGACATCATGGCCGGCCGCGAACCGCGTCCGCCCAAGGACTGGACGCCGCGCATCCCGCCGTCGAACAGCGGTGGCAGTGGCGGCGCGCCGACGGTCACTCCCGACCCGGCGCCGACCGCCGCCTGAGCACCTATGCAAGGGTGCAGACCGACGGGGCCTTTGGCCCCGTTTTTTTTGGTTGCGATGCGATGACGGCCGCGTGGCGCACCAGCCGGTTCCTGATCGATCTCGCCCGCCCGCAGGTGATGGGCATCGTCAACGTGACGCCCGACTCCTTCTCGGACGGCGGCACCCACGCCTCGACCCAAGCCGCTTTGCGCCACTGCGAAGAATTGATTCGCCAAGGTGCGGACATTCTCGACATCGGCGGCGAGTCCACACGGCCCGGAAGTCCTGCCGTCTCGCTGGCCGACGAGCTCGCGCGCGTTCTGCCTGTCGTCCGAGAAGCGGTGCGCCTCGGCGTGCCGCTCTCCATCGACACCTACAAACCCGAGGTGATGCGGGCCGTGCTGGACCTTGGGGCCGACATCGTCAACGACATCTGGGCACTGCGCCAGCCGGGCGCGCTCGCGGTGCTGGCGCAGCATCCGTCCTGCGGCGTCTGCCTGATGCACATGCACCGCGACCCGCAGACGATGCAGGCGGCACCGATGGACGGCGACGTGGTGCCGGCCGTCGCCGGGTTCCTGATGGAGCGCGCACAGGCGTTGCGTGATCTGCAGGTCGAGTCCTCGCGCATCGTGCTCGACCCCGGCATCGGCTTCGGCAAGACGGTGGCGCAGAATTTCGCCTTGCTCGCGCGGCAACGCGAGTTGCTGGGGGTGGGCTACCCCGTGCTGGCCGGCTGGTCCCGCAAGTCGTCGCTCGGTGCGGCCACCGGCATCGAGGCGGCCGGTGAGCGGATGGTGCCGAGCGTGGCCGCGGCGCTGCTCGCCGTCGAGCGCGGCGCGGCCGTCGTGCGGGTGCATGATGTGCGCGACACCGTCGCGGCGCTGGCCGTCTGGCGCACGATGCGCGCGTCGGAAGAACAAGACTCTCCACAAGAAAAACCAACGACATGACACGACAGTATTTCGGCACCGACGGCATCCGCGGCACGGTGGGCCAACCACCGATCACCCCCGACTTCGTGCTGCGCCTGGCGCACGCTGTGGGCCGCGTGCTCAAGCGGACCGAGAAGCGCCCCACGGTGCTGATCGGCAAGGACACGCGCATCTCCGGCTACATGCTGGAGTCGGCGCTGGAATCGGGTTTCAATTCCGCGGGCGTCGATGTCGTGCTGCTCGGCCCCTTGCCGACGCCCGGCGTGGCCTACCTCACACGCGCGCAACGTGCCAGCTTGGGCGTGGTCATCAGCGCCAGCCACAACGCCTTTCCCGACAACGGCATCAAGTTCTTCAGCGCGCAGGGAACCAAGCTCAGTGACGAGTGGGAACTCGCTGTCGAGGCGGCACTGGAAGAGGCGCCCGTGTGGGCCGATTCCGCGCAGCTGGGCAAGGCGCGCCGCCTGAGCGACGCGGCCGGCCGCTACATCGAGTTCTGCAAGAGCACCTTCGCCCACGACCTGAGCCTGCGCGGGCTCAAGCTGGTGGTCGATGCGGCACACGGTGCGGCCTACCAGGTGGCGCCCAACGTCTTTCACGAGCTGGGCGCCGAGGTAAGCAGCATCGGCTGCGCGCCGGACGGTCTCAACATCAACCAGGATGTCGGCGCGACGCATCCGCAGGCGCTGATCGAGGCGGTGAAGGCGAAGGGTGCCGACTACGGCATCGCGCTCGACGGCGACGCGGACCGGCTCCAACTGGTCGACGCCACAGGCCGGCTCTTCAACGGCGACGAACTGCTCTACCTGATGGTGCGCGAGCGCATCGAACGTGGCGAGAAACCGCAGGGTGTGGTCGGCACGCTGATGACCAACAAGGCGGTCGAAGTGGCGCTGCGCGGGCAGGGCATCGAGTTCGTCCGCGCCAAGGTCGGCGACCGCTACGTGCTCGAAGAGCTGGAGAAGCGCGGCTGGCTGCTGGGCGGGGAGGGCTCCGGCCACCTGCTGGCGCTCGACCGCCATACCACCGGCGACGGCATCGTGAGCGCCCTGCAGGTGCTGCAGGCGTGCGTGCGCAGCGGCAAGACCGTCGGCGAACTGCTGACCGACGTCGTGCTCTTCCCGCAGACGCTCATCAATGTGCGGCTGCGCGAGGGGCAGGACTGGCAGTCCAATGGCGCACTGAAAATTGAAACACAGCGCACCGAAGCCGAACTCGGCGACGCCGGCCGTGTGCTGATCCGCGCCAGCGGCACCGAGCCGCTCGTGCGCGTCATGGTCGAGGCGCGCGACGCGGCGCAGGCCGATGCATGCGCCCGCCGGTTGGCGGCCACGCTGCAATGACGAGCGCAGCACCGTCCGTGCGTGCGGTGCATGTCAGCACGCTGCACAGCTTCTCCAAGTTCACCGAACCGGTGATCCGACTGGTCGCCGGGCTCGGCGTCGAGGGCGATGCACATGCCGGCACCACGGTCAAGCATCGCTCCCGCGTCGCCCGCGACCCCAAGGCACCCAACTTGCGGCAGGTGCACCTGCTCCACGCCGAGTTGTTCGACGAACTGATGGCCGCCGGCTTCGCGGTCTGGCCTGGGGAACTGGGCGAGAACATCACGACGCACGGTGTCGACCTGCTGGGTCTGCCGACCGGCACCCGGCTGCATCTGGGGGACGAGGCCATCGTCGAACTGACCGGCCTGCGCAACCCCTGCAGCCAGATCGACCGCTTCCAGGCCGGCCTGATGGCAGCCACGTTGGCGCGCGACAGCGAAGGACGCCTGGTGCGCAAGGCCGGCGTGATGGCGATCGTTCTGCAGGGCGGCACTGTGCAAGCCGGTGATTCGATCCGCATCGACCTGCCGACGGGCAACGCGAAGCCTCTGGAGCCCGTGTGATCGATATCGTGATGGCCGACTATGGCAACCCGGCGCATGCGCGCGCCCTGGTCGAACTGCTCGACGCCTATGCGCGCGACCCCGCTGGTGGCGGCGCGCCGTTGGCAGATGCCGTGATGGCCGGGCTGCCGGCGGCGCTCGCGGCACGCCCGCAAGCGTTCAGCGTGATCGCCTTCGATGGCGCCCAGCCCGTTGGGCTCATCAATTGCATCGAGGGTTTCTCCACCTTCGCCTGCCGACCGCTGGTCAATGTGCATGACGTGGTCGTGCTGCAAAGCCACCGCGGCCAGCGCATCGCGCAGCGCATGTTGGCGCGCGTCGAGCAGGAGGCCGTTGCCCGTGGCGCCTGCAAACTCACGCTCGAGGTGCTGCAGGGCAACGCCCCGGCGCTGCGCGCCTACGAACGCGAAGGCTTTGCCGGCTACCAGCTCGACCCGGCCTTCGGCGCGGCGATGTTCCTGCAGAAGACGCTGTAGCGCCTGCTCAGAAGCGCGTGACGGGCGGCTCGAGTTCCTTCTTGTCGACGGCGTAACGGCCGAGTTCCCACTTGGCGATGGCGTTGCGGTGCACCTCGTCGGGGCCGTCCGCGAAGCGCAGGGTGCGCGCATGCGCATAGGCGAAGGCCAGCGGGAAGTCGTCGCACATGCCGCCGCCGCCGTGCACCTGCATCGCCCAGTCGATCACCTGGCAGGCCATGCTGGGGGCGACCACCTTGATCATCGCGATCTCGTTCTTGGCGACCTTGTTGCCGGCCGTATCCATCAGCCATGCGGCCTTGAGCGTGAGCAGGCGCGCCATGTCGATCTTGCAGCGCGCTTCTGCGATGCGCTCCTGCGTGACGGTCTGCGAGGCGACGGTCTTGCCGAAGGCGACGCGCGACGACGCGCGCTTGCACATGAGCTCGAGCGCGCGTTCGGCCAGGCCGATCAGGCGCATGCAATGGTGGATGCGTCCCGGGCCGAGGCGGCCCTGGGCGATCTCGAAGCCGCGGCCTTCGCCCAGCAGCATGTTGTCGACCGGCACCCGCACGTTCTCGAAGGTCATCTCGACGTGGCCGTGCGGCGCATCGTCGTAGCCCATCACGTTGAGCGGGCGCAGCACGGTGATGCCCTTGGCATCGGCCGGCACGATCACCATGCTCTGCTGCGAATGGCGCGGGGCATCCGGGTTGCTCTTGCCCATCGTGATGAACACGGCGCAGCGCGGGTCGGCAGCACCGGAGATCCACCACTTGCGGCCGTTGATCACGTAGTCGTTGCCGTCGCGCTCGATGCGTGTCGACACGTTCGTCGCATCACTCGACGCGACGTCGGGCTCGGTCATCGCGAAGGCCGAGCGGATCTCGCCTTCGAGTAGCGGCTTGAGCCAGCGGGCCTTGATCTGTTCCGAGCCGTAGCGGGCGATGGTTTCCATGTTGCCGGTGTCCGGCGCCGAGCAGTTGAACACCTCGCTGGCCCACGGCACGCGGCCCATGATTTCGGCCAGAGGGGCGTACTCCTGGTTGGTGAGGCCCGCGCCCTCGTAGCCCGAGGCAGAGGCGCTGTCGACCGGCAGGAACAGGTTCCACAGGCCATCGGCCTTGGCCTTCGTCTTCAGCTTCTCGATGGTCTGCAGT
The DNA here is from genome assembly GCF_051216715.1 of Variovorax restrictus. Lineage (NCBI taxonomy): Bacteria > Pseudomonadati > Pseudomonadota > Betaproteobacteria > Burkholderiales > Comamonadaceae > Variovorax > Variovorax restrictus. The sequence continues at coordinate 2,463,033 of NZ_JBPJZH010000001.1, forward strand.
GGCGTCCAACGCTTGCCGGCCACGGTGTTGGCCGCGAGCTCGGCGGTGCAGGCCGCCTCGTTCGGATAAACGTGTTCATCCATGAAGGCGCTGACGCGCGCCTGCAGGTCCTTGGTCTTGGCCGAATATTCGAAGTCCATGTTGTCTCCTAGGGTGAGTCGATCGTGTGCGTCATCCGACGCGCTCATCAGGCCTTCTGTGCGAAGGCCCAGGCCATCTCTGCCATCGGCCGTGCGCCGCGACCGGAGGCCACAGCCTGCTCGCTCGACGCGGTGCCGGCCTCGACCCGCTTCGCGATGCCCTGCAGGATGGCGGCGATGCGGAACAGGTTGTAGGCGAGGTAGAAGTTCCAGTCGGGCGCGAGCGCCTCGGGCGTGGTGAGGCCGGTGCGCTCGCAGTAGCGGCGGATGTATTCGGCTTCGGTCGGAATGCCGAGGCTGGCCACGTCGACCCCGCCCAGCCCGCGGAAGTCGCCGGGCGGGATGTGCCAGGCCATGCAGTGGTAGCTGAAGTCCGCCAGCGGGTGGCCGAGCGTCGACAGCTCCCAGTCGAGCACGGCGATCGCACGGGGCTCGGTGGGGTGGAACATCACGTTGTCCAGCCGGTAGTCGCCGTGCACGATCGAGGTCATCGACGCGTCGCGTGCGGTGGCCGGGATGTGCGCCGGCAGCCAGTCCATCAGGCGGTCCATCTCCGGGATGGGCTGCGTGACCGAAGCGACGTACTGCTTACTCCATCTCCCGATCTGGCGCTCGAAGTAGTTGCCGGGTTTGCCGTAGTCTGCCAGCCCGCGCGCGGCGAAATTCACCGTGTGCAGGGCGGCGATCACGCGATTGAGCTCGTCGTAAATCGCGGCGCGTTCGGCCTTGTCCATGCCGGGCAGGGACTGGTCCCACAGCACCCGGCCGCTCTTGAATTCCATGACGTAGAAGGAGCGTCCGATGACGGACTCGTCCTCGCACAGGCACAGCATGCGCGGCACCGGCACGTCGGTGCCATCCAAGCCGCGCATCACCTTGAATTCGCGCTCCACCGCGTGCGCCGAGGGCAGCAGCTTGGCCACCGGGCCTGGCTTTGCACGCATCACGTAGCTCTGGCTCGGCGTGATGAGCTTGTAGGTCGGGTTGGACTGCCCGCCCTTGAACATTTCCACTGTCAGCGGACCCTGGAAGCCGTCGAGGTTCGCATCGAGCCAGGCGGCGAGTGCGTCGACGTCGAAGCTGTGTTGTGGCGCAACAGCGCGCGTCCCGATGAAGCTGCTGAAGTCCTGGGTCATGGGTGGCGATGAAAGGTTAGAGGTCGGCCTCCGCGATGCGCATGAGTCCGGCACGGTCGAGCACCACCAGGCCACCCGGTTCGATGCGCAGCACGTTCTCGCGCTCCATCGCCTTGAGTTCCTGGTTGACCCGTTGGCGCGATGCGCCCAGCAGTTGCGCGAGCTCTTCCTGTGCCAGATGCAAACCGATGCGCAACTGGCTGCCGTCGGCCAGGCTGGGCACGCCGTAGCTGCGCACCAGGTGCGTCAGCTGTTTCGCGAGCCGCGCCCGCAAGGGAAGGGTATTGAGGTCCTCGACCAGCCCGAACAGCTGGCGAATGCGCCGCGCCTGCAGGCGCATCAGCGCTTCGTACAGCTCGACGTGCGTGGTGAGGATCTTCTGGAAGTCCGCACGCGCCACGTTGAGCGTGGTGGTGTCGCCATGTGCATAGGCATCGTGCGTGCGACGGTCCCCGTCGAACATCGCCACGTCGCCGAACCAGATGCCCGGCTCCACGTAGGTCAGCGTCACCTGTTTGCCCGCGACGGTCGTCGAGCTCACACGCACTGCGCCCTTGGCACACGCGATCCATCCTTCGGGCGGATCGCCGCGGGCGGCCAGGAGGTCGCCGTCCTTGTGACGTCTGACAAATGCGCATCGGAGGATGTCGTGCCGCAGCGAGGGTGAGAGGGATGAAAACCAGCGACCGCTGTTGATCGCTTCGCGTTCGTCGATGGTAAGAATGGGCTCGTCCATGGGGCTGTCCTGTCGGCGACTGAGGGTCTGCGGTGGTGTCTCGGGAGCGACGCGTCGCGTCACGCGTAGCGCGGCGTCTGCTTGGTGAGGAAGGCCTCGATGCCGACGCCCGCGTTGGGGTGATGCAGGTTGCGCACGAAGTGGTCGCGCTCGTGCGCCAGCTGCGTCGGCAGCGTGGCGCCCGGCGCTTCGGCAAGCAGTTCCTTGATGCTCGCCAGCGCGTTGGGCGCGCGCGCGCCGAGGCGCTCGGCCAGCTGCAGCGCCGTGGTCAATGCCTGGCCGCTGTCGGCCAGTTCGTTGACCAGGCCGAGCGCATGGAGCCGCGATGCCGCGATGCGCTCGCCACCCATCAGCCATTCGCTCGCCAGCTGGCGCGGCAGTGCCTGCGCAAGATGCCAGCTGAGGCCGCCATCGGGCGAGAGCGCGACGTTGCTGTACGACGCCGCGAAGACCGCGTCGCGTGCCGCCACGACCAGGTCGCAGGCCAGCGACAACGAGAAGCCCGCGCCGGCGGCTGCGCCTTCGACGGCCGCGATCACCGGCTTCGGAAAGGTGCGGATCGAATCGATCCAGTTGTGCAGGCCTTCGATCGATTCGGCCTGCACCGACGGCGACTGCTGGCGATTGGCCTGCAGCCGCTGCAGCGAGCCACCCGCGCAAAACCATGCGCCTTCGCCCACGATCACGACGCTGCGGATCTCGCTGCTGCTTTCCGCGCCGTTGAGCGCTTCGATGCCCGCGGCGTACATGGCCGGATCGAGCGCGTTGCGCAGGGACGGGTTGGCGATGGTCAGCACCATCGTGCGGCCTTCGGTCGTGCTTCGGAGTTCGGCGGTCATGGTCGTCTCGTTCTCATTCTTCTTCGTGCATCAGGCTCAGGCCCAGCGCACCGCGGCGGCGCAGCCATGGGCTCGGGCGGTAGCGCGGATCGCCGTACACCGTCTGCAGGTTGAACAGGACCTCGAGCATGTTGGTCGGCCCGTAGAGGTCGCCCATCGCGAGCGGCCCTTGAGGGTAGCCCAGCCCGAGGCGCACGGCGGTCTCGAGGTCGGCCGGCGAACACACACGCTGCTGGCACATGTCGGCCGCGATGTTGACGATGGTGCCGATGACGCGCTGCGTGACGAAGCCGCCGCTGTCGCGGATTACGCTCACGGCCTTGCCGTCGCTGGCGAAGAGGGCGTGCGCGGCGTCGCGCATGTCGCGGCGTGTGGCCGGGTTGGTGGCCAGCACGCGGCGCTTGGTGGCGGCGTCGTCGACCATCATGTCGATGCCGACGGTGCGCGTCGCATCGAGGCGCTCGACGGCGGCGACCGTCGTCACGTCGAAGCCGAGCGGGGCGACCAGGATCAACGCGGTGCTCGAGGGCGTCGCGCCGGTCTCGATCTGCGCGCCGAGCGTGTGGACCAGCTTGAGCAGCTCGGCGCGGCGCGCCGCACGGGGCGACACCCACACGGTGATCGGCCCGTCGAGGCGCGGCGCTGGCGCTTCGGGTGCGACCTGCGCGACGCCGTCGACGTAGCGGTAGAAACCTTCGCCGGTCTTGCGCCCCAGTGCGCCTGCGACCAGCCGCTGTGCCGTGATCACGCTCGGGCGGTAGCGCGGCTCTTCGTAGTACTGACGGTAGATCGATTCCATCACCGGGTGCGACACGTCGAGCGCGGTCAGGTCCATCAGCTCGAACGGGCCCAGGCGGAAGCCGGCCTGGTCTTTCAGGATGCGGTCGATGGTCGCGAAATCGGCCACGCCTTCGCCGACGATGCGCAGCGCTTCGGTGCCGAAGCCGCGGCCGGCGTGGTTGACGATGAAGCCGGGCGTGTCCTGGGCCATCACCGCACTGTGGCCCATCTCGCGCGCGTAGCCCGCCAGCCGCTCGCACACGGCCGCGGCGGTCTTGAAGCCGGCGACGACTTCGACCACTTTCATGAGCGGGACGGGGTTGAAGAAGTGGAAGCCCGCTAGGCGTTCCGGACGCGCCATGTCAGCGGCGATGGCCGTGACGGACAGCGACGATGTGTTGGTGGCGAGCGTCGCGTCAGCGCCGACGATGCTTTCCAGATCACGGAAGAGCGTACGCTTGACCTGCATGTCTTCCACCACGGCTTCGACGACCAGGTCGCACGCTGCCACGTCGCTCAGCGCGCCGACGGCCACCAGCCGTCCGGTCCACGCCTGCAGTTGCGCCGCGTCGAACTTGCCTTTTTCATGCAGCTTTTGCCACTGCGCGACGACCGCGTCGCGCCCGCGGACGGCAGCGCCGTCGAAGCTGTCGAACAGCAGCACGTCGCTGCCTGCCTGCACGGCGATCTGCGCGATGCCTCGGCCCATGGCCCCCGCACCGACCACCGCCACCTTCGAATAATTCACAGTCATTTGTTAAATGCTCAGGTATGTAAAAAGCGAAAAGACAATCGTGTCAGAATGTGTTTACTTTAGATTGCCTTTCAGGTCCATCTTGCAACTTCTCCGTCGCGCAGCGCCCCTGTTTTTACTCGGGTTCGCCGTCCCCTCCGTCGCATTGACACTCGGACAGCCGCAAGGCGCTGTCTGGATCGGCCGACCGCTGGATCTCGTCGTGCCCCTCACGCTGGCCGAAGGCGAGGGCGGTGACTCGCTCTGCGCCGAGGCCGAAATGATCCAGGGCGGCACGCGGGTCGACGACCGACGCGTGACTGTATCGCTCGAACCAGGGAGCCGGCCCGGTCAGACACGCATCCATGTGCGTTCGACCATGCCGGTCGAGGAACCCGTCGTGCAGATCACCGTGCGCGCGGGCTGCCAGGCGAGTTCGAGCCGTCAGTTCGTGCTGCTGGCCGACATGCCGGTCGAGGTGTCGCCGCCATCGGCGCTCGCGGCGGCAAGGGGCGTCTCCTCCCCATCGCCGGCCGGCGGTAGCGACGCCGACGTGGCCCCGAGCCGCCGGACGAGCCGAGGCACCGGCGAGGGCAGCGGCTCCGCTGGCGCCGCGACGGCTGAGCCCGCCGCCCCCGCGCGACGCACGACCCCGCCACGACCCCGCCCGGCGGCCTCGGCCGAAGGCGGCGAGCCGCGCCGTCCCGCCGCACGCGCGACGACGCCCCCGGTGCGCCGCAGCACGGCAGCGCCGCGCGCGCCGGCGTCCACGACACCGCCGAGCGCCGCGGCCTCGGCCCCGGTTGCGTCGCCGACGGGCGCCCCGTCGCCCGCGGGCGGTGCGCGACTGCAGCTCGACCTGCTCGATCCGACCGCGGTGCGCAGCCCGGCGCTCGCAGCGTCGGGTGCAGCCAGCACGAACCCCATGGACAGTGCCGTGGCGGCGGCATTGGCCGCAGCCAGCGCTGCCGCCAATGCTGAAGAGCTCCAGCGTGCCAACGAACGCATGAGATCGCTCGAGGCGACGCTGGCCGCGCTCCGCGAGCAGAGTGCCCAGAACCAGCGGCTGTTGCTGGAGATGCGCAGCGAGCTGGCGGAGGCGCGCGACAGCCGCTATCGCAATCCGCTGGTGTATGCCCTCTGCGCGATGCTGCTTCTGGCACTGATCGGTCTCCTCCTGCTGTGGCGGGTCGCGCGTCGCGCGAGTGGTCCGGCCTGGTGGGGCGACACCACCGCCAAAGACGACGTCATGTCGCCGCTGCCTTCACCGCCGCCGGCCGTCCCCGCAGGCAAAGCGCTTGCCGCGGACGCTGCGACGCAGAAAACCGGACCGTTCGGGACCGTGCTGCTCGCGGCCGATACCGACGACGAAGCGCAGGCCACGCTGCCGCCATTGACTGAAGACGAGAGCGCACCTGCGCGCTACGTGAACACCGAGGAGCTGTTCGACGTTCAGCAGCAGTCGGACTTCTTCGTGTCGCTCGGCCAGCACGACCAGGCGATCGCCGTGCTCAGCGAGCACATCGCGGACAACCCGGAAACCAGTGCGCTCGCCTACCTCGACCTGCTGCGCATCTTCCACGCGCTGGATCGGCGCGACGACTACGCGCGCGTCGGGCTGGAGTTCGAGCGGGCGTTCAACGCCTCGGTGCCGGACTTCGAGCACTTTTCCGAAGTGGGTCGCGGCCTCGAGCACTACGGTGCGACCCTCGCGCGGATCGAGGCTCAATGGCCGCGGCCAGGCACGCTGGGCCTCATCGAGGAATTGGTCTTTCGCAAGCCCGGCACGCGCGGCGACGAGAGCTTCGATCTGGCAGCGTACCGCGAACTGTTGCTGCTGTACTCGGTCGCGAAGGAAGTGATCGACCCGGACAGCGCCCCGCCGACGCCGGTCACGCCACTGTCGTTCCTCGACACGCACGAAGCGAAGCTCGAACCGACGCAGCCAGCCGGCCTGGACCGCGTGACGGACGCCGTGGGCGTGGTCAATGACCACAATGCGCCGGATGCGCCGTTGCCGTCGCTGTATGGCGCCATCGATGAAACGCTGTCGCACGACACGGTCATCGCCGCGCACCCTGGCGCGGTCGCCGAACCGTCGACATCGTCGACGCCGAGCGCATCGCACCCGCAAGACCAGCGGACGCGCCCGATGTCGGTGAGCGAACAGCCGGAGCGCGCCGATCAGAGCGGGGAGATGCCTTTCGACAACACGTCGCTCGAAACGCTCGAAACCCTGCCGGCTGAACTCGAGCTGGAGAAGCGCCCACCTTCCGCGCCGACGACCGACGAGATGCCGTTGCCCGAATTGAAGCTCGATCTCGAACTTTTCGATCCGACCATCGAAGCCGAGATCGCGCCCCGGCCGCGCCGTCGACGCTGACGGGCGGCGACGTCCTCAGCGGCGAACCTGCAGGGCGCCAGGGTTCACGATGTTGGTGGGGTTGCCCTTGATGAAGCTCACCACATTGTCGAACGCCTGGCCGAAATACATCTCGTAGCTGTCCTGCTCGACGTAGCCGATGTGGGGCGTGCAGATGCAGTTCTCGAGACGCAACAACGCGTGGCCTTGCAAGGGCGGCTCGCTTTCAAACACATCGATGGCGGCCATCCCGGGTCGGCCGCGGTTCAGTCCGGCAAGGAGCGCGTCGGGTTCGACGAGCTCGGCCCGCGACGTGTTCACGAACAGCGCGGTCGGCTTCATCCGTGACAAGTCTTCCAACGTGATGATGCCGCGGGTCTCGTCACTCATGCGTAGATGCACAGTGAGCACGTCCGCTGCGGCGAAGAAGGCCTCCCGGCTCGGCGCCACCTGAAAGCCATCGGATCGAGCGAGGTCGCGGCTCTGCTCGCGGCCCCAGATCACGACCTGCATGCCGAAAGCCTGGCCATAGCGTGCGACCAGCTGGCCGATGCGGCCGTAGCCCCAGATGCACAAGGTTTTGCCTTTCAGCACGGAGCCGAGCCCGAAGTTGGGCGGCATCGACGCCGACTTGAGGCCCGACTGCTGCCAGGCACCATGCTTGAGGTTGCTGATGTACTGCGGAAGGCGCCGCATCGCGGCCATGATCAGGGCCCACGTCAACTCGGCCGGCGCGAGCGGTGAGCCGCTGCCCTCCGCCACGGCGATGCCTTGTTCGGTGCAGGCGGTGACGTCGATGTGCTTGCCGACGCGGCCGGTCTGCGAAATGAGCTTGAGCTTGGGCAGCTTCTCGACGAGCTGCCGGGAGATCTGCGTGCGTTCCCGGATCAGGACGATCACGTCAGCGTCTTTCAGGCGCACCGACAGTTGGCCGATGCCCTTGACGGTGTTCGTGTAGACCTTCGCCGCGTAGGCATCGAGTTTGGCGGCGCATTGCAGCTTGCGCACCGCGTCCTGGTAGTCGTCGAGGATCACAATGTTCATGGCGCGTCATTGTGCCTCGCGCCACGCGACCATCGACGACGGCCCCTCATCCACACCACAGGCCCGTTCAGGGCATCGGGCTCAGTGCAGTGGGCGTGTGCCCCGCACGGTGTCGGCCGCCTCGAGCGCGGCCAGGCGGTCTAGTTCGGCGCACACGTCTGCCATGCGCCCGGAAATCACGACGCGACCGGCCCGGCGGCCCGGCTGTTGTGCATCCACCGTGCGGACCACCCGCAGCGCCCGCGCCGCGGCGGGTGCATGCGTGCTGCCTGCAACGGGCGTCCCGGCATGTGGCGTGCAGACCGGCCGCACGGCCACGTAGCGAAGATCGGCGCGGGCGTCGAAGGCGGTGGCGCGGCGTCCGCCCAGCTGCGGCATCCAACGATGGGCGAGCGACTGCAGCGGGCTGAGCAAGTCGACGAAAGTGAGCAGAACGATTCCCATGCGAACTCCAAAGGTCAGAGATTGAACACAGGCAGGATTGCAGGATAGGACTGCGCCAGGGTGATGGCCTGATTGCCATACGCCCGCCACCTGGCGCAGCCCTTGCGATGCACTACATCAGCATGGTGTTGCGGATCAGACCGACGGCCAGGCCTTCGATCTCGAAGGGCTCGCCGGGCTGGACCACGATGGTGGGGTAGTCGGGGTTTTCGGCGTGCAGCTCGATCACCAGCTTGTTGCGCTTGAGGCGCTTGACAGTCACTTCGTCGCCCAGGCGTGCGACCACGATCTGGCCGTTGCGCGCTTCCTTGGTGGATTGCACGGCCAGCAAGTCGCCGTCCATGATGCCGGCGTCGCGCATCGACATGCCGCGCACCTTGAGCAGGTAATCGGGTTGGTGCTGGAACAGCGTGTTCTCGACGTAATAGGTCTGGTCCACATGCTCCTGCGCCAGAATCGGCGAACCCGCCGCCACGCGGCCCACCAGCGGCAACGCCAGCTGGGCCATGCCCGGCAGCGAGAGCGAGAACTGGTTGTCACGCGACTCGTTGAGCGAGCGCAGTGCCGCACCCTTGAGCCGGATGCCGCGGGAGGTGCCGCTGAGCAGCTCGATCGCGCCCTTGCGGGCTAGCGCCTGCAGATGTTCCTCGGCCGCATTGGCCGACTTGAAGCCCAGTTCGGCCGCGATTTCCGCGCGCGTCGGCGGAGCACCGGTCTTCGCGATGGTGCTGCGGATCAGGTCCAGAATCTGCTGCTGACGGGCGGTAAGCTTGACGGCGAACTGCATGTGAACTCCTTGGTGCTGGTTGCATATCCAGTACCTGTATTTTTAAACAGTTTTTCGGACTTTGCAAGACATGGTCAACAAAAGCACCTCCAGCGCAGCGGGCGTGCTCGTTTTGGGCACGGGCGGCACGATCGCCGGCCGGGCGGCGTCCGCATCCGACAACGTTGGCTATACGGCGGGCGAAGTCGGTGTCGATGTGCTCCTGCAGGCCCTGGATCTTCCGTCGGGCCTGTCGGTGTGGGCAGAGCAGATCGCGCAGCTCGACAGCAAGGACATGGACTTCGACGTCTGGCGTGCGCTCGCAGCGCGGTGCGCCGAGGCTTTGGCCCTCGACGACATCCGCGGCATCGTGATCACGCATGGCACCGACACGCTGGAGGAGACCGCCTTCTTCCTGCAGTCGGTGCTGAGCGCGACCAAGCCGGTGGTGCTCACCTGCGCGATGCGGCCGGCCACTGCGCTGGTGCCCGATGGCCCCCAGAACCTGCGCGACGCGATCGGCCTCGCGGCGTGGCCCGGCGCCTGCGGCGTGACGGTGGTGTGTGCCGGCTCGGTTCATCGCTCGATGGACGTGCAGAAGGTGCACACCTACCGCCTGGACGCCTTCGATTCGGGCGACGCCGGCGCCATGGGCTACATGGAAGAGGGCGAGCTGCGGGCGCTGCGTGACTGGCCGGAGGTCGATGAGGCCGCCGTGACACGTCTTGAGGCCGTGATCGCGACTGAACCCTTCGCCTGGCCGCGGGTGGAGATCCTGACCAGCCACGCGGGCGCGCAGGGGTTGCTCATCGATGCGCTCGTGCACGCCCGGCAGTCGGGCAGTGCCCACTCGGTCGATGGTCTGGTGCTGGCCGCCACGGGCAACGGCACCCTTCATCACGCGGTCGAAGCCGCGGCTCTGCGCGCGCAGGCCGCTGGCATCGCGGTGGTTCGCGCGACCCGCTGCGCGCAGGGGCGCATCCTCGCAACGCCTCACGCGATGGTTCGCGACGCCGGTGCGCTCACGCCGGTCAAGGCACGGGTGGCTTTGTTGCTGGACCTGCTGACAGCGCGCGAGCGCTGATCGATCGGGCATGCTGAGCGCGCTGCAGTCGCACCCTTGGGCCTACCCGACACTGGAGGCGCTGCACATCGTCGGGATCGCGCTGTTGCTCGGTAATCTGGTGGCGCTCGAGGTGCGCGTGTTCGGGCGCGTTCAGGCGCTGCCCGTCGTGGCGCTCGCGCGGCTGTCGCTCGGCCTGGCGGCCTGTGGTTTCGGCCTTGCCGCAGCGACCGGCCTGCTGATGTTCGCCACCCAGCCTGCGGAACTTCTGACCAATCGCTCGTTCCTGTGGAAGATGGGGCTGCTCGCTGCGGCCGGCTGCAACGCCGCGTGGTTCCATGCCCGGGGTTCGCTGTCGAAACTCGACGTGACAGCGCGGGTACAGCTGTTGATGTCCACTGCGCTCTGGCTGGCCGTCGTGTTCTGCGGCCGCTGGATCGCCTACTGACGAAAGGATTCGCCATGCAACGCCGTCATCTCCTTGCCGCTACCGCCGCGTCGCCCTGGGTGCTTTCCACTGCCTGGGCGCACCACGGGTGGAGCAGCTTCGACCAGGAGCGTCCCATCTATCTCGAAGGGAAGGTGCTGCGCTCGCGCTGGCAGAACCCGCATGCGGAACTGGTGATCGAGGTGCCGGCTGGCTTGAAGGTGCCGGCCGATCTCGGCAAGCGCGCGGTCCCCGCGCAGAGTGCCGGGGTCGACGGCGCGGCGATGCTCAGCAAGGCCACTGCGCCGAAGCGCGCCGACCGCGAGTGGGAGCTGGAACTGGCCCCGCTGACGCGCATGTCGGCCTGGAAGGTCGCGGAAATCAAGCCGGGTGCGGCCGTGTCGGCCGTCGGCTTCACGTTCACGGGCGAGCAGGGCGCCGCCGTGATGCGGGTGGAATATCTGTTCGTCGACGGTCAGGCCTACGGGCTGCGTTCCAGCCCGGCCTGACCGCGACTCGGCGCGTCAGCTGCTCAGGGCAGCGAGGGCGCGCTGGGTGATCTCGTCGACCGTGCCGACGCCGCTGATGGCGCGGTACTTTGGAGCGGCCGCCGGTTCCGTCTTGGCCCAGTCGGCGTAGTAGTCCACCAGCGGGCGGGTCTGCTGGCTGTAGACGTCGAGCCGCTTGCGCACAGTCTCTTCCTTGTCGTCTTCGCGCTGCACCAGATCTTCGCCGGTCGCGTCGTCCTTGCCGTCGACCTTCGGCGGGTTGAACTTGACGTGGTAAATCCGGCCCGAGGCCGGGTGCGAGCGACGGCCACTCATGCGCTCGATGATGTCGGCGAAGGGCACGTCGATCTCGAGCACGTAGTCGAGCTTGACACCGGCCGCGCGCATGGCGTCGGCCTGGGGGATCGTGCGGGGAAAGCCGTCGAACAGGAAACCGCTCGCGCAGTCGGGCAGCGCGATGCGCTCCTTGACGAGGTTGATGATCAGGTCATCGCTCACCAGTGCGCCCGAGGCCATCACGGCCTGAGCCTGCAGGCCCAGCGGCGTGCCGGCCTTGACGGCGGCGCGCAACATGTCGCCCGTCGAGATTTGCGGGATGTTGTACTTCTTGCAGATGAACGCGGCTTGCGTGCCTTTGCCTGCCCCGGGGGCGCCCAACAAAATCAGTCTCATGGTGTCCTCGGACGGTTCTTAGATTTCTGTCGCGCCGAGCCGGCCACCAGGGGCAAGGGTCAGGGCGGAATTGCGTCGAGGATAGCATGCGACCCCGTGCGAAATGCCCGGGAAAGACGCCTCAGCGACCCACGAACAGCGCGCGTACGCGGGCGAGGTCTTCCGGTGTGTCGACGCCCGGGCCCGGGCTGCGCGCGCTGACATGAACGGCGATGCGAAAGCCATGCCACAGCGCGCGCAACTGTTCGAGCGCTTCGGTGCTTTCGATGGGCGCCGGGGGCAAGGTCGGGAACCCCCGGATGAAGCCGACGCGGTACCCGTAGATGCCAATGTGGCGCAGCGGTGCCGGCGAGGTCGGCACGGCGGGGCCGTCGTTCGGTGCGCGTCCGTCGCGCCACCAGGGAATGGGGGCACGGCTGAAATACAGCGCGTGTCCACGTGCGTCGAGCACCACCTTCACCACGTTCGGGTTACCGAAGTCGGCGGCCGAATCGATCGGGTGGGCGGCCGTGCTCATGGCGGCCTCCGGCTGCGCGGCCAGTTCGGCCGCCACCGCGTCGATCAAGGCGGGGTCGATGAGGGGTTCGTCACCCTGCACGTTCACGACGATCGCGTCGTCGGGCAGCGCGAGTTGCGTGCAAGCCTCGGCCAGGCGATCGCTGCCGCTCGGATGGTCGGTGCGCGTCAGCAGCGCGTCGATGCCGTGCCGCGTGCAGGCGTCGACGATGCGTGCATCGTCCGCGGCGACGACCACGCGCGACGCGCCCGACGCCAGCGCGCGCTGCGCCACCCGCACCACCATCGGCAGGCCGCCGATGTCGGCCAGCGGCTTGTCGGGCAGACGCGTGGAGGCGAGCCGCGCCGGGATCAGAACGGTGAAGGGCATCAGAGGCCGAGTTCGTCGTCCGACAGCGTGCGTGCTTCGTTTTCCAGCAATACAGGGATGCCGTCGCGTACCGGATAGGCCAACCGCGCGCTGCGCGAGACCAGTTCCTTTTTCTCGGCGTCCCAGGTCAGCGGGCCCTTGGTGACGGGGCAGACGAGCAGTTCAAGAAGCTTGGTGTCCATCGAGCGATGATAGCTTTGCATCGAGTGCCGCCAGGAAGGCCGGCGTCGGCTCGAAGCGCAGCGGCACCGCGAGCGCATCGGGCTGTCGGCGCCACAGCTTGAGCGCGTCTTTTTCAGTGCACAGCACGGTCGCGTCGGCCCCGGCCACGGGCGACCAATCCTCGAAATCATGGTGATCGGGCAGGGCGATGCAGCGTGCGGGCACGAGACCTTTGTCCCGCAGCATTTGGAAGAAGGACTCGGGCTTGGCAATCCCGGCGACCGCGATGACTGGCTGCCCGACCAGGTGCGCGAGCGGCACCGTGGCACCGTCGGCAGACACGGCCGATTCGGCCAGCGAGCGTCGGGCCGTGAAGCCGGCGAAGGCCGGCCGCGAGCCGGTGTGCAGCACCAGATCGCAGGCCCGCGGCCAGGGCTCCCGTAACGGCCCGGCCGGCAGCAGCCAGCCGTTGCCGATGCCGCGGTCGTCGAAAACGCAGATTTCGATGTCGCGCGCCATCGCCAGGTGCTGCAGGCCGTCGTCGCTGATGATCACGCGCACATCGGGATACTTCGCTGTCAGTGCGCGTGCCGCGTCGATGCGCCGGGCCGCAACGAACACCGGCGCGCCGGTCGATCGGCGGACCAACGCCGGCTCGTCGCCGACATCGCGCGGATCGCTGTCGTCGCGCACCTCGCGGCAGTCGGTGGTGCGGCGGCCATGGCCGCGCGAGATCACGCCCGCCGGCACGCCGCGGGCGCGCAAGTGCTCGATGATGGCCATCACGACGGGCGTCTTGCCCGCACCGCCGGCGACCACGTTTCCGACGACGACGACCGGCACGCTGGCGCGATCGGTGCGCAGCCAGCCCGCGCGATACAGCGCACGGCGCAGCACCGCGAGCAGCCCGAAAAGTCGTGAAAGCGGCCACAACAGCCGCGCGACCGCGCCTCGCTCGAGCCAGGCGCGCTGCAGCTGCAAGTCAGCGTCCCGCCTGGGCGGCGGACTGTGTGGCGAAGGTGATCTGCACCATGCCGGCCCGGCGCGCGGCTTCCATCACGGTGATCACCGCCTGATGCGCGGCACTCGCGTCGGCACTGATGATGACCACGCTGTCCTTGGTGCCGCCCGCCGCCGTGAGCGCAGCGGCGACGGTATCGACGCTGCGGTCGGGCAGGACGTTGCGATTGATCGAGTAGCGACCGTCGGCCGACACCGCGACGATCACTTCCTTGGGGTAGTCGCGCTGCGGCTCGGCGTCGGCCACCGGCAAACGCAGCTGCATCTCGGTGAACTTGCTGTACGTCGTCGACAGCATCAGGAAGATCAGCACGACCAGCAACACGTCGATGAAGGGAATCAAATTGATCTCCGGCTCGTCGCGCGCGCCATGGCGGAAATGCATGCGGCCGGGCTTCATCGCGGGCTCACTTGCGCAGCGTGGCGAGATGCCGTGCGAAGCGTTCGCCGGCCAACTCGAGGTTCAGCAGGTATTCGTCGACACGGGTTCGGAAATAGCGCCAGAAGATCAGCGTCGGAATCGCGACGATCAGTCCGAAGGCCGTGTTGTAGAGCGCGATCGAAATGCCGTGCGCCAGTTGCGCCGGGTTGCCCGACCCCACCGCGCCGCCGGCGGGTGACTGCGAGCCGAAGATTTCGATCATCCCGATCACCGTGCCCAGCAGGCCGAGCAGCGGCGCGGCCGAGGCGATGGTCGCGAGCGCCGGGAGCCAACGTTCGAGACGATGGGCGACCGTGCGGCCGGAGGCCTCCATGGCGACCCGAACGTCGTCTTCGCTGCACCGGGGGTTGGCACTGATCACCCGGAAGCCCGAAGCGAGCACTTCGCCGAGCGCGGAGTTCTTCTCCAGCTTCGTCACGATGTCGGGGCCGGGTACCGCATTGCGCGACACCGTGATGGCCTCGTCGAGCAACTTGGGCGGGAGGACGCGTGCGGTCTTAAGGCTGGTGAAGCGCTCGATGACCAAGGCCAAAGCCAGCACCGAACAGGCGAGCAGCGGCCAGATCGGCCAGCCCGCAGCAACTATGATGGAAAACAAGAAATCCTCCGGCCCGTGGATTGCGAATGCGCGGCGATTATCACCGAGTGCCGGGCTCAGAAACCGAGCGCTGTCGCTGTCAGCGAAGACGCACAGATTCTGTGGATAACTTTGTGATTAACTGCGTTGGCAACTGCCTCGCACCCGCATGAACAGGGCGTTGCATTAGGACGATCGAATTTTGAGCAGCAGTTTTCTGATTGAAATCAACAGCTTGCACCACAAGCCGTGCCTTGCTGAGGTGCAGGTGCGGGTCGATGGAGCGTCCGCCATGCACTGTGGACGAGTGCCGGTCGCCGAGAGCTTGGCGCCGTGATCGACGACGCGCCGTCGCGCGGGCTGGCACCGCGGGTGTGGGCGGTTGGCGCTCTGTGCCATGCGATCGCCGATGCGCTCGACGCGCGCTTCAATCCGGTCACCGTGCAGGGCGAGATCTCCGGCTTTTCGCGTGCGGCCAGCGGCCATTGCTACTTCGCACTCAAGGATGCTTCGGGGCAACTGCGCTGCGCCATGTTCAGGCGCGCTGCCAGCCTGGTGGACTTCTCGCCGCGCGATGGCGATCAAGTGGAGGTGCGCGGCCGGCTCGCCGTCTACGAGCCGCGGGGTGACCTCCAGCTGGTCGTCGAGAGCCTGTCGCGCGCCGGGCAGGGCGCGCTCTTCGAGCAGTTCCTGCAGCGCAAAGCCAAGCTCGAGGCGGAGGGGCTGTTCGACCCCGCGCGCAAGCGGGCGTTGCCGACCATGCCGCGCGCCGTCGGGGTGGTCACGTCGCTCGGCGCCGCGGCGCTGCACGATGTCGTGACCGCCCTGCGCCGGCGGGTGCCGCACATTCCGGTCGTGCTGGCGCCAGCCGCCGTCCAGGGCTCCGGTGCGCCGGCCGAGCTGGTGCAGGCGTTGCAGTCGCTCTGGATGTCGCCGCAACCTGTCGATGTCATCCTGCTGGTGCGCGGCGGCGGGTCGATCGAAGACCTCTGGGCCTTCAACGACGAAACCCTGGCACGCACCATCGTGCAAAGCCCTGTGCCGGTGGTGTGCGGCGTCGGCCATGAGACCGACTTCACCATCGCCGATTTCTGCGCCGACCTGCGCGCCCCGACGCCGACCGCCGCGGCGGAGCTGGTCTCGGCGCCGCGTGATGTCTGGCTGGGTGCGCTGGGACTGATCGAGGGCAAGCTGCACGACGCCATCGGCGCCCGCATCGATCTGCTCGGCCAGCGGCTGGACCTGGCCGCCGGCCGGCTGGGGCGGCCATCGTCCGTCGTGCTGAGACAGCAGCTGCGGCTGGCGCGCGAGGCACAGCGGCTGCGCTATGCCGTCGCGTCGCAGCACCAGCGACTCGCGCAACGGGCACGCACCGAGCACCAACGCTGGCCCGGCTTGTGGCAGGGCGGGCTGCGCCAGCATCGGGAACGCCTCGACCGGCTCGATGCGCGGCTGCGCCTGCTGGACCCGGCGCAGGTGCTGCAGCGCGGCTACGCGTGGCTCGTCGACGCCCAAGGGCGAGCCGTGACCAGCGCTGCGCGCGTCGCTCCCGGCGACGCTCTGTCGGTGCGACTCGCCGACGGCAGCCTCGATGTCCATGTCGATGCCGTGCGCACGCGGCCACCGCCGACGCGGGGCGGCTGAATCCTTTCTAGAATCCCATCATTCCGCAACCAACCCACGAGCCAAGAATATGGAACACGTCCTACCTCCTCTCCCGTACGCCCTCGACGCACTCGCGCCCGAGTATTCGAAGGAAACGCTCGAGTACCACTACGGCAAGCACCACAACGCGTACGTCGTGAACCTGAACAACCTGCAGAAGGGCACCGAGTTCGAAAGCATGTCGCTCGAGGAGATCGTGAAGAAGTCCAGCGGCGGCATCTACAACAACTCCGCGCAGATCTGGAACCACACCTTCTTCTGGAACTGCATGAAGCCGCAGGGCGGCGGCGCGCCCACCGGTGATTTGGCGAAGGCCATCGAGGCCAAGTGGGGCAGCTACGACGCTTTCAAGGAAGCCTTCGTGAAGTCGGCCGTCGGCAACTTCGGTTCCGGCTGGACCTGGCTCGTGAAGAAGGCCGATGGCACCGTCGACATCGTCAACATGGGCGCCGCCGGTACCCCGCTGACAACCGCTGACAAGGCACTGCTGACGGTCGACGTTTGGGAACACGCCTATTACATCGACTACCGCAATCTGCGTCCCAAGTTTGTCGAGACCTTCCTGGCCAAGCTGGTCAACTGGGACTTCGCACAGAAGAACTTCGCGTAAGTCCGGGCTCTGCCCGCAAGACAAGGCCGGCCTCGCGCCGGCTTTTTTTCGTCTCTTTGCCGGGCGCCGCAGCGTCAGCGCTTGGCTTGGAAGGGCGCACCGCCGAGCTTGGCGTTCTTCTTGATGTTCTTCTTGGCAAACCAGCCCTGGTTCATTTCAAGGACGAAGCGCACGGGTTCCTCCGAGCAATGCGATTCGAGCGTGAGCGGCTGCATGTCGACAATGTTGACGATCCGTCCGTCGTCGGCCACGAAGGCGGCGGACAGCGGCAGCAGCGTGTTCTTCATCCAGAAACACTGGGTCGATGGCTGGGCGAAGACGAAGAGCATGCCTTCGGCCTGCGGCATCTCCTTGCGGAACATCAGGCCGATCTGCTGCTGTTGCGGTGTCTGCGCGACCTGCGCGTCGATCTGGTACATGCCCGCGGACAATTTAACGCGAGGGAGATCCGTTTGAGCCTCCTGCGAGAACGCGGCAAAAGAGAGCAAGCACAAAGAGAAGAGGGCAATGGCGCGCGGAAACATGATGCGTGGAATTGGGTGTTCAAAGAGGAGGATGGAAGCGTACCCAATTAGAGAGAGGGTTGCAGGAAAAGTGCAACCACTTTGAGACAGGCGAAAAAAAAGCGTTCCGAAGAACGCCTCTTTTTAGGTCATCTCCAATTACTTGGGGGTGCCGCCTTGCATCGACTTGGCCTTCACGGAGCCGTCCTTGTTGGTGCGGCGCGTATCACGCGTTTCGGCGCGCTTTTCGCCGGCCACGGCCGCCTTGTCGGTACCGATCGCGCCGCCTTCGGGGACCTTGTTGATGTCGCCGCCGGCACCGGTCTTCACTTGGCCAGCAGGCTTGCTGGCAACCTTGGCTTCGGCGCGGGCCTGCGGCTTGCTGTTCGTCACAGCCGCTTTTTCAGCCGTGGGGGTCTGGGCGTGAGCAGCTGCTGCGAAAAGGCCGGCGATCAGGATTGCGAGAGTTTTGTTCATTTAGGAATTCCTCGAGGAGTTGAGTGATGACGCCTTCCACCGCGCAGAAGGTCTGCAAACAACGAAGCCGGGTCGACCGCGGTTGACACGGCCGTTGACGGGATTGCTTGCGTCTAAAATTCTAAAGCTATTGATCCCGGTTGAAGTCGTTTCAACCAGCAAATGTTACTTCGGAGCCACTCCCGCCCAATGTCCAGTTACCAGCACATCCAGGTTCCCGTCGCCGGCCAGAAAATTTCCGTTGAGCCCGACAAGTCGCTTCGTGTGCCAGATCAGCCGATCATCCCCTTCATCGAAGGCGACGGCATCGGTGTCGACATCACGCCGGTCATGCTGAAGGTGGTCGATGCCGCGGTGACCAAGAGCTATGGTGGCCAACGCCAGATCCACTGGATGGAAGTCTTCGCCGGCGAGAAGGCGACCAAGGTCTACGGCCCCGACGTGTGGCTACCCGACGAGACGATTCAGGCCGTGCGTGACCATGTCGTGTCGATCAAGGGCCCGCTGACCACGCCGGTCGGCGGCGGCATCCGGTCGCTGAACGTCGCGCTGCGCCAGGCGCTCGACCTGTACGTCTGCCTGCGGCCGATCCAGTATTTCGACGGCGTCCCCAGCCCGCTGAAGGAGCCGCACAAGACGAACATGGTGCTCTTCCGCGAGAACTCGGAAGACATCTATGCAGGCATCGAGTTCGCAGCCGAGAGCGAGCAGGCCCGCAAGCTCATTGCCTTGCTGCAGAACGATTTCGGCATCACGACGATCCGCTTCCCCGAAACGTCGGGCATCGGCATCAAGCCGGTGTCGCGCGAGGGGTCGGAGCGCTTGATGCGCAAGGCGATCCAGTACGCGATCGACCACGACAAGCCCTCCGTCACGATGGTGCACAAGGGCAACATCATGAAGTTCACCGAGGGCGCCTTCCGCGACTGGGGCTATGGCCTCGCAGCCAAAGAGTTCGGTGGCGAGCTGATCGACGGCGGCCCCTGGATGCGCGTCAGGAACCCGAACACCGGCAAGTTCATCACCGTGAAGGACCGCGTCGCCGACGCCTTCATGCAGCAGATCCTGATGCGTCCGGCGGAGTATTCGGTGGTCGCCACGCTCAACCTCAACGGGGACTACCTCTCCGACGCGCTCGCGGCGCAGGTCGGCGGCATCGGCATCGCGCCCGGCGCCAACCTGAGCGACACCGTAGCGATGTTCGAGGCCACGCACGGCACCGCACCCAAGTACGCCGGCAAGGACTACGTCAACCCGCTGTCGGAAATCCTCTCGGCCGAGATGATGCTGCGCCACATCGGCTGGAAAGAGGCAGCGGACCTGATCATCCTGTCGCTGCGCAAGTCGATCCTGAGCAAGAAGGTCACCTACGATTTCGCGCGCCTGATGGACGGCGCGACACAGGTCAGCTGCTCGGGTTTCGGGCAGGTGATGATCGACAACATGTGATGCGCGCCGCCCGCGCAGCGCACAGCCGTGCGAGCGGCGACAATAATCGACGATCCGGCGGGCGCCGGTGACACACAGACTCCATGACATCAAGGATGCAGGCCGCATGAGCAAACCAACCATCATCTATACGTTGACCGACGAAGCGCCTTTCCTGGCGACGCAGGCTTTCCTGCCGATCATCCGTACCTTCACGGCCCCCGCCGGCATCGACGTGACGACCAGCGACATCTCGGTGGCCGCCCGCATCCTGGGCCAGTTCCCGGAATCGCTGACCGAAGCGCAGCGCGTGCCTGACAACTTGGCCGAACTCGGCAAGCTCACGCTGCTGCCCGACACCAACATCATCAAGCTGCCGAACATCAGTGCGTCGGTGCACCAATTGATCAGCGCCATCAAGGAGCTGCAGGCGCGCGGCTACAAGATTCCGGACTATCCGGAAGACCCCAAGACCGATGAAGAGAAGGCGATTCGCGCCCGTTACTCGAAGTGCCTGGGCAGCGCCGTAAACCCGGTGCTGCGCGAAGGCAATTCGGACCGCCGTGCGCCCAAGGCCGTCAAGGAATATGCCCGCAAGAACCCGCACAGCATGGGCGAGTGGAGCATGGCGTCGCGCACGCACGTGGCCCACATGAAGCACGGCGACTTCTATCACGGCGAAAAGTCGATGACGCTGGACAAGGCGCGCGACGTCAAGATGGAGCTGGTCGGCAAGAGCGGCAAGACCACGGTGCTCAAGCCGAAGGTGTCGCTGCTGGCTGGCGAGATCATCGACAGCATGTACATGAGCAAGAAGGCCTTGCTCGCGTTCTATGAACACGAGATGGAAGACGCCCGCAAGACCGGCGTGATGTTCTCGCTGCACGTCAAGGCCACGATGATGAAGGTGTCGCACCCCATCGTCTTCGGTCACGCGGTGCGTGTGTTCTACAAGGAAGCCTTCGAGAAGCACGACAAGCTCTTCGACGAGCTGGGCGTGAACGTCAACAACGGCATGGTCGATCTGTACACCAAGATCGAGACGCTCCCGTCGTCCAAGAAGGAAGAGATCATCCGTGACCTGCACGCCTGCCACGAGCACCGCCCCGAACTGGCGATGGTCGATTCGGCCAAGGGCATCACGAACCTGCACGCGCCCAACGACGTGATCGTCGACGCCTCGATGCCGGCCATGATCCGCATCGGCGGCAAGATGTGGGGCGCCGACGGCAAGCCCAAGGACACCAAGGCGGTCATCCCGGAGAGCACCTTCGCCCGCATTTACCAGGAGATCATCAACTTCTGCAAGACCAACGGCAATTTCGACCCCGTGACCATGGGCACCGTGCCGAACGTGGGCCTGATGGCCCAGCAGGCCGAGGAATACGGTTCGCACGACAAGACCTTCGAGGTCGCCGAAGACGGCGTGGCGAACATCGTCGACATCGCCACCGGCGAAGTGCTGCTGTCGCAAAACGTGGAAGCCGGCGACATCTGGCGCATGTGCCAGGTCAAGGACGCGCCCATCCGCGACTGGGTGAAGCTGGCCGTCACGCGTGCCCGCAACTCGGGCATGCCCGCGCTGTTCTGGCTGGACCCGTACCGCCCGCACGAAGCCGAAATGATCAAGAAGGTACAGACGTATCTCAAGGACCACGACACCCAGGGCCTGGACATCCAGATCATGTCGCAGGTCCGCGCCATGCGTTACACGCTGGAGCGCGTCATCCGCGGCCTGGACACCATCTCGGTCACCGGCAACATCCTGCGCGACTACCTGACCGACCTGTTCCCGATCATGGAACTGGGCACCAGCGCCAAGATGCTGTCGGTCGTGCCGCTGATGGCCGGCGGCGGGATGTACGAGACGGGCGCCGGGGGTTCCGCGCCGAAGCATGTCAAGCAGCTGGTGGAGGAAAACCACCTGCGCTGGGATTCGCTGGGCGAGTTCCTGGCCCTGGCCGTTTCGCTGGAGGACCTGGGTCTGAAGACGAACAACGCCCAGGCCAAGATCCTGGCGAAAACGCTGGACACCGCCACCGGCAAGCTGCTGGACAACAACAAGAACCCGTCGCCCAAGACTGGCCAGCTCGACAACCGTGGCAGCCAGTTCTACCTGGCGATGTACTGGGCGCAGGAACTGGCAGCCCAGACCGACGATACGGCGCTGCAGGCCAAGTTCAAGCCCCTGGCCGAGGCGCTGGCCCGCGGCGAGCAGAAGATCGTCGAGGAGCTGAAGGCGGTGCAAGGCCAGCCGGCGGACATCGGCGGCTACTACCTGGTGGACGCCAAGAAGTGCGAAGCCGTCATGCGGCCGAGCGCGACGCTGAACGCCGCCCTGGGCGCGGTCGGCGCCTGACCCGGATCAAGCACAAAAGGCGAGCAGGCGACGCTGCCTTTGGCTAAAACGCAACGCCCCGGTGTCTTCGCAGATGCCGGGGCGTTTTTGCGCGTGTAAAACTTGGCCAAAGCGCCTGTTCGTCACTCTTGTTTTCTTCGTAACATGACACCAAATCCAATGGCGTCGGCATGGCGCTTGCTCGATCGATAGAATGAATTTCATGGCAACCCGAAACCCCCCGAAACCCGCCACGCCGCCGGCCCAGAAGCCCGCGGGGGGCGATGGCGATTCGGTCGTCCTGGAGCGTCGCCCACAGAAAACGGCACCGCCGCAGATGTTCCAGGTGGTGATGCTCAACGACGACTACACCCCCATGGAGTTCGTTGTCGTCGTCATTCAGGAATTCTTCAACAAGGACCGCGAAACCGCGACCCAGATCATGTTGAAGATCCACCTCGACGGTCGGGCCGTTTGCGGCGTGTACTCCCGCGACATGGCGGCCACCAAGGTCAATCAGGTGATGGAAGCGGCCCACCAGGCCGGGCATCCGTTGCAGTGCGTCAGCGAGCCGGTTGAATAAGCCGCGCGCTGACCCATCTGAGTATCTATTTACAGCAAGGCAAAAGGAAATCACATGATTGCCCAGGAACTGGAAGTCAGCTTGCACATGGCCTTTGTCGAGGCCAGGCAGCAGCGCCACGAGTTCATCACGGTAGAGCACCTGTTGCTCGCTTTGCTGGACAACCCGAGCGCCGCAGAGGTTCTGCGCGCCTGCTCGGCCAATGTCGATGACCTTCGTGCGTCGTTGACGAACTTCATCAAGGACAACACGCCCCAGGTGGCCGGGACCGACGACGTCGACACCCAGCCGACGCTCGGGTTCCAGCGCGTGATTCAGCGCGCCATCATGCATGTGCAATCCACCGGCAACGGCAAGAAGGAAGTGACCGGCGCCAACGTGCTGGTCGCGATCTTCGGTGAGAAGGATTCGCACGCGGTGTACTACCTCCATCAGCAGGGCGTGACCCGGCTGGACGTGGTGAACTTCATCGCGCACGGCATCAAGAAGAGCGATCCGCCGGAAGCTGCCAAGGGCAGCACCGAATCGTCCTCGAACGAGGGCGAGGAGGGCGGCGGGGAGAAGAACGAGAAGGCTTCGCCGCTGGAGCAGTTCACCCAGAACCTCAACCAGATGGCCAAGGACGGGAAGATCGATCCGCTCATCGGTCGCGAGTACGAGGTCGAGCGCGTGATCCAGATCCTGTGCCGCCGGCGCAAGAACAATCCGCTGCTGGTCGGCGAGGCCGGCGTGGGGAAGACGGCCATCGCCGAGGGCCTGGCCTGGCGCATCACGCAGGGCGACGTGCCGGAAATCCTGGCTGAAGCCCAGGTGTACTCGCTCGACATGGGCGCGCTGCTGGCAGGCACCAAGTACCGCGGTGACTTCGAACAACGCCTCAAGGGCGTGCTCAAGTCGCTGAAGGACCGGCCGAATGCGGTGCTTTTCATCGACGAGATCCACACGCTGATCGGCGCCGGTGCGGCCTCGGGCGGCACGCTGGACGCGTCGAACCTGCTCAAGCCAGCGCTTTCGAGCGGTCAGCTCAAGTGCATCGGCGCGACCACTTTCACCGAATACCGCGGCATCTTCGAGAAGGATGCGGCCCTGTCGCGTCGCTTCCAGAAGGTCGACGTGGTCGAGCCGACGGTGCAGGAAACCGTCGACATCCTCAAGGGCCTGAAGTCGCGCTTCGAGGAACACCATGGCGTGAAGTACGCCGTGGCGGCATTGCAGGCGGCTGCCGAGCTGAGCGCTAAGTACATCAACGACCGTCACCTGCCTGACAAGGCGATTGACGTGATCGACGAGGCCGGCGCGGCCCAGCGCATCCTGGCGCCGAGCAAGCGCAAGAAGACGATCACCAAGGCCGAGGTGGAGGAAATCGTCGCGAAGATCGCGCGCATTCCCCCTGCCAACGTGTCGAACGACGACCGCGGCAAGCTGCAGACGCTGGAGCGCGACCTGAAGAGCGTCGTGTTCGGCCAGGACAAGGCCCTCGTGGTGCTCGCCTCGGCGGTCAAGATGGCGCGTTCGGGTCTGGGCAAGGGCGACAAGCCGATCGGCTCGTTCCTGTTCAGCGGCCCCACCGGCGTCGGCAAGACCGAAGCGGCCAAGCAGCTGGCCTACATCATGGGCATCGAGCTGATCCGCTTCGACATGTCGGAGTACATGGAGCGTCACGCCGTGAGCCGACTGATCGGCGCGCCTCCGGGCTACGTCGGCTTCGACCAGGGCGGGCTGCTGACCGAGGCCGTCACGAAGAAGCCGCACTGCGTGCTGCTGCTCGACGAAATCGAGAAGGCGCACCCGGACATCTTCAACGTGCTGCTGCAGGTCATGGACCATGGCACGCTGACGGACAACAACGGGCGCAAGGCCGACTTCCGCAACGTCATCATCATCATGACGACGAACGCGGGTGCCGAGACCATGAACAAGGCGACCATCGGCTTCACCAACCCGCGCGAATCGGGTGACGAGATGGCCGACATCAAGCGCCTGTTCACGCCGGAGTTCCGCAACCGCCTGGACGCCACCGTCAGCTTCAAGGCGCTGGACGAATCGATCATCCTGCGGGTGGTCGACAAGTTCCTGCTGCAGCTGGAAACGCAGCTGGCCGAGAAGAAGGTCGACGTCACCTTCACCGACACCCTGCGCAAGCACCTGGCGAAGAAGGGCTTCGACCCGCTCATGGGTGCGCGCCCGATGCAGCGCCTGATCCAGGACACGATCCGTCGTGCACTGGCCGACGAACTGCTTTTCGGTCGCCTGCAGGACGGCGGTCGCCTGACCGTCGACCTCGACGACAAGGACGAAGTGCAGCTCGACATCCAGCCGCTGCCGAAGAAGGAAGGCAAGGCCAAGCCGGAAGCCGAGGAGGCTGCCGCAGGCTGATCGACTTTCGCACGGGCACGCGTGGACGACGCGGCCGTGTTGCCTTCAAAGGCCGGTAGCATCGCGCTGCCGGCCTTTTTCATGGGGCCGGCGCATCCTTCTTCATCGCAACGCCTGTCTCTTGATCCTCCCCGAACTTAGCCAAGAATGGAAAACGGGCCTCTCGCTGGCCTGGAGCGGCTACATCGCCGTGCTGTCGGTCTGGATCGTGATGCAGAAGCGCGCGCCGGTGTCGACAATGAGCTGGATCCTTTCGCTCGCGCTGCTGCCGTTCGCTGGTTTTCTCGTCTATTACTTTCTCGGGCCGCAGCGTCTGAAGAAGCAGCGGCTCAAGCGGCTGCGCAGCCGTGCCATTGCGCAGGCGCCCGCTGATCTGGCGCTGCTGCAGGAAGCCGGAGAAGACGCGCCGCCGGCGTTGCGACACCTGGCGGCGCTGGGGACGGCGGCCTGCGGTATCCCGGTGTCGAGCGCGACCGGCGTCGAACTGCTGTCCGGCGGTGCGCGCACCTTCGATGCCATCTTCGACGCCATCCGCACCGCACGCCACCACGTGCACCTCGAGTACTACATCTTCGAGCCCGACCGCATCGGCACGGCCCTGCGCGACCTGCTGATCGAGCGCGCGCAACAGGGCGTCGCGGTGCGACTGCTGCTCGATGCGCTCGGCTCCAAGCGCATCGGCCGCCGATTCATGGCGCCGATGCATGCGGCCGGCATCCACGTCGCGCTGTTCCACGACACGAAGATCGGCCGTCGCTTGCGGCCGGTGACCAACTACCGCAGCCACCGCAAGATCGTCGTCGTCGACGGCCGCATCGGCTTCACCGGCGGCGTGAACATCACCGACGAGGAAGACCGCCGCACCCGGCCCGATGCGTACCACGATGTGCACCTGCGACTCGAAGGCAGCGCCGTCCGCTGGCTGCAGACCACCTTCCTCGAAGACTGGAGCTACGCCACCGGCGAGAGCGCACGGCGCATGGTCGACGAGTCGCTCGAGGACATGCTGCCGCGCCTGAACGCCGGCGAGATCGCGGCGCAGATCGTCACCAGCGGCCCCGACAGCCCGCTCGAAGCCATCCACCGCATGCATGTGGAAGCGATCCATTCGGCCAGCGAGCGCGCCTGGCTGACCACGCCGTATTTCGTGCCGGGCGAGCCTGCACTGATGGCACTCACCAGCGCCGCGCTGCGCGGTGTCGACGTGCGGCTGCTGGTGCCGCGCCGCAGCGATTCGGCGATCGTCAGCGCCGCCGCGCGCTCGTATTACGACGAGCTCATCGGCGCCGGCGTCAAGGTCTGGGAGTACAAGGCGCGCATGCTGCATTCCAAGACGCTGGTGGTCGACGACCACTGCGCGATGATCGGGACGGCCAACTTCGACAACCGCAGCTTTCGCCTCAACTTCGAGGTGATGGCGGTGGTGTACGGTCCAGCGCTGGCGCGCCCGCTGGCCGCCCAGTTCGAAACCGATCTGGGCAGCGCCGCCGCCGTGCGCCTGAACCGACCGCAGAGCTTTCCGCGCCGCCTGGGCGACGCGCTGGCCCGGCTTTCTTCTCCCTTGCTCTGACCGACCCGACGCGACCTATGTCCGCCCACACCTTCCTCTGGCACGACTACGAAACCTTCGGCGCCGTGCCGCGCCGCGACCGGCCGTCGCAGTTCGCCGCCATCCGCACCGATGCCGAGCTCAACGAAGTCGGCGAGCCGCTGATGCTCTACTGCCAGCCGGCGCCCGACTACCTGCCGAGCCCCGAGGCCTGCCTGATCACCGGCATCACGCCGCAGCTCGCGCTGGAGCGCGGCGTGCCGGAGCATCAATTCGCCGCCGAGGTCGAGCGCGCGTTTTCGCAGCCGGGCACCATCGGCGTCGGCTACAACACGATCCGCTTCGACGACGAGGTGACGCGCTTCCTGTTCTGGCGCAACCTGATCGACCCGTACGCACGCGAATGGCAGAACGACTGCGGCCGATGGGATCTGCTCGACGTGGTGCGGCTGACGTATGCGCTGCGCCCGGACGGCATCCAGTGGCCGACCAAGGACGACGGCAAGCCCAGCTTCAAGCTCGGCGACCTGGCGCGCGCCAACGGGCTGCTGCACGAGGCGGCGCACGATGCGCTGTCGGACGTGCGCGCCACCATCGCGCTGGCCCGGCTCATCCGCAGCGCACAGCCGCGGCTCTTCGACTTCGCCTTCGGTCTGCACCGCAAGGACCGCGTGGCGAACGAGCTCGGCCTGCCGGCCACGCGCGAGACCGCCAAGCCCTTTCTTCATGTGTCGGGCATGTTCCCGGCCGAGCGCGGTTGCCTGGCGGTCATGTGGCCGCTGGCCAGCCACCCGACCAACAAGAACGAGCTGCTGGCCTGGGACCTGTCGCACGACCCCAGCGAGCTGCGCGACATCGACGTGCCCACGCTGCGCCAGCGCCTCTTCACGCGCACGGCCGACCTGCCCGAGGGCGTGGTGCGGCTGCCGATCAAGGGCATCCACCTGAACAAGTCGCCGATGGTCGTGGGCAACCTCAAGACGCTGACACCGGCGATGGCCGAACGCTGGATGGTCGACTTCGACACCGCCATGCGCCACGCCGCCATCGCCCAGGGCCTGCCCGACATGAGCGCGATCTGGACACAGGTGTACGAGCGCCCGAAGGAAGCCGCGCCGGACGTGGACGAAGACCTCTACGGCGGCTTCGTCGGCAACGCCGACCGCCGACGCCTGAACCAATTGCGCGGCTTGTCGCCGGCGGAGTTGGCGCTGTCGCGCACCGGCTTCGACGACCCGCGGCTGGAAGAGATCCTGTTCCGCTACCGCGCCCGCAACTTCGTCGACACGCTCACGCCCGACGAGGCCGAGCGCTGGGAGGCGCACCGCGCGGCGCGCCTGCTGGAAGGCGAGGGCGGTGCCCGCAACGTCGATCAGTTCTTTGCCGAGATCGACACCGCGGCCGAGACGGCCGACGAGCGTGGCGAGGAACTGCTGGGCCTGCTGTACGAGTACGCCGAGGCGATCGCGCCGTCGCCCTGATCGAGGTCGATCGGGGTCGACCCTCGGGCGGGGCAAACCCCGAGCCATGGGCGGGTGCCCGGCTTCCAGAATGAATGTTTCCCAATCGGAGACATCGTTCGTGCCCTCCTCATCACTGACCCGTCGTCGCTTCCATCTGTCGGCCGCGGCGGCTGCCGCATCGCTCGCGCTGCCAAGCCTGGCGCAGCCCGCTTGGCCGAGTCGGCCCATCCGCATCGTCGTGCCTTACACACCGGGCGGCTTCACCGACCAGATGGCCCGGCTGGTGCAGCTCGGCCTGCAGCAGCGCCTGGGCCAGCCGGTGCTGATCGACAACCGGCCTGGTGCCAACAGCCTGATCGGCGTCGACGCGGTCGCCAAGGCGGCGCCCGACGGCAGCACCTTCGGCGTCGTCATCGCGGCCTATGCGGCCAACACCTCGCTCTATGCCGGCAAGCTGCCCTACGACCCGGGCAAGGACCTGATGGGTGTCTCGCTGATGGGCGTGTCGCCGCTGCTCGCTGCGGTGAGCAACGACGCCCCCTTCAAGACCGGGCGGCAGCTGATCGACTATGCGCGGGCGAACCCCGGCAAGATCAGTTTCGGCTCGTCGGGCAACGGCTCCGCGGCGCACCTCACGACCGAGCTGTGGAAGGCGCTGACGAAGACCTACATGGTCCACGTGCCTTACCGTGGCGCCGTGCCCGCATTGACCGACCTGATGGGCGGGCAGATCCAGCTCTTCTTCGACGCGCCGACCGGGCTGATCAACCAGGCACGGGCCGGTAAGATCCGCCTCATCGGCGTGGCCGGCGAGCAGCGGCTGCCGGCCGTGCCCGATGTGCCGACCTTCATCGAACAGGGTTTCGCAAGCTTCACCGGCAGCACCTGGGCCGGCATGCTGGCACCTGCCGGCACGCCGCCCGCCATCGTGCAGCGCATGGCGGACGAGGTCGCTCGCATCATCAAGAGCGACGAGACGCGCGCAAAGCTAGACGCCATGGGCACCTTTCCTGCCGGCAGCACACCGCAGGAATTCGATGCCTTCATCGCCGCCGAAACCACCAAGTGGGGGCAGGTGATCAAGACCGCCGGCGTGAAGGCCGAGTGACAGGGCCCGCGCTGGCCGAACCGACCTTCAAGCGTCAGCGGCGCGCCGCATTGTTGGTGCTTTCCGGACGCTGACAAGTTGCTGGGTGGCGCTGTCCGGATTGCCGCGCCGAAGGCACGGTGCGTTCGCGCGTCGAGTGCCCGATGCGTCATTGACCGGAAGCGCCGGCAGTTCATTCACGACGTGGTTTCCGTCTTGAAGAGGCCGCGCACGTTCAATGCGGCCAAGCCCACCTGCAACGCGATCAAAGCCCAGGCCTGTGTATGAACACCCCAGACGACCCAGAGCAGATTGCTCAGAAGGAAGACCCAAAAACCTGCGTTGCGGCGTCCCTTGGCGCTCGAACCGACAAGGTAGGCGGCCACGAGCGATGCCGCGAAGGCGGGCCACTGAACGATGTCGAGGATATTCATGGTTGTCAGACCGGCGTCGGCGGTTGCGGAGGATGGATGAAGCTGCGCATCGTGTCGCGTTCAGTGCGCGACGGTCTTCAGACCCTAGCCAAGCCGCCCTCGAAGGAGCGTCGGCGAACGCGGCCGCCGTGTGTAGGTTGGCCGCCGAGTGGCGTGTCGCCGACGCGCGCAATCACGAACTGACGGCATAGACAGCGGCCCTGGCCTGGTCAGGACGAAGCGAGTGTGAAAGCGCTCGGTCGCCGCCAGGCGACCGTTGCTTCACATCGACGCTTCGAGCATCTCGCGGTAGTTCTCGCGCGTGGCCAGGCGCGGGTTGGTCTTGTGGCAATGGTCGGCCATCGCGCCGTCGATCACCTGCTCGAACAGCGCGGGCGTCACCCCGACTTCGGCCAGGCCGGTCGGCAGGCCCAGTCGCTGACTCATGTCGCGGATCGCCTCGCCGAGGTCGCCGGCCGAATCGAGGTTCATCGCACGGGCCATGCGTTGCAGTCGCTGCTCCTTCTGCACCGATTCCGCTCCCGCATTGAAGCGGATCACGGCCGGCAGGAAGAGGGCGTTGAGCGTGCCGTGGTGCAGACGGGGGTCGACGCCGCCCAGGCTGTGGCTGAGCGAATGCACGCAGCCCAGGCCCTTCTGGAAGGCCATGGCGCCCTGCATCGACGCGCTCATCAGATTGAGCCGTGCCTCGCGGTCGCTGCCGTCCTTCGTGGCGCGCTCGATATGTCCCCAGGCGCGCTCCAGGCCGTCGAGCGCGATGCCGTCGGCCGGCGGGTTGAAGGCGGCCGACATGAAGGTTTCCATGCAATGCGCAATGGCGTCCATGCCGGTGGCGGCCGTCAGTCGCGGTGGCAGGCCGAGGGTGAGTTCGGGGTCGCAGATGGCGGCCTTCGGCAGGATGTGCCAACTGTGAAAGCCGAGCTTGCGGTGGTCGTCCACGATGATGATCGCGCCGCGCGCGACCTCGCTGCCGGTACCGGCGGTGGTGGGCACGGCGATCAGTGGTGCGACCTTCTCGGTGATCTTGGGCGAGCCGCCTTCAATGGTCGCGTAGGTCTTGAGCGGGCCTTCGTGGGTGGCTGCGATGGCGACGCCCTTGGCGCAGTCGATGGCCGAGCCGCCGCCGACGGCGATCAGCCCGTCGCAGCGTCCGCTGCGGTACAGGTCGACGGCCGCACGCACGGCGGCCTCGGTCGGGTTCGATGGCGTCGCGTCGAACACCGACACTTCGAGGTCGCCCAGCGCGTCGAGCGTGGTCTGCAAGATGCCGGCGGCGCGCACGCCAGCGTCGGTGACGATCATGGGGCGGTGAATGCCGACGCGTGCGCACTCGGCGCTCAACAGGCGGATGGCGCCGAAGTCGAACTGGATCTGGGTCAGGTAGGTGATGAGGGCCATGTGAATGCGTCGATGCGAAAGGTGGCTGTACGATTTGACGAAACGAATCTAGCAACAGGATCCCATCTTGCCCATGCACAAAACCCTTGCCGATGTCGCAACGGGCACACCGTTCTCTCTCGCGGGCACGATGCCGCGCCACCCATGCTGACGCCGAAGATGGCGAGCGTGGTCGAGCGGATGGCCCGCGCCGGCCATCCGCCGTTCCACGAGCTAACCGCTGCCGAAGCCAAGGCCTCGTACGAGAAAGGCGCCGGCGTGCTGGAGGTGCCGAAGCCGGCGCTGGCCCGCATCGAGGACTTCCACATCGCCGCGCGCGATGGCTTCCAGCTGCCGGCCCGCCTGTATGCGCCATCGGCCGACGTGTTGCCGGTGCTGGTCTTCTTCCACGGCGGCGGCTTCACCGTCGGCAGCATCGCCACGCACGACACGCTGTGCCGCGTGCTGGCCAGTCGCAGCGGCTGCGCGGTGGTGTCGATCGACTACCGGCTCGCGCCCGATCACAAATTTCCGACCGCCTCCGACGATGCCTGGGATGCCGTGCAGTTCGTGGCGCGAGAAGCCGCGTCGCTCGGCCTCGACGGCAGCCGGCTGGCGCTGGGCGGCGACAGCGCGGGCGGCACGCTCGCCGCGGTCTGCGCCGTGATGGCACGCGACGCAGGTATTCCGATTGCGCTGCAGCTGCTGTTCTATCCGGGCACCACCGCCCACCAGGACACGCCCTCGCACGAGCGCTTCGCCTGCGGCCCGCTGCTCGACGAACCGCTCATCAGCTGGTTCTTCGGCCAGTACGTGCGCACGGCGGCCGACCGCAGCGACTGGCGTTTCGCGCCGCTCAACGCGGAGGATGTCGATGGCGTTGCCCCCGCCTGGATCGGGTTGGCCGAGGCCGACCCGCTGATCGACGAAGGCGTTGCCTATGCCGACAAGCTGCGCGCGGCCGGGGTGCCGGTCGACCTGGAGATCTACCGCGGCGTGATCCACGAATTCATCAAGATGGGCCGGGCCATTCCCGAAGCGCTGCAGGCCCACGCCGACGCGGCCCGCGCCATGAAAGAAGCCCTGAAGCCATGACCGAAATGAAAAACCGCAGCGACTTCCGCTTCTTCCACCGCCTGCGTGTGCGCTGGGCGGAGGTCGACATGCAGAAGATCGTCTTCAACGCGCACTACCTGATGTACTTCGACACCGCCATCGCCGACTACTGGCGGGCTTTGGCACTGCCGTACGAGGAATCGATGGCCGCGCTCGGCGGCGACCTGTACGTGAAAAAGGCGACCGTCGAGTTCAATGCCTCGGCGCGCATGGACGACGTGCTCGACGTCGCGATGAAATGCGTGCGCGTCGGCAAATCGTCCATCGTGTTCCACGGTGGCCTGTTCCTCGGCGACGAACTGCTCGTGACCTGCGAGCTGATCTATGTCTTCGCTGACCCGGCCACGCAGACCTCTCGGCCCGTGCCGGATGAATTGCGCGCGATCTTTGCTGCGTACGAGGCGGGCGAGCCGATGTCCACGGTCGAGACCGGCGATTGGCAAAAGCTCGGCAGCGGTGCCGGTGGCCTGCGCCGGGCGGTGTTCGTGAAGGAACAGCGGATCCCCGAAGACCTGGAATGGGACGAACACGACGTGACCGCGCTGCATGCCGTGGCCCGCAACCGGCTCGGCCGCGTGATCGGCACGGCGCGGCTGATACGGGAGGCGCCCGGCCTGGCCCGCATCGGTCGGATGGCGGTGCACCGCACCTTGCGTGGCGGCGGGCACGGTGCCGCTGTCCTGCGTGCACTCGAAGCCGCGGCGCTCGCCAGAGGTGATGAGGCGGTCACGCTGCATGCGCAGCGCAGCGCCGAAGCTTTCTATCGACGGCTGGGTTACGCGCCCCACGGCGAGGGCTTCGAAGAGGCCGGCATCGCGCACATCGAGATGCGCCGCGCGCTGCGCTGAGCGGGCGCCGGGCGCTTTGCTTTCAGTCGCGGGGCGGCGGGTCGGGCACGTAGCCCGAATCGGAGCCTGGGAACGCCGACGGCCCGGCCAGGCGCGGCGACGGCCGCGGCTGCGGGATCACGCCGGCGGCCACGAGGTTGTCGTGGCTGTCGTAGCGGATGCGGATCACCTCGTCGGGCGACGACTGCGCGCGATCGAAGGTCGTCTTGCTGACGTAAGAAGTCTCGCGACGGCCGTGTCCGGTGCCCAGGTGCGGGTTCGGTGCCGACTGGCGGTCTTTGGTGCTGGCCGGGGCCTCGGCTGATGGCGCAGCGTCGGCCCTCGGCGGCGGAGCGGCCTTGGCCGAAGAGGCGTCGCTGCTGCGCTCGCGCGCCCCGTACTCGTCGCGGTGCGGCGAGGGCATGACGGGCGGCTCCGGCATGCGCTCGCGAAACAGGGCGACGCCGATCACGCCCACGTCGTCGGGGCGGCCGGTGCGGCTGGCGTAGGAGTTGCCGGCCGCAGCGAACTGGAACGCTGCGATCTGCGTGTCGCTCTTGCGCCAGCCCGCGATGTCGCTGCGCTCGCGCGGGCCGAAGACATAGCCGTTCTGCCAGACGCTCGCGGTTTCGCCGGTGACGACGTTGACGCCGTCCACCGACAGCACGGCCATGATGCGTTCACCCATCGCATTGCGCACCCGGATTGCGTAGCGCGCGCCGGGACGTCCGGCCACCCAGTACTCGCCGCGATGACGGTAGTCCGGCAGTTGCGCGCCTGTGCTGCGGTCAACGACGCCGATCTGCACCAGCGAGCCGACGAGGCTGGGCGCCGCAGGAGGCGCGTCAGGTCGTTGCAGGCCCTGCGCGCCCTCCGCGAAAGAAGCGATGGCGGTCAGGGCCAGGGCAATGGAGAAAAGTCTGCGCTGCATGGTGTGTTCCTTGCCGAGAGTTGTCTGTGCAAACTTCTACGGCGCAGCGTCGGCAACGGGGTTAGACCATGCGCAAAAAAATTGGCGCTGCCTGTTCGACAGCGCCAAGCGCCCATTCGCGGGGCGTGGGAGGGTGCGAAAAATCAGATGTCTTCGAGCAGCGGGTAGGGCAGCGGCTCGACCGTGAGCACGGGCCCGTCGGCCGCGCCGGCACGCAGGCCGCCGCCTTCCAGCGCGGCGATCTGCATCGACACCAGCGCTGCCCAGCGGCCGTCAGGGGCCGGGGCCGCCTGCACGACGGTGCCGACGGGCTGTTCGGCATCGCTGGCTGCGAAGACTTCCTGCCCGGCCTCGACCGGCGCATCGGCCGTCGCGATGTACGCGCGCCGCTTGAGCGTGCCGCGGAACTGGCTGCGCGCCACGACCTCCTGGCCGGGGTAGCAGCCCTTCTTGAAGTTCACGCCGCCGATCGACTCGTAGTTGAGCATCTGCGGCACGAAGGAATCGAGCACCGAGGTCGTGAGCGTCGCGACGCCGCTGCGCACCTCGCTCCATTGCCAGAGCGCGATGTCGAGATCGTCGCCCAGCGGCCGGGGCGCGACCAAGGGCGCCATCCAGAGCGCGCGCGGCACCCCATCGGCGGGGTAGAGCGGGACGATGCCGATCTCGTCCTCGCCCTCGGCCACCGATCGCGCGATGCGCGTGCCGGGGGGCAACGCCGCGTCGATGTCGTTCGCCGCGAGCGCCGTCCCGGCCAGGCCGAACAGCGCGATCGACTCGGTCGCGTCGCTGAGCTTCACCTTCGCCCGCAGCACGTACATCGACAGCCGCTTGAGCGTGGCCGCCAGGATGTCGCGGCTGCAAACCAGCAGGACAAGGTCGGGACGGGGCCGCACGCCGATGAAGCTGGCGATCATCCGTCCCTTGGCGGTGCACAGCGCCGCGAGGCGTGCCTCGTCGGGCTTGAGCAGGGCGAAATCCTGCGTGAGTTGGCCGTGCAGAAAACTGGCGGCGTCGGCGCCTTCGGCGCGGATCACGCCCAGAGCGGACAGGGCAGTTACACCATTCGGAAGGGCAGAGGTCATCGCTGAATTATCATGGCCGGCGCCCGCCCGCGCGGCCCGCAGGGCTACCGCCGATGATCTGGCGCGGTAGCTTTTTCCACCTCTTTTCCTCCTCTGGTTGTCGTTTGCGCCGCTTCTTTCTGACCCTCTTTCTGCTCGCCGCGCTCACGGCGCTGGGCGCTGGTGCGTGGGGCCTCTGGTGGGTGCATCGCCCGCTCGACCTGCCGGCGGCCAACGTCGATCTGTCGGTCGAACCGGGCACGACGCCGCGCGGCGTCGCCGAGGCCGTGGCCGCGACCGGCACGCGCGTGCAGCCGCAGTTGCTCTACGCCTGGTTCCGCTTCTCCGGGCAGGACCGGCTGATCCGCGCCGGCAGCTACGAACTGGAGCGCGGCGCCACCCCGCGCACCCTGCTCAACATGCTGGTGCGCGGCGAGGAAGCGACCCGCAGTCTGGTGCTGGTCGAAGGATGGAACTTCCGCCAGGTGCGTGCGGCGCTGGCCAAGGCCGAGCAGCTCAAGCCCGAGACGGTGGGGGAGAGCGACAGCGCGCTGATGGCCCGGCTCGGCCGGCCCGGCGTCCACCCGGAAGGGCGCTTCTTCCCGGATACGTACACCTATTCCAAGGGCTCGACCGACACCGCCTTGCTCCAGCGCGCGATGCGTGCCATGGACAAGAAGCTCGAGGCCGCCTGGGCCGCGCGCGCAAACGATCTGCCGCTGAAGTCGCCCGACGAGCTGTTGATTCTGGCCAGCATTGTCGAAAAGGAGACAGGCCAAGCCAAGGACCGTCCCGAGGTCGCCGCCGTTTTCGTCAACCGGCTCCGCGTGGGCATGCCGCTGCAGACCGACCCGACCGTGATCTACGGCCTGGGCGCCGCCTTCGACGGCAACCTGCGCAAGAAGGATCTGCAGACCGACACGCCCTGGAACACCTACACCCGCGGCGGCCTGCCGCCGACGCCGATCGCGATGCCGGGCAAGGCGGCGCTCCTGGCCACCGTGCAGCCGGCGCAGAGCAAGTCGCTCTATTTCGTCTCCCGTGGCAATGGGTCCAGCCAGTTCAGCAACTCGCTCGACGAACACAACCGGGCGGTGAACCGCTACCAGCGCGGTATCGAGCCCAGACCCAAGGCCAGCGGACCATGAGCGGACTTTTTCTGACGCTGGAAGGCATTGACGGCGCCGGCAAGTCGAGCCACATCGATGCGCTCGAGGCCCTGTTCCGCGGCACGGGCCTCGCCGTCACGCGCACCCGCGAGCCCGGCGGCACGCCGCTGGCCGAAACGCTGCGCGGCCTGATCCTGTCGCAGCCGATGGATGCGCTGACCGAGTCGCTGCTGGTCTTCGCGGCGCGGCGCGACCACATCGTGCAGGTGATTGCGCCTGCGCTGGCGCGCGGCGACGTCGTGCTGTGCGACCGCTTCACCGACGCCACCTTCGCCTACCAGGGGGCCGGCCGGGGCTTCGACGTCGGCGTGCTGTCGACCCTGGAGCGCTGGGCGCAAGTCGGGCAGGGCAGCGATGGGAACGGTTTGCTTCAGCCCGACATCACGCTCTGGTTCGACCTGAAGCCGGAGATCGCCGCCGAACGGCTGGCCGGGGCTCGGCTGCCGGACAAATTCGAGGCGCAGCCGGTCGAGTTCTTCCGGCGCGTGGCTGCAGGCTATGCCGAGCGTGCCGCGACCCCGCGCTTCGTGCGCATCGATGCCGATCGCCCGCGCGAGCAGGTCTGGCAGCAGGTCGAAGCGGCACTGCGCGAACGCGGGCTGCTCGCATGACGACGATGTCGCCTTGGCTGGTGCGCCCGCTGTCCGATCTGCTGCGGCAGCGCGCGCATGCCTGGCTGCTGCAGGGGCCGTCCGGCCTGGGCCAGTACGAGCTGGCGCTGGCGCTGGCGTCGGCCTGGCTGTGCGAGCAGCCGAGCGGGGAGGGCGCCTGCGGACATTGTCCGAGCTGCCATGCCATCGAGGTCCGCACGCATGCCGACCTGTGCGTGCTGATGCCCGAGGTCGCCATGATGGAACTGGGCTGGCCGCTCGATGAGAAGTCGCAGTCCGACATCGAGGACAAGAAGCGCAAGGCGAGCCGCGAGATCCGCGTCGAGGCGATGCGCGACGCGGTCGGCTTTGCGCAGCGCACCAGCGCCCGTGGCCGCGGCAAGGTGGTGCTGGTCTATCCGGCGGAGCGCATGAATGCGATCACCGCCAATGCACTGCTCAAGACGCTGGAGGAACCGGTCGGCGACGTCCGCTTCGTGCTCGCCAGCGAAGCCGCCTGGCAGTTGCTGCCGACCATCCGCAGCCGTTGCCTGGGCTTCACCTTGCCGTGGCCGACCGACGCCGAATCCGTCGCATGGCTGGCCGCGCACGACGTGCCCGCTGCCGACGCGCCCGCCTTGCTGCGCGCTGCCGGCGGACGGCCGAGCGATGCGCTGCGTCTGGCACGCACCGGGCAATCGCCGAAGGCCTGGTCACTGCTCCCCAAGGCCATGCAGCGCGGCGAAGTCGGTGCCCTGAGCGACCATGCGCCACCGCAGGCGATCGATGCGCTGCAGAAGCTTTGCCACGACCTGATGGCCGTGAGTAGCGGCGCCGCGCCGCGTTTCTTTGCCGAGACCGAGCTGCCACCGGCCCCGCCGCCGGTCGTTCTGGCCCGCTGGTCGAAGTCCTTGTCTGCCGCCGCGCGCACCGCGGAGCACCCCTTCAATGCGGGCCTCATGCTCGAGGCGCTTGTGAGCGAGGCGCGAAGCGCCCTAAACTCGGGCCGCCGCCCATGAACACACCCGTCGCCCCACCCGCGCCCTCCCGTCCCAGCGTCATCCAGTTGGCGATCAAGGAAAAAGGGGCGCTCTACGCCGCCTACATCCCGCTCTTCGCGGAAGGCGGCATCTTCATCCCGACCTCTCGCGAGTACCGGCTGGGCGACGACGTCTACGTGCTGCTCACCCTGCCGGACGACCCGCAACGCTACCCGGTGGCCGGCAAAGTCGCCTGGATCACCCCGGCGCGCGCCGCGGGCAGCCGTGCACCGGGCGTCGGGGTGCGCTTTCCGGCGGACGAGAAGTCGCGCCAGCTCAAGGCCCGCATCGAGGAAGCGTTGGGCGGCTCGATGGCGTCCGACCGGCCGACCCAGACCATCTGACCCGCGCGCCCTGCGCCTGACGCCGCCGCCTGGCGGCGTGCCCGCTTTGCCATTGCCGCTTCGCCCATGTTCACCGATTCCCACTGTCATCTGACCTTTCCCGAGTTCGCCAGCCAGATGACGGAGGTCCGCGCGGCAATGGTCGAAGCCCGGGTCGACCGGGCGCTGTGCATCTGCACCAAGCTCGAGGAATTCGACGACGTGCAAAGGCTCGCCGCCCAGTACGACAACTTCTGGGCCAGCGTGGGCGTGCATCCCGACAATGAGGACATCGCCGAACCGAGCATCGACGACTTGGTACAGCGCGCGGCGCGCCCCAAGGTCGTCGCCATCGGCGAAACCGGCCTCGACTACTACCAGATGGACGAGCGCAAAGGCGGGCGGACCATTGCCGACATGGAATGGCAGCGCGACCGCTTCCGTGTCCACATCCGCGCGGCGCAGCAGGTGCGCATGCCGCTGGTGATCCATACCCGCGAAGCCTCGGCCGACACGCTGGCGATCCTGAAGGAGGAGGGCGAGGATGGTGGTGCGGTGGCCGCCGGCGGCGTCTTTCATTGCTTCACCGAGACGGCCGAGGTCGCGCGCGCCGCGCTCGACCTGGGTTTCTACATCTCGTTCTCAGGCATCCTGACCTTCAAGAAGGCGCAGGACCTGAGGGATGTTGCCGCCTTTGTCCCACTCGACCGCATGCTGATCGAGACCGACAGTCCCTACCTCGCCCCGGTGCCCTACCGCGGGAAGACCAACAATCCGTCGTACGTTCCGTTCGTCGCACAGCAGATCGCGCAGTTACGCGGACTGCCGGTCGAGGCGATTGCCGAGGCGACGACCCACAACTTCGAGAGCCTGTTCACAGGCGTGATGAAATCATGAGAAAACTGGCGAGGTTTTGCCTCTGTCTTCTTGCCGCGACGGTGTTTTCTGTCGCTCAGGCAGACTCCTTCAACGACTTCTTCCGGGCCGTTCGAAGCGACAACGCGAGTGGGGTCGAATCGCTGCTGCGCCGCGGTTTCGATCCGAACACGCGGGACGAGCGCGGGCTCACCGGCCTGCTGATCGCCCTTCGTGAACCCTCGCCGCGCGTGATCCAGGTATTGCTTGCGTCTCCGCAGACCAATGTCGAACTGCGCAACGGCAACGACGAAAGTCCTCTGATGCTGGCCGCGATCAAAGGCCAGATGGATCTGGTCAAGCAACTCATCGCTCGCGACGCCGACATCAACAAGCCAGGCTGGACGGCGCTGCATTACGCGGCCAGCAGCGGACAGGTCGAGATCATGAAACTGCTGCTGGAAAAGCACGCGTTCATCGACGCCCAATCGCCCAACGGCACGACGCCACTGATGATGGCCGCGATGTACGGCTCGCCTGAGAGCGTGAGACTGTTGCTTGACGAAGGTGCAGACGCATCGATGAAGAACCAGCAGAACATGACTGCCATCGACTTCGCGACGCAAGGTCGCAGACCGGACGCGATCGAGATGTTGAAGACGGTGGCTCGGGCGA
Organism: Variovorax restrictus; assembly: GCF_051216715.1. NCBI lineage: Bacteria > Pseudomonadati > Pseudomonadota > Betaproteobacteria > Burkholderiales > Comamonadaceae > Variovorax > Variovorax restrictus. The sequence goes on from NZ_JBPJZH010000001.1 coordinate 2,502,251, forward strand.
AAAGACCGAGCGACGGCAAGTGGTAGTCCAGCGTGCGTTCCTGGGCCTGTTGACGCGACACGTTGGGTGCCGCCGCTGAAGCGCTGGCAGTGATTGCGATTGCGTCGATAGCCGTGTTGCCGAGACTGGCGCGATACACGACTGGCGGGTCAATCAGAGAGATGCCACTCTTGTAGGATTTACGCCTTGAAACATTGGGTCTAGACTGCTTCCAAAAGACGCGGCACTTGCTGCGAGATCACAACAGGAGCAGTTTTGACGTCCCTTCCTCCAGGTTTCGTCGATGGGCGCAGCGTGCCCGTCGGTTCGCAGTTCGATGCCGATGTGTGCATCGTCGGCGCTGGTCCCGTCGGGGTCTCCCTGGCCGAAGACCTGGTTGGGCGCGGGCTCAGCGTATGCCTCGTCGAGAGCGGCGGCATCGAGAACGACACGGCCGTGAATGCGCTGAACCATGGCGAGAAGGCTGGTGACGGCACGGTCGACCCGTATGTGATCCGCCGTCGACAGTTCGGTGGGCTGTCCAACGTCTGGGGAATCCTGTTCGATCGGCCCCGCGCTGGAGTGCGCTATGTGCCTTTCGACGCCATCGATTTCGAAGCGCGCGAGGAGGTTCCGCACAGCGGATGGCCGATCACATTCCCGGAAATGACACCCTGGTACGAGCGGGCGCATGCGTATTGCGAACTCGGAGCCTACGACTATGGCGACGCGGCCACGGCCATCGCCCAGGCCGCATCGCCCGCAGGGGGCTTCACCTCGCCCGACGGCGATCTGAAGACCAGTCTTTTCCAGTTCGGCCCATCCAATCGCTACTTCGAGAAGTCGAAGGCTGCGCTGTCCAAGTCAGGTCGTGCGCAGGTTCTGCTGCACACCAGTGCCTTGGAACTGGAAGTGACCGAAGACGAACGCCATGTGGTCGGGTTGACCGCCGGAAGCCTGGACGGGTCGCGACTGCGGGTCCGCGCACGGTGCTACGTGCTGTCGGGCGGCACCATCGAGAACGCCCGGCTGCTCCTGCTGTCGACGAGTCGGAACCCAGCCGGCGTGGGCAACCGGCACGACGTCGTCGGGCGCTATCTGATGGACCATCCGCAGGACAAATCGAGCTACCTCGTGCCCTCCAGCAAGGGCGTGTTCGATCGCCTCACCATGCACGACATGCGCGCCGTCGACGGTGTCGGCTACATGGCGAAGTTCGGGTTCACGGAAAAGGCCATCCAGCAGCACAACCTGCTCAACATGACCTTCCTGATGCTGCCGATCGAGTCGACACTGATGACGCCGGCGGTGAACAGCTTCCGGTCGCTGGTCCGGGGCGAATCCCGCTTCCCGGCGCCGCCGACCCTGGGCGGAAAGGTGCTGACCATGGCGACCGACCCGTACGCGATCGTCAAGCACCTGTACCGCCGCTACACGGCACACGACGCGATCTCGACGCTCGAGTGCGGCGGCTGGTCGCAGGTGCCCAACAAGGCGCAGATGTTCGGCGACCGCATCGACGTGATCAACCAGATCGAGCAGTACCCGCACCGCGACAACCGGATCTCGCTGGGCGAGTCGGTCGACGGGTTCGGCCAGCGGCGCGTGCGCTACGAGTTCAGCTGGCGCGACGACGACCAGGCGCGCTTCGTGCACAGCCGGCACCATTTCGCGAAGCTTGCCCGCGAGACCGGTTTGGGCACGTACAAGTTCGACCCGGCCGCCGTGCCCGAGATCATGTCATCCCACCATCCGATGGGCAGCACGCGGATGCACGAGGACCCGACGCAAGGCGTGGTCGACGCCAACTGCAAAGTGCACGGCGTGGACAATCTGTTCGTTGCCGGCGCTTCTGTGTTTCCCACGGGCGGCTATGCCAACCCCACGCTGAGCGCCGTTGCGCTCGGGCTGCGCCTGGCAGCCTTTTTGGCCGTCGTGGTGCCTTTTCTGGACATCAGCTAGCTGCATTTCAGAGACGAGCGGCGCGTCGAGTGCCTGACGGTCGCGTCCGGAAAATCCACTCGGCGATTCTTCCGCAGGCCTGAGCGCGTCCGGCTTGCAGCAACACGCACAAGGCGTCGCGTACCGGTCGCTCAACATTCGCCTTCACGGTCCAGGGCGATGCGTTTTTCGCAGGTCCTTTCGGTTAGCTGAATAGCGTGCGCAGCCTCAAGCAGCTTGAGACCGGTATCGCGCAGCAATAGGCGGAAGCGCCGCTTTAGCAGCGCGGGTGGCGGGCGTCTTGTGACGACGTCTCACACCCTCCATTAGTCTATACAATGTATATTATGTTAAATCAACGAGCCTTGCTGTGGATCGCCTCGGCCTGGGTTGCGAGCGGCATCGCTCCGGAATGGGCTCTCCTTCAGATTGAAATCCTGCGCGATCATCGCGCGGGCCAGCCGAGATGCGCGCAAGTGCGATGCCAAGGATGATCTGCATCAAAGCGCAGTCCCTACGCTTGCCCATCAGAACTCGCGTTGATTCGCATACAGGAGACAACTTGAAAAATACGACACGCCGTGCCTGGATGGTGGCGACCATCGCCGCGCTTTGCGCAGCAGCACCACTTGCCGCCAGCGCTCAAAGCTTCCCGACCAAACCCGTCCGCATCATCACGCCGTTCCCGGTGGGTGGTGGACCCGACGGTGTGGCTCGCCTGCTGGCCGACAAGCTGTCGCGGTCTTGGGGGCAGCCGGTCACGGTCGAGAACCGGCCGGGCGGCAACGGCTTCATCGCGATCGACGCGTGGAAGCGCGGCGCCAAGGACGGGACCGATCTGCTGATCGTCGACAACGTGCATCTGGCTGCCTACCCGGCCCTCTTCAAAAAGCTGCCCTACGACCCCGCCAAGGACTTCGACACGCTCCTGCCGCTCTTCAGAACCTACTTCTTCTTTACCGTCGGCGCCGACAGCAAGTACAAGACGGTGGGCGAGCTCATTGCCGACGCCAAGGCCAACCCGGGCAAGCTGAACTACGGGTCCTGGTCCGTCGGCAACCCGGTGCACCTGGGCTCCGAATTGTTCGAGAGCATGACGGGCACGCAGATGGAGCATGTCATCTTCAAGGAGACCACCCAGCTCTACACCTCGGTGTCCACTGGAGAACTCCAGTTCGCACTCGGCAGCGCCGCGACGGCCGGGCCCTTGTACCGGGCAGGCAAGCTCAAACTGCTGGCGATCGCCGGGCCCCAACGCTCGGCGGCCTACCCTGACGTTCCGACCGTCGCCGAATCCGGCGGGCCCAAAGGATTCGAGGTCATCGGGTGGAATGCGGTGGCCGTGCCGCCGGGCCTGCCCGCGGTGGTGTCGGAAAAAATTCGCAAGGACATCGAGCAGGCGCTGACGGGCCCCGAGATCGTCGAGAAGTTCAAGAGCTTCGGCTACGAGTCCTTCCCGACGACACGCCCGGCGTTCGACGCGTTCGTGAAATCCGAAAGCCAGCGCTTCGGCGACGTGATCCGCCGAGCCAATATCTCGCTGGACTAGCAACTGACAGGCAGCGCGCGGCTGACCGGTATCAGCCGCCGGTGATCAGTCCGCAGAAGCGTTCGATGTCGACGTTGCCGCCGCTCAGGATCACCCCGACGCGCTGGCCCCGAATCTGTGCCTTCAGCCGGCGCGCTGCGGCAAAGCCGAGGCAGCCGGTGGGCTCGATCACCAGCTTCATCCGCTCGGCAGCGAAGCGCATGCAGTCGACCAGCTCGGCATCGCTCGCGGTCAGGATGTCGTCGACATCGCGTCGGATGATCGCGAAGGTGTAGTTGCCCAGGTGCTGCGTCTGCGCGCCGTCGGCAATTGTCTTCGGGGTGTCGATGTGAACGATGGCGCCGGAGCGAAACGACTGCTGCGCGTCATTTCCGGCTTCCGGCTCGACGCCGAACACCTTGCATCGTGGCGACAGTGCGCGCGTTGCCAGCGCCGAGCCCGACAGCAGGCCGCCGCCGCCCAGCGGCATGAACAGCGCGTCGAGCTCGCCGACCTCCTCGAAGAGTTCTTTCGCCGCCGTGCCCTGCCCTGCGATCACGTCGGGGTGATCGTAGGGCGGGATCAAGGTCAAACCGTGCTTTTGTGCCAAGTCACGGCCGAGCTGTTCTCGGTCGTCCTTGTAGCGGTCGTAGAGCACAACACGGCCGCCATAACCCTCGGTGGCGGCCACCTTGCTGACAGGCGCGTCGTGCGGCATGACGATCGTGGAGGGGATGCCGAGAATCCGGGCCGAAAGCGCGATGGCCTGCGCGTGGTTCCCGGACGAAAACGCCACCACGCCCGCCTTGCGCTGTGCGGCATCGAAGCGCGACAACGCATTGAAGCCGCCCCTGAATTTGAAGGCGCCCATGCGCTGCAGGTTCTCGCATTTGAAGAACACCTCCGCGCCGAGCGCTTCGTTCACGGTGCGCGACGTGACGACGGGTGTCTTGTGGGCATGCCCCGCGATCCGCACGGCGGCGGCCTCGACATCGGCGAAGGTGGGAGGAACCAGATCGTTCAAGATTCAGCGGGCGTCTCGTCGGCCGAGCAACAGGTTGCCGCCCGTGGTGTTGAAGGTGATGGTCGGTGCGCTGAAATCGCTCAGCGGCGCGCCCAGCCCGATTTCGCCGCTCCCGTGCAGCACGCACTCGTCGCGACGCAGCGCGATCTCGCCGCTGACACCGCCGCTGCCGTGGAACCGGACCCAAGTCCCGTACGTGCTGACGTCGACCAGCACGCAACTGCCCTGCCGCGCTTCGATGCGCGCGTGCAGGCGCGAGACGCGCGGGTCGTTGACCACGAACTGCGCTTCGTCGACGCGTCCGAGGTGAATCGGCAGGTCGGCCGCGCTGAAGAGCGAGCGCACGTCCAGCCAGGACAACTCGATCTGGCCGAAGCTCGAATCCGCCGTGCGGGCGGAATGCGCCAACGAGGCCGGCATCGTCAAAAACTCGGACAGCTCTTCCTGCCAGTCGATGCGGTGCACGATGGGCGTTTCGACCTTGCCGCGGATCGTGATCGGGCCGAGGTTGCGGTGACGCACCTCGCCCTCTTTCAACTGCTCGACCACCGATTCGGTCACCCAGATCTGCCCCGGGCCGGCGAGGTCGCTGAGTCGGGACGCAAGGTTGACGGCATCGCCGTAGCAGTCGCCGTCCACCTCGAGAACGTCGCCACTGGCCACCCCGATCTGCAGGTCCATGCGCAGCGCCACCGGCCACGCTTGCAGCCGCTTTTGATGGTTTCGCTGCAGCTCCAGGACGGCAGCCGTTGCCGTGTCCCCCGCCGTGAAAATGGCCAGGACGCCGTCGCCGAGCATCTTGACCACGCGCCCGCCGTGGGCCTCGCAGACGCCCCCGATCCATTGGGTCAGACGCGTGACCGTATCGGTCGCGCGGGCGTTCCCCATCGCCTCGAAAACACGAGTGCTCCCTGTCAAGTCCGCGAAGACGACCGTTGAATTTGCGCCCATTTTGTGCAGTTTTTCGTAGCAATCGCTGATCGATTATGGCAAAGCAATCCGTGTTCGGCCGTGGAAATCAGTGAACTTTCTGGTCGCCCGCCACAGACGCACTAACGCTTGACAAATCGTAAAGCGCACGCATTCGTGCTTCTCGCGGGGCGGGCGCGGGGTTCACAATCGGCTAAGTCCTAGGTATTCATTTCAAGAAGCCGCTTGAGCAAAAGCGTGAAGTATGTTGTTTTAAAACATGTTTAATTGTTTCTATGCTTGTGGCTGACATGGGGTCCCTATAACGTAGGACACATCGATGGCTCCAGGCGTCACGCCTTTGCTCCATGTTTCCCAGCAGTCTTCTTCGTCTACTGTCGTTTCCGGGTCTCAGCTTCCGCCGGTCGTCGGACCGTCAGTTGGTCCAGATCCGCACGTCGATGCTTTCGCTGCTGGACGCTCGTGCGGGGAAAGCGGTCGAACGCGTGGTTCAACGCGTGCGTTTCGCCGATGACCTGGAAGCGCTGTGGTATCTGCGTCAGGATGTGCTGACCACCCTCGCCGAGATCGACGGCGAGCCCGCGGCACGCCGTCAGATGCGTCGCATCAACAGCCTGTTCAAGGGCGGACTGCCGCAGACGATGGGCCCACGGGTCCACCGCTTCACGGCCTAAAGCATCCTCGCGAGCCTGCCCGGTCTCGACGCTTCAGGCGTGGCGATGGCCGTCATGGGCATGGCGATGGCCCCACACCAGGAACACGTCCCGCCCGTCGAGCGCCATTTCGACCTTGGCGCCCACCGGCAGCAGCACCTTCGTCGGCACATGGCCGAACGGAAGCCCGGTCAGCACCGGCACCTTCAGCTGGCTGCGTAGCCGGTCGACGACCGTGCGAAGGCCGAAGCCCTTGTCGTGCGGCACCTTCTTGAATGACGTGAACTGCCCGAGCACCACGGCACGCTGACGCGCCAGCACGCCGGCGTGGCGCACCTGATCGAGCATGCGCTCCAGGCGGTAAGGGTGCTCGTGGACATCTTCGAGGAAGAGCACCCCCTTCTCCACCGCCGGGAAGTACGGTGTACCCAGCAGACTGACCAGCACGGACAGGTTCCCGCCCCACAACACGGCGTCGCGCACGGGGCGCATCACCGGCGTCTCGCCCTCGCGCGCCGGCAGGCGCCAGCCGGTGCCCTCGCCCTGCCCTGTGATCAGGTCGTCGAAGCAGGCTTCCATGATGTCGTCCGGCCCATCGAGGGCGCCGAAGTCCTCGCCGACCGCCGGGCCGGCCCAGCTCACCGCCCCGGTCTTTGCGAGCAGCGCATTCTGGAAGGCCGTGAAGTCGCTGAGGCCGACGAATTCGGTCCCGCGCGACACCGCTTTCGCCACGGCCTTGTACGGAATCGCGTCGAGGATGCGCGTCAGGCCATAGCCACCACGCGAGATCAGCGCGACCTGCGCGCCGCTGGCCGCCGCACGGCCGATGGCCGCCAGTCGCGTGTCGTCATCGCCGGCGAAGCGCTGATGGCTGGACAGCGCGGCCTCGTCGATCTCGACGGTGTGGCCGAGCGCCTGGAGGCGCTTCACGCCGCGTCGGAAGGCTGCCTTGTCGCGCACGGCGCTCGACGGGGAATAGATGTAGATATGTTTGCTCACGGCCGGAAGTATCCCATTGCCCCGAAGCACGATTCGGCGGCTTGCGCGGTATCGGGGCCCGACGAGCGCGGCGCCGCAGCGCCGAGCGCGCGCAGTGCCGCCTCGTAGCCCCGATCGGGAAACGGTGCGCGCCAGGCATCGTCCATTGCGCCATCGAAGGCGTCGGGCACCGGGTGCGTACCGACGAAGCGCGTCGGCGCGGCCGCCTCGAGCATCGCCGCGAGCGGTTCAGCGCCTGCCAGGGGCGCCAGCAGCAGCGGCAGCCCCGGATGGCGCTCGATCCACTCCAGCAGCACGTCGCGGTGCCATGCCCACTGATGCACAGCTTCGCGCTTGGGCTTGTCGCTGCGGCCGAAGCCGATGAGATCTGGCACGAGCCAACGCACGCCGGGCTGCGCGACCAGATGCCGGAACCCGTGGCTCCACTGGCCCGGCCCGTGCAGACACAGCACGTTCGCCGCCGCATCCTGCGGCCCTTCGTCGAGGTAGTGCATGCGCCAGCCGTCGAGCAACGGCAGGTCGCTGACGTAGCGTGGCGCGAAGCGTTCCGGTTCGGCCATCCGGGCGAAGCGCGCCTCGGGCGTGCGCAAGGCGTCGTCACGCAATGGCTGCGCAGACGCGCGCGCGGCGACGCGGCGATCCTGAAAAAAAGACTGCAGCAGCTGACCACATTCGTCGGCCAGCACGCCGCCCTGCACCACCGTGCGGTGGTTGAGCTGTGGCTGTGCGAACAGGTCGACGACCGAACCCGCCGCCCCGGTCTTCGGGTCGGTCGTGCCGTACACCACGCGCGCCAGCCGCGCATGCAGGATGGCGCCTGCGCACATCGCGCAGGGCTCGAGCGTCACGAACAGCTCGCAGCCGTCGAGGCGGTAGTTGCCCAGGGCCGCCGCACCATCGCGCAGGGCGCGGATCTCGGCGTGGGCACTCGGGTCGTGCGATGCCACGGGCGTGTTGCGGCCCACCGCGATCAGATCGCCGTTGCGGACCAGCACGGCGCCCACGGGCACTTCGCCGGCCGCGCCTGCGGCGCGTGCCTCGGCGAGCGCCAAGGCCATCCAGTGCGCGTCCTGCGGCGCGAGCGGTGTCGCCGACGGGCTCATGGCGGGTCGTCCGGCATCGGCCGGGGTTGCATCGCGGCGTCGAGCGACTTCTGGATGTCCTGCTGCAGCTGCCGGCCCTGTGCCGGAGTCGACGGCGCAGCCCCCGGCGCGGCGTTGGCTGCCGGCGCGACGAGGCTGCTCGCCTGCTTTTTCACCAGCACGCCGACGACGAGCAGCGCGAGCACCAGTCCGACCAGACCGAGCAGCCGCATGTCAGCGGCCCTCCGTCGCGTGCGTGGTCATGCCCAGGCGCTCCATCCAAACGGCAAGCGCCTGTTCGTCGGGTGAGCCGTCGCTGTACTGGGCATGCATGGCCGCGTGCGCTTCCGGCCGGTGCTGGTTGAGCTTCAGCTTGCACTGCAGCGCCGTGACGCGCAGCGAGAAGCCGACCAGGCCGGCGAGCATCTTGTGCTGGAACTCCTCGCCGAGGTCGCGCCATTGCTGCGCGTAGGCGGGCTCATGCTCGCCGATCAGCCGCTTGAGCAGCACGTCCTTGTCGTCCGGCGCCTCGACCAGCGTCGCCTCGACGGTGCAGTGCACCGCCAGGTAGTTCCAGGTCGGCACCCGCGCCAGATCGGGGTAGACCGTCGGCGACAGGTAGGCGTGCGGCCCCATCACGGTGACCACGGCCCGGGGTCGGGCCTGCAGGTACCGCCAGTGCGGATTGGGCTTGGCGCAGTGCGCCAGCAGGACGAGCTCGTCGGCGTCAGGGTCATCGACCACCACCGGCAGGTGCGACACGAACGGCAGGCCGTCGTCGTCGGTCGAGATCAGGCTGGCGAAGGGATGCTCGCGCAGAAGCCGCAGCGCGTGGGCGCGGTCCTTGGCGTTGAACTGGGGCGGCATGTACATCGTGGGAGTCCCGTCGAAGCAGGTGGGTGCGCCGATTGTCCGTGAGCACGCGCAGAGCCGCGGCGAGAATGCGACATCCCATCGCCTTGACCATGCAGGATTCGCTCTTCCCCGATCAGGCTGTGCCATCGGCACCGGCAGCACCACGCACACCGGCCGCCGTGGCTGCCACGTCTGCGACGCGTGCGGTGCGTGCGGGCGCCATCGCCGCACAGCCGATCGAACCCGACGTGCAGCGCTTGGCCGACAGCCTGTCACCTCACGTTCGGCTGGGCACCTCGACCTGGTCGTACCCCGGCTGGGCCGGCATCGTCTGGGACGGCGTCTATGCCGAATCGCGGCTCGCCAAGGAGGGGCTCACGGCCTATGCCCGTCACCCGTTGCTGCGCACCGTCTGCGTGGACCGCGCGTTCTACCGGCCGATCAGCGCCAGCCAGTACGCCCGGATGGCGGCCATGGTGCCGGCCGATTTTCGGTTCGTGGTGAAGGCGCCGAGCCTGGTGACCGATGCGCTGGTGCGCGGCGAGGAAGGCCGCGGCCGGCAGCCGAACCCGGCCTTCCTCAGCCCCGAGCTCGCCGTGCACGAGTTCGTGCGGCCAGCCCTCGAAGGCCTGGGTGCCAAGGTCGGCGCGCTGGTGTTCCAGCTGAGCCCTCTGCCCTTGCCTCTGCTCGCCCGCCGGGACGCGCTGTTCGATCGCATCGCGGCGATGTTGCGCGCCCTGCCCTCGCTGCGCCCCGACGCGCCCGATGGCGTGATCGCGCTGGAGGTGCGCGACCCCGAACTGCTGACGCCGGCGTTCGCCGATCTGCTGCGCGATGCGGGCGCCACCTATTGCCTCGGCCTGCATCCCAAACTGCCGCCCATCGACGAGCAGTTGCCGATGCTGCGCGCTCTCTGGCCCGGCCCGCTGGTCTGCCGCTGGAACGTGAACCGCCGTCATGGTGCCTACGGCTACGAAGACGCCGAGGCGCTCTATGCGCCGTTCGACAAGATGGTGCATCCCGACCTGGGCACCCGGGCCGCCCTGGCCCGCGTGATCGCCGGAACGGCCAATGCCGGACAGAACGTGTACGTCACGATCAGCAACAAGGCGGAGGGATCGGCGCCGCTGAGCGTGCGGGCGCTGGCGGAGGAGCTGCGCGCGAGCTGACGCGCTAGACCAGGGCCGGATCCGACTGATGGCTGCCCGCGCCTTCGGCGCGTGCGATCAGGTTCGCCGCGCTGGGCGCCGCGATCTCGAGCCGCCTGACGTCGCGCACAGTCAGCGCGCACGCACCACCGATGTTGAAGCCGCAGAGCATCCCGTAGAGACGCCCGTTGGGCAGGCGCACGGGCACACCGATGTGGGCGCCCAGCGCGCTGAATTCGCCAGACAGGCCCTGTGCCGAAGCGATGGCCGCCACGTTGGGGATCAGCGCAGGCAACCGGCCGTCGAGGATCCGCTGGCAGACCGTCTGGTGCATCGGGTGCGAGCCGCCCACATCGATCGGGCAGTGAGCGAGTACCGTGTCGAGCTGCCTGAAGATGCGCCGCCCGTCGACGATCTCGCCAACGAAGACGACGTCGAGTTGAAGGAGTTCGCGCACAGCGAAGAGCAATTCGCCGATCGCGCGGTCGACCGACACCTCTTCCGGCCCGAACGACGCATGCGCCGTGACCAGATAGACGTCCGCCTCTTCGTGGGCGGACATGGCGGAGTAGAGGGCGTGGTCTTGCATCATCGATGGTGGGGGATGCATCGATGTTAGGGGTCTTCGGCTGCCGGCACTGTGCATTCCGTCTCAGCGCGGCCACACGCTGGCATGACTTGGCGATCCCGTGATTTCCGTCGTCAGGCAATAGTTCGCGGGTCGGTCGGTCGTCTCGCGACTTCCCTCGCTCTCACGGTTCCTCGAACCGGTGCTTCGCGCGGCGTCGCGTCCTTCAGCCTCGCGTGGCGCTGCCGATATACGAGGAGTCATGTCCAAGCACCACCCTTCCCCGATGCCCGAGCTCACGTCCGACATCCCGCGCGAACGCGTGTTGCAGGACGACGGTGTCTTCATGCTCGTGTCGACCAAGGGCCTCGACTACACCCAGACCAGCGGCCTGTTGATCCGCCGCTGCCCCTTCTCGGCCACCGCCCCGTTCGGCTACGAATGCCGAGGTCAATACCGCCAACTTCGCAAGACGCTGTGGCACGCCTCTCTGGACAGCGGTGTGCTCAACGCGGACGGAACGATCGAACGTTCCACCGGCATCTACGGGACCGAACTGGACGCCATCGTCAACCTGTGGGCCAGCCGGCGCCTTCACCAGCTGGGCCCGACGTTCTAACACCGGCTCAGTTGGCTATCTGCCGGGATCACTCCCACTCGATCGTCGCTGGCGGCTTGCTCGACACGTCGTAGGTCACCCGGTTGATCCCGCGCACCTCGTTGATGATCCGACCCGACACCTTCTTGAGCAGCGCATAGGGCAGCTCGGCCCAGTCGGCGGTCATGAAGTCGCTCGTCTGTACGGCGCGCAACGCGACCACATAGTCGTAGGTGCGGCCGTCGCCCATCACGCCCACGCTCTTGACCGGCAGGAAGACGGTGAAGGCCTGGCTGGTGAGCTCGTACCAGGTCTTGCCGGTTTCCGGGTCGACGAAGTTGCGCAGTTCCTCGATGAAGATCGCGTCGGCGCGGCGCAGCAGGTCCGCGTACTCCTTCTTCACTTCGCCCAGGATGCGCACGCCCAGGCCAGGGCCGGGGAACGGGTGGCGGTACACCATCTCGGGCGGCAGGCCGAGGGCGACGCCGAGTTCGCGGACCTCGTCCTTGAACAGGTCGCGCAGCGGCTCGAGCAACTTCAGGCCCAGTTGCTCCGGCAGGCCACCGACGTTGTGGTGGCTTTTGATCGTCACGGCCTTCTTGCTCTTGGCGCCGCCCGATTCGATGACGTCGGGATAAATCGTGCCCTGCGCCAGGAAGGTCGCCCCCTTGTGGCCGCCATCGCCCGCCTTGAGGTTGGCGGCCTCCTGCTTGAACACGGTGACGAACTCGCCGCCGATGATCTTGCGCTTGGCTTCGGGGTCGCTCACGCCGGCCAGCTTGCCCAAGAACAGTTCGCTCGCGTCGACGCGGATCACCTTTGCGTGGAGCTTGCCCTCGAACATCTCCATGACGAGGTCGCCCTCGTTCTGGCGCAGCAGGCCGTGGTCAACGAAAACGCAGGTGAGCTGGTCGCCGATCGCGCGATGGATGAGTGCCGCCGCCACCGACGAGTCGACGCCGCCGGACAGGCCGAGGATGACTTCTTCATCGCCCACCTGTTCGCGGATCTTCGCGACGGCCTCGGCAATGTGGTCGCGCATGACCCAGTCGGGCTTGGCCTCGCAGATGCCGAGCACGAAGCGCTCGAGGACGGCCTTGCCCTGCACCGTGTGCGTGACTTCGGGGTGGAACTGCACCGCGTAGTAGCGGCGCGCCTCATCGGCCATGCCGGCGATGGGGCAGCTTTCTGTGCTGGCCATCAGCTTGAAACCGGGCGGCAGCTCGGTCACCTTGTCGCCGTGGCTCATCCACACGTTGAGCATGCCGTGGCCTTCAGGCGTGGTGAAGTCGGCGATGTCCTCCAGCAGTGCGGTGTGGCCATGGGCGCGCACAGCCGCGAAGCCGAACTCGCGCTTCTGGCCGCCTTCGACCTTGCCACCGAGCTGGTGTGCCATGGTCTGCATCCCGTAGCAGATGCCCAGCACGGGCACCCCGAGGTCGAACACGGCCTGCGGGCACTTGTCGGTGGTCTCTTCGTACACGCTGGCGTGGCTGCCGGAGAGGATCACGCCCTTCAGGTGCCCGTCGGCGGCGTAGTCGCGCACCCAGTCGTCGGTCACGTCGCAGGGGTGCACTTCGCTCAGCACATGCGCTTCGCGCACGCGGCGCGCGATCAGCTGAGTGACTTGCGAGCCGAAATCGAGGATGAGGATCTTGTCGTGTTGCATGGAAAGTCCTGGAATGGGATGCCACGGGCAGTCGCTTCGCTGCCTCGGAAAAAGCAAGGCCGGCGCATCTGCATGCACCGGCCCGTGCCGCTTCGTGCTGTTACTCTGCGCGGTAGTTCGGCGCTTCCTTTGTGATCTGCACGTCGTGCACGTGGCTCTCACGGATGCCGGCGGTCGTGATCTCGACGAACTCGGCCTTGTTCTGCATGTCCGCGATCGTGGCGCAGCCGCAGTAACCCATGCTCGCGCGAACGCCACCAGCCATCTGATAGATGATCGACACGATCGAACCCTTGTACGGTACACGGCCCTCGATGCCTTCGGGCACCAGCTTGTCGGTGTTCGGGTTGCCGGTGCTCGACTCCTGGAAGTAGCGGTCGGCACTGCCCTGCTGCATCGCGCCGATGGACCCCATGCCGCGGTAGCTCTTGTAGCTGCGGCCCTGGTACAGCACGATCTCGCCCGGCGCCTCTTCGGTGCCAGCGAACATGCTGCCCATCATCACAGTGCTCGCGCCAGCGGCGATCGCCTTGGCGATGTCGCCCGAGTAGCGCACGCCGCCGTCGGAGATGAGCGGCACGCCCGTGCCCTGCAGGGCGGTGGCGACGCTGTCGACCGCCATGATCTGCGGCACGCCTACACCGGCCACGATGCGGGTGGTGCAGATGGAGCCCGGGCCGATGCCGACCTTGACCGCGTCCGCACCCACATCGGCCAGCGCACGCGCGGCGTCGCCCGTGGCGATGTTGCCGCCGATCACGTCGACCTGCGGGTAGTTCTGCTTGACCCAGCGCACCCGGTCGATCACGCCCTTGCTGTGGCCGTGCGCCGTGTCCACCACGATAGCGTCGACGCCGGCGCGCACCAGCGCTTCGACGCGCTCTTCCGTGCCCTCGCCCACGCCCACCGCCGCGCCCACACGAAGGCGGCCGTTCGGGTCGCGCGCGGCGTTCGGGAAGGTGGTCTGCTTGGTGATGTCCTTTACCGTGATCAGGCCCTTGAGCTCGAAGGCGTTGTCGATCACCAGCAGGCGTTCGAGCTTGTACTTGTTCAGCAGCGCCTTGGCGTCGGCCAGCGTGGTGCCGTCGGGCACGGTGATGAGCTTGTCGCGCGGCGTCATGATTTCGCTGACGGGCGCGTTGTAGCGGGTCTCGAAGCGCAGGTCGCGGCCGGTCACGATGCCGACCACCTTGCCGGCATCGACCACCGGGAAGCCGGAGATGCCGAGCTGCTCCGACAGCGCCATCACCTCGCGCACCGTGTGCGTCGGCGTGATGACCACCGGGTCGCGCAGCACGCCGGATTCGTAGCGCTTGACCTTCGACACCTCGGCCGCCTGCTGCTGCGCCGTGAGGTTTTTGTGGACGATGCCCATGCCGCCTTCCTGCGCGATGGCGATCGCGAGGCGGGCCTCGGTCACGGTGTCCATCGCGGCCGACACCAGAGGCAGGTTCAGCGAGATGTTGCGGGAAAGTTGAGTGGAGAGAGAGGTGTCCTTGGGCAGGACCTGGGAGAACGCTGGCACCAGCAACACGTCGTCGAAGGTGAGCGCTTTGCCGAGAAGGCGCATGGGGAAGGCTCCAAAAGACGGATTGTAACGAGGGTTGCGTACGCCAGAGCTGCCGCGCCAGGGTTGTCCCTCTTCCGTTGCCGATCCGCCATGTGACGCCGCCGACTGTGCCTGAATACCAACTGCTCGCCGGCACGTGGCGCCCAGACATATTGCAAAACGTAAGGCGGCGCTAAACTGCCCCCCATGAAATTCGTGCGCTTGCTGATGGTGTGGGGTGTGTGCGTGCTGCCTTTGGTCGCGAACGCGCAGTGGCAATGGCTCGACCGAGACGGCAAGAAGGTCTTCAGCGACCAGCCGCCGCCGATCGACGTACCGGAAAAGAACATCGTGCGCCGCCCTGGCTCGCCGAATGCGCGCCCTGCCGTCGCGCCCGCACCGGCCGACCCGGCTGCCGTGGCGCCTGAGGCGGCGCGCAGTCCTGCAAGTGCGGCCAAGCCCAGCGGCGTCGACAAGGAACTCGAAGAAAAAACCCGCAAGGCCGAGGAAGCCGAAAAGGCCAGGCAGGCCGCCGAAGCTCAGAAGGTCGCCAAGGCCAAAGCCGACAACTGCAACCGAGCCCGTCAGGGCAAGGCCACCTTCGACAGCGGGATGCGCGTGGCGCGTGTCAATGCCCAGGGAGAGCGCGAGGTGATGGACGACAAGGCGCGTGCCACCGAACAGCAACGCCTGCAGTCGATCATCGACAGCGACTGCAAGTGAGGGTACGCCGAGCGGCCGGTACCTGGCCGCGGCGCCTCACCATCGGCCTCAATACCCGGCCTTCCCGCCCTCACGCTGCCGAGCGAACAAGCCCGTCCCTTTGCGGCCCTGCTGCTTGAAGCGTTCTCGCCGCGCCACCTTCGGGTCGACCAGCAACGCGCGGCACAACTCGACCCGATCGCCGTCGGACAGCCGCTGATCCCATCCGGCGGCCCGACCCCAGATTCCCGCGCTCAGCGCGCGCCAATCCAGTTCGGCGAAACGGGCCGACAGACCACTCGCCAGCACGGCGTCTTCCAGCGTCGACTCCGCAGAAAGCGTGAGTACCTCCTCGAAGACTGTGCGCGGCGCCGGCGCGCAGACCAGCGTCACGATGATCATCAGCTGGCGCCGTAGACCTGCTCGGCGCGCTTCACGAAGGCCTCGACCAGGCTGGAGGCGATCTTGTCGAATACCGGGCCGACAAGGGCCTGCAGCGCGAAGTTGCTGAAGCCATAGCTCAGGTCGAGTTCCACGCGACAAGCGCGCTCGCCGCCCTCCCCCACGGGGTTGAACTTCCAGAGACCGTCGAGGTTGGAGAACGGCCCCTCGACCAGCTTGAGCTGCACCTCGCGTCCCGGCACGTGGGTGTTGCGCGTGGTGAATTGCTGGCGCAGCCCGCCGAAGGCGAGCCCGACTTCGGCGGTCATGCCGGCCTCGTCGTGTTCGATCACGCGTGCGCGATCGCACCACGGGAGGAACTCGGGGTATTTGGCGACATCGGTGACAAGGGCGTACATCTCATCAGCGCTGTACCAGATGAGAACGGACTTGTGGACGGTTTTCATAGAATCGACACGGTGTGTGCGTTTCGATTGTATTGATGCCATGCGCCCCCATTTGAGATCGCCATGGCCACCAAGAAACAACAAGACTCCTCCGCCCGCATCGCCGACAACAAGAAGGCCAGCTACAACTACTTCTTCGAAGAGAAGTTCGAGGCCGGTCTCGTGCTCGAGGGTTGGGAGGTAAAGTCGCTGCGCGAAGGCAAGGTGCAGCTCACCGACGGCTATGTGGTCATCCGCGACGGCGAGATGTTCGTGGTGGGCTTGCAGATCAACCCGCTGCGCAGCGCCTCGACCCACACAACGCCGGATTCCATCCGCACCAAGAAGCTGCTGCTGCACAAGGAACAGATCCGCCGCCTGACCGGCAAGATCGAGCAGAAGGGCTACACGCTCGTGCCCCTCAACCTGCACTGGAAGGCCGGCAAGGTGAAGTGCGAGATCGCGCTCGCCAAGGGCAAGGCAGAACACGACAAGCGCGATACCATCAAGGACAGGGAAGGAAAGCGCGAGGTCGAACGCGCCATGAAGAGTCGTAACCGCTGACAGGATCCTCCACCGATGGCGCTTCAACCGCTCGATGCCAGTCGCTCCAACCCGAGCGCAGGCGGCCCCAGTTTTTCTCTGTCCAACCGGGTGCTGCGCGGCATCTGGAACCTGACCTGGCTGGTCTTCGCTTCCTGGACGCCACCGCCGTTCAAACCGTGGCGGCGCTTCCTGCTGAAGCTGTTCGGCGCCAAGCTCGGCGCCGGCACCGATGTGCGTGGCAGCGCACGTGTCTGGTATCCGCCCCATCTGCACATGAGCGACCGCGCGGTGCTGGGGCCGCGCGTGCATTGCTACAACATGGCGCCCATCCACCTCGGTCCCGACGCGCTCGTGGCGCAGGGCGCGTACCTCTGCGCCGGCACGCACGACATCACGTCGCCGGTGTTCCAGCTCACCACCCGGCCGATCACCATCGAGGCGAAGGCCTGGATTGCGGCCGAAGCCTTCGTCGGGCCTGGTGTCGTGGTCGGAGAAGGCGCCGTGCTGGGCGCGCGCGGCGTGGCGTTCAAATCCCTCGAACCCTGGGGCGTCTATGCCGGCAACCCGGCGCAGCGGATCAAGACGCGGGTCATACGCGCGTGATCTTATTCTTCGGCGCGTGGGAATAAACGCCCCCGCCGGTGTGTTCGTGCAGCAGAAACGCCATGGACACCCGCCCGCTTGTCGCCCACATCCCCAGCCTGCGGCGCTATGCGCGGGCACTCACGGGCGACGCCTGGGCCGCTGACGATCTGGTGCAGGACACGCTGGAGCGCGCCTGCGTCAAGTGGCGGCTCTGGACGGCCGGCACCGACCTGCGGGCTTGGCTCTTCACTCTGATGCACAACGTCTTCGCCAACCAGGTCCGTCGCGCGCCGCCGCGGGCCGTGGTCGACATCGACGACATCGGGCATACGCTGCGCGGCAGCGACACCGGCCTCGACCGCACGCTCGACCTGCAGCGCTGCCTGCTCCTGCTGCCGGACGATCAGCGCGCCGTGCTGCTGCTGGTGGCGCTCGAAGATCTGTCCTATGCCGAGGTCGCCCGCATCCTGACGATCCCGGTGGGCACCGTGATGTCGCGGCTCTCCCGTGCGCGCGCCCGCCTGCATGCGCTGATGGAAGGCGCGGCATCGACCGACGAGCGCCCGGCCCTGCGTCGACTGAAATGAGCGCCGCCCCGCCATGAACCACCCTGCCCCGCCCGACGACGATCTGCCCGACTGGGACGCGCAGCGCGCTGCCCTGCGGCAGTTGCACCGCGAGGTTCTCGACGAGCCGATCCCGCCTGCGCTGCTCGCGGCTGCGGGCCAGGCCGATCGCCGCTTCGCTCGGCAGGCGCGATGGACGCTCTGGGGCGGCTTTGCCGCCGCGGTGCTGATCGCCTTCGGCGCTGGCTGGCTGGCCAACGTGCAGTGGACGTCGGGCAGCGGCGTGAATCAGATGGCCCGCGCACCGGCCGCGCGCGAATTCGTGCATGCCGCGTCCGTCGCGCATGCGGTGTACGCGCCCGAAAAGCGCCATCCGGTCGAGGTGGCGGCCGCAGAAGAGCAGCATCTGGTGCAGTGGCTGTCTCGCCGGCTCGACAAGCCGCTGAAGACGCCCGATCTGTCGGCCGAGGGCTACACGCTGGTGGGCGGGCGGCTGCTGCCCGGTGATGCGGGTGCGCGTGCACAGTTCATGTTCGAAGATCGCGCCGGCCAGCGGGTGACGCTCTATCTGGGCGAACTCAAGACCCCGGCAGAATCCACGCAGGCCGGCGAATCGGCCTTCCGCTTTTCCAGCGATGGGCCAGTGCCCAGCTTCTACTGGGTCGACCGCGGCTTCGGGTATGCCCTGGCCGGGCAACTTCCACGCGATGCATTGTTGCGACTCGCCACGCTGGTGTACCGTCAGCTCTGAACCTCTGACCGATCATCTCGTCAGACAAGTCATTCCAAGTTTTTTAACCCAAGGAGAACGCTTCATGAAACTGCTCAGCACTTCCATCCTCGCCCTCGCCCTGCTGTCCGGCTGCGGCATGATGAACAAGACGGCATCGATGCCCGACACCCCGACGCGTACCGCCGACGGCGTGCTCGTCGGCCCGAACGGCATGACGCTCTACACCTTCAGCCGCGACACCGTGGGTAGCGGCAAGTCGGCCTGCAACGGCCCTTGCATCACCAACTGGCCGGCCCTGGTCGCCCCTGACGCCGCGAAGCCGATGGGCGACTACAGCGTGGTCATGCGGGACGACGGCAAGAAGCAGTGGGCCTACAAGGGCGCCCCGCTCTACTACTGGGCCAAGGACGCCAAGGCTGGCGATCGCACCGGCGACGGTGTCGGCGGCGTCTGGAAGATCGCTCGTCCCTGAGCGCGCCTGAGCGCCAACGAAAAGCCGGCGCGAGCCGGCTTTTTCATGGGTGATCGACGGACATTCAGCCCGCGCGTCGCGCCCGCACCGCCAACAGTTCGTTGGCAACGAGCGCACCCACGACGATCGCTCCGCCCGTCAGCACTGTCGCCCCCGGCACCTCGCCCGCGCCGATCCACGCCAGCGTGATCCCGAAAATCACCTCCAGAAGTGCCAGCAGCGACACCTCCGGCGCACTCAACACGCGGGCGCATATCACCGAGATCACGCACGGGATCGCGAGCTGGAACACGCCGAGGAAGCCTAGCAGCATCAGGTCGCGGCCGGTGGCCTCGAGCGGCCAGGCCAGCGGCAGCGTGAGCAGCGAGGACAGCACGGCGCCGATCAGCACGGCAGGCACGAGGTCGATGCGCTGGCCTTGCGCATTCGCATGCTGCACCGATGTCCAGTTGGCCGCACCGGCGATGGGCACGCACAACGCCACCAGCGTGCCGAGCCATTCGCCGTTGCCCAGTTGCGCGCCGTACATCCAGCCGATGCCCACACCAGCCGCCGCGATGGCGAGCCAGGTGCGCAGCGGCAGACGGTGGCCGATGAAAAGGCGCGCCGCGAGCGCGGTCAGCAGCGGCCCCGTGGCCAGCGTGACCAGCACATTCGCAGTGCTGGTCAGCGTGAGCGCCACCATGAAGGCGGTGAACATCACGCTCCAGCAGACGCCGGAGATCCACAGCGCCCGCCCGCCATGGCGGATCTTCGAGAAAACGCTGCGCCCCTGCCAGGCCGGCAGGATGACCAACAGCGCGAGCGCAGTGAACGCGCTGCGCCAGAAGGTCACCTCGAAGCTGCGTGCCCCTTCGAGATGGCGCGTGACGACGCCGGCCGTGGCCCACATCAGGGTCACGCCGACCATCATCCAGACCGCGCGGCCGTGGGTCAGGGTCAAGGCGGCCCCAAACGGTCAGCCGACGATCAGCGGCCGGCGCGCTTGCGTTCGCTTTCCTTGAGGAAGCGCTTGCGCAGGCGAACGCTCTTGGGCGTGATCTCGACCAGCTCGTCGTCCTCGATGAACTCCACGCCGTATTCCAGCGTGAGTTCGATCGGCGGGGTGATCTTGATGGCGTCTTCCTTGCCCGACACGCGGAAGTTCGTCAGCTGCTTGGTGCGGGTGGCGTTCACCACTAGGTCGTTGTCGCGGCTGTGGATGCCGACGATCATGCCTTCGTACACCGGGTCGTTTGCCTTGACGAACATGCGGCCGCGGTCGTCCAGCTTGCCCAGGGCGTAGGTGAAGATTTCACCGTCGTCCATCGAGATCAGCACGCCGTTCTTGCGGCCGCCGATGTCGCCCTTGTGCGCTTCGTAGCTGTCGAAGATGTTGCTGATGAGGCCCGAGCCGCGCGTCAGGTTCAGGAATTCGTTGGTGAAGCCGATCAGGCCACGCGCCGGGATGCGGTACTCGAGACGAACGCGGCCACGGCCGTCCGGTTCCATGTTGACCAGCTCGCCCTTGCGCTCGCCCAGGGCCTGCATCACGCCGCCTTGGTGCTGCTCTTCGATGTCGGCGGTCACCAGTTCGATGGGTTCGTGCTTTTCGCCATTCACGTCCTTCATCACCACACGCGGCTTGCTCACGGCCATCTCGAAGCCTTCGCGCCGCATGTTTTCCAAGAGGATGGTCAGGTGCAGTTCGCCGCGACCCATGACTTCGAAGATGCCTTCTTCGTCGGTCTCGGCCACACGCAGCGCCACGTTGTGCTGCAGTTCCTTCTGCAGGCGGTCCCAGATCTGACGGCTGGTGACGAACTTGCCTTCACGACCGGCCAGGGGGCTCGTGTTGACGCAGAAGTTCATGGTCAGCGTCGGCTCGTCGACCTTGAGCATCGGCAGCGGCGACGGCTTGGCCGGGTCGGTCACGGTCACGCCGATGTTCAGGTCGGCAATGCCGTTGATCAGCACGATCTCGCCCGGGCCGGCTTCGGTCGCCTGCACGCGCTCGAGGCCCTGGAAGGTCAGCACCTGATTGACGCGGCCCTTGATGGCCTTGCCGTCCGGGCCTTCCATGACCACCACGTCCATCATCGGCTTGATCGTGCCCTGGCTGATGCGGCCCACGCCGATGCGGCCGACGAAGGTCGAGAAGTCGAGTGCCGAGATCTGCAGCTGCAGCGGCGCGGCCGGGTCGCCCGTCTGGGCCGGCACGTGCTTCAGGATGGTGTTGAACAGGGCCGACATGTCGGGGCCCCACTGTTCGCCGGCCGCGCCTTCTTCCAGCGACGACCAGCCGTTGATGCCCGAGGCATACACCACGGGGAAATCGAGTTGTTCGTCGGTCGCGCCGAGCTTGTCGAACAGGTCGAAAGCGGCATTGACGACGAAGTCGGGGCGGGCGCCCGGCTTGTCGACCTTGTTCACGACCAGGATGGGCTTCAGGCCCAGGGCCAGCGCCTTTTTGGTCACGAAGCGCGTCTGCGGCATCGGGCCTTCTTGCGCGTCGATCAACAGCACCACGCCGTCGACCATCGACAGCGCGCGTTCCACTTCACCACCGAAGTCCGCGTGGCCGGGGGTGTCGACGATGTTGATGTGCGTGCCTTCCCAGGTCACGGCGCAATTCTTCGCCAGGATGGTGATGCCGCGTTCTTTTTCGATCGCGTTGTTGTCCATCACGGTGTCGACAACCTTCTCGTGCTCGGCGAAGGTGCCGGACTGGCGCAGCAGCTGGTCGACCATCGTGGTCTTGCCATGGTCGACGTGGGCAATGATGGCGATGTTGCGGATTTGCTTGATGCTCATGGTGTGGTCTCGCAAGAAGATGCGTTCAAAAGGATTTGCTGGATTTCGATGGGGTTCAGCAAGCGCCCCGGGATCAGTTCATTGGCCGCGACATGGGCCGTGCCCAAAAAGGCAGCCGGCTCCTCGCCGAAGACTGCGACTTCGGCCGCATCGGCCCAGTCGCCGCGGCGGCGTAGGCCCGACAGGAAACGCGCTGCATCTTCCAACCCGAGCGTGACGCGGCGATGGCCGGCGACCAAGGACTCTGCCGGCAGCAGCCGGTCCAGGCGCTCGGCCTCGGTCATCGCCTCCAGCGCCTCGAGCGTGATGCATTGCGGCTCGGTGAAGTTGCCGGTAGCGATGCGACGCAGCGACGTGAGATGCGCACCGCAACCCAGCGCCTCGCCGATGTCTTCGCCCAAGGTGCGGATGTAGGTGCCCTTGCTCACGGTCGCGGCGATGCGCACCGTGTCGGGCGACAGCGCCGTCACTTCGAGCGCATGGATCATCACGTCACGCGGTGCACGCTCGATCTCGATGCCTTCACGGGCGTATTCGTAAAGCGCCTTGCCGTCTTTCTTCAAGGCACTGTGCATCGGCGGCACCTGGCGGATCGGGCCGGTGAACTGCGCAGCCACGCGCGCCAGATCTGCGCCGGTTACCTGCACAGGTCGTTCGGAAATCACCTCGCCCTCCGCATCGCCGGTCGACGTCTTCACGCCGAGCCGGGCGGTCGCCACGTATGTCTTGTCCGCATCGAGATGCAGCTGGCTGAATTTGGTCGCCGCGCCGAAGCACAGCGGCAGCACGCCGGTCGCGAGCGGATCGAGCGTGCCGGTGTGGCCCGCCTTCTCGGCGCGCAGCAACCACTTGGCCTTCTGCAAGGCCTGGTTGCTGGAGAACCCCAGCGGCTTGTCGAGCAACAACACCCCATGCACAGGGCGCCGTTGCACCCTGGTGCGCGGCGCGTTCATCCTTATTCGTCCTTCGAACGGGAGGCGACGGCCTGTGCGATGAGCGCATTCATGTCGGCCGCACGCTCGGTGGTGCGGTCGAACAGGAAGTGCAGCGTCGGCACGGTGTGGATCTGAAGGCGCTTGAACAGGCCGTTGCGCAGAAAGCCCGCGGCCTGGTTCAAGGCCTCGGTCGTGACGACCGGGTCGCCCACGAGCAGGCTGAAGTAGATCTTCGCGTGCGCGTAGTCGGGCGTGACCTCGACCGCCTGGATCGTGACCATGCCCACGCGCGGGTCCTTCAACTCGCGCGCGATCAGTTCCGTCAGATCGCGCTGGATCTGATCGGCCACCTTGAAGGCGCGGTTGGGGGCTGCTGCTTTTCTCTTGGGCATCGTCCGATTCGCTGGGTCGCTTTACAGCGTCCGCGCGATTTCCTTGATCTCGAAGAACTCCAGCTGATCACCTTCTTTGATGTCGTTGTAGTTCTTGAGCTTGATACCGCACTCGAAACCTTCGCGCACTTCGCGGACATCGTCCTTCATGCGCTTGATCGAGTCGACTTCGCCCGTGTAGACCACCACGTTGTCGCGCAGCAAGCGGAAATGCGCACTGCGGTTGACCGAACCGGCCGTGATATACGAACCTGCAACCGTACCGATCTTCGAAGCCACGAACACCGTGCGGATCTCGGCCTGACCGATGATCTCTTCACGACGCTCGGGCGCCAGCATGCCGGACATCGCCACCTTCACCTCATCCACGGCGTCGTAGATGATGCTGTAGTAGTTCAGCGTCACGCCATTGCCTTCGGCCAGCTTGCGCGCACCCGAATCGGCCCGCACGTTGAAGCCGATGACAACCGCCTTCGACGCGATGGCCAGGTTGATGTCGTTCTCGCTGATGCCGCCGACACCGGCGTACACGATCTGAACCTTGACCTCTTCGGTCGCCAGCTTGAGCAGCGACTGGGCCAGCGCTTCCTGCGAACCCTGCACGTCGGCCTTGATGATCAGGCGCAGTGTCTGCACTTCGCCCGCCGACAGGTCGGTGAACATGTTCTGCAGGTTCGACGCCTGCTGCTTGGCCAGCTTGGTGTTGCGGAACTTGCCGGCACGGTAGGTGGCGATTTCGCGCGCACGGCGCTCGTCGGCCATCACCATGAACTCGTCGCCCGCCTGCGGCACTTCGGTCAGACCCTGGATTTCCACCGGGATCGACGGACCGGCCGTCTTGATCGGCTTGCCGTCCTCGTCGAGCATGGCGCGCACGCGGCCATAGGTCGAACCGGCCAGCACCACGTCGCCCGTCTTGAGCGTGCCGGACTGAACCAGCACGGTCGCGACCGGGCCGCGGCCCTTGTCGAGTTGGGCTTCGATGACCAGACCCTTGGCGGCAGCATCGACCGGCGCCTTCAGTTCCAGCACTTCGGCCTGCAGCAGCACCTGCTCGAGCAGCGCGTCGATGCCCTCGCCGGTCTTGGCCGACACCGGCACGAACGGCACATCGCCGCCGTACTCTTCGGGCACGACCTCTTCGGCCACCAGTTCCTGCTTGACGCGGTCCGGGCTGGCATCGGGCTTGTCGATCTTGTTGATCGCGACCACGATCGGCACACCCGCCGCCTTCGCGTGCTTGATGGCTTCCTTCGTCTGCGGCATGACGCCGTCGTCGGCCGCCACCACCAGGATGACGATGTCGGTGGCCTGCGCACCGCGGGCACGCATGGCGGTGAACGCCTCGTGACCCGGGGTATCGAGGAAGGACACCATGCCGCGCGGCGTTTCGACGTGGTAAGCGCCGATGTGCTGCGTGATGCCGCCGGCTTCGCCCGCGGCGACCTTGGCGCGGCGAATGTAGTCCAGCAGCGAGGTCTTGCCGTGGTCGACGTGGCCCATGACGGTCACGACCGGCGCACGGGGCAGCGATTCGCCCGAATGCGCGCCGACGTCCTCGTCGGTGAAGGCTTCCGGATCGTCCAGTGCCGCCACCATCGCGTTGTGGCCCATGTCTTCCACGATCACCATGGCGGTATCCTGGTCGAGCGACTGGTTCATGGTCGCCATGATCCCGGACTTCATCAATTGCTTGATGACTTCCTGCGCCTTGACGGCCATCTTGTGGGCGAGCTCGGCCACGGTGATGGTCTCGGGCACGTGCACGTCCAGCACGCGCGCCTCGACCGGCGCGGCCTGCACGTGCTCGTCGTGACCGCCACGGTCGTTGCCGCGACGGCCGCGCGGGCCTCCGCGCCAGTTACCGCGACTCACGCCACCGCTGGCGTCACCGCGCGTCTTGATTTCCTTTTTCTTGGCCGGATCGCCCGCCCAGCTCGACGAGAGCTTGGCCGACTTCACGTCCTTGCTGGCGCCAGGCGCCGTGGCACCCGGGGCGGCAGGCGCACCCGGGCGCGCTGCGGGCGCGACCGGCTTGTGCAGCGTGCCCTTGACGGCCGGCTTGGGCACTTCCTTTTCGGGCGCCTTGTGCGGCACCAGCACACGGGCCGGTGCATTCATCATGGCCCGGATGGCCTCGGCTTCGGCCAGGGCCTTGCGGCGGCGCTCGTCCAGGTCCTTGGCGCGGGCGACTTCCTCGTCGGCGCGGGCCTTCGATTCGGCGGCGGCCTTGGCTTTGGCGTCTTCCTTGGCCTGGCTGGCGGCAGCGGCAGCGGCTGCTGCTGCGGCATCGGCCTTGCTCACGGCGGCCTCACGGTCTGCAGGGGCTGGGGCGTCGAACCCCGGCGCCCTGCTCCCGACCACGGGGGGGGGTGCGGCGGCCTTCTCCTTGGCAGAGGCAGCAGCCTTGGCTTCGCGCTCGGCGGCTTCCGCCTGCTCGGCGCGTTCGGCCTTCTCGCGGTCGCGGGCTTCGGCTTCCTCGCGCTGGCGACGCTTCTCGACCAACTCTTCTTCCTGGCGACGGATCAGCTCGGCCTGGCGGCGTGCTTCTTCCTCGCGTCGGCCGAGTTCGGCTTCGTCGATCTTGGGCGCAGCGGGTTCGCTCACGGGCTCCGCAACAGCTGCCGTCGGTTCGGGCGTGCCGGGGCCTTCGTCACGCTGGATGAAGGTGCGCTTCTTGCGCACTTCCACCTGGATCGTGCGGGCACGCCCGGTGGCGTCTGCCTGCTTGATCTCGCTGGTCGATTTCTTGACCAGGGTGATCTTTTTGCGTTCGGGTTCCGAGGTGCCGTGGCTGGCCTTCAGGAAACCGAGCAGGCGTTGCTTGTCAGCCTCGGTGAGCGGGTCGGTCGGTGCGGCTTTCGCCACGCCAGCGCTCTTGAGCTGGTCAAGCAGGGTTTCGGGGGTCTTCTTGAGTTCGTTCGCGAACTCGGCGACTGTGGTGCTGGACATATGTGCTTCGTGCTCCCATGACCGTCACTCTTGGCCCGCGAACCAATGTTCACGGGCTTTCAAGATGAGGGCTGTGGCGTCATCGGCGCTCTGGCCGGTGATCTCGGTAAGTTCGTCGACCGCGAGGTCGGCCAGGTCGTCACGGGTGTGGACACCCGCATCGGCCAGCTTTGGAATCAGATCGGGGTCGAGGCCTTCGAGGTCACGCAGATTCTGCGAAACGGTCTCGACGCTTTCTTCCTTGGCAATTTCCATCGTGAGCAGCGCATCCTTCGCACGCGAACGCAGCTCGTTGATCGTGTCTTCGTCGAAGCTCTCGATTTCGAGCAGCTCGGAGATCGGCACGTAGGCCACCTCTTCGAGGCTGGTGAAACCCTCGTTGATCAGGATGTCGGCGATTTCCTCGTCGACATCGAGCTTCTCCATGAAGAGCTTGCGGCTCGAATCGGTTTCGAGCGCCAGCTTCTGCGCCGACTCGTTGGCGTCCATGATGTTGATCTTCCAACCCGTCAGGTCGGACGCCAGGCGCACGTTCTGGCCGCCTCGGCCGATGGCGATGGCGAGATTTTCCTCGTCGACCACCACGTCCATGGCGTGCTTTTCTTCATCCACCACGATCGACGACACGTTGGCCGGGGCCAGCGCACCGATCACGAACTGCGCCGGGTCTTCGGACCACAGCACGATGTCGACGCGCTCGCCGGCGAGCTCGTTCGTCACGGCGTTGACGCGGGTGCCACGCACGCCGACGCAGGTGCCGATCGGGTCGACACGCTTGTCGTGCGAGAGCACGGCGATCTTGGCGCGCGAACCCGGGTCACGGGCGCAGCTCTTGATCTCGAGCAGGCCTTGTTCGATCTCGGGCACTTCCTGACGGAACAGCTCGATCATGAACTCGGGGGCCGAGCGCGACAGGATGATCGGCGCGCCGCGCAGCGTCAGGTCGACCTCCATGATCATGGCGCGCACACGGTCGCCGTTGCGCAGGTTTTCCTTGGCGATCATCTCGCTGCGGCGCAGGCGGCCTTCGACGCGCCCGGCTTCTACGATGATGTCGCCCTTGTCCAGGCGCTTGACGGTGCCCACGAAGATCTTGTCGCCGCGCGACATGAAGTCGTTGAGCAGCATCTCGCGCTCGGCGTCGCGGATTTTCTGCAGGATCACCTGCTTGGCCGCCATGGCGCCGATGCGACCGATCGGCACCGAGTCCACCGTTTCTTCGATGTACTCGTCGACCTCGATGTCGGGCATCTCTTCCTTGGCTTCGAACAGCAGGATTTCCTGGTCGGGCAGCTGCAGGCCGGCTTCATCGGGAACGACGTGCCAGCGGCGGAAGGTCTCGTAGTCGCCGCTGTCGCGGTCGACAGCCACGCGGATGTCCACGTCGCCCTGATGGAGCTTCTTGGTGGCTTGCGCCAGTGCGGATTCGACCGCGCCGAAGACGACGTCGCGTTCGACGTTCTTCTCGCGCGAGATCGCATCCACCAACATCAACATTTCGCGATTCATGCCACTACGCTCCTCTTGTCAGTCCGACACTTCCGTGTCGCCAATGTCCGAAAGGCCCTCGGGGGCCTGTTCCACCGACCCCGCCGGGGTCTTGGGCCTGCGGCCCTTGAAGTCCACGATCGGCGCAAGCCGCGCTTCGCGCAACTCGTCCAATGCGAAGCCGAGCGCATGCAACGGTGCAGGCGCGCGCTTCTTGCTGATCTTTTGTCCCGGCTTGGGTTCGGGGGCATCGCTCCAGACGATCTGCCAGCCACCTGCCTCGGCCCGCTCCAGCGTGCCGCGAAACTTCTTGCGGTTGGCTGCCACCTGGCCGCCGGCCGCGGCGCCCATCGGCGCCTTGAGCGTCACGTCGATCACTTCGCCGACGAAACGCTCGAAATCCTGTTCGTGCCGCAGCGGGCGGTCGATGCCCGGCGACGACACTTCGAGGCGCTTGTAGTCGGCGCCATCGACTTCCAGTGCGAATTGCAGCTGACGCGTGACCTTCTCGCAATCTTCGACCGTCACCATGGCCTCCGGGGCGCCAGGCACAACATCGGAGGTGGGGGCGACCCAGGGCAGATCAATCGTGACGCGCAGCAATCCCCCGGCCGATCGTTCGATCTCGACCAGGTCGTAGCCGAGTCCGGCTACGGTTTGTTCCACTACTTGCTGCAATGCCACGTGTCTGAAAATGCCCTTGAAATTGCTCTTGGCCAACGCTCAATGATCATTCGCTGATCATTCACCGAGCGCGCTCTGCTCGCTGTCGTCCTGAAATGCCGAGAAATGCTTCGCCCAATAAAAAACGGGCGGTTGGTACCCGCCCGTTTGGTCGTGAGCCTCGAATTATATGCCAAAAGGTTCTCAAATGAGTGACGCCTTAAGCCGAGAAAACCGCGGCGCGCACTCTCGCTTTTCGCCAGACGCCCAGAAACAGCAACGATCCCAATGCCAGAGCGGCTGCAGCCACCAGCAAAGGGACGGCAAACGACCCGGTGCGTTGCGCCAGCGGCGCCGCAAACAGCGGCCCGAGGATTTGACCGACCCCGTACGAAGCCGTGGCGTAACCGATCAGCCCGGCCGCCGCGTTCCCCCGCAGCCGGCGCGCTTCCCGCACGGCGAACAGGGTGATCGCGGTGAAGGGCATGCCGAGTAACAAGCTCCCGACGGCGAAACCCGCGATGTTCGGCCAGAGGACCGACAGCACGACGCCGGCCGCCTGCAGCGCATAGCCGACGGCGAGGAGCAGCCGGTTGTCCCACTGCGCAGGGGCACGGGCGCCGATCAGCGCGCCGGGCACGATCGCCAGACCGAACAGTGGCCAAAAGAAATCAGGCCAAGGCGAGCCCGGCAGGGCCTGTCGCGCGATCACCGGCAGAAAGGTCGCCGTGATGATGTAGCCGAACCCGGCCAGGCCATAGAGCCCGACCAGCCAGCGCGCATCGCTGCGGTGGCGTGCCGTCGCCTCGGGCGGCGGCGCTTCGGGCGCCCTGCCCGCGCCGGCTGCCGACACCGTGCCGTCGTCGAACACACGCCAGATCAATGCGATGAGCGCCAGCGCCAGCAGGCCATAGCCGATCCATGCGGCGTCGGAGCCCCAGCGACCGGTGACCCCGCCGAGCAGCCCGGTGACCGCGATCCCGATGCCGGGTCCCGTGTAGATCACGCCGCCCAGCGCCGGCGAATGGGTCTCGGCCAGTCGCCGCAGGCCCCAGCCGGAGGCGAAGACGAACACCCAGGCGCTGACCACGCCCGCGGCGGCGCGCAACGCCCCCCACACGGTGAAGCCGTGCAACAGCCCCATGCCCAGCAGCAGCGCCGCCGTCGCCAGCAGGCCGCTGCGCACCATGAAGGCCGGACGCAGCCGGATCGATGCGCACGAGACCGCACCGATGAAGTAGCCAAGGTAGTTGAGCGAGGCGAGCACGCCGCCGGCCTGCAGGTCGAGCTTGCCCTCGTGCAGCATGATGGGAAGCATCGGCGTGAACGCGAAGCGGCCCAGCCCCATTGCGACGGCCAGCGTGACCATGCACGCCAGCGCGGCACGCCACGCGCCCCGCCGGTCTTTTCCGATATTCGACATTCTCTGGGGTGTCTCTTTTTCTAATCGGCCACAGCGGCCGCCACCAGCTTGCGCGTGTAGGGATGCTCGGGGGCGTCGAGTACCCGCTCGACCGGCCCGTGCTCGAGGATCGCACCATCCTTCATCACAATGACCTGGTGCGCCATGGCCGCGATGACCTCGATGTCGTGCGTGATCAGCAGGTAGCTCAAGCCGCGCTCGCGCTGCAGCCGCTGTAGCAGCGCGAGCACCTGCTTCTGGATGGTGACGTCGAGCGCGCTGGTCGGCTCGTCGAGCACCAGCAGCGACGGGTCGACGATCAGCGCGCGCGCGATGGCCAGCCGCTGGCGCTGCCCGCCAGAGAACTCGTGCGGATAGCGGTCGAGCAACGCCGGGAACTGGGCCTCGCCCAAGCCGACATCGGCCAGCGCCGTCAGCACGCGCACCCGGCGCTCGGCACGGTCGAGTTCGGGCGAATGTACCGTGAGGCCTTCGCCCACGATCTGTTCGACCGTCATGCGCGGGGACAGCGAAGAGAACGGGTCCTGGAAGACCACCTGCATGGTCCGCCGCAGCGCGCGGTCCTGCGTGCTGCCGATGCTCCACTGTTGCCCATCGACCGCCAGCACGCCCTCATGGCGCAGCAGGCCCAGCGTCGCGAGCGCGAGCGTCGACTTGCCCGAGCCCGATTCGCCGACCACGCCCAGCGTTTCGCCTGGTGCGATACGGAAATCGGCACCCTGCACCGCCACGAAGGCGCCCGAACGAAACCAGCCGGCGACGCCGGGGCGCGGTACCGGGTAGCTCACACGCAAGCCTTGCGCCGCCAACACCGGCGCCGCGTTGGTGGAAGGTGGTCCAACGACGTCGCGCGTCGGCCGGCTGTCGATCAGTCGGCGGGTGTAGGCATGCTGCGGCGCGCCGAAGACCTCGCTCACCGCGCCCTGCTCCATGATGTGGCCGCTCTCCATCACCGCCACGCGGTCGGCGAAGCGGCGCACCAGGTTCAGGTCGTGCGTGATGAGCAGCACCGCCATGCCGTGCTTCTGCTGCAGCGCACTGAGCAGGTCGAGGATCTGGCCGCGCACCGTGACGTCCAGCGCCGTGGTCGGCTCGTCGGCCAGCAGCAGGCGCGGCTTGCAGGCCAGCGCCATGGCGATCATGGCACGCTGTCGCTGCCCGCCGGAAAGCTGGTGCGGGAATGCGCGGGAACGGCGTTCCGGCTCGGGAATGCCGGTGTCGGCGAGCAGCTGAATCGCGGCCTGCTGCGCGTCGCGCTTGGACAGCCCTTCGTGCAGCTCCAGCACCTCGGCGATCTGGTCACCCACGCTGTAGAGCGCGTTCAGCGCGGTCATCGGTTCCTGGAAGATCATCGCGATCTCCTTGCCGCGGATGCCGCGCAAGGCGTGCTCGGACAACGCCAGCAGGTCGCGCTCGCCGCCCGCGGCGTCGGCAAAATGCGCCGCGCCGCCGATCTGGGCGTTCTGAACCAGGCGCAGCAGGCTGAGCGCCGTCACGGTCTTGCCCGAGCCCGATTCGCCGACCAGCGCGAGCTTCTCGCCCACGCCGATGTGAAAATCGATGCCGTGCACCACCGCCTTGCCGCCGAAGGCGACGCGCAACCCCTGAACGTTCAGCAGCGGCGTCGTCATGTGTCGATCTTTCTCGGGTCGAGCGCATCGCGCAGCGCGTCGCCCATGAAGGTGAGCAGCATGAGCGTGACGACCAGCACGCCGAAGGTCGACAGCGAGATCCACCAGGCGTCGATGTTGGCCTTGCCCTGGCTGAGCAATTCACCCAGCGACGGCGTGCCCGGCGGCACGCCCAGGCCGAGGAAGTCGAGCGAGGTCAGCGCCAGGATCGCCGCGCTCATGCGGAACGGCAGGAAGGTGACGACCGGCGTCATGCTGTTGGGCAGGATGTGGCGCCACATGATCTGCAGGTTGCCCACGCCCAGCGCCCGCGCGGCCCGCACGTAGTCCATCTGGCGGTTGCGCAGGAACTCGGCACGCACGTAGTCCGACAGCCCCATCCAGCCGAACAGGCTCAGCAGCACCAGCAACAGCGCGACGCTGGGCGCGAAGATGGCGCTGAAGATGATGAGCAGGTACAGCTCGGGCATCGAGCCCCAGATCTCGATGAAGCGCTGGAACGCCAGGTCGGTCTTGCCGCCGAAGAAGCCCTGGATCGCACCGGTGATCACGCCGAGCACGACGCCGATGAAGGTCAGCGCCAGCGCGAACAGCACGCTGACGCGAAAGCCATAGATCAGTTGCGCCAGCAGGTCGCGCCCCCGGTCGTCGCTGCCGAAGAAGTTCTCGCGCGACGGCGCGGCCGGGTTCGGCGAGGTCGCGAAGTAGTTGAGCGTCTTCGGGCCGTAAGGGTTCGGCGCGTAGAGCGCCCAGTTGCGTCCCGCCGTGATGCGCTCGCGGATGAAGGGGTCGAGGTAGTCTGCGGGCGTCTCGAAGTCGCCGCCGAAGGTCTTCTCGGAATAGTCGCGCAGCACCGGGAAGTAGGTCGTGCCTTCATAGCGCACGACCAGTGGTTTGTCGGTCGACAGCACCTCGGCAAACAGGCTCAGCACGACCAGCACGCTGAAGATCACCAGGCTCCAGAAGCCGAGGCGGTTGCGCTTGAAGCGGCGCCAGGCGCGCTGACCGGGCGACGGGCTGACGGTGGGCACGGCGTTAGTCAAACTTCACCCTCGGATCCACCCACACGTAGCAGAGGTCGCTGATCAGCTTGGTGACCAGCCCGATCAGCGTGAAGAGATAGAGCGTGCCCAGCACGACCGGGTAGTCGCGCCGGATCACACTCTCGTAGCTCAGCAGGCCAAGGCCGTCGAGCGAGAACAGCGTCTCGATGAGCAGCGCACCGGTGAAGAAGGCGCCGATGAAGGCGGCCGGAAAGCCGGTGACGATCGGGATCAGGGCATTGCGGAACACATGCTTCCACAGCACCTGCCGCTCGCTCAACCCCTTGGCCCGTGCGGTCAGCACGTACTGCTTGCGGATCTCCTCCAGGAAAGAGTTCTTCGTCAGCATGGCCGTGACAGCGAAGCTGCCGAGCACCATGGCCGTGATCGGCAGCGTGATGTGCCAGAGGTAGTCGACGATCTTCGCGCCCCAACTCAGCGACTCCCAGTTCGACGAGGTCAGCCCGCGCAGCGGGAACCACTGCAGTTGCCCGCCGAAGATCACCAGCAGCGCGACGCCCAGCACGAAGCCGGGGATCGCGTAGCCGATCAGCACGATCAGCGTGGTCACGAAGTCGAAGCGCGAGCCGGCCCGCACCGCCTTCGCCACGCCCAGCGGCACCGCGATCAGGTAGCTGATGAAGAAGGTCCAGAGGCCGAGGCTGATCGACACCGGCATCTTCTCCTTCACCAGCTGCCACACGTCCTTGCGCTGATAGAAGCTGGTCCCGAGGTCGAAACGCGCGTAGCTCTTGAGCATCTGCCAGAAGCGCTCCGGCGCGGGCTTGTCGAAGCCGTAGAGCTGCTTGATCTCTTCGATGCGCTTCTCGTCCAGGCCCTGGCGGCCGCGGTAGCCCGCACCGCTCGATGCCGCCCGTTCGCCACCGGAGTCGCGCCCCTGGAGCTGGGCCACCATCTGTTCCACCGGGCCGCCCGGCACGAACTGGATCACGACGAAGGTCAGCAGCAGCACGCCGAACAACGTCGGCACCATGAGCAGCAGGCGTTTGAGGATGTAGCTGGTCATGCGCGGCGCCCGTTCACTTGTTCGAGGGCGACGCCCACCAGGTGCTCATGGCCCAGGTGTCGGCCTGGTAGTACGGTGGAATGCTCGGCGGCAACACGAATGGCGCCGGCCGGTAGCCGATCAGGAAGGCGTCGCCGTAGTACTGCGGCACCGAGTAGTAGCCGTGCGACAGCACCCGGTCGAGGGCGCGCACGGCGGTCACCAGTTCGGGCCGGGTCTTCGACGCCACCACTTTCTGCAGCAGTGCGTCCACGGCCGGGTCGGCAATGCCCCAGATGTTGGCCGAGCCGTTGGTCGACGCGGCCTTCGACCCGAACAGTTCGAGCAGTTCGCCGCCCGGTGCGGTGCTGCCGGGCAGGCGGACCGTCGTCATCTCGAAATCGAAGTTGTCCATGCGCTGTTGCGACAGGGAGAAGTCGACCGTGCGGAAGCTCATCTGGATCCCCAGCTTCTGCAGCGCGGTCTGGAACGGTGTCGCCACGCGGATCAGCGAGGGCTGATCGTTGAGGAACTCGATGGTGAAGGGCTCGTTCTTCGCATTGCGCAGCGCGCCGTCGCGGTAGGTCCATCCGGCCTCCGCAAGCAACGTGCGTGCCTTGCGCAGGTTCTCGCGCAGGCTGCCGGGCGGCGCGGTGCTCGGCGACACCACGGCCGGGCCAAAGACCTCGGGTCGCAACTTGCCACGCAAGGGCTCCAGCAGCGCAAGTTCGTCGGGCTTGGGCAGACCTTCGGCGTGGAACTCGCTGTTCGGGTAGTAGCCTTCGACGCGCTTGTACAGGCCGTAGAAGAGCTGCTTGTTGAGCCACTCGAAGTCCATGGCGAGCCCGATGGCCTGACGCACGCGGATGTCCTTGAACTTGTCCCGGCGCACATTGAAGACGTAGCCCTGGAAGTCGCCCGGGTTCTTGTTCTCGAAGGCGCGCTTCGCGATCTCGCCCGACGTGAACTGCTTGCCGGTGTACTGGCGCGCCCAGTTGCGCGAGGTGAATTCGCGCATGAAGTCGTACTCGCCGGCCTTCAGACCTTCGAACTTCGAGGTCTCGTCGAGGTAGATCTTGAACGTGACGCGGTCGAAATTGAACAGGCCCTTGCGCACCGGCAGGTCGGCGCCCCAATAGGCCGGGTCCCGCGTGTAGGTGATGTCGCGGCCCATGCGCGGATTGGCGATCTTGTAGGGGCCCGAGCCGATCGGCACCTCGGTCGTGATCTGGTCGAAAGGCTTGCCCTGGCCCCAGGCGCGGCTGAAGACAGCCATGCCCCCCACCACCAGCGGCAGCTCAGGGTTCGGGCTGGCGAAGTCGAAACGTACCGTGCGCGCGTCGATGGCCGTCACGTCCTTGACGTCGGCGTAGATGGTCTTGAACTGCGGCGCGGCTTCCTTGCTCATCAGCATGCGGAAGGAATGCACCACGTCGGCCGCCTGCACCGGCGACCCGTCATGGAAGCGCGCTTTCGGGTTCAGCCGGAAGGTGGCCGACTGCTTGTCTGCCGCCACATCGACGTCTTCGGCCAGCAGCCCATAGGCCGTGGTCGGTTCTTCCGAGTTGCCGGTCAACAGGCTCTCGATCATCAGCGTGCCGATGCCGTAGGGCGCGGTGCCCTTGAGCGTGAAGGGGTTGAACTTGTCGAAGTTGGTCGGGCGCGTGGGCGGCACCATGCGGATCTCGCCGCCCTTGGGGGCCTGAGGATTCACATAGCTGAAATGCGTGAAGCCCGCCGGGTATTTGACGTCGCCGAATTGTGCGTAGGCATGGGCGGCCCACGAGGGGGCCGCCGAGAGCAACATCACCAAGAGCAGCCAACCACGCATGCGAGAATTCTGCCCAAGATTTTCACGAGGCATCTCCATGGGCTTTCTTTCCGGCAAAAAAATTCTGATCACGGGCGTGCTGAGCAACCGTTCGATCGCCTACGGCATCGCCAAGGCCTGTCATCAACAGGGCGCAGAGCTCGCCTTCAGCTATGTCGGCGAACGATTCAAGGACCGTATCACCGAATTCGCCGCCGACTTCGATTCGAAGCTGATCTTCGACTGCGATGTGGGCGACGACGCGCAGATCGAGAAGCTCTTCACCGACCTGTCGCAGACCTGGCCGCAGTTCGACGGCTTCGTGCACAGCATCGGCTTCGCACCGCGCGAGGCGATCGCAGGCGACTTCCTCGATGGCCTGTCGCGCGAAGGCTTCAAGATCGCGCACGACATCAGCGCCTACAGCTTCCCCGCGATGGCCAAGGCCGCCCTGCCCTATCTCAACAACAAGTCGGCCTTGCTCACGCTGACCTACCTGGGCGCCGTGCGCGCGCTGCCCAACTACAACACCATGGGCCTGGCCAAGGCCAGCCTCGAAGCCTCGGTGCGCTACCTGGCCCAATCGCTCGGCCCCAAGGGCATGCGCGTGAACGGCATCAGCGCCGGCCCGGTCAAGACGCTCGCCGCCAGCGGGATCAAGGGCTTCGGCAAGATCCTCGCGACCGTGGCCGAGGTCTCGCCAATCCGCCGCAACATCACGATCGAAGACGTGGGCAACGTCGCGGCCTTCCTGCTGAGCGACCTGGCCGGCGGTGTGACCGCCGAGATCACCTACGTCGATGGCGGCTTCAGCAACGTGGTGGGCGGCATCGACGAGCCTGCGGCCTGATTTCTGCTCTCCAAAGAAAAGGAGAGTGACCTGGGAGGGTCGCCATGAAACGACGTCACTTTCTGATGGCCGCAGGCTTGGCAACCGCCTTGCCGCTGCCAGGTTTTGCGGCTGCGCCGGCACTCATGCTGGCCGACGTCTACCGCCGCGGCATGCCGCTCGACGGCTACTGGATCAGCGAGAAATACGATGGCGTGCGCGGCTACTGGGACGGCAAGCAGCTCTGGACGCGCGGCGGCACGCTCGTCATGGCGCCGGCCTGGTTCACCACGCCGCTGCCGGCCTCGCCGATGGACGGCGAACTCTGGGCCGGACGTGGGCGCTTCGAACTCGCCACATCGACCGTGCGCAGCCAGACGCCCAACGACGCGGCCTGGCGCGAGATTCGCTTCATGGTGTTCGACCTGCCCGCCCAGCCCGGCGATTTCGACACGCGGCTGGCCGCGCTGCGCAAACTGCTGCCGATCACCTCCGCGCCGTGGGTCGTCCCGGTCGCGCAGCAGCGTGCCACCACGCACGATGCGCTGCAGGCCTTGCTGAACAAGACCGTGAAGCTCGGCGGTGAAGGCCTCATGCTCCATCGCGGCAGCGCACCCTACCGTGGAGAGCGCAACGCCGACCTGTTGAAGTTCAAGCCCTACGACGATGCCGAGGCCCGCGTGGTCGGCCATACGCCCGGCCAGGGCAAACATGCAGGCCGCCTCGGCGCCCTGATCGTCGAGACACCGCAGGGCCAGCGCTTCAAGCTGGGCGGTGGCTTCAGCGACGCCCAGCGCCGCGACCCACCGGCCGTCGGTACTTGGGTCACCTACCGCTACAACGGCACCAACCCCAGCGGCCTGCCACGCTTCGCCCGCTTCATGCGGGCGCGGGCCGACGCACCGCGCTGAGCACGATCAGGGCTTCGAGCCCTGTCGGAGCTTCGCCTCGATGTCGTCGAGCACCGGCATC
This sequence comes from Variovorax restrictus, assembly GCF_051216715.1. Taxonomy (NCBI): domain Bacteria; kingdom Pseudomonadati; phylum Pseudomonadota; class Betaproteobacteria; order Burkholderiales; family Comamonadaceae; genus Variovorax; species Variovorax restrictus. The sequence goes on from NZ_JBPJZH010000001.1 coordinate 2,539,142, forward strand.
AGGTCCGCCACGCTGTCGATCACATAGTGCGCGCCAGCCGCCTTGAGCTTGGCGGTGGCGGTCTGGCGCAACACGTCTTGCTGCGCCGGGTCCAGCGCTTCCCATTGCGCGAGCGGCAGACCCACCGCGTTGCCGCTGACGGCCAGACCGACTGTCCAGGTGCCGGCGTTCAGGCCTTCCTCGATGCCGACGCCGGTGTCGTCGACCTTCACCACCCGCGACGGCGGCCACACGCCGAGGTCGGCGAAGGTGCGGTACATCATCAGAGGCGAAGGGCGGCCGGCCGCGAGGTCACCGGCGCACACCAGGTTGTCGGGCACGTAGCCACCGGCCGCGGCGATATGCGTGACCACCTCCATGATCGGCCGGTTGTAGCCGGTGGTGGAGCCGATCTTCAGGCCGCGCGCACGCAGCGCATCGACCATCGCCACCGCGCCCGGAATGAAATCGGCGAAGTCGGCCACCACCGCCGCATTCAGCGGCGTGAAGACCTCGTAGAGATGGTCGACGTCGGCATCGGTCAAGGGCCTGCCATGCACTGCCTGCCACTGCGCCGCGATGCGCGGCAGCTGGCCCAGGGCACGGATGTGGTCCCACTTGGCCATGCCCATGGGACCGCGCGCCTCGTCGATGGTGAGCGCGACGCCGAACTTCTCGAACAGCCGCACGAAGGCGCCCATCGGCGCGCAGGAGCCGAAGTCGAGGATGGTGCCCGCCCAGTCGAAGACAACGGCGCGGAGGGAGGTGGGGGTGGAAGTCATGGTGTGAGTCCTGTGAGGTTTACCAGCCGGCGAAGACTTCTTCGGCAATGCCGAAGGCGGTGCTGGCGCCGGTGCCGCTGGTGACGATCACCATCCGCGTGGCGTCGTCGGGGCGGTCGATGAGGCAGTCGGTGCTGGCCGACGAGGGATAGGTGCCGACCCAGCGCTGGGTCACGCTGGCCTGTTGCAGCTTGAGCGTCTCGCGCAGGTGCCGCAGGATCAGGTCGTCGACGCGCTGGTCGGCGAAGGGTTCGAGCACGGCGCCGTAGTGGTGCGAATCGCCCACTACCAGTGAGCCGTCGGCGCTCTGCACAACGATCAGGTGAATGCCGTGTTCTAGCGATTCGCCCTCCTCCCGGCGCATCTGCTCGAGCAGCGGCGCCGCCTGGGGCAGCTGGCTGTAGCCGTGGTAGCGCACCAGGCTCAAGTCGGCCATGACCGAGCCTGGCAACTTGAAGCCCGGCTCGGGCTGCACGCGCAGCATGTGCAGCTGGCACAGGCGCAGCTGGTGCGGCACCAGGCGCTCGGCAAACAAGCCGTTCAGGTCGGTGTTGGTGCAGACCGCCACGCGCTCGCCATGCAGCACGGCACGCGCCGTGCGCACCCGCGGTGTCGCGACCTCGAGCACGGCCTCGCCGAACCGGAACACCACGCCATGCGCCTCGGCCAGCCAGCGCGCGAGCAAGCCGATGGCGGTGCGCGACTCGACCCGCATCTCGTGCGGGCTGTAGAGCACGCCCTGTGCGCCGTCGAGCTGCAGCACCGGCGCACGCTTAGCGGCTTCGTCGACGTGGAGCAGTTCGCAGCCCTCCCCCATCTCCGTGGCCATGAAAGCCTCGAGCACCTCGAGCGCCTGCGGGCGGAAGGCCGTGAGGTACAGGCCCTGGTGCACCGCCTCGATGCCGGCCTGCGGCGCGATGTCGCCCCAGATCTCGCGGGCGCGTCGGGCACGGCGCCAGGTGTCGCCCGCGCCCTGACCCGTGACGGTGACGAAGCCGAAGTTGCGGATGGAGGCGCCGACGCACGCCGCGTCACGTTCGACCACGCACACGCGCAGGCCGCGCCGGGCGGCGACGTAAGCGTGCGCCAGGCCGACGATGCCAGCGCCGACGACGATCAGGTCGAAATTCTTGGAGGATGCAGTCATGGTTGGAAGAAGAAATGAAGCGCTGGCGGCCTTCGAAGCAGCCGCTCATCGGCTCGACGCCCGCCAGGTCTGCGTGCGCAGGTCGACCCACCTGCCGAGCCCCATGTACAAGACGGTGACGACCGCCGAGGTGGCCGCGATGAGCACCGCCATGGCGGCCGCCGGGCCGGTGTCGCCGGCCTCGTCGAGGTTCAGGATGGCGACCGAGGCCAGCTTGGTGTCCGGCGAATACAGGAACACCACCGCCGAGATCGTCGTCATCGCGTTGATGAAAAAGTAGCGCGACACGTCGAGCAGCGTGGGCAGACAGATCGGCAGCGTGACGCGCCAGAAGGTCTTGTAGAACGGCACCTTGAGCGAGGCGGACACCGCTTCGAACTCCGCGTCCATCGACTTCAGCGCGGTGACCATCGTCAGGTGGCCGGTCGTGTAGGAATGGACGATGGTGCACAGCACCAGCAAGGGCAGTGTCTGGTAGAGCACGTTGAGCGGGTTCGACGGTGCGTTGAAGAAGAAGATGTAGCCCAGGCCGAGCACCAGGCCCGGCACGGCCATCGGCAGCATCGCGAGCAGCCGCACCAGCTGGCGCGCCCAGTTCATCCCGTGGGTCTTTTCCAGCAGGTAGGCGCCGACGAACACCACGGCCGTGCCGATCACCGCGGTGCAGGCCGCCAGCTTCAGGCTGTTGATCATCGCGTCGCCCAGTTCCGCGTCGACCAGTCCCGAGACGTAGTGCGTCAGGCTCGGCGCCAGGTTGTAGGGCCAGAGCGTCGCGAAGGACGCGAACACCGCCATGAGGAACATCGCCAGCATCAGCGCCACGATGACCACGCAATAGAGCGTCATCGCACCGTCGAAGCCGCGTGCGGGCTTCGGCACCAGCGCCACGGCGCGTGCCGTGAGCGTGGAGGTCTGCTTGCGCTGCACGACATGGTCGATCGCGAAGGTCAGCGCCGCCGGCGTCAGCAGCAGCAAGGCCACGACCGCGCCGCGCTGAAAGTCCTGCTGGCCGATGACCAGCTTGAACACATCGGTCGCCAGCATGTTGAAGTTGCCGCCGACCACCTTCGGGATGCCGAAGTCGGTGATGACGAGCGTGAAGCTCACCAGCGCCGCGGAGATCAGCCCGTACTTCGCACCGGGCAGCGTGAGGGTGAAGAACTTGCGCACGGTGCCGGTGCCGAGCGCGTCGGCCGCTTCGTAGAGCCGCGCGTCGGCCAGCGTGAGCGCGGTGACGAGGATCATCAAGGCGTGCGGGAAGGCCGCGAAGCATTCGGCCAGCACGATGCCGGGCGCGCCGTAGATGCCGTCGAAGCCCAGCGCGCGCCAGAAGTCCCGGGCCATGCCCTGGTTGCCGAACCAGTAGATCAGCGAGATGGCCGACAGCAGCGACGGCGCCAGCAGCGGCAGCAGCGTGATGCTGCGAAACAGCGGCTTGAAGGGCATGCAGCTGCGGGTCAGCGCATAGGCGAAGGTGAAGGCCAGGGGCACGACGATGGCGGTCACCAGCAGCGACACCCACACGCTGTGCCACAGGCTTTGCAGCAGCGCCGGCGACGCGAGGTAGGCGGTGAAGGCGCTGGTGCCGGAGGCGGCACCGTCGGGCGCGTCGAGCGCCTTCGACAGGATGAGCAGCAGCGGCGCGAGCAAGCCGATGCACAGCAACGCCACCGTGCCGAGCAGCGCGACGTTGGCGAGCCGGTCGGTCCAATGCACCCGCTGGCGCAGCGCCGGCGCCTGCACGACGAGGTGAACGGCGGCCATCAGGCAGCTGCCACGGGAAACACGCGCAGCCTGTCTGCCCGCAGCGCGAAGCGCACGCTCGCGCCTTCGTGCACGCCGAACTCGTCCATCTGGTTGAGCGAATACTGCAACTGCAGTGGCTGGCCGTGCATGCCCTGCACGTCGACCTCGGCCAGGCAGTTGCCGCCGAGGAATTCGATGTGGCGCACCGTGCCTTCGCAGCGAAGCGGGTCGTCGTCTCGCACACCGGCGCCGATCACCCGGTCTTCCGGGCGCAGGTACATCGCGACCTCGCGACCGGGGCGGAAGTCGCCCCCGTCGCGCGGCGCGCACTGCAACCGCTTCTCCCCGCAGCGGAACCAATGGTCGCCTTCAGCCACCGCTTTCAGACGGTTCACCTTGCCGACGAAGTCCGCCACGAAGGGCGACGCCGGCTCGCGGTACACCTGCATCGGCGTGCCGACCTGCTCGATCACCCCATGGTTCATGACCACGATGCGGTCGGCCACCGACAGCGCCTCTTCCTGGTCGTGCGTGACCATCACGGTCGTCACGCCCAGCTCGCGCTGCAGCGAGCGGATCTCGTTGCGCAGGTGGACGCGCACGATCGCATCGAGCGCCGACAGCGGCTCGTCGAGCAGCAGCAGCCCCGGCGACGTGGCCAGCGCACGCGCCAGGGCAATGCGCTGCTGCTGCCCGCCCGACAGTTGCGCCGGATACTTGCCGCCGCTGCCCGGCAGACCGACCAGCTTCAGCAGTTCGTCGACACGCGGCGCCACCTGCGCACGCGACTGCTTGCGATTGACCAACCCGTAGGCCACGTTCTGCGCGACCGTGAGGTTCGGGAACAGCGCGTACGACTGGAACATGATCCCGTAGTCGCGTCCGCTCGGCGGCAGCACCGAGATGTCGCGGCCGGCTTGCACGACGCGCCCGGCCGTCTGCATCTCCAGGCCCGCGATGATGCGCAGCAGCGTGGTCTTGCCGCAGCCCGAAGGCCCCAGGAAGCAGACGAACTCCCCGCGCCCGATCGACAGATGGATGTCGTCGAGCGCGGTGAAGCTGCCGAAGCGCTTGTGGATGCCCTGCAGTTCGAGGTAGGCCTCTGTCACACGCGCTCCCGGCTTACTTCTTCGGCTCGCTCTTGGCGTCGTAGCGCTTGGACCATTCGGCCAGCGTGCGCTCGCGGCCGGCAGCGGCCTTGTCGAAGTCGAGCTTGATCAGCCGCGACTCATAGTCGGCCGGAATGTTCGCGAGCTTGGGGGCGACGCCCGGTTGCGCGGTGATGGCGAAGTTCTTGCCGTACAGGATCATGGCGTCCTTCGACGAAGCCCAGTCGGCCAGCTTCTTCGCGGCCTCGAGCTTCTTGGTGCCCTTGTAGATCGCGAAGGCCTCCAGGTCCCAGCCCAGGCCTTCCTTCGGGAACACCAGTTCGATCGGCGCGCCCTTGGCCTTGTTGGTGTGGCCGCGGTACTCGAAGGACACACCGGCCACGTATTCGCCGGCGGCCGCCATGTTGCAGGGTTTGGAGCCCGAGTGCGTGTACTGGCCGATGTTCTCGTGCAGCGCGTCCATGTACTTCCAGCCGCCGCCCTTGCCGCCGTCGTCGCCCCACAGCTGCAGCCACGACACCACGTCGAGGTAGCCGGTGCCGGAAGACGCCGGGTTCGGCATCACGACCTGGCCCTTGAACTCGGGCTTGGTCAGGTCTTTCCAGGTGGTGGGGATCGGGATGTTCTTCTTCTTGGCCTCGACGGTGTTGAAGCACACCACGGCACCGAACACGTCCATGCCAAACCAGGCCGGCGGCGACTTCTTGTCGCGGTAGGCCGGCATGATCGCGTCGAGGTTCAGCGGCGCATAGGGCTCGAGCATGCCCTTGCGCTCGAACAGCGCAAGGCTCGTTGCCGCCACGCCCATCACGACGTCGGCCTGCGGGTTGGCCTGCTCGGCCAGCAGCTTGGCCGTGATCACGCCCGTGGAATCGCGCACCCACTTGATCTCGATGTTCGGCTCGACCTTGTTGAAAGCGTCCTGGTAGGCCTTGAGCTGGTCGGTCTCCAGCGCCGTGTAGACGATCAACTGCGTTTTCTGGGCCAGCGCGGCACCGGCGAACGCCAGGCCGATCAGGCCGGCGATGAGTGACTTGGCGAGAGACATCGAGAAGCTCCTTGTCGAAAAAGAAAGGGACTGTGCCGGCTCGAAACGACATGTTCGTGACACAGGCGTCAAGCAAAATCGAGGCCACGTCAGACATTTCGTTTATTGTCTTTTGTGAATCGTAGACAATCTGCCGTCACGGACGTCGATGAAACCATGCCCGCCAAGATATCCACCAACCCCGAGATCGCTCAGCTGCAGTCGAATTCGCTGGCCAATCTGGTGCAGCGCGAGATCGAACGCATGATCCTGGACGGCTCGCTCCCCTCCGGTGCCAAGCTCACCGAAGCCACGCTGGCCGATCAGATCGGCGTGTCGCGCGGCCCGGTGCGCGAGGCCTTCCGCATGCTCGAAGAAGCCGGGTTGGTGCGCACCGAGAAGAACCGCGGTGTGTTCGTGCGCGATGTGCCGATCGAGGAAGCGCTGGAGATCTTCGAGGTGCGCGCGGTGATGGACCTCTACGTCGGCCGCAAGCTGGCCCAGGGCATCACGCCTACCGAAGTGCGGGAGCTGCGGCAGCTGGTCGAGGCGATGGAGCAGGCCGTCAAGAGCGACAACGCCCACGACTACCACCGTTTCAACCTCAAGTTCCACGACCGGCTGCTGGAGCTGGCCGGCAACGGCAAGCTGCTCGCGACCTACCGTCGGCTGGTCAACGAGCTGTCGCTGTTCCGCCGGCAGAACCTCACGGCCGAGTCGATGACCGTCTATTCGCGCGAGCACCGGCAGATCGTCAAGGCCATCGCCGCGGGTGACCCCGAAGCCGCCGGTCAGGCGATGTACCAGCACGTGATGAACAGCCGCGAGCGCACGCTGCGCAACTACGAACAGAAGCAGGCGGCGGCGCGCATGCTTCTGGGCAAGCCCGCTGCAGCCGTGGAGGCTTGACGCCATGGCCCTGCGCCTGACCGACGTCGAAGCACTCTTCGCCTGCCATGGCGCCGCCCAGTACAGCGGCGAGCCTGTCACGCAGCTCGAACACGCTTTGCAGACCGCGCTGCTCGCCGAGCAGGCAGACGCCGACGACGAACTGGTCACGGCCGCCCTGCTCCACGACCTGGGCCATCTGCTCGCCGACCAAGGCGAGACACCGACCCTGCGCGGCGTCGACGACCTGCACCAGTACGTCGCCCTGCCCTTTCTGCGCGGCGTGTTCGGTGAGCGCGTGCTCGCGGCGATCCAGTGGCACGTCGACGCCAAGCGCTACCTCTGCGCGACGCGCACCACCTATTGGCAGCAACTGTCGGACGACTCCAAACGCAGCCTCGAGCTCCAGGGCGGCACGTTCTCGCCCGATCAGGCCGACGCCTTCATCGCCCAAGCGCACGCCGCCGACGCCGTGGCACTGCGCCTGTGGGACGACCAGGCCAAGACGCGTGGTCTCCCCACACCTCCGCTCGCGCACTACCTGACACGCGCACGGCGTTGCCTGCTCGTCCGCGCGTGAGCATCAGCGGCCCTGTTTTGCTGGCCGTGCTGTTCGGCGCGCTGCTGCATGCCGGCTGGAACGCGCTGATCAAGTCCGGCCGCGACAAGCAGCTCGACACCGCGCTCATCCACAGCCTGGGCTTCTTCGTCGCGCTCCCCGTTCTGCTCTGGAACGGCCTGCCGGCGGCGGCGTCATGGCCGTACATCTTCATGTCGACCGTCATCCATGTCGGCTACTACATCGCCCTGGCGGGTGCCTACCGGCATGGCGACCTTGGCCTGACCTACCCCGTGATGCGCGGCAGCGCACCACTGCTTGTCGCGATGGGCAGCGTCGCGTTCATCGGAGAGCGCCTGTCGGCCGTGTCGTGGGCTGGCGTGGCGGTGGTGTGTGCCGGCGTGCTCACGCTCGGTCTGTCGCGCTCGTCGCTGCGTGCAGGCGACGAAGCGCAGCGGCGCAAAGCCTTGCGCTTCGCCTTCGGCAACGCCGCCATCATCGCGCTCTACACGGTGGTCGACGGCCTGGGCGTGCGGGCTTCAGGCGATGCGCTGGCCTACGTCGCGGCTCTCTTCCTGTTCGACGGCATTCCGTACCTGCTGCTGGTGATGTGGCAGCGCGGCGACCAACGCCGCGCCGCCATCCACTACATGACAGGGCGCTGGAAGGTCGCGGCCTTCGGCACCCTCGCGTCGCTGGGCAGCTACGCGATCGCGCTGTGGGCCATGACCCGCGCGCCGGTCGCGCTGGTTGCCGCATTGCGCGAAACGTCGGTGCTGTTTGCCGCCGTGATTGGCACGCTGCTGCTGCGCGAGCCCTTCGGCTGGCAGCGCGCCGTCGGCACTACCGTGGTGGTAGCCGGCGTGATCGGGCTGCGCTTCGGCTGACGCGCGCTCAGGCGGCGCGCACGCAATCCGCGTAGTAGCGCTTCTTGCCGGACTCGTCCACGCGCGCCACGAGGCCGTGGATGTCGGTCTCGAAGCCCGGGCATTCGGCGTTGAACTCGCGTGCGAACTTCAGGTAGTCGACGATCTTCTTGTTGAAGACTTCACCCGGAATCAGCAGCGGGATGCCCGGCGGGTACGGCGTGATCAGGCTGGTGGTGATGCGGCCCTCGAGCTGGTCGATTTCGACGCGCTCGGTCTTGCGGTGCGCGATGTGCGCGAAGGCGTCGCTCGGCTTCATCGCCGGCGTCAGGTCGCTCAGGTACATCTCGGTCGTCAGCCGCGCCACATCGAAGCGCGCGTACAGCTTGTGGATGTGCTGGCACAGGTCGCGCAGGCCCAGCTTCTCGTAGCCGGGGTGCTGCTGGCAGAACTCCGGCAGGATGCGCCACATCGGCTGGTTGCGCGCGTAGTCGTCCTTGAACTGCTGCAGCGCCGTCAACAGCGTGTTCCAGCGGCCCTTGGTGATGCCGATGGTGAACATGATGAAGAAGCTGTAGAGCCCCGTCTTCTCCACGATCACGCCGTGCTCGGCGAGGAACTTGGTGACCACGCTGGCCGGAATGCCGGTGTCGGCGAACTTGCCCTGCAGGTCGAGGCCGGGCGTGACGATGGTCGACTTGATCGGGTCGAGCATGTTGAAGCCGTCGGCCAGCTTGCCGAAGCCGTGCCAATTGCGCTTGGCGCTCTTCGCCTTGCTGTCGGTGCTGCCCTCGCCCTTCATGATCCAGTCGTCGGCACGGCCGATGCCTTCTTCGACGAGCTTCTCGGGGCCCCAGACCTTGAACCACCACTCGTCCTTGCCGAACTCCTCTTCGACCTTGCGCATGGCGCGGCGGAAGTCGAGCGCCTCGAGGATGCTTTCTTCCACCAGTGCGGTGCCGCCGGGCGGCTCCATCATGGCGGCGGCCACGTCGCAGCTGGCGATGATCGCGTATTGCGGGCTGGTCGACGAGTGCATCAGGTAGGCCTCGTTGAACAGGTCGCGGTCGAGCGCACGGTTCTGCGAATCCTGCACCAGCACATGGCTGGCCTGGCTGATGCCGGCCAGCAGCTTGTGTGTCGACTGCGTGGCGAACACCAACGATTCCTTCGGCCGCACGCGGCGCTTGCCCATCGCGTGGTAGGCGCCGTAGAACGGGTGGAAGGCGGCGTGCGGCAGCCACGCCTCGTCGAAGTGCAGCGTGTCGACGTAGCCGTCGAGCATGTTCTTGATGGTCTCGGTGTTGTAGATCACGCCGTCGTAGGTCGACTGCGTGAGCGTCATCACGCGCGGCTTGATCTTGTCGTGGTCGACACCGGCGAGCAGCGGGTTGGCCTTGATCTTGGCCTTGATCGCGCTCTGCTCGAACTCGCTCTTGGGGATCGGGCCGATGATGCCGAAGTGGTTGCGCGTCGGCTTCATGAAGACCGGAATCGCCCCGGTCATGATGATCGCGTGCAGGATCGACTTGTGGCAGTTGCGGTCGACCACCACCACGTCGTCGGGCGCCACCGTGTGGTGCCACACCATCTTGTTGCTGGTGCTCGTGCCGTTGGTCACGAAGAAGCAATGGTCGGCGTTGAAGATGCGCGCTGCGTTGCGCTCGCTGGCCGCGACCGGGCCGGTGTGGTCGAGCAGCTGGCCGAGTTCTTCCACCGCGTTGCACACGTCGGCGCGCAGCATGTTCTCGCCGAAGAACTGGTGGAACATCTGGCCGACCGGGCTCTTCAGGAAGGCCACGCCGCCCGAGTGCCCCGGACAGTGCCACGAGTACGAGCCGTCTTCGGCGTAGTCGATGAGCGCCTTGAAGAACGGCGGCTGCACGCCTTCGAGGTAGCTCTTGCACTCGCGGATGATGTGGCGCGCCACGAACTCCGGCGTGTCCTCGAACATGTGGATGAAGCCGTGCAGCTCGCGCAGGATGTCGTTCGGGATGTGGCGCGAGGTACGCGTCTCGCCGTAGATGTAGATCGGCACCTCGGCGTTCTTGCGGCGCACCTGCTCGATGAAGCTGCGCAGGTTGAGCACGGCCGGGTCGAGGTCGGGGCCGGGCGTGAACTCCTCGTCGTCGATCGACAGGATGAAGGCGCTGGCGCGACTCTGCTGCTGGGCGAACTGGCTCAGGTCCCCGTAGCTCGTGACGCCGAGCACCTCGAAGCCCTCGCTCTCGATGGCCTGCGCGAGCGCGCGAATGCCGAGGCCCGAGGTGTTCTCGGCGCGGAAGTCCTCGTCGATGATGACGATCGGGAAGCGAAATTTCATGCAGGGGCTCCGAAGACGCTAGAGGCAAATGAGCAAAAGAGGGCGAAGTGTACGGAATTCGCATGAAAGTCCCGTGGTTCCTTTGCCCGACAATGACGAGCCTGCAACAACGAGGAGATGACATGGCCGATTCCACCCTCTGGTGGCTCATTGCCAGCGGCGCCATCGTGCTGGAGCTGTTGACCGGCACGGTCTACTTGTTGCTCCTGGGCACAGGCTTCGCTGCTGCCGCCCTGGCGGCCCATGCCGGCTTCGGCCTGCGCACACAACTGCTCGTGGCCGCGGCGGTCGGCGTGGGAGCGGTGGGGGCCTGGTACCTGGCGCGCCGCCGCCATCCGCGAGCCGCACCCAGCCGATCGAACCGCGATGTCAACCTCGACATCGGCGAGCACATTCACATCGACCGCTGGAACGACGACGGCACGGCGCAGGTGCGCTACCGCGGCACCCAGTGGACCGTGATCCCGCGTTCGGGCGCGCTGCCCAGCATCGGCGAACACCGCGTGGCCGAGGTCATCGGCAGCCGGCTCGTCGTCGAGAAGATCTGAACCACCTGAAGCCCGCATCAAGGAAGCCTCCATGGAATACACCGTACCGCTATTCATCCTCGTCATCGCCGTCATCTTCATCAGCCAGTCGGTCAAGTTCGTGCCACAGCAGAACGCCTGGGTGCGCGAACGCCTGGGCAAGTACCACAGCACGATGACACCCGGCGCCAACTTCCTGATCCCGTTCATCGACAAGGTCGCCTACAAGCACAGCTTGAAGGAAATCCCGCTCGACGTGCCGAGCCAGATCTGCATCACGCGCGACAACACGCAGTTGCAGGTCGACGGCATCCTGTACTTCCAGGTCACCGACCCGATGCGCGCGAGCTACGGCTCGTCGAACTACATCATGGCGGTGACGCAGCTCGCACAGACCTCGCTGCGCAGCGTGGTGGGCAAGCTCGAACTCGACAAGACCTTCGAGGAGCGCGACATCATCAATGCCCAGGTCGTCGCGGCGATCGACGAGGCGGCGCTCAACTGGGGCGTGAAGGTGCTGCGCTACGAGATCAAGGACCTGACGCCACCCAAGGAGATCCTGCTGGCCATGCAGGCGCAGATCACGGCCGAGCGCGGCAAGCGCGCGCTGATCGCGGCCTCGGAAGGCCGCCGTCAGGAGCAGATCAACATCGCCACCGGCGAACGCGAGGCCTTCATCGCCCGCTCCGAAGGTGAGAAGCAGGCGCAGATCAACAATGCCCAGGGCGAAGCCGCCGCCATCACCGCGGTCGCGACCGCCACGGCGGACGCCATCGAGCGCGTGGCCGCGGCCATCCGCCAGCCGGGCGGTGAACAGGCCGTGCAACTCAAGGTCGCGGAGCGCGCCGTCGACGCCTACGGCAAGGTGGCCGCCGACGCGACCACCACGCTGATCGTGCCCAGCAACATGAGCGAGACCGCGGCACTCATCGCTTCGGCCATGCGAATGGTGCAGGCTGGCAAAACCGGCCCAAGTGCAGGTTAGAATTGCGGGCTGTTCGGAGCGGTGGATGAGCGGTTTAAGTCGCACGCCTGGAAAGCGTGTGAGGGGTAAAACCCTCCGCGGGTTCGAATCCCGCCTGCTCCGCCAACAGACTGATACGAGGGCACCTCCAATGCCTTCGGAAGAACGCCCCGCTTGTCGGGGCTTTTTTTCGTCCATGCTCTCCCGAGCCCACGCGACGATGCAGCGCCCACGAATAAGGGGCCCGAAGGCCCCTTGGATCTGACCCGGCGCCGAAGCGCCGGTGTTCCGTCGGTCGATCAGCGCACCACGGCGATCTGCGTGCGGGCACCGCCCTTGTAGGTGTACAGCGTCAGGGCGCCGTTCTTGATGTCGCCCTTTTCGTCGAAGGTGATGGGGCCGGTCAGGCCCTTGTAGTCGACCTTGCTCACTTCGGGCAGGTACTTTTCCGGCTCGGCGGAACCGGCCTTGACCATCGCGGCGGCCAGCACGTTCACGGCGTCGTACACGTACGGCGCGTAGATCTGGACGTCGACACCGTTCTTTTCCTTGAACTTGGTCTTCCAGGCATCGAGCGGTGCCTTGAAGTCGCCGTCCACGCCACCGGCTTCCGCGCAGACGACCATGTCTTCGCCGATCGCATCGCCAGCCAGCTTGGCGAGTTCGCCGGTGCACAGGCCATCGCCGCCCATGAACTTCACGTTCATGCCGAGCTGCTTGACCTGCTTGAGCATCGGGCCGCCGACGGCATCCATGCCGCCGAAGAACAGCACGTCGGGCTTGGCGCCCTTGAGCTTGGTCAGGATGGCGTTGAAGTCGGTGGACTTGTCGGTGGTGAATTCGTGGCCCACGATGGTGGCGCCGGCTGCCTTGGCGGCCTTCTCGAACTCTTCGGCGACGCCCTGGCCATACGCGGTGCGGTCGTCGATGACGGCAATGTTCTTGCCTTTGAGGGTTTCGACGGCGTACTTGCCGAGCGTGCCGCCAAGCTGCGTGTCGTCGGCCACCACGCGGAAGGTGGTCTTGAAGCCTTGACGCGTGTACTTCGGGTTCGTCGCCGACGGCGAGACCTGCGGAATGCCGGCGTCGCTGTACAGCTTGGACGCGGGGATGGTGGTGCCCGAATTCAGGTGACCGACCACGCCGTTGACCTTGCTGTCGACCAGCTTCTGGGCGACGGCCGTGCCTTGCTTCGGATCGGCAGCGTCGTCTTCGGCCAGCAGCTCGAACTTCGCGACCTTGTCACCGATCTTCAAGCCCTTGGCGTTCAAGTCTTCGATGGCCATCTTGGCACCGAGTTCGTTGTCCTTGCCCAGGTGCGCAATCGCGCCGCTGGTGGGTGCAACGTGGCCGATCTTGACGACCAGCGTTTCGGCGGGAGGTGCAGCAGCGGGTGCCGCAGCCGTGGGCGCCGGCGCAGCGGCGGGTGCAGCGGCTTCTTCTTTTTTGCCGCAAGCCACTAGCGTGAGAGCAGCCAGTGCGACCGCAGTCCATTTCATTTGCATGGGAACCTCCAGAACATGATGGATAGAGTAAAAAACCGGTCTCTTGAACCGGGTACGACAGCAGAGCAAATTCCGCGCCGGACTGTGTTTTTCGGCGTCCTCGCGCCGTCGAACCGGGCGCAGTTTAGCTGAACGAACGCCCGTTTTCGGGTGGGTTGGACCCGGGTTTGTCCTGCAATTCCTGGGCCAATGCTTCGGTCACCAGCGTGCGCAGGACGTCTTCGATTTCCTCGCGCAGGCGAGGCACCATCTGGTCGAGCTGGGCCTGCACGGCCGCTGCCACGACGTCGCTCAGACGCTCTTCGAGCTGCAGGTCGACGCGCTGCATCACGCGGTGGAGCAACTGCTCTTCCAGCGCGAAACGTTCCATCTCACTGAACCGGGTGGCGGGGTCCAGGGCGATGAGCTCGCGCGGGTTCGGCATCGCGGGCGCGACGGTCGTCGGCAGCGATGGCGAAGGTTCGGCCGGGGCGAGGGGCGCCGCAACCTCCGTGGCTGGAAGGCTGTCGGCATCGGTCGGCGTCAGCGGCTCGCTCGGCACCAGCGGCGCCAGCGGCTCGAGCACCGTGGTCAGCGTGGGCACGAAGCGCGGCGGAACACGCGGGGTGTTCATCGAGAGGCGCCGCCCTGGAACTGATGGCGCGTGATGGCGTAGCCGCGGTCGGCGTAGTGACGCCAGCGCGTTCGCGCATCGCGCCGGTCGAGTTCGTCGTCGGTCACGATGTCGATCAACCGCTCGAAGCGCTCGAAGCCGTCGGGCACCGGTGCATCGAGGTTGAGCAGCACCTGCCGATGCGGCAGCGCTGCGTCGGGGCGATCGATCAGCACCACGGGCGAGCGCGTCAGCACCGACGATTCGGCACTCACGCGACAGTGCGCGATGAAGTCGGTCGCCGAGAACTGCCACAGCGCCGCGTCGATCGCCTCGATCGTCGGGCCGTCGCCGACCACCACCACCCGCGCACCGCGGGCCCCCACGGCCTTGCGCAGCAGCCGACAGGCGTAGGTCACCTTGTCGGGCGTGTTGAAGTGGAAGTCGATCTCGGTCACGCTGGGAGTCGACTCAGGCGGCAGTGCGCGTCTTGCGTGCGGCCTTGCGCGGCGCGGCGGCGAGTGCGCCCGCGCCCTCTTCCGCCCGGGCCAGCAGATAGGACAGCAGCAGACCGACCGGTCGGCCGGTCGAGCCTTTGGCGCCGCCGCTCTTCCAGGCCGAGCCGGCGATGTCGAGATGCGCCCAGGGGAAATCGCCCACAAAGCGCTGCAGGAACTTGGCGGCCGTGATGGCGCCGCCCGCCCGGCCGGCGATGTTGGCCATGTCGGCGAAGTTGCTTTTGAGCCCTTCGCCGTATTCGTCGTCGAGCGGCAGGCGCCAGCACAGGTCTTGTGCGCGATCGCCGGCGGCGCTGAGCGCGCTCGCGAGCGCCTCATTGCTCGAGAACAGCCCGCTGCGCACGCCGCCCAGCGCAACCACGCAGGCGCCCGTCAGCGTCGCGATGTCGATGACGGCGGCCGGCTCGAAGCGTTTGGCGTACGTCAACGCGTCGCAGAGGATGAGCCTGCCCTCGGCGTCGGTGTTGAGCACCTCGATGGTCTGGCCGCTCATGCTGGTCACGACGTCGCCCGGCTTGAGAGCCTTGCCATCGTTCATGTTCTCGGCTGCGGGAACGAGGCCGACGACGTTGATCGCAGGCTTGAGCTCACCCAGCGCGCGGAACACGCCCAGCACGCTGGCGGCGCCGCACATGTCGAACTTCATCTCGTCCATCTCGGCGGCCGGCTTCATCGACACCCCGCCGGTGTCGAAGGTGATGCCCTTGCCGATCAGCACGACCGGTGCCTGGTCCTTGGCGGCGCCCTGGTAGCGCAGCACGATGAAGCGCAGCGGCTCCGACGAGCCCTGCGCCACGGCCGCGAAGGAGCCCATGCCCAGCTTCGCGACGTCCTTCGGGCCGAGCACCTCGCACTGGATGCGCGGCAAGGCGCCGAGCGCCTGGGCGGCGTCGGCCAGCAGCGTGGGCGTGCAGTGGTTGGCCGGCCGGTTGCCCCATTCCTTGGCGAGCTCGATGCCGGCCACGGTGGCGCTGGCTTCAGCGAACATGGTCTTCACGGCGGATGCGTCGGCCACCCCGAGCACCACCTGCCGGATGCTGCGCGCCTCGACCTTCGGCTTGGTGGTGGTGTAGACATAGCTCGCGTCGGCCGCGGCGATCACGGCCGCACGCACGGCCAGGCCGTCCATGCCCGGTGCGAGCAGCAGCGTCACTCGCTTGGGGTTGGCCGCCTTCGCCGCCTGGATGGCAGCGCCGACGGCGTTGCGCACCGCACCCACCGACCCGTCGCCCGCGCCGACGAGCAGCACGCGCGGCGCGGTCACACCCGCTGGCCGGTACAGTGCGAGCAGCTTGCCGGCCTTGGCGGGCAGGTCGCCGGCCTTGCGCACGGCGTCGATGACCAGGGCCAGTGCATCGGCCTTGGCAGGTGCCGTTGCCGGTGAACCATCGGCGACGAGCACGATCAACGTATCGGTCTTTTCGGTGGCCGCCTGGGCGGTGCTGAGGGTCTTGAGTTGAAAGTCCATAATCCTTTTCTTTCGCTCGACGATGTTATTCCATTCCTCTTTGCGCAAGGAGCTGTCACGCAGCTTCGGTGCCACGCTCGTGGTGCTCATCACCATCGTGATGACCATGATGCTGATCCGCTCGCTCGGGCTCGCGTCCCGCGGCAGCGTCAACCCTTCCGACGTGCTGCTCGTGATGGCCTACACGGTGCTCGGCTACATGCCGACCATCCTCAGCCTGAGCCTCTTCGTCGCCATCGTGGGGACGCTCTCGCGCATGTACCGCGACAGCGAGATGGTGATCTGGTTCTCCAGCGGACGCGGGCTGATCGATTTCGTGCAACCGCTGTTCCGCTTCGCATGGCCGGTCCTGCTGCTGATCGCGGTACTGGCCCTGGTCGGCTGGCCGTGGGCCAACTCGCAGACCCAGGGCATGCGCGCCCAGTACGAGCGCCGCGGCGACCTCGAACGCATCGCGCCCGGCGAGTTCCGCGAATCGGCCGGCCGCAACCGCGTGTTCTTCATCGACAAGGACACGCCCGACGCCGCAACGGCGACCAACGTTTTCATCTCCTCGGTCGAGCGCAATCTGCAGATCGTCACGTCGGCGCGCAGCGGCCGTGTCGAGAGCGTGGGCGACGCCCGCTACCTGATGCTGAGCAACGGGCAGCGACTGGAGCGCTCGCTCGACGACAAGACGCTCAAGATCAGCGAGTTCGAGAGTTACGGCACCAAGGTCGGCAGCGACGTGGCCGCAGTCACCGACGCGACGCCGCTGCGCGCCCGCCCCACCTTGCGGCTGCTGAACGAGCCGTCTCCGAAAAGCCAGGGTGAGCTCGCCTGGCGCATCGGCCTGCTGTTCGCCGGCATCAACTTCGTCCTGCTGGCGCTGACACTCTCGAACGTCAATCCGCGCGTGGGACGCAGTGCCAACCTGCTGCTGGCCCTGTTCGCCTTTGTCGTCTATTTCAATCTGCTGAACCTCGGTCAGAACTGGATCGGTTCTGGCCGCGTCGGCATGGGCACTTTCATGCTCGTCCTGCATGGCGGCATCCTGCTGACCGCCACGTTGTGGCTGCTCAAGCGCAACTACAACTGGGGGCTGGGCGCGCGCCGACGCGCGCCGTCCCGCACCGCCTCTGCCAGCGCATGAAGACCATCCGTCGATTGATCTACAGCGAGGTGCTCAAGGCCGTGGCCTTCGTCACGCTCGGCTTTCTCGCCCTCTTCTTCTTCTTCGACTTCGTGGACGAGCTCGGAGACATCGGCCAGCCCGACAGCCTTGGCTATGGCGCACCGCAGGCCTTGGCCTATGTCGCGCTCCTGATGCCGAGCCACCTCTACGAGTTGCTCCCCATCACGGTGCTGATCGGCACGATCTTCGTGATGGCCCGCCTGGCGCAGAGCTCGGAATACACCATCCTGCGCACCAGCGGCCTCGGGCCGTGGCGGGCCCTGCGCTCACTGCTGTTGCTGGGCGCGGGTTTCGTGGTGTTGACCTTCGCGGTCGGCGACTACCTGGCGCCGGCGGCCGACCGCAGCGCGCAGGTGCTCAAGGCGCGCTTTCGGGGCGACGTGCTGGCCACCGTCGGCACCACCGGTGCCTGGATGAAGGAAAAGCAGGGTGATATGTCGTACGCCGTCAACGTGGGGGCCATGACGCGCGACGGCACGTTGACCAGTCCACGCATCTTCGAGTTCGACGGCCAGGGCTACGTCGCGTCTCAGACCCAGGCCGCCAGCGCACGCATCGTCGACGGCGCGTGGATCCTCGCCAACGCCGAGCGGCAGACCTACGACACCCGCGCCACCGACAAGGCCCAGGTCGTCACCACCCGCGTGCCGGAGTTGCGCTGGCCCACGTCGATCACCAGCGAGATGGTGTCGGTCGCGCTGCTCAAGCCCGACCGCATGCGCACGCTCGACCTGTTCGAGTACATCCGCCACCTCGAGGCGAACGGCCAGACCGCGCAGCGCTACGAGATCCAGTTCTGGCGCAAGGTCTTCTACCCGTTGTCCTGCCTGGTGATGGTGGTGCTGGCGCTGCCCTTCGCCTACCTGCATTTCCGCCAGAGCGGCGTTACCACCTATGTCTTCGGTGGCGTGCTCATCGGCATCAGCTTCTTTTTGCTGAACAACGTCTTCGGCTACATCGGCAACCTGAGCAACTGGGTACCCTGGCTCACGGCCGCCGCGCCAGGGCTCATCTATACCGTTCTCTCGCTGGGTGCCTTCGGGTGGCTGGTGCTGAGACGCTGACCACCTCACTTCATGAATGACATCCAACTCGCGGTCGTCCTGTTCGCACATGGCTCGCGCGACGCCCGCTGGCGCGAGCCGGTCGAGGCCGTGGCCCGCCGCATGACGGCTCGCCAGCCGGACGTGCCGGTGGCTTGTGCCTACCTGGAGCTCGTCGAGCCCGACCTGCCCACGGCGGCCGGGCGGCTGATCGCCGACGGTGCGCGCACGTTGCGCGTCGTGCCGCTCTTTCTCGGCATGGGCAAGCATGTGCGCGAAGACCTGCCGCAACTCGTCGACGCGTTGCGTGTCGCGCATCCCGACGTCGTGTTTTCATTGGCCCCTGCCGTGGGCGAAACGACCGAAGTCATCGACCTCCTGGCCGACATCGCACTGCGCAGTTGACGTTTTCGGTGAATCGATAGACCGTGAAGGCATAATGAACGCCGCAATAAGACGGAATTTGTTATGAATCTCCACCAGTTCAAGTTCGTGCAGGAAGCGGTGCGGCGGAACCTGAATCTCACCGAAGCCGCCAAGGCGCTGCATACCTCCCAGCCCGGTGTTTCGAAGGCCATCATCGAGCTCGAAGAGGAGCTGGGCGTCGAGATCTTCGCGCGGCATGGCAAGCGCCTCAAGCGCGTGACGGAGCCGGGGCTGCACGTCATCGCCAGCATCGAATTGATCATGCGCGAAGTCGGGAACCTCAAGCGCATCGGCGAACAGTTCAGCGCACAGGACAGCGGCACGCTGTCGATCGCCACTACCCACACGCAGGCGCGCTACGTGCTGCCGGTGCCGGTGGCCAAGCTGCGCGAGGCCTACCCGAAGGTCAACGTCAGCTTGCACCAAGGGTCGCCCGACCAGGTGGCGCGCATGCTGATCGACGAGGTGGCCGAGATCGGCATCGCCACCGAATCGCTGGCGGACTACGCCGAGCTGGTCACCCTGCCCTGCTACGAATGGCAGCATGTGCTGGTACTGCCCAAGGACCATCCGCTGGCGGGCAAGGAGCGGGTGTCGCTGGAAGACCTGGCGACCGAGCCGATCATCACGTACCACCCGTCCTTCACGGGCCGCACCCGTATCGACCACGCCTTCGCGCAGAAGAAGCTCGCGCCGCGCATCGCCCTGGAGGCGATCGACTCGGACGTGATCAAGACCTACGTGCGCCTTGGCCTGGGCGTCGGCATCGTGGCCGAGATGGCGGTGCGCGACAGCACCAATGACGACCTGGTGGTGAAGCCGATGGGCCACATCTTCGGCCAGAACATCGCCCGCATCGCCTTCAAGCGCAGTGCCTACCTGCGCAACTTCGTCTTCAAGTTCGCCGAGTTGCTGAGCGATCGGCTGGACCGCAACCTGATCGCCAAGGCCCTCAGCGGTCAGCAGCAGGATTACGAACTCTGAGTCAACCCCCGCGTCTTTCGATCACCATGAGCACCGCTTCCTCTTCCCCGCGCACGCCCGCCATCGGCACCAAGTTCCCCGCGATGGGCACCACCATCTTCACCGTCATGTCGGCGCTCGCCACCGAGACGAACGCGGTCAACCTCGGCCAGGGCTTCCCGGATTTCAACTGCGACCCGAAGCTGTTGGATGACGTGACCGCGGCGATGGCCGCCGGCCACAACCAGTACCCGCCGATGCCCGGCGTGCTGCCGCTGCGCCAGGCCATGGCTGACAAGATCGAGGCTCTGTATGGCCGCCGCTACGACGCCAACAGCGAGATCACCGTGACGGCCGGCGCCACCCAGGCCATCATCACCGCCGTGCTCGCCATCGTGCGGCCGGGCGACGAGGTGATCGTGCTCGAGCCCTGCTATGACAGCTACGTGCCCAACATCGAACTCGCCGGCGGCGTCGTGGTGCGGGTGCCGCTCACGCCGGGCACCTTCCGCCCCGACTTCGCGAAAATCGGCGCGGCCATCACGCCGAAGACGCGCGCCATCATCGTCAACACGCCGCACAACCCCAGCGCCACCGTGTGGACCGCCGCCGAGATGCGCACGCTGGAAGAACTGCTGGCCCCCACCGAGGTACTGGTGATCAGCGACGAGGTGTACGAACACATGGTGTTCGACGGTGCTGCGCACCAAAGTGCAGCCCGCTACCCCGGCCTGGCCGCGCGCAGCTTCATCGTGAGCAGCTTCGGCAAGACCTACCACGTGACCGGCTGGAAGGTCGGCACCGTGGCCGCGCCCGCGGCGCTGACAGCCGAGTTCCGCAAGGTGCACCAGTTCAATGTGTTCACCGTCAACACGCCGATGCAGCACGCGCTGGCGAGCTACATGGCCGATCCCGCGCCCTACCTGGAGCTGCCGGCCTTCTACCAGCGCAAGCGCGACCTGTTCGCGGCCGGCCTGGCCAAGACCCGCTTCAAGCTGCTGCCGAGCGCCGGCACCTACTTTCAGTGCGTCGACATCACGGCCGTGAGTGACCTCGGAGAAGCCGACTTCTGTCAGTGGCTGACCCGCGAGGTCGGCGTCGCTGCGATCCCCTTGTCGGCCTTTTACGGCAACGGTTTCGACCAGCGCGTGGTGCGCTTTTGCTTCGCCAAGAAGGACGACACCCTGAACCACGCCCTGGAGCGACTGGCGAAGCTCTGACAGCGGGCGTCGGCATGACCTGACCACCGGAGGCGCCGCTTTCCCTCGTCGTTTCTCCGCCGGGCAGCGACCATCGAGCTTCATTTGAAAGCCCGAGGGCTGAGGAGAAATTGATGTCGACGATTCTGCTGGTCATTCTGATTCTGTTGCTCATCGGCGTTCTGCCGACCTGGGGCCACAGCCGCAACTGGGGCTACGGTCCGAGCGGTGGCCTGGGCCTGGTGCTGATCGTGGTCATCGTGTTGCTGGTGATGGGCCGCATCTAGGTGCCCAACACGCCACCGAAAAAACCCGCCTCGGCGGGTTTTTTCATGTGTTGAGCTGCGCCCAGGCCTTGTCGAGCCGCTTCACACTCACCGGCTGGGGCGTGCGCAGCTCCTGCGCGAAGAAGCTCACGCGCAACTCCTCGAGCAACCAGCGGAACTCAAGCATCCGCTCGTCCACCACGCCCTTGCGCTCGGCCACCAGACGCCAGTAACGCTGCTCCTGCGGCCGCAGTTCCGCCAGCTTGGCGGTGTCACGGGCCGGGTCGGCGCGCAGCTTGTCGAGCCGTGCGGTGATCGCCTTCAGGTAGCGCGCGAAATGCTGCAGCTGCGGCCACGGCGTGTCTGCGATGAAGCGCTTGCCCATCAGGCGCTGCAGCTGCTGCGACGCATCAGCCGTGGCGTCGGGCTGGATCTTCGTGTCCTTGATCTTGCGCACCGCGACGGCGTAGTCGACCAGGATCACACCGGCCAGCCTGGCCACCTCGTTGGCGATCAGCGTGAGGCGCCCGCGGCCTTCCTCGATGCGCTTCTTGAAGGCGAACTCGTCGGTGGGCAGCGGCTCCTGCAGGAAGGCACGATCGAGCGCGACGTCGACGATCTGCATGCGCAGTTCGTCGGCGGTGCCGAGCGGCATGTACGCCACGGCCATCTTCTGCAGATCCGGAATGTTCTTCTCGAGGTACTTCAGCGCGTCCTTGATCTGCAGCGCGAACAGACGGCGCAGGCCCGCCCGGTGCTTGGCGGTGGCCACCGCGGGCTCGTCGAAGACCTCGATGCTCACGGCGTCGCCGCCGTCGACCAGCGCCGGGAAGCCGATGAGCGACTGGGCGCCGCGGCGCACTTCCATCAACTCCGGCAGCTCGCCGAAGGTCCATGCGGTGTAGCGGGCGCCGGCCGGCAAGGCGGGCGCCGACGGTACGGCCGGCGCAGGGCGTGGCGCATTCGCAGCCTTTGGCGCATCGGCTTCGGCAGGCGCTGCGGGTGCCGCCCGCACATTGAGCCCGGCCAGTGCCTGGAACGCGCCACGCGCCTGCGTGCCGAGCTCGGCCTTCAGGGCGCCGAGGTTGCGGCCCATGCCGAGCTGGCGGCCGTTCTCGTCCACCACGCGCAGGTTCATGAACAGGTGCGGCGGCAGCATGTCGAGCTTGAAATCGGCGCGCAGCACGTCGATGCTGGTCTGCGCCCGCACACGCTTTAGCAAGACGTCGGTCAGCGAGCCGGCACCGAAGAGCTCGGGCGCCGACAGCGCCTCGGCCAGCTTCGAAGCGGATTCCGGCAGCGGAACCAGCCGCGACCGCGGCCGCTGCGGCAGGCTCTTGAGCAGCGCCTGGATCTTGTCCTTGAGCATGCCGGTGACCAGCCACTCGCAGCGCTCCTCGCTCACCTGGTTCAGCACGAAGAGCGGCACGGTGACGGTCAGGCCGTCCTTCGCGTCGCCGGGCTCGTGCAGGTAGGTGGCGACGCAGTCGACGCCGCCCAGCCGGATCGTCGGCGGGAACGACTGCGTGGTGATACCGGCCGCCTGGTGGCGCATCAGCTCGTCGCGCGTGAGGTACAGCAGGCGGGGCTGGGCGCGCGACTGCTCCTTGTACCAATGCTCGAAGGCCGCGCCGCTGGCCGCGTCGGGCGGCAATTGCGCGTCGTAGAAGGCGTAGATCAGCTCGTCGTCGACCAGAACGTCCTGCCGGCGCGCCTTGTGCTCGAGGCCCTCGACCTCCTTGACCAGCTTGCGGTTGGCCGCGAGGAACGGGTACTTGCTCTCCCACTGCCCGCCGACCAGCGCTTCGCGGATGAAGATCTCGCGCGCTGCAACCGGGTCGACCTTGGTGAAGTCGACACGGCGACCGCTGTACACGACCAGCCCGTACAGCGTCGCACGCTCCAGCGCCGTGACCTGCGCGCCCTTCTTCTCCCAGTGCGGGTCGAGCAGCTGTTTCTTCAGCAGGTGGCCGGCAACCTCTTCCAGCCATTGCGGCTCGATATTGGCGATACCGCGGCCGAAGAGCCGCGTGGTCTCGACCAGTTCGGCCGCGACGATCCAGCGACCCGGCTTCTTGCGCAGGTGCGCGCCGGGATGCCGGTAGAACTTGATGCCGCGCGCGCCGAGGTAGGCCTCGTCGTCTTCCATCTTCCAGCCGACGTTGCCCAGCAGGCCGGCGAGCATCGACAGATGCAGCGCCTCGTAGCTGGCCGGTTGGCGGTTGAGTTGCCACTTGTGCTCGGTCACCACCGTGAGCAGCTGCGAATGGATGTCGCGCCATTCGCGCAGCCGCCGCACGTTGATGAAGTTCTGGCGCAGCACCTGCTCGTACTGGCGGTTGCTGATCTTGTGGGTGGGCAAGGCCTCGGCCAAAGGTTCCGGCGCCGCCGCGACCGTGCGCCGAGCGATGGGCAGGAAGGCGGCGTTGGCGCGCTTCTTCGGATCGCCGTGCAGCTCGCGGCGCGTCTGCGGCGCGTTGCCGCCCCGCGCGTCCGCAATCCACTTCCACAAGGTCAGGTAGCCGCTGAATTCGCTCTTCTCGTCGTCGAACTTGGCATGCGCCTGGTCGGCCTGCTGCTGCGCCTCCATCGGGCGGTCGCGCACGTCCTGCACCGACAGCGCCGAGGCGATGACCAGCACCTCTTCCAGCGCGCCGCGCGAACGCGCCTCCAGGATCATCCGGCCGACGCGCGGGTCGAGCGGCAGCTTGGCCAGTTCCTGGCCGATGGCGGTCAGCTCGTTCGCATCGTCGACCGCACCCAGCTCGTTGAGCAGCTGGTAGCCGTCGGCGATCGCGCGCGGCGCGGGCGCTTCCAGAAAGGGAAAGCGCGCCACGTCGCCCAGGTGCAGCGACTTCATCCGCAGGATGACGCCGGCCAGCGACGAGCGCAGGATTTCCGGGTCGGTGAAGCGCGGTCGCCCCAGGAAGTCCTTCTCATCGTAGAGGCGGATGCAGATGCCGTTGGCCACGCGGCCGCAGCGGCCGGCGCGCTGGTTGGCGGCGGCCTGGCTGATCGGCTCGACGAGCAACTGTTCGACCTTGCTGCGGAAGGAGTAGCGCTTGACGCGCGCCGTGCCAGTGTCGATCACGTAGCGCGTGCCGGGCACCGTCAGCGAGGTCTCCGCGACGTTGGTGGCGAGCACCACGCGGCGGCCGGTGTGGCCTTCGAAGATGCGGTCTTGCTCGGCGGGCGAGAGGCGCGCGAACAGCGGCAGCACCTCGGCGTTGCGCATCACCGGCTGTTGCGCCAGGTGCTTGCGCAGGTGGTCGGCCGCCTCGCGGATCTCGCGCTCGCCCGGCAGGAAGACCAGGATGTCGCCGCCGTTGTGCGGGTCGCGCCACAGTTCGTCGACGCCGTCGGCGATGGCGTCGTTCAGGTCGTGCTCGCGCGACTCCTCGAAGGGCCGGTAGCGCTGCTCGACCGGAAAAGTCCGGCCCGACACGTAGATGATGGGTGCCGGACCGTTCCTCGACGCGAAGTGCGTGGCGAAGCGGTCGGCATCGATCGTGGCCGAGGTCACGATCACCTTGAGGTCCGGCCGGCGCGGCAGGATCTCGCGCAGGTAGCCCAGCAGGAAGTCGATGTTCAGCGAGCGCTCGTGCGCCTCGTCGATGATGATGGTGTCGTAGGCCTTGAGCAGCGGGTCGGTCTGCGTCTCGGCCAGCAGGATGCCGTCGGTCATCAGCTTGACGGAGGCATCGCGGCTCAGCCGGTCCTGGAATCGCACCTTGAAGCCGACCACCTCGCCCAGCGGCGTCTTCAGCTCTTCGGCGATGCGCTTGGCCACGGAACTCGCGGCGATGCGTCGCGGCTGCGTGTGGCCGATCAGCTTGCCCTGCCCCGGTGGCTTGCCCAGCTTGCCGCGACCCAGCAGCAGCGCGATCTTCGGCAGCTGCGTGGTCTTGCCCGAGCCGGTTTCGCCGCAGACGATGACGACCTGGTTCTTGGAAATGGCCTCGGCGATCTCGTCGCGCCGCGCGGAAACGGGCAACGATTCGGGGAATTCGATGCGAATCCGCGGCTGCGGGTCGGCGGCGGACGTCGCCGCTTCGGGGGGATGAGAACTCATGGAAGTCGCCATTATCGCACTTCACGAGTTCACGTGCTACACTTGTTTTCGTGTTGCATTCCGAGGGGCATTCCATGACCAACCTGACCATTGCCGTCGACGAAAACCTGATCCGCAAGGCGCGGGTGCGCGCCATCAACGAAGGAACGTCCGTCAGCGCACGCATTCGTGAATTCCTGGCGGACTATGCGCAAGGCAACGATCGCCAGCAGATGGCGGGCCAGGCCTTCATTGCCGCCGCCCGACGCAGCAAGGCCAACAGCGAAGGCGCCACCTGGACACGCGATGACGCGCACGACCGGCCCTACCCTTCCGCCCGCGTCGAATGAGCACCTTTTTCGATACGAACGTGCTGATCTATGCGGTCGATGCCGGCGACCCGGTGCGCCAGGAGGTGGCCATCGAGCGCTTCGCCCGTGCCGTCAAGGACGACACCATCGTGCTCAGCACCCAGGTCCTCCAGGAGTTCTACAACGTCACCACACGCAAGCTGAAGCCGCCGCTCAGTCCGCGCGAAGCGACCCATCAGATCACCCAGCTGTGCACCTTCGACGTGGTGGGCGCGACGTCGGACAGCGTGCTGGCTGCCGCCGAGCTGGTGCAGAAGCACCAGCTTCAGTGGTGGGACGCCTTGATCCTCGAGGCGGCCCTGCGTGCCGGCGCCGACGTGCTGGTGACGCAAGACGGCCAACACGGCCAGCGCTTCGGCAAGCTGGTGATCGAGAATCCCTTCCGCACTGCCTGACCCGACCAACCTTCCTGTTTCCGCATGTCCACTGTCTTCAACTTCACCTTCGTGCCCTGGTTCCGCTCGGTCGCGCCCTACATCCACACGCACCGTGGCAAAACCTTCGTGGTGGGGCTGACTGGCGAGGCGATCGCCGCGGGCAAGCTGCAGAACATCGCGCAGGACCTCGCGCTGATCCAGTCGATGGGCGTCAAGGTGGTGCTGGTGCACGGCTTCCGCCCGCAGGTGAACGAGCAGCTGCGCGCCAAGGGCCACGAGGCGAAGTACTCGCACGGCATGCGCATCACCGACGAGGTGGCGCTCGACTCGGCGCAGGAGGCCGCGGGCCAGCTGCGCTACGAGATCGAGGCCGCCTTCAGCCAGGGCCTGCCGAACACGCCGATGGCCGGCTCGACGGTGCGCATGATTTCCGGCAACTTCATCACCGCCCGCCCGGTGGGCGTGATCGACGGCGTCGACTTCAAGCATTCGGGCCTGGTGCGCAAGGTCGATGCCTCGGGCATCCGCCGCACGCTCGATTTCGGCGCGATGGTGCTGATGTCGCCTTTCGGCTTCTCGCCGACCGGCGAGGCCTTCAACCTCACGATGGAAGAAGTCGCGACCAGCGTGGCGATCTCGATCCAGGCGGACAAGCTGATCTTCCTGACCGAGATCCCAGGCATCCGCATGGACAGCGAGTTGCCCGAGAGCGAGGACAACCCGATCGACACCGAGCTCCCGTTGGACGCGGCGCGCAAGCTGCTCGCCACGCTGCCGCCGGCCCAGCGCCCGACCGACACCGCCTTCTACCTTCAGCACTGCGTGAAGGCCTGCGAGGCGGGCGTGGAGCGCAACCACATCCTGCCCTTCGCGGTCGACGGCTCGCTGCTGCTCGAGGTGTACGTGCACGACGGCATCGGCACGATGGTGATCGACGAGAAGCTCGAGTCGCTGCGCGAGGCGACGGCCGACGACATCGGCGGCATCCTGCAGCTGATCGAGCCCTTCGAGCGCGACGGCACGCTGGTCAAGCGCAGCCGCACCGAGATCGAACGCGACGTCGCCCAGTACACCGTGATCGAGCACGACGGCGTGATCTTCGGCTGCGCGGCGCTCTATCCCTACCCCGAGGCGAAGACGGCCGAGATGGCCGCGCTCACGGTGTCGCCGCATTCGCAGGCGCAGGGCGACGGCGAGCGCATCTTGAAGCGCGTGGAGCAGCGCGCCCGCGCGATGGGCCTGGACAGCATCTTCGTGCTGACCACCCGCACCATGCACTGGTTCATCAAGCGCGGCTTCGTGCTGGTCGACCCCGATTGGCTGCCCGAAGCGCGCAAGAAGAAATACAACTGGGACCGAAAGAGCCAGGTCCTCGTCAAGAAGTTCAAGTAGATCCTGATGAATCCACTCCTCGCCAAGCTGCAGCCCTACCCCTTCGAGCGGCTGCGCAAGCTCTTCGCGGGCGTCACGCCCAACGCCGACTTCAAGCCGATCAGCCTTGGCATCGGTGAACCGAAGCATCCGACACCGGCCTTCATCCGGCAGGCGCTGACCGATGGGCTCGCGGGCCTGGAGGCCTACCCGGCGACCGCGGGCGACCTCAAACTGCGTGAAGCCTTCACCGGCTGGCTGCAGCGCCGCTACGGCGTGGCAGTCGACGCGGCCACGCAGGTGCTGCCGGTCAACGGGTCGCGCGAGGCGCTGTTCGCCCTGACGCAGACGGTGGTCGACCCGAGCGGCCCGGTGCCCCCCGTGGTGATCTCGCCCGACCCGTTCTATCAAATCTACGAGGGCTCCACGCTGCTCGCGGGCGCCGAGATCGTCTATGTGCCCAGCGTGCCCGAGCGCAACTTCGCGGTCGACTGGGACAGCGTGCCCGAGGACGTCTGGGCGCGCACGCAGTTGATCTTCGTCTGCTCCCCCGGCAATCCGACCGGCGCCGTGATGCCGCTGGACGAATGGCGCAAGCTCTTCGCGCTGTCGGACCGCCACGGCTTCGTGATCGCGTCCGACGAGTGCTACAGCGAGATCTATTTCCGCGACGAGCCGCCACTGGGCGGCCTGGAAGCAGCCGCGCAACTCGGTCGCACCGACTTCAAGAACTTGGTCATGCTGACCTCGCTGTCCAAGCGCAGCAACGTGCCGGGCCTGCGCAGCGGCTTCGTGGCGGGCGACGCCGAGATCATCAAGGCCTTCCTGCTCTATCGCACGTACCACGGCAGCGCCATGGGCGGCGCGGTGGCGGCCGCCAGCGTCGCGGCCTGGGGCGACGAGGCGCATGTGGTCGAGAACCGGACGATGTACCGCGCCAAGTTCGCGGCGGTCACGCCGATGCTCGAGGCCGTGATGGATGTGCGCCTGCCCGACGCGGCCTTCTACCTGTGGGCCGGCGTGCCTGCGGCGTGGAATGGCGACGACCAGGCCTTCGCCCTTGAGCTCTACGCTCAATACAATGTGACGGTGCTGCCCGGCAGCTTCCTGGCGCGCGAGGTCGGCGGTGAAAACCCAGGCCGAGGCCGCGTCCGCATGGCCCTCGTGGCCGGCACCGACGAGTGCACCGAAGCCGCCCGCCGCATCGTTGATTTCATCCAGAACCGAGCCCTTTCATGACCCAACAACTCCAGCAGACCATCGACGCCGCGTGGGAAGACCGCGCCAACCTTTCGCCCGCCCAGGCCTCCGCCGAAGTGCGCGAAGCGGTCGAGCACGTGATCAGCGAACTCAACAACGGCAAGCTGCGCGTGGCCACCCGCGAATCGGTCGGCCAGTGGACCGTGCACCAGTGGATCAAGAAGGCGGTGCTGCTGTCGTTCCGACTGAAGGACAACGAGCAGATCCAGGCCGGCTCGCTCGGCTTCTACGACAAGGTGCAGACCAAGTTCTCGCACCTGTCGGCCGCCGAACTCAAGGAAGCCGGCGTGCGCATCGTGCCGCCGGCCGTGGCCCGCCGCGGCAGCTACATCGCCAAGGGCGCGATCCTGATGCCCAGCTACGTGAACATCGGCGCCTATGTGGGCGAAGGCACGATGGTCGACACCTGGGCCACCGTCGGTTCGTGCGCGCAGATCGGTGCCAACTGCCACCTGTCGGGCGGCGTCGGCATCGGCGGCGTGCTCGAGCCGCTGCAGGCCGGCCCGACCATCATCGAAGACAACTGCTTCATCGGCGCCCGCTCCGAAGTGGTCGAAGGCGTGGTGATCGAAGAAAACTCGGTGCTGTCGATGGGCGTCTTCATCGGCCAGAGCACCCCCATCTACGACCGTGCGACCGATTCCGTGAGCTACGGCCGCGTGCCCGCCGGCTCGGTGGTGGTGGCCGGCAACCTGCCCAAGCCGGGCGGCAAGTACAGCACCTATGCGGCCATCATCATGAAGAAGGTCGACGCCAAGACGCGCTCGACCACCAGCCTGAACGACCTGCTGCGCGACTGACCTGCCCGACCGCCGCACCGGCGGTCTTTTTTTGGCCCCGCCCGAACCGCCCGAGGAGTGAGAAAACGATGAGCACGATGGAACGCATCCTTCGACTGATGGCGGAGCGCAAGGCGTCCGACATCTACCTCTCGGCCCACTCCCCGGCGCTGATCCGCATCAACGGCAACTGCGTGCCGATCAACGCCCAGGTGCTGCCGCCCGAGGCGCCACTGGGCCTGCTGGCGGAGGTGGTGCACCAGAGCCGCATCGCCGAGCTCGAGCGCACCGGCGAGCTCAACATGGCGATTCAGCTCGAGGGCGCGGGGAACTTCCGCATCAGCGCGATGCGCCAGCGCGGCAGCTACGCGGTGGTGGTGCGGCACATCGCATTGACGATCCCGTCCTTCGACGATCTGCACCTGCCGGACATCCTCAAGACGCTCATCATGGAGCGGCGCGGGTTGATCCTGATGGTGGGCGCCACCGGCGTCGGCAAGTCGACCACGCTCGCCTCGATGCTCGACTACCGCAACGAGAACGCCACGGGCCACATCCTCACCGTCGAGGAGCCGATCGAGTTCACCTACACGAACAAGAAGTCGATGGTGAATCAGCGCGACGTGGGCAGCGACACGCAGTCGTTGCAGGTCGCCCTGAAGAACGCGCTGCGCCAGGCGCCCGACGTGATCCAGATCGGCGAAATCCGCGACCGCGAGACCATGACGGCGGCCATCGCCTACGCGCAATCGGGCCACCTGTGCGTGGCCACGCTGCATGCCAACAACAGCTACCGTGCGCTCAACCGCATCCTGAGCTTCTACCCGGTCGAGGTGCGGCCCACGCTGCTGGGCGACCTGTCGAGCGCGCTGCGCGCCATCGTCGCGCAACGCCTGCTGCGCACGCCCAAGGGCGAACGCTGGCCGGCGATGGAGGTGATGCTGAACACCGCCCTCATCGCCGAGATGATCGAGAAGGGCGATTTCTCCGCCGTCAAGGAAGCCATGGAGCAATCGATGGCCGAGGGCTCGCAGACCTTCGAGGAAGACATCGCGAAGCTCGTGACCGAAGGCCGCGTCACCCGCGAGGAAGGCCTGTCGCAGGCCGACTCACCCACCAACCTGATGTGGCGCCTGCAGAACCGCCAGGCGGCACCGGCCAAGCGCGACGAAGACCGCGCGCTGATGGCACAGGAAGAAGAACCCAGTTTCACAGACATAACCCTCGACGTGCGCCACTGATTTCTGAAGATGTCCCGAACCCTCCAACTCGCCGAACACCTCATCTCCCGCCCGTCGGTCACGCCCGACGACGCCGGCTGCCAGCAGATCCTGGGCGAGCGTCTCGCCGCGCTGGGCTTTCGCCTCGAGACCATCGAGAGCGGGCCGACAGATTTCCGCGTGACCAACCTGTGGGCCGTGCGACCCGGCGCGGCCGGCAGCAAGACCCTGGCCTTCGCCGGCCACACCGACGTGGTGCCGACCGGCCCGCTCGACCAGTGGGCCAGCCCGCCCTTCACGCCCACGCACCGCGGCGGCAAGCTCTACGGTCGCGGCGCCTGCGACATGAAGACCTCGCTCGCCGCCTTCGTGGTGGCCATCGAGGAGTTCCTGGCCGCCACGCCCGACCCGCAGCTCACGCTGGCGCTGGTGCTGACCAGCGATGAAGAAGGCCCCGGCGTCGACGGCACCGTCATCGTGTGCAACACGCTGGCCGCACGCGGCGAGGCGATCGACTACTGCATCGTCGGCGAACCGACCTCGGTGGCGCGCTGCGGCGACACGATCAAGAACGGACGCCGCGGCACGATGAGCGGCAGGCTCACCGTGCATGGCGTGCAGGGCCACATCGCCTACCCTCACCTGGCGAAGAACCCGGTGCATGCGTTCGCGCCGGCGCTGGCCGAACTGGTCGCCATCAACGCGGCCGGTGGCTGGGATGCGGGCAATGCCTTCTTCCAGCCGACCAGCTGGCAGATCAGCAACATCCACGCGGGCACTGGCGCCAGCAACGTGATCCCGGGCAGCGCGGTGATCGACTTCAACTTCCGCTTCTCGACCGAATCCACGCCCGAATCGCTGCAGCAGCGCGTAAAGGCAGTGCTCGATGCGCACGGCGTCGACCACGCGCTGGCGTGGACGGTCGGCGGCCTGCCCTTCCTCACGCAGCCGGCCGAGCTGGTCGACGCGGTGCAGCAGGCCATCGAGGCCGAGACCGGCATCACCACCGAACTCTCGACCAGTGGCGGCACCAGCGACGCGCGATTCATCGCCAAGATCTGCAGGCAGGTCATCGAACTCGGCCCGGTCAACGCCAGCATCCACAAGATCGACGAGCACATCGACGTCGATGCGATCGAGACGCTGAAGAACATCTACCGGCGCGCCATCGAGGCGCTCGACGCGCGGGCGGCGGCATGAGCACGGTCAACGACGACACACGCACCGTCATCCAGCTCATCGACGCCGGCGCCAAGCAACTGACCGAGGCCGGCGTCGCCTTCGGCCACGGCACCGACAACGCCTTCGACGAGGCCGTCTGGCTGGTGCTGTGGCAGCTGCGCCTGCCGCTCGACGACCTCGATGCGGTGGCCGATCGCCCGGTGTCCCTCGGCGACCAGGCGCGCGTCGATGCGCTGATCGCCACCCGCATCCTGACCCGCAAGCCGGCTGCCTACCTCACCAAGGAAGCCTGGCTGCAGGGTGTGCCCTTCTACGTCGACGAGCGCGCCATCGTGCCTCGCAGCTTCATCGCCGAACTGCTGATCGACGGCAGCATCGACTACTGGCTGGGCGAACACACGCGCCAGGTGCTCGACCTGTGCACCGGCAACGGCAGCCTGGCCGTGCTGGCCGCCATGACCTACCCGGACGTGGCCGTCACGGCCGCCGACATCTCAACCGAGGCGCTCGAGGTCGCGGCGATCAACGTCACGCGGCACACGCTCGACAGCCGCATCACGCTGGTCGCATCCGACGGCATGGCCGCCCTGCCCGGCCCGTGGGACCTGATCCTCTGCAACCCGCCCTACGTCAACGCCGACAGCATGGCGGCGCTGCCGGCCGAATACCAGGCCGAGCCGGCACTGGCGCTGTCGGGCAATGCGGCCGGCGGCACCGACGGCATGGACTTCATCCGGCAACTGCTCGCCGGTGCGCCCGAGCGCATGAGCGAACGCGCGGTGCTGGTGCTTGAGATCGGCAATGAGCGGCCGCACTTCGAGGCGGCCTTCCCGACGCTCGAAGCGGTGTGGCTGGAAACGTCGGCCGGCGAGGACCAGGTCCTGCTGCTGACGCGCGACGCGATCGTCGCGGCGCGCTCTTAGCGGGCGTCCATGGCGGTCCTGCTCGACGTTCGCATCCCGCGCACGCTCGACGCCTGGGTGACGGAGCTGTGTCGGTCGCCCATTGCGGGCACCCGGGTCGAAGGCTGGCTCTTCGAAGGCCGCGCCGCACGCCGACGCGCCGAGGCCCGACTGGCCACCGTCGGCATCGCGGCCCGGCTGCGCAGCGCCTACAAGCCACTGGTCCATCACTTCCTGGAAGAGGTCGAGCGCGCACAACTCACCCACGTCACGGTGCACTGCCCGGTGCACCCGAGCGCTTCGCCACGCCGCTTCCGGCTCGAGGCCTATCCACTGGCCGAGATGCTGGGGCGTGCGACGCTGCGCTTCGAGATGCAGCCGGCCTCCGACGCCTTGCCCGCGTACCGCATCGACCTACAGTGGCGCGATGGCCGCCAGCGCACCGACCATGTCCTGGCCCCGAACCACATCCACGTGGATGCGCTCGGCGAAACGCTGCTGTCGCCCACGGCCTGGCTGCGGGTGCAACGACCCGGTGAGACCTCGCAGGAAGGCCCCCGCGAATCGGAACATCAGGAAGTCTTCCGCCGCGCCATCGAGGGGGTGCAGCAGCACCCTTGGCCCGAGGCCGAGCCGTACTTCGAGCGCCTCGACCTGCGCGTCGACCTGCCCGGCATCGCCCATGCGCCAGCGCGCGAAAGCGAGTGGATGAACAGCCGCGAGGCGCTGCACGAGGACCTGTACTTCAGCCTGATGGAGCTGTTCCTGCGCCGCAGCGGCCGGCCGCCCGGCGACCGCCGATTGCAGCCGGGCCAGATCGTGCCGGACGTGCGCGCCGGCCGCGGCGACGCGCGCCTGCGCATCGTGGTCGGGCCTTACCTCGCGCACCAACCCGCGTACGCGGTGGACGACGCCGTGTCGCTGGAGCGCAGCCCCTCGCCGCTCGCGCCCGAGCGCATCGCCGCCGAGTTGGCCCGTGTGCCCGGTGATCGCTTCCTCGCAAGAACCCGCGAAGGCCGCACGGTGCACGGCGTCCACCACGCCGGCCAAGGCCCCGCCGTGCTGATCAGCGGCGCGCAGCACGCGAACGAGACCTCCGGCGTGGTCGGCGCTCTGCGTGCGGCGCACCAGCTCACCGCGCAGGGCGCCCACTTCGCATTGATCCCGGTCGAGAACCCCGACGGCTACGCCCTGCACCGCACCCTGTGCGCCCACGCGCCGCGCCACATGCACCATGCGGCCCGCTACACGGCGCTGGGCGACGACCTGGAATACCGGGATGCGCCGCCCTGGTATGAGCGCGAAGCCCGCGAACAGGGCCTGACGCTGTCGGGCGCGCAGCTGCACCTGAACCTGCACGGCTACCCAGCGCACGAGTGGACTCGGCCCTTCAGCGGCTACATTCCGCGCGGCTTCGAGGCATGGATGCTGCCCAAGGGCTTCTTCCTGATCCTGCGCCACCACGCGGGCTGGGGCGACCAGGCGCGCGCGCTGGCCGAGCACGTCTGCCGGCGGCTCGCCGAGCGGCCGGCGCTCATGGCCTTCAACGCGCGGCAGCTCGCCAGCTACAATGCGCATGCCAGCGATCTACCGTTCGAGCTCCTCCACGGCACGGCCTGCATGATCAGCGAAGTCGACCGTCCGGGCCCGCCCCTGACACTGATTTCCGAGTTTCCCGACGAAACGATCCACGGCGACCCCTTCATCCTTGCCCACGACACCCAGACCGCGACGGTTCTGGCCGCCGTCGAAGCCCTGGGCCTCATTTCGTTTCGCCCATGATCACTCTCAAGAACGTCGTCCTGCGCCGCAGCGCCAAGCTGCTGCTCGATGGCGCCAACGCCACCATCAACCCCGGCGAACGGGTCGGCCTGGTGGGCCGCAACGGCGCGGGCAAGTCGACGCTGTTCGCATTGTTCAACCGCACGCTGCACGAAGACGGCGGCGATTTCTTCCTGCCCAAGCAATGGCGCATGTCGCAGGTGGCGCAGGACATGCCCGAAACCGACGAAGGCGCGTCCGCCTTCGTGGTCGGCGGTGACACCCGGCTGGTCGAACTGCGCGACGCGCTTGCGACGATCGAAACCGCCTACACAGAGAACCCCGACGACGGCGACCTCGGCATGGCGCTGGCCCATGCCTACACCGACCTGGCCGACGCCGGCGAACATGACGCCGTGCCGCGCGCGCAGGCGCTGATCCTCGGCCTCGGCTTCAAGACGCACGAGCTCGACGCACCGGTCAGCAGCTTTTCCGGTGGCTGGCGCATGCGCCTGCAATTGGCCCGCGCCCTGATGTGCCCGAGCGATCTGCTGCTGCTCGACGAACCCACCAACCACCTGGACCTGGACGCACTCGTCTGGCTGGAAGCCTGGCTGCAGAAGTACGAAGGCACGATGATCGTCATCAGCCACGACCGCGAGTTCCTCGACGCGGTGACCAACGTCACGCTGCACGTCGCCAACGCCCAGCTCACGCGCTACGGCGGTAACTACAGCAAGTTCGAAGAAATGCGCGCGCTGCAGATGGAGCAGCAACAGGCCGCCTTCGGCAAGCAGCAGGAAAAGATCGCCCACCTGCAGAAGTTCATCGACCGCTTCAAGGCCAAGGCCAGCAAGGCCAAGCAGGCGCAGAGCCGCGTCAAGGCGCTCGAGCGCATGGAAAAGGTCGCGCCGCTGCTGGCCGAAGCCGACTTCACCTTCGAGTTCAAGGAGCCGGGCAACATCCCGAATCCGATGCTGTCGATCACCCAGGCGAGCTTCGGCTACGTGGTCGACGACGTGCCCAAGACCATCCTGACCAACGTGAGCAAGTCGGTGCAGGCGGGCCAGCGCATCGGCATCCTGGGCGCCAACGGCCAGGGCAAGTCCACGCTGGTGAAGACCATCGCACGCGAAATGGGCGCGCTGGCCGGCACCGTGACCGAAGGCAAGGGCCTGAACATCGGCTACTTCGCGCAGCAGGAACTCGACGTGCTGCGCCCGCAGGACAATCCGCTCGAACACATGGTGCGCATGGCGCGCGAACTGGGTGCCGCGGCCAAGGAACCGACCGGCGAGCAGGCGCTGCGCGGCTTCCTCGGCAGCTTCAACTTCAACGGCGACATGGTGAAGCAGCCGGTCGGCACGATGAGTGGCGGCGAAAAGGCCCGGCTGGTGCTCGCCATGATGGTCTGGCAACGCCCCAACCTGCTGCTGCTGGACGAGCCCACCAACCACCTGGACCTCGCCACCCGCGAAGCCCTGGCTGTGGCATTGAACGAGTTCGAAGGCACGCTGATGCTGGTGAGCCACGACCGCGCCCTGCTGCGCTCGGTGTGCGACGAATTCTGGATGGTCGGCCGCGGCGGCGTGACCGACTTCGACGGCGACCTCGACGACTACCAACGCTACCTGCTCGAAGAGGCCAAGCGCCTGCGCGAGGAAGCCAAGGAAGCCGTGCGCAAGGCCAGCGAACCCGTCGCAGCACCCGCACCGGCCGTGGCCAAGCAGGATGCCGCGCAAGGCCGGCAGCAACGCAGCGAGCAAGCGAAGCCGCTCAAGCGCGAGATCGCGCAGATCGACGAGCGCCTGGCCGAAGCCGGCACGGCCAAGGCCGTCATCGAGGCCCGGCTGGCGCAGACCCTGCCGGCCGCCGAGATCGCCGAAGCCGGCAAGCGGCTGAAGGCGCTCAATGAAGAAATCGAGAAGCTTGAGGAACGCTGGATGACGATTTCGGGTCAACTGGAAGCCCTTGCTGCCTGAAATGACCTAACACCGGCGCCCGACAGGAGTACCCCGCACCATGCCGTCTGCCATCGAACTTGCCCAAGGCGACCCGGCGCTGATCGCAGCGGTGCAGCGCAGCCGGAAGTTGATCGCACGCAAGGCCCTGCTGGCAGCGGCCGCCAGCGCGGTGCCCCTGCCCGGCATCGACTGGGCGGCGGACGCAGCACTGCTCTCGCGCCTGGTGCCGCAGATCAGCGCCGAGTTCGGCCTGTCGGTGACCCAGGTCGAAACGCTGGCGCCGCAGCAGCGCGAGCGCATCCAGAAGGCCGCCACCACCGTCGGCGCTCTGCTGGTCGGCCGCCTGGTGACGCGCGATCTGCTGATCGCACTCGCCAAGCATGCGGGCCTGCGGCTGACCACGAAGCAGGCGACGAAGTACGTCCCTGTCGCCGGCCAGATCATCTCCGCGAGCCTGGGCTACGCCGCGCTGCGCGCGCTTGGCGAGCAGCACATCAAGGACTGCGTAAAGGTCGCCCGGGCCGTGCAATTCGCCTTGCCGTCCCCCATGGACGCGAGACCGCTCGCCCGAGAAAACCCTGACGCCAAAAGATCTCCTTTCTGGAAACGACTCGGTTTCTCCTCCCAAAAGTAATGCGTCGGAATTCATCGGCGACTGGCCGGTGACACGTTTTGGGAACTTGCATGACGTATGTGACTGCTTGTTAATTCACCCCGTGCTACCCTCACCGCACCGTCCCCAAAGACGTTGCAGCAGCAGCGAGCGGGGACCGAGATTGGCGGAGGAAACGGATGAACGACGCAGACCTTGCCGCCTCCATCGAGCGGCTGATGGCCCGGGTCGATTACTACTTGCATTGCGAATTGGATGAGGAATACGAGCACGACCGGCCGGATTCCGCGCGCATGCAACTGGAAGTCGCCCTCCGGGACGAATTGCTTCGCGCCAGCGCTATCGGCCTCGTGACATCGATGGCATCGACAGCACGCGCAGGCCTGGGTGGTGCTGACCTGAATTCCTGAACGTCGTCGTGTTTCGTCGCTTCGGCGCGGGGCACATCAGCCTCGACACGCGTGAAAAGAAAAAGCCCTGACCACTGCAATGCGGTCAGGGCTTCATTCGCCGATGAAATTGGTGGGACGTGCGGGGGTCGAACCCACGACAAACGGATTAAAAGTCCGCTGCTCTACCAACTGAGCTAACGTCCCGGATCGATCTTGCTGTCGATGTTCCTGGGTCTTGCCGGTGTGTCGACGCCAGCAAAGCCTACGATTATAGCGTGGCCCGAAGGGCAATCTTGTCGAGTACCCAGCCGGCCGCACATTGCCCGAAGGTGGCTGTGACGCTCACGACCGAGCCATAGCCGTGGCAGTTGAGCGAGCCGTCGCCCTCGATGGCACACGACGCGTCCGGCGGCGCGACACTTTCCCGGCTGAAGACACAAGCCACGCCGATCTTTTTCCCATCACGCGGCGCGCCATGCAGCTTGCGCAACCTGTTGCGCGCTTGCGCCAGCAAAGGGTCGTGGGTGGTGAGCGAAAGGTCGTCGATCTCGACCTTGTGCGCGAGGCGCTTGCCACCTGCGGCGCCGACGGTGACGAAACACGTTCGGGTCGACCGAGCCCAGGCGGCCATGGTCACCTTAGCGCGGACCTGGTCACACGCGTCGATGACGGCCGTGAGCGGACCGTTCGCAGCCTCAGCCGCCGCTACTTGAAGGAGCCAGTTATCCGGCTCGACAAAGTCGTCGATCGCCAATACGTGACAGTGGGGGTTGATCTGCGCGATCCGCTCGCGCATCGCTTCGACCTTGGCTTGCCCAACGGTCGACTCGAGTGCGTGGATCTGGCGGTTGATGTTCGATTCGGCGATGTGATCGAGATCGACCAGCGTGAGCCGCCCTACGCCGCTGCGGGCGAGCGCCTCGACGGCCCAGGAACCGACGCCGCCGATGCCGGCCACCAGCACATGTGCATCACG
The DNA here is from genome assembly GCF_051216715.1 of Variovorax restrictus. Lineage (NCBI taxonomy): Bacteria > Pseudomonadati > Pseudomonadota > Betaproteobacteria > Burkholderiales > Comamonadaceae > Variovorax > Variovorax restrictus. The sequence goes on from NZ_JBPJZH010000001.1 coordinate 2,577,432, forward strand.
AATGCCCTGAGCGCCGACTACGCCGTAAAGGCGTTCGAGCCCGCCGAAACGGCGTGCCACGTCGGGCTCGGAAACGGAAAGGGGCGCAAGCGCCGCGGCGTCCATGGGCGCAGCGCCTGCGGTTACTTCAGGCGCGACAGACGTTCGCGGCCGGCCTGCGCGGCTTCGGACTGCGGATAGGCCTTGGTCAGGTCTTCCAGCGTGCGGCGAGCCGCGCGCGTGTCCTTCAGCTCGATCTGGCAGTTGGCGATGGACAGCACCGCCTCGGGCGCCTTCGCATGGTCGGGTGCTAGCGACAGCATCGACCGAAAATTAGCGATCGCTTCGTTGTAGTTGCGGGTCGCGTACTGCGCATTGCCCAACCAGAACAGCGCCGACGGCGTGTAGCCGCTTTGAGGGTAGCGCTTGACGAACTCGGCGAAAGCCGTTTGCGCCTGCGCGAACTGGCCGCCGCGGAACACGCCTAGCGCCGCATCGAAGTCGGCCTTCTCACGCGGATCGGCGGTGAACTCGCGACCGTCGACCGACACCTTACCCGGCTCGTTTTTCTTGAGCCGGTCATCGATGTCCGTCTGGCGCTGCTGCAGTTCAGAGACGGTGCGCGCGAGTTGCTCGTTCTGCCCCGTCATACGCTGCATGTCGCCACGCATCGTTTCGATCTGGTTCTGCAGGTCGAGCAGGCTGCGGCGCAGCTGGCCGTTCTCGTCGGTCAGCCGCTGCTCGCTTTGCACGCGCATGGCCTCGACACGCTGACGCAATTCGAGGATGGCGCGGCGCGCCTCGTCATCCTCGAACAGCGCTGCGTTGGCGCCAAGCGACGTGCAAACCAGCAGCGCTGCGAGCGCCGCGTGGCGCAAATCGAATGCGCGTGTCATCAACGGTAGGTGATCTCGGCGCGGCGGTTCTGCGCCCAGACGGATTCGCCGCTGCCCGTGGCCGCTGGCTTTTCCTTGCCGAAGCTCACGGCCTCGACCTGGTTGTCGCTGATGCCCAGCAGGTTCAGCGAGCGGCGCACGGCTTCCGAACGCTTCTGACCGAGGGCCAGGTTGTATTCGCGGCCGCCGCGTTCGTCGGTGTGACCTTCGATCGAGATGCGACGCTGAGGGTTGGCCTTCAGGAAGCGAGCGTGGCCGTCGATGAGCGACTGGTACTCCGGCTTCAGGGTGTAGCTGTCGTAGTCGAAGTACACGATGCGTGCAACGCCGACCGGGCCCTGCGCCGTACCGGCATTCGGGTCGATGGTAACAGGGGCCACACCGCTGGCTGCACCGCTGCTGCCTTGGCCCGCGCCGCCCGAACGGTCCACCACCGGGGTGTCGTTCAGCTTGGTACCGGACGAGCAACCGGCGATCAGGGCCACGATGGCCAGCGAATAAATCGTGCGTTTCAACATTACAGACTCCTCAAGTTAATCTAATCATTGCTTTTGGAACGGACCCCAGTCCGGTTCCCGGATATCTCCGGCCTGCCCGGCCAAACGGGCCTTGATCTTGCCGTCGAGCGTGGTGGTCATCAGCGCCTCGCGCCCCCCGAGCTGCGTGGCATAGACAATCAGCTTGCTGTTCGGGGCAAAACTGGGGTTTTCGTCGGCGGTGGTGTCGGTGATCGCGGTCACATTGCCGCTCGCCAACTCCATCACATGCAATTTGAAGGCCCCGCCCACGCGGGAAATGTAGGCCAACCACCGGCCGTCACCGCTGACAGACGGTGAGATGTTGTAAGAACCGCTGAAGGTCACGCGCGTCGGCGAACCACCGTTGGCGCCCATCTTGTAGATCTGGGGCGCGCCGCCGCGGTCGCTCACGAAGTAGATCGTGCTGCCGTCGGCCGAGAAGGTCGGCTCGGTGTCGATGCTGCTGCTCTGCGTGAGCCGGCGCGGCTCGCCGCCGCTCGCAGCGATGGTGAAGAGCTGCGACCCGCCGTCGCGGCTGAGCGTCACGGCCAGCGAATTGCCGTCGGGCGCCCACGCGGGCGCGCTGTTCGAACCGCGGAAGTTCGCCAGCAGACGACGTTGGCCACTGGAGACGTTATGCACGTAGACGACCGGCTTGCGCGACTCGAAGGACACATAGGCCAGCTGCGACCCGTTGGACGACCAGGTGGGCGAGATGATGGGCTCGGGGCTGGCGAGGGCCGCCTGCGCGTTCTCGCCATCGGCGTCGGCCACCCACAGGTTGTAGCGACTGCCCGCCTTCGTCACGTAGGTGATGCGGGTCGAGAAGATGCCCTTCTCGCCGGTCAGCTTCTCATAGACGTAATCTGCGATGCGATGCGATGCGAGCCGCAGGTCGCCTTGCGGCACGGTGTAGCTCTGCCCGCCCAGGTCTTGCCCGCGTACCACGTCCCACAGGCGGAAGCGCACGTCGAAGCGGCCATCGGCCAGCTTGGTGACGCTGCCGACCACCAGGGAATCGGCGGTGCGCTGGCGCCACAGGGTGAGGTCGGGGCGTGAGGCCTCGTCCAGGGCCTGGCCGGACGCATCGACGCCTCGGAATTGACCACTGCGTTCGAGGTCGGCCTGCACGATCGCCGAGATTTTCTGCGGCGACGCATCCTGACCCTTGAACGGCACGAGTGCGATGGGCAACTGCGTCAGGCCCACGCCCGACACCTCGACCCGAAATTGGGCGAGCGCAGGAACGAGGGGGCTGGCCGCCATGGCGGCCACCAGCGCGCGCCGGGCGTTGAACGATGAAGAAGAAGGCAAAGGAAATACGGGCAACGGCTTATTCATGCAGTTCGGAGAGTTTCGCGGCGACAAAGTTTCACGGATGGATCACAGGTGTCGGCAGCCCGCGATGGTACACATTGCCAAACCGCAATTCGTGACGAAGGCCAAATACATCAGCGTGGTCCTACAAAGAAGAGGTGAAACACCCACCCGTAGAATCCGCCGCCATGCAGTCTTCCCCCTCCGGCGATATCGCGCGGCCTCCCCTGACGCGACGCCTCGCCCGACTGATGTCCTGGTTCGGCGGCTCGCGGCGGTGGTGGTCATTGGCCATTGGCGCGGCGCTGATCGCCGCCTTGACCGAACCCCTGATGCCTGCGCTGTTGAAGCCCCTGCTCGATCGCGGCTTCACCCGCGGGCAGCTTGCGCTGTGGATGGTGCCGGCCGCCATCATCCTGCTGTTCGCGGTGCGCGGGCTCGCACAGTTCGTCTCGCAGTACGCGCTCGCGCGCATCGCCAACGAGGGCATGCAACGCCTGCGGCGCGTGCTCTTTCAACGCCTGCTGTCGGCCGAGCTCGCGCTCTTTTCACGGCAGTCGGCCAGCACGCTGTCGAACACCATCGTCTACGAGGTGCAGACCGGCTCCATGCTGCTGGTGCAGGCCCTGCTCGGCCTCACGCGCGATGGTTTCACGCTGGTCGCCCTGCTTTTCTATCTCGTCTACTTGAACTGGAAACTCACGCTGATCGTCGGTCTGCTGGTGCCCGGGGTTGCGTGGATCATGAAGGCGCTTTCCAAGCGGCTCTATCGCCTCACGCGTCTGGGCCAGACCGCCACTGACGACCTCGCCTACGTCGTCGAAGAGAACGTGCTGGCGCACCGCATGGTGCGGCTGCACGGCGCCGAATCCAGCCAGACGAGGCGCTTCGAGCAACTCAGCCAGACCCTCAACCGCCTGGCGGTGAAGTCGACCATCGCCTCTGCCGCGATGACGCCGCTCACCCAGTTGCTGGCCGCCGTCGCGCTGTCGGTGGTCGTGATGATCGCGCTGTGGCAGAGCAGCGAACAGGGGCTGACGGTCGGCAGCTTCGTCGCCTACATCACGGCGATGCTGATGCTGATCGCGCCGATCCGACGGCTCGCCGACATGGCCAACCCGATCACCCGCGGGCTGGCCGCGCTGGAGCGCGGCGTGGCGCTGATCGACGACGTGGCGTCCGAAGTGCAAGGCGGCTTCTCTCTGCCGCGCGCGGAGGGCCGCATCGAATTGCGCGAGGTCGAGGTGCGTTACCGGGGTGAGGACGAGGCACCCGCGCTCGACCGCGTCAGCCTCTCGATCGCGCCGGGCGAGGTGGTCGCCTTCGTCGGCCCTTCGGGCTCGGGCAAGACCACGCTGGTCAACCTGTTACCGCGCTTCGTGCTGCCCACCGCGGGCGAGGTGTCGGTCGACGGCCACGAGGTCGGCGGCTGGCAACTGGCCAGCCTGCGCAGCCAGTTCGCGATGGTCAGCCAGGACGTGGTCATGCTCAACGACACCCTCGCCGCCAACGTCGCTCTGGGCGCCGAAATCGACCGCGAACGCGTGCTGGCCTGCGTCGCCGCTGCCAATCTGTCGGACCATGTGCAGGGACTGCCGCAAGGCATCGACACGGTGCTCGGCCACAACGCGACGCAGCTGTCGGGCGGCCAGCGACAGCGTCTGGCCATCGCCCGCGCGCTGTACAAGGATGCGCCAGTGCTCTTGCTCGACGAGGCGACCTCCGCGCTTGACACCGAATCCGAACGGCTGGTGCAGGACGCCCTGCAACGGCTGATGCAGGGCCGCACCACGCTGATCGTGGCGCACCGCCTGTCGACCATCCAGCACGCCGACCGCATCGTGGTGATGGAGCGCGGCCGCATCGCCGAACAGGGCAGCCATGCGCAGCTGATGGCGCTCGACGGCCTCTATGCGCGGTTGCAGACACGCGCCGTCAGTACGGCGCCACCCGGACAGGTGCCGACGCTCTAACCGCCTCTACAGTAAGACGATATCGAACTGGCCTTGGCCCATCGCGGGCTCGGATTGCAGCGAGATCGGCTTGCCGATGAAGTCGCTCAGCCCGGCCAGGTGCTGGCTTTCTTCGTCGAGCAGCAGCTCGATCACCTGCGGTGCCGCGACGATGCGGAACTCGCGCGGCGTGAACTGCCGCGCCTCGCGCAGGATTTCGCGCATCACGTCGTACGCAGCCGTGCGCGCGGTCTTGACGATGCCCTGCCCGCCGCAGGCCGCGCAGGGCTCGCACAGCATGTGGGCCAGCGATTCGCGGGTGCGCTTGCGCGTCATCTCGACCAAGCCCAGCGGCGAGAAACCGCCGGCGCTGGTCTTCACGCGGTCGCGCGCGAGCTGCTTGCGGAACTCGGCCAGCACCTGCGCGCGGTGGTCGTCGCGCACCATGTCGATGAAGTCGACGATGACGATGCCGCCGAGATTGCGCAGCCGGAGTTGCCGCGCGATGGCCTGCGCGGCTTCGAGGTTGGTCTTGAAGATGGTGTCGTCGAAATTGCGGGCGCCGACGAAGCCACCTGTGTTCACATCGACGGTGGTCAGCGCTTCGGTCTGGTCGACCACCAGGTAGCCGCCCGACTTGAGGTCCACGCGCCGGCCCAGCGCCTTGGCGATTTCCTCGTCGATGGCATACAGGTCGAAGATCGGCCGTTCGCCCTTGTAGTGCTGCAGCTTGCCGGCCGCCTGCGGCATGAACTCGAGGCCGAACTTCAGCAGCACGTCGAACTGTTCGCGCGAATCGATGCGGATGGTCTGCGTCTCTTCGCTGGTCATGTCGCGCAACACGCGCTGCAGCAGGCTCAGGTCCTGGTGCAACAGCGACATCGGCGGCAGCCGCGTCGACATGTCGCGGATGCGGGACCAGGTCTTGCGCAGGTAGGCGATGTCCTCGGCCAGTTCAGCGTCGGCAGAATCTTCGCCGTTGGTGCGCAGGATGAAGCCCCCGGTGTTGGCCGGCACCGTGCCGCCGCTGTCGGCCGCCGCAGCGGCATCGATCAGCGTCTGCATGCGCTTGCGCAGGCTCTCGCGCTGGTCGAGCGGGATCTTCTGCGACACGCCCACGTGGTTGTCCTGCGGCAGAAAAACCAGCAACCGACCCGCGATGCTGATCTGCGTCGACAGCCGCGCGCCCTTGGTGCCGATCGGGTCCTTGATCACCTGCACCAGCAGCGACTGGCCTTCGAAGACCTGCTTCTCGATCGGCACGATGGCACCGCCGCTGCGGTGCTCGCGGTCGGGCGCCTGCGTGGTGGGGCGAGAACCGGGCGTGAAGGGCGCGACGATGTCGGCCACATGCAGGAAGGCGGTGCGTTCCAGGCCAATGTCGATGAAGGCCGACTGCATGCCGGGCAGCACGCGCGACACCTTGCCGAGGTAGACATTGCCCACCAGGCCGCGCTCGAGCGTGCGTTCGACGTGCAGCTCCTGCACGGCCCCATGCTCGACCAGCGCAACCCGGGTCTCCTGCGGCGACCAGTTGATCAGTATGTCTTGCATGCGTGTTTCTGACGTGGGCGCTTAGAGCTTCAGACCGGCCTGCCGCAGCAGCGTGGCCGTCTCGAACAGGGGGAGACCCATGATGCCCGAATAGGAGCCGCTGATGTGTTCGACGAAGGCCGCAGCCGCGCCCTGAATGCCATAGGCGCCGGCCTTGCCGAGCGGCTCTCCGCTGGCGGCGTAGCGGGCGATCTGCGCGCGGGTCATTGGTGCGAAGCGCACGCGCGAGACGCTCAGGGCGGCGTGGCGCCGGCGCCCCTGCTGCACCGCGACCGCCGTGAGCACGCGGTGCGTGCGGCCGGCGAGCTGCGCCAGCATGCGCTCGGCATCGCGCGCGTCCTCCGGCTTGCCGAGGATCGTGCGCCCGAAGGCCACCGTGGTGTCGGCGCAAAGGATCGGCGCAGCAGGGAGCATCAACCGGCGATGCCGCGCCACCGCCGCATCGAGCTTGAGCCCGGTCACGCGCTGCACGTAGGCCGATGGCGCCTCGCCGGGCCGCACCGCTTCGAGGGCTTCCGCGTCCTCGTCGGGCGCGGCCAGCAACAGTTCATGCCGCACGCCCAGCTGGCCCAGCAACTGGGCGCGACGGGGGCTCTGCGACGCGAGGAAGATAAATGGATCGCTCATTCGCGGTGGTACGGGTGACCGGCATTGACCGACCAGGCGCGGTAGAGCTGTTCAACCAGCAGCACGCGCGCCATGGCATGCGGCAGCGTGAGGTCGGACAGGCGGATGCGTTCGTGCGCGGCGGCCTTGAAGGCCGGGTCGAGCCCGTCGGGCCCACCGATGACCAGTGCCACGTCGTCGCCCTCGAGCTGCCAGTTCTGCAACCGCGTGGCCAGTGCCTTGGTGGTGAGTGCGGTGCCGCGCTCGTCGAGCGCCACGATGCGCATGCCCTTGCCGATGGCGGCATCGATGCGCTCGCGCTCGGCGGCATACAGCGTGTCGAGCGTCTTCGAGCCACGGGGCTCGGTCTTGACGGCGCGCAGTTCGAGCTTGAGTTCTGGTGGGAAGCGCTTGGCGTAGTCGTCCCAGGCGGTCTGCGCCCAGTCGGGCATGCGCTGCCCGACCGCGACCACCAGCAGCTTCATTTGCTGCGCGGAGCGGCGGCCTTGCGCGCGGGCGCCTTCTTGGCTGCGGCCTTCTTCGCGGGCGCGCCGATCTTCTTCACCGGGACCTTCTTGGCGGGTGCGGCACCCGAGGCGCTCGTCTTGCGTGCGGGCGCGCGGGACGTCTTCCGGGCGGCCGGCTTGGCCTTGAGCTTCTCGGCCTTGGCCTCCTGCTCGGCGGCACGGATGGCGGTCTTGGCGGCGCTTGCACGGCGCAGCGACGTGACCGGCTTCTCCGCCTTGTCGGCCTTCTTGTCCTTCGGGGCGCTGCTGTCGGCGCTCACCGCGGCCGGCTTGGCCGCACCGAGCTTGAGCCGGACCGGCTTGTCGCCCCAGATTTCCTCGAGGTGGTAGTACTGACGGATGGCCGGCTGCATGATGTGCGCCACCGCCGCACCGCAGTCCACGATGATCCACTCGCCGTTGTCCTCGCCCTCGATGCGCGGCTTGGGAAAGCCCGCCTCACGCACCGCGTCGCGCACGCTGGAGGCCAGCGCCTTGGTCTGGCGGTTCGAGGTGCCCGACGCGACGATCACCCGCTCGAACAGCGGCGACAGATGCTCGGTATCGAAAACCTGGATGTCCTGCGCCTTGACGTCTTCGAGCCCATCGACGATGGCTCGCTGGAGTTTCTGGGTGTCTTTCTTGGCGGCGGCTTCAGTGGTCATCAGGCGGAGGCGTAGAGGTGGTGTTGGTCAATATAGCGCGCAACGGCAGGGGGAACCAGCGCAGCGATGTCCTCCCCACGGGCAATGCGGGCACGGATGTCCGTCGCACTGGTGTCCATCGGGGGAAGTTCGAGCGTTTCGAAGCGCGCGCCGGCCGGCAGGCCGGGCAGCGTCCGCGGATCGAAGCGGCACGCCGATCCGTCGGAGCGGGCGGATTCTAACCGCTCAGCTATGGAAACAATAGCAATGCCCAGGATCTCCTGCCAGCCGTGCCAGGTCGGCAGGGCCGCCGCCTGGTCGCTGCCCATGATGAGCACCGGCTGGGCTTGGGGAAATTCGCGCTTCAGCTCACGCAGTGTGTCGAGGGTGTAGGTCGGGCCGGCGCGCTTCACTTCGCGCGCGTCCACCGTCACCCGCGGGATGCCGCCGAAGGCCTGTTCGGCCATCGCCAGCCGGTCTGCCGCCGGGCTGAGCGTGCGCGTCTTGTGCCAGGCATCGCCGGTCGGGAAGATGCGCAGTTCGTCCAGCCGCAACTGCGCCAGCGCGGCCTCGACCAGCGCGACGTGCGTGCGATGCGGCGGGTCGAAGGCACCGCCGAAGACGCCCAGCCGCGTCGGCTTCAGAGCCATTCGCGGCGCACGATGAAGTCGTGGTACAGCGCCGCCTCGGGCGTGCCCGGCGCGGGCACCTGCTGGTAGGCCCAGCTCGCCTGCGGCGGCATCGACAGCAGGATCGACTCGGTGCGCCCACCCGACTGCAGGCCGAAATGCGTGCCGCGGTCCCACACCAGGTTGAATTCGACGTAGCGGCCGCGCCGGTACAGCTGGAAGGCGCGCTCGCGCTCGCCGTAGGGCGTGTCGCGCCGGCGCTCGACGATCGGGAAGTACGCCGGCAAAAAGCCGTCGCCCACCGCGCGCAGCATGGCGAAGCTGTCGTCGAAGCCGAGTTCGGAGAAGTCGTCGAAGAAGACGCCGCCGATGCCGCGCTGCTCGTTGCGATGCTTGAGGAAGAAATACTCGTCGCACCAGGTCTTGAAGCGCGGGTACTTGTCATCGCCGAAAGGTGCCAGCGCATCGCGGCAAGTCCGGTGGAAGTGCACCGCATCGTCCTCGAAGCCGTAGATCGGCGTGAGGTCCATGCCGCCACCGAACCAGCAGACCGGCGTGCCGCCTTCGGGCAGCGCCGCGATCATGCGCACGTTCATGTGGACGGTGGGCACGTAGGGGTTGCGGGGGTGGAACACCAGCGACACGCCCATGGCCTCGAAGGGCGCGCCGGCCAGTTCGGGCCGGTGCTGCGTCGCCGAAGGGGGCAGCTTCGGCCCACGTACCTGCGAAAAGCCGCAGCCCGCGCGCTCGAACAGCGCGCCGCCTTCCAGGATGCAGGTGAGACCCCTGCCCTGGAGCATCTCGTCCGGTGCCTTCTGCCAGGCGTCGCGCACCACCGTGCCGCCGTCGGCCACTTCGACGGCGGCCATGATGTGCCCCTGCAGGCCGCGCAGGTAGTCGCCGACGACGGCCGGGTCGACCTGCATCAGCCGTTGCGCGCAGCAAGCGCGCGGTAGCCGATGTCCTTGCGATACTGCACGCCGTCGAAGCGCACCTGGGCCGCGACCTCGTAGGCGCGCTGTTGCGCGAGCTTGACGTTGTCGGCCAGGACGGTGACGCACAGCACGCGGCCGCCGCTGGTCGTGAGCTCGCCGCCGTCGAGTGTCGTGCCCGCGTGGAACACCATCGCGTCGGGCGCCTCGGCCGGGATGCCGGCGATGCGGTCGCCCTTGCGCGGCGATTCGGGGTAGCCATGCGCCGCCAGCACCACGCCCAGCGCGACGCGCCGGTCCCACTGCAACTCGACCTGATCGAGCGTGCCGTCGGTGGCGTGCCAGAAGACCTCGAACAGATCGGACTTGAGCCGCATCATGATCGGCTGCGTCTCGGGGTCGCCCATGCGGCAGTTGAATTCGAGCGTCTTCGGCTGTCCGGCCGCATCGATCATCAGGCCGGCGTACAGGAAGCCGGTGAACGGGATGCCGTCCTTCTCCATGCCGCGGATGGTCGGCAGAATGATCTCGCGCATCGCCTTGGCATGCACCTCGGCCGTGACCACCGGTGCGGGCGAGTAGGCGCCCATGCCACCGGTGTTGGGGCCTTCGTCGTTGTCGAGCAGGCGCTTGTGGTCCTGGCTGGTGGCCATGGCGGCGACGTTCTTGCCGTCGCACATGACGATGAAGCTGGCCTCCTCGCCCTGCAGGAATTCCTCGATGACCACCCGCGCGCCGCCCGCGTTGTGGGCCACGCCGAACTTGTTGTCGACCAGCATGAAGTCGATGGCGTCGTGCGCCTCCTGCACCGTCATCGCCACCACCACGCCCTTGCCGGCCGCCAGACCGTCGGCCTTGACGACGATCGGCGCGCCCTTGGCGTCGACATAGGCATGGGCCGCAGCCGCATCGGTGAAGGCCTCGTACTCGGCGGTCGGGATCTTGTGGCGCTTCATGAAGGCCTTGGAGAAGGCCTTGGAGCTTTCGAGCTGCGCGGCTGCCTGCGTCGGGCCGAAGATGCGCAGCCCGTGCGCGCGGAATTCGTCGACCACGCCGGCCGCCAGCGGGCCTTCGGGGCCGACCACCGTCAACACGATCTTTTCCTTCTGCGCCCATTCGCGCAGCGCCACCGGGTCGGTGAGGTTCACCGTCTCGAAACGCCGATCATTCGCCGTGCCACCGTTGCCCGGTGCCACGTACAGCTTGGACACGCGTTCGGACTGGGCCAGGCGCCAGGCCAGGGCGTGTTCGCGGCCACCGCCGCCGATCACCAATGTCTTCATTCGGAGATCACCGCGTTGTGAAAGACGTCTTGGACATCGTCGAGGTCTTCGATGATGTCCAGCAGCTTCTGCATCTTCGCACCCTCCTCGCCCGACAGCTCGATGGTGTTCTCGGCCCGCATGGTGACTTCGGCCATGTCCGGCGTCAGGCCCGCGGCTTCGAGCGCGTTCTTCACGGCCTCGAAGTCGGCGACGGCGGTGAGCACCTCGATGGCGCCGTCTTCGTCGGTCACTACGTCCTCGGCACCGGCCTCGAGCGCGACCTCCATCACCTTGTCTTCGTCGGTGCCCGGTGCAAAGACGAACTGCCCGCAATGCTTGAACTGGAAAGCCACCGAGCCTTCGGTGCCCATGTTGCCGCCGTGCTTGGAGAACGCATGACGGACCTCGGCCACGGTGCGCACCCGGTTGTCGGTCATGGTGTCGACGATGATCGCCGCGCCCCCGATCCCGTACCCCTCGTAACGAATTTCTTCGTAGTTGACGCCTTCGAGGTTGCCCGTGGCCTTGTCGATGTTGCGCTTGACCGTATCGATCGGCAAGTTGACCGCCTTGGCCTTCTCGACCGCCAGCCGCAGCCGCGGGTTGGCGCTCAGGTCTGCGCCGCCGGCACGTGCGGCCACGGTGATCTCACGGATGGCGCGGGTCCAGAGCTTGCCGCGCTTCTCGTCCTGCCGTCCCTTCCGGTGCTGAATGTTCGCCCATTTGCTGTGTCCGGCCATGGCTTTCTTCTCTCGCTGTCGTGTGTTGTCAAAGCAGCCACGAGTTTACTGTCCGGCGCACACAACGCTCGGCCACATCAGGGCCGGACGCCGTATGCTTTTGGGGATAATCCGCCGATGCCGCCATTGCCCTCGAACGCTCCCGCCGACCCGGCACTGCTCCCGCCCCACGCGCCGCTGCCGCTCTACTACGGGAACGAGGACGAACACCAGGCCTTCCTGCGTCGCATCTTCGACGACACCGCCCCTGACTACGACCGCATCGAGCGCGTGCTGGCCTTCGGCTCCGGCCCCTGGTACCGCCGCAGCGCCCTGCAACGCGCCGGCCTGCGCGCGGGTGCCGAGGTGGTCGACGTCGGCATCGGCACCGGGCTGGTGGCGCGCGAGGCGTTACACCTCATCGGGACGTCCGGCCGGCTGGTCGGCGTCGACCCGAGCGCGGGCATGATGAAGGAGATCGACCTGCCCGGCGTTCAACTGGTCCAGGGCAAGGCCGAAGCCCTGCCGCGGCCCGACGCCAGCAGCGACTTCCTGAGCATGGGCTATGCGCTGCGCCACATCAGCGATGTCGGCGCCGCCTTCGGCGAGTTCCATCGTGTGCTGCGTCCGGGTGGCCGTCTGTTGGTGCTCGAGATCAGCAAGCCGCGCAGCCGCATCGGCACCGCTCTGCTCAAAGCCTACATGCGCGCCGTGGTTCCGCTCATCGCCCGCGTCATCGGCCGGCGCAGCGACACGGCCGAGCTGTGGCGCTACTACTGGGACACGATCGAGGCCTGCATCCCGCCCGAGCAGGTGATGCAGGCGCTGCGCGATGCCGGCTTCGGCGACGTGCGCCGGCATGTCGAACTGGGCATCTTCTCCGAGTACACCGCCGTCAAGACCGCATGAATCCCACCGCCAGCGTTTCCCCTGAGAGTTGCGACGTCCTGATCATCGGCGGTGGCCCTGCCGGCGCCACCGCCGCGGCGCTGCTCGCCCGCCAGGGCCGCCAGGTCGTGATGCTCGAGAAGGCCCACCACCCGCGCTTTCACATCGGCGAATCGCTGCTGCCGGCCAACGTCGCGCTATTCGACAAGCTGGGCGTGCGCGACCAGATCGAACGCATCGGCATGCCCAAATGGGGCGTGGAGTTCGTCTCGCCCGACCACGACCACGTGGCCCGGCTCGAATTCGCCGAAGCCTGGGACAAGTCGATGCCCTACGCGTGGCAGGTGCGCCGCTCGGAGATGGACGAGATCCTGTTCCGCAACGCCGCCGCGCAGGGCGCCACGACGATCGAAGGCGCCCGGGTGCGCGACGTGCAGTTCGACGCGGACGGGGCCACCGTGCACGCCACGCTCGACGACGGTGCCGCGCGCAGCTGGCGCGCCCGCTTCGTGCTCGACGCCTCCGGCCGCGACACCTTCCTCGGCAACAAGTTCAAGGCGAAGCAGAAGAACCCCAAGCACAACAGCGCTGCCGTCTTCGGCCACTTCGCCGGCGCCCTGCGCGGCGAAGGCAAGCTCGAAGGCAACATCACGATCTTCTGGTTCCAGCATGGCTGGTTCTGGTACATCCCCCTGGCCGACGGCACCACCAGCGTGGGCGCGGTGTGCTGGCCCTATTACCTCAAGTCGCGCACCAAGCCACTCGCCGACTTCTTCGCAGACACCATCGCGCTGTGCCCGGAACTCGTCGCGCGCCTGAAGGACGCGACGCTGGTCGACGACGCCGTCTACGCCACCGGCAACTACGCCTACACCAGCAGCCACTGCAGCGGCGAGCGCTACCTGATGCTGGGCGACGCTTTCAGCTTCATCGACCCGGTGTTCTCTTCGGGCGTGTACCTGGCGATGCACAGTGCCTTCGAGGGTGCCGAGGTCGTGGCCACCGCACTCGACCAGCCGCGCCGTGCCGCGGCGGCGCGTCGGAATTTCGAACGCACCATGCGCAAGGGACCGCGCGAGTTTTCGTGGTTCATCTTCCGCGTGACCAACCCGACCATGCGCGAGTTCTTCATGTACCCGCAGAACCCGCTGCGGGTGAAGGAGGCGCTGATGTCGCTGCTGGCCGGCGACGTGCACGGCAAGACGCCCATCTGGGGATCGCTGCGCGTGCTCAAGAGCATCTATTACGTCGTCTCGGCTGGCCACCCGCGCCGCACCTGGGACGCCTGGCGTCGACGACGCCGCAACATCCGTGACCTCGGCCGCCTGGCCGGCGAGAACATCCAGGAGACGCCATGAGCGCGCGTGAATTGCTGAAAGTCCCCCCGCTGCGCGTCGAGCGGCTCACCCTGTCGCAGGGGCTGGCGATGGCAGCCGGCGGCCATTCGCCCTTCGGCGGGCTGGGCTACGGCACGCCCGACAACCTCGCCTGGATGCCGACGGTCAACGCCCAGGTGCTGTCCGAGGGCGGGCCGATGGCGGACGTCTGGCAGGCCAGCGGCGAGATCCGCTCCGGCACCACCGGCGTGGCGCGCTGGCGCACCGACGGCCATTGGGTACTGGGGGCCATCGACCTGGACGAGACCGTCGAGCAGCAAGGCGTGGCCAAACTCGCCGAGCGCGCCTATGCCGACCTGTTCCGCGCGCTGGCCGACAGCGGCTGCCCGCATCTGCTGCGCATCTGGAACTATCTGCCGCAGATCAACGGCGACGGCGGCGGGCTGGAGCGCTACCGCCAGTTCAACATGGGCCGCCAGCAAGCCTTCCTCGACGCCGGCCAGGCCGCCTTCGACGGCGCGCCGGCCGCCTGCGCGCTGGGCATCCGCCAGGGCTCGCTGTGCATCCGTTTCCTGGCCGGCCAGATCGCGCCACTGCCGATCGAGAACCCGCGGCAGGTCTCGGCCTACCGCTACCCCGAGACCTATGGCCCGCGCTCGCCGACCTTCTCGCGTGCCGCGCTCGCCGAGCTCGGCGGCGGCGATGTCGCGCTGTTCATCTCCGGCACGGCCAGCATCATCGGCCACGAGACGGTGCACCTGGGCGACGTGCGGGCGCAGACCGCCGAAACCCTGCGCAACCTGACGGCCGTGATCGACGCGGCCAACCTGCGCACCAGCGCGCGCTTCTCCCTTCCCGCGCTCGAAGCCGTCGTGTATGTGCGCCACGTGGCCGATGCGCCCGTGGTGCGCGAGGTGCTCGTCGACGCGCTCGGCGCCGACGCCCCAACGGTGCGACAGGCGGTCTATCTGGAGGCCGACATCTGCCGCCAGGACCTGCTGGTCGAGATCGAGGCGCACGCGGTCGCCCCTGGGGCCCTCCGCGCGTGACGAAGGCGGCTGCGCGATGAAGACGCTGCTGCGCCGGCTCGCGTCGATCGCCCTCGCGCTCCCGCTCTACACACTGCTGTTGGGGTTGGGGCTTCTGTCGCTGGCCTGGAACCTGATCGCGATGCTGCTGTACCCGGTGCTCCCGCCGGACACAGCCCGGCCGCTCGGCCGCCGTGTCATCGCCGGCGCCTACCGCCTGTTCTGGGCCGTCGCCTCGCTCAGCGGCATGATGCGCATCGACGCGCGCTGCCTCGACGCGCTGCGCGACGAGCGCGGCCTGATCCTCGTGGCCAACCACCCGACCATGCTCGACGCGCTGCTGCTCGTGGCGCGGCTGCCGCGCAGCGCCTGCATCATGAAGGCGGGGCTGATGAAGAACGTCTTCCTCGGCGCCGGCGCGCGCCTGGCGCACTACATCCGCAACGACTCGGCCCACACCATGGTGCGGCTCGCCGTGCACGACCTGCGTCGCGGCGGCCAGCTGGTGATCTTCCCCGAAGGCACGCGGACGGTGACGCCGCCGCTCAACCCCTTCTGCCCCGGCGTTACGCTGATCGCCAAGCTGGCGCAGGCACCGATCCAGACCGTCTTCGTCGACACCGACTCGCCGTACCTCGGCAAGGGCTGGCCGTTGTGGCGCGTGCCACCGCTCCCGCTGGTCTTCACGCTGCGCCTGGGCGAGCGCTTCGCGCCGTCGCCCAACAGCGCCGCCCTGCTGCTGCAGATCGAACAGTACTTTCGCCACGCCATGACACAGAGCGCCTCCGAGGCGCCGACCGAATGCCAGAACCTTCGCGCACCCATCTCGTCCTGATTCCCAGCTACAACACGGGCGAACGCCTGTTCTCCACCGTCGCGGCCGCTCGTGCGCAATGGAACCCGGTCTGGGTGGTGATTGACGGCAGCACCGACGGCACCGGCGAACGCATGCAGCAGCTCGCCGCCACCGACCCCGGCCTGCGCGTCTGGCAACTGCCCGAGAACCAGGGCAAGGGCGCCGCTGTTTTGCGCGGCCTCGAAGCTGCGCGCGAGGCCGGCTTCACCCATGCACTGGCGATGGATTCCGACGGCCAGCACCCGGCCGACCTCATCCCCGCCTTCATGCAGGCCTCGCAGGCGCGGCCCGACACCCTGGTGCTCGGCCGCCCGATCTTCGACGCCAGCGCGCCGCGCATCCGCGTGTGGGGGCGCAAGCTCTCCAACGGCTGGACCCACATCGAAACCCTCTGGGCCGGCGTCGGCGACTCGCTCTACGGCTTTCGCATCTACCCGGTGAACGCGCTGATCGACGTGATGCAGGCACAGCCCTGGATGCGCCGCTTCGACTTCGACACCGAAGCCGTGGTGCGGCTGATCTGGAACGGCGTCAAGCCGATCAACGTCGACGCGCCGGTGAAGTACCTCAGCGCGGCCGAGGGCGGCGTCTCGCACTTCAACTACCTGCGCGACAACTTGCTCTTGTCGTGGATGCACGCGCGGCTGATGGGTGAGTTCCTGCTGCGCCTGCCGTCGCTGGTCATGAAGCGACTGCGCGGCCTGCCGCCCTTCCAGCCTTGACGTCCCCCCAGCCTCTTTCGCCCTGGACCGCCGAGATCGGCTGGCGCATGCGCAAGCTGTTCTGGCTCAAGCTGCTCGGCACCACGGCCGTGACCTCGGCCTTCTTCATCGGCTACTTCTACGTCTTGCGCAACCCGGTGTTCCCGGTGGTCGTGATGCCCACGATGGCGCTCGACCGCTGGATCGGCTTCCATCCCTGGGCACTCTTCATCTACCTGACCCTTTGGGTGTACATCGGCGTCGGGCCGGGGCTGCAGCGTAGCTTCTGGCCGCTGGTGGTCTACGGCCTCTGGCTGATGGCGATGTGCCTGACCGGGCTCGTCCTGTTCTACCTCTGGCCGACCGCCGTGCCGCCGCTGGGCTTCGACGCCTCGGGCTACCCGGGCTTCGCACTGCTGCAGGGGGTGGATGCGGCCGGCAACGCCTGCCCGTCGCTGCACGTGGCCACCGCCATGTTCACCACGATCCGGATCGAACAAGTGCTGCGCGATGCCGGCACGCCGCGCTGGCCGCGGGTCATCAACGCGCTGTGGTTCTTCGCCATCGCCTGGTCGACGCTCGCCATCAAACAGCATGTGGTGCTCGACGCGTTGGCCGGCGCGGTGCTGGGCATCGTCTTCGCGATGATGTCGATGCGCTGGAGGCCCGGGGTGCAGCAGCTATCATCGTCCACGACTCGCAGAGCGGAACAAAACACACCATGAGTTCGTTGAAGGAATTGCAGGACCTGATCCAGGAAAAGTACGCCATCCCGGCGTCCGAACTCGACCCGAATGCCTCCATGCGCGAGAAGGGCCTCGACTCGCTGGCCCTGGCCGAATTCATCTTCGAGATCGAGGACAAGTTCGGCATCGAGGTGCCCGACGACAACCCGAACATCGACACGCTCGCCGAGCTGGCCGCGCTGGTCGACAAGGTGCGCGCCGCCAAGGTCGCCTGACGACCGCCTCACGATGAGCGCTGTCGTCGTCACGGGTCTGGGCGTCGTCGCACCGCACGGCGGCGACCCGCACGCCCTTTTCGCCGCGCTGATGCGGGGCGACTCCGCGATCCATTCCGTCTTTCCCGAACTGCCCAAGCCGGCCGCTGCCGCCACGGTCGAGTTCGATGCGGCCCGCTGGTTCACCAAGCTGCAGCTCGCCGGCGTCGACCGGGTCAGTCAGCTGGCCGTCGCTGCCGCCGACCTCGCCTGGCGCGATGCGGCGCTGAGTGCCGACGCGATCGCTCCGGAACGTCTCGGCGTCTTTGTCGGCTGCGGCATGGGCGGTGCCGCGGCGCTGGAAGCCGCCTACCGCAGCAACAACGGCCGCGTGCCGCCGCTCACCATCCCGGCCTTCATGCCGAACGCGCCGGCCTCGCATGTTGCGATGCGCCAGCGCGCACAGGGCCCGGTGCTCACCTACTCGGTGGCCTGCGCGTCGTCGTCCCTGGCCATCGCCGAAGCGGCCAAGGCGGTGCGGCACGGCGAGGTCGACGTGGCCATCGCGGGTGGCAGCGAATCGCTGATCGTTCCGGGTGTCGTGCTGGCCTGGCAGGCCATGCAGACGCTGGCGCACTTCCAACCCGGCGAAGCGGCCACCGCGGTGAAGCCGTTTGCCGCCGACCGCAGCGGCTTCGCGCTGGGCGAAGGCGCCGCCTTCCTGATCCTCGAGTCGGAGGCGCATGCGCGCCGTCGCGGCGCCACGCCGCACGCCATGCTGGCCGGCTGGGGCAGCAGCTGCGACGCCACCCACCTCACCAAGCCCGATGCAGACGGCCAGGCCCGCGCCTTGCGCGCCGCCCTGCGTCAGGCTGGCCTGTCGCCGCGCGACGTCGGCTACTGCAATGCGCACGGCACGGCCACGCGCATCGGCGATGCGGTCGAGCGCGAAGCGCTGGCCGCCGTCTGGGGCGATGCGCTCGACGACCTGCGCGTGAGTTCGACCAAGGCGCTGCACGGGCACCTGCTCGGCGGGGCCGGCGCGCTGGAGGCCGTGATCACGGTGATGGCACTGCGCGAGCAGCAGCTGCCGCCCAATGCAAACGGCGATTCGATCGATCCGGCCTGTGCACTCAACCTGGTCCGCGATGCCGGCACGCAAGCCTCTGCGCTGCGCGCCGCTATCAGCAGTTCCTTCGCCTTCGGCGGCACGAACTCGGTCCTGCTGTTCACCCGCTGACTTGGCGGGCAGGTCAAACCGCCACGAACGCCCCGTGCAGTCCCAGTGGCAGCGCATAGGGCAAAGTCGCCTGCGCCACCGGCCCGTCGGCCAGCGCGTCGGCGGCGAAGCACGACAGTACCGTCTTTCCCTGCGCGTAGTCGAGTGCGGTCCCGAGCACCCAGCCGGGTCGCTCGCCATCCGGCACGAACACATGCTCCTCGACCAGCGCCTGCGGCCCGTAGCTGAAGCGTTGTGACGCGCCTGATTCGACGTCGGTGCGCGCGACCGCGCTCCACAGCGGCCGGCCGTCGACCGGCCCAGCGGCATGGACTACCTGGCGATGCCGCAGGCCGACGCGGCGCGGATCGATGCGCGGGAATTCGGCCTCCAGCGGCCATTCGACCTGCGTCGCCCGCCCCGCGCCGAGGTCCAGGCGGGCCACCGTCAGCTTGGCGTGCGGGCCGCGCATGTAGCGCCCCCGCATGAGCTCGCGGGTGCCCGTGAACAGGCTCGACGCATCGGGCGCACGGACGTAGTCGACATGGATCACCGTCCCACCGGCGGTCTGCTCCTCCCAGGCGTTCCCGAGGTGGAACAGGAAGCCGGCCGGCAACGCGAGCATCTGCTGGCGCTGCCAGTCCTTCTTGTCGATGACCAGCGCGCGCATGCCGAGCTCGGGCCGCCACACATGCGCATCGAGAAAGCTGGCGCCGGCCTGCTTGCGCGCGGCTTCGTAGACCAGCGGCGGCATCAGGAACACGAGGTGCCGGTCGGTCACCGCGAAGTCGTGAATCATCGGCAGGTGGCTGATGGGACGCGCGTCGGCGCGGCGCAGCGCGCCATCGGGTGCGATCTCGTAGAGCACCAGCAGGCCGTTGCTCGCACTGACGCCGAAGTTCCAGACCGTGCCGTCCGGATCGATCTTCGGGTGGGCGGAGAACGGCACGCCGGCCAGATCGGCCCGCCAGGTCTTGAGGCCGCGCGTGGCCAGCGTCTGCGGGTCCAGCCGCATGGCGGACCCCCCTTCCCACAGCGCGAGCAGGTCGCCGCCGATCGGCAGCATGCTGATGTTGGCGACGTTCATGTCGTCGGGCGAAGTCAGCGGCTCGCTGCCCGCGAACGCGGTCCCGAAGCCCTCGATCAGGCGATGGCCGGCGCGCGCTTCCCGTGTGCGCTTGGCGGTCGCGACAAAGCGGCCCTGGTGGTGCACCGCGCCGCCCTCGATCACGAAGCGATGCGCCATGCCGTCGCCGTCGAACCAATGGTGATAACGCTCACCGGCGACCTCGTGGCCGGCGGGGCCGACACGGTAGAGCGTGCCGGCGACCGCGTCAGGAAAGCGGCCACGCACCGTGGCGGGCGTCAGCGGCAGATCGCTGGGCACCGTCGCGAAGCCCGATTTCCAGGGCGCGGTCGAGGCCTCGAATTCCGCCTGCCAGTCGTCGACGGCACCGGCACGGGCTGCAAACGGCAGGAGCCAAGGCGCGCTGCCAAGCGCGGCCAGCCGGCAAAGAAGTTCACGGCGGTTCATGGCACCGGTCTCAATGCAGACGGAGCGCGATGCTGCGGTCGGCGGTCTCGAGCGGCACCGCGGCCGCGTCGAAAGTCGGAGGACCCATGCGGCCCCGGGCGTCGTTGGAGAAGCCGTAGCGTTCGATCGGCACGCCGACCAGGTTCGCGTCGAGCTTGCCGTTGCCGTTCTCGTCGGCGAAGGACTTGAGCACATAGCGTCCCGGCGGCAAGCCGACGAACACCAACTGCGCCTGGCCGTCGCGCATCGGGAGCGTTTGCGCGGCCAGCGCCTTGTCCGCCGTCAGCGCCTCGGCCGAGTCGAACAGCGCCACGTAGAGCGTGGCCGGCACCACTGGCCCGTCGCTCACGGCGACGCGCAGGTCGGCCGCGCCGGCGGCCAGGGGAATGGCGAGTGCCGCGGCGAGCGCGGACAGGGTTCGGAAGGGATGCATCTCGGGACTCCGTCGAAGTGGAGTCGCAACGATCGCGCGTCACGCGCGCCGTCGCCAGCGCGATGCGACGAAACGCGCCGGAGGGGCGCGAAACGCCCTAGCGCAGCATCGGCAGCAGCCAGGTCCACGCCAGCCCGGCGGCCGCACAGGCCCCGAGCAAGGGCAGCACGCCGACCTTGAAGCGGAACAGCGCCACGGCGGCGGCGAGCGCGATCACGGCCGATGCCACGTCGATGCGCCCACCGAAGCCCTGCGGCCACAGCACGTGGTACGCGAAGAACAGCGCGAGGTTGAGGATGACGCCGACCACCGCCGCCGTGATGGCCGACAGCGGCGCGGTGAAGCCCAGCCGGCCATGGGTGGCCTCGATGACCGGGCCGCCGGCGAGGATGAAGATGAAGGACGGCAGGAAGGTGAAGAAGGTGACGACCGACGCCGCCAGGGCCGCGCCTGCGAACACCGCGTCGGGGCCCAGCACCTGGTGCAACCAGCCACCCACGAAGCCGACGAAGGCCACCACCATGATCAGCGGGCCCGGCGTGGTTTCGCCCAGCGCCAGGCCGTCGATCATCTGCGCACCCGACAGCCAGTGGTACTGCTCGACCGCGCCCTGGTAGACGTAGGGCAGCACCGCGTAGGCGCCGCCGAAGGTCAACAGCGCGGCCTTGGTGAAGAACCAGCCCATCTGCGTCAGCGTGCCCTGCACGCCCTGCGTCGCGACCAGTACCGCCATGACCACCGCCCACAGGCCGAACCCGACGCCGAGCACCTTCATCAGCCGCCCACGGGAGAAGCGCGCATGCGGCGGCGTCGGTGTGTCGTCGTCGATCAGCGCCGGCCCGTGGTGCGCAGCCGCCTGGCCCGGTGCCCCGCCGAGCGCGAACACGTTCGGCGCATGGCGCGCGCCGAAATGACCGATCAGCGCGGCGGCCACGACGATCGCCGGGAACGGCGTGTCGAAGGCGAAGATGGCGAGGAACGACGCCGCCGCGATGCCCCACATCCAGCGGTTGCGCAAGGCGCGCGTGCCGATGCGGTGGGCCGCATGCAGCACGATGGCCGTGACGGCCGGCTTGATGCCGTAGAAGATGCCCGCCACCACCGGCACATGGCCGAAGCGCAGGTAGATCCACGACAGGCCGATCAGGATGAACAGCGAGGGCAGCACGAACAGCGCGCCCGCCACGAGGCCGCCGCGGGTCCGGTGCAGCAGCCAGCCGATGTAGGTGGCGAGCTGCTGCGCTTCGGGCCCCGGCAGCAGCATGCAGTAGTTGAGCGCATGCAGGAATCGCTTCTCGCTGATCCAACGTCGGCGCTCGACCAACTCGGTGTGCATGATCGCGATCTGCCCCGCCGGCCCGCCGAAGCTGACGAAGCCCAGCTTGAGCCAGAAGCGGAAGGCTTCCCAGAAGTTCACCGTGACCGGGTCCGCAGGCGCTGCATCACGGACCGGCGCGCCGGCCACTAGATCATCCCGCCGTTGATCGAGATCACCTGCCCGGTGATGTAGGCGGCGTCGGGGCTGGCCAGGAAGGCGGCCAGCGCGGCGACTTCGTCGGGCGTGCCGGCGCGCTTGACCGGCACCATCTGCTGGATGATCGCCGGGTCGAACACCGCATCGGCCATCGGCGACGCGATGATGCCCGGCGCGATGGCGTTGACCGTCACGCCGCGTGCCGCCACTTCGAGCGACAGCGCCTTGGTCGCGCTGTTGAGCGCGCCCTTGGCCGCGGCGTAGTTGACCTGACCCTTGTTGCCGGTGAGTGAGGCCACCGACGAAATGTTCAGGATGCGGCCCCAGCGCGTGCGCAGCATCGGCAGCAACAGCGGCTGCGTGACGCGGAAGAAGCCGTTGAGCGAGACGTCGATCACCTTGTGCCACTGCTCGGGCCGCATGCCGGGCAGCACCGCGTCGTCGTGCACGCCGGCGTTGTTCACCAGGATCTGCACCGGGCCGCCGGTGAGGATCGCCGCACAGCCGGCGGCCGTGGCCTCGTCGCTGCGCAGGTCGAAGACGTGGCATTCGGCGGTGCCGCCGGCCGCGGTGATGGTCGCGGCCAGTTCTTCGACCGCCTGCGGTCGGGAGCTGGCATGCAGCAGCACGGTGGCGCCGTCGCGCGCCAGGCGCTGGGCGATGGCCGCGCCGAGGGCGCCGCTGGCGCCGGTGATGAGGGCGCGTTTTCCGGAGAGGGACATGGCGTTCATTTCGAAGGAGTCGCTGGAGGCAAAGGGGTGTTGAGGACGACGACCGCACGGCCTTCGGCCAGTGCGCGACCGCCCTCGTCTTTCACGGCGAATTCGTAGAGCACCTGGCTGGCATCGCCGGACAACCGCTTCGCATGCACCTGAAGCGCACCCGGCACGTCGTCGAAGCGATCGACCGAAAAGCGCACATTGCGCGCACTCGCCAGGAAGCCGGCCGAGGGCTCGGCATCGTCCGGGGCCAGCACGCCGCCGTGCAGGGCCATGGCCTGCGCGGCGTACTCGATGAGATTGGGCGCCATCAGTCCGCTCGCGGTGCGCAGCGGGTTGTCGGGCAGCGCATGGCTGGCGGTGCTGCAGTGGATGGCTTCGGCGTCCCACGCTTCCAGCCGGTCGAGCAGGCACATGCTGCCGCTGTGGGGAATGCGGCGGGCGATGCCGGCGCGGTCGAGGGTCTGGGGTGTCGTCATGGTGTGGCGGGTTCGAGGTCGGCGACCAGCAGCACGTTGGCGAAGGGTGTGCCCTGGCTCATGGGGATGGCCTGCACCGCGAAGCCCAGTCGCTGCAGCAGCGTCGTCCATTCGGCCAGCGTGCGGCCCCAGGTCGGCGACACACGGTGGCCGCGGATGCGCGTGACGGTGCGGTCGACCCATTGGCTGATGGCGAAGCCACGCGTGCTGGCTGCATCGCCGACGCGCAGCAGCAGCCGGCCGCGCGGCGCCAATGCATCGCGCACGCGCTGCAACACGCCTTCCTGTGCGTCGAGGTCGACGTAGTGCAGCACGTCGAGGATGACGACCAGGTCGCAGGCCGGCAGCGGCGCGCTGCACATGTCGGCACACAGGATGCGTGGTGCGGGATGGAGATGGCCGAGCGCCGCCTGCGCGCGAGCCACGTCCCTGGGCATCAACTCGATGCCGGTGTACTCGATGCGTGGCGGCGTCGCGGGCCAGGCGCTCGGCCACTGGCCCTGCGCCTGCATCGACGCGGCCACCGACAAGAGGCTGGCCGTGAGGCTCTGACCGCTGCCGATGTCGAGCACGCGGGCGTGCTGCGCGCCGACGAGTTGGCGTTCCAGCATGCCGCGGAAGGCCGGGTCGCGCCCCAGCTTGCCGCGGGCGAAGTGCCAGCCGAACCGGCCGGACTGGCGATACGGCGCGGTCGCCTCTTCATGCAGGCGGCGCCAGGCCGCGTCGGTCGTGATCGTGCTCATGCGTCCTTCAAGGCTTCCGGCAGGGTCACGGCGCGCAGGCGGTCGGCCTTCAGCCGCGCGAGCAATGGCGGTAGCACCTCCAGCACGACCGGGCGACCGGCTTCGGTGCGGGCAGCGTTGCCGTCGTGCAGCAGCAGAATGTCGCCGGCCGCCAACCCGCGGACCAGGCGCTCGAGCACCTTGGCCGGGTCGCGCTCGCGCGTGTCGAAGCCGCGACGCGTCCAGCTCACCAGCGACAGGCCCAGGCGCCGCAACACCGGCGCGAGAAAGGGGTTGCGCAGGCCGGCCGGGGCCCGAAAGCAGGTCGGGCGTTCACCGGTCGCTTGCGTGAGCAGGTCCTGCGCGCGGGAGATTTCAGCAGCGTAGCCGCGCGGCCCCAGGAACGAAAAGTTGTGCCGATGGCGCGCCGTGTGGTTCTGGATGCTGTGGCCGCGCGCGACGATCTCGCGGGCCAGTTCGGGATGCGCCGCCACGCGGTCGGCGATGCAGAAGAAGGTCGCGCGCTGGCCGTAGGCCTCGAGCACGTCGAGCACCTGCGGCGTCACGACCGGGTCGGGCCCGTCGTCGATGGTCAGTGCCACCTCGCGGCGCGCCACGGCGGCCGCAGGCAGGCGCGTGACGTTCGGTCCCAGCAGCCGGCTGCGCGGCGTGAGCCCGGCGCCGGTGATGAGCGCATGGTTGAGCACCACCGCGCCGATCGCCCATGGCACCGCACCGGGCACCCAGACGGCCGCCGCCAGCGCGCCGATGTGAAGCAGCGCACTCGCCGGAAAGATCAGCGGCATCGAGGCGACCGAGGGCGTGGCGGGGACGGTGGTGGACGACATGGCGCGCGTTTGTACCTCAGGCCGCGCGCCGCTTGGCAAAAGCCGCCGACAACAGCAAGGCCAGCAGCGCGCCGGGCGCCACCACGCGGCCGATGGCCGAGAGCGCGGGGATGTCCGAGATCGCGATCAGCCCGAAGGACACGACCGTCGTCAGGTTGGCCAGCATCAGCGAGGCCAGCGTGTCCTCGTCGGCGCGGCCGGTCTCCTGCAGCTGGTCGAAGAACAGCGCGTAGTTCGAGCCAACCGCCACGATCAGCAGCAGCCCGACCAGGTGCAGGATGCCCAGCGGCACCTGCAGCGCCGCCATGCCGCCCAGCGTGAGCACCACCGCCAGAAGCAGCGGCTGGCACACGGCCACCAGCCGGCGCAGCGAGCGCAGGTACAGGCCCAGCAGGACGACCACCGCCAGCGCGCCCAGCATCACCTGCGCAAAGGCTTCCTTCAGGTAGCGGTCATAGAGGCTGCCGAGCTCGGCGCCGATGTCGACCACCTGCACCTCCGGCAGCGGTGCCAGCGCAGCGACCAGTTGGGCCTTGTCGAACCGGTCGGTCGTGTGCAGCGCGATCAGCGACGACCAGCCGCCGCCCGGGCGCTCGAACATCAAGGCGCGCACCACCGGCGCCATCGGCCCCGCGGCCAGTTCTTCGCGCGTGATGGGGGCGAGCTTGCGCGCAGCCTCGACGGAGGCGACGAAGGGGTCGAGCCGCTCGGGCGCCAGGGGCATGCCTTGCGTCGCCTCGGCCACGCGCGTGCGCAGCGTGGCGGCGTCGGGCAGGCTCGCAATGCGGGCCTGCTGCGCGGCGACGCTCGGCAGCATGCGGGTGACGGTTTCGTAGCCGCTCAGCTGGCCCTGCTCGACCATCGCATCGAGCCGCTGCCCCGCGGCCTCGGTGATCCGCAGCGTGGCCTGCTCGTCGGCCGCCTGGATGACCACCAGCGTGCCGCCGTCGCTGGCGCCGATGTCCGCGCGCAGCGAGGCGTCGAGTTCTTGCGAGGCCTTGGAGATCGGGCTCATCGACGAGAGGCTGGCGCGCCACAGCGCCCCGCCCTGCCAGGCCATCAGCGCTACCGCTACGACGCCCGCCACGACGAAAGCGACGCGCAGCCGCGGCATGGCCTGCACGATGCCGCTCGCCGCGCGCGCCATGTGGCGGCGCATGCCCAGGCCGGTGGCGCCGTCGGGCGCCAGCATCGGCAGCCCGTGGCGCGTGACCAGCGCGGCGGCCACCAGGCCGGCGATGGAGAACACGCCGAGCTGCGCCAGGCCCGGGAAGCCCGAGAACACCAGCGCCGCGAAACCGCACACCGACGTGAGCAGGCCGAGACGCACGGTCGGCCAGTTCAGGTCGCGCCAGCGTTGCCAACCCGTGCCGGGTACCGCGGCGCCGCGCGCCTGGATCAGGTAATAGATGGCGTAGTCGACCGTCTCGCCGATCAGCGTGCTGCCGAAACCCATCGTGAGGCCGTGCACCGAGCCGAACACCAGCGCGACCGCGGCCGTGCCTGCCACCACG
The DNA here is from genome assembly GCF_051216715.1 of Variovorax restrictus. NCBI lineage: Bacteria > Pseudomonadati > Pseudomonadota > Betaproteobacteria > Burkholderiales > Comamonadaceae > Variovorax > Variovorax restrictus. Next base: position 2,603,641 of record NZ_JBPJZH010000001.1, read on the forward strand.
CCGGTCAGCACGGGCAACAGCGCGATCACCAGCGCCTTGGGCGATGCGAAAGCCGCCAGCAGCAAACAACCCATCACGATCGCACCGACGATCGCGAGGTGCATCGCCTCGCCCTTTATCTTGTCGCGGCTCTGCACCGAGAACACCGGCGCGCCGCTCAGCTGAAGCTTGGGGGCCTCGGCGCCGAGGCCCTGCGTCGCCTTGGCGTATTCGGTTTCGATGCGGGTGATGGCCGCCGCCTGCGCATCGAGGTCGCTGCCCGAGGCCTTGGTGGTCGCCAGCAGCATCGCGCGCGGCGCGGTGCGCGACGCCCACACGCCCTCCTCGGTGCGCGGCGAGGTCGCGGGGATCAGCCCTTCGGCGATGCGCTGGGTTTCGCCGGTCGGGTCGCGCTCGAACAGCGGGCGAACCAGGTTGCCGGCCGGCGTGCCGAGCATCGACACCGTGTCGGTGATGGCATCGCGCAGGCCGTCGACGGAAAAGCGCTCCGGCGTCACGCCCGGCGACAGCTGGTAGCGCCGGTCGAAGACGAAGGTGCCAGCTTCCTGCCACTCGCTGTGATCGCCGTTCTGCACCTGCTCGTACAGCCCGCTGGCACGCATCGCCTTGCCAAGCGCGCGCGACACGTCGGCACGCTGCGCGGCGTCCTTGCCGCCTTCAAGGCCGACCATCAGCGTGCGCGAGGCGACGCCGCTCTGCAGTTGCTCGATCAGCACACGCTGGCGCGCATCAGGGCTGGCCGGCAGGAAGGCCGACAGGTCGGCGCTGAATTGCGTGCGCGAAATTACCGCGACACCGGCCAGCACCGCGGCCAGCCACAGCAGGAGCACCAGCGTGCGACGGCCCCTACTCGGCCCGGCGTGCAGAACGCTCATCGCTTCGGCGAGATCGTCATGACCGACCGGTCACCGCCGCGGAACTCCATCTCCACGCCCAGCACCTCGCCGGCCTTGCCGCTCAGCCGCAGCATCGCGACCTGCGACGCCAGGCGCGCATCGATCGGTGCGAGGTCGAGCGTCCAGTCGCTGGCGTTGCCGCCGACGGTGCTGGTGAAGTAGCGCTGCAGCACCTGCGTGTTGCCCGCGAGCGTGGCGCGCATGGCTTCGACCATGCCCTGCAGCTCCGGCATGCTGTCGAGCGTCATGCTGCGGCTTCGGCCGCTGCGCGACAGCGTGAGGTTGTTGCCGTCGACCGCCATCGTCTCGGGCCGGGGCGACAGGGTGCGCCGCACCAGCTGGTCGGGCGCGGTGAAGCTCAGCGTGCCGCTGGCGGCCAGCGGGCCGTCGAAGCCCCGCACATAGCGCTGCTCGGTGAAGTTGGCTTCGCCCTGCTTCTGTTTGGCCAGCAGGCCCATCAGCTCGTTCAGGTCCAGCGCCCAGGCTGGCGCAGCGGCGCACAGCACCGCGACCAGGGCCCAGCGCGCGGGCCGCAGCCCGCGCTCGATGCGTGCCTCAATGCGTGTCTTCAAGCCAGAAATCATGGAAGTTGAACCAGTTGTAGGGATGTTCGCGGCACAGCGCCTCCAGGCGCGCCACGTAGGCTTCGACCGCCGCGCGGATGCGTTGTTCCCGCTGCACGGGGTCGGTCAGCCGCTCGCTGAAATCGGCCAGCGGCTCGAAGCGGACATCGTAGCGGGCGCCGCCCACATAGAGCCCCGCCATGAAGAACACCTTGCGGCGCAGCAGCGCGGCCAGACGGAAGGGACCGTCGTTGAACACCGCGGGATGCCCCAGAAAGGACAGCGTGAGGTTGTTGCTGCGCTGGCCCATGTCCTCGGTGCCCGGCAGCGTGCGGTCGGCCAGCATGCCGCCCAGGCCACCGCCGTCGAGCCAGTCGCGCAGCGACAGCATCGAATGCGGGCGACCCAGCGCGATGATGGTCGGGCGCAGTTCGGGCAGCGCGATGGTCTCGAGGATGCTCGAGATGCGCTGCGCGTTGTCGGTGAACATCAGCATCGCCAGGCGCAACGCGCCGTGGTCGCTGCTGTGCTGCCGGCAGGCGCCCATCGCCTCGAAGCTGCCGACGTGCGCGCCCAGCAGGAAGGCGCCGCGGCCGGACACCACCTCGGCCTCGACCGGGGCCTGGCCGCTGATGCGCACGTCGAACAGGTCCATGCGGCCGCGCAGGAAGTACACCCGGTCGAGCACGGTCGACGCGAAGGCATGCAGCAGCCGGTAGCCGTCGCCCCAGCCGGCCCGCGGCCCGATCGCGCGCAACAGGTAGCGCTTGATGTGGCGACGCGGCGTGGGGTCGAACAGCAGGAAGTACAGGCAGATCGGGTGCAGGATCAACCGCGTGACGCGCCGTCCACAGGTCAGCGCCAGCCAGCAGATGAAGCGCAGCGCCAGCATGTTGCTGCGCTCGGGACGATGCGCCCATGCGGCGGCGTCGGGCGCCTTGTCGGAAGCCGCCTCGGTGCCTGCGTCGTGTGCCGCGGCCATCAGCGTTCGCCCGACGGCGTCCATCTACCGCTCGCGGCCACCACGTCGCCGCAGCGCACCTCGAAGCGCACGCCGCGTGCCGCGCCCGTCTCGGGATGCAGCGCGATGTCGATGGCCGCGCCGGGGCGCACCGGCGACAGGAACTTGGCCGCCGCCAGCGTGGGATGCGCACCCAGCCGCGCGGCCATGGCAGGCACGCGGCGCATCACCTCCATCACCTCCGACACCAGCAGCGCGCCCGGCACCAGCGGCTGGCCCGGGAAGTGGCCGGCGAAGACGGGGTGGTCCGCAGGGATCTCGTGCGTCACCTGCACCGGCGTGTCATCGGCGGCCAGCTGCGACAGCGCGAACTCGCGCAGCGCGCGCACGGTGAGCTTGCCGGTGCCCTCGCGCGGCAGCGACGGCACATGCACCACCCGCCGCGGCACGAAGACGGATTCGAGCCGCGCGCGCAGGGCCGCGACCACCTCGCCCGCGCCGAGCGTCGGCGCGACCACGAAGGCCACCGGCCGAACCACGCCGTCGCTGACGTCGTCGGGCAGCCAGAAGGCACCGTCGTCCACGCCAGGAATGCTATTGAGGTGGTAGTTGAGGTGGCCGAGCGAGCTGCGCTTGCCGGCCACGTGGATCAGGTCGTTGGCCCGGCCGAACAGGCGAAAGCGCCGGTCGTCCAACAGCTCCAGCACGTCGGCCATGGGCGTGGGCTGGGGGATGAAGTCGCCGGCGAAGACGAACTGCTCGGTGCCGTCGGCGCCCGGCTGCGCGGTGACGCGGATCTCGCCGAAGGTCTCCCACACCTCGCTCTGCGTCGGCCGGCGCGTCGCGACCTGGCCCGACTCGGTGCTGCCGTAGATCTCGATGAGCATGCCGCCGGTGGCCTGCTCGGCCTGGGCGGCGAGCTGTGGCGACAGCGGCGCGGTGGCCGAGAGGATCAGATCGACCGGGGGAATCTCGATGCCGGCGAGCAGCAGCGTCTTCAGGTGGAAGGGCGTGGTGACCAGTGCGCGCGGGCGCGGCACCGCGGCCAGCGCGGCCACGATGTCGGCCGGGAAGAACGGCCGGCCGCTGTCGAAGGCCGCGCCGCCGACCAGCGCCAGCAAGGCAGTGGATTCGAGACCGTAGCTGTGCTGCACCGGCACCGTGCCGACCAGCGTCAGCCCCGCGAGCGATGGGCGATCGAGCAGTTGCGCCAGCCGCGCGACGGCAGCAGCAGCATCGCCCACCAGCGTCTGCCAGGTCTTGGCATGCGGCTGCGGCACGCCGGTCGAGCCGGAGGTGAGCAGGCTGACCGCGTGCAGGCGGCCGTCGATGGCGGGGACGTCGTTTGAAGCAGCCGCCGCCGTGGCACCGACCTCGACCATCACGCGGTCGAGCCCTGGCGTTTCGAGCGAGGGCTCGTCGGTGACGGCGGTGAGCTTTCCGTGCTCGGCCGTCAACCGTGCCATCGTCTCGGGCCGTGCATCGGGCGGCAGCAGGCTGGCCTGACCGCGCAGCAGCGCCGCGCCGAGCGCCACCGTGAAGGCGTAGCGGTCGTTGCAGAGGTTCAGCACCGGCCCTGCGGACGGCATGCGCTCGGCCTGTCGCGCCACGTCGGCCAGGAAGCTGCGGCCCGACACCGGCACGCCGGCGCGCCAGGCGAACGGCGCATTGAGGTCGCGCGCGGCCAGCAGAGGAAGGAGGGAAACATCGTTCGGCATGCGCAATTCCGTGGTCATCGCATCAGCGCTTGGTCGTCGGCGCGGCCGAAGACGCGCCATAGAAGGCGCGCACCGCATCGATCATGCGGGTGCGCTCGAACTCGGGGTGCAGGCGGTAGCGCACCAGGTGCTCGCCCACGAACAGCACGACCACCATCACCGGGCTGAGCACGTTGGCCAGCAGCGACCAGGCCGAGAACGGCAGCCAGAGGTAGACGGGAATGGAGACCAGCGCAGTGAGCGCGAAGTAGATCGTCCAGACCCAAGTGACCTGCCGCGTGTATTCCGGCATGCCCGGGCCCAGTGGATGCACGCGCTGCGCGAACTGGCCGATGAGCGACAGCTGCCCGCCACGCAGGGTGCCGCCGAACCAGCAGGCCAGCACGCCGTTGATGCCGACGTGCTGCAGCACGTACAGCCGGTTGGGGTCGCCGGCCGCGCCACGCCACAGCACGACGAAGACGAGCACGCCCGCCAGCGTGGCACCGGCGAGGCCCCAACCGCCGAAGCGCGAGCCGCCCAGACCGAGCGCCGTGAGCCACAGCGGACCGAGCAGCACCGCCATCGCCCACGGGGCGTGCGGGTGGAACAGCATCAGCCAGTGAGACAGGCCCGCATACGCCGCCCCTGCCAGCAGCAGGAGCGCCAGGCGCCATCGCGACATCTGGGCTTCAGGCGCCGCAGGCGCTTCGGGGGCGTTCCACTTCAAGCAGTCGTGCGGTTCGCCGCAACGTGGGTCGCGAGGGTGCGCAGCGATTGAAAAATCTGCTGGTTGCGTTCGTCGTCCGAGCGCAGCTGGAAGCCATAGCGGCGCGAGACTTCGAGGGCCACTTCCAGGATGTCGATGGAGTCGAGGCCGAGGCCCTCGCCATACAGCGGCGCGTTCGGGTCGACCTCGGCGGGGGCCACCTCGAGATTCAGGGATTCGACCAGCAAGGTGGCGAGTTCGAGTTCGAGCGGCGATTGTTCAGCGCTGGCGCCATCGGCGGAAAGAGGGGTGGGGGTGGTCGATGACAAAGGAACTCCTGGAACTTTTTCACGAAACGTGTGCCTGAGGCCGCGAATTATAGGAGGGGGTCTTGGATAGACTGCCGCCTTCGACATGTTCCCGGAGCCCCCATGGCCGACCCTCTGCTCATCGCCCGCCACGACGCGACCGAGTGCTTCCTGCTGCCGAACCTGACCAACCGCCACGGCCTCATCACCGGGGCCACCGGCACCGGCAAGACGGTGACGCTGCAGACCCTCGCCGAGCAGCTCTCTGGCATCGGCGTGCCGGTATTCATGGCCGACGTGAAGGGCGACCTCACGGGCATCAGCCAGGCTGGCCAGATCGGTGGCAAGCTGGCCGCGACGCTGAAGGAACGCGGCATCGAGGCGCCCGCCCCCCTCGCCTGCCCGGTCACGCTGTGGGACGTGTTCGGCGAACAGGGCCACCCGGTGCGAGCCACCGTCTCCGACATGGGCCCGCTGCTGCTGGGCCGCATGCTCGACCTCAACGAGACCCAGGCCGGCGTGTTGAACCTGGTCTTCAAGGTGGCGGACGACAGTGGCCTGCTGCTGCTCGACCTGAAGGACCTGCGCGCCATGCTGCAGCACGTGGGCGACAACGCGAGCCAGTTCACCACCGAATACGGCAACATCAGTGCCGCCAGCGTGGGCGCCATCCAGCGCGGCCTGCTGCAGATCGAGAGCCAGGGCGGGGACAAGTTCTTCGGCGAGCCGATGCTCAACATCCAGGACTTCATGCAGACGGTTGGCGGCAAGGGGGTCATCAACATCCTCACCGCCGACAAGCTGATGAACTCGCCGCGGCTGTACGCGACCTTCCTGCTGTGGATGCTGTCGGAGCTGTTCGAGCAGCTGCCCGAGATCGGCGACCCCGACCAGCCCAAGCTGGTGTTCTTTTTCGACGAGGCCCACCTGCTGTTCAAGGACGCGCCCAAGGCGCTGGTCGAGCGCATCGAGCTGGTCGTGCGACTCGTTCGGTCCAAGGGCGTGGGCGTGTTCTTCGTCACGCAGAACCCGCTGGACATTCCCGACACGGTGCTCGCGCAGCTGGGCAACCGGGTGCAGCACGCGCTGCGTGCCTTCACCCCGCGCGACCAGAAAGCGGTCAAGGCCACTGCCACCACCATGCGTCCGAAGCCGGGGCTGGACATCGAGGCCGCCATCACCGAACTGGCCGTGGGCGAGGCGCTGGTGAGCTTCCTCGATGCCAAGGGCCGACCGAGCATCACGGAACGCGTGTTCGTCCTGCCGCCGGGCAGCCAGCTCGGCCCGATCACGCCGGCGCAGCGCCAGCAGCTCATCACGAATTCGCTGGTGGCCGGCGTCTACGAGAAGACGGTCGACCGCGAGTCGGCCTATGAAAAGCTCAAAGGCCGGGCCGAGAGCGCACCCGATGCGCCCGACGCGCCGGCCACGACGATCGGCAAGGGCGGCAGCGCCAAGCCGGGTGCACCCGCCGAAGGCGGCTTCCTCAACGACCTGCTGTTCGGCTCGACCGGCCCGCGCGGCGGCAAGCGCGACGGCCTGGTGCAGACCATGGCGAAATCGGCGGTGCGTACCGTGGGCACCAATGTCGGCAAGGAGATCCTGCGCGGCGTGCTGGGGGGCATCTTCGGCGCGAAGAAGCGCTGACCTTTCTGGAGAACGCGAACCGATGGACACCACTTTCGAAAGAGAGCTGCAGCAAGTCGCCGTCGTGACGGCCGACATGGACCACGCGCGCGTCGACCGGTCGGTGCGCGAGGTGCTCAAGCTCATGCGCGAGCATCTGGCCATGGAAGTGGCCTTCGCCTCGCACTTCCGTGATGGCCACCGGTTTCTTTGGCGGGTCGAGGCGGACGACCCGTACTGGCAGAGCGCCGAGGGCAGTTCAGACGCGCTGGAGCGCAGCTTCTGCCAGCGCGTGGTGGATGGCCGATTGCCACAACTTGTCACCGACGTGCGCAAGCTGCCCAACTTCCGGGAACTGCCCGAAACCGCAGTGCCGATCGGCGCCCACCTGAGCGTGCCGATCGTGCTGCCCGACGGGGCGATCTACGGCACGGCGTGCTGCTTCAGTTCGGCGCCGAACGACGCCTTGTCCCAACGCGACCTGAAGCGTCTTCAGATGGCGGCCGACATGATGGCCCGGCTGATCGCCAAGAGCCGCCGCAACGACGGCCTTCAACCCGAAGCCGTCGACAGCTGAACGCGTCGTGACGGCTCGGCTTCGACGTCGCTCAGGGTGAGCGACACGCGGGTGCCGCGCCCCTCGACGGAGTCGATCGAGACATGCGCGCGCAGCGCGTCGGCCAGCCGCGCCACCAGGGCCAGACCGATGCCCAGGCCATCCGGCGCAAGCTGGCTGCCACCGTCCGCGCGGAAGAATTCCTGGAAAACCTTGTCGATCTGCCGGGCCGGGATGCCGATGCCCTGGTCCCAGACCTCCACCCGCACCTTGTCGCCGGCGGGCCGCACGGCCAGCAGCACCTTTCGGCCCGGCAGGGTGTACTTGATCGCATTCGACAGAACGTTCCCGATCATCCGCTTGAGCCGGACCTCGTCGGTCTGGAGCACGGCGTCTCGCACCCGCACGCGCAGGGTCAGACCCTTGGCAGCCGCGAGCGGCTCGTATTCCTCTTGCAGCGCCCGGATCACCGCGGCGACGGACACCGGCGCCACCGCCAGCCGCACCTGGCCGGCATCGAAGGCGGACAGGTCGAAGAGCGAATCGAAGAGCCGATTCACGACCTGCGCGGCACGGCCGATCTTCGGCGCCAGCTCGTTGTAGCTTTCCGGCTCGGCCTCCAGGAACTCGGCGTACAGGCCCATCGCGATCACCGGCTGGCGCATGTCGTGGGTGGCCGCGGCCAGGAACTTGTTCTTGGCGACCACCGCCGCTGTGGCCTCCTCCGACTTGCAGGCCAGGTCGTACTGCGCGCCGTACAACGCCGACTGGACGCGCAGCCCGTCGATCGACAGGCGACGCAGGAACCAGAACTGCGCGAGGCACAGCGGGATGAAGCCCAGCGCGCTCATCGGGTCGTTCGGACGCATGACGGCGGCGTAGGCGAAAAAGCAGAGGACGCACAGGAAGAAGGTCGACACGAACGCCTTCCACAGGACGGGCAGGATGGCCAGCCGCTGCGCGGCCCCGTAGATCAGCGCCGCCAGGACGGCCCAGCACGCGAACCCCCGGATCCCCTCGCTGCGTGCAGCGAACAGCAGCAACGACGATCCCCAGACCACGCCCATGGCCACGTAGAACGGCACCAGCCGCGCCAGGAACGCCTCCCGTGCCGGCCGGCCGCCGCGATCGACCGTGTCGACGAAATGCCGTGCGGAGCGGCGCCGGACATAGGTACCGATCAGCACCAAGGCGAGCCAGAGCAGCACGGCCTCGGACGGCGCGTAGGGCCAGCACATCGCCGCCATCGTCGAGGCCAGCAGCAACCCCAGGACGTGACGCTGCAACGCATCGTTCATGTACTGCCGGGTCAGGCCGCCATCGATCGCCTCGGCCCGGGCCTCCTGCGCACGACGTGCATCGGCGGCGCAGCGCTCGGCACCATCGCTTTCGCGCGGCTCGATCGAGAACGACGCACGCACCGGCGCGACCGACGAGGGGGGCTCTTCAGGGTGAAACAGCGCTGACGCAGGCGGATCGGCCAGGGAGGAGTCGGGCACGGGGGACAAGAAAAGATTGTTTCCGCATCCTAGGTGGCAGCCCCGCCCTCGGCAACCCGTTCCTTCACCCCCGCGCGCAAAGTTCGACTGTCCTACGTCGAACGACCTACAACCGCGCGAAAGAACGCCTCGATGGGCAGCAGATGCTCGGGCACATTGAGCGCCGGGGCGTGACCGCAGCCCGGCACCTCGATCACTTTCAACAGGCCTGCGGCGCCGGGACCGCGCGAGCGCATCTCGGTCACGGCCTGCGGCAGCACCAGGTCGGAGTCGACACCGCGCAGGCACAACACCGGCACGTCGATCGCATCCCAGTGGTTCCAGATCAGATAGTCGTTGTCGTGGGCGGTGAACTGCCGGACCATCGCCGGGTCGTAGTGTGGTGTCACGCGGCCGTCCGGAAGGCGGCGGGTCGAGGTCTCGGTGAGCCGCCGCCACTGCGCGTCGCTGAGCCAGCCGTAGGGCTTGTAGACGGTGCGGAAGAAGGCTTCGAGCTCGGTCACGGTGCCGAAGGCCGGCGGGTTGCCGGCGTAGGCCTTGATGCGTTCGACGGCCGCGCTCGCGAGTTCGGGCGCGTTGTCGTTGAGCACCAGACTGGCGATCCGCGCCTTCATGCGTGGCGCGAACAGGCCCGACGCGCAGACCGTGCCGATGGCGCCGCCCATCGAGGTACCGACCCAATGCACGCGGTCGAGCTGCAGTTCTTCGCACAGCGCGTCGGCGAGGCGAGCGTAGAACGACAGCTGGTACTCGTCGTCCGGCAATGGGCTCCACTGGCTCAGCCCGCGGCCGAGGGTGTCGGGGCAGATGACGCGGAAGCCCTGGCCGGCCAGATGATCGGCCAGCTCGTCCATGTCGCGCCCGGTGCGTGCCAGGCCATGCCATGCGATGACGGTGGCGCCCTCCTTCGGCCCCCAGTCCATCCAGTGGATTTCGCGGCCCAGCAGCTGCGCATAGTTCGAAGTGGGAGTCATCGCGTGGCCCTCGCCCGGAGTTTGCCGACGATGCCTGTCGGGAAGTAGTAGACGGACAGCACGAACAGCACGCCCAGCCACAGCAGCCAGCGGTCGGGCGACAGCAGTGCGGCGAGCCACGGCAAACCACTCGCCGCTTCGCTGCCGAGCTTGAGCAGGTCCTGCAGGTAACTCTGTGCGATCACGAACAAGACGGCGCCGATGGCCGCACCGTAGATCGTGCCCATGCCGCCGATCACCACGATCAGCAGCACGTCGACCATGATCTCGAAGCTCAGCGACGTGTCCGGCCCGTTGTAGCGCAGCCAGATCGCGAGCATCGCGCCGGCCAGCGTGGCGAACAGGGCCGACAGCACCGCGGCCGTCGTGCGGTAGACCACCACGCGGTAGCCGATGGCCTCGGCACGGAACTCGTTTTCGCGGATCGCCTGCAGCACGCGGCCGAAGGGCGAGTTCACGATGCGCAGCAACGCCAGCACCAGCACCACCGCCATTACGAACAGCAGGTAGTAGCAGAGCAGCCGGCCGTCGAGCGACACACCCAGGAACGGATCCTCGGCGAACTCGAAGCTCGGCGAGATTAGTTCGGGCAGCTTGAAGGTCAGGCCGTCCTCGCCGCCGGTGAAATCCGACAGCTGCGAGGCCAGCGTCTGGAATGCCGAGGCCACCGCCAGCGTGATCATCGCGAAGAAGATCGCGCGCACGCGCAGCGAGAACAGCCCGATGGCCAGCGCCAACACCAGCGACACGATCAATGAAGCGCCCAGGCCGATGAAAAGCGCATCCCAGCCCGCACCGAGCCGGCTGGCCGAGATCGCGATCCCGTACGCACCGATTCCGAAGAACATCGTGTGCGCGAAGCTCACGATGCCGGTGTAGCCCAGCAGCAGATCGAAGCTCGCGACCAGCACGATGAAGACCAAGATCTTGGCCGCCACGCTGAGCGCCTTGACGCCCGGAAAGATGAAGGGCGCGAAGGCCAGGCCGAGCAGCACGGCCAGCAGCAGCACCGCCAGCACGCGGCTGCGCGGCATGTCGTTGGAAAGGAGTCTTTTGATCATCGGCTGCTCGCCACGGGGTAGACCCCTTGAGGACGCCACAACAACACCGCCACCATCAGAAAGATGCTCGCGAACTGCGTGAGCGTCGGCACCAGGAAGCCGATGTAGTTGGTCATCAGCCCGACCAGCAGCGCGCCGATGAGCGCCCCGCCCGTCGACCCCAGCCCGCCGATGATGATCACGATGAAGATCAGCACGTTGACCTGCGCGCCCATCTGCGGGATCAGGTTCTGCTGGAACAGCCCCCACATCACGCCGCCCAGGCCCGCCAGCGCGCTGCCCACCACGAACACGCCGACGAAGAGCCGGCCGATGCGGTAGCCGAGCGACTCGACCATCTCGCGGTCCTGCACCCCGGCGCGGATCAAGAGGCCGATCTTGGTGCGGCCGAGCGTCCAGGCCAGCAGGCCGAAGACCACGAGGCCGACGGCCACGGCCAGCAGCCGGTACTTGCTGATCGCCGCGTCGGCCAGCAGGACCGAACCGCGCAGCGCCTCGGGCAGCGGCAGCGGGATTTGCGCCGGGCCCCAGATCACCTTGATCAGCTCCTCGCCGATGATCATGCCGCCCATGGTGATGAGGATCTGCTTCAGGTGCTGGCCGTACACCGGCCGCACGATGAAGCGCTCGAAGGCCAGGCCGACCGCACCGGCCACGAGCATCGCGACCAGCATGGCCGGGAACACCGCCACCAGGTTGCGCCACAGCTCGCCCGAGCCCGTCCAGTCGCCCATCAGCCCGAGCACGCTGCTCGCGACGAAGGCGCCCAGCGCGATGAACACGCCGTGGCCGAAGTTCAGCACGTCCATCAGGCCGAAGATCAGCGTGAGGCCCGAGGCGATGATGAAGATGATCATCCCCATCGCGAGCCCCGCGACCGTGAGCGTGAGCCAGGTCGAGAGCGAGCCGGTGAGCGGCAGCGCGATGAGTGCGAGCACCGGGACCAGCGCCAGCGGCTTCCAGTCCAGATCGGAAGTTTTCATAAGGCCAGCCCCAGCAGCGACTGCTGCAGTTGTTCGTCCGCCGAGAACACGGCCATGGGGCCGCTGTGCACCACGCGGCCGTTGTCCATCACGGCCACGGTGTCGCCCAGGCGTTGCGCGAAATGGATGTTCTGCTCGACCAGCAGGATGGTCACGCCGCTCGCCTTGAGTTGGGCGAAGGCGTCGATCATGTTGTTGATCATCACGGGCGCAAGACCCTTGCTGGGCTCGTCGATGATGAGCAGCTCGCGCGGCTCGACGATGGCGCGCGACACGGCCAGCATCTGCTTCTGCCCGCCCGACAGCTTGCCGGCCGGGTGGTTCCAGAACTTCTCGACCGCGGGGAAGAGCTGGAAGATCCACTTCAGCCGCGTGTCGTCGATGGCGTCGGCGTTCTTCGCGCCGCGCGCGGCCAGCAGCATGTTCTCCTTGACGGTGAGGTCCGAGAAGATGCCCATGGTTTCCGGCACATAGGCGATGCCCAGCGCTGCAATGTCGGGGGTGCGCAGCGCGGTGATGTCCTTGCCCCCGAACTGCACCCTGCCCTGCGACGCATGCCACAGGCCCATGATCGTCCGCAGCGTCGTCGTCTTGCCCGCGCCATTGCGGCCAAGCAGCATCGTGAGCTCCCCCTTGGGCACGACGAGGTCGACGCCGTGGAGGATGTGGTACGCGCCGATGTGGGTCTGCACGCCTTCGAGTGTCAATAGCGCATCGCTCATGCGGCCTCCTTCGCCACGCCCAGGTAAGCCTCTTGCACGATCGGCGACGCGATGACCTCGGCCGGCTCGCCGTCGGCCACCAGCGCGCCGTTGTGCAGCACGATGATGCGGTCGGCCAGTTCGCGCACCACGTCCATCTTGTGTTCGACCAGGAGGATGGTCTTCGTCTTGTCCTGCTTGAGCTGTCGGATCAGGTCGAGGATGACCGGCGCCTCCGCCGCGTTCATGCCGGCGGTCGGCTCGTCGAACATGAAGACCTGCGGCTCCAGCGCCATCAGCAGCGCCACTTCGAGCTTGCGCTGATCGCCGTGCGGCAGGCTCGCCACCGTCGCGTGCTCCTTCGCCTTCAGGTTGATCTGCGCGAGCAGTTCGTCGGCCCGCGCGGTCAGCGCCGCATGGTCGCTCCAGATGCTCCACAGGTTCAGCCCTCGCCGGTGCGCGCCCTCGCGCGTCGCCTGCACCGCAAGGCGCACGTTCTCCAGCACCGTGAGGTTCGGGAACAGGTTGGTGAGCTGGAAGGCGCGGCCCAGGCCAGCATGCGTGCGCGCCGAGGGCGACAGGCCCGAGAGGTCGCGCCCATTGAGCGACACCGTGCCCTCGCTCGCCCGGAGCTGCCCCGAGATCAGGTTGAAGTAGGTCGTCTTGCCCGCCCCGTTCGGTCCGACGATGGCCGTCAACGTGCCCGGCGCGAAGGCGCACGAGACAGCGTTGACGGCCACGTGGCCGCCGAAGCGGATGGTGAGTCCGCGGGTTTCCAGCATCGGGCGATCAGCGCTTGTTCTTGATGGGGATGGCCATCTCTTCGGGCTTGATCTCGTGCACGAGCTCAGGCACGCCCCACGCGAAGGCCGGGTCCACCTTGATCTTGAAGTGGTACATCGACTGCATCGCCTGGTGGTCTTCCTTGCGGAAGGTCATGGTGCCCTTGGGCGTGTCGAAGCTCATGCCTTCCATGGCCGTGATGAGCTTGTTGGTGCCGGTGTCGCCGCCCGTCTTCTTCAGCGCCGTGACCACTGCCATCGCCGCCGAGAAACCGCCCGCGGTGAAGAAGTCCGGCGGCGTCTTGAACTGCTTGTAGTGCGCCGAGACCAGCGCCTCGTTCACCGGGTTCTTCGGAATGCCGAAGTAATAGTAGGTCGCGCCTTCCATGCCCGGCAGGCTCTTGTAGGCCGCCATGGCGGGCAGGATGTTGCCGCCGGTCGCGATCTCGATGCCGTAGCGCTTCAGATCGAGGTCGACGATCTTGAAGGGGTTGCCCGCACCGGCCCAGACGATCCAGATGATCTTGCGGCCCGGCTGGTCTTTCAGCTTGTCGATCAGGCGTTGCGCACCGGCAGTGAAGTCGGTGGTGGCCGGCGGCAGGTATTCCTCGTGGGCCAGCTTGGCTTTCTTCAGCGCCGCGCCGAAGGCCTTCACGCCGTCGCGGCCGAAGGCGTTGTCCTGGGCCAGCGTCGCCACCGTGACGCCCGCCTTGTCGATGGCCACCGCGTTGCTGATCGCGTCCTGCGACGAGTTGCGACCGGTGCGGAAGATGTACTTGTTCCACTTGTCGCCGGTGATCGAATCGGCCACGGCCGGCTCGACGATCAGCACCTTCTTGTACTCCTCGGCGACCGGCAGCATGGCCAATGCGACGCCCGACGCGGTCGGGCCGACGGCCAGCGCGGCCTTGTCGTCGGAGTACGCGGCCGCCAGCAGCGATTTGCCGAGGTCGGGCTTGCCCTGGTCGTCCTTCTCGATGACCACCAGCTTCTTGCCGTTGACCATCATCGTGCCGCCGGTGGCGTACTCGAGGCCCATCATCAGACCGGTCTGCGTCTGCTTGCCGTAAGCCTCGAGTGCGCCGGTCTTGCTGTAGACGTGGGCGATGCGGATCTCGTTGGACTGCGCGAGCACGGGTGCAGCAGCGCAGGCGGCCAGGGCTGCGACCGCGATGATGTGGCGACGTTGGATCATGGATGTCTCCTGTTGGTGTATGGCTGAATGTTGCACAGTCCATGCCAGGCGGGTTCAGCGTTGATCTGCAAAGGGTTTCTCTCTGAGCGCCCGATGAAAGCCTCGAACGCAGACACGTTGAGTGCCTGTAATTCAGGCATTTGTCTGCTTTTCGTTCAGGGTTTTCCAGGGCGTAGGACGTGCGGCCTGCCTTGCGCTCTCCTTCGCCTGACATCGCGTAGGCCGCCGCCGTCTCTGGAGTTTTCGACCGTTTTGCGGACGTAGCATCGGTTCCGGTCTGATCCACGGCACGACGCAGATGCATCGGTGGCCATGGGTCGGAACCCTATTTATTCAGAGAAGAGGACACCCATCATGAACACGCAAAAGTTCCGCACCCTTGCCACCATCACCGCCGTCGCTGCGGCCAGCGTCCTGTTCGCCGGCTGCACCACCACCCGCCCGGGTGACAGCGGCACGTCGTCGTCGTCGCGCACCTCCATCGACGCGCAAGTCGACGCTTCCCTGTCGAAGCTGTACCAGACCGTCCCCGGCTCCCGCGAAATGGTGGGTAAGGCCGCCGGCGTGCTGGTGTTCCCATCGGTGGTCGGTGCCAGCCTCGGCGTCGGTGCCGAATACGGCCGTGGCGCGCTGCGCACCGGCGGCCGCACCCAGGCTTACTACAGCACGACCGCTGGCTCGATCGGCTTCCAGGCTGGCGCTCAGTCCAAGGCTGTGATCTATGTGTTCAACACGCAGGAATCGCTGGCCAAGTTCCGCAACAGCAAGGGCTGGACGGCCGGTGCCGATGCCACCGTGGCCGTCGCCAACATCGGTGCCAACGGCGCCGTCGACACCAACACCGTGCGTCAGCCGGTCGTCGGCTTCGTCCTGACCAACGTGGGCCTCGAGGCCGGCGTGTCGGTGTCGGGCGCGAAGATCACCGAAATCAGCCTGTAAGCTTCACCGCTCCCAAAACGGCCTCGCTTTTGCGAGGCCGTTTTTGTTTGTGGCGCACTACTCGCTGGCGAGGTTCATCCGGTCGTACAAGGTCGCCCGGGAAATGCCGAGCAGCCGCGCCGTCGCCAGCTTGTTGCCGCCGGTGCGGGCGAGCGCCGCGGCGATGGCGCGAGCCTCCAGCTCGGCAATCTGCTCAGCCATGGGGCGCAAAAGACGGCTTCGGTCGGCGTCTTCGCCCACCGGGATCGATGGCTCCGGCGCGGCGATCTGCTCCAGGCCCGTTTCGGCCAGCACGCGCTTCACCTCGGCCGCATCGATGCGTGTCGAATCGCTGCGCATCGCCAGTTGCTCCAGCACGTTGCGCAGCTCCCGGGTGTTGCCGCGCCAGTGCTGGGCCGCGAGCAGGGCCAGCGCATCGGGCAAGAGCTCCGGCGGGGCCTCGCCGCTGCGCTGGGCCATGTCCTCGCCCAAGGCCTCGATCAGCGCCGGGATGTCGCTGCGCCGCTCGCGCAGCGGCGGCACGCGCAGCGGCAGCACGTTGAGGCGGTAGTACAGGTCTTCGCGGAAGCGCCCGTCGCGCACCAGCGCCGGCAAGTCGCGCGAGGTCGCCGCGATCACGCGCGCATCGAAAGGCACCACCTTGTTCGAGCCCAGCGGCTCGATCTCGCCTTCCTGAAGTGCACGCAGCAGCTTGGATTGCAGGGCGAGCGGCATGTCGCCGATCTCGTCGAGGAAGAGCGTGCCGCCGTCGGCCAGCTTGAACTTGCCTTCGCGCCCCTTGCGGTCGGCGCCGGTAAAAGCACCCGGCGCGAAGCCGAAGAACTCGGCTTCGAGCAGCGTGTCGGGCACGGCCGCGATGTTCAAGCTCACGAAAGGGCCGTCGGCGCGCGTCGATGCGGCATGGATGGCGTGCGCCAGCAGTTCCTTGCCGGTGCCGGTCTCGCCCAGCAGCAAGACCGGGCTAGACGACTGCGCGGCGCGGCGCGCATGGCGCTTCACGTCGACGGCCGCCGGGCTGCTGCCGATGAAGCTGGCGAAGGTGTGCTTGGCGCGGCGCTGGCCGTCGACCGCGGCCAGTTTCCACAGCGGGTGGTTGCGCTGCGTGGCCAGCTCGCGGCGCGCATCGTCGAGGTCGCGCTGCAGCATCGCGAACTTGCTGATGAGCGGTTGCAGCGTGGTTTCGGGATGGTCGAACAGCACGATGCCGATGGCGCCGATCACCTCTCCCAGTTCCGGGTCGCCTTGCGCACCCGCCACTTCCGCGTGGAGCGGGATGCGGCTGACGACGAAGGTGCCGGCCTTGTTGGTCAGCAGGTCGATGAGGATCGGCTTGCCGCTCTCGAGCACCTCGCGCATCTGCGTGTTGTGGATCACCTCCTCCACCGGCCGCCCGACGAAATCGTCGACCGACGCGAACCCCAGCGCCGGCAGGAAGCGCTTGTAGCCCTCGTTCACCCACACGATGCGGCCGCTGCGGTCGACCAGGAACATGCCCTGGCTGATGCTGGAGAAGAGATGAAACATCGAGCGCGCGGCGAGCGCGAGGATGCCCTGGGCGTCCAGAGGGAGTGCGGAGGCCGTCGCGCCGCTGCCCTGCGTCTTTGAGGCATCAATCATGGCGCCACGCTCGGCCGGTGCAACACGCCGAAGCGGCCGGCCAGTTCGGCCAGTCGCCTGTCGAGCGTCCACAGCGCCACGTCCCCGGTCAGCAAGGTCGATGCGAGCAGCGTGATGTCGACCAGCCCGCATCCCAGGCCAAACAGTTGCTCTCGCTCCACGAAGGCGACGACCTCTCGCACGCTGGCCTGCTGCGCAGGCTCGAGCCGCCCGAGGTCGCCCAGGGTCCGGGATCGCGATGGCGGTGTGCCGCACGCGAGTTCGCCGAGAACCATCGGATGCATCATCACGCGGTCCAGACCGAGCAGGTCGGCGAGCGCATCGTTGTGGCGTCGAAAGTGATCCACCCAGACGGAGGTGTCGACCAGCACGCGCCTCACCGTTCGCGGCTCTCTCGGCGTCGCGGCACATCCGCCATCTGCGGCTCGGCGCCGCCCAGTGCGGCGAGGCGCTTGGCCGATTGCACCCGCACGAAGGTCTTGATGGCCTCGCGGAACAGGTCGCCCTTTTCCATGCCTGGCTCGGCGACCGCCAGGGCCTCCTTGTAAAGGACATCGTCGATGGTTACGGTGGTTCGCATGGGCATCCTTCATCAAATCTGATGCGATTTTGAATCACTTTTTGCACCCGAACAATCACCATGTTCCCGATGTACGTGCTAGTTCAATCAATCGTTTGATCTGTGGTCTAATCCGGCCGGCATGAAGACGTCCCCCAAACAGACCGCCTCGCCCTCGGCCACACCCGCCGAACGCGCCTCCCGCAGCGACGGCGCCGAGTCCCGCGAACGCATCCTCTACGCCGCCCTTCGCCTCTTCGCCGAGCACGGCTTCGCCAAGACCTCGACGCGCGAGATCGCCAAGGCGGCCGGCGTGAACATCGCCGCCATCAGCTACTATTTCGGCGACAAGGCCGGCCTCTACAGCGCCACCTTCAACGAGCCGATGGGCGGATCGGCGGGTGACCTGGTCCAGCTCTTCGGCGCGCCGGGGCTGGGCATCGCCGACGCCTTGCGTCTGTACATGGCGGCCTACGTCGAGCCGCTCAAGCACGGCGAGATCGTGCGGCAGTGCATGCGCCTGCACATGCGCGAGATGGTGGAGCCGACCAGCCTGTGGGCGGAGGAAGTCGAACGCGACATCCGCGGGCCGCACGAGGCGCTGGTGCGTGTCCTGATGCGTCACCTCGGCATCACGAAAGCCGACGACGATGTGCATCGGCTCGCGCTGGCGATCAACGGGCTGGCATTGCAGCTCTTCGTGATGCAGGACATGGTCGACGTGCTGCGGCCCGCGCTGCTCCGCTCGGCCGACAGCATTGACCGGTGGGCCGACCGGCTGCACCTGTACGCGATGGCGCTGGTCGATGCCGAAACGGCTCGGCGCGCCACCCTCCCTCCGAGAAGGAAAGCCCCATGAAGCCTCGATGCATGAATGCCCGTGCACGCCTGGCGCTGCTGTGCCTGCCACTCGCACTTGCTGCCTGCGGCGTGACACGCCCGCCCGCGGATACCGCCGCACCGATTCCCGCGCAATGGAATGCCCCCCTGCCCACCTCGCTGGCGCATGCCGGCTCGCTGCCTGCGATGGCCGACTGGTGGCGCCAGCTCGACGACCCGTTGCTGGTGACGCTGATCGAGGCCGCCCAGACCGCCAGCCCCACGGTGGCCAGTGCCGCCGCGCGCATCACCGAAGCGCGCGGCACGCGGGTGCAGGCCGGCGCGGCGCTGTTGCCCACGCTTGACGGCACGCTGTCGGCGCAGCGCAGCAACTCGCCGATCGGCGGCAGCAGCGGTTCGACCGGCGCCAGCACTTCGCTGCCAGCGGTCACGACCCTGCAGGCCGGCCTGCAGTCCAGCTGGGAGATCGACCTGTTCGGCAACCGTCGCGCCACCCGCGACGCGGCCGATGCGCGGCTGCGGAGCGCCGACGCCCGGTGGCACGACGCCCGCGTGTCCGTCGCGGCGGAGACGGCGAACCAGTATTTCGCCGAGCGAGCCTGCCAGCGTCAACGCGCTGTAGCCGAATCCGACGCACGCTCGCGCGGCGAGACGGCCCGCCTCACCGACCTGTCGGCCAAGGCCGGCTTCACCGCGCCTGCCGATGCGGTACTGGCCCGCGCGAGCGCGGCCGACGCGTCGGCGCGCCTGACCCAGCAGGGCGCGCAATGCACCGTGCTGCGCAAGGGCCTGGTGGCGCTGACCGGCATCGATGCCCAAGCGCTCGACCAGCAGTTGGCCACGATCTCCGCCGACCGCGCCCTGCCGGCGGTGCAGGCCGTGGCCAGCGTGCCCGCCCAGATGCTCGTGCAGCGGCCCGACGTGTTCGCGGCCGAGCTGGGTGTGGCCGCTGCCAGCGCCGAGGTCGGCGCGGCCGAAGCCGACCGCTACCCGCGGCTGACGCTGCAGGGCTCCGTTGCCGCGCTGCAATTGCGCAGCGGCGGCGCGAGCCAGAACCTGCAGACCTGGGCCATTGGGCCGCTGGCGCTGACGCTGCCGATCTTCGATGGCGGCACACGCGCGGCCAACGCCGAGAGCGCCAAGGCCCGCTACGACGAAGCCGTGTCGCAGTACCGTGGCAGCGTGCGCACGGCGGTGCGCGAGGTCGAGGAGGCGTTGGTGAACCTACAGGCGACCGACGCCCGCACCGGCGACGCCGACACCGCGGTGCAGAACTACCAGGCGTCGTTCGACGCCACGCAGGCGCGCTACCAGAGCGGCCTGGCCAGCCTGTTCGAGCTGGAAGATGCCCGCCGCACGCTCTTCGCCGCGCAGACATCGCGCGTCGCATTGCAGCGCGAGCGCGCCGAAGCCTGGGTGGCGCTGTACCGCGCCACCGGCGGCGGCTGGGCACGGCCCGGCACCGCCTTCGCCAACGAAACCTCTCCCTCTTCCGCACAGACGAAAACAGCGAAGACACCATGACCCGACGCCAGCGCACCCTCCTCCTCGCCCTCGTGGCCCTGATCGTCGTCGCCTTGCTGGCGTTCTGGCTGCTGCGCAAGCCGGCCGAGCCCGCACCGCTGACCGGGGCCGCACCGGCTGCAGCCAACGGCGCCGCACCCGCGCGCCCGGCCCTCACCGTGTCGGTCGCCAAGCCAGAGACCAGCGAGCTGAGCGTCACGCTCGCCGCCAACGGCAACGTCGCGGCCTGGCAGGAAGCCATCGTCGGCTCCGAGCTGAACGGCCTGCGGCTGGCCGAGGTGCGGGTGAACGTCGGCGACGTGGTCAAGAAGGGCCAGGTGTTGGCCGTGTTCTCTCCCGAGACCGTCAACGCCGACGTGGCACAGGCTCGTGCCTCGCTCGCCGAGGCCAAGGCCACCGCTGCCGATGCCGCCGGCAATGCCGCCCGCGCCCGCACGCTGGCGCAGACCGGTGCGCTGAGCCAACAGCAGATCAACCAGTACCAGACGACCGAGCAGACCGCCAAGGCGCGCGTCGAGGCGGCCGAGGCGGTGCTCGCTGCGCAGCAGGTGCGCGGCCGCAAC
This sequence comes from Variovorax restrictus, assembly GCF_051216715.1. NCBI lineage: Bacteria > Pseudomonadati > Pseudomonadota > Betaproteobacteria > Burkholderiales > Comamonadaceae > Variovorax > Variovorax restrictus. The sequence continues at coordinate 2,624,194 of NZ_JBPJZH010000001.1, forward strand.
ACGCGGGTGCTGGCACCGGACGACGGCGTGATCTCCGCGCGCACCGCCACCGTCGGCAGCGTGGTCGCAGCCGGCACCGAGCTGTTCAGGCTGATCCGCCAGGGCCGGCTCGAATGGCGGGCCGAGGTCACCTCGGCCGAGCTCGGCCGCATCGCGCTCGGCACGCCCGCCACGGTGCAGAGCGCGAGCGGCGCGCAGGTGCAAGGCACCGTGCGCAGCATCGCGCCGACGGTCGACCCGCAGACGCGCAACGCGCTGGTCTATGTCGACATTCCCAACGTGCTGCAGAACACGGGCATCAAGGCGGGCATGTTCGCGAGCGGCGAATTCCAGCTCGGACGAAGCAACGCGCTGACGGTGCCGCAGGCCGCCATCGTGCCGCGTGACGGCTTCAACCACCTGTTGCTGCTGCAGCCCGACAACCGGGTGTCGCAGCTGAAGATCCAGACCGGCCGCCGCGTCGGCGAGCGCGTCGAGATCCTCACCAAGCTGCCCGCCGATGCGCAAGTGGTGGTGCAAGGCGCCGGCTTCCTCAACGACGGCGACCTGGTGCGGGTGGCGCCCGTGAATCCTGGAGTAGGCAAGCCATGAACGTCTCCGCCTGGTCCATCCGGAACCCGATTCCGGCCGTGATGCTCTTCGTGCTGCTCACCTTCGGCGGGCTGCTGTCCTTCAACGCGATGAAGGTGCAGAACTTTCCGGACATCGACCTGCCGACCGTCACCGTGTCGGCGGCGCTGCCGGGCGCGGCACCGTCGCAGCTGGAGACGGACGTCGCGCGCAAGCTCGAGAATTCGATCGCCACCATCCAGGGCCTCAAGCACATCACGACCAAGGTGCAGGACGGCGCGGCCACGCTGATCATCGAGTTCCGCCTTGAGAAGCCGGTGCAGGAAGCGGTCGACGACGTGCGCTCCGCCGTGCAGCGCGTGCGGGCCGACCTGCCGGCCGACGTGCGCGACCCGGTCGTCACCAAGCTCGACTTCGCGGCCCAGCCGGTGCTGGCCTTCACCATCGCGTCGGACAAGATGGATGCCGAGTCGCTCAGTTGGTTTGTCGACAACGACGTGACCAAGAAGCTGCTGGCATTGCCCGGCGTCGGCGCGGTCAACCGCGTGGGCGGCGTCACGCGCCAGGTGCATGTCGACATCGACCCGGCCAAGCTGCAGGCGCTCGGCGCCACCGCCGCCGACATCTCGCGCCAGTTGCGCCAGGTGCAGACCGAAAGCGCCGGCGGCCGCTTCGACCTGTCGGGCAGCGAACAGCCCGTGCGCACGCTGGCCACGGTGCAGTCGGCCGATGAACTGCGCAGCCTGCAGATTGCGCTGAGCGACGGGCGCCGCATCCGGCTCGACCAGGTGGCGCGCATCAGCGACACCATCGCCGAGCCGCGCGCCACCGCCCTGCTCGACGGCAAGACCGTGGTCGGCTTCGAGGTCGCGCGCAGCCGCGGCGAGAGCGAAGTGGCCGTGGGCGCCCTGGTGCAGAACGCGCTGGCCGAGATGCGCGCGCAGCACCCGGACATCCAGTTGACCGAGGCCTTCAACTTCGTCGACCCGGTGCAGGAGGAATACGACGGCTCGCTGCACCTGCTGTACGAAGGCGCCATCCTGGCCGTGATCGTGGTGTGGCTGTTCCTGCGCGACTGGCGCGCCACCTTCGTCTCGGCGGTGGCACTGCCGATGTCGGTGATTCCCGCCTTCATCGGCATGCACCTGCTGGGCTTCTCGATCAACATCATCTCGCTGCTCGCGCTGTCGCTGGTGGTCGGCATCCTGGTCGACGACGCGATCGTCGAGGTCGAGAACATCGTGCGCCACCTGCGCATGGGCAAGAGCCCGTACGACGCGGCGATGGAAGCGGCCGACGAGATCGGCCTGGCCGTGATCGCCACCACCTTCACGCTGATCGCCGTGTTCCTGCCGACCGCCTTCATGAGCGGCGTGGCGGGCAAGTTCTTCAAGCAGTTCGGCTGGACGGCGTCGCTCGCGGTGTTCGCGTCGCTGGTCGTCGCGCGGGTGCTCACGCCCATGATGGCGGCCTACATCCTCAAGCCCCTCGTCGGCGCCGAGAAGGAACCGCGCTGGCTGACGGTGTACATGCGCGCGGCCGAGTGGTGCATGAAGCACCGTCTGCTGACCATGGCCTTCGCCACGGTGTTCTTCATCGGCTCGATCGCCATGATCCCGCTGCTCAAGACCGGCTTCATTCCGCCGGACGACAACTCGCAGACGCAGGTCTACATCTCGCTCGCGCCCGGTGCGACGCTGGCGCAGACCTCCGCCACCGCCGAAGAGGTGCGCCGCCGCGTGATGGCGATCCGCCATGTGAAGAGCGTCTACACCACGGTGGCCGGCGGCAGCGCGGGCGGCGATCCGTTCGCGAGCTTCGGCACGCCAGAAACGCGCAAGGCCACGCTGACCATCAAGCTCGATCCGCGCGGCGACCGGCCGCGCAAGCAGGTGATCGAGAACGAGATCCGCGCCGCGCTCGAGTCGCTGCCGGGCGTGCGCAGCACGGTCGGCCTGGGTGGTTCGGGCGAGAAGTACATCCTGTCGCTGGCGGGCGAAGACCCGGCCGCGCTGACCACCGCGGCGCGCGCCGTGGAGCGCGACCTGCGCACCATCCCCGGCCTGGGCAACATCACCTCGACCGCCAGCCTGATTCGCCCGGAGATCGCGGTGCGGCCCGACTTCGCACGCGCCGCCGACCTGGGTGTGACCAGCTCGGCCATCGCCGAGACGCTGCGCGTCGCCACGATCGGCGACTACGACCAGTCGCTGCCCAAGCTCAACCTCGCGCAGCGTCAGGTGCCGATCGTGGTGAAGCTGGAAGACTCGGCGCGTCAGGACCTGGCGCTGCTCGAACGCCTGACGGTGCCGAGCGCCCGCGGCCCGGTGATGCTCGGCCAGGTCGCCACGCTCACGGTCGAGGGCGGTCCGGCCGTCATCGACCGCTACGACCGGTCGCGCAACGTCAACTTCGAGATCGAGCTGTCGGGCGTGGGCCTGGGCGATGCCAAGACGGCCGCCATGGCGCTGCCCTCGATCCAGAACCTGCCGCCCGGCGTGCGCGTCACCGAGGTCGGCGACGCCGAAGTGATGACCGAACTCTTCAACAGCTTCGGCCTGGCGATGCTGACCGGCGTGCTGTGCATCTACATCGTGCTGGTGCTGCTGTTCAAGGACTTCCTGCACCCGGTGACCATCCTGTGCGCGCTGCCGCTGGCACTGGGCGGCGCCTTCGTCGGCCTGCTGATCGGGCAGAAGGCGCTGTCGATGCCGTCGCTTATCGGGCTGATCATGCTGATGGGCATCGCGACGAAGAACTCGATCCTGCTCGTCGAATACGCCATCGTCGCGCGCCGCGACCATGGGATGAGCCGCTGGGACGCCCTGCGCGACGCCTGCCACAAGCGGGCCCGGCCGATCATCATGACCACCATCGCGATGGGCGCCGGCATGGCACCGATCGCGTTCGGCTGGAGCGCGGCCGATTCGAGCTTCCGCTCGCCGATGGCGATGGCGGTGATCGGCGGGCTGATCACGTCGACGGTGCTGAGCCTGCTGGTGGTGCCGGCGGTGTTCACCTACATCGACGACATCGAGCAGTGGATCCGGCGCACGGTGCGCCGGCTGCGCGGCGCGTGAGCAGCAGCCGCCGCGCGCGCGGCGGCTGCTGCTGCTGCGATGGTCAGACCGCGTCGATGCGCAGCGACAGCTCGGTCGCGGTGTAGGTCGGGGTGACCTTGAAGCCGGCCGGCACGGTGATGGCGCTGAACTTGCCGATCAGCGCGCCGCTGCTCACGAGCGTGAGCACATCGCCCACGCTGGGCGCCGCACCGGCCTTGAATGTGACGTTCAACGTGCCGTCCAGCGCCGCCACGCCCTTGACCGCCAGACGCCCGGCGCCGTTGCCGCCGATGTTCATCTGCAGCGTCGTGCCGCCGAGCTGGGTGTAGGCGCCTGCCATCTTCACCATCGAATCGGCATTGCACACCAGTGTGCCGCCACCGACGTAGACGTTGCCCAGACCGAAGGCGCTCGCCGAGTCGGCTTGCAGCGTGCCGGCCACGAGCTGCGTGCCGCCGCTGTAGCTGTTCTTGCCACCCAGGCGCAGCGTGCCGGTGCCGGTCTTGCTGAGCTTGCCGGCACCGCCGATGTCGTTGCGCCAGCTGTCCATCGCGTGGAAGCCACCCAGGCTGGCATCCATCTTCACGATCACGTCGCCATTGAACGCGCCGTAGCCGTCGGCCGCGTCGAACAGGTTCAGGCGGCCCCAGCCTTCGGGGTCGTCCATCGCCGGGTAGCCGGATGCGATGGCGGTGGTCTTGAGCACCACGCGGCGCTGCTCGGCGTCGAGGTACGGCAGGCGGGTTTCGAGCAGCACTTCGGTGTTCTTGGGCACGACCGCCGGCTTGGTCTTGTCGCCGACTTGCGTGAAGCCGAAGGTCATGCGACGCAGGTAGGCAGCCTTGCTGGCGGCGTGGTTCGCGAAGCGGTCCTGGTCCGCGCCCTGCGAATGGGCGAAGGCGTTGAGGGCCGTGGCATCGGCGGCACCGACCGCCGTCATCAGCACCGATTGGGCCTGCGCGCGGGCCGCGGCCTTGCGCGCGGCGTTGGCGCCGGTCGACAGGCTGGCCGCCGCCACCGCATGGCCCTGGATGCGTCCACCGATCACGTCCAGCGGCGAGTGCATGCCCGACAGAATGCGGTTTTCGCCGAGCTCGAGGCCGCGCGCGACCATCTCCTGGAAGCGCTCGGGCACGACGTAGCCGAAGGCGAAGCCGTTGCGCACGGCCTCGGCCGTGTGGCCGCTGACGAAGCCGCCGTCGGTGGTGGGCGTGGTGCTCTTCGCCGGTTCCAGGGCGGGAACCACCTTGACGCTGCTGCTCCAGCGCCAGGGGCGTGCGTACTTGAAGTAGCGCTTGGCCGGCTCGGTGGAGCCGCTCTCGCCGATGCCTGCGATCAAGTCGACCACGGTCCCGAACGCCGGGTTGGCGGCGCCGGCCACACCCCAGTTGTTGCCGCCATCGTCGTACTTCACGGTCGTGGCATCGGCCGCGATGCCAGTGATCGTCGTGGTCTGCTGCGCCGCCGCGCGCCAGGCCGCCGTGAGGGGCCCCAGGCCGTCGCTGACGCTGTAAGCCTTTTGCCGGCGATCGTCGAGATAGGCCGCCAGCTCTTGCGCGCTGGTGCGCGCGGTGGTCGCGTCGACCACGTACTGGATGTTGTGGCCCAGCACGGCGGTGTTGAGCACCTTCCCGTCGCTGGCGTCCCCGGGAACCCCGCTCCAGGTGGACGCGGTGACGGCCGGAAAGCCCGCCTGCGGGGGGGCCGATTGGCCTGCGTCCACCAGCGACGTGCTGGGTTGCCAAAACTCGAGGAAACCGGCCACCACGCGCACGCCGGCGTTGGTTTCCTTGGTCGCGTAGCGCGCATCGCCGCGCTGGTTGGTCGCGGCGTTGTCGACGAACGGCGGGACGGCCACGGCGTCGGGCATCGGTGCGGTGTCGGTGAAGCCGAGGTCCTTCGGCGCGCCGACCGCGACGACCGGGGCCGGTGCGGCTGGCGCGGTGCCCGTGGAGGGCGTCGACGCACTCGAGTTGTCGCCGCCTCCGCCGCAGGCCGTGAGGCACAGCGCAGCGACGAGGGTGATGACGAAGGGTCGAGGGGATGACAAAAGAGGAGACATGAAGAGGGATTGGCTGCGGAATGGGAAAGGCACCAGCCGACAGAAGCGCCTGACTGGACGCCCGCAATCTAGTCAGCCAAGAAGTCATGCCCATGAAACGCGTGGCCCGTGGGTGGCACAGGCCGCGGCGTTTCGTCGCCCTTGACCTACCGTCGTACGCTGCGGCCTCGCACGCGCGCTGCGCGATCGCTCGGCACGATGAGGGGCTCATCACACACGGAGACGCCCATGCTCGCGACTCGCATCCAGTACGCCTTCGTCGGAACGGCGCTCCTGCTCGGCATCAACGGCTTCGCGCAGCAGGGGCCGAGCGACCGGGCCGCGGCTCAGCAGCGCTACGACGCTGAAGTTGCGGCCTGCAATCGGGGAAATCTGCCGGCACCGTCTCGCGAGGCTTGCGTGCGTGCGGCAGGACGTGCGTTGGACGGCGTGCTCGGCGGCCCGCCGACAGCGACGCCGACCCCGTCTGCCGACGGCCGCGCGACGGTGGTGGCGCCAGTCGGCTCCGCCACGCCGCCGGCGGCGTCGGACACCATGACCACGCGCGACGGCCGCGCCACCATCGTGCTGCCTGCCGACCGCGCCGGCGCGCCGCGATAAAGCGCGCAGCGGCTTCGTCAGAGCGCTGCGGCCCGCGCCTTCTTCATCGCCATCGCCTTGGCGACGCGCGGCAGGATCAGCACAGCCAGCACCACGAGGATCAGCACGATCGACATCGGGCGCTGGAAGAACACCACCGCACTGCCCTCGCCGATCGACATCGCATTGCGCAGCTGCGCTTCGGCGAGCGGGCCGAGGATCATGCCGACCACCACGGGCGCGGTCGGGAAGTCGAAGCGCCGCATGACCACGCCCAGCACGCCGATGGCGTAGAGCAGGAACAGGTCGAAGGCGCTCTGGCGCATGCCGTAGGCACCGACCGTCGCGAAGATCAGGATGCCGGCGTAGAGCTGGGGCTTGGGGATTTTCAGCAGCTTGACCCACAGGCCGACCATCGGCAGGTTGAGCACCAGCAGCATCACGTTGCCCACGTAGAGCGACGCGATCAGCGCCCACACCAGCGCGGCCGAAGTCGTGAAGAGCTGCGGGCCGGGCTGGATGCCGTAGTTCTGGAACGCACCGAGCAGGATGGCGGTGGTGTTGCTGGTCGGGATGCCGAGCGTGAGCAGCGGGATGAGTGCGGCCGTCACCGTTGCGTTATTGGCCGCCTCGGGGCCGGCCACGCCTTCGATGGCGCCGGTGGTGCCGAACTCTGCGCTGTCCTTTGGGTCCTTGGCCAGCTTCTTTTCCATCGCATAGCTCAGGAAGGTCGGGATCTCGGTGCCGCCCGCCGGGATGCAGCCGAAGGGCGTGCCGATGGCGGTGCCACGCAGCCAGGCGGGAATCGACCGCTTCCAGTCGCGCTTGCTCATGTGCACGCGGCTGAGCTTGTTCTGGCCCTCGACGACCTTGCCTTCGTACAGCACCGCGTACAGCACTTCGGCCACGGCGAAGAGGCCGACCGCAACCAGCACGATCTCGATGCCGTCGAGCATTTCAGGGATGCCGCCGGTGTAGCGACCCTGGCCCGAGATCTGGTCGAGGCCGACGCAGCCAGCGGCCAGGCCGATGAAGAGCGCCGTCATGCCGCGCAGGGTGCTCTTGCCCAGCACCGCGCTCACCGTGGTGAAGGCCAGCAGCATCAACAGGAAGTACTCGGGCGGACCGAGCTTCACGGCGAACTCGGCCACGAAGGGCGCGAACAGCGTCACCACGACGGTGGCGATGGTGCCGGCCACGAAGGAGCCGATGGCCGCGGTCGCGAGCGCGGCGCCCGCGCGGCCGCTCTTGGCCATCTTGTTGCCCTCCATGGCGGTCACCATGCTGGCCGTCTCCCCGGGCGTGTTCAGCAGGATGGAGGTGGTCGAGCCACCGTACATCGCGCCGTAGTAGATGCCCGAGAAGAAGATCATCGAGGCCGTGACGTCGACCTTGCCGGTGATGGGCAGCAGCATCGCCACCGCCACCGCCGGGCCGATGCCGGGCAGCACGCCCACGGCCGTGCCGAGGGCGCAACCCACCAGGCACCAGAGCAGATTGGCCGGGGTGATCGCCGCAGCGAAGCCCTGCATGAGTGCGCCAAAGATATCCATGTCAGAGCCAGCCGGTAGAGGTGAGGCCCGGCAGATTGATCGCCAGGAACTGCGTGAACGTCCAGAACACCGGCGCCGAAATCAGCACGCCGGTGACCGCATCGATGCCCCAGGTGCGCGGGCTGTTGACCGCCGCCTGCCCGCTAGCGCGGCGCAGGCCCTGCACGGCAAGCACGTAGCAAAGCGTGCAGCTGAAGATGAAGCCGATCGTGGTGATGAGCGATGCATTCAGCAGCAGCCCGGCCGATACCCAGACGAAGCCCGACCAGTAAGTCTCGACGGCACCTGAGGGCGCGTCCATGTCGCGAAAGCCGCCGGTGCGCGACTCCCAGATGATCCACGCGCCGCAGATCGACAGCACGATCGACACGAGCCAGGGCAGGAAATTGGGACCGACACCGCCGTAGCCGGCATCGGACGAAATATCGATCGCGCCGACCCCCAGCCCGAGGCCGGTGAGCAGCACGCCGACACCGACCAAGGTCTGCGGCCACGTGGTGCCGCGCCCCACATCCGCGGGAAGAGAGCTGGAGTTCATGTTTTTTTCTGAGGGAGGAGCGAAATCGTCCCCTTCCAGGGACACCACGGAACCGGCTTCGCCGGGCGTTGGTGTCGCCCCCGGAAGGGGTGGGCGCAGCCACACCATGTGGGCAAGCCCCGGGGAAGCGTCAAATCATTCCGGACTTGGCCATGATGGCGCGCAGGCTGGCGAAATCGTCGTCGACGAACTTGGCGAAGGCGTCGCCCGACAGCACGGCCGGCGTCCAGTCGTTCTTCTTGAGCGCTTCGGCCCAGGCCGAACTCTTCAGCGCCGCGAGCACCATGTCGGTGACGGTCTTGCGCTGCTCGGGCGTGAGGCCCGGGGCGCCGTACACGCCGCGCCAGTTGCCGATTTCGACGTCGATGCCCTGCTCCTTCAGCGTCGGCACGTTGATGCCCGGCAGGCGCTGCGCCGAGGTCACGGCGATCGCGCGCATCTTGCCCGCGGCGATGTACTCCGCGAACTCGCTGTAGCCGCTGCCGCCGACCGTGACGTTGCCGCCCAGGATGGCCGCGGTGGCTTCACCGCCGCCGCGGAAGGCCACGTAGTTGATCTTCGACGGGTCGGCGCCGACCTTCTGCGCGATCATCGCCGCGGCGATGTGCTCGGTGGAACCGCGCGAACCGCCGCCCCACTTGACGCTGCCCGGGTCCTTCTTGAGCTGGTCGACCACGTCCTTCATGGTCTTGAGCGGCGAGCTGGCCGGCAGCACGAACACGTTGTATTCGGTCGTGATGCGGGCGATCGGCGTGGCCTGCTCGAGCTTGACCGGCGGCTTGCCGGTGATGATGCCGCCCAGCATGACCGAGCCCATGACCATCAGCGCGTTCGGGTCACCCTTGGCGCCGTTGACGAACTGGGCCAGGCCCAGCGCACCGGCAGCGCCACCCTTGTTGTCGTAAGTGACCGTATCGGCCACCTTGGCGTCGGTCAGGGCCTTGCCCAGCGCGCGGCCGGTGGTGTCCCAGCCGCCACCCGGGTTGGCGGGGATCATCATCTTGAGGTTGGCGGCAGCGCGTGCCGACAGGGGCAACGCGCCCGCGGCGGCCAGGGCGGCCAATGACTTCAAAAAGGTGTCGCGACGCATCGAGTGTCTCCTTATGGGGTGGAATCTGGGGGAAGCTGAACGCCGCTATGATGCGCCGCCCCGCTGTCAGTTGGCTGTCCTGCGGACTGGGGTAAACACCGAACCCCACCCCGCCGATGAAGCTCCTGCTGGTCGAAGACGACCCCACCATGCAAACCACGCTGCAGCGCACGCTGGGCCGCCGCCGTATCGACGTGCGGGTGTGTGGCGACGGCGCGCTCGCGCTGGCGCAATGGCAGGTGCTGGAGCCCGATGTGGTGGCGCTCGACCTCAACCTGCCGAACCTCGACGGGCTGCAGGTGTTGGCCCAGGCGCGTGCTGCCGGGCTGCGCACGCCGGTGCTGCTGCTGACGGCCCGCGGCACGGTGGGCGACCGCATCGTCGGGCTCAATGCCGGCGCCGACGACTACCTGCCCAAGCCCTTCGATCTGGACGAACTCGAGGCGCGCCTGCGCGCCCTGCGGCGCCGCCACCAGCAGGCCGACGGCAGCGATGCACCGCCCGGCCCGCCACCGGTCGGTGGGCTGCGCTACGAGGTCGCGAGCGGCGCCATCTACCACCGCGCCGAGGTGCTCGAACTCACGCCGCGCGAGCTGGCGCTCTTGAAAGCGCTGATGGCCAACCCCGGCCATGCCGTCACCAAGGAACGGTTGTTCGAGCTGGTCTTCCCCGGCGAAGCGGATGTGCAATACGAGGCGATCGAGGTGGTGGTGTATCGCCTGCGCAAGAAGCTGGTGGGCACCGGCACGGCGCTGATGACGCTGCGTGGATTGGGCTACTTGCTGCGTGAGGAGCCGTGAGGCGGCACTTCACGGTCCCGGCGACCTCTTTGCGTGCACGGCTTCTGCTAGGCATCCTGGTGCCGGTGGCGCTGGTCATCGCGGTCAACAGTGTGAGCCTGTATCGTCAGAGCCTGGCCGCCGCCACCATCGCCTACGACCGCACGCTGCTGGCGTCGGCCAAGACCATCGGCGAGCAGCTCGACGTGACCGGCTACGACGAAGCGGCGGTGCTGCGCGCGGTGGTGCCCTACTCCGCGCTCGAAGCCTTCGAGGCCGACAGCCAGAGCCGCATGTACTACCGCGTGTCGACGCTCAACGGCGAGATGATCTCGGGCTTCGACGAGGTGCCCTTCTGGCGCGGCACATTGCCGATACGCCCACCTTACGCGGCGCTGGTCGACTTCTACGACGCGGAGTTTCGCGGGCAGCAGGTGCGCATCGCCGTGCTGCTGCAACCCGTGGCCAGCTCCGTCGGCCGGGGCATGGCGGTGGTGCAGGTGGCGGAAACGCTTGAAATCCGCGAGACGCTGGCGCGCAAGCTGTTGCTCGACACGCTCTGGCGGCAGGCCGTGCTGCTGGCCGTGATCGCCGCGGTCACCGCGCTGGTCGTGCAGCGCGCGACCCAGCCGGTGCGCGCGCTGGGCGAAGCCATCGAGTCCCGCGCCGCCGACGACCTGTCGCCCATCGAGGCGCCCGACGCCCCGCGCGAACTCCGCCCGCTGGTCGAAGCGACCACGCGCGTCATGGGCCGGCTGCAGGCGCTGCTCGACCACCAGAAGCGCTTCGTGCGCGACAGCGCCCACCAGCTGCGCACGCCGCTGGCCGTGCTCAAGGCACAGGTGCAGTCGGCGCGGCGTGGCGACGTGCCGGCGGATCAGGCCCTCAGCGAGATCGACGCCACCGTGGCGCGGGCGACGACGCTGGCCAACCAGATGCTCTCGCTGGCCAAGGTCGAGCAGTTGCGCCAGCAGCCGGAGTCGAGCACCCAGGACCTGGGCGAGGTGGTGCGCCAGGTCGCGCTCGACGTGTCGCCGCTGATCGCCGACAAGGCGCTCGATTTCGAGCTCGACGCCAACGTGGTGCAGGTGCACGCCCACCGCTGGATGCTGCAGGAGCTGACACGCAACCTGCTGCACAACGCCATCAAGCACAGCCCGCGCGGCGGCATGCTGTCGGTGCGGGTGCGCGCCGACGATGGCGAGGCGCTGCTGAGCATCGCCGATGCCGGCCCCGGCATCACGGACGAACTGCGGGGCCGGTTGTTCGCGCCCTTCTCCGCGGGCGACATGTCCAGCGGCTCGGGGCTCGGCCTGGCGATTTGCCAGGAGATCGTGCATGCGCTGGGCGGACACATCGCGCTGGACAATCGCATCGTCGGCAACCAGGTGGTCGGGCTCGACGCCACCGTGCGGCTGCCGCTGGAACAAGGATAGGAATGGATCGTCTGCGTATCGACAAGTGGCTGTGGGCCGCGCGCTTCTACAAGACCCGCTCGCTGGCGGCCGACGAGATCGGCAAGAACCGCGTGCAGGTCAACGGCGACGTGGCGAAGGCCTCGCGTGAAGTCAAGGCGGGCGACACCGTCGCGCTGCGTCAGGGCGCCGTCCTGCGCACCGTGGTCGTCCGGGGCGTGAGCGGGCAGCGCGGTCCGGCGCCGGTGGCGCAGCAGCTGTACGAGGAGACTGCCGACAGCATCGCAGCACAGGCCGCGGCTCGCGAACAGCGCCGCATGGGCAGCGAGCCGGCGCTGAGCATCGAACAGGGCCGGCCCACCAAACGCGAGCGGCGCAGCCTCGATCAGGCCAAGGGCGGCTGGGGCCCCCGCTGGAGCGCCAGCCTGGAAGACGACGGAAGCGGCGAGTAGCCATCGCGGTGCGGACCGTCCGGGGATGCCTGAATCGCGCCCGATCCAGGGCCTGTCCATACGGCGCTTAGCCGAATGGCGTATTGAGGCGGTGCGACGCCACGCGCAGACTGCGGCTTCGCTTCCCTCCTTCCTCGCTTCTTCCAAAGGCACCGAAATGGAAACGCTTTCACAGCTTCAATTCTTGGCGGCGCTGGGTTGCGCAGGCGCGGTCGGCATCGCGATGCTGCTGACGATGACCCGTTCGCAGATCGAACTCACCCAGGCGATGGCAGCCCGCGTCGCCGCCTCGATCGCCACGCTGGACGACCCCGCGCATTGACTCAGAAGCGCCCCAGCAGGCGCCGGCGAGGCGCCCTCCCGGGACGCGCCGCGGCGCCGTTCGGCGTTGTCAGCGGGAAGCGGCGCAGCATCCGAAGTCCGAGTGGCGTGACCGCTTCCACCGTAGCCGGCGGCTGGTCGTAGCCGTAGAGCGTGCGAACGGGCAAGGGAATCGTCGCCTTCACATGGCCCGCCAGACACAGAACCCGCAGACCATCCACCTCCTGGCCGGAGAACACGTTGACCGGCAGCGCCGCTTGCGCGAGTTGATGAAGGAGCAGAAGTGACACGGATGGACCTTGGTGAGCGGCAAGCGCGGCGACTGCCGCATCGCTGACACGCTGGAAGCTTCGATTTTCGGCGGGCGTACGTTCCTCGCACCCGGTCCGTGGTGAACTATGCCCGTGCGGCGTGAATAAGTTGACACTGGTTAACAGTGGACGGCGAAGATACTCGTGGGTACTCGGAGGTGCTCATGAGTCAATGGGAAGTGGAATTCGCCGGCGCAGTGGCCAACCTGGAAACGGCCTACGCCGTGGATCAGCGCGCCTACGACGCACTGCGCGATCCCCTCAAGGCGTCATGGGCCTTGCTCCCCACCTGGATGTGGCCCGAACCCGAACGCGTCGGCGCGCTGTTGCGTGCACGGATCGATCTGGTGGCCGCGGAAGACGACGTGCGGGACCTGGTGCGTCGCCAGAGCATCGCCATCCGCCACGCGCGGGCGCGCCGTCAGGCGATGGTCCAGCGTCGGGCCTTTGCGCAGACGACACCCGACGAGCTCAGCGGCCCCGCTGCCCTGGCGGCCTTGGTCCGGCCCGGCATCATCGCGAACGAACAGCCCCTGAGGCCGCCCGTCTGAGGCACGCCGGCATCGCTGCCGGCGACACGGCCGACGACTACTGAATCGTCGTGTGGGCGACGTCGAAAGACGGGCTGATGAAGGTCGGCGCGGCGAATGTGCCGCGACGCGGGCCATCGGCCCCGGCAGCGGCCTGCGGCGCCATGTAGCCCGCCGCCAGCGCGGCCTGGTAGCTCTTGGCCGGCGCATCGGCCGCGTCGATCGGCTCGTAGATCCCGGCGTCGTCGTTTTCTTCCTGCAGCACCCAGAAATACAGGCCCGGCCAGGGCTCGTCCACGGTCAATGCGATGCGGCGCAAATCAGCAGTCATTTCGTCATTCCTCGTCGGGCTGGACCCGATGCTGTTGTGTTTCGGGACCTGAAGGAACCGAGTTCTTTAGTTCACGTTCGGTGAGCTTTGTCACCTTCTTTCGACAGGCTGAATTAGGCATGCCTTTCAGTCGATACGCACGTGACGCGTGGCGCGATGTAATGCTTTTAAGTGATAAATCCCGCAAAACGACGCGAACGTTAGTACTCCTTTCTCGCCTCCATGCCGTCCAATGAGCGTTCGCAAGGGACGCCCATGAACCAGCCACCACCGACACCGCAAGAGCCGCAGGAGCCGTTCGATTTCGACTACGCACCCGATGCGCTGGAGGTTCGAATTTCCGAGCTCGCCATCGCCACGTCCGACCGTAGCGACCCGATGGTCGACGATGCCTTGTGCACTGTTCTGCGGATACTGAAAGAACAGCACGCGACCGACGCGGCCTTCGTGCTCGAACTGGTCGACGGCCGCCGTGTGCCGCGCTCGCTCGACAGCACGGCGTGCGGCAGTTTCCACACCGCCCGCTTCGGCAACCCCCTCGACTTCGCCATGGCGTGGCAGGCCGTGCCCAGGATGTCGAGCGCCACCTGCTATGTGAGCGTCCCGGTCGTGCTGCTCGACGGACGCGTCTACGGAACGTTGTACGGCCCGTGTCACGACCTGACCGAAGCGTCGCGCCAGCGCGATCTCGCGCGGCTGGAACTGACCGCGCAACTGGCGGCCCGGCTGATCGATGCGAGACGGGCACGGGTGCGAACAGCGAGCATGGCTCTCGCGACAGAAACGTAGCGGCGGAGGGTTGCGGCTGTCCCGACCGCGCCTCAACGACAGGGGCCCCGGGCCGACGGTCGTCCGCAATGGAAAAAGCCCCGCGGCGAGATCGCGCGGGGCTTTTTGGGTCCGTCATGGACGGTATCTGGCGGAACCGGAGGGATTCGAACCCTCGATGAGGCTCTACACCCCATACTCCCTTAGCAGGGGAGCACCTTCGGCCACTCGGTCACAGTTCCTTTGGAGGCGTGATTATGCCAGTGTTCGGGCCGTTTTCAGGCGGTCGGCTGGTCGAGATCGAAGGCTTTGTGCAAAGCGCGCACCGCCAGCTCCATGTACTTCTCGTCGATGACGACGGAGGTCTTGATTTCGCTGGTGGAAATCATCTGGATGTTGATGCCCTCTTCGCTCAGCACGCGGAACATCTTGCTCGCGACGCCCACGTGGCTGCGCATGCCGATGCCCACGATGCTGACCTTGCAGATCTTCGTGTCGCCGACGATCTGATCGGCGCCGAGCGTGGGCAGCACCTTGGCCTTGAGCAGGTCGGTGGCCTTGGCGTAGTCGTTGCGGTTCACCGTGAAGCTGAAGTCGGTCTTCCCGTCCTTGCTCAGGTTCTGGATGATCACGTCGACTTCGATGTTCGCATCGGCGATGGCACCGAGGATGTGGTACGCGATGCCCGGCTTGTCGGGCACGCCCAGCACCGAGATCTTCGCTTCGTCGCGATTGAACGCGATGCCGGATACGACGGCTTGTTCCATGTTTTCGTCTTCCTCGAAAGTGATCAGCGTGCCGGACTTGGCTTCTTCATTGATGTCGATGTCCCAGGGCGTGAAGCTCGAGAGCACGCGCAGCGGGACCTTGTACTTGCCGGCGAATTCCACCGAGCGAATCTGCAGCACCTTGGAGCCGAGGCTCGCCATCTCGAGCATTTCCTCGAAGCTGACGGTCTGCAGCCGGCGGGCATCGGGTTCGACGCGCGGGTCGGTGGTGTAGACGCCGTCGACGTCGGTGTAGATCAGGCACTCGGCAGCCTTCATCGCCGCAGCGATGGCCACGGCGGAGGTGTCGCTGCCGCCACGGCCGAGCGTCGTGATGTTGCCGGCATCGTCCACGCCTTGGAAGCCGGTGATGACGACCACCTTGCCCGCGGCCAGGTCGGCGCGCACGCGGGCATCGTCGATGCTCTCGATGCGGGCCTTGGTGAAGGCGCTGTCGGTGCGCACCGAGACCTGCCAGCCCGCGTAGCTCACCGACGGCACGCCTTCGGCCTGCAGCGCGATGGCCAGCAGCGCCGACGAGGCCTGCTCGCCGGTCGACGCGAGCATGTCGAGTTCGCGGTCGTGGCTCGAGTCGGGCTTGCTGGACGCGAGCTCCTTCGCGAGGCCCAGCAGCCGGTTGGTCTCGCCGCTCATGGCACTCGGGACCACCACCATCTGGTGGCCGGCGCGTGCCCATTTGGCGACGCGCTTGGCGACGTTCTTGATGCGCTCGGTCGAGCCCATCGACGTACCGCCGTATTTGTGAACGATCAATGCCATGGGTGAAATCAAGGAGAGGAAAAACGGACGCCGCGATGTCGGCGACGGCCCTGCGGACCGCTTCGTCGATGGCCGGTTCAGCGCGAGGGCTGCGAGCTACGGCGAAGGCGCGACATTGTACCAACGCAGCCGCGCGCCATCCCGCTCGACGAAGCCGTCGGCCACCTTCAGCCGGATGCCGTGGCCGCGGGTGCGGCAGGCCTCGATCTGGTCGAGCAGCTGCTGCAACTGCGCTTCGCTGGGCACCGCGCGGTGTGCGCTGCGCAACCAGTGCCGCAAGGCGTTGGCACGGCGCTCGCGCGACAGGGCTTGCAAAGCGTCGATGGCTGGCGGCATGCCGGCCGCCACCAGATCGATCTCTGCCAATTCGCTCAGCAAGGCCGACGCGCGCGCCGCGTTGCGGGCGCTGCGCGCGAAGGTGTCGCGGAACTGCGGCAGGGCCTCGGCCAGCGCCGGCAGCACCCGCCGGCGGATGCGGTTGCGCGTGTAGCGCTCATCGGCGTTGCTCGGGTCTTCGATGAACGGGATGGCCTCAGCCGCGAGCCAGGTGCGCAAATCGGTCGCTGGTACATCGAGCAACGGCCGATGGAAGCGAACGCCGTGGCGGATCATCTCGCGCGGCATGGCGGCCAGGCCATCGAGGCCCGCGCCGCGGCCTAGCGCGATCAGCATCGTTTCGACCTGGTCGTCCGCGTGCTGGGCGAGCAGCACGTCTTGGAGCCCCTGCGCCGACGCGAGCGCCGCCAGCGTGGCGTAGCGCGCGCGCCGTGCAGCGTCTTCCGGGCTGTCGCCGCTGTCATGGCGGGCATCGACCCGACCGATGTGCAGCGGCACGCTCAGCGCGTCGCAGGTGGATGCGCAGTGGCGCTCGAAATCATCCGCCGCCGACTGCAAGCCGTGGTGCACATGCAGTGCATGCACCTGCCCCGGCCAGCGCGCCGCCGCCGCATGCAGCAAGGCCGTCGAATCGGCACCGCCACTGTAGGCGATGCCCAGCGGAAGCGACACCGCCCACGAGGCGAGCGCGTGGGCGGCGGGGTTGTCCATGGTGAAGGGCGGACCGGAACCGGTCCGCGAGCACGTCAGCGGGTGCTGTCGGCCTTGGTGTCCGAGAAACGACCGTAACTCTGCAGGCGCTCATAGCGGCGATCGAGCAGTTCCTTCACCTTCAGGTCGCTGACCTGGCGGAAGGCGTCGTTCAGCGCGCGCTTGAGGAAAGCGGCCATCTGCTTGTGGTCGCGGTGGGCGCCGCCGACCGGCTCGTTCACGATCTTGTCGACCAGGCCCAGTGCCTTCAGGCGATGGGCCGTGATGCCCAGCGCGTCGGCCGCTTCCTGGGCCTTCTCACTGGTCTTCCACAGGATCGATGCGCAGCCTTCGGGGCTGATCACCGAGTAGATGGAGTACTGCAGCATCACCAGCTGGTCGCCCACCGAAATGGCCAGCGCGCCACCGGAGCCGCCCTCG
The DNA here is from genome assembly GCF_051216715.1 of Variovorax restrictus. Taxonomy (NCBI): domain Bacteria; kingdom Pseudomonadati; phylum Pseudomonadota; class Betaproteobacteria; order Burkholderiales; family Comamonadaceae; genus Variovorax; species Variovorax restrictus. The sequence goes on from NZ_JBPJZH010000001.1 coordinate 2,641,569, forward strand.
CCGATGATGGTGACGATGATCGGCACCTCGAGCTGCGCCATCTCGAAGATGTTGCGGCCGATGGCTTCCGACTGGCCGCGCTCTTCCGCGTCGATGCCGGGGTAGGCGCCGGGCGTGTCGACGAAGGTGAAGACCGGCAGCTTGAACTTCTCGGCCGTCTTCATCAGACGCAGCGCCTTGCGGTAGCCCTCGGGCTTGCTCATGCCGAAGTTGCGCGCGGTGCGCTCCTTCGTGTCACGGCCCTTCTGATGGCCGATCACCATGCAGGGCACGCCGTTGAAGCGCGCCAGCCCGCCGATGATCGACAGGTCGTCCGAGAAATGGCGGTCGCCATGCAGCTCGACGAAGTCGGTGAAGATCTCGTGGACGTAGTCGAGCGTGTACGGGCGTTCCGGATGCCGGGCGATCTTGGTGATCTTCCAGGGCGTCAGGTCGCTGTAGATGTCCTTGGTGAGCTGCTGGCTCTTCTTGCTGAGCTGATCGATCTCTTCGGAGATATCGACCGCTGATTCCGTCTGCACATAGCGCAGTTCTTCGATCTTGCCTTCGAGTTCAGCGATGGGCTGCTCGAAGTCGAGGAAGGTTCGTTTCGCCAACGTCTTCTCCAGTTTTTAGTACGCGACCGGTACCGGGTCGAGCGACCGCCAAATATACCAAGTCGCCACGCTGCAATAAGGGGCCCAGCCCACGCCCACCTCACGCAGGTCGCTGCGGCTGACCGGCTCGCCCGAAAAGTAGTTCTGGCTCACGCCGTTGATCAGGCCGACATCGTCCAGTGGCAGCACGTTGGGGCGCATGAGGTGGAAGATGAGGAACATCTCGGCGGTCCAGCGGCCGATCCCGCGGATCGCCACCAGCTCCTCGATGATCATCTCGTCGGTCATGTCCTTCCAGGCGTCGATGTGCACCGCGCCGGAATCGAAATGGATGGCGAGGTCGACCAGGTACTCGACCTTGCGCGCCGACAGCCCGGCCGCACGCATGTCGTCGACCTTGAGCTTGAGCACGTTGCGCGGCGTCATCTTGCGCGGCAGCGCCTCGAACCGGTCCCAGACGGACTGCGCCGCCTTCACAGAAATCTGCTGGCCGACGATGCTGCGCGCCAGCGTGGTGAAGGCATCGCCGCGCGACTCCAGGCAGGCGTCGCCGAACTGCGGGATGAGCCGCTTCATCACCCGATCCTTCTTGGACAGGTGCTTGCAGGCTTCCACCCAATAGTCGGGCGTGATGATCTTGACGGGCAGGGCAACGGCGGGCGACATCGGGGCCGGGTCTTTCACTGCGCCGCCGCCCAGGTCGTGCCTGTGGCGGAGTCCTTGAGCACGATGCCTTGCGCGAGCAGGTCGTTGCGGATGCGGTCGGCTTCGGCGAAATTCTTCGCGGCCTTGGCCGCCGCGCGCTGCGCGATCAGCACCTGGATGGCTGCGTCGTCGAGCGCACTGCCCGACTGAAGGAACTGCTGCGGGTCGCCCTGCAGCAGGCCCAGGGTGCCGGCCAGCGCCTTCAGCAAGCCGGCCGTCTCGGCCGATGCGGTGCGATTGACTTCGCCCGCCAGATCGAACAGCACGGCGATCGCCTCGGGCGTGCCGAAATCTTCGTCCATGGCGGCCTTGAAGCGCGCGGCCTGCGGCTGCGACCAGTCGATGGCGACCGTGGCCGGCGCCACCGAATGCAGCGCCGTGTAGAGACGCTTGAGCGCGTTGCGCGCGTCGTCCAGATGCGCATCGCTGTAATTGAGCGGGCTGCGGTAATGCGTGCGCACGAGGAAGAAGCGCAGCGTCTCGCGGTCGTACTTCTGCAGCACCTCGCGGATGGTGAAGAAGTTGCCCAGGCTCTTGGACATCTTCTCGTTGTCCACGCGCACGAAGCCGTTGTGCATCCACACCTTGGCCAGCGGTTGGCCGTGTGCACCTTCGCTCTGCGCGATCTCGTTCTCGTGGTGTGGGAACTGCAGGTCGGCGCCGCCGCCATGGATGTCGAAGGTCTCGCCCAGCGTGGCGCAGCTCATGGCGGAGCACTCGATGTGCCAGCCCGGCCGGCCCGAGCCGAAGGGGCTGGCCCACTTGACCTCGGCGGGCTCGGTCGGCTTCGATGCCTTCCACAGCACGAAGTCGAGCGGGTCGTCCTTGCCGTCGAGCACCGCGACGCGCTCGCCCGCATGCAGTTCGTCGAGCGACTTGCCCGACAGCTTGCCGTAGCCGGGGAACTTGCGCACCGCGTAGTTCACATCGCCCATCGGCGAACGGTAGGCCAGGCCCTTCTGCTCGAGCGTCTCGATGATGTCGAGCATCTGCGGCACGTACTCGGTGGCGCGCGGCTCGATGGTCGGCGGCTCGATGCCTAGCGCGGCGATGTCCTCGTGCATCAGCGCGATCATCTCGTCGGTCAGCGCGCGGATCGTGATGCCGCGCTTGACCGCGCGCTCGATGATCTTGTCGTCGATGTCGGTGATGTTGCGCACGTAGGTGACGTCGAGGCCAGTGGCGCGCAGCCAGCGCTGCACCACGTCGAAGGCCATCATCATCCGCGCGTGGCCGATGTGGCAGAGGTCGTACACGGTCATGCCGCAGACGTACATGCGCACCTGGCCGGGTTGCAGCGGAGAAAACTCCTCCAGTTCACGCGACAGCGTGTTGTAGATGCGCAGACTCATGGAAATCGGAAAGCGTCCACCCGCGGCTCGGGGAACGCGGGCGAACAAGGTTTTGTCAGGGGTGTGGGGGCTGCCGCACGAGGGGTTTGGCTTGGCCCCTCGGCTACAATCGCGCCCAGTATAAACGGCCCCTGCGGGGTACCTTGCACCGATCTTCGGGTGCGTCGACGAAGCCCGCGCCGGATCCTCTTCCCGAGCCTCATGAAGCAAGCCGTCACCCTCCTCGCGTCCTCCTTGTCCTTCCGCCCGGCTGTGCGCGTGCTCGGCGCGCTGTTGTTCGCCGCTGCCGCCACGCTGGCGCATGCCGACGACTACGCCGACGTCAATCAGCTGCTGCGCCAAGGCAAGGCCCCCGAGGCACTCGCCAAGGCCGATGCCTACATCGCCGGCAAGCCACGTGACCCGCAGATGCGCTTCCTGCGCGGCGTGATCCTCACCGAGCAAGGCAAAACGGCCGACGCGACCACGGCCTTCGTGCAGCTCACGCAGGACTTCCCCGAGCTGCCCGAGCCTTACAACAACCTGGCCGCGCTCTATGCGCAGCAGAGCAAGTTCGACCTGGCGCGCGACGCGCTGGAGAACGCGATCCGCCTGAACCCGAACTACGCCACGGCGCACGAGAACCTGGGCGACATCTATGCACGTCTCGCGGCGCAGTCCTATGCGAAGGCGCAACAGCTCGCGTCCGCCAATGCCAGCGCGGCGCCCAAGCTGGCGCTGATCCGACAGATCTTCACCGGTGTGCCGGCCACGGTGTCCACACCGCCGGCTCCAGCGGTTGCGCCGACCGAAGCGCGCAAACCCACGAACCCCAAGTAAGCCGCACGCACCTCGGCGCGCGGTGCCGCAGAGGCACGCCCACTCCCTCAGAAAGCGAGTCATCCCTTGAGCCTTCACATCCTCTCGCGCCGTACGGCGCTGGTCCTTGCGACGACCTTGACCCTGGGCCTGAGCGCCTGGGCACAAGGCAATGCGCCCCGCGTGAAGCTGACCACTTCGGCCGGCGACATCGTCGTCGAGCTGGCGCCCGAGAAGGCACCGAAGACGGTCGCGAACTTCCTCCAGTACGTCAACGACAAGCACTACGACGGCACGGTGTTCCACCGCGTCATCGACGGCTTCATGATCCAGGGCGGTGGCTTCACCGCCGACATGCGCCAGAAGCCGACGCGCGCCCCGGTGCCGCTCGAGGCCTCGAATGGCCTCAAGAACGCCAAGTACACGATCGCCATGGCGCGCACCGGCGACCCGAACTCGGCAACATCGCAGTTCTTCATCAACGTGAAGGACAACGCGATGCTCGACGCTCCCAACCCGGACGGCCATGGCTACACCGTGTTCGGCAAGGTCGTCGCGGGCGCCGACGTGGTCGACAAGATCCGCGCCGTCCAGACCGGCAACAACAGCGGCATGCAGAACGTGCCGCTCGACACCATCACCATCCAGTCCGCCACCGTCGTGGCGAAGTAACCCAGGAGCCATCCATGAGCAATCCCCAAGTCGAACTCGTCATCACCGGCCAGGGCACCATCACCCTCGAACTGGACCGCGCCAAGGCGCCGAAGTCGGTCGAGAACTTCATCGGCTACGTGAAGAGCGGCCACTACGACAACACGGTGTTCCACCGCGTGATCCCGGGCTTCATGGTGCAAGGCGGCGGCTTCGAGCCCGGCATGACGCAGAAGCCTACCGGCGCCGAGATCGAGAACGAGGCCAACAACGGCCTGAAGAACGACAAGTACACGGTCGCGATGGCACGCACCAGCGCGCCGCACTCGGCCACGGCCCAGTTCTTCATCAACATCGCGGACAACGGCTTCCTGAACCACACCGCGCCTTCGGCACAGGGCTGGGGCTATGCCGTGTTCGGCAAGGTCATCGCCGGCACCGAGGTGGTCGACAAGATCAAGGCCATCAAGACCGGCCGCAAGGGTTTCCACGACGACGTGCCGCTGGAAGACGTGGTCATCGAAAAGGCTACCGTCACGGTCGAGTAAGCCCCGGGTGTCGCGCGGCATGAGCACGGTGACCGAGCAGGCCTTTGCCGAACTCGTGGCACCCGCCGCGTGGCACACGGTCGACCTGCTCTCCGACCTGCACCTGCAGGCGGACGAGCCGGCGACCTTCGACGCCTGGCGCGGCTACCTCGAGACCACGCCGGCCGACGCGCTCTTCATCCTCGGCGACCTGTTCGAGGTCTGGGTCGGCGACGATGCCGCCGCCGTCCTCGGCTTCGAGGCGCAATGCGCCGAGCTGCTGCGCGCGGCATCGCGGCGACGGCCGATCTTCTTCATGCACGGCAACCGCGACTTCCTCGTGGGCGCCGATTTCGCGGCGCGCTGCGGCCTCACACTGCTCGACGACCCGACGGTCCTCGTGCTGCATGGCAAACGCTGGCTGTTGAGCCATGGCGATGCGCTGTGCCTGGAAGACACCGACTACCTCAAGTTCCGCGCAGAAGTCCGCACCCCGGCGTGGCAACAGGCCTTCCTTTCGCAGCCGCTGGAGGCACGCCGAACGCTCGCGCGGTCGATGCGCACCCAGAGCGAAGAGCGCAAGTCCACGCCCGGCATGGTCTGGGCCGATGTCGACACCGACGCGGCGCGTGATTGGCTGAAGCGCGCCAACGCGCACACACTGGTCCACGGCCACACGCACCGCCCTGCCGAGCATGCGCTGGGCGACGGCCTGCGCCGCATCGTGCTGAGCGACTGGGATGCCTCCGCACACCCGCCGCGCGCACAGGTGCTGTGCGTGTCGGCCGCGGAAGCGCGACGCGTCGACGTGCGCTGAGGGCCGCGATGTTCAAGTGGCTCCGCGGCCTGCGCGCCGCCCCCGCGATTCCCGATGCCGCCTGGCAGGCCACGCTGGCCCGCTATCCCTTCCTGGACGACCGTTCTGCGGGCGACGGTGACCGGCTGCGCGCCATGGCCGCCGAGTTCCTGCGCGACAAGGAATTCCACGGCGCGCACGGTTTCGTCATCACCGACGAGGTGGCCCTGGCCGTCGCGGCGCAGGCCGTGCTGCCTGTGCTGCACCTGCCCGGCGGGCTCGACTGGTACGACGACTTCGTCGGCATCGTGGTGCATTCGTCCGAGGTGGTCGCACGACGCAAGACCGTGGACGAGACCGGCGTCGTCCACGAGTACGACGAGGTGGTGGCCGGCGAGGCGATGGACCGCGGGCCGGTCATGCTGAGCTGGCAGGACGTGCTCGCCAGCAGCCTGACAGCCGCCGAGGGCTACAACGTCGTGATCCACGAGTTCGCCCACAAGATCGACATGCGCGACGGTGCCGCCGACGGCTGCCCGACGCTGCCAGTCGGCTTCGGCGGCTACGCCAGTGCGCGCGACGCGCATGCGGGGTGGATCGCGGTGATTCAGCCGGCCTTCGAGGACTTCCGCGAGAAGACGATCGTCGCCGAACGCTTCGGCGGCGAGGCGACCTGGCTCGACCCTTACGGCGCCGAGTCGATCAGCGAGTTCTTCGCGGTGGCGTGCGAGGCCTACTTCGTGAACCGCGCGCGCTTCGGCGAGGAATTCCCGCCGCTGCTGGCGCTGTTCGACGCCTTCTTCACGCCCCCAGGCCGCTGAAAGACAAAAGGCCGCGCGCCCTTCGGCAACGCGGCCCCACTCTCCTCAGGCTCTCAGCCTGCGGCGCCTACTTGCGCAGCAGCGCCTTCAGCGCGTTCTGCAGACGGCGCGCCGTGGTGGCGTCGTGGGCCGAGGCCAGCACCTTGCCCGCATCCTCGCCCCAGGTCTGTGCCGGGGCCGGGTCGCCACGCTTGGTCAGCAGCTTGAGCTGGAGCGCACGACGCGCGTCGATCAGGTCGGCCGGCGTCGGCACCTCGGCTGCCATCTCCAGGCGCAGCAGCGCTTCGCCCGCGTCGCCGGAGGGTGGCTTGGCAACCGCCTGCGTCCACGCGGTGCGCACGGCAGGCGTGACCGCCCGGCCGAGTTCCTGCACGCTCGGCAGTTGGGCCGCATCGCGCTTCTCCCACGCGCCCAGCAGGTGCGTGAGCGCTTCGCCGTGGGCCTGGGCCGCCAGCTTGCGCAGCGCCAGGTCGGCTCGCTCGAGCGCTTCGCGCTGCGCGCGGAACGCGGTGTCGCCCAGACGGGGACCGCGGTCTTCGAAGCGCGGCGGACGGTCGCCGAAGCGATCGCCACCGGGGCCTCCCGGGCCACCAGGACGTGGGCCGCGATCGTTCGGACGCCCACCCGGGCCGCTGCGGCTGTCGCGGCGGTCGCCGAAGCGGCTCGCCGGACCCGTCGGCTCGGCCTTGCGGCTGCCTGGACGGTCGTCGCCGCGGCGCGCGGCCACCACCGGCTTCGGCGGCGCCTTGGGCGGCGCCACCGGCGTGGCGGCGGCCGCGTTGTCGCCTTCGTCGGCCAGCGCCGAGGCGTCGGCACTGCCGACCGGGGCGATCAAGTCGCCCGACGGTGCGGGCGCAGCGGCTTGACCGGCCTCGTCCGGCTCAGGTGCCGCCACGGGTGACGGTGCGTCGGTCTCGCCCGGCACCGGCTGCACCGAAGCGCCTTCGCTGAACTCGGCCGCGGCCTGGCCCGGCGCGACGACTTCGGTCGCCCCGACGGACGGGCCATCGCTCTCGGCCTTGGCCGGCGCGGGTGCAGGCGCCGGACGCACCGGCGCTTCGCCACGCAGGGCGGCCTCGAGTTGCGCGACGGCAGCACGGATCTTCTGCACGTCGCCGGACGCATTCGCCGCGTCGAGCGCCTTGGATGCTTCCAGCACGTTGCGGTCGTGCTCGCTCATCGCCGTCGACGCCTTTTCGCGCTCGGCCGTCTTGCGGTTGAAGGCGTCGTCGATCGGCGCGCGGAACGCGTCCCACAGCTTCTGTTCCTGTCGGCGGTCGAGTGGTACGCCCTGGGCCTCGGCCTGCCAGCGCTGCTGCAGCGCCTTGACGGCGTCGATGCGCAGCATCGGCTGCGCGCCCAGATCGGTCGCCTCGGCGATCATGGCTTGGCGGCGTTCGATGCTGGCGGCCTGCGCCGTCTCGAGCGGCGCGCGGGCGGCACCGAAGGCGGCGTTCCACAGCGGCTGCAGCTCGGCGAAGACCTTCTCGCCGACGTGGCCCCCGTCGCGCCAGCGGTCGGCGAACTGGTGCAGCGCGCGGTTGTGCGCCTTCAGGTCGGCCGCTTCGGCATGCGCTTCAGCCCAGGCCTTGACCTCCTCGATCAGCGCCACGCGATGGGCGCGGTGCTCCGCCGCATCGGCGCGCACCTTCTCGAGCCAGGCCTCGACCACCTTGTGGGCCTCGTTGCAGGCTTCGTCGAAGCGCTTCCACAGCGCGTGGTTCGGCACGCCGCCCTGGTCGGCCTGCTTCCATTGGTCGCGCAGCGACCGCAGCGTTTCCTGCATCTTGCGGCCGCCGAGCGCCTGGCCTTCCGGGCGCTTGAGCAGGCCTTCGGCCTTGGCGACGAGGTCTTCGCGCACCTTGTCGGCGCTCCAGCGTTGCCAGCCTTCGAGTTCGCCGGCAGCGACGAGCGCAGCGTGCACACGGGCCTCGAGCGCAGCCTCGACCTGCTTGCCGTGCTCCTTCAGCACCGCGCGCAGTGCGGCGGCCGCACCGGCGCTGGCTTTGCCATGGCCCTCGGCCGTTTCCTGTTCCAGTTTCGCCAACGCGACCTCGACCGCGGCTTGCGCAGCTGCGCGCTTCTCGGGGTCGACCTTCGGGCCGGCCGACTTGGGCGGCGCTGCCGCGGCGGCTTCGGTCGGCAGGCCGCGTGCGGCGCGCAGCTCATCGGCCCAGACGGGCACCGGCGGCAGCGGCGCGGCGGTGTCGGCCGCGGCGGCGATGGCCTGCGCCAACGCGCCGTGGAAGGCATCGGACACCACCAGCAATTGCGCCTTGGAGGCGTCGATCTGCGGCGCGAACTTGGCGTCCAGGCTGTTCCAGTTGGCGTCGGTGGTCAATTCGGTCGCCTGCTGCTGCCAATGCGTCACGTCAGCACGCAAGCCTTCTTCAGCCGCCTGCGCATCGCGCCAGCTTTTGGTCGACAGCACCTCGAAGCGCTGCGCCAGAAGCACAGCGGCTTCGCGTTGGACCTGGGCACGGTGCTGCAGGTCCTCGATGCCCTTCACGCGTTCGGTCAGCTGCACCTTGAAGCCGGCCAGCGGCTCGCGCGACAGCGGCGCACCGGCCTTGGCGGCGTCGCGTTGCCAGGCGAGCGCATCGGCGATGTTGAGTTTTGACTGCGCCAGCAAAGCCTCGGCCTTCTGCGCCCATTCGGCGGCGATGGCCTCCTGGCCCTTGGCGCGCTTGATCTCGTCGAGCCTCTCGCGCAGCAGGCGCGCCGCGCCCTTGTCCCGGCCGCTGAGCTCCTTGAAGACCTCCTGCATCTGTTCGGGCGCAGGGTTCGCCGCGAGCCATTCGCGGATGCGCTGGGCCCGCTCGCCGGACGTGGGGGCGGTGAACGCACCGCCCGTGAGCGTGTCGAGAGACTGGAGGTCGTGGTGCTTGGAAGAGGTAGAGGTCACTGCGCGCAGGTCGTTTGTCTGAGAAAGATGAGAAAAGCGAAGGCGCCGGCAAAAAGCCGGCGCACCCCGCCATTTTCACCGACCGGCGGGTGTTCCGTTCAACGGGTCGCCAGATTCAGTTCGGCGGCAGGTTTCCAATCGTTGCCGGACGGGTTCGTACGCACGGCGCCCAAGAAGAGCCGTTCGCTGGGCAATTGCTTCGTCAGAAGGTAGTCGCGGACCACGCCGCCGCGCTCGACCGCCAGTTGGCGGATCGTCTCCTCGTTGATGGTGAGGGAGGCCAGCAGCAGGTCTTCCATTTCCTTTGGCGGCAGGTCTTTGGTCAAACCGATCAGGTTGCGTGGCTTCGGAATGTCGGCACGTTTGTAGACGGCAGCGAGCAGATCCGGGTACTCGGCGTCGCTGACCGCGCTCACCTCCGCCGCGTTCTGGCCGGCACGTGCGGCCGTGCGGCGCTTCTCGGACAGCAGCAATTGCCGCAGGCGCTGGCGCTTGGCGGCCTCGCGCTCCTTGTCGAGGCTGGCAGTGCCGACCACGGTGAGTTGCAGCGCTGGACGATCGGTCAGCGCCTTGGCCACCTTGTCGAGGTTTTCCTTGGCGCCGGCTGACAAGGCGGCGCTGCCGGCATCGAAGGCAACCGCACTCGCCTCGCCCAGGCCACCGCCGCCGAAGCCGCCCGTCAGCAGGCTGAACGGCGCCGTCACGGCCTTGACGATGAGCGTGCCCAGCGCCTTGAAGATCAACGAACCGATGCTGAACTGCGGGTCGTTGAGCGAGCCGCTGATGGGCAGATCGACGTCGATGACGCCATTGCGGTCGGCCAGCAGCGCCACCGCGAGTTTCACCGGCAGGCTGTTGGGGGCGCCCTCCACCGCCTCGCCGAACTGCAGCTGGTTGAGCACCAGCTTGTTGGTCGCCGCCAGGCGGCCCTCGGCGGAGATCTTGTAGTTGACGTCCATGCTGAGCTTGCCGCGCTCGATGCCGTGGCCGGCGTAGCGCACCGCGTACGGCGTCAGCGGCGCCAGGTCGAGGTCGCGCATCTTGGCCGTGATGTCGAGTTCGAGTGGCTTCGCGAGCGGATTGATCTTGCCGGAGATGTCGAGCGCCGCTGTCTGTTGCGCCTTGCCGCGCAGTTCGAGGTCGGCCATCTCGGGCTTGTTGGACGCGAAGGCGCTGAGCTTGCCGGTGAGCTCGCTCAGGTCCGCCGAGTAGTTCGGCTTGACGAACAGGTCGGTGAAGTCGATCTTGCCGTTGACCAGGCTCATCGGACCGAAGCGGATCACGGGCGACGGGCTGCCTGAATCGGCAGCGGCTGGTGGCACCTGCGCGGTCGTCGTCGTGGTGCCGTCGCGAGTGCGTTCCGTGGAGGCCTCGGCCGCTTGGGTGGCGGCCACGGCGACTGCCGCGGTGTCGGCCGCCTGCTGCGACTTCTTCGTGAGGTTCTGCAGGTTCAACCGGCCCGTGGGGTCGACGATGACCCGCGCGAAGAAATCGGTGAGCGTGGTTTCGCGCACATCGACCGACAACGGCGCGCGGGGCACCATGGCCACTTGCAGCCCGCGCAGGCTGAGGGCCTTCCAGCTCAGCAACTGGTTGTTGGCGCGCTCCAGGCCGGGCGACGCAGACTGCGTGAGCGCGGCGCTGTTGGCGCGGAAGTCCTCCACCGCCGTGTCGCCCGCCAGCTTGAGGCTCATGCCCGCCGGCAAGGCGTCGTATCGCACCGTGCCGCGGTAGCTGGCGAAGGCGCGGCGGATGTCGATGTTCAGCGCGTCGGCGTAGTAGGCCTTGAAGGCATGCGCCGGGAAGGCGGCAACCTCGAGCCGGCCTTCGGCGGACAGCGGCTTGAGCACGACCTGGCCCTTGTAGTCGAACTTGCCCGGCTCCGCGCGGCCGGCAGCGATGCGGCCGGACAGTTCCACCGGCGACACGGTCGCGGTGTCGGGCGTGACCCTCTGGGCGAGAAGCTTCAGCGCGGTGACTTCGAAGGCGACCGGCGTGCCGCTGGCCTTGTCGGCATAGGACAGCGTGCCGTTATCCACGGCCAGCGTCGCGATGCTGAGGCGCCAGGGCTTGGTGTTCGATGAAGCGGAAGCCGATGCGGGTGCAGCGGCCTCGGCGGACTTGGGTGCCGCAACCTTCGCCACGGCCTGATCCGAAGCGCCGACCGGCGCCTTGAGCCAGCGCTCGAACATCCAGCGCTTCTCGCTGTCGCGCTCGATGCGGACCTTCGGGTTCGTCGCCGTGAACGAGGCGATGGCCAGCGTGTGCTGCGTCATGTCGGCCACGGCATCGACCAGCTCGAAGCGGCCGACGCTCGCCAGCGCCGTCTTGCCCTGCGTGAGCGCCAGGCCGTCGGCTGACAACCGGCGCGCGGTGAACTTGATATCAGGCGCATTCCAGGCCACGTCGATCTGCCCGCTGAGCTTGCCGTCCAGCGTGGGCTCCAGGCTCCGCGCGAGGTACGGCGCCGCAAGCGACAGGGGCAGCGCGTCGACCTCGGTCTGCACGCTGGCCACCTTGTCGGTCGCTTCGCCCTGGAACTTGAGCCCGGCACCGCCCACCCGGGTCGAGCCGTTGAAACGGACGGGCTTCTGCACCGGCCAGGTGATGCCGGTCGCTTCGACGGTGAGCGCAGTCACATCGATGGCCGCCGCCGGTGCGGTGGTCTCGTCGCGCCAGCCGACACGGCCGCCGTTCAGCACGACCTTGTCCACGGTGACCTGCATCGGCTTCTTGGCGGCGGGTGCCGCCGCTGCGCTGGCCGGCGCCTTCGGCACGGCAACCTTCTGCGTCGCGCCGGTCGCCGGATCGGTGGCCAGCAGGTTCAACTGGCCGGCTGCGTCACGCGCCACCACGAGCTGCGGCGCCGTGAGCGCCACGTCGCCCAGATGGATCACGCCGTCGAGCGGCCGCACATCCACCAGCGCGATCTTGAGGGCGTCGAAGCCGAGCAGATCGCGGCCCCGGGCGTCGGCCACCTTGGCCTGGTGCGCCTCGATGGTGCCGGTGATCTTGAGACCCGTCGTCGCCGCCTGTTCGAAGTCGATCTTGAGATCGGCGTCCAGCAGACCGGCCTTGACCTGGACCGGCAGGCCCGCGGGGATGTAGCCCAGGTACGGCGCGAGGTCGAGACCCTTGAAGCGCAGTTGCGCATCGGTCTTGCGGTTGGCGGCGAAGGGCGTCGTGAAGGCGGCCGAATCGAAGGCGCTGCCGTTGAGCGTGAAGGCGAGCTTGGGCTCGGTCGTGATCTCGCGCTTCGAGGCGAGGTTGCTGAGGAACGGGACCTTGAGCACCAGGTCGCGCAGCGCATGCGTGCGGCCGACGGTCCGGTCGTCGAAATCCACCGACCCGTCGGTCACACTGATGTTGTAGACCGCGAAGCGCGCGGGGTCGGATTGGGGTGCATCCGGCGGGCTTGCGAGCCTGGCCAGGATGTCGTCGATGTCGTACTTGCCGTCGGCCGCATGCGTCAGCCGGACGGCCGGGCCTTCGACGCTCACCGCGTCGATCACCGGTGCCAGGCGGAGCAAGGACTGCAGTTCCGCATCGGCATACAAGCGTCGGACGGCCAGCTGCGGCGGACCGCCATCGGTGGCGGCGACTTTCAGGTCAGTCAGTGCGAGTTCCAGCGACCACGGCTTGAAGTCGATGGCGCCCACGGTGACCTGGCGGCCCAGCTTTTCTGACGCGATCTTCTGCAGCTGACTCTTCATCAGCGGCGGCACGGCCAACCAGGCCACCGCCCAGAGGACCAGCACCCCCAACACCGCGACGCCCCCGCGCCGCAACCACTTGCTCTTCTTTAATGAGGCGACATTCATCGCGCGAGTGTGCCGCAATTGAATGGCATGGAAAGCCCGTTCCCCAGCGAAGCTCGTGCAACGAGAAGTTTGACGCAGCCGTCTCAGAAACAAGAAAGCCCGGCGGCTCGACCTGAAGTCTTGCCGCCGGGCTCGATGGCGGGCACGAGGCCCATGCCATCTTTTCGCGCGATCGGAAGTGAATGGTTCCGTTCGTGCTGGCAGCAAGAGATTGCCGCCATTGGCCTCCGCCGCTGGTTCTTCAATCGCTTGTCGAACCATTGGGCTTCGGTGAATGCCCGATGAGATCGGACCCCCTCAGATTAGGCGCTTCGATCGGCTGCGGCAACACAGATTTGCAATCGCCGGGCGGGTGAAGATACCAAAAAACCAATCGACGCCTTCATCCTACATGGCATATCAATGAACATCCTTATGCTTGACCGTGTATTTGGCCACTCCTAGAATTCGCCTCGCCCGGTCTCACTACCTTTCTCCCCGGGCCGTCCCGATCCGCCGCCGAATACTTTCGGCCTCACCAGTTTGTCAGCGCTCCACTTCTCGCGCTGACCTGGTACGTACCAATCCAAGCGCTGCCGTCCTCCCTTCCGCCCTCCGGCGTGAGTCTCAGACGCCGCACAGAAAGGAAGAGCGATGCACAAGACGTTGCAGACTACAGCCCGCGGGCTACGGACATTCGGTTCCGATGTGGTCGACGGCTTTTTTGAAATCACGCACAATGGCTTTGCCCTCCTCGGGCTGGCCACCGTGTTCGCCGTGCTGGCTCTGTTCGCACGCCCAGACCTGCGTGCCTCCGGTGAAGCGCAACTCGCCACCTGGCTCGAGTCGCGCAAACCCGCGCCGGAAGCCACGGCACTGGAGCCCACCGCGATCGACCGCACCACGGCCGCACGCCCGCTCGACCTGCCGAAGCAGCAGGCCGCCGTGGCTTTTTGGCTCAGCAAGAAGTACCGCGTGGCCGCCGAGCCGTTGAGTGTTCTGGTGGCTGAGGCCTATGGACTGGGCCAGCGCACCAAGCTCGACCCGACCCTGATCCTTGCGATCATGGCTGTGGAATCCAGCTTCAACCCGTTCGCCCAAAGCCATGTGGGCGCCCAGGGGCTGATGCAGGTCATGACGCGCGTGCACGAGGACAAGTACGAAAGCGCGGGAGGGACGCTCACCGCTTTCGACCCGGTGACCAACATGCGCGTGGGCGTCAAGGTACTGCAGGAATGCATCGCCCGTGCCGGCTCGCTGGAAGCCGGCCTGCGCTATTACGTCGGCGCCGCGAACCTCGACGACGACGGCGGCTACGCAGCCAAGGTGCTGGCGGAGCATGCACGTCTTGTTCAGGTCGCGAACGGCAAGGCACCGTCGACGGTGACGCCGCCGGCCCTGCGTGCGCAGGCGCCCCAGAGCCAGCCAATCCCGGTCGTCGCGCCAGCTAAACCGGAAGGAACGCCCGTGGCGCCGCCGGAAAAGGTGGCGTTGTTGGCAGACTCCTGATCGACGGTCCTGCTCCCGGCTGGTCGGCCCTCGGCTACACTCGCCGGGTACGCGACTGGCGATAGGCGCCGCGCCCTTTTCGGGGCCGACGGCGCTGACGTGGACTACCACTGGGAAGCGTGCCGCCCGGCCCTACCGGGTGATCAGCCGTTCGCCTGGGCAGCCCTTGTTTGATCGACGAACAAGGACCACCGTCTTCAAAGGACTGCCATGTACCACCGCGACATCCTGGTCGAACAGACCGACCCCGAACTCTGGGCCGCCATCCAGGCCGAGAACGTCCGCCAGGAACACCACATCGAACTGATCGCAAGCGAGAACTACGCCTCGCCAGCCGTCATGCAGGCCCAGGGCTCGCAGCTCACGAACAAATACGCCGAAGGCTACCCCGGCAAGCGCTATTACGGCGGCTGCGAATTCGTCGACATCGCCGAGCAACTGGCCATCGACCGCATCAAGCAGATCTTCGGTGCCGACGCCGCTAACGTGCAGCCGCATTGCGGCGCCTCGGCCAACGAAGCCGTGATGCTCGCCTTCTTGAAGCCCGGCGACACCATCATGGGCATGAGTCTCGCCGAAGGCGGTCACTTGACGCATGGCATGCCGCTGAACATGAGCGGCAAGTGGTTCAACGTCGTCAGTTACGGCCTCGACGCGAACGAAGCCATCGACTACGACGCGATGGAACGCAAGGCGCACGAGCACCTGCCCAAGCTGATCATCGCGGGAGCATCTGCCTACTCGCTGCGCATCGACTTCGAGCGCTTCGCCAAGGTGGCCAAGGACGTCGGCGCGATCTTCATGGTCGACATCGCCCACTACGCCGGCTTGGTGGCTGCGGGCGTGTACCCCAACCCGGTGCCGCATGCCGACGTGGTCACGTCCACGACCCACAAGAGCCTGCGCGGCCCGCGCGGCGGCATCATCCTGATGAAGTCGCAGCACGAAAAGGCCATCAACAGCGCAATCTTCCCCGGCCTGCAGGGCGGCCCGCTGATGCACGTCATCGCCGCCAAGGCCGTGGCCTTCAAGGAAGCGATGGCGCCCGAGTTCAAGGCGTATCAGCAGCAGGTCGTGAAAAACGCGCAGATCGTCGCCGAGACGCTGATAGCGCGCGGCCTACGCATCGTGAGCGGCCGCACCGAGAGCCACGTCATGCTGGTCGACCTGCGCTCCAAGGGCATCACCGGCAAGGAAGCCGAAGCGGTGCTGGGGAGCGCGCACATGACCATCAACAAGAACGCGATCCCGAACGACCCGGAAAAGCCGATGGTCACCAGCGGCGTGCGCATCGGCACCCCGGCGATGACGACGCGCGGCTTCAAGGACGAAGAGGCCCGCGCCACCGCCCACCTGGTGGCCGATGTGCTGGACAACCCGCGCGACGCAGCGAACATCGAGGCCGTGCGCGCCAAGGTGCATGCGCTGACCAGTCGCTTCCCGGTTTACCGTTGAAAAACGTGGCCCCCACGCTCGGCACTTCGTGTGCTCGCTGCCCTCCAGAGGGGCCGCGCCCGCCTTGGGGCGGCCCGGCGTCGGGCGGTCCGGCCGCATGAAGTGCCCATTCTGCGGTCACGCCGAAACGCAGGTCGTCGAAACCCGCGTTTCGGAAGACGGCGACTTCGTCCGGCGCCGCCGCCAGTGCGGCGACTGCGACAAGCGTTTCACGACCTACGAGCGGCCGGACGTCAACTTCCCAGTCGTCGTGAAGAAGGACGGCAGCCGTGCCGACTTCGACTCGACCAAGGTGCGCGCCTCGATGATGCTGGCCCTGCGTAAGCGGCCGGTCAGCATCGAGCAGATCGACGGCGCCCTCTTTCGCATGGAGCAAAAGCTCCTGTCCAGCGGCCTTCGGGAAATCGAATCGACCAAGGTCGGTGAGCTTGTCATGCGGGAGCTGAAGAAGCTGGACAAGGTCGCCTACGTGCGCTTTGCCTCGGTGTACCGTAGCTTCGAGGACGTGGACGAGTTCAGGCAATTGCTGCGCGACATTTGATCTGCATTTGTCAAATTCAATTCGCAATCTTGCCAGAATGTCACGCAATTGAATTGCGCGCCTTTCATCGGTTGATTTAAACCGTTGAGCCGGGTCGCCGCCTGATTCATTGATCCTGCGTATAGCATGCGCCGGATCATGCGACCCAACGAAGCCCTCTTTCCGTTTCAATCCACGTCGCGCAAGACGGGTGGATTCACGGCCGTGGAGCTCATGGTCGTCATTGCGATCGTCGCAATTCTTGGCGCCTTGGCCGCGCCCAGTTTCTCCGACGTAGTGGGCCGATATCGGGTTCGGCGGGCGGCAGAAGACCTCTCTCGCACGCTGTCGCTGGCCCGTACCGAGGCCATTCGCCGCGGCGGACGAATTCTCGTGGCGCCCATCCTTTCCATTCCCGATACCTGCATTGGCGGAAGCGACGGCGCGTGGAATTGCGGTTGGATGATCGCGTTTGACGCCAATGGCAACAAGACGCTCGACACCGGCGACACGATCATCCAGACCTCGAACAGGCCCATTGGTGTATCGACCACCTCCAGCAAGAACATCGTCGTGCTCGATGGCTGGGGACAGATCAACGGACTCGGCGCGTACTCCTTCCAACTGGGCGACTTGTCCACTCCACTTCGCTTTCCTCTGAAGATTTGCGTCAATTCTGGCGGTCGAATCAGAACTACCGAAGGAACAGAATGTTGAGCTCGAACCGATCGCGGCAGCGAGGCATTACGCTGCTGGAGTCACTCGTTTCCATTGCCATTCTGGCGGTGGCGGTATTAGGAATGCTCGGCGTTCAGCTGCGCCTGCTGGCGGAGACACAAACCGGCGTCAGACGGGGTCAGGCAGTGCGGCTGATCGAGGATTTTTCCGAGCGAATCAAGACCAACCCAGGCAGCTATTCTCAAATTGGCGCTTATGTCAGCGACTTCACGGCGACGGTGCCCCAACCCACGGTAGATTGCGCAACCACAAATTGTCTTCCTGAGGAGCTTGCTCTCTGGGATCTGGCGAAGTGGAAAGCAAATGTCGCCCAGATACTTCCGCTGGGCCAAGCAAACCTTTTCCTGTCGACCGACGAGGCAACTTCGAGCAATCGCCGACAACTAGGAATCATCGTGGCGTGGAAAAAGAACGAAGCCAGCGATTCGGACGACTACAAAACGCCCTTTCTTCCAAGTGCCGTGGTCGAGGGTATCGAGTGCCCCGCAACGCATCTCTGCCATTTGGTCTATGTGCAACCCTAAAACACTGCAAATCGCGAGAGCGGCGCCCCTCCCACGCCCATCTAGCCCGAGGCAACAGCTTGGCCTGACGCTGATCGAGTTGTTGGTTGGAATTGCCTTGGGATTGCTGGTGATCGCAGCAGCGATCGGGACGCTGACCGTCTCGCGCACCACCGCAGGGACGGTCGGCGACGTTGCGCAGCTGCAGCAACAAGGCTCTTTTGCTCTGCGCGTGATTGGCCTTCAATTGCGCCAAGCCGGATCTCAGGAGCCGCTGAGAAGCGACACAAATGGACTTTATTCATTCGATACCACCTATTCGGGAATCGATGGCGAGAACATCTCCGTCAAGGGTGAGGACGGTGCGGATGGGGACTCGCTGTCCGTGAGCAATTTCTCTTCTGCAGGCTTGGAGAATACGCAACGTCGGAGTTGCCTCGGCAGCATCATCGCTGCGAATACCACGATGGACGCAACGTTCAAGCGGAAGGCGTCCAGCAATGAACTCCTGTGTGCCACCACATTGCCCAGCGCCGAAGCGCAGGCTATCGCAACGAATGTGACGGATTTTCAAGTGGCGTATCGCGTCAGTTCGGCTTCTGGGACCCAAATCATGACTTCGGAAACCGTGGAAGATGGAAACCTTTGGAAATCCGTCAGCGGGATTGAGATCTGCTTGGAATTGAAGGGCGATCAACGAATGCCTGACACCGGCGCGACATACACAAATTGCAAAAATCAAAGCACCAACCGAGGTGATAAATTGCGGCTTGTTTTTCGAAACACCTTCGATATCAGAGCTGGCCTTCTGCCATGAAATATCACACCAACTTCGCGGGCCGGAACCAGAAAGGGATTTCTCTCTTCGTGGTTCTTGTGATGGTGCTCTTGACGACGCTGCTGGTGCTCTGGAGTTCTAGAACAGCACTCCTGAATGAACTTATTTCCGGCGTCGACAGCGACTACCAGCGCGCCCTCGAGGCCGCTCAAGCCATGGCCAAAGATGCCGAACTCGATATCAAGGGGGCAGATACTTCAGGCGCGCCCTGCGCTGGGACGCACTGCAGGGAATTCGGCGTCATCGACGTGGCGACCAACAAGGCCTTTTTCCCCACCGACATGAATGAGTATTGGGACATGAACGCATTGTTGGGAAGCAGCGTGCCTCCCTGCATTGCAGCAGTCTGCGTTCCTGGAGCAAACGCAACCTTCGACGCGAATGAATTCTGGCGAAACGCCACGAATCTGGCAGCGATGAAAACCAAGGCCGCCACTTACGGGAAATTCACCGGCGCCGAGACTGGCAGCGCCAGCAACCCTCTGCTCGTTCCGAGCAAAAACAAGGCGTGGTACTGGGTCGAGCTGCTTCCCTACGACAACTCTGCAAGCACCCGCGGAGGTGCCGCAAAAAGCCTCGCGCCAGACGATACGACCCCGCTGGTCTATCGCATCACGGCCATCGCGGAAGGCGTTCGGCCGCAAACACAAGCGGTCGTCCAGACAATTTTTGTCTGGAAACGCCTCAATTCCTGAGTCGCAGTCAGGGAAAGAAAAACAGGGAGATCACCATGCCTTCAACCCCGACCTTCAAACGGTCAGCATTCAGCTTGCTTGCGGCAGCGCTGGCTGCGCCGCTGGCCACAGTTGCCGCACCGCTCACGCTGAGCACGGCGCCGGCTGGAACAAAGTTCAAGCCGGCCGCGCCGAACGTCATCGTTTCCGTCGACGATTCGGGCAGCATGGGATTCAGTGGAATGGCCACGCTCAGGGACGCGCTGCGCGACACCTTCAGCGCAACCAACGTTCCGGACGGCGAGATCCGCTTGGCATGGCAAGCGATGTCGGGATGTTTCAGAATCCCCAGCGGCGGCGACTGCAAGAACGAGAACGAGCTGCGCGTTCTCGATGCCGCGCAACGTCGACGGTTCATGACCTGGGTCGACACCCTCACCGTTCGAAGCGGGACGCCCTCTCACCGAATGCTCTTCAACGCCGGTGAATACTTGAAGTCGGAGCCGGGCGTGAACAGTCCTTGGGCCAGCGTCCCCGGGGTGCGTCAGGAACCCATGCTCAGCTGTCGCAAGGCCTACAACCTGTTCATGACCGACGGTGGGTGGAACAGCCCGTTCGGCAACGGAAATGGTGGCCCCAACGACAGGACGCCATGGAATGACTCGAACCCGGTCGCTGCGAGCATGATCGGCAACGCAGATGGCACCCGACGCACCCTCGGCGACGGCAGCACCGTCTACGACCTGACAAAAGAAGAAACCCGGGTGTACCGAGACAGCTTCGGATCCGCCCTCTTCGCCAGCGTCCATGGCACGGCGCCGTTGCCGACGCTGTCCGATCTGGCGTTTCACTACTGGGCCACGGATTTGCAGCCGACCATGGCAAACAAGGTCGCGCCGAAGGTGGTCCGCAAGGGAGATCAAAATTTCACGAGCGGCAGTGCCGCGACAACGCTTCCTGAGTTCTGGAACCCGCGCAACGATCCCGCGACCTGGCAGCACATGACGACTTACACGGTCGGCTTCAATGCAGCCGCCAACTGGAACAGCACTGCTGCGGTGCCGAAGTTCGGCACGGACACCTGGACGGGGGACAGCTATGAAGGGCTGGTCACAGGCACTGCGGCATGGACCGACGCCATCTCCGCCAACGAAACGACGCGCATGCCAGAGTTGTGGCACATGGCGCTCAACAGCCGTGGCAAATTCGTGCCCGCTCCGACGGCAAAGTCGTTGTCTGCCGCCTTCAAGGACATCTTGAACGACATTCAGGCGGACAAGTCGACGCCGATCACGTCGGTCGCAGGAAGCTCGTCGTCGTCCCGAATCGGGTCCAGCCTTTTCGCCAGCAGCTATACGGGCACGGACTGGAGTGGACAGGTCCGAGGTTTTGCGGTGAACGCCGGCGCCACGACCGTCACCGAGGGCCTCTGGGGCCAAACCGTCGCCACGTCAGGCAGTCCGGCCGTGCCGCACACGACAGCGACCTTGATGGACGCCGAATCGGCGGACTGGCCGTCGCAACGCTTGGTCCTGTCGTCCAAAACGACGTCTGCAGGAACCGGCGCTTCGTCGACTGTTGGCATCGCGTGGTCCTGGGATAACCTCTCCCCCGGCCAGCAGACGGCGCTTGCAACGGTCGATGGCGTGCTGGACACCAGCCCGACGGCCGTCGCCACGGCCCAGTCGAGACTCTCCTACCTCCGTGGTAACCGAACGCTGGAGCAGGGGCACACGCCCGCGGGACCGTTCCGTACCCGCGGCACCCGGCACGGAGACATCGTCAACTCGCAGATCTGGTACACGGCGGGACGGCCAGCCGCCGGCTACGGCCAAGATGGGTACACCACCTTCCGCACCGACAACGCAACGCGTGCGTCCATGGTCTATGTCGGGGCGAACGACGGCATGCTTCATGGGTTCGACGCCGCCACAGGGCGCGAGCTGATGGCGTACGTTCCCGAAGGCGTTCATGGCGCGCTGCCGCAGCTGACAAAGCCGAACTACCAGCACCGCTATTTCGTCGACGGCTCGCCGTTTACCGCGGACATCTACACGGGCGCCAGCACCAAGTGGCGGACCTATCTGGCCGGCTTTCCAGGCATGGGCGGGAAGGGCTACTTCGTCCTCGACGTCACGACACCGAGCACTTTTGCTACCACGGCCGCGAGCGAACTGGTCGTCCTGGACAAGACCGGCGGAACGCTCGATGCCGATATCGGGCACATCACGGGGACACCGGCCCGAGAGCGCGGCAATACCAGCATCACTCGGCAAATCACCAAGATGAACGACGGTCGCTGGGCGCTGGTGATCGGCAACGGCTACAACAGCAGCAGCGAAAAAGCGGTGCTGCTGATCCAGTATCTCGATGCGGGCAAGGAGCTGGTCAAGCTCACGGCCGATGGCACGGGTGGCAATGGCAATGGCTTGTCCACACCTCGCCTTGTGGATCTGAATGGCGACAACACGCCCGATGCGGTCTACGCAGGCGACCTGCGCGGCAACCTGTGGAAGTTCGACCTGAGCAGCCGCAACGCGAGCGAATGGAACGTCGCCTTCTCGGGCGCCCCGCTTTTTGTAGCCCAGGACGGTGCCCAGACCGCTCAGCGACAGCCCATCGCGACGGCTCCCCTTTGGGTCGCGCACCCCGACGGCGGACTCATGATCGTCTTCGCCACCGGGAAGAACCTCACCGATGCCGATCGCGGCGACACAAGCCGGCAAACCATCTACGGGGTCTACGACAAATTTTCGTCTCCGAGCGCCATCACAGGCGGCCGCACGGTGTTGACCGAGCAAACCGTCAGCGGCACTTCGACGGCGACGACCACCGATTCGCAAAGCGCACTGTGGACCGTTTCCGCCAACGCGGTCGACTACCGGGGCCCCCCCCGCGGCGGGGCTGGTTCCTGGACCTTCCGCTCAGCCGCGAGCGCGCCGTCGACAACCCCGATTGGTTCGCAGGCGACCTGGTCGACATTGCGAGTTTGATTCCGGGCCAGGGCGTTGCGAATCCGGATGAGGAAACCTGCGAAGCGCCTTCCGTCACCAGCAAGCGCTATGTGACCACCCTGAACGCCATTTCCGGCGCTCGCCCCGACTCGAAAATCTATGCGTACACCGAGACCGGCGACTCTCGTTCCAGAATCGAAACCGCGCTCAGCGTCGAGCTCCGAAGCAAAGATGGCAACACGGAAACGGGCGTCAGACCCGACGGAAAGCCATCGACCGTCAGGACCCCGCCCAAGCGCGTGTCGCTCTATCCGAGCTGGAGGCAACTGCAATGACCGGCGCCCGCATGACACGCCGGAGAACCTCGCCGCCCCTCGGATTCACCTTGATCGAAGTGATGATCGTGGTGGCCGTGATCGGGATCCTGACGGCCATCGCACTGCCCAGTTACCAGGAGTACGTGCGACGCGGGCACAGGGCTGAGGCACGCGCTGGACTTCTCCAGGCGGCGCAATGGCTCGAGCGCGTCGCCACGGCTACCGGGGTGTATCCGACCAGTGGCTTCCCGACGGCCTTGCAAAGCGTGCAAGGCGGGCGCTACGCCATTTCGCTGGAGAGCGCCTCCGACAGCGCTTACCTGTTGAAAGCAACACCTCAGGGTGCACAGACCGGCGACAAATGCGGCACCTTCACCTTGACCCAGGCGAACGACCGCGCGGTGACCGACGCGACCGCGACGGCGGATGAATGCTGGGGCCGCTAGCGCGCATAGCGTCTTCGAGGGTCCGGTTATGCTCGTTCAATGATTGATCGGGCCCTTCAGCTCGCCGTCCAGGCTCAAAAGACAGCTTCTCCGAATCCTGCCGTCGGCTGCGTCCTCACCGACGCCGCCGGTCACGTCCTCGGCACCGGCCACACCCAGCCCGTCGGTGGTCCGCACGCCGAAGTGATGGCCTTGCGCGACGCCGCCGCGCGCGGCCATTCGGTTGAAGGTGCCACGGCCTACGTCACGCTGGAGCCCTGCGCCCACCACGGTCGCACCGGCCCGTGCTGCGACGCGCTGATCGCCGCCGGCATCCGCCGGGTCGTGGCGTCGATCGCCGACCCGAATCCGCTGGTGGCCGGACAGGGTTTCGAGCGACTGCGCGCGGCAGGCATCGACGTCGAGGTCGGGCCCGGCGCCATCGAATCGCGCGAGCTCAACATCGGCTTCTTCAGTCGCATGGTGCGCAAGACGCCATGGGTGCGCATGAAGACCGCGGCGTCGCTCGACGGCAAGACGGCGCTCGCGAATGGCGCCAGCCAGTGGATCACCGGCGAAGCCGCCCGCGCCGACGGCCACGCCTGGCGGGCGCGGGCCAGCGCGGTGCTGACCGGCGTCGGCACGCTGATCGAAGACAACCCCCGCCTCGATGTGCGCGGCGTCGAGACGCCGCGCCAACCGAACCTGGTGATCATCGACAGCCGTCTGCAGACCCCGCCCGACGCCCGGCTGTTCGACATCCCCGGCCGCCAGGTCTGGATTTACGCGGCCCGCCGCGACGAGGCGCTCGCCGCCGCGCTGGAGGCCAAGGGCGCCACGGTGACCGTCCTGGCCAACGTCGACGGCAAGGTCGACCTGGCTGCCATGCTGCGTGACCTGGCCGCGCGCGAGGTCAACGAACTGCACGTGGAGGCCGGCCACAAGCTCAACGGGTCGCTGATGCGAGAAGGCCTGGTCGACGAGCTGCTGGTGTACCTGGCGCCCAAGTTCCTGGGCGACGGCTTCGGGATGGCGAGCCAGCCCTACGCCGGTGGCGCACTGACCGAACTGGCCGGCGCCCTCGCCCTCGACTTTCGTGCAGTCGACCGTTTCGGCCCCGATCTGCGCATCCTCGCGCGGGTGCACGGACGCGATTTGTTCTGAGCTTCGGTCGCGCAGGGAGCGCTCCCGCGTTCTCTGCGAAAATGCGGGAATGTTCACCGGCATCATCACCGGCGTAGGGCGCATCGCCGCCGTACGCAACCTCGGAAGCTCCTCCTCTCACGGCAAGCGCCTCAGCATCGCCGTACCGCCGGGCTATCTCGACGACGTCGGCCTCGGCGACAGCATTGCGCTCAACGGCGCCTGCATGACGGTCACCACGCTCGACCCGGCGCAGCAGCAGTTCACCATCGACATCTCTGCCGAATCGCTCGACAAGACCGCCGGCCTCGCTCAAGAGGATGCCTCGGTCAACCTCGAAAAGGCACTGCGCGCGGACGACCGGCTGGGCGGGCATATCGTGTCGGGCCACGTCGACGGCATCGGCCGCGTGACGCGCTTCGCACCCGTCGGCGAAAGCTGGGAACTGCGCATCCTGGCGCCGCAGGCGCTGGCCCGGTTCCTGGCGTACAAGGGTTCGATCACCGTCAACGGCGTGAGCCTGACGGTGAACACCGTGACCGACACGGCCGACGGCAGCGAGATCAGCATCAACCTCATCCCCCACACGGTGGAGAACACCTCGCTCGGCACCTTGCAGGCGGGCAGCGCAGTGAACCTCGAGATCGACACCGTGGCGCGCTACGTGGAGCGCATGCTCCAGGCCGGCGCCCTCCCCGTTCCGCAGAAAGACACACCATGAACGCCTCCGTCACGCCCATCGCGGGCACCCGCAACGGACGCACGCCCGCGCCCATCTCGCCCGTGAGCGAGATCGTGGCCGAGCTCGCCGCCGGCCGCATGGTCATCCTGGTGGACGAGGAAGACCGCGAGAACGAAGGCGACATCGTCATCGCGGCCGACCACATCACGGCAGACTCGATCAACTTCATGGCGCGCCACGCCCGCGGCCTGATCTGCCTGACCCTGTCGCGCGACATGTGCGAGCGGCTGAACCTGCCGCCGATGGTGGCGCGCAACGGCGCCAAGCACTCCACCGCCTTCACGGTGTCGATCGAAGCCGCCGAGGGCGTGACGACCGGCATCTCGGCCGCCGACCGCGCGCGCACCGTGCAGGCGGCCGTCGCCCGCAATGCCGTCGCCGCCGACCTGGTGCAGCCCGGCCACATCTTTCCGCTGCAGGCGGTCGACGGCGGCGTGCTGATGCGCGCCGGCCACACCGAAGCAGGCTGCGACCTGGCCGCCATGGCCGGCTGCTCGCCGGCCTCCGTCATCTGCGAGGTGATGAACGAGGACGGCACCATGGCGCGGCTGCCCGATCTGCAGATCTTCGCCGCCGAACACGGCCTGAAGATCGGCACCATCGCCGCCCTGATCGAGCACCGCAGCCGCACCGAGTCACTCGTGCGCAAGGTCGGCTCGCGCGAGATCAACACCGCCTGGGGCAGCTTCATCGCCCACGCCTTCCAGGACAAGCCGAGCAACGGCGTGCACCTGGCGCTGGTGCGCGGCAGCTGGGGCCCCGACGAGGCTGTGGCCGTGCGCGTGCACGAACCGCTGTCGGTGCTCGACGCGCTCGAGGTCAACCGCTCGCTCCATTCGTGGAGCCTGGACGCCAGCCTGGCCTACATCGCGTCGCAGAACAAGGGCGTCGCCGTGCTGCTGAACTGCGGAGAAACCGGCGAAGAGTTGCTGGCCCAGTTCGATGGCACCGCGCGCCCCGCGCAGGCGCCCGAGCGCGGCCGCATGGACCTGCGCACTTATGGCGTGGGCGCACAGATCCTGCGCGATTGCGGCGTGCACAAGATGCAACTGCTGGGCACACCGCGCCGCATGCCCAGCATGGCGGCGGGCTACGGCATCGAAATCACCGGCTACATCCACAAGGACTGACATCGTGCTTCATGCAAACAAGGGCGCCGACGCGCCACTCGACGGCAAGGGCCTCCGCATCGGCGTGGTGCAGGCGCGTTTCAACGCGGACATCACCGACGCACTCGCGAAGGCCTGCCTGCGCGAACTCATCGCGCTGGGCGTGGAAGAGGACGACATCGACCATGTCCAGGTGCCGGGCGCCCTCGAAGTGCCCATCGTGCTGCAGGCCATGGCGCGGCGCGGCGGCTACCACGCGCTGGTGGCGCTGGGCTGCATCATCCGCGGCGAGACCTACCACTTCGAGCTCGTCGCCAACGAGTCCGGCGCGAGCGTCAGCCGCGTCGCGCTCGATGGGCACCTGCCGATCGCCAACGCGATCCTCACCACCGAAAACCTCCAACAGGCCGTGGCGCGGCAGACCGACAAGGGTCGCGACGCAGCCCGGGTCGCCGTCGAGATGGCGCGCCTCCTGGCAACGCTCAAATGACCGACTCCTCCCCCAAAGAAACCAGCGCCAAGCCGCGTCAAAGCCGCACGGGCCTGACGGCCACCGGCGCACGCAAGGCCGCCGCCAAGTCCAACCGCAGCCGCTCGCGCGAGTTCGCCCTTCAGGCGCTGTACCAGCATCTGGTGGGCCACAACGACCCGACCGACATCGACCATTTCACGCGCGACCTGGCCGGCTTCCACAAGGCCGATGCCGCGCACTACGACGCCCTGCTGCACGGCTCGATCCGCGAGGAGAGCGAACTCGACGCGATGATCGTGCCGCTGCTCGACCGCAAGCTGGCCGAGATCTCGCCGGTCGAACATGCCGTGATGTGGATCGGCGTCTACGAGTTCAAGCACTGCCTCGACGTGCCGTGGCGCGTGGTGCTCAACGAATGCATCGAGCTCGCCAAGGAATTCGGCGGCACCGACGGCCACAAGTACGTCAACGCCGTGCTCAACGGCCTGGCGCCGCAGCTGCGCAGCCTGGAGGTCGAAGCGGATCGCGCGTCCGGAAAGGCGCGCGCATGAGGATCTCTTCGCGTGCCGAGAAGATCGAACCCTTCTATGTGATGGAGGTCGCGAAGGCCGCCGGTGCACTGGCCCGCGAAGTCGCCACGACCGACCGCCCGATGATCTTCCTGAACATCGGCGAGCCGGATTTCACCGCGCCGCCGCTGGTGCAGGAAGCGGCCATGCGCGCCGTGCGCGCCGGCGCCACGCAATACACGCAGGCCATGGGCCTCGACCTGCTGCGCGAGCGCATCAGCGACTGGTACCGCCAGCGCTTCGGCGTCGAGGTGCCGGCCCGGCGCATCGTGATCACCGCTGGCGCCTCCGCCGCCTTGCAGCTGGCCTGCCTGGCGCTGATCGAAGCCGGCGACGAGATCCTGCTGCCCGACCCCAGCTACCCCTGCAACCGGCATTTCGTGACGGCGGCCGACGGCCGTGCCGTTCTCGTGCCGACCACGGCCGCCGAACGCTTCCAGCTGAGCGCAGACAAGGTCGAAGCCGCCTGGACCGACAAGACGCGCGGCGTGCTGCTGGCGTCGCCTTCGAACCCCACGGGCACCTCGATCGCACCGGACGAACTGCGCCGCATCCACGAAGTGGTATCCCAGCGCGGCGGCATCACGTTGATCGACGAGATCTATCTCGGTCTGTCGCACGACGACCAGTTCGGCCAGACTGCGCTCGCCATCGACGACCAGGTCATCAGCATCAACAGCTTCAGCAAGTACTTCAACATGACCGGTTGGCGCCTCGGCTGGCTGGTGGTGCCCGACGCCATCGTTCCGGCGGTCGAACGGCTCGCGCAGAACCTGTTCATCTGCGCCAGCACGGTCGCGCAGTACGCAGCGCTCGCCTGCTTCGAGGCGGAGAGCATCGCCGAGTACGAACGCCGCCGTGCGGAATTCAAGGCGCGGCGTGACTGGTTCATTCCGCAGCTGAACGCGCTGGGCCTCGACGTGCCGGTGGTGCCCGACGGTGCGTTCTACGCCTGGGCCGATTGCTCCGCCTTCGCGCGCCAACTCGGCATCGACGGCAGCTGGGACTTTTCCTTCGAGCTGATGAAGCGTGCGCACGTCGCCGTCACGCCTGGCCGCGACTTCGGCACGGCCAAGACGGCGCGCTTCGTCCGATTCTCGACGGCCAGCTCGATGGCGCACCTCGAAGAAGCCATCGCGCGACTGAAGACACTGGCCGGATGAGTTTCCAGTTCCCGATCCGCATCTACTGGGAAGACACCGATGCCGGCGGCATCGTGTTCTACGCCAACTACCTGAAGTTCATGGAACGCGCGCGCACCGAGTGGCTGCGTTCCCTCGGCATCGGGCAGCAGGCGCTGCGCGAGCAAAGCGGCGGCATGTTCGTCGTGAGCGAGACGCAACTCAAGTACCACCGGCCGGCCCGCCTCGACGACGAACTGCTTGTTACGGCCGAGTTGCGTCAGACCGGCGCCGCGTCGGCCACAATCGCCCAGCGCGTGCTCTCCAAGGACGAGCCGACCCTGCTGCTGTGCGAAGGCACGATCCGCATCGGCTGGGTCGACGCCGCCACCCTGCGGCCGTCGCGCATTCCTGCCGATGTCGCGGGAACCCTCGAGCGCGAATGCCGCTCCATCTCCCAACCGTTGAAGCCATGAACAACCAAGACCTCTCGATCATCAACCTCCTGCTGCACGCCAGCTTCGTCGTGCAACTGGTCGTGGCGCTGCTGATCGGCATCTCGATCGCGAGCTGGGCCGCCATCATCCGCAAGTACTTCGCGCTCAAGCGCATGCGCGCGCTCAACGACGATTTCGAGCGCGAGTTCTGGTCGGGTACCAGCCTGAACGAGCTGTTCTCGTCGGCTGCGCAGAACGCCAAGTTCGCCGGCCCGATGGAGCGCATCTTCGCCTCCGGCATGCGCGAATACCAGAAGCTGCGCGAGCGCAACGTCTCCGATGCGCCCACCCTGCTCGACGGCGCCCGCCGCGCGATGCGCGCGAGCTTCCAGCGCGAGATGGACGTGGCCGAATCCAACCTGTCCTTCCTGGCGACGGTCGGCTCGGTGTCGCCCTACGTCGGCCTGTTCGGCACGGTGTGGGGGATCATGCATGCGTTCACCGGCTTGGCCGCGCTCGCCCAGGTGACGCTCGCCAGCGTGGCGCCCGGCATCGCCGAGGCGCTGGTCGCCACCGCCATCGGCCTGTTCGCCGCGATTCCCGCGGTGGTCGGCTACAACCGATTCGCCCGCGAGATCGACAAGATCGCCATCGCGCTGGAGACCTTCACCGAAGAGTTCTCCAACATCCTGCAGCGCAACCTGTCGACGCACGTGGCGTCGCAGGGCTCGGCCACCGGCCGCTGATCCAGCCAAGAACGGACCGACCCCATGCCCGGCGTTTCCTCCCGCGGCCGCGGCCGCCGCACGATCAACGAGATCAACATGGTCCCGTTCATCGACGTGATGCTGGTGCTGCTGATCATCTTCATGGTCACCGCACCCCTCATCACGCCGAGCGTGATCAACCTGCCCAGTGTCGACCGCGCCAACAAGCAGCCCGACAAGCCGATCGAGATCGTCATCAAGACCGACGACGAGATCCAGGTCAAGAAGGACCCCTCCACCGGCAGCGGCGGCACCAACGTGCCCTTCACGCAGATCGGTGCGGCCGTGAAGGCGGCGCAAGATGGCGACGCGCAGCGCCCCGTGGTCATCAGCGCCGACAAGACGGTGAAGTACGAGACAGTCGTGAAGGCGATGAACGAACTCAAGCGCGCCGGCGTCGAGCGCGTCGGCCTTTCGGTCACGACGACGGGCGCGAAGTAAGGCATGTCGCTCGCAGCAGACCGCCCCGAGTTCGCTCCCCCACCGCCGCGCGGCACGCCGCGCGCCATTGCGCTCGCCCTGGTCGCGCACGTGGCGCTGATCGCTGCGCTGACCTGGGGCGTGAACTGGAAGCGCGACACGGAAAGCGATGCGGTCGAAGCGGAAATCTGGTCGACCACGGTCCAGCAAGCCGCGCCGCGCCTGTCGCAGCCACCTGCGCCGACCCCGGCGCCCGCGCCGGCACCGACACCGGCGCCTCCTCCACCCCCGCCCCCCCCACCGCCGCCGCAGGTACGCGCCCCCGAACCGCCCCCGCCGCGCGAGCCCGACATCGCGCTCGAGCGCGAGAAGAAGTTGAAGGAACAGAAAGAACAGAAGGAGCGCGAACTGGCGCAGGCCAAACAGCAGCAGGCGAAGGCCGAGGCCGCCCGCAAGGCCGCCCAGGAGAAGAAGGAACTCGAGGCCAAGCGTCGCGCCGAGGAAGAGGCCGAGGCGCGTCAGGAGGCCAAGGAAAAGGCCCAGCTCGAAGCACGCAAGAAGAAGGAAGCCGAGGCCAAGCAGCAGCAGCAGGCCGAAGCCGCCGCTGCGGCCGCCGCCAAGAAGAAGGAAGCAGACGCCAAGCAGGCCGCCGCCGACCGCGCCGCCACGCTCAAGCGCATGCAGGGCCTGGCCGGCGCCAGTGGCAGCGACAGCGCCACGGGTACCGCGCTCAAGTCGTCGGGCCCTTCGGGCAGCTACGGCGGCAAGGTGGCTGCCGTGGTCCGACCGAACGTGGTGTTTCCCGATGCCGACCTGGTCAGCGGCAACCCAGCCGCCGAGTTCGACGTGCGTCTGGCGCCCGACGGCACCATCGTCGGCACGCCGAAGCTCCTCAAGTCGAGCGGGCTGCCCGCCTGGGACCAGGCGGCGCTGCGCGCACTGCAGAAGACCGAGAAGCTGCCGCGCGATGTGGACGGCCGCGTCCCGCCTTCGCTCATCCTCGAGCTTCGGCCGAAACGCTGAGCTGAGCCAGCGGATCGCCGCCCTCAGTCGTAGACGACGGCGGCCTTCCCGGCCTCGGCCTGCGCGGTCCAGCTGGCCAGCGCGGCATCGGTCGGGAAGAACTTGGCGCTTTCCCCCAGTTGCAGTTCCACCTGCGCCCCGTTGCGCGCCAGCGAAAGACGCACCGGCAGCCCGTTGCGCAGCTCCCCCGCCTCGCTCACCTCGATGCGCGGCGGAAAGTCCTTCACCAGCCGGGCGATGTCCGGCGCCTTGCCGTTCACCGCCACCCGCAGGAACTTGCCGAAGCGGCAGCGCGCGGCGGCGAGGTCCCAGACCTGCTGCACCTGGAAGCGCGCCTCGAAGCCGCCGCGACCAGGCTGCAGCCGGCCGCTGACGATGACGAGTTCGTCGTCCTTGAGCGTGTTGCGGTTGGCGTCGAGCACGGCCTGGTCCGCCGTCGCCTCGATCGAATCGGACTTGTCGTCGAGCTTGAAGATCGCCAGCCGGCCGCGTTGCCCGTTGATGACCCGCAGGTCGCTCACGATGCCGGCGATGACCTGTTGCTCGCGGCCGTCCATCAGCTCGTCGATCGGCCGCTTGCAGAAGCGCCGCACCTCGTGCGCCACTTCGTCGAACAGGTGGCCCGACAGGTAGAAGCCGACGGCGGTCTTCTCATAGGTCAAACGCTCCTTCACTCCCCAGGGCGTGGCCTCGACCAGGTCCGGCTCCTGCGCGGCAGAGCCGTGCTCGCAGTCGCCGAAGATGTCGACCTGCGCGGCGTTCGCGTCGGTCGCCGCGGCGAAGTCGAAGGCGCGATCGATCGACGCGACCAGCGACGCGCGGTTCTGTTGGATGGCGTCGAAGGCGCCGGCCTTGATCAGCGCTTCGACCGTGCGCTTGTTGATGCGCTGGCGATCGATGCGCACGCAGAAGTTGAACAGGCTGGTGAAGGGGCCGCCCTCTTCCCGCGCCTTGACGATGGCTTCCACCGCCAGTTGGCCGGTGCCCTTCACCGCGCCCAACCCGTAGCGGATCACCTTGTCGGTGACCGGCTCGAAGCGGTAACGGCCGCGGTTCACGTCCGGCGGCTCGAACGTCATGCCGAAGTTCTTGACCGCGTCCTCGAACAGCACCTTGAGCTTGTCGGTGTCGTCCATTTCCACGGTCATGTTCGCGCAGTAGAACTCCGCCGTGTAGTGGACCTTGAGCCAGCCCGTGTGGTACGCCAGCAGCGAGTAGGCGGCGGCGTGCGACTTGTTGAAGCCGTAGCCCGCGAACTTCTCCATCAAGTCGAAGATCTCGTCGGCCTTCTCCTGGACGATGCCGTGCGTGGCCAATGCGCCGGCGCGGAACTTCTCGCGGTGCTCGGCCATTTCTTCGGCCTTCTTCTTGCCCATCGCGCGGCGCAACAGGTCGGCGCCGCCCAGGCTGTAGCCGCCCAGGATCTGCGCGGTCTGCATCACCTGTTCCTGGTAGACCATGATCCCGTAGGTCTCGGACAGCATGTGGGCCACCGCCGGATGCGGGTACTCGACCTCCTCGCGGCCGTGCTTGCGCGCCACGAAGCTGGGGATCAGGTCCATCGGGCCGGGTCGGTACAACGCGTTCAACGCGATCAGGTCTTCCAGCCGGGTCGGCCGCGCGTCCTTGAGCATGCCCTGCATGCCGCGCGATTCGAACTGGAACACCGCCTCGGTCTTGCCGTCGGAGAAGAGCCGGTAGGTGGCCGCATCGTCGAGCTTGATGTCCTCGTAGTTGAAGCCCTCCTGGCCCTTGTGGCGCTTGGCGATGAACTCGCGTGCGATCTCCAGGATGGTCAGCGTGGCCAGGCCCAAGAAGTCGAACTTGACCAGGCCCACGGCCTCCACGTCGTCCTTGTCGTACTGGCTCACGGCCGAGTCACTGCCCGGCTGCTGGTAGAGCGGCGTGAAGTCGGTCAGCTTGCCCGGCGCGATGAGCACACCGCCCGCGTGCATGCCGATGTTGCGGGTCATGCCTTCGAGCTTCTGCGCGAGCTCGACGAGCATGCGCACTTCCTCTTCCTTCTCGATGCGGGCGGCGAGCAGCGGCTCGGCGGCGATCGCGTACTTCTCCTTGTCGGCTTCTGACAGATTGGCCGGCGGGTACTGGATCGTCACCGGCTTGCCCGGCTTGTTCGGGATGAGCTTGCTGATGCCGTCGCAGAACATGTAGCTCATGTCCAGCACGCGGCCCACGTCGCGGATGGCGGCGCGTGCGGCCATCGTGCCGAAGGTGGCGATCTGGCTGACGGCGTCGCGGCCGTACTTGTCCTTCACGTAGTCGATCACGCGGTCGCGGTTGCCCTGGCAGAAGTCGATGTCGAAGTCGGGCATCGAAACGCGTTCGGGGTTCAGGAAACGTTCGAACAGCAGGTTGTATTCGAGCGGGTCCAGGTCGGTGATCTTCAGCGCGTAGGCCACCAGCGATCCTGCCCCCGACCCCCGGCCCGGGCCGACCGGGCAGCCGTTGCCCTTGGCCCACTTGATGAAGTCGCCCACGATCAGGAAGTAGCCGGGAAAGCCCATCTTCAAAATCGTGTTGATCTCGAACTCGAGCCGCTCGACATAGCGGGGTCGCTCGGCGTCGCGCTTGGCCACGTCCGGGTAGAGGTGCGCCAGGCGCGCCTCGAGACCCTCGAAGGATTCGACGCGGAAGAACTCGTCGATCGGCATGCGCACGCCGTCGCTGACGAAGGGCGTCGGAAAGTCAGGCAGCTGCGGCTTGCCGAGCACCAGCGTCAGATTGCAGCGCTTGGCGATCTCGACCGTGTTGGCGATGGCGCTCGGCACGTCGGCGAAGAGCGACTCCATCTCGGCGGCCGATTTGAAGTACTGGTCGCGGGTGAATTTGCGCACGCGACGCGGGTTGCCGAGGATTTCGCCCTCGGAGATACAGACGCGCGCCTCGTGCGCCTCGAAGTCGTCGGGCTGGGCGAACTGCACCGGGTGCGTGGCCACCACCGGCAGGCTCAGCCGCGCGGCCAGTTGCACGGCCGCGATCACATGCGGCTCGTCTTCCGGCCGACCGGCGCGCTGCAGCTCGATGTAGAAGCGATGCGGGAACAGGCCCGCGAGCTGCAGCGCGACTTCGGCCGCGCGCTCCGCCTGCCCTTGCAGCAGCGCAGCGCCCAACGGGCCGGCCTGCGCGCCCGACAGCGCGATCAGCCCGCCATTGAGTTCCTGCAGCCACGCCAGCTTGCAGGCCGGTTGCGCCTGCCCGCGGCTCACGTTCTGCGTCCAGGCGCGCGCCAGCAGCTCGGAGAGGTGCAGATAGCCCTCGGTGTTCTGCACCAGCAGGATGATGCGGGTGAGCGCGCCGGGCTCGCCCAGCCCGTCGACAAAGACTTCGGCGCCCAGCACCGGCTTGACCCCGGCGCCGCGCGCTTCCTTGTAGAACTTGACGCCGCCGAACAGGTTGTTCAGGTCGGTGATGGCCAGCGCGGGCTGGCGGTCGGCCTTGGCGGCGGCGACGACTTCGTCGATGCGGTTGGTACCGTCGACGACGGAGAATTCGGTGTGGAGACGCAGGTGCACGAACATCGCGTCATTGTAGGAAGCCGACTGCCCGGGCGGGGTGCACCGGCGTGTGCTAGGCAGCATTCACCACCGCTTGCGCAGCAGGGTCGCGTCGCCATTTCGCATCGGTCGAAAGCGATACCCCCAGGGGACGTGAACTTATGCCGAAGGAGGGCCGCGCGCCCGGCCGAAGCCATCCAGAATCGCTGAGACGCCGAGGCATTTTCGGCGTCGCGAACCACCAGGAACAGGCGATGCTCGTACGGTGTTATTGGCTGCTGCGGACCTTCGCACTCCACGTCGGTGGCGCGCTGGCGGTGTGCATCGCGATGCACACGCTGCTGCGCACCGCGGACGACACGTCGTCGGTCGTGCTGGGGCTCGAACTGCTCGGCATCGGTTGCACCGCCGTGCTGGCCTTCATCTATGGTCTCTTCAGCGCGCACGGCGACCCGAAATCCGTCCCGTTTCTGCTGATGCGCGAGAACACCGCCGAAGGCGCGGCCATTGTGTGGGCCTTGTTCTGCGGGCTGACGGTCTGGGCAGCGCTCGACGACCCGATGGCGCTGCCGCTCACCGCGGCATCGGCGCTGGTCGGGTTGGGCTGGTGGCGCCTCGCACGCAAGACGCACAGCCTGGTCGACCACGCGGTCCGGACCGGCTTCGCCGTCACGACCGAAGGCTTCTGAGCGCCCCTCGTCTGCGCAGTGCCGATCAGGCGGCGCTGTCGATGCCCAGCCGCGCCGCCAGGTCCGCCAGCGCCTTCCAGCTCCCCTCCCCCAGTTCGATGTGGGTGGCATGCCGCTCGCGGTTACGCGCCTCGTACTCGCCCGGGTACTGCACGCCCTCGCCACCGTCCTGCGGCGGGCACGACAGCAAGTAGTCGATGAACGCCCCGGCCTCGTGCGCCTGCCAGGCCGGCGCGCCGGCCGATGCGGGGTCGAACACCAGCGCGAACAAGTTGTTGGTGGCCAGACCGGCGCGCGGGTTCTCGGGCTGGATCGTGCCGCCACCCGACAGCACGCCGGCCAGCAGTTCGGCCACCACGCCCAGCGCATAACCCTTGTGGGCGCCGAAAGGCAGCAGCGCACCGGGTGGCTTGCCGAACATCACGGCAGGGTCGCGGGTCGGGTGGCCCTGTGCATCGATCAGCGCGCCCGCCGGCGCCGATTCGCCGTTGTCGGCCAGCACGCGCGCCTTGTTGAGCGCGATGGTGCTGGTCGCCATGTCGACGATCAGCGGCGGGCGCCCATCCGGCAGCGGGCTGGCGAAGCACAGCGGGTTGGTCGTGAGCCGCGCCTCGGCGCCGCCGAAGGGCGCGACAATGGGCGGTCGGTTGATCACGTTGGTGAAGGCGGCCAACACCATGCCGGCCGCGGCCACCTGCTCGCCGTAGTGCCCCATGCGGCCGAGATGATGGCTGTCGCGCAGCGTGACGATGCAATGGCCATGGCTGCGCGCCGCATCGATGGCCGAGGCCATCACCTGCTTGCCCACGTGCTGGCCGAAGCCGTGGTGGCCGTGCCAGGCCTGGAACGCGCCGCGGTCGGTCAGCAGTTCCGGCCGCGCCGTGCCGTCGAGCTGGCCGTCGGCCAGCGCCTTGGCGTAGCCCGGCAGGATCGAGATGCCGTGGCTCGCGTAGCCCACGCGGTCGGATTCGACCAGATGCTCGGCGACGTCACGCGCGATGTCGTCGGGCACCTGCTGCGTCTGCAGGAGCCTCTCGACCAGGCGAAGGGCGTCGGGGACAGGGAGGCGGATGCTCATGCGGGGGTCGTCCGTGAAGGGAAAAAGGCCGCAGAACGGTCAGGCCGCATGCTAGGCCGTTTTGATCGGCAAACGGCTTGCGCCGCATCAAACCGAGGGGCATTGCACGCGCGGTGGGTCCACGCGCGCACTTTTACAATCACGCCCGTGCTTCCCATCCTCAACATCGCCGCTTATCTCTTCAGCGCCATCGAAGACCCCGCCGCCCTGCGCCTCACGCTGCTCGACAACGCCCGTGCGCGCGCGCTCATGGGGACCATCCTCGTGGCGCCCGAAGGCATCAACCTCTTTCTCGCGGGTGAGCCGGACGCCGTCCGCGGCTTCGTCGCGGAACTGCGTGCCGACCCGCGCTTCGCCTCGCTCGACACCAAGGAAAGCTGGTCCGCCACGCAGCCCTTCCGCCGCATGCTGGTGAAGGTCAAGCGCGAGATCATCCGCATGGACCATCCGGCGATCCAGCCCGCGGCCGGCCGCGCGCCGGGCGTCGAGGCCGCCACGCTCAAGCGCTGGCTCGACCAGGGCCACGACGACGCGGGCCAGCCGATCGCCCTGCTCGACACGCGCAATGCCTTCGAGGTCGACCACGGCACCTTCGAAGGCGCCATCGACTGGCGCATCTCGAAGTTCACCGAATTCCCGCCCGCCCTGCTGGCGCACAAGGACGAACTGGCGGGCAAGACGGTGGTGAGCTTCTGCACCGGGGGCATCCGCTGCGAGAAGGCGGCCATCCTGATGCGGGAAGCCGGTGTGGCCAACGTGCTGCAACTCGAAGGCGGCATCCTCAAGTACTTCGAGGAAGTCGGTGGTGCGCACTACCGCGGCGACTGCTTCGTGTTCGACGGGCGCCGCACGCTGGCGCCCGACCTGAGCGCGACCGGCAACGCCGCCAGCGCCCGGGCCGCCGAAGACCCGGACCTCGCCCGCAAGGGCTGATCCCGCGCCAGCTCAGACCGGCGTGGTCCCCGTGTCCGGCGTCGGGCTCTGCACCTGGAACGGGTGGCCCGGCAGCGGGATGAATTCGGTTTCGCCGGGCACGTGGCCCATGCGTTGCGCGGCCCAGTCGTCGCCGGCCTGCAGGATGCGTTCGCGCCGGCTCGAGACGAAGTTCCAGGTGATGAAGCGCGGCCCGTCGAGCGGC
This sequence comes from Variovorax restrictus, assembly GCF_051216715.1. Taxonomy (NCBI): domain Bacteria; kingdom Pseudomonadati; phylum Pseudomonadota; class Betaproteobacteria; order Burkholderiales; family Comamonadaceae; genus Variovorax; species Variovorax restrictus. Next base: position 2,678,676 of record NZ_JBPJZH010000001.1, read on the forward strand.
GCGCCGCCGATCACCACCAGCCGCACGGCTTGCGCAGCCGTCAGCGTGGCGCCCTGCCCGTCCGGCAGCGCCACCATGGTGTGGGCGTCGATCGGCGTGCCGTCGATGGCGAGGTGCCCGTCGACGACATAGACCGCGAGTTCGGCCGCCAGCGCTGGCAGCACGAAGCTCGATCCCGCCTGCAAAGCCATGTCGAGATAGACCGTGGGTGCGAAGGTCTTGACCGGCGACACGGCGCCGAAGGCTTCGCCGATCAGCACACGCACCTGTGCGCCCTGCTCCTCGCACTCGGGAATCGCGCTCGACGCGGTGTGGATGAAGCTGGGCTCTACCTCCTCGAAAGCCTGCGGCAGCGCCGCCCACAGCTGCAGACCATGGTTGACGTACTCGTCAGCCAGCAACCGTTCGGGCTTGCGCTCCGAATGCACGATGCCGCGCCCGGCGGTCATCCAGTTGATGGCGCCCGGCAGGATCTCCTGCACGCTGCCGAGGCTGTCGCGATGCATCATCGCGCCCTCGAACAGATAGGTGACCGTGGCCAGCCCGATGTGCGGATGCGGCCGCACGTCGTGCTGGTTGCCCGGCGTCTCGGTGGCCGGGCCGAAGTGGTCGAAGAAGACGAAGGGCCCCACGGAACGGCGCTTCGCGGCCGGCAGCAAGCGCCGGACCTTGAAGCCACCGCCGAGGTCCTTGTCGTGGGGCTGGAGCACGAGCAGTTCGTTCATCGTGGGGCGGCGCGGCTCGGGCCGCGCATCGAGGTGTGGATCAGCCGCGAAGCTTAGCCGCGATGGCAGCCACGCGCGCGCCGTAGAGCTTCGCGGTGTCGAGGTCGCCCTGCGGGACTTCGGCAGCGCTGGCATCCGACGGCGACTGCACCAGCAGGCCGACCGAGCCACCCAGGTTGTTCACGTCGTTGCGCGTGGCGGCCTTGGTGTTGGCCGGCGGCAAACCCAGGCTCACCCACACGCCGCCGTGCTGCGACGCCAGCGTGTTGAGGTACTGCAGCGTGACCTGCTTGTCGCCGTTCAGGCTTGCGCTGTTCGTGAAGCCGCCGAAGACCTTGTCCTGCCAGCCGCGGGTGAACCAGACCTTGGACGAGGCATCCGCGAACTTCTTGAACTGCCAGCTCGCACCGCCCATGTAGGTGGGCGAGCCGAAGATGATGGCGTCGGCCGCATTGAGCGTTTCCCAGCCGCCTTCGGGCAGGTTGCCGTCGGCGTCGATGGTGATCAGCTCGGCGCCTGCGCCGTCGGCGACGGCCTGCGCAACGCGCTGCGTGTGGCCATAGCCGGAATGAAAAACGATGGCGATCTTGGACATGTGTGTTCCTGATGAGTTGGAAAGGCGGTGGCTCGAGCGCTCAGCGCTTGTCGACGCTCAGACGGCCCGGACCGAAGGCCCAGACGGTGAGCAGGCCGCCGACCACCGCGATGTTCTTGAAGAACATGAGCTGGTTGACGAAGGCCTTGTCGGCCGGCATGGCCCAGTAGTTGTGGAAGGCGAAGGTGGCGACCAGCGTGAACAGCGCAATGCCCAGGACGGTCCAGCGCGTCTTGAAGCCGACCAGCAGCATGATGCCCAGGCCGAGTTCGACCAGGATGGCCAGCGCGGCAGCGACCTGCGGCAGCGGCAGCCCGACCGAGCCGATGTAGCCGACGGTGCCGGCAAAGCCCATGAGCTTGCCGAAGCCGGCCGGAATGAAGAGCGCGGCGATCAGCACGCGCCCGATCAGGGCGACGACATCCTGGCTGCCGGTGGTGGTGACGCCGGGGGCGCGGTTGGCGGTGATGGTGGACATGGAAATACTCCTGCGGTTGATAAGAATTGAACAAGAAAAACCGCTGCCCACGGGCAGCGGCGGGAACATCAGGCGGCGAGGTCGAACACCAGCACTTCGGCGTCGTTGCCGGCGCTCAGTGACAGTTGCGTCTCGCCTTCGATCATCGCGGCGTCACCGGTTGCCAGCTTCGCGCCATTGACCTCGAGCTCGCCACGCACCAGGTGCACATAGCTCTTGCGCGACGGATCGAGCGTCAGCGATGCCTTCTCGTCGCCGTCGAGCAGGCCGGCGTACAGCCTCGCGTCGGCATGCACCGTCACCGAGCCATCACTGCCGTCCGGCGATGCCACCAGGCGCAGGCGCCCACGCTTGTCGGCGGCGTCGAACTGCTTCTGCTCGTAGCCGGGCTCGATGCCCTTGACGTTCGGCTGGATCCAGATCTGCAGGAAGTGCGTGGTCTGGTCGGCCTTGTGGTTGAACTCGCTGTGCATCACACCGCGGCCGGCGCTCATGCGCTGCACGTCGCCCGGCGGAATGCTCTCGACATTGCCCATGCTGTCCTTGTGCGCCAGTTCGCCCGACAGCACGTAGCTGATGATCTCCATGTCCTTGTGACCGTGGGTGCCGAAGCCGGCGCCACCCGCCACGCGGTCTTCGTTGATCACGCGCAGGTTGCCGTAGCCCATGTGGGCCGGGTCGTAGTAGCCGGCGAACGAGAAGCTGTGAAAGGACTTGAGCCAGCCGTGATCGGCGTAGCCGCGTTCCTGGGATTTACGAATCGTCAACATCGTTGAACTCCTTGGCCCTTCGGGCTCCTTCAGATGCCGCGCCGTATGCGCAGCGGATGAAGTGAACTTTAGGGCGCCCAAGGCGGTTCAAAGGCGCCTGGATTTGATGGCATCATTCGATTTATTTGAATGAAGGATCGGCCATGCCCAGCGCCCGCGACGTGCTGACCCCGGACGCCCTCGCCATGCTCCAGACGGTGGTGCGCGCAGGCAGTTTCGCCGGCGCCGCGCGCGCGATGGCCATGGTGCCCAGCGCCCTGAGTTACCGCGTGCGGCAAATCGAGGACGCGCTCGACGTGCTGCTGTTCGACCGCAGCGCGCGCCAGGCGCGGCTCACGGAGGCCGGCGCCGAACTGCTGCGCGAAGCCCCGCGGCTGTTGGCCGACCTGGAGGCGGTGGCCAACCGCGTCAAGCGCGTGGCCACCGGCTGGGAGCCCCTCTTCACCATCGCGATCGACAGCGTGATCGCCCGCGACCCGATGCTCGATCTGGTCGGCGCCTTCTATGCGCTGGAGCCGCCCACGCGCCTGAAGCTGCGCGACGAGACGCTGCTGGGCACCGTCGAGGCCCTGGCCAGCGGCGAGGCCGACCTGGCCGTCGGCTCGGTGCTCGACGCGTCGAGCCTGGGCTTCACCGCACCCGGCATCCGCACCCGACCCCTGGGCGAACTGCGCTTCGTGTACGCGGTGGCACCGAACCACCCGCTGGCCCGGCTGCCGCAGCCGCTGAGCGACGCCACGCTGCGCGCCCATCGCGCCGTGGCGGCGGCCGATTCCTCGCGCGCCGGGCCGACGATGAACGTCAACCTGATCGGCGGGCAGGACGTGCTCACGGTGCCGAACATGCAGGCCAAGCTGGCCGCGCAGCTGCATGGCCTGGGCGGCGGGTTCCTGCCGGAGGCGATGGCACGCCCCTACATCGAGGCCGGCCACCTGGTCGAGTTGAAGACCGACCGCGGCGTTCCGGTCGGCCAGATGCACCTGGCGTGGCGGGTGCGCTCGGCCGCGCGGCCTGGCCGCGCGCTCGCGTGGTGGCTCGCGCAGTTCGAGCACGTTGGCACCCAGCGCGCCTTGCTGGAGCAGCACCGGGGCCGTTGAAAGGCGATGTAGAGTCAGCGGCCATTTCGCCCTGCACGCCCCTCAAAGAAAGAGACCCGTCATGACCACCTCCGCACCGACCGACCGTCACCGAACCGCCAGCCCGGCGCCGAAGCATTTCGCGATCGTGGGCGCCGGCATGGCGGGCATCGCCTGTGCACGCACCCTGGTGCAGGCGGGTCACCGGGTCACGGTGTTCGAAGCGGAAGACGGCGCGGGCGGCCGCATGGCCAGCGAATCGACCGCCTTCGGCCGCTTCGACAGCGGCGCGCAGTACTTCACCGTGCGCGACGAGCGCTTCGCCCTCGCGCTGCAGACCGTGCCCAAGCTCTGCCGCCCCTGGAGCGCCAACCTCGTGCGCGTGCTCGACCCGCACGGCCGCGTGGCCGAAGCCGCCCTGCCTTCGCTCGAGCCGCATTACGTCGCCCAACCGGGCATGGACGCGGTGGTGGCAGCCTGGGCCAAGCCGCTGGGCGACAGCCTGATCACCGGCGTGCAGGTGACGCAGATCGAGCCCGACGCGCTCGACCGCAAGCGCTGGCAGCTGCACACCGACGGCGGCCCCGGCGTGCCCGTGCATTCCGGTTTCGACGCGGTGCTGCTGGCCATTCCGCCGGCGCGCGCACGGCTGCTGCTGGGCCGCAGCCAGGTCGCGCCCTCGCTCGAACGCAACATCGCCAAGGTGCATGCCTCCCCCTGCTGGACGCTGATGATCGCCTTCCCGCAGGCCAACCAGCCGACTATGTCGCACCTGGGGCCGCAGTGGAACGCGGCGCGCAGCACCCACCACCGGGTGGCCTGGCTGGCGCGCGAATCGTCCAAGCCGGGCCGCGATCCGGTCGAGCGCTGGACGCTGCAGGCCAGCCCGACCTGGTCGCAGGAGCACCTGCGCGACGACGCGCCGCGCGTCGAGGCCAAGCTGCTGCGCGCCTTCTCGGAGATCACCGGCATCTACGCCACGCCCAACTATGCCCGCGCCCGCTGCTGGCCGGAGGCGCAGACCCAGGCCCCGCTGGGCAAGCCGCACCTGTGGGACGCCAAGGCGCGCATCGGCCTGGCCGGCGACTGGTGCATGGGCCACCGCGTCGAAGACGCCTTCCTCTCCGGCCTGTCGCTGGCCCTCGCTGTGGCGTGACGCCCACCGGCCGGTTCGCGCCCTCGCCCACCGGGCCGCTGCATGCGGGCTCGCTGGTGGCGGCGCTGGCGAGCTGGCTCGACGTGCGGGCGCGCGGCCCCCAGGCCCGCTGGCTGGTGCGCATCGAGGACGCCGACACCGAGCGCTGCCTGCCCGGGCTGGGTGAGCACATCCTCGGGCAACTCGCGGCCTGCGGTCTGTTGCCGGATGAAACGCCGGTCTGGCAGACGCAGCGCAGCGCGCGCTACCAGGCGGCGCTCGACGCACTGGTCGCCATGCACCGCGCCTACCCCTGCGGCTGCTCGCGCAAGGACATCGATGCCGCGCTCGCGGCGCGCGGCGTGACGCACACGCGCCACGGTGAACGCGTCTACCCGGGCACCTGCCGCGACGGCCTGCACGGCAAGTCCGCGCGCGCCTGGCGCTTCGCCGTCGAACCGCTCGCCCCGCCGCCCGACCCGGCGGTGCACGACCTCCCCTGGAGCGACCGGCGCCTTGGCCCGCAACGCCAGGACGTCGCCGCCGAGGTCGGCGACTTCGTGCTGCGCCGCGCCGATGGCCCGTGGGCCTACCAGCTCGCCGTGGTGGTCGACGATGCCGACCAGGGCGTGACCGACATCGTGCGCGGCGAAGACCTGACCGACAACACGGCACGCCAGATCCTGCTGCAGCGTGCGCTCGGCCTGCCGACGCCGAGCTACCTGCACACGCCACTGGTGCTCGCGCCGGACGGACAGAAGCTCTCCAAGCAGAACGGCGCGACGTCACTCGATCTCGACACGCCCATCGCGGCCTTGCGAGCACTCGATGCGGCTGCGCAGGCGCTCGGATTGCCCACGACAACGGCCACGAACACCGCCGATGCGCTGGCCGGCTGGATCGGCCCCTGGCGCGATCTCTACAATTCGCGCCCGTGACAAACCTGCCCGCGACCGACCTTCCTCCCGACGTACCGGGCCCCATCGACCCTGCCGAGGCCGCCGACCCGGCCGCGACCAACCCCCGCTACGGCCAGCGTCTCAAGAGCTTCGTCAAGCGCGGCGGCCGGACCACCGACGGCCAGCAGCGCGCCTACGACGAACTCGGTCCGACCTACCTGCTGCCCTACCGCGCCGAGCCGCTCGACTTCGCCGCCACCTTCGGCCGCGAGGCGCCCACCGTGCTCGAGATCGGTTTCGGCATGGGCGAAGCCACGGCGCACATCGCGGCCGTGATGCCCGAGACGAACTTCCTGTGCTGCGAAGTGCACGAGCCCGGCGTCGGCGCACTGCTCAAGCGCATCGGCGAACAGGGCCTGACCAACATCCGAATCTGCGCGCACGACGCGGTCGACGTGCTCGACCACATGCTGCCGACCGGCACGCTGGCCGGCGTGCACATCTTCTTTCCCGACCCCTGGCACAAGAAGCGCCACAACAAGCGCCGGCTGATTCAGTCGCCGCTGGTGGCCAAGCTGGCCGATCGGCTGAAGCCCGGCGGCTACCTCCACTGCGCCACCGACTGGCAGCCCTACGCCGAGCAGATGCTGGAGGTGCTGTCGGCGGAACCGCTGCTGCGCAACAGCGCCGCCGACTACGCACCCAAGCCGCACTACCGGCCCCTGACGAAGTTCGAGAACCGCGGCCTCAAGCTGGGCCACGGGGTCTGGGACCTGGTCTTCGTGCGGCGCTGAATCAAACCTTGAAGACGCTGACCGCCTGAACCAGGCTGCCGGCCTGTTCCTGCAGCGAGGCGGCGGCTGCCGCGGCTTCTTCGACCAGCGCGGCGTTCTGCTGCGTGACCTGGTCCATCTGCGTGATGGCCTGGTTGATCTGGTCGATGCCCTGGGTCTGCTCGTGGCTCGCGGCACTGATCTCGCCCATGATGTCGGTCACGCGCCGGACGCTGGCCACGATCTCGTCCATGGTGCGCCCCGCCTCCGCGACCTGCGCGCTGCCCGCGCCCACCTTGCCCACCGAGTCGTCGATGAGGGTCTTGATCTCCTTGGCCGCCGCCGCCGAACGCTGTGCCAGGCTGCGCACTTCCGAGGCCACCACCGCGAAGCCGCGGCCCTGCTCACCGGCCCGCGCCGCCTCCACCGCGGCATTGAGCGCCAGGATGTTGGTCTGGAAGGCGATGCCGTCGATGACCGAGATGATGTCGACGATCTTCAGGCTCGATGCATTGATCGCGCTCATGGTGCCGACCACCTGGCCGACGACGCTGCCGCCGCGCACGGCCACTTCCGAGGCCGAGGCTGCCAGTTGATTGGCCTGGCGGGCGTTGTCGGCGTTCTGCTTGACCGTCGAGGTGAGCTCCTCCATCGAGGCGGCCGTTTGTTGAAGCGAGCTGGCCTGCTGCTCGGTGCGCGACGACAGGTCCTGGTTGCCCGAAGCGATCTGACCCGAGGCGGTCGCGATGGTGTCGGTCGACCCACGGATCTCCGCCACCGTGCCCGCCAGGCTTTGCTGCATCTGGTGCATCGCATGGAGAAGGCTGGCCTCGTCGCCGGGGCGGACCCGCACGGCCACGCCCAGGTCGCCGCCGCCGATCTTTTGCACCACCTCGACTGCGTAGTCGGGCTCACCGCCGAGTTGCCGGTAGAGCTTGCGCGCCATGCGCCAGCCCATCCCGCCGATGATCGCCATGAGGACGGCACCGATGCCCAGGAGCATGGCAGCGCTGCGCCAGAAGGCCGTCTGGATGTCGTCGATGTAGTCGCCGAAGCCGACGATCCAATCCCAGGGTTCGAAGCGGACGATCGCGTAAAGCTTCTCGACTTCGTCCTTGGTACCGGGCCGGGTGCCGAAAGCGGTCAGCGTGGCGATCTTCTTGCCGGCGAGTGCCGCGCGGTAACGTTCCCCGGCTTCCTTGCCGCCCTTGGCGTCGACGATGCCGACCCGCTTGGGGTTCGGGTGCACCAGATTCACGTCGTCGGCATAGCCGCGCACGAAGAAGTACAGGTCGTCCTTCTGCAGGCTGCCGATGATCTTCTTGCCCTCCATTTGAGCCTGCTCGCGCGTCAGTTCGCCCGCTTTCTCGCGGGCGTGCAGCTTTTCAAGCGACGCCTGCGCCAGCACCACCAGGGTCGACAGCTGCGCCGTGCGCTCCTTCGTCATCGTCTGGCGAAGCGTCGACAGAGAGACGGCGGCGAGGACCAGCATGCTGAGCAAGGCTGCCGCACAAAGAAGGAGGATTCGGGTGCGGAGTTTCATGAGGGCCTGAGGGTTGCCAAGTGGAGAAAAGCTTCCGTGTATTTATCGGCAGCCACGGCCAAAAGTTGAGCGCCCGCCTGTCCAGCCGGGCACGGTCATTGCGTATCCTTTGTTACCAATTGATTCCTGGGGTTGCTCATGGCTTTTTCGCGCAGGCAATGGCTGGCGCTCACCGGCGGCTGCATCGGCATTGGCCTGAGTGCGCCCTTGCGCGCGCAGACGGCACCCGCAGCGCCCGCGCGTCGCATCGTGTGGGGGCAGTCGGTGCCGCTGACCGGCGCCGGCAGCGAGATCGGCATGGCCTTCGCCGGCGGCGCCAAGCTCTACGTCGACGCCTTCAACGACGCCCATCCGGCCCAGCACATCGAGCTGCGGCAGATCGACGACGGCTTCGACGCCACGCGTGCGGGCAGCAACGCCATGAAACTGCTGGCCGATGGCGCCGACCTGCTGTTCGGCTTCGTGGGCACCGGCAGCAGCAATGCCGGCGCCAAGGTGGCGCAGGAAAAAGGCGCCCTCTTCTTCGCGCCTTTCGGTGCGGCCGACGCGCTGCGCGACGAGGCGCACGCCAACGTGTTCCACGTCCGCCCGAGCATGGCCGACGAGGCCTTCAAGATGGTGCGGCACTGCGCCACCATCGGCCAGTCGCGCATCGCCGTGCTGGCCGAAGACAACCCGCTGGGCCGCGCCGGCCTGCAGGCCGTGAACGACGCCATCGCCGAGCTCAAGCTGCCGCCGCTGGTGGGCTCCGCCTTCGTGCCGGCCGGCAGCACCCAGGTCGACGCTGCCGTGGCGAGCCTCCACAAGCTGCAGCCGCAGGTCGTGATCCAGGCGGCGCTGTTCCAGACCACGGCCGCGGTCATCCAGGCCATGCGCAAGACCGGCTACGTCGGCCTGTTCATGAACTACTCGGTGGTCGGCCTCAACCCGCTCTTCATCGCGCTCGGCAAGGACATCCGCGGCGTGGTCATCTCCCAGGTGGTGCCTTCGCCGCGAAGCACCGCCGTGGCCGTCGTGCGCGAGTACAACGCCGCCATCGACAACTCCGACCAGACGCCGACGTATGAAAGCCTCGAAGGCTTCATCGCCGCCAAGACCCTGGCCGAAGGCATCCGCCGCACCGGGCGCAACTTCACGGTGCCGGCCCTGCAGCGCACGCTGTCGGGCATGACGGCCTACGACGTCGGCGGCTACCGCATCAACCTGCGCGCCGGAGCGCGCGACGCGGCCTGGGGGATCGAGCTGGTGACCGTGACGGCGGACGGGCGGGTGGTGCGCTGACGCGGGGCCCGCTGCTGCGCGGGTCGACGATCAGGACGCGACGCTGACCGGCTCTGCGGCCGCCGCGCCCTGACGATCGCCGAGCCCCGCCAGACAATCGAGCAGTTGGCTGATCTTGAAGGGGCGTCGCAGCGTCGCAGCGACATCCAGATGTCGCAGGCGGCCTTCGTCCTCCGGCTGCAGCACGGCGGCGATGACCACGACGTGGGCATCGGGCGCGGTCGCGAAACGGCCGTCGCGCAAGTCGCGAAGCAGCGCCAGGGCGCGTTCGGAATCCTGAAAGTCCAAGACCATCCCCTGGTACGCCTGGGCAAGGAGCAAGGTTCGGGCACGTTCCAGATGGGCGGCTTCATGAAAAGCCACGATGGACAGATCGCGGCCGACAGAGACCAGCGTGCGACGCAGCACGAACTGCGGTTCGACCAGCAGAACGCCAGGCAATGCCGCGCTCATTGCGCCTCCTCCACGCCGGCAATGGTGTCGTTGACCAGCGCCTGCAAGGCCACCAAGATCGACAGTTCCAGCGGGCCGACGCTGCGGGGCTCGGTGTCGATCACACAGAGTGTTCCGATGCGATGGCCATCGGGGGCGCTCAGCGGCGCCCCAGCGTAGAAGCGCACATGCGGATCGCCGGTGACCAGCGGGTTGTCGGCAAAACGTGCATCGCAGTGGGCGTCTTCGACGATGAAGAGGCCCGATGTCACGATCGCGTGGCCGCAGAAGGACACATCGCGCCCGGTCTGTTCCACCTTCATGCCGCGCGACGACTTGAACCACTGGCGCTCGCGGTCGATCAGGGTCATGAGCGCGATCGGCATGTCCAGTTGCTCGGCCGCGAAGCGCACTACGCGGTCGAAGCGCTCCTCCGGCGGCGTGTCGAGCAGGTTCAGGGCGTGCAACGCGCGAAGGCGCGCGTCCTCGTCGGGGAGCGTAGGTGCAGGTGTCATGGATGTCTCGTCATTCAAAAAGGGCCGTGCCAGTCGGGGTCAGTCGAGCAGATAGGCCATCTGCGCCAGGTCCACGACCACGACGCTGGCGACGTCTGGCGAGCCCGGTGCGTCGATCAGGCTGAACGCGCCGAGGCCGCCCATGCGCATGCCGCTGCGCCAGGCGCTGTGTGCCGGCAGCCAGTCGGTCAGCCGCTTGATCGCGATGCCCAGCGGCGGCGCCGTGCGGTCGGTCGGCTGAACGAGCACCGCCAGCCGCGCCTCGGCACGACCGTCGGCGCGCGCTGCGTCGCTGAGCGTCGGCAGGTTGACCACGCGCAGCGTCTGACCGCGCCACGCCAGCACGGCGGCCTCGCCGGTGCGCAGATCCTCGCGCGTCGCGTCGGGCAGTTCGACCACGCCGACGATGCCCTCGACAGGCGAGGCATAGCGCTGATCTGCCTCGAAGACCAGGTAGGGCACGGGCTCGGGCGCATCGCTCGGCGCGTTGGCCGCGCCCGTCGAGCCCGCTGCGGACACCCGGCTGATGGAGGTTTCCGGCGTCAGGTGGAACAGCTTGGCCGGGTCGAGCACGCGCAGCTTGCCGATGTCCGCCAGCACGGCAATGCCGGCGAGCAGTTCATCGTCCGGGGTGGATGCACAGGCATCGGGCGCCAGATCGACGAATTGCAGGCAGGCCGTCACCGTCAGGCCCAGCGCCAGCGTGCCGCCGCCAACCACGACCATCCACGGCGCCGATGCCGGGCTGCTGGCGGCACGCCCGGCACTGATGTCGATCAGCGGCAGCTTGCGTCCCTGCCATTCCGCGATGGCCCAGTTGCGCCTCTCGCCACCCAAGGCGAGTTCGATGGCCGGCAAAGGCACCACCCGCTCCAGCACACCGACCGGGACAGCCCAGCGCTCGTCGGCGATCTGGAACACGGCATGACGCAGCGTTGCAGCGGCCCCGGCGCTCGCCCCACCCGCACCCGCACCCGCTGCGGCTGACGGTGGCGGCAGGCACCGATCGGCCGGTGCATCGGCACACCACACCTGGCTCAGACGCATCAAGCGCCCGACTTCGAGCCGGCACAGGGCCGGCATGCCTTCGGCAGCCGGGACGACCGCGTCGAATAGCTCGTCATCGTCGTCGGCGTGATGCACTTGGTGGGCGCCCGCGGGCAACGCAGCTTTCACACCCAGCACCGCATCGACCCGCAGGGCGAGCAGGCCATCGGCATGCTGCAGCACCAGCAGGCGCTGGGTCGTGGTCTCGGCCGTCGCATCGATGGGAAGCCAGCGTTCCAAAGCGACCACCGGCACCGGAACGCCCGATGCATGAACCAGCCCCAGGAGCGCGCCGCTGCGCCGTGGCAACGGCGTGAGCCCTTCGGGCGGCATCGGCAGCGCCTCCCGCACCTGGTCGACGGGGATGGCGATGTGGCAGCGACCGACGCGCACCTGCACGTACGCGCCGGCGCCCGGGGTGGCCGGCGCCGCGGCCGGCCGCAGGCCCGCAGGCGCGGGCTTCATGCCGGCACGCGTGGCGCGTCACGCCCCTGCAGCGCTTCGAGCAACTGGGCGACGTCGCGCGTCGAGCCTTCCTGTTCGAGCGTGGCGCTGCGGATGTCGTCGATGGAGCGCGTCGTGTTCTCCACCGCCCCCAGGATGCGCGCGAAGGCCGCGTCGACCTCCTCGGCATGACGGGTGCCCTCGGAGACGCGGGTGACGGTCTGGTTGATCAGCTTGGCGATTTCGCGGGCAGCCATCGACGATTTCTCGGCCAGCTTGCGCACCTCGTCGGCCACGACCGAGAAGCCCACGCCATGCTCGCCCGCGCGGGCCGCTTCGATGGCGGCATTGAACGCGAGCAGATGCGTCTGGCTCGAGATGTCGCTGATGGTGTCGACGATCTCGTGGATATCGGCCGACGAGCGGTCGATGGCGATGATGGCGTCGCGCGAGCGCCGCACCAGCTCGCTGCCCTCGCCCGCCTCGCGCTGCGTCTGCTGCGCCAGTTCGGACGATCGCTCGGCGCCCCGTGCCAGGCGCTTGATCGACGCGGTCATCGCGTGCAGCACCCGCGTGATGTCTTCCACCTTCTGCGCCACGGCACGTTCGCGCAGAACCTGCGCCGTCACGTCGACTGCGTACTTCACCACCTTGTAGGGCAAGCCGTCCGGTCCGAGGATCGGGTTGTAGGTGGCCTGGATCCAGACCTCGGCGCCGTGCTTGCCGACGCGGCGATAGCGCGCGCTCTGAAACTTGCCCTCGCCCAGATCGGCCCAGAAGTCGCGGTAGGTCTGGCTCTGCGCCAGCCCCGGCTCGCAGAACATGCTGTGGTGGCGGCCCTGGATCTCGGCCAGCGTGTAACCCATGGTGCGCAGGAAGTTCGGGTTGGCGGCCAGCACCTGGCCCTGCATGTCGAACTCGATGACGGCCTGCGACAGGCCGATGGCATCGACCTTGCCCTTGGTCTCTGCCGCCTTGACCATCTCGCGCGTGATGTCGGTGGCGAACTTGACGACCTTGTAGGGCTTGCCGGCGGCGTCAAGGATCGGGTTGTAGGACGCCTGGATCCACACGCTGGCGCCCCCCTTGGCCAGACGGCGATAGCGCCCGGCATTGAACTCACCGCGTGCCAGCTGGCTCCAGAAGCCGACGTACTCGGACGAGGCGGCGAACTCGGGCTCGCAGAACAGGCGGTGATGCTGCCCGATCACTTCCTCCAGCCCGTAGCCGAAAGCATCGAGGAAGTTCTGGTTGGCATGCAGGATGCGACCCGTCAGGTCGAACTCGATCATGGCTTGCACCCGATCGACCGCGGCGATCTTGCCCTCGTAGTCGGCCTGCTGGATGCGCTGCCGGGTCACGTCCGTCGCGAGTTTGACCACGCCCACGGCGCGGCCGTCGCTGTCGCGCACCGGGTTGTAGGAGGCATCGAGCCAGACCTGCTGCCCTGATTTGTTCACGCGATGGAAGATGTCCTTGCGCACTTCGCCAGCGCGCAGGGCCGCCCACATCGCGCCGTAATCGCTGCTCGACACCACCTCCTGCGGACAGAAGATGCGATGGTGTTGCCCCTGGACCTCCTCGGCGCTGTAACCCATCAGGTCCAGGAACAGGCCGTTGGCGCGCAGGACCCGGCCGTCGAGGTCGAATTCGACCACGGCCTGCACCTGCTCCAGGGCACCGAGCAAGGCCGCCGTGCGCGCGTCCTCCTGCGAAGAAACAACGTGCATGTCGGTCGAGGCGTTCATGAGGGGGCGGGTCTCCGATGGGGTCAATCACGGAGATATCGGCAACGCACCTTGCAAGTTGAAGGGCACATGTGTCATTTAATTTTTTGCGCCGCAGCGGTCGAGCCTTTCCCAGGTCACCGAGGTCTTGTCAGACCGACCGGGGAAGTTGCAGGCATGCTCAACACCTCCTTCCCTTCGGTACCCGTATGCGCGCGAATCTCTCTTGCATGGCCTTTCTGCTGACGCTGGCAGCGCCCGCCCTCGCGCAGCCCCAGGGCCAGATCGACCGCAGCGCTTGCAAGGCGGAGCAGTCCGAGATCGAGCAGAACATGGACCTCGCGCAATCCAAAGGCCAGATGCTGCGGCGGCGGCAGCTGGCCGAGGCGCTGATCGCGGTCAAGACGCGTTGCGGGACCCTTGGGCCGGAGCAGACGCGGACAGCCAACATCGAGCGACTGGAGCGCGAAGCCCGAGCGCTTCGGCAGGAACTCGACCATGCCGAGGAGCAACTGCGCAAGCTGAAGCAAGAGGCTCAGTGAGCCGCGCCTCGGTTGGGTCGTGAGAGTTACTGGGTGGCGTTGAACAGGCGTGACAGCACCGCCGGCAGCATGACCGCATCGCGCAGCAGGGCACTGCGGCCTGCGCCGAACATCTGCCGCTCGGCCTCATCGCCCTCCGCCGCAAGCAGCAGGCACCCACAGCGCACGCCGCCACGCTCGGCCGAGCGCACCGCATGGCGCGCGTCGGTGGGCAGATAGCGCGGGTCGTGGATGTCGACATCGTGCGGATCGCCATCGGTCATCGCCAACAGCCACTTGCGATCGGCGTTCTCGCCCACCAGAAGGCGCGTGGCATGGCGCAGCGCGGTGCCCAGCCGGGTGGAGCGATCGCTGTGCAGCGCGCCCAGGCGTGACGCCGACGCGCCGCTCCAGAGTTCGGTGAAGTCCTTGACGCGCCACTGCACCACGCCGTGCCGCCCGTCCGAGCAGAAGCCTTGCACCGCCACGCGCCAGCCGGCCGCCTCGGCTGCCATCGCGAGATGCGCTGCGGCCTGCTGCTGCAGGGCCAGGCGGGTCGGCGTGCCCGGCGGCCCGACGGGCAAAGCGCTGGATGCGGAACAGTCGATCAGCACGAACAGGGCGCCGCTCGCTGGCACGCGCGCGCGGCGCCGGTAGACGCGCGCCTCGTCTGCGAAGCCGCTGCGCCTGTCGATGACGGCACGCAACGCGGCATCGAGATCGAGCATGTCGCCTTCGCGCTCGTGGCGTTGCTGCAAGCGCGGGATGCGGAGCGCGCGCCGCAGCACGGCGGCCAGCGCCTGCACATCGCCGATGTCCGGGGGTGCGCTGTTCGACCGCGACAGCGGATGCTGTTCGGTCACGGTGCACCAGTCGCGCCGCAAGCGCGCGATGCGTTCGTCCCACTCGGGGTAGCGCCATGGCACAGCCTCAGGCGGCACCGGCGGCGCGGGGACGTCGCCCAGACGCGCAGACGCAAGGGCTGCCAAGCGCGGCGGGGCGGCGCCTTCGGCAGTGTCGGGCGTGTCGGCCCACAGCCAGCGGTTGTCGTCGCGATAGTCCGGCCCCGGCCGGTAGCGCCGCGGGTCGAAGGCCACGCGCATCTGGCCCAGGTCATGCCCGAGCGCCGAGGCCATCGCGCGCAAGGCCGAGGCGTACGACAGGTCCACCACCGCCTCGCCGAAGCGCGCCCTTCCCTTGCGCACCCACGGATGGGGCTCGTCGTAGGTCGGGTCGATCAGTGCACGCGACAGGCGCAGCAGCAAGGTTTCGAAGTCGTCCCCATCGTGTGGCTCGGCCGTGTGCAACGGTGTCCACAGACGCCTCAACCCCGGTAGCTGGCGCCACGCCAGTGCCTCGACCCGCGCGTCTTCCAGCAGGCCGATCAGCGCCTGCGTGATCGGCGCGACGCCATGGCGCACGAAGATGCGCGGCGAGAAGACGAGGTGCGCGGCGGCGTGGGCGGCGGCGGCTCGCATCGTGTCGGCCGGTGCATCGGGCAGGTGCAGGCCGCGCGCAGACAGGAACGGTGCCGGTGCGTCGCCGCCCGGACCGCCTGCGGGCAGGTGCAGCAACGGCGGCGCGAGGTTCCACAACAGGCGCAGGTAGGGCCCGACCGGCTGGCGCCATGCTGCCGCCGGCGCACCCGCACCGTGGTCGTCAGAAGGCGGCATCGACCGCCGCCACCAGCGCATCGCGCAGCGCGGCATCGTCGGTGAGCGGCGCGACCAGGGCCATGCGACAGGCCGCGGCCGGGTCGGCGCCCGCGCGCACCAGCGTGGCCGCCCGCACCAGCATGCGGGTGGACGCGCCCTCGTCGAGCCCGTGGCCCGCCAGCCGCCGCGAGCGCCGGCCCAGCGCGACCAGTGTCGACGCCATCGACGCATCGACGCCGCTCTCGCGCACCAGGATCTCGGCCTCGTCCTCCGCGTCGGGGTAACCGAACTCCAGCCCGCAGAAGCGCTGTCGCGTCGATGGCTTGAGCATCGCGGTGCCGCCGGGGTTGTACGACACGACCAGCGCGAAGTCCGGGTGCGCATGCACCAATTCGTTGTGGCGCTCGACCGGCAGCATGCGGCGCGTGTCGGTCAGCGGATGGATGACGACCGCCGTGTCGGCGCGTGCTTCGACGATCTCGTCGAGGTAACAGAGGGCGCCGTGGCGTGCGGCCAGCGTCAGCGGGCCGTCCTGCCAGCGCGTCTCGCCGCCTTCGAACAGCCAGCGGCCGACCAGGTCGCCGGCGCTGGTGTCGTCGTTGCAGGCCACGGTGACCAGCGGCTTGCCCAGGCGCCACGCCATGTGCTCGACGAAACGCGTCTTGCCGCAACCGGTCGGCCCCTTCAGCAGCACCGGCAGGCGCTGCGCGTAGGCCGCCGCGAACAACGCGCACTCGTCGCCCAGCGCGCGGTAGTACGGCTCGGCGTCGATGCGCCAGGGCGCGAGCGGGTCCGCCATCGGCTCGGCTTCAGCGGTGCTGGTTCGCGGTGTCTTCGTTCGGGATGCCCTCGATCGGCGCCTCGGCCGTGCCGACCGTGCTGCGCGTGAAGGACTCGACCATCTCGCGCGTGCCCTGCGGGTCGGCGATCCACTTGCCATAGAACTCGTAGGGGCAGTCGGCCACGCCCTTGTCGCCCTCGCGCGAATTGATCATGCCGGTGTAGCCGCGGTGCACCAGCTTGAACAGATGGTTCTCCGACTGCCCGTGCTTGCGGAAGTCGCGGATGAGCGACTTGCTGAGCGCCGCGTACTGGATGCCCATTTCTTCGGTGCCGCATTCGCCCAGCGTGCGGCCGTCGAAGCCGATCAGCGCCGAGTGGCCGAAGTACGAGTACACGCCGTCGAAACCCGCCGCGTTGGCCACCGCCACGTAGGTGTTGTTGGCGAAGGCCATCGCCTTGGACATCAGAATCTGCTGTTCCTTGGCCGGGTACATGTAGCCCTGGCAGCGGATGATGAGCTCGGCCCCCTTCATCGCGCAGTCGCGCCAGACCTCGGGGTAGTTGCCGTCGTCGCAGATGATCAGGCTCATCTTCATGCCCTTGGGCCCGTCGCTCACGTAGGTACGATCGCCCGGGTACCAACCCTCGATGGGTGTCCACGGCATGATCTTGCGGTACTTCTGGACGATCTCGCCCTGGTCGTTCATCAGGATGAGCGTGTTGTAGGGCGCCTTGTTCGGGTGCTCCTCGTGCCGCTCGCCGGTCAGCGAGAACACGCCCCACACCTTCGCCTGGCGGCAGGCCTCGGCGAAGATCTCGGTTTCGATGCCGGGCACGCTGGCGGCGTTCTCGTACATCTCGGCGCTGTCGTACATGATCCCGTGGGTCGAATACTCCGGGAAGATCACCAGGTCCATGCCCGGCAGGCCGGCCTTCATGCCCACCACCATCTTGGCGATGGCCTTGCAGTTCTCCAGCACCTCGGCCTTGGTGTGCAGCCGCGGCATCTTGTAGTTGACGACCGCGACACCGACGGTGTCCTTGCTGCTGGAAATGTCGCCGTGGATCATGGCATCGACCTCGTCTGGGGTGGTGGGATCGACATCGATTCTGCAAAGCGCACCCACCACGCCGAATACGTTGATTGACGTAGCGCCACAATGGCGCGATGCCTTCCAACGCCCTTTCCGAATCGTCACGCCCCCGCATCTACCTCGCCGGCCCGGACGTCTTCTTCCGCGACAGCGAGGCGATCTTCGAACGTCTTGTCGCCTTCTGCGACACGCTCGGCCTGCAGGGCGTGCCGCCCTCCGACGGCGGCATCGCGGCCGACCTGCGCCTGGGCGACGAGGAGCGCGCGCAACGCATCTACGACAGCAACGTGCGCCTGATCCGTGAGGCCGACGGCGTGATCGCCAACCTCGTGCCCTTCCGCGGCCACGAGCCCGACTCGGGCACGGTATTCGAGGTCGGCTTCGCCACCGCGCTGGGCAAGCCGGTGGTGGTGTACGGCGTGGCGCCCGGCACCTATGCAGAGCGCGTGTGCGCCACCGTCGATTGCGACACCGGTGCCGACGGGGTGATCCGCGAGCGCGCCAGCGGCGTGATGGTCGAAGGTCTGGGCCAGCGCCTCAACCTGATGCTGACCCGCTCGACCGAGATCGCCGACTCGGCCGAGGCCGCGCTGGTGCGGCTGGCCGAGCGTCTGCGCGGTGACACGCTCCCCACAGCCGGCTGAGCCCGTCGGCGCGCGTACAGTCGCTGCTTCGCCGCCAGGCAACGCAGAACGCAAGGAGATCGACATGGGCGCGCAGTGGAAAGCAAAGCACAAGGACGTGGCGGCCAACGCCAAGGGCCGGCTCTTCGGCAAGCTGGCCAAGGAAATCATGGTCGCCGCGCGCAGCGGCGCCGACCCGGGGTCGAACGCCCGCCTGCGGCTGGTCGTCGAACAGGCCCGCAAGGTGTCGATGCCCAAGGACACGCTCGACCGCGCCATCAAGAAAGGCGCGGGCCTCACGGGTGAGTCGGTGCATTTCGAGCATGTCGTCTACGAAGGCTTCGCGCCGCACCAGGTGCCGGTGATGGTCGAATGCCTGACCGACAACGTGAACCGCACCGCGCCGCAGATGCGCGTGCTGTTCCGCAAGGGCCAGCTCGGCACCTCGGGCTCGGTGGCCTGGGACTTCGACCACCTCGGCATGATCGAGGCCTCGCCGACCACGGCCGATGCCGACGCAGAGGTCGCCGCCATCGAAGCCGGTGCGCAGGACCTGGAGCCCGGAGAGGAGGACGGCACCACCCTCTTCCTCACGGCGCCGACCGACCTCGACCTGGTGAGCAAAGCCTTGCCCGAGCAGGGCTTCACCGTGCTGTCGGCCAAGCTGGGCTACAAGCCGAAGAACCCGGTCGACCCGGCGACGCTGAGCGCCGAGCAGTTGGAAGAGGTCGAAACTTTTCTCGCGGCGATCGATGCCAACGACGATGTGCAGAACGTTTACGCGGGATTGGCGGGCTGAGGCCGGCGTCTTTCGGGCGGGCTTCGGGCCGTCGATCAGACGGCCATGAGGCGCACCTGCCGGATCCACCGTTCGAGGGCCAGCATCTGCTGCGTGACGAACTGCGTCGTCGCGTCATCGATGCACGCGCCGTCGGACGCGAACTTTCCACCGGCATTGGCGATGAAGACTTCAGGCTTGGGCAGCACCATCGCGTCCATGAACAGCATCACCTTGCGCAGGTCGTACTGAACCCTCGCGCCGCCTACCGGTCCTGGCGCCGCAGACATGATCGCGACCGGCTTGCGCTGCAACGGCTGGTCGCTGCCGCGCGAGACCCAGTCGATGGCGTTCTTCAGCATGCCCGGAATCGAGAAGTTTTACTCGGGGGTGGCAATGAGCACGGCATCGGCACGTCGCAGACGTTCGCGAAGATCGACGACCGACGACGGCATGCCACTGGCCATGGTGTCCGCGTCGAAAGGCGGAACGGCACGCCAGTCCACCACGTCCAGGCGCATGGACGGCGGCATGCAGGTGCCCGCCAGCCGAAGCGCATGGCGATTCAGCGAATCCGCTCGCAGGCTGCCGCAAAGCCCGACGACATCGATGGTGGTCATGTGTTCCTTCGTTTTTGCGTTCAGCCGATCGACATCTCGAGCGGCGTGGTCTGGAACGCCAGCTGCCGCCAGCGCCCCGCTTCCCGGATCCAGGTTTGCATGACCCGGGAGTCGATGCGCACGGTGCCGCTCCCGTCCTTCCGGACCCCCACCAGCAACTGGCGACCGGTCATCAGTGCGCTATCGCCCAGAACCCTCACCTGAAGCTCGCTGCGATCGAGGGTCTTGTAGTCGACCTTGAAGCCGCCGGTGGCGAAGTAGCTGTCGTAGCCGTCGATCTGGCCCTTGGCATGGACATGGATCAGGTCTGGGTGAAGGATCTCTCTCAGGCTCGCGAGGTCCGCGGCGATCATCGCGCTGCAGCGTCGGGCCTCCATCGCAAAGAGATCGGTCTCGACGGCGTCGTCACCGGGACGCTGCGTGTTCATGAGTGGCCTTTCTTGAGCGCCGCATTGCGCTGCGCGAAACGGGCAGACCACTCCGACACCGGCATGAAGCTCGAATCGGTGCGGACGAGGTGCTCGGTCTCGGCCCATATCTCATCGTCGGGTCGGTCCAGGTCGAGCGGATCCCCGTGCGGCTGACTCACATACCAGGGGGTATCGAGGTAGACCTCGACGGTGTTGTCCTCCGGATCCATGCAGTAGATGGAGAGCGCATTGCCGTGGTTGAGCCCCCGCATCTTCGTGGCGCCCAGTGCCAGCGCCCGGCGGCGCGCCTCGCGCAGGTGATCGATCGTCTGCACCTTGAACGAGAGCTGCATCACCGTACTGGCCGAGTCTTCGCCTCGCCCGCCAGCGAGAACCAGTTGGTGATGCTGCTCGCCGCGTCCGCTCAGGAAAAGTATCTCGAAGTCGAAGGTGACGCCGCGCCCGCGGTCGGTTTCGAGCAGGTCGAACACGCCGCAATAGAACGACTTCATCGGACCGAGGTCACGACAGAAGATGCCGCAGTGCGAAAGGTTGGGCTGATAACTCATCGTCATTCGGGACTCCCTTCCCGGGCGGTTGGAAAAAGGACGATCTTTCCGAGCGAGCTTCCGCTGTCGAGCAGCTCGTGCGCATGGCGCGCCTCGGCCAGGGGAAGACGGATGGCCGTCGGCGCACGAACCTGGCCGGACGCCATCAACTGGATGGCTTCTTCCATCAAACCTCGGCGCTGCGCTCGGTCGTTGTCGATGGCGTGGATCGAGAACGTGCGCACCGCCAGGCTCCTCGAGAGCAATGCGCGCAGTTCGCCGAACACGTCGCTGGACGGCATGCCCGACAGGATGTTGTAGGAAACGGCCATGCCCGAAGGCGCGAGTGAGCGAAGGCACGCGACGAACAGCTCGCCGCCGATGTGATCGAACGCGATGTCCACGCCTCGACCGCCCGTCGCCGCCATGACCGCCTCGGGAAGCCGCGAAGGCGCGCCGTCGAGGATCTCGTCCACGCCATGAGCGAGCGCGAAGGCGCGCTTGGACTGCGTGGACGTGGTGCCGAGCACCTGCAAACCACGGGACTTCGCCACCTGCGTCAGTGCGGTGGCGACGCCTCCGGCCGCACCGGGCACCAGGATCGATCGCGCGGGCAGGTTGCCATTGCTGGCCAGCAGCGCCAGCGCCAGCTGGAAGTTGCCCAGGCTGACGGCGTCGTCGAAGGCAAGGCTGTCCGGCAGGACGAAGGGCACTTCCTCGGAGACGCAGATGTATTCGGCATAGCACCCGCCGCGCTGAGGAAGCTCGCGTGCACTGACCAGAACCCGGTTGCCGACGGCCAGCCTCGAGACGCCTTCTCCGACCGCATCGACGGTGCCGGCCATCTCGTTGCCCGGGATTGCCGGCAGCGGTGGCATCCACTTGTAGGTCCCGTTGCGGATCAGTACATCGGGGCCACCGGCCCCGATCGCAGCGGCGCGCACGCGCACCTCGCCCGGTCGCGGCTGCGGTCGGGGAAGGCTCACGAGCGACAGGACCTCGGGCCCCCCGGTATGCCGCAGTTGGACGGCTTGCATGTGTGTCATGGAAATCCCATCAAGAGTTGTCGCGTCGATGCTCAGCGCTGTCCGTCGTGGACGGCCACCTGATCCTTCGTGAGTCCGCCCAGGCGTGAATGAACGCGCCCCCCGTCGGCCATGACCAGCGCAAAGAGAATTTCGTCGGGACGCGGTGCATCCTGGATACCCACCTCGAAGGTGTTGTAGTGGCTGCGCACATAGGAGGCATGGATGTAGTGCAGCGGCACCATCAACCGGTAGCCGGTGTGGGCCACCGCCTTGGCGGCCGGGACCATGGCCTTGGGTTGACCCAGCACCTCGCGCATCGCCCAGCCACCAGCCTCGTGCCAGACGGCACCGTGCTCGAGCTCCCCGTTGACACCCACGATGGCAGCCTTGCTGTAGGCCTCGACCTGGCCCTTGCCGAGGGTCTGCACGAGCTCCTCGGCCAGCAGCCGACCGAGGCCCCGCAGTTCCGCCATGAACGGCAGGAGGTCCGGTTCGTAGCGACCGGCATAGGGGTTGCGAACCACCGCGCTGGCGGCGGCCAGCCGCAGCGGCTTGTCGGCCACCGGGCCGCCTTCGTGGTACACGGTTTCGACCACGAGGCTGCGCTTGCGTATCTGGATCAATGACATGTGTGTTGCCTGTTTATTGTTTGGGAATCCTGGCGTCGGCGACGACGCGCTTCCATTTCTCGAGCTCGGCCGAGACCATGGCCTTCATCTCGGCCGGCGTGCTGCCCCGGGCCTCGCCGCCCATGTCCTCGAGCCGCTTGCGCACGGCCGGGACCTCGAGCGCCTTCAGCACCGCGCCACGGAGCTGTTCGACGATGGCCTCGGAGGTTCCCGCCGGTGCCATCAGGCCCGCCCACGATCGCACGTCGTAGCCTGGGACGCCCTGCTCCGCGACCGTGGGAACGTTGGGCAAGCCCGACCAGCGCTGCGCGCCGGAGGCCGCCAGCACGCGCAGCTTGCCGGCCTCGATGTTCGACATGACCGCCGTGGGCGGCGCGACGATGAACCCGACATCACCACCCAGCAACGCGGTGAGCGCTGCCGCATCGCCTCGGTACGGAACGTGGAGCAGCGAGGTCTTGGACATCGACGCGAACAATTCGCCGGCCAGGTGCTGCGTCGAGCCGATGCCCGCCGTGCCATAGCTCACCGTGCCGGGCGCCGCCTTGGCCGCCGCGATGAGGTCTTTGAGCGTCTGGAACTTGGCGTTGGCATTGACGGCGAGCAGGAAGGGAAAGTAGGTGATGGTCGAGATCATCTCGAAGTCGCTCACCGTCTTGTAGGCCAGCGTTTCGTACAAGGCGCCCGCCACCGCATGGCCGCCGGTGGCCAGCAGCAGCGTGTAGCCGTCCGGCTTGGCACGCGCCACGGTGGAAGCCGCGATGTTGCCTCCGGCCCCCGACTGCGCCTCGACCACCACCGCCTGACCGAGCGTCTTGCCCATCTCCACGCCGACCGCCCGTGCGATCGCGTCGGCGTTCCCGCCCGGTGCGTAGCCCTGGTACAGCTTGATGGCCTTGTCGGGGTAAGCCGCCGCAAAGCTCAAGCTTGCCGGCCAGGCCAAGCTGGCGCCGCACGAGGCGACGAAATGCCTTCTTTTCATCGTTGTCTCCGAGATCTTCTTGTTGGGAGCGCTGCGGCGAGATGCGGCAGCGCGTTGTACGACGAGTGCCGCGTCAGTTCTGCGCGACCACCGGATTGCGCAGCAGGCCGACGGCTTCGATCTCCACCTCCACGAGGTCGCCAGGTTTCATGAAGCGCGGAGGCTTCTTGCTCCAGCCGACACCCGCCGGCGTGCCCGTGGCGATCACGTCACCAGGACTCAGCGTGAAGATGGTGGACGCGTAGTTGATGAGCTTCGGAATCGAGAAGATCATGTGGCCGGTGTGACTGGACTGCACCGTCTCTCCGTTCAGGCGAACTTCCAGCTTCAGCTCACGACCAGGTTCGATTTCATCGGCCGTCACCATCCACGGACCGAACCCCCCCGTCGATTCGAAGTTCTTGCCGGAGGCAATCTGCTTGGCGTGGAATTGCCATTCCCGGATGCTCGCATCGTTGTAGCAGCTGTAGCCCGCCACATGCTTCCACGCGTCGGTCTCGGAGATATCGCGCCCGCCCTCGCCGATGATCACAGCCAGTTCCCCCTCCCAGTCCAGCGATTCGGAAACGTGCGGGCGCACGATCGGGCCGTTGTGCGGGGTCTGCGAGCGCCAGACGCGCAGAAAGATCGGTGGCTGCTCGGAGAGCTCACGCTGCATGCCTGCGGCAAGAACTTCCTGGTGGTGGTCCATGTAGTTGCGCACCGCGCAAACGATCTTCTCCGGCCGGGGGATGACTGGCAGAAACGTCACGTCGGCCAGCGCCGCATCGGCCTTCAGTCCGGCCACCAACGCGTCGCGTCGCGTGAAGTCAGGACTCGCAATGAAGTCCGCAAGGGTGGCATGCCCGGTCCTGGCGGCCAGGTCGGCCACGCCGTCACCGACGACAACGCCCCAGGTGTCTCGTCCGGCATGTTGGTACGACATCAACTTCATACAGATCTTTCAGCAAGGTGAGGGTGCGAGACATCCGAATGCGTCCCGTCGGATTATTTTGTGCATAAAACAGTGTGTTATGCATGGTAATAACCCTTGTGCTGTTTCCTGTCGAATATGCGCGTACCGTATGATGGCGCCGTGATCAAGCCCTCCTCTTCATCCGACGTCCTGGTGGAATCCGATGCGCCCTTGGCGGAAAGGGCCTACCGCCGGCTTCGCCAGGCGATCGTTCGCTGCGAGTTCCAGCCCGGCCAGCGCCTTCGGGTCGATGAACTCAGCAAGCAATACGCGTTGAGCAGCAGCCCCTTGCGCGAGGCACTCAGCCGCCTCTCGGAGCAGGGGTTCGTGCGTGCTTTCGAGAACCGGGGGTTCCGCGTCGCGCCTTTGACCGTGGCGGGCGTGGCCGACCTGACCCGCGTGCGGCTTCTGGTGGAATCCGAAGCCCTGCGGGATGCGATCGCCTGCGGAGACGACCAGTGGGAGTCCAGATTGGTGGGGGCCGCGCACGGACTGGCACTCATCGAGCAGCGGCTGCCCGAAGGCCCGCTGATCCTGAGCGAAGCCTGGACTGCGGCGCACCGCGAATTCCATCTGGCGATGTACGGCGGTACGTCGTCGCCGATGTTGATGGACTTGGTGTCCTCGCTGTTCGACAGCGCCGAGCGCTACCGGCAGTTCTCGGCACGACATCGGAAGGTCGAGCGTCGAAAGAACTCCGAACACAAGAAGCTGGTCACCACTGTGCTCGAAAGAGATACGGAGCAATCCGTGGCCCTGCTGCGGCAGCACATTTCGATGACCGAACGCAATGTGACAGCCGCGTTGCTGAGCATGGAAGCGCAGGGCCTGCTGCTGCAGTAGTCACAGCGGCCCTGCGGAGGCCGCCTTTCAGTGGCTGATCATCCAGGGCCGCCGGCTCGGCGCCCCCTTCACGCCATTGGCGGCGGTCACGGTCGCTCCGCGCTTGGTGTTGCAACAGCCGCAGCCCGACGGATGCTTGAGCCGCTGATAGTCCTTCGAGCTCTTCGGCTCGTGCCGCGCGCGCTCGTTGGTCTCGATGGCGCTGCGCGTGCTGCCGGCCATGAGCGCCAGGCGCGGCGCGGCCGACATCACGCGGGGCGACGCTGCGCCGCAATCCGGACAGGCGGCCGGCTCGTCGCGCCGGCTCACGCTGCGCAGCGCATCGAAACCGCCACACTCGCGGCATTCATAGTCGTAGGTCGGCATCGGCTCAGACGTCCTGCGACAGTGGCATGTCGATGCTGCCGTCGATGAACTTGGTCGGCCCGCTGGCGTTCGGGTTGATGTCGAAGTCGAAGATCTCGGTCGGCAGCCACAGCGTGGCGCACGAGTTCGGCACATCGACCACGCCGCTGATGTGGCCCTGCACCGGCGCCGTGCCGAGGATCGAATAGGCCTGCGCGCCCGAGTAGCCGAACTTCTTCAGATACTCGATCGCGTTCAGGCAGGCCTGGCGGTAGGCCACGTTCACGTCGAGGTAGTACTGCTTGCCAGCCTCGTCGACCGAGATGCCTTCGAAGATCAGGAAGTCCTTGTAGTTGGGCGTCATCACGCTGGGCTTGAAGATCGGGTTCTTGATGCCGTACTTGGCCATGCCACCCTTGATGAGCGTGACCTTCATGTGCACCCAGCCGGCCATCTCGATGGCGCCGCAGAAGGTGATCTCGCCGTCGCCCTGGCTGAAGTGCAGGTCGCCCACCGACAAGCCCGCGCCGTGGACGTAGACCGGGAAGAACACTTTCGAGCCGCGCGACAGGTCCTTGATGTCGCAGTTGCCGCCGTGCTCGCGGGGCGGCACGGTGCGGGCGCCTTCGGCCGCGGCCTTCGCGCGCGCTTCGCCGGTCATCTTGCCCATGTGGGCGGTGCCGGCCGAGGGCGGGTTGGCCAGGCCGGGCACGCGGGTCGGGTCGGTGTCGATGAGCTTCTGCTCGCGCTCGTTCCATAGGTCGAGCATCGGCTTGTCGGGCAGGCAGCCGATCAGGCCGGGGTGGATCAGCCCTGCGAAGTTCACGCCCGGGATGTGGCGCGAGCTGGTGAACATGCCCTTGAAGTCCCAGATGGACTTCTGCGCCAGCGGGAAGTGATCGGTCAGGAAACCGCCACCGTTCTTCTTCGAGAAGAAGCCGTTGAAGCCCCAAAGGCTGTCCTGCTTGGCGCCGATGTCGAGCAGGTCGACCACCAGCAGGTCGCCGGGCTCCGCGCCCTTCACGCCGACCGGGCCCGACAGGTAGTGCACGGTGGTGAGGTCGATGTCACGCACATCGTCGGCGCTGTCGTTGTTCTTGATGAAGCCGCCGGTCCAGTCGAAGGTCTCCAGGATGAAGTCGTCACCCGGGTTGACCCAGCAGGCCATCGGAATGTCCGGGTGCCAGCGGTTGTGGATCATCTCGTTTTCGGTGGGCGACTTCGTCAGGTCGACCTTGATCAGCGTGTCCGTCATTTGGGTGTGGCTCCTGGGGTGGTGGTTAAACAGAGAGGTAGGCTTTGATGTGATTGATGTCGGTCTTGTCGCGCGCGGTCTCGTGCACCAGGCGCCCGCCTTCGATGACGAAGAGCCGGTCGGCCACGTCCATCGCGAAGCTCAGCACCTGCTCGGACACGACGATCGTGATGCCGCGCATCTTTCGGATTTCGTTGAGCGCTTTGGCGATGTCCTTGATGATCGAAGGCTGGATGCCCTCGGTCGGCTCGTCGAGCAGCAGCACCTTGGGGTTGGTGACCAGCGCACGCGCGATGGCGAGCTGCTGCTGCTGGCCGCCAGAGAGGTTGCCGCCCTTGCGTCGCTTCATGTCGAAGAGCACGGGGAACAGCGCGTAGATTTCTTCGGGGATGTGCCGGCTCTTCGAGTTCTCGAGTCCGGTCTGGATGTTCTCCTCGACCGTCAGCGTCGGGAAGATCATCCGGCCCTGCGGCACGTAGGCGATGCCCTTGGCCACGCGCTTGAAGCTCTCGTCGTGCGACACGTCGTTACCTGCGACCTTGATGCTGCCGCTCTTGATCGGCAGCACGCCCATCAGGCTCTTGAACAACGTGGTCTTGCCCATGCCGTTGCGACCCATGATGGCGATGGTCTCGTTCGCCATGCCGTCGAAGGAGATACCGTGCAGCGCCTCGCTCTGGCCGTAGGCGGTATGGAGGTCTTTGACTTCCAGCATCACGTTGCTCATGTCAGTGTCCCAAATAGACGTCGATGACGCGTTCGTCGGCTTGCACCTTCTCCATCGGCCCTTCGGCGAGGATCTTTCCCTGGTGCATCACAGTCACCTTGTGCGCGATCTGCTTGACGAACTCCATGTCGTGCTCGATCACGATCACAGCGCGGTTCTTGCAGATGCGCTTGAGCAGGTCGGCCGTCAGCTCGCGTTCGCGTGAACTCATGCCGGCGATGGGCTCGTCGAGCATCAACAACTCGGGCTCCTGCATCAACAGCATCCCGATCTCCAGCCATTGTTTCTGGCCGTGCGACAGCAACCCCGCTTCGGTGCCCAGCTTGTCAACCAGCCCGATGTCCTCGGCCACGGCCTGCACGGCGGCCTTCACCTGGTCGGTGCATTTGAAGGCCAGCGCGCCGAACACCGAGCGGCCCGAGGGGTACGACACCTCCAGATTCTGGAAGACGCTCAGGTTCTCGTAGATCGACGGCGTCTGGAACTTGCGGCCGATACCCAGGCGCACGCGCTTGTGCTCGGCCATCCTGGTGAGCTCGGTGTTCTTGAACTTGATGCTGCCGCTGCTGGCCTTGGTCTTGCCGCAGATCAGGTCGAGCAGCGTGGTCTTGCCAGCGCCGTTGGGGCCGATGATCACGCGCAGCTCGTTCTTGTCGATGTAGAGCGTCAGGGTGTCGATGGCCTTGAAGCCGTCGAAGGACACGGTCAGGTCTTCGACCGCCAGTGCGAAATCGGTGTTACTCATGGGGTGGGCTCCGGGGTTCAGACGCGCTGGCTGCTCACGCCGTCGGGCAAGTCGCCCATCCCGGTGCCGGGCGCGGGGTCGACGATGCGTGGCGGCAGTGGTGCCGATGCCGTCGGCGGCTTGGCCGACGCGTCGCGCAGTGCCTGCCGGCGGTTCTTCCACCACGGCGCGATATGGCTTTCCCACAGCCCGGCCAACCCCATCGGGAAGGCCATCGTCACGCCGATGAAGAGCGCGGCCATGAGGAATAGCCACAGGTCGGGAAAGCTCTCGGAGAACAGCGTCTTGCCGGCGTTCACCAGCAGCGTGCCGTACACCGCGCCGACCAGGCTCATGCGCCCGCCGACGGCCGCGAAGATCACCATCTCGATCGAGGGCACGATGCCCACGAAGCTGGGCGACATGAAGCCCACCTGCAGCGAGAACAGCGCACCGCCGATGCCCGACAGGCCGGCGGCCAGGCAGAAGGTGAACACCTTGAAGTTCGACACGTCGTAGCCCGAGAAGCGCACCCGGTCTTCCTTGTCGCGCATGGCCAGCAGCAGCGTGCCGAGCTTGCTGGTCTGGATCCAGCGGCACAGCACGATGCTGGCGATGAGCAAGGCCACGCAGACGTAGTAGAGGATGTACTTGGCACTGTCGGTGCGCGTGTCCCAACCCAGCAGGGTCTTCAGGTCGGTCATGCCGTTCACCCCGCCGGTGTAGCCCTGCTGGCCGATGATGAGCACCGTGACGATCAGCGCCACGGCCTGCGTGATGATCGCGAAATACACGCCGCCCACGCGCCGCTTGAACATGGCGTAGCTGATGATCCAGGCCAGCAGCGTCGGCACCGCGATCACCAGGATCAGCGTGAGCGGGAAGCTCTTGAACGGCAGCCACATCAGCGGCAGTTCGGTGATCTGGTTCCAGTCCATGAAGTCCGGAATGCCGGGCGTCGACTGGATCTTGGTCGTCTCGGGGTCCGAGGCTTCCAGCTTCAGGAACATCGCCATGGCGTAACCGCCCAGGCCGAAGAACACGCCCTGCCCCAGGCTCAGCACGCCACCGTAGCCCCACACCATCACCAGCCCGACGGCGACGAAGGCGTAGGTGAGGTACTTCCCCACCAGGTTGAGGCGAAAGATGTCGAGCGAGAGCGGCAGCACGACCGCCAGCAACAGCGTGAGGATGACGAGGCTGGCCAATTGGTAGCGCGTGATGAGGGACTTGATCGTGTTCATGTCAGCGTCGAACCTTCGATGCGAAGAGACCTTGGGGGCGGATCATCAGGATGAGCACGATGAGCGACAGCGTCAGCACTTTCGCCATCGACCCGGTGATGAAGAACTCGGCGATCGACTGGGTCTGCGCGATGCCGAAGGCCGACACCACGGTGCCCAGCAGGCTGGCCGCACCGCCGAAGGTGACGACCAGGAAAGCGTCGACGATGTAGAGCGACCCGGAGGTCGGCCCGGTGGAGCCGATGGTGGTGAAGGCGGCGCCCGCCACGCCGGCGATGCCGCAGCCGATGGCGAAGGTCAGGCGGTCGGTCTTCTTGGTGTCGATGCCCGTGGCGTTGGCCATCGTGCGGTTGGCCACGGTGGCACGCACCCGCAGGCCCCAGCGGCTCTTGTGCAGCGCCAGCAGCACGCCGACGGTGACGAGCGTGGTCAGCGCCAGCACGAACAGGCCGTTGATCGGAATGTCCAGCCCCTCGGCCGGCGCCCACGAGCCCATCAACCACTCGGGCAGCGTCGGGCTCACTTCCTTCGGGCCGATGAAGGTGCGGAAGATCTGCTGCAGCCCCAGGCTGATGCCGAAGGTCGCCAGCAGCGTGTCGAGCGGCCGCTTGTACAGGTGGCGGATCAGCGCCCATTCCACCAGCCAGCCGGCGATGAACGCCAGGATGAAGGCCAGCCCGATGGCCAGCGGGAAGTAGTACGGCATGAAGGCCGGCGCCAGGTGCTCCGTGAAGCGCGCGGCCATGTAGATCGTGTAGGCGCCGATGGTCATGAACTCGCCATGCGCCATGTTGATCACGCCCATCTGGCCGAAGATGATCGCCAGGCCCAGGCCCATCAGCAGCAGCACCGCGAAAAGGCTCAGCCCCGCGAAGCCCTGCATGAGGCCGATGTTCCACATGTCCGAAATGCTCATGAAGGCTCCGGGGATGAGTTGGCTGGGCGGTCTTTGACTTACTGGTAACCCTTAGGGAAGGGATCGGGCTTGATGAGGTCAGGCGATTCCGCCACGACCTTGAACGAGCCATCCAGCTGGCCTTGACCGATGCGCGCCTTGCTCCACAGGTGGTGGTTCGCATCCAGCTTCACGTAGCCTTCCGGCGCGTTCTTCAGTTCGATGCCAGGCGATGCCGCCACGACCTTGTCGACGTCGAAGCTGCCGGCCTTCTCGACGGCCGCCTTCCAAAGCCACGGACCGAGGTAGCCGGCCTGCGTCACGTCGCCGATCACCGCGTCCTTGCCGTACTTGGCCTTGAAGGCCGCGACGAACTTCTTGTTGTTCGCGTTGTCGAGGGACTGGAAGTACTTCATCGACGAGTAGAAGCCCGCGAAGTTCTCCCCGCCCACGCCGGTCATTTCGTCTTCCGTCACGGCCAGCGTCAGCAGGAACTGCTTGTCGCCGGTGATGCCCGCGGCCTTGAGCTGCTTGTAGAAGGCCACGTTCGAGCCACCCACCACGGCCGCGAAGATGCAGTCGGGCTTGGCGACCTTGATCTTGTTGATCAGCGAGTTGAAATTGGTGTGGCCCAGCGGGTAGTACTCCTCGCCCTTGACCGAACCGAGCTTGCCCACCGTCTCGATGTGCTTGCGCGCGATCTTCATCGAGGTGCGCGGCCAGATGTAGTCGGAACCGACCAGGAAGAAGGTCTTGGCCTTCTTCTCCTTGTTCGCCCAGTCCAGGCCCCAGATGATCTGCTGCGTGGCTTCCTGGCCCGTGTAGAAGACGTTCTTGCTCTGTTCCAGGCCTTCGTAGAAGGTCGGGTAGTACAGCAGGCCGTTTTCCTTCTCGAACACCGGCAGCACGGCCTTGCGCGAAGCGCTGGTCCAGCAGCCGAAGACTGCGGCGCAGTGGTCGTTGACCAGGAGCTTCTTCGACTTCTCTGCGAAGGTGGGCCAGTCGGAGGCGCCGTCTTCCTTGATGACCTTGATCTTGCGACCCAGGATGCCACCCATGGCGTTGATCTCGTCGATGGCCAACTGCTCCGCCTGGATCGAGCCGGTTTCCGAGATGGCCATGGTGCCGCTGGACGAATGCAGCTGGCCGACCGTGACCTCGGTGTCGGTCACCGCCAGCTTGGTCGTGTTGACCTTGGCCGTCGGGAACTGCTGACCGAAGGCGAGGCCGCTGAGGCCCATCACCGGCAGCGCGGCGGCGCCCTGGAGCAGACGACGGCGGCGCAGCGCGAGCTGCTGCTGGGCAGCGAGGGACGGATCTTGATCACGGGCCATGGGGAATCTCCAGTCGAAGGTTGAGAGTTGCGAAGCAGGGACCAAACGGTGTTTCGGCGCACCACCGCTGTGCGGCGTGCGGCGCGCCGAGCACCATGGCCGCCACTGTAGGAACCGGCCGACGTATGCCGAATACGTCAATCAACGTAGAGCCCGCGCCTCCCCGCACGGCGAGACTGGCGGTCCGTTGCGTCGACCGGAACGGACAAGGAGCGCTTCTTGCAACGAGACAGGCACACCCTCTTCCAGAGAGAACGGAACATGCCGCCCGTCACCGGTCAGAAGATCTTTCGTATCCGCCGCGACTACAACACCTGGGTGTCGAACGAGACGCTGGAGGACTACGCGCTGCGCTACACGCCGCGGAGCTTCCGCAAGTGGTCGGAGTTCCGGGTGGCGAACGCGGCGTTCGGCGCCACGTCCTTCCTGGCGCTGGAGGCCATCGGCGGCGCCATCGCGCTGAGCTACGGCTTCGAGAACGCGCTGTGGGCCATCCTGGTGGTGGGCATCATCACCTTCCTCACCGGCCTGCCGATCTGCTACTACGCCGCGAAGTACGGCGTCGACATGGACCTGCTCACGCGCGGTGCCGGCTTCGGCTACCTGGGCTCCACCCTCACCTCGCTCATCTACGCGAGCTTCACCTTCATCTTCTTCGCGCTGGAGGCGGCCATCCTCGCGCTCGCGCTGCAGATGTACTTCGACTGGTCGCTGGCCGTGTGCTACCTGGTGTCGTCGATCGTCATCATCCCGCTGGTGATGCGCGGCATCACGATGATCTCGGCGCTGCAGCTGTGGACGCAGCCGATCTGGCTCACGCTCTTCGTGCTGCCTTTCGTTGCGGTCCTGTGGAAGAACCCGCAGGCCTATGCCGACTTCACGGGGCTGGTCGGCCGCATCTCCGGCACCAACAACTTCGACCCGTTGATGTTCGGCGCGGGCGCCACGGTGGCCTTCTCGCTGGTGGTGCAGATCGGCGAGCAGGTCGACTACCTGCGCTTCCTGCCCGAGAAGACCGCCGCCAACCGCGCCAAGTGGTGGGCCGCCGTATTGGTGGCGGGGCCGGGATGGATCGTGCCGGGCATGCTGAAGATGCTGGGCGGCGCCTTCCTCGCCTTCCTCGCGCTGCAGCACGAGATCCCGGCCGCGCACGCGGTCGAGCCGACCCGCATGTACCTGGCCGGCTTCGCCTACGTCTTCAGCGACCCGGCCTGGGTGCTGGGCATCACGACGCTGTTCGTCGTGGTGTCGCAGATGAAGATCAACCTGACCAACGCCTATGCCGGCTCGCTGGCCTGGTCGAACTTCTTCGCGCGGCTCACGCACAGCCACCCCGGGCGCGTGGTGTGGCTGGTGTTCAACGTGCTGATCGCCCTGCTCCTGATGACGCTGGGCGTGTTCGCCGCGCTGGAGAAGGTGCTGGGCCTCTACAGCAACATCGCCATCGCGTGGGTCGGTGCGCTGGTGGCCGACCTGGTCATCAACAAGCCGCTGGGCTGGAGCCCGAAGTCGATCGAGTTCAAGCGGGCGCACCTGTACGACATCAACCCGGTTGGCCTGGTGTCGATGGTGGTCGCGGCGACGGTGGCGATGGTGGCGTACGCCGGGCTTCTGGGGCGCTGGGCCGAGTCTTTCTCGCCCTTCATCGCCCTGCTGACCGCGCTGGTCGTCTCGCCGCTGCTGGCCTGGAAGACGAAGGGCCGCTACTACCTGGCGCGCACCGACCTGCAGCGCTGGGCGCCCGGCGAGATGGTGCGCTGCTCGGTCTGCGACAACGCCTTCGAGTCGGAAGACATGGCGCACTGCCCTGCCTACAGCGCGCCGATCTGCTCGTTGTGCTGCACGCTCGAATCGCGCTGCCACGACGGCTGCAAGAAAAACTCGCGCGCCTCCGAGCAGATCGGCGTGTGGATCAAGGCGCTGCTGCCGCCGGCGCTCGCGCTGCGGCTGAACTTCCGGGTGGCGCACTACCTGCTGGTTGCGACCTCGCTCATCGCGCTGCTCGCCACGGTGCTGGGCATCGTCTATGCGCAGGAGGGCCTGCTCAACGCGCATGCCACGCATGTCTTCCTGCGCTCGCCTTTTCTCAAGGTCTTCGCGCTGCTGTCGATGGTGGCCGCCGTGGCGGCCTGGTGGGTGGTGCTGGGCAGCGAGAGCCGCAAGATGGCACAGGAGGAATCGAACCGCCACAACCACCTGCTCACGCTGGAGATCGAGGCGCACCGACGCACCGACGCCGCGCTGCAGGCTGCCAAGGAGGCGGCCGAGGCGGCCAACCAGGCCAAGACGCGCTACGTGGCCGGCATGACGCACGAGCTGCGCACGCCGCTCAACAGCATCCTGGGCTACTCGCAGATCCTGCTGAAGAACGACGACGCCACGCACCCGCCGCGCGCCGCGGTACAGACCATCCACAAGAGTGGCGAGCACATGCTCGGGCTGATCGACGGCCTGCTCGACCTGGCCCGCATCGAGGCCGGCCGCCTGCAGTTGGAGCCGATGCCGCTCGCCCTGCCCGGCTTCCTCGACGAGGTGGTGCGCATGGTGCGTCCGCAGGCCGAGGGCAAGGGCCTGGCCTTCGTCTACACCCACGCCGGCCGGCTGCCGGCCTGGGTGCATGCCGACGCCAAGCGGCTGCGCCAGATCCTCATCAACCTGCTGACCAATGCCGTGCGCTTCACCGAGGCCGGTACCGTGACGCTGCAGGTCGACGCCACCCGCGAGGTGCTGCGTTTCGACGTGATCGACACCGGCATCGGCGTGGCGCCGCAGGACCACCAGCGCATCTTCCTGCCCTTCGAGCGCGGGGCCGCCGGCCGGCGCCATGGCGAACCGGGCACCGGCCTGGGCCTGACCATCACCGGCCTGCTCACCTCGCTGATGGGCGGCGAGCTGCGCATGGCGGCCACGTCGAACCGGGGCAGCACCTTCAGCGTGCGGGTGTACCTGCGCGAGGTGGCCGACCCCGGCCCGCAGGCCGAGCCGCAGCGCCCCATCTCGGGCTACTTCGGCCCGCGCCGCACGCTCCTGGTGGTCGACGACCAGCCGGTGCAGCGCCAGATGCTGGCCGGCATGCTGATGCCGCTGGGTTTCGACGTGCGCGAAGCTGCCAGCGGCACCGAATGCCTCGACAGCCTGCGCGAGCACGTGCCCTCGGCCATCCTGCTGGACATCAGCATGGACGACATGGACGGTTGGGAGACGGCCACGCGGGTGCGCATCGCCGGCTTCGAGGACGTGCCCATCCTCATCGTCTCGGCCAATGTCTTCGAGAACCAGGCCGACCGGCTGCAGGCCAACGGCTGCCAGGCCTTCATCGGCAAGCCCGTGATCGAGTCGGAGCTGATCGCCACGCTGGAGCGCCACCTCGGCCTGCAGTGGCTGCAGCACACGCCGCCACCGGCCGCGCACGATGCGGCTGCGCCGCCGGCCGAGCCGATCTCGCTGCCCGAGGACGCGCGGCTCGAGCTGATGCGCCTGGTGCAGGTCGGCCACGTGCGCGGCCTGCAGCAGGCGCTCGACCGACTCGCCGCCGATGACCCGGCGCTGGCCGCCACCTGTACCCACCTGCGCGGCATGCTGGCGCGCTTCGAACTCGAAGATTTCAAGAATGCACTCGCGGAGGATGCCGATGCACCCAGCCCCTGACAACGAACGCCCCGTGGTGCTGGTCGTCGACGACGCGCCCAGCAGCCTGGGCATGCTCTGCGACACGCTGGAGGCCAGCGGCTACACCGTGCTCGTCGCGGCCGATGGCGAATCGGCGCTGCAGCGGCTCGAGCTGGTGGTGCCCGACGCGATCCTCCTCGACGGCGTGATGCCGGGCCTGTCGGGCTTCGAGACCTGCCGGCGCATCAAGGCCAACCCGGCGCTCGCGCACATCCCGGTGCTCTTCATGACCGGCATGGCCGAGACGCAGGACGTGGTCGAGGGCTTTGCTTGTGGCGGCGTCGACTACGTGGTCAAGCCGATCCGCGCACAGGAGGTGCTGGCGCGCCTGCACACGCACACGCGCAACGCACGCATCACCCGCATGGCGCGCGACGCGGTCGACGTGGCTGGCATGGGCGTGGTCTTTGTCGACACGCACGGCCGCGTGGCATGGCGTTCGCCGCAGGCGGCGCTGTGGCTGCATGCGCTGGGCGAGCCTGCCGCGCTGGGCCAGTTGCCGACGGTGCTGGCGCCCGCGCTGGCGGACGGCGCAAACATCGCCGCGACCACCGCGGCCGGCGTGCGGCTGTCGGTGCGCAACATGGGCTCGGCCACGCTCGGCGAGACCATGCTGCTGCTGGCACTGCAACGCGAAGGACCGGCCCTCGCGTCGCGCGTGGCCGATGCCGCGCTCACGCCGCGCGAGACCGAGGTGCTGTCGTGGCTGGCCAAGGGCAAGACCAACCGCGACATCGCCGAGATCCTGGGCATGAGCCCGCGCACGGTCAACAAGCACCTCGAGCACATCTTCGAGAAGCTCGGCGTCGAGACACGCTCGGCCGCCGCGGCGCTGGCGACGGGGCACATGGCGCTGTAGCCGTTCAGCGCCGCGACGGCTCTCCGGGCGTCAGCTGAAAGACGCCGACGAGCTGCGACAGGCTGCCGGCCTGTTCCTGCAGCGAGCCAGCGGCCGCCGCCGCTTCTTCCACCAGGGCCGCGTTCTGCTGCGTGACCTGGTCCATCTGCGTGATGGCCTGGTTGATCTGCTCGATGCCCTGCGTCTGCTCGTGGCTGGCCGATGCGATCTCGCCCATGATGTCGGTCACCCGCTTCACGCTGGCGACGATCTCTTCCATCGTCCGCCCCGCTTCGGCCACCTGGTGGCTGCCCGCTTCCACCTTGCCGACCGAATCGTCGATCAGGCCCTTGATCTCCTTGGCCGCCGCCGCCGAGCGCTGCGCCAGGCTGCGCACTTCCGACGCCACCACCGCGAAGCCACGGCCCTGTTCACCCGCCCGCGCGGCTTCCACCGCAGCGTTCAGCGCCAGGATGTTCGTCTGGAAGGCGATGCCGTCGATGACCGCAATGATGTCGACGATCTTCCGGCTGGAGGTGTTGATCGCGCTCATCGTGTCGACCACCTGGCCGACCACGCTGCCGCCGCGCACGGCGACTTCGGAGGCCGAGGCCGCGAGCTGGTTGGCCTGGCGGGCGTTGTCGGCGTTCTGTTTGACGGTGCTCGTCAACTCTTCCATCGACGCCGCCGTCTGCTCCAGCGAGCTGGCCTGCTCCTCGGTGCGCGATGAGAGATCCTGGTTGCCCGAAGCGATCTGGCTCGATGCGGTGGCGATGGTGTCGGTGCCCTGGCGCACTTCGCCCACCACTTTCGCCAGGCTGTCCCGCATGGCCTTGATGGCGTGCAGCACGCTGGTCTGGTCGTTCCTGCGCAGCTCGATCGCCACGCTCAGATCACCTTCGGCGATCTGCCGCGTGATGTCGGCGGCCCGCTCGGGCTCGCAGCCGAGCTGGCGCACGATGCCGCGCGAGATGAGCCAGCCGAACAGCAGCAGCGCACCGGCGAGCGCCACCGCCCCGCCGCCGAAGCCGACCGATCGGCCCAGCATCGCGGCATCGACGTTGTCGATGTACACGCCGGAGCCGATCACCCAGCCCCAGGGCTGGAAACCCATCACGTACGACAGCTTGGGCACCGGCTTGTCGCTGCCGGGCTTGGGCCACAGGTAGGGTACGAAGCCTGCCCCTTGCTGCTTGACCATGTCGACGAACGCCATGAAAAGCAACTTGCCGGTCGGGTCCTTGTTCTGCGAGAGGTCCTTGTTGTCCAGCGCGGGGTTGACGGGATGCATGAGCATGCGTGGCTGCATGTCGTTGATCCAGAAGTACTCCGTGCCGCTGTAGCGCATGCCCTTGACGGCCTGCATCGCCTGCTTCTGCGCGTCCGCCTCGCTCAGTACACCCCGCGTCGCCAGGCCGTGGTAATAGCTCAGCACGCCGTGCGCCGACTCGACCACCTGCCGTACGCTGCTCTGCCGCTCGGCCAGGACCAGCCTGCGCTCCGAGACGAGGAACACCGCGGTCAGCGCGAGCACGCCGAGGATGGCACCCAGCGTCAGGAGCGTCAGCTTCCTGGCGATGGTCATGGAGCGAAGTCTGGAAGGTGCGGGCATGGTCGACAGTCAGTGAGGATGGAAGGAGCGGACGACAACGAACCGAAACGCCCACCTCGACCCTGCCGAGGGGTGACGCGATCGCATGCCGCGGGGCATGCTTGCCCTGGCTATCGGCACCCGGGTGGCTTTCTCGATCCCGGGAAAACCCCAGCGCCGCGAGGCACCGTGACCGAATGCGCAGCTTCTCCCGCGGGAAAACGCGCATCCGCGCTGTCGGCACCACGACAGTTCGATGACGTCGGCGGCGCAAGAATGGCGGCACCCCGACCACGCCAGGAGATCCCATGAACGCCCACTCCCCCGCCGAGACCTCATCCCTTCGCGAACACGTCAGTGCCCAGGAGTGGCAACTGCGCGTCGACCTCGCTGCCTGCTACCGACTGGTGGCGCTCCATGGCTGGAGCGACCTGGTCTTCACCCACATCAGCGCCCGGGTGCCGGGGCCCGAGCACCACTTCCTCATCAATCCCTACGGACTGATGTTCGACGAGATCACCGCGTCGAGCCTGGTGAAGGTCGACGACCAGTGCCACAAGGTGATCGAGTCGCCCCACCCGGTGAACCCGGCGGGCTTCGTGATCCACAGCGCGGTGCACGCCGCGCGGGAAGACGTCCAGTGCGTGCTGCACACCCACACGCGCGCCGGCATCGCGGTCAGCGCGCAGAAGAACGGGGTGCTGCCGATCAGCCAGCAGTCGACCTTCGTTCTGGCCTCGCTGGCGTACCACGGCTACGAGGGTGTCGCCATTCGGGACGATGAAAAGGCGCGCCTGCAGGCCAACCTGGGCCAGGCGAACTTCCTGATGCTGCGCAACCACGGGCTGCTGACGGTCGGCAAGACCATCGCCGACGCCTTCCTG
Organism: Variovorax restrictus; assembly: GCF_051216715.1. NCBI lineage: Bacteria > Pseudomonadati > Pseudomonadota > Betaproteobacteria > Burkholderiales > Comamonadaceae > Variovorax > Variovorax restrictus. The sequence continues at coordinate 2,717,091 of NZ_JBPJZH010000001.1, forward strand.
GCGATGTACACCTTCGAGAACACCTGCCAGATCCAGATCGCCGCGCAGTCCGGAGGCGGCGAACTCACGCAGGTCGACACCCGGATTCTCGAAGGCGTGGGCCACGCGATGAAGGTGCAGACCGGCGGGCTCGGCGGCGCCTTCGTCTGGCCCTCGCTGATCCGGAAGCTGGACCGGGTCGACCGCAGCTACGCAAGCTGAGGCGCGCGCGCTCAAGGAGCTCCTTGAGGGTGGCGCGGTACACGTTGACGATCTCGTACCAGCGGTAGATCATCGGGTCGGTCGGCACGGCCGCAGCGGCCCCGGGACGCAGGTTCACCCTTCGCCCGCCGCATCGGCCGTAGCATCGGCCGGTCTGGAGACACCGTCATGAACTCTGTGTTGCGCTACGCTGCTTCGTCCCGCTGGCTGCACTGGCTGACCGCACTGTTGCTTGCCGTCATCATTCCGGTGGGCATCTGGATCGGCTTTTTCGAACCGGCCGATCAGGACTTCAAATTGCGGCTGTACAACCTTCACGAGAGCCTGGGCGTGCTGGTGTTCGTGCTGGTGCTGCTGCGAGTCGTCAATCGTCACAGGAACCCGCCGCCTCCGCTGCCCGACGACCTGCCGGCGTTGATGCGCTTCGCCGCTCATGCGACCCATATGAGTCTCTACGCGCTGCTCATCCTGATGCCGCTGACCGGCTTTCTGGCCACCAATGCCTGGGGCTTCCCGCTCTCGCTGTTTGGTGTGCTGCCAATCCCCTCGCCGCTCGGCAAGGACGAGGCGATCGCCAAAGTCCTGTCGCTTTTGCACCTGTGCGGAGCGATCGCCATCGGCCTGCTGATCTTGGGGCATCTGGCGGGCGTGGTGCACCATACCTTCATCCGCCGCGACGGGCTGCTGCGCCGCATGCTGTAGGCGGTGCATCGTCTATTCGAAAGACCCTCCTTGCCATCATTGCCTGAACACACGCCACAACCGTTGCCGACGCATGCCGGCCTGCGCTGGCGCCGCGCCGGGTTCGCACTCGCCGTCGCAGCCACCGTGCTCGGCCTTCTGTGGTTGATGGCAGCGACGCTGTTCGTGGAGCGCTTCGATGCAATGGGCATCGCCATGCTGGTGGCGTTCGCGGTCACGCTGCCCTGGATCGCCGTGGGCTTCTGGAACGCGGCCATCGGCCTGGCGTTGATGCTGGTTAGCCGCAATGCGGCCCGTCTGGTCGCGCCGCATCTGGACGCAGGCGGCTCGCAGCAGCGCATCGAGACATCCACGGCGCTGCTGGCTTGCATTCGCAACGAGGACACGGGTCGGCTCACGCACAACCTGGCCTGGATGCTCGAAGGACTGGTCGACAGCGGGCAGGCTGCGGCCTTTCACCTCTATGTGCTGAGCGACAGCGACGATGCCGGGATCGTGGCCGCCGAGGCCGGCATGGTGGCCCAGTTGCAGGCGCGCTTCGGTACGGCCGTCGCGCTGTGCTATCGGCGCCGCGAACAGGGCACCGGCTTCAAGGCCGGGAACATCCGCGACTTCTGCGACCGCTGGGGTGGCCGGCACGACCATGCGATCGTGCTGGACGCCGACAGCCTGATGACGACGCAGGCGATGCTGCGGCTGGTGCGCATCATGCAAGCGCAGCCGACGATCGGCATCCTCCAGACGCTGGTGACCGGGTTGCCGAGCGCGAGCGCTTTCACGCGCATCTTCCAGTTCGGCATGCGCCTGGGCATGCGCTCCTACACCCTGGGCGCCGCCAGCTGGCAGGGCGACTGCGGCCCCTATTGGGGCCACAACGCCATCTTGCGGCTCCGACCTTTCATCGCGCACTGCAAGCTGCCGGATCTGCCCGGCCCGCCGCCGCTCGGCGGTCCGGTGCTGAGCCACGATCAGCTCGAGGCAGTGCTGATGCGTCGCGCCGGCTATGAAGTCCGCGTGCTGCCGGACGAGCTGGGCAGCTGGGAAGAAAACCCGCCAAATCTGCTCGAATTCATCCGGCGCGACCTGCGCTGGTGCCAGGGCAACATGCAATACCTGCAGCTGCTCGGCCTGCCCGGACTGCGACCGGTCAGCCGCTGCCAGCTGCTGTTGGCGATCGCGATGTACCTGGGCCCGCCGGCCTGGCTCGCGTTCATGATGCTCGGGCTTTGGCGTGAGCAGCCCCTCCGGCCCGACCTCGGACTGGTGCTTTTCCTCACGGTGCTGGGGATGAATCTGGCGCCCAAGCTCGCCACCCTGACAGACGTGCTTCTGCGCGGTGGGCTGCGTCGGGCCTATGGGGGTGTGCCGCGCATTGTCTGCGGCGCCGTGCTGGAGTTCGGTTTCTGGGTTCTGACCGCGCCGGTGGTGGCCGTGGCCGTGACCACGTTCCTCGTCGGGCTGCCGTTCGGGCGCCGCGTCGGCTGGGCCGCCCAACAACGCGACGTCCAGCGGATCGACTGGACGGTTGCGTTGCGCGGCCTGTGGCTGCAGACGGCCCTGGGTCTCCTGCTGGCCGGCACGGTGTGGTCACGGACGCCGGGCGCGCTCTGGTTCTGGTCGCCGGTGCTGGTGGGCCTGATCGGATCGATCCCGTTCGCCTGGGCGACTGCGCATCCGGCGTTCGGACGCTGGCTGTTGCGTTGGGGCCTGTGCCGGATACCGGAAGAAGCCCCGACGCACACAGGGCCGGCGCCGCTGCGCAGCTTTCGGCCCGCCGACGGCGCTCAGTAGGTTTTGTAGGGCAGGAACTTCCCCGACAGCACCACCTTCACGCGGTCGCCCTTGGGGTCGGCCTGCCGATCGATGTCCATGCTGAAATCGATCGCGCTCATGATGCCGTCGCCGAATTCCTCGTGGATCAGTTCCTTGATGGTGGTGCCGTAGACATTGACGATCTCGTACCAGCGGTAGATGAGCGGGTCGGTCGGCACGGCGCTTGGCAGTGAGCCCTTGTAGGGCACGACCTGCAGCCACTTCTGCTCTTCGTCGGTGAGGCCGAAGATCTCGCCGACGATGCCGGCCTGCGTGGCGTCGAGCGTCATCTGGCCGAGGCAGGCCGCGGTGGTCCACTCCTTCGAGAGGCCGACTTGCTTGGCCACGTCGGCCCACTGGATGCCCTTGGCCACCTTGACGGTGATGATCTTCTCGGTGATGTCGTTGCGGTTCATGCGGGGTTTGCTCCGGTTGGTTAGATGCATGGACGTGTCACGTCGCCTTGGCGCGTGTCACGAGGAAGTCGACGATGTGGTTGCGCAGCGCGTAATAGCCATCGAGGTGGTGCAGCCCGGCGCGGGTGCGCTCGCGCGGCAGCGGGTTCACCACGCTCTCGGCGATGCTGCCGGGCAGGTAGCCGCTGGAGGTTTCGCTGCCATTGCGCATCAGCAGGATGCGGTCGGCCAGCAGGATGGCCTCGTCCACGTCGTGCGTGATCATGAAGACGGTCTGCTGGGTCTGGCGCACGATGCGCATCAGCTCGTCCTGGATGGTGCCGCGCGTGAGCGCATCGAGCGCACCGAACGGTTCGTCGAGCAGCAGCATGCGCGGCTGGATCGCGAAGGCACGCGCGATGCCCACGCGCTGCTTCATGCCACCGGACAGCTGCGACGGCTTCTTGTCGATCGCCGCGCTCAGGCCGACCAGCTCGACGAAGCGCAGCACCTGTTCATCGACCTGCTTGCGCGACCAGTCGGGCCAGCGCGACTCGACCGCGAAGGCGATGTTCTTGCGCACCGTGAGCCACGGCATGAGCGCATGGCTCTGGAACACCACGCCGCGCGTGAGGCTCGGGCCGACGATCTCGCGGCCGTCCATGAAGGCATGGCCGCCGGTGGCGGTGTCGAGCCCCGCCAGCACGTTCAGGATGGTGGTCTTGCCGCAGCCCGAGTGGCCGATGATGCAGACGAACTCGCCGCGCTGCAGGGTGAACGAGACATCGGCGAAGACCGGCTTGGCCGGCAAGTAGGCCTTGGCCAGGCCCTCGACGCGCAACAGCGTAGCGGCGGGATCGGACGGCGGGGGCGGCGGCATGGGCTTCCTTCGAGGCGAGATGTCACTCCACATACGTCACCTTCCGCTGCAACCCTGCGAAGACCAGGTCGAGCAGCATGCCCACCACGCCGATCAGCAGGATCGCGAAGATCACGTTGGTGAGCGACAGGTTGTTCCACTCGTTCCACACGAAGTAGCCGATGCCCGTGCCACCGACCAGCATCTCGGCCGCCACGATGACCAGCCAGGCGATGCCCATGCTGATGCGCATGCCAGTGAGAATGGTCGGCGCAGCCGCCGGCAAGATGACGCGAAACGCCTTGCGCAGCGGCTTCACCTCGAGCGTGCTCGCCACGTTGAGCCACTCGCGCTTGACCGAGGCCACGCCGAAGGCGGTATTCAACAGCATCGGCCAGACCGAGCAGATGAAGATCACGAAGATGCCGCTCGTCGACGAATCCTTGATGGTGTAGAGCGCCAGCGGCATCCAGGCCAGCGGCGAGATCGGCTTGAGCACCTGGATGAAGGGGTCGAAGGCCTTGTGCAGCAGCGGCGACATGCCGATCACGAAGCCCAGCGGCACCGCCACCAAACAGGCCAGCAGAAAGCCCAGCCCGACGCGGCCGAGCGACCAGGCGAGCTGGATCGCGATGCCCTTGTCGTTCGGGCCGTTGTCGTAGACCGGGTTCGACAGGTGCCGCCATGCCGCCGCGCCCATGTCGGCGGGCGTCGGAAAGCCAGAGGCCTTGGCCTGGCCGCCCGGCTCCGGGTTCTTGCCCAGCATCTTCTGGTACTCGATCTGCTCCGGCGTGAGCGAGGTCTGCGCGGCCGCCGGCGCAGTCGTCATCGTCGCCACGTGCCAGATGCCGAGAAACATGGCCAGCAGCAGCAGCGACAGCAGCGCGGCCTTCAGGTTGAGCGACGGGCGCATGGCTGCTCCGGGCTCAAGCGGCCATCTTGCTGATCGCGAAGCTCTTCACATACTCATCGGGCTTGGTCGGGTCGAAGACCTTGCCCATGATGGTGAACTTCGGGTACGCGCCCTCGGGCGGCGTCTGGCCGATCTCCTTCATGCGCTTCTTCGCGTCGGTCAGCAGGAAGACTTTTTCGGCGATCTGCTTGTAGTCGACGTCGCCCTTCACGTAGCCCCAGCGCTTCATCTGCGTGAGCATCCAGACGGCCATCGACTGCCACGGGATCGGGTCGAAGTCGGCGCGGTCAGGCACCGTCTTGATGTTGCCCAGGCCGTCCGCGAAGCGGCCGGTGAGCACCTGCGAAATGACCGTCTCGGGCTGGTTCAGGTACTGCGCCGGCGCGATCACCTTGGCGATGAGTTCGCGATTCTCCGGCTTGCGCGCCATGGCCGACGCCGTGAGCACCGCGCGGTACAGCGCCGCGAAAGTGTTCGGATTCTTCTGGATGAACTCGGTCGAGCTGCCGAAGGCGCAGCACGGGTGGCCGTTCCAGATTTCCTTGGTGAGGATGTGGATGAAGCCGACCTCTTCGAACACCGCCCGCTGGTTGAACGGGTCCGGGCCGAGGTAGCCGTCGATGTTGCCGGCACGCAGGTTGGCGACCATCTCGGCCGGCGGCACCACGCGGATCTGGATGTCGGTGTCGGGGTTCAGCCCCGCTTCCGCCACGTAGTAACGCAGCAGGAAGTTGTGCATGCTGTACTCGAAGGGCACCGCGAATTTGAAGCCCTTCCACAGCTTCGGGTCGCGCTTGTCCTTGTGCTTGTTCGCCAGCGTGATCGCCTGGCCGTTGGTGTTCTGGATGGTAGCGACGTTCATCGGCGTCGCGTTGGAGCCTGCGCCCATCGAGATGGCCAAAGGCATCGGCGACAGGAAGTGCGTCGCGTCGTACTCCTTGTTGAGCATCTTGTCGCGGATCAGCGCCCAGCCTGCCGTCTTCACCACCTCGACGTTCAGGCCCTGCGCTTTGTAGAAACCCAGGGGGTGCGCCATGATCAGCGGCGTGGCGCAGGTGATCGGGATGAAGCCGATCTTCAAGTCTTTCTTCTCGAGCGGCGCCTTCTCCTGCGCCATGGCCTGCATCGCCCCGAGCGGGAACACAGAGGCGATGGCGGCGCGCGCCGTGTTGGCGCCCACGGCGCGCAGGAAGTTGCGGCGCACGCTGTCGACCGGGAACAGGGCCTTGATCAGGCTGGCTTCCAGCTTGTCGTTCGACAGCGCCATCGCGCTGGCGTGCTGGTCCGGCGCATGGTCCTGGCCACAGGCGCAGCGCAGCATCAGCGGCCGGTCGGCGTCGTACGGGTCGTTTGCTGTCGATTCGGGCAGTCGGGACATGGGCGCACCTCGTTGGAAAGATGCAGACGCATTGCAAGGCGCGGGCCGGTTGTGGGCCTGCGCAGCCTGTTCGCATGAAATCGCGCAGCGCGAATCGATGCCTTGTAGTGCTGGCCCTACACGACGGTCATTGCAGCCCGTGCTTTCAGGCGGCGGGCGCCGATTTGCCGTGCCGCTCGGCGTACAGCGCGAGCTCGACGTCGTTCTTCGCGCCAGTTTTCTCGAGGATGCGTGCCCGGTAGGTGCTCACCGTGTTGGGGGCCAGCCCGAGCTGCGCACCGATTTCGCTCACGCTGCGCCCGGCGGTGAGCAGCCGGAAGACCTGGTGCTCCCGATGCGACAGCGCTTCCGTCGCCGACACCTTGCTGACGGCCGCGGCCAGCGCCTCGGCGGTGACCGTCGACACGTAGATGCCGCCAGCCGCCGCCTTGCGCACCGCCGCCACCATCGCGTCGGCATCGGCGCTCTTGTTCAGGTAGCCGGCCGCACCCAGCTTGATGCAGCGCACCGCGTACTGGCGCTCCGGGTAGGTCGAGAGCATCAGCACCGGCAGCGCCGGCCATGCCGCGCGCAGGGCCTGCAGCACATCAAGGCCATCGCGCTCAGGCAAGGCGATGTCGAGCAGCACCACGTCGACGCCCTCCCCGCCCTGCAGCGACGCCACGCGCTCGAGCACCTCGGGGCCGGTCTGGGCCTCGGCGCAGACAACGATTTCGGGTACGCCGTTCGACAGGTCACCCAGCACCTGCTTGAGGCCTTCGCGCACGATGCGGTGGTCGTCGCCGATGAGGACGCGGATGGGGGGTGTCATGGCTCAGAGTTCGGCAGGCGCTTGAAGCCAGCCTGGGATGTCATGCCGACCATGCAACACACGCCACACGTCGATGTGGTCCGCCCGCTCCACGTAGAAGATCATCTGCGGGTAGCGCCGCAACGGCCAGCTCCGCAGACCGGGAAGATTCAGCGCATGGGCGTAGCGCGGTGAGCCGGTAGAGGGGTGGCGACCAATGTGGGCATAGGCCTGCTCCAGCGCTGCGATGAAGCCGAGCGCTGCCTGCGCTGCGCCCTCCTCCAGGTAGTGCGCTACGGTCTCGTCCACATCACCAAGCGCCAACGCGCGCGGAATGACTGGAAGCGTCTTCACCGCGCCGTCGACGAGTCGACGCGCTTGCGCAGTGCATCGAAGTAGCCCGCGTCGACAGGCGCGCCGGGCGCCGAGCCCGCGCCGTCGAGCAACAGCCTGCGCAACTGCTGCGCATCCTGGTCCTTGCGGATCAGTTCGCGAACGTATTCGCTGCTCGTGCCGTAACCCCGCTCGGCGATCTGGTCATCCACGAAGGCCTTGAGCGTTTCGGGCAATGAGATGTTCATGGTGCTCATGCACGCCAGATTAGAGGATTTGGCAAAAAATGGCAAACGCCACAGCTGGCACGGCGCTCAGCCGGGCAACGGCAACCTCAGCCGGAACGTGCTCCCCTCCCCCGGCTGGCTCGCGATCTCGATGCTGCCGCCGAAATGCAGCGCCCGCTCCCGCATCCCGCGCACGCCGTACGAGGTGGGCGCGCCGAAGGCTTGCGGCGGGGCGCCGATGCCGTCGTCCTTCACGCGCAGTTCGAGCACGCCGTCGTCGGCGCGGATGCGGATGTCGACGCGTGACGCGCGCGCATGGCGGCCGACGTTGCTCAGCATCTCCTGGAAGATCCGGAACACCGCCATCGCCGCGGGTTCGGGGAGTTCGAGGGTTTCATCGACCTGCAGGTCCCAGCCGAGTGCGAGTTCGGCCGACTGTACGAACTCGTGCGCCTGCCATTCGAGCGCAGCCCACAGGCCCTGGTGGTCGAGGATGCTCGGGCGCAGGTCGGTGATGATGCGGCCGACGTTCTCGACCGCGCGCTCGATCAGTGCGCCCATGTTGTCGCACTTGCCGCGCATCTGCTGGCGCATGGCCTGCGCCGCGTCGGCGTCGCGCGCCTGCTGCTCGCCCAGGCGCTTGCCGATCCAGTTGACGTCCATCTTCAGCGCGACCAGCAGGCTGCCAAGTTCGTCGTGCACCTCGCGCGCGATGCGGGTGCGCTCCTCTTCGCGCACCGAATCCATGTACGCCGACAACTCGCGGACCTGCTGCAGTGCCGCGCTGAGTTCGGCGGTTCGCTCCGTCACGCGCAGCTCGAGTTGGTCGCGCGATTGCTGCAAGGCGGCGGCGGCGCGCTTGCGCTCTGTGATGTCGACGAAGGCGATCACGGCGCCGCGCACGGTGTCGCCGTCGACGATCGGATGGCTCGAATACTCCACCGCGAAGGACGTCCCGTCACGCCGCCAGAACACCTCCGTGTCGATGCGGCACGGCAGGCCGCGGCGGAAGGCGTTGAAGATCGGGCAATCGGTGTCGGGGTAGTGCGAGCCGTCGGCGTGCGAGTGATGCGTCAGCTCGTGCATGTTGTGCCCGAGCACCTCGGCCGCGGGCCAGCCGAGCAATTGCGCGCCGGCCCGGTTGATGAACATGCAGTGGCCATCGAGGTCGATGCCGAAGATGCCCTCACCGGTCGATTGGAGCAGCAGGCTCAGCTGATGGCGCCACAGCGGGTCGACACCGGCTTCGGTCGCGCTGGGCAGGGTCAGGGCCTGGTCGTGCATGCCAAAGGCGCACGCAACGCCCGTGCCATGTGCGCTGACGACGCTACAGCCCCAGGTCGCTCAGGCTCGCGTGGTCATCGGGCCTGCGCCCCAAGGGCCAATGGAACAGGCGGTCCTTCTCGGCGATCGGCAGGTCGTTGATGCTAGCGAAGCGCCGCTGCATCAGCCCCTGCGGGTTGAACTCCCAGTTCTCGTTGCCATAGCTGCGAAACCAATGGCCGGAGTCGTCGTGCCATTCGTAAGCGAAGCGCACCGCGATGCGGTGGTCGGTGAAGGCCCACAGTTCCTTGATAAGCCGGTAGTCCAGCTCGCGCGCCCATTTGCGCTGCAGGAAGGTACGCACCGCTTCGCGCCCAACCGGGAATTCGGCCCGGTTGCGCCACAGCGTGTCTTCGGTGTAGACACCGGCGACGCGGTCGGGGTCGCGCGAATTCCAGGCGTCTTCGGCGCCGCGCACCTTCTGGATAGCGCTCTCGCGCGTGAACGGGGGAACGGGCGGGCGGGTGTCCATGGCGGCTCCTGGCGTCGTTGATCGGCGGGCGAACCTTAGCGCAGGTCCGGCCGCACCACCAGGGACCGCTCCGCGATCAGAGCCGCTCGGTCACCCAGCCCTGCACCGAAGCCAGCGCCGCGGGCAGCGCGCTCGCATCGGTGCCACCGGCCATGGCCATGTCGGGCTTGCCGCCACCCTTGCCACCCACCTGCTGGGCCACGAAGTTGACGAGTTCGCCGGCCTTGACCTTGCCCATCGCGTCGGCCGTGACGCCGGCCGCGATCTGCACCTTGGCACCGTCGACGGCGGCCAGCACGATGGCCGCGCTCTTTAGCTTGTCCTTGAGCTTGTCCATGGTGTCGCGCAGCGTCTTGGCGTCGGCACCGTCGAGCTGGGCCACGAGCACCTTCACGCCCTTGATGTCGATCGCCTGCGCGAGCAGTTCATCGCCCTTCGACGACGCCAGCTTGCCCTTGAGCGAACCGACCTCGCGCTCCAGCGTGCGCACCTGGTCGAGCACCTGGCCGAGTCGACTCTGCACGTCGGCCGTCGGTGTTTTGAGCGTGGCAGCCACGCTCTGCACCGTCGACTCGAGCCCTTGCAAGTAGCTCAGCACGTTGATGCCGGTGATCGCTTCGATCCGGCGCACGCCTGCCGCCACGCCGCCTTCGCTGGCGATCTTGAACAGGCCGATGTCGCCGGTGCGCTGAACGTGCGTGCCGCCGCAGAGTTCGCGACTGGAACCGATGTCGATCACGCGCACGCTCTCGCCGTATTTCTCGCCGAACAGCATCATGGCGCCGGTCTTCTGGGCCTCTTCGATCGGCAGCACGCGAATCACGTTGACCGTGTTGGCCAGGATCTCGGCGTTCACGCGCTTCTCGATCTCCAGGATCTGGTCGTGCGTGACCGCGGCGTTGTGCGCGAAGTCGAAGCGCGTCTTGTCGGCATCGACCAGCGAGCCCTTCTGCTGCACGTGCGTGCCCAGCACTTCGCGCAGGGCCTTGTGCATCAGGTGGGTCACGCTGTGGTTGCGCATGGTCGCGTTGCGGCGCTCGCCGTCGACCGCAGCCTTGACGGTGTCGCCCACCTTGAGCGTGCCCTGCGTCTGCGTGCCGTGGTGGCCGAACACGTCGGCCTTGATCTTCTGCGTGTCTTCCACGCCGAACTGCACGCCCTCGGCGCTCAGCACGCCCTGGTCGCCGACCTGGCCGCCGCTCTCGGCATAGAACGGCGTGGTGTCGAGCACCACGATGCCGGGCTGGCCCTCCTTCAGTTCGCTCACCGAGGCACCTTCGAAATACAGCGCCTGCACCTTCGCCGTCTCTTCGAGGTGCTCGTAGCCGGTGAAGGTGTTGCCCGCGCCGGCGTACTCGACGTTGCGGTCCATCTTGAACTTGCCGGCGGCGCGGCCTGCGGCCTTCTGCTTTTCCATCGCGGTCTTGAAACCGGCTTCGTCGACGCTCACGCCGCGCTCGCGGCAGACGTCGGCCGACAGGTCGAGCGGGAAGCCGAAGGTGTCGTGCAGCTTGAAGGCGACCTCGCCCGGCAGCACCTTGGCGCCGCCGGCCAGCGCCGCATCCAGGATTTCCATGCCGTTGGCCAGCGTCTCGAAGAAGCGTTCTTCTTCGGCCTTCAGCGTGTCGGTGACGTGCTTCTGGTCGGCGACGAGCTTCGGGTAGGCCTCGCCCATCAGCGCGACCAGGTCGGGCACCAGCTTGTGGAAGAAGGGCTTTTTCTGGCCCAGCTTGTAGCCGTGGCGGATGGCGCGACGAATGATGCGGCGCTGCACGTAGCCGCGGCCTTCGTTCGACGGGATCACGCCGTCGGCCACCAGGAAGGCGGTGGCGCGGATGTGGTCGGCGATCACGCGCAGGCTGCTGTTGGCCAGGTCCTGCTCGCCGGTCTCGCGCGCAGCGGCCTTGATCAGCGCATCGAAGATGTCGATCTCGTAGTTGCTGTGCACGTGCTGCAGGATGGCCGCCAGCCGCTCCAGGCCCATGCCGGTGTCGACGCACGGCGCCGGCAACTTCTTGACCGAGCCGTCGGGCTGCATGTCAAACTGCATGAACACGTTGTTCCAGATCTCGATGTAGCGGTCGCCGTCTTCATCGGGGCTGCCGGGCGGGCCACCGGCGATCTGGGGGCCGTGGTCATAGAAGATTTCCGAGCACGGGCCGCACGGGCCGGTGTCCGCCATCATCCAGAAGTTGTCGGACATGTAGCGGCCGCCCTTGTTGTCGCCGATGCGCACCACGCGCTCGGGCGGCAGGCCGATGTCCTTCGTCCAGATGTCGTAGGCCTCGTCGTCCTCGATGTAGACAGTGGCCCACAGCTTCTCGGCCGGCAGCTTGTAGACCTGCGTGAGCAGTTCCCACGCCCACATCAGCGATTCGCGCTTGAAGTAGTCGCCGAAGCTCCAGTTGCCCAGCATCTCGAAGAAGGTGTGGTGGCGCGCGGTGTAGCCCACGTTCTCCAGGTCGTTGTGCTTGCCGCCGGCGCGCAGGCAGGCCTGGACCGACGTGGCGCGCACGTAGGGGCGCTTGTCCTCGCCGAGGAACACGTCCTTGAACTGAACCATCCCCGAGTTGGTGAACATCAGCGTCGGGTCGTTGCCCGGCACGAGCGGGCTGGACGGCACGATCGTGTGGCCCTTCGAGGCGAAGAAGTCGAGGAAGGTCTTGCGGATGTCCGCGACCGTGAAGGTGGGCTGGCTCATGGGATGGAAATAGCTCGCAAAAGGCTCGCAAGGGGCTCGCACAGCGGAACGATGCACCCGCTAACTGCTTGATTTGATTGGCCTATCGATTATAGGTTTGGGCTACTGCCCGCCCCTGTGGCCAACGCCCCCACACCTCAGGCGACAACCGACGGCGCGGACGACAGCTTCTTGCGCCGACTGTCGATGAGCCGCTCCACCTTGTTCACGACACGCTGAGGCAGGGTCCAGTGGTTGTCCCAGTACATCTTCGTCGAGCGCCAGCGTGCCACCTCCTTCGCCACCGATCCTTCTTCGCACCGGGCCGCATGGATGCAACGCAGCAGGGCCTGCGCGTAATAGGGGACCATCTGGTCGGGGCTGAAATACTTCAACCACGCGGCGCGCGCGAGATCGCCCATCTCGCGGTAGCGGGCCGCATAGGGTTCGATCAACGCTTCGAGCCGCCCCAGGTCTGCCTCCGGAACATGGATGACGAAATCGTCCCAGTTCGGCCCTTTTGGCAGCTCGATGCCATCGGCCACCACCACCGGCGCGACGCCCATCGCCAAGGCTTCATAGAACCGCAACGTGGCGGGCGCCCATCCGCTCGGGCACAGCGCGAACTTGCCTGCATGCAACATGTCCGCATACAGCACGCGCTCGTCCGAGCCGTACTGCATCCAGCTGGCCGTCGTCATCAGGCGCAGCGACGTCGATTCGCTGTAACGGGTGTAGAGCTTGCGGCGCACCTTGCTCGATTGCGGATTGCCGAACCAGGCAGCCAGGTACTGCGCCGGCGGTCGCGGCTCGCTCACCCGTTGCAACACGATGTCGTTGGGCTTTCGAATGAACGGCACGACGGCGTGCAGTGCGTCGTCGGTGCGGTGCGCGGGCAGGCAGCTGTAGACACCACGCAGCAGCCCTGAGGCCGCATCGTCGTTGTTGATGGTGAAGACCTTGTGCGCGAAGCGCCCGACGATCGGATCGGCCTCCAGGCGGTCGATGTAACGCCACTCGCGGAAATCCCAGGGTTCCTGAAGCAGAAGCGCATCGGCCTCCTCCGGGCTGCGTGCCTCGGCATGCCCCAAGCGCCCCAGCATCTCGGCCTTGAGCAGGCTCATGAAAGACAGGTCTGGCGAGGCCAGAGTGGTGTCTTTCGGCTCGAGGAACCAGAACTTCAGCACAGGACCCTCGGGGCCCGCTGATTCAAGCCCTGACGAAGCGGGCCACGTGTCACTGCGCATGTAAGTGTTTTATCTAACAGTCGTATCCAATTGTGCCGGCCGCAACTGTCACACACAAGGCACATTTCGGGCAAATTGGAAGAGATTGAGGAAGATCGGCACGTCGGCAGACGCCCATCACGAAAGACGGGGCCGGCATAGACCGAATGGCGTCAGTGGAGGGCGCGAACCGCAGTGCGACGAACGCGCGACCGGCGTCCAAATCATCGCATCGAAGGCACCCACGGGCGACGGTAGAATTCGTCGGTTCGCGGGTGTAGTTCAATGGCAGAACGGCAGCTTCCCAAGCTTCATACGAGGGTTCGATTCCCTTCACCCGCTCCAAAATTTCCGAAGTCCTTGATTCCATTAGGAAAATGGCTTCGGAGCCGACCTAGTACAGCGCGCTCATACAAAGCGTCCTGTGCAAAATCTTCATCGTCGTCCTTCTGGGGTGTGGTTCGTCCGCCTCGTGGTCCCGCATCGGCTCCGCGACCTCGCCGGCCGCACGGAGTACGTGCAGACCACTGCCACACACCATCTTGCTGTCGCCAAGGTCGTGGCGTCCGGGCTTCTGGCACAGTGGCGAGGACAGCTCTTGGACCTCGACCGACTTGCTATGGGCGACACCGCCACCAATCACACCAGCATCATCAAGATTGCCGACGGCCACCCCACGCTGGCCCTGGCCGGGCACCTAAGCCTGGATCTCGCCGCGGCTGCCTCAGGGATGAGTGCAGAGTACTTGTTCAAGAGCGCCCTGGAAGGTCGGATCGGCCTTTTCTGGCGCTCGGCAGGTCAGCTTGGTTACTCGCTTCCCCTGGCAGCCCTGCAGCCCGACGACGTGCAACTCGGATCACTCGAAGTTCCTCACCCGGCCAGGATGCCGGCCAGCGCGAAAAGAGTTGCACCAACTGGACCGCTGCCCATCCCCGCAGACGCCCTGCCGGGGCTCGTGGAAGCGCTGCTCAACGATGTTCAGGCGACGGTGCCGCTTGTGGCGTTCGACACTGAGGCCGGAAGTGTGTTCGTGCCGGACCAGACCATCTGGCTGAATCGGAATTCAGTCGAGGTAGCGGCGCTTGAGGTAGATGCTCTGCGACGCGCACTTGCGGCCACGATCGTGCCGACGCGACTGGAAGCCGCACGCGCGGCGCAAAGTGGAGCTGACCAGGAGGGGCACAGGCGGGACGGAAAGTACGCCCGGAGGCCCCTTTCCGAGGCCCTCAGCGCGTACACCAAGAACAAGCTGCGCCAAGACATCGCCTCCGAGAACGAGGTGAAGCGGGTCAGTACCGCCTGCGGCCTCCTCATCGAACTCATGGGCGATCTCCCGGTTGGAGAGGTCGATGCTGACCTGCTGCGGAGGTTTCGGGACGACCGTCTCTCCCAGGTGCCAGCCAAGGAAAACAAGGTCCGCCTGTTGCACAAGACCACATCGGTCTCAGAATCGATTGCGGCGGTGACCGGCTCGACCTGGCCCGTGATGTCTGCGAGCGAGCGAAACAAGCGCATGGACTGGATCAGGGCTTGGTTTCGCTGGCTGAAGGTTCAGAACTGGATCAGCATCGACCCGGGGGCTGCGATCTCGGGAGAGTCTGTTCTGACGGCCGTCGAATCACGCGCAATCAGAAAGCGAGCCGATCAGAGCCGCATCAAGTTTGAGCCCGAGCATCTCAACCAGATCTTCTCAACCGTGATCGCGTGCACGGGTAAGAGCAGACTGAGTTCTAGTGGAAAGCACACAGACTCGCCAGCAGAGTACTGGCTGCCGCTTTTGGGCCTCTACACGGGTGCGCGCATCGGCGAGCTGTGCCAACTGCACCTCTCGGACTTCGGTTGCACCCCTGGCGGGACCTGGTACATCGACTTCAACGAGCGCACGCCTGACAAGCGCCTGAAGACACCCCACGGCAAGGCCAGAGGTAAAGCATCTGCTTCGCTTCGCGTCGTACCGGTGCATCCAAAACTGCTCGAGCTCGGGCTTCCGGACTGGATATCAGCCTTGCGAGATGCGGGCTATCAGCGGTTCTTTCCAGAGCTCATCTACTCGCACGACAAGGGATACAGCAAGGACATGGTGAAGTGGTTTTCAGGTCTCCTGAAGGATCTGGGCTACGCTCGCGACAGCTCCCTGACCTTTCATTCCTTCCGTCACACCTTCGTCAACGCGCTGCCCGCCTCGACGCCTGAGCGACTGGGCAACCAGCTCACCGGGCATGACCGTGGATCAAGCGTGCGATCGAGGACTTACGCCAAGGACGTGGCGCCAGAGCAAGCCCTAGATCACCTGCAATTGTTGACCTATGACCTGCCAGCGATCGCCTCTTTCAACGCCGAGGACGGCCTCAAAGCCCTCGTCGACGCTCTCGGACGCAAGCAGGGTGCGCGCAAAGGCAAAGAAGACATGGGTCCATACCAAGCGCTGTGATGATCGCAGTCGGGTCCGTCAGACGACGGCGCCTGCCGGGCGTTGATAGCTAGCCTATGTTCGATACCTAGCATATCTTTGATCCGTGGCAGAGGTTCGGATCGTTGTCTTTGGCTGGATGGGTCTAAGAGGGCCAAAAATGTGCAGGTACTACCAGGCAGAGAAGCGCCGCCACTTCTGCTTCGGGATCAAGCTGCCGGCGGAGTGGGAGCCGCCCTCTGGCGGCAGCCATATTTACCCGACGCAGTTCGCCCCCATTTTGCGAAGGCCGCCAGAGAACGGTCTGGAGATGAGACAGTGCCAGCTGTCGAGGTGGTCGAAGCGCGCTTTGACCTGGTGCCTGCCTTCGCCCCCCGAGGTGAAGTACGACGCGAAGACATACAACGATCGTTCGGAGACCGTTGCGACGCTGCGTAGCTTCAGGAGCGCATAGGGAGCCTCACGACACTGCATCGTGCCCCGCGAGGCGATCTATGAGCCAGACTGGCGCGCCGGCACCCACGTCCTTACGAAGTTCGCCGCCGTCGATGGCAGCACGCTGGCGTAGCGGGCCTGTGGCAGACGTGGAAGTCGCCCCTGGGCGAATGGGTCAGCACGTTCACGATGCTGACCTTGAGTGCTGACGATCATGACCTGATGAAGTACATGCGCCGGCCGGACCCGACGAGCGACTCCTTTATGACCGACGCCAACCAGACACTGTGACATGGCGGACCGCGGTGTGCCCCTTGTAGCGGGCGGAGCGCTGCCGCACCGCCTTGTCAGGCAGGTGGGTCGTAGAGCCCGACGAATTCTCTCACCACCGTTTTCGTCGACGGGTCGAAGAGCCCAATGCGCAGGCCAAGCTGGTGTCCTCGGTCGACCGCGAGATAGAGCTGGACAGCCTTCATCCACACCCCGCCAAGCTGCATCCCTTCTCGCGCTGCTATCAGTCGGAGCTCTGCATCAAGCAACTGGGACACCTCGACTCGGTAAGCCGCACTCGAGGCGACGGGTTCGTTGTGCTTCATTCGGGAAGATTAAGGGGAAAGGCTGAAAACCTAGCAATAACCACATGCTGACCCACTCGCGAGGGCGTCCGGGACGGTGCTGGGTAGGCTCGGGCAGTTTGCCGTTGCCGTTGCCGTTCGACGGCAACGGCATCGGCAACGGCTGTCCGCGTCTCGCAGTAGGTTGCGCTGTTGCCGCACCGCTGAGCAGATCGGATGCGCAACATTTCGCCAGGTTTGCTGCCTATGCAATTCAAAGCGCGGGTGATCTGCAAAAAATGCTCGGTAATGGCCGGCGAGGCACGAGATAGGCTGCATGTCCCTTGCGCTCGTACCCTCTCCGATCCCGCTGGGCACGACGAGCGTCATCAGTTCGACGCACTTGTGCTGGTACCTCGCCGCAAAACGTCCACGTTTTCAATGACGCAATGCCCGTGCGCCCAGCTCGAATCCTTATACATAGAGCACCTGAGCCCCCCTCGAAAAAGATGCTCTTCCGCTCGCGAGCAGGTGGGGAATTATGGTCTCGTGCCCTCCGGGAATGAGTACTGCGCGTGCCGCCGGGTGACGCCTTCCATTGAACCCGCAGATTGGTGCAGAAGCGCTAATCCGACGGCTCGCGCAACCTGCACAGAGCGTCGTTGATCACCACGTGCACGACTCACGCCACGACGATGGCAAGCATTGGTTGTGGATTCGGGCGCCCGTCGGGACTTCCGCGACCTGGCCAGAACCGGCCGTTCAGTGCCCCGAGGTGGACGACCACTTCAGACCGTTCCAGACGCTCAAGTGCTCGAGTCGAACCACCGTTTACGGGGGGCGACTGATGATGCAGGCGCTCAACGCAGCACCACGGTCAGCAGGAGCGTGCCGAGGCAGACGTAGGCCAGCAGGCCGAGGCTAAATCTCAGTGTGCTGCGCATGATGGCGGACTCCTGGCCCACCAGCTTGACCGCTGCCGCCGCGATCGCTATCGACTGCGGTGACACCAGCTTGGCCATCACGCCGCCCGCCGTGTTGGCGGAGACCAGCAGCGCCTCCGATGTGCCGATCTGCGCGGCCGTCACGGCCTGCAGGTGCGCGAACAGGGTGTTGCTGTTGACCACCGAACCGGTCATGAACACGCCCAGCCAGCCGATGACGGGCGACAGCAGCGGGAACAGGCCGCCGGTCTGCGCCAGCGCAAAGCCGATGGTCGATGAGGCGCCCGAGTAGTTCGTCACGTAGGCCACAGCCATCACTAGCGACACAGTCGCTAGAGGCTTCCACATGTCGCGCACCGCCTGGCCCAACTCGCCGGTCGCGGCGGCGACGCTCAGCTTCTTTGAGAACAGCGTGGTGAGCAGCGCCGCGATCAGGATCGCCATGCCCGAGGCATTGAGCAGACCGACGGTCCAGACCGCCGGGAGGGTATGGACGCTCTCTACCAGTGGCGGCAGCTCCTGCACGCGCTGATGTAGCAGCCCGATCGGCAGCCGCATGACGGTGTCGGCAAGCAGCCCGCCCGCGGCGAACAGCGCCTTGAAGCCCGGCAGGCTCCACACCAAGATCACGCCGGTCAGGATGTAGAAGGGCGACCAGGCCAGCAACACTTCCTTGAGCGACCAGCTGCGCGCCGCCGAGGGCTGCGCATTGGCCTCGCGGTAGATGCGCTTCGGCTGCCAGACCTGCATGAAGCCGGCCAGCCCCCCCATGGTCACCAATGGCGCGAGGATGTCGGTCAGCTCGGGGCCGAGAAAATATAGCGTCAGCGTCTGCACGCCACTGAACACCAGCCCGACAAAGAGCAGAACCGGCCAGGTCTCGCGCACGCCGCGCCAGCCGTCGAGCACCCACACCAGCCCGGCCGGTACGAACACGGTGCAGACCTGCACGGTGGCGATCAGCATGAGCGACATCTCGGCCAGGTCCACCCCGCCTTGCTGGGCGCCGACCAGCACCGGGATGCCGATGGCCCCGTAGGCGCCCGAGGCGGCGTTGGCCACCAGGCAGAGCATAGCGGCCTTGAGCGGCCGAAAGCCCAGCTCGACCAGCAGCGCGGCGCAGATCGCGATCGGCACGCCGAAGCCGGCCGCGCCTTCCAGGAAGCCGCCGAAGCAGAAGGCGATGAGCAGCACCTGGATGCGCTGGTCTTCTGAAACGGTCGCGATGCTGCCGCGGATCACCTCGAACTTGCCGCTTTTGATCGCCAGTTTGTAGAGCCAAACCGCCATCAGCACGATGAAGCCGATCGGGAAGAGGCCGTTGGCAATGCCCAGCAGGGCCGCACCCACGATGCTCCCGAACGGCATGCTGAAGACGAACAAGGAAACGGCCGCCGAGACCGCTACCGCGAGCAACGCGGCGGTCAGCCCCTTGAGCTTGAGCACGGTGAGCGCCGCCAGGAAGAACAGCACCGGCAGCGCGGCTAGCAGCGCCGACAGGTTGGCGTTGCCCATCGGGTCGTAGACCTGCTGCCACAAGGGCGCGATCGCCGGGTTCAAGGCGCGGCAACCAGGTTGGGGCAGTGCGTGTGCTCGGCGAAGTGGCGCAGGTTGTCGAGGGTGATCGAGGAGATTTCCCGCAACGCTTCGACCGTGAAGAAGCCTTGGTGCCCGGTGACCAGCACGTTGGGAAAGGTCATGAGGCGCTGGAACACGTCATCGTCGATGATCTCCCCGGAGTGGTCCTGGAAGAACAGCGCGCCTTCCTGCTCGTACACATCGATCGCGAGGTGGCCGAGCTGGCGTGACTTGAGCGCCTCAATCACCGCCCCGGTATCGATCAGCGCACCGCGCGACGTGTTGACCAGCATCGCGCCGGCCTTCATGCGCGACAGCGAGGCTGAATCGATCATGTGGCGCGAGTCTTCGGTGAGCGGACAGTGCAGCGACACGATGTCCGAGCGCGCCAACAGCTCGTCCAGAGCGACCATGTGCCCGAGACCGTCAAACTGAGGCGACGGAAAGGGGTCGCAGCCGAGCACCACGCAGCCCATGCCGTGCAGGATGCGGGCTGTTGCCAGACCGATCTTGCCGGTGCCGACAATGCCCACGGTCTTGCCGTGAAGCGTGCTGCCGAGCAGGCCCTCCAGCATGAAGTTGCCTTCGCGCACTCGGTTGTAGGCGCGGTGCGTCTGGCGATTGAGCGTCATGATCAGCGCTAGCGTGTGCTCAGCCACCGCTTCGGGCGAGTAGGCTGGAACGCGCGCCACAAAAAGGCCAAGCCGTTCTGCTGCGGCCAGGTCGACATTGTTGAAGCCAGCACAGCGCAGCAGCACGGCGCCCACTCCGAACCTATGCAGCGCCTCGAGCGTGGTTGCAGTGAGTCGGTCATTAACGAACACGCAGACTGCCTGGCAACCCTGCGCCAGCGCTGCCGTATCGGCGCTGAGCGCAACATCGAAGTAAACGAATTCGGCGGCGGGCTGTGTCGATTTCGCCTGATTGGCCTCGTCGAGAAAGCGTCGGTCGTACGGGCGGGCGCTGAAGACAGCAGTTTTCATATGCGACCTTGTTGGCAAGAAGACATGCTCTAGAGAATCAAGAACTCGCGACTCCTACCAATGTAAGGCTTCGGCAGCGCCTTCGTTGATCCCACGAGCTCGTCGCTCTCTCTGCTTGCCACCTACAAACCCTTTCAACAGCGCCAAGTGGCCGCGCAGTTCAACGCGGTCAGGACTGCACGCCCTTGTCCGGCGCCCAGATCTGCAGCAGCTTCTACGCGCGCAGCCTCGCTAGGCTGGGCCAGACGATGATGCTCACCGTCCCGGTCTCGTCCCCCTCAAGCACGAGGGCGCGAAATCAGGGGTGATCGCTTTCTTCGGCATCCGCGTGCCACCGTGCCGAACCGGCAAGGGCGTCCAGGCCGCTGGAAAAAGCTCCAGCCGTCGGGCCAAAATGCGTTAGGGTCGAGTTGTTCCGGTTTCGCTCGGACCCCGGTCCCGTTCAACCGCTTGGCCGTACCATCCTCGTGGCAGCTGCCATGGACAGGCAACAGAGCACTTCACACCTGCGCCGGAGGGCCATGCCAAGCGATACAGTTAAGCGAGAGATTTCGCGGTGCGCAGGCCATGACCTTCCCTCCTCAGAAGTCGCCCGATCCATCATCAGCGCGTTGAAGTCGCTGCATGGGGAACTCACGATGGTGGTCGGCGTGCTGGCGGCTTCCTCGCTGATTGCCCATGCCGTGCATCGCACCCGCGCCACGGTTGGATGGACCCTGGCGGCGTCGTCGGTCGTGACCGACAAGACATTCGAGGCGTTGTACGACGACCTGGCTGCGAGGTCGCCGGCGGGCTGCCGCGCGGCGGGTGAATACCTGCTTCTCGCTCTGGTCGATCACCTCATCTCCCTGATCGGGCGGCCCTTGACTCGGCGCATGCTGCATTCCGCCTGGAACCTGCCCGATGCCGAACTCACTTCTCACGAGAGCCTTCAATGATTGACAATGTTGTCATCCAGCGCTTGCCCACAGGCGTCCCGGGCCTCGATGCGCTCCTGACCGGAGGGCTCGCCGAGTTCTCCTTCAACCTGATCGCGGGAGCGCCCGGCTCGGGCAAGACCACGCTCGCGCACCAGATCATGTTCGCGTTGGCCAACCCCGAGCGCCGCGCAATCTTCTTCACGGTGCTGGGCGAGCCGCCCCTGAAGATGCTGCGCTACCAGCAGCAGTACAGCTTTTTCGATGCGGCCAAGGTCAACGAGTCGATCCGCTTCATCAACCTGGCCGATGAGCTGGTGTCCGGTGACTACGACCGGGTGCTCGCGCGGATCGTGGAAGAGGTGGAGCGCTTCGAGCCCTCGCTGGTCATGGTCGATTCGTTTCGGTCGGTGGTCCAGGCCGCGCGAGTCGTCGGCAAGGACGAACTCGATCTCCAGCGCTTCGTCCAGCGGCTCGGGATGCTGCTGACCACGTGGCAGGCCACCACCTTCCTCATCGGCGAATACGTCGCCATGGAAGCGGAGGCGAACCCGATCTTCACCGTTGCCGACGGCATCCTGTGGATGGCGCAGAGCGTCGAGCGCAACTCGATGGTCCGCAAGATCCAGATCATGAAGATGCGCGGACACGCCACGATCCCGGGGCTGCACACCTTCCGCATCAGCAGCGACGGCGTGCAGATCTTTCCTCGTACGATCACCAGCGGCCACATACCGCCCGACAACATCGGCAAGCAGAGCACGGTGCCGGCCCGGCTGTCGATGGGCGTCCCGCTGCTCGACGACCTGATGGGTGGGGGCTTGCCGGCCGGCTACTCGCTGCTGGTCTCCGGTCCCTCGGGGTCGGGCAAGTCGCAACTCGCGGCGGCGTTTCTGGCCGAAGGTGCGCGCGTCGGCGAAAAAGGCGTGCTCGCCGCCTTCGAGAAGAGCCCAGCGCGTTCGCACAAGGTCAAGCTGGACGAGCTGATCGCCAGCGGGCAGGTCGGCGTGATCGACACGCGCGCGCTGGACCTGTCGATCGACGAGACGCTCTATGCGCTGACGCAGATGATCGAACGCACCGGCGCGAGCCGGGTGGTGATCGATTCGCTCTCCGGCTTCGAGCTGGCGCTGGCGCCGACTTTCCGGGAAGACTTCAAAGAGTCGCTGCATCGCATGATCGCGGTGCTCACGGGCCTGGGCGTGGCGGTGCTCCTGATTTCCGAACTCGAGGATCGCTACACCGACCTTCGCTTCAGCCCGTACGGCACCGCTTTCCTGACTGACGCGATCATCGTGCAGCGCTATGTGGAACTCCAGGGCCAGCTGAAGCGGGTCATGGGCGTGGTGAAGGTGCGGAACAGCGCCCACAGCCATGATCTGCGGCCCTACGAGATAACCGATGCGGGGCTGGTCATCGGGGCGCCGGTTCCGATCATGGACGCCATGCTGACCGGGCACCCCCGGCCGCTCGGCCCCTGGGCCTGAGATGAACCGCGGGCCCCGTGACAGCCGCACGTCGGCCCCGGTCTCGGCCAAGCAACGGCTGCGGGACATGCTAGAAGCCAATGCCCACCTCGTGCGCGCGACCCTCATGGCCGAGCAGCTCGGAGAGATGGCGAAGCGGGCCAAGCGGCAGCAGGACGAGTTCATCGCGATGCTGGCGCACGAACTGCGCAACCCCCTGGCCCCCATCCGGAGCGCGGCGGCGCTGCTGGAGCGGCTCGAGCCGGTCGATCCTCGGGTCAAGGCCATCAGCGACATCATTGGCCGACAGGTGGCGCACATGGCACGCCTGCTGGACGATCTGCTCGACGCATCGCGGGTGACCAGCGGCAAGGTCAGCTTGCGCCGAAGACCGACCTCGGTGGCGGAGTTCGTGGACGAGGCGGTCGAGACTACCAGTTCCCTCATCGAATCGCAGCGCCAGACGCTCACGCTGACGCTGCCGCCGTCGCCTCTCTATGTGAACGGCGACCCCACGCGCCTGGCGCAGGTCGTCGGCAACCTGCTGCACAACGCCAGCAAATACACTCCGGACGAGGGCACCATTGACCTAAGCGTTCGACAGGACGGGAGCACCGTGGTGCTGTGCCTGAAGGACAACGGCGGCGGTATCGCCGAGGAGGCGATCGAGGGCATCTTCGATCTCTTCACGCAGGAGGAGCGATCGCTCAGCCGCAGCCACGGCGGTCTGGGGGTCGGGTTGGCGGTGGTGCACAGCATGGTGCAACTGCACGGTGGGTCGATCGCGGTGCACAGCGACGGCGTCGGTCGCGGCACTGAGTTCACGGTTGTTCTCCCGCGCATCGACCATGTCGCCGAACCTGCTGTGGTGCCCACGGGCGAGCCCGGGTTTGTGGCCGCGCGCGTCCTGGTCGTCGACGACAACCAGGCCGCAGGCGACATGCTCGCCATGCTGTTGCAGGTGTCCGGCCATGAGGTAGAGGTCGCTCGCGACGGGCTGACCGCCCTCACCGCCTTCGTATCGCAACGGTCGCAGGTCGTGCTGTGCGACATCGGCCTTCCCGACCTAAGTGGGTTCGAGGTCGGAAGGCGCATGCGCCTCGAGAAGAACGAGAACGACCTCGAACCGCTGCTGATCGCGCTCACCGGGTATGACTCACCCGCCGACCGGGCGAGAACGCTGGCGTCCGGCTTCGACTGCCACGTGGCCAAGCCGGCGGACTTCGAGGCACTCCTCGAACTGATCCAGGCGCACTTCGCCGTGCGATGCCCGAATGGCGCCGAAGGTTGGAGGGCTACGCTCAGCAGCTAAGGTGTGGACCACGCCTACCGCCGAATGATCGTTCTCCCGCTTGGTACGAGCCCACCTGGAACCGCTGAGTGGGATGGCCACGTCGCGGCCCTGCACGCGCCCCGTGCCGAACCTAGCTGGCGACCAGAGCAATCACGGTCCGGCCACTGAACACCAGCGGGGCCACCTCCCTGTCACCAGTCAGGGCTCGGCAGTGGCGAATCAAGTTCACTTCGGTGGTCGTCAGCTGGAGCGGATTGATGATCGCTTCAATGGCTTCGAGCATGCCGGGGCAACGCTCTGCCATCACCTGGCGGAGGACCACCGCGGAGTCCAGGTCCAGCGCGCCGGCAAGTGCCTCCACCTTGTTGATCGGAAGCGAGAGTCGGCCGGCCTTGATCATCGAGATCGTCGTGATGCTGGGGTAGTTGAGGGCTCGGGCGAGCGCCTCATCCGTGAGAGCGAGCTCGTCTTGGCGAGACTCGATGAGGGCCGGGAGGGTAGATGGTGCTTTCATGGGATGACCTTTGTCGTGCTCTGCAACAGCGCAGAACCCGATGGTTTCACCGTGTGCTTGGACCCGCCCCACCCCTGACGAACTATGCGAGACACCAGGCCCCAGTTGGAGCACTCCCCCTATAAGGCTAGCGGTTGGACACCGAGGAAAAACGCCGACAAGGGCTTCCCACAACTGCCTTGACCTGCAGGGGTGTCAAGGTTACGTGTTGCACCGCAATTGACCGGTCGGTCCTGGTGTAGCCGCGGTAGTCTGCTGGGACGCGGGCTCGTGCTCACCCCGTACAGCACACCGCACCTAAAAAAGACGCTGACCGTCAGACCAATCGAGGCTCAAGAGGCGATACCACATGCTGACCGACTTGGGGCCCGTGGCGATGCGAACCTGGTTGAGCATGGTGATGCAGGACCGTACGGGTGCCCAAGCAGTGACACCGGCTCTGGTCCAAGAAATGCGCCCCGTTATACCCACCGTTTTCGCCGAGCGAAAGTTGTTAGTAATCAATGACTTACCGTCCATCGGACGGGACGATTGCTCCCTTTTCTTCCCTGGTCTAGGCCATGCGGCGTTCGAGGGAACGCAATGCTGTTGCGATCTTACGGTTGGCGAGAACGTCGCGCTTGAGCACATAGTCACCACGAGGAAGCTGTTGGCGCGCACGGCTCCTCGCCCGTTGAGCAGCCAAATGCAAGGTGTCTGACGGAAAGTTCATGTCCGGGGCGAACTTTCCGACTCCTGCTCGTGCCCACGCCTGCCCCATGCGTCGTTCCAGCCTGGCTAGGTCCGTCTGGTTCCGCTCATTTCGGGCACGCACTTCGGGGTGATCGATGAATCGGAAATGCTTAGCGAACATTCTCCGGTAAGGGTAGTCACGAAGCGCGAGCAGACGCTCAAGCCCAAACTCGTCAGCCATCAGCCCCCCACGCATGATCGACACTTCAGCCCTGATGCAGTGGCGCTCAAGAGGCAACGGCTGGTGTTGATCCCTTCGCTTGAGGTACACCTTCGACTGCATGTAGTCGCCCCGATGACCGTAGAGCAGCTGCGACTCGGGTGCTGGATACCTGGTGTGAAACGGCTTCGGCACCTGCCCCGCTCCGGTCACAGCTCCGCGAAGGCCGTAGCCCCAATAGGTCGCATCCTCCGGGCGAAATCGCCCTGCCACGGCGTGGAAGGTCTGTTGCAACAAGTCCTCCCGCGACGCCAGCGCCACGCCCTTCCGCGGCGCGAAGTCGACGGCGATTTCCAGTCTCATCAGCATCGGGTTCTCAAGGGTCTCCGACACCTTCATCACGTCAGCCCGCGTCGGGTCATGCACCGTTAGGTTGAAGGAGGTCTTATCTTGAGGGTCGCGTACCCAGTTGCTCTTCCCATCAAGGGGAGGAAGGGGCATCTTCACGGGGCAGAAGACAGTGAAAAAATCGAGGCGCGCGCTGCACGTCAACTGATCCCAAGCGAACGACGGGGGCGGCCCTTTGAGGGGCATAGGGGACTCTCCAGCGGGTCGCGGTTGGTCGCGGTCGAGCCCGGAGAGGCCGTCACTGCGAATAGTGGTTGACCGATCTCACGGGCGTGATAGCCGAATGCGGTCAACGAGACTGACATGATATTAAACCAACGTCTAGTAACTCGGTCACCAAGCGACATGCTGCCCCAGCCAGCCCGGACCTTCGTCACGTACTACCGCGTGAGCACCCAGCGCCAGGGGCTCAGCGGCCTTGGACTTGATGCACAGCGCGAAACCGTTCGGCAGTTCCTCGATGGGGCTGGCGCTCAGGTGGTCGGTGAGTTCGTGGAGGTGGAGTCCGGGCGCAAGTCGGAAGTGGGTCGACCCGAGCTCCGCAACGCGCTCGCCCTCGCCAAAGCCAGGGGCGCCACGCTGCTAGTGGCCAAGCTCGACCGGCTGAGCCGGTCAGTAGCCTTCGTCTCGGCGATGATGGAGTCCAAGGTCAAATTTATCGCGTGCGACATGCCCGAGGCCAACGAACTGACCATCCACATCTTGGCGGCGGTTGCAGAGCACGAGGCAAAGCGCATCAGCCAGCGCACCAAGGACGCCTTGGCAGCGGCGAAGGCTCGTGGGGTCATCCTGGGAGCCGCCGGCCCGGCCAACCTCAGGCCGAACATTGAGGCGCGGCAAGCCAAGGCGCGGGACTTCGCGGGTAAGGTCGCCGGTATCTTCATTGGATTCCATGCGCGCGGGCTGAGCCAGCGGCAAATGGTCAGTGAGCTCAACAGCCTCGGCCTCAAAGCCCCCAGAGGCGGGGGATGGTCGCTATCGCAGGTGCAGGCAACTCTAAAGCGTATTCAAGTTTCATCTGCGTCAGGCTGACGAGTCGAGGTCGTGAAGTTAGGGGCTCGATGTCGGCGCCAGTGATCTAGCAACGCAGCCCCTGTGCACTTGCTCGCTGTGCGCCCGGCGCCGGTCTAATCAAGTGGCCCTCAGCGGTTCACACTAGCGTAGTGGTCATACACGTGAGCGTAGGCCCTGGCGACCTTCTCGAACCTGATCTCCTTTGAATACGGAATTGGCAGCCCGCGCATGACGACCTTCAGGGTCTGCATCACTCCCGCCTTCGCCTGCTGCTTCTCACGCCAGTCCAACACCAGCTTCTCCCGCTTCAGAGTCGCCAGCAGTTCCTTGCACACCTTTTTGACCTCCGCCTCCTCGGCCTTGGTCAGCACCGGTTCGGGCTTGGTCAGGATGTCGAACAGCGCCAGCTCCTCCTCGGTCAGCCCCTCCGAGATGGCGCGCTGGTCCTCGGCTGAAAGTGCCTGGGCGAAGTCCTTCAGCTCGGCGAAGAACGCTTCGATGTTCTGGCTGCCAGCGTTGTAGTCGTCGATCAGCTTCTGGAACTTCTCGGCCAGGTCCATGCGTGATGCATTGGCCGCAACCATCTGCGACAGCTTGCCTTCGATCAGCGCTTTCAGCTTCTCGGCCTCGGTGCGCTTATGGCCATGGGCGAACTTGGCCTGCAGTGCGGCGAAGTCGATCTCAGACAGGTTCACCAGCGTCTGCGGATTATTGGCCGGGCCGATGCGGTAGCCCTCGGTAGCGATGGAGTCGTTAAGCAGGGTCTCCACGTCGCCCATCACTGAGGTGATGTCCGGCGGGTCGCCCAGCGCCTTGATCTTGGCCGCCAGGTACGACACCAGCACCGACAGCGGCGCCAGGTCATTGGCCAGCTGGTCGGGCAGGATGGCCTTGAACAGCCGCGCCACCCGGCTGGCCAACTGCAAAAAGTGCTTCTTGTCTGCCTCGGTAGCCAAGACGGCTTCCACCGCGTCGTCGATCAGGCCGATGCGCACAAAGCCCTGCGCCGCGGCGATGGTCTCTAGCGTCACGCCGCGCATCTGCGCGAACCCTGCCACTTCGTTCAGCGCAGATTGCAGCGCCGCCACAAGCTCGGCCTTGTCGAGGATCGGCCCGCCCTGCTGCGCGCCACCGGCTGCCGGCCGCGCGTAGGTGGCCAGCGCACTCTGCAGCGCGCGGAAGATGCCCACGTAATCCACGATCAGGCCCGACTGCTTGCCCGGCGCCACGCGGTTGGCACGGGCGACTGTCTGCATCAGCGTGTGCGCCCTCATGGGCTTGTCCAGGTAGATCGTCGAGCAGGTCGGCACATCGAAGCCGGTGATCCACATCGCACAGACGAACACCAACCGCAGGTCGTCCTTCTCGTCCTTGAACTTCTCGTCCAAGCTGTCCTTCAGCATGCGCTGCCGGTGCGGCACGATGTCCAAGCCCTTGGCCTTCAGGTCTTCCACCTCGTTCTGGCCCTGGCTCACCACCACCGCCATGTCGGTGGTTCCCATAAGGTGGATGCGGGCGATCAGCGCCTCACGCGCCTCCCCCTGGGCCGGCTCCAGCGCCGCCTTCAGCCGCTTGATCTCGGCTTTCCAATGCGCCTGCACCTTGTCGTACATGCGCACCGCGGTGGCCTTGTCGATGCACACCATCATCGCCTTGCCGCGGTAGCCTCGGCCCGTGAAGTGCGCCACCAGGTCCTTGGCGATGGCCTCCAGCCGGTCTTTGCGGGTGATGATGTGGTATTCGCGGCCGAACTCGCGCTCCAGCTTCTTTTCCTGCGCCTCGTCCAGCTCGGCCGCTTCCAGCAGTTCTTCCAGGTCGCGGTTCAGCTCCTGGTTGGTGAGCTGCACCTCGGGAATGCGGTTCTCGTAATACAGCGGCACCGTGGCGCCGTCTTCGATCGAGCGTGCGAAGTCGTAGACGCTGACATAGTCGCCGAATACCTCGCGCGTGCGCTCCTCCTCACCCTTGATCAGCGGCGTGCCGGTGAAGCCGATGAAGCCGGCGTTGGGCAGCGCGTTGCGCATGTTCAGCGCGAAGATGTCGTACTGGCTGCGGTGTGCCTCGTCGGTGATGACGATCACATCCGAGCGGTCCGACAGCTCCGGGTACGGCTGGCCGGGAACGTTCCTGAACTTCTGAATCAGCGTGAAGATGTAGCGCTCGTTGCCGCGCAGCAGCTCCTTCAGGTGCTCGCCGCTGGTGGCGCGCACGTCCTCGCGGGCGGTGGCGCCGGTGGCCTTGAAGGTCTTGCTGATCTGATCGTCCAGCTCCTCGCGGTCGGTCACGATCACGAAGGTGCAACTGCCCAACACCTTGCGCAGCACCTTCTGGGTGAAGAACACCATCGACAGGCTCTTGCCCGAGCCCTGCGTGTGCCAGAACACGCCCAGGCGCTTACGTTCCGTCTTCTCGGTCTCGCGCAGCTCCACCAGGCGTGCGATGGACTTGTTGACGCCCAGAAACTGGTGGTTCTTGGCCGTCTTCTTGATCAGACCGCCCTTGCCTTCCTCGAAGATGGTGAAGTTCTCGATGTAGTCGAGCAGCCGCGCCGGCTCCAGCAGGCCGCGTAGCGCGCGCTCCAGGCTCACCTTGCCGGCCTCGTCCTCGTCGGCCACGCGCTTCCAGTCGAAGAAGTGCTCCCAGCCGCTGGTGAGCGTGCCCACCTTGGTGTCTGAGCCATTGCTCAGCAGGATGAAGGCGTTGGGGTGGAAGAGCTGCGGCACGCTCTGGCCACGGTAGTCGCGCAGGTTGTCGTCGAAGGCGCTCTTCAGCGGCACGGCCGGCTTCTTCAACTCGATGAACACCAGCGGCAGGCCGTTGACGAAGCACAGCAAGTCGCAACGGCGGCGATACATGTCGCCGGCCACCCACATCTGCGACGCCAGGAAGAACTCGTTGTTGGCCGGCATGGCCCAGTCGATCACGCGCAGGGTTTCGATGCCGTGCCCGCCGTGCTCGTCGGGCACTTTCACCTTCACGCCGTCTTTCAGCAGCCGGTAGAAGTCGCGGTTGGCGTTGACGGCGATCTGCTTGGAGCGGTCCTGCGCAAGCTGCTCGACGGCCTGCGCGTAGGCATCGGCCGGCAGGCCGGGGTTCAGTGCCACCAGCGCCGCGCGCAGGCGGCGGGTCAGGATGACCTGTGATTCGCTCTCGCGCCCCTCGCTGCCCAGTGCCCCGAACGTCTCGGCGTACAGGTTCTTGAAGCACCAGCCCAAAGAGGTCAGCAGGTCGATCGCCGGCATCTCGACGAGCGCCTGTTCGCCATAGCCGGCAGAAACCTCCTTGACGCCGGGCTGGGGGGTCATGCGGCGAGGGCCTCCGGCTCAGGCATGGCCGATACGTCAAGCTCGCCGGAGATCAACTTCGGCAGAAGCAGGTCGCGGGCGGCTCGTAGGTTGCGGTTCTTGCGCTCAAGGCAAAGCACCAAGTCCATCATCGGCCCGACCACGCCCTCGAACGCCGCTGCGGTTGGTGTTGCTGGCACGACGAGCTTGACCTTGCGGAATACGCCCTTCGCGATCTCCTTGAACGTCGCCCCAGTCGCTAGGGCCTCAAACTCGCCTTCGTTTGCCTTTAGCCAATGAAAGAGTAGCCACAGCGGCATGCGGTCCGAGGGCACGCAGACGATAAAGCCCTGGTTCGTGCAGGCGGGCGTCGTGTTCACTGCGATCACGCCCAGCGTCGCGCGACTGGTCATCATCACGGAGTTCGCCGGGAACAGCTTCGCAGAACTCTTGGCGAGCCCCAGCGCCGTAATCTTGCTAGCGCTCTCTTCCATGAACACGGTTCTGACGGCGGTCAGGTCAGTGGGCGAGTACCAGTTGATTTCGCCGTCGTCCCAGTATCCGGACTCAGTCTTTGACGGAGTACCGCCTCCGAGCGTTTCGGTCACGTCCTCCACGACCTCGATCGCCCACCCCTCCGGCACCAACCCCAACTCGGACTCGACCATCCGCAAGCCCTCGTGCCCGGGGAAGCGGAAGCGGACGAACCACTCCTCGTAGATGCGCCGGGCCATCTCCTCCAGGATCGCGATGCGCCGCGTGTTGTTCTCGATCAGGTCGTCGTAGGCGGAGAGGATCGAGGCGACTCGCTGTTGAACCTCGACTGGCGGAGCGCCAATCGGGAACTGCTTGATGCTTTTGCCGTTCAAGTTGCGTTGAGCCCCGCTGATCGCCAACTTCAGAATCGCGGGCTTGAAGTAGACCAACGAGTACATCAAGAATTTCGGGTCGCACTTCTGCGGGTCCGCCAGCATCGCGCAGCAGGCTTGATTTGTCGCGGCTGGTGTTCTGACCAGTCCGACCGAGCCCATCGTCTTGCCGTCGCCGTACATAGCCAGCAGAACCGTCTCCGGTGGAAACACCTTCGCCGATGATTCGCGCACCGCGGCTGGAGTGATTCGCTCAGCGATGTCATCGACATACCAGCCACGCAGTTCACCGGTCTTGATCCACGGGATCGATCCATCGTCGTAGTACGCTGGATTGCTTCTGGACGGTGTTCCTCCACTCGTCACTCGCGCGCAGAGATCCTCAATCGGGACGGCCGGCCAGCGGGTCTTCAGCATCAGGCCCTCGCGAGAAGCGCGCCGACGTTTGAAGCGATCTCGGCCTCAAGCGCTCGCGCGTCGACGTTGAGCGATTCGAGTTGCTCGTTCAGCTCCTCAAGCCGCTCCGCGAAGACAAACTCATCAGCGACCCTGGCTCCGACGCCCACGTACCGCCCCGGATTGAGGCTCCAGTCCTGAGCCTCGATCTCGGCCAGAGTCGCAACCTTGCATAGGCCCGCCACGTCGCGGTACTTGCGGCTGGGAAACTGGCCGTCGAGCATTGCCTGCGTGTTTGCTTCGAACTCAGGAGCCTCACCTCGGTAGAGCCGGACGATGTTCGCCAGAAAC
This sequence comes from Variovorax restrictus, assembly GCF_051216715.1. NCBI lineage: Bacteria > Pseudomonadati > Pseudomonadota > Betaproteobacteria > Burkholderiales > Comamonadaceae > Variovorax > Variovorax restrictus. The sequence continues at coordinate 2,748,711 of NZ_JBPJZH010000001.1, forward strand.
TCCAACTGCTCTGGCGTGAACTCGCGAATGGAGCGCGTGACTTGCCTGAACATCGTTCGGGCGTCCAGGAACAGCACCTCGTTCCGATTCGGACCGCGTGACTTGGCCCGATCGAAGAACCACAGGGTGCAGGGCAGCGTGACGGTGTAGAAGAAGTTCGTGCCGATCGTGACCAGCACGTCTACAGCGCCGCTCTGGATCAGCTTCTTGCGGACCTCCAGCTCGCTGCCGCGCGCATCGCCGGCCGAGTTGGCCATCACGAAGCCGGCGCGACCGTTCTCATTGAGGCTAGCCGCGAAGAGCTGGATCCACAGGTAGTTGGCGTTGTCGGTGGTCGGCAGGCCCAGCGCGAAGCGGGGGTCGTCCCTCAGCCGGTCCTTGTCCACACCGGAGACGTTGAACGGCGGGTTGGCCATCACGAAGTCGAACCGGCCCGGAGCCTTGTGCGGGTCTTCGTAGTAGGTGTTGGCCTCGCGCACGTCACCTGAGAGGCCATGCACCGCTAGGTTCATCTTGGCCAACTTGACGGTGTCGCTGGCCTTCTCGGTGCCGAACACAGTGAGTTCGCGGGTGGCGTTCTTCTGGTGGCGCTGCACGAAGGCGGCGCTCTGCACAAACATGCCGCCCGAGCCGCAGGCCGGGTCGAAGATGCGGCCGTGGAAGGGCTGCAGGATCTCGACGATCAGCCGCACGATGCTGGTGGGCGTGTAGAACACGCCGCCCTTCTGGCCCTCCTTCAGCGCGAAGTTGCCCAGGAAGTATTCGTACACCTTGCCGAAGGCGTCGCCCTCCAGGTCCAGCGGGGCCAGCAGGCGCAACAGCTCCACCAGCGTGGCGTTTGGCAGCAGGTTGTAGCCGCGCGGCAGCACGCCCTTCAGCTCGGGGTTGTGCTCTTCCACCAGCGCCATCGCAGTCGCGATGGCCTTGCCCAGGTTCGCGCCCTCCGTGAGCGTGAGCAGGTGCGAGAAGCGTGCCTCGTCGGGCAGGTAAAGCACGCCCTCGGCCTGGTAATCCATTGGCTCGCACTCATCAGCTGGAATGCCCTTAGCGTTGAGAACGACCGCGCATTCGCTGAATCGCTTGTCAGCGTAGCGTAGGAAGATCAGACCGAGGACCGGTGTAGAGAACTCCGAGGGCTTCAGGCCGGTATTCGCCCAAAGCTGATCTGCGGCTGCCCATAGGCGGTTCTCAATGGCGACGAGGTCTGAGGACATACTCTCCGAGAATTTACGATTGTGGTTACAGAGTATCGCCGCTGCTCAAGACAGCGAAGCAGGGCTAGGGCGAACACGAGGAAAGGGCACAAACGCTCAACCCCGAGCCCCCCCCCGCCGAGCTCACCACAGGGCAGCGTCATCCCACTACCTACCATTGCAAGCTCATCTGTCACAGGAACGCAACATGAAAACACTGCTCGTGCCGATGATTGTCGGCACAGTCATCGTGGCGGGCGCACTAGTGTGCAAGCTCGCTGTAGGCGCCCGATGGTCGGCGTTTCATCAGCGTGTTGTGGCGGTCGCCACCTTCGCGTTCGGTGTTTACCTAGCAACGCTCACGGGCACGGCCACGCAGTTCGTCTTGCCAGGGTTTGGCGCCATCGGGCTCGGCGCCGCGGCTGGCAGTGCAATCGGCTTTGGGACCTTCCTGATGATTGGAGTGGTGGGCGTTGCCACCGGAGGTGTCGGATTGGCGATCGGCGCAGGGGCCATGACTCTCATCGGCGCTGGAGTAGGAGCAGCGGGTGGCGCAGCGGGCGGCTTCGGCTTCCGGGTGATCAGCTACCCGCTCGTCAGCTGGTGGATCTGGGCGCCACTCTTGATGCTGGGTGTTTATCTGTTCGTCGCGGCGAAACGTAAGAAGCGCGAAGTACTTCCGCCTGCCGCCTGCACAGACGCCGCCGACTAGGCTCAACACCGGCCGGCGGCTCAGCGAAGCGAGGCGAGCTAACATCCTGGCTGAAAACTGTACAAACCACCGATACAAAACCCTTTCCACCCCTGCGCCGTACCTATGCAAGAATTTTGGAGCGGGTTCCCTTCACCCGCTCCACTTCTCCAGACCGCCGGGGCCGGCCGGATCCGCTGACCGGGTCCCGCATCGTTGTCCATGCCGACCCTCTTCAGTTCGCCTCCCTCCCCCTTCGGCCGCAAGGTCCGCATCGCCATCGACGTGCTCGGCATGACCGACCGCATCTCGGTACTCACCGCCGACACCAACAACCCCGACGATCCGCTGCGGCGCCACAACCCGCTCGGCAAGATCCCCACGTTGCTCCTCGACGACGGCGACACGCTGTTCGACTCACGGGTGATCGTCGACTACCTCGATGCGCTGGATGGCCGCGGCCTGCTGATCCCGGTCGGCCCCGAGCGTATCGGCGTGCTGCGCGAACAGGCACTGGCCGACGGCATCCTCGAGGCGGCGCTGCTGCAGGTGTACGAGCGCCGCTACCGCCCGGCCGAGCACCACGTCGAGTCGTGGCTCGAGCTCCAGCGCGGCAAGGTGTCGCGGGCGCTCGACGCGTTTTCCGCGCGCCTGCCGGTCGCGCGCGCCGCAGTGCCGAGCATCGGCGAGATCACCCTGGCCTGTGCGCTTGGCTACCTCGACTTCCGGCTGGCGGGCACCTGGCGTGCGACGCATCCGGCGCTGGTGACGTGGCTCGACGGTTTCGCACAGCGGGTGCCGGCCTTCGGGCGCACCGCGCCCTGACGGGGCCCGGCGGCCCGCCGTTCAACGGCCGCCGACCGGCGGATTTGTCCGTGCCTCGGGGCGTTGCATCGACACCCCGAGCCGCTTGGCAAGCCGCACCAGATTGCCACGGTCGATGCCGAGCGCGCGCGCTGCGGCCGCCCCGTTGAAGTCGTGCGCTGCCAGCGTGTCGAAGACGAGCGTGCGCTCGAAGGCCAGCACGGCATCGCGCAGGCTTTGGCCTTCGCCTCGAAAAGGCGCGACGGGCGGCGACATGGCCACGGCTTCGTCGACCGCTTCGGCCGACGCGCCACCGGCTTGGCCCGGCAGGTCCATGTCGACGGCCTCCAGGCTGAGGATGCGTGGCCGCTGCGTGTGGCGCCCCAGTGCCTTCAGCACGCTGCGGCCCAGCAGATGCTCCAGCTCCCGCACGTTGCCCGGCCAGTCGTAAGCGAGCAGCGCGGCCTGCGCGCCGGCGTCGAGCCGCAGACCGCCCAGCCCGAGGCGCGATCGGCTCTCCTCCAGGAAGAAGCCGGCGAGCAGCAGCACGTCGCGCCCGCGCGCGCGCAGCGGCGGCACCGGCAAGGGATAGACGCTGAGCCGGTGGTAGAAGTCGGCGCGCAGCCGTCCGGCCCGCACCTCGTCGGCCAGATTGCGATTGCTCGCCGCGATCAGGCGCACGTCGACATGGTGGTCGCGGTCGGAGCCCAGCCGCTGCAATTGCCCGCTCTGCAACACGCGCAGCAATTTGGCCTGCACCGGCAACGCCAGCTCGCCGACCTCGTCGAGAAAGAGCGTGCCGCCGTTCGCCAGCTCGAACTTGCCCGGCCGCTCGCCCACCGCCCCGGTGAAGGCGCCGCGCACATGGCCAAAAAGTTCGCTCTCGACCAGCGTGTCCGGCAGCGCGGCGCAGTTGAGGCTGATCATGGGTCGCGACGCACGCGACGACGCGGCGTGCAGCGCCTCGGCGACGAGTTCCTTGCCGACGCCGGTCTCGCCCTGGATGAGCACCGGCAGGTCGCTGCCGGCGACCAGGTCGATCTGTTTGAGCAACTCACGCAGCGCCGGGCTGCGGCCGATCAGGCTGCGGGCACGTGGCGCTGCGGCCTGCCGGAAGCCCTCGGCGCGCAGGCTTTCGCGCTCGACGCGGGACTCGAGTTGCGCGATGCGGCCCGCCACGCTGACCGTGGCTGCGGCGAGATGGCCGAAGGATTGCAGCGTGGCCAGGTCGGCCTCGGAAAACCGGTCGGGGTCGAGCGCGTCGAGCGTCAGCAGGCCCCAGGGCCGGTCGTCCAGGCGCACGGTGCAGCCGACACAGTCGTGCACCGGCAGGTGGCCGTCCAAGCCGTCGACCAGTCCGTCGTACGGGTCCGGCAGTGGACTGTCGGCCGGGAAGCGCAAGGGCCCGTCGGTCTGCAGCAAGGCGGCGAAGCGTGGGTACTGGTCGATGCGAAAGCGCCGCCCCAGCGTGTCGGCACTGAGCCCGTCGACGGCCAGCGGCACGAGCACCTCGCCTTCCAGCCGCAACAGCGCGGCGGCGTCGCACGGCAGCAGCACGCGCACGGCCTGCAGCAAGCGCCGGTAGCGCTCGGTTGCCGGAAGGTCTCGGGCGAGGTCGCCCACGAGGGGGATGAGGGACTGAAGCAGCGGATTCGTCGTCATCGTGACATCGTCTACGTCAAAAAGACACGAATCCAATCGCGTCTTATCGACATACATCAAAGCTAAGTCCTTGATTTTGCTGCAACGCGCGCATGGAACGCCTTTTGCAAAGAGAAGTCCCTACTCCACCGTTGAAGGATCCCCATGCTGAGCGCCGCGCACAACGCCATCGTCACCGCCACCGTCCCCTTGCTGGAAACCGGGGGCGAAGCCTTGACCACGCACTTCTACCGGATCCTGCTCGACGAGCACCCCGAGGTACGCCCGCTCTTCAACCAGGCCAACCAGATCAGTGGCGAGCAGCCGCGCGCCCTGGCCAACGGCGTGCTGATGTACGCGAAGAACATCGACCGGCTCGAAGCGCTGGGCGACCTCGCGACGCAGATCGTGCAGAAGCACGTGGCGTTGCAGATCCTGCCCGAGCACTACCCGATCGTGGGCGCCTGCCTGCTGCGCGCGATCCGCGAAGTGCTGGGCGCCGAAGTCGCGACCGACGCGGTGATCGAGGCCTGGGCGGCCGCGTATGGGCAACTGGCCGACATGCTGATCGGCGCCGAGGCGGCCGAGTACGACCGCAAGGCGGCGGCACCCGGCGGCTGGCGCGGCGGGCGGGCCTTCCGCGTGGCGCGCAAGGAAGCGGAGAGCGCCGAGATCACGTCCTTCTACCTCGAGCCGGTCGACGGCCAGCCGGTGCTCGACTTCGCGCCCGGCCAGTACATCGGCCTGCGGCTCGACGTGAACGGTCAGGAGGCGCGCCGCAACTATTCGCTGTCCGCCGCGCCGAACGGCCGCAGCTACCGCATCAGCGTGAAACGCGAGCCCGGTGGGCTGGTGTCGACCCATCTGCATGACCAGGTGCAGGTCGGCAGCGTGGTCGAGCTGTTTCCGCCGTCGGGCGGCTTCACGCTGGCCGACGGCGAGCGCCCGCTGGTGCTGATCAGCGGCGGTGTCGGCATCACGCCGACGCTGGCCATGCTCGAGACGGCGCTGGCGCGGACGCCGACGCGACCGGTGCGCTTCATCCATTGCGCGCGCTCGCACAAGGTGCATGCCTTCCGCAGCGCCATCGACGCGCTGGCCCACCAGCATCCGCAGTTCGAGCGCTTCTATTGCTACGACGAAGCGCCGGCCGCGGATGACGTGGAGGTGGCGCCGCATGCCGTCGGCCGGATCAACGCCGCGTCCCTGGCCCAGTGGCTGCCGGCTGCGGCAGAGGGCGTGCGCGACATCGACGCCTATTTCCTCGGGCCCAAGCCGTTCATGCAGCAGGTGCAACGCTCGCTGCGCACGCTGGGCGTGCCGGACCGGCAGGTGCGCTACGAATTCTTCGGGCCCGCCTCGGCACTCGAATGAAAAAAGGCCGCTCGCCAGCGGCCCGGCTCAGCCCGCCGCGCCGACAGGCAGCACCGGCTCGGACTGCGAGCGACGCGCGTATTCGGCCATCAACTGCTGCGCGATGAATTCGGAGCATGCGCGCAGCCGGCTGACCTCGATCTCGCCCATGCACAGGCCTTGGTAATGAACGAAAGCACGCGGAAAGTTATGGCTGAGTGCCTGGGCAGCATCGAAGACACACGCGGCGAGCGACGTCAGGCCGCGGTCCACGTAGCAGGCCTCCCTCAGTGCCGCGCCTTTGTGCGGCGCGCGGACGCTGTAGGTGTACGAGCGCTCGTCGCGCTGGATGAACTCGAGAACCGGTTGCATGGCGGGGGCTGCTCCTGGCAGGCGGCGGCGTCGGGGCCGCACGGTCGCGGTTGGGTCGGCGATCTTACGTTTTGATGCAATTCGCGCAAGCCCGCCCGACAGACGGTGACGAACGCATTGCTCAGCCCTCGCCGCAAAGCAGTCCCTGGGCGCCCTCGTCGAAGCCCGCCACCGGCTGGGCCTTGGCCAGCGCCATCCAGATGGCAAAGGGCATGCGCGGCTGCGCCCGATGCACGGCCGAGCGGGCGACAACGAGGCGCCCACCTTCGAGCACCAGCACGCCGCATTCCGACGGAATTTCGTCGGGCGTGGCGATCGGTCGGCCACGCGCATCGCAGCCGAGCACGTACCAACACTCGCCGCCCAGGTCGAGGTAGGCCGCGCGCTTGTCGGGCTTGCGCAGGTCGGCCATCAGGTCGGCGCGTCGCACCTTGATCTCGTGGACGATGGGCTGGGCATAGGCTTCGACGCTGGTGTTGCGGATCGAAAAGACGTCAGGCCGCGCCATGCACCAGCGCGCCTTGCCGCCCTCCTCTGCCGACGGCAACCGGGCGCGCAGGCTGAGGCCGCGCCAGGCGATCCGGCCGCTGCGCGTCATCTCGCGTGCCACCTGCTCGACCAGCGCCTCGTGCGCCGACAGCGCGGCCCGGTTGACGACGAGCGAACTGGCGATGTGGGCGATGCCGCGGTCGGTCACGCGCAGCGTCTCGTGGCCCAATGTCCCCGTGTGCCGCTCGAGCAGGCCCGCGGCCAGGAGGTCGATTTCGATCGGATCGCAGCACGGCCAACCGGCCGATCGGTACACCTCGCGCAGGCGCCGCGCGTGCATGCGCCCGAGCACGATGTCACCGGGCGGCGGCTCGATCACGGGCGGTGGCTTGCCGGGGTCGGTCATCGGCGGCTCGGCCGGCGGTGGGTCACCTTCGGGCACGGGCGTGGGCGGCATCGGGGATGGCGGAACGGGCAATGGCGGAACCGGATCGACGGGGACGTCGACGTTCTCGCGGCGCAGGGCGGTCACTGACATGCGTCCTAGGTTAGCGGCAAGGCCGACAAGCGTCGAGTCCTGCGGTCCCCGACTTGAAGGCTTTCTTCGCTGCCCTCAAGCCTTGCGCGCGTCGGCAAGCGACGCAGGCGCGGCGACCTGGCCGCCTGCGTGCGCCGAATGCGAGTGGTTGCCCGATTCGCTGGTGATGCCGATCACCCTGGCCAGTTCGCGGCTCACGCTCATGTAGGCATGTCCGATGCGGCTGTCGAAGTAAAGCGAGTCGCCTCGCTTGAGGCGCACCACCTCGCCGGTGTCGAAATGCACCTCGATCGCGCCGGCCAGCACCAGGATGAATTCCTCGCCCGCATGGCGTACGAAGTCTTCCGGCTGGATGCTGCGCGCGTGCACCTTCCCAAGTGCAGGCGTCATCTGCTTGCCCACCGCCTCGGTGGCCAGGAACTCGTAGGACACGGAAACACCGCGGTACACCACGCCATCGCCGTCGCGCGTCACGACCGGCCCCGCGAAGGGCCTGGCTTTGCGGCCGGCCTCGGAGAACATCGAACCCATGTCCATCTGCAACGCATGGCCGAGCGCGGCGAAGTTTTCGTAACCCAAGGCAAGCTGCCCGCGCTCGGCCCGGGAGATCGTGGTGATCGACACGCCGGAGCGCTCCGCCAGTTGCACGAGCGTCCAGCCGAACTGCTTGCGAGCGCTGCGTAGGCGCTTGCCAAATGTCTCGCGATCGAGCGTGTGCGGCTCGTGCTGCGATGGCACAGCGGGAGGGGTCTTCAAGCTGTGTCCTTCTGTTCTAGAGGTCCAGATTCTGCCAGCAGCAAACGCCACGCCAAGCCAGGCCTGGCCCGCTATTTGCGTAAGTGCAAATTGCATCCTCGCAAAACGTGCGAGAGCGAGAAGCCGGTGTTTACCCGTAAATAGGCCTCTTTTATTTTCGTATCCGCAAATTCGTCACTAAACTGCGCCGCACTCGCCTGTCACTAGCCGCACCGACATGAAGCATTTCTTCCGCTCCCACGCCCCACCGTGCACCCGTTGCTGCGCGCACACCGCATGACGGCTGCCGCATTTCCCACCGCCGTCCACACCGACTTCATCGTCATCGGTGCCGGCATCGCCGGGGCGTCGGTCGCGCACTGGCTCGCACCGCACGGCCGCGTGATGCTGCTGGAGCGCGAAGACCAACCCGGCTACCACTCCACGGGCCGTTCGGCAGCGCTGTTTATGGAAAGCTACGGCACGCCGCAAGTGCGTGCTCTGACCATGGCGAGCCGCGCGTTCCTGCAGCATCCGCCGGCCGGCTTCAGCGAGCATCCGCTGCTCACGCCGCGCGGCGCGATGTTCGTGGGAACGCACGGCCAGGAGGCCCTGTTGGAGGAACACTGGAACGTGCTGCGTTCGGTCACGCCCGACGCACGCCGCCTGAGTGCCGACGAGGCGCTCGCCATGGTGCCGGTGCTGCGCCGCGACCTGGTCATCGGTGCGGTCTACGAACCCGACGCATCCGACATGGACGTGCACGCCATCCACCAGGGGTACCTGCGCGGCATGCGGCAGGCCGGCGGCACGCTGGTCTGCAATGCGCCGGTCACGGCCATGGCGCGCACCGACGCGGGCTGGCGCGTGGAAGCCGGCGGCGCCGTGTACCAGGCGCCGGTGGTACTCAACGCGGCCGGTGCCTGGGTCGACGCCATCGCCGCGCTGGCCGGTGCCGAGCCGCTGGGCATCGAGCCACGGCGCCGCTCGGCCTTCATCTTTGCGGGGCCCGCGGGCGTCGACGCCGCGGCCTGGCCGATGGCCATCGGCGCCGAAGAAGACTGGTACTTCAAGCCCGACGCGGGCATGCTGCTCGCCTCGCCCGCCAATGCCGACCCGGTGGCGCCGCAGGACATCCAACCCGAGGAGATGGACATCGCCATCGCCATTCACCGGCTGGAGGAAGTCAGCACGCTGACCATCCGCCGGCCGACACGCACCTGGGCCGGCCTGCGCTCCTTCGTGGCCGACGGCGATCTGGTCGGCGGTTTCGACGACCAGCTGCCGGGCTTCTTCTGGGTCGCGGCGCAAGGCGGCTACGGCATCCAGACCTCGGCCGCGATGGGCGAGACCTGCGCCGCGCTGGCGCGCGGCCTGCCGGTGCCGGCGCATGCCGCGAGCTTCGGGCTCACGGCCGAAATGCTGTCGCCGGCGCGGCTACGTGCCGCCGCCGTGCCTTCTCTCTGACTTCCCACACCACCACGAGCCGAACATGCGTGTATTCAGCGGATCCCTCGCCACCGAAACCAACACCTTCGGCCCGATGCCCACCGGCCTCGCGTCTTTCCGCGACCGCGGCTACTACGCGGCCGGCCAGCACCCCGACCAGATGACCTTCTTTTCCGGCCCGCTGTGGGCCGCGCGTCTGCGCGGCAAGGCGCTCGGCTGGGACCTGGTCGAAGGCATGGTGGCCGGCGCGCAGCCCAGCGGCACCACCACCCGCCATGCCTACGAGACGCTGCGCGAAGAGCTGCTGGCCGACCTGCGCGGCGCGCTACCGGTCGACATGGTGGTGCTCGGCCTGCACGGCGCGATGGTGGCCGACGGCTACGACGACTGCGAAGGCGACCTGCTGCAGCGCGTGCGCGCCATCGTCGGGCCCGACGTGGTGCTGGGCGCCGAGCTCGACCCGCACAGCCACCTCACGCCGCTGATGGTCGACACCGCCGACCTGCTGATCGCCTTCAAGGAATATCCGCACACCGACGTGCTCGAGCGCGGCATCGAACTGGTCGACCTGTGCGCCGCCATGGTCGAGAAGAAGATCAAACCCGTTGCCGCGATGGTCGACTGCGACATGGTGGTCACGATGCACACCTCGCGGGAGCCCGCGCGTGGCTTCGTCGACCGGCTGCAGGCACTGGAAGGCAAGGACGGCGTGCTGTCGATCTCGGTGGCGCACGGCTTTCCCTGGGGCGACGTGCCCGAGATGGGCACCAAGCTGCTGGTCTACACCGACGGCAATCAGGCACAGGCCGACGCGCTGGCGCGCCGACTGGGCGACGAGCTGATCGGCATGCGCGACGCGCTCGCCTTGCGCTACCCCGACATCGACGCTTCGCTCGACGAAGCGCTGGCCTTCGGCGGCGGCCCGGTGGTGCTGGCCGATGGCGCCGACAACCCGGGTGGCGGCGCAGCCAGCGACAGCACCTTCATCCTGCGCCGGATGATCGAGCGCGGAATCCGCGACGCGGCCATCGGCCCGCTGTGGGACCCGATCGCGGTGCGCATCGCCTTCGAAGCCGGCGAAGGCGCGCGGCTCGCGATGCGCATCGGCGGCAAGATCAGCCCGCTGTCGGGCCCGCCGATGGACCTGATGTGCACCGTGAAGGCGCTGCACGCCGACATGGTCATGACCGGCCTGGCCAACACGCCGGTGCCGCTGGGCGACTGCGCGTTGCTGGAGGCAGACGGAATCGAGATGGTGCTGATCACGCTGCGCAACCAGGCCATGGGCACCGACATCTTCACGCAACTGGGCTGCGACCTGGCGGCCAAGAAGATCATCGTGGTGAAGTCGTCGCAGCACTTCTACGCGTCGTTCTCGAAGGTCGCGAAGCACGTGATCTACGCCGGCGCACCGGGCGCCGTGACGCTCGACCTCAACACCCTGCCCTACCGCAAGGCCCGCCTGCCCAAGTGGCCCATCGACGCGCCCGCGGCCTGATCTTCCCTGTCCATCCTTCCCCCTCGCCACCACCCTTTCGGAGAAACGCAGATGAAACGACGCATGCTCGCCGCCCTCGCCCTGGGCACCCTCGCCATCGCGAGCGCCAGCCTCCCCGTGCTGGCGCAGACCAAGACGCTGAAGGTCGTGGCCCACGCCGACCTGAAGATCCTCGACCCGACTTTCACCACGGCCTACATCTCGCGCAATTTCGGCTACATGGTGTACGACACCTTGTTCGCTCAGGACTCGACCGGCAAGCCGCAGCCGCAGATGGTCGAGAAGTACACGACCTCGAAGGACGGCAAGCAATGGAGCTTCACGCTGCGCCCGGGCCTCAAGTTCTCCGACGGCGCCCCGGTGACCTCGGCCGACGCCGTGGCCTCGCTGCAGCGCTGGGGCGCACGTGACAGCCTGGGCCGCGCCATGGGCAACGCCGGCGCCTCCTGGAAGGCCGTGGACGACCGCAACTTCACGCTGACGCTCAACGAACCCTTCGGCATGGTGCTCGATGCGCTGGCCAAGCCTTCGGGCTTCCCGCCGGTGGTGCTGCCGGAGCGGCTCGCCAAGCTGCCCGCCACCTCGCCCATGACGGAGGTGCTCGGCTCCGGCCCCTTCGTCTTCAAGCGGGACGAATGGGTGCCGGGCAACAAGGTCGTGTTCACGCGCAACCCCAACTACGTGGCGCGCAGCGAACCCCCGAACGGCCTTTCCGGCAGCAAGAAGAGCAACTTCGATCGTGTCGAGTGGCTCTACCTGCCCGATTCCAACAGCGCCATCGCCGCCCTCAAGCGCGGCGAGGTCGACATCATCGAGCAGCTGCCGCCCGACTACATCACGCCGCTGCGCGCCGACGCCAACATCAAGGTCGGTTCGGGCGGTGCGTACCAGGGCTTCCTGGTGCTCAACCACCTGTTCCCGCCCTTCAACAATGCGAAGGCGCGCCAGGCGCTGCTGATGGCGACCAACCAGGAGAAGTTCACCGCCGGCATGGGCTACCCGCTCGACATGCGCACGACCTACTGCGCCACCTACTTCATCTGCGGCGGCCCGAACGACACCGCCGCCGGTGCCGAGCCCTACCGCAAGCCCGACATCGCCAAGGCCAAGGCACTCTTGGCCGAGTCGGGCTACAAGGGCGAAAAGGTGGTGCTGCTGGTGCCGACCGACGTGACCTACCTCAACGCCGAAGCGCTCGTGGCCGCGCAGACCATGCGCAGCATCGGCATGAACGTCGACCTGCAAAACTCCGACTGGGCCTCCATCGGCGCACGCCGCGCCAAGAAGGACGCACCCGAGGCCGGCGGCTGGAACATGTACGTGACTGTAGCCGGCGAGTTCGACGTCAATTCGCCCATCACCAACGCCTACCTGAGCGCCGCCTGCGGCAACAGCCTGCCGGGCTGGCCGTGCGACAAGCCGCTCGACGAGCTGCGCACCGCATGGATCAAGGAAACCAACACCACCAAGCGCAAGGAGTTGCTCGACGCCTTCCAGACCCGCGCCTACGAGGCCGTGCCCTACGTGAACGCCGGCCAGTATTCGGCTGCTTACGCGGCTCGCGCCAACATCAAGGGCCTGGACAAGCTGTGGGCCGGCATGCCCACGGTCTGGATGCTCGACAAGTAAGCCGAACCGCAGCACGCAGGCTAAGCACACCACACCATGGGCTATTTCCTCCGACGACTGGCGGCAACGCTCCCCGTGATGGCGGTGGTGGCCGTGGTCGTGTTTCTGCTGATCCACCTGTCGCCGGGCGACCCGGCCGCGCTGATCGCCGGCGACCTCGCCACCGGCGAAGACATTGCCAAGCTGCGCGTCGCGCTGGGCCTGGACAAGCCGCTGTGGCAGCAGTTCATGCTGTGGCTCGGGCGGCTGGCCACCGGCGACCTCGGCACCTCGATCTTCACGCAGGTGCCGGTGTCGCAACTGCTCGCGCAGCGGCTGGAACCGACCGTGTCCATCGCCGCGCTGACCATGCTGCTCACACTGCTGGTCGCGGTACCGCTGGGCACGCTGGCCGCCTACCGCGCGGGCAGCTGGGTCGACCGCCTGGTGATGCTGTTCGCCGTGCTGGCCTTCTCGCTGCCGGTGTTCCTGGTCGGCTACCTGCTGGTCTACGTGTTCGCGATCCAGCTGCCGTGGTTTCCGGTGCAGGGCTACTCGCGCTTCGCCGACGGCCCGAGTGCGTGGTTGCGCGGGCTGGTGCTGCCCTGCGTCAACCTCGCGTTGGTCTACACCGCTCTCGTGACGCGCATGACGCGCGCCACCGTGCTCGAGGTGCTGCACGAGGACTACATCCGTACCGCGCGCGCCAAGGGCTTGGGGGTGCTGCCGGTGCTGGGCCATGCGCTGCGCAACGCGGCGATCCCGATCGCCACCACCATCGGCGTGGGCATCGCGCTGCTGATCGGCGGCGTGGTGGTCACCGAGACGGTGTTCGCCATTCCCGGCGTCGGCCGGCTGGTGATCGATTCGGTGCAGCGCCACGACTACCCCGTGATCCAGAGCGTGCTGCTCATCTCGGCCGGCGTGTACGTGCTGATCAACCTGCTGATCGACCTCAGCTACAAGTTTTTCGACCCCCGGATTCAGTACTGACATGTCCACCCCTCCCACGATCGCCATGACGAGCAGCCCGCCGGACGACGTCCCCTTCGTGCTCCCGCGCTTCCGGTGGGCGCGCAAGCACCCGACGCTGATCGTCGGCGCGCTGCTGCTGATCGCCATCGCTGCGCTGTCGCTCGCCGCGCCCTGGATCGCCACGCACGACCCTGAGGACATGGACGTGCTGGCACGGATGCAGCCCGCGTCGGCCGAGCACTGGTTCGGCACCGACGCGCTGGGTCGCGACGTGTTCAGCCGCGCGGTGTGGGGCGGTCGCGTGTCGATGGTGGTCGGCCTCGCGGTCGGCGCGCTGGCCACCGTGCTCGGCGTGCTGCTGGGCCTGCTGGCCGGCTTCGTGCGATGGACCGACGGCTTCGTCATGCGGGTGATGGACGGCCTGATGGCCATCCCCGGCATCCTGCTCGCCATCGCGCTGATGGCCGTCACGCAGGCCAGCCTGACCACCGTGATCGTCGCCATCACCGTCCCGGAGATCCCGCGCGTGGTGCGGCTGGTGCGCTCGCTGGCGCTCACGCTGCGCGAGCAGCTCTACGTGGAGGCGGCTCACGCGGTCGGCACGCGGCTGCCGACCATCCTGGCGCGCCACGTGCTGCCCAACATGGTGGCGCCGCTGATCGTGCAGGCCACCTTCGTCGCGGCCGCCGCGGTGTTGACCGAAGCGGCGCTGTCCTTCCTCGGCGTGGGCGTGCCGGCGCAGACGCCGAGCTGGGGCAACATGATGGCCGAGGGCCGCAACTTCGTGGCCGTGGCCTTCCACATCATCCTGTACCCCGGCATCCTGCTGGCGGCCACGGTGCTGGCGATCAACCTGCTGGGCGACGGCTTGCGCGATGCGCTCGACCCCCGCCTGGCAAGGCAACTTTGACAGCGGGACGCCCACGATGACAACGACAACCACGATGTCCCGCGTTGCCCTCGCCGTCGGCGAACCGCTGCTCGAGATCGACGACCTGCGCACCCACTTCGACACGCTCACCGGCCCGGCCCGTTCGGTCGACGGCGTGAGTTACACCGTGCGCGCCGGCCAGACGCTGGGCGTGGTCGGCGAATCCGGCTGCGGCAAGAGCGTGACGGCGTTGTCGATCCTGCGGCTGCTGCCCACGCCGCCCGCACGCATCCGCGGTGCCGTGCGGCTGCGTGGCACCGACCTGCTGCAGCTCAGCGAGCGCGAGATGCGGCAGATCCGTGGCAACCGCATCTCGATGATCTTCCAGGAGCCGATGACCTCGTTGAACCCGGTGCTCACCGTCGGCCGGCAGATCGCCGAGACGGTGCAGGTGCACCAGAAGCTGAACCGCGCCGACGCGTTGAAGCGCGCCGTCGAGATGCTGCGCGTGGTGCAGATCCCCGAGCCGGAGCGCCGCGTCAACGAGTACCCGCACCAGTTGTCGGGCGGCATGCGGCAGCGCGTGATGATTGCGCTGGCGCTGGCCTGCAACCCGGAAGTGCTGATCGCCGACGAACCGACCACCGCGCTCGACGTGACCATCCAGGCGCAGATCCTCGAGCTGATCCGCCGCCTGCAGAAGGAGCTGGGCATGGGCGTGGTGATGATCACGCACGACCTCGGCGTGGTGGCCGAAAGTTGCGACCGCGTGGTCGTGATGTACGCCGGACGCAAGGTCGAGGAGGCCGACGTGATCGAGCTGTTCGACCGGCCGCTGCACCCCTACACCCGGGCGCTGATGGCCTCGATGCCGTCGATGAACACGCACACCAAGCGCCTCGCCGAGATTCCTGGGCTGGTGCCCTCGCCGCAGGAACCGCGACGGGGCTGCGCTTTTGCGGCGCGCTGTGCATATGCCGACACGCGCTGCCGCGGCGAGATCCCGCAGCTCACGGCGCAGGGTGAACACCATGTGGTCGCGTGCTTCGCGGTCGAAGAAGGCCGCATCGACAGCACGAACGAGGTGGCGGCATGACGGCACAGACGCTGCTGAAGGTCGTCGACCTCAAGAAGCACTACATCGCACCCAGGCGCTGGCTCGCACCACGCAAGCCGCCGATCCAGGCGGTGGACGGCGTGTCCTTCTCGGTGGCGCGCGGAGAGACGCTGTCCTTGGTCGGCGAGTCGGGCTGCGGCAAGACGACCACGGCCAAGTCGGTGATGCGGCTGATCGAGCCGACCTCGGGTTCGGTGCAGCTCGACGGCGAGGAGCTCACCGCGCTCAGCCCCGAGCAGATGCGGCTGCGCCGCCGCGACGTGCAGATCATCTTCCAGGACCCGTACGCGTCGTTGAGCCCGCGACAGCTGGCCGGCGAGATCGTGGCCGAGCCGCTGAAGAACTTCGGTATGCGCTCGGCGGCCGAACGGCACGAGCGCGTGCAATGGCTCTTCGGCAAGGTGGGCCTGCGGCCCGAAGCAGCGAAGAAGTACCCGCACGAGTTCTCCGGCGGGCAGCGCCAGCGCCTGGGCATCGCGCGCGCACTCGCGCTCAACCCGAAGCTGATCGTCTGCGACGAGCCGGTGTCGGCCCTCGACGTGTCGGTGCAGGCGCAGGTGGTGAACCTGCTGATGGACCTGCAGGCCGAATTCGGCATCGCCTACCTCTTTGTCGCGCACGACCTGGCGGTGGTGCGCCACATCAGCCACCGCGTGGCCGTGATGTACCTGGGCCACATCGTCGAGGTGGCCGACCGGGACACGCTGTTCTCGGCGCCGCGCCACCCGTACACCGAAATCCTGCTGTCGGCCGTGCCCGTGCCCAACCCGCGCACACCGGCCAAACGGATGCTGCTGCAGGGCGATCCGCCCAGCCCCGCCAACCCGCCGAGCGGCTGCCGCTTCCACACGCGCTGTCCGCTGGCGCAGGCGATTTGCAAGACCGAGGCGCCGGCGCTCACCGCGCGGCCGTCCGAATCCGCCGCAGGCCACCAGGTGGCCTGCCATTTCCGCTGACCTCACGCTCCGAGGAACGAACCCATGTCCGAGACCCCTCACTACGACCTGCTGATCCGCGGCGGCACCGTCATCGACGGCACCAAGGCGCCGCGCTTCGGCGCCGACGTCGGCGTGGTCGCGGGCCGCATCGCTGCCATCGGCGATCTGGCCGGCCACACGGCCCACACCGTGCTCGACGCCACCGGACGCATCGTCGCGCCCGGCTTCATCGACTCGCACACGCACGACGACCAGGCCGTGCTCTCGCAAGCGGCCATGCCCTTCAAGGTGTCGCAGGGCGTGACCACGGTCGTGGCCGGCAACTGCGGCATCAGCGCCGCTCCGTTGCGCGCGGACATGGACCTGCCCATGCCGCTGAGCCTGATCGATTCGCCCGCCGAAGGGCGCTTCACCACCTTCAAGGCCTATCTCGACGCGCTGCGCGCCACGCCCTCGTCGGTCAACGTCGCCGCGATGGTCGGCCACTCGACCCTGCGCGCCGTGACCATGGGCGACCACAACCTCGACCGCGTCGCGAGCGCCGAGGAGATCGCCGCGATGCAGGCGCTGGTCGAAGAAGCGATGCAGGCCGGCGCGATCGGCCTGTCGACCGGCACCTTCTACCCGCCTGCCGTGAAGGCCACGACCGAGGAGATCATCGAGGTGAGCCGCCCGCTCGCCGCGCGCAAGGCGCTGTACGTGACGCACATGCGCGACGAGGGCGACAAGGTAATGGAGGCGCTGGAAGAAACCTTTCACATCGGCCGCGCGCTCGACATCCCGGTGGTGGTGTCGCACCACAAGGTCCAGAACACGCAGAACTTCGGCAGGACGAAGGTGACGCTGCCCTTCATCCAGGACGCGATGAAGCACCAGTGCATCGGCCTCGACTGCTACCCGTACACCGCGGGCTCCACCATGATCCGTACCGACCGCGGCATGCTCGACGGCCGCGTGCTCATCGCCAGCAGCGAGCCGCACCCCGAATGCGCAGGCCGCGACCTGGCCGACATCGCCAAGGAGTGGGGCGTTCCCAACGACGAGGCCGCGCGCCGTCTGCAGCCGGGCAGCGCGATCTATTTCATGATGGACGAGGACGACGTGCAGCGCGTGCTCGCCTTCGACGAAACCATGATCGGCTCCGACGGCATTCCGCTGGGCGACAAGCCGCACCCACGCCTGTGGGGCACCTTCCCGCGCGTGCTCGGCCACTACAGCCGCGACATCGGACTGTTCCCGCTGGAGACCGCGGTGTGGAAGATGACCGGCCTCACCGCGCGCAACTTCGGCCTGCATCAGCGCGGCACGCTGAAGGTCGGCCACCACGCCGACATCACGATCTTCGACGCCGCCACGGTGCGCGACGCCGCCAACTACAAGACCCCGACGTTGCCCGCCGAAGGCATCGACGCGGTGATTGTCAACGGCACTGTCACGTGGCAGCACGGCGCGCACAGCGGTGCGCGCGCCGGGCAGGTCATCACCCGCCAGGACAAGGAGATCGCATGAGCGCGGCGCCCGGACCCATCGAACGGTTCCCCACCCCGCTGCCCGTGCCCTTCTCGAAGGCGGTGCGTGCCGGCGGCTTCCTCTTCCTGTCGGGGGTGCTCGCCATGGACGCGCAGGCCCGCATCATCGACGGCGGCATCCAGGCCCAGACGAAGTTCGTGCTCGAGCGCATCGCACAGGTGCTGAGTGAGTGCGGCGCCACGATGGGCGACGTGGTGCGTGCCACCGTCTGGCTGGCCGACCTCGATGAGTTCGGCGCGTTCAACGAGGAATACGCCAACCACTTCGCAGGCGCCCTGCCCTCGCGTTCGACGGTCGAGGCGAAGCTTTACCAGGGTGCGCGGGTGGAGATCGAGGTGCAGGCCTGGGTCGGCTGACCGCCGGCCCCTCAAGGCTCGACGTTCACCGTCACCTGACCCAGTTCCTTCTCGCCTTGGGCTTGCGCCGCATTGGCTGCGCCGCCCCATTCGAAGGGCACGCGCAGCAGTTCGCGGCCGCCCCGCTCCCGCGCCACCTCCACGGCGAGCTGGTAACGCCCCGCAGGCAGCCTCGCCAGGGCGCCCGTCGCATCGGCGAAATGCAGCGAATGCGTGCCGACCGGCCGCGTGGCGCCGGTGACGCCATCGACCGGCAACGCCAACTGCTCGCCGCCGGCGCGCCACCAGGTGCGCAGGTTGCGCAGCCAGCCGCGGCCCTGGTTGTCGCGCAGGCGCGTGTCGTACCAGACGGCCAGCGTGCCCACCGCCGTCTTGCTGTCGTCGGCCTTTTCGACCCAGGCCGCCAGGTAGGGGCGGTAGTACGACGCCGCGGCGACCTCGGGCAAGGTGAGCTGCAACGTGAGCGACGCCGCTGCCGCGGGCCCGGTCGCCCAGGCCAGCGCCACCGCGCCCAGCCAGGGCCCGGTCCTAGCTGTCATTGCCGCGCGCCTGGGGCGGGCGTTGCGGGTCCGCCTTGGACACGCAGCCGTCGTTGTTGGTGTCCAGGCCCTTGAAGGTCTTGTCCGCGATGGCCGCGTCTTCGGCCGCCGTGAACCTGCCGTCGCGCGCGCGGTTGACGATGCCGAAGCGCACGTGCGCCTGCTTGATGCTGTTCTCGTAGGCCTTGTCGGGCTGGCGTCCGTCGTCGAAGTACTGGCGCTTGAGGCGCCCCTCGAACTCGGCGACGTACTCGTCTTCGCTCAGCATGCCGTCGCCGTTCTTGTCGCCAGCGCGGAAGCGCTGCACGCGGATGGCGTCGAACTCGGCGCGCGTGACAACGCCGTCGCGGTTGGTGTCGTAGCTGCCGAGGAAGGGGTCCAGGCCGTGGCCGCCGGCCGGTCGCGCGGGCTGGCCCGCGGCTGCGGCTGGCGTGGTCGGCGCGTTGCCGGCACAGGCCGACAGCAGCACGGTGGCCGCTGCGGCGAGAAGGGTCGTGTGAAGAAGCTTCATGGTGATGGTCCTTGGGTGGGTGGATCGGTGGGTGTCAGAAGTCGACGTTCAGGCTGACCGCGAAGGTCCGCCCTGGCGCCGTGGAGAGTTCGATCTGGCGACGGTCCTGGGCCGATGCCGGCTGCAGGCTGCGGGCATTGCTGTAGGCCCAGTACCGCTTGTCGCTCAGGTTGTAGATGCCGCCGGCCAGGCGCATGTTCTTGGTCAGGCGCCAGTAGGCCGAGAGATCGAAGCGAGCGAAGCCGGGCACACGGAACTGTTCTGTCGTCGAAGCGGTGAGCGTGGCGCCGGGGTCGTTGCTGAAGGCCTGCCGGTTGGTCGCGACGGCCTGCTTGCCCTTCACGAAGACGCCGGTGAGGTTCAGGCCCCAGGCCTTCTGCGGTGCGTCGTAGCCCACGCCGATGATGGCCTTGGCCGGCTGGACGGAGTCCAGGTCCACCTTCTTGTCGCCGGCGAAGTTGGACTTTGAATTTCCCTTGCTGTAGCCCAGCGCCCAGGTGCTGTAGAGGCCCTTGGCCGCCGGCGACCAGGTGCCGTGCTCGAGCCGTGCGCTCAGCTCGGTGCCGTAGATGGTCGCCTCGTCGCGATTGCTGGCTTGGTACAGGATGTTCAGGTTCGGCTGGATGTGGGTGAACAGCGCCGGGTTGTTGGCGCGCGTGAACCGGGTGTAGGAAATGAAGTCCTTGTAGCGCGTGGTGAACACCGAGCCGTTGATCACCACGCCCGGTGTGGGCGAGCCCTTGAGCCCCATGTCGAAGGCATCGCTCGTTTCTTTCTTGAGGTCCTTGTTGCCGACCAGGGCGTACGTGCCGCCGCCGCCGTTCCAGTAGCCGAAGACTTCGCTGTTCGAGGGCGCGCGGCCGCTGCGCTTCCATTGCGCATAGGCGGTCAGCGTCGGCTGGATGTCGTAGAGCACGGCCAGGCTCGGGCTCGCGATGGTGGTGCCCGACGTGCTGCCGTACATCGTCTCCAGCTGCGCGGCGGTGATGCGGCTGTTGCCGAAGCTGTCCGCATGGCGGATGCTGGGCTTGACGCGGTCCACCCGCAGCCCCGGCACCACGGCCAGGCGACGGCCGCCGACCTGGAAGTCGATGGTGTCCTCCAGGAACAGGCCGGTCCGGTCGGTGGTCGTGTCGGGGAAAGGCTGCTGCGTCGACGCATCCGCCGTCGAGGAGAACGGGTGCTCGTTTTGGGTCTGCGCGTAGTTCACGCCGAACTTCAGCAGATGCTTGTCCACGCGCTTCTCGCCGACGCTTGAGAAGCCCATCTGGCGCGTGGTGTTCTGCGAGATGTCGCGCGCCGTGCTGCTCCGCGTGGTGCGCGTGGCGAAGGTCAACGTGTCGGTCACGTCGTCCATGTCCGTGTCCTGCAGGTAGACGCGGGTGTCGAGCCGGTCCACCAGGCCACCGGCACCGGGCGTCCAGATGTGGGCCAGGTGGAAGGTGTCGCGCTCGGTCTTGGCGTTCTGCGTGGACGTGCCGGTCACGGCGGTGGCGGCGCTGTTCCAGGCTTCGAAGCGGCTGTCGTTCTGCTTGCGGTAGAGGTCGGCGCCGATCTCGAGCTTGTGCTGCGCATTCACGCGCACGCTGCCCTTGAGCAGCAGCGCGTCCGAGTGCCAGTCCTCGGGGTAGCTGTCGACGATGTCGCTGTTGTTCTTCGTCTCATGGCCGTCGCGGCGCACGTAGCTGAGGATGCCGGCGTAGTCGCCCGAGAGGCCTGCCGCCGTCGCGGCTTTGGTCCAGGCGCTGCTGGCCTCGTTGTAGCCCAGCTTGCCGCCGAAGTAGAGCGGCTTGTTCGCGTTCACGTAGTCTTCCGGCGACTTGCTGCGGAAGCTCACCGCGCCGCCGATGCCGCCCGCCGTGCGATGCGAGTTGGTCGTGCCCGATTGGATGTCGACGGCCGAGTAGATGTCCGGGTCGATGAAGTCGCGGCCCATGCCGAAGGTGCCGTCCTGCGCGCGGTTGGTCAGCGGCGCGCGGCTGATGGCGTCGGGCATCTCGATGCCGTCGACGTCCAGCCCGATGCGGTTGCCTTCGATGCCGCGGATGTTGTAGCCGGTGGTGCCGCTGCGGTCATAGCGGCTCGCCCCGCGCGTGCTGCCGGTGACCGTACCGGGCGCTTCCACCAGCGGCTGGTAGCGCATCAGGTCGCCCATGCCGGTGGCACCAGTCTTCTCGATGTCCTCCTGTGTGATGACGGTGCGCGTGCCGGCGTCTTGGCGTAGCGCGTCCGCGGTCACCTTCACTTCATCGAGCGTCTGCCGGCTGTCTTCGGGGCTGGCGGCGGTGGGCCGCTGCGCTGCGCTTTGCGAAAGGGCCGGCGCCGATTGCCACAGCAAGGCCTGGATGGCGAGGGCCACCAGGCTGGTCCGGTGTCGGGGGAATCGGGGGGACGGGGCGGATGGTGCGCGAGCGGCACCCCGGTCGCGGCTGGCCAGGGCCAGGGCGATGAACGAAGTCATGCGTTTGCCTTAAGTCAAGAGGGTTGTCTCGCTGGACCTCCTGACTAGGAAACATCTGGCTTCAGCCGCGAATTGTAGCCATGCGTTGCGGTGAGCCTTGACCTTCGCAGGCGCGAATGCCGACCGATGACACATCCACCGGCCATTGCGACGCGGCCACACGGCTCAACTGGTGTGGCGACAGCCGCTCCAGCAATTCGGCCATCTCCGGACGAATACCGAGCCGGGACATCGCCGACGTTTTGTCCCGCTTCACCAGCCTCTGCGCCGTGAGAAGGTAGGCCAGATCGCTCATGCCTGCATCGTCGAGAAGATGCGTGCGAAGCGTTGACCCATGCTGGGCCGCGCGGATGGCGACGCCAGGGCTTCCATCTCCGAAGCGGACCAGTCGGTTGTCGTCGCTTCGGCACCATACGGCGCATCGCCGCAGCGCACACTGAGCGCCTGGATCTCGCGCGCCAGCCGCATCATGTGTTTCGACCCGCTGGTGTCGCCGCGGCGCAGCGCGTCCAGTCCTTGCCGGTACTCTTCCGTGAGGTCTTCCCACCGAGAGAACGCGGGGCCCATGGTCATCGTGTGATTCGAAAGCGTGATCATCTTGTGTTGCCGGTCAAAACTCTGCCCATTCCGCCGATTCGTTCTTCGACGGCTTCGCGGCAGGCGTGGGTAGTCGGTGTGCGCGGGGCGCCGTTGCCAGCGACTTCGGCGCGATTCTTCTGGACGTGCTCGCGGCCGGGGCCCGGCGCCCCGGTGTCGATGCGATGGCGGTCGCACCCTCGTCGGTCCCCAGATCGAAGACGCTGACGGCCTCGACCAGGCCCTGCGCCTGCTCCTGCAGGGCACCCGAGGCCGCGGCGGCCTGCTCGACCAGCGCGGCGTTCTGCTGCGTCACCTGGTCCATCTGCGTGATGGCCTGATTGATCTGCTCGATGCCCTGAGTCTGCTCGTGGCTCGCGGCTGTGATCTCGCCCATGATGTCGGTCACGCGGCGCACGCTGCCGACGATCTCGTCCATCGTCCGGCCCGCTTCGCTGACCTGTTCGCTGCCCGCGCCGACCTTGCTGACCGAGTCGTCGATGAGGGTCTTGATCTCCTTGGCCGCGGCCGCCGAGCGCTGGGCCAGGCTGCGCACTTCCGAGGCCACGACGGCGAAGCCGCGGCCCTGTTCGCCGGCGCGCGCGGCTTCGACCGCGGCATTCAGCGCCAGGATGTTGGTCTGGAAGGCGATGCCGTCGATGACTGCGATGATGTCGACGATCTTCTTGCTCGACGTGTTGATCGCGCTCATGGTGTCGACCACCTGGCTCACCACGCTGCCGCCCCGCACCGCGACTTCCGACGCCGACACGGCCAGCTGATTCGCCTGGCGGGCGTTGTCGGCGTTCTGCTTGACGGTGGAGGTGAGCTCTTCCATCGAGGCGGCCGTCTGTTCGAGCGAACTCGCCTGCTGCTCGGTGCGCGACGACAAGTCCTGGTTGCCGGCGGAAATTTCACCGGAAGCCGTCGCCACGGTGCGTGCGTTCTCGCGCACCGTGGTGACCACGCCCTTGAGGGACGCCTGCATGGCGCTCATCGCCGCGAGCAGCGGGCTGAACTCGTCGCACGCCAGGTCCACCACCTCGGTGGACAGTTTGCCGGCACGCACCCGATCAGCCACCGCCAGGGAAGCCGCCACACGGCGGCGCAGCAGCATCGACAGGTAGAAGGCAAAGGCCATCAGACCAACGGCGATGAGCCCCGAAAGCAACAGCAACTCGGTGCGCGTCTT
This sequence comes from Variovorax restrictus, assembly GCF_051216715.1. Lineage (NCBI taxonomy): Bacteria > Pseudomonadati > Pseudomonadota > Betaproteobacteria > Burkholderiales > Comamonadaceae > Variovorax > Variovorax restrictus. The sequence goes on from NZ_JBPJZH010000001.1 coordinate 2,772,148, forward strand.
GGCGGCTGCGCCCACGACATCCGCCAGCTCCGCTGTCAGCATTTCCTCCTGCCGCGTGCGCTCCTCGCCCAACCACTTCACCAGGCGAGCCAGCGTCGGAATTGTCTTCTCCACCTGGTACGCCCGCGCCTCTGCCATCTCCTCCGCGCGGACGAGCTTGACCAGGTTCTCTTGCAACGGCCAGTACTCGGCCTCCAACGCACCCCAGATGCCGAAGGCGGCGCGCGCAGCCGGCGGCGTGGCGTTCATGAACGCCGCGTCGTTGGCGTCGACGACCTTCTTCAACGCTTCCAGGCGTGCAAGCGCCGCATCCCTGTCGGGCTTGTTGCGCGCCAGCATCGCTTCCCGCAGCCAGAAGCCCATCTGCGACATGCTCAGCTCCGTGCTGGCAATGCGTTGCAGTTGCTGCACACGGACCTCGCCCGTGTTCTCTGCAATGGCCTCCACTTTCGACAGCTGGGTCCATGCCATGACCGCCAGAACGACCATGGTGGCGATCAGAAGGAACGAGAACGCGTAGAGCCGTTGCGCGATACCGAAGACAAATGTTTTCATGATGTTCTTCTGCCAAGCCGTGGGGGTGATCGAGCGATGAGGGAGTGGTCGTTGTGGGTGCGATTGAACGCCGGCACGCCCACTGACTTGTGACCGAAATGCAAACTCGCCCGCACCTCTGCGTCACCGTGAATTTCTCCACACCGTCCGTGGCGCGCAGGCTTCAAGTTGCGCGGCGTCTTGCCGATAGACAGGCAGCGAAGCGACTTCCGACGCATTGCATCGAACCATCGCATCGATCCCATGCCACCCCTTCTCCATATCGCCTACGCCAGCAAAGCGACACACCGCCTGGACCCGCCGGCGTTGCAGGACCTGCTGCAGCGCGCATCGGCCGCGAACCAGCGGCGCGGGCTGACAGGCTTTCTTCTCTATGACACGCAGCACTTCTTCCAGGTGCTGGAAGGAACCCCGCAGGCTGTCAATGCACTCTTCCACAAGATCCGTGCCGATCCGCGGCATGAAGACGTCGTTTGCCTGCTGAGCGAACTGCGGGATACCCGCACCTTCGGCGAATGGTCGATGGCCTTCACGGAGATGACGCGCACCGAGCTCTGCGCCATCGAGGGCCTGACCGAGTTCTTCGCCGGCGGCGCCACGTTCGTGCAGCTGACGGCACAGCGGGCGCGCCTGCTGCTCGCCGCGTTTGCGGACGGGCGCTGGCGCCGGAGCATCGCGGGGCGTGCCGTCCTGGGCAACCAGAAGGTCGGCGACGGGACTGCCGATGCCTCGCTCGCGGCGTCGGACGCATCGACAGCCTGGGTGTCGCCGTGCGGCCTGAGCTATGCCTACCAGCCGATCGTGGACACCTTCGCGCGGGAGGTCGTTTCGTACGAGGCGCTCATCCGCGGCGCTGCGGGCGAATCTGCCTTCGAGGTGCTCGGTGCGGTGCCGCCTGCGGCGCTCTATCGCTTCGACGCCGACGGGCGCATCGCGGCCATCGAGCGGGCCGCCGCGCTGGGCATCGGCTGCGACCTCAATCTCAACTTCATGCCGCAGAGCGCCTTCGCTTCGCCGCGCATCCTCGACAGCACGCTGGCAGCGGCGCGCCGCTGCGGCATCTCCCCGGACCGCATCGTCATCGAAGTGACCGAGAGCGAGGCGATCCAGGACCACCGCCGCTTCGCGGAGCTGATCGACGTCTACCGGCACGAGGGCATGCGGGTGGCGATCGACGACTTCGGCGCCGGCCACTCCGGGCTCAACCTTCTGGCGGAGTTTCAGCCCGACCAGATCAAGGTCGACATCGCACTGGTGCGTCGCATCGACATGAAGGGCCCACGCCAGTCGATCGTGCGGGCCATCATCGGGCTGTGCCGCGAACTGCGCATCGACGTGATCGCCGAAGGCATCGAGTCGATGGAGCAGCTACGCTGGCTCGAAGACGAAGGGCTGTGCCTGTTCCAGGGCTACCTGTTCGCCAAGCCGGGTTTCGAGTGTCTGCCGAAACCGTCGTTTCCTGCGCTGCTCGCGCAGCCTCGACGCCTGCTCAAAGCCTAGACGACACGCCGGATCGCACCGCCCTCATCCGGTCTCGACGACGTCGTCCGCCCGGTCGAAGCGATATCCGACGCCGTGGACCGAGGCCAGCTTCCAGCCAGTCGACCCGTCGAGCCTGAGCTTCTTGCGCAACCGGCTGACGTGCGTGTCGACCGTGCGGGTGTCGATGTCGGCGTGCAGCCCCCAGATCCTGTTGAGCAGGTGATCGCGCGTGAACAGCTTCGCGGGATTCTGGAAGACATACACCGCCAGGTCGAACTCCTTCTGCGTCAGTGCCACCGGCACGTTGTCGACGAACAGCCGGTGCTGGACGAGGTCGATCTCGTAGACGCCCATGCGCAGGACGAGCGAGCCCGACGGCTGCGTGCGCCGGACGACGGCCTCGATGCGCGCGAGCAGTTCCAGCGGCTTCGGCGGCTTGACGACATAGTCGTCGGCGCCGGCCGCCAGCGCGGCGACCACGGTCGCCTCGTCCTCTCTCGCCGTGACGACGATGACGGGAAGCGCGCCACCCAGATGCTGTCGCACCCACACCAGCACCTCCGCGCCGGTGGTGTCCGGCAAGAACCAGTCGAGGATCAGGATGTCGAATCGCTCGGCGGCCAGCCCGGCGCGCAGGGCAGACCCCGTGGCGAACGACGCGACGGTGTGCCGACTTTCGCCAATGAGCCAGAGTTCGAGCAACTCACGTTGCGCTTCGTCGTCTTCGACCAGGGCAATGTGCATGTGTTTCAGTGTAGTGAAACATTTGTCAACGAACCAATGATCGGAATCCCTCACCCGTGCCGCGTGGGGCGATCGATGGCCACGGTGAGGCGCGTGGTATTGACGCCGGCGTGGTGGTCGTACGCCACCTCGTCGGCGGCCTTGCGGATGATTGCCAGGCCGAAGCCGCCGTCGGGGAAGGTCTCGAAGTGCGTCGGCGGCAGCTCTCTCGGGGGGCTGAACGGGTCGCCCACATGGACCAGTTCGATCGTCAGCCGGCCGTTCCCGCGGTGCGCGAACACCTCGATCGACGCACCGTCGAGCAGCCCGGTGGCGTGCCGGACGATGTTGGTGAACACCTCGGTGACCGCCACCGCGAAAAGGCCCCGGTCGATCTCGCCCAGCGACGCCGCGCGGGCCTCCGTTTCCACGAGCTGGCGCAGCGCCGGCAACGAGGCGGTGTCACAAGGCAGGTCGACCCGGGCGCAGTCTTCGTAGGCACTGATCCGTGCCACCAGCAGCGTCGTGTCGTCGGTGAGCGTGACGCCGGCCAGCATCTCGTGGCGCAGACGGTGGAGCACCGCGCCCGGCGCGACATGCGCCTGTGCGAGCTGAAGAAAGGCCTGCCGCACACGCGCCGAACCGACGCGCGCGCCATGCGCGTCGATCGCATCCGACACGCCGTCCGAATGCATGAGCAGCCAGTCGCCCGGCCCTGCGGGCAGCGTGTCCTGCTGGAAGCAGGCGTCGTCGAGCACGCCCAGCGGCGGCTGCTGGTTGTGCAGCGTGATCGACGCGCCATCGGCGGCGGCCAGCACCGGCGCCTCGTGGCCGCATCCCGCCCAGGTCAAGGTACCGGCGCGTCGGTCGATGCGCACGTAGCACAGCGTCACAAACGCATCGAGCGCCTGCAGATGCGGTGTCATCGCGTTGTGTACCGCCGTCAGGATCTGCGCCGGCTGCGGCGTCACGCCCAGGCCCCCGTCGTCCGTTGTCATGAGCTGGATCAGCGAGCGCGCCAGCTGCATCTTGACCGCCGCACCCATCAAGGCCGCATTGATCCCTTTGCCCATCACGTCGCCGACGATGAGGTCGATGCAGTGGAGACCTGGCTGCAGCAACTCGAAGAAGTCGCCATCGACGCCGTCGGAGGGGCGCGTGTAGTTGCTCAGCCACACACCGGGCAGCGCCGACCGCGCAGGCGTCACCAGCAATTCCTGCTGCACCCGGACGGCGAACTGCGCCTCGCGTCGGCGCGCGGCATCCAGTTCCTGCTGCACCATCTTCTGGGAATGGATGTCCTCCACGATCCCGATCACATAGAAGGGCTCGCCGGGGGCGTCGTGCCCGATGGAGGCGGTCAGGCGCACCCAGAGGTAGCTGCCGTCCTTGCGACGGATCCGCTTCTCTTGCGCGAAGCTGTGGATCTCCCCGCGCGCGAACCGGGCCACGCCTTCGACCCCCTGCGCCACGTCGTCGGGATGGATCAGGTCGTCCGGCGTCATCCGCATGAACTCATCGCTTGTGTAGTCCAGCATGCGGCACAGGGTCTGGTTGACCCGCAGAAACCGCCGGTCGGCCGCCTGCTGGATCACGCCCACGGCGGCCTGCTCGAAGATGTTCAGCGCGCGCGCCTCGCTGTCCCTGAGCGCACGTTCCACCCGCTTCCGCTCGGAGATGTCGTGCATCGTGGCCGTGAACCACTGCCGGTCGCCGGCCTTGACCGCCACCATGCTGAACTCGATCGGAAAGACCGATCCGTCGGCACGCACGGCAGCGGCCTCCAGCCGGCGGTTCAGCAAGGGGGACTCCGCCGTGCGCTTGAAGCGCCGCAGAGCGCGCAGGAACGGCGCGCGCTGTTCCCGCGGCAGCAGCAGATCGTGCAGGGGCTGCAGCAGGACCTCCGCGCGCCGCCGCGAGAACATGGTCTCGGCCGCGGCGTTGAAATCCACGACCAACGCGCCTTCGTCGATCGTGACGATGGCGTCCAGTGAACTCTGCAGCACCGCATTGCGCCTGGCCTGGCTCATCGCCAGGGCGGCTTCGGCGGCGCGCTGCTTGGTCACATCGGTCAGGGTTCCCGTCATCCGCACGGGCCGGCCTTCCGTGTCGCGCTGCGTGACCATGCCACGCGTGAGGATGTGCTTCCAGCTGCCGTTCTTGCAGCGCACCCGCATCTCCTCGTGCACGAGCGGCGTCTCGCCCTGCAGGTGCGCGATCCGCGCCGCGCGCACGCGCCCGACGTCCTGCGGATGGATCAACGCCGCCCAGTCCTCCTGCCGGTCGCCCACCTCGCCCTCGGCGTAGCCCAGCATCGACGAGGCCCGGGCGGAATGGTGGAAGTCGTTGGTGACGAGGTTCCAGTCCCACACGCCGTCACCCGCGCCTTCCACCGCGAACTGCCAGCGCTGCTCGTTGGCAGCCGCCTCCTCCAGCAGCGCCGTGACCTTCCTCTGCGAAGCCCGTTCGCTGGCGTGGCCCCTGAGCACCAGCAGGTACCCCATCGCGATGCACGCCAGCGAAGCGAAAGCGCCTGCGACGGCCCACCAGATCTGCATCGCCAAGGCCTCCCAGACTTCGGCGTACGGATGCTCGACGACCACGAGCAGTGGCCAGGCACGGAGCCGGCGGTAGGCGCCCACGGCGGTCGCTCCGTCGAAGCCCTTGTCGATGTAGGTGCCTTGCATGCCGCCTGTGGCTGCACGACGCAATGCGGTCAGCTCCGCCGGCCTGCTCCCGACGGTCAGCGACACCCCGCTCCCGGCCGACACCAGCTGTCCGTCGGTCGAGACGACGGCCGAGCGGCGGGCAGCGTCTCCCAGGAGAAGGCGTTGCTCCGACGCCAGCCGGCCCGGGTCGAGCACCGCCACCAGCAGCAGGGGCTCGCGCGCTTGCCCCCAGGTCGTCATGACCAGCGGCAGCCCCGCGTCGCCGGCAGGTTGTACGCCGCCGTCGGCGAGCTGCCGGAGATCGCGCGCCGCGAAAGGTCGACCGACGCGACCTTCAGAACTCGGTGCGATGCCACCGAGCGTGGCGAGTGCCACGACCGCATCGACGTTCTGCGGGTTCGAACTCGCCAGCACCCGACCCTCGCCGTCCAGCAACGACAGGCTCCGGAGCACGGGCCGCCCTTGCACCGCATCCACCAGCAGGCGATCGCTGCGCACCGGATCGACGTTGGCCAGCCACGGCTCGACCGCGTCTCGCGTCCTTCGCAGGTCGCCTTCGACCAGGTCCAGCGTGGCGGCGAGTTGCCCTTCGGCCACGCGCGCATACATGGCCTGCGATTCGACGGATTCGTCCTCGGATGCGTGCCAGTCGATCAGGATTTCTCCCGTTCCAACGGCGAGCACCGTGGCACCGAGCAGGACGCAGATCGCTCGAAACCGCCGCACCGGGGCACCCGCCGCCCGGTCGGCCTGATCCTTCGCCGCGCTCATCGAAACACAGCGGTCTCGCCAGCGCACCGCTGTCGTCCGGCACCGGCGGACACGCGCGCGGGCGTCATGGCGGCGACGCACTCCGGGGCGGTTCGACGCCGGTGGCTTCCTCGCACGTCGCGCACAAGGTGAACACGCGGTCGAGCCGCATCAGCTCGAACAGCGCGATCACCGTCCCCGACAAGCGGCACAGCCGCACGTCGCCCTGTCGCTGGCGCATCTGGCGCATGCACGACAGCAGCGCCCCGATGCCCGAACTGTCGATGAACCGGACGCCCTCCAGATCGAACACGACGCGCGAGTGCTGCGCCAACACAGCCTGCACCGCGTCCTTGAAGACCTGCACGTTGCTGGCATCGAGGCTCTCTTCCCGCAGCTGGATGACCAGTGTGCTGCCGCCTGCGACGGTCGAATGGATTCTCATGAGGGCGTGTTCCCAGGGGTAGCGGACGGGTGGGAGGTTTCGGGGTCCCGCATCAGCCCGTCGATTTCTGTCGAGATGGCGTGCAGCGCGCTGCCCAGCGCCACGGCATCGGCACGCGATGCGGCCTCTTCGCCCCGGTGCGCGGCGGCGCTCAGGGCGACAAAGCCGAAGCTCCCGGCGGCGCCCCTCAAGCGATGCAGCAGGGCCTGGCGCTGCGGGTCGTCCTGCGCCGCCTGAATGGCGGCCCAGCGGTCGGGCAAGCCGTCGACGAAGCGCGCCTGCACGCGAAAGAAGGCCTGCTCGGTGCCCGGAGGCATGGGGTCAACCGGTGTGGGGCGCACGTCCATGTTCCCAGTAGATGACGATGTCGCGGGGCAAGCGCATCGGGTCGAAGGGCTTGACGATGACCCCGGTCGCGCCGTGCTGCATCAGTTCTTCGAGCTGGTCCGGCATGGCCTTGGCAGTGAGAAACACGCTCGGCACACCGGCCAGGGCCGGCAGCTCGCGCAGGGCGCTCAGCGTCTCGGGGCCGCTCAGCCCGGGCATCATCACGTCGAGCAGGATGAGGTCCGGCTTGAAGACCTGCGCAGCGAAGACCGCCTCGTGGCCGCTGGCGCACATGCAGACCTCGTAGCCGCCGACCGTGCCGAGGCTGAACTCCAGAATCATCCGGATGTCGGCGTCATCCTCGACGCACATGACGCGGCGCAGCCTATCGGACATGGCTTTCCCTCTCCTGTTCTTCGGGGACGACCTGCGTCGGCGACGGGACGCGGGGCAGCCACACGCTGAAGGTCGCGCCCTGGGATTCCGGCGTGTCGGCCGAAATCCGGCCGGCCATCTGCTCGACCAGCAGGCGGGCAATGTAGAGGCCCAGGCCGGTGCCGCCCTGGGAGCGGCGGTCGCTGCTGTCTTCCTGCGAGAACTTCTCGAACAGCCGCTCGCGAAAGTCCGCCCCCACGCCCGGGCCGCTGTCGGACACGCTGACGCACAGGCCGCCCGCGCGCGCGCTCAGCCGCACCACCACCGTGGCGCCGCGGGGCGAATGCTTGATCGCGTTGGACAGCAGGTTGCCGAACACCTGCTGCAGGCGGTCGGCATCGACCGTGACCTGCGCCTCGGCCAGGTCCGGGTCTGCCATTTCGGCACGCAGGTAGACGCCCAGGCCACTGGCATAGCCCTGGTTGGCGCTGATGGCCTCCTGGATGACACGGGCCAGCGGCTGCACCTTGAGCCGCAGGGCCATCCGGTCGCCTTCGAGCTTGGTCAGGTCGAGGATGTCGTCGATCAGCTTGCTCAGGCGCACGCCGTTGCGCTGCACCGCCGCAGCCAGGGGAATCGCCTGCGTGGGCAAAGCGCCGGCCGCCCCCGAGGTCAGCAAACCGATGGCGCCCAGCACCGAGGTCAGGGGCGTGCGCAACTCGTGGCTGACGGTGGCGACGAATTCGTCGCGCATGCGATCGATGCGCAGTTGTTCGGTCAGGTCGCGCACCACCAGCGTCGTGCGGGTGCCCTGCCCTTCCATCCACTGGCTGACCGACACCTCGGCCTGAAAGTGCTTGCCGTCGCCGCGCCGCAGCGACATCCGTCCGCCGGCGAGCAGCGCGGCGCGCGCACAGGCGGCCATGGCGGCGATGTCACGCGTCGCCAGCGCGTCGGGCGTGCCGCCACCGAAGGTCTGGCACGCGGCCAGGTTGGCTTCGACGGCGCGGCCGTCCTCGTCGAGGGTCAGGACCGAATCCAGAATGTTGTCCTGGATGTCGCGCTGCCGCTGCACCAGACGCGCCATCGACAGTTGCCGATGCAGCGTCTGCGCCCAGCGCGTCAGCCTGGCATCGAGCAAGACGGGCCCGATGGGCAGCAGCAGCACGTCGTCCGCACCGCTGTGCAGAGCCTGCGCCACCGCCTGCTCATCGGCGTGCCACGCCAGCACCAGCACCGGCATCCACGACGGCCCCGAGGCTTGCCTCAGCCGGCAGATCATCGGAGCCAGCGCCTGGGTGGGCACCTGGTCGACATGAAGAAGCACGATGTCCGCATGCCAGCCGGCCAGGCGGGCCGATGCAGCCTCCATGCCCGTCGCCTGCGCCAGGTCGTACCCGAGCGAGGCCAGCGTGTCGCAGAGCGCCGCGCTCGACGGCCCGTCGTGGTCGATAACGAGAAGTTGGGTGGGGCGGCTGTCGAGGGGTTGCATGGGCGGCCCGTCGATCCTAGTGGGGGATCGCGATGGCCGCGCATCGGGCCGCCGCAGATTTCACAAACTGATAACAAATGCCAACACAGGGCCGAGGGGGTATGGCTTCAATGAAAGTCGCGGCTGCGCCGCCCTTCGGCGAGGCGGCCCAGCCAGGGCGTGAGGTCCTTGAAGCGCTGGGCCAGCAGGTGCCGCACCCGGCCGCCGCTGGCCGTGTCGCGCTGCCACACGCCCTGCACGGCCAGCAGCTTCGACTTGAGCAACGGTTCGCGCTGCGCCTCGATCAAATCGTTCCAGACGATCACATTGACGATGCCGGTTTCGTCCTCCAACGACACGAACATCGTGCCCTTGGCCGTGCCCGGCCGCTGGCGCATGGTGACGATGCCGCAGGCACGCACCAGGCGGCCGTTGGGCACCTCGTTCAACTGCTGTGCGCTCAGCAGTTTGAAGCGCGCCATGCGCGGGCGCAGCAGCGCGAGCGGGTGTCTGCGCAGCGTGAGGTTGAGCGACGCGTAGTCGCCGACGATCTCCTCGCCCTCCGAGGCTTCGGGCAGCCGCAGCGGCGCTTCGTGGATGGGTACCCCCTTCAGCAAGGCCGGTGCGCGACGCTGTGCCGTCGCGTCCCACACCTGCTGGCGGCGATGGCCCGACAGGCGCATCAACGCATCGGCGCCGGCGAGCGCGGCCATGTCCTTGGCGTCGAGGTCGGCGCGCACCGCCAGGTCTTCGGTACTGGTGAAGGGTGCAAAGGCACGGGCTTCGATCAGGCGTTTCATGCCGGCATCGCTGAGCGAGACGATCTGGCGAAGTCCCAGGCGCACCGCCGGCTGGTCGGGCCGCCCCAGGCAGCCGGCGTACTGCGGATCGGTGCCACCCGGCCGGCGCGGCGCATCCGGCGCGCGCGCCTCGAGCGTGCTGTACAAGTCGCTCACCGTGACATCGACCGGCCGCACCTCCACGCCGTGGCGCCGCGCGTCCTGCACCAGCTGCGAGGCCGAGTAGAAGCCCATCGGCTGCGCATCGAGCATGGCCGCCAGGAAGCAGGCCGGTTCGTGGCACTTGAGCCAGCTGCTCACCACCACCAGCAGCGCGAAGCTCGCGGCATGGCTCTCGGGGAAGCCGTATTCGCCGAAGCCTTCGATCTGCTTGAAGATGGCTTCGGCGAAGTCGCGGTCGTAACCGTTGGCGACCATGCCGTCGATCAGCTTGCCTTCGAACTTGTCGATGCCGCCGCTGCGCTTCCAGGCCGCCATGGCACGGCGCAGGCGGTCGGCCTGGTCAGGCGTGAACCGGGCCGCGATCATGGCGATCTGCATCACCTGCTCCTGGAAGATCGGCACGCCCAGCGTACGGCCCAGCGCCGCCTTGAGCGCCGGGTAGCGGTACTCGATTTCTTCGTGGTTGCGCAGCTTCTCGCGGTTCTTGAGGTACGGATGCACCATGCCGCCCTGGATCGGCCCGGGCCGCACGATGGCGACCTCGATCACCAGGTCGTAGTACACGCGCGGCTGCAGGCGCGGCAGCATCGACATCTGCGCGCGGCTCTCGATCTGGAACACGCCGACGGTGTCGGCCGCGCAGATCATGTCGTAGACCTTCGGGTCGTCGTTGGGCACCTGGTGCATCTCCACCGCCGTCCCCCGCCACCGGTTCATGAAGTCGAGCCCGCGGCGGATGGCGCTCAACATGCCCAGCGCGAGCACGTCGACCTTGAGCATGCCCATGGCTTCGAGGTCGTCTTTCTCCCACTGGATGACGGAGCGGTCCTTCATCGACGCCTTCTCCACCGGCACCAGCCGCGTGAGCTTCGTCTGCGTGAGCACGAAGCCGCCCACGTGCTGGCTCAGATGGCGCGGAAAGCCCTTGAGCGCGTTCGTGAGTTCGAGCCACAGTTGCAGCTTCTTCAGGCTCTCGCGCACGCCGGACCGCGCCATCGCTTCTTCGAGCCGGTCGACCAGTACGGCCTGGTCGAACCAGTAGTGGTCTTTCGCGAACTCGTCGACCAGCCGCTCGTCGACGCCCATCGCCTTGCCCACGTCACGCAACGCGCTGCGCGAGCGGTAGCAGATGACCACGGCGGCGATGGCGGCGCGGTCGCGGCCGTACTTGGCGTAGATGTACTGGATGACTTCCTCGCGCCGCTGGTGCTCGAAGTCGACGTCGATGTCGGGCGGCTCGTTGCGCTCGCGGCTCAGGAAGCGCTCGAACAGCAGGTTGCCGGTCTCGGGGTTGATCGCCGTGATGCCGAGGCAGTAGCAGACCGCCGAATTGGCCGACGACCCGCGGCCCTGGCAAAGGATCTTCCGCTCCCGCGCGAAGCACACGATGTCCTCAACGGTGAGGAAGAACATCTCGTAGTGCAGCTCGACGATCAGCGCGAGTTCGTGTTCGATCTGGATGCGCACCTTCTGCGGAACGCCCTGCGGATATCGCGTGCCGGCCCCTTCCCAGGTCTTGCGCACCAGCGTCTGCGCCGGCGTCTCGCCGTTGCCCAGCAGCTCCAGCGGGTACGCGTAGTGCTTCTTGATGGCGTCGGGGTCGAAGCGGCAGCGGTCCATCACCGTCAGCGTGTTGGCCAGCAGGTCGTCCGGGTAGAGGTTCGACAGCCGGATGCGCGAGCGCAGGTGCCGCTCGGCATTGCCCTGCAGCGCGAAGCCGCAATCGGCCACCGGCTTGCCTTCGCGGATGGCGGTGACGACGTCCTGCAGCGGCTTGCGCGAGCGCTTGTGCATGTGCACGTCGCCGGCTGCGACCAGCGGCACGCCCGTGGCCGCGCCGACCTGCTCAAGCGTCATGAACCACAGGTCGTCGTCGAGTTCGTTGAGCAGTTCGACCGCGATCCACAGGTGCTCGCCGTAGAGCGCTTTGGCAGCGGCCACGTCGGCGCACATCGCCGCGACGTCCATGGCGCCGCCCGGTGCGCGGTGCGGCACCAGCAGGATCTCGCAATGCTGCAGCGACGCGACATCGCTGTGGCCCCAACTCACCTGGTACTCGCCCTTGGGCGCCTCGGCGGTGCGTGCCGCGGTGATGAATTCGCAGAGGTTGCCCCAGCCTTCGAGGTCGTGGGCGATCACCACCAGCTTGAATCGCTCGAAGCGGAACTCGCTGCCGAAGAGCAGCCGGAAATCGGGGTTGCGCACGATCGGCGGCTCGGTCGGGTGCTCGTGCTCCCACTCGTCCATGGCGGCGGGGTGCTCGCGCAGCGCCACATGCGCGCGCACGATGCCCGCCACCGAGCATTCGTCGGTGATGGCCAGCGCCTTGTAGCCCAGGTGGTAGGCCTGCGTGACCAGCTCTTCGGGCCCGGAAGCACCGCGCTGGAAGCTGAAGTTGCTCAGGCAATGCAGCTCGGCGTAGTCGGGCAGGCCGCGCGCGGTGGGCTGCCGCAGGGGCAAGGCGTGCAGCCGTGCAGGCCGCCGCGCCTGCAGCTGCTTGTCGGTGAGTTCAGGCATACAGGCCCTGCAGGAACCAGCGCACGTCGCCGGACGCGAAGCAGCCCGACGGCCGCTCCCGGAAGACCCATACCAGCCCCGCCTCGGGGCTCTCGGCCACGTAGTAGTCGCGCACCGCCGGGTGGCCGCCCTCGTCACTGGCGCCGTCGCCCCACCAGCCGGCTTCGAGCTTCTGCGGCCCGACCAGGCTGCGCAGCCGGCCCTGGTAGCACGGATGGCCATCGCGCATTTCCAGGGGCAAGGGCTCGCGCAGCAGCCAGGGCGGGAACAGCGCATCGGGCTGCTGGGCCGCATCTTTCGTGGGCTTCGGCTTCGCTGGCGAAGCGCCCTTGCGCAGGGCCGGCTGCCAGCCCTGCATGCCTTCGGGCCGGTGGTCGGCCTGCGCCGCCGGCATCAGCACCTCGCGCGGGCCCAGCCGGGCGCTGAGCCGCTCGACCAGCTCGTGCAGCTTGTCGCCCTTGCGGTTGTCCTCGGGCAAAAAACTGGTGCTGGCGCCGGCCCAGGGCGTGGTCTCGAGGGAACGCAGGCGCAGCCAGCTGGCGGGCGCGGCCAGCTTGGTGAGCGCGAGCCGCTCGCTCATCAGGCGGCGCAGGTGCGCCATGTCCTGCGTGGGCTCGGCCGTGCGCACGGTGATCTGCTGATGCGGCGGCAGGTTCACACCGTTGTAGCGCTTGAGGTCGAGCGTCCATTCCAGTTCCAGCGCCAGCACCCCGCGCTGGCGCACCCGCAGCCAGACCTGCAGCGCCGCCAGCAGCCGGTTGGCCGACCACATCAGTTCATGCGCGTTCTCGGCCAGCGCCGGCAGTTCCAGCTTCTGCTCGAAGCTGTCGGGCAGCGTGAGCCAGGTGTGGCGCTCGGGGCGCAAGCCCCAAGCCATGTCGAGCGCTTCGCGCAGCGCTGCACCGAAGCGCCGCGACAGCCCGCCGCGCGGCAGCGCCGCCACGTCGCCCCAGGTGCGGCAGCCCATGCGGGCCAGCACGTCGAGGTGCGGGCGCGCGGCCGTCAGCGTGTGCAGCGGCAAGGCGGCCGGGATGTCGGCCGGCGGCTTCTGCCCGCGGGAGAACAGGCGCAGCCGGGCCAGCGCGACAAGGCTGGTCGCGCCCTCGACCTTCTGGAGGCGGCTGCGGGGCACCGGGTTGTCGGCCACCATCCGCCGCATCAGGCCCTGCCGCCCACCCCAGAGCCTTTCGCAGGCAGACACCTCGAGCACCAGCGCCTCGTCGAGCCAAGCCACGCGCGGCGTGTAGCGCAGCGCCCACCAGCCGAGCGCTTCGAGGGACAGCGGTAGTTCGGGGGGCGGCCGGACGGGCGCGGCGCCTTCCGAGGAAGGCGTGGCCGCGTCATCCTCAGGCCGCCACTGCAAGGCGATCCACTGCATGGGCCCCCTCCTCTGCGCGCCGGCTGCGCATGTCGAGGCGCACGACGGTCGCGCCCTGGGCGCGGCCGATCTCGATCTGTGCGGCCTCCTGCTGCTGGCGGCGCTTGCGCCGCCACTGGCTGGCCGCCAGCAGCGCCACCATGCGTTCGCTGCGGGCCGGCAAGGTCAGCGGCTGTGCGAGCGGCGGGCCGCGGCGCTTGAGCAGATGCACGTCCATCCGGCCGTCGTCGGCCGTCACCAGTTGGATGCGCAGCCGTGCCGGCGAGGCTGTCTGCGCCACGGCCTCGGGCCGCATCACGAACAGCAGCGCCTCGTGCTGCGCAGCGGCCAGTTGCAGGCGGCGCAGGTCGCCCACGCGCGCCTGCGGCAGCCAGGCCATGACGGCAGCGACATCGGCACAGCGCAGGGCCTGCTCGCAGGCCCACATCCGGGCTGGCGAGGCGTCGCTGCGCACCCACATCAACGCCTCGGTGGGCAAGCCGCCCGCCGCCAGCGCCGGCCCGAAGGGCTCGTGCGGCGCGCCGATCAGCACCACCGGCCCGCTGCGCGCCGCCACCGCCCGGGCCAGCGCAGGCAGCAGCAGTTGCCAGACATGCGCTTCAGGTCGGCCCTGCAGCAGCTCCGTCATGGCGCCCACCGGCCAGCCGCCACCGGGCAGTTCGGCGTCGAGTGCCGCATGACCCGTGCCCACCACCGCCAGGTCGGCCACGCCCAGCTCGTCGCCACGCCAGACGTTGTGCCGGGCGGAAGCGAAGGACGCGAGGGAGGGTGAGACGGAAGGGAAGCCCATGGGAAATCGACTGTTAACTGTATTTTTATACAGTATTCAGTCGATGGGCAATGGCTTTGTGTCGACAGTGCCTGCCGTTACATGTCCACCGCTGAACGGTGCGCGGTGCGCACGCTGTTCAGCGCCTAACTCAGGCGCGAAGCAGCTGCAGCGTCAGGCCGTCGCGCTCGCCGCCGTAGAAGCGCTCCAGCACGCCGGTGAATACGGGGTGCGGCGCGGCCAGCTCGAAAAGCGTCATGCAGGAGCACAGCTTGAGGTCGTCGGGCGTACCGAAGATCTGGTGCGCGCTGCGATGCGGGGTGTTCAGCACGAGCTCGGCGCAGTCGCGAAGGCGCACGCCGAGGACCGGATGGGCGGCATAGGCGGCCGCCTCGGCGCTGTCTTCGAGACCGTAGAAGCGGGCCGTTCCGCTGCGGCCCAGTGCCCGCAACTGCGGAAAGACGAACCACATCCAGTGCGTCGCCTTCCGCCCGGCCTTCAGTTCGGAACGCACAGTTGAAAACACCGGTTCCTGCGCCTGCAGAAACCGGTGTGGGTCGAAGGGGATCGATGGCATGCCGAGCGTGCGGCCCGGATCAGGCCCGGCCTAGTTCGAATCGTCGCGAAGCGGCGTCTGGAGGCTCAGGCGTACTCGTGGTCGTTGTCCGAATCGAAGGACTCACACGCGGCACCGGTCGAGAAAAGGAAGGTGCATCCACACAGAACGAACACCACCAGAAGCGACGCCAGACCCGCAGAGCCCACCAACGCCACCGACGCGATCACGCTGAGCACATAGAGAAAAAGCTTGGTCATGGATCATGATGCGACGTTGCGTCGGGCCCAGGGCGTGCGCCAAGGGAAAACACCACCCTCGCATTCCCGGAGGCGGCGAGTCGAGAGTAACTCGAAGGTTCACTTTCTGCAGTCTTTGTTACGCGCCGAAACCCTTCGATGCTTTTGGTGAATCCAGAGCGATGTGTCGCCGTCCATTCCAACGCCCCGATGCAAGTTGCTGTCCGACAGCCACGAACGGGATCGGTGAGGCGCTGCCATCGGGCCATCCTTTAGACTTCACCCCGGGTGTCGCGCACTTCTTGCGCGGCAGGTTCTTGCGTTGGTCGGGCCGCCACGCGGATTCTTCACGTCCAGGAACCGCATGTCCGACACCCCGATCCAGTGGATCGCCGCCGCCCTTTTTGCCATCGCTTTGCTGCATACCTTCGCGGCCAAGCAGTTCGAGCGCCTGTCCCACCGTTATCCCCGCCACGCCGGCCTGTTCCATCTGTTGGGCGAGGTCGAGGTGGTCTTCGGCTTCTGGGCCATCGTGCTGGTGCTGGCCATGGCGCTCGTGGTGGGCGGCACACCAGCGCTGGACTATGCCGAGTCGCGCAACTACACCGAGCCGCTCTTCGTCTTCGTGGTGATGGTGATCGCCGCCTCGCGGCCGGTGCTGCGCACCGTGATCTCGCTCGTCGACACCGTCGCGCGGCTGGTACCGGTGGCCACGCCGCTCGCCACCGCCTGGCTCGGCCTGGCCGCGGTGCCGCTGCTGGGCTCGCTCATCACCGAGCCTGCCGCCATGACCATCGCCGCGCTCATGCTGGCGCCGCAGATCTTCCGGCGCGACGTGCCCGAGGGCGTCAAGTACCTGGCGCTAGGCGTGCTGTTCGTCAACGTCTCGATCGGCGGCACGCTCACGTCGTATGCCGCCCCTCCGGTGCTGATGGTCGCCACCACCTGGCAGTGGGACAGCGCCTTCATGCTCGCCAATTTCGGCTGGAAGGCCGCGATCGCCGTGCTGGTGAACGCGACCGTTGCCACCTTCGTGCTGCGCCGCCACCTGCGCCCGGCCCCACCGCCCGAAAAAGACCGGCCCGCCGAGGCACGTGTGCCGCTGTCGGTGGTGGCGGTGCACCTGGGCCTGCTGGCCGGCGTGGTGCTGTTCGCCCACCACCCGGTCGTGTTCCTCGGCCTGTTCCTGATGTTCATGGGTTTCACGCAGGCCTACGAGCGGCACCAGAGCCCGCTGATCATCAAGGAAGCGCTGCTGGTCGGCTTCTTCCTGGCCGGCCTGGTGGTGCTCGGCGGCATGCAGCAGTGGTGGCTGCAGCCCATTGTGTCGAGCCTGGCACCACTGGCGCTGTTCCTCGGGGCGCTCGGCCTCACGGCCATCACCGACAACGCCGCGCTGACCTACCTCGGCTCGCTGATCGAGGGCATCTCCGACACGTCGAAGTACATGCTGGTGGCCGGTGCGGTGGCCGGCGGTGGCCTGACAGTGATCGCCAATGCGCCCAACCCGGCCGGCGTCGCGCTGCTCAAGCGCGGTTTCACCGACGAGACGATCGGCGCCGGCGGCCTGCTGCTGGGTGCCCTGGGGCCGACGGCCGTGGCGGCGCTCGCCTTCCTGCTGCTGTAGGGCACGCGCCGGGATAATCGGCGCTTCCATCTCCCCGAGGACCGCATGACCCGCTCCGCGCCGATCGCCGCCCTGCTCCTGGCCGCCTTGTCGGCGGTTCTTCCGGCCGCCCATGCCCAGCCAAGCGCTCACGCGACGGCAAGCTACCAGGGCCCGTTGTTCGACACGCACCTGCACTACAACCAGGAGGCGTGGGACGGCAACACCGGCCCCTACCCGCCGGCCGAGGCACTGGCGCGCTTCCAGCGCAACGACGTGCGCGCGATCATCGCCAATTCGCGGCCCAACGCCGGCACGCAGACGCTGGCAGCGTCCCGCGAGACCCGCGCCGCCGGCGTGCGCGTGGTGCCCTTCGTGCGGCTCTACCGCAACCGCGACGACTACAGCAACTGGTTCCGCGACGAGACCATCTACGACATGGTGCAGACCGAGCTGGCGCGCGGCACGCCGAGCGGCCCCTACCGCGGCCTGGGTGAATTCCACCTGTACGACAGCGCCAACGCCAACGGCCCGGTGGCCAGGAAGCTGATCGTGCTGGCCGAGCAGCAGCAGCTTGCGGTGCTGGCGCATGTCGACGACGTGGCGATCGACCTGCTGATGGCCAACGCACCGTCGAAGGGCCGCGACCTGCGCCTGATCTGGGCGCACACGGGCATCGGCGGCGCGCCGATCGAACGGGTGCAGGCGCTGCTCGAGCGTTACCCGCTGCTGATGGGCGAGCTCTCGTACCGGCCGGGCCTGACCTGCGCCGGCGGCACGCTGTGCCCCGAATGGCGGGCCCTCATCCTCAAGCACCCGGGGCGCTTCGTGATCGGCTCCGACACCTGGGTCAACCAGCGCTGGAGCGCCTACGACGAGATCATGCGCGGCTACCGCACCTGGCTGGCCGACCTGCCGCCCGACGTGGCGCAGCGCGTGGCCTGGGGCAACGCGGCGGCGCTTTTCGATCTGCGCTGAATAGGGCAGCTGACAGACCGCACCCCGACGAAGGGTCTTCCGGCGGCACGCACACTGACCGCATGTCCGTGCCCACGTCGACGACCAGCGCCCACACCCACAGCATCCACCGCCTGCTGCGCCGCGCGGTCGACATCCGGCCCGACGAGGTGCGCGCCACGCTGCTGGGCTTCGCCTGGTTCTTCTGCCTGCTCGGCGGCTACTACCTGCTGCGGCCGCTGCGCGACGCGATGGGCCTGGCCGGTGGCGCCGACGAACTGCAATGGCTCTTCACCGGCACCTTCGTCGCGATGCTGGCGCTGGTGCCGCTCTTCGGCGCGCTGGTGACGCGACTGCCGCCGCGGCGCTTCGTGCCGCTGGCCTACCGCTTCTTCACCGCGAGCATCCTGGTCTTCTGCGTGCTGATCGCACTGGACCTGAAGAGCGTGTGGGTGGGGCGGGTGTTCTTCGTGTGGATCAGCGTCTTCAACCTGTTCGTCATCAGCATCTTCTGGAGCGTGCTGGCCGACTGCTTCAGCAACGCGCAAGGCCGGCGGCTGTTCGGCTTCATCGCCGCGGGCGGCACGGCCGGCACCTTCGTCGGGCCGGCGCTGGCCGCGTCGCTGGTGACGGCGCTCGGGCCGGTGGCGCTCACGCTGGGCGCGGCGCTGCTGCTCGAAGCGGCGCTGCAGTGCTTCCACCGGCTGTACCCGCGGCCGGGCGACGCCCGCGCGCCGGACGCATCCTCCGATGGACCCGGCAGCGCCACCGCCAGCGGCGACGCACGGCCCATCGGCGGCAGCGTGCTCGCCGGCCTGGCACTCATCGCGCGCTCGCCCTACCTGTTAGGCCTGTGCGGCTACCTGCTGCTGCACACGGCGGCGTCGACCTTCCTCTATTTCGAGCAGGGCCGCATCGTGGTGGATGCCTTCGCCGACACCGCGTCGCGCACCCGTTTCTTCGCGCTGGTCGACTTGGGCGTGTCGTCACTGACGCTGCTGCTGCAGCTCTTCGTGACCGGGCGGCTGATGAAGCGCTTCGGCGTCGGCACGGCGCTGGTGCTGCTGCCGGTCGCCTCCGCGCTGGCCTTCGCAGCGGTGGCGCTGTCGCCCACGGTCGCGGTGCTGGCCTGCGCGCAGGCGCTGCGGCGCGCCTTCGACTACGCCATCGCGCGGCCGGCGCGCGAGGTGCTCTTCACCGTGGTCGGCCGCGAGGCCAAGTACAAGGCCAAGAACGCGATCGAGACCGTGGTGTACCGTGGCGGCGACGCGGTCAGCGGCTGGATCTCGGCGGGCCTCGGCGCGGTCGGCATCGGCTTCGCGGGCCTGGCGGCGCTGGCGATTCCGCTCGCCGCGCTCTGGGCCGTCCTGTCGCTGTGGCTCGCGCGGCAGCAGGAGCGCCGGCTGCAGTCGCATGCAGGCAGGCGCTGACTCGCCGTGAGCCTGCCCTGCCGCTCAGACCGACTTGTGCTTGAGCACATAGACGATCGCGCGCCGCTTGAGCCAGTAGAACAAGCGGGGCAGGTGCGATTCGACGAAGAAGAT
Source organism: Variovorax restrictus (assembly GCF_051216715.1). NCBI lineage: Bacteria > Pseudomonadati > Pseudomonadota > Betaproteobacteria > Burkholderiales > Comamonadaceae > Variovorax > Variovorax restrictus. Next base: position 2,791,473 of record NZ_JBPJZH010000001.1, read on the forward strand.
CAGCCGGTTGCGCGCCAGTTGCAGGTCCTTCGGCCTGTAGATGTAGGCGTCCTTGACCTGGACGGGCACCACCTCGACAGTGCGCGACTGGAGCTGCAGAAGCCGCTTGCCCCGCGGGATGGCATGGCAGGTCATCGACGAGCGCGACTTGGTCGCGTCCTGCGTGTCCAGCGACCCATGGATGGTCCACGCGTTCCAGAAGAGCACGTCGCCCTTGTCGAGCTTCGGAGCCCGAATCGTCAGCCCCGTCTTTCGGATGTGCTGCACCACCGACAGGATGTAGCGCTCGTGGTTCTCGGCGATGCTGTTGTGCACGGCGTGGGTGTCGAGACCGATCTTGTGCGACTTCGGACAGATGAAGAAACGGCCGGCGCGCGGCGCGATGTCCTCGAGCGCGATCCACGCGCCGGCCATTTCACCGACCGTCTCGGAGTCGAGGTAGTAGCTGTCCTGATGCTCCCAGGTGGCCGAGTTGCCTTCGAAATAGATCGACTGCACGATCTTCGGCGTGGCCTGCAGCAGGCCAGCAAACGCCGCGTTCAGCGGCGCCGCGGCGAGGATCTCCGAGGTGGCGTAGGCACGGAACCCCGGAAACCGATGCGGGTCGACGCTTTGCGGGTTGAGGATCGGATTCATCACCCACCCCAGGGCGTTCTTGCTGTGGCGCTCGACCTTGGCGGTGGCCTGCCGGTACATGAAGCCGCCGTGGGGTTTGACCTCGCGGTCCCAGAGCGCCCTCAGGCCATCGCATTGCGCGGTCCCGAAAAGGCCGCGGACGATCGCATAGCCCTGCTCGTTGTAGTAGCGGCTGAACCCCTCGATGTCGTCCACCGAGAATTTCGGCGAAGGATCCTCCGCCTCGGTTTCGGGAACGGAAACAGGCAAGCCGCGCGGCGTTCGAAGTTCGAGCACGATGAAACCCCTCCTGGCGCCGGCATTGAACACGCGGGTCGCCAACCGTCCGATGACTCCAGTGCCCGCCCCACCGACGGACACACTTGTCACACGCGGTTATATGCCATTCCGCACGAAGTGAGAAATTAGTTTTCAAATGATTGCTGCGGTGGTGTTGCGCCGCGGCAGCGCCACCAGGAGCTTCCCATGCTTTCCGACCCCCGACCGCCCTCCGACACCGGCCTGACCCGCGCGCAGTTGCTGCGCACGGCCGTCGGCATGGCCGCCCTGCCCTTTGCCGCACTGGCGCAGGAGCGCCCCGTCGCCCGGACCACGATGACCACACGCCCCATCCCCTCCACCCAGGAGGCGCTGCCGGTCATCGGCTGCGGCACCTGGGTCGGCTTCGGCCACGCGCCGGGCTCGGCCGAATACCAGCGCCTGCCCGGCGTGCTGCAGGCCCTGTTCGACGCCGGCGGCACCGTGCTCGACAGTTCGCCGATGTACGGCCGCGCCGAGCAGACCTCCGGCGAGCTGCTGGCTGCATCACCGGGGCGCGCCAAGGCCTTTCTCGCCACCAAGGTCTGGACGCGCGGGCGCGAGGCCGGCATCGCGCAGATGGAGCAGTCCTTCGCGCACCTGAAGACCGAGCGCGTCGACCTGATGCAGGTGCACAACCTGGTCGACTGGCGCACCCAGCTCGCGACGCTGCGCGATTGGAAGGCCAAGGGCCGCATCCGCCACATCGGCATCACGCACTACACCGCCTCGGCCTTCGGCGAGGTCGAAGCGGTGCTGCGTGCCGAGAAGCTGGACTTTCTGCAGATCAACTACGCCATCGACGACCGCGAGGTCGAGAAGCGCCTGCTGCCGCTGGCCGCCGAACGCGGCGTGGCCGTGATCGTCAACCAGCCCTTCGGCGGCGGCGGCCTGCTGCGCGGCCTGCGCGACAAGCCGCTGCCCGGCTGGGCCGCCGAGATCGGCGCGACGAGCTGGGCCCAGGTGCTGTTGAAGTTCACGCTGAGCCATCCGGCCGTGACCTGCGTCATCCCCGGCACCAGCCGGCCCGAACACATGGCGGACAACGCCAAGGCCGGTTCGGGCCCGATGCCCGACGCGGCCTTCTGGCGGCGTCACGCCGCGTCGGTGAGCGGCTGACCCGCTGGTTCAGCCCTGCGACGCCAGGTGTCCCGCCAGCTGGTCGAGCGTGCCGCCGAAGCCCATCTGCATCGACGGGAAGCCGGCCAGAAAGACCGCCGTCTCGACCGCGTTGGCGTTCAGCGGCACGCTGTGGATGTCGAGCGTCGTCTTGCCGTCCGATTCGGTGAAGGTCCAGGTGTTGAGGATCTCCATCGGCCAGGCATCGGCGAAGGGCGCACGCGTCAACCCGCCTTCTGCATCGGAAAAGGAATTGACGAAGACGATGCGGCCCGGCGCCTCGATCTCGCGGTAGACGAAGCGGCCCCACATCGTCTGACCGCCGGCCTCCATCGCATACACGAACATGCCGCCGGGCCGGAGATCGAGCCGCGCGGAACGGATCGCGAAGCCTTTGGGTCCCCACCATGTCTCCAGGTGTTCGAGCGTGGTGAAGGCCTCCCACACCCGGGCACGCGGCGCGTCGAAGGTGCGGGACAAGGTGAAGGGCGTCAGGTGGGCGTTGTCCGTCATGCAAGGGCTCCTGGGTTGAGTCGACGAGTCTGCCACCGGCCAACGCGCGCAGCATATCCACCGGTGAATTTGCCCGACATGCGCTCGCGTCGTCGTCGGGCCTGCAGCGCAGAACTTCAGGAGCACACCCGCAGCACCATGGACCGCGACACCGCCCATCCGCCCGCTCCCGTCGGCATCGAGCCGCCGCATCTCGAACCCGGCAGCGCGCTGGCGCGCCACGCCAGCCCGATCTCGCTGCTGGTGCTGAGCACGGTCATGGCGATCGGTGTGTCCGGGCTTCTCGGCAAGCCGACGACGGAGACCACCGTGCACGACGCCGCCGCTGAGCTGGCGATCGACATGCCGGCCGCCGTGCGCAACGGCGACGCCTACGAGACCCGCATCCGCATCAAGGCGAAGCAGGACATCGGCAAGCTGCAGATCGAGGTGTCGCCCGCGCTGTGGCGCGAGATCACGGTCAACTCGATGATGCCGTCACCCGCGTCGGAAGATTTCAAGGACGGCTACTTTCGCTTCGAGTTCGCTTCGGTGGGTGCGGGTGACGCCTTCCTGCTCAAGGTGGCGTCGCAGGTCAATCCGCGCCTGCTCGGCAGCGTGTCCGGCCACATCCGGGTGCTCGACGACGGCGTCGTGCTGGCCGATGCCGAACGAGCGATGAAGGTGTTTCCCTGATGGAAATCGTTCTGCGCGCCAGCGCCATGTTCGCGGTGGTCTACCTGCTGGTCCGGTTGCTGGGCAAGCGCGAGCTCGGGCAGATGACCCCCTTCGAATTCATCGTCATGGTCGTCATCGGCGACCTCATCCAGCAGGGCGTGACCCAGAACGACTTCAGCCTCACCGGCGCGACGCTGGCGATCTGCACCTTCGCGTTCTGGGGACTGGTGATGAGCTGGCTGTCGTACCTGTCGCCGCGTGCCGCGAAGGTGCTCGAAGGCGAGCCCCGCGTGATCATCCGGCACGGTGAGCTGCTGCAGCACAGCACCAGGCGCGACCGGCTCACGCGCTCCGAGATCGAGTCCGAGATGCGGTTGGCCGGCATCGCGTCGATGGACGAAGTGGCGTGGGCGGTGTTGGAGCCGAACGGGAAGATGAGCTTCATCAAGCGACCGGACGGCGCGGAACCCTCCCGCCAGGCGGACGACCGGCCGATCAGCTGAGCCCGCGGGACGGCGCGCGCACCCTTGCCGGGTTGCCGACGACCGTGGCACCGGCCGGCACATCGCGCGTGACCACGCTGCCGGCGCCGATCACCGCGTCGTCGCCGACCGTCACGCCGGGCAGCAGGATCGCGCCGCCACCGATCCAGACGTTGCGCCCGATGCGGATCGGCCGGCCGAATTCCAGCCCCGATTCGCGCTCGGCCGGCGTGCGCGGATGGTCGGCCGTGAGGATCTGCACGCCCGGGCCGATCTGCGTCTTGTCGCCGATCGTCACCTCGACGACGTCGAGGATCACGCAGTTGAAGTTGAGGAAGACGCCCGCGCCCACGCGGATGTTGAAGCCGTAATCGCAGTGGAACGGCGGGCGGATGCCGGCGCCCTCGCCGACAGCGGCGAAGCGCTCGACGAGCAGTTGTCGGCGCTCGGCGCTGGTGGCGCCCAGCGACCGGTTGTAGCGCACCAGCCATTCGCGGGTGGCGGCCAGGTCGGCCTGGATCTCGGTGTCGCCGGCGTCGTACAGATCGCCCGCCAGCATTCGCTCTTTCTGGGTTCGTGTGTCGAGGGTCATCGCGCCATTGTGGTCACGGGACCGGTGGCGGGCTGTCGGACGCCATCGCGGCCGCTCAGGCGAGGAAATCGATCAGCAGGCGATTCGTCTCGTCCGCACGCTCGTACTGCACCCAGTGCCCTGCACCGTCGACCACGACACCGCGGCCCTGCGGATGCCCACCGGTGAGCTGCGCCACCAGCGGCCGCGGATCGGCCGTCACGTCGAATTCGCCCCATACCAGCAGTTGCGGCCCGCCGTGCGCGGCCAGCGCCTGCTGCAACCCGCCTGCCAGCGAGATCTCCTTGCTGCGCAGGCGCGTGCCGTGGCACGAGATGTCGTGGATGGCGAAGGCGAGCGCGTCGATGGCGGCAGGGTCGTGCAGCATCAGCGCAGCCAGGTTGTGGCGCAGCGCTGCGACTTCGGTGGTGCGGTCGGGTGCGGCGCGCCAGTTGATCATCTCGACCGCCATGCGGCGCAGCGTGCCGTGGCCGCCGCTGCCCAGCAGCGCGAGCTTGCGCACCGCGCCGCGCCTGGCGGCGAACTTCGCGGCGGTGAGTCCGCCGAAGGAGAAGCCGCCGAGATCGATCGGCGTGCCCGCACCGATCAACGCATCGAGCGTGCCGCCCAGCGCTTCGAGCAAGGGGTCGAGCGGCGCATCACCCTCGGCCACGGCGCGGGGCACATCGGAATCGTGGAAGCCGGGCAGGTCGGGGACCCACAGCACGCGGTCGGCCGACAGGGCCTCGACGTTGCGCAGCCAGTGCATCCAGCTGCCGTGGCCGCCGTGCAGCAGCACCAGCGGCGGCCGGCCCGACTGCGCCGGGCCGAAGCGGCGCCAGCGCACGCGCACGCCTTGGTGCACCGGGTCGTGGTGGAGGGAGAGCGCATCGATCTGCGCGATACGGCGAAGCGCGTCGGCTTCATTGCCGGCGCAGAAGGGGTTGAGTGCATTCACCCGGCCGATTCTGCCGTCTCCGCGGCAGGCGTCAGCGCGCGCCGATTCGAAAGCTCGACACCGCGATGCCGCCCATGAAGGCGTCCTCGTGGTAGACGCGCTCGCCCACCTCGCCCTCGGCCGCGCCGACTGCGACCATCAGCGGAATCAGGTGCTCCTCGCGCGGGTGCGCGATGCGTGCGGCCGGTGCCGACGCCCAGTCGATCAGCTGCGCGACCCGCGCGGCCGGAGCCGCGTGCACCACGGTCTGGTCGAGCCAGTCGTCGAAGGCCTTCGAGACGTCGCGCGCCTGCGGGCCGAAATTGCGCAGGTTGTGGTAGCTCAGCCCACTGCCGATGATCAGCACGTCTTCGCTTCGCAGCGGCGCCAGCGCGCGCCCCAGTGCCAGGTGCTCGGCCGGGTCGAGCCCGCGCCTGAGCGACAACTGCACCACCGGCACGTCGGCCTTCGGGTAGATGGCGGCCATCGGCGAGAACATGCCGTGGTCGTAGCCACGCTCCGCGTCGATGCCCGACGGCAGGCCGGCCACGTCGATCAGCGTGCGCACGCGCTGCGCCAGCTCGGGCGACCCAGGGGCGTCGTAGCGGACCTGGTAGGTGTGGGCCGGGAAGCCGCCGTAGTCGTAGACCATCGGCGGCCGCGGATTGCCCTGCACCGTGAAGACGGGCGCCTCCCAGTGGGCCGACACCATGAGGATGGCGCGCGGCGTGCGGCCGATCTGGCGCGGGATGTCGGCCAGCGAGGCCTCGAGCTGCGCGTAGGCATCGCCCATCTCGCGCTTCATCCACGGCCACGGGCCGCCGCCGTGCGAGATGAAATAGGTCGGAAGGGTCGTGTCGGTCGTGGTCATGGAAAGCTCCTGGTGCACGAGTCTAGAGATTTCACCCCCGGAAATCGATGGGCTAGCATTCAACGCATCCTTTCTTCACAGGAAATCAACCATGGACCGTCTGACCAGTCTGCGGGTGTTCCGCGAGGTGGTGGATGCCGGCAGCTTCACCGCCGCGGCGAGCCGGCTCGACATCTCGGCACCGATGGCCAGCAAGCATGTCGCGCAACTGGAAAAGTCGCTGGGCGCGCGCCTGCTTCACCGCTCCAGCCGCCACCTGAGCCTGACCGAGGCCGGCGAGGCCTGGTACGCGCAGAGCGCCCGGGCGCTCGATCTGCTGGACGCGGCCGAGGCCGCCATCGGCCGCAAGAACGACGCGCCGCGCGGCCAGTTGAAGGTCAGTGCGCCCGTCTGGTGTGCGACGCCGCGCATCGCGCGCGTGCTGGCCGATTACCGTGCGGCCTTCCCCGAAGTGCTGGTCGACATGCATCTGGAAAACCGACAGGTCGACCTCGCCGCCGACGGCTTCGACCTCGCGCTGCGCGCCACCTACGAGCCCTCGCCTGCGCTCATTGCGCGACCGTTGTGCCAGGTGCAGTTCCATCTGGTGGCTGCGGCCGAGCTGCTGGCGCGCGACGGCGCGCCCACCGGTCCGGCGGACCTGGCGCGGCTCGGCGCCATCGTGCCGAGCTACGTGAACCTGGAAGGCTTCGCGCTGCGCGGGCCGGGCGGACGGGCCGCGCCGCTGCGGCTGCGCCCGGTGCTGCGTTCCGACGACACCAACCTCACGCTGCATGCGGTGCGCACCGGCATGGGTGTGTCTTTCCTGCCGGCCTGGCTGGTCGACGAGGACATCGCGGCGGGCCGCCTGGTGCCACTGATCCCCGCCTACCGTGCGGCGCCGGTGACGCTTTTCGCGGTCTACACCAGCCGCCAGTACATGGCGCCCAAGCTGCGCAGCTTCATCGACTTCCTGGGTCAGGCGCTGTCGCCCGCAAGCAAACCGTGACAGGCGGGCAGGTCTAGACTGGCGCCTCTTCCTGCTCACAAAGGCCCGACATGCCCTTCGCCACCGACCGCACCGCGCTCGAACTTCGCTCCCTCGTGACGCCCTCCGGCGAACTGCAACTGAGTCTGGCCGAGGTGAGGATCGCGCCGCCCCGCCCCGACGACGTGGTCGTGCGGGTCGAGGCCGCGCCGATCAACCCGTCGGACCTCGGCCTGCTCTTCGGCACCGCGGACATGACGACGGCGACCCTGTCGGGCACGCCCGAACGTCCGGTGATGACCGCGCGCGTGTCCGAGGCCGGCATGCAGGCGATGGCCAGCCGCGTGGGCAAATCGATGCCCGTCGGCAACGAGGGCGCGGGCGTGGTGGTCGAGGCGGGCGCCTCGCCCGGGGCGCAGGCGCTGCTGGGCAAGACCGTTGCGATGATCGGCGGCGGGATGTACGCGCAGTACCGCACTGTCTCGCCCGAGCAGTGTCTTCGACTGCCCGACGACGCGACGCCGGCCGAGGGCGCATCGTCCTTCGTCAACCCGCTCACGGCGCTCGGCATGGTCAAGACGATGAAGCGCGAAGGCCACGCCGCACTGGTCCACACCGCGGCAGCGTCGAACCTCGGGCAGATGCTGCAGCGCATCTGCCTGAAAGACGGCATCCCCCTGGTCAACATCGTGCGCAAGCCCGAGCAGGTGGCGCTGCTGAAGGCGCAGGGTGCGGTGCATGTGTGCGACGCCAGCGCACCCACCTTCCTCGATGACCTGACCGAGGCGTTGGTCGCCACCCGGGCGACGATCGCCTTCGACGCCACCGGCGGCGGCCCGCTGGCCGGGCAGATCCTCGGCTGCATGGAAGCGGCGCTGCTGCACGGAATCACGATCTACAACCGCTACGGCACCAACACGCACAAACAGGTCTACCTCTACGGCGGACTCGACACGCGCCCCACGGAGTTCCGCCGCAACTTCGGCATGGCCTGGGGCATGGGCGGCTGGCTGCTGTTCCCCTTCCTTCAGAAGATTGGCCCAACCGCCGAGCGGGTGCTCAAGCAACGCGTGGCGGCCGAGCTCAGGACCACCTTCGTGAGCCACTACGCAGGCGAGTTGTCGCTGACCGAGGTGCTGTCGCCCGAGGCGATCGCGCAGTACAACCGGCGCGCTACGGGCGAGAAGTTCCTCGTCGCACCGCACAGGCGCTGAGCTTTCACGGCGGGCCTTGCCGCTGCCGCACGGCGTGGCAGTTGTCCGACGCATCCGGCGCAGGGCCGCTGCTAGCGTCGTTGTCAAATGACGCAGCAGCCGCCCGCCACCGAACCCGCCCGTCCGCCCGCCCCCTACGACGACATCTTCGTCGGCAACAGCGAGATGGCGCAGCTCATGCGGGAGCACGACTGGGCATCCACGCCCCTGGGGCCTCCCGAGCATTGGCCCGACGGGCTGAAGGTGGCGCTGCGCATCCTGTTGACCTCTCGCTTCGAGATGTGGCTGGGCTGGGGGCCCGATGTCGCCTTCTTCTACAACGACGCGTACCGGCCCACGCTCGGCCGCAAGCACCCGAAGTCGCTGGCCATGCCGACGCGCCAGCTGTGGTCGGAGATCTGGGACGACATCAAGGGCCGCATCGAGACCGTCTACCTCCAGGGGGAATCGACCTGGGACGACTCGATGATGCTGTTGCTCGAGCGCTCGGGCTTCCCCGAGGAGACCTACCACACGTTTTCCTACAGCCCGCTGCTCGGTGAACAGGGCAAGGTCGAGGGCCTGTTCTGCGCGGTCTCGGAAGTCACAGCACGCGTCATCAGCGAGCGGCGGCTCGAACTTCTGCGCACACTCAGTGCCAGCCTGACGGGCGCCGACACGCGCCGCGCGGTGGTCGACGCGACCTGCGAAGCGCTGGGACGCGCCCCGCGCGACCTGCCCTTTTCGCTCATGTACCTGTTCGACGCCGCTGGCGACGCGCATCTGCAGTGCGTGACCGGCATCCACGACGGCCACGCACTGGCGCCGAAGCACCTCACGTCCGGCGACGACGCGCCCTGGCACGTCGGCCGGCTGTTGGCGGGCGAGATGTCCTTCGTGGTCTCGCTCGACCAGATGCCCGACGTGCCGTGCGGCCCCTGGAATCTGCCCTCCCCGGCCGCCTTCGTGGTGGCGCTACCGCCCCAGGGCGCGGCGCGCCCGGCCGGCTTCCTGGTGTGTGGCACCAATCCGTACCGGCCGATCACGGCCGACTACCTGAGCTTCGTGCAACTGCTGGCCGGGCAGATCGCGCCCAGCCTGTCCAACGCCGAGGCGCTGGAAACCAGCACGGCCGAGCGCGACCGCCTGCGTGGCCTCTTCCGCAAGGCACCGGGTTTCATGTGCGTGCTGAGCGGACCGACGCACGTGATCGAGCTGATGAACGACGCCTACCTGCAGCTCATCGGCCACCGCCAGATCGAGGGCATGCCGCTGCGCGACGCGCTGCCAGAACTCACCGGACAGGGCTTCTTCGAACTGCTCGACACGGTTTATGCACGGGGCACGCCCTTCGTAGGCAACGCACGACGCATCATGCTGCAGCGCGAATCGGGTGCGCCGCTGGCCGAACGCTTTCTGGACTTCGTCTACCAGCCCATCCTCGACGCCAAAGGCGCAGCAACCGGCGTCTTCGCCGAAGGATCGGATGTCACCGAGCGGGTGCTGGCAGAGAACGCGTTGCGCGCGCTCAACAGCAGCCTGGAGGCCCGCATCGCCGAACGCACCCGCGAGGTGGAAGACGCGCTGGAGCGCCTGCGTGTCGAATCCCGCGAGCGTGAAGCCGCCCAGGAGGCGCTGCGGCAAGCTCAGAAGATGGAGGCGGTCGGTCAGCTCACGGGCGGCCTGGCGCACGACTTCAACAACCTGCTCGCCGGCATCACCGGCAGCCTCGAGCTGATGCAGCGGCGCCTGAAGCAGGGCCGCCACGAGGATCTGGAACGCTACATCAACGTCGGCCAGGGCGCCGCGCGGCGCGCCGCGGCGCTCACGCACCGGCTGCTGGCCTTTTCGCGCCGTCAGACGCTGGACCCCAAGGCGACCGACATCAACCGGCTGATACGCGGCATGGAAGACCTGATTCGCCGGACCATCGGCCCCGAGAACCAGCTCGAGGTGGTGGGCGCGGTGGGCCTTTGGATCACGCAGGTCGACCCGCACCAGCTCGAGAACGCGCTGCTCAATCTGTGCCTCAACGCACGCGACGCGATGCCCGGCGGCGGTCGGCTCACGATCGAGACGGCCAACAAGTGGATGGACGAGCGCATTGCGAAGGAGCGCGACCTGACGCCGGGGCAGTACGTGTCGCTCTGTGTGACGGATACCGGCACCGGCATGGCGCCGGACGTGGCCCAGCGTGTGTTCGAGCCCTTCTTCACCACCAAGCCCATCGGCATGGGCACCGGCCTGGGCCTGTCGATGGTGTACGGCTTCGCACGCCAGTCGGGCGGGCAAGTGCGCGTGTATTCGGAAGCGGGGCTGGGCACCACGATGTGCATCTACCTGCCGCGCCACTACGAGACCGAAGCAGTCGACGAGCCACCAGCGATCGCCGGCGAGGCCCCGCACACAGGCGCCGGCACCGTGCTGGTGGTCGACGACGAGCCGACGGTGCGCGCGCTGGTGAGCGACGTGCTGGTCGAGCTGGGCTATCGCATCCTCGAGGCCGAGGAAGGCGCGACCGGCCTGGCGCTCCTGCAGAGCAACGTGCCCATCGATCTGCTCATCACGGACGTCGGCCTGCCGGGAGGCATGAACGGCCGGCAGCTGGCCGACGCGGCGCGCGCGGGGCGCCCTGGCCTGAAGGTGCTGTTCATCACGGGTTATGCGGAGAACGCGGTGGTCGGCAATGGCCACCTCGACCCGGGCATGCAGGTCATGACCAAGCCCTTCACGCTGGATGCGCTCTCGCTGCGGGTGCAGCAGATGGTGGACGCAAAGTCCTGACGCGGGCGCGGCGTCGACGGGGCCGCTACAGTCGGTGCCCTCCCCCGTATGACCCTGCCGCGCCCGCCATGGCCCGCGCCGCCACCGAGACATTCCGCCTTGTTCCGCTTCTTCGAGAGACTTCTCAACCCCTATCCCGCCGCCGAGCCCGCACTCCCGCCCGACGGCTTCTTCGCCTTCCTCTGGGCCTGCACCGCGGGCCTGCGCGGCAAGATCGCGACCATGGCGCTGCTCACGGCCGCCATGTCGTCCTTCGAGGCGCTGCTGTTCGCCATGCTCGGGCGCATCGTCGACTGGCTGGGCGGCCAGGTGCCTGCGCGGCTCTGGGACGACCGCGGCACCACGCTGACCTGGCTGGCCGTCGCGCTGGTCGCGAGCATCGCCGTTGTCGGCTTGCAAACCATCGTGAAGCACCAGACGCTGGCCATCAACATGCCCATGCGGCTGCGCTGGAACTTCCACCGCCTGATGCTCGGCCAGAGCATGGCCTTCTACCAGGACGAGTTCGCCGGCCGCATCACCGCCAAGGTGATGCAGACCGCCCTGGCCGTGCGCGACACGGTGTTCGTGCTGGCCGACGTGTTGGTGGCGATGGGTGTCTACGTCATCACGCTGATCGTGCTGGCCGCCGTGCTCGACACGCAGCTCATGATCCCCTTCGTGGTCTGGCTGCTGCTCTACATCGTGCAGCTCGCGTGGTTCGTGCCGCGCCTGGGCAAGATCGGCAAGGCGCAGGCCGATGCGCGCGCCGACATGACCGGGCGCATCACCGACGCCTACACGAACATCGCCACCGTCAAGCTCTTCTCGCACACCCAGCGCGAAGCCGGCTTCGCGCGATCGGCCATGCAGACCTTCCAAGCCACCGGCCAGGCGCAGATGCGGCTGGTGAGCGCCTTCGAGATCGTCAACCACACGCTGAGCATGGGCCTGACCGCCGGCATGGCGGGCATGGGCCTGTGGCTGTGGTCGCAGGGCACCGTCGGCGTGGGCGCGGTGGCCGCGGCGACCGCGATGGCGCTGCGCCTGCAGGGCATGTCGCACTGGATCATGTGGGAGATGACCAGCCTGTTCGAGAACATCGGCACGGTGCAGGACGGCATGAAGACGCTCTCGCGCGCACGCACCGTGGTCGACGCGCCGGGTGCGACGACGCTGCAGGTGCCGCACGGCGAAGTGCGCTTCGAGCACGCCAGCTTCCGCTACGCCGAAGGCCGCCCGCGCGTCATCGACGAGATGACGCTGGTGGTGCGCCCCGGCGAGAAGATCGGGCTGGTCGGCCGCTCCGGCGCGGGCAAGTCGACGCTGGTGAACCTGCTGCTGCGCTTCCACGACCTCGACGGCGGCCGCATCCTGATCGACGGGCAGGACATCGCGAAAGTCACCCAGAATTCGCTGCGCGAGCACATCGGCATGGTCACGCAGGACACCTCGCTGCTGCACCGCTCGGTGGCCGACAACATCGCCTACGGCCGGCCCGACGCGAGCGACGAGGCGATTCGCGCCGCCGCCGAGCGCGCCGAGGCGCACGACTTCATCGGCACACTGGGCGATGCCAAGGGCCGCACGGGCTACCAGGCCCACGTCGGCGAACGCGGCGTGAAGCTCTCGGGCGGCCAGCGCCAGCGCATCGCCATCGCCCGCGTGATGCTGAAAGACGCGCCCATCCTGCTGCTCGACGAGGCCACCAGCGCGCTCGATTCCGAGGTCGAGGCCGCCATCCAGGCCAGCCTGTACCGGCTGATGGAAGGCAAGACCGTGATCGCCATCGCGCACCGCCTGTCGACCATCGCTGCGATGGATCGGCTCATCGTGCTCGACGAGGGCAAGGTCGTGGAAGAAGGCGACCACCAGACGCTGCTGGCCAAGGGCGGGCTCTATGCCCGGCTGTGGGCGCACCAGAGCGGCGGGTTCCTGGGCGAGAGCTAGCGTCCGCCGCCAGCGCCCCCGCCTCCTCCTGCACCGCCGCCGCCGCCAGACCCGCCACCACCACCACCACCTCCAGCGCCACCTCCGCCTCCGCCAGACCCACCCCCTCCGGAACCGCCCCCTCCGGAACCACCACCTCCGGCGCCGCCATCCCCGGAGCCGCCGCCTCCCGAACCACCGCCGCTTGCGCCGCCTCCCCCAGAACCACCGCTCCCAGCGCCGGCGCCTCCGCCGGACGCGCCGCCCGAGCTACCACTGCCCGAGCTGCCAGCGCTCGCGCTTCCGGCTGCACCGACGGTGGCGTCTGCAGCCCCACTTCCCCCACCGCCGTCGCCACCGACAGCGCCCAGGCTTGCAGCGCTGTTGCCGCCCACGGCGATGGCCGCACCGAGCGTGCGCAGGGCATCGAAAACCTTGTACATCGGGTTTCCGCTTGTCACGGGAGGTGCGCCAGCGGATGCCACAGCGGGGACGGCGCTGCCGGGCATCGCCTCAGGCGCGACCACCGCGGAGGCGGCCGGCACGTCGCATCGAGCACCGGCCCGCGCATCGCATCCGGCCGAGAGCACGGGGTCGGGCGTCGCCGATGCGGGAGAACGGGCAACGGACGCCTCGCGAGATGGAGGCGCTTCCTCGCGCATGGCGGCGACGCGTTGCCGACGGGCGAGGACCTTCGGCTTCGGCGCCTCGGCCTGGTCGGCGCGCGCCACGTCGCCGGCACGGACATCTTGGACGGAAGGCCCGGTCAGCGCGGGGGGCGCAGCCGTCGACGCCTGAATGCCGGACGCGGCCAATGGCGTCGAAGGGGCGGGCGCGACAGCGGCACCATCGGACGAAGCGCTGCTCGGCGGCGGGACGGACTGCAGCAAAGGCGCCGCCGCGCGCGCATCGTTGGCAGACTGGCTTGTTGTCCCGATCGGGGGTACGAAACGACTCGGCGAGCTGGGCCGGCTCAAGTACCAGAGCAGGAACCCGCCTTGCAAGGTGGTCAGGGCCAGCAGCAGCCACAGCACCGAAACATCCATGCCCGCCGGCAGGGTCGGCCATCGTCGGCGGGATTTTTCCGCCGGTCGTGCCAGTGCGTTGGCGGTGGGGATCGTCGGCGGCTGCAGAGCCGCATCGAAGCCCAGCGCGTCGCGCCGGGTGGAGTCCAACGCGTTGGCTGGCGTCTGAACACCGGAGAACTTACCTGCGCAACCGCGACAAAAGCGCGCGCTGTCGCGGTTGGCGGTGTGGCACGAACTGCAGAACTTCATCATGCCCAAGCGCCTGGGAAATGACTTCGAGTTCTTCCGGCTTGCAGCGCAAGACCGTCGCGCCGTGGAGGCAGACAGCTCACGACGATCCATCGCTGCGCAGGACAACCCAGACGGTCCGCGCAAGAATCTTGATGTCCAACCACAAGGACCATTGCGATGCGTAGGTCATGTCAAGATCGACCCGTGCCGCGTAAGAAAGCCGGTTGCGACCGCTGACTTGCCACAAACCCGTCAACCCCGGCCGCATCTGGCAATAGCGGTCCCAGTTCGGGCCGTAGAGCGTTCGCTGGCGCGTCATGCAGGGACGAGGGCCCACAAGACTCATATCGCCTTTGAGCACATTGAAGAATTGCGGAAGTTCGTCGATGCTGAACTTCCTCATCACTCTGCCGAGCGGCGTGATCCTTGGATCCTCGGCAAGTTTCTGGAATTCATTCCATTCGTCGCGCGCGAGCGGGTCTGCCGCGAGGTGCCGCGCCAGGATGTCGTCCGCGTTCACAACCATCGAACGGAACTTGTAGAAGCGAAAGACTCGCCCACCCTGGCCGACGCGGTTCTGCCAGTAGTGCACCGGGCCGCCCATGCACAGACGCACGGCCGCGGCGACGGCGATGTACAACAGGCCGAAGCACAGAAAGAAGAACAACGCGCCTGCAATGTCGAGCGTGCGTTTTGCCAAGCGTTGCGAACGCGTCAGGCAGTAAGACCTCGCGTCATCCGAACGGACGACGAGCGGCGGCGTGCGGGAAGACGAGATGGCGGAGGGAGCGAAGTCGGAGCGCATGAGCCAGGTCCTGGGCAGCGGTGAGTGAATGTGAAGAAGTCACATTCCCTTTGTGGCGCACGAACGCACCCGCCGATGTAGGACCAAAGGCTAAATTCTTTGGCGATTGAAGCCGCAGGCGCCCGCTTGCGCTGGCCCGCTGTCCCGCTGTCCCGCTGTCCCGTCAGTCGGCCTCGATCTTCGCGGCCTTGACGACCGCGGCCCAGTCCTCCGACTCCTTCTTCACCTTCGCATCGAGCTGCGCTGGCGTCTGGTAGTCGGCAGTGGCGCCCTGTTCCTCGACCTTCTTCTGGAAGGCCGGCGTCGCGATCACCTTGGCGATGTCGGCCGAGAGCTTGTCGACGATCGGCTTGGGCGTTTTGGCCGGGGCGTACACCGCGAACCAGGACGTGGCGTCGAGCTTCGGCAGGCCCGCCTCCGCGGTGGTCGGCACGTCCGGCAGGCTGGGCAGCCGCGCCTTGCCGGTGGTCGCGAGCACGCGCAGCTTGCCGCTGTGGATGTGCGGGATGAAGGGCGGCGCGGTGCCGAAGGTGATGTCGACCTGGCCGGCCAGCAAATCCTGCAGCGCCGGGCCGGTGCCCTTGTACGGGATGTGCGTCATGCGGATGCCCGCCTGCTGCTCGAGCATGGCGCCGGTGGCGTGCTGCAGCGAGCCGTTGCCCGACGAGGCGTAGTTCACCTTGCCCGGGTTGGCCTTGGCGTAGGCCACGAACTCGGCCATCGTCTTGTACGGCAGGTCGGCGCGCACCACCACGATCTGCGGTGCCGAAATGACGTTGGCCACGGCCGTCAGATCCTGCGGTCCCCACTGCGGCGTCTGCTTGCTGACCAGCGGCGTGATGACGTGGTAGCCCGAGTACTGCATGAGCAGCGTGTAGCCGTCGGCCTCGGCGCGCTTGACGGCGATGGCCGCGATGGCGCCGTTGCCGCCGCCGCGGTTATCGACCACCACCGGCTGGCCGAGCGCCGTGCCGAGCGGCACACCCAGCATCCGCGCCGAGATGTCGGTGGTGCCGCCGGCGGCGGTCGGTACCAGCAGCGTGACCGGACGGCTCGGGTAGTTGCCCGGTTGGGCCGATGCGCCGAGGGTGACTGCGGCCAGCAGCGCGGCGGTGGCTGCGAGCGTGTGACGGCGAGAGAAAGGAAGGGAATGCATGAGGAAGTCTCCGTGGCTATAGGTATGGGGTCGGGATTTAACGGGTCAGCCGCGCGCCGCTGCACGCGCACGCCAAGTCTCGAAATCGGGTGGCGGCGCATGCAGGTCGAGCCGGCGGCCGGCCTTGGCGATCTGGCTGGGCGTGTCGTGGCCGATGAGCGCAGGCAGCCGGCGTGCGGCTTCGAGCAGCACCGCGAGGTCGCAGCCGGTGTCGAAATCCATCAGCTCGAGCCCATGCACGATCTCTTCGGTGCACACGTTGCCGCTCGCGCCGGGCGCATAGGGGCAGCCGCCCAGGCCGCCGAGCGAGGCGTCGAAGCGGTCCGCACCGGCGTCGATGGACGCCAGCACGTTGGCCAGGCCCATGCCGCGCGTGTTATGGAAATGCAGGGTCAGTTCGGTGCCCGCGAAGCGTTCGCGAAAGCCGCGCGTCAGGGCCGCGACCTGCGTCGGGAAGGCCATGCCGGTGGTGTCGCACAGCGTGATGCCGCGCGCGCCGAGCGCGACGAAGCGCGCTGCCCAGTCGAGCACCACGTCCGGCGGCACGTCGCCTTCCATCGGGCAGCCGAAGGCGCATGACAGCGACACGTTGACGGGCACCTGCGCCTGCTGCGCCAGCGCCATCACAGCCGTCAGTGCGGCGAAGGACTGTTCGCGTGTCATGCGCAGGTTGGCGAGGTTATGCGTCTCGCTGCACGACATCACCAGGTTCAGTTCGTCGGCGCGTGCCTCGATGGCGCGTTCGGCGCCGCGCAGGTTGGGCACGAGGCAGGTGTAGACGATGCCCGGCACGCGGTGGATCTCGCGCAGCACGATCTCGGCGTCGCGCAGCGCGGGGATGGCTGTCGGTGACACGAAGGAGGTCACTTCGATCTTCGCCAGGCCCGCGGTGGACAGCAGGTCGACCAGCGCGATCTTGTCGGCGGTGGGCACGAAGGCCTGTTCCATCTGCAGGCCGTCGCGCGGGCCGACGTCCTGCAGGTGGATGCGGCGGCGCGCGCCCTGCCAGACCGGTGTGTGAGGTGTGTTCATGCCACGATGCCTTTCTCGCGCAAGACCGCGATCTGCGTGTCGGTGAGGCCGGCTTCGCGCAGCACGGCATCGGTGTCGTCGCCCAGCCGCGGCGCCGACGACCGGATGCTGCCCGGCGTGCCCGACAGCTTGGGCACGATGCCCGGCACGTCGACCGTGTGGCCGTCGCGCGTGCGCTGCGGCAGGATCATGTCGCGCGCCCGGTAGTGCGGGTCCTCGTGGATGTCCTTGGCGGTGTAGACCTTGCCCGCCGGCACCTTGGCCGCGCCCAGCACGGCCAGCACCTCGGCCATGGGCCGCGTGCGCGTCCACTCGCCGATGGCGGCATCGAGTTCCTGCACGCGGGCCACTCGGCCGGCGTTGCTCTGCAGGTCGGGCGCGCTCGACAGGTCGGGCCGGCCGATGGTGTCCATCAGGCGGCGGAAGATGCTGTCGCCGTTGCCCGCGACGAGCACGTAGCCGTCGGCGCATTGGTAGGCGTTGCTGGGCGCGATGCCGGGCAGCGCGCTGCCGGCGGCGTCGCGCACCGCACCGAAGGCGCAGTACTCGGGGATCAAGCTTTCCATCACGTTGAATACCGCCTCGTGCAGCGCCACGTCGATCACCTGGCCCTGGCCGCCGTTCACCTTGCGGTGGTAGAGCGCGGCGAGCACGCCGATGGCGCCGTGTAGCGCGGCCAGCGTGTCGCCGATGGACACGCCCACGCGCACCGGCACGCGGCCCGGCTCGCCGGTGAGATGGCGCAGCCCGCCCATCGCCTCGCCGATCACGCCGAAGCCCGGCAGGTCGCGGTAGGGGCCGGTCTGGCCGTAGCCCGAGATGCGCAGCATCACCAGGCCGGGGTTGCGCTCGCGCAGGTCATCCCAGCCCAGGCCCCAGCCTTCGAGCGTGCCGGGGCGGAAGTTCTCGATCAGCACGTCGGCTTCGCCGATGAGCTTGCGCGCGATCTCCTGGCCTTCGGCGCTGCGCAGGTCGAGCGCGATGCTGCGCTTGTTGCGCGACTGTACCTGCCACCAGACAGACGTGCCGTCCTGCAGCAGCCGCCAGTTGCGCAACGGGTCGCCGGCGCCGGGTGCTTCGATCTTGATCACGTCGGCACCGAATTCGCCGAGCGTCTTGCCGCAGAACGGACCGGCGATGAGCTGGCCCATCTCGATGATGCGGACGCCGGCGAGCGCGCCGACGGAGGCAGGTGTGGCTGGAGCGGTAAGCAAGGCGTTGTCTCTCGGAGGTGCGCGTGGGGTCGCATGATGGTCATTCGCACCCGGGCCGCAAAGCGCTCTTTGACGAGTGCACCATCGCAATCCGCGATGATGGGCGGCTCATGAAGCTCGATCCGATATCCCTGCGCCTGTTCGTCGCGGTCATGGAGACCGGCACCATCGCTGCCGCATCCGCACGCGAGCACATCGCCACCGCCGCCGCCAGCCGGCGCCTCAGCGATCTGGAGGCCGCGCTGTCCGCCGTGCTCTTCGCGCGCAGCAACAAGGGCACGGAGCCGACCGCCGCCGCGTACGCCCTGCTCGGCCTGGCGCGCGGCGTGCTCAACGGCCTGGATGACATCGCCGCGCAAATGCAGGGCTATGCCGACGGCGTGCGCGGCCAGGTGCGCGTGTCGGCCAACATCTCGGCCATCACGCAGTTCCTGCCGCGCGAACTGCGCGACTTCATGGACCGCTACCCGCGCGTGCAGGTGCATCTGCAGGAACGCATCAGCACCGCGGTGGCCCGCGAAGTGGCCGAAAACATCGCCGACATCGGCATCCTCAACGCCGGCCACTACGGCGACGAACGCCTCGCGCTGCTGCCCTACCGCGAAGACGAACTGGTGGTGGTGGTGCCCAAGGGACATCCGTTGGCCCGCCGCCGCATCGCGCTGCGCGACGCCCTTCCCTGCGACTTCGTGGGCATGCACCCGGGCAGCGCGATCAACAACCGCATCACGCAGGCCGCGGCCGAGATGGGCCTGCCCCTGAAGACGCGCATGCAGGTGACAGGCTACGACGCGCTGTGCCTGATGGTCGCCAACGGCATGGGCTTCGGCGTGATGCCGCGCGGCAGCGCGGGGCTGTACCTGCGCGCGCTGTCTCTGGTGGCCGTGAAGCTCGACGAACCGTGGGCGAAGCGCGATCTGGTGCTGTGCGTGCGCCAGGGCGGAGAGCTGCTGCCGGCGACGCGCCTGCTGGCGGAACATCTGCAGCAGCATCGCGCCGTCAGCGCGGAAACCGCCTGACCGCGGCCGAACGCGGAGCCCTCGACCTACACCGCCCGCCGCTCGCCGCCGACAGGTCGAAACCGTCCCCGGCGTGAGGATAAGGCTGTCGTCAACAAGAGGAGCTTTTGCGTGAAT
Organism: Variovorax restrictus; assembly: GCF_051216715.1. Lineage (NCBI taxonomy): Bacteria > Pseudomonadati > Pseudomonadota > Betaproteobacteria > Burkholderiales > Comamonadaceae > Variovorax > Variovorax restrictus. The sequence continues at coordinate 2,811,010 of NZ_JBPJZH010000001.1, forward strand.
TCCATCATCTATATCGTCGGTCTGGTCGTGGTCGTGGTCGCCGTTCTGTCCTTCTTCGGACTGCGCTGAACATCTCTCTTCCCGATCGGCCTCGCGCCGATCCAGACGGGGCCGCTTGCGGCCCCGTTTGTCGTTCGCATGCCGGGGCGGCACGGCATAATTTCCCGCCCGCCGGTGCGCCGCACCGGTGCCGCAGACACAAGGGAAGCCGTTGAACATCGCCCCGCGCCCATCCGCCCTTTCTGGCGCGGTGGTCACCGAAGCCGTGAGGCTCGTCGAAGAAGCCGGCCCTCTGGACGATATGGCCGCCATGCGCGAGGCCGCCGCCAACCGCACTGCGCTCCCTTCGCGCATCGCCCATCGCGCCGACCTGCTCGGCCGCCGCATCGGGCTCGACCATGAACTCTCGCGCATGCGGCAATGGGCGCCCTGGGTGGGTATCGGACTCGCCGTTCTCATTGTGATGGCCGGACTGGCCCTGGCCGGCAGCGTCGTGGGTGGCAGCGATCGGCGCATCAACATCATGGCGGCGTTGATGAGCCTGCTGGGCGTTCACCTGCTCACGCTCGTGGCCTGGGGGCTGGGTTTGCTGTTGCCGCTGCGCGCGCCGCGCGCCTCTTTCGGATGGCTGTGGATGGCCTTGACGGCGCGCGTCGCCGGTGGCCGCCAGGGTCAGGCACCGGTGCTGCTGCGCGCCTTCACGCGGCTGCTGCAGCAGGCCCGGCTGCTGCCGTGGGCGCTGGGCCTGGCGAGCCACGGCATCTGGGTGCTGTCCTTCGTCGTGGTGCTGGTCGCGATGCTGTTCGCGCTGGCCTTCCACCGCTACACGCTGAGCTGGGAAACCACCATCCTCGAGCCGCAGTTCTTCCTGCAGACGGTGCAGGCGCTCGGCCGCATCCCGGCCTGGTTCGGCTTCGCGACGCCGGACGCCAGCGCGGTGCTCGCGCCCCCGCCGAACGACATCGCCGGGCAGCGCGCCTGGGCGTGGTGGCTCACCGGCTGCATCGCTGTCTACGGCCTGCTGCCGCGCGTGCTGCTGCTGATGCTGTGCGCCGCGATGTGGCAGCTGCGCAAGCGCGATCTGCAGCCGGCGCTCGACGCGCCCTACTACCGCCAGCTCGCATCGCGCTTCGAGGCGCTGGCGCCGGTCGCCATCGTCGATGCGGACCCCGGTGTCACGCATCCAACCGCGCCGCCGCGCGCCACCGGCACCACCGACGCGCTGGTCGTGGCGGCTTACGAATTGCCACCCGACCACCCCTGGCCCCCGGACGGTCTGCCCGACACGACGACCGTGCTGCGCGTCGACGGCAGCGCCGGCGATCGGCGCACCTTGCTCGATACCGCCGCGCGGCTGCGACCACGCGCCCTGCTCCTGGCCTGCCGCGCCGCCGCCAGCCCCGACCGCGGCACCGAACGCCTGCTGCGCGAACTGCTGTCGCATGCCGGCGAGTGCCGGCTCTGGCTGGTACCCGAGTTCGACACGCCTGCGCCGCCCGACGGCGCCGCACCAGCCCGCTGGCGGCGCTGGCTCGCAGACTGCGGCCTCGCGCGCATCACGGCGCACGACACGCTGGCGGGCGCGCTGACCGACACCGGGGCAGGATGATGCACTTGGACGATCAGCCCCTGCGCATCGCCGTCGTCGGCCACACCAACGCGGGCAAGACCTCGCTGCTGCGCACGCTCACGCGTCGCGCCGACTTCGGCGAGGTGTCCGACCGGCCCGGCACCACCCGCCATGTCGAGCGCATCGAGCTGATGGTGCGCGACCGCGCCGCGGTCCGCTTCTTCGACACGCCCGGCCTGGAAGACGCGGTGAGCCTGCGCGAGCACATCGAGCGCGACGCGGTCGCCGCCACGCCGCCCGAACGCATCCGCCGTTTCCTGCAGGGGCCGGAGGCGCACGGCGTGTTCGAGCAGGAGGCGAAGGTGCTGCGCGCCCTGCTCGACGCCGACGCCGCCTTCCTCGTGATCGATGCGCGCGAGCCGGTGCTGCCCAAGTACCGCGACGAGATCGAGCTGCTGCGCTCCTGCGCGCGGCCGGTGCTGCCGGTGCTCAACTTCGTGCGCGACCCGGCCAGCCGGGAGGCCGCGTGGAAAGAGCTGTTGGCCGCCTACGGCATGCATGCCGTGGTGCGTTTCGACGCGGCTGCGCCATTCGTCGGCGCCGAGCGCGACCTGTACCAGGACCTGGTCACGCTGCTGCGCGACCGCCGCCAGCAGCTGGAGGCCGTCGTCGAATCGCTGGCCCATGAAGCCACCGAACGCCGCAACACCGCCGCAGCGCGCATCGCCGAGTTGCTGGTCGACGTCGCGGCCATGCGACGCCAGGTGAGCGCCGCCGACTTTCAGGACGAGGCCCGCCGCGGACCCCACGTCGCGGACCTTCAGCAGGCCGTGTTCGACAAGGCGCAGCGCTGCGCGTCCGACCTGCTCACGCTCTACCGCTTCCGCGATGGCGACGCTGCCGAGGCGCCGCTGCCACTGCTCGAGGGTCGCTGGTCGATGGATTTCTTCAGCCCTGAAGCCATGAAGGACGCCGGCCTGCGCCTGGGTAAGGGCGCCGCCGTCGGCGCGGCCGTCGGCGTGGTGGCCGACCTGGCCGCAGGCGGACTGTCGCTGGGCGCCGGTGCGGCGCTCGGGGGCGCAATCGGCGGCGCCATCTCGCAGGGCCTCGGCCCGCTCGGGCGCAAGCTCTTCAACACGCTGCGCGATGTGCACGAACTCAGCGTCGACGACGGTGTGCTCCTCGTGCTGGCCGACTGGCAACTGGCACTGCTGCGCGCACTGGAGCAGCGCGGCCATGCGGCGACAGCGCGCATCGACATCGCCCCCGAGCGCGACACGGGCCGTGCCCAGGTGCTGGCGGGAGCGGTGCGGGCGACGTCGCCCGCACGCAGCCACCCCGCATGGTCTCGCCTGGCCAACGACCGCCGCCACGACGACACGCCCCAGCGCCAGCAGACGGTCGCCGAGACGGCGCGGCGAATGATGCGGGCGGTCGATGAAAGTGCTTGACCCCCCGGAGATGCCCGGGCATGCCCCGACATCCCCCGCGCGCGCGACCGACTGCGGCATGATCGGGACAGAGCCCTCCGATCGCCAGTTGCCTGGCTCCCCCCTCGCCATGAACATCACCAGCGATGCCTTTCTGTCCAGCGTCATGGACCTGCTGGTCGACACCATCTGCGTCGTGAACGTGGAGGGGCGTTTCGTCTTCGTGAGCGCGGCCTGCGAGCAGACCTTCGGCTACACGCCGGCCGAGATGATCGGCCAGCCGATGATCGACTTCGTCCACCCGGACGACCGTGCGCGCACCCTGGCGCGGGTCGCCCAGGTCTACGAAGGCGCACGGGGTCCGCACTTCGAGAACCGCTACCTGCGCAAGGACGGTGGCACGGTGCACATCATGTGGTCGGCGCGTTCGGCACCGGACACCGGCATGCGGGTGGCCGTGGCGCGGGACGTGACCGAGCGCAAGCGCGCCGAGTCGATGCAGGCGGCGCTGTACGCCGTGTCCGAGGCGGCACACACCGCCGAAGACCTGCTGGCGCTGTTCCGACAAGTCCACCAGATCGTCGGCGGGCTGCTGCCGGCGGTGAACTTTTTCGTCGCGCTCTACGACAACGCCAAGGACGAGCTGTCCTTCCCTTACTACGTCGACGCACAGCACGAGGCCCCGGCACCGCGCCCGCTCGATTCGGGCACGCTCAGCGCCGAAGTGATCCGCAGCGGCCAGGCGATGCTGCTGCGGGCCGATACGGCGCCGAACCTCCCGACCCGTGTGAAGCTCGACCTCGGCCGCAACTCGCTCGACTGGCTGGGCGTGCCGCTGCAGACGCAACGGGGCCCGATTGGTGTGCTGGTGGTGCAGAGTTATACCGGCGACGTACGCTACACCGAGCAGGACCTGGAATTGCTGCAGTTCGTCTCGACCCAAGTGGCGACCGCCATCGAACGCAAGCAGATGGACGCGCGGCTGCGCCACATCGCCCGCCACGACCCGCTCACCGGTCTGCCCAACCGCACCTGGCTGCACGAGTGCATCGAGACGGCGCTGCAACGCGCACGAGCCGAGCAGCGCCGCCTGGCCCTGCTCTACATCGACCTCGACATGTTCAAGGAGGTCAACGATCGCTTCGGTCACGAGGTGGGCGACCTGCTGCTGCAGGAAACCGCGACGCGCCTGTGCAGCGAGGTGGCGCAGGCCGGCATGGTCGGGCGCATCGGCGGGGACGAGTTCCTGGTGCTGCTCGACGGCGACTGCGCGGTCGAAGAGACGCTCTCGATCGCGCAGCGCACGCGCGCGCGCCTGGGCCAGCCATTCGCGCTGGCCGACGAGAGGGTCACCGTGTCGCCCAGCATCGGCGTCGCGCTGTACCCCGAGCACGGCGACGACTACAAGCGGCTCATCCGCTACGCCGACGAGGCCATGTACGCGGCCAAGAAGTCCGGCGGCAACCGCGTGCAGCTCGCCGCCGGCCCGACCGCGCCGGATTGAACCTACAAGGCATGGCGGGCAATTGCGCTAAGGTGCAACGCTTCGCAGCGCCGGAACGCGCGCCCTTGCCGCATCCTCCCGCCTCTTCCGATCTCCTTCCGAGGGACCCCACATGTCTTCTTCCCCCTCCCGCGCCGCGCCGGTCCGCAAGCATTTCTCGATGCTTCGCGGCTTCCATCTGGCCGATGCCTTCACGCTCGGCAACGCGGCCTGCGGCGTCGGTGCCGTCTTCCTCGCCATGGCCTACATGGCGAGCCAATCGCTCGCGCAGTTCCTGTGGGCCGCCGCGCTGGCGCCCGCGGCCTTCATCTTCGACGTGTTCGACGGGCGCGTCGCACGCTGGCGCCAGACCCATTCGGCCCTCGGCCGCGAACTCGACTCGCTGGCCGACGTGATCTCCTTTGGCGTGGCGCCGGCGGCGCTCGCTTTCGCAGCGGGACTCGACGGTGGCTGGGACTGCGCGGTGCTGATCTACTTCGTGTGCTGCGGCGTGAGCCGGCTGGCGCGCTACAACGTGACGGCCGAGACGCTGTCCGAAGGTGCCGACAAGGTGAAGTACTTCGAGGGCACGCCCATCCCCACCAGCGTGGTGCTGGTCGGCGTGCTGGCCTGGGCCGCTTGGCAGGGAAGCATCGGCGATGCGGTGTGGGGCGGCGTCTGGTCCGTCGGCCCGTGGACGCTGCACCCGCTGGTGCTGATGTTCGCTCTGTCGGGCACGCTGATGATCAGCAAGACCCTGCGCATCCCGAAGTTCTGACGCGATCCGCATGAGCACACCCCACTTCACCCAGCAGCATCCGACCGGCTTCGACGAACTGGTGCGCCTGGCCGGCGCCGAGCGCATCGCGCCCGAGGTCGACCACTTCTACTTCCTGCGTCATGGCCAGACCGGGCGCAATGCCTCGCGCATCTTCCAGGCGGTCGACGAGCCATTGAGCGAACTGGGCATGCAGCAGGCTGCGCGGGCGGCCGAGCGCCTGGCGGGCGAGCCGATCCGCACGATCGTCGCGAGCGATTCGCGTCGCGCCTTCGACACCGCCAACACCGTCGCCGAGCGGTTGCGCATCGTGCCGATGCCGCGCGAAGATTTGCGCGAGCGGCACTTCGGCGCGCTCATCGGCACCTCGTCGGTCAACCTCGACTGGGCCTGCGCGCCCGAGGGTGGCGAGACGCTGCAGCAGTTCGTGGACCGCAAGCGCGTGGCGTTGCGCTTCGCGCTCGCCCAGCCGGCGCCCGTGCTGGTGGTGGCGCACGGCGGCACGCTCTATGTGCTGACCGCGCTGCTCGGCGTGTCGATCGAGCCGTCGGTGCTCGGCAACGCGCAGCCATTGCGTTTCAGCCGCGTCGGCCCCACATGGCGCATAGAACCCTTGCTGGCGCGCACGAACGAGGCCGCGTCGCTGGCCTGATCTTTCCCCGGCCTCCTTGGATCACGACACCACGATGGACTTCAAGGACTACTACAAGGTGCTCGGCGTCGAACGCACCGCGTCGGACGACGAGGTGCGCAAGGCCTACCGCAAGCTCGCCCGCAAATACCACCCCGACGTCAGCAAGGAAGCCGACGCCGAGCTGAAGATGCGCGACGTCAACGAAGCGAACGACGTACTGCGCGACAAGGACAAGCGCGCGGCCTACGACGCGCTGGCCGACCGCGTAGCGCGCGGCGGCAGCCCCGAGGGCGACTTCCGGCCGCCGCCGGGCTGGGACGAAGGCTTCGAGTTCCGCCGCGGACCGGCCTCGGGCCCGGCAGACCACGCCGAGTTCAGCGACTTCTTCTCGTCGCTCTTCGGGGCGGCCGAGCGCCGCAGTGCCACCCGACAGAACCATCGCGCGCGCGGCGAGGACCACCACGCCGCCATCGAGATTTCGCTCGAAGACGCCTTGAACGGCGCCGAGCGCGAGATCACGCTGCGCGGGATCGAGACCGGCGCCGGCGGCCAGCCCGAACTCAAGACCCGCACGTTGAGCGTGAAGATCCCACCCGGCATGCACCCGGGCCAATACATCCGGCTCGCCAAGCAGGGCATGCCCGGCCACGGCGGCGAGCCGGCCGGCGACCTGTACCTGGAGGTGCGCATCGCGCCGCACCCGCGCTACCGCATCGAAGGCCGCGACCTCTACATGACGCTGCCCGTCACGCCCAGCGAAGCCGCGCTCGGCGCGCAGGTCGAGGTGCCGACGCCCACGGGCGGCACGGTCGAGCTGACCGTGCCGGCCAAGGCGCGCAACGGCCTCAAGCTGCGGCTCAAGGGTCGCGGCCTGGGCGGCAAACCGCCCGGCGACCTGTACCTGCTGCTGGAGATCGTGCTGCCGCCCGCCGACAGCGACGCCGCGCGCCAGGCCTACGAGCAGTTGGCCGCCGCCAGTACCGCCTTCAACCCCCGCCGTCACCTGGGAGCGTGATGACCATGGCTGCTGTATCCGTCACCACCACCGCGCTGGGCGCGGCCCACCCGCTGGCCGCGCACGAACTGGCCCACGCCTGCGGCGCCGAAATCGAATGGGTCGTTCAACTGGTCGAAGTCGGCATCGTGACGCTGCCCGCGCCGTCACCGCGGCCCGACGACTGGCGCTTCCAGAGCGGCGACCTGCAGCAGGCGCTGGCCGCCCGCCGGCTGGAGCGTGACTTCGGCGTCGGCCTCGACGCCGCCGCGCTGATCTTGGACCTGCAGCGCGAGGTTCGCCGCCTCAAGGCCGTGCTGCACGCCCAGGGCCTGTCGCCGGGCCCTTAAGGGCTCGCCCTGCGCCGGCATGGCCGTTCGAGTGAGGTCTACACGGCCTGCCGCCCTACGTATCGCGCCCGGGGCGAGGACTACAAAGGTTCACTCGATTCAAACCCCGGAGAACCTTTCATGGCCACGCGCACCGCAAGCAAACCCGACGCCCTCGGCGACACCCAGAAGCAGAACCCCAGCGAGGTCGCGCCCGACCTGGACCAGCGCAGCCACGAGACGCAGAAGTTCGGCGAGATCGTCAAGCTGCCGAATGGCCTGTCGGAGAAGGTCTGCAAGGACAGCGTCGCGCTGCTGAACCAATGCCTGGCGGACACCATCACGCTGCGCGACATGTACAAGAAGCATCACTGGCAGGTGGTCGGCCCGACCTTCAACCAGCTGCACCTGATGTACGACCAGCATTTCGAGGCGCAGGTACTGATCGTCGATATCCTGGCCGAGCGCATCCAGCTGCTCGGCGGCATCGCGCTGGCCATGGCCGCGGACATCGCCGAGACGACCAAGATCAAGCGCCCGCCGCGTGGTCGTGAACCGGCAGCGGTCCAGATCCGTCGCCTGGCCGAAGCGCACGAGCACATCATCATCGAAGCACGCAAGGCGGCCAAGGCGGTCGACGAGTCGGGCGACGACGGCAGCAACGACGTGTTCGTCAGCAATGTGCTGCGCACCAACGAGCTGCAGGTGTGGTTCCTCACCGAACATCTGGTCGCGGCCTCGCCCGTGAGCGCCTGACACTCGACGCCGCACCAACCGAAGGGTCGCCCTGGACCGGCGGGCCGGACCATGTGCGGGAGCGACGTGACGTGGTCGTCGTCGGTGCCGGTTCCGGTGGGCTGAGCGCCCTGTGCCATTTGCTGAGCGACCTGCCCAAGGACTTCGAGGCCGCCATCCTGGTCGCGCTGGACGCGGGCTCTCAGCCCGCCGCCAGCGTGCTGCAGATTCTTCGGGGCTATTCCCCGTTGCCGGTGATCTACGCCGATGACGGACTCATGGTCCGTCGCGGCCGTGTGGTGTTGGCGCCCACGCGCCAACACATGGTCATCGTGCCGCCGGACATCATCTCGCTCGAGTACGAACGGTCGTTCTCTGGAGGCGGGCCCTCCGTCGACCGCCTGTTCGAAACCGCCGCGGAGACCTTCGGCCGACGAGTGATCGGCATCGTGCTGACCGGTGATTCACACGACGGCACCGCCGGTCTTACCCGCATCGAGGCCGCAGGCGGCGTGGGCTTGGTGCAGGAGCCGCGCCAGGCCTTGGAGAGCGGCATGCCCGGGAACGCGGTGCGCATGGACCACCCGGACTACTGCTGCACGCTCGACGACATGGCCGCACTGCTGGTGGCACTGGTCGATGGTGGGTTGCCCTTTTCCAGCAAGGCGCCCGCGCTCAAGAAGACGCAACGCAGTTCGCATCTCTGAAAGAGTCGACGCCCGTGCACCATCCATCTGGATGGTGGTAGGATGGCGTATGCCTTCTGACCACGTCCCATTTCCAGCCAAGCTCCCCGAGTCCGAGAAGATCACCATCAACCTCGGCTATGTGGACCTTGGCCACATCGACCTGCTGGTTGCCGAGCGCTTCTATGCGAACCGCACGGACTTCATCCGCACCGCCATTCGCGGGCAGTTGGCGATCCATACGGACGCGCTGCGCCAAGCCGCTTCCCGAAAGATGCTGGTGCTGGGCTTGCAGCAGTTCACGGCGAAAGATCTTGAAGCGGCGCGGGCCGCGAACCAGCGGCTCGACATCCGCGTGCTCGGCCTGGCCGTGATCGGCCCGGACGTTTCGCCCGAACTGGCCGCAGCCACGATCGACTCCATCACCGTGCTCGGTGCCCTGCACGCCAGCGCTTCCGTCAAGGACGCGCTGGCCGGGCGCATCCACTGAACCGCCCACCGAAAGCCCCCTTGAACGATTTTCTCCACCGCCTCGGCGACGCCAGCCGCCAAACCCGTCTCGGCCAACTGATGGACGCCACGCGGACGATCCAGCAGGCGCTGCTCGATCGGACCGCGCCGAACGCGGCGCGCTTCGACGCGGCCGACACCGCACCTGTCGAGCACGTCGCCCCCGCCGAACGCGCCGCGCACCCCACCGAGCGCTGGCTCGACGGCAGCAGCGCTCACCGAGGGCGCACCCTGGCCTACAAGCTGTATGTTCCCCCGGCGAACAGCGACGGCGACTCCGCGAAGCGCCCGCTGGTGGTCATGCTCCACGGCTGCACCCAGGGCGCCGCGGATTTCGCGGCCGGCACGCAGATGAACCTGCTGGCCCGCGAAGCGGGAGCGCTGGTCCTCTACCCCGAACAAACCCAGCGTGCCAACGCGCAGAAATGCTGGAACTGGTTCAAGCCGCAACACCAGCAGCGCGGCAAGGGCGAGCCGGAAGCGCTCGCGATGCTCATCCGTTCGATCGTGGACGAACACGACGTCGACGACGCCAGGGTGTATGTCGCCGGCCTCTCCGCCGGCGGTGCGATGGCCGACATCCTGGGCCGCAGCTACCCCGACCTCATCGCCGCCGTGGGCGTGCATTCGGGTCTGCCCAGCGGCGCGGCGAGCGACCTTCCATCGGCCCTTGCGGCGATGCGTCAAGGCGCCGGCGCCAGCGACGATGCATCAGCCTGCGTTCCGCCGACGATCGTCTTCCACGGCGACGCCGATGCGACGGTGCATGTGCGCAATGCGACGGCCATCGTCGATGCGGCGCGTACCTCGCACCGGGACCCTACCGGCGCGCTGCCCGAAGGGCAGGCGTCAGAAGGTCGCGCCCCGGCGGGCCGACGCTACACCCGCACCGTCTACACCGACCGCGACGGCCGCGCCCGCACCGAGTACTGGCGCCTGCACGGCGCCGGCCACGCCTGGTCGGGCGGCAGCGCGCAAGGAAGCTACACCGACCCGACGGGCGTGGATGCCAGCGCGGAAATGCTGCGCTTCTTCCTGGCGCATCGGCTGCGGGCTGTGATCGACGCGTAGCGCTGGCGCGCGCTGGCAGCTCGTCGATTCGCAGACGGGCGTCGAGGTGCGCACATCCGGCGCGCATCGCGCACGTGCATCAACAGCTTTTGCAACAACCAGCAGTGGCCTCGGCGCGGTCGCAGTGGGGGTTGCGATTCGTCGGCGGGCCTCATCACAGGGCCGTGGCCTGGCGCGTGATGCGCGTCCGACGTTCTCGGCGACCTACATGAGCGCACTGCGCGGGTAGGCAGGCACCGGCACGCACGCTGTAACCCAGCTGGGGCCGCCTCTGCCTGGCACGCCATCTTCTCCATCAGCAATGCAGCGTTCCATCCACCGAAGCCGGGTCCGTTGACCAGGCCGGTGGCCAGCGGCACGGGCCTCGGCATCGGCGTCGGACGCCTGGCACGTTGCACCTTCATGCCCCGCCCCCTCGGGCCAGCGGCGGCGCAGCCGCCGGCAGCGCTATCGCGTCTGAATCGATGACGCGGCCCGGCCCTGTCGGGTGTCAGGCATCCGCCACAGCCTCACCCCCACTGCCGATTAAGAAATTAGTTAATCGCGAAGTAATACGAATTAACTCCAGATAGTACTAAATAGCCATTCAATAAAACTTTAAATAGTCAAGTATTTGTTTTTTTGTTGCTGGAATATCGGCGATGACTCAGAATCAGCCTGTCTGTAGGACAAGCGCTTGAGTAAGAGTAATGCAAATTGACTATTTGGTATGAATGTAGCTAGTTTGGACTCATTTCCCGACAGCGCCTATTTCATGTTCTGCGAAGCAGGCAATGGGCGCCCTCGGTCGAACAGGCGCCTTGCCCCTTCGGGCGCCGCGTCAGGGCTCGCCTGACCTCCTTTCGACCGCACTTTTTTCCTCCTGCCCAGGCGTGAAGCCGGGCGTTTTGTAAACGGCTTTAGATCAGCGGTTGGCCCCGCCTTGCGCGCAATTTGTTTGAAACTTCATTTAGGAAATTATTTTGTCTAAAAGAATAATTGGCAACCGGTGGGGCACGCTCATTGCATTTGCAATTGGCATGCCGTTTTATGCCGCTGCACAAACACCCACGCTGGCCGGCCAAAGCGGTTCGTTCACGCTGACTTCCGCCACGGTGGTGAGCTACGGTGCAAATGGCATGTTCAACAGCAAAACGCTTGGCGCAGGCACTTATGTGTGCGGCGATCAGTTGTTCGGCGACCCGGCAAGGGGCCTGCCGAAAGCCTGCTATGCATCGGCATCGCCAAGCGCTCAACCGGCCTCCACTTCAACGTCGACTGCCACAGCGCTGACGATGCTGACCGGACAAAGCGGCTCTTTCAAGCTGACTTCAACCTCCGCCGTTGCCTACGGCTGGGGTGTCCTCATGACCCAGAAGTCGCTTGCCAGCGGCACTTACGTCTGTGGTGACCAACTCTTCGGTGATCCCGCGCCGGGCAAGCCGAAGGCCTGCTACGCCGTCGCGACCCCACTCGCACCCACCCCTGGCGCCTCGACCTCGCAGATGAAGGAGCTCACCGGGCAAAGCGGCAGCTTCACGCTGACCACATCGACAAGCGTCGTGTATGGGCGGGGCACGCAAACCGTGACCAAGGTGCTCGCTGCGGGTACCTATACCTGCGGCGACCCGCTGTTCGGCGACCCGGCTCCGGGCGTGAGCAAGTCCTGCTACACGGCCATCGCAAGCGCACCACCTCCGGCCCCGGCCCCGGCGCCAGCGCCGAGCCCCGCACCGGCTCCGGCACCAGCCCCTGCACCTTCCAACCCGAACGTGCTGGGCATCTCCGGCGATGTGATGGTCAACGGCGCGGTGTCGAATGCGGAGTACCAGGCCATGGCCCAGAAGATGGGAACCGACGCGGCCATCGCCTACCGCTACGGCCCGTCGTCGGCCGAGTACGGCACCGCGACGCAAGGCGGCCTGCCGAGCTACGGCAAGCGCCCCAGCCAGTCGATGGGCATGGTGTCGATTCAGAACCCCAACGGCCGCGGCAACCGCGGCTGCGGCTGGAACGGCTGGTGCGGCAACTGGCAGGTCGGCGGATCGCTCCAGTACGAGCCGGGCGACTACAGCTCCAGCATCCTGAACTTCGGCTACATCGCCGACGCCACGCCCGACAGCAGTTTCTACAAGAAGTCCTATGCGCCGGGCCTGGGCTCGGTGCAAGCCATCAACGTGGCGCACAACACCATGTCGGTGGAGCCCGAGCCGAGCTGGACGCGCTATGACGGCCCTGCGAGCGACGGCGGCGCGCTCGACGCGAGCATCGCCACTTACCTCAAGAGCTTCACCCTCGAAAAGCCGGTGGCCCTGGGCAAGTGCTATGGCCGCGGCGGTTGGTGCACCAACACGCTGGCGGTCTACGCGGACGGTCGTATCGTCGGCGTCGGCAGCAACACGGCCAGCACGCTGGTCAGTACACAGCTGCCTTCGGGCAAGGTGCCCACGGCGATCACCATCACCAACAGCGGCGAGTTCGCCCTGGTGACCGTGTGGGACACAGCCGCCATGCGCGGGCAGGTCGCCGTGCTGGCGCTGGGCGACGGCTGCCAGAACTGCACCATGTCCAACGAGTCGAGCTGGGACAGCAACTGGGGCAACTGGAAGCGTTCGTACGCCGGCATGCCTGGCCTGGGCAACTACAACCAGATCAAGCTGGTGGGCTTCGTGGATCTTCCGGATTCGATGAAGGCGCCCACGGAAATCTCCACGTCGACAGGCCTGTCCAACAACGACTACCAACGTGTGCGCCGTTATTACGATACCGACCTGGACAACGCGAGCGTTCGTGCGCGCTACTTCAGCGGCGACCTGTCGAACGCGTACGCGCGCACCGGCGTCGCCGTCGTGATCTCGAAGTCTGAAAAGCGTGCCGCGTTCGTCGATCTGCGCCCGCTGTTCGCCTACTACAAGCAGCAGTATTTCGGCCAATCGCAATCCGGCTTCAACGCCATGATCGCCAACCGCGGCACGCAGCCGTCTCAGTGGCCGTACAGCTTCGACGTCGCACCGAGCCAGAAGCCGTCGGTGATCAAAGTGATGGACCTGGACAACCGACCGACGGCCGTGAAGGTGTCGCTTGCCGCACCGTTCCGCGCGTTCATTGCCACCCAGGAGGGCAAGCTGCGGGTCTTCGACCTGGGCAGCGGCTACCTGAACCAACAGGCCGGCGGCTCGCCGTCGGACATCGTGGAACGCTTCTCCGTGGCCGTGGGGCGCAACCCGACCGGCATCGCCTACGCCAAGGAAAAGGCGTTCGTCACTGCCACGGAAATCTACCCCCATACAGTGGAGCGCGAGGTGATCGTGACATCGCGCGGCGACCGGAAAATCCAGTGGGTTCGCTTCGATGCCGGCATCAGCTCGGGTTCCGTCGCCCGCACGCTGCAGGAAAGCCGGATGGTCGACCCGATCTCGACGGAGGACACCGACAACCACGGCACCGAAAGCTACGTGCTCAGCGTGGCGGATTACAACGGCAAGGGCATCCACAACTTCCTGTACGGCACGATGGTCTGGCACACCTACGGCGCTGCGTCGGGTTGCTCGAAAGAGAAAGGCGGCTGCAAGCTGCTGAACAACGCGGCGTTCGAATACGGCGGCACGTTCAAGGTCCCGGGCAAGCCCTTCCACGCCATGGGCGCCAACATCAATTGATGTCCACGGGTGGTGCAGACCACCCATTCCTGACGCTCCACACCTTCTACCTGCCAGGCGGCATTCGGCCGCGTGGCAGGTTCGCGGCCGGGCCGCCACGGCGCTGCACGCTCCTCGTCCTCAATCAAGAAAGAAATCGACATGTCAGCAACACTCAACGCGCTCGTGCTCCTGTCCATCGCGGCCCTCATCGGCGGCTGCGGTGGTGGCGGCAGCGACGGAGACGGAAACGATGCGGCGCTGTCCAGCGCCCCCGGTGTGTCCGTGCCCGTCGGCCAGGCATCACCGTCGTCGGTGCCGGCCAGCGGCAACGAACAGGTCGAGCAGCGCACGAACTGATCGATCGCGCTCGGTCGTCCACGTCGGCCTGCACCGACCTGTGCCGGCGCTTTGTGCCTACAGGGGTGCGCGCAAGGTGCCTCCAAGTTCACCCGTCGAGCAAACGCGGCGCATGAAAAGAAAGCCGTGGCCAACGACAAACCGCTTTTCGCGGCACCGACCCTGACAGCATCGATGTCGTGTCCAGTGCCTCGGCTGCGGGAAGGGGCAAAGGAGGCATATGCATCGTTTTCTGAGAGACAACCGAGATGACCTGATCGCCCGGTGCAAGGCCAAGGTTGCGCAGCGACCCCACCGTGAGGCCACGGATCGACAACTTGCCCACGGCGTGCCGATGTTTCTCGAGCAACTCACGAGAACCCTGGCAGCCGAGGAAAAGAACGAGCATGACCTGAGCATCCAGATATCCGGTCCGTCTGGAGGCGATTCGTTCGACCTGTCCGAAATGGGCGTCAGCGCCACCAAGCATGGCCAGGAGCTGCTCAACCTCGGCTACACGGTGGACCAGGTGGTTCACGACTATGGTGACCTCTGTCAGGCGATCACCGACCTTGCGTTCGAAGATGACGCACCGTTTGCCGTGCAGGAATTTCGCACGCTGAATCGCTGTTTGGACAATGCGATCGCCGACGCGGTGACGGCGTTCACCCTGCAACGGGATACGCGGATCGCGGATGTGCAAGCCGCTGAAGAGAAGCGACGCCTTGGTTTTCTCATCCACGAGTTGCGCAACTCCGCCGGCACGGCGAACTTGGCCGCGCGAGCACTGGAACTGGGCGGCATGTCTGTCAGCGGTGCGACCGGCGCCATCCTGAAGCGCAGTCTTTCAAGCCTGGTCTCGCTCATCGACCGCGCTATCAATGAAGCGAGCGCCGAAAGCAGTCAGGAGCGGCTCACCTTTTCCGTCGAATCGTTCATCGCCGACGCGGGCTTGGCCGGGCGCCTCGACGCGAGCATCGTGGGATGCGAGTTCGACGTGCGAACCGTCGATCCAAGGTTGTCGATCACCGCCAATCGCAATCTCCTGCATGCCGCACTGGCCAACCTGCTTCACAACGGCTTCAAGTTCACGCGGCCCCGAACGGTCGTCACGCTCAGCGCGTTCGCCGTGGAAGACCGCATCCATATCGAGGTCGCAGATCATTGCGGGGGCTTGCTCCCGGATGACGCGGCAAAGATGTTTGTCCCCTTTGCCGAGAATGACCACCGCAAGGCAGGCATGGGGCTTGGCCTTTCGATCGCACGGCAGAGTGTGGAGAACGATTTCGGGACACTCACGGTCCGCAATGTGCCGGGAAAAGGCTGCGTCTTCACGATCGATTTGCCGCGCGCTGCGGATCCGGTCAGCTGAGTCGACGCTCCGACCTGCGGACGGCACGGCAACACAGCCCTTGACGGACCTAGGCCCGGAAGCGGCTCGGCAGGTAAGGCGCCGGATCGGTGAACGGCGTCTCGCCGTCCATCAACGCGGCCAGCAGCTGCCCGGTCGCCGGGCCGAGCGTGAAGCCCTGGTGCGAGTGACCGAAGTTGAACCACAGGCCGGCATGCCGCGGCGCCGGGCCGATGACCGGCTTCATGTCGGCGGTGCAGGGCCGGGCGCCGAGCCAGGGCTCGGTTTCGACCGGGTCGCCGAGCGCGATCAGTCGCCGGGTGCTGCCCTCGGCATGCTGCAGCTGCACGGGCGTGGGCGGCGCGCCCAGTCGGGCGAACTCCGCGCCCGTGGTCAGGCGCAGGCCGCGCGACATGGGCGCCAGCATCACGCCGTTGTCCACGTCGAGCATCGGCATGTTGAGCCGCAACGGCGTGGCGTAGTGACGGTGGTAGCCGCGCTTCACGAACAGCGGCAGTCGGTAGCCCATCGGGCGGATCAAGGTGTCGGCCCACGGGCCCAGCGCCACCACCATGCGTTCGGCCTCGAGCGGGCCGTCGTCCGTGCGCACGCACCAGCCGCTGCCCTGCGGGCGCAGGCTCAGCGCGTCGCCATGCACGAAGCGGCCGCCCCGCTGCTGGAACAGTGCCGCGTAGCGGGCAACGAGTTCGCCCGGGTCGCTGATCGACCAGGGGTCGCGCCAATGGATGCCGCCCGCCAGCGGACTGCACAGCGCCGGCTCGGCCGCGGCCAGCGCCGCGCCGTCGAGCACCGCGACATCGAGGCCGTGCTGGCGCGCCAGCGCCTGGGCCGCGTCGGCCGTGGCCGCGAAGTCCGCCACCCCGCGGTAAACCTGCCGCCATCCGCCGCGGTTGACCAGGTCTTCGGCACCCGCTGCGGCGATGAGCGGGCGGTGCGCCTCGATCGATTGCGCGATCAACCGGCTGTACGCCTGCGCGATGACCGCATAGCGCGCTGGCGCCGACGCGTACCAGTAGCGCGCCAGCGGCGGCAGCAGCGACCACAAGGCGTCGAGGTGGTAGTTCGCGTCGTTGCTCTGGCCGGTCGCGATCTTCAGCAGCTTGGAGAGGTCCCGCGGGAACGCATAGGGCTCGACCGCCTCGCGCTGGATGATGCCGGCATTGCCGTACGAGGTTTCGCGCCCCGGCGGCTTGCGATCGACCAGCGTGACCGCGTGGCCGCGCTGCTGCAGGGCCAGCGCGGTGCCCAGTCCGACCATGCCTGCGCCGAGCACGACGGTTGCGGTGTTCTTCATGCCGGAATTGTGCAGCCGTGCAGGCGCCCGTCTCCGGCGTGCAGGCCGCCAATTGTCGAAGCGTCGATTGCCTTTATCGCAATCCTTGCGCCGAGGCGGTGTTAGACGCCGCCCTTGATCGCGTCCGTCAGGTACTGCACGAACGCCCGGCCCGCCTCCGGCAGCGGCCGGCCGGCCAGTGTCTCGACCTCGAGGTAGCGTTCGTTCATCTCGCGGTCGCGCAGCGGGATCGCCACCAGCGCGCTATTGACCAGCCGCGTGCGGATCGACAGCTCGCCGTAGAAGGCGATGCCGCCGCCCCCCGCCGCCGCGAAGCTCACCAGCGCGTCGGCGTGGTTGCTCGACATGGCGACCTCGTACTGCAGGCCCTGACGGCTGCAGCTGATGTCGAGCAACTGCCGCAGCGAGCTGTGCTTGAGCGGCAAGGCCAGCGGGTAGGCCACCACCTGGCTCAGCGACAGCTGGCGCTGCCCCGCCAGCGGATGGCCCGCTGCCATCACGGCCAGCACGGGGCTGGGGTGGCGCAACTCCAGCTTGATGCCGGCCTCGGGCACGCCGCTGAGCGTGAGGCCGACGTCGGCCTCGCCGTCGCGGATGCGCCGCGCGACGTCGCTCTGGGCACATACCTCCAGGTGGAAACGGATCCCGGTGTAGCGCTCGCGGAAGCGGGCGATCAGCGTCGGGATGAAGTCGAAGGCGAAGCCTTCGGCGCTGACCACCCGCACATGGCCGCTGCGCAGGCCGCGCAGCGCGGAGATGTCGCCGGCAACACGCTCGATATCCTGCTGAGTGCGCTTGGCGTGCGCGGCGAGCAGCTCGCCCGCGGCGTTGGGTACCATGCCGCGCGAACGTCGCTCGAAGAGCAGCGTGTCGAGTTCGCTCTCGAGCCGCGCCACCTGGCGGCTCACGGCCGACGGCGCGACATTGAGTCTGGCCGCGGCGTCCTTGATCGAGCCGGCCTTGACCACTTCGAGGAAGTAGCGCACCGCGGTTTCCTGCAGGACATGGGTCGCCATCAGGGGGGCCTTCTTCGTGGAAGTTCAGCGTGAAAGTTCAGCGCTTACGAATTGCCTTTTCGGCAATCGAATATTCTAAACATGGTGCTTGTCGCAATGGAAGTCGGCGCCTAGCATGGCACCATGAACGCTCACACCGCCCTCACCCGCCTCGCGACTGCCGGCTGCCTCGTGGCGGCCGCGCTGGCCGCGCCGTTCACCGCCTTCGCGGCCGACTACCCGACCAAGCCGATCACTCTGGTGATCCCCTTCCCGCCGGGCGGTGCCACCGACGTGCTCGGCCGCGTGATCGGCCTGCGCCTGGGCCAGGCGCTGGGCCAGCCGGTGGTGGTGGAAAATCGCGCCGGCGCCGGCACCGTCATCGGTGCGGCCTACGTCGCCAAGGCACCGGCCGACGGCTACACGCTGCTGGTGAGTTCGGGCACCACCTTCACGGTGAATCCGGCCATTCGCAACAACCTGCCCTACGACCCGGTCAAGAGCTTCGACCCGATCGGCATCACCGGCCGCACCAGCCTGATCCTGCTGGCCAACAAGGACGTGCCGGTCAGCACGGTCAAGCAGTTCGTCGACTACGTGAAGGCCGCGCCCGGCAAGTACGCCTACGGCTCCTACGGCAGCGGCACCACCGCGCAGTTCGCTGGCGAGACGGTTTTGTACGCCGCCGGCCTGAAGATGACGCACGTGCCCTACAAGGGCAGCGCGCCGGCCATGACCGACCTGATGGGCGGGCAGATCCCGTTCAGCGTCGACACCGTGTCGGCCGCCATTCCGCAGCTCAAGAGCGGCAAGATCAAGGCCATCGCCGTGACGGCGGCCAAACGCTCCGCCCTGCTGCCCGACGTGCCGACGATGGCCGAGAGCGGCTACCCGGACATCGACATGGACACCTGGCTCATCCTGGCCGCGCCGAAGGGCCTGCCGACGGACGTCGAGACCAAGCTGGAGAAGGCACTGGCCGTCACCATGGCCGACGCCGACACGCGCGCCAAGCTGGTCGCGCAGGGCTTCGAGCCCGCCT
Source organism: Variovorax restrictus (assembly GCF_051216715.1). Lineage (NCBI taxonomy): Bacteria > Pseudomonadati > Pseudomonadota > Betaproteobacteria > Burkholderiales > Comamonadaceae > Variovorax > Variovorax restrictus. Next base: position 2,829,889 of record NZ_JBPJZH010000001.1, read on the forward strand.
ACAGCAACGCGGCCGCCTCCGCCGCACTGATCAACCGCGAACTGCCGGTGATGCGCGCCCTGGCCGTGCGCGCCAACATCACGGCGGACTGAGGTTCATGAGCAAGCTCGTCGAAACCTCCGCCGTCGAACTCCGCCGCCTCATCGGCCGCAAGGCGATCTCCCCCGTCGAACTGCTCGATGCCTGCATCGCACGCATCGAAGACCTCAACCCGCACGTCAACGCCGTCACCGCGACCGCCTTCGAGCGCGCGCGCGTCGAAGCCCGAGCGGCCGAACACGCCGTGCTGGCCGGCGAGCCGCTCGGCCTGCTGCACGGCCTGCCGCTGGGCGTGAAGGACCTGGAGCCGACCGCCGGCCTGCTGACCACCTGGGGCTCGCCGATCTACCGAGCCCATGTGCCCACCGAAGACATCGTGCTGGTCGCGCGACTGCGCGAGGCCGGCGCCATCGTCGCGGGCAAGACCAACGTGCCCGAGATGGGCGCAGGCGGCAATTCGCGCAACGTGGTGTGGGGCGCGACCGGCAACCCCTTCGACCCGAACCTCAACGCCGGCGGCTCCTCCGGCGGCTCGGCCGCGGCGCTGGCCTGCGACATGCTGCCGCTGTGCACCGGCTCCGACACCGGCGGGTCGCTGCGCATTCCGGCCGCCAAGTGCGGCGTGGTCGGCTTCCGCCCCTCGCCAGGCGTGGTGCCGAGCGTGCGCAAGCTGCTGGGCTGGACGCCCATCTCGGTGGTCGGCCCCATGGGCCGCAGCGTGGAAGACGCCTGCCTGCAGATGGCGGCGTCCGCCGGCATGCATGCGGGCGACCCGCTGAGCTATCCGCTCGACCCGCTGGCCTTCCTCAAGCCGCAGGACATCGACCTCAGCCGCCTGCGCGTGGCCTACACCGAAGACTTCGGCACCTGCGCCGTCGACGACGACATCCGCGCCACCTTCCGCCGGAAGATCGCCGCGATGAAGCACCTGTTCGCGCGCTGCGACGAAGTGCGCTTCGACCTCGGCGAGGCGCACCGCTGCTTCGACGTGCTGCGCGCCGAAGCCTTCGTCGCCGGCATGCACGCCGCCTACCAGCAAGACCCGGCCAGCCTCGGCCCCAACTCGCGCGCCAACTACGAGATGGGTGCACGCATGTCGCTGCCCGACAGCGCCTGGGCGCAGGCCGAGCAGACCCGGCTCATCGCCCGCTTTCAGCAGACCTTCGCCGAGTACGACCTGGTGCTCTCGCCCACCACGCCGGTGTCGCCCTTCCCATGGACGCAGCTCTATGCCGACACCATCAACGGCGAGCCGCAGGAGAATTACTACCGCTGGCTCGCGCTGACCTACGTCGTCACGCTCGCGACCAACCCGGCCATGACCCTGCCCTGCGGCGTCGACCACCGCGGCATGCCTTTCGGCCTGCAGGTGGTGGGCGGCTTCCGCGCCGACGCGCAGGTGCTCGGCGCATCGCATGCGATGGAACAGGCCTTCGCGGCCGCCCCCGAACTGCGCCGGCCGCGGCCGGATCTCGCGAAGCTGCGGGCGTCGGTGGTGGAGCCTGCACTGCGATCGATCGTGACCGCGCCGCCGGTGCTGGACGGCCCGGGTGGCTCGCAGAAGGTGACCTCGGCGGTGTGACCAAGGGCGGTGCGGCTCACAGCGTGACCCGCACCGTGGTCCCACCCCCATGCGCGATGTGCAACGCCGCCCCGATGGTGCGGGTGCGCTTCTCGATGCTCTGCAGGCCCTGGCCCCGACGCACCTGCGCGACGTCGAAGCCGGTACCGTTGTCGCGGATCTCGATCGAGAGGCGCCCGTCGATCGTCGCGAGCGTGACCGCGATCTCGGTGGCGCCCGAATGGCGCATCGCATTGCTCAGGCTCTCCTGCATCACGCGCAGCAGCGACAGCGCCTTGGCCGCGTCCACGGTGTCGTGCGCATCCAGGCCGGCGCTGTTCCAGCGCAGCACGATGCCTGCGGCACGCAGCCGCGGCTCCATGCGAAAGCGCAGGTTGCCGGCCATCACCGCGAAGCCGTCGTCGCTGCCGGCCAGGCTGTCGATGGCCAGGCGCAGGTCATCGATGCATTCGCGCAGCAAGGCGCTCGTCTGCGATGCGTCGAGTGCGCCGCGCTCGCTCAGTGCGAGCGAACTGACCAGTTGCGAGCCGAGCCCGTCGTGCATGTCCCGCATGATGCGTCGGCGCTCCTGCAGCGCGGCGCGCTCGCGTTCGCGCTGCTGGTCCAGGTCGTACAGGCGCTGCAGCGCCGCCTGCTGCTCGCCCAGCTTGCGCGCCATCAGCTCGTTCTGATGGCGCTGGCCGACCAGGAAGTCTGCGAAGTCCTTCACCAGCACCGCCACCATGGCCGTGAACCACAGCGGCGAGATGGCCTGCGCCGAATAGCCGATGGGGCCGAAGACGCTCGCGCCGGTGGCCGACATCGCGAGGTCGGCACTGCCGGCCAACATGCCCGCCAGCGCGGCCAGCAGGTAGACGCCGCGCCGCCAGTTCCAACGGCGCATCAGCAGGCGGGCCAGGCGGGCCAGCGGGTACAGCCCCAGCGCGACGAGCGTGCCACCCCAGTAGGCCTCCAGTGCATTGGAGTCGGTCGTGTCGTGCACCCACAGGTTGAACACGTACCACGCCGGCCCGACGGCGGCCCACGCGAAGCACAAGCGCCCGAAGAACGGGTGACGCGGCTCGGTCTCCAGCCACAGCACGGCCCAGCAACAGCCGGCCACGCCCGCGATGCCGATCAGCCGCGCCAGGTGCCAGTACGGGTACAGCGCCGCAGGCATCGACGGCAGCAGGTAGGCAAAGCAGACATTGGCCCAGCTCAGCGCGGTCAGCCCCATCAGCAGGTAGCGCAGCTCGTGCCGGCGCAGCGCGTAGATGCCCATGAGGATGGCGGCATTGACCAGCGCGAAGTCCAGCCCCACCTGCGCCATCGTGTTCTGCCAGAACAGGCGCCGCTCGTAAGCCGCCCGCACCACGTCGGCCGGCCCGACGAAGGCCGCGGCGACGTGCTGGATCGAATCGTGCGTGGCCCATTCCATCTCGAGGCGGTTGCGGCCATCGCGCAGCAGCTCGACCGGCACCACGAACATGAAGGGCCGCACATTGAGCACCGCTGTCCGCGGCGTCGAGGTCGGCACGTCGCCGACGATCACGCCGTTGATGCGCACCCGTGCACCGTCGCTCAGCTGCCGGTGGTACAGCGCCCAGAGCGGTGCGACCGACCGGTCGACCAGCTCGAAGTCGGCTTCGAGGCCGAAGCGTCGAAAGCCGCGCGGCTCGAGCAGTCGGCGCGCCGGGAGCTGCGTGATGGCCTGCGTGCCGCCGTTGTCCAGGTCATGCAGCGTCACATGCCGGATCGGCACGATGTGCCTGTCGTCCTCGGCGTTCGCCGATGCGGGCGCGATCGCGAGCACGACCGCCAACCACAGACCGCGCAGCATGCGCATGACCTTCAGAGGATGCCGCGCTGCCGGGCTTCGTACACGGCTTCGCTGCGCGACTTGACCTGCAGCTTTTGGTAGACGCGCCGCAGGTAGGCCGTCACCGTGTGCCAGGAGAGCGAGAGCACCTGCGCCACTTCGTCGTAGGTCATGCCCTTCTCGATCAGTCGCAGCACCTCGAGCTCGCGCTTGCTCAGCGGGTTGTCGTCGCCCGGTTGCAGATCGATCGTCTGCGGGCTCAGCCGCCGGATCAACGAGCGCGCCACCGAAGGGCTGATGGGCGACCCGCCTTCATGCAGTTCGACGATGCGCTGGGAGACTTCGCTGCCGGGTGTGTCCTTCAGCAGGTAGCCCATCGCGCCCGCCTCGAAGCTGGTCAGCACATGCTCCTCGTCGCCGAACACCGTGACCACCATGGCCAGCGCCTCGGGTTGCTGCCGGACGAGCCAGCGGATGAAGTCGCGGCCGTCGCGGTCGGGCAGGCCCAGGTCGACCAGGTAGACATCGGCGGGGCGACGAAGCACCCGTTCCATCGCCTCGGCGGCGCTGCCGGCCGAGAACTGCCAGGCCAGCATCGGATGGGCGCGCACGGCATCTTCGAAGTGGCGACGCACGTCAGGCTCGTCCTCGACGATGGCGACCGCGATGGGAAGCGCGTCGCGGTCACCAGGGCGGCGAGAGCCGGCGTGTGGGTTCATGGCGCTGTTCGCGAATCGGAGCCTCGTACGCTACCGCGATGGCCGCATACCGGCCATCCGCCGAATGGCATCGGACAAACGCTCAGGCCACGCGGCATGCCGCACGGCCGTCGACCAAGGCCAGGATCTCCGGCAGCCGTGCATCGACGGCGCGTCGCCCTGCCTCGCACAGCGAGGGCATGGCGCCGGTTTCCCACAAACCCACGTGCCGATCCAGCGCGAGCTCGAGCGACACGATGCGCTGGCCATTCGCGCGTGCGGCGTCCAGGCGCGCATGCATCAGGTTGTTGATCAGCGCCGTCGTCGCCTGCGCCGCCATGCGGGACGGTCGATCGGCACGGCGTGGCATCGCACCGTCGAAGCCGAGCGCGATCACCACGTCGGCATCGCGCGCCGCGTGCACCGGCAGCGGATCGGAGATCACGCCGTCGACCAGCCGTCGGCCGTCCACCAGCACGCTCGGGAAGATGAAGGGCACCGCCATGCTGGCCAGCAAGGCGCGGGTCAACAAGCCGCGTGTCAGCACGAGCTGCTGGCCGCTGACCGCGTCGGTGGTGGCGACCCGCAGCGGCGTCGGCAGGTCTTCCAGGCGCAGGCTGGAGAACGCGCTTTCCAGACGCTGCGCGATCAGGCTGCTGTCGCGCAACGAGAAATCGACGTCGAATCCGGTCAGGCGCGGCGCCACCAGCTGAGGATAGGCACGCCAGCGCTTCTCCTGCGTGAGCTCGGCGGACCAGAGGTCGACCGCCGTGGCCAGCGCGTCCTCGGCACTCATGCCCATCGCGATGGTGGCGCCGAACAGCGCGCCGGAACTGCATCCGACGATGACGTCCGGCCGGATGCCCTCGCGGGCCAGGCGGTCGACGATGCCGACGGCCGCGATGCTGCGCACCCCGCCGCTGCCGAGCACCAGCGCCACACGCGGCGCACCATGGTGCCCGCTCACGGTTGCACCGCCTCGCGATGGAGCGCATCGACCGACAGCGCGCGCCAGTCGGACAACTGGTCCGTCGACGCGTCCCAGTCGGCGCGAAACAGCGCGCGGCCTTCGCGGTGCATGACCAGCGCGATGGCCGCGGCCCGCGTGTCACCCTGGTCGGCCAAACGGACGAACTGCCCGTAGGCCGCGGCGAAGCGCCCCCGCCGGAAGTCGTCGACGGCACGGTCGAACGCAGCGCGCTGCGTCGCCATGGCTGCATCCTGCGGGATGGCAAGCGTCGCCGCATGCGCGCGGGGCGGCGCGACCCAGGGCGAGATGGCCAGCAGCACGCCGAACGCCAGTGTCGGCACGGCACGTATCAGGCTGTTGAAGGGGGTCATCGATCGGTCTCCTTGGAAATGTCTGAACAGGCTGCCGATTGTTCAGAGGCCACACGGTGCCGTCTGCACCCATTGCTTGCGGTCCTAGACCCTCAGGCGTAGCGATCGTTGGTGACGGCAAATGCGCGCGACAGAATGCGTGTGCCCTGACATGCTTCTGCCCATGCGAATCAGCGATCACGTGAAGACCTGGGCCCGACGAATCAAGCGCGACGGCGTGACGCTTTGGTTTGCCCGCAAGCATCCTCGAACCCCCTGGCACGCGAAGGCCTTGGGTTTTTTCGTCGTGGCCTATGCGCTGAGCCCCATCGACCTGATTCCAGACTTCATTCCGGTGCTGGGCTACGTCGATGACGTGCTGCTGCTGCCCGTCCTGATCTGGTTGGCCATCCGGCTGCTCCCGCCCGAGGTGCTCGCGGAATGTCGTGGCCAGGCCGAAGCGTGGATGCAGACCAGGGGCTCGAAGCCGAGCAGCCGCGCCGGGGCCCTCCTCATCGTGGTCCTGTGGCTGGCCTTGGGGGTGGCCACCTGGCTATGGCTCGAGCCGCACCTGCACAGGGTCGGCTGACGCATCGGCTCGGCGGACGCACGACCACAGGCGGCGCGACAGCACGGCTACGTCACCTGCTACTTCACCTGCTGCTTCCCCAGCTTGCGCGCCAGCGTGCGGCGGTGCATGCCCAGGCGGCGCGCGGTCTCTGAAATGTTGAAGCCGGTCTCGGCCAGCGTTTCGTGGATGCGCTCCCACTCGAGCGTCTTGATCGAGGTCGACCGGTTGGTGAGCTCGACCTCGGTGCTCCCCAACGCGCGGCCGAAGGCGGCTTCGATGTCGTCGGTATTCGACGGTTTGGCCAGGTAATGGCAGGCGCCCAGCTTGATGGCCTCGACGGCGGTGGCGATGCTGGCGAAGCCGGTGAGCACGACGATCAGCATGGCCGGGTCGTGCGCATGCAGTCGCTGCACACACGCCAGGCCCGAGGCCTCTCCGCCGAGCTTCAGGTCGACCACCGCATAGGCGGGCGAGACGGCCGCCTTCAACAACGCGTCCACCTCCTCGAGCCGGGTAGCCAGCATCACGACATAGCCGCGCCGCTCGAAGGAGCGACCGAGCGTGCGCGCGAAGGCCGCGTCGTCCTCGACGATCAGCAGGCGGCGCGCGGGCGGCGCAACGTCGGGGTCAGTGGGCATTCGGTTCCTTCTCTTCCAGGATGACGGCGGTCAGGGGCAACGAGATTCGCACCACCGCACCGCCATCGGGCGGGTTGTATGCGCTGACGTGGCCGCCGAGCGTGCGCAGCACGTTGACGACCAGGAACAGCCCGAGGCCGGCGCCCGGGCGACCCTTGCTCGACTGGTAGGGCTTGCCCAGCTGCGCCAGCATGTGCGGCGGAAAGCCGGGGCCGGCGTCGTTCACCGTGAGCAACAGGCGCCCGTCCAGGCGTTCGACCACCAGTTCCACGCGATGCGGCGAAGCCTCCAGGGCATTGTCGAGCACGTTGTGGATGGTCTGCTTCAGCGCCGAATCGGAAACCATGGGGAGGTCGTGGCCGAAGCGGTTCTCGTACCGGAAGGATGTGGCGGTGACGGGCCGGCTGCCGCGCCATTCCTGCACCAGATCGTCGAGAAAGGTGACGACCGTGGTGGCCGCCGACGATTCGCCGCGCGCCTCACCCGCCGACAGCAGGATGCCGCTGACGATGGTCTTGCAGCGTTGGAGCTGTGCCTGCATCTCGTCGACTTCCTGCAGCAGTTCGGGGTTCGACGTGAACGCCGGCATGTGCTTCCAGTCCCCCAGGATCACCGACAGCGTGGCCAGTGGCGTGCCCAGCTCATGCGCCGCGCCGGAAGCGAGCAGCCCCATGCGCACGATGTGTTCTTCTTCCGCGGCGCGCTGCCGCAACCGGGCCAGGCGGGCATCGCGCGCGCGCAGGTTGGCGTTGATCCGCGTGATGAAGATCAGCAGCAGCGATGCATTGAGCGCGAAGCACAGCAGCATGCCCTGGATGTAGGGGCTCGCCAGGCCACGGTCGAGGTCGAGCGGCAGCGCCAGCGGCCGCGAGAAGAGTGCGAGCCCGATCAGACACAGGCCGGTGATGACCACCAACGCGGCGCTGGCCCAGGCCTGCAGCAGCACCGCCCCCAGGATCACCTGCAGCAGGAAGAGCGAGGCGAAGGGGTTGGTCGCGCCGCCGCTGAGGTACAGCTGCGCCGTGAGCGTCGCGACGTCGACCAGCATGGCGACGAAGAGTTCGGCGTTGGTCGCTTCGCGCCCGGTGCGCCAGCGCAGCAGGCTCGCCACGTTGAAGCCGATGAGCGCCGCCAGCACGAAGAGCATCGGCTCCAGTGGCAGCGGGATGCGGAAGCCGTAGTGCGCCACTTCGATCGTGACGATCTGGCCGAACACGGCGAGCCAGCGCAGCTGGATCAGCTGCTGCATGTTCTTCAGCCGCGTGCGGTCGCCGGCCGCATTGTCCGGGTGGTCGGCCAGGTGGTCGGCCGGCCCCTTGCCCGGCAGACCCGGGGCCTCAGTCGTGCGCGGCATCCTTGCTTTCGGGATCGATGGAGCGTCCATTGTCCCCAATGTGGCGGCGCCGCAGCCGGCGCTCGTCGCGTGCCACATAGCCCGCCGCCAGCGCGACCATCAGCGCCAGCCCGTACCAGGTCAGGGCATAGACCAAATGGCTGTTGGGAAAGGCGATCACGGTCAACCCACCCACCGGGAAAGTATCGGGCGCGCCGGCGTCGGCATCGATGAAGTACGGCGCCACCGCACCCTGCCCGGCCAATCCGCGCGCTGCGGCGATGGCCGGGAGCTCGCGCGAGAACCAGCGGTTGGCGGCTGGGTCGTTGCGCCGGGGAAAGAAGCCGCCGCGCTCGCTCATGCGCAGGAAGCCGGTGACGGTCACGGGGCCGGTCGGTGCCGGGCCGCGCGCCGACGGCTCGCGCCGCTCCGGTGGCACGAAGCCTCGGTTGACCATCACCAGGCTGCCGTCGGCCGCGCGCAGCGGCGTGAGCACCCAGAAGCCCGTGCCGATGGCCGTCGACGCCATCACCAGCGTTTCGCGCTCGTGCATGAAGGTGCCGCTCAGGCGCACGCGGCGGTATTCGTCACGGGCCGCATCGACCTGTGGCCAGGCGGCCGGCGATGGCGCATCGACCGGCGCGGCACGCACGCGGGCATCGACACGCTCGATCAGGTCGAGCTTCCAGGCGCGGCGTTCGACCTGCCAGATGCCCAGGGCGACCAGTCCGCAGAAAACAAGGAGCGCCAGAAACGCCAACGCGGCCAGAACGGCCGCGGAGCGCGGGCCGCGTTCGGCGGCCGGGTCGGCTTGCGGGTGCAAGCTCAAGGCATGTTCTTCATGTCGTGCATCGACGGCATCATGTTGTGGTTGAGGTGGTACATCACCCACAACGAGCCGGCCAGCGTGATGACCACCAGCACGAGCGTGAAGATCAACGCCAGCATCGACCAGCCGCCTTCGACCTTGGTGTTCATGTGCAGGAAATAGATCATGTGGACCACGATCTGCACTGCCGCGAACCCGAGGATGACCAGGGCCGTGGTGCTCGAGCTCTCGAACACCTTGCCCATCACCAGCCAGAACGGAATGACCGTGAGGATGACCGACAGCACGAAGCCGATGGTGTAGCCCTTGACGGTGCTGTGCGGCCCTTCGTCGTCGTGGTGATCGTCGTGAGCGTGCGCGTCGTGGTTGTCTTGATGTGCGCTCATGGCAACACTCCCATCAGATACACAAAGGTGAAGACGCCGATCCAGACCACGTCCAGGAAGTGCCAGAACATCGACAGGCACATCAGGCGGCGGCGGTTCTCCATGATCAGACCATGGCGCGACACCTGCACCATCAGCGTGACCAGCCAGATGAGGCCGAAGGTAACGTGCAGGCCGTGGGTGCCGACCAGCGTGAAGAAGGACGACAGGAAGGCGCTGCGCTGCGGCACCGCGCCAAGGCTGATCAGGTGGTGGAACTCGTACAGCTCCAGTCCGATGAAGGCCGCGCCGAACAGGCCGGTGATGCCCAGCCACACGAGCACCTGGTTCACCTGCTTCTTCTGCATCGCGATCATGGCGAAGCCATAGGTGATCGACGACAGCAACAGCATCGAGGTGTTGAGCGCAACCAGTGGCAGGTCGAACAGGTCGGCGCCCGAAGGCCCGGCCGCGTAACTGCGGCCCACCACCGCGTGCACGGCGAACAGGCACGCGAAGATGAGGCAGTCGCTCATCAGGTAGAGCCAGAAGCCCAGCAGCGTGCCGTTCTCCGGGTGGTGGTCGCCAGGGACGTAGAAGCGCTGGTTGTCGGGCGCGTGGACGTCGCCCGAATGCAGAGTGGCGGCGGTATCAGACATGGCTGGCGAGGATGCGGGTACGCAGGCCTTCGGTACGGACGACTTCGTCCGCATCGATGTGGTAGTCGCGCTTGTAGTTGAAGGTATGGAAGATCGCGGTGCCGATCAGCAGCACCACACTGAGAATCGCCAATGGCCACATGTGCCAGATCATCGCGAAGCCGAACACGGTGCTCAGGCCGGCCAGCACGATGCCCGCCCAGGTGTTCTTGGGCATGTGGATCGGGCGGTAGCCCTGCAGCGGACGCTCGTAGCCGCGCTTCTTCATGTCCGACCAGGCGTCGTTGTCATGGATGACGGGCGTGAACGCGAAGTTGTAGGCCGGCGGCGGCGACGAGGTCGACCATTCCAGCGTGCGGCCATCCCACGGGTCGCCCGTCCAGTCACGCAGCGATTCGCGGCGGCGGTAGCTCACCACCAGTTGCACCAGGAAGGCACCGATGCCCAGCGCGATCAGGAAGGCGCCGAAGGCGGCGATCTGGAACCAGATCTGCAGCGACATGTCCTCGAAATGGCTCATGCGGCGCGTGACGCCCATCAGGCCGAGGATGTACAGCGGCATGAAGGCAGCCCAGAAGCCGACCAGCCAGAGCCAGAACGAAACCTTGCCCCAGAAGGCATCGAGCTTGTAGCCGAAGGCCTTCGGGTACCAGTAGTTGATGGCGGCGAACAGGCCGAACAGCACGCCACCGATGATCACGTTGTGGAAGTGGGCGATCAGGAACAGGCTGTTGTGCAGCACGAAGTCGGCCGGCGGCACAGCCAGCAGCACGCCCGTCATGCCGCCGATCACGAAGGTGACCATGAAGCCGATGGTCCAGAGCATGGGCACTTCGAAGCGGATGCGGCCGCGGTACATCGTGAAGAGCCAGTTGAAGATCTTCGCCCCGGTCGGGATCGAGATGATCATCGTCGTGATACCGAAGAAGGAATTGACGCTCGCGCCGGAGCCCATGGTGAAGAAGTGATGCAGCCACACCAGGTACGACAGGATGGTGATCACCACCGTGGCGTAGACCATCGACGCATAGCCGAACAAGCGCTTGCCCGAGAAGGTCGAGACGATTTCCGAGAACACGCCGAACAGCGGCAGGATCAGGATGTACACCTCGGGGTGGCCCCAGATCCAGATCAGGTTCACGTACATCATGGCGTTGCCGCCGAAGTCGTTCGTGAAGAAGTTCGTGCCGACATAACGGTCAAGCGAGAGCAGCGCGAGCACGGCGGTCAGCACCGGGAAAGCGGCCACGATCAGCACGTTGGTGCACAGCGCGGTCCAGGTGAACACCGGCATCTTCATCATGCCCATGCCCGGCGCGCGCATCTTGACGATGGTCGCGAGCAGGTTAATGCCCGACAGCAGCGTGCCGACCCCCGCGATCTGCAGCGACCAGATGTAGTAGTCGACCCCGACGTCGGGGCTGTGCAGGATGCCCGAGAGCGGTGGATAGGCCAGCCAGCCGGTCTTGGCGAACTCACCGACGAACAGCGAGGCCATCACCAGCACGGCGCCGCTGGCGGTCATCCAGAAACTGAAGTTGTTCAGGAACGGGAAAGCCACGTCGCGCGCGCCGATCTGCAGCGGCACCACGTAGTTCATCAGGCCGGTCACCAGCGGCATCGCCACGAAGAAGATCATGATCACGCCGTGAGCCGTGAAGATCTGGTCGTAGTGGTGCGGCGGCAGGAAGCCCTGGTTGTCGCCGAAGGCCATGGCCTGATGCATCCGCATCATGATCGCGTCGGCGAAGCCGCGCAGCAGCATGACGATGCCCAGCACCATGTACATGATGCCGATCTTCTTGTGGTCGATGCTGGTCAGCCAGTCACGCCACAACGTGCCCCACACCTTGAAGTACGTGAGCGCGCCCAACACGGCGGTGCCGCCGAGGACGACGGCCACGAAGGTCGCGAGAAGAATCGGGTCGTGCAGCGGGATGGCTTCCCAGCTGAGCTTGCCGAAGATGAGCTTCGTGAGGTCCAGAGATTCGAACATGGGGATCCGGAAAAGCGATTACAGCGGTTGCGTGGCAGCGGGCACGGCGAGCGGGAACGCATCCACGGGATCGTTCACGGAGCACATCGCGCCCACGTAACTGCGCGGGCGGCCCAGTTCGGCATCGGGGGTCAGGCCCAGGCGGGCGCGGGTGGCGGCGTCCATCGAGGCGACGTTGAAGGCGCCGGGCACGCCCTGCCCTCCGTTGGCGTCGATCGCCATGATGTCCTTCATGCACATGCGATTGGCCTCGACGCAGCGGTTCAGGATGGCGTCGTAGAGGCCGGGGGCGACCGTCGCGAAGCGGCGCACCGGGTCGCGCTCGCTGGGCTTCTCGAGCTGCAGGTAGGTCCCGCGGGTGAGTTCGACGCCCGCCGCCTTGTTGCTCTGCACCCACTTGTCGAAGTCGGCGTCATTGAGCCCATGGAACTTGAAGCGCATGCCCGAGAAGCCGGCGCCGCTGTAGTTGGCGGAGAAGCCTTCGTACTCGCCGGGCTTGTTGATCACCGCGTGCAGCTTGGTTTCCATACCGGCCATGGCGTAGATCTGCCCGGCCAGCGCGGGAATGAAGAAGGAGTTCATCACCGTCGAGGAGGTGATCTTGAACTGGATGGGGCGGTCGACCGGCGCGGCCAGTTCGTTCACCGTCGCGATGCCCTGCTCGGGATAGAGGAACAACCACTTCCAGTCGAGCGCCACCACTTCGACCACCAGCGGCTTGGTGTCGGCCGGGATCGGCCGCTGCGCGTCGATGCGCGCCAGCGGGCGGTACGGGTCGAGCGCGTGGGTGCTGATCCAGGTCAGGGCGCCCAGCGCGATGATGATGAGCAGCGGCGCGCCCCAGATCGCCAGTTCGAGCTGGGTCGAGTGGTCCCAGTCGGGCAGGTAGGTGGCTTCCTTGTTCGACTGGCGGTACTTCCAGGCGAAGAACAGCGTCAGCGCGATCACGGGAACGATGATCAGCAGCATCAGCACCGTCGAGATGATGATCAGCCGCCCCTGTTGCGACGCGATGTCGCCCGACGGGTTGAGCAGCACCATGTTGCAGCCCGCCAGCAAGCTCAGCGGCAGCAGGAACAATACGCGCGGAATCTTGATGGAAGGCATGCCAGGGATTGGGGGCTTGTAATTGGGCTGGAAGACTGCGAATCTACGCCGAACCACACCCGACCGGCATTGGACGTTTTGTCCTACGGTGTCGGAAGTCGCCCAGTACGACGCTAAGCTCGGCAATGTTCCGCATCGGGTTTCGACGTTCGAATGCGCCGATTTTCTTGGGTTTTTGCAAAGATCTCATGACCACCCCCGCTATCGCACCACAAGGCAGCCAAATTGGCCAGAGCACCAATTCCACCGGAAGGGACATCGCCCATTCGGTGGGTGGCGACACGGAACACGTCGACCCCAGCGACATCGCCGTCGGCGTGGTGATCGGCCGGGCGTCCGAGTATTTCGACTTCTTCGTCTACGGCATCGCGTCTGCGCTGGTCTTCCCGGCGGTCTTCTTCCCCTTCGCCGACAGGCTGACGGGCACGCTCTACGCCTTTGCCATCTTCTCGCTCGCCTTCATCGCCCGGCCTTTCGGCACTGCGCTGTCGATGAGCATCCAGCGCCGCTACGGCCGTGAAGCCAAGCTGACGGCCGCCATCTTCATGCTGGGCACCGCCACCGCCGGTATCGCCTTTCTGCCGACCTACGACAGCATCGGGGTCACGGCGATCGTCTTGCTGGCGGTGCTGCGGATCGCGCAGGGCATCGCGCTCGGCGGCAGCTGGGACGGCCTGCCCTCGCTGCTGGCGATGGCCGCACCGCAGAACCGCCGCGGCTGGTACGCGATGCTCGGCCAGCTCGGGGCGCCCTTCGGCTTTCTGGTGGCGGGCGGTTTGTTCGCCTACCTCAGCTCCAGTATTCCGACGGAAGACTTCCTCACCTGGGGCTGGCGCTACCCGTTCTACGTGGCGTTCGCGATCAACGTCGTCGCGCTGTTCGCCCGCCTGCGTCTGGTGGCGGCCACCGAATATTCCCGCCTGCTGGACGCCCGCGAGCTGGAGCCGACCGGCATCGTCGAGATCACGCGTGCCCAGGGCGGCAACATCCTGATCGGCGCCTTCGCCGCCTTGGCGAGCTACGCCCTCTTCCACATCGTCACGATCTTCCCGCTGTCGTGGATCTCGCTCTATTCGGAGCAATCGATCAGCAAGTTCCTGGTCGTGCAGGTCATCGGCGCCTGTCTGGCGGCCGTGGCCATGGTCGCGTCGGGCAAGATCGCCGACCGCATCGGGCGCCGCCGCACGCTCGGCAGCCTGGCGGTGGCGATCGCCGTGTTCAGCGGGTTCGCGCCCACGCTGCTCGACGGCGGCAACGTCGGCCAGGACACCTTCATCCTCGTCGGCTTCGTGCTGCTGGGGCTCTCTTACGGCCAGGCATCTGGCACCGTCACCTCGAACTTCGCTGCCAAGTACCGCTACACCGGTGCGGCCTTGACCGCCGACCTCGCCTGGCTGGTCGGCGCGGCCTTCGCGCCGCTGGTGGCGCTGGGCCTGTCGGCCCACTTCGGGCTGGGCTATGTCAGCGTCTACTTGTTGTCGGCCTCGGCCTGCACGCTGACGGCGCTGTGGGTCAACCGCACGCTCGAGCAGCGCGACTGAGCCGCTTCAGCCTAGAAGGCGGCCACGATCCCGTCCGAGCGCGGATCGAAGCCACCTTCGAGGCTGCCGTCGGGCTTGCGCAGCAGGCAGCCGGCGTGCCCGAAGGTCTCGTCGAAGTCACCCAGCACATCGACCTCGTGGCCCCGCGCGCGCAGCGCCGCCACGGTCTCGGCGGGAAAGCGTGACTCCAGCTTGAGCGAGTCGGTGCTCTGGCCCCAGGTGCGGCCGAGCAGCCAGCGCGGCGCGCTCACCGCGTCCTGCGGATTCAGGCCCTGCACGACGGTGCGCGTGAACACGGCCGACTGGCTCTGCGGCTGGCCGTCGCCGCCCATGTTGCCGTAGACCATCGTGCGGCCATCGGCCAGCAGCGCCAGGCCGGGAATCAGGGTATGGAAGGGCTTCTTGCCCGGCGCCAGCGTGTTGATGTGCTCGGGCTTCAGCGAGAAGGACGCGCCCCGGTTCTGCCAGTTGACGCCGCTGCGCGCCAGCACCACGCCCGAACCGAACTCGTGGTACACGCTCTGGATCATCGAGACCGCACGGCCCTCGCCGTCGATCACGCCCATCCACGCCGTGTCGGCCGGACCCTTGCCGGCGCCCCACCGTGCCGCGCGTGCCATGTCGATGCGCGCGGCCATCGCGTCGAGCGCGGCCGGCGTGAGCAGTTCGGCCGCCGCGATGCGCATGTGGGCCGGGTCGGTGATCTCGCGGTCGCGCACCGCGAAGGCCTGCTTGACCGACTCGACCGCGGCATGCACGTAGTCTGCGCTGAGGTGGTCGAAGCGCTCGATGCCCAGGCGCTCCATCAGGCCCAGGATGATCAGCGCCACCACGCCCTGCGTCGGCGGCGGCATGTTGAAGATGCGGCCGTGGCGATGCGCCAGTTCGAGCGGTTCGCGCAGCAGGCCGTGGTGCGCCGTGAAGTCCGCCAGGACGAGCGGGCTGCCGGCACGCTGCAGGTCTTCGGCCATCGTGCGGGCCAGGTCACCACGGTAGAAGTCGTCGAGGCCGGCGCGCGCCAGATGCTCGAGCGTGGCGGCGAGCCGGGGCTGGCGGAACAGCGTACCGGTCGACGGCAGCTCGCCGCCCGGCATGTAGGTTTCTGCGAAACCGTGCACACCTTCGAGCTCCGCACGCTTGCCGCGCACCGTGCGCGCCAAGCTGGCCGTGACCGGCGCGCCGTGCGTGGCGTAGTCGATCGCATCGGCCATCAGGCGCGACAGCGGCAGTCGCCCGCCCAGCCTGTCGCGGCTCAGCGCGAGCGCCTGGTCCCAGCCGCTGATCGTGCCGGCCATGGTGATCGCAGCCGAGCCGCCGCGAAAGGGAATGGCCGATTGACCGGCGTACTGGTCGCGATTCACGCCCAGCGCTGCCGCGCCCGAGCCGTCGATGGCCACCACGTCGTGCGCGCCGCCGGCCGTGGGCGTCGACACCAGCCAGAAGCTGTCGCCGCCGATGCCGTTCATGTGCGGGTAGACCACCGCGATGGTGGCGGCCGCGGCCACCATGGCTTCGAGCGCATTGCCGCCCTCGCGCAGCACGGCCAGGGCGGATTGAGAGGCGAGCGAGTGCGGCGCGACCGCGATGCCGCGGCGGCCCTGGATGGCGTTGGCCATGACGGATCCTTCTGTGGGTTGAAACGGGAACGGGCAGCGCGCCCGTTCCGACCCTGAGAGGTCCGCAAGTTCCGTGCGCGCGCCGCGATGTTAAGACGCGCGCGCCGTCGCCATCACTCCGCCTGAATGCCGGCCGCCTTCACGATGCGGCCCCACTTCTGCGATTCGGCGGTCTGGAATTTCGCCATCTCTTCGGGCGTGGTGGTGAAGACCTCGGTGCCGGTCGGCTGGTAGAAGGCCGCCTTGGCGGCCTCGCTCTTCGCGGCCTTCACCAGCAGTTCGTTCAGGCGCTTGACCACGGCAGGAGGCGTCTGGGCCGGTGCATAGGCCGCGAACCAGTAGCCCATCTCGTAGCCCTTCACGCCGGCTTCGGCGATGGTCGGCACCTCGGGCGCCAGCGGCGAGCGTTGCGCGCTCGACATGCCCAGCGCCCGCAGCTTGCCCGACTTGACCTGGGGCAGGCCGGTGGTCGTGTCGGTGATCATCATGTTGATCTGGTTGCCCAGCAGGTCGGTCACGGCCAGCGTGTTGCTCTTGTACGGCACGTGCAGCAGCTTGATGTCAGCCATTTGCTGCAGCAGTTCGCCGGCCATGCGGCTGGACGAACTGCCGCTACCGAAGCTGTACTTGCCCGGCTCCTTCTTGGCCAGCGCGATGAACTCGGCCACGGTGTTGGCCGGGAACGACGGGTTGACCACCATGATCTGCCCGCCCTTGCCCAGGCCGGTGATCGGTGCAAAGTCCTTCACGGGGTCGTAAGGCAGCTTCTTGTAGAGGTGCTCGTTGGCCGCGTGCGTGGTGTTGGTGGTGATGAGCACCGTGTAGCCGTCGGCCGGCGCCTTGGCCGCGAACTGCGACGCGATGAAGCCACTGGCGCCTGCCCGGTTGTCGATGACCACCGACTGCTTGGTTTCGGCCGTGACGCCGTTGCCGATGGCGCGCGCGATCTGGTCGGTGGCGGTGCCGGCCGCGAAGGGCACGACGAAGGTGATGGGCTTGTCTGGGAAGGCCTGTGCCTGGCTCAGCGCCGGCGCCAGGGCCAGCGCGGCGGCAGCAAGGGCGAGGGTTGGAATGCGGTTCATGGGTCTTGTCTCCTGTGGTTGCGAAAAGGGGTCAGCCTTCGGGGGGGCCGGCGAGCAGGTGCTGCAGATCGGCCGGCACGTCGATGCGCAGGTCGAGCAGCAGAAAGGACAGCGACTTGCCGTGCGTGTCGAGGTTCAGTGCGTCGTTCACGCCGCCGTCGAGCACGGCGTCGAGCACGATGTTCATCGCGTGCAGCGTCGGCAGTAGAAAGCGCTGCACACGGCTGGGCGCCCGGTGGCGGAACTGCGAGGCCACGGCTTCGGGCGTGACCTGCTCCACCAGCACCGGCCACAGCGCCGGGTGCCAGGCGATGACGCTGATGTTCGAGCGGTCGCCCTTGTCGCCGGTGCGGCCGTGAGCGGCGCGGTAAAGGGGAACGGTGACCACGGTCATGGGGCGTCCTCCACCATCGCGAAGCCGACCGGCACGCGCTCGCGCGGCAGCAGGCAAGAGATCGTGTTGAGCCGCGGCGTCAGCGCGGTGCGCACGCCGCCACCGCCCGCGGGGCCGCAGGTGTAGAGCGCCATCACCTCGCGGCCCAGGCGCTCGGCCTCGGCACGGTCGGCATGGGCGGCCGCCACGCGCAGACGCACGTCGCGCGCGCTGCTGTCGGGGGTGTCGGCCAGCGCACGGCCGGCATCGTCGGCCAGGATGCTGAGGGCGCCGATGAGGTCGACGCGCAGGTCGAGGCCGACGAGCCGCTTGCGCAGAACGTCCGCCGCCAGTCGTGCACGTCCCTCGGCCCGCGGGCCGGCGTACGAGATCTCGCCCTCGGCCAGCCAGCCGCCTTCGTGGCAGACGTTGACCTTGTAATGCGTGGGCCGCGTATGGCCGCGCACCCCGGTCAGCGCCACGCGGTCGTCGCCGAGCGCCTGCACCTCAGCCTCGCCGATGTCGGCCACCACGTCGGGCGTCAGGTAGGCGGCCGGGTCGTGCACTTCGTAGAGCAGTTGCTCCTTCACCGTCGCCTCGGTCACGAAGCCGCCGGTGCCGTCGGACTTGCCGATGGTGCAGCGACCGTCGGCCGCGATCTCGGCGATCGGGAAACCGACGTTCTCGAGCCCCGGCACGTCCTTGTAGCCCGGGTCGGCGAAGTAGCCGCCGCAGACCTGGGCGCCGCATTCCAGCAAATGGCCGGCCATGGTCGCGCGGCCGAGCACGTCCCAGTCGTCGGGCGACCAGCCGAAGTGCGACATCGCCGGCCCGACCGTGAGCGAGGGGTCGGCCACCCGGCCGCACACCACGATCTGCGCGCCGGCATCGAGCGCAGCGGCGATCGGCTCCGCGCCGATGTAGGCATTGGCGCTGACGATGCGCAGGCCGTCCATCGCGGCGCCCAGCGTCTCGTGCAGCATCGCCTGATGCGCCGGCGCCGACAGGTCGTCGCCCTCCACCACCGCGATGCGCGGCGCGGGCTGGCCGAGTTCACGTGCCATGCGGGCGATGTGCCGGGCCGCAGCACGCGGCTTGGCCGCACCAAAGTTGCTGACGATGCGGATGCCGTGCGTCAGGCACTTGGTCAGCACCGGGCGCAGCAGCGCATCGAGCAAGGGCTCGTAGCCGGCCTCGGGGTCGGTGCGGCGGCGCAGTTGGGCCAGCGCGAGCGTGCGCTCGGCCAGGGTTTCGAAGATGAGGAAGGCGCGCTGGCCCGGCGGGCCGTCCGCCAATCGGGCGACCAGCGTGTCGACCACGGGGCCTGACGCATCGGTGCGGTCGCCCGAAAAGCCGGCGGCGCAGCCGATCAACAGAGGTGCGTGCACGGGCGATGCCGAAGGGGCCTGTGATGTCATGTCTCCGATGTCTCGCTTCGGGTGTTGTGGCACCAATGTAGGCTCGCCACTCCCATCCGTAAAATCGAAAGTTCAGATCGATTCATTCGAAAGACAGATCACGCCATGAAGACACCCGACCTCACGGCGCGCCAGCTGCGGGCCTTCGCCGCGCTGGCCGAGCAGCGCAATTTCACCCGCGCGGCGCAGCGGTGCCACCTGTCGCAGCCGGCCTTCAGCGCGCTCATCCGCACGCTCGAAGAGGCGCTGGGCACACGCCTGTTCGACCGCGACACGCGCAGCGTGCAGCTCACGCCCGAGGGCCGGCTGTTCGAAGGCGCGGCGCGGCGGCTGCTCGACGACATGCGCGGCGCAGTCGCCGACCTGGCCGACCATGTCGAGCGCCGCAAGGGAAGGGTGCGCGTGGCCGCCCTGCCCTCGCTGGCCGCCGGCTGGCTGCCGGCGGTGTTCGCCGAATTCATGGCCGCCTGGCCGGGCATCACCATCGACCTGGACGACGCGCTGTCCGACGCCTGCATCACGCGCGTGCGCAGCGGCGAGGCCGACTTCGCGCTGGCTTCGTCGGGCGCCGGCACCGCCGCCGCCAGCGATCTGCGCGGCCGCAAGCTGTGCAGCGACCGCTTCCACCTGGTGTGCCGCGCCGACCACCCGCTGGCCGACGAGGCGCGCCTGAGCGCCCGCAAGCTCGCGCCCTACCCCTTCATCCAGATGGCGCGTCACAGCAGCGTGCGCCAGTCGCTCGACGCGGCGCTGCACCCGCTACGGCTGAACGCCGTGTTCGAGGTGGAGCACCTGGCCACCGTCATGGGGCTGGTCGAAGCCGGCCTGGGCATCAGCGTGGTGCCGGCGCTCACGCTTTTCCACTTCCGTCGCGAATCGCTGGTGACACGGCCGCTGCCGGTGCCGGGCTTGATGCGCACGGTGTATCTGGTGCAGCGGCGCGAGGGCAGCCTGTCGGTGGCGGCACAGACCTTGCACGACCTGATCGTCGCGCGGCTGGGCAAGCTCGTCCTCTCATGAGCCCCCGCCGATAATCGAACGCCCCTCAACGACCCCACGACAAGGCATCTGTCCATGCTCGACCTCCTCGTGCGCAACGCCACCCTCCCCGACGGCCGCACCGGCATGTCGATCGCCGTGCAAGGCGGCCGCATCGCCGAGGTCACCGAAGGTCTTGATGCGCCTGCGCACGAAACGCTCGATGCACACGGCCTGTTGGTCGCGCCGCACTTCGTCGACCCGCACTTCCACATGGACGCGACGCTCAGCTACGGCCTGCCGCGCGTCAACGAGAGCGGCACGCTGCTCGAAGGCATCGCGCTGTGGGGCGAGCTCAAGCCGCTGTTGAAGCAGGAAGCGCTGATCGAACGTGCGCTCGCCTACTGCGACTGGGCCGTGGCCAAGGGGCTGCTGGCCATTCGCACGCATGTCGACACCAGCGATCCGAGCCTGCTGGCGGTCGACGCGCTGTTGGAGGTCAAGCGCCTCGTCGCGCCCTACCTCGACCTGCAACTCGTCGCGTTTCCGCAGGACGGCGTGCTGCGCTCGCCGGGCGGCATCGACAACCTGAAGCGCGCGCTCGACAAGGGTGTCGACGTGGTGGGCGGCATTCCGCATTTCGAGCGCACCATGGCCGACGGCGCGGCCAGCGTGAAGCTGCTGTGCGAGATCGCGGCCGAGCGCGGGCTGCTGGTCGACATGCACTGCGACGAATCGGACGACCCGCTGTCGCGCCACATCGAGACGCTGGCCTTCGAGGCGCAACGCCTGGGCCTGCAGGGCCGCGTGACCGGCTCGCACTGCACGTCGATGCACAGCATGGACAACTACTACGTGAGCAAGCTGCTGCCGCTGATCGCAGAGAGTGGCGTCTCGGTCATCGCCAACCCGCTCATCAACATCACGCTGCAGGGCCGCCACGACAGCTACCCCAAGCGCCGCGGCATGACGCGCGTGCCCGAGCTGATGGCCGCCGGCGTGAACGTCGCCTTCGGCCACGACTGCGTGATGGACCCCTGGTACGGCATGGGCTCGGGCGACATGCTCGAAGTCGCGCACATGGGCCTGCACGTGGCGCAGATGACCAGCCAGGCCGGCATCCGCCGCTGCTTCGACGCGGTGACGACGAATGCGGCGAAGGTCTTCCACCTGCCGGCCTACGGGCTCGAGGCGGGCTGCGATGCCAGCTTCGTGCTGCTGCAGGCGCGCGACCCGGTCGAGGCGATCCGTCTGCGCGCCACGCGGCTGAAGGTGTACCGGCGCGGCCGGCTGCTGGCCGAAAGCCCTGCGGCCACCGCCACCTTGCATGTGGCGGGCCGGGTCGGCACGACGTCTTTCATGCCGGTTCGCGGAAGCGACGCGCCGATGCCGCGCTAGATTGTCATCAGAAAGTCTTCGCGCCCTTGTCCCACGCAGAATTCGCCGACAGGCCCAATACTGGCGACCGGTTTGCTTCGCTGGACGGCAGGCCGTGATCGACAGTCCAGGGGTGCGGAGTCTGTTTTGCCATTGAAAACCTATCTGGTCGAGGACAACCAAGTCATCGTCGCCAACCTCACCGAGACCTTGCAGGAACTGGCCGATGTCGTGATGGTCGGTTACGTCGCCGAAGCGCAGACGGCGTCGCAATGGCTGCGCACACACACGAACGATTGGGACCTGGTCATCGTGGACCTGTTCCTGCGCCAAGGCAGCGGACTCGAAGTTCTCGCAGCGCTGCGCGATCGTGCCACGCGCCAGCGCGTGATCGTCGCCAGCAACTACGCCACCCCCGAAATGCGCTCCCAATGCAAGGCGCTGGGCGCCGACCGGGTGTTCGACAAGTCGACCGAGATCGACGCGCTGGTCAGCTACTGTCTCGCTGCGGCGTGACGGCTGCCGCGCCGACGCGCTCGGCGATCCAGGCGGCGAAGGCGCGCTCGGCCTCCATCCGGAACGCATTGCGCGTGTGATTGCACACGGCATGCGCCAGCCGCCGGTACTTCGGCTTGCGCACGCTGCCCATGGTGGCGTCGAGCAGATGCTCGATGGTGGCCGACTCCGGGCGATCGTGCGGCGGGTCGAAGTCCATCGGCAGGCCGCACCAATGGCAGCGCTCGCCGAAGGTCGATCGCAAGGCCTTCACGCTCATGCGTCAAGCCGAGCCGCCAGCGTCGTCAGCGCTTCGCCGACCGGCTGCGCCACCTTCAGCGTGATCAGTTCGTCGGCCCGCGTGCGCCCCAGGTTGACGACCGCCACCGGCTTGCCCGCGGCAACTGCCGCCTGCACGAAGCGAAAGCCCGAATAGACCATCAGCGACGAGCCGGCAACCAGCATCGCGTCGGCTGCGGCCAGCGCGGCGAAGGCGGCTTGCACCCGGTCGCGCGGCACGCTCTCGCCGAAGAACACCACATCGGGCTTGAGCATGCCGCCGCAGACGGCACAGTCCGGCACGTCGAAAGCCGCGAAGTCGCGCCCCTCCAGATCGGCATCGCCATCGGGCGCGGCGTTCGCCTCCAGCGCCGCCCAGGCGGGATTGCGTTCGCGCAACTGCTGCTGCAGGTCGGCGCGCGGCGTGCGGGCCTCGCAGCCGAGGCAGCGCACGGTGTCGATGCGCCCATGCAGGTCGATGGTCTTCCGGCTGCCGGCGGCGTGGTGCAGACCGTCGACGTTCTGCGTCAGCAGCATCTCGACGCGGCCCGCGGCCTCGATCCGCGTCAGGGCGTGGTGCGCAGCACCCGGTCGGGCGGTCGCCATGGTGGGCCAGCCGACCAGGCTGCGCGCCCAGTAGCGCCGGCGGGTGAGCGCATCGCCGGTGAACGCCTGGAAGGTGACCGGCGACGGCCGCTTCCAGTCACCGTTGACGTCGCGGTAGTCGGGGATGCCGGAATCGGTGCTGCAGCCCGCACCCGTCAGCACGAAAAGGCGCGGGTGGCGCTCGGCAAAGTCGGCGAGCGAGGCCAGGTCGGGCGAGGCGGCAACATCCATGGCGTCAGCGCCTTACCGGAACTGCTTTCGCAGGAAGGGCTTGTGCCGCTCGATGTGCGCGAGCTGCGCCTCGGCGACGAGGCCGCCCAGGTCGACGCCGTCGCCGTTGAGCACCGCATTGGCCTGCACCAGCGCACGGGCCACGACCTCGTCCTCGCTCACCCCGACCTGGGCGGCCAGGTCGAGCGCCACGCGCTTCATGGCGCGTTGCGACAGCATCCACATCGCACCGAAGGCGTCCCATGCGGCCGCGGCTTCCTTGAAGCGCTCACGCTCGGCCAGGATTTCGTTGAGCGGCTTCGCCAGCAATTCGTTGACCGCATCGAGCTGCTCGCTCAGCGCCGCATGGCGTTCCCGGGCTTCGCGCAGTGCATCGGCCGCGCTGTCGGCCGGCGGGGGCACCGGTGCAGCGAAGCTCCCGTCGGCGCCGGGGCGGGGAATCTGCAACTGGTCGGTGAGAGACATGTCGGACTTCCTGACGTCGTATGAACTCAGACGCCGGTCAAGGAACGGTAGGCGTCGCGCGTCTTCGGCGACACGGAGGCCAGCGCCATCGCGTGCGAAGTGCCGTGGCGCAGTTGCAGACGCGCATTGGCCACCGCGCGCGAACGGCAGAACCAGTGGCAGGTGTGCTGCATCAGAAAGAGCTCGGCCGACATCGTGAAGGCCTTGGCCTTCGCGCTTTGCCCTGCCACGTTGGCAGCAGCATCGGCGATACCGCGCGCATGGATCGCGAAAGCCTCCCGCGCATCGAAGGTGGCGGCGGGCAAAAGGCGGTCGACCATCGGCACGGCGATCGGCAGCTTGCTCACGCGTGCTTGGGCGGCGTCGACCTTGGCGAAGCCGGCGGAAAATCGTTCGAACTGGGACGCCAGGCTCTGCTCGCTCTGCGCCAGCAGCGACCAGATCTGCGCCTGACGCTCGGTGTCGCTCTCACCGAGACAGCGCAGGTAGCCCTCGGTCAGCGTCTCCATCAGCTTCTCGATCTGGTATTGACCGAGGTGACTGCCCAGCAGACGGATGCGACGGGCCTGCGCCGTGGCCTTGAGAACGTAGAGGCCGATGGCGGCGAAGACCGCCAGGGTGAAGAATTCCATGCGATGCGCGAACGACGTGGGTTGAGAACGAACGTCGAGTGTAGTGACCGCGCCGCACGCGCTGGCAACGCCAGCCGTCGCGCAGCGCGGTACGTGGCCCTTACTTGGGCAGCAGCACCTTGTCGACCACGTGGATCACGCCGTTCGACTGCATCACGTCGGCGATGGTCACGGTGGCGGAGCCGCCCTTCTCGTCGGTGATCATCACCTTGCCGCCGCTGGTCTTGGCGACGAGCGTGCCGCCGGCCACGGTCTTGAACGACGTGGATCCCTTGCCGTCCTCGATCATCTTCATGAGCGATTTCGCATCGACCTTGCCCGGCACCACGTGGTACGTGAGGATGCTCGTGAGCGTCGCCTTGTTCTCCGGCTTGAGCAACGTGTCGACGGTGCCGGCCGGCAGCGCGGCGAAGGCAGCGTTGGTCGGTGCGAACACGGTGAACGGGCCCGGGCCCTTGAGCGTGTCGACCAGTCCGGCAGCCTTGACCGCGGCAACCAGCGTCGTGTGATCCTTGGAGTTGACGGCGTTGTCGATGATGTCCTTGTTGGCGTACATCTGTGCGCCGCCGACCATCACCTGGGCGTGGGCCGTGACGGCACCGACGGACAGCGCGGCGGCGAGCGTGAGAGAAGCGAGGTGCGAGAACTTGGCTGGCATGAATGACTCCTGTTGGATAGGCCGCCACGGAGATGCGTGGCGACGTCTCTTCATACGCAACGAGTTCCGGCGTGGATTCCAGCGCACCGCCTTGCAACGCTTCGCGCGGCCTTCTCCTACACCAGCGGGTTGATCACCCCCGCGGCCGGGATGTTGCCCTTGCCCTTCTGCTTCTCCGTGAAGTTGAAGAGGTCGCTGATCTTGAACTGGCCATCGGCCGAGGGCAGTTCCTCGCCCGCCTTCGGCGGGTTGCCCAGCAGGCTCTCGGGGTCGTCCTTGAGCAGACCGACGAAGACCTCGGCGACGATGGCCGCGCCGGTCGGCCCGAGGTGCTGGCTGCCGGCCTTCACCTCGGCCTCCTTCAAGAGATAGAACCACAGCGGCGTGTGCTCGCCGATGTTGAACTTCTTGATCACGGCGCCACCGGTGCCGCTCTCCAGTTCGGCCTTGGTCAGCAGCGGCATGCCCATCCGACCAGCCACAGCCTGGCCGGTGGGCAGCTTGTAGTGCATCGAGCCACGAAGCAGGTTCAGCGCGGCGAGTGGCCGCCCGGGCGGCGCGCCGATCATGAGCTGGTCGGAGATCGACGCGTCGATGGCGGCGGCCATCTGCGGCGCGCGGCCCAGGTCCGGGAAGAAGGCGCCGAAGTCGAGCAGCCAGTTCGTCGGGTACTGCAGCAGCGGCCCGCCGGGCGCCGTGGCGAACCCGTCGCCAGTGAAGGCGAAGGCCAGTCGGAAATCGGTGCCGGCGCCGAACACCCGGTTGAACTCGTACTTGGAGCGCACCATGCTGTGGCCGAAGCGGTAGGCCGCCCCCGAGAACTCGAGCGGGATGAAGGGCTCGGTGGCCAGCTCGCCGGGGCCGATGCGATAAAACTTCAGCTCCGTCATGGCGTCGTCGACAGCCTGCTGCCCCACGATGAGCGGCAGGAACTGGTTGAGCAGGATGCGCTGGTAGTGGTGAATCACCAGCCGGCGCACGTCGAGAAAGGACTTCTCCGGGAACGCCAGGCAGATGGCATTGTGGAAGTGCAGCATCGTGCGATGCAGCTGCGCGACGATCAGGTTCTCGTCGTTGCGCTTGTCGCCGAGGATGGCCGTCGCATCGCCCTGCAGGAAGCAAGTGCGCGGCAGATCGTAGGCGGCGCCGTCGAGCGCATGCACCTGCGGCAGCTCGGTGCCCGGCCCCGGTCCTGAATCCTTCACCGGCCCCAGGATGAACTGGTTCGCGCTGGTCTCCGTCTGCCGCCGATAAAGGAAAGGCTGGTCGCGCGGCCCCGAGCCGTAGAGGCTGTCGAGGTCCAGCGCCGGCGAGCGGAAGTTGACGAGGTCGCCCACATCCACTGCGTTCTCGCCGAGGCTGGTCGGGTCGAAGGTGATGTCGTGGTCGACGAACTGCCCGAAGTAGGTGAAGCCCGCCGGAATGACGCCGGGCGTCGGGTTGGTCACGGGCGCATGCATCGCTGCGCCCAGTTCCTCGGCCACCTGCGCATCGGTCGTCGGGCTGCCGGTGGTCCACGGGCTGGTCGACAGCTCGGGGAACAGGAAGCCGAAACGGCCTGGCTTGACCATGTTGCTGCGCACCGGGTCGGCATTGGCGGTGCTGTAGCCATGGCTGCGGGGCGGCGGTGGTGGGGCGTTCTTCTTCATGACGGTCTCCTCGGAGGTGGCGTGGGCGTTCATCGTGGAACTCCGCGCGCTGACGCGGAGGTGTCGGCCACCCGTGCGGAACGGACGCCGATGCAGCGCATGGCCTCGTGGCGGGGGGTCGCAACCCGCGCGTTCACCGAGGCGTGGCTATTGAATGCCGATCGCCTGGTTTCTCCAATGCTCGCGCCGCGTGCATCGGCCATAGGCCGACTCCACGAAAGTCGGAGCCCCATCCTGCAGAAGTGGTAGTGCTGGCGCGCACGCAACGCGCCGTGTGACAGCGTGTGTACGCGCTCGTTCGAACGCGACGGAATTCGCGACGGGCGTGGCCGTCGCGACGTGAGTCGCACGGCCCGCCGAATGACCTGCCGAGCGCTACTTGCGCAGGCCCTGCAGCTTGGCGAAAGCGCTCGCCATCTGGCCCGCGGGCTGCGGCGCGTTGTCGCGGCGCGCACCCTGCTGCTGACCGCGGCCTGCTCCTTCGAAGCGGTTGTCGCGCGGCCCGTCACGGCGCGCAGGTGCTGCGTCGAGCCGCATCGACAGCGCGATGCGCTTGCGTGCCACGTCGACCTCCATCACCTTGACCTTGACGATGTCGCCGGTCTTGACGATCTCGCGCGCGTCCTCGACGAACTTGTTGGCGAGCTGGCTCACGTGCACCAGGCCGTCCTGGTGCACGCCCAGGTCGATGAAGGCCCCGAACTGCGCGACGTTGCTCACCGTGCCTTCGAGGATCATCCCTTCCTTCAGGTCGGCGATGTCGTCGACGCCGTCGTTGAAGCGCGCCACCTTGAAGTCCGGGCGCGGGTCGCGGCCGGGCTTCTCGAGTTCGCCCAGGATGTCTTTGACCGTGATGACGCCGAACTTCTCGTTGGCGAACAACTCGGGCCGCAGCGTCTTGAGCATCTCGGCGCGGCCCATCAGCTCGGCGATGGGCTTGCCGGTCTTTTCCATGATCTGTTCGACCACCGGATAGGTCTCCGGATGCACACCGGTCACGTCGAGCGGGTTGCTGCCGCCGCGCACGCGCAGGAAGCCGGCGCTCTGCTCGAAGGCCTTCGGGCCGAAGCCGGTCACTTCGAGCAGCTGCTTGCGCGTCGCGAAGGCGCCGTTGGCCTCTCGCCATCGCACCACCGCCTTCGCCACGCTGGCCGACAGGCCCGACACGCGCGACAGCAGTGGCACGCTGGCCGTGTTGAGGTCGACGCCCACCGAGTTCACGCAGTCTTCCACCACCGCGACCAGCGTGCGCGCGAGCTCGCTCTGGTTCACGTCATGCTGGTACTGGCCAACGCCGATCGACTTGGGGTCGATCTTCACCAGCTCGGCCAGCGGGTCCTGCAGGCGGCGCGCGATGCTGGCGGCGCCGCGCAGGCTCACGTCGACATCGGGCATTTCCTGCGAGGCGAATTCGCTGGCGGAGTACACCGAGGCGCCCGCCTCGCTCACCACCACCTTGTCGATGGCCATCGGCGGCGCGCCGGCCTGCTCGGCCATCTTCGCGAGCAGCTTGATGAGGTCACCGGCGAGCTTGTCGGTCTCACGGCTGGCGGTGCCGTTGCCGATGGCGATGAGGTTCACGCCGTGCTTGGCACATAGCTTGCCCAGCGTGTGCAGCGAGCCTTCCCAGTCCTTGCGCGGTTCGTGCGGGAACACGGTGGCCGTCTCGACCAGCTTGCCGGTCGCATCGACCACCGCGACCTTCACGCCGGTGCGGATGCCGGGGTCCAGCCCCAGCACCACGCGCGGGCCGGCAGGCGCAGCGAGCAGCAGGTCGCGCAGGTTGTCGGCGAAGACCTTGATGGCCACCTTCTCGGCCTCTTCGCGAAGGCGGGTGAACAGGTCGCGCTCGGTCGAGAGCGCCAGCTTCACGCGCCAGGTCCAGGCCACGCACTTGCGGATCAGGTCGTCGGCCTTGCGGCCGGCATGGCTCCATCCCAGATGCAACGCGATCTTGCCTTCGGCGATGGACGGCTTGCCCGGCTCGGGCTCGACCGGCAGCACCAGCTTGGCATCGAGGATGTCGAGCGCACGGCCGCGGAACACGGCCAGCGCGCGGTGCGACGGCACGCGGCCGATCGGCTCGTCGTAGTCGAAGTAGTCGCGGAACTTGGCAACGTCGGCGTTGTTCTCGTCCTTGCCCGCCATCAGCGTCGACTTGAGCAGGCCCTCGGCCCACAGCCATTCGCGCAGGCGCTGCACCAGTGCCGCGTCTTCGGCCCAGCGCTCCGAGAGGATGTCGCGCACGCCGTCGAGCACGGCCGGCACGGTGGAGAAATCGGCGCCCGGCTTGCCGTCGTCGAGTGTCTCGGGCGGCTTCAGGAAGGCCTGCGCCTCCACGGCCGGGTCGAGCGTCGGGTCGGCGTAGAGCTTGTCGGCCAGCGGCTCGATGCCGAACTCGCGCGCGATCTGGCCCTTGGTGCGGCGCTTCTGCTTGAAGGGCAGGTAGAGGTCTTCCAGCTCCTGCTTGGTCGCCACATTGGCGATGGCGGCGCGCAGCGCGTCGGTCAGCTTGCCCTGTTCGTCGATGCTCTTCAATACCGTTTCGCGGCGATCGTCGAGCTCGCGCAGGTACGACAGCCGCGCCTCGAGATCGCGCAATTGGATGTCGTCGAGGCCGTCGGTCACTTCCTTGCGGTAGCGGGCAATGAAGGGCACCGTGGCGCCGCCGTCGAGCAGCTCGATGGCCGCCTTCACCTGGTGCTCGCCGACCTTGATTTCAGCGGCGAGCTGGCGAATGATTTTCTGCATGGTTGAAACGAATCCTGAGACACGTGCCGCACTGACGCCGGCACGCTATGGAGGGCAGCCGGCTCGCCGGCCACCGCGTTGACTGCGCCTGAAGCGCTCTGAGAACCAGCACGGAAGTTTGCCATAGGGCTAGATGCGAGAGCACCGGATCCGCCGAGGTCACAGCGCGGCGCCCAGGAAACATTTAGACCCAATCATTACTCCCATCGAAACCTGTGGGGGCGCGAGTCCTACGCCAGCCTGCGTCGGTGGCGGGCATATTGCACTGCACCAATCGACGTCGACATGTCGACATCTCTCCACCCGGTGCGACCCGCGCCTTGTGCGTCGCAGGCGCAGGAACCCACGCATGACTCGGAAAACGGGGCGATTCGCCTATTTGGACATCGGCCGTGTCTTGGCCTGCGTGCTCGTGGTGCTGTACCACGCGGGGGGCACCGCCTCGCTGCCGAAGTACTTCGGGAGCCACGAACTCGAAGAGATCGTCGCGCTGGGTTATGTGCGCATGCCCTTCTTCTTCGCCATGAGCGGCTTCCTGTTGTCCTGGATCTACCTGCGCTCCGACAGCGGCGTTTCCGCCGTGACCTTCGTCGCCAAGCGGCTGGCACGGCTGTTCCCGCTTTACTGGATCGTGCTTTGCGCGGTGGCCGCCATGCAGATTTTCGTGTCGCGGCAGCCCGATGCGGTCCCCACCGGCTGGGGCTGGTGGGCGACTTTCTTCCTGCTGCCGCAGGACCCGAGCGCCGTCGGCGGCACCGGTGCGCCCGTCATCTACCCGGCCTGGGTACTGCAGTACGAACTGGTGGCGTACCTGCTGCTCGCGGCGGCACTTTCTTCGCCGCTGCTGCGACGCGCCTACCTTTTCGGCTTTCCGCTGCTGTATTTCTTTCTCAACGACAGCAGCATCTTCCTGCTCAGCTTCATCGGGTCGAAGTGGCTGCTGATCTTCTGGTGCGGTGCGTTCGCCGCCTGGATGGCGAACAGCCTGGAGGAGAAGCACTTTCGGTGGGCACTGGGCGGCGCGCTGGCGTGGCTCGCCTGGACGGGGCTGGTTCAGTATTCCGCGTCCAGCGGCGCGATGTCGGGCAACCTCGATATCGACCTGCTCTACGGCGTCGGCTTCGCGCTGCTGATGCTCGGGCTCGCACGCCGGCAGGCGGCCACCAGCGTCGGCGGGGTAGCGAGCATCGGTCGCCGAGGCATGGAGAAGGTGGCGCTGTGGTCCTACGCTATCTTCTTGTGCCATGCACCGGTGATCAGTCTGGTCTGCAAGGTCCTGGTGGCTGCCGGGTTCACCGGGTCGACCGGCTGGGAACTGGCGGTGGGGGGCTCGCTGCTGCTCTCGATCGCCGCAGGCGCCGTGGCGCACTGGACCGTCGAGGGGCCGATCGACCGGGCGATCCAGCGCATGACGGACGACCTGCGCGAACGGTATCGGGCGTGGGCGTCTTCGCGAGCTATGGGACACCGTGTCACGATCCGCGCGCGGGGCAACGGCGACGGGCCGCCACGGCGCTGACACGCGGAGTTCCATGTCCCTCGCAGGCAGTGCGGGCGCTTCATGCCGCCATCGGCGCAGCGAATCGGCCGGCTTACCGTGACGCCACGAGACCGGCCGGCGGCATGCCCGAGGAGCGCCAGACGGCCGTGCCATCGGGCCGATGGAGCGCCAGCACCCCGTCGTTTCCAAGCGCTGCCGAAGTCGCCCCCGCTGGGGCGTTGCCGCTTCGCCAGATCGGCAGCGGGTCGAGTCCATACAGCACCAGGTCGCCTTCGCTGCCCATCGTGAGCCGCGCCGACGGCTTGCCCGCGGTACCCGACTGCCAGCGCACGGTGCCGCTTGCGTACTCGGTCAGCACGAGGTTGCCGTTTTCTTCGAAGGCGAGACCGAAACGGCCGTCCGGTGACACCAGACGCTGGCCCGGGATCAATTGTTCGCCCGCCGCCAGGCGGTCCTTTGCCGCCGGCGCGGCGCCAGCCACGAAGCTCCAGTTGTCGATCTGGTGGGCGGTGGGCTGCTGGCCGGTGGCGGCCGTGAAACCGACATAGAGCTTGGCACTGTCGACCACGCTCGCCAGGTGGAGGTCGCGCTGTAGCACGGGCTGCGCCGGCTTGGCCCCGGCAGCCTCGCGCGAGAGGAACACCGACAACTGGCGAGCGCGCGCGTCGTAGTCCACCCACATCGTGTGCGCGAAGCCATCCGCCAGAGTGAACGGCCCATCGACATAGGCGTCGGCCAGCAGGCTGCCGTTGAGCAGAATGCCGATGTGGTTGCCGTTCGGGTCCTGACCCAGCGTGGCGCGGGTGTCGAGCTTGACGGCCACGCTGCGTCGGATGCCACCGTAGCCGAGGGCGCTCCCTCCCTCGCCCAGCGTGGAAGAGTCGTTGCCCTGCATCACGAAGGTCATGCCCTCGCCGCCGCCACTGCTCATCTTGAACTGGAACCGGGTGCTGAACGAGGTGTCACCGTTCAACGCTACCGGCGCCCGGTAGAAGGCCGAGCCGAGTTGCCCCACCTTCGGATCGGTCAGCATCAGCACCCCGGCGCTGTCGATGCGCGCCGAGCCATTGCGACCGACATCCGCCGTGCCGAGGAAGGACGGCAGATGCGCCGCCAGCGTGAACTGGGCCGGCACCGCGGTGCTGCCGATGCGCACGATCTTCGCGATGGACGGCACACCGGCATCGTCGAAGGCGAACACCATGTAGTGCCCCGGCGGCACCACGTTGGCGTTCTCGTTCAGCTGCATGGTGAGGCGGGTGCCGTCCTGGGTGAAGGGCAGTTCGAGAAAGCGCTGCTCGAAGTCGGTCGAGTGGGTCACAGAGCCGGTGCGCACCAAGGTCACGCGCTGGATCGGGCGCGACGACATCGCCGACATGCTGAAGTCCTGGCCCAGCGTCAGGTCGCCCTGCGCCGCCACGATCATCGGGCGCGGCAGGCGCCGGCCGCTGCCGTCTTTGGCGAACAGATAGGGCGGCGAATAGACCTCGCCGTTCAACTGCACCACCGGCCCGGGCGAGCCGCCGCCGACTGTGAGCACGGTGGCGTCGGGCAGCAGCAGCGCCGTGGAGTGGTAGAGGCGGTACTTCTGCGCCGACGCGCCGACGCTCCATCGACCGGTCTTCGGGTTCCAGAGGCTCGCCTCGAACGAGATGGCCTGGCCCGCGGCGCCGGGGGCCACGATCTGGCCGTCAGGTCCCGCGGTGATGGACGATGCGATGGCCAGGCCCGCACCGCCCGTGGCCAGCACCTGGCCGTCAGGCAGCACGGTGGTGGATGCCCAGACGCGGTTGCCGCCGAGGCCCTCGGTTTCGGTGACGACCGGTGTCGGTGTGTTGACGTCCACCACCGACACCTTGCCGTCGACTCGCGCGAACAGCGCCTTGCCCTTGTCGAACATGGCCCAGGGCAGGTACCACATGACGCTGGAGGGCAGCGCGCCGACCTGGGCCAGCGACCCGTTGCCGTCGGTGTTGATGCCGTACAGCGTGGTGCCGCTGGCCGCGACCAGTTGGCCGGTGGGAGCGAGCATCACCCGCGGATAGAACGGCTCGCCCTGCCAGCGGATGCCGGTGAGCGTGCGCCAGCCCTGGCCGGCGGTGTAGACCTCGGGATAGGCTGTCAGCACCCCACTCGCGTCTATGCCGGCGAGCACGAACACGCGACCGTCCGGCAGCGTGGTGAGCGTGTCGTACCAGCGCGCATAGTTCATCGGCGTGCCGGAGGCCTTGAGCGACTGCGCCACCGGATCGAAGAGATTGACGTCGGTCACGCCGGTGTTGGCCTTGCCCGCGTTCTGCCCGCGGGTGTCGCCGCCCGCGAGGAGCACCTGACCGGACACGGGCAACACCAATTGGGCATTGCAGAAAAGGTCGGTGCCGGTGGTCTGTTGCAACAGGGCATGCGCCTTCGTCACGGGGTTCCAGACGTCGTAGTAGAGCGGCGCGCCCTGCACCCCGCTCGGGCTGGTACCGTAAGTCATCACCTTGCCGTCGGGCGTCAGCACCGCATGGATGGCGTTGATCGGCCAGGTCTCTGGTGCAGACCACAGCCCCTTCGTGCCGGCCTCGCGCAGCTCTGGCGTGAGGGCCGGAACGGGCTGGGGCGGCTCGGGTGGCTGACCGGGGAACGTCGTGGTCGGTGGCACGGGGGCCGACGGTGAGGTGCCGGGATCGACCGGCGCGCCCGGCGTGTCCTGCTCGGCCGCGACGACGGCAGCCACCTCCGGCGTCATCCCGGCAGTGCCAGCACCCGCACTGACGCTCAACCCACCGTCTCCTGCAGCGCCGCCACCTCCCCCGCCGCAACTGGCCAGCATGGCCACCGCCCCCACGAACATGCCGGTGCGCGTCCACACGCCCACGGCTGCCGCATTCCTGTCGATCCATGCGTTCATTTCGACGCCTCCCTCTGATTGAGGAAGGCGTTATAGATTGAACACAAAAGTTCACCAAATGGGGCGGCAAGTTGTCGCTCTGCTTTGCGCAGTTGTGCTCACCTCCAGCCGCGGTCGCGAGACCACCCTCTTCCGCACTGTCTCCGACTTCCACTGGCTCGCCGGTGCCGAGCTGGCCGACACGGCGGCCGTCGCACGGTGCTTCCCTCGCTGCAGGCGACGTCGATGCGAATGAAGCAGGCGTTTGAAAAGGCATACTCCGCCTGCCCGGTTTTCGCCGGGCTCGCGCGACGGGCGGTGGAGGCCGTTCGCGCGTGATAACACGAAGTCAAAAAGGGAATGAAAAAATGAAAAAAACACTGGTACTGCTGGCGATCGTCGCTGCCGTCACAGCCTGCTCCAAGCAGGAAACGCCCCCCGCCGCACCGCCAGCGCCTGCGTCGGCACCCGCAGCTGCACCGGCCGCCCCCGCGCCGGCCGCGGCACCGGCGGCGTCGACGGCAGCCCCTGCCGCCCCCGCCACCAGCACGGCATCGGCCGATCTGCCCAAGGAATGCCAGGACTACCTCGACAAGGTGAATGCCTGCATCGGCAAACAAAGCGGGCCTGCCGCAGACGCGGTGAAGACGTCGATGGAGCAGACCAAAGCCGCCTGGGCCAGCTACGGCGCCAACCAGGCACAACTCGGTGCGGCCTGCAAGGCGGCGTCCGACGCCTTCGCCGCACAGGCGACGGCGATGAAGTGCTGATCGGCTGATCGGCCCCGATCCCCCGGCCAGGCCGGGGGATCCTCTCACCACACCATGACCGCACCACGCCCGCTCTGGAAAACCTTCGCGGTCTTTCTCGCCCCCATGCTGCTGAGCAACATTCTGCAGTCGCTCTCCGGCACGCTCAACAATGTGTACGTGGGCCAGATGATCGGCGTCGGCGCGCTGGCGGCGGTCTCCAGCTTCTTTCCGGTGATGTTCTTCTTCATCGCCTTCACCATCGGCCTGGGCGCCGGTGCGTCGGTGCTCATCGGCCAGGCCTGGGGAGCGCGCGACATCGCCAAGGTCAAGGCCATCGCCGGCACCACGCTCACGGTCGGCCTCGTCTTCGGAGGGGTGGTCGCGGTGTTCGGCGGCGCCTTCACCGCCCCCATGCTCAAGGCGCTTCAGACGCCGCCCGACATCCTGGAGGACGCGACGCGCTACGCCCGCATCATCCTGATCGCCATGCCGGGACTGTTCGTCTTCCTGCTGTCCACCGCCATGCTGCGCGGCGTGAGCGACACGGTGACGCCACTGCTCACGCTGGGCATCTCCACCCTCGTCGGTCTGGTGCTGACCCCTGCGCTCATCCGCGGCTGGGGCGGCCTGCCGATGCTGGGCGTGGCCAGCGGCGCAGCGGCCACGGTGGTGTCCTTCGTGGTCGCCACGGTCTGGCTGGCCTTCCGGCTGCGCCGCATGAAAAGCCCGCTGGCGCCGGACCGCGACTTCGCCCGGTGCATGCGCATCGACTTCGCGATCCTCAAGACCGTGCTGCGCGTCGGCGTGCCCACCGGCGTGCAGATGATCGTGATCGCGCTGGCCGAGATCGCCCTGCTCTCGCTGGTCAACAGCTACGGTTCCGAAGCGACGGCGGCCTACGGCGCCGTCAACCAGGTGGTGGCCTACGTGCAGTTCCCCGCCATCTCCATCGCGATCACGGCGTCGATCCTCGGCGCGCAGGCCATCGGGGCCGGCCACACGTCGCAGCTCGGCGCCATCGCGCGCACCGGGCTGCTGATGAACCTGGTGCTCACCGGCTCGCTGGTCGTGCTGGGCTACCTGTTCTCGCGCCGGCTGATGGGCTTGTTCATCACCAGCGCGGAGGTCATCGACATTGCCCAGACGCTGCTGCACATCATGCTGTGGGGTACGGTGATCTTCGGCATGGCGTCGGTGCTGTCGGGGATCATGCGGGCCAGCGGTTCGGTGCTGGTGCCGACCGCGATCTCGATCGTCTGCATCGCCCTGGTCGAGGTGCCGGTGGCCTACGTGATGAGCCACCGCATCGGACTCAACGGCGTGTGGATCGCCTACCCGGTCGCCTTCATCGCCATGCTCGCGCTGCAGACGGCGTACTACCGTCTGGTGTGGCGCAAGAAGGCGATTCGGCGGATGGTGTGAGCGCCCGCGGCGCTCAGGTGCCGTAGAGCGCCGAGCCTTCGCGCACGATGGCGCGTGCGCCGGCGCGCACCTGCTCGCGATCGGCCATGGTGGCCGGCTTGGCCACGCCGGTGCCGCCATTGGTGATCTGCACCGGCTTCAGCGCTTCGGTGCGCACCTCGGCCCGGCTGCGCATCGACTGGAAGGGCTGGGGCTGCAGGTTGTTCTCCTCGCCCTGGAACGCCTGAGCGCCGAAAACGGTGAAGCCGGCGAGTGCCGTGATGGCGATGCGTTGGATGTTCATGGTGAAGCTCCTGACGGTGGGATGAACGCGACCGGATGTCGCGGCGTGCATGAGGCCTCTGAGGCACCCACCTTTTTTCTACGCAGCGACGCGCCATCTGGATGTGCCGACGCGATGACGCCGCAGCGAGGCCACAATCACCCGATGCGTGCGCTGCTTCTCACCTTCTCCTGGCAAGAACTGCGTCATCACCCGTGGCGCAACGCGGCGGCCGTGGTCGCCGTGATGCTGGGCGTGGCGCTGGCCTTCTCGGTGCACCTCATCAACGCCTCGGCGCTCGACGAGTTCTCCAGTGCGGTGCGTTCGGTCAATGGCCAGCCCGACCTGGAACTGCGCGCCGCGCAAGGCAACTTCGACGAGGCGCTGTTCGCGCGCGTGGCACGGCATCCGCAGGTGGCGCTGGCCAGCCCGGTTGTCGAGATCGCGGCCACCGCGGTACTTGGCGAGCGGCGCCTGCCACTGCGCATCGTCGGCGTCGATGCGCTGGTGCTGCCGACGCTCGCGCCGGCGCTGATGCCGGTGCCGGCCGACGGCGCGGCGCGCTTCTCGCTCTTCGCGCCGGGCCAGGTCTTCCTCAACGCCGCGACGCGCACGGCGCTGGGCGACACGGCGCAACGCGTCACGCTGCAGATCGGCGCACAGCGCCGCGAGGTGCAAATCGCCGGCAGCGTCGCGGCCGGCGGCACGGCGCTGGCGGTCATGGACATCGGCGCCGCGCAGGAGCTGTTCGGCCGCATCGGCCAGCTCACGCGCATCGACCTGCGACTGGCCGACGGCACCGACCGCGCCGCTTTCACACGTGCGCTCGAAGGCGCACCCGACTGGCCGACCAACGTGCGCATCGCCGAGCCCGGCGACGCAGCCGAGCGGGTGAGCAACCTCTCGCGCGCCTACCGCGTCAACCTCACGGTGCTGGCGCTGGTCGCGCTCTTCACCGGCGCCTTCCTGGTGTTCTCGGTGCTGGCGCTCAGCGTCGCCAAGCGCGCGCAGCAGTTCGCGCTGCTGGGCGTGCTGGGCCTCACGCCGCGTGGCCGGCTCGGGCTGGTGCTGGCGGAATCGCTGATGCTCGGCACGGTCGGCAGCGCCGCGGGCATCGCGCTCGGCGCGGCGCTGGCGGCCTTCGCGCTGAAGGTGCTGGGTGGCGATCTGGGCGGCGGCTACTTCGCAGGTGTCGCGCCCACGCTGCGCTGGAGCAGCGGCGCCGCCCTGCTCTACGGCGTGCTGGGCGTGGCGGCGGCCGGTGTCGGCGGCTGGTGGCCGGCGCGTGCGGCGCAGTCGCTGCCGGAGGCGCAGACGCTCAAGGGCCTCGGCGCCACGGCCCCGCAGCGCGGTGGCCGGCTGGTGCCGCTGGCGCTGATCGCGATCGGCGTCGCACTCGCTCGGCTGCCGCCGATCGCCGACATCCCGGTCGCAGCGTACGTGTCGGTCGGCTTCCTGCTGGTGGGCGGCATCACCGCGCTGCCCTGGCTGATCGCGTTGCTGTACGACCGCATCGCGCCGGCCTTCGCACACCGCGTGCTGCCGATGCTGGCCATCGAGCGCGCGCGGCGCATGCGTGGCACTGCGGCAGTGGCGGTAAGCGGCGTGGTCGCAAGTCTCAGCCTGGCGGTGGCGCTGACGGTGATGGTCGCGAGCTTCCGCGACTCGGTCACGCGCTGGCTCGACGTGGTGCTGCCCGCCGACCTGTACCTGCGCGTGGCCGGCAGCGCGAGCGGGGACGACGCGGCCTTCACGCCCGCCTTCGTGCAGCGGCTCGCGCAATTGCCGGGCGTGGCGCGTACCGGCACGCTGCGGCTGCGCCCGTTGCTGCTCGACCCGGCACGCCCGGCCGTCTCGCTGATCGGCCGCAGCTTCGAGGACGGCGGCGCCGCGCGCACGCTGCCCCTGGTCGGCGAAGCGCTCCCGGTGCCCGCCGGGCAGATCGGCGTCTACGTGAGCGAGGCGATGGTCGACCTGTACGGTGCCACACCTGGCAGCACCTTCGCGCCGCTCGCGCAGGCCCTGGGCACGACGTCGACCTTCTTCGTGGCCGGCGTGTGGCGCGACTATGTGCGGCAGTTCGGCACCGTCACGATGGATGCGCGCGACTTCGAGCGCCTGACCGGCGACCGCAGCGCGAGCGATGTGTCGCTGTGGCTCGCGCCCGGCGCGGCCGAGGGTGAGGTGCAGGCGGCGGTGCGCCGGCTGGCGGCCGACGAACCGGGGCTGGGCGATGCGGTCGAGCTGGCGTCGGTGGCCCAGATCCGCGCGACCTCGCTGCGCATCTTCGACCGCAGCTTCGCCGTCACCTATTGGCTGCAGGCGGTGGCGATCGCCATCGGGTTGTTCGGCATCGCCGCGAGCTTCAGCGCGCAGGTGCTGGCGCGGCGCAAGGAATTCGGCCTGATGGCGCACCTGGGCTTCACCCGGCGGCAGGTGCTGGCCGTGGTCGCCGGCGAAGGCGCGGCGTGGACGGCCATCGGCGCCGTCGCCGGCCTGGCCTTGGGGCTGGCGGTATCGGTCGTGCTGGTGCACGTGGTGAACCCGCAGAGCTTCCACTGGACGATGGACCTGCTCGTGCCCTGGCTGCGGCTGGTGGCGCTGTGCGCGGCGGTGGTCGCAGCCGGCACGCTCACGGCCTGGCTGGCAGGCCGCGCCGCGGCCGGGCGCGACGCCGTGCTGGCGGTCAAGGAAGATTGGTAGGCGCCGCTCCCGCCCGACGCGCGATCGAACCCGCGCCGTCCCTTCGTCGTCTCACGCCGCAGGGGCCGGCGCCCGGGGCGCTCAGACAGGAAGCAAGACCTTGTCGATCGCGTGGACCACCCCGTTGGTCGCGAAAACGTCCGCGACCACGATGTTGGAGGCACGCCTGCGCTGGTCGGTGATTACCAAACTCGAACCGATCTGCAGCGTCTGTCCCTGCACCGTCGTGATCGGGGTGCCGATCGGGATGTCGGCGCGCAGCACACGACCGGGCACCACATGGTAGGTGAGCACCTTGGTCAGAAGCACCGTGTCCGCCAGCAGCGCGGCCTTCGAGACGCCGAGTTCGGACAACAGCGCCACGAAAGCATCATCCGTCGGTGCAAGAACCGTGAACGGCCCGGCACCCGACAAGGTGCCCTGAAGGTTGGCGGCAACGACGGCTTCAACCAAGATGCTGAACTGCGGCAACGCTTGCGCTGTCTCGACGATGTTCCGGTTGGCCGGCAACAGCACGCGATCCACGAGATGCACCACGCCGTTCGACGCCTGGATGTCGGTGGCGGTGATGCGGCTCGTTCGGTTGCGCCCGTCGGTGATGGTGAGCTGGCCATTCGGCGCTTCGACCTTGAACACGCCGCCCTGGACGGTCGTGACCGCCTTGCCGAGCGAAATCTGCGCTCGCTCCACCTTCGATGGCACCACGTGGTAGGTCAGCACGGCAGTCAGCAAGGCGCGATCGGCGAGCAACTGCTCCTTCGTCAAACCCAGTTCGTTCAGAAGGGCCGCGAAGGCGGCGTTGGTGGGCGCGAAGACGGTGAAGGGACCTGGGCCTTTGAGCGTGTCCACCAGACCCGCGGCAGTCACCGCCTCGACCAAGATGCTCAGGTCGGGCGTGTTCTGCGCTGTCTGCACGATGTCGGGGCGTGACGGATGATCATCGCCACCCCCACCGCACCCGGTCGCGACGACCGCGGCCGCCAACCCGGATCCAAGGACAAAGAGTCTGCGTTGCATAAGCACTCCATAGGTCTGAAGATTGAACCGCTCAATCCGACGGCCAAACGCAATCTTTTCGGTTCGGCGCGACACATACGGGCGAGGCGTTCGAATGGATCACGCGCCCCCAGCATCCTTGTAAGAGCGCGTTGCATCCTGGTTGCAACGCAGCAGCACGGGCCCGGCAAGGCCCAGGTCGATCACGTGAAGGTCGCCACTGTTAGGCTACGGAAAGGCCCGCCAACCCATGACGGACGGGCAGAGAGAAACCGAATGAACGACG
Source organism: Variovorax restrictus (assembly GCF_051216715.1). NCBI lineage: Bacteria > Pseudomonadati > Pseudomonadota > Betaproteobacteria > Burkholderiales > Comamonadaceae > Variovorax > Variovorax restrictus. The sequence continues at coordinate 2,869,772 of NZ_JBPJZH010000001.1, forward strand.
ACAACCCACTGGGCGGCCGCAGCGCCGCCGACTGGCGCAACGCCATCCCGCTCATCGACGACCTCGTCGCGCTGAAGGAACTGAGCTGGTTCAACCCCGGCATCGCGCCCACCGCGCAAGCCCTGGCCGATGTCGGTCTCGATGCATCCGACGTGGCCGCGGCCAGCGCGCGGCTGCAGCGCTTCGCACCATGGATCGCGCGCGTGTTCCCCGAAACGCAGTCCGCCGGCGGGCTGATCGAATCCGGCATCGCCGCACTGCCCGCACTGCAGGCCGCGCTGTGCCGCGAAGCCGGCATCGCACCGCAGGGCGCGCTGTGGCTCAAGAAGGACAGCCACCTGCCCATCTCCGGCTCGATCAAGGCGCGCGGCGGCATGTACGAAGTGCTGGCGCATGCGGAGCGCCTGGCCCTCGCCGCCGGCCTGTTGCAAGAATACGATGACTACGCGCGCCTCGACAGCGACGAATTCCGCGCCTTCTTCGGCCGGCACCGCATCGCCGTCGGCTCGACCGGCAACCTCGGGCTGTCGATCGGCCTGATGGGTGCGAAGCTCGGTTTCCACGTCACGGTCCACATGTCGGCCGACGCGCGCGCCTGGAAGAAGGCGCGGCTGCGCGCGAACGGCGTGCAGGTGGTCGAGTACGCGTCCGACTACAGCGCCGCCGTGGCCGAGGGTCGCCGCCAGGCCGAGGCCGACCCGCAGTGCCACTTCGTCGACGACGAGAACTCGACCGACCTCTTCCTCGGCTACGCGGTCGCCGCCGAGCGGCTGCAGAAGCAACTGGCCGCCGCAGGCATCGCCGTCGACACCGAGCACCCGCTCTTCGTCTACCTGCCCTGCGGCGTGGGCGGCGGGCCGGGCGGCGTGGCCTTCGGACTGAAGCTGATCTTCGGCGACGCGGTGCATTGCGTCTTCGCCGAACCCACGCACGCACCCTGCATGCTGCTGGGCGTGCGCACCGGCCTGCACGAGGACGTGGCGGTGCAGGACTTCGGCATCGACGGCGTCACCGCGGCCGACGGCCTGGCCGTAGGCCGGCCGTCGGGCTTCGTCGGGCGCGCGATGCAGCGCCTCATCGACGGCTACATCACGGTGAGCGACGACACGCTGTACCGGCGCATCGCGCAGATGGACGCGCTCGAAGGCGTGCGGCTCGAGCCCTCGGCCGTGGCGGGCCTGCCCGGCATGGTGCAGGTGCTGACCGAGACGCAGGGCTACCGCGAGCGGATGGGACTGTCCGAAGCGCGGATGGGCCGCGCCACGCACCTCGTGTGGGCCACGGGCGGCGGCATGGTGCCGGAGGACGAGATGGCCCGCTACCTGGCGCAGGGCCGCGCGCTCGCATGAATGCGATGCATCGCCGCGCCCTGCTGCTGGCGATGCTGTCGGCGCCCGCCGCCTGGGCGCTGCCGCCCCGTGCGCTGCAGTTTCCGCGCGACTTCGGCAGCCACCCCGAGCTGCGCACCGAGTGGTGGTACATCACCGGCCATGCGAAGTCGGGCACGCGTGAATTCGGCTTCCAGCTGACCTTCTTCCGCTCGCGCGTGGACGACACGCAAAGCATGCGCTCGGCCTTCGCGGCCAAGCAACTGGTGTTCGCGCATGCCGCCGTCACCGACCTGCAAGGCCGCCAACTGCTGCACGACCAGCGCATCGCGCGCGCGGGCTTCGGCATCGCAGCGGCCGGCGAGGCCGACACCGACGTACGCCTGCGCGACTGGACCTTGCAACGCAGCACCGACGGCCGCTACCAAGCCCGCCTGCCCGCCGGCGACTTCGCGCTGTCGCTCGACTTCACGCCGACACAGCCGGTGCTGCTGCAGGGCAGCGTCGGCCTGTCGCGCAAGGGGCCGCAACCCGAACAGGCCAGCTACTACTACAGCGAGCCGCAGCTCGCCACGCGTGGCCGGCTCACCGTGCAGGGCCAGGGCTTCGACGTCGAGGGCACCGCCTGGCTCGACCACGAATGGAGCGAGGCGCTGATGCACCCCGAGGCCGTCGGCTGGGACTGGATCGGCATGAACCTCGACGACGGCAGCGCGCTCACCGCCTTCCACCTTCGCCGCGCCGACGGCAGTGCGCTGTGGGGCGGCGGCTCGTGGCGGCCGCGCGGCGGTGCAGTGCGCAGCTTCGACGCCGACACGGTGCACTTCGAGGCGGAGCGCCGCTGGTCCAGCCCGCGCACGCGCGCCGCCTACCCGGTGCAGTGGTGCATCGACACGCCCGCCGGGCGCTTCACGGTGCGGGCCTTGCTCGACGACCAGGAACTCGACAGCCGCGGCTCGACCGGCGCGGTGTACTGGGAGGGGCTGAGCGAACTGCTCGACGAGCAGGGCCGGCGCGTCGGACGCGGCTACTTGGAAATGACAGGCTACGCGGCGCGGTTGCGGCTTTAGACAACACCACATGCTGCCTTCGCTCCAACGCACCAAAGTCCACCTGCGTCAATTCCTGCTCGGCCTGCGACCGGAGCGCGTGTTCGCCGACGCCACGGAACGCTGGCGCGCCGTGGCTGGCGCCGGCCTGGGCATCCTCGTCACGGCCCTGATCAGCCGCTGGTGGATCGGCACGGGTGCAGCGCAGCCCTGGCTCGTCGCGCCGCTGGGTGCGAGCGCCGTGCTGGTGTTCGCAGTACCGGCCAGCCCGCTCGCGCAGCCTTGGGCCGTGGTCGGCGGCAACACCTTGTCGGCCCTCGTGGGCGCCGCGTGCGCGATGCTCATCGGCGACCCGGCCTGGGCTGGCGCGGTCGCCGTGGCGGCCGCCATTGCGCTGATGTTCGCGTTGCGCTGCCTGCATCCGCCCGGTGGTGCGACCGCGCTGTTGACGGCGCTGAGCGCCACGGGTTTTCATTTCGCGCTGTCGCCCATGCTGGTCAATTCGCTGTTGCTCGTCGCAGCGGGCGTGGCCTACAACAGCCTCACAGGCCGACGCTACCCGCATGGTCGACGGCCACCGCCGGCGGCCGCCTCGGCCGGATCACGGTTCAGCGCGGCCGATCTCGATGCGGCGCTCGCGTACTACAACCAGGTGCTCGACGTGAGTCGCGACGACCTCGAGGCCCTGCTTCAGCACGCCGAAGCGGCTGCCTACGAGCGGCGCTTTGGCCTCCTGCGGTGCCGCGACATCATGTCGCGCGATCCGGTGTCGGTGCAGTTCGGCACCTCGCTGCAGGACGCCTGGGCGCTGATGCGCGAGCGCAGGGTCAAGGCCCTCCCTGTGGTGGACCGCGCCCGGCGCATCGTCGGCATCGTCACCGTGGCCGACTTCATGCGTCATGCGGACATCGGCCGCCACGAGGGCATCGGCGAACGGCTGCGCAGCCTGGTGCGGCGAAGCAGCGCGTCGCACGACGACAAGCCCGACGCGGTCGGTCAGATCATGACGCGCGAAGTGCGCGTGGCCAGCGAGGGGCGGATGGTGTCGGAGCTGGTACCGCTCTTCTCCGACGATGGACACCACCATATCCCGATCATCGATCAGGAGCGGCGACTGGTCGGCATCATCACGCAGTCGGACCTGGTCCGCGCCCTGCATCGCGCCGCCTGAGCCACCCGGTGCCCTCGGGTTCGAGGCTCAGGCGCCCTTGCCGCGACGCCGATCGATGAAGGCGATGATCTCGCCCATGATGCCCTTGCGGAAGGCGAGCACGCAGACCACGAAGATCAGGCCCGTGACCATGGTCACCGACTCGCCCAGGGTGTTGAACCAGTCGACCGTGGTGACGCGCGCCAGGAAATTGCCCAGCTCGCCGATCTTGTTCTCGAGCAGCACCACGACCGCCGAGCCGACGATCGGCCCAGACAGCGTGCCCAGCCCGCCCACCAGCGTCATCAGGATGACCTGGCCCGACGCCGTCCAGTGCACGTCGGACAGCGTGGCGAAGCCCAGCACCAGCGTCTTGAGCGAGCCTGCCAGACCCGACAGCGCCGCCGAGATCACGAAGGCCAGCAGCTTGAAGCGGGCCACGTCGTAACCTAGAGAGAGCGCGCGCGGCTCGTTTTCCTTGATGCCCTTGAGCACCTGGCCGAAGGGCGAATGGATGGTGCGCACGATCAGCAGGAAGGCCGCGACCACGACGACCAGCGCCACGTAGTACATCGTGAGGTCGTTCGACAGGTCGATCAGCCCGAACAGTTTGCCGCGCGGCACGCCCTGCAGGCCGTCCTCGCCACCGGTGAAGTTGGCCTGCAGCGCGACGAAGAACATCATCTGCGCGAGCGCCAGCGTGATCATCGCGAAATAGATGCCCTGGCGGCGAATCGCCAGCAGGCCGAAAAGCCAGCCCATCAACGCGCCCGTCAGCGTCCCGGCCAGCAGGCCCAACTCGGGCGTCAAGCCCCAGACCTTGATCGCGTGCCCGGCCACATAGGCCGAGCCGCCCAGGAAGGCGGCGTGACCGAAGGACAGCAGGCCGGTGTAGCCCAGCAGCAGGTTGAAGGCCGAAGCGAACAGCGCGAAGCACATGAGCTTCATGACGAACACCGGGTACGCCCCGGCGAAAGGCGCAACCAACAGTGCGACGAGCAGCAGCAGGTAGATGACAGTGGAGAACTTCTTCATACCGCGCTTCTTATTTCTCTTTGCCGAACAGACCGGCCGGACGAGTCAGCAACACGATCACCATGATCACGAACACGACAGTGGAGGAGGCCTCCGGGTAGAACACCTTGGTCAGGCCTTCGACAATGCCCAGGCCCAGGCCGGTGAGGATGGCGCCCATGATCGAGCCCATGCCGCCGATCACGACCACGGCGAAGACCACGATGATGAGGTTCTGCCCCATCAGCGGCGACACCTGCATGACCGGTGCCGCCAGCACGCCGGCGAAGGCGGCCAGCGCACATCCGAAGGCGTAGGTCAGCGTGATCATCAGCGGCACGTTGACGCCGAAGGCCTCGACCAGGCGCGGGTTCTCGGTGCCCGCGCGCAGGTAGGCGCCCAGGCGCGTCTTCTCGATGACATACCAGGTGGCGAAGCAGATCACCAACGACGCGACAACGACCCAGGCGCGGTAGTTCGGCAGCACCATGAACCCGAGGTCGGTGGCGCTCGACAGCGCATCGGGCGCGTCGTAGGCCAGGCCCGACACGCCGTACACCGAGCGGAACACGCCTTCGATCAACAGCGTGAGGCCGAGCGTGAGCAGCAGGCCGTAGAGGTGGTCGAGCTTGTAGATCCAGCGCAGCAGCAGCCGTTCGATCAGCACACCGAACAGGCCGACGATGATCGGCGCGGCCAGCAGCATCACCCAGTAGTTGATGCCGAAATACTCCATCGCCATCCAGCTGAGCACTGCCCCCAGCATGAACAACGCACCGTGGGCGAAGTTGATCACGTTGAGCAGACCGAAGATCACGGCGAGCCCCAGGCTCAGGATCGCGTAGAACGAGCCGTTGACCAGCCCCAGAAGGAGCTGGCTCAACAAGGCCGGCATGGAGATATTCATGGAAGACGCTTCAACAACAACGATCGAATGTTCGATTCAGGCGGCCCCTTGCCCGGCCGCCTGAGAGACCCGGCAATTACTTCCAGAGCGAGCAGCGCGACTCGGCCTTGGTCGTGAAGACGTCCTCGCCCTTGAGCTTCTGGACCACCTTGTAGTAGTCCCAAGGCTGCTTCGACTCGGCCGGCGACTTCACTTCCATGAGGTACATGTCGTGCACGAAGCGACCGTCGGCGCGCACGTAGCCCTTGGCGTAGAAGTCGTCGATCGGCGTCTTCTTGATGTATTCCATCACCTTGTCGGCGTCGGTCGTCTTGGTGGCCTGCAGAGCCTTCAAGTAGGTCATGGTGGCCGAGTAGTCCGCCGCCTGGATGTCGGTGGGCATGCGCTTGGTCTTCTCGAAGAACTTCTTGCCGAACGCGCGGGTCTTGTCGTCGAGGTTCCAGTCCCAGCTGGTGGTGAGCAGCAGGCCTTCGGTGTTCTTCAGGCCCAGGCTGTGGATGTCGGTGACGAACACCAGCAGGCCGACCATCTTCATCGACTTGGTGATGCCGAACTCGCGCGCCGACTTGATCGAGTTGATGGTGTCGCCGCCCGCGTTGGCCAGGGCCAGCACCTGGGCCTTCGAGTTCTGCGCCTGCAGCAGGAAGGACGAGAAGTCCGAGGTGTTGAGCGGCGTGCGCACCGCACCCACCACCGTGCCGCCCTTCTCCTTCACGACCTTGCTCGCATCGGCTTCGAGCGCATGGCCGAAGGCATAGTCGGCCGTCAGGAAGAACCAGTTCTTGTCGCCGCGTGCGATGACCGCCGCGCCGGTGCCCTTGGCGAGCGCCACCGTGTCGTAGGCGTAGTGCACCGTGTACGGCGTGCACTGCTCGTTGGTCAGCGCCGAACTGCCGGCGCCGTTGACCATGAAGACCCGCTTCTTCTCTTGCGCCACCTTGGCCATCGCCAGGCCGGTGCCGGAGCTGGTACCGCCGAAGAGCATCGTCAGGCCCTGCGTGTCGATCCACTCGCGCGCCTTCGAGGCAGCGATGTCCGCCTTGTTCTGGTGGTCGGCCGTGAGCAGCTCGATGGGCATGCCGTTGACCTTGCCACCGAAGTCGTCGATGGCCATCTGGATGGCCAGCGCGCCGTTCTTGCCTTCTACGTCGGCGTACAGGCTCGACATGTCGGTGATGAAGCCGATCTTGACCTTGTCGGTGGCCTGGGCGTACGCGCCGCCGGTGGCGAAGGCGATGGCCAGGGAGACGGCGGAGAGTGCGAGGGATTTTTTCATGTTCACGTCCAAGGAGGGTGGGATGGAAGAAAGCGACGGAAGGATCACTTCCAGAGCGCGCATTTGGTTTCGGCCTTGGTGGTGAAGACCTGTTCGCCCGGCAGCTTGGCCACGACCTTCAGGTAGTCCCAGGGCTTCTTCGACTCCGCGGGCGACTTCGCCTCGACCAGGTACATGTCGTGGATGAAGCTCCCGTCGGCACGGATCTGGCCCTTGCCGTAGAAGTCGTCGATCTTCATGCTCTTGAGCTGCGCCATCACCTTGTCCGAATCGGTGGTCTTGGCAGCGGCCACGGCCTTGAGGTAGGTGGTGGTGGCCGAGTAGTCGGCGGCCTGCACGTCGGTCGGCATGCGCTTGGTCTTCTCGAAGAAGCGGTTGGCGAACTTGCGCGTGTCGTCGTTCAGGTCCCAGTACCAGCTGGTGGTGTGCAGCAGGCCTTCGGTGTTCTTCAGGCCCAGGCTGTGGATGTCGCTCAGAAACACCAGCAGGCCGGCGGTCTTCATCGTCTTGTTGATGCCGAATTCCTTCGACGCCTTCACCGCATTGACGAAGTCGCCGCCCGCATTGGCCAGGCCCAGGATCTGCGCTTTGGAGTTCTGCGCCTGCAGCAGGAAGGACGAGAAGTCCGACGCGTTCAGCGGATGCCGCACGGTGCCGACCACGGTGCCGCCCTTGGCCTTCACCACCGTCGACGTGTCGGCCTCGAGCGCATGGCCGAAGGCGTAGTCGGCGGTCAGGAAGAACCAGCTTTTGCCACCCTTGTCGACCACTGCGCCGCCGGTGCCCTTGGCCAGCGCCACGGTGTCGTAGGCATAGTGCACCGTGTACGGGCTGCACTGCTCGTTGGTCAGGGCAGAGGTGCCCGCACCGTTGTTGAAGTAGACGCGCTTCTTCTCTTGCGCGACCTTGGCGGTGGCCAGCGCCGTGCCGGAATTGGTGCCACCGAACACCATCGTGACACCGGCCGTGTCGATCCACTCACGCGCCTTGGAGGCCGCGACGTCGGCTTTGTTCTGGTGATCGGCCGTGAGCAGCTCGATCGGCTGCCCGAGCGCTTTGCCGCCGAAGTCCTCGATCGCCATCTGGATCGCGGTGATCCCGCCCTTGCCTTCCAGGTCGGCATAGAGGCTGGAGAGGTCGGTCACGAAGCCGATCACGACCTTCTCCTGGGCCTGCACGACGGTGGTCGCCAGCAGGAGGGATGCAGTTGCCACGCCGATGGCGCTCAGTTTTCTTTTCATGGTTGTCTCTGTGTTGTTGTCGTGGGGGAAGCGGGCCGTCACACACCGAGCAGCTCGTTGAGCACCGGCATCTTCGCGTCGAGCTCCGACGCGCCGAAGGTCTCGACGATGCGCCCGTGCTCCATCACGTAGAAGCGATCGGCCAGCGGCGCGGCGAAGCGAAAGTTCTGCTCGACCATCACCACCGTGTAGCCCTTGCCGCGCAGCATGTGGATCATTCGCGCCAGTGCCTGCACGATGACCGGCGCCAGGCCTTCGGAGATCTCGTCGAGCAGCAGCAGCTTGGCGCCGGTGCGCAGGATGCGCGCGACCGCCAGCATCTGCTGCTCGCCGCCCGACAGGCGCGTGCCCTGGCTGTTGCGGCGTTCGGCCAGGTTGGGGAACATCTCGTAGATCTCGTCGATCGACATGCCCGGCCCCATGCCCTTGAGCACCGGTGGCAGCAGCAGGTTCTCCTCGGCCGACAGGCTCGCGAAGATGCCGCGCTCTTCCGGGCAGTAGCCCAGGCCCAGGTGGGCGATGCGGTGCGTCGCCATGCCGATGGTCTCGACGCCGTTGATCTGGATGCTGCCCTTGCGCGCACCCACGAGGCCCATGATGGCGCGCATGGTGGTCGTGCGGCCGGCGCCGTTGCGGCCCAGCAGCGTGACGACTTCGCCGGGCTGCACGACCATGTCGACGCCATGGAGGACGTGCGATTCGCCGTACCAGGCCTGGAGGCCCTGGATTTGAAGTGCGGGTGCAGTCATCGATGTGCCTCCCGCCGGGCCGCCCCAAGGGAGGCACGCGCCCCCTCGGGGGGCAGCGAACTACACGAAGTGAGGAGCGTGGGGGTCATCAATGAGCTCCCTGCAGTTGGCCGTCGGTGGTGCCCATGTAGGCCTCCATCACCTGCGGGTTGCGGGAGACCTCGGCGTACGGCCCTTCGGCCAGCACCGCGCCACGTTGCAGCACCGTGATGGTGTCGGCGATGGTCGACACCACGCTCATGTTGTGCTCGACCATGAGGATGGTGCGCCCGACCGACACGCGCTTGATGAGTTCGGCCACGCGGTGCACGTCTTCATGGCCCATGCCTTGCGTGGGCTCGTCGAGCAGCATCAGTTCGGGCTCCATCGCCAGCGTGGTCGCGATCTCGAGCGCACGCTTGCGGCCGTACGGCAGGTTCACCGTGAGCTCGTCGGCGAGGTCGTCGAGGCCGACCTCGGCCAGCAGCCCACGGGCGCGGATGTCGAGCGGCTTGAGCGACCGCTCGCTCTTCCAGAAGTGGTACGACGTGCCCAGCGCGCGCTGCAGGCCGAGGCGTACGTTCTCGAGCAACGTGAGATGCGGGAACACCGCCGAGATCTGGAACGAGCGGATGATGCCGCGCCGCGCGATCTGCGCAGGGCGCTCGCCCGTGATGTCGTGGCCGTTGAACAGGATGGTGCCGGAGGTCGGCTCCAGGAACTTCGTCAGCAGGTTGAAGCAGGTCGTCTTGCCCGCGCCATTGGGGCCGATGAGCGCGTGGATGGACCCACGCACCACATTGAGGTCGACCTTGCTGACCGCGGTGAAGCCCTTGAATTCCTTGGTGAGCTGGCGCGTCTCGAGAATGATGTCGCTCATCTCGCGCGGGAGCCCGAAGGCTGGAAGGGAAAATCGGTCATGCGGTGCATCTGTTCGCGCCCACCTTGAGCGCGACCGCATTGTTGGCGACCCCCTCCCCCGTGCCTACTGGGGCAAATGCCTATGCTGCACTGCAACCTACGCGCGTTTCAGGCGCACGGCTGTCAGCGCAGCGTCAGGCTGGTCAATGCGCGCCCGCAGCCGCATCGCCGCCGCTGCCGCCCATCTGCGGCCGCGCCAGCCAGACCAGCGGGATCAGAAAGACGAACAGCACGGCCGAGGCATAGAACACGTCGTTCGATGCGAGCATGAACGCCTGCTGATCGATCAGCCGATTGATCTGCGCGAGCACCTGGTCGGTGCTCAAGCCGCTGTTGCTCAGGCTGTTCATGGTCGCCATCGCCGTCGCGTTGCCGGGATTGATCGACTCCGCGAGCTGCGCGTGGTGCACGGTCGCGCGGTTGTCCCAAACGGTCGTGACGACGGACGTGCCGATGGCGCCGGCCGTGATGCGCAGGAAGTTCGACAAACCCGAGGCGGCCGGAATGCGGTCGGGCGTCAACCCCGACAACGTGAGCGTCACCAGCGGGATGAAGAAGAAGGCCATCGCGATGCCCTGGATGATCGTCGGGATCATGATGGTGCCGATGTCGGCCTGCGTGTTGAAGTTGGACCGCATCCACAGCACCAGCGCGAACACGAGGAAAGAGAAGGTCGCATAACGACGCGGGTCGACTTTCGCCACCGTCATGCCGACGATCGGCGACAGCACGATGGCGAACGCGCCGACCGGCGCCAGCACCATGCCCGCCTGCGTTGCGGTGTAGCCCATGTACTGCTGCAGCCACAGCGGCATCAGCACGAGGTTGCCGAAGAACAGCCCGTAGGCCACCGCGGTCGCCACCGCACCCGACCAGAAGTTGCGTCGCTTGAAGAGCGACAGGTCGACCACCGGGTGCTCGTCCGTCAGCTCCCAGATGATGAAGAAGACGAAGCCCACCACCGCCACCACGGCCATCGTCACGATCGCCGGCGAATGGAACCAGTCGAGCTCCTTGCCCTTGTCGAGCATCAGCTGCATGGCGCCGACCCACAGCACCAGCAGTGCCAGGCCGACACCATCGATCGGCAGGCGCTTGATCTGGCTGTCGCGCTTGCGGTAGATCGACCAGGTGATGCCTGCGGCCAGCAGGCCCACCGGGATGTTGATGTAGAAGATCCACGGCCAGGAGACGTTGTCGGTGATCCAGCCGCCCAGCAGCGGCCCCATGACGGGCGCGACCAGCGTCGTCATGGCCCACATCGCCATCGCCGTCCCGGCCAGCGCGCGCGGGTAGCTCGCCAGCAGCAGCGTCTGCGACAGCGGGATCATCGGCCCGGCGACGAAGCCCTGCACGGCACGGAAAAAGATCAGCGTACTCATGTTCGGCGCCAGCCCGCACAGCCAGGAGCTGATCACGAACAGCAGGATGCTGAGCATGAACAGGCGCACTTGCCCGAAGCGCTGCGTGAGCCAGCCGGTGAGCGGCACGGCGATGGCGTTCGCCACGGCGAAGCTGGTGATGACCCAGGTGCCCTGCGTCGAGCTCACGCCGAGGTCCCCCGAAATGGCGGGCAGCGAGACGTTCGCGATCGACGTGTCGAGCACGTTCATGAAGGTCGCCGCGGACAGCGCGATCGTCCCGAGGATGCGCGCGGAACCTTCCAGTGGCGGATGGGCAGCGGGTGCGGCAGTGGTGGCCATGGGGCGGGCCAGCGATCAGCCGCGCGCGGCGTGGTGCATGGCCAGCGTGGCGCCATGCCCGTGCTGCGCGGCCGGGTGCAGGCTGGTCGACGGCTTGCTGTCGCCCGGCGCCGACGCCGCAGCTTGCGGCTTCACGGGGCGGCCGAGGTTGGCCGCGATGATGCGGGCGACATCGGCATCGGCCTCGGCGTCACGGTCGACATTCGCATACGCCTGCGTCTGCGCGAAGGCCGTGCTGCGCGGTGCATCGGCGAGCGCCTTGCCGCCCTTGTCGGTGACGTCGACCTCGGCATCCATCGACAGACCGACGCGCAGCGGATGGGCCTTGAGTTGCTCCGCGTCGAGCGCGATGCGCACCGGCACGCGCTGCACCACCTTGATCCAGTTGCCGGTGGCGTTCTGCGCCGGCAACAGCGCAAAGGCCGCCCCGGTGCCCACGCCGAGGCCGGCCACCTTCCCGTCGTATTCGACCTTCTCGCCATACAAGTCGGCCACGAGCTTGACGGGCTGGCCGATGCGGATGTTGCGCAGCTGGACTTCCTTGAAGTTGGCATCGACCCACAGCTGATCGAGCGGCACGATCGACATCATCGGCGTGCCGGCCGAGACGCGCTGACCGAGCTGCACCGTGCGCTTGGCCACGTAACCGTCGACCGGTGCCGGCAGCGCGACGCGTTGCACCGCGAGCCACGACTCGCGCACCTTGGCGGCGGCGGCCAACACGTTCGGGTGCTGCTCGACGCTGGTGCCTTCGGTCAGCGACTGGTTGCTGGCGAGCTGCTCGCGGGCCGACACGACACCGGCCTGCGCAGCGGCGAGCGCGCTCTTCGCGTTGGCCAGCGCCGTCTCGGAATGGTTGAGCTCTTCCTTCGACACCGCGCCGTTGCCGGTGAGCGCCTGGCGGCGCTTCAGGTCATCCTGCGCGCGGGCGATGTCGCTTTGCGCCTTGGCGATGTCAGACTGCTTGAGCGTGACCTGCGCAGCCAGCGAACCGTTGTTGGCGTAGAGCGTGCGCACCTGCCGCACCGCCTGGCCCAGCGCCGCCTCGGACTGCGCGAGTGCCAGCTTGGCATCGGCTGGGTCGAGTTGCACCAGCGGCTGGCCGGCTTTAACGAAGTCGGTGTCGTCCGCCATGATCGACAGCACGGTGCCGCCGACCTGCGGCGTGATCTGGATGACATTGCCCTGCACGTAGGCGTTGTCGGTGTCTTCGTAGTGGCTGGCCACCAGCCATTCGTAGACGCCCCAGCCACCGCCGGCGACGATGACGACCGCCGCCAGGGCGGTGAGTGCGCGGCGGCGTTTGGGGTTGCCGGCCTTCGCGGCCGGGGCAGCTGCTGCAGAGGGGGCGACTGTGTTGTTGTTGTCCATGTCAGTGTCCTTCGGGTTCGGGCGTTGGGTCGCGCGCGATGAGCACGCGCCGGATGTGTTCAGTGCGCGGTGGCGGTCTTGCCGGTGTCGGCGACAGCAACGGGCGGCTGCCATCCGCCGCCCAGCGCACGCGCCAGGCCGACCTGCGCTTCGAGCGCACGGGCCGCGAGGTCGACCGCCTGGCGGCGTTGCGCCAGCACGGTCGATTCGGCCGTCAGCACGTTGAGGTAGTTGCCGAGGCCGGCGCGGTAACGCTGCACGGCGATCTCGTAGGCGCCTTCGGCGGCGGCCTGTGCCTCGCGCTGCTGCGCCTGCTGGCGTGCCACCGATTGCGCGCTGCTCACCTGGTCGGCCGCGTCGCGCACCGCGTCGAGCACGCTGGCGTTGTAGCTCTCGATGGCGGCGTCGAGGTCGGCCGACTTGCCGCGCAGGTTGGCGCGCAGGCGTCCGCCCTCGAAGATCGGCAGGCGGATGGCCGGGCCGACGCCCCACTGCGCGCTGTTCGACTTCAGGAGGTTGTCCAGGCCCAGGCTCTGCATGCCGACGAAGGCCGTGAGACTGACGTTGGGATAGAACAGCGTCTTCGCGCCGGCGACATCGCCGGTGGCGGCCTCGACGCGCCAGCGCGCCGCGGCGATGTCGGCGCGACGCCCGATCAGGTCGGCCGGGATGGTCGGCTGCAGCGCGACGGCGTGCAGCGACGCCAGGCTGGGCGGGGTCAGCGCCTTCGTGGCATCGGGGCGCGCCACCAGCGCATCGAGCGCGTGTCGCGCGATCGCGATCTGCTCGTCGAGCGCCTCGATCTGCTGGCGCGCCTCGGGCAAACCGCCTTCGCTCTGGCGCAATTCGAGGCGCGTGTCGAGCCCGGCGGACACGCGGTCGCGCACCAGATTCAGCGTCTCGTCGCGCTGCGCCAAGGTGCGCCTGGCGACCGTCAGTTGGTCGTTCAGGCGCGCCCACTGGATGTAGCCGCGCGCGACGTTGCTGGCCAGCAGGATGCGCGCGGCATCGACCTCGGCTGCGGCCGCGTTGGACGTGCCCAGCGCGCTGTCGAGCGCTGCGCGGTTCTTGCCGAAGAAGTCGATCTCCCAGCTGCCGTTGAGCTGCAGGGTGCCCACCTCCTGGATCGAGCCGGCGAGCGGCGCGGGGTAGATGTAGTTGCTGCTGAACTTCTGGCGGGTCGCGTCGAGCGCCCCGTTGAGCTGCGGCTTGTCGGCCGATTCGGCCGTGGCGATCGCGGCCTGTGCACGCGACAGGCGCGCCCGCGCCATCGCGATGTTCGGGCTGCCGGCCAGCGCCTCGTCGACCAGCGCATCGAGCTGCGCATCGCCGAAGCCGAGCCACCAGCGGGCGTCGACCGCGCTGATTCCGGTGCTGAACGGAGCGGCCTTCAGGCCGAGCGAATCGGCATCGCGCAGCCTGGCCTGCGATGCGATGCCGGACATGTCAGCGCAACCGACGAGCACGGCGAGCCCGACCGCGGCCATGGGCAGTGTCAGGCCGCGACGGAGCATGGAAAACGGACGGGTCATTTTTTTTCTCCACGGGCCGACAAGGCCTGTGCGTTGTCGAGGATGCGCCGCAGGTAGCTCTTGAGCTGCTCCCACTCGGCTTCGCTGAAGCCCGCGAGGTGTTCGTTCTGCACCCGGCTGAGGATTTCAGGCACCTGTTGTGCGGCCACCCGGCCTTCGTCGGTCAACTCGATGTGGACGACCCGGCGGTCCTCCACCGAACGCACGCGCCGGCACAGACCCTTGGCTTCGAGCCGGTCGAGCAGCCGCGTCATCGCGCCGGCATCCAGCAGGCATTCGCGCGCGAGTTCGGCCACGGTGGTGGCTGCGCCCACCTCCAGCTTGTGCAAGGGCAGCCACTGCGGGTAGGTGGGGCCACCCGGCTCCGACATCTGGCTGTCCACCGCCTGCGCCACGGCCGTCATGATGCGCCGCATCAGGTAGCCCACGCTCTCCTCCGCGCGGTAGGTGTGCGCCGAATAGAAGGTCGGCACCTTCGGCGTCGCTGGGGCGGCGACGGCTTCCTGCAAGGGATTGGGCTTGTTCATCGGAGCGCGATGTTAGTTGCCTAGGCAATTACTGTCAAGGCTTCCTTTGCAAGGGCAACCGGTCAGTAGAATCGGCGAATGGCCGTCTCCGCTCCCCGCATGCCTGCAAAAGGCTCTCCGAAATCCCTGTCGGGCCTCGTTCCCTTTCTTCGGCCGTACCGCTGGCAGATCGCGCTCGCAGCGGTCTTCCTGCTGGCGGCAGCCGGCGCCACGCTGGTGTTTCCGCTGGCCTTGCGGCGGCTGATCGACGGCGGGCTGGTCACCACGGACCGCGGCGCGCAGACGATGGCGCTGCGCGACCACTTCTTCGCCCTCTTCGGCGTGGCCGTGGCGCTCGGGCTGTTCTCGGCGGCGCGCTTCTACACGGTGAGCTGGCTGGGCGAACGCATCACGGCCAACCTGCGCAATGCGGTCTACGCACACGTACTGCGCCAGAGCCCGCAGTTCTTCGAGACGACGCAGACCGGCGAGGTGCTGTCGCGCCTGACGGCCGACACGACGTTGGTGCAGACGGTGGTGGGCTCGTCGCTGAGCATGGGCCTGCGCAATGCGGTGATGGGCATCGGCGCACTGGGGATGCTGGTGTGGACCAACCCCTATGTGATGGGCCAGGTGCTGGGCGTGCTGGTGCTGGTGGTGCTGCCGAGCATGTGGTTCGGCCGCCGCGTGCGCAAGCTGTCGCGCGCCAGCCAGGACCGCGTGGCCGACTCGAGCGCCATCGCGGCCGAGGTGCTGAACGCCATCCCCGTGGTGCAAAGCTACACCGCCGAGACGCGCGAGGCGGCCCGCTTCGATGCCTCGACGGACAACGCCTTCCGCACCGCTGTACGTCGCGCCAAGGCGCGCTCGGTGCTGGTCGCCTTCATCATCATCGCGACCTCCGCTGCATTGCTGTGGGGCCTGTACCAGGGCACACAGGCGGTGCTGCAGGGCACGATCACCGCGGGCCACCTGGGCGAGACGGTGGTGTACGTGATCATCCTGGCCGGCGCCGCTGCCGTGCTCGGCGAGGTCTATGGCGACCTGTTGCGCGCTGCGGGCGCCACCGAGCGGCTGATGGAACTGCTGCACGCCCGCTCGGCCGTCGCGTCGCCAACGCAACCGGTCGCCGCCCCGGTGCCGCCGGCCGGCAGCGGCGTGGGCTTCGACGCCGTGACCTTCCACTACCCGTCGCGGCCCCTCACACCCGCGTTGCGCGACTTCAGCCTGCAGGTGGCGCCCGGTGAAACCGTGGCGTTGGTGGGCGCGAGCGGCGCCGGCAAGAGCACGGTGTTCCAGCTGCTGCTGCGCTACTACGACCCGGGCACCGGCCGCATCGCACTCGACGGCGTGCCGCTCGACGCACTCGCGCTCGACGATCTGCGCCACCGCATCGGACTGGTGCCGCAGGACGCCGTGATCTTCTCCGCCAGTGCCTTCGAGAACATCCGCTACGGCCGCCCGGACGCGAGCGCCGACGAGGTGTACGCCGCCGCGCGCGCCGCCTATGCCGAAGACTTCCTCAAGGCCTTGCCCGAGGGTTACGACACCTTCCTGGGCGAGCGCGGCGTGCGCTTGTCAGGCGGCCAGCGCCAACGCATTGCGATCGCACGGGCGATGCTCAAGAACCCGCCGCTCCTGCTGCTCGACGAGGCCACCAGCGCGCTGGATGCGGAAAGCGAACGGATGGTGCAGGCGGCGCTGGAATCGGCGATGGCCGGGCGCACGACACTGGTGATCGCGCACCGGCTGGCCACCGTTCAGAAGGCCGACCGCATCATCGTGCTGGACCAGGGGGCGATCGTCGAACAGGGCACGCACGCCACGCTGGTGGCCCAGGGCGGCGCGTACGCGAAGCTGGCGGCGCTTCAGTTCAATACGGGTGGGGCAGCCACCGCACGGAGCTGAACGCGCGCTTCAGAAATAGGGCTTGGCGTTAGGGTCGTACAACGGCCAGTTCGCATCCTTCTCCGAGATGTTCGACACGGGCAGCGGCCACGAGATGGCGAACAGCGGATCCGAATAGCGCACGCCCCACTCCGCTTCCGGCGTGTACGGCGCGGACACCAGGTAGGTCGCTTCCATGTCGTCGGTCAGCGTCTGGAACGAATGCGCGAAACCCGGCGGCACGTAGAGCTGCCGATGGCTCTGCGCGGTCAGCTCGAAGGCTTCGTGCTTCAGATAAGTCGGCGAGTCGTGGCGCAGGTCGATGATCACGTCGAGGATCGCGCCGCGGGTGCAGCGCACCAGCTTGGCCTCGACCGCATCGCCGCGCTGGAAGTGCATGCCGCGCAGCGTGCCCTTCTCCGCGGACATCGAGACGTTCTGCTGGACGAAGCGCGTCAGCAGGCCGTGTTCCTCGAACTCCTTCGTGCACATCGAGCGCGCGAAGAAGCCACGCGCGTCACCGCGCTTCTCGAGGTCGATCACCCAGGCGTCTTTGAGGGTCGTGGGCAGGAATTTCATGGCGTCACCGGAGGTCTGGAAATGGATGTCGAAGGTCAGGATGGCTGTCAGGCAGGCGTCGCAAACAGCGCTTCCTGCTCGGCGTAGAGCGCGTCAATCAGCCGGCCCGCAGGCACGTCGACGTCGGCGAAGGTCAGCGGCGTGTCCTTGGCGATGGCACGCCGGGCGGTGCAACCGACGGCGAGGCCGATCGGCAGCAGCTTCTCTGCCCGGATGGCGTCGATGTTCTCGGCCACGCCATAGACCTCGAAGCCGCCGAGCTCGTCGATGAGCTCGCCAGCCACCAAGTCTTTCTTGGCGACGGCGATCACGCCCACGCGCGGACCGGCAATTGGCGTGAGCACCGCGTCGTCGAACAGCACGGCCCGGGCCACCGAGGTCGGCACCTCGAAGTGGCACAGGTGGTATGGCGTGTAGAAGCAGTAGTAGGGGCCGGTGCCCAGCTTGTAGAGGTTGAGGTAGTGCGCCTGCCGCGCATCGCCGATCGTAGCGAGCACGAACACGCCGGGGCCGGGTCGCGCGCCGACCACGTAGTCGACGATGCCGGGGCCGCCCGCATCCAGGTGCGCCGCGAAGGAAGCCACGGTGTCTTCCAGAGGCACCAGCGGTGCGCCGGGGTTGCCGCCGGAGAAATCGGGGCCGAGCATGCCGCGTCGCGCCACCTGCATGCCGGTGCCGTTGGCGACGATGGCCTGCTCGAAGGAAATCTTGGTGCCGTCCGCGAAGGAAGCGACCATCGCCGCCTTCTGACCCCACTTCTCGGCGAAGGCGCGCTGCGTCGTCGGATTGCGGTAGGGGTCGTGCAGCCCCTTGATGTTGCCGCAGAGCACCGGCTTGGCACCGATGCCTTCGACGAAACGGAACAGGTTCATCTGCACGCCCGGCTGGTCGCCGTCGGAGAAGGTGAACACCACGCCCTTGGCCTCGGCCTTGTGCTTGAGGATCGGGCCGACGGTGCCGTCGAGTTCTGCATTCATCTGCACGACATGCTTGCCGGCCTCGATGGCCGCGAGCACGACGGTGGCCGCATAGTCGAGCGAGCCCGTGACTTCGATGATGGCGTCGAGGCCCTCGGCGGTGGCGAGCGCCAGTGCGTCCTCGGTCACCGCCGGCTGGCCCGACGCGATGGCGTCTTCGAGTGCCTGCTTGGTGTCGCAGCGCACCGGCTCGACGCCCGCCTCAGTGAATGCGGCGATCGCCGGTTCGATGCGACGGTTGGCCACCGCGCACAGGCGCATGCCGGGTGTCGACTGAATGATCTGGAGCGCGATGCCGCGCCCCTGGAAGCCGGCCCCGATGAGCCCGACCTTGATGGGTTTGCCGGCGGCGTGCCGCTTCTTCAATGCTGTGTCGACGATGATCATGGTGCTGTCTTTTGTTGGTGCGGCGCAGTGATGGCGCCGCCGGGAGCGCTAGTCTTTCCAGACCTTCCAGGGCGCATTGCCCTTGGCCCACAGCCCTTCGAGCACCTGCTTGTCGCGCAGCGAGTCCATGCTCTGCCAATAGCCGGCATGGTGGTAGCTCGCGAGCTTGCCGCGTTCGACGAGGCGTGCCATGGGCGCCTCTTCCCACATCTGGTGATCGCCGTCGATCACCTCGAAGATCTCGGGCTCGCAGACGAAGAAGCCGCCATTGATCAGGCCGCCATCGGTGGCGCCCTTCTCGCGGAAGCCCTGCACCTTGGTGCCGTCGTCCGTCAGATTCAGCGCGCCGTAGCGGCCGGGCTGCGTGACCGCGGTCAAGGTGCAATGGGCACCGGATGACTGGTGGAAGGCCATGAGCTTGTCCATGTCGACGTCGGCCACACCATCGCCGTAGGTCAGGCAGAAGCGCTCGTTTTCCAGGTGCTTCTGGGCCCGCTTGATACGGCCTGCCGTCATGGTTTCGATGCCGGTGTCGAGCACCGTCACGCGCCAGTTCTCGGCCTTGGCCTCCAGCCAGTCGACCTTGCCGGTGCCCAGGTCGATGGTGAAGTCGTTGCCGCGCCCCTGGAAGCTCAGAAAGTATTCGCGGATCGCATCGACCTTGTAGCCGCCGAGCACCACGAAATCGTTGAAGCCGTAATGCGCATACGTCTTCATGATGTGCCACATGATCGGCTTGCCACCGATCTCGACCAGCGGCTTCGGGCGAATCGTCGTCTCTTCGCTGAGACGCGTGCCGTAACCGCCGGCGAGCAATACGACCTTGACCATGTCGGAACTCCTGAAAACTGATGAATGCCGGGTCGACCGACCCGACGGAACCGAAACGATCAGGCGTCGAAACGCTGCCACTCGAAGGCCGCGTTGAGGCGGCCCGCGTCGAGGTGCCCCTGCAGCACATGCAGCCGAATCAGGCTGGACGAGCGGAAGTCGGCATCGGAAAAGCGCATGCGCGTCAAACCGTCGATCAGGTTGCGGATCGACGCGTTCAGGTCCACCAGCGGCTGATGCTGCGGGGCCAGCGAGCGGAAGAGACCGAAGTCGACCTGGTAGGAGCGGCTGTCTGCCGGTGCCGACAGGTTGATCGAGACCTCGGTGCCGGGCACGGCCGCCGCCACCGCGTGGGCCAGATCGCGCACCTGGTAGTTGCGGTCGTCGGAGCCGACGTTCACCGCCAGGTACTGACCGCCGTTGGAGGCCGGGCGTTCGACCGCCCAGTCGATGGCGCGCGCCATGTCGGCCACGTCGATCAGAGGCCGCCACGGCGAGCCGTCCGACAGCACGGTGATCTGGCCCTTGCTCAGCGCACCGGCCACGAAGTCGTTCAGCACGAGGTCCAGCCGCAGGCGATCGGACATGCCGCAGGCCGTCGCGAAGCGCAGGCAGGAGATGGTCATGTCGGTGTCGAGTTCGGCCAGCTCGCGCTCGGTGCCGATCTTCGACTTCGCATAGGCCGTGACAGGGTTGAGCCCGTCGGTTTCCTTGCGCGCACCGCCCACGGCCACGCCGTACACGCTGCAGCTCGACGCGAAGACGAAGTTCTTCACGCCGGCAGCCGCCGCCGCCTTGGCGATCGACACGGCGGCGCCCTGGTTGATGGCCATCGTCGGGTCGACGAAGCGGTCGCCCATCGGGTCGTTGGAGATGGCCGCCAGCTGCACGACGGCGTCGTAGCCCTGCAGGAATTCAGGGGCCAGCTGACGGACGTCGCCGTGGAACTGGGCGTCGAGGCTGCGCTCCGGCATCACGGTGGTGCCGGTGAGGCCATGGCTGAAGTAGCCGTTGTCGAAGCCGTGGAGAACGGCGTCAGGTCGGGCGGTGCGCAGGTATTTCGACAGGGCCGAGCCGACGTAGCCCATATTGCCGGTGATCAGGATCTTCATGGCGTTGGATACTCGAGGTTGCGTGTTGGGATGAACGTCAAACCTTCACCGGCCATGGTGCGCGGCCGGAGACATTTACGTTTGTTTGTCAAAAGTGTACACAAAAGTAATACTCGAACAAGCGCCCTTATCAAAATATAAGAGGCGCGAACGTGCATTCCTTCGGTGTCTGGGACCGGGACCCCGTCGCTCAGTGCGAGCCGCTTTTCAGCGCGTCTGGCACCGCGATGCCAATGAAGGGAACACCCTCCTCGTGCAGCGACGCAGCCTCCTCCGCCGACGCCGTGCCGCGAATACCGCGCTCGGCCGTCTCGCCGTAGTGCATGCGGCGCGCCTCTTCGGCAAAACGACCGCCGACGTCCTCGGTCTTCGCCAACACCTCGCGCACGGCGCGCATCCAGCGTGCCTCGGGCGAGTCCGCGGTGGCCACGGCGGTGGCGGGTGCGGCCGAAGCCTCGGGCGCTTTCGCGCCGCTCAGGTTGAGCCGCGGCGCGGACAGCAGCTTGGTGACGACGGTGTCGCCGCACATCGGGCAAGCGATCAGGCCGGTCGCGCGCTGTTCTTCGAAGGCCTCGTTGGACGCGAACCAGCCTTCGAAGGCATGGCCCTGGGGGCATCGGAGGTCGAGAACCTTCATGCCGGCAATGATCAGCCGCCGCTCAGGGCCGGCGGGGCCTGCCAGTCGAGCGTCCATGCGCCCGACAGGACATTTTGCAGCCACACCATGCAGCTGTGCGTCTTGGCGTCGGTCACGCGGCCGTCGCGGCAGCCATCGAACAGCTCCTGCGGCGTGGCGGTGAACACGTCGACGAACTCGCCATGGTCGAGCTGGCGATCGCCGAGCGTCAGCCCGCGCGCAAAGAAGATGTGGATGATCTCCGTCGAATAGCCGACGGCCAGATGCATCAGGCCGGCATAGGCCCACTCACGCGCGGTGTAGCCGGTTTCTTCCAGCAGTTCGCGCTGGCCGCAGACCAGTGGCGACTCGCCCGCATCGAGCTTGCCGGCCGGGAACTCGGTCATCACCTGACCCACCGGGTAGCGATACTGGCGCTCGAGCACGACGCGGCCGTCGTCCAGCAGCGGCACCACCACCACGGCACCCGGATGGATCACATATTCGCGCGTGGCCGTCTGGCCGTCGGGCAGGCGCACGGTGTCGCGCTTGGCATGGAGAAAATTGCCCTGGAACAGCAATTCGCTCGAGAGGCCCTCTTCCTTCAGATGCGCATCGTCCATGGGGTCAGTTCCTGTGTTTGAGCAGATAGCGCCAGGTGAAGCCAGGAAAGGCCAACACGATGAACAGCGCACCGGTGACGGCGTAGAACTCCCAGCCTTGCGGTGCGATCTGCCCGACCCGGCGCTCGAACAGCAAACCGATGCCGCCGACGATGAAGTAGAGGATCACGAGTTCGGCCAACCGAGTCGACAGTGACTTCCTGCCACTGACTCCGGCCGGAATGACGGCCAACAGTCGCTCGTTGACGAACGGCAGGTTCGCCGCCACCAGGGCCAGCAGCAGAACCAACCAGACGGAAGCGCTCTGCGACACGCGGGCGTCAGTTCGCCAGCGTGGCGACGATGGCCTGGGCGCACAGCGTCATCAGGCCACCGGGCACGATGCCCAGAATCAGGATGAGCGCGCCGTTGAGCGTCAGCACGGCACGCACGTCACGCGGCGCCGACACGGTGGTCGCGGTGACCGGTGCGTCGAAGTACATGACCTTCACGATGCGCAGGTAGTAGAAGGCGCCAATCAGCGACATCACCACCGCGAACACGGCCAGGCCGATGTAGATCGCCTGCCCCGACGCGATGAGCGCCTGCAGCACGGCGAGCTTGGCATAGAAGCCGACCAGCGGCGGCAGGCCGGCCAGCGAGAACATGGCGATGGCCATCACGCCGGCATACAGCGGACTGCGCTGGTTGAGGCCCGCGAGGTCGGTGATCTCTTCGCTCTCGAAGCCTTCACGCGCCAGCAGCAGGATGATGCCGAAGCTCGCGAGCGTGGTCAGCACGTAGGTCACGACGTAGAACATCGAGGCGCTGTACGCGAACTGCGCGTTGTAGGTGTTGCCGTTGACGACACCCGCCACCAGGCCCAGCAGCATGAAGCCCATCTGCGCGATGGTCGAGTAGGCCAGCATGCGCTTGAGGTTGGTCTGCGCGATGGCCGCCAGATTGCCCACCACCAGCGACGCGATGGCGAGCACCGCCAACATCTGCTGCCAATCGATGGCCAGCGGGAGCATGCCCTCCACCAGCAGGCGGATGATGATGGCGAAGGCCGCCAGTTCGGGCGCAGCGCCAATCAGCAGGGTGACGGCCGTCGGCGCACCCTGGTACACGTCCGGCACCCACATGTGGAACGGGGCGGCACCGACCTTGAACGCCAGCCCGGCCACGATGAAGACCAGGCCGAACACCAGCACCTGATGGTTCACCTTGCGGCTGGCGATGGCCTGGAACACTTCGTTGATGTCGAGCGACCCGGTCGCGCCGTACATCATCGACATGCCGTACAGCAGAAAGCCGCTGGCCATGGCGCCGAGCACGAAGTACTTCATGGCTGCTTCGCTGGCGGTCGCGTTGTCGCGGCGCAGCGCCACCAGGGCATAGCTGGAGAGCGTGAGCAGCTCCAGGCCGAGGTAGATCATCAGGAAGTTGCTGCCCGAGATCATCACGAATCCGCCCAGCAGCGAGAACATGCTGAGCGTGAACATCTCGCCGCCTCGCAGCATGCCGCGGTCCGCCGCATAAGGTCGGCCGTAGACCAGCGTCACCATCAGCGCGACGGTCGCGAAGCACTTGAGCCAGTTGCCCATCGGGTCGCTCACCACCAGGCCGCCGAAGCCGTAGACGGTCTGACCGTTATAGGCGTTGAGGCCCGTCAACGCGGCCACCACCGCCAGCGTGAGCAAGGACAGAATGTAGGTGCGGGTGCGGCGTGCGCCGGTCGTCGACAGATCCACCAGTGCAATGATGCAGGTCATGACCAGCAGCACCACTTCGGGGTAGATCGTCATCCAGCTGAGTTTGTCAATCATCTCGTTCTCTTGTCAGCGTGGATTTCAGGGGAGCTTCGACACGGCGACGTGGCGCAGCAGGTCGACCACGGACGCATCCATCACATCGGTGAAAGGCTTCGGAAAGAGGCCCATCCACAGCACGGCGACGGCCAGCAGCCCCAGGATCAGGAACTCGCGGGCGTTGATGTCTTTGAGTTCCTTCACGTGGTCGTTGCCCACCGGGCCCAGGTAGACGCGCTTGTACATCCACAGCGTGTAGGCGGCGCCGAAGATCAGCGCCGTGGCGGCACCGAAGCCGACCCAGAAGTTGGCCTTGACCGCACCGAGGATCACCATCCACTCGCCCACGAAACCGGCGGTGCCCGGCAGGCCGCAGTTGGCCATGGCGAAGAGCAGCGCGAAGGCAGCGAACTTGGGCATGGTGTTGACCACGCCGCCGTAGTCGGCGATCTGGCGCGAGTGCATGCGGTCGTACAACACGCCGATGCCCAGGAACATCGCCGCCGAGACGAAGCCGTGCGCAATCATCTGCACGATGCCGCCGGACACACCCAGTTCGTTGAAGATGAAGAAGCCGAGCGTCACGAAGCCCATGTGGGCCACCGATGAATAGGCCACCAGCTTCTTCATGTCCCTCTGCACCAGCGCGACCAAGCCGACGTAGATCACGGCAATCAGCGACAGACCGATCATCAGCCAAGCCCACTCGCGCGAGGCGTCGGGGGCGATCGGCATCGAGAAGCGCAGGAAGCCGTAGGCACCGAGCTTCAGCATGATCGCGGCCAGCACGGCGGAGCCGCCGGTGGGTGCCTCGACGTGCACATCGGGCAGCCAGGTATGGAACGGGAACATCGGCACCTTCACCGCGAAGGCCGCGAAGAAGGCGAAGAACAGGAAGCTCTGCGCACCGCTCGCCAGCGGCAGCTGGTGCCAAGTGAGGATGTCGAAGCTGCCACCCGATTTGTTGTACAGGTAGATCAGCGCGACCAGCATGAGCAGCGAGCCGAGCAGCGTGTACAAGAAGAACTTGAAGGCCGCGTAGATCTTGTTCGGGCCGCCCCAGATGCCGATGATCAGGTACATCGGGATCAGCGTGGCTTCGAAGAAGACGTAGAACAGGATGCCGTCGAGCGCCGAGAACACGCCGACCATCAGGCCCGACAGGATCAGGAAGGCACCGAAGTACTGGCTCACGCGCTCGGTGATCACCTCCCACGCCGAAATCACGACGATCACCGTGATGAAGGCGGTCAGCAGCACCATCCAGACCGACAGACCGTCGACGCCCAGGTGATAGCTCACGTTGAAGCGCTGGATCCAGCTGAACTTCTCGACGAACTGCATCGACGCGGTGCCGAGCTGGAAACGTGTGTACAGCGGAATCGTGACCAGGAAGCTCACGATGGCACCGACCAGCGCGATCCAGCGAACCAGGTTCGCACGGTCGTCACGGCCGATGGCCAGGAGCAGGACGCCGAAGGCGATCGGCACCCAGATGGCAAGGCTCAACAAACCCATTTTTCTTTTTCTCCAGCGCGCACGCTTACTTGTTGAACCAGACGAAGTACGTCATGAGCACGAAAACGCCCAGCAACATCGCGAACGCGTAGTGGTAGATGTAGCCCGACTGCATCCAGCGCACCACGCCGGCGATGCGGCCGATGAGCTTCCAGGAGCCGTTCACAACGGCACCGTCGATCAGGGCCTGGTCGCCGCCCTTCCAGAAGGCGGTACCGAGCGCACGGGCGCCACGCGCCACGATGTTCTCGTTGATCCAGTCAAGGTAGTACTTGTTCTCGAGCAGGCGATAGACCGGGCCGAAGCCGCGCTTGATCGCAGCAGGCAGGGCCGGATTGATCATGTACATGTAGTACGAAGCCACCACGCCAGCCAAGGCCAGCCAGAACGGCATCGTCGTCAGGCCGTGCACCGCCATGGCCCAGGGACCGTGGAACGCTTCTGCCATCTCGCGCATCGCAGGATGCTTGTCGAGATTGAAGAAGATAGCGTCCTTGAAGAACTCGCCATAGAGCATCGGCTGGATCGTGATGAATCCGATCACCACCGAAGGAATGGCCAGCAACACCAGCGGCAGCCAGACCACCCAGGGCGACTCGTGCGGCTTGTGGGCGTCATGGCCGTGGCCGTGATCGCCATGGCCATGGTCGTCGTGCGCATGCGCATCGTGGTGCGCGTCCGGGTTCTGGTCGTAACGCTCCTTGCCGTGAAACACGAGGAAGTACATGCGGAACGAATAGAAGGCCGTGACGAACACGCCCGCCAGCACTGCGAAGTTGGCGAAGCCGGCACCCCACAGTTGGCTCTCGTGCACCGCTTCGATGATGCTGTCCTTCGAGTAGAAACCCGAGAACAGCGGCGTGCCGATCAGTGCGAGCGAGCCCAACAGCGAGGTGATCCAGGTGATCGGCATGTACTTGCGCACACCACCCATCCAGCGGATGTCCTGGTTGTGGTGCATGCCGATGATCACCGAGCCGGCACCGAGGAACAGCAGCGCCTTGAAGAACGCGTGCGTCATCAGGTGGAACACCGCGACCGAATAGGCCGAGGCGCCCAGCGCGACCGTCATGTAGCCGAGCTGCGAAAGCGTCGAGTACGCGACCACGCGCTTGATGTCGTTCTGGATGATGCCCAGGAAGCCCATGAACAGTGCGGTGATGGAGCCGATCACAAGGATGAAGCTCAAGGCCGTGTCGCTCAGTTCGAACAGCGGCGACATGCGCGCCACCATGAAGATGCCGGCCGTCACCATGGTCGCCGCGTGGATCAGCGCCGAGATGGGGGTCGGGCCTTCCATCGAGTCGGGCAGCCACACGTGCAGGGGAAACTGCGCGCTCTTGCCCATCGCGCCGATGAACAGGCAGATGCAGATCACGGTCACGAGCATCCACTCCGTGCCCGGGAACGTCAGCTTGGCCAGGTCGTCGGCCTTGGCGAAGGCTTCGCCGTAGTTCAGCGTGCCGGCGTAGGCCGCGATCAGGCCGATGCCGAGGATGAAGCCGAAGTCGCCCACGCGGTTGACCAGGAAAGCCTTCATGTTCGCGAAGATCGCGGTCGGCTTGTTGAACCAGAAGCCGATCAGCAGGTACGACACCAGGCCCACCGCCTCCCAGCCGAAGAACAGCTGGAGCATGTTATTGCTCATGACGAGCATCAGCATCGAGAAGGTGAACAGCGAGATGTACGCGAAGAAGCGGTTGTAGCCCTCGTCTTCTTCCATGTAGCCGATGGTGTAGATGTGGACCATCAGCGACACGAAGGTCACGACGCACATCATCATGGCGGTGAGGCCGTCGACCAGGAAGCCGACTTCCATCTTGAGGCCGCTGACGATCATCCATTCGTACAGCGTGGCGTTGAAACGCGCGCCGTCGACGACCACGCTCTTGAGCGTCATGACCGAGATCAGGAAGGCGATGGCGACGCCGAGGATGGTCAGCGAATGCGTGACCTTGCGGCCGATGTGGTTGCCACCGAATTTCGTGCCGAAGAGGCCCGCCAGTGCAGCGCCGACCAGCGGTGCCATCGGGACCGCCAGCAGCGTGGATGCGGAGAGTGTTGCGCTCATGAGAAAGCCTTATCCCTTGAGCGTGTTGAGTTCGTCGACATTGATGCTCGACTTGTTCCGGAACAGGAGCACCAGCAGCGCCAAGCCGATGGCCGACTCGGCCGCGGCGACCGTCAGGATGAAAAACACGAAGATCTGGCCATGCATGTCGCCCAGGTAGTGCGAGAAGGCCACGAAGTTCATGTTGACCGCCAGCAGCATCAGTTCGATGCACATCAGCAGCACGATCAGGTTCTTGCGGTTCAGGAAGATGCCGATGACCGACATCGCGAACAGCATCGCGCCGAGCGAGAGATAGTGAGGGAGGGTCAGTGTCATGCCTTCTTCTCCGGAGCGGCGGTGGCGGCAGGCGCGGGTTCGGCCGGCGGTGGTGGGGGCGCGGCGCGCGTGACGTCGACCTTCACGAGTTGCATGCGATCGCGCGCCTTCACGTGGATCTGGTCACTCACGTCGATGAACTTGGTGTCCTTGCGCTGGCGCAGCGTGAGCGCGATAGCGGCGATCATCGCCACCACGAGGATCACGGCAGCGATCTGCACCGGGTACACATACTCGGTGTAGAGCAGGATGCCCAGCGCCTTGGTGTTCGAGCCACCCTGCGTCATGGCCGCCTGTGCCGCTGCGGGCAGTTCGCGGAAGCCGC
Organism: Variovorax restrictus; assembly: GCF_051216715.1. Taxonomy (NCBI): domain Bacteria; kingdom Pseudomonadati; phylum Pseudomonadota; class Betaproteobacteria; order Burkholderiales; family Comamonadaceae; genus Variovorax; species Variovorax restrictus. Next base: position 2,897,532 of record NZ_JBPJZH010000001.1, read on the forward strand.
CCATCAGCACGTAGGCCATTTCGAGCGCGATCACCACGCCGACCAGCGCGGCCAACGGGAAATGCTTCCAAAAGCCCTGTCGAAGGCTGTCCATGTTCAGGTCGAGCATCATGACGACGAACAAGAACAGCACCATCACGGCGCCCAGGTAGACCAGCACCAGAACGATGGCCAGGAACTCGGCCTGCAGCAGCAGCCACACGGCCGATGCCTGCGAGAACGCGAGCATCAGATAGAGCACGGCGTGCACGGGGTTGCGCGCCGTGATGACTCGGAAGGCTGCGAACAGCAGCACCAGCGAGAACAGATAGAAGAAGCCAGTCTTGACGTCCATGGAATTTTTCTTTGGGGCGTCTGCCGTTAACGGTACTTTGCGTCCGCGGCCTTGTTGGCCGCGATCTCGGGTTCGTAGCGGTCACCGACAGCCAGCAGCATTTCCTTGGTGAAATACAGGTCGCCACGTTTTTCGCCGTGGTACTCGAGGATGTGGGTCTCGACGATCGAATCGACCGGGCAGCTCTCTTCGCAGAAGCCGCAGAAGATGCACTTGGTCAGGTCGATGTCGTAGCGCGTGGTGCGGCGCGAGCCGTCGTCACGCACTTCCGATTCAATGGTGATAGCCACCGCCGGGCACACCGCTTCACACAGCTTGCAGGCGATGCAGCGCTCTTCGCCGTTGTCGTAACGGCGCAGGGCGTGCAGGCCGCGGAAGCGCGGCGACAGCGGGGTCTTCTCCTCGGGGAACTGAACCGTGATCTTGCGGCGGAACGCGTAGCGTCCCGTCAGGACCATGCCCTTGAGGAGTTCCGTGAGCATGAAGCTCTTGAGGAAGTCCTTCACCGAGAAGGTAGAAGCAGCAACAGCTGAAGACATCGTGGGGTTCTCCGCTTAGTTCCAGATGTTCCAGGGCGTCTGCATCCAGCCCCCGACCACCAGCAGCCACACCAGGGTGACCGGAATGAAGATCTTCCAGCCCAGACGCATGATCTGGTCATAACGGAAGCGCGGGAAGGTGCCGCGGATCCAGATGAAGAGCGTGAGCACGAAGAAGGTCTTCAGGCCCAGCCAGATCCAGCCCGGGATGAAATCGAGGAAGCCGATGGGCGACAGCCAGCCGCCCAGGAACATGAGCGCAGCCAGGATCGACACGAGCCACATGCTGGCGTACTCGGCCAAGAAGAAGATCGCGAAGCCCATGCCCGAGTACTCGACCATGTGACCGGCCACGATCTCCGCTTCGCCTTCGACCACGTCGAAGGGGTGGCGGTTGGTCTCGGCCACGCCGGAGATCACATACACCACGAAAATCGGCAGCAGCGGCAGCCAGTTCCACGACAGGAAGCCCAGGCCCATGTTGACGCCCATGCCCTTGCCCTGCGAAGCGACCACGTCGCCCAGGTGCAGGCTGCCCGTCACCATGATGACGACGACCAGGCAGAAGCCCATGGCGATTTCGTAGCTCACCATTTGGGCTGACGCGCGCAGCGCACCCAGGAAGGCGTACTTCGAGTTCGATGCCCAGCCGGCAATGATCACGCCGTACACCTCGATCGAGGTGATCGCCATGATCAGCAGCAGGCCGGCATTAACGTTCGCGAGGATCGCTTCCGGTCCGAAGGGAATGGCCACCCACGCTGCCAGCGCCGGCATGATCGCCATGATCGGGCCGAGGCGGAACAGCCCGGGCGACGCGGCCGTCGGGCTGATGATTTCCTTGGTCAGCAGCTTCAGCGCGTCGGCGATGGGCTGCAGCAGGCCGAAGGGGCCGACGCGGTTGGGGCCGTGACGGACCTGGATCCAGCCCAGGAACTTGCGCTCCCAGAGCGTCGCGTAGGCCACGGCACCCAGCAGCGGCAAGAGCACGCAGATGATCTTGATCAGTGCCCAGAGCACCGGCCAGCCGCCGGCGGTCCACCAGTTCGCATCGATCAGCCCTTGGCCGAAACCGAAGATGGAATCGATCATGCCGTCACCTCGTCGAGCACCGGCTTCGGGCCGGGCCACACACCCAACGCCGCGTGTGCAGCGCCGCGCGCATCGGCGGTGAGCTGCAACGACGTGGCGCGGCGCACGAGGCCGTCCAGTTGATAGATGGACGCCGTCACAGGCGTCGCGGCATCGGCTGCCGGCTTCGACAGGTCGACATTCGCAGGCGCTGCGTTCGACAGTCGGTCGGCAGCGATGTGCGTGGCGCCGGCATCGGCCCCGCGCACGGAGGCGAGCACGTCTTGCGCCGTCTCGAAATCGAAGTTCGACACGCCGAGCATGTTGCCCAGCACGCGCAGCACCTTCCAGGCCGGGCGTGCCTCACCACGCGGCTTGACCACGGCATGGAAGCTCTGGATGCGCCCTTCGGCATTCACGAAGGTGCCGGGCGTTTCGCTGAACGGCGCGATCGGCAGCAGGACGTCGCTGATGGCGAGGTTCGCCTTGAAAGGGCTCAAGGTCACGACCATCTGGGCATGCTCGAGCCCAGCCGCCGCACGGGCGCCGGCCGCCGAGTCGAATTCGGGTTCGTTGTTGAGCAGCAGCAAGGCCTTCAGACCGCCCGACAGCATCTGGCCGGCGTTCAGGCCATTCGCGCCCGGCAGTGCGTTCGCCCACTGGGCGCCGACCGTGTTGGCGGCTTCGGTCAAGTAGCCAACGCTGGCACCGGTCTGTTCACCGATCCACTGCGCAATGGCCAGCAGACGCGATGCATCCGCATGATGAGCTGCGGCATTGCCCAGCAGGATCGCCTTGCGTTCGCCACCCAGCAGCGACTGCGCGAAGGCTTTGGCCTCGTCGCTGGCGTTGCCTTGGGCGGGCGCCGAAACGCCCTTCTCTGCCCCGATGGCGGTCGCCACGTCGGCGAGGGCTTGCGCCCAGCCGCCAGCAGCCACGGTCGTCACGCCGGCGAGCGACATGGCCCACGCGTCGCGCGATGCCAGTTCGTTCGACGAGGCGATCACGCTCACGGCCGCGCCCTTGCGGGCCGCCTGGCGGATGCGCTGCGCGAACAGCGGATGGTCCTTGCGCAGGTTCGAGCCCACGACCAACACACGCTGCAGGTTCGACAGCGACGCGATCGAGGTGCCGAGCCAGCGGATGCCACCGGTCGGCGTGAAGTCGGCGGCGCGGAGACGGTAATCGATGTTCTCGCTGCCCAGGCCGCGCACCAGTGCGCCGGCCAGGGCCAGTTCTTCGACCGTGCTGTGCGGGCTGACGAGCGCACCGATCGCGCTCGCGCCATGGTCGGTCTTGATCTGACGCAGGCCGTTGGCCACGTATTCGAGGGCTGTCTGCCAGTCGACCGCTTGCCATTGGCCGCCCTGCTTGAGCATGGGCTGCGTCAGGCGCTCGTCGCTGTTGAGCGATTCGTACGAGAAGCGGTCGCGGTCGGCGATCCAGCATTCGTTGACGTCTTCGTTCTCCAGCGGAACGACGCGCATCACCTGGTGGTTCTTGACCTGGACGATCAGGTTGGCACCGGTCGAGTCGTGCGGGCTGACCGACTTGCGGCGCGACAGTTCCCAGGTGCGAGCGCTGTAGCGGAAGGGCTTGCTCGTGAGCGCACCGACCGGGCAGATGTCGATCATGTTGCCCGACAGCTCGGAGTCGACGGTTTCGCCCACGACGGTCGTGATCTCGGAATGCTCGCCGCGGTGGATCATGCCGAGCTCCATCACGCCGGCCACTTCCTGGCCGAAGCGGACGCAGCGCGTGCAGTGGATGCAGCGGCTCATCTCTTCCATGCTGATGAGCGGGCCGACGTCCTTGTGGAACACCACGCGCTTCTCTTCCTCGTAACGCGAGGACGAACCGCCGTAACCCACCGCCAGATCCTGCAGCTGGCATTCGCCGCCCTGGTCGCAGATCGGGCAGTCGAGCGGGTGATTGATGAGCAGGAACTCCATCACCGATTGCTGGGCCTTGATGGCCTTCTCGCTCTTGGTGCGGACGATCATGCCCTGGGTCACGGGCGTGGCGCAGGCCGGCATCGGCTTGGGCGCCTTTTCCACGTCGACCAGGCACATACGGCAGTTGGCCGCGATGCTGAGTTTCTTGTGATAGCAGAAGTGCGGGATGTACGTGCCCGCCTTGTCGGCGGCATGCATGATCATGCTGCCTTCGACGATGTCGACCTTCTTGCCGTCGAGTTCGATTTCAACCATATGTGTTGCGTTTTCGTGCTCAGGCCTTGGCCGGCGCCTTGGGCACATAGCCCGGGATCAACGCCTCGAACTCGTGGCGGAAATGCTTGATCATCGCGCGCACCGGCATCGCCGCAGCGTCGCCCAGTGCACAGATGGTGCGGCCCTGGATGTTGTCGGCCACGGAGTTCAGCAGGTCCATGTCGCTGGGCTTGCCGTGACCGTTGTGGATGCGATCCACCACGCGCCACATCCAGCCCGTGCCTTCGCGGCACGGCGTGCACTGGCCGCAGGATTCGTGCATGTAGAAGTACGAGAGGCGCTTGAGCGACTCGACCATCGAGCGGCTGTCGTCCATGACGATGACCGCGCCCGAACCCAGCATCGAGCCGGCCTTGGCGATCGAGTCGTAGTCCATCGTGCAGGCCATCATGATGTCGGCCGGCAGCACTGGCGACGACGATCCACCCGGGATCACCGCCTTCAGCGTGCGGCCCTTGCGCACACCGCCGGCGAGTTCGAGCAGCTTGGAGAACGGCGTGCCCATCGGCACCTCGTAGTTGCCGGGGAGTTCGACGTCACCGCTCACCGAGTAGATCTTGGTGCCGCCGTTGTTCGGCTTGCCGCACTCGAGGTAGGCCTGGCCGCCGTTGCGGATGATCCAGGGCACCGCCGCGAAGGTCTCGGTGTTGTTGATGGTGGTGGGTTTGCCGTACAGGCCGAAGCTGGCCGGAAACGGCGGCTTGAAGCGCGGCTGGCCCTTCTTGCCTTCGAGCGACTCGAGCAAGGCCGTCTCTTCGCCGCAGATGTATGCGCCGAAACCGTGGGCCGCGTGCAGCTGGAAGTTGTACGTGCTGCCCATGATGGCGTTGCCGAGGTAGCCGGCCGCCCTCGCCTCTTCCAGCGCTTCCTCGAAGCGTTCGTAGGACTGGAAGATCTCGCCGTGGATGTAGTTGTAGCCGACGCTGATGCCCATCGCGTACGCCGCGATGGCCATGCCTTCGATCACGATGTGCGGGTTGAACTGCAGGATGTCGCGGTCCTTGCAAGTGCCCGGCTCGCCTTCGTCCGAATTGCAGACGAGGTACTTCTGTCCGGGAAACTGGCGGGGCATGAAGCTCCACTTCAGTCCGGTCGGGAAGCCCGCGCCGCCGCGACCGCGCAGGCCCGAGGCCTTGACTTCGGCGATCACCTGGTCGGGCGTCAGGCCCTCGCTCAGGATCTTGCGCAGCGCCTGATAACCGCCTCGCGCTTCGTAGTCGGCCAGGCGCCAGTTGGTGCCGTCGAGGCCGGCATAGATCTGCGCGCCGAGGTGGCGGTCGTGGAAGCAGGTCTGGACGCCGGTGGCCTGGAACTGCGAGAGAACTTGTTCGGGCGTCATGCGGCGTCTCCCTTCGACGAGGCGCGCAGGCCGTCGATGAGCTGGTCGAGCTTCTCGTTGCTCATGAAGCTGCACATGGTGCGGTCGTTGACCAGCATCACGGGCGAATCGGCGCAGGCGCCGAGGCACTCGCTCTGCTGCAGCGTGAACATGCCGTCGTCCGTGGTGCCGCCCATCGTCACGCCGAGCTTCTTCTCGAGGTGATTCAGCGCCGTGACGCCGTCGCGCAACTGGCACGGCAGGTTCGTGCACACGTTGAGCTTGAAGCGGCCGGTCGGCTGCTGGTTGTACATGTTGTAGAAGGTCGTGACCTCGTGCACCGCGATGGGCGGCATGCCGAGGAAGTCGGCGACGACCTTCTCGCTCTCGAGGCTCACATAGCCCTGCTCCTGCTGCACGATCGACAGGCAGGCCATGACGGCGGACTGCGCCTGGTCGGCCGGGTACTTGGCCACTTCGCGCGCGAAACGGTCCAGGGCGGCGGCAGACAGCGGCTTCGTAGCCGCGGGTGTGCTGGGGTTGCTCATCGATCGATTTCTCCGAACACGATGTCCAGGGTGCCGATCACGGCGACGGTGTCCGCGATCATGTGGCCGCGCGTCATCTCGTCGAGCGCCGACAGATGCACGAAGCCGGGCGCACGGATCTTCAGGCGGTACGGCTTGTTGGCGCCGTCGCTCACCAGGTAGATGCCGAACTCGCCCTTCGGGTGCTCGACGGCGGCATACGCCTCGCCTTCGGGCACATGGAAGCCTTCGGTGAAGAGCTTGAAGTGGTGGATCAGCTCTTCCATGTTGCCCTTCATGGACTCACGGGCCGGTGCTGCCACCTTGTGGTTGTCGGTGATGACCGGGCCGGGGTTCACGCGGAGCCAGTCGACGCACTGCTTGATGATGCGGTTGGACTGCGCCATCTCTTCCATGCGGACCAGGTAGCGGTCGTAGCAGTCGCCGGTCTTGCCGACCGGGATGTCGAATTCCATGCGGTCGTACACGTCGTACGGCTGCTTTTTGCGCAGGTCCCAGGCGATGCCCGAACCACGGAGCATCGGGCCGGTGAGGCCGAGGTTGAGCGCGCGCTCGGGCGTCATCACGCCAATGCCGACGGTGCGCTGCTTCCAGATGCGGTTGTCGGTCAGGAGCGTGTGGTACTCCTCCATGTGCTTCACAAAGCGCTTCGTGAAGTCATCGATGAAGTCGAGCATCGAACCCTGGCGGTTCTCGTTCATGCGCTCGAGCGCCTTGGCGTTCTTGATCTTGCTGACCTTGTACTGCGGCATCGTGTCCGGCAGGTCGCGGTAGACGCCACCCGGCCGGAAGTACGCCGCGTGCATCCGCGCACCCGAGACGGCTTCGTAGATGTCGAACAGGTCTTCGCGTTCGCGGAAGGCGTAGATCAGGATCGTCGAGCTGCCGCAGTCGTTGCCGTGCGAGCCGAGCCACATGAGGTGGTTCAGCAGGCGGGTGATCTCGGCGAACATCACGCGGATGTACTGCGCGCGAATCGGCACCTCGATGCCCATCAGCTTCTCGATGGCCAGGCAGTAGGCATGCTCGTTGGACATCATCGACACGTAGTCGAGGCGGTCCATGTAGGGCAGCGACTGGATGTAGGTCTTGTGCTCGGCGAGCTTTTCGGTCGCGCGGTGCAAGAGCCCGATGTGCGGGTCGGCGCGCTGGACGACTTCGCCGTCGAGCTCGAGCACCAGGCGCAGCACGCCGTGGGCGGCCGGGTGCTGCGGACCGAAGTTGAGCGTGTAGTTCTTGATTTCAGCCATGTTGAATCACCGTGGCGCGAAGCCTCAGTGCAGGCCTCCGTAGTTCTCTTCGCGGATCACGCGCGGCGTGACTTCGCGGGGTTCGATCGACACCGGCTGGTAGACGACGCGCTTGAGTTCTTCGTCGTAGCGCATCTCGACGTGGCCTGACAGCGGGAAGTCCTTGCGGAACGGGTGCCCAATAAAGCCGTAGTCGGTCAGGATGCGGCGCAGGTCTTCATGGCCTTCGAACACGATGCCGAACAGGTCGAAGGCCTCGCGCTCGAACCAGTTGGCGGAGGCCCACAGGTGCATCACCGACGGCAGCACGGGGAAATCGTCGTCGGCGCAGAACACCTTCACGCGGACGCGCTGGTTCAGGCTCACCGACAGCAGGTGCGACACCGCGCAGTAACGCAGACCTTCCCACTCGGTGTCGCGGTAGGCGGAATAGTCGAGACCGCAGAGGTCGACGAGCTGCTCGAACTGGCAGCCCGGCGCGTCGCGCAGGGTCTGCATGGTGGCCAGGTAGTCGGCGGCCTTCACCACCAGCGTCACCTCGCCGAGCGCCACGTGGATGCTCTTCACCTTGTCGCCAAGGGCCGCAGCAATGGTGTCCTTCAGGGCACCGGGATCGATCGCAAAGACTGTCATGTCGGTCCCGTTCAGGCGCGGGCGATGGTGTTGGTGCGGCGCACTTTCTGCTGCAGCTGGATGATTCCGTAGATCAACGCTTCCGCCGTGGGCGGGCAGCCGGGCACGTAGACGTCGACCGGCACGATGCGGTCGCAGCCGCGCACGACCGAATAGCTGTAGTGGTAGTAGCCGCCGCCGTTGGCGCACGAGCCCATCGACAGCACCCAGCGGGGCTCGGCCATCTGGTCGTACACCTTGCGCAGCGCCGGCGCCATCTTGTTGCACAGCGTGCCGGCCACGATCATCAGGTCGGACTGGCGCGGGCTGGCGCGAAACACCTCGGCACCGAAGCGCCCGATGTCGTAGCGCGCGGCAGCCGCATGCATCATCTCGACCGCGCAGCAGGCCAGACCGAAGGTCATGGGCCACAGCGAGCCGGTCTTGGCCCAGTTCACCACCGAGTCGTAGGACGTGGTGACGAAGCCTTCTTTGAAAACGCCTTCAATGGCCATGGCTGTACCTTGTTGCCGAGTTCCGGCTATTCCCAGTCAAGCGCACCCTTTTTCCATTCGTAGGCGAAGCCCACGACGAGGATGGCCAGGAAGATCACGACCGCCCAGAAGCCCGCCGGGCCCACTTCCTTGAGCGCGACGGCCCAGGGGAAGAGGAAGGCGATTTCCAGGTCGAACAGGATGAAGAGGATGGCCACCAGGTAGTAGCGGACATCGAATTGCATGCGGGCGTTCTCGAACGCTTCGAAGCCGCACTCGTAAGGGGAATTTTTGGCAGCGTCGGGCCGGTTGGGGCCGAGGATGTAGCCCAGAACCTGGGGTGCGATACCAACCGCGATACCGACCAGAATGAACAACAGGACGGGGAGGTAGGAATCGAGGTTCATCAGGGGTTATCACCGCTTGCCACCGGCAGAAGGCAGCGCGCTGGCTGCCCTCTGCCGGTGAGATTTGGTGCGGTCGGCGAGACTCGAACTCGCACAGCTTTCGCCACTACCCCCTCAAGATAGCGTGTCTACCAATTTCACCACGACCGCGGTTTTTGTCTGCCCGGATGGCATGAGGAACCCAGGAGGGTTTTGGCTTTCCGGACAGCTTTAGAGTTTACCCTGAAATACAGTTGTTTTCAGTGCACTGCTGCAATGAATGCACACAGATTCGCACGGATCACTTCGTCGGGATCTGCGCCGCACCGGAAGCAGGCGCAGCAGGTGTCGAAGCCGGTGCATTGGCACCCGGTGCAGCAGGCGTGCCAGGGGCCGGAATCTGTGCAGCAGCACCGGATGCGGCCGGCGCAGGTGCACCGATCGCTGCGCGCTCCAGCAGGCTGTTGCCGCCCGCTGCGGGACGCGCGTGGCTGAAGTAAGCCAGCAGCAAGGTGCACACGAAGAACACCGCCGCCAGCACCGCCGTGGTACGCGACAGGAAGTTCGCGCTGCCGCTGGCACCGAAGAGGCTGCCCGCACTGCCGCTGCCGAAGGCCGCGCCCATGTCGGCGCCCTTGCCGTGCTGCACCAGGATGAGGCCGATCATGGCCAGCGCGGTGAGCATCTGCACGCCGACGAGGATGTTGAGGACCATGTTCATTCGTTGTTTCTCCTAAGGGTCTGCTGCCCGCGACTCAGCGTGCGGCCGCAATGATGTGTAGAAAGTCGGCCGCCTTGAGCGACGCGCCACCGATCAGGCCGCCGTCGATGTCGGGCTGGGCCAGCAGTTCCGCGGCATTGGCCGCATTCATGCTGCCGCCGTAGACGATGCGGATGCCCGCAGCGTGTTCGCTGGCGGCGTGGTGCAGCTGCGCACGCAGCACCGCGTGCACGCCTTGCGCCTGTTCCGGCGTGGCCGTCTTGCCGGTGCCGATGGCCCACACCGGCTCGTAAGCCACCACGATCTCGCTGATGCAATGGCCGTTGACGTGGATGACCGCAGCGAGCTGGCGCTTCACCACCTCTTCCGTACGGCCGGCCTCGCGCTCCGCGAGCGTTTCGCCCACGCAGACGATCGGCGTGATGCCGTTGGCGAGCGCAGCGGCCGTCTTGGCCGCCACGACCTCATCTGTTTCGCCGTGGTACTGGCGGCGCTCCGAGTGGCCGACGATGGCGTAGCGCACACCGAAGTCCTTGAGCATCGCCGCCGACTGCTCGCCGGTGAAGGCGCCTTGCGGATGCGCCGAAATGTCCTGTGCACCGAGCGCGACGGGCGAGCCCGCGAGCATCGACTGCGCCTGCGCGAAATACGGCGCCGGCACGCAGACCGCGATGTCGCAGCCGGGCGCGCCGACACCCTGCAGCAAGGCCTTCAGCAGCGCGTCGTTGGCCGACAGGCTGCCGTTCATCTTCCAGTTGCCGGCAATCAGCTTGCGTGGGGTCATCGTCTTGTTCCGTTGGTCACCAGGTCAGCACGATCTTGCCGATGTGCTGGTTCGATTCCATCAGGACATGGGCCTGTGCCCCGCCACTGGGATCGCCGATGGCGGCAAAGGTGCTGTGCACGACCGGCTTGATCGCGCCGCTTTCCAGCAGCGGCCAGACCTTGGCGCGCAGCGCCTGCGCGATCGCGCCCTTGAAGGCGATCGGGCGTGGCCGCAGGGTCGAACCCGTGACCGTCAGCCGGCGACGCAACACCAGGCCGGCGTTGATCTCGGCCTTGATGCCGCCCTGCACCGCGATGATCACCAGCCGGCCGTCTTCGGCCAGGCAGTCGATCTCGCGCGCCACGTAGGCTCCTGCCACCATGTCGAGCACCACGTCGACACCCTTGCCGTCCGTGATGCGCTGGATCTCGGCGACGAAGTCGCTCGACTTGTAGTTGATCGCGTGGTCGGCGCCCAGCTTGAGGCACGCCTCGCATTTGTCGTCGCTGCCGGCCGTGACGATCACCGTCGCGCCCATGGCCTTGCCGAGCTGAATGGCCGTCACGCCGATGCCGCTCGAGCCGCCCTGGATCAGCAGCGTCTCGCCCTTCTGGAGGCGGCCGCGCTCGAACACGTTGCTCCAGACAGTGAAGAAGGTCTCGGGCAGCGAAGCGGCATCGATGTCGCTCCAGCCCTTAGGCACCGGCAGGCACTGCGCGACAGGTGCCACGCAGAGTTCGGCATAGCCGCCGCCTGCCACCAGCGCGCAGACGTGGTCGCCGATCGCGAAGCCTGCATCGGCCAGGGCCTTGGCGTCGCCTGCGACGATCTCGCCCGCCACCTCGAGGCCCGGCAGGTCGGACGCGCCCGGTGGCACCGGGTAATTGCCGGTGCGTTGCAGAACGTCCGGGCGGTTCACGCCGCTCGCCGCGACGCGGATCAACAGTTCGCCCTCGCCCGCCACAGGATCGGGACGGTCGACGACACGCAGCACGTCCGGCGCACCGAACGATGTGATTTCAATGGCTTTCATGATGGGAGAGATGGCAACGGCTTGCGCCGTACGCCTTCTTTTTCTCAGCCTTGCTGGTCGCCGCCGCGATTGGCGTCGGACACCGGCTGCGACGCACCCTGTTCGGGCGCTTGCTCGCCGCCATTGCCGCGCTCTTCGAAGCGTGGGGGACGGTCACCGCGCGGTGCGCGGTCACCGCGGTCTTCACGCGGTGCGCGATCGCCACGGTCTTCGCGCGGGCCACGGTCGCTGCGCGGCGGACGATCGCCACGGTCTTCACGCGGCGCACGCTCCTGGAATTCCATGCCGGCCGGACGCTCGGTCAGGGCCTTCATGGACAGCTTGACGCGGCCCTTCTCGTCGGTCTCGAGCACCTTGACCTTCACGATCTGGCCTTCGCTCAGATAGTCCTGCACGCGTTCGACGCGTTCATGGGCGATCTGGCTGATGTGCAGCAGGCCGTCCTTGCCAGGCAGCAGGTTGATCAGCGCGCCGAAGTCCAGGATCTTGGTGACCGGGCCTTCGTACACCTTGCCGATTTCGACTTCCGCCGTGATCTGCTCGATGCGCTGCTTGGCCAGCTCGGCCTTTTCCGGGTCGACCGACGCGATGGTGATGGTGCCGTCTTCGTCGATGTTGATCGTCGTGCCGGTTTCTTCCTGCAGGCCGCGGATGACCGCGCCGCCCTTGCCGATCACGTCGCGGATCTTCTCGGGGTTGATCTTCAGCGTGGTCATGCGGGGCGCGAAGTTCGACACCTCGGCCTTGGCTTCGCCCATCGCTTCCTGCATCTTGCCCAGGATGTGCATGCGCGCTTCCTTGGCCTGAGCCAGGGCGACCTGCATGATTTCCTTCGTGATGCCCTGGATCTTGATGTCCATCTGCAGCGCGGTGATGCCGTTGGTCGTGCCGGCCACCTTGAAGTCCATGTCGCCCAGGTGATCTTCGTCGCCCAGGATGTCGGTCAGCACCGCGAAGCGGTTGCCTTCCTTGATCAGGCCCATGGCGATGCCGGCCACATGGGCCTTCATCGGCACGCCGGCATCCATCATCGACAGGCAACCGCCGCAGACCGAAGCCATCGACGACGAACCGTTCGACTCGGTGATTTCCGAGACGACGCGCACCGTGTACGGGAACTCTTCCTTCGACGGCAGCACGGCGACGAGCGCGCGCTTGGCCAAGCGGCCGTGGCCGATTTCGCGGCGCTTGGTCGAGCCCATGCGGCCCACTTCGCCGGTGGCGAACGGAGGCATGTTGTAGTGGAACAGGAAGCGGTCTTCGTATTCGCCGGCCAGCGCGTCGATGCGCTGGGCGTCGCGTTCGGTGCCGAGCGTGGTGATGACCAGCGCCTGCGTTTCACCGCGGGTGAACAGGGCCGAACCGTGGGTGCGCGGCAGCACCGAATTGCGGATCTCGATCGGGCGCACGGTGCGCGTGTCGCGGCCGTCGATGCGCGGCTCGCCTTCGAGGATCTGGCTGCGAACGATCTTCGCTTCGATCGCGAACAGCAGGTCGTTGACCTTGCCCGCATCGAAAGGCTCGCCGCTTTCCTTCAGCGCGGCCATCACGCCGGCGTTGGCTTCGCGCAGGGCTTGCGTGCGCGCTTGCTTGCTGCGGATCTGGTAGACCGCGCGCAGCTTTTCTTCGGCCAGGCCGTTGACCTTGGCGACGAAAGCTTCGTCTTCGGCCGGCGCAGACCAGTCCCACACGGTCTTGCCGGCGTCACGGACGAGTTCGTGGATCGCGTTGATCGCAACCGCTGCTTGCTCGTGGCCGAACACCACGCCACCCAGCATGATTTCTTCGGACAGTTGCAGCGCTTCGGACTCGACCATCAGCACGGCCGCTTCGGTGCCGGCGACGATCAGGTCCATCTGCGAATCCTTGCGGGCCGTCTGGCCCGGGTTCAGCACGTACTGGCCGTTGATGTAGCCCACGCGGGCGGCACCGATCGGGCCGCTGAACGGGATGCCGGAGACCGACAGCGCGGCGGACACGCCGATCATGGCGGCGATGTCGGCATCGACTTCGGGGTTGAGCGACAGCGTGTGGATGACCACGTGCACTTCGTTCAGGAAGCCTTCCGGGAACAGCGGGCGGATCGGGCGGTCGATCAGGCGGCTGGTCAGGGTTTCATGTTCGCTGGGCTTGGCTTCGCGCTTGAAGAAGCTGCCGGGAATCTTGCCGGCGGCATAGGTCTTCTCGATGTAGTCGACGGTCAGCGGGAAGAAATCCTGGCCGGGCTTGGCCGACTTGGAGGCGACCACGGTCGCGAGCACGACGGTGCCGTCGATGTCGACCTTGACCGCGCCGCTGGCTTGACGGGCGATTTCGCCCGTTTCCAGGACGACCGTCTTGTCGCCCCACTGGAAGGACTTGGTGACTTTGTTGAAGAGGCTCATGTTTGCTCCTGATTTGAAAGCGGCGAACCACCGTATCGGCGGCCCCGCAGGGTTTGGAGCGCTTCGCAGAACACGATGCCATTCCAGTGAAGCTCGGCTCGAACCTCATTGGAATGACACAGCTTCGCTCTGTTCTGTCGCTCCGAAAGCTTGTTCGCGAAGTAAAAAACGCCTGAGCTAGCGGACTAACCCAGGCGTTTTTTGCATGCGATTCGAATTACTTGCGCAGACCCAGCTTGGCGATCAGCGCGGTGTAACGGTCGGCATCCTTGGACTTGAGGTAGTCCAGGAGCTTGCGGCGGCGGCTCACCATGCGCAGCAGACCACGACGACCATGGTGGTCCTTCGCGTGGGTCTTGAAGTGGGGCATCAGCTCGTTGATGCGGGCGGTGAGCAGTGCAACTTGCACTTCCGGGCTACCGGTGTCGTTGGCGGCGCGGGCGTTGTCTTTGACGACTTCGGCCTTGATGGAGGCTGCGATCATGATGATTTCCTTCGTTCCAAATAGTTTGACTTGCGGTGTGCGCTGGAACTGCATGCACCGTGTGCCTTTCGGCGGTTAGCCAAAGATTATAGCTCGAAGCTCGCTCGCCCCCAGGTCGCGCTCACTGCGTGTAGCGCTCCGCACCCCCTACCGGGGGCAACACCAGCGGCCCGGCGAAGCCGGTTCCGCGGTGTTTCACGAACAGGCGCCTGGCCTGCGGCCGGCGCCCGATCATCGGATGGCACGCCGGCTGCCTTATTTCTGGTCGGCGAGCCAGACTTGGAGACGGCGGACACCTTCCACCAGCCGCTGCGGATCCTTCGACGCGAAGCACCAGCGCAGCCAGCCCTGCGCCTCGGGCGCGAAGGCGCTGCCAGGCGCCAGGCCCAGGCCGGCTTCGGTCACCAGGCGTTTGGCGACGTCGAGCGAATCGTCGAAGCCGTCCAGCTTGAAGAAAGCGTACATGCCGCCCTTGGCCGGCGCCACCTGCACGCCGGGCGTGGCCGCCAGCAGCGGCACCAGCACGTCGCGGCAAGCCTTCAGGTGCGCCACCACGCGCGGCGTGATGTCCTTCCCGTGCTGGATCGCGGCCACGCCGGCGCGCTGGGTGAACACGCTCGCGCACGAGGTGTTGAACTCGATCAGCTTGCCCATCCCGTCCATCAGCGCTGGCGGCAGCACCAGCCAGCCGAGGCGCCAGCCGGTCATCAGGAAGCTCTTGGAGAAGCTGTGCGCCACGACCAGGCGGTCGTCCGGTGCCGCCACGTCCAGAAAGCTCGGCGCACAACCGTTGGGCGTCGGCTCGAAGTACAGCCGCTCGTAGACCTCGTCGGCCAGGATCCAGGTGCCGGTCTGGCGGCAATGATCGAGGATGGCGCGCTGCTCGTCACCGGTCAGCGTCCAGCCGGTCGGGTTGTTCGGCGCGTTGACGATCAGCAGCTTGGTGCGCGGCGTGATCGCGGCGCGCAGCGCATCGAGGTCGAGCGTCCATTCGCCGTCGACCGGCTTCAGGGCGACGGTGCGCACCGTCGCGCCCATGATGGCCGGCTGCGCCACCAAGTTGGGCCACACCGGCGTCACGGCCACCACCTCGTCACCCGCATCGACCAGCGCCTGCACCGCCAGCATCAGCGCGTTCACGCCGCCGGAGGTGACGGCGATGCGCGACGCGTCGATCCGCGGGTGCAGGCTGCTGGCGTAGCCGGCGATGGCCTCGCGCAGTTCGGGCAGGCCCAGGTTGTGGGCGTAGAAGGTCTCGCCGCGCTGCAGCGAATCGATCGCGGCCTGGCGCACGACGTCCGGCGTGACTTCGTCGCTTTCGCCGAACCAGAAGGCGAGCACGTCGTCGCGGCCGATGCCGGCGTTGGCGACTTCACGGATCTTGGAGGCCTCGAGGTCGAGGATGGCTTGGCGCATGTCTGTTCTCCGGCCCGCTCAGGGGCGTTGCATCTTGCAGGTGGTGGGCATCTCGGCACGCTCGGCGGCCACGGTCTTCACGACGCGGAAACCGTAGCCCGAGCCCTCGACGTCGAACTTCACGCCCGGGGCGCCCTGCTTGTCCATGATGCCGACGACCAGCTGCTGCTGGAACTGGTGGTCTGCCGCGCGCATGCGGCCGCGTTGGCCGGCCAACGTGACGTCGGCGCGTTCCAGCGCCCGCGCGACCGCCACCGTGTCGGTGCTGCTCACACGCTCGATCGCCTGCGCCAGCGATTCGACCAGCAACTGCATGCGCATGTGCACATAGTCTTCGGAAGGCTTCGGGAAGCGCGCGCGGAACGATCGGTAGAAGGCTTCCGACGGGGCTGTCTGCACGTTCGGCAGCCAGTCGGCCACGGCGATCACCCGGCCGATGCCGGCGTCGCCGATGGCCGCCGGCGCGCCCAGCGCGTTGCCGTAGAAGGTGTAGAAGCTGCCATTGAAGCCGGCCTCGCGCGCCGCCTTCACCAGCAGCGTGAGGTCGTTGCCCCAGTTGCCGGTCATCACGGCCTGCGCACCGCTGGCGATGATCTTCGTGGCGTAGGGTGAAAAGTCCTTCACACGACCCATGGGATGCAGCTCGTCGCCCACCACCTGCACATCGGGCCGCAGCACCGAAAGCTGGCGCTTCGACTCGCGCAGCACGGCTTGGCCGAAGCTGTAGTCCTGGCCGATCAGGTAGACACGCTTGAGCGACGTGTCGTCCTTCACCACATCCATCAGCGCGGTCACGCGCATGTCGGCGTGCGCGTCGAAGCGGAAATGCCAGAAGCTGCAGCGCTCGTTGGTCAGCATCGGGTCGACCGCGGAATAGTTGAGAAACAGCACGCGGCGCGACGGTTCGCGCTCGTTGTTCTTGTCGATGGCGTCGACCAGCGCCGCCGCCGTCGCCGACGAGTTGCCCTGCAGCACGATGCGCGCGCCGTCGTCCATGGCCGCCCGCAACGCCGACAGCGCCTCTTCGTTCTGGCCCTTGCTGTCGTAGCGATCGAGCTGCAGCAGCCGCGCGCCGCCGGGCAGCGGGACGCCGCCGCGCGCGTTGACGCGCTCCACGGCCCAGAGGATGTTGCGGAACACGGCCTCGCCGGTGTTGGCGAAAGGGCCGCTCATGCTTTCGATCAGGGCCAGTCGGATGGGGGCGGCGGTCTGAGCCTGCACCGCGGGTGCGGCGGCGGCCACGCATAGCGCCGAGGCCGCGAATTTCAAGGCCCGACGGCGCCAAATAAAGCTCTGATTCATTCTCTTGAAACGCGTGCGCGCAGGCCTAGATGAGGTGGCAAGCGGCACTCCTGTTGAGGGGCCGCGCAGTGTACGGGACACACCTTCTTGTCCCGATTGTGTTCATCCTCTGGAGTCTCACCATGTTCTTCGCACCCGCCGTCCGCACCGCCCGCTTCGTCCCTCGCGCCGTCGACCGCAGCTTCGAACGCTTCGTCAACGACACGTTCCCGAGCGGCCCGCAGCGCTCGCTCAATGTCGAGCAGGACGACAAGGCCTGGACGCTCAGCCTGGACCTGCCCGGCCTGTCGCGCGACGATCTGACCATCGGTATCGAAGGCGCCGTCGTCCGCATCGACACCAAGCCCGAAGCCAAGCGTCAATTCAAGACCGCGTACGAGCTGCCGCAGGACATCGATGTCGCCACCAGCGACGCCAAGCTCGAACACGGGGTGCTGACGCTCAAGCTGGGCAAGGTCGCACCGGTACGTCAGGTGCATGCGTTGGCCATCAACTGAGCGCGCGCCGGCGGCCCTCAGGGGCGCGCCGCTTTTGCTTACACTTTTCCCGCCCCAACGTCAGCCAGACACTTCTGTGTCTGGCTTTTTTTATGCTTCAATGTGAAAGGTGTGTAAAACATCACGCCAAGTGATTGTTTTACAAAACTTTTTTCTTAAATCGAGGTCGCGGTTCCCCTGAAACGCCAGTGCTCAGCGGGAGCTCGATGCATAGGGGCTCCCCGTGGACACACATCTGCAGACAGCCAGGCCAGGACAGCGTTCGGACACGCTCCTGGTGTTCCTGCCAGGTGCCTTCCTCAAGCCAGAGGAATTCGAGCGAGAAGGCTTCGTCGACGCAGTACGGGCGCGCCACGTGGCTGCCGACGTCATGCTGGTCGATGCCAACGTCTCCTACTACTACGACCAAAGTTTCGTGCAACGGCTCAGCGACGACGTGCTGGCGCCCGCCCGCAACGCCGGCTACACGGCGATCTGGCTGGTCGGGATCTCCATCGGCGGGTTCGGCGCGCTCACGCACGAGCTGAGCCGTCCCGGTCTGGTCGATGGCATCGTCGCCCTCGCGCCCTATCTGGGCCGCCGGCCGATCGGTGCGGAGATCCAGAAGGCGGGCGGCCTGCGTGCCTGGAAGGCCCCCGAGACGCCGACCGACGACGAAGTCGACCGCAAGCTTTGGCCCTGGCTGCAGCAGTACGCGGACCCGGAACCCGCAACCCGCCCCCTGCCCCCGCTCTACCTGGGCTACGGCCTGGCCGACCGCTTCGCCGCCAACCACCGGTTGCTGGCCGATGTTCTCCCTGAGGGCCACGTCTTCACGACCGAAGGCGGCCACGACTGGCCGCAGTGGTCGCGCCTGTGGCGCAGCCTGCTCGACGTGCTGCCCCTGCCCTCGTTCGCCACCCCGAAGCCGCAGCCCGCTGCGATGCCCCTGCCGGCCTGACGCACGGGCTTGGCGCAGCGGCCGCGACAATGGGCGGTCCGGCACATCCGCTGCCGCTTAATCAGGGAAGATTGCATGAAGCCACTCCGGGCGACCGCCCTCGCCTGCGCCTGGACGCTCCTGGCCGTTGCGGCTACCCACGCCCACGCCACCGCCACCATGGTTCCGTTGCCGGCGCCTTCGGCGGGTGCCCAGGTCCAGGTCTTCTTCTCCCCCGACGACGGGACCGATCGCGCGATCGCCCAGGCCATGGCGCAGGCGCGCCAGCGGATCTGGATCGCCGGCTACTACTTCACGTCGTCGGTTCTCGCGAAAGCCATCGACCAGGCCCATGAACGCGGGCTCGACGTCCGCGTCGTGCTCGACCGCTCGCAGGTGAGCCTGCGCTATTCGAGCGCGACCTACTTCCACAACCACGGCGTGCCGCTGTGGATCAATGCGCGCTACCCGGTCATGCACCACAAGTTCGTGGTCATCGACCAGGACACGGTCGGGTTCGGCTCGATGAACTTCACCCGTGCCGGAGCCCAGCAGAACGCCGAGAACTTCAATCTGTTCCGCCGCTGGCCGCAGCTCGCGGGCACGTACGCGGCCGAGTTCCAGCGGCTGCAGAAGGAGTCGGTGAAGTACCGGCCCGGCATGGTGTTCGACGCCGACGGCAGCGTCGAAGAGAAGCCGTAGCCAGACGCGGGTTCAGGCGCCGATCTCGCGCCAGATCGCCGACAGCGTCACCGTCTTGTCGACGCCGCCGCGCTTGATCGCTTCCTTGGGCATCCCGAACACGACGCAGCTTTCCTCGTCCTGCGCCACGGTGCGTGCGCCGGCGTTGTGCATCTCGAGCAGTCCCGCTGCGCCGTCGTCGCCCATGCCGGTCATGATGATGCCCACGGCGTTGGCACCGGCGCACTTGGCCACCGAACGGAACAGCACGTCGACCGATGGCCGGTGCCGGTTGACCAGCGGGCCGTCCACCACGTCCACGTGGTACTGCGCCCCGCTGCGCCGCAGCACCATGTGCTTGCCACCCGGGGCGATCAATGCGCGGCCGGGCAACACGCGGTCGTTGTGCTCGGCTTCCTTGACGGCGATGCGGCAGACGCTGTCGAGCCGGCTGGCGAACGCGGCCGTGAACTTCTCGGGCATGTGCTGCACGATCACGATGCCCGGGCACACACGCGGCAGCGCCGTCAGCACCTCCTCGAGCGCCTGCGTGCCGCCGGTCGACGTGCCGATGGCCACCACGCGCTCGGTGGTCTGCGTCATGGCGCGGCCGGCGCCCGGCGGCAGGATCGCATCGGCCGTGAGCTTGGCGACCGGTTGCAGGGGCGCGGCCTCGCGCCGCGGCGCCAGCCGCCGCACGTTGGCCCGGGCCGCTTCCCGCACGGTGGTGACCAGATCGTCCGCCGCATCCGTCAGGAACTGCTTGAGGCCCAGCTTGGGCTTGGTGACGATCGCCACGGCGCCCGCGGCCAGCGCTTCCAGCGTGGTCTTGGCCCCCCGCTCGGTCAGGGTCGAGCAGATCACCACTGGCGTGGGGCGCTCGGTCATGATCTTGCGCAGGAAGGTGATGCCGTCCATGCGCGGCATCTCGACGTCGAGCACGATCACGTCCGGCCACTGGCGCCGCATGCGTTCCATTGCGAGCAGCGGATCGGCGGCGGCGTGCATGACCTCCATGCCCGGGGTGGCATCGATGAGCGCTGTCAGCACCTGGCGCACGACCGCCGAGTCATCGACCACGAGAACCTGGATGGATTTCATTCGTTCGCGTTTTCGTGCCTGGCCATCAAGGCTTGCGGTAGACCGCGGGCGCCATCTGCACCACGTCGGTACTCACCTCGTTGAGGCTTTCCGAATGGCCGATGAAGAAGAAGCCGCCGCGCTTGAGCGGCGCCAGCACGCGCGCCACCACCTGCCGCTTGGTCTCGCCGTTGAAATAGATCAACACGTTGCGCAGGAACACCACGTCGAAAAGCCCCAGATCGGGCAGCCGCTCATTGAGGTTGGCATGCGCGAAGCGCACCTTCTGGCGCAGCGCGCGGTCGACCAGCAAGGTGCCCTGCTGTTCGCCCATGCCCTTGAGGCAGTACTTCTTCAGGTAGTTCTGCGGGATCTGCCGGACACGCTGTTCGGGGTAATGCCCCAGGCGGGCGCGCGCGAGGACGCGGGTGCTGATGTCCGTCCCGAGCACCTCGAAAGGCCGCTCGCCCAGGCAATCGGCCAGCACCATCGCGATGCTGTAGGCCTCCTCGCCGCTCGAGCTCGCCGCGCTCCACACGCGGAACGGCGCGTTTCCGGTGTGGGCCGTCGCGGCGGCGCGCAGCAGCTCGAAGTGCTTGGGCTCGCGAAAGAAGTAGGTCTCGTTGGTCGTGAGCAGGTCGACGGCCGTCTGCACCTCGTCGGGCGCATCGCCTTTCTTGAGCAGCGCGAAGTAGGCGGCGTAGCCCTCCAACCCGTGCGCGCTCACCCGCTTGGCCAGGCGCCCGCACACCAGCGCCTTCTTCGCCGGCGACAAGGTGATGCCCGCGGCGTCGAAGATGAAACGCTGGAAGTTGGCGAAGTCGCGGTCGGAAATGGACTGGCTGTTCATGGGGAAGAGGCATGGGCCTGCGCCTGCAAAGGCAGAAGGCGTTTTTGACAGGTGGCGGCCCAGGCCTGCAGCTCTCCACCGGGCATCGCGGGCGCAATCAGCCATCCCTGGCCCTGCGTGCAGCCAAAGGACTGCAGCAGCCGCCAGTCGTCGACCGCGTCGACACCCTCTGCCACGGTGGCAAGCTGCAGCCGGTGCGCGAGTTCGACGGCTGACTCGAGGATCGTTCGGACACTCTTGCGCCGGTGTGCGCCGCAGACGAAGGCCCGGTCGATCTTCAGTTCGGTGAAGGGAATGCGCGTGAGCTGCTGCAGCGACGAGAAGCCGGTGCCGTAGTCGTCGATCGACAGCCCGAATCCCTTGAGCCGCAGGCGCGCAAGCACGCCGGGCGCAGCCCCGGCGGCGTCGACCACGGAGCTTTCGGTGACTTCCAGGATCACCTGCTCGGCGCGCAGCCGATAGCGTCGCTGCAGTTCACAGATCTGCATCACGATCTCCGGATGCACCAGCAGCCGGGGCGACAGGTTGACCGCCACCGACAGGACCAGACCCTGCGCGTTCCAGGCCGCGCACTGGGCGAAGGCCTGTTCCATGATCGACAGCGTCAGCGCATGGATCAGGCCGGTGCTCTCCGCGATCGGGATGAACTCGTCCGGTGGCACCACGCCCAGCGTGGGGTGCGACCAGCGTGCCAGCGCCTCGACGCCCTGCAGCGCACAGCTTCGCGTGTCGACCTTGGGCTGGAAGTGCGGGACGATCGCCCGCTCGACGATCGCCTGGCGCAACATGGCCACGGTGATCGGCAGGCGCAGCAGGCGGCTGCGCGCGGGGGTCGCGGCGTGGAACGCGGCGGCGGCAGCCAGGATCTGTTCCAGGGTTTCGCGCGACAGCGGCTTGCGCAGCCCGGCGACGACCGAATGACCCAGCGCCTGCACCGACTCGATCAGCGGATGCTCACGGGACGACAGCAGTGCGATGGGCGCACGGACGCCACGCCGGTTCAGCTCCTCGATCAGTTCGATGCCGTCCATGCGGGGCATCTCGAGGTCGACGATGAGCAGGCTGGGCATCACGTCGAGTGCCTCGATGGCAGCCAGTGCCTCCAGCCCGTCAGCGGCCTCGTGCACCGCCGCGATGCCGAGGCCACGGCACAGCGCCACCGCATGCTGACGCTGCACGGCACTGTCGTCGACGACCAGGATCGATCGTGTCGGCAGAGAGGGCGCCGTTGTTGGCATGTCGACGACTCAGTAGCGCGCGAAGTGGCTCTCGTCCACGTCCGCGAGATCGGCGCTTGCCAGCGCCAGGCTGGGGCTGGCGGTGGTCTTGCGCACCACCATCGGTTTAGACGCCTTGGTCGCCACGCCCTTCACCGGCTTGCGTGCCGAGGCCGCCGCACTGACGCCGGCCAGCTTGAAGAAGCTCATCGTGCGCTGCAGCTGCTCGGCCTGGCTGCTCATCTCCTCGGCCGTGGCGGCCAGCTCCTCCGAGCTCGTCGCGTTCTGCTGCGTCGTCTGGCTCAGCTGGCTCACCGCCGCGTTGATCTGGCCCACGCCCGAAGATTGCTCCTCGCTCGCCGCCGTGATCTCTTGCACCAGGTCGGAGGTCTTGTTGATGCTGGGCACCATCGCATCGAGCAGCTTGCCCGCACGTTCGGCCAGCTCCACGCTCGATGTCGCGACCGTGCCGATCTCCTGGGCCGCCACCTGGCTGCGCTCGGCCAGCTTGCGCACTTCGGCGGCCACCACTGCGAAGCCCTTGCCGTGCTCGCCGGCACGGGCCGCCTCGATGGCGGCATTCAGTGCCAGCAGGTTCGTCTGGTAGGCGATGTCGTCGATGATGTTGATCTTCTGGGCGATCTGCTTCATCGCCGCCACCGTGGCCTTCACGGCTTCGCCGCCTTCGCTGGCTTCGGCCGCGGCCTTGGTCGCCATGCTGTCGGTGATCTTGGCGTTCTCGGTGTTCTGCGAGATGGAGGCCGTCATCTGCTCCATCGATGCGCTGGTCTCTTCGACACCGGCGGCCTGCTCGCTCGACGCCTGGCTCAGCGACTGGGCCGTGGCGCTCACTTCTTCGGAGGCACTGGCCAGCGACTCGGCGCCGCCGTTGACATCCGCCACCACCTCGGTCAGCTTGTCGGCCGTGGCATTGACGTATGTCTTCAGCTCTTCGTAGACGCCCTGGTACTGCTCGGTGATGCGCTGCGTCAGATCGCCCTGGGCCATCCCGCCGACCACCCGCACCACGTCGCCCACGCTGCCGGCAGTGGCTGCCGCCATGTCCTTCATTGCCTGCAGCAGCTGCGCCGTCTCATCCTTGCCGTCGACGGAGACATCGACCGCCATGTCGCCCCTGGCCAGCTGGTTGGCGACCTTGACGGCTTGCGCCAGAGGCTGGGTGATGGCCCGGGTGATGGCCCACGCCATGGCCAGCCCCAGCACGGTGCAAAGGGCAAGGATGGCGATCACCCAGAGGCGGGCCGCCGCGTAGAGGCTGTCGCCGGCGGCGCTGGCGTCGGCGCCACCTTTTTCGTTCAACTCGACCAGCTTGGCGAGGGTTTCCGACAGGGCGTCGTAGAGCTTGCTGGATTCGCCGCTCATCAGCACCATGGCCTCTTTGGTCTTGAGCGCACGCGAGAGCACCAGCATGCGGTCATGCACCCCCTGGTAGTCCTTGAACTGCTTCACGAACTGATCGAACAGCGCACGCTCCTCCGGCGACGAGATCAGTTTGGCGTACAGGCCCTCGGTCTTCTCCATCCCCTCCGCCAGCTTGCGCATCTTGGCCTCGGCGGCCTGCATGTCGGCAGGCACTTCGCTCACGACATGCTCCAGTTCGGCGATGCGGTAGTCGGACGTATTGGTATCGATCTCCTTGATCAACTTGATGCTGGGCATCCAGTTGGAGGCGATCTCGGTGGAGGAATCGTTGACCTTGGACATCTGCACCAGCGCAAACAATCCCAGTCCGGCCATCAGGACCAACACGACGGCAAAGGCCCCGAACAACTTCGGAGCGAGTTTCATATTCTTCAGCATGAGACGCTTTCTTGGGGGGAGTCAGGTGAGCCGGCGCGGATCAGGCCGCGAGACCCGCCAGCGTGGGGAGGTCTTCGACCGACAGCACGTTGGCGGCGTCGAGCACGATGACGAACTTGCCGCGGACCTTGGCCATGCCGCAGACGAAATCGCTGCGGATGGACGAGCCGAAGCTCGGTGGCGGTTCGATGTCGGAGGCCGGCAAGTCCAGCACTTCGTTGACGGCGTCGACCACCACGCCGATGACCTGGCCGTCGTCGGCATCGCCCGTCTCCACGATCACGATGCAAGTGCGCTTGGTCACCGCGCTGGCGGGGCGACCGAAGCGCGCTTGCAGGTCCATCACCGGCACCACGGCACCGCGCAGATTGATGACCCCGCGCACACTGGCGGGCATCATCGGCACTTCGGTCAAATGGCCGTACTCGATGATTTCCTTGATCGCCAGGATGCCGATGGCGAAGACTTCGCCACCGAGCATGAAGGTGAGGTACTGCAAGGGTTCGGGGGGTGCGGTCAATGCGGTGGCCGACGCGCCCGTGCCCCGCCGACTCTGGATAGCCACTGTGTTCATCACGCGTCCTTTCAGTAACGGGCGAAGTGGCTCTCGTCCACGTCCGCGAGATCGGCGCTTGCCAGCGCCAGGCTGGGGCTGGCGGTGGTCTTGCGCGCCACCATCGGTTTGGACGCCTTGGTCACGGCGCCCTTCACCGGCTTGCGTGCCGAGGCCGCCGCACTGACGCCGGCCAGCTTGAAGAAGCTCATCGTGCGCTGCAGCTGCTCGGCCTGGCTGCTCATCTCCTCGGCCGTGGCGGCCAGCTCTTCCGAGCTCGTCGCGTTCTGCTGCGTCGTCTGGCTCAGCTGGCTCACCGCCGCGTTGATCTGGCCCACACCCGAGGACTGCTCCTCGCTCGCCGCCGTGATCTCCTGCACCAGGTCCGAGGTCTTGTTGATGCTGGGCACCATCGCGTCGAGCAGCTTGCCCGCACGCTCGGCCAGCTCCACGCTGGACGTGGCCACGGTGCCGATTTCCTGGGCCGCCACCTGGCTGCGCTCGGCCAGCTTGCGCACCTCCGCGGCCACCACCGCGAAGCCCTTGCCGTGCTCGCCGGCACGGGCGGCCTCGATGGCCGCGTTCAGCGCCAGCAGGTTCGTCTGGTAGGCGATGTCGTCGATGATGTTGATCTTCTGGGCGATCTGCTTCATCGCCGCCACCGTGGCCTTCACGGCTTCGCCGCCTTCGCTGGCTTCGGCGGCGGCCTTGGTCGCCATGCTGTCGGTGATCTTGGCGTTCTCGGTGTTCTGCGAGATGGAGGCCGTCATCTGCTCCATCGATGCGCTGGTCTCTTCGACACCGGCGGCCTGCTCGCTCGACGCCTGGCTCAGCGACTGGGCCGTGGCGCTCACTTCGTCCGAGGCGCTCGCCAAGGACTCGGCACCCCCGTTGACTTCGCCCACCACCTGCGAGAGCCGCTTGACCATGTTCTGCATGGCCTGCAGCAACTGACCGGTCTCGTCACGCGCCGTGGTCTCGACCGACACGGTCAGATCACCCTCGGCCAGCCGGTTGGCGGCGTCGACGGCTCGTGCCAAGGGCCGCGTCACGCTGCGGCTGATCAGGTAGCCCAGTGCGATGCCGATGAGCACGCCGCCACAGATCACACCCAGCATCAGCCGAAGCCCGCTCTGGTACAGCGTGGTGGTCTGGTCGGCCGCCGCCTTGGCGCGCGCCTCTTTCTGTTGGGTCAGCTCGCCCAGGTACTCGTCCAGCGTGTTGGCCTTGGCGCGCACGCTCTCCAGCGACTGATGCAGCAGCTCGTCACGGTCGGCCAGCTTCTTGGCGCTCGCCATCGTCAGCGCCTGCTTCATCTCGCGCTCGTAGTCGCCCGACACTTTGTCGAATTGCGAGAACAGTTCCTTGGCGCGGTCCGACGTGAACAACGGTCGGCCCTTGCCGATGTTGGCCTTGAGCGCCTCGAGGCTCTTGGCGATCGACGCGAGATGGCGGGAGCGCTCATCCTCGGAGGTCGCCAGCAAGAAGTTGCTGCGCGCCCGGCCGATCGAGGTCAGCTCGATATTGGCTTCCTTGATGTAGGACAGCCCCATCAGCTCCATGGCGTACATGTCGTCCGCCATCTCGTTCATCTTGGAGGCGTTCGAGATCCCGATCGAACCGACGATGGCACTGATGCCCGCGACGATCAGGAAGCCGCCGATCAGTCGGACTCCGATCTTCAGATTTGAAAACATGACACTGCGTCCTTGGTGGGGTTTCAGGAAAAGGAAGGGGTGCCGGGCCGCTCGCCCGACTTTGCGTTCTGGGTCTGCCGCAGCAGCATGGGCACGTCGAGGATGAGCGCGACCTCGCCGCTGCCCAGGATGCTGGAGCCGCTGATGCCCTCGAGGTGCGCGAACATCGGCGCCATCGGCTTGATGACGGTCTGCGCCTCGCCGAGCAGCCGGTCCACGATCAGGCCGAAGCGCTGGGCGCCCTGCTTGACGACGACGATGCTCTGGCGCGCGCTGGGCGCACCCGCTACCTTGAAGAGCTGGCGCAAGCGGATGAAAGGCAGCACCTGGCCGCGCAGTTCGGCGTAGTCGTGGCCCGTGTCCGCCGTGAACTCCACGCACTCCTCGATCACCTCCAGCGGCAGCACGAACACGGCGTTGCCGACGGTGACCTGGAAGCCGTTGATGATGGCCAGCGTGAGCGGCAGGCGCACCGTCACGGTCGCGCCCTCGCCTGGTCGGCTGTCGATGCCGACCACGCCGCGCAGTGCGGTGATGTTGCGCTTGACCACATCCATGCCGACGCCGCGGCCCGACAGGTTCGTCACCTGCTCGGCGGTCGAGAAGCCCGGCTCGAAGATCAACCCATAGATCTCGGGATCGCTCAGCGGCTTGCCCGGCTCGATCAGCCCGCGTTCCACCGCCTTGGCCAGGATGCGGTCGCGCGAGAGACCGCCGCCGTCGTCGCTCACCTCGATCACGATGCTGCCGGAGTCGTGGTAGGCGTTGAGCGTGACCGTGCCGCGTGCGGGCTTGCCGCGTTCGGCACGCAGCGCCGCGTTCTCGATGCCGTGGTCCATGCTGTTGCGCACCAGGTGCGTCAGCGGGTCGGCGATCTTCTCGACCACCGTCTTGTCCAGCTCGGTGTCTTCCCCGTGGATCTCGAGCGCGATGTCCTTGCCGATCTCGCGCGAGACGTCGTGCACCACGCGCTTGAAGCGGCTGAAGGTCGCGCCGATCTTCACCATGCGCAGTTGCAGCGCGCTGTCGCGCACCTCCTGCACCAGGCTCACCAGCGTCGAATGCGCCTCGTGCAACGCGGTGCTCTGCAGGTGGCGCCCTGCCACGCTGGCCGTGGCCGATGCCGTGATCAGTTCGCCGACGAGGTCGACCAGGCGGTCGAGCTTGTCGGCATCGACGCGCACCGATTGCGTTTCGCCGGCCTTCGCCTCCTTGGCGCCACGCAGACGGGGCGCCGCAGCGTCGCCGCTCGTGGCAGCGGCCTGCCCGTCGGCGATGGGCGCCGTGTCCAATGCCGCATCGGCCGTCGGGCCGGCCAGCGCGGCATCGAGCACCGCCTGCGTAAGGCTGCGGCAGTGCACCAGAATCCGACCCATCTCCGGCGCGCTCTCGTTGCCGAGCAGTGCCAGGTAATCGGCGACGGGGCTGCCCGGCGGCACGATGCGCACGGCGCAGTCGTCCTGCACGAACTCGAAGGCGCCTTCGATGGCCGCGCGCTCCGCCGTGCTTTGCAGGGCGAGCTCGAAGCCCAGATAGCACGACTCCGCATCCATCTCTGCCAGGGCCGGCAGTGCGTCGGGCACCGTGGCGATGGCCGTGACGGTGCCCAGCTTGTTCAGGTAGCGCAGGAAGGACAGCGGGTCCATGCCGTTGCGCAGGACATCGGTGCCGAATCGCAGCGAGATGTGCCAGTGCGCCGCATCGGCCTGGACCGCGGTCGACGTCGACACCACGGGCGACGCAAACGCCCCGGCCGCCGGGGCCGGCTCGCTACCCAGGTGCCGATGCAACTGCACCAGCAGCGGCGCTGCGCGCGCTGTCATGTCGTCGTCGGCCTCGGTGTGGCCCGCAGCCGCGGCGTCGACCAGGCTGCCCACATGGTCGCGGCAGGCCAGCAGCAGTGTGACCATCGCGTCGTCCAGCGGCAGCGCGCCGGCGCGCACCTTGTCGAGCACGCTCTCGGCCACATGGGCGAACGCCACGATGAAGTCGAGGCCGAACAGGCCGGCCGACCCCTTGATGGTGTGCGCCGCGCGGAAGATCGCGTTGACGGAGTCGGAAGGGTCTTCTTCCTGCAGCACGCCGAGCAGCGCGGCGTCCATCTCTTCGAGCAGTTCCCTGCATTCCACGAAGAAGGTCTGAAGGGCGTCATCCATGTTCATGCGGGCTCTCCTTGCGGCAGCGCTGCCGGTGCCATGTCGAAGAAGGACGCGAGGTCGAAAAGACCGAGCACGTCGCGCACGGCTTCGCTCGGTGCGCAGAGCGTCACGGTGCGCTCACTGGCGCGGGCCGCGCGGTGCGTGGCCATCAGCAGCTGCACGCCGGAACTGTCGAGCTCCGTCACGCCGGACAGGTCGATGTCGATGCCCTCGGACGCGTCGGCCAATGCGCCGATCAGCCGCGTCTGCAGCTCCGCCGCACCGTAGATGGTGAGTTCGCCTTCCAGCGCGAGCCGGGCGCGGCCGATCATGGCTGACCTCCGCCCTGCGGGCTGCGGTGCTGAGCGCCTTCGGGCGGCCGGGCGGCGCTCATGGCAGCACCAGCTTCTCGACCGCCGCCAGCAGCATCGCCGGCTGGAAAGGCTTGACCACCCAGGCCTTGGCGCCCGCGGCCTGGCCTTCGCGCTTCTTGGCTTCCTGGCTTTCGGTGGTGAGCATGATCACCGGCGTGAACCGGTACGCCGGCATGGCCTTGACGTTCTTCACGAACGTGATGCCGTCCATGTTGGGCATGTTCACGTCGCTGACGATCAGGTGCACCTTCTGGCCGGTGAGCTTGGTCAGCGCATCCTGGCCATCGCGGCCCTCGATGACGTCGTACCCCGCGCCCTTCAGCGCAATACCGACGACCTGGCGCACCGAAGCGGAGTCGTCGACGATCAGGATGGTCTTTGCCATGGGAATCCTCTAGAAGAAAGTGATCTCGGTCTGCGGAGCCGGGGCCGATGCCTTGGCACCGCCGGGGCCTTGATGGATGTCACGCTCGCTGGCCATCGCATAGGTGGCCTCGAGTTCCTGGAGCAGGCCCGCCGCCTCCAGCGGCTGCAGGTCGCCGTCGCGCTCGCAGGCGTCGCAGTGGTCCTGCACGACGGTCGGCATGCGTGTGATGTTGTCGCGCACATGCGCGAGCACCTGGCTCACGCGGTCCTGGAACTGGAGCTGTACCAGCGCGTCGTTGACCTCGGCCTGGATGCCGGCGCTCTCGTCGCGCAGGAAGGCCGCCGAATCGGCGAGCGAACCCGTCAGGCCCTGGAACTGCGCGAGCACGTCGCGGATGCGCGTCTCGGACACCGAGACGACCTGCTGTTCCTGCGAGCGCGTGACCTCGGCCACGCTGCGCACCTCGTCGATCGCAGCGCGGATCGCGCCGGTCTTGCTGGCGATGAGCCGGCCGGTCTCGCCGGACGCCCGCGACAGCGCGCGCACCTCCTGCGCCACCTGCGAGAAGCCGCGGCCGCTCTCGCCCGCATGCGCCGCCTCGATGGCCGCGTTGATGGCCAGCAGGTTGGTCTGCTGCGCCAGCCGCGACACGCCGTCGGCCATCTCGCGGAGCTCGCCGACGAAACTCTGCAGCCCCTGCACCTTGTCGAGCATCTGGGCCTTGCTGTGCATGGCGTCGCGCAGCGAGGCGACGACGGCCTGGAGCTGTTCCTGGCTGTCCGCATAGAGGGCCGCCGCGGACGCATCCGACGTGCCCCCGCCGCTGCCCGAGGTCGACAGCATCTGCCCCAGCTTCTGCACGATGCCCGCGAAGCGTTCGCTCAACGCGGCGATGGCGTCTTCCATCTGGCTGCGCGAGGCCTCGATCTGACCCGACCAGACCGGTGCCACGTCGGCACTGAAGGTGCGGTGACCCGTGAAGTAGGCGCGCAGCGCCTCGTCGTTCGACTGCTGCGCCTTCATGGCGAACCGGCCCGCCGCGGCGCCCCCCCCCACCAGCGCCACCGCGCAGGCCGCACCGGTGACGCTCGCCGTCGACAACGCCAGACAGGCCGCACCACCGAGGACGCCCATGGCAGGGGCGACGAGAAACTGCACGTTCTTCCGATTCAGCTTCAGGTTCAATTTCATGTTGGATTCCTGGAAGGCCGCCACACAGGGATCCGGGCAACAGCCACGGACGCCGCAGGTGCAGGCGACAGTCACCCTTCTATTTCGGTGGGATTCCTCCTACACGAGAGGGCACGAGTGACGAAATAAGGGACTTATCCGGCCAACATCGGTCAATCGGCTTGGCCACCTCTCACTAGCATCGGTGGCATGGCGCAGCCCCACCCCGAGCCTCTTCCACTGCACACCGCGAGCGCCGAGGCCGAGCACCGCGCCGACCTCGTGCCCGTGGTGCTGCGGCTGCTGGTCGCCCACGCCCGTGCGCATGCGAAGGACGCGTCGGCCCTGGTGCGCGGCCTGGGCTTCGATCTGGCCGACCTCGACTCGCCGTTGTTGCGGGTGTCCTATCGGCAATGCGCCGAAGCGATCCGGCGCGCGCTGGTGCTGCTGCCGAGCCCGCACCTGGGCCTGGAGATCGGGGAGGCGCTGAAGGTCGTGTCGCTGGGCAAGGTCGGCCTGGGGATGATGGCAAGCGAGAACTCGCACCGGATGTTCGATTTCCTGATCGCCTTCCCGCAGCCGGCCGGCAGCCTGCTCTCGCTGCACAGCGAGTCGACCGCGAAGCACTTCGCTGTCGTCGCGCAACCGCTGTTTCACGACCCCGACCTGCAGCGCTTCCTGGCCGGCTACACGCTGGCCGCGCTGGCCTCGCTCGCCCGGCAGATCGTCGGCCCCGAATGCCGCCCGCTGGGCGTCGAACTGGCCTTGCCGCCATCAGCCGGCACGGCCGTCTATGAACAGGCCTTCGGTCGGTTGCCGCTGTTCGGGCAGCCGACCGACCGGCTGGTCTTCGCCCACGACGCGCAGCCCCTGCCCTGCGCGGAGCCCTCGGTGGCCCGTGCGATGCAGGAGGGCCTGCAAGCCACCCGGTCGGCCCGGCCCGTGCTCGAGATCGGTGCGGCCGTGGCCCAGATCATCCGTCGGCACCAGGGCGCGCCGCCCCCGTTGGCCCAGGTGGCGCGCGCGCTCAACATGAGCGAACGCTCGTTGCGACGCCGGCTGTGCGACGAGGGGCTGAGCTTCCGCGCGCTGATCACCGACGACCGACGCATCCGCACGCTGAACCTGGTGACGCAGTCCGATGCGTCGATGACCCAGGTGGCGACGCGCTCGGGCTACACCAGCGCGCGCAGCCTGCGGCGGGCCGTCAACCGGTGGACGGGCTCCGGGCCGTCCAGCCTGCGCAAGACAGCGCAGCGGTCGGAGTAGGCCGCCGCCATGTGGGCCGCATTCAGACCAGACTGTCCAGCGGCCAGCGCGGCTTGACGTCGAAGGCGTAGGCCTCGGTCGCTTCCTGCAGACCGGCCTGCAGGCGCATCGCGGCGGCCATGGCGATCATGGCGCCGTTGTCGGTGCACAGGTGCAGCTCCGGGTAGTGCACGCGCACGCCGCGCTGTGCGCAGGCGGCGTCGAGCTGCTGGCGCAGCATCCGGTTGGCGCCGACGCCGCCGGCCACCACCAGGCGCTTCAGCCCGGTTTCGGCCAGCGCCGACAGGCTCTTCTTCAACAGCACTTCGACGATGGCCGCCTGCGTGGACGCCGCCAAGTCGGCCTTGCGCGCTTCGAGCTGGTCGCCGAGCTTCTTGGCCTGGGTGAGCACGGCGGTCTTGAGTCCCGCGAAAGAGAAGTCGAGGTCGCCGCTGTGCAGCAGCGGGCGTGGCAGCTTGAAGGCTGCCGGGTCGCCCTGCTCCGCCAGCTTGGCCAGCCACGGCCCGCCGGGGTATGGCAGGCCCATCAGCTTGGCGGACTTGTCGAAGGCCTCGCCCGCGGCGTCGTCGATGGTCTCGCCCAGGATCTCGTAGCGGCCCACGCCGTCGACCCGCATCAGCTGGGTGTGGCCGCCCGACACGAGCAGCGCCACGAACGGAAATTCCGGCGGGTCTTCACTGAGGAAAGGCGACAGCAGGTGACCTTCGAGGTGGTGCACGCCCAGCACCGGCTTGCCCAGCGCCGCGCCCAGCGCGCAGGCCACGCCCGCCCCCACCAGCAGCGCACCCGCGAGGCCGGGCCCGCGGGTGTACGCGACGACGTCGACATCGGCCAGCCGCTTGCCGGCCTCGTCGAACACGGTCTGCGTCAACGGCAGCACGCGGCGGATGTGGTCGCGGCTGGCCAGTTCGGGCACCACACCCCCGTAGGCCTGGTGCATGGCGATCTGGCTGTGCAGTGCGTGCGAGGCCAGACGCGGCACGGCCGCGCCCTCCCATTCGACCAGCGCCACGCCGGTTTCGTCGCACGACGATTCGATTCCCAATACGAGCATGGCCGCGAGTGTAGGATGCGCCCGCTTTCGGGGCATGGATGTTGCTGCATGCCCCTTCACCCTGCCCTTCGGAACGCCCACGACACGATGAAATCCGGACTGAGCTTCCTGATCGCCGCCCTGCGCAGCGAGATCGACGAACTCGATCAGCTGTCGCGAACCAGCGCGCTGGTCGGCACCATCGGCCGGCTGGTGCACGCACTGCAGCGCGAACGCGGCATCTCCAATGTGCTGTTGGCCTCCGGTGGCCAGCGCTTCGCCGCCGAGCGGAGCGCGCAGATCGCCGAATGCACCAGCCTCGAGCAGGCGGTGCGCGAATGCTTCGACGCGCTCGAAGCCGACCCGCGCCGCCTGGGCAACAGCGCCCGGCTGTTCAGCCGCATCGCGTGGGTGGTGCCGGGCCTGGACGCCCTGCCGGCCCTGCGCCAGCGCGTGGGCGCGCTGCAGATGCCAGCCACGGAAGCAACCGCCGCCTTCGTCAAGGTGATCGCCGGCCTGCTCGCGGTGGTGTTCGAGGCCGCCGACGGCGCCTCCGACCCCGAGATTTCGCGGCTGCTGGTGGCGATGTTCAATTTCATGCAGGGCAAGGAACTCGCCGGGCAGGAGCGTGCCTGCGGCGCCGCCGCCTTCGCGTCCGGCCGCAACGAGTCGGCACGGCAGCAGCAATGGCTGCACCTGATCGAATCGCAGGAGCGCTGCTTCCAGGTCTTCTCGGAGTTCTCCGGCCCCGAACCGGAGGCGCAGTGGCTGGCCCACCTGCCGCCGGCCCAGACCGCCGAGCTGGAGCGCCTGCGCCGCATCGCCTGCGCCGCGCCCACCGGCGTGGCGCTCGACCCCAACCTGAGCCCGGTGTGGTTCGACTGCTGCACGCGCCGCATCGACGCCATGCAGACCGTCGAGGAACGTCTGGCCGCGGACCTGCACCATCTGTGCGTCGCCAAGATCGGCCATGCCCGGGGCGAGCTGGCGAACCACGAGACGCTGCTCGCGCAGATGGCGCACCAACCGGCGACGGCGTCGTCGGCCTTCTTCGACCAGCCCGATGCCCCGCCCGTGGCCCCGGCGGCGAGCGGCGCGCCAGCCTACGGGCGCCAGTTGGAGCGATCCATCCTCGACCTGGTGCAGGACCAGGCGCAACGGCTGCAGGCCATGGGCGACGAACTCGACACCGTGCGTGCGTCGCTCAACGAGCGCAAGCTGGTCGAGCGCGCCAAGGGCCTGCTGATGGCGCACCGCCGTCTGAGCGAGGCCGAGGCGCACAAGATGCTGCGCCAGACCGCGATGAACCAGAACCGGCGGTTGATCGACGTGGCCGAATCAGTGCTCTCGATGGCGGAATACCTGCCCGTGGACGGGAAACCCTGAGCGCGATTGGTGCGTTGCACAACAAGCGTGCCGCACCCTGAAGGACGATCGAACCGTCGTTCTCCCCTGGCCGTTCCTCATCTGGCCGCTACAACTTCAATAGCGCGACGACCTTTCACCCTGCTGGCACAACGCTTGCATGTGAAGCTGCATAGACCGACGTAGGTCTGCAGGCAGGTGGCATCCAACGCAGGGTGTCGCCCACCGAACCGGACAAAGGCGTCCGTATCCGTCGAAGCTCGCTCATCAGCAGCTTCGACGCGATGCGGACGCCTTTTTTGTTTTTGTCTTTCGCTTTGTCCTTTTCTTCCGGAGTTCGCCCCATGACCGATCTGCTGAAAACGAAGTTGAGTCGCCGCCGCGTGCTGCAGGTGGCTGCTGTCGGTGCTGCCGGCATCGACCCTGCGCTGCGCGCCCTTGCCTACGCCCAGGGCTCCGACAAGCCCGAGAAGGAGGAGGTCAAGATCGGCTTCATCCCGCTGACCGACTGCGCCAGCGTGGTGATGGCCTCGGTGCTGGGCATCGACAAGAAGTACGGCGTGAAGATCGTGCCCAGCAAGGAAGCCAGCTGGGCCGGTGTGCGCGACAAGCTGGTCAACGGCGACCTCGACATGGCCCACGTGCTGTACGGCCTGGTCTACGGCGTGCACCTCGGCGTGGGCAGCACCAAGAAGGACATGGCCGTGCTCATGACCCTGAACAACAACGGCCAGGCGATCACGCTGTCGAAGAAGCTGGCCGACAAGGGTGCGGTCGACGCGGCCTCGCTCGCCAAGCTGATCGCCAAGGAAAAGGGCGAGTACACCTTCGCGCAGACCTTCCCGACCGGCACGCACGCGATGTGGCTGTACTACTGGCTCGCCTCGGCCGGCATCGACCCGTTCAAGGACGTGAAGAACATCGTGGTGCCGCCGCCCCAGATGGTGGCGAACATGCGCATCGGCAACATGGACGGCTACTGCGTGGGCGAGCCCTGGGGCCAGCGCGCCATCATGGACGGCATCGGGGTGACCGCCATCACCACGCAGGACATCTGGAAGGACCACCCCGAGAAAGTGCTCGGCACCACGGCCGACTTCGTCAAGAAGTACCCGAACACCGCGCGTGCCGTGACCGCCGCGATTCTGGAAGCCGGCAAATGGATCGACACCGGCCTGCAGAACAAGAACAAGATGGCCGAGACGATCGCCGACAAGAGCTACGTCAACACCAGCGTGGACGCCATCAACCAGCGCATCCTGGGCCGCTATGTCAACGGCATGGGCAAAAGCTGGGACGACCCGAACTTCATGAAGTTCTACAACGACGGCGCGGTCAACTTCCCGTACCTGTCGGATGGCATGTGGTTCCTCACGCAGCACAAGCGCTGGGGGCTGCTGAAGGCGCACCCGGACTACCTCAAGGTCGCGACCGAAATCAACCGCATCGACATCTACAAGCAGGCCGCGACGGCCACCAAGACACCTGTGCCCGCGTCACCGATGCGCACCAGCAAGCTGATGGACGGCATGGTGTGGGACGGCAAGGACCCCGCCAAGTACGCCGATTCGTTCAAGGTCAAGGCCTGAGGAGAACACCATGGTGAGCGCCGTTTTTCATTCTCCGCTGGAGGCCAATGTGCCTCTCTCCACACCGGCCACCGCATCGGCCGCGACGCCTGCCAAGGCTGCCGCCGTTGCGGCGCTTGCGCCGGTGCAGGCCGCGCCGCGCAAGCCGATCGACCTGCGCGCCTTCTGGATGCGCGTGCTGCCGCCGCTGGCCGGCTTCGGTCTGCTGCTGCTGGTCTGGGAGCTGATCGCGATGAACAGCACCACCGGCTTCCCCTCGCCGCTGGTCACGGGCAAGCAGGCGCTGACGGTGTTCGCCGATCCGTTCTACAGCAAGGGGCCGAACGACCAGGGCGTGGGCTGGAACGTGCTGTCGTCGCTGCAGCGCGTGGCACTGGGCTTCGGCCTGGCGGCGCTGGTGGGCATCCCGGCGGGCTTCGCCATCGGGCGCTTCGAGTTCCTCTCGCGCATGTTCAACCCGCTCATCAGCCTGCTGCGTCCAGTGTCGCCGCTGGCCTGGCTGCCGATCGGCCTGCTGGTCTTCAAGGGCGCCAATCCGGCGGCCATCTGGACCATCTTCATCTGCTCCATCTGGCCGATGGTCATCAACACGGCGGTCGGTGTGCAGCGCGTGCCGAGCGACTACATGAACGTGGCGAAGGTGCTGAACCTGAGCGAATGGAAGATCCTCACCAAGATCCTGTTCCCCGCCGTGCTGCCCTACATGCTGACCGGCGTGCGCCTGGCCGTGGGCACCGCCTGGCTGGTGATCGTCGCCGCCGAGATGCTCACCGGCGGCGTGGGTATCGGCTTCTGGGTGTGGGACGAGTGGAACAACCTCAACGTCGCCAACATCATCATCGCGATCTTCGTTATCGGCGTGGTCGGCCTGGTGCTCGAATTCGCGCTCATCAAGATCGCCACCGCGTTCACGTTCGAAGAGGTGAAGTCATGAATGAAGACAAGTTCATCGAGATCAGCGATGTCGAACAGACCTTCAAGACGCCCAAGGGCAGCTTCCAGGCGCTGCGCGACATCCACCTGACGGTCGCCAAGGGCGAGTTCGTCGCGCTGATCGGTCACTCGGGCTGCGGCAAGTCGACGCTGCTGAACCTGATCGCCGGCCTCACCAAGCCGACGCACGGCACGCTGCTGTGCGCCAACCGCGAAATCGCCGGCCCCGGCCCGGAGCGCGCGGTGGTCTTCCAGAACCATTCGCTGCTGCCCTGGCTCACCTGCTACGAGAACATCTATCTCGGCGTGGAGCGCGTCTTCGCGGCGACCGAGAGCAAGGCGCAGCTGAAGGCCCGCACCGACGCGGCCCTCGCGCTGGTCGGCCTCACACCCGCCACAGGCAAGCGGCCCGGCGAGATCTCCGGCGGCATGAAGCAGCGCGTGGGCATCGCCCGTGCGCTGGCGATGGAACCCAAGGTGCTGCTGATGGACGAGCCCTTCGGTGCGCTCGACGCCCTCACCCGCGCCCGCCTGCAGGACGAACTGCTCGCCATCGTGCAGAAAACGCAGAGCACGGTCGTGATGGTCACGCACGACGTGGACGAGGCGGTGCTGCTGTCCGACAAGATCGTGATGATGACCAACGGCCCCTCGGCCACGATCGGCGAGGTGCTGCCGGTGAACCTGCCACGCCCGCGCAACCGGGTCGAGCTGGCCGAGGACCGCGACTACGTGCACTACCGCAAGGCGGTCATCGACTTCCTCTACACGCGGCAAGGCCACGTCGAGAAGGCGGCCTGAGCGCCACACGCCGGGAACCGCCATGGACATGCGCGTGGAGAAGAAGAAGCAGAAGCAGAAGCTGGTGCTCGTGGGCAACGGGATGGCCGGCGTCCGCACGCTCGAGGAGCTGATCAAGATCGATCCGGCGCTCTACGACATCACCGTGTTCGGCGCGGAGCCGCACCCCAACTACAACCGCATCCTGCTGTCGCCGGTGCTGGCGGGCGAGCAGGGCCTCGACGAGATCGTGCTGAACCCGTGGTCGTGGTACGAAGAACACGGCATCACGGTGCATGCCGGCCGCCGGGTGGTCGAGGTCGACCGCGTGCGGCGCATCGTGCGCGCCGACGACGGCACCGAGGCGCCTTACGATCGCCTGCTGCTGTGCACCGGCTCCCATCCCTTCGTGCTGCCGGTACCGGGCAAGGACCTCGAGGGCGTGATCGCCTACCGCGACATCGCCGACACGCAGGCCATGATCGACACCGCCAAGACGCACCGGCACGCGGTCGTCATCGGCGGCGGCCTGCTGGGTCTGGAAGCAGCCAACGGCCTGATGCTGCGCGGCATGGCCGTGACCGTGGTGCATGTCAGCGAATGGCTGATGAACCGCCAGCTCGACGAGGTGGCGGCCGGCCTGTTGCGCGAGTCGCTCGAAGACCGCGGCCTCAAGTTCCGCCTGGGCGCGCATACGCAGGAATTGCTGGACGACGGCGCGGGCCGCGTGCGCGCCGTGCGCTTCAAGGACGGCGACGAGGAGCCCGCCGACCTGGTGGTGATGGCGGTCGGCATCCGCCCCAACGTCGCGCTGGCCGAATCGATGCGGCTCCACTGCCAGCACGGCATCGTCGTCACCGACACGCTGCAGACCGTGACCGACGCCCGCATCTACGCGGTGGGCGAATGCGCGGCGCACCGCGGCATCGCGTACGGCCTGGTCGCGCCGCTGTTCGAGCAGGCGCGCGTGGCTGCCAACCACCTGGCCGAGATGGGCTACGGCCGCTACGTGGGGTCGCTCACGTCGACCAAGCTGAAGGTGACCGGCATCGACCTCTTCAGTGCCGGTGACTTCATGGGCGGCGAAGGCACCGAGGCCATCGTGCTGCGCGACCCGGCCGGCGGCGTCTACAAGAAGCTGGTGATCAAGCAAGACAAGCTGGTCGGCGCCTGCCTGTACGGCGACACGGCCGACGGCAGCTGGTACTTCGAGCTGCTGCGTGAAGGCCGCAGCGTGCGGGACATCCGCGGCCAGCTGATGTTCGGCGCTCCGGTCGTATGAGCACTGCGCACGAGACCCGCTCCACCTGCCCGTATTGCGGCGTGGGCTGCGGCGTGATCATCGAATCCACAGGCGCGCAGATCACCGGCGTGCGCGGTGACCCGGACCATCCGGCCAACTTCGGCCGGCTGTGCACCAAGGGCTCGACGCTGCACCTCACGGCGACGGCCGCGGTCACGATGCAGACGCGCCTGCTGCAGCCGATGCGGCGCGCGGAACGCGGCACGACGCCTGCGGCCATCACCTGGGACGATGCGCTCGACACCGCCACCGCCAAGTTCGCCCAGGTGATCCGCGACCACGGCCCGGACGCCGTCGGCTTCTACATCTCCGGCCAGCTGCTGACCGAGGACTACTACGTCTTCAACAAGTTGGCCAAGGGCCTGATCGGCA
Organism: Variovorax restrictus; assembly: GCF_051216715.1. Taxonomy (NCBI): domain Bacteria; kingdom Pseudomonadati; phylum Pseudomonadota; class Betaproteobacteria; order Burkholderiales; family Comamonadaceae; genus Variovorax; species Variovorax restrictus. Next base: position 2,936,429 of record NZ_JBPJZH010000001.1, read on the forward strand.
CCAACAACATCGACACCAACTCGCGCCTGTGCATGAGCAGCGCGGTCGCGGGCTACAAGAAGACGCTGGGCGCCGATGCGCCGCCCGCCTGCTACGACGACTTCAACGATGCGCAGTGCCTGTTTATCGTCGGCAGCAACACTGCCTGGGCGCACCCCATCCTGTTCCGCCGCATCGAGGATACGAAGCGGGCCAACCCGGCGATGAAGATCGTCGTGGTCGACCCGCGCCGCACCGACACCTGCGAGATCGCCGACCTGCACCTGGCAATCCAGCCCGGCACCGACGTGATGCTGTTCCATGGCCTGCTGCACCTGATGCTGCGCGAAGGTTGGACCCAGCCCGGCTACATGGCCGCGCACACCACGGGCTTCGACGCGCTGGCGACGACGGTGCGCGACTGCACGCCCGAGCGCGTGGCGCAGGTCTGCGGCATCGACCCGGCCGACCTGCTGACCACGGCGCGCCTCTTCGCGACGTCGGCCGCGACGCTGAGCCTGTACTGCCAGGGCCTCAACCAGTCGTCCTCCGGCACCGCGAAGAACGCGACGCTGATCAACCTGCATCTGGCGACCGCGCAGATCGGCCGGCCCGGCGCCGGGCCCTTCTCGCTCACCGGCCAGCCCAACGCGATGGGCGGTCGCGAGGTCGGCGGCATGGCGAATCTGCTGAGTGCCCACCGCGACCTGGCCAATCCGGCGCACCGCGCCGAAGTGGCGGCGCTGTGGGGGGTGCCCGATGTGCCTGCGACGCAAGGCAAAACGGCGATCGAGATGTTTCAGGCCGCAGCGGACGGCGAGATCCGCGCACTGTGGATCGCCTGCACGAACCCCGCCCAGTCGATGCCCGACCAGGCCACCGTTCGGCGCGCGCTGGAGCGCTGCGAGTTCGTCGTCGTGCAGGAAGCCTTTGCGACCACCGCGACCTGCACCTACGCCGACCTGCTGCTGCCCGCCACGACCTGGGGCGAGAAGATCGGCACCGTGACCAACAGCGAGCGCCGCATCTCGCGCGTGCGCCCCGCCGTGCCGGCACCGGGCGCTACGCGGCATGACTGGTCGGCGGTCGCCGATTTCGCGCAGCGTCTCGAAGCGGTGCTGCCGTCGCGCAGCGCCGCGCCGCTCTTCCCCTACGCGCTCGACACCGAAGCTGGTGCCGAGGCGATCTGGAACGAGCACCGCGAGAGCACCCGTGGGCGCGACCTCGACATCACTGGCCTGAGCTGGGCGATGCTGGAGGCGAGAGGGCCGCAGCAATGGCCCTTGCCAGAAGGTCAATCGACCGGCCGCGCGCGCCTGTACGAAGACGGCGTGTTCCCCACGCCAGACGGCCGCGCCCGCTTCTACGACGTCGCCTACCAGCCGGTGGCCGAAGTCCGTGAACCCCGCTACCCCTTCTCGCTCAACACCGGCCGCCTGCGCGACCAGTGGCACGGCATGAGCCGCACCGGCACGCTGGGCCGCCTGTTCGGCCACGCGCCTGAGCCGGTCGTGCAGATGCACCCGGAGGACATGGCGCGCCGCGAGATCCGCGACGGCGAGCTCGTGCAGGTCGCATCCAAGCGCGGCGCGATCGTGCTGCCGGCGCAGGGCAGCACCGACATCGGCCCGGGCCAGAGCTTCATCGCCATGCACTGGGGCGAAGAGGCGCTGAGCGGCCGGTCGAGCAGCGGCGAGCGGCTGGCGGGCGTCAACGCCCTGAGCACCCCGGTGTTCTGCCCCGATTCAAAGCAGCCCGAACTCAAGCACGCGGCCGTGCAGATTGCGAAGGCGGAGTTGCCCTGGTCGCTGCTCGCGGTGGCCTGGCTGCCCGGCGACCGGGTGCTCGCGGCGCAGACCGCCTTGCGCGCACTGATGCCGCGCTTCGCCTTCGCCACTTGCGTGCCCTTCGGCAGCGGCGGCGCGCTGGCGGGCGGCGCGGCCGAGCGCAGCGGGCTGCTGTTCCGCGCGGCCGACACGGAAGCCGCATCGCCTGAACTCCTGGCCGAGATCGAGGCCCTGCTCGGCCTGGCCGCGCCGGAGACCCTGCGTTACGCCGACGCGCGTCAAGGTCAGCACCGCGCCGCGCGCCTGGTGCGCTCGGACGGCGATCCGCAGGAAGCAAGGCTCGAGGCCTTTCTGCTGGGCGGCGACACGCGCGCCGAAGCCTGGCTCAAGCCGCTGCTGCAGGACCAGTTGCCCGCTCAGGCCTTCGGCCGCCAGCTGCTGCGTCCGGGCGCCACGGCACCGGTGCCCCTGCAGGCGCGCGGCAGGGTCGTCTGCAGCTGCTTCGGCGTGACCGAAAGCGTCATCCGGCTGCAGTTGCCGCGCTGCACGGGCTCGGACCGCGAACGCCTGTCCGCACTGCAGGACGCGCTGAAATGCGGCACCAACTGCGGCTCCTGCCTGCCCGAGCTGCAACGCATGCTGCACGCCACGCCGGCCGTGGCCGCCGCGTCCGAGGTCGCACTGTCGTGAACGTCCTTGGTGCGTCCGCGGGCATAAGCGACTCCCCTTTCCGGCATAAGCCTTGCGGGACAATCCATTCACCCATGGGAATCAGCCACTACATCAAGGAAATCGGCCGCGGCGCGCGCGGCGCCAGGCCGCTCACGCGCGAACAGTCGGCCGACCTGTTCGGCCAGGTGCTGGACGGTGCCGTCACCGATCTCGAGATCGGCGGCTTCTGCCTGGCCATGCGCATCAAGGGCGAGACGCCCGAGGAGATGGCCGGCTTCCTCGACGCCACGCACGCGCGGCTGAACCTGTTTCCCGCCGCCGGCCGCGCCTTGATCGTGCTGCCCAGCTACAACGGCGCACGCAAGCTGCCGGTGCTCACGCCGCTGCTCGCGCTGCTGCTGGCGCGAGAAGGCCTGCCGGTGCTGCTGCACGGCAGCGCCAGCGAATCGAGCCGCGTGCTGGCGTCGAACGTGCTGGCCGCGCTCGACGTGCCGGCGCTCGCCACGGTGCGCGCGGTGGCCGATGGCGAGGTGGCCTTCGCGCCGACCGAGCTGCTGAACCCGGCCCTCAAGAAGCTGCTCGACGTGCGCCGCGTGGTCGGCCTGCGCAACCCCGGCCACAGCGTCGTGAAGCTGATGCGACCGACCGCCGGCCCCTGCGTGGTGGTTGCGAGCTACACGCACCCGGCCTACGCCACGGTGATGGGCGACACCTTCGCGCTCACCGGCACCACGGCGCTGCTGTCGCGCGGGCTCGAAGGCGAGGTCGTGTCCGACCCGCGCCGCACCGCGCAGATCGACGGCTACGTGCGCGGCGAGCGGCAGGAGCTGCAGGCGCAGCAGGCCGGCACGCTCGCCGACGTGCCAGGCCTGCCCACCGAGATCGACATCGCATCGACCGTGCACTACACGCGCCGCGTACTGGCGGGCGAGCTGCCCGTGCCCGACGCGATCGCGACGCAGGTCGCGCACATCCGACAACTGGCCACCTACGCATGAACGACCTCACCCACGACCGTCGCAACGGCACCTGCACGCTGGTCGGCGCCGGCCCCGGCGACCCGGAACTGCTGACGCTCAAGGCGGTCAAGGCCATCGCCGCGGCCACCGTGCTCTTCGTCGACGACCTGGTGAACGACGCCATCCTCGGCCACGCCCGCCCCGGCGCGCGCATCGTCTACGTCGGCAAGCGCGGCGGCTGCAAGAGCACGCCGCAGGCCTTCATCGAGAAGCTCATGATCACCGCCGTGCGCGAAGGCGAGACGGTGGTGCGCCTCAAGGGCGGCGACCCGTTCATCTTCGGCCGCGGCGGCGAGGAGGTCGAACACCTGCGCGAGGCCGGCATCGAGGTCGCCGTGGTCAACGGCATCACCGCTGGCCTGGCGGCGGTGACCGCACTGGGCGTGCCGCTGACCCACCGCGACCACGCGCAGGGTGTCGTCTTCGTCACCGGCCACGCCAGGACCGGCGCCGGGGCCGACCAGGACCCGACCGACTGGCGCGGCCTGGCCGGCATGGTGCACCACGCGCGCCTCACCCTGGTGATCTACATGGGCGTGGCCGGCGCAGCGCACATCCAGCGCGAACTGCTGCAGGGCCTGCCTGCTTCGACGCCGGTCGTGGTGGTGCAGCACGCAAGCCTGCCGCAACAACGCCACGTGGCGACCACGCTCGAGCGCCTGTGCCTGGACATGGCCGATGCCGGCCTGGGCAGCCCGGCGGTGATCGTGGTGGGCGACGTGCTCCGCGGCTTGGCGGCGGTGGCGCAGGGCGATTGCGCCTTCGGGACCTGACCCAAGGCATCGTCGCGCCCGTCAAAAAATATAGACCCGCCCCAGGACGCCCCACGAGATCACCATGCAGTCCTTGACGCAAGCGTAGGAGTACAGACCCCAAGGGGCGTTGTACATGACGTGCAAGCCGTTCTGCCTGAACAGGCTGTCCACCCCATCACGCATCGGAAGGCCTGTGGCCATTCGCGTCTGGATCGCCGCCAGATGCTGCGAGCGCGTCGGAACGCTGGCCTGCGCGCTCCAGGCCAGCGCGCCCAGCGCCGCCAACGCCGTCACGACACCCCAACCCAGTCGTAGCGGCCATCGTCTGGCCACCGTCCTTCTTTGCTCGATGGGCTTGCTGTTCATGATGCATCCGCATGCGCAAGGTGCCGACCACAGTGACTGCAACGGAACAGATACGCACACACATCGCCATCCGCGCGCATGTTCGTCAAGGCATCGACAGACCAACCGTCATCGATGATCAACTGCTGCGCATCGGGCAATGCCTGCAACCGATCCCAACCGACGGGGCCGAGGAATATTGCTGCATCGCCGCAGCACACCTGCCAGCGCTCGCCCTGCCAGCTCAGGTAGCCCGGCGTACGCAGGTTGATCTCGTCCACGACCTCTTTCGGAACCTCGCCCGAGGCGAAGTCGCTCACGAACTCCGAGCCGAAGCGCGCCGCCGCGCTGCCATCCGCGATACACCACGGGCAGAGGTGGTCCGGCTGGTTGCCAGCGCCGTAGGGCTGCATGCGATACGCCCAGCCTGTGGACAGCCCACAGCACGGACACACGGCGTCGGGTGCTGCCCCGACCGCGCCGGTCGCCACCGGGTCCGGGTGGTAGCGGAATGCCGGCAGTTCCCCCGCCGGCCGCAGCCGCGAGCCAGGCGCGGGCTGTGGCTTGCGGCCGAGGGTCTCGAAAGCGAACGTACCCTCCAGCGGCAACGCGACACCGTTCTGCCGGTACAACGCATCGCCCAGCCGTGCCGGGTCTGCAGGGTCCGGCAGCAACACGAGCCGGGTGTTCTCATGCCATGCCAAAGCCACCACGACCACACCCGGCGGCACGCCAGCCGCAAGATGCGGTGTCGAACGCAATTGCCGCGTGTGGTGTGCGATGTCTTCCGCCGTTGCCGACATGCGCTTGCGGTCCGAGCGGTCGAGCACCGGCAGGAAACGCCATTTCTTCCGGGTGGGGCCGTGCGTGTCCGTGACCTCCCAGCCGTTCTCACACAACAGTTGATCGTGCAACCAGGCTGGCAGCGCCACACCGATACTTGCTTCGCAACGAAGGATGTCATCTTCACTGGCGGGCGGGTTGGCACCGGGTATCTGGGGTTTCCGAGAACCGGTCATCTGATGTCCTTGCTGGTGAAAAGACCGATGTATGGCAGTCCGTTGTAGCGCTTTTCCGTATCCGCAATCGCCTGCGTCGGGTCGGCGTACACGAACATCGCGTTGGCGGTGTGGATGCCTCGTTGGGCGCAGGCCGCCACGATGGCCTGCGCGGAAGCGTCCGCTTCCAGCGTGCTGTGCGCCACCACTTGCGCCACGGGCGCGGATTCGGCCAGCCATATCACCAGTAGCAGGTCTTCGTCGTACAGGAAGCGCGTGTTCAGATCGATGCAAAAGCCGCAGCCGGTCATGTCTTCCTGGCCGGCCTCGATGTCCTCCACGTCGTGCGCCCAGTAATCCTCCGCATAGTTGAAATACATGCCGAAATCGTGCTCCGACAATGGCGTGTTACCGATCCAGAAGTGCAGCGCCGAAAACGGCATGGGTGGGCGCGGCGGGCCGTAGCGCTCGACCCAATCGAACAGCACTCCGGGCGTCAACCCCTCGCGGCGTTCGATTTCAGGAAAGCCACCGCGCGGCGTGCGCGTGAGCGCTTCGTCTACGAGGGCGCGGATGTCGCTCTCGGTGAACGTCTTGTTTGTCATGTGTCCGAATCCTCGTCTTCTTCGCGGAAGCCGGTAGCCGCCTCAGCCCAGAATTCGTTGCGCGGCATGTGCAATTCGACGAATTCCGCAGCCTGTTGCGGCTGCGCAGCCAACTCGCCCAGCGCACGAAGCCAGCCTTCGAACTGTGCGGCGGAATCGGCAATGCGGATGGCATCCCACCGCCCCGCGCCGTGATGGGCAAACAGGACAGGAAAACCGGATTCGCCGTCGCGCAGGTCGATGAGAAAAGGGTCCGCAAAATAGTTCGACGCGAACACCCACCAGTCCGGATGCCAACCACCTTCATCGGTGCTGACGAGACGTTCTCCTGTGACGCCGTGTACCCGGTAACCGATCTGCATCGTGGTCCAGTCATCCACTGCGGCGAAGTTCCAAGGCAACGCCATGTTGGACTGTGAGAAATTCCCTCGCAGCAGCGGGTGAAGCGCGAGTGGTGGCATGGGGTGGGTCATCACAACTTCCCTTCGTGATCTTCCAGCACGGTCGCCGCATGGATGCGGATCAACTCGAAGGTGGAATCCAGGCCGGCCCGGGCCGCCGCCACCTCCTCGTCGGTGATAGTGCAATAGCCGCGCCCCGGTGCAAGCTCCGGGGCAAGCGCGGCTTCAATCTGCGGATGCATGCGCAGCGCGGCCTCCAACGGGCGGTAGTCGAGCGGGCGATGCTTGCCACGGTCACGGAAGGAGCGGTATGGCGCAGCAATCCCCCGGGCTGCGATTTCGACGGGCAACGCCGGAAGGTGCGCCACGACAAGGCCCATGTGGTCGAGTCGCGCAAGCGCAGCAGCCGCCCAGGCACGCGTGCTGATATCGGCTTTCCGGTCGAGCATGGCCGCGGTCAGGGCGTCGACCAGCGCCGGAGTGTCGTGGTTGATCTCGGCCAGCAGCATGATTGCGTGGACAGGCGCTCCTTGTGCGGCCCCTGTGACGACATCGACCAGCGCAGCGACCGCGGGTTCTCCGACCTGGCGGAGCAATCCCTCGTATTCGCCGACCAGGATGCCAGGCTCACTGACACCTTGCACCGCATGTGGCAGCAACTCCGCGATCCGCGCCTCCACTGGGAGTGCCGCGATACGCTGCCGCTCCTGCTCGGCCTTGTCATATTTCGGAAAATGCCTGCGCACCTGCGCCTGGGTGAGGCTCAGCGGCACGAGCTCACCGGCTTCGTCCGCGGCAATGACGACGAAGTCCTTGCCGACGGCACCTGTCCGGACAAGCGCCGTGCGGGCGCGCCTGGCAGCACGCGGGAAGCAGTGCAAAAACCGGTCATAGACCTTTTCCCACGCAGCGAAACTTCCATCGCGTGCGGCAAATCCGTGGCAACTCATGGCCCATGCATCCTCGGCACCACCCGGCTCGCTGTGATGGACGAGGTCCGCCCCCGACCAGCGAACATCCACCTCGTATTCAGGCCCGTGTTCTGCGCGGTACCGCGTCTCGACCTGCGCCAGCGTCTCCTCGGTACCCACCGTCAGGCAGGGCCAGTAGATGACCGAGCCATCCCCGTAGAACGCATGGAACATCGCACCGTAGATGCGCTCGTCTGGATGCGCCTCGCGCACCTGGCGCACGGTCGCGATCACATGCTCCATGGCCGCCTCCTCCAGGCCCTTCCAGTCGAATGCCGCACGTGCCTTCATGGCACCCCTGCGTCCGCGCCGTAGTGCTCCACCACGAGCCTGGACAACGGGTCCGGGTAGGCCCAGAAAGCCTGGTCGAGTTCATAGAGACGATCACGCTCTGCCTCTGACAACAGGCCGGGCAGTTCCGCCAGCGAGACGACTTCCTCGGTCTGGCCGTATGGTTCAACCACCGCATACATGGCACGCAGGATGCGGACGGCCTCTTTCGCACCTATAGCCTCCAACGAAGCGATGGCGACGAGCAGATTGTCCTCGCCCCAATTCCCGAGAAACTGCAGAAAGCCTCCATTGTTGATGTCGGCTTCGGCGCGCCACAGCGCGACCAGTTCGTAGTCCCGCTTTGTGATCGCAGACACCTTCCATCCTGCGTCCTTGAGTCGACCAAGGGCCTCTTCATACAGCGCGTCCTGCAGGATGTCCCACACATCGACCATGCCTTGTGGATGCGGCGCCCACAGCGCGGGCCAGTTCAGGCCGTGTTCGTCGTCCGTCAGCGCCCAGGCAAGCCGCTCTGACGGCGTTGCCTTTTCCACGCGGATGTAGCGGCGGATCGGCGTCGCCAGCGTGCGGCCATCGGCCAACGTCAGCACGATATCTGTCTCGGTGATTGATACACCGGCAATGCGGTAACGGCTCATCCATCTCCCCCTGAATCGAAATGCCAGCTGCCCGCTCGTGCCGTGGCAGGCATACTGTTTGTTACGCGGCGAGATAATAAGCAGCAGGAATGGCGGCGGCGCGCGATCCGGATTGGAAACGCGACAAATAGTTGCGCGCAACCAGCTTTCTGTGACGCTCCTGCACCTTTGCCATGACGCCGCTGGTGCGCCTCTAACAATCCTCCACTTCAGATGCCAGTGGAAAACGAGCTGAAATGCTGGACCTCGACAAACTCAATGAACTGGCCGGTAGCCACGGCGAATTGCAGCGCGGCAAGGGCCTGGTCACGGGCACCATCGCGCTGAGCCTGGGCATCCTGTGCTTCCTCGGGGTGCTGGCCTTCCATTTCCCGCAGTACCTCACCACGCCCGAGCTGCGCCGCAGCTACAACGTCGACCTCATGCGCACCATCTTGCTGGTCGCGATGGTCGTGGCGGGCGGGCTGGCGCTGGTCAACATCGTGTTCAACCGCTCGCGCTGGCTGTCGTCGGCGGCCTTCCTGCTGATCGTCTCGGCAGCGCTGCTGGGCGGCCACAAGGTGCCGGTGAACGACTTCGCGGACAACACGCCCTACATCGGCCTGGACTGGTTCATCCTCGACCTGCTGGGCTCGGCGCTGATCTTCATCTTCATCGAGAAGCTGTTCGCGCACCGCAAGGACCAGCCGGTGTTCCGCGCCGAATGGCAGACCGACTTCCATCACTTCGTCGTCAACCACATGATCGTGGGCTTCGTGCTGCTGGCCACCAACCTGCTGGTGCACAAGCTCTTCGGCTGGGCCGCCAACGACGGCATTCGCGGCTGGATCGCCGGCCTTCCGTTCTGGGCCGGCGTGCTGCTGATCATCCTGGTGGCCGACCTGGTGCAGTACTGGACGCACCGCGCCTACCACGAGGTGCCGGTGCTCTGGCGCCTGCACGCGGTGCACCACAGCGTCAAGAGCATGGACTGGATGGCCGGCTCGCGTCAGCACATCCTGGAGCTGCTGCTCACGCGCACGCTGGTGCTGGCGCCGATCTATGTGCTGGGCTTCAGCAAGGAAGTCATCGACGCGTACATCGTGGTGGTCGGCTTCCAGGCGGTGTTCAACCACTGCAACGTGAACGTACGGCTCGGGCCGCTGCGCTACCTGATCGTCACGCCGAACTTCCACCACTGGCACCATGCGCAAGACCAGGAAGCGCTCGACCGCAACTACGCAGCGCACTACGCCTTTCTCGACTACCTCTTCGGCACGGCGGTGAAGAGCACCAAGCTCTGGCCGGAACGCTACGGCGTGCTGGGCGACTACGTGCCCAACGGCTTCTTCAAGCAGCTGAAGTTTCCGTTCGTGTGGAAGGGGTGAGCGCCTTGGACCCGACTCGCCTGCGTGGCGCCTCCTTGCTCTGCGCCGCCCTGCTGCTGGCCGGCTGCGCCTCGCGCTTTGAATCCGCAGAGAACGGCGGGCTGCCGCGGCTCAACGTCCAGAGTTCGGCGATCGCGCCGGGCAACGGCGGCGAGCTGATCGCGTCGAGCGCGCTGGAGCCGGGGGACATCCTGCTCACGTCGGTCGCGACGCTGGGCTCCTTCGGCATCCGGCTGGGGACCTTCTCGCCGGTGAGCCATGCGGTGCTGTACATCGGTGACGGGCAGGTCGCCGAAGCCGTGGGCGACGGCGTGCGTGCACGACGCATCGACGACGTGGTGGCCGAGGAGCAGATGGTGGTCGCCTTCCGTCACCCCGGCATCGACGCCGAGCATGCACGGCGCCTGCGTAGCTGGGCGCTGTCGCAGGTCGGCACGCGCTACAACACCGTCGGTGTGTTGCTGAACGCACCTTTCGTGCTCAACCGACGCATCTGCGAGCTGCCGCTGATCCCCGGCGCCGCGCGCGATTTCTGTCTGCGCGGCTTCGCCACGGTGCAACTCGGTGCGAGCCGCGACGACCAGTTCTTCTGTTCGCAGTTCGTGCTGGAAGCCTACAACCAGGCGGGCCTGCCCGTGACTACCGCCGACCCGCGCTGGGTGAGCCCGGCCGACCTGCTGCACATGCGCGAGGGCGACGTGCCGTCGATTCCCGCGACGCAACCGTTGCGCTATGTCGGCCACCTCAAATACAACCCGCCGCCGGTGATCACCGCCGACGGGACGACAGCGCGTTGATGTTCGACGCCGTCGTCATCGGCGCGGGCGCCGCCGGGCTCTTCTGCGCCGCGCAAGCGGGCCAGCGCGGACGCCGTGTGCTGCTCATCGACCACAGCGATCGCGTGGCCGAGAAGATCCGCATCTCGGGCGGCGGCCGCTGCAACTTCACCAACCGCGACATCGACGTGCGCGCGCCGCAGCGCCACTTCGTGAGCGAGAACCCGAACTTCTGCCGCTCGGCCCTGTCGCGCTACACGCCACAGCAGTTCATCGGGTTGATGGACAAGCACGGCATCGCGTACCACGAGAAGCACAAGGGCCAGTTGTTCTGCGACGGACCGTCGCAGCAGATCATCGACATGCTGCTGGCCGAGTGCGATGCAGGCGGTGTCGTGCGCTGGCAGCCGTGCGGCGTGAAGCGCATCGCGTACACCGCACCCGAAGGTACTGCAGGCGGGCACTACCGCCTGGAAACCGACCGCGGCCCGGTCGATGCGCCGCAGGTGGTGATCGCCACCGGCGGGCTGTCGATCCCGCAACTCGGCGCGAGCGACTTCGGCTACCGCATCGCCCAGCAGTTCGGCCTGCGCATGGTCGCGCTGCGACCGGCGCTGGTACCGCTGACCTTCGCCGGTGAAGGATGGGCGCCGTATGCAAGCCTGGCCGGCCTCGCATTGCCGGTACAGATCGAGACCGGCAGCAAGAAGCAGCGCATGCACTTTCTCGAAGACCTGCTCTTCACGCACCGCGGGCTGTCCGGCCCGGCGGTGCTGCAGATCTCTAGCTATTGGCGCGAAGGCATGCCGCTGAGCATCGACTTTGCGCCCGGCACGGACGTGGCCGAAACCCTCGGCGAAGCCAAGTCGCGCTCGCGCAAGAAGATCGTGAACGAATTGGCGGCGCTGGTGCCGTCCCGGCTGGCGGATGCATGGGTCGGCAACGAGCCTGCGCTACAGCGTCCGATCAACGAGGCACCCGACCGCGCGCTCGCGCAGTTGTCGGAGCGCATCGCGCGCTGGCAGATCACGCCGACCGGGACCGAAGGCTACAAAAAGGCAGAAGTGACGGCGGGCGGCGTGGACACGCGCGACCTGTCGTCGCAAACCATGGAATCGAAGCAGCCCGGCCTCTATTTCATCGGCGAGGTGGTCGATGTGACAGGCTGGCTGGGCGGTTACAACTTTCAATGGGCTTGGGCCAGCGCGTATGCGTGTGCACAGGCACTGCAGCCCGGTTGATTCAGCGCTTTTCTTCGTCAGCGGGGTTCGGTGGCACACCGTTGGGCGCATCCATCGCGTCGCACGTGTCGTTTTGCCAGCTCAAACGCGCTTTGCCATCGGCATCGACCGTCCCGTGCAGCGTCCGCTGGAAACCGGCATCGTGCGTTTCGCCGATCTTGAGGGTCATCGCCTCGCCCGGTTGGTAGCCGCGCGTCGTGACCAGGATGCCGACGGGCTGGCATGCGAAAGCCTGGTGGATCGGTGTGGCGAAGTCTGCCGTGGTCCACGCCACACTGACGATGGCCTTTGGACTCGCCGACGGAGGAACAGGCGTTGCACAGGCGCCAAGCAGCACGGCCAGCGTCCCGGCCATCGCGAGTCGGTACGTCCCATTGAGCAAAAAGGCGTGCTGCAGCATTCGGTCTATAATATCTGGCTAACTTTGGCCTCCCCTCAACGGCCTCCAAATTTTCAGTTGAGGAACCCCGGCCTGGGGCCTCGATCTCCCCCGGCCAACTTCAGTTCAACGATTTATCAATGACCACCATCCGCGTTAAAGAAAACGAGCCCTTCGACGTCGCACTGCGTCGCTTCAAGCGCACCATCGAAAAGCTCGGTCTGCTGACCGACCTGCGCGCCCGCGAGTTCTACGAAAAGCCGACGGCCGAGCGCAAGCGCAAGAAGGCTGCGGCCGTCAAGCGCCACTACAAGCGCGTGCGCAGCATGCAGCTTCCCAAGAAGCTGTTCTAAGCAGCGCTTCACTGGCCCACGCCAGTGAACCGAGCCGCGCCGGGGAAACCTGCCGCGGCTTTTGTTTTTGTCCGTCGAGAAGAAAGAAGAAAGCCATGACCCTCAAGGAACAGATCACCGAAGACATGAAGACGGCGATGCGCGCCAAGGACAGCGAGCGCCTGGGCACCATCCGTCTGCTGCTGGCTGCCATGAAGCAGAAGGAAGTCGACGAGCGCGTCGAGCTCGACGACACCCTGGTCGTGGCCATCGTCGACAAGATGGTCAAGCAGCGCAAGGACTCGATCGCCGCCTTCACGACCGGGGGCCGTGCCGATCTGGCCGACAAGGAATCGGCCGAGATCAAGGTGCTGGAGGTCTACCTGCCGCAGCGCATGAGCGCCGAGGAAGTGGCGGTCGAAGTGAAGGCGATCGTCGCCGAACTGGGCGCCAAGGGCCCGGGCGACATGGGCAAAGTGATGGGCGCGGTCAAGGCGAAACTCGCTGGCAAGGCCGACATGGGCCAGGTCAGCGCCGCGGTCAAGGCGGCCTTGTCGGGCGCCTGATGGCCGCCGAGGCCCGCAGCCCGGTCCTCAAGGCCTGCGCCTGCCTGGTGGACAGCCGCGGCCGCCTGCTGGTGTTCGACCATCCGGAAGATGGCGGCATGCAGCTGCCCAAGGGCACGGTCGAACCCGGCGAAACGCCCGACGACGCCGTGCGCCGCGAGCTGCTGGAGGAATCGGGCATCGTGCACGACGGGGCGCTGCAGTCGCTGGGCACGATGGACCGCGAGTGCGAAGCCGGGGTGGAAGGCAATGTGCACCGCCATGCCCAGCTGTGGCATGTCTACCTGCTGCGAACGGGCGGCGCGCTGCCCGAGACCTTCGAGCACGTTGCCAGCGGCAGCCCGGAAGAAGACGGCCTGGTCTTCCGCTTCCGCTGGCTCGCGCCGGATGCGGCGCTCGACGGCTTCGCCGAGCCCTATCGGCGCGCCATCGCCATGATGCGCGCGGCGCTTGCCGACGCGGCGACACGTGCGGTGGAGTGATCGGTTCAAACGTCGCCGGCAGCACCTGCAGGTGGCCCGGCGACCCTGTGCCGGGCGGGACGGCGCATGAAAGTTAATACAATTGACTACATGCAAGCCACCCACGACCTCGCCCTCACGGTCCAGCAACGCGCCGATGGCCAGTACATCTGGATGATGATGGCCGCCTCCGAGCCGGTCCCCGGCTCCGACGCGCTGTACTACCGCCCCGCCTGCACCGCGGCCGTGGCACAACCCACTTACTCCAGCGCCTTTTCCCTTGGCGTGGCCGAGCTCATGCGCGTGGCCGCTGCCGGTTCTGCTGCGGCCAACTGAGCATCGCCCCAGCCTCCGCCGATCGCGCGGATCAGGCCCACGGTCGCCTGGTACTGCGACGCCCTCACCTGCAGCGCCTGGCGGCGGTTGCGCAGCTCGCTGCGGCGGGCGTCCAACAGGTCGAGCTGGCTCACGTAGCCGTTGCGGTAGCGGGTGTCCGACAACGCCGTGGCCCGCGCCGCCGAACTCACCGCCCGCGCCTGCACCGCCGCCTGTTCATCGAGCAGCCGCAGCGATGCGAGCTGGTCTTCGACCTCGCGGAAGGCCACCAGCACCTGCGACCGATACGTGGCCAGCGCGCCGTCGAGCTGGGCCGAGGCGCTCTGCACGCCGGCTTCGCGCCGCCCGCCGTCGAGGATGGGCAGCGACAGCAGCGCGCCGATGCCCCATGAGCGGGCCGACCACTTGAACAGGTCGCCCAGGTCCGACGACGCATAGCCGCCGCCGCCGGTCAGCGAGATGCTCGGGAACCAGGCCGTCTGCGCCACGCCGACGCGGGCCTGCGCGGCCATTACCGTCTTCTGCGCGGCCAGCACGTCGGGCCGGCGCTCGAGCACGGTCGACGGCAAGCCGGCGGGGATGCGCGGCAGCGCCGTGCGCCATGCCTCGCGCGTCAGGCTGAACTGCGAGGCGGTCTCGCCCAACAGCACGGCCAGCGCGTGTTCCGCGAGCGCGCGCTGCCGGTCGAGCGCCAGTGCGTCGGATTCGGTCGAAGCCAGCTCGGTCTGCACGCGCGCCACGTCGAGCTCGGCCAGGTCGCCGGCGCGTTCGCGCCGCTCGGTCAGGCGCAGCGTGTCGCGGTAGGCCTCGACGGTGTCGCGCATCAGCGTGCGCTCGTCGTCGAGCGCGCGCAGCGCCAGGTAGTTCTGCGCGACCTCGGCCTGCACCAGCAGCCGGGCGCTCTGCAGCGATGCGGCGCTGCCTTGTGCATCGAGCAGCGCAGCATTGCTGGCACCTGACAGGCGGCCGAACAGGTCGAGTTCGTACGACACGCTGGCGCCGCCGTTCAACAGCGTCGACGGCCGGTTGCTCTGGTTGCGGTCCAGGCCCTGCGCCCGGCTGGCCCCGCCACCCAGGCCGAGTTGCAACGAGCGGTCCGAGTCGACGCTGCGCGCCAGCGCGCGCGCTTCGGCCAGCCGCGCGGCGGCCTGCTGGATGCTGGTGTTGTTGACGGCCGCACGCGCCACCAGGTCGTCGAGCACGGGGTCGTTGAAGGCGCGCCACCAGTCGCCGGCCGGCTGCACGGGCGCCGTGCCGGTCTGCGCCGTCGGCGCTTCCTTGAACTGTGCCGGGGCGGCCACCGTGGCCGGCAGCTCGCCGACCGAGGCGCAGCCAGCGAGCACCAGCGCGGCGGCCAGCGGCGTGAGCCAGCGAGCGAGAGAGGATGAAAAGCTAGTCATGAGGAAAGGCTCCTGCGTCGGGCGTCGTGCGCCGTTCATTCGATCGGGTGGCGGGGTGCCGCGGGGTGCGGATGCAGCGGGGCGCCGCCGCCGGCGCCATGCGCCGCCGAGAGGTCACCGGCCGGGGCAAACGCCTCGACGTCGTGCGGCACCTCGCCGTGCTGCTTGAGCGGGCGGTTGCCAGTCAACCGGCGCAGCAGCACGTAGAACACCGGCGTCAGGAACAGGCCGAAGGCCGTCACGCCGATCATCCCGGCGAACACCGCCACGCCCATCGCCTTGCGCATCTCGGAGCCGGCACCGGTCGACAGCACCAGGGGCAGCACGCCCATCACGAAGGCCAGCGAGGTCATCAGGATGGGGCGCAGCCGCAGGCGGCTGGCCTCGATGGCGGCCTGGATCGGCGTTCGGCCGGCGAATTCGAGCTCGCGTGCGAACTCCACGATCAGGATCGCGTTCTTCGCACTCAGCCCCACCAGCACGATCAGCCCGATCTGCGTGAAGACGTTGTTGTCACCCCCCGAGATCCAGACGCCGGTCATGGCGGCGAGCAGGCCCATCGGCACGATCAGGATGATCGCGATCGGCAGCGTCAGGCTTTCGTACTGCGCGGCGAGCACCAGGAACACCAGCAGCAGCGCCAGCGGGAAGACGAGGAAGGCGGAATTGCCGGCCAGGATTTCCTGGTACGTCAGCTCGGTCCACTCGAAGCCGATGCCCTGCGGCAGCGTTTCGGCGGCGATGCGCTGGATCGCGTCCTGCGCCTGGCCCGACGAGTAGCCCGGTGCCGGGCCACCGTTGATGTCGGCGGCGAGGTAGCCGTTGTAGCGCATCGCGCGCTCCGGGCCGAAGCTCGAATTGACCTTCATCAGCGCCGACAGCGGCACCATCTCGCCGGTGGTCGAGCGCACCTTCAGAAGGCCCACGTCTTCGGCACGGGCGCGGTACGGCGCGTCGGCCTGCACGCGCACGCTGTACGTGCGTCCGAACTTGTTGAAGTCGTTCGCATACAGGCTGCCGAGGTAGATCTGCATCGTGTCGAAGATGTCGGTCACCGGCACGCCGAGCTGGCGCGCCTTGGTGCGGTCGATGTCGGCATAGAGCTGCGGCACGTTGACCTGCCAGCTGGTGAACATGCCGGCCAGTTCGGGCGCCTGCTGCGCCTTGGCCATGAAGGCCTTCACCGCCGCGTCCATCTGGTCGTAACCGAGCGAGGCGCGGTCTTCCAGCTGCAGCTTGAAGCCGCCCGTGGTGCCCAGGCCCGCCACCGGCGGCGGCGGGAACATCGCGATGAAGGCGTCCTGGATGCCGGCGAAGGCCCCGTTGAGCTGCCCCGCCACCGCGCCGCCGCTCTGGTCGGCACGCTCGCGCTCCGCGAAGGGCTTGAGCGTGGCGAAGACGATGCCCGAGTTGGAGCTGTTGGTGAAGCCGTTGATCGACAGGCCCGGGAAGGCGATGGCGTCCTCGATGTTCGGGTTCTTCTTCATGATCTCGCCCATGCGATGGATCACGTCCTCGGTGCGGTCGAGCGTCGCACCGTCGGGCAACTGCGCGAAGCCGATCAGGTACTGCTTGTCCTGGGCCGGCACGAAGCCGCTGGGCACGGCCTTGAAGAGGCCGAAGGTCACGCCGATCAGCGCGAGGTAGATCACCATCATCAGCGCCTTGCGGCCGATGACGTTCTTCACGCCGCCGCTGTACGCCTCCGACCCGCGGTGGAACAGCCGGTTGAAGCCGCGGAACAGCCAGCCGAGGTACTTGTCCATGAAGCGCGTCAGCGCATCCTTGGGCTGGTCGTGGCCGCGCAGCAGCAAGGCGGCGAGCGCGGGCGACAGCGTGAGCGAATTGATCGCCGAGATCACCGTCGAGATCGCGATGGTCACCGCGAACTGCTTGTAGAACTGCCCGGTCAGGCCGCTGATGAAGGCCAGCGGCACGAACACGGCGACCAGCACCAGCGCGATGGCGATGATGGGCCCCGACACCTCGCGCATGGCGCGGTAGGTGGCGTCGCGCGGACTCAGGCCCGCCTCGATGTTGCGCTCGACGTTCTCCACCACCACGATGGCGTCGTCCACCACGATGCCGATGGCCAGCACCAGCCCGAACAGGCTCAGCGCATTGATCGAGAAGCCCAGGATGTGCAGCACGGCGAAGGTCCCGATGACCGACACCGGCACGGCCAAGAGCGGAATGATCGACGCGCGCCAGGTCTGCAGGAACAGGATCACCACCAGCACCACGAGCACGATGGCCTCGAGCAGCGTGTGCACCACCGATTCGATGGACGCACGCACGAACTGCGTCGGGTCGTAGGCGATGCGGTACTCCACGCCTTCGGGCATGTTCTTGGCCAACTCGTCCATGGTGGCGCGCACGTTGCTCGAAATGTCGAGCGCGTTCGAGCCCGGCGACTGGAACACGCCCATGCCGACGGCCGGGTCGTTGTTCAGCAGCGAGCGCAGCGAATAGTCGGCGGCGCCCATCTCGAGGCGGCCGATGTCGCGCAACCGGGTCACGGCACCGTCGGTGCCGGTCTTCACGATGATGTCGCCGAACTCTTCCTCGCTCTGCAGGCGACCCTGTGCGTTGATCGACAGCTGCATGTCCACGCCGGGCAGGCCGGGCGACGCGCCGACCACGCCGGCCGCCGCCTGGATGTTCTGGCCGCGGATGGCCGCCACCACGTCGCTGGCCGACAGGCCGCGCTGCGCCACCTTCTGCGGATCGAGCCAGACGCGCATCGCGTAGTCGCCGCCGCCGAAGATCTGCACCTGGCCCACGCCGCCGATGCGCGCCAGCCGGTCCTTCACATTGAGCACCGCGTAATTGCGCAGGTAGTTGATGTCGTAGCGGTTGTTCGGCGACACCATGTGCACGACCATCGTCAGGTCGGGCGCGCTCTTGATGGTCGTGATGCCGAGCCGGCGTACTTCTTCAGGCAGGCGCGGTTCGGCCTGCGAGACGCGGTTCTGCACCAGCTGCTGGGCCTTGTCCGGGTCGGTGCCCAGACGGAAGGTCACGGTCAGCGTCATCACGCCGTCGGTGGTCGCCTGGCTGCCCATGTAGAGCATGCCTTCGACCCCGTTGATCTGCTCCTCGATCGGCGTGGCCACCGTCTCGGCGATCACCTTGGGGTTGGCGCCCGGGTACTGGGCGCGGACCACGACCTGGGGCGGCGCGACTTCAGGGTATTCGGAGATCGGCAGCGCCCGCATGGCGATCAGGCCCGCGATGAGGATCAGCACCGACAGCACGCCGGCGAAGATCGGCCGGTCGATGAAGAATTTCGAGAGATTCATGGTGTTCTTTCAGAGCAGCGGCAGGGGCAAAATGCCTGGGCTCAATTCGTCGCAGCGACCTGGGTGGCGCCGGCCTGGGCCTTGGCCTGCGCCGCGTCCATCGGCACCACCGTCGGCGCGACCAGCGCGCCAGGGCGCACGTGCTGCAGGCCGTTGACGACCACGCGCTCACCCGGCTTCAGGCCCTGGGTGACCACGCGCAGGCCGTTGGCCGGCGCGCCCAGCACGACTTCGCGGTACTCGGTCTTGTTCTCGCCGTTCACGACCATCACGAACTTCTTGTTCTGGTCGGTGCCGACGGCGCGTTCGTTCACCAGCACCACGCGGCTGGTGTGGGCCTGGCCCATGCGGATGCGGGCGAACTGGCCGGGGATGAGCGAACCGTCGGGGTTGTCGAAGGCGGCGCGCACGCGCACCGTGCCGCTGCGGGCATCGACCTGGTTGTCGATCAGCTGCAGCTTGCCCGCGAAGGGCGTGCCTTCCGATGCAGCCGTGCCCATCTGCACCGGGATCTGCTCGATCGGCCGGCGCGCGCTCGGCCCACCGCTCGCCATGTCCTTGAGCGCCTTGCCCACGGTCTGCTCGTCGGCGTCGAAGCTCGCGTAGATCGGGCTGACCGACACCAGCGTGGTCAGCACCGGCGCGCCGGGGCCGGCGGCCACCAGGTTGCCGACCGTGACCTCGATGCGGCCGATGCGGCCCGACAGCGGCGCCCTCACCTGCGTGTAACCCAGGTTCAGGCGCGCGCTCTGCAGCGACGCCTGGGCAGCGCGCAGGCTGGCTTCGGCCTCGCGGCCGGCGTTGGTGCGTTCGTCCAGCTCGCGCTGGGCGATGGCGCGCTCGTCCCACAGGCGCTTGGCGCGTTCCTGCTCGCTGCGGCTGAAGGCGGCGCGGGCCTGGGCCGACGCCACCTGCGCTTCGGCCCGGTCGACCTCGGCCGCGTACGGCGCCGGGTCGATGGTGATCAGCAGGTCGCCCTTCTTCACCAGCGAGCCTTCACGGAAATGCACCGACTGCACCGCACCGGCGACCCGGGAACGGACATCGACACGCTCGACCGCCTCGAGCCGGCCCGAGAACTCGTCCCAGGCGGTGATCTCGGTCTGCGCGACGGCAGCGACCGACACCGGCGTCGCGCGGGGCGCGGCGGCGGCGGGTGTGTTCGCTTCGGCCTCGAGCGGGCGCAGGCCGAAGATCGCCGAGACGATGGCGGCGACCGCGGTCAGCGCCGTCACGGTGGGCCAGAGGCCGCGGCGGGCGTTGGCGACGAGCGGGTTGGCGGGTTGCTTGTTCATGATGGTTTCCGTCCTCAAGTTGATTTTTCGAAAGCAAAGGTCCACCCGGCGCGTGGCGCCGGGCGACAAAAGTCCAGGCCGCCGGGCGTCCGGCTGCCGAATTCAGAAAGGTGGGGGATGCCGGCGGCCTGTCTCCGAGGCCCGCCGGCCGGCGCCTAGTGCGGCGGTGGCGTGCGCGTGCTCTCGAAGAACTCGCGGAAACGCTGCGTCACCAGCGGTGCGCACGGACAGTCGATACAGGTGGCCGGATCGGCCAGCGCCTCGGGCCAGCCCCGGGCGGCGTCGAGCACTTCGCTGCGCACCGGGATGCCGGCCTCTTCGAGCCGCTTGGCGTAGCGCACGGCCTCATCGCGCATCGGGTCGTTCTGGCCGGTCAGGACCAGCGTGGGCGCCAAGTCGGCCAGGCGGCGCGACGAGCCCGGCACCGCGTAAGGATGCTCGGCATCGCGCGGGCAGCGCAGGTACTTCTGCCAGCCCTCGCTGTACTTGCAGTCGGTGGCGTCGCCGGTCGCCTGGCGCAGCGACGCGGTACCGGCGCACGGGTCGAGCATCGGCGACAGCAGGATCTGGCCGGCCAGGGGTGGGTGGGCCCGGTCACGCGCGATCAGCGCCAGCGACGCGGCCAGGTTGCCACCGGCTTCTTCGCCGGCCAGGTAGACGCGTGCGCCCTTCCCGCCCAGCTTGGTCCGCTGCTTGTAGAGCCACTCGAGCGCCTCGTAGCCGACTTCGATCGCGTCCGGGAACGGGTGCAGCGGCGCCAGCGGATAGGCCATCGACACCACCGTGGCACCGGCCTGCACCAGCATGCGCGCCACGGCCCGGCCGTCGTCGAGGTCGCCATCGGAGAAATTGCCGCCGTGGAAGTGCAGCACCAGGGGCCGGTCGGTCGGCACGCCCCGGCCAGTGCGCACGCCGTAGGTGCGGGCGGCCACGGGTTCGCGCTTGGGCAACAGGATCGTGATGTCGTTCTCGGCCGCAGCCGGCAACGCGGCAAGGCCGGAAGGCTCGGTGGCAGAAGGCGCGGGGCGGGTGGACATGGTGAACCTGTGGGCGGTCGGGTGGATGAACGATGGATGAAATGTACGGGCGCCTGGCGCCGCCGAAAGAGGGACTTTGCCATCTCACCGTTTCCCCACGACGAACAATCGGCGCCGTGCGTGCGTGTGAGAATCCGCCGACGCAGCGACGGGCTGCGGCAGCCAGCGGCCACAAGCCGACCAAAGAGCAGGAACAACCGGATGGATCAGATCCAGGCAATGAGGGTCTTCGCCCGCGTGGTGGAGACGGGCAGCTTCACGCGTGCGGCCGATTCGCTGGCCCTGCCCAAGGGCACGGTCACCAAGCAGATCCAGGCGCTGGAGGCGCGCGTGCGCGTCAAGCTGCTCAACCGCACCACGCGCCGCGTGACCGTGACGCCCGACGGCGCTGCCTATTACGAGCGGGCCTCGCGCCTGCTCACCGAACTGGACGACCTGGACGCCAGCATGACCAACGCCCAGGCCAACCCGTCGGGGCGATTGCGCATCGACGTCGGCTCGTCGACAGCCACCCTGCTGCTGATTCCAGCCATCGAAAGCTTCTACGAGCGCTTTCCGGACATCCAGCTCGACATGGGCGTGTCGGACCGGATCGTCGACCTGATCGCCGACAACGTCGACTGCGTGATCCGCGTGGGCGAAATCAGCGACCAGTCGCTGGTGGCGCGACGCATCGGCTACCTGCCCTTCATCAACGTCGCCTCACCCGGCTACATCCGGCGCCACGGCGTACCCCAGCATCCGCACGACCTGGAGCGGAGCCACCGCGTGGTGAATCATTTCTCAGGCAACACGCGGCGCATGTACCCGCTGGAATTCAACAAGGACGGCGAACACATCGAGCCCGATGCGCCGTACCGCCTGGCGGTCAACGAGAACAACGCGCATACCATGGCGGTCGTCGCCGGGCTGGGTGCCTCGCAGATGGTGACCTTCATCGCCCAGCCCTACCTGGACCGCGGCGAGCTGGTCCAGATCCTGCCGGACTGGACACGCGAGCCGTTGCCCATCTACGTGGTGTACCCGCCCAACCGGCACCTCAGCGCCAAGGTGCGGGCCTTCGTCGACTGGGCGGCCGAGCTGTTCGGCAAGCACCCGCAGCTGCAAAAGAGCTGACGCCGCGCCCTGCGGCAACTATTTCCCCGCTGCACCCTCAACTTTGGCCGGTGGATGCCGTTATCGATGGTGGGTCCACATTCCCGCACACCATGCAGAACCACTCCAGCGGCCAGGCCGACGCGTCGAGCCAGGCGCACCCCTCGCCCAGCGAGCACGACGACGAATTCGGTCACAGCGATCCGATCGTGATCGGTGCGCGGCTGCGCAGCCTCGTCACGGGCGGCGACTTCCTCACCATCCAGTCCGCCAACGGCCAACTGGTGACGCAGCTGCTCGACGTGGATGCGCGCGCGCGCACCTTCACCGTCGACTGGGGTGCGTCGACCCGGCAGAACCAGGGCCTGCTCGCCGCACAACGCTGCCAGTTCAGCGCCCAGCCCGAAGGCGTGCGTGTCGAGTTCGCCACCGCCGCGCCACGCGAAACCCGCTATGAAGGGTTGCCCGCCTTCGAGGTCGACTTCCCCGAGGTGCTGTACTACCTGCAGCGCCGCGAACACTTCCGCGTCGGCACGCCGGTGCAGCACGCCTACACCTGCACGGCGTCGGTGCCCGACGGCGGCGCGTTCCGCTTCGAGGTGCACGACCTGTCGCTCGGCGGTGTCGGCATCCGCACCACGGACCCGCGCGTGGCCGACTGGTCGATCGGCACCGCCCTGCAGAACTGCGAACTGGCGCTCGGCACCTTCGGCCGACTGTCGATCGACCTGGCACTCGTGTCGCACCGCCCGACCGTCCTGCCGAACGGCGGCCGACGCCATCTGCTGGGCTTTCGCTTTCGGACCCTGCCGGGCAACGTCGAAGGCAAGTTGCAGCGCCTCATCACGCAGCTCGAACTGAAGGGCAACGCGCTGGGGCGCTGACGCCGTGCGTTGCACGGCAGATCGCAAGTCGTCGGCATTCGCCGACACGCAAGGGCGGGTTGCCCTGCCGCACACCGCGGTACGGGCACGCCATGGTCCGTTCTTCATCCAGGAGAACCGCATGAGCACCCCACCGAAGCCCGCCCAGCCCGATCACCGCGAAGAACCCGAGATCACCCAGGAGGAGTCCGTGCCCACCGACGGTAAGGACGTCGAGGGCGAAGAAATGATGAAGCAGGTGCGCAACAGAAAACTGAAAGAGCAACCCGGCGAAGAGTCCGCCGAGGACTGATCTCTTACTTCAGCTTGTCCTTGACCATATCCAGCGCAGCGACGGCACATTCCGCATCGGTCGCGCCGGACGGCGCACCGCCGACACCAACCGCGCCGATCACCACGTCGCCGGCACGGATCGGCACACCGCCGGCCAGCAGCAGGAAGCCGGGGATGTCGTTGAGGAACTGCGCGCCCGGGTTCTTCTGGGCGTTCTCGCCCAGGTTGGCCGTGGGCGCGCGGGTCGACACCGACGTGTAGGCCTTGGCGCGGCTCGCGTCGATGGTGTGCGGGCCGGCGTTGTCGGCGCGCAGCACGGCGCGCACGAGGCCGGCGCGGTCGACCACGGTGGCCGTCACGTTGACGTTCTTCTGCGTGCAGGCTGCAACGGCGGCCTGAGCGATCTCCTGCGCGAGCGCCATCGAGAGGTTGCGTTCCTGCAGGACCTGGGCCTGGCCCAGCAGCGGTGCGGCGGCCAATGCGGCAGCGATGAGAAGGCGGGATGTGTTCATGGCGATGACTCCGTGTCTTTGCGTGTCTTGGAAAGCCGGACATCCGGCTCAGCAGGGAGTCTCGTTTCCGGCGCGCCGCGCGAACAGCCGGAGCGCTACCCGCCGGGCTGGGTAGTTCTACCCACCCGGCCCACACCTCGGGCGACGCGTCAGCTCGTCGACAGCACGACCCGGACCATCTCGGCCACCGAGCCGGTGCCGAGCTTGAAGGCGATGCCGGCGCGATGCTTCTCGACCGTGCGCGGCGACAGGTCCAGCCGCCGCGCGATCTCCTTGGTCGAAAGCCCGTCGGCCACCAGACGGATGATTTCGCGCTCGCGGGCGCTGAGCTGGTCGAGCCGCTCGTGGGCCTGGCTGCGCTCGGCCTGCAGCGCGGCCGTTTCGTCGAGCCGGGCCATGCCGGCCTGCACCGCCTCGAGCAGCGCCTGCTCGTCGACCGGCTTGGTGAGGAAGTCGACCGCGCCGCCGCGGAAGGCACGGCGGCACACCGACACGTCGCCATGCCCGGTGATGATGACCACCGGCAACGGCAGGGGGTCGGCCTGCAGCCGCTCCAGCAACTGCAATCCCGAGAGTCCCGCCATGCGCACATCGGCCACCACGCATCCCGGCGCCCCGGCCGGCTCGCGCGCCAGGAAGGCCGCGGCGCCGTCGAAGGCCTGCACCTGGTAGCCCAGCGTGCGCAGCAGCAGCGCCAGCGCCTCGCGCACGTCGGCGTCGTCGTCGATGAGAAAGACCGGGTGCGCCATCACACGCCCGCTGCCGCCGGCGCGCTGCGCAGGTGCACGATGAATTCGCTGCCCCCGCCCGGCACGCTGCGCACCTCGATGCGCCCGCCAAGCGTCTCGACCAGCCGCTCGCACAAGGACAGGCCCAGGCCCATGCCGCCGGGCTTGGTCGTGAAAAAGGGCTCGAACAGTCGACCCAGCTGCTCGCTGCCGATGCCCGGCCCGTTGTCGCGCACCGCGACCTGCACCGTGTCGCCGCTGCCGGCACCTCGCGTGGCGATGACGATGCGCGCGCCTTCGGCCGCACGGACCGCCCCGCCCTGCAACGCCTCGGCCGCGTTGCGCACCAGGTTGTGCAGCACCTGCTCGATGGCGATCGCGTCGATGCGCACCACGGGCGCCTGCGTGTCGAGCGCCAGTTCCAGGGCGATGCCGCGCGCCTGCAGATCGGCGCGTGCCAGGTCGGCCACGCCGCCGACCAGCGGGTTGAGCGCTGCGGAGGTCACCACCGGGTCGCGCTGGCTGACGTAGGAGCGGATGCGATCGAGGATCTCGCCCGACCGCCGCGCCAGCCGCACGTTGGCCTGCAGGATCGGCACCATCGCGGACGCGTCGGCGCCCTGCTCGATCAGCCGCAGGCCCGCCTGGCTCTGGCTGAGCATGGCGGTCAGCGGCTGGGTCAGTTCGTGCGCGATGCCCGAGGCCATCTCGCCCAGGCCGTTGACGCGCATCGCATGCGCGAGGCGCAGTTCCCGCGCCTGCAGCACGGCTTCGCGGCGCGCCCGACGCACGCGCTGCACGCTACCCTGCAGCCACAGCAAAGCGGCCGCGCCGGCGGCCAGCAGCAGCAGCCAGCCGGCGGGCAGCAGTTCGGCGCGGCTCGGGTGACGCGTCACCACCAACTGCAGCGGCTGGCTCGTGCTCGGCAGGGCCTGCTCGAAGCGCAGCGTTCGCGGCCACGAGACCAGGCGGCGTTCCTCGGGCGGCGGCACCCGGCCCAAAGCCGTGCCGCGCGCATCGGTGAGCCACATCCGCGTGCCGGCTTCGACGGCACCGTCGGGTTCGAGAAGCCGGGCCGCGTCGATCACCAGCACCAGGGCCGAAGGCGGCGCCGTCCCCATGCGCTTGACCAGCGCGTAGCCCGGGCCCGCAGGCGCCTCGAGCATCGCGGCCCGGCCCGCGGCCAGGGCGGCGGCGCGCTGCTGCACCTCTGCCAGCGCGAACGGTGCGGCGGCGGTGCGGGTGCGGGTCGACGCCAGCACCTCGACCGCAGGCGCGATGCGGACGAGGTCGATCGAGGCGATGCGCGGGTAGAAGTTCTGCACCGCGGCGGCGACGGCGAGAAAGCTCACATGTGCGGGATCGTCGAGCTGGGCGATCGCCGCCAGGCTGGTGAGGTGCGCGTCGTGCTGGCCGATGCGCTGCGCGATGGTGCGATGCAGGGTGCGCGCCTCGTCGGCGAAACGCGCCTCCAGCTGCGCGTAGCGCCACGCCGCCAGCAGCGCGACGCCGACCAGCAGCAGCCCGAGCCAGAGTGCCACACGGCGCCCCGCCGGCCAGCCCCATGTCGCCGTCGACCCGGCATGACTGCGCGAGGGAAAGGACGGGGGTCGGGTGTCGGAAAGGGCCATGACTGGGCTGCGGATGGTACGCAAGCCCGCTGGCGGTGTCGACCGCCCGCCGTTCAGCGCCCGCCCGACGCCCGCACGGCGGCGTGCAACGCGTCTTGCGACGCCGGCGGCAGCACCGCCAGCCGCAGCGCCTCGGGCAGGCCGAAGGACGCCGCCTCGCGCACCTTGACACCGTGCCCGCGCACGGCGGCGGCCAGCGCCGCCAGCGCCGTCACGTTCGGTCGCACGCAGAAGAAGTTGGCCACGCTCGGCAGGCAGGCCCAGCCCAGCGATTCGCAGATCGAGATCTGCCGCGCCTTCCATTCGGCCAGCGTTGCCCGCGAAGCGGCCAGCCGGGCTTGTGCGTCCGGCGAGGTCCAGGCAGCCAGCAACGCCACGCCGTGGCTGCCGACCGGCCACGAGGGCGCGCGCTGCGCGACCGCCTCGAGCAGGTCCCGGTCGGCCCGCGGCGCGATGGCATAGGCCCCACGGATGCCGGTCAGGCCCAAGGCCTTGTTCGGGGTGACGAGTTGCCAGACCCGATCGCGCTGCGCGGCCGTGAGCGCCAGGGCGCCGTCCAGGCGCAGCGGCTCGTACGCCAGGTCGAGCACGCAAGTGTCGCCGTCGGGCAGGTGCTCGATGTGCGCGCCGAGCGCCGGCTCCGCCTGGCCCAGCGGGCTCGACGGATCGCAGGTCCAGTGCAGCGAAGGCGCCGGCGCATCCGGCCGCTCGCCCGCGCGGCGCGCCACCGCCGTCAGCCCCACGGCCCGCGCCGCGCGACGGTAGTCGCCATAGCTGTGCGGCGGCAGCGCGACGTAGCGCCCACCACGCGCCGCGAACGCGGACGTGATCCGAAAGATGAACTCGCTGGCGCTCGCGGCGACGACGATGCGCGCCGCCTCGACCCCATGAAAGCGGGCCAGCGCATCACGCAGCAGCGTGTAGTGCGGGTCGGGGTAATGCGCCGCATCCACGGCTTGCAGCGCGGCGAGCGCCACCGGGCACGGCCCGCAGCCATTGCCGTTGGTCGAGAAGTCGTGCGCCGGGATGCCGTCGGCATCGGGCCCGCCGTGCACCATGCCGGCTGCGGTGCGCGCGGAAGGAAAAGCCATCACGGCCCGAGCATACGCAGAAGCCGTCACACGATCGCGAGCCAGGGCGACAGCAACGCCCCCACCGCCGCGGCCAAGCCAACGGCCAGCACCACGCGGCCGCCCGCGCTCGCGGCGCGCCGCACGTCCCCCGGCGCCGGCGAGCCACCCGCACCATGCAGCGTGTACACCCCAGGCTTGCGCAGACACAGCCCGAGCCGAAGGGCCATGGCGGCCATCGGCCAGCCGCTGTTGGGCGACGGTGTGTGCCTGGCCTCGCGCTGCAGAGCCCGCCAGCGCACGCGCCGTGCGGCGGAGCCCAGCGGCACGCCCGCCAGCAGCCCCGCAGTGAGCCGTGCCGGCACCCAGGACAGGCCGTCATCGGCCCGCGCGGCCCACTTGCCGGCCCATTCCCAGACCCGCCCGCCGCGTTCGCCGCGGTAGCCCCACATCGCGTCGGCCGTGTTGGCATAGCGGTAGAGCGCCGCACCGGGCAGGCCCAGCAGCAGGAACCAGAACAGCGGTGCGATCACCGAGTCGTTGAGGTTCTCCGCCAGCGACTCGATCGCACTCTCGCGGACTTCGGCTTCGCTCAGCGACCCGACGTCGCGGCTGACGAGTCGGGCGAGTTGCGCACGGCCGGCATCGAGTGAGAGGCCCAGCGCCGCGTCGACCGCCAGCACTTCATCGCGCAGCATGCGCCAGGCCAGCAACGGCTTGAGCAGCAGGCCCAGCAGCGGGGCCGCCGCCCATGCCGGCAGCCCTGACAGCGCCGATTGCAGCAGCACGGCCAGTGCGACCACCCCACAGGCACCCAGGGACCAGCCGATCGCGCCGCGCAAGAACGGACCACCGCGCCCGCCGGCCGCAACGCTGCCGACGGCCGGTGCGGCCCAGCGACCTGCCCACGCCAGCCAGCGGCCCATCCACACCACCGGATGCCAGCGGGCGGATGGCTCACCCCACGCACGGTCGACCAGCAGCGCGATGCACAGGGCCACGGCGAGGGTGGTGAGCGCGGGTCCGTTCATGAGCATGGGCATCCTGGGCCTCAGGCGGCGGTGGAGCGGGCCGCCGCGCGGGCGCGCCCGCGCCGCCACTGGGCCACCGCACCGACGGCCAGCACCAGCGCGGCACCGAAGGCCGCCCAAAGGCTCTGCAGGACCGCGGCCGGTGGCGCGGGCGGCCGGTCCGACACCGGCTCCAGCTTCAGGCCTTGCACCCGGGCGCCGTCGGCCGGCCGCTCGGGGGCCGCGTCGGCCAACGTCGGCTTGGCGGGCCGCTGCACCTCGACCGGCGCCGGCGCGGGTTGGCGCAGGGGGCGTGGGGCCGCGGCTGCCGGCTGGCCCGGCGCCGCCGTGGCCTGCGCTGCGGCAAAACGCGCCACCGCGCTGTTTCGCTCCGCGAGCCCGGTCGCCTTGAGCGCCTGCTGGTACGCCTGCACCAGCTCGCCCCGGGTCGCGGCATCGGGCTGCCAATAGCCCAGGCGCACCGCATCGAGCATGCGTTCGAGCGTCTGTGCGAAGGCGCTGCGGTTGTCCCGCTTCAGCCATTCGCGGGTGCCGAGCCGGTAGCGGTCGCGCACGTAGACCTCGTGCAGCGACTGCCAGTGGTCCTGCCGAACCGCCTGGGGCGCCGTGGCCTGCCAGCCCCAGAGGAACTGGGCGGTCTTGAGCACCTGCAGCGTGCCGCTGTAGCCCTCGGCCTGCTGCGCGACGATCCACTGCGGATGCAGGTAGCGGCTCTGCATCTCCTTGGCGATGGCGGTGTCGGCGCTGTCGGTGCGCACCTCGCTGCCGTCGCGCAGGTTCTGCACATACAGCGCCGGGTCGCGGCCGGTGAGCTGGCGCACCGCCAGCGCGATGCCGCCCAGGTACTGGAACGGGTCGTCGCTGGTGAGCATGCCGTAGGTGTTCGAGGTGCGCGACAGCAGCGCCGCGTCGACCTGCGCGAGGTTGGCGGCGTAGGCGGAGCGGCGGCCCGCCGACGGCACGTCGTCGCTGCTGCCGCCGCTGCCGTCGCTCCACGCGTGGCCCATGCGGTCGATGTAGAGCTGCGCCATCTGCGCGTCGCCGCCGGCCCGGCCCTGGCGTTGCCACGCCTCGGTGGCGAGCGTGGCCTCGGCCAGGCCGCTGCCGTAGCTGCCCTGCTCGTTCGAAAACACGCGCGCGGTCGACCAGCGCTGTGCCTGCGCCTCGGACGCGCCGTCGGCCACCATGCGGCGTGCCAGCGCGGCGCTGTTGCGCGCGACGAGGTTGCCGGCCTCGGGCAGCGCGGCGACCTGACGCACGGCGGTGTCGATCCAGCGCATCACGTTCGGGAACTGGTCGCGGTAGGAGCCGGTGACGCTCACCAGCACGTCCAGCCGCGGGCGCTTGAGCGTGTCGGGAGGCAGCAGGTCGACGCCGACCACGCGGCCGTTCTCGTCCCAGCGCGGCTTCACGCCCATCGCATAGAGCGCCTGGCTTTCCATCACGCCCTGGTGGCGCATCGTCTCGCCGGCCCAGAGGGTGAAGGCGATCTTCTCCGGCGCCTGGCCGCCGTGCGTGCGCCGGTGCTCGGCGATCCAGGCGTCCATGGCGGCGACGGCGGTGTCCCAGGCTTCGCGCGTCGGCACCCGGCCGGGATCGAAGCCGTACAGGTTGCGCCCGGTCGGCAGGCTGTCGGGGTTGCGCACCGGGTCGCCGCCGTAGCTCGACGCGAGATGCCGGCCGTCGAGCGCGGTGAGGAAGCCCTGGATCTCCTCGTTGCGCGCCAGCACCGCTTCGAGCTTCTGCGCCCGCTCGGCCAGCGCGAACAGCGCCGCGCTGTCGAGCGGCTTGGCTTCGGCGCGGTTCGGGATGGCGCTCGCCACATGCGGCGCTGCCGCATCGAGCGCGCGCAGGTCGAGCGTGCTGGCGGCGCGTGCATCGGTCAGCGCCACCTGCAGCCAGCGCGCCGGGCGCGACTGGGCCAGGTTCTTGGCGTCGAGCAGAAAGACCTCGTCGATGTCCTCGCCCAGCGCCTCGATCAGCGGCTTGCGCAGGATCTGCAGGATGGTGCTGCGGCGGCGCGCGGCATCGGGCACCTCGCCGAAGGCCGCCAGGCCGAGCGGCTGCGCCGTCATCGCGAGCTCGTCGAGGTAGGGGTGCAGCACTTCCATGAAGCCGGCGAAGTTCGCGAGGATCTGCTCCTGCGTCCACTTCAGGTCGCGGTGGTACTGGTGGCCGACGAAGGCCGCCGTCAGCCGCGCTTCGAGTTCGGCCTTGACGGGGCCCGGCGCCACGTTTTCCCAGTCGTGCATCAGCTCGTGCATCTCCTGCACCTGCGGGCGGAAGCCCGCCGGCGAGAACATCGGCGTCGAATGGCTCACCAGCACCGCGCGGCCCCGGCGCTTGGCGGTCACCGCCTCGCCCAGGTTGTCCATGATGTACGGGTAGACGTTGGGCAGCTCGCCCAGCGCGAGCATCGGGTCGTCCTGCATCGACAGGCCGCGCTCCTTGCCCGGCGCCCATTCCAGCGTACCGTGCGTGCCGACGTGCACCACCGCGCTGGCGCCGAAGCGGGTGCGCAGCCAGAGGTAGGTCGCGAGGTAGCTGTGCGACAGGGGCGTGGCCGAGCGGTGGTAGATGGTCTTCGCCTTCTGCGCCGGGTCGTTGCTCGGCTCCTGGCGCGGCGGCTGCGGCAGCACCACCGCCTGGCCGTAGGCCACCCGCGGGATGACGAAGGCCGGCGCGCTGCCGACCGTCCGCAGCATCGTCGAGGCCTCGGGCGGGCCCCAGTGCGCGACGATGCGCTGCTGCGTGGCGGCTGGCAGCGTGCGGAACCAGGCCTGGTAGTCGGCCAGCGGCAGCGCATCGGCCAGGTCCTGGTCGAGCAGCGCCGGCAGCGTGGCCGGCCGGTAGTAGCCAGCCATCGCGGCCTGTACCTTCGGTGTGATGGCGTCGGCCTCCGGCACGTCGTTGCGGTAGCCCGCCTGCTGCATCGCGGCGAGCATGCGGTGCAGGCTCTTGGGCACGTTCAGGAAGGACGCGCCGAAGTTGCCCTCGCCGGCCGGGTAGTTGTAGACCAGCATCGCCACCCGGCGCTCGGCCGGCGGCGTGCGCTGCAACCGGGCCAGCGCGGCGGCCTTGTCGGCCACCGCGGCGATCTGTTCGCCGATCGGCTGCAGCGCGCCGGTGGTCGCATCGCGTGCGGTGATGAGCACCGGGTCGACCATGCCGGCCAGTTCGCTGGGCGTGTAGTAGTAGGCGATGTCGCTCTGCGCGACACCGTCCTTGCTGGCGGCCCACTGCACCGCATCCATCGCGAGCGCGGGCATGGTCTGCAGCACCGGCACGCCGATGCGCTCCAGCTCCGCCTTGCGCTCGCTCGGGTTGAAGACCAGCGCGGCGTTGATCACCAGGTCGGCCACGCGGCGTTCGCCGGCACCGTCCGCGGCATGCGTCGCGCGGAAGAACAGGTCCTTCTGCTGGCGCGGCCCGTAGAAGGCATAGGCCCGCAGGCCGCGGGCCTCGAGCGCGTCGATCAGCGCCTCGACCCAGCCGGTGTCGTCGCTGGTGAAGACGGCGTTGTTGACCGCGATGGCGACGGTCTTCGCACCGGCCGGCACGAGCGTATCGACCGCGGCGACATCGGAGGCGATCTGCGGCCAGCGCGGATGGTAGAAGCCCGCCAGCGGCAGTTGCACCGGCGGCGGCAGGCCGGCGCTGTCGCCGATGCGGCGCAGCGCCTGCATCGCGGTGGCCCGATTGGCGTTGCCGCCGAAGCGCCAGTAGGCCCGCAGCCGCTGTGCCCAGGCGGCATCGACGCCGTGCTCGGCAGCGAGCGGCGCGACAGCCGACGAGGCCTGCTTGGCCACCAGCGCGAATTCGCCCACCACCACGTAGGGCGTGCCGGCGCGCGCCACCGCATCGCCGAAGCGGGCCGCCGTGTTCTGTGCGACGCTGGTGTGCGGCACGTCGACGATCAGCAGCGCCGCGCCTGCCAGCGCCTGGCCCAGCGCCTCGGGCGTGTCGCGCTCGGCCGAGACGGTCTGCAGCGGCACGCCGGCCGCCTGCGCGGCGGCCTCGATGCGGGCCAGGCGCGCAGGCGACACGAGATAAGTGCTGAGCAGCACCACGCGGCCCGGTGCCGATGCGGCGTCCTGTGCCGCGACGGCACCCGCCAGCCCGAGCACGGCCAGGGCGCCCAGGAGCAGATGCCGCCAGAGCCTGCGCATCGTCAAGGACGGGCGGGCGCCGAGGGCGTGGTCGGGACCGTGGCGTCCGTCGCGTCCGAGGTCGCCGGCACGTAGACCATCGTGCCGTCCTTCATCCGGTAGGCGGTGCCGGCCTTCTCGCCGTCGCCCTGCCCCGACGCACCGCTGGCCTTGAAGCGCGTCACCTTCTGCCCGTCCTTGCGGAGGATCTCCATGTCGGGCCGGCCCTCGTTGCGGATGATGGTCAGCTGGTCCTGCGCGAACGGGTTCATCGGGTTGTTGATGACCGCGATCATCAACATGCCGATGACCACCATGAACACATCGATCAGGTTGATCGTCGAGAGCACCGGATCGTCGTCTTCCGTGTCCAGGCTGTTCAGGATGGAGAAGGTGCGCCGCGTCATCGGGCCGCTCCTGCCGCATCTGCCGCATCTGCCGCATCTGCCGCATCCAGCAGCAGTACCAATTCGCGCATCAACCAGCGGCGCCGCACCGTGTAGACCACGAAGGTGATCGAGGCCGACGCCAGCGCCACGATCACCGCCGCGAACGCCGGTGCCAGGCTCTGCGCCACGCCCTGCGACTCGCCGGAGGCCACCGCCACCAGTGCCGGCCCCATCGGGATCATGGTGGCGATCAGCCCCAGCATCGGCGCGACCCGGCTGCACAGGCGCACGCCTTCGAGCTCCTTGAGCACTGCGAGTTCGAGCTGGTCCTGCCCGCCGGCGGCATGGCGCTGCAGCACCAACGCGCGGGCCGGTGCCCGGCGACGCTGCAGGTACTCGACGCCGAAGGCGCCCAGGCAGTACACGGCGTAGACGAAGGCCAGCAGCACGCCGAGCGTGACCGGCCATAGGAACAGCCGGGCCAGTTCGAAAAGAACGAGATCGAAAGCAAACATCACGCGGCCTCCCGTGCCGTATCGTCGAACAGGGCCGAGGGCTGGCCCCAGTGGTCGTCGAACACCATCGACGCCAGCGGTTCACGCCGGGCCCAGCGTTCCTGCTGAAGCATCGGTTCTTCGTAGAAGTCGTGGACCGGCCCGAGGCACAGCAAGGCGATGGGCTCGGCGCCGGCGGGCAGGCCCAGCAGCGCCGCGACCTCGACCGGATCGAACAGCGACACCCAGCCCATGCCCAGCCCTTCGGCGCGCGCGGCGAGCCAGAGGTTCTGGATCGCGCAGGCAGCCGAGGCCAGGTCCATCTGCGGCAGCGTGCGGCGGCCGAACACGTGGGCTTCACGACCGTCGCTCAGCGCCACTGCAATCAGCTCGGCCGCATCGATCAGGCCTTCCACCTTCAGGCGCATGAATTCGTCTTCGCGCTCGCCGAGGGCGCGGGCGGTCTGCACCCGTTCCTGCTCGACCGTGGCGTGCAGGCGCTGGCGCAGCGCCGCGTCGCGGATGCGGATGAAGCGCCACGGCTGCATGAAGCCGACGCTGGGCGCGTGGTGCGCGGCGTCGAGCAGCCGGCGCAGCAGCTCGGGTGCCACGGCACCGCCCGCGAAGTGCCGCATGTCGCGGCGCTCGTGGATGGCGCGGTAGACGGCCTGCGTCTCATCGGCTGTGAAGCCCTGCGCGCGCATGGCGGTCAATCTTCGATCCCGCGTTGCGCCGGGATGCCGGCCTTGAAGGCATGCTTGACCATCGTCATCTCGGTCACGGTGTGAGCCAGCTCGATGATCTCCGGTGGGCAGCGCCGGCCGGTGAGCACCACATGCACCTCCTTCGGCCGGTCGCGCAGCGTGGCCAGCACGTCGTCGAGCGGCAACCAGCCGTAGATCAGCGGGTAGGTGATCTCGTCGAGCACCACGAGAAAGTACTCGCCCGACAGGATCGACGCCTTGGCGCGCAGCCAGCCGTCGCGCGCGAGCTGGCCCGAATGCTCGAGGTCTTGGCTCTTCCAGCTGAAGCCGTCGCCCAGCCCTTCGATCGGGATGCCAAGCTGCTCGAACATGCGGTGCTCGCCGAAGCGCGCGGTCGGCACCTTCATGAACTGCCAGATCTTCACGGCCTTGCTGCGGCCGTGTGCGCGCAGCGCGAGGCCGAAGGCCGCGGTGCTCTTGCCCTTGCCATCGCCGGTGTTGACGATGACGAGGCCGCGGCGTTCGCCCTCGGGTTTTTCGTAGGGCTTGACGCTCGGAGGGGTTTCGATCTGCATGGGAGTTGTCTTTGGTTGTCTAACGTGGCAGGGCGATCCATTGATCGGCGACGCGGTGCACGGCGATGCGGTGGTCGAAGACGGCTTCGAGCGCCTGGTGCGTGGCGGCGTCGGCGGCCTCGCCGTGGTGCAGCAGGCGGCCCTCGGCCATCACGGCCACGGTGTCGGCGGCGAGCGCCATCGAGAGTTCGTGCAGCACGCTGACGACCGTGCGGCCCTGGGCCACCAGCGCGCGCACCGTGTGCATCCAATCGGCCTGGTGCGGCGGGTCGAGGTTGGCCAGGGGCTCGTCCATCAGCAGCACCTCGGCCTCGACAGCCAGCGCACGCGCCAGCAGCACGCGCTGGCGCTCGCCGCCGGAGAGCTGGCCGAGCGGCCGTTCGCGCCAGTCCCAGGCCTGCGTGCTGCGCAGGGCGCGTTCGACCGCGGCATGGTCGGCCGCGCTCGGCGCCGCCAGCCAGCGCTGGTGCGGCAGGCGGCCGAGCATGGCGACGTCGTAGACCAGCAGGTCGTCGGCGCTGCCCTCGCCCGCCCCGCCCTGCCCCAGCCAGGCCAGCTGTTGTGCACGGGCGCGGCCCGGCAGGCGCTGCAGCGATTGGCCGAAAAGACGCACCGCGCCCTCGTGCGCCAGCAGGCCGGCCATCACGCGCAGCAGGGTCGACTTGCCGGCGCCGTTGGGGCCGACGATGGCGGTCCAGCGGCCCGTCGGCACGACGAGGTCGATGCCGTGCAGCACCACCGTCTGGCCGAGCGTGGCGTGCACACCTTCGGCCTGCAGCGCGGGCGCTCCGGCGGGCGTCATCGGCCACCTCGCAGGCTGCGGCGATGCATCAGCCACAGCAGGTAGCTGCCGCCCAGCACCGCGGTCAGCACGCCGACCGGCAGTTCCTGTGGCGCGATCAACCAGCGCGCGCCGAGGTCGGCCGTCATCAGCAGCAGACCGCCCATCAGCGTCGACAGCACCAGCAGCCAGGCATGCGTGGTCTTGACGACCGAGCGCACCAGGTGCGGCGCGGCCAGGCCGACGAACGCGATGAGGCCGGTCTGCGCCACCGCTGCGCCCGTCGCCAGTGCCAGCACGGCAACCAGCGCGGCGCGCATCGCGCCCAGCGGCAGGCCCAGGCTGGCGGCAGTCGACTCGCCCAGCGCCAGGCCGTCGAGCACCGGCGCCAGCGCCCAGCCCAGCAGCAGGCAACCAGCACCGAAGGTCGCCATCAGTGCGCAGGCGCTCCAGCCGACCAGGCCGGTGCTACCGAGCATGAAGCCGGTGAGCGCGACCAGGATGTCGGACGCCTGGATGGTGATGAGGTCCTTCACCGCGCCGAGCACCACGCCGACGATCACCCCGGCCAGCAGCAGGCGCAGCGTCTGCTGCACGCCACGCGCAAGCGCCAGCGTGAGCAGCACCGCGGCCACGGCACCGACGAAGGCAGCGCCCGTCATGCCGAGCCGCACCACCCACTGCGTGGTGCTGGGCGACGCGCCGAAGAGCAGCAGCGCGACAGCGACGCCCAGCGACGCGCCGGACGCACTGCCCAGCAGGTACGGGTCGGCCAGCGGGTTGCGGAACAGCCCCTGCGCCACCGCGCCCGCGAGCCCGAGCAGCCCGCCCGCCAACCAGGCACCGAGCGTGCGCGGCAGCCGGATGTCCCAGACGATCTGCAGCGCGATGGGGTCGTGCCGCGCCGCGAGCACGCTTTGGAAGCCGGTGCTGCCGATGCCCAGGCCGAACAGCAAGGCGCCCACCGACAGCGCCAGCAATGCGATGGCGAAGATCTGCGCGCGGCGCCGTTGCGGGGTCATGGCGCCTTGTCGGCGAGGCACCTGGCCATCAGCCGAGCGGCCTCGCCCATGCGCGGGCCGGGCCGCACCAGAACGTCGGACTCGGCCGCCGGAAAGCGGCAGACGCGCCCTTCGCGCACCGCACGGATGCCGGCCCAGCCCGGCCGCTGCTCAAGCCCGGTGGCGCTGCGCTCGCCCACCATGATCACATCGGGATCGGCGCGCACCACATATTCGGGGTTGATCTTGGGGAAGGGCCCGAGCGACGCCGGCACGATGTTGCGCACGCCCAGGCGCGTCAGCGTCTCGCCGATGAAGGAACTCTCGCCCGCCGCATACGGGCCGTTGTTCACTTCGAAATAGACGCGCATCGCCCGCGCCGACGGTGGCACCGATTGCGCAGCGGCCGACACGCTGGCGTCGATCACGCGCCAGACGCGCGGCGCCTCGTGCGTGCCCAGCACCTCGTCGAGCTTGGCGAGCACGCGCTGTACGTCGGCGTGGTTCTTCGGTTCCAGCACCAGCACCTTGAGGCCGAGGGCTTCGAGCCGCTGCGTCACGCGTGACGACTTCGCCAGCAGCACCGCGTCGGGCCGCAGCGCGACGATCGCCTCGACGTTCGGGTCGAGCCCGCCACCGACCTGCGGCAAAGCGCGCACCGCCGCCGGCGAATTGGAATAGCGGTCCACGCCGACCAGCCGACCACAGGCGCCGAGTTCGCACACCGATTCGGTCAGCGAGGGCAGCAGCGTGACGATGCGCTGCGGCGGCGTCGGCAGGTCGACCACGACACCGCGCTCGTCGGTCACCTGGACCGCCTGCGCGGCGTGGCCGAACGCCAGGACGGCGACACCGACGAGCAAAGCACGAAGGACGGAGGTCATGCGGGTTCCTTCAAGGTCAGCGGCAGGCCGGCCGCCATCAGCGTGACGCGGTCGCAGGCCGCGGCCACGGCCTGGTTGAGTTGGCCGAGCGCATCGACGAAGGCGCGCACCTCGCGGCCCAGCGGAATCACGCCCAGGCCGATCTCGTTGCCGACCAGCACGACCGGGCCGCGCGCATCGCACAGCGCGGCGACCAGCGACGCCGCCGCATCGCCGGCATCGGCGGAGGCGCCATGCAGCGGCATCGTCAGGTTGGTGAGCCACAGCGTGAGGCAGTCGACCACCACCAGCGTGTGGGGAGCCGACAGCGCGACGATCGTCGTCGGCAGCGCGCGCGGCTCTTCGACCGTGCGAAGGCCGGGCACGCGCGCGGCGCGGTCGGCCTGGTGGCGCGCGATGCGCTCGTGCATCTCGGCGTCGTACGGCTGCGCGGTGGCGATCAGCACGGCGTCGTGCGCGACATCAGCGGCGAGCCAGGCGACCGCGGCCATCTCGGCGCGGCGCGACTTGCCGCTTTTCTGGCCACCGAGGATCAGTTCGCGTTCAAAGCGCATGTGCACCCTTCAAGGGTTCAGGAAGAAAGAGCCGCGCGGCGGCTTCGGGGTTCGACGGGAACCACGCGTGGAAATAGCTCCCACGCAAGGCACCCTTTTCATAGACCGCCTCGCCCGTGCCCACCGCCTGCATCGCGCCCGGCTTGGCGGTGCGCAGCGCGACGGCCTGCGGTGTCTCGCAGGACGAATAGTGGAAGGTGTGGCCGCGCAAGGACATCGCACCGACGTCGAGCTGCTGCGGCCCGAGACCGGACAGGCGCTTCTGCATCGTCACGCGGCCCGGCAGCAGGCCCCACATCCGATGCGTCGCGCCATCGGCCGTGACCAGCGTGTCGAACAGCGACATCATGCCGCCGCACTCGGCCCAGATCGCGCGACCTGCGGCGGCGTGTGCAGCCAGCGCATCGCGCAATGCCACGCAACGCGAGAGCGCGTCGGCGTGCAGTTCGGGATAGCCCCCAGGCAGCCAGACCGCATCGCAAGGCGGCAAGGTGTCGCCGGCGAGCGGTGAAAAGAAGTCGACGCGTGCACCCAAGGCCACCAGTTGGTCGAGGTTGGCCGGGTAGATGAACGAGAAGGCCGCGTCGCGCGCAACGGCGACGGTGCGGCCGGCGAGCCACGGCAGCGTCGGCGCTTCGGCCGGCGATGAGGCATCGTCGACATGCCATTTCGGCAGCGCGTCGAGCGGGCGCTGGCCCAGCGGGGTCGTGGCCAGCGCATCGGCAGCAGCGTCGAGCCGCGCCATCGCATCATCGATCTCGCCGGCACCGACCAGACCGAGGTGGCGTTCGGGCAAGGCGAAGGCATCGCCCTTCGGCAGGCCGCCCAGCCATTGCGCCGGATCACGCAAGGCATCCTTCAGCATGCCGGCATGGCGATCGCTCGCCACGCGGTTGGCCAGCACCCCGGCCCAGGGCAGGCCCGGGCGGAAATTCTGCAGGCCGAAGGCCAGCGCCCCGAAGGTGCCGGCCATGGCGCGTGCATCGATAACGGCCACGACCGCGACGCCGAAGCGCTCGGCCAGGTCGGCCGCGCTCGGCGTGCCGTCGAAGAGACCCATCACGCCCTCGACGATCACCAGGTCGCAGCTCGCCGCGGCGTCCCGCAGCCGCGCGCGGCAGTCGGCTTCGCCGGTCATCCAGAGGTCCAGCGAATGCACCGGCGCGCCCGTGGCCAGCGCCAGCCAGTGCGGGTCGAGGAAGTCCGGCCCGCACTTGAAGGCGCGCACACGGCGGCCCTGCCGCGCGTGCAGGCGGGCCAGCGCGGCCGCCACCGTGGTCTTGCCCTGGCCGGAGGCCGGGGCTGCCACGAGCACGGCCGCGCAACGGGCCACCGGCGCGCTTAACGTGGCGCCCACTTGAGCCCAACGTAGGCGGAGCGGCCCGCCGTGGCATAAGTGCGGGCGAGCTGGTAGTCCTTGTCGCCGGCGTTGTCCAGCCGCGCGATGAGCGTCAGCGACGGCGTGAGCTTGGTACTGGCAACCAGGTTGAACAACGTGTAGCCGCCGAGCCGGCGCGTGTTGGCAGCATCGTCGTAGCGCATGCCCGACGTCTGCATTTCCGCCCCGAGCGTCCATCCGGCCACGGCCCAGTCGGCGCCCAGCACACCGTGACGGCGCGCACGGCGCGCCAACTGCTTGTCGGTGTTGAGGTCGCGCGGATCCTGGAAGTCTGCCGAAGCCCGCAGCGTGACGTCGCCGATGCGATGGCCAGCGCTGAGCGTCAAGCCCTGGTATTCGGCTCGCGCCGTGTTGGCGTAGCAGCCACCGAAGCGCGAACCCACCGTGGCGGGGCATGCGAACGAGCTGCCGTCGAACGAGATCAGGTTGCTCACCCGGTTGCGGTAGACCACCACCCCGGCGTTGCTCGTGCCTTCACTCCAGCGCAGGCCCAACTCGACGTTGCGCCCTTCCTCCGGCTGGAGACTGGCGACACCGTACTGACTGAAGCGCTGGTAAAGCGTGGGTGCGCGGAAAGACGTGCCAGCGGATGCCGTGGCGCGCCACTGCGGCGTGATGGCGAAGCCATACGCGGCACTGCCGGTGTTCTGGCCGCCGAATTCGCTGTCGTCGTCGTGGCGAACATTCAGCTGCACCGCGTGCGGGCCCTGGGTGAAGCCATAGCCCAGCGCCAGCGCGTTCTGCGAGCGCTCACGGTCCAGACCGCGACTGAAGGCATCGGGCGCGTTCTTCAGCTCGTCCTCACGGCGCTCGAGTGCCGCGCTCAACAGGTGCGGGCCGAAACGGAATTCGTTCTGGAAGAGGTAGCTTCGCAACTTTGTTTCGGTCGCGTAGAAGCTCGGCTCGGTCTTGTACTTGGTATCGGAATCGCTCACGGACAGGCGCGTGCGCCACACATCGGTCCACTGGGCGCTCCAGCTCAGGCCCGCCGTGCGCAGCTGATACTTGTTGCGATCGTCCGCACGCGCGGCAGCGCCCACACTCGTATTGTCATAGCCGGCGTCCATGTTGCTCGCCAGCAGCGTGGCCTCGATGCGGTGGTCCCTGTTGATCTGGAACCCGAGCCGGGCATTGCCCGACGTGCTGCGGTAGTCGTCGCGGTCGGGGTTGTAGCCGGCAACCGGGCGAACGTTGAAACCATCGCTTTTTTCGCGCGTGACGCCCAACGAATAGTCGAAGGCGCCCGCCGCCCCGCTGACGCCTGCCTCGATCCTGCGCGTGCCGCGACTGCCGACACCCACGCCGACATAAGGCGACACGCCGGCCTCGCCCTTGCGGGTGAACAGCTGGATGACCCCGCCGATGGCGTCGGAGCCGTAGACAGCAGCAGCCGGGCCGCGCAGCACTTCGATGCGGTCGATCTGCCCAAGGGGAATCGCCTCCCACGGCGCGCCGCCGGTCGATTGCGAATCAACGCGCACGCCGTCGATGTAGACCGCGGTGAAACGCGACTCGGCGCCGCGGATGAACACGCTGGACGCGTTGCCGATGCCGCCAGTTCGCCCGATCTCGATGCCTGGAAGGCGGGCGAGCACATCGGCCACGCCTGTGGCGCCGCTGCGCTCGATCGTGTCGCGGTCGACGATGGACACGTCGGCCACGAGGTCGGACAACGGTTGCTCGACACGTGTGGCCGTGACCACGGTCTCGCGCAGCGCCGGCGCAGTGGGTGATGTTTGCGCCAGCGTGGCGATCGGAAAGGCCACTGCAACGGCCAAGGGGAGCGTGGCGAGGCCGAAGCGCGCGCGCGAACGCACAGGCAGGAATGCGCCCGCGGAAGAAATGCGATGAATCATGAAACGAACTCGAGAACAAAACCCTGTCCGGCTTCCCCGCCGGACGTGTGGGCGTCATGACCGCATGCACGCCGGGGGCGCGCGCACGGTCTCCTCGTTGGCCGGTATCCGGGCTGACAGACCACCTTCATCGCCTTCCCAGGCACCTGTTTCAGGGCGCCCAGTGGCTGATGATGAAAGCGGAACCGGTGAGGGTTCCGTCTGTTTGACCGTTGCGGGGGCAGCGCAGGCTGACCGCGGCCCGAAGGGCTCTGGCTCCTGCTTCCCGTTGAACTGCACCGCGTGAACCGCAGTGCGAGCACCAACGCGGCGAATTCTAATGGCCTCGCGGCCCCTACAATCTCCAGCCATGTCCGCACCGAGCCCCCTCGATCAGATCGCAGAGCGTGTCGAACGTTTGCTCGTGCGCCATGAAGAAATCCGGCGCACCAATGCGTTGTTGCTGGAACAGGTCGAGGCGATCACGCGCGAACGCGACGCCCTGAAGTCGCGTCTCGCGGCGGCCCGCACCCGTATCGACGCCGTGCTCGAACGGCTGCCGGCCGAACCGTCCCAGGATTCCACCGCCTCATGAAACAGATCGAAGTGCAGATCATGGGCCAGAGCTATCTGCTCGGCTGCCCCGAGGGGGGCGAAGCGCAACTGCGCGAGGCGGTCGAACGCGTCGACGTGGCCATGTGCAAGATTCGCGACGCCAACAAGGTCAAGGCGCGCGACCGCATCGCGGTGCTGGCGGCGCTCAACCTCGCCTTCGACCTCGGCCAGCAGCCCGCTGCCGCACCCGCGCCGGACGCCGCGCCAGCGGCTTCGGCGCCCCACGGGTCCGCACCCGATGACGCGCGGGCTGCGCAGCTGATCCAGCGCCTCGACCAGGCGCTCGCGGGCGACGGCCTGCTGCTCTGACCCGCCGGCGCGTTTCTGTCAACGCGAACCCGCACATCGCGTGGCCCATTCGCCTACACACCCGACACGATGCGTGCGTAGAATCGATCAGGTCTGCAGTGCGTGTCGGGCTTAATATTTCCTTGTTCCAATGCTCTCCGGAGCCGGGCTTGGTACATCGCTAGACGGGCGTGATCATCTCGCGTCAGATGAACCCGAAGTCTTGCTGCCCTCGCCCACCTGAACCCTGGTTCAGGATGCGGGTCCGGCACACCCCACTGCAGACACCTTCTTCACCGCCCGACGGCCCCTTGCAGGGGCCGTTGTCTTTTCTGCCGAAAGTTGTCGTATGCCGCTCGAACCTCTGTTGATCGCCGAACTCGCCGTGCTGGGCATCGGCACCGGCTTCCTCGCTGGCCTGCTGGGCATCGGCGGCGGCATGCTGATGGTGCCCTTCATCACGATCATCATGGGCCAGCGCGGCGTGCCCGCCGATCTGGCCGTGAAGATGGCGATCGCGACCTCGATGGCCACGATCATCTTCACCTCGATCTCCAGCGTGCGCGCCCACCACAAGCGCGGCGCGGTGCGCTGGGACATCGTCAAGCGGCTGTCGCCCGGCATCGTCATCGGCAGTCTGATCGGCAGCCTCGGCGTCTTCGCGCTGCTCAAGGGCACGGCGCTGGCCATCTTCTTCGCGCTCTTCGTCGGCTTCTCGGCCACGCAGATGTTCCTCGACAAGAAGCCCAAGCCCACGCGCCAGATGCCCGGCACCGCGGGCCAGCTCGGCGCGGGCGGCGTGATCGGCTTCATCTCGGGCCTGGTCGGCGCGGGCGGCGGCTTCATCAGCGTGCCCTTCATGACCTGGTGCAACGTCGCGATCCACAACGCGGTGGCGACCAGCGCCGCGCTCGGCTTCCCGATCGCCGTGGCCAACGTCGCGGGCTACATCGTGAGCGGCCAGAACGTGCAGGGCCTGCCGGCCGGTTCCTTCGGCTACATCTGGCTGCCGGCGCTGGTCGTGATCGCGGCCTGCAGCGTCTTCACCGCGCCGCTGGGCGCCAAGGCGGCACACAGCCTGCCGGTGAAGAAGCTCAAGCGGGTGTTCGCGAGCATCCTTTATGTGCTGGCGGCGTACATGCTGTGGAAGGGCCTGGCGGGCTGAGCGCGCCCCATTCGCGGGCGCAGGCCACCCGCGCCTATGAAACCGGCGCAGCCAGACCGCAGAACCGGCTTTGCCGGGCTGCCGGTATCGCCCCCTTGAGGGGGAAGCGCCGCAGGCGCGTCGGGGGTGAGTCCAGTCACGCGCACCAGATCGCGATCTGCCGGCTCAGGTCGTGCCACACGGCCTGCAGCGCCACGGCGGCGAGCAAGGCGCCGGCAATGCGCGTGCCCCATTCGCGCCGCACGGGGCCGATGCCGGCACGCAGGCGCTGCCACAGCCAGGGCGCCAGCAGCAGCCACAGGCCGCTGCCCAGCGCGAAGGTGGCCATGATGGCGGCGCCTTCCAGCGGCCCGTTGCCGAGCGCGGCGAGCATGAGCGCCGAGTACAGCAGCCCGCAGGGCATGCCGACCCAGAGCGCACCGGTGGCAAGAACACGCCACGACGAGCCCGCGAGCGGCTTCAGGCCGCGGGCCAGCCATCGGCCCAGGCCGTGCGTCCACAGCGGCTGCCGGCCCGACACAGCCAGCACGATCCCCCACGCGAAGACGAAGACATGCATCAGCAGCCAGAGCGGCCGCAGTGCGGCGACCTGCTCGCTGGCGAAGGCCAGGCTTTGGACGGCCGTGGCGGCGATGGCCCCACCCAGCGCATAGCCGGCCGCGCGGCCCGCATTGAAGGCCAGTGCGGCCGGCACGGTCGGCGTCGCCGGCGTCAGCGCCGCCACCCCGCCACCGGCCGGCGGCCGCACGATGCGGATCACGCCAGCGCACGCCGCGCCGCACATGGCGACGCAGTGCGGGCCACCGGCCAGGCCCATCAGCAGTGCGGTTCCGAGCAAGGCGGTCTGCATCGATTGCCTCAAGTCTCCATCACGCGGCCGTATAGCCCGCGAAGGGTGAAACCGATGCAGCCCAATATCAGGGATACCGCGGAACCGGCTTCGCCG
Source organism: Variovorax restrictus (assembly GCF_051216715.1). Classification (NCBI taxonomy): domain Bacteria; kingdom Pseudomonadati; phylum Pseudomonadota; class Betaproteobacteria; order Burkholderiales; family Comamonadaceae; genus Variovorax; species Variovorax restrictus. The sequence continues at coordinate 2,980,387 of NZ_JBPJZH010000001.1, forward strand.
GGCCGCTGGTATCGCCCCCTTGAGGGGGAGGCGCCGCAGGCGCTTCGGGGGTGATTCATATGATTCTCGAGAACCGCGTGCGGTTGCGGTCGGCCTGCAGGTAGCGGTCGAACACCATCGCGATGGCGCGCACAAAGAACCAGCCGGTCGGCGTCACGTCGACCGCGTGCTCGCCCAAGGTCACCAGGCCCTGCGCGGCCAGCGGTTCGAGCGCTTCCAGCTCGGCGGCGAAATGCCGACGGAAATCGACCAGGTGGGCCAATGCGATCGACTCGAAGTTCACCTGGCCCTGGCACATCAGCGCCATGATCACCGCGCGCCGCAGCACGTCGTCGCGCGACAGCGCCAGACCGCGCACGACCGGCAGACGGCCCTGGTCGAGCAGGTCGTAGTACTCCTCCAGCATCTTCGCGTTCTGGCTGTAGGTGGCGCCAACGCGGCCGATGGCCGACACGCCCAGCGCCACCAGGTCACAGTCGGGCTGCGTGCTGTAGCCCTGGAAGTTGCGGTGCAGCCGGCCCTGCCGCTTGGCGATCGCGAGCGCGTCGGTCGGCAGCGCGAAATGGTCCATGCCGATGTAGACGTAGCCCGCCGCGGTGAGCGCGGCGATCGAGCGCGACAGCATGTCGACCTTGGTCGCCGCGTCGGGCAACTCGGCCGCTTCGATGCGGCGCTGCGGCTTGAAGCGCTCCGGCAGATGGGCATAGGCATAGAGCGCGATGCGGTCGGGCAGCAGTTCGCAGATCTGCGCCAGGGTGCGGTCGAAGGACGCAGCCGTCTGCTTGGGCAGGCCATAGATCAGGTCGACGTTGACCGACGCGAAGCCGATGCGCCGCGCCGCGGCCATCAGGTCGAACACCTGCGCCGCAGGCTGGATGCGGTGCACCGCCTTCTGCACGGCGGGGTCGAAGTCCTGCACGCCGAAGCTCAGGCGGTTGAAGCCCATCGCCGCCAGCGTCTCGAGCCGGCTCGCGTCGATGGTGCGCGGATCGATCTCGATTGAATACTCGCCGTCGGGCGCCAGCACGAAGGCGCTGCGCAGGATGTCCATCAGCCGCGCGAGGCTGGCGTCGTCGAGGAAGGTTGGCGTGCCGCCGCCCAGATGCAGCTGGCTCACCAGCGCGCCGCGCCCGAGCTGCGCCACCTGCAGGTCGACCTCGCGCGCCAGGTAGCGCAGGTACTCGTCGGCGCGCTCGTGGTGCTTGGTGACGATCTTGTTGCAGGCGCAGAAGTAGCACAGCGAGTCGCAGAACGGCACGTGCACATAGAGCGACAGCGGCAGCGCACGGGCGCTGGTGCCCGTGCGGCGCTGGCGCAGCGCCTGCGCGTAGTCGTCGCAGCCGAAAGCCTCGACGAAGCGGTCCGCCGTCGGGTACGAGGTGTAGCGCGGGCCGGCGACGTCGAAGCGCTTCAGGGTCGCCGGCGTCATCACGGGTGCAGCAGAGGCGGCAACCCGCTGCAGACGGGTCGGTGCGGCGGATTCGGTCAGGAGGGTGGATGGCATGGTGGTTGGAGCGCTCAGGGCTCGTCGACTGTGCCGCCAACCGGGCCCGTCTTCATTGACGCCCGTCAAGCCTGCGCACCCACCGCTCGCGAACAATGCCCTCAAACCACCGAAGCGTCGGCAGCGCACTCCCCGCCTGCCCCGCCCGCACCCATGACCCCCGAAACCATCAAAGTCGCCTGTTCCAACTGCAACCTGCGCGAGTTGTGCATGCCGATCGGCCTGCAGCCCGCCGACCTGAAGCGCATCGACGAGATCGTTGCCACGCGCCGCAAGGTGAAGCGGCGCGAAACGCTGTTCCACAACGGCGAGCGCTTCACCTCGCTCTACGCCATCCGCACCGGCGTCTTCAAGACCCGCGTGACATCGGAAGACGGCCGCGACCAGGTCACCGGCTTCCAGATGGCCGGGGAGATCATCGGCCTGGACGGCATCGTGAACGACCACCACACCTGCGACGCGGTCGCGCTCGAAGACGCCGAGGTCTGCGTCATGCCCTTCGACCGCATCGAGGAGCTGTCGCGCGAGGTGACGGCTCTGCAGCGGCATGTGCACCAGATCATGAGCCGCGAGATCGTGCGTGAGCACGGCGTGATGCTGCTGCTGGGCAGCATGCGCGCCGAAGAGCGCCTGGCCGCATTCCTGCTGAACCTGGTGCAGCGCCTGCATGCGCGCGGCTTCTCGCAGTCGGAGCTGGTGCTGCGCATGACCCGCGAAGAGATCGGCAGCTACCTCGGGCTCAAGCTCGAGACGGTGAGCCGGACGCTGTCGAAGTTCGTCGAAGACGGCATCGTCGCAGTGCAGCAGCGCCACGTGCGCATCGTCGACGCCGACAAACTGCGCCGGCTGGTCAACGCTCCGGCGTGTTGACCTCGCGCCGCGACATCGCGAGCAGCGCGGTCAGCGCGCTCGAGCCCATCGCCAAGATCCAGAAGACGAAGAAGCTCGCGGTGTAGAGCCCCTGGCGCGACAGCGGCAGCGGCTCGCCGCGCCAGTGCACGTCGCTCGGGTCGACCATGGCGAACACCAGCATCTCGACGACGCTGGCCAGAAGGAACGACGGCCAGAGAATCCAGGCCAGACGGCGAATGCGGCGTTTCATCGCGTTCGGCTCACCGCTTGGGGAGCGGTACGTCTTCGCTCGGCGTGGCCGCATGGTTGCGGCCGGTCTGCGCGGGCATCAGCTTCTTGTCGGCCAGCGTCTTGTTGATCTCGAGGCCCTGGCGGTAGTAGTCGGCCGCGATGACCGGGTCCGGTGTGCGGATGGCCAGCCACAGCGTGGCGAAGCCGGCCACCACGACGATGGCCGGGCCGGCGATCACCATCCACACGTACGGGAACTTCCACCACGGCTCGGCCGCGTCGTCCGTGCCGTCGGGCGTCTTCGATGCAAGGGCATTCATGGGTTGTCTCCTGGGGGTTCAGCGCGGAACGAGAAAGATGGCTTTCTCCGACACATGGGCGCCGCCGTCGGCGGCCCGCACGTCGAAGTAGACCGGGTGCGAGCCCACGGGCGCGGCACCGTAGGGCAGCTGCAGTCGCACGGCGACCCAGCGTGACTCCGCGGGCTGCACCTCGACCGTGTCGCCGGCCACCACCGAGAGACCATCGAGGCCGCTGGTGGTGATCTGGTAGCGCTGCGGTCGCTCGGTCGCGTTCATGACCTGCAGGCGATAGACGTTCTCCAGCATGCCGCCCTCGACGATGCGGGCGAGCGAGGCGCGGTCGCGCACCACGTCGACCTTCAGTGGCGTGCGCGTCACCAGGCTCGCGAGCAGGCCGATGCACAGTGCGGCGAGCACGCTGCCGTAGATGAGCACGCGCGGACGGAACACCCGCGCGAGCACCTGGCGTGCCGACCAGCCCGCGGCCAGGCCGTTCTGCGTGGCATAGCGGATCAGCCCGGGCGGGTAGTCCATCTTGTCCATCACCGTGTTGCACGCGTCCACGCACAGGCCGCAGCCGATGCATTCGTACTGCAGCCCATCGCGGATGTCGATGCCGGTCGGGCACACCTGCACGCACAGCGTGCAGTCGATGCAGTCGCCCAGACCGTTGCGCTCATGCTGCTTGCCGCGCGCGCCGCGCGGGTCGCCACGCGCCGCGTCGTAGCTGACGATGAGCGTGTCGCGGTCGAACATCGCGCCCTGGAAACGCGCGTACGGGCACATGTACTTGCAGACCTGCTCGCGCATGAAGCCCGCGTTGCCGTAGGTCGCGAAGCCGTAGAAGAAGGCCCAGAAGACCTCCCACGAGCCCATCTGCGTCTGCAGGAAGGCCATGCCCAGCTCACGGATGGGCGTGAAATAGCCGACGAAGGTGAAGCCGGTCCACATCGCGATGCCCAGCCACACGATGTGCTTGAAGGTCTTCTTGACGCCCCGTTCCATCGTCAGCGAGCCCTTGTCGAGCCGCATGCGCGCGCTGCGGGCGCCTTCGATCTTCTCCTCGACCCACATGAAGATCTCGGTGTAGACCGTCTGCGGGCAGGCGTAGCCGCACCACAGGCGGCCCGCCATCGCGGTGAAGAGAAAGAGCGAGAGGGCCGAGACGACGAGCAGCCCGGTGAGGTAGATCAGGTCCTGCGGGTAGAGCACCAGCCCGAAGATGTAGAAGCGCCGCGCCGCCAGGTCGAAGAGCACCATCTGGCGCTCGCCCCAGTCGATCCACGGCAGGCCGTAGAACACGATCTGCGTGATGAACACCATGGCCCAGCGCCAGCGCGCGAACACGCCCTGGATGCTGCGCGCGTAGATCTTCTTGTGCGACGCGTAGAGGCCGACGGTCTCGCCCTCGGCCGGGACGATGGGGATCACGTGGCGCGGCGGTGGCGCAGGGTCGGGTCGTGGGGAGGCGGACATGGAGGCGGGCGACGGGCGGTCGTGCTCAGCGCGACGCCGCAGACGGGTTGTTCGACAGGCCCCAGACATACGACGCCAGCACCTGGATCTGCGCATCGGTCAGACGGCCCTGCTGCGCCGGCATCTGGTTGGTCTTGCCGGTGTTGATGATCGAGACGATGGCGTCCTGCCCGTAGCCGTGCAGCCAGATGCGGTCCGACAGATTGGGTGCACCCAGGGCCGGGTTGCCGCCGCCGGTCATGCCGTGGCAGGCCGCGCAGGCGGTGAACTTGGCTTTGCCGAGGCCGGCGCGCACCGAGTCGTGCGGGCTGCCCGACAGGCTCAGCACGTAGTTGGCGACGTTCTTCACGTCGTCCGGCGTGCCGACGGCCGCGGCCATCGGCGGCATGACACCGATGCGCCCGAGCGTGATGGACTCCTGGATCTTCGCCGGGTCACCGCCGTGCAGCCAGTCGCCATCGGTCAGGTTCGGAAAGCCCTTGCTGCCGCGCGCGTCGGAGCCGTGGCACTGCGCGCAGTTGTTCAGAAACAGGCGTTCGCCGATCGCCATGGCCTGCGGCTCGCGCGCCATCTGCTCGGCCGGCATCGCGGTGAACTTAGCGTACACCGGCGCCAGTTCGGCGTTGGCCTTGGCAATCTCCTTCTCGTACTCGCCCGCGGTGCTCCATCCGAGCTGGCCCTGCATGCTGCCCAGCCCCGGGTAGGCGACGAGGTAGCCGAGCCCGAAGACGATGGTCAGCACGAACAGGCCCACCCACCAGCGCGGCAGGGGGTTGTTCATTTCGCGCAGGTCTTCGTCCCAGACGTGGCCGGTGGTGTTGTCGCCGCCGGCCGGGGTGCGCGTGCGGTTGGTGATCCACAGCAGGAGTGCGCAGGCGGCGATGCTGGCCAGCGAAATGAAGGTGACGTAGTGCGACCAGAAGCCGCTGATGAAATCGCTCATGATGTTCGCTTCAGTCCTGTTCGAAGGGCAGCTGCGCGGCTTCGTCGAAGCCCCGGCGGTTGCGGCCGGCACAGGCCCAGACGATGATGCCGACGAAGGTGACGAAGGAGGCCAGCGTGGCCGCGATGCGCAGCGTGGTGATGTCGATGTCCATGGTTCGCTCCTTCGCTTACTTGAGCGCGAGGCCCAGCGATTGCAGATACGCCACCAGGGCGTCCATCTCGGTTTTGCCGGTCACGGCTTCCTTGGCGCCGGCGATCTGCTCGTCGGTGTAGGGCACGCCCACGCGGCGAAGCGCCGTCATGTGGGTGCCGATGCTGGCGGCGTCGGCCGGCGCCTTGTCGAGCCAGTTGTAGGCCGGCATGTTCGACTCGGGCACCAGGTCGCGCGGGTTGTTCAGGTGGATGCGGTGCCACTCGTCGCTGTACTTGCCGCCCACGCGGTGCAGGTCGGGGCCGGTGCGCTTGCTGCCCCACTGGAAGGGGTGGTCGTAGACGAACTCGCCCGCCACCGAGTAATGACCGTAGCGCAGCGTCTCCGCGCGGAAGGGGCGGATCATCTGCGAGTGGCAGTTGTAGCAACCCTCGCGGGTGTAGATGTCGCGGCCGACCAGTTGCAGCGGCTCGAGGGGCTTCACGCCGGTGACGGCCTCGGTGGTCGACTTCTGGAAGAACAGCGGGACGATCTCCACCAGGCCGCCGACGGCGATCACCAGCAGGATCAGCACGATCATCAGGAAGTTGTTGGTCTCGATCTTCTCGTGGGAGAAGCCGGTCTTGTCGGACTTGGGTGCGTTGGAACTCATGGTGTGCTTTTCTTCAGGCGTTCAGGCATGGGCCAGTGCGGGAATCGGCGCGCGCACCGAACGGCCGGCCACCACCGTCATGGCGACGTTCCAGGCCATGACCAGCATGCCGCCCAGGTACAGCAGGCCGCCGAGCAGACGCACCACGTAGTACGGGTAGGTGGCCTTCACGCCTTCGACGAAGGTGTAGGTGAGCGTGCCGTCGGGGTTGATGGCGCGCCACATCAGGCCCTGCATCACACCGGCGATCCACATCGCGGCGATGTAGAGCACGATGCCGATGGTGGCCATCCAGAAGTGCACCTCGATCGCCTTGGTGCTGTGCATTTCGGTGCGACCCCACAGGCGCGGGATCAGGTAATACAGCGAGCCCATCGTGATGAAGCCGACCCAGCCGAGCGCGCCCGAGTGCACGTGGCCGACCGTCCAGTCGGTGTAGTGCGACAGCGCGTTCACCGTCTTGATGGACATCATCGGACCTTCGAAGGTCGACATGCCGTAGAAGGACAGCGCGACGATCAGGAAGCGGATGATCGGGTCGGTGCGCAGCTTGTGCCAGGCGCCCGACAGCGTCATCACGCCGTTGATCATGCCGCCCCAGCTGGGCGCCAGCAAGATCAGCGAGAACACCATGCCGATGGATTGCGTCCAGTCGGGCAGCGCGGTGTAGTGCAGGTGGTGCGGGCCGGCCCACATATAGGTGAAGATCAGCGCCCAGAAGTGGACGATGGAGAGCCGGTACGAATACACCGGCCGGCCGGCCTGCTTGGGGATGTAGTAGTACATCATTCCGAGGAAGCCGGCGGTGAGGAAGAAGCCCACCGCGTTGTGGCCATACCACCACTGGACCATCGCGTCCTGCACGCCGGCGTAGGCCGAATAGCTCTTCATCCAGCCGGCCGGAATGGCCGCACTGTTGACGATGTGCAGCAGCGCCACGGCGATGATGAAGGAGCCGTAGAACCAGTTCGCCACGTAGATGTGGCGCACCTTGCGCATGGCGATGGTGCCGAAGAACACGAGGGCGTAGGCCACCCACACGGCCGTGATCAGGATGTCGATCGGCCATTCGAGTTCGGCGTATTCCTTGCCGCTGGTGTAGCCCAGCGGCAGGCTGACGGCGGCGGCCACGATGACCAGTTGCCAGCCCCAGAACACGAAGGACGCCAGCGCGGGCGCGAACAGCCGGACCTGGCAGGTGCGCTGCACCACGTGGAAGCTGGTCGCCATCAGCGCACAGCCGCCGAAGGCGAAGATCACCGCGTTGGTGTGCAGCGGGCGCAGTCGCCCGTAGCTGAGCCAGGAGATGCCGAGGTTCATCTCGGGCCAGGCGAGCTGGGACGCGATGATCACGCCGACCAGCATGCCCACCACGCCCCAGACCACGGACATGATGGCGAACTGTCGGACGGCGGTGTCGCTGTACACCGCGGCGGGAGGGTTGGGAACTTGCATCGTCGGGCCTTATCTATGGGACCCGGTCAGTGTCTTGGTGAGACACGTTTGACGGATTGATACAGATCAATCGCCGCGAAGAATGCGCTCGCCTTCGCGGTCCACGTCGTCGAATTGACCACGGTCCACCGCCCACCACAGGCCACCGAGGATCAGCAGCACGAGCACGACCGAGAACGGGATGAGCAGGAAGAGGATGTCCATCAGGCGCCCTGCCCCTTCACCGCCATCGGCCGCGCCAGCCGCGCCGCGTTGAGCACCACCACCAGCGAACTCCCCGCCATGCCCAGCCCCGCGAGCCATGCGGGCAGCCACCCGGCCAGCGCGAGCGGCACGCACAGCGCGTTGTAGCCAGCCGCCCAGGCCAGGTTCTGCCGCACGATGCGCAGCGTGCGCCGCGCCTGCGCGATCGCCACCGGGATAGCCGAGAGCGCATCGCCCAGCACGATGAAGTCGGCCCGCGCCTGCGCCAGCGGCACCGCCTTGCCGAAGGCGAAGGACGCATGCGCCTGCGCCAGCACCGGGCCGTCGTTGAGGCCGTCGCCCACCATCGCGACCTTGCATCCCGCAGCCTGCAACGCCCGCATGGCCATGAGCTTGTCCTCCGGCGTGCAGCCGCCACGTGCGTCGCGGATGCCGGCCTGCGCCGCGACCTCGCGCGCCGCGGCGTCGCGGTCGCCCGAGAGCAGTTGAACGCCGATGCCCTGCGCACGCAGCGCGTCGACCGCAGCAGCCGCGTCCTCGCGCAGGTCTTCGGCCAGCACGAAGCTCGCGACCCAGCCGGCCTCGTCGGCCAGGTGGACCTGCGTGGCGTCGCACGCGAGCGCGGGCACGCCGCAAAAATCGGCCGCGCCGAAGCGCAGCCGACGCGGCGTCGCACCCGTCAACGCATCACGACGCCGGAGCACGCCGTCGAGGCCCTGCCCCGCCTGTTCATTCACCTGCGTGGCGACCCAGTCCGGCGGCACCCGGTGCTGCATCTGCCAGGCGTGGACCAGCGCCCGCGCTGCGGGGTGCAGCGACTGTGCGCCCAGCGCCGCGGCGAGTTCGACCGCATCGCCCGGCATCACGCCGCGGCGGCTGTACACCCGGTCGAGCCGCGGCGTGTCGCGCGTGAGCGTGCCGGTCTTGTCGAAGACCACGGTGTCGATCGACGCCAGCGCCTCGAGCGCCTGCAGGTCGTGCACCACCACGCCGCCGCGCGCCAGCGAGCCAGCCGTGGCCAGCATCGCGGCGGGCGTGGCCAGCGACAGTGCGCACGGGCACGTCACGATCAACACCGCCACCGCCACCATCAGCGCGTGCCCCGGCCCAGCCTGCCACCAGAGGGCGCCGGCCAGCGCCGCTGCCGCGAGCACGGCGATGAGAAAGGGCCGCGCCACCCGGTCGGCCAATTGCGCGAGGCGCGGCTTGCCCAGCGACGCGCTCGCCATCAGGGCCACGATCTCCGCGAAGCGCGTGCTGCCGCCGACCGCGTCGACGCGCACCTGCACGGCCGCGGCGAGGTTGTGGCTGCCGGCCAGCACGCGCGCGCCGCAGGGGCGCGGCACCGGCCGCGACTCGCCGGTGAGCAGCGCCTCGTCGGCGCTGGTGTCGCCGAGCACGACCACGCCGTCGGCCGGGAAGGCTTCGCCGGGCAGCACGCGCACGGTGTCGCCCGCCTGCAGGCGCCGTACGGCCACGCGCACGAAGCTGCCGTCGGGCGCCAGCCGCTCGATGCTGTCGGGCAGGCGGTTCATCAATGCTTCCAGCGCGCCCGCGGTGCGGTCGCGCAACCGCGTCTCCAGCCAGCGGCCGGTCAACAGGAAGAACACGAACATCGTGAGCGAGTCGAAGTAGACCTCGGCGCCGAGCGGCCCGGTGGGGTCGAAGGTGGCGGCGGTGCTCACGGCGAAGGTAATGACCATGCCGAGCGCAACCGGCAGGTCCATGCCGATGCGGCGTTGCCGCAGGTCACGCCAGGCGCTGCGAAAGAACGGGCCGCAGCAGAAGAAGACCACCGGCAGCGTCAGCACCCAGGAGGCCCAGCGCAGCAGCTGCGCGGCGTCGGCCGACATGTCGCCCGGCTGGGCGATGTACGCGGGGTACGCGTACATCATCACCTGCATCATGCAGAAGCCGGCCACCAGCCAGCGCCACAGCGCCAGACGCGCGACACGGGCACGCTGCGCGCGCGCCTGCTGGTCGCCGGCGGGCACCAGCGGGTAGCCGGCGGCTGCGGAGGCCGCGAACCAGCGCGACGGTTGCACCTCGGCCGCGGACCACACGATGCGCGCACGCCGGGTCGCCGCATTGACTTCGGCGCGCAGCACGCCGGGCACTTGCGCCAGCGCCGCCTCGACCGTGAAGGCACAGGCCGCACAGTGCATGCCCTCCACCACCACCTGCGACGACCAGCGGCCGCCCGGCGCGTCGCCATCCATCGGCTGGCCGAAGGCGGCCCACTCGGCCGGGTCGTCCAGCACGGCGGATGCGGCAGACCTCGCGGGCTCGGCGGCGGCCGGCGTGTCGAGGCCGGGCACGGCGAACGGGAGGGCAGCTTGCATGCCGCAAGGCTAGCGGCGGGCGTCGTCGCGGCGCTTGATCTGCGTCAAGCCGCGCGCCGGCGCGCGGCCTACGCTTGCCGCACAAACATCACGGAGAAGACTTCATGTTCAAACGCATCCTGATCGCGACCGACGGTTCCACGCTGTCGCGCAAGGCCGTGGCCACGGGCATTGCCCTGGCCGCCGTGCACGGCGCGGAGCTGGTGGCGATGACGGTGGTGCCGCGCTACCCCAAGGCCTACTTCGATGGCGCGATGGTGTTCGCGCCCGACGACATCGCACGCATCGAGAAGCAGTGGTCCGCCGCAGCCGAAGAAACGCTCGCCGCCGTCGCGACGCGGGCGAAGACCGCCGGCGTGAAAGTCAAGACCGCGGCGGTCAGCTCGGACCTGGTGGCCGAATCCATCGTCGCCGGTGCGAAGAAGCACAAGTGCGACCTGATCGTCATGGCCTCGCACGGCCGCAAAGGCATCAAGCGCCTGCTGCTGGGCAGCGAGACGCAACACGTACTGACGCACTCGACGGTGCCGGTGCTGGTGCTGCGCTGAAGCGGCACCGACAAGACCGCAGCCGCGACGGGGGCATGATTCCGCCGCTCGCGCGGCTGTGGTCACATCGCAGCGTGCAGCCCACGAGGCTCCACCCGTGTTCAAGAAACAGGAAAGAAAAATCATGAAAATTCTCGTCGCCGTCGATGGCAGCGCTTTCACGCAGAAAGCCCTCAGCTACCTCACCACCCACCGTGCCATGTTCGGCCAGGGCAGCGAGCTGGTGCTGGTCAACGTCAGCACCGGCCTGCCGGCCAACGTCACGCGCCATGTGACCAAGGACATCGTCGACGGCTACTACGCCGAAGAAGCCGCCAAGGTGCTCGACCCGGTCAAGAAGTATCTCGACGAGCAGGGCGTCACCGGTTACGCGGTCCAGGTGCGCCACGGCCATGCGTCCGAGGAAATCGTCGCTGCGGCCAAGGACGCCGGTGCCGACCTCATCGTGATGGGCACGCACGGCCACGGCATGTTCGGACGTGCACTCATGGGCTCGGTGGCCACCAAGGTGATCGCCGAGAGCCCTGTGTCGGTGCTGCTGGTCAAGTAAAGCACCGACGCCCGCGCCGGCGGGCTGTCCGACATGGGCCGGTCGGGCCGCCCTACGCCAGGTGCCGATCGCGCGGGGCTAACGTCGAACGAGCGTCGAGATCCTCGGCGAACAACCAGACAGGCCCCGTGAACGATCGCCCCACCTTCAAACCGTACACGCACCCCGCCGGCGGTTGGGGCTCCCTCAAGGCGGTCGCGACCTATTTGCATCGCGAGCGCATCCCCATTCTGGGCACCCATGCCCTGTTGAAGCAGAACCAGCACGGCGGCTTCGCCTGCGTGAGCTGCGCCTGGGCCAAGTCGAGCAAGCCCCACACGGCGGAGTTCTGCGAGAACGGCGCCAAGGCCACCGCCTGGGAACTGACGGCCAAGCGCATGCCCGCCGGTTTCTTCGTGCAGCACACCCTGACGGAACTCGAAAGCTGGAGCGACCACGCGCTGGAGGAAGGCGGCCGCCTGACGGTGCCGCTGCGCTGGGACGCGGCGACCGACCGTTACACCGAAGTGAGCTGGGACGAGGTCTTCGCCGGCATCGGCGCCGAGCTGAAGGCGCTGCGTGCCAAGGACCCGAAGTCGACCGTCTTCTATGCCTCGGGCCGCGCCTCGCTGGAAGCCAGCTACATGTACCAGTTGCTGGCCCGGCTCTATGGCAACAACAACCTGCCCGACAGCTCGAACATGTGCCACGAGAGCACGTCGGTCGCGCTGCCGCAGACCATCGGCGTGCCGGTCGGCACCGTGACGCTGGACGACTTCGAGCACACCGACGCGATCTTCTTCTTCGGCCAGAACGTGGGCGTGAACAGCCCACGCATGCTCCATCAGTTGCAGGATGCGCGGCGACGTGGTGCGCCGATCGTCACCTTCAACCCGCTGCGGGAGCGCGGGCTGGTGAGCTTCGCCAACCCGCAGTCGCCGCTGGAGATGCTCACGCCGGCCGAGACCGCCATCAGCACGCAGTACCTGCAGGTCAAGGTGGGCGGAGACATCGCCGCGATCACCGGCGTGTGCAAGGCGCTGATCGCCGGAGACGACGCCGCCCGGCGCGACGGCACGCAGCGTGTGCTCGACGTGGACTTCATCGCGACCCACACGCACGGCTTCGACGCCTTCGCCGACGCCATGCGCGCGGCGGACTGGTCGGCCATCGAGCGCGAGTCAGGTTTGTCGCGTGGCGAACTGGCCGAAGCCGCGGTGGTCTTCGGGCGCGCGAAGGCGGTGATCGGCGTCTACGGCATGGGCCTGACGCAGCACCGCAAGGGCGTGATGAACGTGCACATGCTGACGAACCTGCTGCTGCTCGGCGGCCACATCGGTCGGCGCGGCGCGGGCATCTGCCCGGTGCGCGGCCACTCGAACGTGCAGGGCCAGCGCACCGTCGGCATCAGCGAAAAGCCGGAGCTCGTGCCGCTCGACAAGCTCGCCGAGCTGTATGCCTTCGAGCCGCCGCGCGACAAGGGGTTGAACACCATCGAGACATGCGAAGGCGTGCTCGACGGCTCGGTGCGCGCCTTCATCGGCCTGGGCGGCAACTTCCTGCGGGCCGTGCCCGACACCGCACGCATGGAGGCCGCCTGGCGCCGGCTGCGGCTGACGGTGCAGATCGCCACCAAGCTCAACCGCAGCCACCTGGTGCACGGCGAGGTCGCCTACCTGCTGCCCTGCCTTGGCCGCATCGAGATCGACCGGCAAGCCAGCGGCCCCCAGACGGTGTCGGTCGAGGATTCGACCAGCTTCATGCATGCGTCCGACGGCATGGCCGAGCCGGCCGAGTCCACGCTGTTGTCGGAGCCCGCCATCGTCGCTGGCATCGCCAAGGCCACGCTTGCGCCGAATCCGCGCGTGCCCTGGGACGACTGGGTGGGCGACTACGGCCGGGTGCGCGACGCGATCGAGGCCACCTGGTCTGACGTGTTCCGCGACTTCAACAATCGCTTCCGCCAAGCCGGCGGCTTCCAAAAGCCGATCGCCGCGCGCGAGCGCCAGTGGAAGACGCCCAACGGCAAGGCCAACTTCATCGTGCCCGACACGCTGGTGGCAGACCCCGACACGCCCGAACCCGACAACGACGTGCTGCGGCTCATGACGATGCGCAGCGACGACCAGTTCAACACCACCGTCTACAGCCTGGACGACCGCTTCCGCGGCATCTACGGCACGCGGCAGGTGCTGTTGATGAATGCCACCGACATCGCGCACCTGGGCCTGGCCGAAGGCGATGTGGTCACCGCGCGCACGGCTGTCGACGACGGCGTGCTTCGCGAGGTGCCGGGCCTGCGCGTGACGCCCTTCGACATTCCTGCGGGGTGCGCCGCCGGCTACTTCCCCGAATGCAACCCGCTGGTGCCGCTGGCGCACCACGCCGAAGGTAGCCAGGTTCCCGCTTCGAAATCGATCCCGATCCGCCTGTTGGCCGATCCGACCCGCCACAACAACTCGCAGAAAGCCCCCTCATGAGCGATCCCACCCAGCCGCAAGCGCCTCTCCTCTACCAACCCGCCTACGAATCGCTGGAAGAGGACGAAGCCGAGACCACGCGCGAACTGATCGAGACGCTGCACAAGATCAGCGAGATCGTTCACAAGGACGAAGGCCACGCCTACCGTGGCGTGCATGCAAAGAGCCACGGCCTGCTGCTGGCCGAGCTGCAGGTCGCGCCGGGCCTGCCATCGCATCTGGCGCAAGGGCTGTTCGCCCAGCCCGGCAGCTACCCCGTCGCCATGCGCTTCTCGACCACGCCGGGCGACCTGCTCGACGACGCGATCTCGACGCCGCGCGGCGTGGCGCTGAAGGTGGTCGGCGTGCCCGGCGAGCGTGCGCCTGGCTCCGAGGGCGAGGTCACGCAGGACTTCCTGATGGTCAATGGCCCGGTGTTCAGTGCGCCAACGGCCAAGGCCTTCCTGAAGCCGCTGAAACTGCTGGCCTCCACCACCGACAAAGCGCCGGGCCTGAAGAAAGTGCTGGCCGCAGCACTGCGCGGCCTGGAAGCCATTGTCGAGAAGGCCGGCGGTGAGAGCGGCACGCTCAAGGCCATGGGCGGCCACCCCGAGACGAACATCCTCGGCGAGACCTTCTACACCCAGGCGCCGATGCTCTACGGCCCCTACATGGCCAAGCTGTCGTTGGCACCGGTGTCGCCCGAACTCACGGCGCTCACCGATGCGCCGGTCGACCTCGACGGCAAGCCCGATGGCCTGCGCGAAGCGGTCGTCGCGCACTTCGCCCGACACGGGGGCGAATGGGAACTGCGCGCTCAGCTCTGCACCGACATCGATGCCATGCCCATCGAGGACGCGTCGGTGCAATGGCCCGAGGACAAGAGCCCCTTCATCACCGTGGCCCGGCTGGTGGCCAAGCCGCAGGTCGCCTGGAGCGACGAGCGCGCTGCGGCGGTCGACGACGGCATGGCCTTCACGCCGTGGCATGCGCTGGCGGCCCACCGGCCGATCGGCTCGATCATGCGGGTGCGCCATGCGGTCTACCGCATGACGGCCGGCTTCCGCTCGGAGCACAACGCCACCAAGGTGCAGGAGCCGCGCACGCTCGACGCGCTGCCCGACTGAGCCCGCCGAGCGCTCAGGCGGCCGTGGACTTGGCGCCCTGCATGACGAACGCCTCCGCCTCCGAGTACGAGTGAAGGATCAGGTCGACCGCGTCCTTCACCTGCTCTTCTGGCGCGCCGGCTTCATCGAGCGGCAGCCTGACGGTGGCCATCGCAGCTTCGGGCATCGCAGTGCGCATCGCGGCCGCAGTCCCACGCCAGGCATCGATGGCGTCCCGCCGCGGATACGCCAGGAACACAGTGCCGACCAGGATCGACTTGTCCGCCATCTCCGGGTCCGGCGGCTCGGCGAGTGACACGCTGCGGGCATCGACGTCGTCGTGCCGCAGCGCGCGCACCAGCAGTTCCGTCAACAGCTCGTCGCGCTCGGAGCCGAAGCCCGCGCACAGCACGACCGATTGCGACGGCACATCGAGCCGGCCCTGGTACGGCCCCAGGCGCGACTCGCGAATCTGCCGCAATCGGCTGCCCAGGCTGGCATCGGCCAGCGACACGGTCGAACGGCGCCGCCCGGAGCGCTTGCCCGACCGCCCCATTGCCAAGGTTTCGGCCAGACCGATCACCGTCTTGTCGATGCGCGCGCGCTGGCGCAGGTCGATGCGGCCGAGCTGGAAGTCGAGCCCCGCCAGCGCCAGCCCCGGCAGCAGCACCTGGTCGCAGTACTTGGCGAAGGTGCTGCGCCGCAGGTAGAGCCGTGCGTCCTTGATGATCGCGGCGGTGTTGTCGGACAGCGCGCGCTGGTAGAAGCGCTGCCCCGCGTTCAGCCCCGGTGCATCGGTCAGCAGGATGGACAGCGGCTCCAGCGCCCGCACATGCCGCCCGACCACCACGATGATCAGCGTGAGCGGCGTCGACAGCAGCAGCCCGACCGGCCCCCACATCGCGCCCCAGAACAACGCCGACACGATGACGGCGAGCGGCGCCAGCCCCGTGCTGTGCCCGTAGACCTGCGGCTCCACGACATGTGCGACCACCAGTTCGAGCACCATGAAGAGCGTCAGGCTCGACAGCACCAGCGACCATCCCGGATCGACCGCCGCGCTGAAGACCGCGATGAGCGCGGCCGCCGCCAGCACGCCGACGTAGGGCACGAAACGCAGCAATGCGCCGATCGACCCCCACAGCGCCGCATGCGGAATGCCGATCGCCCACAGCCCGACGCCGACGACCGCACCGAAGGTCAGGTTGACGACGAACTGCGACATGAAGTAGCGCGACACGCCCTGCGCCGTGTCGCTCAGTGCCTGCACCGTGGGGCCGAGTTCGGCCACGCCGATCACGCGGATGAAGCGGTCGCTGAGCGACTCGTGCTCCAGCAGGATGAACACCAGCAGGATGAAGACGATGCCGGCCTCGCCGATCGGCCCCCACAGCGACGACAGCAGCTTCGACACCAGGTCGCCCGCCGACGGCGGCGACTGGCGGATCTGCACCGGCAAGGGCTCGGCGCTGGCCACCGGTGCGGCGGGCGCCGCCGAACGTGGGCCGAGCGCACGCGCGGGGTCGGTGCTGGCGCCGGCGCGGGTGTGGCCTGCGGCACCACGCCCTTGAGTTCAGCCTCGAAGCGCTCGAAGGGCCGCACCACCACCTCCCGCACCGACTCGATCTTCGACGTGATCGCGGCCCGGTACTGCGGCAGCCCCGCGCCCACGTCGACGAGCTGGATCGCCAGCACCGCGCTCATGCCGGCCACGCACACCGCGACCATCACCACCGACACCAGCGTCGCGATCGTGCGGCCCATGCCAGTGCGCGTGAGCTTGCGTGCGAGCGGCGCGATGACGAGGCTCAGCACCGCGGCGATCGCGATCGGCCGCAGCACGTCCTGGCCGAAATGCAGCAGCAGCAACAGGCAGGTGGCCGGCACCACCGTGCCGATGCCCAGACGTTCACGCGGAGACAACTTGTCCATGGGAGCCTTGGCGGTCGCACCGGGGGCCGGACGAGCGCTGATGTGGAAGACGGCCAGAGCGCCGCGTGGCGATGGTACGGGTTGGTGCCCCAGCACGACAGGTTCTGTCGCAGCGATCGGAAGCTCAGGCCGTGCCGCTGCTCCCGCGCTGACGCGCGCAAACCCGGTTGCGACCTTCTGCCTTGGCGCGATAGAGCGCCGCGTCGGCCTGGCGGATCAGGTCGGCGCTCGGCGTGTGGCCGTCGTTGCAGCTCGCGACGCCGATGCTGACCGTCACGGTGCCCCAGTCGGGATTCGTCCGCGCCGCAATGGCGTCGACCAGCGACTGTGCCGTCGAGAAGGCCGCGTCCGCACCGGTCTCCGGCAGCAACACACCGAATTCTTCGCCCCCGAATCGCGCGATCACGTCGCCGGCTCTCAACCGCTCCCGAAGCGTGTCGGCCAGCATGCGCAGCACCTCGTCGCCCACGGGATGACCATGGACGTCGTTGATGCGTTTGAAATGATCGGCATCGACCATCAGCACACTCAGAGCGCGCCGGGAGCGACGTGCATCCGCCAACGTGCGCTCGAGCATCGGATCGAAGACGCGCCGGTTGAGGAGCCCCGTGAGCGCGTCGGTCTGTGCCTGGCGACCCAGTTCGGCATTGGCGACCTGCAATTCGAGCGTTCGTTCGCGCACCTGCTGCTCGAGGGCCTCGCGGGCGGTCAGCAGGCGGTGTGTCATGCCCGCGATGGCTTGCGACAAGGTGCGCATCTCGGCGCTGCTCGCGACCTGGGGGATGCGGACGTCGGTCGCGCCCGCCTCGACGTCGCGCACGGCCCGTGCCATGCGGTTCACGTCGGTCCCGAAGCGGTGGGCCGCGATGCCGGCGAGAAGCGCGGCGACCATCGCGATCAGCACACCGACGAGCAGTGCGCTGCGCGTGGTCTGGGAGATCGCGGCGAAGGCTGCTGCAGCGGGTTCGCGCGCAACGACCGTCCAACCGAGATCGCTGACCCTGCTGTGCGCAGGCAGACGGGCCGACGCGGTCAGGAACGCAGCGCCGTCATGCCATTGCAACACCGCGGGCGTACTGGCCAGTGCAGGCATGCGCACACCGTCCCTCGCAAGCTGCTGCGACTTGCCGTCGGGCGAATAGATCACGTCGCCCTGGCGATCGAAGATGAAGACTTCGATGCCTCGATCGCGTGCTTCGACCGGCAGGACCGTCCCGATCACCTCGGCGGCCCAGTCCCAGTTGACATGCACGCCGAGCACGCCGATGGTCTTGCCATCGCGCTGGATGGGTGCCGCATAG
This sequence comes from Variovorax restrictus, assembly GCF_051216715.1. Taxonomy (NCBI): domain Bacteria; kingdom Pseudomonadati; phylum Pseudomonadota; class Betaproteobacteria; order Burkholderiales; family Comamonadaceae; genus Variovorax; species Variovorax restrictus. The sequence continues at coordinate 2,998,376 of NZ_JBPJZH010000001.1, forward strand.
TCGACGAAGCGCAGCGGCTCGCCGCTGCCCGCAGCAGGCAACAGGGAAGCAAGCAGCTTCGCCACATGCAGATCGCCGACGAAAAGGCCGTTACGCGCTTCCTTGAACCAGGGCCGTTCGAGCACGCCGACACCAAGCAGCATGTCTCCGGTCGCGGAGCGAACCTGCCCCGATGCGTCGGCCACTCCGACCCAGGCCGCGTTGCTCAGCGTCGCGTCGAGCATCTCGATCGTTTGTTTGACGCTCCTCGAATCCAGCCCATCCGCCCAGAGCGCGTCGCGCCGAACGAGGGTGTCGACCACGTCGGCATTCTTCTGCAAGCCGGCGCTGAAGAGCTGGGCGGCGTTGGAGGCGATGAAGGCGAGCGATCGACCAGCGTCGGCGCGCACGCGTTCGCGCAGCATCTCGCTGAGACCCCAGGTGATCGCGACCGATGCAAGCACCACGAGCGCACCGAAGACCACCGTCAACTGCATCTTGAGGCTGAAAGGCGGGCGGGGGAAACGCAACATCATGGGGCGCAGTTAGAGGCGAACCGGGGGGCCGCAGCGTGAGCACTTCGACCATCCACGATGGCACGTGGATACCTCGAATGCCGAAGAGACTTGAATGCGAACGGAATGCCTATACAGGCGCTGAGAAGCTTCTACTGTCCACTATCGGCAGAATGGCTGGTAACTTGAGAGCAACTCTCTTCGCTCATTCGGCCCCGACTCACTTCATGCGCAACCTCGTCGACTTCAGCTCCTGGCAGGCCCTTCTCTCGACGCTGCTCGGCCTGGTGCTGGTGTCATTCATCGCGGTCGGCATTCGGCTGGTGGTGATGCAGAGCATCCAGCAGCGGCGCGAGCGGCAGAACAGGCAGATCAACGAGCGGCTCAAGACGCTCATCGCCGCTTACAAGACCCTCGGCGGATCGTTCACCGGCGACCTCGCGGTCGATCCGCGCCACCTGCGCGAACTGCGCGCGCGGGCCGGTGCGGCGCAGGCGGCGCTGGCGCAGGCCGAGGCGGCCGCGGGCGAGCCGACCGAGACCGCCGCACCGGCCGCAGCGCACGAAGACGCCGGCTCCGAGCGCCGGCGCCGCACCCGCGACGCGGTGGAAGCGGCGCTGTCGGACGTGATCCTTCTCGGCACCAGGGAGCAGGTGCGTATGGCGGTCGAGGCGGCGAACGACATGGTGGCTGGCCGGCCGATCCATACGGCGGCGCTCGTCGCCTCACTGCGCACCTTCATCCGCGACGTGCTCGACCTCGAAGTGATCCCCGGCGACCTCGCGATCCCGAAGCAAGGGCCACTGCGCGTGGCCGTGGCGGGCGGGCGAGGCGCCGGTCAGCCCGCCAGAGGCGGTGCCGGCGGACGGGGTGGCGGGGGCCAGGGCGGTGCAGGCGATGGCGTCGGCATGGGCCTTCACGCCGGTGCCGCCCGCGACGAACCGCCGCCCGGCCACTGAGGGCCGGCCTCAGCCCTGGGTGAACAAGCTCTTGTGCTGCTCCCGTAGCAGCGCCTTCTGCACCTTGCCCATCGCATTGCGCGGCAGTTCGGGCACGATAAAGCAGCGCTTGGGGATCTTGAAGTTGGCCAGCTTGGCCTTGAGCTCGGCCACGATGGCGTCGCCGTCGACGCTGGCGCCGGCTTTGACGGTGACCACCGCCACGCCGACCTCCCCGAAGTCCGGGTGCGGCACGCCGACCAGCGCGCTCTCGGCCACGCCGGCCATCTCGTTGATGAAGCCCTCGATCTCGGCCGGGTAGACGTTGTAGCCGCCGCTGATGATCAGGTCCTTGCTGCGCCCGACGATGGTGATGTAGCCCAGCCCGTCGATCTTCCCGACGTCGCCGGTCTTGAAGAAGCCGTCGGCGGTGAACTCCTCCTTCGTTTTCTCCGGCATGCGCCAGTAGCCAGCGAAGACGTTGGGGCCGTCGACCTCGATGTTCCCGATCTCGTCGGTGCCGGCATCGCGCGTGTCGCCGTTCTCGTCGGTGACGCGCACCCGCAACTGCACGCCCGGCAGCGCGAAGCCCACGGTGCCCCCGCGGCGCTCACCCTGCACCGGGCTGTACGGGTTCGACGTGAGCATCGCGGTTTCGCTCATGCCGTAGCGCTCGAGGATGGTGTGGCCGGTGCGCACCTGCCATTCGTGGAAGGTCTCGATCAGCAGCGGCGCCGAGCCCGCAACGAACAGCCGCATGGTGCGGCACGCCTCCATCGTGAGGCCCGGCTCGGCCAGCAGGCGAACGTAGAGCGTGGGCACGCCCATGAACACCGTCGCCTCGGGCAGCCGTGCGACCACGCGCTTCGGGTCGAACTTGTTCATCCAGATCATCTTGCTGCCGTTGAGCAGCGCCCCGTGGATGGCGACGAACAGGCCATGCACGTGGAAGATGGGCAGTGCGTGGATCAGCACGTCGCCCCGGCCGTCAGGCCCGCCGGTGGATTCCCACCCCCAGTAATCCTTCAGCACCTCGGCATTCGACAGCAGGTTGCGGTGCGTCAGCATCGCGCCCTTGCTGCGGCCAGTGGTGCCGCTGGTGTAGAGGATGGCGGCGAGGTCGTCTTCGCCGCGCTGCGCGACGGTGTGGCGGTCGCTGCACTGCACGGCCACGTCGAGCAGCGTGCCGGTGCGGTCGTCGTTGAGCGTGAAGACATGGCGCGTGCCGGCGGCCAGCGCGATCGGGCCGACCCAGTCGGCATTGGCGCTGCTGCACACCACCACGGCCGGCTCGGCGTTGCCGATGAAGTACTCGATCTCGGCGCCGCGGTAGGCCGTGTTGAGCGGCAAAAAGACGTAGCCGGCCCGCAGCGTCGCGAGGTAGAGCATCAGCGCCTCGACCGATTTCTCGACCTGCACGGCGATGCGCGCGCCCTCCTCCAGCTCGAGGGCGACGAAGAGGTTGGCGATCATCGCGCTGGCGCGGTCGAGGTCGCCCCAGGTGTAGCGCAGGCCGTCGTCGGTCTCGACGGCGACCGCATCGAGGTCGGCGGGGAAGCCGGCGCGCAGCGCGGCGAACAGGTTGGCGTTCGAGGGGTTGGCGTTCGAGGTCATCGGTGTCTCGGCGGTAGGTCAGAAATGGGGCGGTCGTTTGGCCAGGAAGGCGGCGATGCCCTCCCGGTGTTCGGTGGCGTCGGCGTAGTCGTAGGCGTTGGGCAGCAGGCCCGCGACACCCGCCATGCCCTGGGACGCGAGCGCGGCCAGCACGCGCTTGTTGGCGCGCGCGGCCTCGGGGGCCAGCGCGGCGATGCGACGCGCATAGGCAACGGCGTCGTCGGCCACCGCATCGTCGGGCACCACGCGCAGCAGGAAGCCGGCGGCCAGCAGGCGCTGCGCATCGTGCACGCCGGCGGCCAGCAGCATGTCGCGCGCCAGCACGTCGCCGACGGCGCGGTGCACCACGGCGGCTTCGCGCGGCGCCATGGGGAAGCCGAGCTTGGCAATCGGCGCACCGAACTTGGCGGAGGCACCGGCCAGGCGGATGTCGCAGCAGCTCGCGATCTCGAGGCCCGCGCCCATGCAGGCGCCCTCGATTTGCGCGACGATGGGCACACTGCAGTCGAGCATCGCCTGCAGTGCAGCACCGACCTCGTCTTCATGGAAGGTGCGCAGTTGCACGGGGTCGAAACGGAAGGCCGGGTACTCGGAGATGTCGCCGCCCGCGCAGAAGGCGCCGCCCTCCCCGCGCACGAGGATGCAACGCAACGCGATGTCGGCCTCGAAGCCCGCAAAGGCGCTGCGCAGGGCGCGCCACATCGCGCGCGACATGGCGTTCAGCCGCCCCGCATGCACCAGCGTGACGACGGCGATGGTGCCGTCGCGTTCGATCCTGATCTCATCGGCCATGTCGACCACCTTGCATGCGCATCATTCCAGCTTGGCGCCGGAGGCCTTCACGACCGTCGCCCAGCGCTTGACCTCGGCGTCAACGAAATTCGCATACGCGGTCGTCGTGACGTTGGGAATGTCCGAGCCGTTGGCCGCCCAGATGGTCTTGAGCTCGTCGGTGGCCAGGGCCTTCCTCATCTCCTCGATGATCTTCGCCTGCACGTCGGCCGGCGTGCCCTTGGGCGCCCACAGGCCGTACCAGGTGGTCACGGTGTAGTCGGGCAGGCCGACCTCGGCCGCGCAAGGCACGTCGGGGAAGGCCGGGTTGCGCTTGGCGCCGGCCATCATCAGCGCCTTGATGCGGCCGCCTTTGATGTGCGCGGACGACGAGCCCAGGCCGTCGAAGCACACGTCGACGTTGCCGGAGATCAGATCCTGCAGCATCGGGCCGGCACCGCGGTACGGGATGTGTGTGATGAAGGTGCCGGTCTGCTGCTTGAAGAGTTCGCCCGCCAGGTGGTGCGAGGTGCCCGCGCCGGCCGAGCCGTAGTTCATCTTCGCGGGGTTGCGCTTGGCGTAGGCGATGAATTCCTGGATGGTCGGCTGTGTCACCCGCTTGGGGTTGACCACCACCACCTGCGGCGCATTGGCCAGCAGCATCAGCGGCACGAAGTCCTTCTGGATGTCGTAGTCGAGCTTCGGATAGATCGACGGTGCGATCGCATGGTGCACCGCGCCCATAAAGAGCCCGTAGCCGTCGGCCGGCAGCTTCGCCGCGATGCCGGCGCCCAGCGTGCCGCCGGCACCACCCCGGTTGTCGATCACCAGCGTCTGGGCCGTCGTCTTCGAGAACTGGGCCGAGAGCGGCCGCGCGAAGGCGTCGGTGCCGCCACCGGCCGGGAACGGGACGATCATGGTGACGGGCTTGGACGGCCAGCCGGACTGCGCGCGCGCGCCGCCACCGAGGACGGCGGCCGCGGCGGCGGCCAGGCGCAGCATGTCGCGCCGCTGGTAGGAATGGATCATGGATGTGTCTCCTGTCTTGTTGGAATCGCTGCGCACCGGGGCCTTCGGTGCGGGGTCGGCCCTTGGGGGAAATGAACGCGCGGGTCAGCCCTTGAGGAACAGGCCGTCGACATCGCCCGACACCGCCACTTTGCCCTGCGCGAGCAAGGCGCGGTGCTTGTCGAGCCGCTTGAGATCGTAAAGATAGTTGACCATGAGTCCGTAGGACTGCTTCACGCCCTTCGGCGAGGGGTCTCCGGCCCAGTTCAAACGTTCGACGCGGGCGCCGTTGCCCAGGTGGAAGCGCGCCACCGAGTCGACCGGCTTGCCCTCGACGGTGGCACGGCCCAGGTACTCGGCCGCGCACTGCATCAGCATCTGCCGCACCGGCGACTTCGGCTCGAGCGTGAGCGCCTCGTCGGCCGCGGCCAGCAGGCGCTCGGGCGTGGGCGGCAGCGAACCGAGCGATCGGCCCAGTTCGGCGGCGCGCTTGTCGTCCAGCCGCAGCAGCATCTCGGCGGCGTGCTTGCCGAGCCAGTGCCGGAAGCCCGGGATCGGCGACAGCGTCGCGAAGACCTTGAGCTTGGGAAACTCCGCCTGCAGCGTTTCGACGACACGCTTGATCAGCGAATCGCCGAAGCTCACGCCGCGCAGCCCGGTCTGCGTGTTGCTGATGGAATAGAAGATCGCGGTGGTCGCCTTGTCGGCGGTGGCCAGCGCCGCGGCCTCGTCGAGCAGCGGCACGATGCCGTCGCTGATGTGGTCGACCAGCGCAACCTCCACGAAGATCAACGGCACGTCGGGCAGCCGCGGGTGAAAGAAGCCGTAGCAGCGCCGGTCGCTGTCGAGCCGGTTCTTCACGTCGGCCCAGCTCTTGATGTCGTGCACCGCCTCGTACTGGATCAGCTTCTCGATCAGCGAGGCCGGCGAATCCCAGCTGATGCGGCGCAGGTCGAGGAAGGCCACGTCGAACCAGGTGGAAAACAGATGCTCCAGCTCGGCGTCGAGCGGCACGAAGCGGCGCTCGCCCTTGACCTGCGGCAGCAGCTCCGCGCGCAGGTCGAGCAGGAAGCGCATGCCCTCGGGGTCGATGGTGAAGCGTTGCAGCAGGCGCGCCCGCGGCGACGCGAGCGCGCGGCGCAGGTGCACCTCGGCCTGCCCTTCGTCGGCGGTGCCGACGGCGGCCTCGTGCCGCGCCCGTGCACTGCTGAGCTTCTTGCCGTCGGGGGCGAAGCGTTCGCTGATGAGCAGCCACACGTCGCGCCGCTCGGCCGCGTCGAGTTCGGCGTACCAGCGCATCACCTCGCAGGCGCGTCGCCCAGCCTCGACCTCGCTGACGCGGGCGTCGACCACGGCCTGCAGCTCGGTCAGCGCACGCCGCAAGGCGCGGGGCGCCATCGCCTCGCCATGGCGGCGCAGCGTGGCGTCGAGCCGTTCGCTCAGGGAACGCGGTGGCAGCTCGGGCTTGGTCGTCTTCTTCGGTGCGGGCGCGGCGACGACGGCTTTCTCTTTGGCGGCGGCCGGGGTGCGCAGACGCGACACGCTGCGCGAGATCCAGGTGGAAGCATTCATGAGACGAGCCTCGATTTCTGTTGGAGCGCCACGGCGCGCAAGGCTTCGCGCTGGCGATGGAGGTGGGTGCGCATGGCGGCCTCGGCGCCGTCGCTGTCGTGCGCCTTCAACGCGGCGAACACCGCCAGGTGCTCGGCCAGGCTCTGCTCCAGCCGGCCGGGCGCCTTCAGCTGCTGCAGGCGCGCGAGCTTCAGGATCTTGCGCAGGTCGCCGATCACCTGCGCGAGCCAGCGGTTGTCGGCCAGCGTGATGATCGCCTCGTGGATGGCGAAGTTGGTCGCGTAGTAGGCGTTGATCCGCTGCGCCTTGGCATTCGCCTCCAGCTGCGCGTGCAGCGTGGCGAGCGCCTCGATGTCGGCGTCGCTCGCGTTGCGTGCGGCCTCCCAGGCGCAGCGTCCTTCGAGCAGCGCGATGACGGGGAAGATCTCGTCGAGATCGCGCTGCGTGACCTCGGCCACGAAGCAGCCCCGTCGGGGTTCATGGCGCAGCAGCCCTTCGGCCGTGAGCACCTTGAGCGCCTCGCGCAGCGGCGTGCGGGAGATTTCGAGCCGCTCGCACAGCGCCGTCTCATCGAGGAAGCTGCCGGGCTTGAGCGACCCGGCGAAGATCTCTTCCCGAAGGGTGACGGCGACCTGGTCGTGCAGCGAATTCGGGACGAGGCGCATGGAGGCTCCGGTGGCGGCGCTGGGCCTGGAATCCGGTTTCGCCAACCAACGGCGCATCCGTAATTTCAGGTAATTACAGATAATTATGAGGAGGTCGATGCGAATCGCCAAGGTCTTGCAGGGCGGGACAAACCCTTGCCCGCCTCGTTCCTGTGCCGAGCGTGGCACCTCCAACGATCAATCGAGCGTCGCCAGAAAAGCCGCCATGTCGCGCGCGTCGCGCTCGCTCACGTTCATCGCCGGCATCGCGGTCTGCGGGTCGAAGCGCTTCGGGTCACGCAGCCACTGCGCCATGTTGTCCGGGGTGTTGGCGAGCGCGCCGGCGATCTTCGGGCGCCGGGCCAGCCCCTCCAGCGGCGGCCCGACGGCGGGCGTGGACCCCGAGATGCCGGGGATGGTGTGGCAGGCATTGCAGGCGTACTGGTACATGGCCCGCTCGCCCCGGCGCAAGTCGACCGCGCTGTCGGCCACCACCGGCGCGCGGGAACACCGGGTCGTGCCCGAGGGCGGCGCCGTGGTTTGCCCGTCGGGCTGCCACGGCCCGGCCACACCGACCTCCCGCGCCTGTGCGGAGAATGCTGCGGGCGACAGCGCAGGCAGCGTGCCGAGGAACGCGACGACGGCCCACAGGTCGCGGTCGTCCAGGTGGAATTCCCAGGCCGGCATGCCGCTCATCTTGATGCCGTGGCGCGTCAGCCAGTACAGCTCGCGCGGTCGCCAGCGCTGTGGCGCATCGACGAGGGGCCCCGGCACCGGCTGCATGCTCTGCCCGATCGAACTCTGTGCCACGCCGGGCGCGCCGTGGCACTGCACGCACTTCTCGACGAAGCAGGTGATGCCGCGCGCGATCAGTGCCGGGTCGTCGAGCGGCGGCGGCTCGATGTCGCGCGCGCGCAGTCGCACCGATTGGCGCATCGCGACTTCCAGCAGCGAATAGACCTGTTGGGTGTGCTGCGCGGTGGCGGCGACGTTGTAGAGCCCGCCGAACACCATGACGGCGGCGGCCACCACGCCCACCAGTGCAAGCACGGCCGTGGTGAGCAGGACGGTGAGGCGACGGCGGGGTCCGGCTTTCGACATTCGCGGCATTGTCTGACGCGATCGGTGAACGCCGTGTCGGCGCTGAACGCGTCTTCGCCGAGAGAATCGACGCATGCCGACGGCTCCGCGCTTCCCTCCTTCCGGCCTTCGTCGCCTGGCGTGGCGGAGCGTGCTTGCCGCGGCCATGCCGGCCTGGTTCGCCGGGTGTGATCAAGGGCCGCTGCCCTTGCCGCACGCCGAGACAAGCGCGTCGCAGCAAGAGCTCGGGCGGCGGATGCTGGCCCAGTACCAATGCGGCAGCTGCCACGCCATCCCCGGCGTCGATGCGGCGCGGGGCCTGGACGGCCCGCCGCTGGACGGCTTCGGGCGCCGCAGCTACATCGCCGGTCATGTGCCCAACGCACCCGATGCGCTGGCGCGCTGGATCGTCGAGCCGCACGCTCTCGCGCCCGGCACGCCGATGCCGGCCATGGGCGTCGCCCCCGACGACGCGCGCGCCATGGCCGCGTACCTGCTGGCGCTGCGCTGATGGACCCGAGCGCGCACCAGTCCGCCCTCCATCCCGCGGGCCCCGTGGCGGAGATGCTCTTCGGCGTGACCGGCGTGATCACGCTCGGTGCGGTGCTGATCTTCGTGGGGGTGATGGGCCTGCTGGTGTGGGCGCTGCGCCGTCGCAAGACGCCGACGGGCGACGACGACGCACGTGACCGCTCGCATGCGCGACGCCTGATCCTCGGCGGCGGCGTGCTCTTCCCGGTCGTCGTGCTGACGGCGCTGTTCGTCTACAGCATCCACCATGCGCCGCCGTGGCGCGAGATCCCGCCACGCGATGCGCTGGTGATCGGCGTGACCGGCCACATGTGGTGGTGGGACGTGCGCTACCGCGACCCGGCGAGCGGGCGCGAGTTCTCCACGGCGAACGAGATCCGCATTCCCACGGGCCGCCCGGTCTACCTGGGGCTCGGCAGCGCCGACGTGATCCACAGCTTCTGGGTGCCGGCCCTCGGCGGCAAGATGGACATGCTGCCCGGCCGCGTGCAGCACCTGCTGCTGCAGGCCAGCACGCCGGGCGTGTACAGAGGCCAGTGCGCGGAGTTCTGCGGCGTGCAGCACGCGCGCATGGCGCTGCATGTCGTGGCGATGGCGCCGGAGGATTTCGAACGCTGGCTCGCGGCCCAGGCGCAGCCGGCGCCGGCCCCGCCCACCGATGAACTCGCACGCGGGCGCGATGCCTTCGTGACGAATCGCTGCGGCGCCTGCCACACCGTGCGCGGCGTCACCGAAGAAAGCCGCCTGGGCCCCGACCTGACCCATGTCGGCGGCCGGCTGCACCTGGGTGCCGGCCAGTTGCCGATGAACGCCGACACGCTGGCCGAGTGGATCGGCGATGTCCAGCGCATCAAGCCGGGCGCGCGCATGCCCTCCTCCGAACACCGCCTCGACGCTGCCACGCTGCGCTCGATCGCGCACTGGCTCGCCCACCGCCCATGACCGCTTCCGACAACAACTTGCCCTCGAGCCTGCCACGCCCGCCGGGCGAACGCGAGGCGCTGGAACGCGTGTGGGCGTCGCCGAAGGGCTGGCGCATCTTCAGCGCGGTGAACAACACCGAAATCGGTGTGTTCTACATCGCCACGGCCATGCTGTTCTTCGTGCTGGCTGGCGTCCTGGCGCTGCTGATGCGCGCACAGCTCGCGCTGCCCGACGGCAAGATCCTCGACGCGGAGACCTACAACCAGGTCTTCACGATGCACGGCACGGTGATGATGTTCCTCTTCGCGGTGCCGATCGTGGAGGCGATCGCCGTGTACCTGCTGCCGGGCATGCTGGGGGCGCGCGACCTGCCCTTTCCGCGGCTCTCGGCCTATGCCTTCTGGGCTTACGCGATCGGCGGCCTCGCCTTCTTCTGCACGCTGTTCTTCGGCGTGTCGCCCGACGGCGGCTGGTTCATGTACCCGCCGCTCACCGGCAAGGAGTTCTCGCCGGGGCTCGGCGCCGACTTCTGGCTGCTGGGCATCGGCTTCATCGAGATCTCGGCGATCGCCGGCGCCATCGAGCTGATCATCGGCATCCTCTTCACGCGCGCGCCGGGCATGACGCTGATGCGCATGCCGGTGTTCGCGTGGGCCATGCTGGTGACCGCGCTGATGATCGTGTTCGCCTTCCCGGCGGTGATCGCGGCGACCACGCTGCTCGAGCTCGAGCGCGCCTTCGACTGGCCTTTCTTCATCCCGCAGCGCGGTGGCGACCCGCTGCTGTGGCAGCACCTGTTCTGGTTCTTCGGCCACCCGGAGGTCTACATCATCTTCCTGCCGGCCGCGGGGCTGGTGTCGATGATGGTCTCGGCGCTCAGCCGCACGCCGCTGGTCGGCTACCGGGCGGTGGTCTATGCGCTGATCGGCGTGGGCATCATCAGCTTCGCGCTGTGGGTGCACCACATTTTCGCGGCCGGCCTGGGCAGCACCTCGATGTTCATCGTGTCGGCTGCGAGCTTCGCGGTGGCGGTGCCCAGCGGCGTGCAGGTCTTCGCCTGGATCGCGACCTTCTGGCGCGGCTCGGTGCGCTTCGACACGCCAACGCTGTTCCTGCTCGGCTTCCACTGCATCTTCGTGCTGGGCGGGCTCACCGGCGTGATGGTGGCGGTGCTGCCCTTCGACTGGCAGGCGCACGACAGCTATTTCATCGTCGCGCATCTGCACTACGTGCTCATCGGCGGCATGGTGTTCCCGGTGTTCGCGAGCCTCTACTACTGGGCGCCGATCTACAACGGAAGGCAGTTGTCGGAACGCTGGGGCCGCTGGGTCTTCGGCCTGATGTTCGTCGGCTTCAACGCCAGCTTCCTGCCGATGCACCTCACCGGCCTGCTGGGCATGCCGCGGCGCGTCTACACCTACCCCGATCACCTGGGATGGAACGCCCTGAACATGCTGTCGAGCGTCGCGGCCTTCGTGTTCGCGGCGGGCGTGTTGGTGTTCCTCATCGACGCGTGGCGCGCGCTGCGCGGGCCGCAGATCGACCACGGCAACCCCTGGCGCGCCGGCACGCTCGAGTGGCTGCCGGGTCGCGATTACGGCGTGCGCAGCATCCCGCAGATCGATTCGCGCGAGCCGCTGTGGAGCCGGCCGTCGCTGCCCGACGAGGTCGAGGCTGGCCGCCACTGGCTGCCCGGCACGGCCACCGGCAAGCGCGAGACGCTTATCACCGGCGTGCTGGACGCGACGCCGCGCCACGTGCTCGTGCTGCCGACCGACGGCTGGAGCCCCTTCATCGCGGCGGCGGGCACGGCCGGCTTCTTCCTCCTGCTGACGGTGAGCCAGGTGGCGCTGTCTGTGGCCTGCGGCGTGCTGGCCATCGCCGCCATCGTCCACTGGATGTGGGGCAGCGACCGCGTCCCGCCGATGGCCACGGCACAGGTCGCCGACCGGGTCGCGCTGCCGATCGGCGCGGCCGGGCGCCGATCGCATTCGTGGTGGGGCACCATCGTGCTGGTCGCCGTGGACCTCACGATCTTCGGCTGCTTCGTCTACTCGCACATGCATGTCGCGATGCTCGGCGATGTCTGTCCGCCGCTGGGCGCCACCTTGCCCGCCGGCCATTGGCCCGCCGCTTCGGCCGCGCTCTGGATGACCGGTTCGCTGGCCATGGTGGGCGCGACGCGCGCGCTCGGCGACGCATCGGCCGCCCGACAGCGCCGCATGCGCTGGTGCGTCGTGCTGGCGCTGGGTTGCGCGTGCGCGGCCTTCGCGCTCGACGTCTACGGCCATCGCAGCGTCGGCCTCGAACCCGACGCGCAGGCCTGGAGCGCCACGGTCGGCGTGCTGCTGGGCTACCAGGGCTTCCACCTGGCGGTGCTGGCGATCATGGGCGTCTACCTGCTGGCACGCAGCCACACGGGGCTGATCGCACCGCAGGCCCGCGCCACGCTCGACAACACGGCGGTGATGTGGCACTGCGTCACCGTCCAGGGCATCGTCGGCATCGCGACCGTGCGGGCGATGCCGTGGTTCGCGGGGTTGTAGGCGACGAGCGGATGCCGGCTTGCAGCACCGGTACATTCACGCATCGTGAGCCGCGCCACCCAGACCCTTTCTCCTCCTCTGCCCACCCGTGACGGCGTCGGCCCCAGCACCGTGGGACTGCCAGCCGGCCAGTGGCCGACCATGCTGGCCTTCTTCGTCGAGCGCTTCCCCGCCGTGACGGAAGCGTCGTGGCGCGAGCGCATGGCTGCCGGCGATGTGGTCGACGACGCGGGCCGCGCCATCGAGCCCGACGAGCCCTACCGCGGCCACCAAAGGCTGTACTACTACCGCACGCTCGCCGACGAACCGCGCATTCCGTACGAAGCGCAAGTGCTGTTCCAGGACGCGCATCTGCTGGTCGCCGACAAGCCGCATTTCCTGCCCGTCACGCCTGGTGGCCAGTACGTGCAGGAGACGCTGCTGGTGCGGCTCAAGCGGCAACTGGGCATCGACACGCTGGTGCCGGTGCACCGTATCGACCGCAGCACGGCCGGGCTGGTGCTCTTCAGCACCGACCCGGCGACACGCGGCGTGTACCAGGCGCTCTTCGCGGAGCGCCGCGTCGAGAAATCGTACGAGGCGGTCGTGCACTGGCCGGCGGGGCACGCGCTCGTGCCGGTCTATCGCAGCCGCCTCGAAAGTGTCAAAGGCAAGATGCCGGTGTGGGAAGCGGCGGGCGAGCCGAACGCCGAAACGCACCTTGAACTGCTGGAGATGATGGGCACCGACCGCGCGCGGCTGCGCCTATCGCCGGTCACGGGGCGCACGCACCAGCTGCGCGTGCACTGCGCCGCGCTGGGCATGCCCATCGTCAACGATCCGATCTACCCGACCTGGTTGCCGGTCGGCAGCGAACGCTTCGACCAGCCGCTGCAACTGCTCGCGAAGACACTGGCATTCGTCGACCCGCTGAGCGGCGTGACGCGCCGCTTCGCGTCGGCGCTGCGGCTGACGGGCTGAATCGGACCGACTGCGCCAGAATCGAGCGGATGAACAGCGCTTACTCTTTCTCCCTCCGCCCTCTCCTGTGCGCCGTGCCGCTGGCCTTCGCCCTCGCAGGCTGCGGCACGCCGGCCTACGAAGTCGTCACCTACCCCGACGGCGCAACGCGGACGCCGAACACGGCCGATGCCGTGGGTTACTGCAAGGAGAAAGGCCTGACGGCACGCATCCTGGAGCGGGCGCCCGGCCAGACCGGCGTCATGTTCCGCTGCATCTGAGCGGAATCCGCCGGCCGGGTCTTAGGCCGCACGCCGCTTCGGCGCCGTGGCGTAGAGCCAGATGCCGAAGGCGATCATCGGCACGCACAGCCACTGGCCCATGCTCATGTTGAGCGCCAGCAGGCCGAGGAAGTCGTCGGGCTCGCGGAAGTACTCGGCGATGAAGCGCATCGCGCCGTAGCCGATCAGGAACACGGCCGACACGCGGCGCTCGAGCCGTTCCTTGCGGGCGTAGAGCCAGAGAATGACGAAGAGCAGCAGCCCTTCGAGCAGGAACTGGTACACCTGCGACGGATGCCGCGGCAGCATCGAGCCGCTCTGCGGAAACACCATGCCCCACGGCAGCTCGGGGCTGCTGAACCGGCCCCACAGCTCGCCGTTGATGAAGTTGCCCACGCGCCCGGCGGCCAGCCCGGTCGGCACGCAGGGCGCGACGAAGTCCATCACCTGCCAGAACGGCCGCGCACGCGACTTCGCGAACCACACCATCGAGCCGATCACGCCCAGCAGGCCGCCGTGAAAGCTCATGCCGCCCTGCCAGACCATGAAGATCTCCAGCGGGTGCGTCAGGTAGTAGCCCGGCTTGTAGAACAGGCAGTAGCCCAGCCGACCGCCGACGATGACGCCGAGCACGCCGAGGAAGAGGATGTCCTCCACGTCCTTGCGGCTCCACACGCCCTGCGCGGCCAGCGACCGGTACGGCTCATGGCCGAGCCGGCGCGTGCCGAGGAAGAAGAACAGCCCGAAGGCGGCGAGGTAGGTCAGGCCGTACCAGTGGATGGCCAGGGGCCCGATCTGCAACGCGACCGGGTCGATGTGGGGGTACATGAGCATCCGGCGATTGTGCCTATGCCGTGTGCCGATTCGGCGACGTCGGCAGCACGTCGCGTTCGGCCACGAAAGCGACGAAGCGCCTCAGCGCCGCGTTGTCGGCCGAGGCGGGCCACACCAGGCTGGTCTCGCAGCGCGGCAAGGGCGTGGCCTTCTGCCGTCGCGTGGCCGGCGCGAAGGCATCGGCGGCGCGATACACCACGCCTTCACGCCGGAACTGCGTGACGCTCTCCGGCACCCATGCCACACCGAGCCCGCCCCAGACGAGGTTGACGATGGTCTGCATCTGGATCGCTTCCTGCGCGACTTCCGGCGCGCGGCCCGCAGCGTGGTACAGGCCGAGGATGGCGTCGTGCAGCGACGGCACGATGCGGCGCGGGAACAGCACCAGCGGCTCGGCCAGCACATCGGCGAACGCCAGCCGATCGGCGCGCGCGAGCGGGTGCGCGGCAGGCAATGCGAGCACCAGCGGCTCGTCGGCGACCGGCAGGCGCTCCAGGCCGGGCGGTGCGAAGCCGGGCGAATGCAGCATCAGGCCGGCATCGATCTCGCCACGCGCCAAGCCTTCGAGCTGCACGTCGCCGGTGGCCTCGACCAGTTCCAGCGCAACTTCGGGACACAAAGCCCGGAACTCGCGCACCCAGACCGGCAGCCGCTCGAAGCCGATGGTCGACACGAAAGCGAGCCGCACGCGCCCCACCTCCCCGGCCGCGGCAGCGCGCGCACGCGCCGGCAGCGCCTGCGCGCGCTCGAGCATGTCGCGCACGTCGGGCAGCAGCGCCTCGCCGGCCGGCGTGAGCGCCACGCGGCGGCGGGTGCGGTCGAACAGCACGATGCCCAGCGTCTTCTCCAGCTGCGCGATGGCCTGGGTAACCGGCGGCTGTGTCATGTGCAGTCGCTGCGCGGCACGACCGAAGTGCAGCTCTTCGGCTACCGCCACGAACTGGCGCCAGGCCCGCAGGTCGATGAGCGTTTCCTTCATAGGCCAAGCATATCAATCGACCCATCGAAATGGATTGGAAGCAATCAATCAAAGGGCGGATACTTGAGGTCGCTCATCCGAAAAATCCAGCGCTGCGCGCACGCCCGAAGCCGATGAAGGCGGCGCGGCAAGGTGCCAGGGCACCCGCGGAACTGGCTTTGCCAGGCCGCTGGGTGCGCCCTCTTGAGGGGGAGGTGCCGCAGGCGCATCGGGGGTGGGCTTCATTCAACCCACGATAAGAGACCCCCATGGCCAACACACCCCTGCAAATCAACCGCCGCAGCGCCAACATCGTCGAAGGCAAGTCGCGCGCGCCCAACCGCTCGATGTACTACGCGATGGGCTACGAAGAGAGCGACTTCAAGAAGCCCATGGTCGGCGTGGCCAACGGCCACAGCACCATCACGCCTTGCAACTCGGGCCTGCAGAAGCTGGCCGACGCGGCCATCGAGGGCATCGAGGAAGCCGGCGGCAACGCGCAGGTGTTCGGCACCCCGACCATTTCCGACGGCATGGCCATGGGCACCGAAGGCATGAAGTACTCGCTGGTCAGCCGCGAAGTCATCAGCGACTGCATCGAGACCTGCGTCGGCGGCCAGTGGATGGACGGCGTGCTGGTGGTCGGCGGCTGCGACAAGAACATGCCCGGCGGCATGATGGGCATGCTGCGCGCCAACGTTCCTGCTATCTACGTCTACGGCGGCACCATCCTCCCCGGCCGCTACAAGGGCCAGGACCTGAACATCGTGAGCGTGTTCGAAGCTGTCGGCCAGAACGCGGCCGGCAACATGAGCGACGAGGATCTGCTCGAAATCGAAAAGCGCGCCATCCCCGGCACCGGCTCCTGCGGCGGCATGTATACCGCCAACACCATGTCGAGCGCCTTCGAGGCCCTCGGCATGTCGCTGCCCTACTCGTCGACCATGGCGAACCCGCACGACGAGAAGCAGAACTCGGCGAAGGAATCTGCCAAGGTGCTGATCGAGGCGATCAAGAAGGACCTGAAGCCGCGCGACATCGTCACCAAGAAAGCCATCGAGAACGCGGTGGCCGTGATCATGGCCACCGGCGGTTCTACCAATGCGGTGCTGCACTTCCTGGCCATCGCCCACACGGCCGGCGTGGACTGGTCGATCGACGACTTCGAGCGCATGCGCAAGAAGGTGCCGGTCATCTGCGACCTGAAGCCGTCCGGCAAGTACCTCGCGGTCGACCTGCACAACGCCGGCGGTATTCCGCAGGTCATGAAGGTGCTGCTCAAGGCGGGCCTGCTGCACGGCGATGCGATGACGATCACCGGCCAGACCATCGAGGAAGTGCTCAAGGACGTGCCGGACGTGCCGCGCGCCGACCAGGACGTGATCCGCCCGATCGACCGCCCGATGTACGCCGAAGGCCACCTGGCCATCCTCAAGGGCAACCTGTCGCCCGAAGGCGCGGTCGCGAAGATCACCGGCCTGAAGAACCCGGTCATCACCGGCCCGGCGCGCGTGTTCGACGACGAGCAGTCGGCGCTGGCCGCGATCCTGGCCGGCAAGATCGTGGCCGGCGACGTGATGGTGCTGCGCTACCTCGGCCCCAAAGGTGGCCCCGGCATGCCCGAGATGCTCGCGCCGACTGGTGCGCTGATCGGCGCGGGCCTGGGCGAAAGCGTGGGCCTGATCACCGACGGCCGCTTCTCCGGCGGCACCTGGGGCATGGTGGTCGGCCACGTGGCGCCCGAGGCCTATGCCGGCGGCACGATCGCCTTCGTGAACGAGGGCGACTCGATCACCATCGACGCGCACGAGCTGAAGCTGGAGCTGAACGTGCCCGAAGCCGAAATCGCGAAGCGCCGCGAAGGCTGGAAGGCCCCGGCGCCGCGCTACACGCGCGGCGTACAGGCGAAGTTCGCCTTCAATGCGTCGAGCGCCAGCTCGGGCGCGGTGCTCGACAAGTACTGATCAACGCCTTTTGGCGCGGTTCGACTTGCTGCTCAGCAACCCGAGGTTGCTGCGTTGGCGGTCGATCCGCGCCTGTTTGCGGACGTTCTCGCGCTCGATGATCTTGCGCTTGGTGTAGCCCGACCAGTCGGCCCAGGCCCACCACGCCAGCGCCAAGGCGAACGGGATCAGCACGACCCACCACGACCATTGCGCGACGGGCCCGATTTCGAGGTATTTCAGGATCACGCCCAGCACGCCGAGCATCAGGAACCACATGTCGCACCTCCGGTGTTGCACTCCGCACGGCGCGCAGGGCCATGGTGGCGCTGCCTACAATGCATTCGAAAGAATGTAACCCACTGTTCCACGGACTGCCCCATGAAAAGAGCATTTGTGTTGGTTGCGCTGAGCCTCGGCGCAGCCGCGCCGGCCCTCGCCGACCTGGCGCTGGCGACCTCCAAGAACTGCATGAGCTGCCACGCCGTGGAGCGCAAGGTCCTCGGCCCGTCGTTCAAGGACATCGCGGCGCGCTACAAGGACAACAAGGCGGCGCCCGACATGCTGGCCACCAAGATCATGAAGGGCGGCGCCGGTGTCTGGGGCCCGGTGCCGATGCCGGCGAACACGCAGGTCAGCGACGCCGATGCGAAGAAGCTCGCGGCCTGGGTGCTATCGACCAAGTAACCGGCCCGCAACCAGGCTGAACGCTCAGAAGCGCGGCGCCGGCGGCGTGATCACGGTCGGCGCGACCGGTGTGGTCGGCACCACCGCCACCGGCGAGCGGCGGTCCAGCCGGTCTTCGAGCTGGCCGACATGCGCGGCGAGCGTGTTCTCGAGCTGTTCGACCCGCGCGATCAGCGCGGCGTGACGCTCGGCGTTGCGGCTCATGTGGGTGTTTTCCTGCGACTCCAGGAAGTTGCGCAGTTCGGTGAAGCGCGATGCTTCGGCCTTGTCGGCGAGGTCGCGCTGCACCTGCATTTCCTTGGTGTGGCGTCGCGTCTCCAGCAGCACCGAACTCTGGAGGTAAATCACATAGGCGATGAAGAGGATGCCCAGCAGCACCGTCAGCCCCAGCATGATCATGCCCAGCGGTGCGGTGACCTGCATGAAGCCCAGCGACATCAGCGTCGGCGTGGCGAGCGTGCCCCAGTTGAGCGCGGCGAGTGCGGCAATGACCAGCACCACGAAAAGCAGGATGCCTGTTCTGATACCCATGTGATTCTCCCGAAGACCGTTGTGTCGAAGGAGAAGTTGTAGCGCATCGGCGCCGGCGCCCCTGTCGGACACCGACGCCGCACGCGGACGGGCTTCTTCAGAAGGCCTTGCCCAGCTGATCCAGGATCGCGGGGTTCTCGAGCGTCGAGGTGTCCTGCGTGATCGCCTCGCCCTTGGCGATGGAGCGCAGCAGCCGCCGCATGATCTTGCCGCTGCGCGTCTTGGGCAGGTTTTCGCCGAAGCGGATGTCCTTGGGCTTGGCGATCGGCCCGATCTCCTTCGCGACCCAGTTGCGCAGCTCGGTGGCGATCTTCTTCGCCTCTTCGTCGCTGGCCGGTCGCCCGCGCTTAAGCACGACGAAGGCGCAGACCGCCTCGCCGGTCACATCGTCGGGGCGGCCCACCACGGCGGCTTCCGCGACCAGGTCGGTCTTGGCGACCAGGGCCGACTCGATTTCCATCGTGCCCAGGCGGTGGCCCGACACGTTCAGCACGTCGTCGATGCGCCCGGTGATGCGGAAGTAGCCGCGATCTTCGCTGCGCACCGCGCCGTCGCCGGCGAGGTAGATCGTGCCGCCCATCTCTTCGGGGAAGTAGCTCTTCTTGAAACGCTCCGGATCGTTCCAGATGGTGCGGATCATCGAAGGCCACGGCCGCTTGATGACCAGCATGCCGCCTGCGCCGTTGGGCAGGTCCTTGCCCGTCTCGTCGACGATGGCGGCGGCGATGCCCGGCAGCGGCAGCGTGCACGAGCCCGGCACCAGCGGCGTGGCGCCCGGCAGCGGCGTGATGACGTGGCCACCGGTTTCGGTCTGCCAGAAGGTGTCGACGATCGGACATTTCTCGTGGCCGATGTTCCGGTGGTACCACATCCAGGCTTCCGGGTTGATCGGCTCGCCGACCGAGCCCAGGATGCGCAGGCTGGACAAATCCCAGTTCTTCGGATGCACCTTCTCGTCGGATTCGGCCGCCTTGATGAGCGAGCGGATCGCCGTCGGCGCCGTGTAGAAGATCGAGACTTTGTGCTTCTCGATCATCTGCCAGAAGCGGCCCGCATGCGGGAAGGTCGGCACGCCTTCGAAGATCACCTGCGTGGCGCCCGCCGCCAACGGGCCGTAGGCGACGTAGGTGTGGCCGGTGATCCAGCCGATGTCGGCGGTGCACCAGAAGACGTCGTCCGGGCGCAGGTCGAAGGTCCAGTCCATCGTGAGCTTGGCCCACAGCAGGTAGCCGCCGGTGGCGTGCTGCACGCCCTTGGGCTTGCCGGTGGAGCCCGAGGTGTAGAGGATGAACAGCGGATGCTCGGCGCCCACCGGCTCCGGCGCGCATTCGTCCTGGCCCTCGATGGCGCTGAGCACCTCGGTGAAGCTCTTGTCGCGGCCCTCGACGCGCGCCCAGTCGCTCAGCGTGCGCTCGTACACCAGCACGCTCTTGATCGATTCGCAACCGCCCATGGCGATGCCGTCGTCGACGATGGCCTTCAACGGCAGCTCCTTGCCGCCGCGCAGCTGGTAGCTGGCGGTGATGACCGCCACCGCACCAGCGTCGATGATGCGCTCTTGCAGTGCCTTGGCCGAGAAGCCGCCGAACACCACGCTGTGCGTGGCGCCGATGCGCGCACACGCCTGCATGGCGATGACGCCTTCGATCGTCATCGGCATGTAGATGATGACGCGGTCGCCCTTGCGGATGCCTTCGGCCTTGAGCGCGTTGGCGAACTGGCTCACGCGCGTGAGCAGGTCGCGGTAGCTGATGGTGGTGACGGCGCCGTCATCGGCCTCGAAGACGATCGCGGTCTTGTGCTCGACCGGCGTGCCCATGTGCCTGTCGAGGCAGTTGGCCGAGGCGTTGAGCTCACCGTCGTCGAACCATCGGTAGAACGGTGCGTTCGACTCGTCGAGCGTGCGGGTGAAAGGCTTCGTCCACACCAGGTTCTCGCGGGCCAGACGGGTCCAGAAGGCGTCGGGCGTCTTCTCGGCCTCGGCGCACAGCGCCTCGTACGCCGCCATGCCGCTGATGCGCGCGCCCTTTTCGGCGGCGGCCGGCGGCGGAAACACCCGGTTCTCGACCAGGACGGATTGGATGTTCGATGTTTGGCTCATTGTTGTCTCCTGCCAGGGTGGAATGCGGGCGTAATGTCTGCCGCGGCACTTACGGATGACTGACGGACATGGTAGCGACGGCGCAAGGGCTTCACCGTGCGGACGCGGGCCGACCCTAGAATCCGGGCTCTTCCGCTCTCGTGCTCCCTCACCTCGTCCCCCCGATGGCCACCCCCGACCCCTTCGATCCCCAGAACCCACCCGCCATTCGGCGCACCTCGCCCATGCGGCCGCTGCCGCGGCTCATCTTCGCGAGCCGCTGGCTGCAGTTGCCGCTCTACCTCGGCCTGATCATCGCGCAGGGCGTGTACGTGGTGCACTTCCTGGTCGAACTGCTGCACCTGGTCGAAGCCGCCTTCGGCAGCCAGACCGCGCTGCAGGCGCTGGTCACCAGCATCGGCTACAAGACGAACGCGCCGGTCGCCGCGCTCAACGAGACGGTGATCATGCTGGTGGTGCTGGCCCTCATCGACGTGGTGATGATCTCCAACCTGCTGATCATGGTGATCGTCGGCGGCTACGAGACTTTCGTGAGCCGTATGGACCTCGAAGGCCACCGCGACCAGCCCGAGTGGCTCAGCCATGTCAATGCGTCGGTGCTCAAGGTGAAGCTGGCCACCGCCATCATCGGCATCAGCTCGATCCACCTGCTCAAGACCTTCATCAACGCCGACAACTACACCGACCGCGTGCTGATCGCGCAGACGGTCATCCACATCGCGTTCCTGTTCTCCGCGATGGCCATTGCGTACACCGACAAGCTGATGAGCGGCACGTCCAGCGGCAAGTCGCACTGACCGGAAGCCCAACGAAAAAAGCCCCGGTCTCCCGGGGCTTTTTCGTTGCGGACGCGATCAGCGACCCGTCATGTTTTCCGGGACCACCCACTCGTCGAACTGCTCGCCGGTGAGATGGCCCGACGCCACGGCCGCCTCTCGCAGACTCGTGCCTTCCTTGTGCGCCTTCTTCGCGATGTAGGCCGCCTTGTCGTAGCCGATGTGCGTGTTGAGCGCGGTCACCAGCATGAGAGAACGCTGGACCAGTTCGGTGATGCGCTCGCGGTTCGGCTCAATGCCCACGGCGCAGTGGTCGTTGAAGCTCACCATGCCGTCGGCCAGCAGGCGCACGCTCTGCAGGAAGTTGTGCGCCACCATCGGGCGGAACACGTTCAGCTCGAAGTTGCCCGATGCGCCACCGAAGTTGATGGCGACATCGTTGCCGAACACCTGCGCGGCCAGCATCGTGACCGCTTCGCTCTGCGTCGGATTGACCTTGCCGGGCATGATCGACGAGCCGGGTTCGTTCTCCGGGATGCTCAGCTCGCCGATGCCGCTGCGCGGGCCGCTGGCCAGCCAGCGCACGTCATTCGCGATCTTCATCAGGCTCGCGGCCAGCGTCTTGAGCGCGCCGTGCGCATGCACCAGCGCATCGACCGAGGCCATCGCCTCGAACTTGTTCGGCGCAGTGACGAAAGGCAGGCCCGTGAGCGTGGCGAGCTCGGCTGCGACCTGTTCGGCGTAGCCCTTGGGCGCATTCAGGCCGGTGCCGACCGCCGTGCCGCCCAGCGCCAGTTCGCCCAGGTGCGGCAGCGCGGCGCGCACATGCGCCTCGCCGTGCGCGAGTTGCGCGACGTAGCCCGAGAACTCCTGGCCCAGCGTCAGCGGCGTGGCGTCTTGCAGATGCGTGCGGCCAATCTTCACGATGTCCATGAAGGCGATCGACTTCTGTTCCAGCGTGCCGCGCAGCTTGGCGATGGCGGGCAGCAGTTTGTGCGTCAGCGCCTCGACCGCCGCCACATGCATGGCCGTCGGGAACACATCGTTGCTCGACTGGCTGCGGTTGACGTCGTCGTTCGGGTGCACCAGCCGCCCTTCCCCACGCTCGCCGCCGAGGATCTCGCTGGCCCGGTTGGCCAGCACCTCGTTGACGTTCATGTTGGTCTGCGTGCCGGAGCCGGTCTGCCAAACGACCAGCGGGAACTCGCCCGGATGCCGGCCCGCGATAACCTCGTCGGCCGCCGCCACGATGGCCTGCGTCTTCTTCTCGTCCTGCAGGCCGAGCGCATGGTTCACCACCGCCGAGGCCCGCTTGACCTGCGCCAACGCCTTGATGATTTCCTTGGGCTGCGTCTCGCCAGAGATGTCGAAGTTCTGCAGCGAACGCTGCGTCTGCGCGCCCCACAGCTTGTCGGCGGGGACCTCGATGGGGCCGAAGGTGTCGCGTTCGACGCGGATGTTGGAGGGGGTCGTCATGAGAGAAAAGGTCCGCTGTCAAAATGGAGGGCGTGCTTGCCCGAAGGAAGCACCAAAAGTCCGCCAGCATAGCCCGAACGAGAACGACTCGCATTTCCTCGAGCGTCCAACCACGAGAACGTCATGACCACCACGATCCAGCAGGCCGACCTGATCGAATCGATCAGCGCCGCGTTGCAATACATCAGCTACTACCACCCCGCCGACTACATCGCGCACCTGGCCAAGGCCTACGAGCGCGAGCAGAGCCCGGCGGCGAAGGACGCCATTGCGCAGATCCTGACCAACAGCAAGATGAGCGCGACCGGCCACCGCCCGATCTGCCAGGACACCGGCATCGTGAACGTGTTCCTCAAGGTGGGCATGGACGTGCGCTGGGGCGGCTTCACGGGCAGCCTCCATGAGGCCATCAACGAAGGCGTGCGCCGCGGCTACAACCACCCCGACAACACGCTGCGCGCGTCGGTCGTGGCCGATCCGCAGTTCGACCGCAAGAACACCAAGGACAACACGCCCGCCGTGATCTTCACCGAGATCGTGCCCGGCGATAAGCTGGAAGTGACGGTCGCGGCCAAGGGCGGCGGCAGCGAAAACAAGAGCAAGCTGGCCATGCTCAACCCCGGTGACAGCGTCGTCGACTGGGTGCTCAAGACGGTGCCCACCATGGGGGCCGGATGGTGCCCGCCCGGCATGCTGGGCATCGGCATCGGCGGCACGGCCGAGAAGGCCGCGCTGATGGCCAAAGAAAGCCTGATGGACGACCTCGACATGCACGAGCTGCAGGCCAAGAAGGCGTCGGGCGCCGAGCTGACGAAGGTCGAAGCGTTGCGCATCGAGCTGTATGAGAAGGTCAATGCGCTGGGCATCGGCGCGCAGGGCCTGGGCGGCCTGGCCACCGTGCTCGACGTGAAGATCCAGATGTACCCGACGCACGCCGCGAGCAAGCCGGTCGCGATGATCCCGAACTGCGCGGCCACCCGCCATGCGCACTTCACGATGGATGGCAGCGGCGCGGTCTACCTCACGCCGCCCTCGCTCGACCTGTGGCCGGACGTCGACTGGAAGCCCGACTACAAGAAGAGCAAGAAGGTGGACCTCGACGCGCTCACGCCGGCAGAAGTGGCGAGCTGGAAGCCGGGCGACACGCTGCTGCTCAACGGCAAGATGCTGACTGGCCGCGACGCCGCGCACAAGCGCATCGCCGACATGCTGGCCAAGGGCGAGAAGCTGCCGGTGGACTTCACCAACCGCGTCATCTACTACGTCGGCCCGGTCGACCCGGTGGGCGACGAAGCCGTGGGCCCCGCCGGCCCGACCACCGCCACCCGCATGGACGGCTTCACCGAGATGATGCTGGCGCAGACCGGCCTGATCGCGATGATCGGCAAGGCCGAGCGCGGCCCGGTCGCCATCGAGGCGATCAAGAAGCACAAGAGCGCCTACCTCATGGCCGTGGGCGGTGCCGCCTACTTGGTCAGCAAGGCGATCAAGACCGCCAAGGTGGTGGGCTTCGCCGACCTCGGCATGGAAGCCATCTACGAGTTCGACGTGGTCGACATGCCGGTGACGGTGGCGGTCGATGCCGGTGGCACCAGCGCGCACATCACCGGCCCGGCCGAGTGGCAAAAGCGCATCGCCTCGGGCGAGTTCAAGACCATCGCGGTCGCTGCGGCCTGAGTTGAAGCCGCAGGCGATCGAACCGGCCCTCGTGGCATCGAACGGCGATCGCCCGATCGGCGTGTTCGACAGCGGCATGGGCGGGCTCAGCGTGCTGGCTGCGCTGCGCGCCGAACTGCCACACGAAGACTTCGTGTACTTCGCGGACACGGCCTATGCGCCGTACGGCGAGCGGGGCGACGCCTATGTGATCGAGCGTTCGCTTGCCGTGGCCGGGCAGTTGGTGCGCGAGCACCGGATCAAGGCGCTGGTGGTGGCCTGCAACACGGCGACCACCGCGGCCATCCACCTGCTGCGCGCGGCGCACCCGGCGCTGACCATCGTGGGCCTGGAGCCGGGCCTCAAGCCGGCGGTCGCGGCGAGCCGTACCGGGCATATCGCAGTGATGGCCACGCGTGGCACGTTGGCGAGCGCCAAGTACGCCGCGTTGCGCACCGCGGTCGCCGGCACCGCCGATGTCCGGCCCGTGCCATGCGACGGTCTCGTGAAGGCCATCGAAGGCTTCGACACCGCAGGCATTGCCGCGCTGTGCGAGCGCTACATGCAGGAAGCCGGCCCCTTCGGCGAAGGCGCGGCCGACGTCGACACGGTGGTGCTCGGCTGCACCCACTACCCGTTGGTGATCGACGAGTTGCGCAAGCATGCACCGGCCACGCTGCGTTTCATCGACACCGGCCGGCCAGTCGCGCTGCACACGCGACGCCTGCTGGGCGCGGCGGGCCAGCTCGCAAGCGATGCCTCCGGCAACGGCACACTGCGCCTGGAGAGCAGTGGCCAGGTCGCCGCGCTCGACGTCGCCGCGGCACGATGGCTCGGGCTTTCTTCCGCGGCAGCCTGAGCCGATTCCGCCTCATGCGTTTTTTTCGCCATGCCGCCCTTCTCCTGGGCATTTCGGCTGCCAGCCTGAGCCATGCCGCGTGCGAGAGCGGCCTGGCCGAACGCATGCATGCACGGCTGCATCCCGACCGGCTGCTCGATGGACGACTCGCGGCCTGCAAGCCGTGGTCGGGCGCCCTCGGCCGTATCGTCGTCGTGCTGCCGATGCCGCGTGCGTCAGGCGACCCGGGCGCGGCGACGGTCTACGACCTCGATGTGTTGCTGGTGCAGCGTCCGGACAACGGCAACACCGAACGCGACATGGTCATCGGCCGGTTGTTCCAGGCCGAGGCGCTCGACGAGGAAGCCATCGCCATCCAGGAAATCCTGGTCGACACCGGCCGCTACGTGCTGGCGCCGGACGCGCGCGCCTTCGGCCTGCGGGTGCGCTACCGCGGTACGACCCGCGGCGATACTTTCGCGAGCGAGACCCTGCGCCTGTACGTCATGCAGGGTGGCAAGCTGCGCGAAGTGATGCAGGAGGTCGAACTCGACAACGAGAGCGGTGAATGGAACGCCGACTGCACCGGCCGCTTCCGGCAACTGCGCTCGATGCTCTCCACCCGGCCGAGCCGCAACGGCGGCTTCGCCGATCTGGTGCTCGCACGCACGGTCGTCCAGAGCCGCGGGCAGATGCAGGAAGACGGGCGCTGCGCGGAGCAAGCCCAGCCGGCGCACTATGGCACGGTGGTGCTGCGCTACGACGGCGAGCGCTACCGCGTGCCGACGATGCTGCGCACGCCCTGAGTCGTGCTCAACGCGGCTTCGCGACCGCGCTGCATGCGGATCGGCAACAGCAGCAGCAGGCCCCCGACGAAGAACACCGCGGTCGCCAGGATGGCGATCCGCTGGTTGCCGCCGGTGGCCCAGGTGATGGCGCCGTAGCTCAGCGGGCCGACGATGCTCGCCAGGCGCGTCGCGAAGGACCACAGGCCGAAGAACTCGGCGCTGCGTGCCGGTGGTGCGAGGTAGCCCGTCATGGCGCGTCCGGCCGACTGGCTGGACCCCATCGACAGGCCTGCGAGCGCCGCGGCCCACCAGAAGCCGCCCTTGGTCGTGACCGACGCAGCGATCACGCACACGCCGATCCACGTGACCAGCGTGAGAGCCAGCGCCGGCCGGTGGCCGATGCGGTCTTGCAGGTACCCGAAGGCGAACGCACCGATGGCGGCCGCGAGATTGAGCACGAAGATCAGCACCATCGTCTCTTGCGGCAGGAAGCCGATCACTTGCTCGGCATAGATTGCGGCCAGCGTGATGGCGACCGCGACACCGGCTTGGTAGCAGACGGTGCACGCCAGCACCCACATGAAGTCGCGGTAGCCGCGCGCCTCACGGAAGCTCGTGCGCAGCTGCGCCCAGGCGCCCTCCCGCGCACGTTCGGGCTGCGGCTGGGCGCGCTCGGGCAGCAGCGCGAAGGTAACGCACGCCGCCAGCCCATAGACCGCTGCGGTGATCAGCATGGTGACCGGCACGAAATGCGACGCCGGCAGGCCGCGCGCCTGCGACCACAGCACGTACGCCAGGCACACGCCCAGCGTCAGCATGCCGCCCACGTAGCCGAAGCCCCAGCCCCAGCCGCTCATCTTGCCCATGCCCTCGGGCGTGGCGAGCTCGGGCAGGAACGCGCCGGTCAGCGACTCGCCGTAGGAATAGAAGGTGTTCGAGACGACGACCATCGCCATGGCGAGCAGCACGGCGTTCGCGCCGGTCAGCTGCGGCGTCAGCGCCAGGGCTGCGGTCGCCACCACGCACCCTGCCGTCGCCGTCATCAGCACGCGCTTCTTGGCGCCATGGCGGTCGGCCCAGGCGCCGATGGCGGGCATGGACACCATCACCAGCGCGTAGGAAACGCTCAGTGCCGCCGTCCAGGCAAAGGTGGCCCACGCCGCACCTTGCGCAATGCCACCGACGAAATAGGCCGCGAACACGGCCGTGATGACGACGGTGGTGTAGCCCGAGTTGGCGAAGTCGTACATCACCCAGCCGAACACCTCGCGCTTGCGCACGCCAGGACGCAGCGCGGACATGGCCGACTTAGTGGAGGTGGCGCGGCCGGCGACCGCCGCCGTGGCCGCCGGCGCCCGGCCCGCCCGGACCGCCGCCCCGCGGGCGCTTGCCGATCTCGAGCGAATTCACCAGCGCGTCGAAGCGATCGCCGAAGAGCTTGTCGATCTCGGCCACCACGCCGCCGAGTTCCGCCCCGTCGAAATGGCGCTCCATCAGGTTCACCACGTCTTCGACCAGCAGGTCGCGCTGGACCTGCATGATCGCGGCCGGGTTGGGGCCGACGAACAGCATGAGGAAATCGTCCCGGGAATCGTCCTCGGGGTTGCCCTCTTCCTCGTCGTAGTCGGTGTCGTAGAAGGTGACTTCGATGGCTGCGCCCTGCTCCGCGAGCTCGTTCAACGCCATGCACATCTCGTCGAGTTCCTGGCGGAAGTCCTCGTCGCCGGGCACGGTCCAGCACATCTGCAGCATGTGCTCCTTCTGCTCGAAGCGGATGCCGGGCTCTTCCTCGTAGGCGCTGGTGGCGCCGTCAGCCAGCGACTTGGCGCCGGCGTACTTCCACAGCGGCGCGAGCGCCTCCTGGATCTGCGCGAAGGTCACGTCCGAACGCAGCGGCACATCGCCATGCACATGGATTTCGAATGGAGCGTTATAGCGTGGCATGTCTTGCTCCCTTGTCATGCGGTGGTGCCCGGAACCGGGGTCGAACCGGTATGCCCCTTATGCAGGAAGCGGCGGATTTTAAGTCCGATGTGTCTACCAATTTCACCATCCGGGCCGGTATGGGCAACGAAGATAACCCAAAACAAAACAGCCCCGACAACGACGGTTGGCGGGGCCTGTGAAAGACTTGAAACGATGGAGGCGCGACCCGGAGTCGAACCGGGCTAGACGGATTTGCAATCCGTTGCATAACCGCTTTGCTATCGCGCCACGCTTTATTCTGTGCCGTCTTGAATTCTTCGAATTCTTTGTCGTCGCGAAAAAAAGGGAAGCCGGAGCTTCCCTTTTTCAAAACTGGAGCGGGATAAGAGACTCGAACTCTCGACCTATACCTTGGCAAGGTATCGCTCTACCAACTGAGCTAATCCCGCGTTTCGAGCCTCAGATTAT
Source organism: Variovorax restrictus (assembly GCF_051216715.1). NCBI lineage: Bacteria > Pseudomonadati > Pseudomonadota > Betaproteobacteria > Burkholderiales > Comamonadaceae > Variovorax > Variovorax restrictus. Next base: position 3,026,700 of record NZ_JBPJZH010000001.1, read on the forward strand.
AGAACACTTTTTCAAGCGTCTACAAGCTTCCCGGAGTCAATGCTTGATCGACCCCTCAGCCGGCGCTGCCGCGCGCTGCTTCGACAACTCGGCGACAGCCGCGGCAGAAGCCGCCACCTCTTCGTCGGACAGCGGCGTGGGCATCTTCTCGAGCGCGATCTCCAGCACCTTGTCGATCCACTTCACCGGCACGATCTCAAGGCCGTTCTTCACGTTCTCGGGGATGTCCTGCAGGTCCTTGGCGTTCTCCTCGGGGATCAGCACCGTCTTGATGCCGCCGCGCAGCGCGGCCAGCAGCTTTTCCTTCAGGCCGCCGATGGCGGTGACCTCGCCACGCAGCGTGATTTCGCCGGTCATCGCGACGTCGCCGCGCACCGGGATGCCGGTCAACGCGGACACGAAAGCCGTCGTCATCGCCGCACCGGCGCTCGGGCCGTCCTTGGGCGTCGCGCCGTCCGGCACGTGGATGTGGATGTCGCGCTTCTCGAAGACATCGTCGCGGATGCCCAGGCGGTGGGCACGGCTGCGCACCACCGTGCGTGCCGCCTCGACCGACTCCTTCATCACATCGCCGAGCGAACCGGTCCGGCTGATGATGCCTTTGCCAGGCATCGCGACAGCTTCGATGGTCAGCAGATCGCCGCCGACCTCGGTCCACGCCAGGCCCACGACCTGCCCCACCTGGTTCTGCTTCTCGGCCAGCCCGAAGGTGTACTTGCGCACGCCGAGGAAGTCGTTGAGGTTGGCGCCGTCGACTGTGACCTTGGGCGTCATCATCTTGAGCAACAGACCCTTGACCACCTTGCGGCAGATCTTGGAGAGCTCGCGCTCGAGCGAGCGCACGCCGGCTTCACGCGTGTAGTAGCGCACGATGTCGCGCACCGCTTCTTCGGTGATCAGCAGCTCCTCTTCTTTCACACCGTTGTTCGTCATCTGCTTGGGCAGCAGGTACTTCAACGCAATGTGGGTCTTCTCGTCTTCGGTGTAGCCCGCGAGCCGGATGACTTCCATCCGGTCGAGCAGTGCCGGCGGGATGTTCATCGAGTTCGAGGTCGCCACGAACATCACGTCCGACAGGTCGAAGTCGACCTCGACGTAGTGGTCGCCGAAGGTGTGGTTCTGCTCCGGGTCAAGAACTTCGAGCAGCGCGCTCGACGGGTCGCCGCGGAAGTCGGTGCCCAGCTTGTCGATCTCGTCGAGCAGGAACAGCGGGTTGCGCGTGCCGATCTTCGTCAGGCCCTGCAGCACCTTGCCCGGCAGCGCGCCGATGTAGGTGCGGCGGTGGCCGCGGATCTCGGCCTCGTCGCGCATGCCGCCCAGCGCCATACGGGTGTACTTGCGCCCCGTCGCCTTGGCGATCGACTGCCCGAGCGAGGTCTTGCCTACGCCGGGTGGGCCGACCAGGCACAGGATCGGCGCCTTGACCTTGTCGACGCGCTGCTGCACCGCGAGGTATTCCAGGATGCGGTCCTTGACCTTGTCGAGACCGTAGTGGTCTTCGTTGAGCACCGCTTCGGCATGCGCCAGATCGTGTTTGATCTTGGTCTTCTTGCTCCAGGGCAGACCGATCAGCACGTCGATGTAGTTGCGCACGACCGTGGCCTCGGCCGACATAGGCGACATCAGCTTGAGCTTCTTGAGCTCGCCTTCGGCCTTCTTGAGCGCGTCCTTGGGCATCTTGGCGAGCTTGATCTTCTTCTCGATCTCCTCGATGTCCGCACCGTCCTCGCCCTCGCCCAGTTCCTTCTGGATCGCCTTGACCTGTTCGTTCAGGTAGAAGTCGCGCTGGTTCTTCTCCATCTGGCGCTTCACGCGGCCGCGGATCTTCTTGTCGACGTTGAGGATGTCGACCTCGCGCTCGAGCTGGCCGTAGAGGTTCTCCAGCCGCTCCTTGATGCTGTCGAGGTCGAGCACCGCCTGCTTGTTGTCGAGCTTGAGCGGCAGGTGCGCGGCGATGGTGTCGGCCAGGCGGCCCGGGTCGTCGATGCTGGAGATCGAGGTGAGGATCTCCGGCGGGATCTTCTTGTTGAGTTTGACGTACTGGTCAAACTGCTGCATCACCGCGCGACGCAGCGCCTCGATCTCGGTGCCCTTCTGGGCGGTGCCCTCGAGCACCTCCACCGGCGTGACGTTGGCGGTGAAGTGCGTCTCGCCGTCATGGATGCTGTTGACGCGCGCGCGCTGCTGGCCTTCGACCAGCACCTTCACGGTGCCGTCGGGCAGCTTGAGCATCTGCAGGATGGTCGATACGCAGCCGACCTCGAACATGTCCTCGACGGAGGGCTCGTCCTTGGCGGCGGCCTTCTGGGCCACCAGCATGATGCGGCGTTCGGCTTCCATGGCCAGCTCGAGCGCCTTGATGCTCTTGGGGCGACCCACGAAGAGCGGGATCACCATGTGGGGGAACACGACGACGTCACGCAGCGGCAGCAGCGGCAGGTCGATCGCGTCGGGGGGCAATGGGGTGTGGCCGGACATGCGAATCCTCGGAGTGATCAGGCAGAAGTGGCACGCGCCGCGCGGATTTCAAGCCCCGGCGGCGCGTTCATCGTAGGGCACGCGCCAAGCGCGTGGTCCGTCGGGCGAAATGGCCCTGGCACTTAGGCCTTCTTCGCCGCCTCGCGGTACACGAGCAGCGGCGGTTTGTTCTCTTCGATGGTCGATTCCTCGACCACCACCTTGGCGACGTTCGTTGCGTTCGGCAGTTCGAACATCGTGTCGATCAGCGACTGCTCCAGAATCGAACGCAACCCGCGCGCACCGGTCTTGCGCGCCAGCGCCTTGCGGGCGATGGCCTTGAGCGCGCTCGGGCGAATCTCCAGGTCGACGCCCTCCATCTGCAGCAGCTTGGTGAACTGCTTGACCACCGCGTTCTTCGGCTCGGTCAGGATCTGCACCAGCGCGTCTTCGCTCAGTTCGGCCAGTGAGGCCACCACAGGCATGCGGCCGACCAGTTCGGGAATGAGGCCGAACTTGATCAGGTCCTCAGGCTCCACCTCGCGGAACACCTCGGTGATGCTGCGCTGCGCCTTGCTCTTGACCATCGCGCCGAAGCCGATGCCCGAGGCCTCGGTGCGGTTCTCGATCACCTTTTCCAGGCCCGCGAAGGCGCCGCCGCAAATGAACAGGATGTTGGTCGTATCGATCTGCAGGAAGTCCTGGTTCGGGTGCTTGCGCCCGCCCTGCGGCGGCACGCTGGCCATCGTGCCTTCGATGAGCTTGAGCAGCGCCTGCTGCACGCCTTCGCCCGACACGTCGCGCGTGATCGACGGGTTGTCCGACTTGCGCGAGATCTTGTCGATCTCGTCGATGTAGACGATGCCGCGTTGCGCCTTCTCCACCTCGTAGTTGCAGCTCTGCAGCAGCTTCTGAATGATGTTCTCGACGTCCTCACCGACATAGCCGGCTTCGGTCAGCGTCGTGGCGTCGGCCATCACGAAAGGCACGTCGAGCATGCGAGCCAGCGTCTGCGCCAGCAGCGTCTTGCCCGAGCCGGTGGGGCCGATCAGCAAAATGTTGCTCTTGCTGAGTTCGACCTCGTCGCCCTTGGTGTTCTTTTCCTTGTGGCGCAGCCGCTTGTAGTGGTTGTAGACGGCCACCGACAGCATGCGCTTGGCCGGCTCCTGGCCGATCACGTAGTTGTCGAGGTTGGTCTTGATCTCCAGCGGCGTCGGCAGGTCGCTGCGCGCGTCGCGCGCCTCGTCCCCCGCGGGCAACTCGTCGCGGATGATCTCGTTGCACAAATCGATGCACTCGTCGCAGATGAACACCGACGGACCGGCGATCAGCTTCTTGACCTCGTGCTGGCTCTTACCGCAAAAGGAGCAGTAAAGCGTTTTTTCGCTGGAAGAGCCTTTTTTCTCGGCCATGGGCAAATGCCTCGTAACAGGGGTGGATCAATGATAACGAAACAAAAACGGCGTTCTCCGCATGGAAAACGCCGTCGTTGCGCAGGCGCCGCAGCGCCCGGCGGGATCAGCCGCGCTTCGAAATGACCTGGTCGATCAGGCCGTAGTCCTTCGACTCGTCGGCCGTCAGGAAGTAGTCGCGCTCGGTGTCACGCGCGATCTTCTCCAGCGGCTGGCCGGTGCGCTCGGCGAGGATGCGGTTCATCTGGTCCTTCGTGCGCAGGATGTCGCGCGCGTGGATCTCGATGTCCGTCGCCTGCCCGCGGGCACCACCCAGCACTTGATGGATCATGACTTTGGAGTTGGGCAGCGAGAAACGCTTGCCCTTTTCGCCGGCCGCCAGCAGGAAGGCGCCCATGCTGGCCGCGAAGCCGATGCACAGGGTCGACACCGCCGGCTTGATGAACTGCATCGTGTCGTAAATCGCCATGCCGGCGCTCACGCTGCCGCCGGGCGAGTTGATGTAGAACGAAATGTCCTTGTCCGGGTTCTCGCTCTCGAGGAACAAGAGCTGGGCGACCACCAGGTTGGCCGTCTGGTCGTTGACCTCGCCCACCAGAAAGATCACGCGCTCCTTGAGCAGACGCGAATAGATGTCATAGGACCGCTCGCCGCGGCCGGATTGCTCGATCACCATCGGCACCATGCCGAGACCTTGGATGTCCTGTGCGCTCATGAATAGCTCCGTTCAGTGCTTGACCATCCGGGAATTCCCCGGAGAAAGATCAGATGGGGATGGTGCCGGCAGGTGCAAGCCCCGCCGGGTCGCACGATGATCAGGCCTGCTGCGCCATCAGGTCGTCGAAGGACACCGACTTGTCGGCGACCTTCGCCTGGCTCAGCACGAAGTCGGTCACGTTGTTCTCGATGACGACGGCTTCGACCTCGGCCAGACGACGGTTGTCGCTGAAGTACCAGCGCACCACGTCGGCCGGCTTCTCGTAACTGGCAGCCAGCTCGTCGATGTGCGCCTTGATCTGCTCGGGCTTGGCCTGCAGATTGTTGGCGCGCACCAGTTCGGCCACGACCAGGCCCAGACGCACGCGGCGCTCGGCCTGCGGGCGGAACATTTCTTCGGGGATCGGGGCCTTGTCGGCGTCCTTGATGCCGCGCTGCTTGAGCTCGGCGCGGGCACCTTCGACCATGCGGTCGACTTCGGACTGCACGCTCGACTTGGGCAGGTCGAGTTCGGCGTTGGCGATCAGCGCGTCCATCACGGCGTTCTTGTTGCGCGCGAGCACGCGGAACTTCACTTCGCGCTCGAGGTTGCGCTTGATGTCGGCGCGCAGGCCTTCGACGGTGCCTTCTTCGATGCCGAGCGACTTGGCCAGCTGTTCGTTGACTTCCGGCAGGTGCGAGGCTTCGATCTTCTTCACGGTGACCATGAAGTCGGCCTGCTTGCCGGCCACATCCTTGCCGTGGTAATCGGCCGGGAACGACAGCGGGAAGGTGCGGCTGTCGCCGGACTTCAGGCCACGAACGGCGTCTTCGAACTCCTTGAGCATCTGGCCTTCGCCGATGATGAACTGGAAGTCCTCGGCCTTGCCGCCCTGGAAGGTTTCGCCGTCGATCTTGCCTTCGAAGTCGACCGTCACGCGGTCGTCGTCGGCCGCAGCCGTATCTTGCGAACGCTGCGCGAAGGTGCGGCGCTGCTTGCGCAGGATGTCGAGCGTCTTGTCGATGGCTTCGTCGCTTACTTCGGCCGTCACGCGTTCCACGTCGGCGCCCGACAGGTCGTTGATCTTGACTTCGGGGAACACCTCGAAGACCGCGTCGAAGGCCATCACGCCTTCGGGCGCTTCTTCCTTTTCGGTGATGCGCGGTTGGCCAGCCACACGCAGCTTGGCTTCGTTGGCGGCCTGCGAGAAGGCCTCGCCGACCTTGTCGTTCATGACTTCGTAGTGCACCGAGTAGCCGTAGCGCTGGGCCACGACATTCATCGGTACCTTGCCCGGACGGAAACCGTCCATCTTCACGGTGCGGGCCAGCTTCTTCAGGCGGGAATCGACTTCCGACTGGATGGTGCCGACGGGCAGCGTCAGCGTGATCTTGCGCTCGAGTTTCTCGAGGGTTTCAACATTCACGGTCATTTCGTTCTTCCTTGTGAGGTGTGCTGGTGCGCGGGGCCGGACTCGAACCGGCACGTTCTTGCGAACGTCAGGACCTAAACCTGGTGCGTCTACCAATTTCGCCACCCGCGCGGTCAGGTGAATCAAGCAAAAGCGGGCGGCCTCCTGATGCAGACCACCCGCTTCGAAATCGGTCAACCGCGCATTTTAGACGCTAACCGGCGCCGCCTTTTCTTCCCGCTTCACGCGAAAGGCAGCGGCATACATGGCGGGCAGCGCCAGCAGGGTCAGCACGGTGGCGACGATCAGGCCGCCCATGATCGCGACGGCCATCGGGCCCCAGAAGACGCTGCGCGACAGCGGGATCATCGCCAGCACGGCGGCAGCGGCCGTCAGCACGATGGGGCGCAGCCGGCGCACGGCCGATTCGACAATCGCGTCCCAGGCCGGCACGCCGGCGGCGCGGTCGCTTTCGATCTGGTCGATCAGGATCACCGAATTGCGCTGGATCATGCCCATCAGCGCGATCACGCCGAGCAGCGCGACGAAGCCGAAGGGCCGGTTCAGGATCAGCAGCGCCGCCGCCACGCCCGCGATCCCCAGCGGGCCGGTGATGAACACCAGCAACGACCGGCTGAAGCTGTGCAGCTGCAACATCAGCAACGTGAAGACCAGGAACAGCATGATCGGTATGCCCGCCACGATCGAGTCCGAGCCCTTGCTGCTTTCCGCCACCGCGCCGGCCACCTCGATGCGGTAGGCGCCCTGCCCGGCCGCGCGCCACTTCGCCTCGAGCGCACGCAACCCGGGCAGCAGTTGCTGCGTGACGGTCGCACCCTGCAGTCCCTCGGCGATGTCGGCGTTCACGGTGATGGCGTAGTCGCGGTTCTCGCGCCACATCACCCCCGGTTCCCAGCTGAAGACCGGCTTGGCGACCTGCGCCAGCGGGATCGAACGGCCCGACGCCGTCGGCAGATAGGCGTTGCCGATGTCCGAGATCGCTTCGCGCTCGTCGGGCGACTGGCGCAGCACGATGTCGATCAGCCGGTCGTTCTCGCGGTACTGGCCGATGGTGGTGCCGCTGAACATGGTGCGCGACGCCTGGGCGATGGCCTGGCTCGTCACGCCGAGCGCGCGCGCCTTGTCCTGATCGACCTCCAGTCGGATCACCTTCACCGACTCGTTCCAGTTGTCGTTGACGCCCCGTGTGTTCGCGTTCTGGCGCATCGCCGCTTTCACCTCATCGGCGTGCAGACGCAGTTGCACCGGGTCGCTACCGATCACCCGGAACTGCACCGGATAGGCCACAGGCGGGCCGTTCGGCAGCAGCTTGGCGCGGGCGCGCACTTCGGGGAACTCCTGGGCCAGCAACGCGGGCAGGCGCAAGCGCAAGGCGTCGCGCTGATGCAGGTCCTTGGCCAGCACCAGCACCTGCGAGGCATTGGTCTGCGGGAAGATGTAGTCCAGCGGCAGGTAAAAGCGCGGTACGCCGCTGCCGATCCAGGTCGTGACGGTGACGACCTCGGGCTCCTGCATCAGCCGCTGTTCCACGCGCCGGGCGATGTCCTCGTTGGCTGCGAAGGCGGTGCCTTCGGGTGACCACAGGTCGACCAGGATTTCCGGCCGGGCCGAATCCGGGAAGAACTGCTGCTGCACCCGCCCCATCCCGACCATGCCCAGCGCGAAGATCGCCACCGTCGCGCCGATGGTCAGCCAGCGGTACGCCACGCACCAGTTCACCGCGCGGCGGAAGGCGTTGTAGAAACGTGAATCGAAGAGCTCGTGCGGCGGTGCGTCGGGATCGTGGGGCTTCACCTTGAGCAGCAGCGTGCCCAGGTACGGCACGAAATACACCGAGACGATCCAGCTGAGCACCAGCGCGATGACCGTCACCGCGAAGATCGCGAAGGTGTATTCGCCGGTGGTCGACTTGGCCAGGCCGATCGGCAGGAAGCCCGCCGCCGTGATGAGCGTGCCGGTCAGCATCGGCTTGGCCGTCACGTCGTAGGCGAAGGTGGCGGCGCGGGTCTTGTCGTAGCCCTCCTCCATCTTCCGCACCATCATCTCGACGGCGATGATCGCGTCGTCCACCAGCAGGCCCAGCGCGATGATCAGCGACCCGAGCGACACCTTGTGCAGCCCGATGCCGAAGTAGTTCATGGCAAGGAAGGTCACCGCCAGCACCAGCGGGATGGTGATCGCCACCACCAGCCCCGGGCGCACGTCGATGTGCCAGCCGAAGCGCCCGCCCTTGTGCAGGCCCAGGGCAATGAAGCTCACCGCCAGGACGATCACCACCGCCTCGATCAGCACCTGAACGAATTCATTGACCGAAGTCGCCACGGAGGACGGCTGATCCTGCACCTGGGCCAGCGTCACCCCGGCCGGCAGGCGCTGGCCGATGTCGGCGACCGCCACGCGCAGCGCTTTGCCCAGGGCGATGATGTCTCCGCCCTTGGACATCGAAACGCCTAGCGCGACCACCTCCTTGCCCTGGTGATGCACCTTGACGGCCGGCGGATCGACCGTGCCGCGGCGGATGTCGGCGATGTCGCCCAGCCGCAACTGGTTGCCGGAACTGCCGCGGATCGGCATCTCGCGCAACTGCTCGACGCTGGTGAATTGCCCTGCGACGCGCACCTGCACCATGTCCAGCGGCGACTGGATGACGCCGGCGCTCTCCACCGCGTTCTGCGCACCGATCTGCTGCAGCACCGCGTTCATGTCCAGGCCCAGCTGCGCCACGCGCTTCTGCGAGACCTCGACGTAGATCTTCTCGTCCTGCAGCCCGAACTGCTCGACCTTCGCCACGTCCTTCACCCGCAGCAGGCCCTGGCGCACCTCGTCGGCAAAGGTCTTGATTTCCGCGGGCGAGTAGCCGTCGGTCTGCAGCGCGTAGATCACGCCGTACACATCGCCGAACTCGTCGTTAAAAAACGGCCCCTGCACGCCGCCAGGCAGCGTGGCGCGCATGTCGCCGACCTTCTTGCGCACCGTGTACCAGACGTTCGCCACCTCACTGGGCTTCGACGAGTCCTTGATCTCGAAGATGATCATCGACTCGCCGGGCTTGGAATAGCTGCGGATCTTGCTGGCGTACGGTGCTTCCTGCAGCGTGCGCTCCAGCTTGTCGGTCACCTGCTCGGCCATCTGCTGCGCGGTCGCGCCAGGCCAGTAGGTGCGCATCACCATGATGCGGAAGGTGAAGGGCGGGTCTTCGTCCTGGCCCAGCTGGAAGTACGAGGCGAAACCCAGCACCATCAGCGCGACCATCAGGTAGCGCGTCAGCGCGGCGTGTTCCAACGCCCATTTCGACAGGTTGAAGCCGGCCTTGCCGGTTGTTTCGTGGGGGGTGGTCATCGCGACGTCCTCAGCGCGAGGCCGAAGAAGCCGCAGCCTCTGCAGGCGTGGACTTGCCCTGGTAGATCGACACCTTCTGACCCGGCGCGAGCACGTGCACGCCCGCCACCACGACCTGCATGCCGGGCTCCAGGCCCTGGGCGATGACGGCTTCGTTGCCGTCGGCCGTGGCCACCTGCACCGGCTGCGAGCGCACCGTCATGCTGGCCTTGTCCAGCACCCACACGGCCGAACCGCCGCCCTCCTGGCGCAGTGCGCTGGTCGGCAGCTTGAGCACCGGCGCGCCGACGTGCGACAGCGCCTGGGGACGGGCGTAGACGGTGGCGCCGAGCGGCGGTGCCGTGGCGGCGTCGATCGCCACCTTCACGGTGTAGGTACGCGTCACGGGGTCGGCGCTGGCCGCCACCTCGCGCACCTTGCCCTGCAGCTCGGGGCCGCCGGACCAGCCGCGCACGGCCACGTCGGAGCCCGGCTTGATCTGCGCCGCCCGGTCTTCGGGCACCGCAAAGACCACGTCGCGGGCGCCGTCCTGCGCGATGCGCAGCACCGGCGTGCCGGCGGCCACCACCTGGCCGGGCTGCGCGTCGATGGCCGTGACCACGCCGGCGGCATCGGCCACCAGGGTCGCGTAGCTGGCCTGGTTGCCCTGCGAGGCGAGCTGGGCTTGCGCCTGCTCGAACTGGGCTTGCGCCGACTTGTAGGTCGATTCGCGGCGCTCCAGTTCGGCACCGCTGATGAAGTTCTGCGCCCGCAGTTCGCGGTAGCGCTTGAGGTCCGCTGCCGCGAGGTCGCGGTTCGTCTGGGCCGACGCCTGCTGGGCACGGGCCGCATCGGCAGCGAGGCGGTAATCCTGCGGGTCGAGCTGCGCGAGCACCTGGCCGGCCTGCACCCGTTGGCCGAGCTCGGCCTGGCGCCGCAGGATCTTCCCGGCCACGCGGAAGCCCATCGGCGTCTCGATGCGGGCGCGCACCTCGGCCGAAAACTCCGGCGCCGTTCCATAGGCGGTGGCGCCGACGGTCTGTACCTTGACGGCGCGCACCGGCTCTTCGGCGGCCGGTGGCTTGGAACAGCCCGCCAACGCCGCGCCGAGAACCAAAGCGGCGAAGGGAAGCGAGGAGCTGACGGAAACGATCGATACGGCCATGAACCACCTAGAAGAACGGACGGGTCATTAATGACCAGAGGGTTAGTAATTTTGTGGGATGCCCTTCGGGCTGTCAACGAATCGGGGCTGGCCGAGCGCGTGCCCGACAATCGCCGCGTGCCAATGTCCCGCTCTTCCGACACCGCCGCAACGGCGCCAACCCTCGCGCCGCCGCCGACGCATTACGAGAACTTCCCTGTGGCGTCGTGGCTCTGCCCGCCGCGGCTGCGCGCACCGATCGCTGCGATCTACGTCTTCGCCCGGACCGCCGACGACATCGCCGACGAGGGCGATGCGTCGCCCGCGCAGCGGCTGGCCGATCTGCACGCCTTTCGCGCCGACCTTGCCGCGGTCGCGCAGGGCCGCTCGGCCTCGGCACGCTGGCCCGCCGTCTTCGGCCCGCTGGCGCATGCGATGCGCGCCTTCGCCCTGCCCGAGGTCTTGCTGGCCGATCTGCTGTCGGCCTTCATCCAGGACATCGAGAAGACACGCGATGGCGCCCGCTACACCGACCGCGCCGCGCTGCTGGACTACTGCGCCCGCTCCGCCAATCCGGTCGGTCGGCTGCTGCTGCATCTGTATGGCGTCGACGACGCGACCGCGCTGGCGCAGAGCGATGCCATCTGCAGCGCCCTGCAGCTCATCAACTTCTGGCAGGACCTGCGCGTCGACCTGCCGCGCGACCGCTTCTACCTGCCGGTCGACGACTACGCCGCCCACGGGCTCTCCTCCGCCGCCTTCGACACCTTCCGGCCACGCGGTGATACGCCACCGCCGCGCGAGGCGCTGGCGCTGGTCGCCGTCGAAGTCGCCTGGGCACGCGCCCTCATGCAGCAAGGCGCGCCGCTCGTGCACCGCCTGCCCGGGCGGATGGGGTGGGAGCTGCGGCTGGTGGTCCAGGGCGGGCTGCGCATCCTCGACAAGATCGAGGCGCTGGGCTTCGACACCTTCACGCAACGCCCCACCGTCGGCAAGGCCGATGCGCCGCTGCTCGCCTGGCGGGCGCTGCGGATGCGGAGACAATCGACGCAATGACTTTCAAGAAGCCCAGCGCCCCCGATCGATGACGCCCGCGCAGTACGTCCAGCAGAAAGCGGCCGCCTCGGGCAGCAGCTTCTATTACGCCTTTCTGTTCCTTCCCACACGGCGCCGCGCCGCGATCACCGCCTTCTACGCCTTCTGCCGCGAGATCGACGACGTGGTCGACGAGGTGCGCGACCCCGGCGTGGCCGCGACCAAGCTCGCCTGGTGGCGCACCGAGGTGGCCCAGGCCTACGCCGGCCAGCCGCACCACCCGGTCATGCAGGCGCTGATGCCGCTGACCGCCGAGCACGGCATCGAGGCCGCCCAGTTGCAGCAGATCATCGATGGTTGCGAGATGGACCTCTCGCAGACCCGCTACCTCGACTTTCCCGGCCTGAAGCGCTACTGCCACCTGGTGGCCGGCGTGGTCGGCGAAGTCTCGGCGCGCATCTTCGGCCAGACCGATCCGCAGACCACCGCCTACGCCCACACGCTGGGCCTGGCGCTGCAGCTGACCAACATCATCCGCGACGTCGGCGAAGACGCGCTGCGTGGGCGCATCTACCTGCCGGTGAACGAGCTGCAGCAGTTCGACGTCAAGGCGCACGAGCTGCTCAACCGCGTCTATTCCGACCGCTTCGTGGCGCTGATGAAGTTCCAGGCCGAGCGCGCGCACCGCACCTACGACGAGGCGCTGGCGCTGCTGCCCGCCGCCGACCGCCGCAGCCAGAAGCCGGGCCTGATGATGGCCAGCATCTACCGTGCGCTGCTGCGCGAGATCGAGCGCGACGACTTCCAGGTGCTGAACCAGCGCGTGAGCCTCACGCCATTGCGCAAATTCTGGCTGGCGTGGCGCGTGCAGGCGCTGGGGCGGATTTGAAGATCGCCGTCATCGGCGCCGGGTGGGCCGGCCTGGCCTGCGCCGTCGACGCCACGCGAGCCGGCCACCTCGTCACCCTGTTCGACGCCGCGCGCATGCCCGGTGGCCGCGCGCGCCGCATCGACGCCGGCCATAACGGCGCGCCGCTGGACAACGGCCAGCACATCCTGATCGGCGCCTACCGCGACACGCTCGCGTTGATGCGCACCGTCGGCGTCGACCCGGACGACGCGCTGCTGCGCACGCCGCTGTCGCTGCGCTTCGCCGACGGCGGGGGCCTGGCGCTGCCGCGTATGGCGGCGCCGTTCGACCTGCTCGCCGGCATCGCCACGGCGCGCGGCTGGACCTGGGCGGACAAGGCCTCGCTGCTGCGCACCGCCCTGCGCTGGCGCCGCGCGCGCTTCCATTGCACGCCTGAAGCCACGGTCGCGACGCTGTGCCGCGGGCTCACGCGGCGCGTCATGCAGGAGCTCATCGAGCCGCTGTGCGTCTCCGCGCTGAACACGCCGGTCGACGCGTCGAGCGGCACCGTCTTCCTGCACGTGCTGGAAGACGCCCTGTTCACCGAGCGCGGCGGCGCCGACCTGCTGCTACCGCGCGTCGACCTCGGCGCCCTGCTGCCCGACGCCGCGATGCGCTGGCTCGGCCTGCGCGCGGCCACCGTGCGCACCGGCTGCCGCGTGCAGACGCTGGTGCGCACCGACACCCACTGGCAGGTCGACGGCGAGGATTTCGACCGCGTCGTGATCGGCGGCGCCCCCTGGGACGCCGCGCGCCTGGTGCGCGCCGCCAACATCGACGCCGACGACTGGCTGGCCGTCACCGACGCGCTGCGCTTCGAGGCCATCGCCACGCTCTATGCCGACGGCGCGCCCGCGCTGGCCGCACCCATGCTCGCGCTGCGCACCGGCCCCGGCGCACCCGCGCAGTTCGCCTTCGACCGCGGCCAGCTCGGCGGTCCGCACGGCCTCGTCGCGCTGGTCGTGAGCGCGAGCGACCTGCCGCGCGACGCACTGGAAGAACAGGTGCTCGTGCAAGCCGCCACGCAGCTCGGCGCCACGCGCCTGCGCATCGTGCAGACGGTGATCGAGCGGCGTGCCACCTTCGCCTGCACGCCCGCACTGCGCCGGCCCTGGATGCAGATCGCCCCCGGCCTCGCCGCCTGCGGCGACTACCTCGACGGCCCCTACCCCGCCACGCTCGAAGGCGCGGTGCGCAGCGGCCTCGCGGCTGCACGCTGGATCGGCCCATGACGACGCTCGACTACCTGGATTTCGATGTCAGCGACGAAGCCGACGGCAGCGGCAGCTTCGACGCCGTGGCCTCGGTCGGCCCGCAGCAACTGGCCGCCGTGCATGCGGAGATCGTCGCCGTGCTGGACTGGGCCCACGCGGCCTTCGCCGGCCAGCGCGCGCCGCTGGACGACGGCGGCGCCTGGGACTTCGACCTGCAGTCCGTGCAGGAGTGGAGCCTGGCCGAAACGCTGACCTACGATGAAGGCAGCGGCCAGCTCGACGTGCGCCCCGGCACTGCCGGCGCGCCGCGCCACACGGTCAGCCTGTCGATCGTCGGTTCGGCCGATTTCTGCGACGCATTCCGCGCGCAGTTCGACCTGGGCTGAGGCTCACCAGCCCCACAGCAGGCGGCGCGCGACCCAGCCGCTGCCGCCATTGGCCCGCTGCACCTTCACCCAATCACCCTTGCGATCGAGCGTGCGCAGCACATCGCCGTAACTGGCCTTGCCGACGAGGCGCGCCCGCGTCGTGGGGGCACCGCGAAGATTGGCCACTTTCGCCTTCACCACGTGGTGCGGCGTGCGCCCGGTCAACGCGCGCAGCACCCAGCCGCGGTCGCCTTCGAAGTCGCGCACCTGCAGCCAGCTGCCCTTGCGCGCCATGACCTGCAGCGGGTAGCCGCGCGACAGCGCCCACTGCACCGTGCTGCGCGTGCCGGGCGCCGAACGCATGTTGACCGTCTCCCGCGCCACGCTGACCATCTGCTGCGCCTGGGCCATGGAGGCCAGGGTTCCGAGCGAGAGAAAGAGGAAGAGCAGGCAGGCGGACAGGCGGCGGAATGACATCATCGGAAGAAAACCTTTCAACGGAAACAGAAACAAAAGAAACGGCCGCTCACATCGCGGCCAGTCTCTCCGTGTCCCTCGTGCCGGATTAGTTCCGCCGATCGGGGCAATCCCTCAGCGTGCGTCGAGCGCCATGCACAGCGCATGCAGGTTCGGCACGACCAGCTGAGGGCGCGCCCCGTAGGTCCACGGCTTGCGCTCGTCGTCGGTGTCGCGCGCCAGCCAGGCCGCCTGCATGCCGGCATCGAGCGCGCCGACGACGTCGAGCGCGGCGTCGTCACCCACATGCAGCACGTCGCGCGGCAACAGGCCGACGGAAGCCGCCGCTGCGCGGAAGATCGGCGCGTGCGGCTTGCCGCTGCCGAAGGCGCGCGCGTTGAACGCGGTGCGGAACCAGCGGCCCACGCCCGTGCGATGGATGTCGGCATTGCCGTTGGAGATGGCGACCAGCGGGTAGCGCTCGCTCAGCCACTTCAGCGCTGGCAGCGCGTCGTCGTACAGCTCGACGCGCTGGCGCTCCTCGAAGAAGGCGTCGAAGGCCGGGTCGGCCAGCGCCGGGTCTTCACCGGCACGCCGTAGCGCCGCACGGATCGACTCGCGGCGCAAGGCGCTCAGGTCGTGGGCGAGGTCGGAGCGTTCCCGCTCGGTGGCCTGCCGCAGCTCGCGCAACACGCCCGGAGTCACCAGCAGCTCGGCGGTCTTCGGTGCCTCGCGCAGCAGCCACGCGTGCAGCACGCGCTCCGCCCGCTCGATGGTCGGCCAGATCGGCCACAGCGTGTCGTCCAGGTCGAGCGAAATCGCTGCGATGCGCGTCAGGTCTAGCCCGTCATGGCCCGCCAGGGCCGGTGTCTCCAAGGTCATGGCCCAGAATATCGCATGCCTTCCAAAACGACACACGGCAGCGGGGCACCCCACGCCCACCCTGCCGAAGACCGCACCGTCATCCTCTGGTGCAACCTCGGTTCACCCGACGAGCCCACAGCCCCCGCGGTGCGCCGCTACCTCTCGCAGTTCCTGCACGACTACCGCGTGATCGAGATCCCGCGCGCCATCTGGTGCCTCATCCTGCACGGCATCATCCTGCGGGTGCGACCGGCCAAGTCGGCCGCCAAGTACAAAAGCATCTGGCTGCCCGAAGGCTCGCCGCTGAAGGTCTGGACCGAGAAGCAGGCCAAGCTGCTGGCCGGCCGGCTCGGCGAGCGCGGCCACCGGCTGTCAGTGCGGCATGCGATGCGCTATGCGAACCCGTCGATCGCCTCGCAGCTCGACGCGGCGCAGGCCGAGGGCGCGACCCGCGTGCTGGTGATGCAGGCCTACCCGCAGTATTCGGCAACCACCACCGCCAGCGTGATCGATGCGGTCACGGCATGGACGCGCACCAAGCGCAGCCTGCCCGAACTCCGTTTCGTGAACCAGTACCACGACGACCCGCGCTACATCGACGCGCTGGCGCAGAGCGTGGAAGCCTATTGGAAGCAGAACGGCCGCCCCGACCAGCTGGTGATGAGCTTCCACGGCATTCCCGAGCGCAACATCCGGCTGGGCGACCCGTACCAGGGCCAGTGCCTGGAGACGGCCCGTCTGTTGACCGCGCGCCTGGGCTTGCCGGCGGACCGCTACCGCGTGACCTTCCAGTCGCGCTTCGGCCGTGCCAAATGGCTGGAGCCCTACACCGAGCCGACGTTGCGCGAACTGGGGGCGGCGGGCACGGCGCGGGTCGACGTGATGTGCCCGGGTTTTCCGGCCGACTGCCTCGAGACGCTGGAAGAAATCGCCATGGAAGGCCGCGAAGCCTTCCTGCATGCGGGCGGCAAGGACTTCCGCTACATCCCCTGCCTCAACGACAGCCCGGCGTGGATCACCGCGCTCGCCGGCATCGCCGAGCGCCACCTCGCCGGCTGGCCGACGAAGCCGCTGCCCGTCGACGCCGCCGGTCAGAACTTGCCGAGGTAGTCCATCTTCCCGATCGGCACGCCGCTGTGGCGCAGCACGCCATACGCGGTCGTGACGTGGAAGAAAAAGTTTGGCAGCGCGAACTGCAGCAGGTAGCGATCGGCCGTGAAATGCATTTCGCCGCGGCGGTTCTTCACGACGACTTCACGCGCTTCGAAGCCGTCGATCTGCGCGCGCTCGACGGTCTTCAGGAAATCGAGCGTCTTCGCGACGCGCGCCTGCAGTTCCTCGTAGGTCGTCTCGGTGTCGGGAAAGCTCGGTGCCGTGATGCCGGCGAGCCGCGCCGCACCCAGCTTGGACGCATCGCTCGCGCTCTGCACCTGTCCCGCCAGCGTGAACATGTCGGGTGCCAGCCGTGCGCCGACCAGCGTGGCCGTGTCGATGTCGTGGGCCTGCGCGTGCGCCAGCCCCTTGTCGAGCAGATGAGCCAGCTGGCCAAGGCCACGGGTGAAGACGGGGACGGACAGGTCGTAGAGGGATAGCGCCATGGGATGCTCCGGATGAAGGTGCGCGCGATTGTCGTGCGCCATCGCAATCTCTGCTGGCCGTCGCCGCGCGGCCCTTCACCAGCGCAGCAGACGCGGCCCCAGCACAGCGCCGAGCGCCACCGGCAACGCGATGCCGGCCATGTACCAGACCGCCAGGAACGGCGATGCCAGCTCCATGCAGTGCACCGCGTACACGGCGGCGCCCACGCCGCCGGCCAGGGCGCCGGCCGCCGCGCCCGCCAGCGCCAGCCGCGTCGGCGCCAGGCTGCGCAGCACCCACATCGCCGCGACGAAGGTCGGCATGGCCAGCGCCAGAATATTGAAGGCGCAGCTGCGCCACGTCTCGCCCCAGAGCATGGCGCTGCGGTCGGCCGGGGCGGCCATCGTCCAGTCGAAAGCTGCCAGCGCCCAGATCAGCAGCACCGGCGCCACCACGGCCAGCCAGGCCAGGCCGCCCCGCATCCCCGGCCGCGCCAGCCGGTGCACCAGCACGAAGCCGGCCGCGGCGATCGCGATGGGGAACAGCGCCTTGACCCAGAACATCGGCCAGAACATGGCTTCGACGAGATTGCGGCGCGGGCCGAATTCGACCAGCAGCAAGGCCACCGAGATCGGCAGCGACACCGCCAGCGCCAACGCGAGCCGGCGGGTGGTCGCCTGCCGTGGCACGGGCGTGGCGTCGGCCCCCAGCAGGGCGATCAGTTCGTCGGTCTTCATCGGCTGTCCTTGATCTTGAGTGCGAGCGCCTTCAGCCCGCGGTGGATGCCGACCTTCACCGCCGACTCCGACATGCCGGTCGCCTGCGCCGCCTCGGCGATCGACAGGCCGTGCAGCTTCACATGGACGATCGGCAGCCGGTGCCGGTCGGGCAGGCTCTCGAGCAGCCCGCCCAGGTCGCGCCGCGCATCGCTGGCATCGGTGGACGATTCGGCGAACACCGCCAGCTCGTCGTCGATCGGCTGGTGCAGCGCCTCGCGGCTGCCCTTGGCACGCAGCAGGTCGATCAGCTTGTAGCGCGCGATCGCATGCACCCAGGCCGTCAAGGGCTGGTCCGTCTGGTAGGTGTGACGCTGGTTGTGCATGGCAAGAAGGCATTCCTGAACGAGGTCTTCCACATCATCGGGCCACCCGAACAGGCGGCGACCGAGAAAGGCCCGCAGGTGCACCCCGAGTTTCTGGAGGAAGGTGCGGTAGGCCACGGCATCGCCGGCCAAGCCACGGACGAAGAGGTCGTGCAGCACCGCTTCGGCATCGTTCATTCGCGCGGGACTCTCGACGGTTGTTCGGTTCATGCAGCGCGCCGGTTACAGCATCGGCCGGAATAAAAGTTCGGGCGGATTGTGCCGCGCCCTGTAACCGGCCCGCCCGCGATGGCGAAGTAGAAGGCACCTCGCCGTCCGGCGGGGCTTCCCACCACCAAGGAGCTTTTCCATGATCGCACGTCCCCTCGCCATCACCGCATTCACCCTCGGCGCACTGGCCTCCGGTGCTGCCCTGGCCCAGGCCAAGCCCATGCAGGACAACATGGCCAAGCCCGCCATGGAGAAGTGCTACGGCGTCTCCATGGCCGGCAAGAACGACTGCGCGGCCGGCCCCGGCACCACCTGCGCCGGCACCTCCAAGGTCGACTACCAGGCCAATGCCTGGAAGAACGTGCCGGCCGGCACCTGCACGACCATCAAGACGCCCAAGGGCATGGGCACGCTCGCGCCGATGAAGGGCTGAGGCCCGTCATGACCACGCCGGACATCGGCCTGTCTGCCGGGCTCGGGCTCAAGCCCGCGCACTTCGATGCGGCGCTGGCCGCCACCGATGCCGGCCTGTGGTTCGAGGTGCATGCCGAAAACCACCTGGTCGACGGGGGCCCTCGGCTCGCGTGGCTCGAGGCCGTGCGCGCCCGCCATCCGGTGTCGCTGCACGGCGTGTCGCTGTCGCTGGCCGGCGAGCAGGCGCCCGATGCAGCCCACCTCGGTCGGCTGGCCGCGCTGGTGCGGCGCGTCGAGCCGGCGCTGGTGTCGGAGCATCTGGCCTGGTCGGGCGTCAACGGCCGTCATTTCCCCGATCTCCTGCCGGTCGTCCGCGATCACGCGGCGCTGCAGCGGATCGCCGCGCACATCGGGCGCACGCAAGATGCGCTAGGCCGGCGCATCGCGATCGAGAACCCATCGCACTACCTGCGCATCGACGGGCACGACTGGGACGAGATCGACTTTCTCGGCGAATTGGTGCGCCGCACCGGCTGCGCGCTGCTGCTCGACATCAACAACGTGCACGTGTCGGCGCGCAACCTCGGCTTCGACGCGACGACGTGGCTCGACCGGGTTCCGGGCGACGCCGTCGTCGAGATGCATCTGGCCGGGCACAGCACCGACCCGGCGCTCGGTCCCGCGTTGCTGATCGATTCCCACGACGCGCCGGTCGCCGACAGCGTGTGGGCCTTGTTCCGCCGCGTGGTCGATCGCATCGGCCCGCGGCCGACGCTGATCGAGCGCGACGGCAACGTGCCCTCGTTCGCCGAACTGATGGCCGAGCGCCAGCACGCACACACGATGCTGCAGCAGCCGGTGGCCGCATGACGCCCACTTCATCCCTTCAACAAGCCTTCGCCGACGCGCTGTTCGGCCGCGCCGGCCGTGGCCATGCCGACGTCGACGCCTGGGCCGCCCAGCCGGCCTTCGCGGTCTACCGCAACACCGTGATGAAGGCCTGCATCGACGCGCTGGCCGCCAACTTCCCCGCCGTGCAACGGCTGGTCGGCGAGGACTGGTTCCGCGCGGCCGCCGCACTGCATGTCGCCGGCGAGCCGCCGCGGGACGGCCGACTGCTGGTCTACGGCGCCGGCTTCCCGGACTTCCTCGCACGCTTCGAGCCGGCCGCGTCGCTGCCCTATCTGCCCGGCGTGGCGCGGATGGACGTGCTGTGGCGCGAAGCCCATGCCGCCGCCGATGCGGGCGTGCTGGCCCCGGATGCGTTGGCCGGCCTGCCGTCGGAAGCGCTGGGCACGCTGCGGCTGCAGCCGCATCCGGCCGCGCGCTGGGCCTGCTTCGACGCGCACCCGGTGTTCGCGATCTGGCAACGCAACCGAGACACGACCGAGGCCGATGCCCCCATTGACTGGCAAGGCGACGGCGGCCTGCTCACGCGCCCGCTCGATGCCGTGCACACCGAACCCCTCTGCCACGGCGGCTGCGCACTGCTCGACGCCTGCGCCGCTGGCGCGACGCTCGGCGAAGCGGCCGAAGGCGCGCTCGCCGCCCGGCCCGACACCGACCTGGCCAGCGTGCTCGCACAGCTCCTGCGCGCCGGCGTCTTCCTGCCCCTCCCCGTCCCTTGAAAGGCCTGCCATGTCGACCATGCGTTCATCCGCCGCTGCACCCGTCGGCCTGCGCCAACGCTGGAACGCGCTGGCCCAGCGTCTCGAACGCGGCGTGCCGCACGACCTGCTCGCCCTCGCGACGCGCATCGCCATCGCGGCCATCTTCTTCCTGTCGGGCCGCACCAAGGTCGACGGGTGGCTCCACATCAGCGACGGCGCCTACGAACTCTTCCGCACCGAGTACCGGCTGCCGCTGGTGCCGCCGGAGATCGCAGCGCATCTCGCGGCCTATGCCGAACACCTGTTCCCGGTCCTGCTGGTGCTGGGCCTCTTCACCCGCCTCTCGGCCGCGGCGCTGCTGGGCATGACGCTGGTGATCCAGGTCTTCGTCTACCCGGACGCGTGGCCGACCCACCTCTCGTGGGCCGCCCTGCTGCTGTACCTGGTCGGCCGCGGTGCCGGTCGGCTGTCGCTCGACCGAGCGCTGCGCATCGCCTGAACGCGGCGCGGCGAGCGCGGTCGTGGACCGCCGCGCTTGCCAGCCAGAGAGTCGATCGCTACATTGCATTTTTTGAGGGCCTGCAATGTCTGTCGACACCGTCTCGAATTCTCCCCACCCCGCTTCACCGAACCCGCAGTCCCCTTCCCCCGCGCAGTCCGATGCGGCCACCGTCTCCGTCTCGCTCTCCCCGGTCTATTCGCCCGCCGCCGGCGCACCGCGCCACATCCGGCTGACCTCGCACGCCGGCGGCTTCGGCGCACTGCCGATCCGCTGGGGTGCCGCGACCGCCACCGAGCGCGGGCCGATCGTGGGCACCACCACCAAGCGCGCGCACCGCAACGTGATCGGCACGCACAGCGGCTCGTACAGCGTGTACCGCGCGCTGGCCGTGGCGGCCGGAGCGCTCAACCCGCAGCACAAGGCCGACCTCACCAACACGTCGCCGACCGACCTCATCGGCCCGTACCCGCAATGGTCGGACCCCGGACGTATCGTGTCGCTCGACCCCTGGGGTGCAGCGGTGGCCGACGTGTTCTCGACCGAGCTGGCGGCCGGCTACGACATCCGCCCGACCATCGCCGTGACCCAGGCGCACGTCATCCTGCCGGAGGTGATCGAGGCGCTGCAGACCGGCCGCCTGAAGGCCGACGGCAAGTTCCTCACCGCCGGTGGCGCCGCGATGGTGACCAAGGCGGCCATCGAACCGGTGTGGTTCCTGCCCGAGGTCGCCAAGCGCTTCGGCTGCTCCGAAACCGACCTGCGCCGCGTGTTGTTCGAGGAAACCGGCGGCATGTACCCCGAGTTGGTGACCCGTTCCGACCTGGAAGTTTTTTTGCCGCCCATTGGCGGCCAGACCCTCTACATCTTCGGCAACCCGCGCGACCTGGCGAACCCTGAGGTCGAGCTCACCGCCCGCATCCACGACGAGTGCAACGGCTCCGACGTATTCGGCTCCGACATCTGCACCTGCCGGCCCTACCTCACGCACGCCATCGAGGAATGCATCCGCGGCGCGCAGCGCGGCGGCGTCGGGCTGATCGCCTACTCGCGCAAGGAAGGTCGCGCGCTCGGCGAAGTCACCAAGTTCCTGGTCTACAACGCGCGCAAGCGCCAGGTCGGCGGCGACACGGCCGACCAGTACTTCGCCCGCACCGAATGCGTGGCCGGCGTGCAGGACATGCGCTTCCAGGAGCTGATGCCCGACGTCTTCCACTGGCTGGGCATCCGGAAGATCCACCGCCTGGTGTCGATGAGCAACCTGAAGTTCGACGCCATCACCGGCTCGGGCATCGAGATCGGCGAGCGGGTGAACATCCCCGACGAACTGATCCCGGCCGACGCCCGCGTCGAGATGGACGCGAAGATGGCCGCCGGCTATTTCACGCCGGGCGCCGTGCCCGACGCCGAAGAACTGAAGAAGGCCAAAGGCCGCGGATTGAGCGAATGATGAGTCAAGACAACTACGGACTGAACCTGGACGCGGCGCAGGCGCCGGACACCGACTTCACCCAGCCCGGCCCGGCCGCCGCCTACCTGCGCACCACCGCCGCCGTGCGCGAGCGCGCCGCCCAGTTGCTGGCCCGCGCGCGCCAAGGCGAATCGACCTGGTTCTCCATCGGCGGCGACACGATGCTCGACGACGCGGCGCAGGTCGTGGCCGAGGTCACGCGTGAGCGCTACCCGTCGGGCCGCATCCCCTTCCACAGCCGCTGGCGCCATTTCGAGGCCGGCGGCATCGACCGCCTGGCCGCGCTCGACCGCCTGCTGGGCGACGGCGTCACGCCGCGCGAGCGGGCGCGGGTGCAGATCGACCTGGTGCTGGTCAGCGTGTTGCTCGACGCCGGGGCCGGCCCCGACTGGCACTACGTCGAGTCGGCGAGCGGCCAGCGCTTCACACGCTCCGAAGGGCTGGGCGTTGCGAGCTTCCACGCCTTCACCAGCGGGCTCTTCTCGTCCGACCCCGACCGGCCGCTGCAGGTCGACGCGGCCGGCCTGCGCGGGCTGATCGCCGACCGCCTCGGCCAGGCCTTCCAGGTCAGCGACGTGAATCCGCTGGTCGGCATCGCCGGCCGCACGACGTTGCTGCGCCGGCTGGGCGAAGCGCTGGCCGAGCAGCCCGAAGTTTTCGGCGAGCACGGCCGCCCCGGCGGTCTGTTCGACGCGCTGGTCGGGCCGGCCGGCCCCGGCATACCGGCGACGGCGGAGGTCACGGCGCACGATCTGCTGTCGCTGCTGCTGGCATCGCTCTCGCGCATCTGGCCCGCGGCCAACTTCGTCGACAGCATCGCGGCCGATGGCAGCGACACGCCCGGCGGCCTCGGCTCGGGCAACCCCGACTTCGCGCTGGGTGACTGCTGGCGCCACCCCGGCGTGCATGGCCCGGGCCTCACCAACGGCTGGATGCCCTTCCACAAGCTGTCGCAATGGCTGACCTATTCGCTGCTCGAACCCTTCGAATGGGCCGGCGTCAAGGTGCGCGGGCTGGATGCGCTCACCGGCCTGCCCGAGTACCGCAACGGCGGCCTCTTGGTCGACAGCGGCGTGATCCTGCTGCGCGACCCGGCACTGGCGGCACGCACCTGGAAGGCCGGCGACGCGTTCATCGTCGAATGGCGCGCGCTGACCGTCGCCCTGCTCGACGAGCTGGCCCCGCGCGTGCGCGCACTGCTGGGCCGCAGCGCCGACGATCTCCCGCTCGCCTGCGTGCTCGAAGGCGGCACCTGGGCCGCGGGCCGCGTGCTGGCACAGCGCTTGCGTGACGGTTCGCCTCCTCTGCAGATCGAAAGCGACGGCACCGTCTTCTAGACTCTCACCCTTTCCGAAAACCACAACAAGGCTTCACCGCCGCGCTTTCGACACCATGAGCAACGTTCACGTCATCGACCACCCCCTCGTCCAGCACAAGCTCACCCTGATGCGCCGCAAGGACGCCTCCACCAACAGCTTCCGCCGCCTGCTCAACGAGCTCAGCATGCTGATGGCCTACGAGGTCACGCGCGACATGCCGATGCAGGAGATCGAGGTCGAAACCCCGCTCGAGACCATGACCTCGAAGGTGATCGACGGCAAGAAGCTGGTGCTGGTGTCGATCCTGCGCGCCGGCAACGGCATCCTCGAAGGCATGCTGAGCGTGGTGCCCGGCGCGCGCGTCGGCCACATCGGCCTGTACCGCGACCCGAAGACGCTGACCGCCGTCGAGTACTACTTCAAGATGCCCAGCGAGATGCAGGACCGCGACATCATCGTGGTCGACCCGATGCTGGCCACCGGCAACTCGGCCATCGCCGCGGTCGAGCGCATGAAGGAACTCAGCCCGAAGTCGATCAAGTTCGTCTGTCTGCTGGCCTGCCCCGAAGGCGTGAAGAACCTGCAGACCGCGCACCCCGACGTGCCGATCTACACCGCCGCGATCGACCGCGAGTTGAACAGCCACGGCTACATCCTGCCGGGCCTCGGCGACGCGGGCGACCGCATCTTCGGCACCAAGTAACGCGCGCAGCGCCCCCATTTCAAAAACCCGAGGAGAAGCACCGTGCACGCACGCCGCCAGTTGATCGTCCGTTCCATTGCCGTCGCCGCAGCTGTTGCCGCCGGCGCCCCCGGCCTCGCGCTGGCCCAGGCCAAGCTCAAGGTCGCGGCGGTGTACACCGTGCCCTTCGAGCAGCAATGGGTGGGCCGCATCCACAAGGCGCTGAAGGCCGCCGAAGCGCGCGGCGAGATCGAATACAAGGCGACCGAGAACGTGGCCAACGCCGACTACGAACGTGTGATGCGCGAGTACGCCACGGCCGGCAACCAACTGATCCTGGGCGAGGTCTTCGGTGTCGAAGCCGCCGCCCGAAAGGTCGCCAAGGACTTCCCGAAGGTCGCCTTCCTGATGGGCTCGTCGCTCAAGCCGCAGGCGCCGAACTTCAGCGTGTTCGACAACTACATCCAGGAGCCGGCCTACCTGAGCGGCATGGTCGCCGGCGGCATGACCAAGACCAACAAGATCGGCATGGTCGGCGGCTTCCCGATTCCGGAAGTGAACCGCCTGATGAACGCCTTCATGGCCGGCGCCAAGGAAACCAACCCGAAGGTCGAGTTCAGCGTGAGCTTCATCAACAGCTGGTTCGACCCGCCGAAGGCCAAGGAAGCCGCCTTCGCCATGATCGACAAGGGTGCCGACGTGATGTACGCCGAGCGCTTCGGCGTGAGCGACGCTGCCAAGGAAAAGGGCAAGCTCGCCATCGGCAACGTGATCGACACGCAGGCCCAGTACCCCGACACCGTGGTCGCCTCGGCCCTGTGGAACTTCGAGCCTTCGGCCGACCGCGCCATCAAGCTGGTCAAGGAAGGCAAGTTCACGGCCGAGGACTACGGACAATATTCGATGATGAAGCACAAGGGCTCCGAACTCGCGCCGCTGGGCACCTTCGAGAAGAAGGTCCCGGCCGAGATCGTGACCAAGGTGAAGGCCAAGCAGGCCGACATCCTGGCCGGCAAATTCACCGTGAAGGTGGATGACGGCCAGCCGAAGTCGACAGCCAAATAAGTGTTCGTGACCTCGCCGGTCCTCCGACTTCGGAACATCACCAAGCGCTTCGGCGCCCTCACCGCCAACGACGACATCTCGCTCGACCTGCATGCAGGCGAGGTGCTCGCGCTGCTGGGCGAAAACGGGGCGGGCAAGTCGACGCTGATGTCGATCCTGTTCGGCCACTACACGGCCGACGAGGGCGACATCGAGGTGTTCGGCCAGCCGCTGGCACCGGGCAACCCGAAGGCCGCGCTCGCCGCGGGCATCGGCATGGTGCACCAGCACTTCACGCTGGCCGACAACCTGAGCGTGCTCGACAACGTGCTGATGGGCACTGAGCCGCTGTGGCGGCTGGTCTCGCGCCGCAGCGCCGCGCGCGCCCGGCTGCTCGACGTGGCGGAACGCTTCGGCCTGCCGGTGCGGCCCGACGCGCTCATCGGCGAGCTATCGGTCGGCGAGCGGCAGCGCGTGGAGATCGTCAAGGCGCTCTACCGCGGCGCGCGCATCCTGATCCTCGACGAGCCGACCGCCGTGCTCACGCCGCAGGAAAGCGAGGCGCTCTTCGCCACGCTCGCGCAGATGGTGGCGCAGGGCCTGTCGATCATCTTCATCAGCCACAAGCTGGGCGAGGTGCTGCGCGTGTCGCAGCGCATCGCCGTGCTGCGTGGCGGCAAACTGGTCGCCGAGGCGCGCGCCGCCGACACCACGCAGGCCGAGCTGGCGCTGTGGATGGTCGGCCACGCGGTCGAGAAGACCGCGCGACGCCCGGCACAAACGGTGGGTGACGGGGTCTGCGTGCTCGACCATGTGTCGACCACCGGCAGCGGCCACGACCGACTCGAAGACGTCACGCTGACGCTGAAGGCCGGCGAGATCGTCGCTATCGCTGGCGTGTCGGGCAACGGCCAGGTGGCGCTCGCCGAGCTGCTCAGCGGCACGCGCAAGAGCACGCGCGGCACGGTCACGCTGATGGGCCGCGCGCTGCCGCCCTCGCCCGCGAAGCTGGTGCCGCGCGGCGTCGCGCGCATCCCCGAAGACCGCCATGCCGTGGGCGTGATCGGCGACCTGCCGGTGTGGGAGAACGCGGTGTCCGAACGGCTACGCAGCCCGGCCTTCTCGCGCTGGAGCCCGCTCGGCCGCTGGGTGCGCCGTGCCGCGGCGCGCGCGCACGCGCTGCGCGTCGAAAAGGCGTACGACGTGCGCGGCGCGGGCCTGCAGTCGCCGGCGCGTTCGCTCTCGGGCGGCAACATGCAAAAGCTCATCCTCGGCCGCGCGCTGATGGCGCCCGAATCCGCCAATGGCCAGCGCAAGCCGCCGCGGCTGATCGTCGCGCATCAGCCGACCTGGGGCCTGGACATCGGCGCGGTCGCGTACGTGCAGCAGCAACTGATCGCCGCGCGCGATGCAGGCGCCGCGGTGCTGATGATTTCCGACGACCTCGACGAGGTGCTGGCGCTGGGCGACCGCGTGGCGGTGATGCACGGCGGTCAGCTTGGCGAACCGCGCCCGGCGACGGCATGGACGCGCGAAGCCATCGGCCTCGCCATGGCAGGTACAGCGGGGACGCACGCATGAGGCTCGAGCGCCGTCATGCAACATCGCGCGCCGCGCTGGTGCTCGCGCCCATCGGCGCGGTCGCGTTCACGCTCGCCGTCAGCGCGCTGCTGGTGCTGTGGGCCGGCGCGCCGGTCGGGCGCACCTACGCGCTGCTGCTGCAGGGCGGCTTCGGCTCGGTGTTCGCATGGAGCGAGACCCTCACGCGAGCCATCCCGTTGATCCTCACCGGCCTGGCCGCGACCGTCGCCTTCAAGGCGCGTCTCTTCAACATCGGCGCCGAGGGCCAGCTGTATGCCGGCGCGCTCGCCGCCGTGGCGGTTGGCGGCATGCACGGCGGCACCGGCTTCGAGGCGTCGCCGTGGCTGCTGTTCCCGCTGATGATGATCGCGGCCGCGCTGGCCGGTGCGCTGATGCTGCTCGGACCGGCGCTGATGAAGAACAAGCTGGGCGTCGATGAGGTCGTGACCACGCTGCTGATCAACTTCATCGTGCTGCTGGCGGTGTCGGCGCTGCTTGACGGACCAATGAAGGACCCGACCGCGATGGGCTGGCCGCAGAGTGTGTCGCTGCAGCCCGACCTCGAGCTGGGCAAGCTGATCGCGCAGACGCGCGTGCACTCCGGGCTGCTCTGGGCCGTGTCGCTCGCGGTCATCGTGTGGACGATCTTCAAGCACACGGTGCTGGGCTTCGACATCCGCGCGGTCGGCGCCAATGCGCGCGCCGCCGCCTTCGCGGGCGTGCCGGTCACGCGCACGGTCGTGATGGTCGCGCTGCTCTCGGGCGCACTGGCCGGGCTGGCGGGCGCGATCGAAGTGGCGGGCCGCACCAGCTACGTCACGCTCGACATGTCGCCGGGCTATGGCTACACCGGCATCGTGATCGCGATGCTGGCCGGGCTGCATCCGCTGGGCGTGATCGCGGCCGGCGTGTTCGTCGCCGGCGTGCTGGTCGGCGCCGACACCATGAGCCGCGCGGTGGGCGTGCCGACCTACATCGCCGACGTGATCGTCGCGGCCTCGCTGATCGCGGTGCTGGTGGCGACGCTGCTGACGCAATACAAGGTCCGGCGCACATGAGCGACCTGCTCGACATCCTGGCCAACGCGTCCTTCTGGGTCGCGACACTGCGCATCGCCACACCGCTGATATTCGGCACGCTGGGCGTTCTGCTGTGCGAGCGCGCGGGCGTGCTCAACCTCGGCATCGAGGGGATCATGGTCGCGGGCGCCTTCGCCGGCTGGCTGGCGGTGTATGCCGGCGCGCCGCTGTGGGTCGGCGTTGGCGTGGCCGCGCTCACCGGCATGGCGTTCGGGCTGCTGCATGCCTTTCTCACGGTCGGGCTCGCGCTGTCGCAGCACGTCTCGGGGCTGGGGATCACGCTGCTGGCAACGGCGCTCAGCTACTACGGCTACCGCGTGAGCTTCCCAAAGGTGAACACGCCGCCGACGGTCACGCCCTTCGCGCCGATGGAATGGCTCCCCATCCCGGTGCTGGGCGCGCAGACGCCGCTCACGCTGCTGGCGCTGGTGCTGGTGCCGCTGGTGGCGTGGGTGCTGTACCGCACGCCGGTCGGGCTGGCGGTGCGCATGGTCGGCGAGAACCCGCAGGCGGCCGAAGGCCAGGGCGTGTCGGTCGCGGCCACGCGCACCGGCGCCATCGTCGCGGGGTCGGCGCTGATGGGCGTGGCGGGGTCCTTCCTCACCTTATCGGCCTTCAATGCGTTTTTCTTCAACATGGTCAACGGCCGCGGCTGGATCTGCGTGGCGCTGGTCGTGTTCGCGTCGTGGCGGCCGGGCAAGGCGCTGCTGGGCGCCCTGCTCTTCGCCTTTTTCGACGCGCTGCAGCTGCGCTTGCAGCAGTCGGGCGACGCGGTGCTGCCGTACCAGCTCTATCTGATGCTGCCGTACCTGCTGTCGATCCTGGCGCTGGTGCTGGTGGCACGAAAAGCCAGCTACCCCCAAGCCCTGATGAAGCCCTACCGCAGGGGCGAACGCTAGGCCGTTCGGCAAGAGAGCCGGACACCGGCCATCGGCATTCGTCCACAAAAACGCGGGGGCGATGCGGAATCGGTCCGCCAAGCCGTGGACACAAACGTTGTTCAACCGATAACCGAAGAACGTGCTGTTGCGTTCCGCTCCCTGAACCCCTTCCCGTCCCGCATGGAATCCTCCCCCGACCGGCCCCTTGCCGCGCCCGTGCTCTGGCTCGGCGCCTGGTGGCCCCGCCTCCGTCCCTGGTTGATGGCCGCCGCCGGCCTGCTGCTTTTCGCCTTGATGGCCAAGGCACTGCACGGCTTTCTCGACGAAGTTCGCTACGACGCGGTGATGAAGGCCGTGTCGGCCACGCCCGACCTGAACATCGCGCTGGCCGTGGCCACGACCGCGCTGAGCTACCTGATCCTGGCCGGCTACGACTTCTCGGCGCTCGGGTATGCGCACGCCAAGGTGCCACGCCAGACGGTGTTCGTCACCTCCTTCGTGGCCTATGCCCTGTCGAACACCATCGGCCTGGGGCCGCTCACCGGCGGCGCCATCCGCACGCGGATCTACACCGCCGCCGGGCTGACGCCGCACCAGATCGCGCAGGTCATCGTCTTCAACCTGATCGCCTTCGGACTCGGCATCACGGCCTTCGGCGCGCTCGGCCTGCTGTGGGGCGCTGCCGAGGTCGCGCCGCTGCTGCACCTGCCGGCCGCGTTGTTGCAGATCGCGGCGGCGGCAGCGCTGCTGGCGCTGGGCGCTTTCCTGTGGCTGTGCACACGGCGCCGCGTGCTCAGCATCGGCGCGCGATGGACGCTGCGGCTGCCGACGACCCGGCTGGCGCTGCGCCAGTTGCTTATCTCGGCGGTCGAACTCGGCACCTCGGCCGCGGCGCTGTGGTTCCTGCTGCCGCCCGGCCAGATCCCGCTGCCGACCTTCATCGTGTTCTACGCCATCGCCATCGCGGCAGGCATCGTCAGCCACGTGCCGGGTGGCGTCGGCGTGTTCGAGGCGGTGATGCTGCTGGCCACGCAGTCGCATGTCGGCACCGACGCGATGCTCGGCGCGCTGCTGCTCAACCGCGGCATCTACTACGTGCTGCCGCTGGTGGTCGCGACCGGCATGGTGGTCACCTACGAACTGCGTTCCGGCGTGGCCGCGCCCATCGCGCGCGCAGCCGTGCGCCTCAGCCCGCGGCTGCTGGCGGCGCTGGCGCTGGTGGCGGGCATCTGGCTGCTGGTGTCGGGTGTGACGCCGCTCACCGCAGACGCCAAGGACCTGCTCGCCGTGCTCGACGTGCCGCTGCCGCTGATCGAGGCCTCGCACTTTCTGGGCAGCATCGCCGGGCTGGGTTTCCTGCTGCTGGCGCGCGGCCTGTTCCACCGGCTCGACGCGGCCTGGTGGGCCGCCATCGTGCTGTCGGTGATCTCCGCGGTGCTCGCCCTGCCCAAGGGCATTGCGTTGAACGAGGCCGCGCTGCTGTCGACGCTGGCCGTGCTGCTGCTGATGTCGCGGCGCCACTTCGATCGGCCGTCGTCGCTGTTCGCTCAGCGCATGGAGCCCGGCTGGCTGCTCACGCTGGCCGGCGTGCTCATCGCCTGCACCTGGCTGCTGGTGTTCGCCTACCAGGAGGTGCGCTACACCAACCGCCTGTGGTGGCAGTTCGAGCTCGACGCCGAGGCACCGCGCTCGCTGCGCGCGCTGTTGGCGGTCGAGTTGGCGGCGCTGGCCTTCGGCCTGTGGCAGCTGCTGCGGCCCACCGCCGCACCGCTCGCGCGCGCCACCGCTGAAGAACTCGACCGGGCCGCCGCCATCGTGCGGGCCAATCCGTTCTCGGAAGGCTGCTACGCGCTCACTGGCGACAAGCACCTGCTGTTCTCGCCATCGGGCCACAGCTTTCTGATGTTCGGGCGGCAGGGGCGCTCATGGATCTCGCTGTTCGGCCCCATCGGCGACAAACGCGAGTGGGCCGACCTGGTGTGGCGCTTCGTCGAACTCGCAACGTCCAACGGCGGGCGGCCGGCTTTCTACCAGGTGCGGCCATCGAGCCTGCCGCTGTACCTCGACTGCGGCCTGCATGCCTTCAAGCTCGGCGAATACGCGCAGATCGAACTGCAGGACTTCAGCCTGAAGGGCGCCAAGCGCGCCGACCTGCGCTCGGGCTTGAACCGTGGCGAGCGCGAAGGGCTGGTGTTCGAGGTGCTCTCGCCGGCGCAGGTCGACAGAGTGATGGCCGAGCTGCGCGCCGTGTCCGACGCCTGGCTCGAGCGCCAGTCGGCGCGCGAGAAAGGCTTCTCGGTGGGCCGCTTCGACGAGGACTACCTGCGTCGCCTGCAGGTGGCCGTGGTTCGGCGAGAAGGCCGCGTGATCGCCTTCGCCAGCCTGCAGATGACCGAGGCCGCCGAAGACGCCGGCGTCGACCTGATGCGCTATGCGCCCAACGCACCGCCCGGGACCATGGACTACCTCTTCGCCAAAGTCCTGCTGCACACGCAGGAGCGCGGCTACCGCAGCTTCGGCCTGGGCATGTCGCCGATGGCCGGCATGGCCACGCGGCCCCGCGCACCGCGCTGGCAGCGGCTGGGTCGGCTGCTCTTCACGTACGGCGAGCGCTTCTACAGCTTTCGCGGCCTCTACAACTACAAGGACAAGTTCGAGCCGAGCTGGGAAGCGCGCTACCTCACCGCGCCGGGCGGCATCTCGCCGCTGCTGGTGCTGGCCGACGTGGCGGCACTGATCGGCGACGGCGGCCAACCCGAAGAAAAAGCCAGGTTCTCGGTGAAGAGGCCATTCCGCAAGCACGGCATGCGCGAGCTCTGCATGCTCGCCATCTGCAGCATCGCGCTGCTGGTGCCGGCGCTCGGCCGCGCACAGGCCCGGCCGCTGGCAGCCCCATCGGCCAGCACGGTGTCGCACGGGCAGTTCGACAACATCCAGCTGCTGCGCCCGGCCGGCATGGTGCAGCAGTTCGTGATGCTCTTCACCGGCGGCGAGACGCC
The DNA here is from genome assembly GCF_051216715.1 of Variovorax restrictus. Lineage (NCBI taxonomy): Bacteria > Pseudomonadati > Pseudomonadota > Betaproteobacteria > Burkholderiales > Comamonadaceae > Variovorax > Variovorax restrictus. Next base: position 3,058,476 of record NZ_JBPJZH010000001.1, read on the forward strand.
CGCGCCGGGCGACCGGCAGCTGGCCGACACGATGGTCGGGCGCGGCGCCATGGTGGCGCTGGTGCCGCTCGACCCGTTCTACCGCCGGCTCATGGCGGACAGCCAGGTGTCCAAGTGCGTCTACGGCGGCGGCTCGGTCGACAACTTCGCGCGCCACGTCCAGGCACAAGACCGGATGCAGACCTACATCGAGCCGATCCTGGTCGGCACGGGCGCTGCCGCGGCCTTTCCGTATGTGCTGCTGGCGCAGTCGCCGGCCGACAACTTCACCGGCGCGCTGTCGGTCGGCTTTTGCCCACGCATGAGCCTGCCAATGCCGCTGTGCACGGCCAACCAGTTCAAGACACGCACGGCCGCCGACAAAGGCATCGAATTCGAGCCGGCCAAGCGGTTGGTCGCGCCCTGGAGTGCGACGCCGCCTGCGAACGCTGCCGCCTGCACGGCGACCTCGGTGGCCGCATCACCAGCCGCCTTCGTCAAGGCCGTGCCCGGTGCAAGCTGGGTCGTGCCCTCAACCGCTGGCTCAGCCGATGCCGTGCCCGCCGAATTCACCGCGGCCTACGACAAGCTCGCGTCGCAACGCGCCGCGCTCGGCGCGCCGCCCGCCCAACTGTCCGACTTGCCGGTGGTCGAGGTGCCGTCCAAGACGCCCGGCAAGCGCTTTGCGGTGCTGATCTCGGGCGACGGCGGCTGGGCCTCCATCGACAAGGCGCTGGCCGCGGCGCTCGCGAAAGACGGCGTGCCGGTGGTCGGCATCGATTCGCTGCGCTACTTCTGGAAGGCCCGCACGCCGGAAGGCCTCACCGACGACATGGACCGCGTGATCCGCTACTACGCCGCGCGCTGGCAGCGCAGCGAGGTCGTCTTCATCGGCTTCAGCCAGGGGGCCGACGTGCTGCCCTTCGTCTACAACCGGCTGCCCCAGCGCGCCAAGGACAGCATCAAGCTCAACGTGCTGCTGGCCCCAGGTCAGAAGGCGGCCTTCGAGTTCCACGTGGCCAACTGGCTCGGCAAGAGCGGCGACAAGCCGATCCTCCCGGAGGCGGTGAAGCTCAAGGCGGCCAACACCGTGTGCTTCTACGGCACCGACGAGAAGGCCGATGCGCTGTGCCCGCTGCTCGACGCGTCGCAGACGCGCACCGTGGCGATGCCGGGCGGGCATCACCTGGGCGGCGACTACGACGCGCTGGCCGCGCAGATGCTGGGCTTCCTGCCGCGGTAGGCAGCGCAGTCGTTCGGCAGCGCTGCATCGCCATCGTCGTCCGCCAGTTCGATGCGCACATCCAGCGGGCCGCGCGCGCCGAAAGCCTCGGCCCCGGTATCGATGCGGCCGAGCACATGGAAGCCGCCGCTGAGCGCCTGGCCGTCCTGCGCATGGAGGATCGCGAGGTTGGGCCCCGCCGACCAGCAGACGATGTCGCCCACCTCGTAGGCCTGCGAGCGCTGTTCGGCCACCGGCATCGCGCCCGGCAGCGGGCCGAACTTCTCGCGGCCGAACAGGCCATGCAGCGTGATCGCGAGCGGCAGCATGGCCGCGAAGGCGCGGGCCGCGTCGCTGTCGACCAGGGTCGCGGGCACGACCCGGCCATCGAGCGTCAGATGAATCTTCATGGGGACCTCGTTCGATGATGTGCAGTGCGCGGACCTATCGGCCGAGCTGCATCTCGCGCAATCGCTTCACGTCGCGGGCCGGCGGCAGGCCGAAGAAGCGACTGTATTCGCGGTTGAACTGCGACTGGCTTTCGTAACCCACGCGGTGCCCCGCGGTGGATGCGTCGAGGTGTTCAGCGATCATGAGGCGGCGCGATTCCTGCAGCCGCAGCTGCTTCTGGAACTGCAGCGGGCTCATCGACGTGACCGCCTTGAAGTGCTGGTGCAGCGACGACACGCTCATGTGGATCGCGTCGGCCAGTTCCTCCATGCGCAAGGGCTCGCGAAAGCGCTGCGCCAGCAGGCCGATTGCCTGCGCAATGCGCTGGCCGTGGCTGTCGACCACCGCCATCTGCGCGAGCCGCCAGCCGTCGGGCGAGCGCAGCACGCGGTAGAGGATCTCGCGCGTGATCAGCGGTGCGAGCGCGGGCACGTCCTGCGGCGTGTCGAGCAGCTTGACCAGCCGCAGCACGGGGTCGAGCAGCGTGGTCGACAGCTCACCGGTGAAGATGCCGCGCTCCGGCGCACTGGAGGTCGACCGGTCGCCCGGGCCGATCTCGATCGCGAGCGCGGCGATGTCCTTCACGTCGAACTCGAGGCGCAGGCCGAGGTACGGCGACTCCGGCGAGGCATCGATCACCTGCCCCGACACCGGCAGATTCTGCGACGCCACCAAGTACCGGCTGCCGTCGTAGATGTAGACCTCGTTGCCCAACATCACGCGCTTGCTGCCCTGCGCCAGCACGCAGAAGGCCGGCTCGTACATGGCATGCACCGGGTGCTGCATCTGCGAAGCCCGTGCCAGCACGAGCCGGGGAATCGCCGTTTCGTGCGCACCGTCCACCTTGGTGAGACGATCGATGGTCGCGGCCAGTTCGGCCCGCAAGACCGTGACCTGCATCTGGTCGACAGGCGCTTCGGCGCGCAGCGGGAGGGGGGTGGATGTCAGCATGGACCGGAGCTTAGGCGGCGCGTCGGCGCTTGTCTCTCCCCGGACGCGTTCGGCGGACGATCGTGCAAACATCGGCAACGATCCTGCAAGCGGCGATGGCGCGACAATGCCCCGGCATGCCCATCGACGGAGAGTCCCCGCCCCCACGCCCTGTCCGGCCGCTGCCGCGCGCGGCACGCTGGCTGTTGCTCGCCTTCGCCGGGCTGTGCCTGGTGTTGGCCGTCATCGGCGTGATCCTGCCTGGCATGCCCGCCACCGTGTTCCTGCTCATGGCCGCCTGGGCCGCGGCGCGCAGCTCGCCCCGGCTGCATGCGTGGCTGCTGGGCCACCACCTGTTCGGGCCGATGCTGCGCGACTGGGAAAACGGCCACTGCGTGAGCCGCCGCGCCAAATGGAGCGCCGCCGGCACCATGGCCGTCGGTGCGGTCGTGCTGGTGTGGACCGCCTATCGACCCTGGATCGCCGCCGTCGGCATCGGCTGCATGGCCGTCGTGCTGACCTGGCTGTGGCGACGACCCGAGCCGCAAAACCAAGCATGACACTGCTTGGCCGCCGAACCCTCTGCGCGCTCGTCGCGATGATCGGCCTGTCGGGCTGCGACCTCGGCGTTTTCGCGTCGAAACCGTCAGACCCTTTGCTCAGCGACGAGGCGATCGCCACACGCGAAGCGCCGGCCGAGCTGGTGTACCAGGGGCCTCTGGCCGGGCAGCCCACCTTCCTGCTCGTCCACGATTGCGAGGTGCAGCGCGTCGAGCGGCGCGACGGCGGTGGCGTTCAATGGACCAGCGTGCTCAAGCCCGACTTCTACCCGTTCTGGACGGTCTGCGAACGCCAGTCGCTGTCGGTCGTCGCCGGCACCGTGACCGTCGTGCTCGGCCGCCAGGCCGTGGGTGCGGGCGGGTGCTGCGCCACCGGTGGCACCTACCGCTCGGTCGATGGGCGGGTGTGGAAGAAGCTCTGACCCTCTGGCGTTCAGGGCACGGTCACTTGGCGGTGAGGGGCTCCAGGCCGGTCTTGGCGATGGTGGGCGCTGCCGCCGGCGATGCCAGGTAGCGGATCAGGTCCGCCGCCGCTGCAGGTTGCTTCGCTCCGACCGCCACACCCGCCGAGAACACCGTGACGCGCTGCACCTCGGCCGGCAGCGGCCCGATGTAGTCGATGCCCTCGATCGGCAGCAGCTCGCTCACCTGCTGCAGGCCCAGCGCCGCGTCGCCACGCGCCACCACGGTGCCCACGCGTTCGCTCAGGATGCGCCGGCTCTTGGGCTTGACCTGTGCCTCGATGCCGAGGTTCTTCAGCAGCTCGGTTTCGTAGTAAGTGCCGCTCGCACTGGCCGAGTAGGCGATCGACGGTGCCGCCAGCAGCGTGCGTTTGAGCGCCTCCACCGTCGAGATGTCGGGCCGCGGTGCGCCGCGCTTGACGGCGAAGCCGATCGACGAGCGCACCAGGTCGACCTGGCTGCCGGCGACCACCTTGCCGTCCTTGACCAGCGCGTCGAGCGCCGATCGCGCGAGGATCACGACGTCCGCCGGCTCGCCACGGCCGAGGCGGCTCGGAATCGAGTCGGCGGCGTTGCCCATGGACGCGCCATAGGCGGTCTTCACCGTGTGGCCCGATCGCTTCTCGAAGTCCGGGCGCAGCTCGTTGTAGGCGGCGGTGAAGCCACCCGAGGTCATCACATGGATGTCGGTGCCGGCGGGCTTGCCACCGAGGCCGGCGCAGCCTGCGAGTGCGAGGGCGCCGACCAGCAGTGCGACGCGGCGGGTCACCGGGCTAGTGATTGAAACAGTGGATGCCATGGTGTCTCCGGATGGTTGATTGCCCAGTCCATCGTAGGCAGGCAAGCTGTCAAACAGCCGGCACCGGGACCAGGGTTATCCCGGCACGCCGCCGCGCATGCCCTCAGCGCGCGCGGCCTCGTCCCAGGCGGCGAGCAGGTCCGGTCGACGCAGCCGCTGCAGCGCCTGCCGAAGATGCGGATGGTTCGCCACGCGGGCCAGCAGCTGCTGCTTCTGCCGCGGCGTGAGGCCGCTGGCCAACATCGGCGCCAGCCAGTGCCGGCCGGCTTCGGCCGCCACGTCGCGCACCACCTTCGACGCGCCGGCCACCTGCAGGCCGAGCGCATTGCAGAAGGCCTGCAGCCGCGCCGGGTTGAAGATCGGCTCCACGTGCTGCTTGTCCTGTGTTTGCGCATTAGGCATCAGCAACAGCGCGTGGCCGCGCGCGCCGGCGTAGAGGAAGGTCGCGGTGATGTCGTAGGCCGGCGCCAGTTCGGCGTGGCGCCGGTCGCGGTAGATCAGGCCCAGGTTCTTCAGGTGCATGTCGGCGTTGCCGAGCAGCTCGTTGACCTCGATGCGGCGCAGCAGTTCGTGCACGGCGGGCACGCCGCACTGCGGGAGACCCAGCAGCACGGCCGCAATGGCGAGGTACGACTCGGTGTACTTGTGCTCGGGTGGCTTGCCGAAGACCTGCGCGAAGTCCTCGAAGTGGACCTTGTCGCCATGGTCGCGGTCGAAGCGCGTCACCGCCAGGAACTGGCCGTCGACCTCGTCGCCCAGGTCGTAGCGGTGCGGTGCCGTCAGCGAGGCCATCGGCACCATCTCGAAGCGACACACGTCGACGCCGGCCAGGCCGGCCAGCGTCATGCCCAGGTGCTCGAGCTGCGGCATGCGCGGGTATTCGGCCGAGGGCAGCTTGGCGATGATGGCGGCATCGCCCTGCGAGGTGCGGCCAACGAAGCGCCCTTCGGCCGTGCGGTTGACGCCGATCTTGGGCTGCACGCCGGAGATCGACAGCGCGTCCTGGAACGGCTCCGACCAGACGGAGGCTTCGAGCGCGTCCTGGTTCTGCGTGACCAGGCGCTGCAGCGTGTCGCGGGAGATGTCCTCCCACTCTGCCGTGACCGCGCCCGGCATGTTCTTGCCGCAGGCGGCGATCATGGCCATGTGGTCCATCGGATCGATGGCCGCCTCGTCGGCCACGAAGCGCCGGAAGATGCCTTCGGGCAGCAGGTTCTGGAAGAACGGCGGCAGCTGGGCGTCGCCCTTGGGGCCGGTCGTGCTGTTGAATTCGGGCCGGGTCACGTCGAGCCAGAACGACTGCTGCTGCGCCGGGTCGTCCGCGCGCATCGACTCCGACAGCACGTCGGCCTCGGCCCAGGGGATGCGCGCATAGGCCTCGTCGGCGACGAAGCGCAGGATCGGCGGCAGGCCGGGCTGCGCATACTTGAACAGGCAGCCGATGCGCCGCCCGTGCAGTTTGATGACCAGAACAGGCACGTTCATCGCCGACCGTCCTTGATGCGCGCCAGCCGCTGCTGCACGGCCGACAGCGCATGGGTCGGGTTGCCGTCAGCGGCCGTGCGCAGCTCGGGCAGGCCGCGCTCCAGCGCGCGGGGCACCGTCACCAAGTCCATCTGCAGCACATCCATCACGGCCAGCAGCGTCGACACCTGCACGTCGTTGCCCTTGAGCAGCCGGTAGACGGCCTGACGGCTGACGCCAGCCTTCTCGGTGAGCGCCTGCCTCGTGAGCCCGCTCAACCTTCGGGCCGATTCCACGCGTTCTGCAAGTTCGAGCATTGTGGTCATGGCGTTGCCTATTCGTTCACATAGTCATCAGCTTATCGTATCTGCAACAACATTATGTATCATAAACGATACGCTTCATGAAATGACTCGAATTCGATAAGTTTGAGCGACGGCGTCGGCGATGCGTGTCCGAACACCGAATCGCTGAAGGCCAGTCGGTCCACAGCCCCGTTGCGTGGGCGAGCACCCGTGGCGTGCAGCTGCGCGCCGCTCACGGGCGATCTCGAAGAACGCCAAGCAACGCGCAACACGCAACACGCTGCGGGTATCGACGTCAGCCACGTGGTATTCGCCGGCTGGTCGCTGCCTCAAGCGCGGTCGATCAGTTCTTTCACACGGCGCGCCAAGGCGTCCATCTCGAAGGGCTTGGTCATCACGTGCATACCGGCGTCCAGGGTACCTTGCCCGAGCACGGCGCTCTCGGCGTAGCCGGTGACGAAAAGCACCCTGAGCGCCGGCCGCTCGCCGCGTGCGGCATCGGCAACCTGGCGACCGTTCATGCCGCCGGGCAAGCCCACGTCGGTGACCAGCAGGTCGATGCGGCGGCCCGAGCGCAGCCAGCGGAGCGCCTCGGTGCCGTTGCCGGCCTCGAGCGTCGCGTAGCCCAGCTCCTGCATCACCTCGACGATCAGCATGCGCAGCGATGTCTCGTCGTCGACCACCAACACGGTTTCGCCGCGATCGGCGCGCGGTGCGGCGGACGGGCCGGCCGGCGCCGGCGCTTCTTCCGCCACGGCTTCGCTGCGCGGCAGCTCGATGCACACGCCTGTGCCCTCGCCCACCTTCGAATCGATGCTGACGCGTCCGCCGGACTGCTTGGCGAAGCCGTAGATCATCGAAAGACCCAGGCCCGTTCCCATGCCCAGCGGCTTGGTGGTGAAGAACGGATCGAAGGCCATCGCAGCGACCTCCGCCGGCATGCCCACGCCGTTGTCGCGCACCGACATCGAGACGTACGCACCCGGTGTCAGATCTGCCGCCTCGGCAGACTTCGCGTCGAGCATGTGATTCGCCGTCTCGATCATGAGCCGCCCGCCGTCGGGCATGGCATCCCGGGCGTTGATGCAAAGGTTGAGCAATGCGTTCTCGAACTGACTGACGTCGACCTGCACACGCCACAAGTCGGGCGCGGCGATCACCTCGACCTCGATCGCCGGTCCGACAGTACGGCGGATGAGTTCCTCCATCCCGCGAACGAGCCGGTTGACGCTGAGCAGCTTGGGCTCGAGCGTCTGACGGCGCGAGAAGGCCAGCAGGCGATGGGTCAGCGCGGCTGCGCGCTGGGTGGCGCCTAAGGCCACGCCGATGTAGCGCTCCAGGTCGGCCGGTCGCGCCTGCGCGCCGCGCCGACGCATCAACTCGAGGCTGCCGGAAATCGCGGCCAGCAGGTTGTTGAAGTCGTGCGCCAATCCGCCGGTCAGTTGGCCGACGGCCTCGAGCTTCTGACTCTGTCGCAGCTGTTCCTTGGCCGCCTCCAGTTCGGCGGCGCGTTCTTCGACCTGGCGCTCGAGCGAAGCGGCAAAGGCCTGCAGCGCGATCTGCGCCTCACGGCGTGCAAGCACGGAACGAAGGCGGTCGGCCACGTCGCGCACGAAGTCGCGTTCGTCGTCGGTCCATTCGCGCACTTCACCGTGGTTCAGGTACAGCAACCCGACCACGCCGCCCTGCTCCGTCAGCGGCATGTTGAGCACCGCGCGTGCGTTAATGGCTTCGAGCGCGGCGGCCGTGTCGCGCGTGCGCGGGTCTTCGCGCGCGTCGGCGAAGGCCACCGTCACGCCGCGTGCGAGGTCTTCGATGTACGAGCCGTAGTCGCGAAACCGCAGCACGCCCGCCAGGGTCTTGACGCCGGGAGCGTTCCAGTCGCGCTCGATCGTGATCGTCTCGGCCGCCTTGTCGACGACGCCGTAGCCGGCGCGGTCGACGCCGAGTCGGCGCGCCAGCATCTCCGCCGCCGTGTACGCGATGTCGGTCGGGTCATCCATGTCGCGGATCCGGTCGCTCAGTTCGATCAGCGCCAGACGCCGGGCCTCGACGCGGTCGGCCGCCGCGTGCGCATCACGCAGGCGATGCTCAGCCACGCCGAGCGTGCGCCGGCCGGCGGCCTCCTTCAGGGCTCGGTCGAGCACCACGGGCAGGCGCGACAGCCGGCTCTTGCTCACGTAGTCGGTGGCGCCCTGCTTCAGCAATTCGACAGCGTTGTCCTCGCCGATCACGCCCGAAACGAAGATGAAGGGCACATCGGGCGCGTTCCTGCGCGCCATCTCCAGCGCCACGCTGCCGGAGAAGCCAGGCAATTCGAAGTCGGACAGGATGACGTCGAAGCGCTGGCCAGTCAGGGCTTCGGCAAAACTGGACTCGTCGTGCACGACGCACGGATGTGCCGAGGGCTGAGCATCGGTCAGCGCTTCGATCAGCAACTCGGCGTCGAAGCGCGAATCTTCGAGGATGAGCACCCGCAGCGGCTCGGGCGCCTTCGTCCGATGCATGTCGCTAGGGCTGGTCATTGCGGCGGGTGGCGCGCAGGGACCCCGGCGGCGGCTCGTTGAGCACCGCCCAGAACACGCCCAACTCTGCGATGGCGGAAACGAATCGCTCGAAGGCCACCGGCTTCACCACGTACGCGTTCACGCCCAGCTCGTAGCTCTTGAGCACGTCCGACTCTTCCTGCGACGAGGTGAGCATCACCACAGGCACGCTGCGCAGCGCCGGGCTGCCGCGCACCGCTTCGAGCACCTCGAGGCCGGTGACCTTGGGCAGCTTCAGGTCCAACAGGATGACGGCGGGGTTGCCTTCGCTGCGGTCGGCGTAGTCGCCTTCGCGCTTCAGGTAGTCGAGTGCCTGCGCACCGTCGCGCAGGATCACGACTTCGTTGGCCAGCTGGCTGCGCTCGAGCGCGATCAGGGTCAGTTCCAGGTCTCGCTTGTCGTCTTCGACGAGCAGGATCGGCTTAAGCATCAAGGGGCTCCGGGGGTGCGTTGGTCATAGGATCGTGGGGGTGTCGACGTCGGGCGTGGTGTCGCTGTAGGCGCGCGGCAGGATGAAACCGAAACGTGCACCGCGGCCGGGCTCGCCGTCGGCCCACACGGTGCCGCCGTGGCGTTCGACGATGCGCTTCACGTTGGCCAGGCCGATGCCCGTTCCTTCGAATTCCTCGGCCTGGTGCAGGCGCTGGAACACGCCGAAAAGCTTGGCCGCGTACTTCATCTGGAAGCCGACGCCGTTGTCTTCGACCTCCAGGCCGTCGCCCTCGGGCGAGTGCACGGTGCGCACGGTAATGCGCGCCGGCGCGCGGCCGCGCGAGTACTTCAGCGCATTGCTCAGCAGGTTGCGCGTGGCGACCTGCAGCAACAGCGGATCGGCGTACAGCGTGGGATACGCGGCAGGGAGGGTCCACTCGACCTGCCGGCCCGGCTCCTGGCGCACCAACTCGCGCACCAGATCGTCGACCAGCACCTGCGTGTCGACCGGGCGCCGTTTGAGCGACGCGCGCCCCATGCGCGAGAAGTCGAGCAAGGCGTCGACCAGCTGCCCGGCGAACGAGGCCGCGTCCTTGACGTTGCCGAGATAGCGCGTGGCGCGCTCCGACAGCGCCTTGCCTTCGAGATCGACCACCAGGTCGACGTAACCGGCGATGTGCCGCATCGGCGCCCGCAGATCGTGCGACACCGTGTACGAGAAGGCTTCGAGTTCCTTGTTCACCCGCGTGAGTTCGTGGGCAACCTCGGCAAGTTCCTCGGCGCGCCGCAGCACGATGCCGATCAGCGCCTGGCGCAATTCCCCGGCCGCAGCCATCTCGGCATCGGTCCAGGCCACGGCCGTGCCGCGAATGCTCTCCTGCCAGCTGTCGAAACTCTTTCGGGGTTGAATGCGCCCGTCCGCAGCGATGACGTTCTTGCGAGGGTTGCCGGCCCAGGTCACGGTCTTCACGATCTCCGGGCGGAACCACAGGATGAGATGGCGGTGCACCTGCGAGATCGACACGGCGAGCACGCCCGCCGCCACGTCCTGGAACTCGCGGGCCGGTGCGTAGTGGGCGGCCAGCGCATGGCTCGCGTAGACCTCGTCGCCCAGCCCGGCCACCCATTCGGCCAGGGCATGGATGTCGGCCTCGGCAGGCACGTCGCCCACGCTCCAGACGGCGTCGTCGAGCACCACGGCGGCACCACTGGCTCTGGCCACACGCAGCATCAGCGAGGGCTCCTGCACGAGGCGCTGCAGGGTCTCGTCGCTGTCGGAGAGATGGGAGACGATCTGCAACGTCAGTTGCCGAAGGGCCAGGCGCTCGGCCACGGAGTGGTTCGATTCCTTCGACTGGATCTGAAGCGCGAGCAACTGGCCGAGATGCTCGCAGGCCAGCCGCGTTGCCATGCCAATGAAGCGCGGCGCATGGTCGTGGCACGACACCAGACCCCACAGCTTGCCCTCGATCACGATCGACACCGACATGGAGGCCAGCGTGCCCATGTTGCGCATGTATTCGAGATGCACCGGTGACACGCTGCGCAACTGCGCCTGCGACAGGTCGATGTCCGCGGCCGTCAGCGCACGGTCGACAATGCGCAACGGCACCGGTGTGTAGGTGGCGTCGGCGATCAGCCGGAACTGGTTGAGCAGGTACAGCGCGCGCGCCTGCTGCGGGATGTCGCCGGCCGGAAACCGGTGGCCCGAATAGCTGTCGTAACCCTCGTCGATGGCCTCCGCCAGAACCTCGCCGTGGCCTTCGTCGTCGAAGCGGTACACCAGGCAGCGGCCGAAGCCCGTCAGACGCTTCATCTCATCTGCAGCCAGCTGCGTCAGCTGCTGCACGGCGTCGGCTTCCTGCAGGCGCGGCAGAAAGACGCGGGTCAGCGAATAGATTGGCGCCTCGTTGCCTTCGGTGGGTCGGGCCGGCTCGAACTCCCACAACAGATGCCGGTCGGACCGATGAACCGACACGTCCCAACGCTCGGCGCCGAGTGCCCACGCACCGAGCGATACGGGAGGCGCGCCGCACTGCAAAGCGAGGGATGAAAGACGGCTCAACCGGTCGAGCGCGGCCTGCATGGCGTCGGCGGGCCAGTTGTCGCTGAACGCCAAGGGCCGACGTGTCGACGGGTCCACCACCAGCAGCCGCCCGTGCGGCTGGACAGCGCCAGGGACACGGATCGGCTCCAGGTCGCAGGAGGAGATGTCGGGCAGCGAGACGTCGGAATCGGGCGGCGGATTGGCTCGGGGCGGCATGCAGAAAAGAGGCTAACGATTTGGCAGCACCATGCACCGCACTCGACGGGCGAGATGATGCCAGCGCCCCAAGGCTTTGCGTGTCCGAAAATTCCTACAGAATCCCGCCAGGCCGCGGGGCATCGAACGCTATGCTCGATCACTTTTTTGCGCACACTCGCCACAGCGCGCAGGTCCCCGCTCTCCATGCCCTCTTCCGACACCGCGCGCGGCCTTCGCGCGCTGATCTTCGCCTTCACGCTCAGCCAGTTCTTCCGCACCTGCCTGGCGGTCATCGCGCCGGAGCTTCAGCACGATCTGTCGCTTTCGCCCGCGGGTTTCGGCACGCTGTCGTCGTGCTTCTTCCTGGCCTTCGCGGTGGCGCAGATCCCGATCGGCATCGCCTTCGACCGCTACGGCGTCGGCCGCCCGACCCGCCTATTGACCAGCGTGGGCGTGCTGGCCGCCCTGCTCTTCGTCGTGGCACCCAACGGGGCCACGGCCATGGTCGCCCAGGCCGGGCTCGGCCTGGCCTGCGCGCCGGTCTTCATGGGCCTGATGCACTACGCATCGGAGCATCTGCCGGTGCACCGCTACGCCACGGTGGTGGGCCGCGCCAACGCCATCTCCATGGTCGGCGCGCTGTGCGCCACCGCACCGCTCGGCTGGGCGGCACACCGCTTCGGCTGGCGCACCGCCATGGCCGTGGCGGCCGTCTGCATGCTGCTGGCCTGCATCGGCGTGTGGCGCCATGTGCATGACGAAGGCCATGCCGACGCACAGCAGGAAAAGCTGGGCGACCTGTTCGCGGGCAGCGCGCGGCTGCTGACGGTGCCCGCGATGTGGACGCTCATCCCCCTGTGCGTCGCGCTGGCGGCCGGCACCACCTTCCGCAACGCCTGGGGCGGCCCCTACCTGGCGCAGGTGTACGGGCTGGGGGCCGACGCGCGCGGCCTGGCGCTGGCCTTCGTCAGCCTCGGCGGCTTCGCCACCGCACTCCTGCTGCCGGTGCTGATGCGCCGCCACACGCTCAAGACCACGGTGATCGGCTGGAGCCTGATGTCGCTGGTCGGGGGCATGGTGCTGAGCGCCGCGCCCGACATCGGCCTGCTGCCCGGCGTGCTGCTGCTGACGCTGCTCGCGACCTTCGGCATGTGCCACCCGATGGTCATGGCGCATGGCCGCGGCCTGGTGCCGCAGGCGCTGCGCGGGCGCGGGCTGGGCGTTCTCAACACCTTCGTCTTCCTGGGCTCGGGGCTCACGTCCTCGGCCTTCGGGCTGATCGCCGATGCCGGCCAGCGCAGCGGCGCCAGTGCCTCGACGACGTACACGGGCATCTTCCTGTGCGCGTCGGCGCTCGTGGTGCTGGGCACGGCGGTGTACTGGTTCAGCCCCAAGCCAGCGCCGCACTGAGCGGCCGATTCGCGCGCCTTCCTACGCCGGTAGGCGACATGGGCGTGCGAGCCGATCGGGACACGTGCCCGACCATGCCCGCTCCACTCACTGAGCCTGGAGCTTCCATGAAAAAAATCCTCATCGCCGCCGCCGTCGGCCTGACCGCCCTCGCGCTCACCGCTTGCGACCCCATGCCCAAGACACCGAAGGCCGCAGCAACCTCGGCGGCCACGACCTGATGGCAAACAAGGCTCTCATCGTCGGCGTCAGCGGCGTCATCGGCAACGCCCTGTCGGAGCACCTGCTCGGCCAGGGCTGGTCGGTCCATGGACTTTCGCGGGGGCGCACCGCGGTCGCGTCGGGTTGCATTCCGCTCATCGCCGACCTCACGAATCGGGAACAGCTGCGCGAGGTGCTCCACGGCCTCGACGTCGACCGCGTGTTCTTCGCCGCCTGGTCGCGCCAGGCCAACGAGAAAGAGAACATCCGCGTCAATGGCGCCATCGTGCGCAACGTGCTCGACGCGGTCGGGCCGTCGTTGAAGGGCGGCCACGCCGCGCTGGTCACCGGCCTGAAGCACTACCTCGGCCCCTTCGAGGCCTATGCCACGGGCACCGTACCCATGACGCCCTTCCGCGAGGAGCAGGGCCGCCAGGCCGTCGACAACTTCTACTACGAGCAGGAAGACCGCCTGTTCGAAGCCGCGGAGCGGCACGGCTTCAGCTGGAGCGTGCACCGCCCGCACACCATCATCGGTTTCGCCGTCGGCAACGCGATGAACATGGGCGTGACGCTCGCCGTGTACGCGAAGCTGTGCAAGGCCACCGGCCAGCCCTTCGTCTTCCCCGGCTCGGCCGCGCAGTGGAACAGCCTCACCGACATGACCGACGCACGGCTGCTGGCGCGCCACCTCGAATGGGCGTCGACGAACGACGGCGGCAAGAACGAGGACTTCAACGTCGTCAACGGCGACGTGTTCCGCTGGAAGTGGCTGTGGCCGCGCCTGGCCGACTACTTCGGCATCGAGGCCGCGCCCTTCGACGGCACCACGCGACCGCTGGCCGACCGCATGGCCGATGCACCCGCGCAATGGGCGGACATCGCCGCGAAGCATCAACTGAGCGAGCCGAACATCGACAAGCTCGCCTCGTGGTGGCACACCGACGCCGACCTCGGCCGGCCGATGGAAGTGCTGGCCGACATGACGAAGAGCCGCAAGGCCGGCTTCCTCGACTTTCAGAGCACGCCGGACGCGTTCTTCGACTTGTTCCAGCGGCTCGAGGCCGAGCGGATCATTCCGAAGCGCTGAGCGCCTGCGCGACAGCGCTGTCGAGAAAGCGCAGCGATGGATCGAGCGCCAAAGCGCGGCGTGCCGCCTGCGCCTCGGCCGCATCCAGCGCTTCGAGCAGCGTGACCGCCCCCGCAATGCTGCTCGCGACCGGCACGCCGTCGCGCCACAGCACGCGCGAGCCCGCGACGCGCGGCACCTTCGGACCGTTGACGATGACGCCCAGCAGGTTCGCCGGGTCGCTGGCGGCCAGCGCGATGAAGGCGCCGTCGTGCGGCTCGCGCCGGACGCGGCGCATCGACGCCACCGCCTCTGGCAGCGCGAACTGCTCGCCCGACACACCCGCGATGAAGCGTCCGCCGCGGATCTCGCCGCGCGCCTCCAGGCGTCGGCACACGCGCACCAGTTCGCGCCAAGGCGGCAGCCACGCAGGCTCACGCTCAAGCAAGCGCCAACAGATCACACCGTAGCGGCGCAACAGCACATGCACGACCTGCTCAATGGATTCGGCAGAGCCCGGGGCGGCCGATTCGCTCGCCGACGGCGGACGCACCAGCGTCCAGCGCCCCGCGTCCTCGATGCCGAACAGCGGCACGCGACGGCGGCGGCGCGTGTCGGCCGACGCGCGCTTCGACGCCGGCACCAGCAACGCGCGCAGGCCGGCGTAGCTGTCGCAGCGCACGCGGCCTTTGGCGACAAGTTCGGTCAGCGCCTCTTCGATCTCGACCGGCAGCAGCCGCGTGCCGCCCGCGATCTCGTCGAAGAAGCAGGCGCCGTGCTGCTGCAAATGCGCGGCCACGCGGGATGCGCGCGAGCCCAGGCTGTCGTCATCGACGGGCGCGGGCGCCAGCGCCGTCCACAGCGCGGCGCTGCGACGCGGCAGCAGCACCACCGGCGTGGCATGCAGCGACAGGCTGCCCGCGCCCTTGCGCCCTTCCACCGACGTGGCGTTGGGCCGCAGCCGCGTCCACAGCACGCGCCCCGCCGTGCAAAGGTCGTCGAGCCACGCACCCGCGTAGTCGGTCACGCGCGCCGGCAGCACCTCGGCCTCCCACAGCGGCGCGGGCGCCTCGTAGCCTTCGAGCTGCGACAGCACGCCCGACAGCGCCTCCGGCCCGCTCACGCGCGACGCGGCGCCGACGTGCTGCCACTCGAACAGGAAGCGCACGAAATCGCGCGGCTCGACCGGCTCGATCTCGCGGCGCAGGCGCTTGAGCGTGTAGCGGTGGATGCGCGCAAGCAGATGGCGCTCGCACCATTCGACGTGTTCGGTGCCCGGCGTGAACCGGCCCTGCAGCACACTGCCTTCGGCCTGCAGCGCGAGCAAGGCGGCTTCGACATCGGCAACCGGCAGGAACAACGGCGCGGCCAGTTGAGCGACCGTGACCGGGCCGAGCCCGCCGAGGCGCGAGCGCAGCAGTTCGCGCAGCGCGGCGTCGCGGTCGTCGGGCCGCTCGGCGTCGTCGGGCGCGGTGATGGCGGGCTGCATCGGTGCCTCGGGTGCGATGGCCTGCAGCAGCGGCAGGCGCTCGGCAGAGACCCACACGCCGCGCGCGGTGCGGCCCTTGCCGTCGAGCAGCAGGCGCGTCGCCCGGCCGGCCTTCGCCAGCGCGGTCAGCCACTTCTTCCAGTCGACGCGCGCGGCCACCTCGTCGTCGCTCACCACGCCGAGCATCCCCAGCGCCTCGTGCATCTCGTCGGCGCTGCGCGGCTGCGGCCAGGCTTCGTCGCGCACGCTCGCGATGGCGTCGGCGTCGAGCTGGCCGACATCGTCGGCGCTCTCGGGGTCGGTGTAGCGGCGGTTCTGCACGGCCTGCGTGCGGCGCTCTTCGAGCGGCGCATCGTCGAGAAAGGCGTAGGGCCGCGCGTTGAGCGCTTCCATCGCCAGCGGCGACGGCCCCGGCAGGTCGCGCGCCAGCACGCGCACCTGGCCCGACTCCATGCGGCGCAGCAGCGCGAGCCAACCGTCGGCGTCCATCGCGTCGTGCAGGCAGTCGTCCATCGTCTGCGCGACCAGCGGATGCTCGGGCACCTCGCGCTCGCCGACGATGTTCTCCAGGCAGGCGACCTGGTCGGGGAACACCGCGGCCAGCAGGTCTTCGGAACGCATGCGCTGCAGCGGCGGCGCCACCTTGCGCCCGCCGGTGAAGCGCGGCAGCGCCAGCGCCGTGGTCGCGTTCCAGCGCCAGCGCACGCCGAACAGCGGCGCGTCGAGCAGCGCCTGCACCAGCACGTCGAGGGCCGAGTTGGAATGCAGGTAGCGCGCCACCTCGTCGAGCGGAAAGCTGTGGCTGGTCGCGAGCGACAGCACGATCGCGTCTTCGGTGGCCGCGGCCTGCAGCTCGAAGTTGAAGGTGCGGCAGAAGCGCTTGCGCAGCGCCAGGCCCCAGGCGCGGTTGAGCCGGCTGCCGAAAGGCGAATGGATGACGAGCTGCATGCCGCCAGAGGCGTCGAAGAAGCGTTCCAGCACGATGGTGTGCTGCGTCGGCAGCGTGCCGAGCACGGCCGCCGCATGCGCGAGGTGCTCGACGATCTGGCGCGCGGCTTCTTCCGCCAGGCCCATCGTCGTCGTCAGCAAGGCCATCGCGCCATCACGGCCGCTCAGTGCCAGCACCATCCCGACTTCTTCGCGCAGCCGCGACACGCCGAAGGAGAGTTCGTCTGTCCGCCCCGGCGCCTCGCCGAGCCAGAAGGGAATGTTGGGCGCTGCGCCCTGCGCGTCTTCCACCCGCACGCGGCCGGCCTCGATCTTCAGGATGCGGTAGCTGGTGTTGCCCAGCTGGAACACGTCGCCCGCCAGGCTCTCGACCGCGAAGTCTTCGTTGACCGTGCCGATCTTGTCGGCCTGCGGCTCCAGCATGACGGTGTAGTCGCCCGTCTCGGGGATGGTGCCGCCGGAGGTGAGCGCCGTCATGCGCGCGCCCTTGCGTTCGCGCAGCAGGTGGTTCACCGCGTCGCGATGCACATAGCCCGCGCGCTGGCCCTGCCGCGTGGTGAAGCCATCGGAGACCATCCGCACCACGTCCATGAAGCGCGCATGCGTCAGCTGCGCATAGGGCCAGGCGCGGCGCACCAGCGCGAAGAGCTCGTCCTCGTGCCATTCGCGGCACGCCGTCTCGGCCACGATCTGCTGGGCCAGCACGTCGAGCGGCGCGGGCAGCACGCGCAGCGCGTCGAGCTCGCCGCGGCGGATGCAGTCGAGCAGCGCGGCGCATTCGACCAGCTCGTCGCGCGACTGCGGAAAGAGCCGCGCCTTGGGCACGCCGCCCACCGCGTGGCCCGAGCGCCCGGCCCGCTGCAGGAAGGTCGCAATGGAACGCGGCGAGCCGAGCTGGCAGACCAGGTCGACGTCGCCGATGTCCAGCCCCAGCTCCAGCGAGGCGGTCGCGACCAGGACCTTGAGCTCGCCGCGCTTGAGCCGCTGCTCGGCGGCTAGCCGCGTCTCTTTCGAGAGGCTGCCGTGGTGCGCCGCCACCGCGTCCTTGCCGAGGATGTCGCCCAGGTGCCGCGCCGCGCGCTCGGCCATGCGGCGGGTGTTGACGAACACCAGCGTCGTCTTGTGCAGCCACACGAGTTCGGCGACGCGCGCATACACCTGCGTCCACTGCTCGTTCGACATCACCGCCGCCAGCGGCGTGGGCGGCAGCTCCAGCGCCAGGTCGCGCTGCTTGGCGTAGCCGATGTCGACGAGGGCGCAGTCGGCCGTGCCGTCGCTCTTCAGCCCACCCGCGCCGACCAGGAAGCGCGCCACCTCGTCGATCGGCTTCTGCGTGGCTGACAGGCCGATACGCACCGGCCGCGCGCCACCCGCCTCCACGCACAGCGCCTGCAGCCGCTCCAGCGACAGCGCCAGGTGGCTGCCGCGCTTGCTCGCGGCGATGGCGTGGATCTCGTCGACGATCACGCTCCGCACTGTCGCGAGCATCTTGCGGCCCGACGCCGAGCCCAGCAGCACGTAGAGCGATTCCGGCGTCGTCACCAGGATGTGCGGCGGCCGGCGCAGGCTTTGCTGGCGCTCCCGCTGCGGCGTGTCGCCGGTGCGCACTGCCGTCCGAATGTCGACATCGGGCAGCCCCAGCGCCGCCAGCTCCGCTCGAATGCCGGCCAGCGGCGCGTCGAGGTTCAGGCGGATGTCGTTGGAGAGCGCCTTGAGCGGCGAGACATAGACGACCGCCGTTTCATCCGGCAGGCCACCGGGCGCGAGGCCCCGCACGACCAGATCGTCGAGCGCGGCGAGGAAGGCGGTGAGCGTCTTGCCCGAGCCGGTGGGCGCGGCGACGAGGGTGTCGCGGCGTGCGCGGATGGTCGGCCACGCGGCGGTTTGGGCGGGTGTGGGGGCGGGGAAGGTTCGGGTGAACCAGGCGGCGACGGCGGGGTGGAAAGACGCGAGAGGCACGAAGCCATCACATCAGGGCGCGGTAGGGAATGTCAAGTTGCCGGTGATCAGGTCCGCCACCGTCCATGGGACTCGGCGACGGACGAACCGCTCGCCAGCAACCAAACGTAAGGATGTCGAGCGGCTGCATCCATTGGCCCTTGGCGCGGGTAGTGCACGTATGTCGCTGTGCAGTCCCCACGAACAACAAGGCACTCGGCATGCCCTCTTCACTTCCAGGACCTGCCCCATGCCTTCCTTTCGACACCTCAATCCCTTGTCTCTCGTCGCTGTCGCCGCATTGACGGCATGCGGCGGTGGCGGTGACGACGACCGCCCGACGCTAGCGCCAGTCACCCTCGGCGATACCGTTGCCGTGACGGCGTCCGGCCGGGTCATCTCCTTCAACCGCGCGGCGCCTGCCTCGCTGACCAGCAGTCTCGGTGTGCTCGGTCTTTCGCCCGGCGAGAACTTGGTGGGCATCGACACCCGACCGGCAGACGGCATGATCTATGCGGTCAGCTCCCTGAGTCGTATCTACACGCTCGACGCCATCACCGGCGCGCTGACGCTTAAGTCGACCTTGTCCACGCCGCTCGTCGGTACCCAGTTCGGCATCGACTTCAACCCCGTGGCCGACCGCCTTCGCCTTGTGAGCAACACGGGCCAGAACCTTCGCGTCGACGTCGGCACCGGCGTTGCGGTGGTCGATGGCCCCATCAACGGCGCACCCGCCAGCATCACGGCAGCCGCCTACACCAACGCCTTCGCCGGCACGACCAGCACGCAGCTCTACGACCTGGATGCGTCCGGCACGCTGTACCTGCAGGACCCGCCCAACAACGGCACGCTCGCCAACCCGGTGCCGCTCAATGTCGCCTTCACCACCGCCAATGGGTTCGATATCGACCCACGCAACAACACCGGCTATGCCGCGCTGTCCGTGAACGGGTCGACCGGGCTGTACACGGTGCCGCTCAGCGGCACAACCGGCGCAACGCGGGTGGGCACCATCGGCACGGGCGATGCCATCGTGGGCATGACACTGGTGCAGGCGACCACGCCGCGCGTCTACGTCCTGACCGACGACGCGAGGCTTTCGAGCTTTCAGCCCACGGCACCCAACACCTTGTCGACCCCGGTGGCGATCAGCGGCCTAAGCAGCGGTGAATCCGTGGTGGGCGTGGACTTTCGACCCAGCAACGGACGCCTTTACGCACTGACGAGCGCCGCGCGGCTACTGACCATCGAGCCCGGCACCGGCGTGTCTGCCCTGGTCGCGACGCTCGCCGCCGACCCGGCGGACGCCACGCTGCCCTATGCAGGCCTCACCGGCACGCGCTTCACCGTGGACTTCAACCCGGTGGCCGATCGGCTGCGCGTGATCAGCGACACCGGGCTGAACCTTCGCATCAACGTCGACACAGGCGCCACGACCACCGATGGCGTGATCAACAGGGCCACGCCGGCCGTCGTGCTGGCCGGTGCGTACACCAACAGCTTCGCCGGCACGGCCACGACCGAGCTGTTTGATATCGAGGGGAACGAAAACGCACTGACGCGGCAGGCCCCGCCCAATGACGGGACCTTGGTCAACATTGCGCCCTTGAGCGTTCCGCTGAATGGCCAGGCGGCCCTGGATATTGCAGGCGGCGCGAACGGCCTGGTACTGGCCGCGCTGCGCCCTGCGGGCACGGGGCCGTTCAGCCTGTACACCGTGGCGTTGACGACGGGTGCCACCACCCTGTACGGCAACACGCTCGGCAATGCGAGCCTGTCGCTCATCGGTGGCGCAAACGGCCCGGTGGTGCGCGACATCGCGATCAAGTACTGACAACACGACGCGACTTGCCCCGCAGCGCCTCTGCCCCTCCAGCGCGAACTCAGGCCTGCGGCGGCTGACCATTCGAGGCCATGAGGCCGCCGTCGACGGGGATGTTCGCCCCGTTGACGAAGCGAGCGTCGTCGCTGGCCAAAAAGGCGACGACGGCCGCGATGTCGGCCGGCTCGGCCACGCGACCCACGGGCATGCGCTCCATGAATTTATCGACGAGCGCCTTGTCCGCGACCATGTCTTCGGTCATGCCGGTGCGCGTGAGCGACGGGCAAACCGAATTGGCGCGCACGCCCTGCTTGCCGAAGTCCAGCGCGAGCGAGCGCGTGAGGTTCACCACGCCGCCCTTGGCCGAGTTGTAGGCGCACATTCCCCAGTCGGCGCCCAGCCCGGACACGGAGGCGGTGTTGATGATGCAGCCCTGCGTCTTGAGCAGTTCCGGCAGCGCAGCCCGGCATCCGTGAAACACGCCGGAGAGGTCCGTGGCGATGGTTTGGGTCCAGTCTTCCAATGGCACGTCGAGCGCGCTGCCCTCGGCCGCGATGCCGGCGTTGTTGACCATCACGTCCAGCGCGCCGAAGCGCGACACGGCCGCCTTCACCAATGCCTGGACCTCGTCGAGACGCGTCACATCGCAACGCTGCGCCAAGGTCCGGTCTGGTGACAGTTCGGCCGCCATCGCAGCGAGCTTCTTCTCGTCGATGTCGCACAGCACCACATTCGCGCCCTCCTGCGAGAACCGCAGCGCCACGCCCCTGCCGATGCCGGAGGCGGACCCGGTGACGATGACGGTCTTGCCCTTGAAACGTTCCATGCTCTTGCTCCTTCGATTCAGTTGACCGAAGAGCCTCCAGCGGGCGCTGTTCGAGAGCCGTAGGACGGGGTTCCGGAAGGGCGTGGTCGCAACTTGATTGGCAGAAACGGGGTGTGCGGCGGCCTGCGCAGGCTCTGCTGCTGCTCAGTTGTGGCGTGTCGCCGTTGCGCACCACTGCTGTGCGGAGGTCGACAGCGGGCAACCCCAGCGCCGCCAACTCCACCCGAATGCCGGCCAGCGGCGCGTCGAGGTTCATGCGGATGTCGTTGGAGAGCGCCTTGAGCGGCGAGACATAGACGGCCGCCGTTTCATCCGGTAGGCCACCGGCGCAAGGCCCCGTACGACCAGATCGTCCAGCGCGGCGAGGAAGGCGGTGAGCGTCTTGCCGCAGCCGGTGGGCGCGGCGACGAGGGTGTCGCGACGGGCACGGATGGTCGGCCACGCGGCGGATTGGGCGGGTGTGGGAGCGGGGAAGGTTCGGGAGAACCAGGTGGAGACGGCGGGGTGGAAAGCTTCGACGTGCACGGTTTCATCACATCAGGGCGTGCCCAGGATGTCCAGGTTGCAGCGCGAAGTGGTCAGCAGTCAAGCCACTGCGTCGTATGCACGCACGCCAGACGAGCGGCTGCTTTGCAGCGATTGTGTTGAAAAACTCGCCCGAATCGCAGTAGTTGGCTCGCCGTTTGCATGTTCTTCGTCATCGACGGAGGTACGCATCATGATGGGTCGGAGCACCGTTCAAGACCAGCTGTT